>CAVZKH010000007.1:0-664110 GCA_963775915.1 uncultured Gemmatimonadaceae bacterium
AAGCGTGAGGTCAGAGGTTCAACTCCTCTCAGGCCCACTTCCGGCGAACATCAAGCCCCGCCGCGACTTCCACAGTCGGGCGGGGCTTTCGCGTGGAAGCTCCGTTCGGGCTGCTCGCCCACTTCGCACGCTCGCGCGCGCAAGGCGCGGATCCAACTCATCCGCGGCCGATGCCGAGCGCGGCGCGGAACCGCGCCTTGAGCCGCTCACCGTCGCGCTCCGGCAGCACGCGAGGCAGCTCCTCCGGCGCGATGCGTACGCGCGCGAACACGAGGTCCGTCGGCGCGGCGAGCGCGGCCGCCAGCCGCTCGACATCCGCCAAGGTTTCGACGTCATGCACGGAGTCGATGCCGCATGCGGTCGCCACCGCAGCCAGCTTGGTCGGCCCCGCGGTGTGGCTGGGCTGCATGCCGGTTTCGCCGTAGCGCCCGTTGTCCAGCACGACGATGCCCAGATTGCGCGGCCGCTGCAGGGCGACGGTGGCCATCGAGCCCAGCCCCATCAGCATCTCGCCGTCGCCGGTGATGACGAGCACGCGCCGGCGCGGCTGCGCGAGCGCCAGCCCGAGTCCGATCATCGACGCGCCGCCCATGGCGCCCCAGAGGTAGAAGTTGCGGTCGTCGTCGCCGGCGGCCGCGACGTCCCAGGCGCTGGCGCCGAGGCCGGCCACCACGAGGGCGTCGCCGCGGGACGCGAGCAAGCGCTTCACCACCTTTCGTCGGTCGAGCATCACTTCACCCACTGCTTGCGGCCGACGAGCCGCTGCGACAGGAGCACCGCCACCGCAGCTTCGTGGCCGAACGCACGCTCGGCCGCCGCCTCGACCACCGATTCTACCTCGGGTGCTTCGTCGACCCGGCAGACCTCGACGCCGCACAACCGCAGCACCGCCTCGGCCGTGGTGCCCATCGGAACCTGCCACGGATTGAATTCCTCGAACTCCCCGCGCATGGTGACGAGCATCAGCAGCGGAAAGGCGCAAGTGCGCGTCATGGCCAGCATGTTGACGCAGTTGCCGACGCCGCTGGACTGCATGAGGAGCGCCGAGCGATCGCCGCCGAGCCAGGCACCGGCGGCGAGGGCCACGCTTTCCTCTTCGGTCGTGAGGGCGACGTCGCGGACGGACGGGTCGTCGCGGCAGAGCGCGATGAGTCGGGCGTGTCCGGCGTCGGGCACATAGGCCACCTGCCGGACGCGCGCGCGTCCGAAGACCGCGTGAATGCGGTCGGGCCAGCTGGCGGCGTCGGGCGTGTCTGTCACAGGGGGCAGCAGGGCGGTTCGCGGGACGAGGACGAGACAAAGCTGGCAGATGGGACCGCGGGGCGGAACCGGTGCGACCGGCCGATTTGCGCGGCGTGGCGCCGCCCATGCAGAATTCTGGGGGCCCCGCCGGCCTCCGTCCCGGGCGCACCGCACCTCCCACTGGAATCCGCACCGTGAGCTACGTCGAGAAGAATCTGCTGGCTGGCGAACAGGTGACCTTTCGCACCCGGCTCCACTGGAACGTCTACGTTGCGCCGGCGCTGCTCTCGCTGCTGGTGTTCGCGCCGCTCACCTGGCTGGCGTACGAGTCGCAGCGGCCGGTGGTTGCCGTGGCGCCGGTGGCGGCGATCGTGGTCGCCCTGTTGAGCGCGTATCTGCGCCGGGGCTCATCGGAATTCGCGGTGACCAACAAGCGCGTGATCATGAAGCTCGGCGTCTTCCGCACGCGCTCCGTCGAGCTGCTCCTGCCGAAGGTGGAAGGGGTGGAGGTGAACCAGGGGCTCACCGGCAAGCTCCTCGGATACGGCGGCATCGTGGTCACGGGAAGCGGCGGCACCCGCGAGCAGTTCGCCGACATCGCCAAGCCGCTGGAATTCCGGCGCGCGCTGCAGACGGCGACGAGCGGCTGAACGCGGGCCCAGACGCCGGCGGGGGCGGGGGAGCCGTACATTTCTCGCACCATGAACGCGCCGCCGACCCACCGCCGCGACCGGCTGCTCGCGCTGATCGCCCTGTTCAAACTCGTGAAGGCCTCGCTGCTGCTCGTGACCGTGGCCGGCGCATTCGAGTTCGTGCGGCCTTCCGTGACGGCGCGGGCGCGCGAGTGGGTTGGGGCGATCTCGTTCACGGGGGAGCCGCGGTTCGTGCGCGAGCTGCTGGCCTGGCTGAGCGGCACCAGTGCCACGCGCATCCGTGAACTCGGGGTCGTCGCGCTGGGCTACGCGCTGCTCTACGCCGCCGAGGGAGTTGGTCTGTGGCAGGAGCGGCGGTGGGCGGAATACCTGACCGTCGTCGCGACCGCGTCGTTCATTCCCTTCGAGCTGATCGCGCTCTCGGGCGGCGTGACGGGGCCCAAGCTCTTCACGTTCACGGTGAACGTGCTGGTCTGCGCGTATCTGGCGTGGGTGCCGCAGCGGAAGAGCGGGACGCCGCCCTAGAGATCCCGCCGCTGGAAGTGCCAGACCGCGATGCCCAGCGCCACGGCCAGGTACAGCGCGGCATATCCCATGGCCAGCCGGCTCGGGATGGACACGTTGGCGAATGGCGAGAACGACAGCGAGGCGGCGAGCGGCGTCTGCATCTCGTACGCCGCCCGCCGCCAGATGGACTCGCCGGGCATGAGCAGGCTCGACGCGACGCCGAGCGTGACGATGTGCACGCTCTGTGAGAAGCCGCTCACCTGTTCGAGCCAGCCGCCCATGAACGCCGCGCCCTGGAGCCCGAGCACGACCACGCCGTTGGTGAGCGTGGAGAACCAGGTGCCGAACATGAACGTGAGGGCGAGCGCCACCAGGCATTCGAATACGATGAGCCCGAGGCCCACGAGTGGGCGCTGCGGCAGGACGCCGGTGGTGGCGTAGGCCACCCAGATCGTGGCGCCGAACGTGACGGCCACGAAGCCGGTGATCATCAGCGCGAAGCCCACGAACTTGCCGGCCAGGATCTGCGACCGCGCGATGGGCTTGGTGGCAATGGCGTGAATCGTGCCCGAGCCGATCTCGCCGGCCAGCGTGTCGATGGACGTGAGGATGGTCAGCACGACGGCCAGCAGGTCGCAGGTGTAGAGGCCGATCATGAGCATCCCGGCCTCCACCTGATAGCGCACGAAGGGTGACATCGCGCGACCCTGGAACTCGAGCACCTGCAGGTGCATCGCCACGGCGAACACGGCGAGCAAGAGCGCGCCGGCGCCGAGGGCGGTCCAGAGAATCCGGCGGCGCACGGCCTCGCGCAGCGTGACGCCGGTCATGATCCAGATGCCGCTCATAGGCCGCGATCCTCGCCGACGATGGACACGAACACCTCCTCCAGCGAGACACGCTCGGGGGTCACGCGGAACACGTCGGCGCCGGCGCCCACGAGGTGGCGCATGACGTCGGGAAGCACGGCCTCCGAGGCCACGCTGAACTGCAGCTGGTCGCCGTCGCGGCTCGGCGCCGTGGCCCACCGCGAGAGGCCGGTGATCGCGGCGTCGGAGACGTTGCCGGCGTGCACGACGACGCGGATCTCGTCCTGCGGCGAGGCGGCGAGATCGCGGCTGGCCACGACCTCGCCGTCCTTGATGAACGCCACCCGGTCGCAGGTGACCTCGATCTCGCTCAACAGGTGCGAATTGAGGAACACCGTCGCGCCCCGATCCCGCTCGGCACGGAGAATGTCGCGCACGAGGCGGCGGCCCATCGGGTCGAGTCCCGAGGTCGGCTCGTCGAGGAAGATGAGGTCGGGTTCGTGCACGATGGCCTGGGCGAGTCCGATGCGCTGCAGCATGCCCTTGGAGAACCCGCGCAGCGTGCGGTCCCGGTGCGGTCCGAGTCCCACGAGGTAGAGGACCTCGGGCACGCGCGTGCGGAGCCGCACCGCGCTCATCCCGCACAGCCGCCCATGCAGCCGCACGAGTTCGGTGGCGGTGAGCCATTCATAGAAGCGAAAGTCCTCGGGAAGGAACCCGATGCGGCGCCTGGTCTCCACGTCGCCCACGGGCGCGCCGAGCACGGCGGCGCGGCCCGCGGTCGGATGGACGAGGCCGAGCAGCATCTTGATCGAGGTGCTCTTGCCGGCGCCGTTGGGGCCGAGGAATCCGAAGATCTCCCCGCGGGGCACGGCGAGCGACAGGTTGCGCACGGCCACCTGCGGTCCGAACACCTTGCGGAGCTCGTGCGTCTCGATGGCGAATTCGGTGGCGGTCATCGTCGGGGCTCGCGCCTCAGCGGATGGAGTTGGCGAGGCCGACGGCGTCGGCCGAACTGCCGAAGCCGGTGAGCGAATAGACGCGCGGGCCGGCCGCCCACAGCAGCTCGTACGTGGGGCCGCGGCGGCCGGCGGTGTTGAGCATGATGCCGGGCGCGCCGTTGACCACCACGGTGTCGTACGAGCGCATGAAGCGCGGCATCGTGAGCACGAGCGCGGCGGCCCACGGGATGGCCCGCTGGAAGTCGCGCATCTGGTTGGGGCTCATGCCGGCGACCTCGAGGGCGATGCCGGTGAGTTCGTTCATGTCGAGGCCCGGCGGCGCCTGCACGGCCGCCACGGAGCGCTGTTCGAGGATCACGCAGTCGCCGTTGTCGGCGGACGGCGGCGGACGCTGGGCGATCTGGTTGGTGAGCGTCTGTCCTTCGTCCACCGGACAGTGCCCGTATTCCGCGCGGATGCCGGCCGGCGTGTCGATGGTGAGCGTGGCGCCGTCGATGGCCGGCGGCAGCACGACCCCGGTGCGGCCGGCCTCGGTGACGATGGTCTGGAGCTGGGCGCGGCTCACCCGCATGGTGATCGCGCGCGGCGTGGCGACGGCGAACTTTGGCGTGTCGTGGCGGGCAGCGGGGAGCGACGCCGCGAACCCGGCGAGCCGCGCCGCAGCCGCGGCGTCGGCGGCCGACGTGTCGATCGACTCGCGCTCGACGCGAACGCTGTCGGCCAGCATGCCGGCGATGGCGTCCTGCAATCGGCGCGAACCCGTTGGCCCCGAGAACGCCGGCACGTTCACGCTGACGTTCTCCGGACGCGCGATGCGCAGCGCGGCGAAAAAGCGACGCCGCGCCCCCCGACCGGCGGCCGTGACGCTCACCCACAACACGAGCGCGACGGCGGCGATCGCCAACCACCGGCCGATGCGCGGCGGCGTGGTCGAACTCTCCATGAGTGTTGCCTCGTTCGTGCGTTTCGGGGGGAGCGCGCGAACGCGCCGTGCGGCGATGATAAGCGGCGGGCACGGAGGAGGGAAGTGAAAAAGCGCGCGGCGCCGAAAATGTCAGCGCCGCGACAGCTTGAGCGGCGCGCCCGGCCATCCCCGCGTCAGCTTGCCGCACGCGCGTCGCGTCATGCGCCCCGGCGGTCGCCCTCGCGAGCCCAGAGGCGAAACCCGCCACGGAACGCGTTCGCGTTGCTTCCGGCGCGCGTGCCCTCGGGCAGGGTCTTCAGCTTCGACACGTTGCCGCCGCCGATCACGACGTCGTCGGGCTCCAGCGCCGCGGTCAGCTTCTGCACCACGTCGGCGACGTGCCGGCGCCACTTCTTCTTTCCCATGCGGTCGAGGCCGCGCTTGCCCAGGTAGTCCTCGTACGTCCTGCCCTTCTGGTACGACAGGTGCGCGATCTCCATCGGTTCGACCACGCCCTCGACCACCATCGCCGACCCCAGCCCCGTGCCGAGTCCGAGGAAGAGCATCCGCCCGCCCCGGTAGCTGCCCAGCGCCTGCATGGCGGCGTCGTTCATGACCTTCACCGGGCAGCCGAAGGCTTTCGCGAAGTCGTATCGCACCCACCCGCCGCCGAGGTTGGCGGGCTCGTGCAGCGGACGTCCCCCCGCGACCGGCCCCGGGTAGCCGATCGACACCCGGTCGTACGTCCAGCCGCGCGCGGCGCGCTTGACGCCGCGCGCCATCTGCGCCGCCGTCATCCCCGGGCCGGAGTCGAATCTCCGCCGCGCCCGGGATCCCATCACCAGCAGCTTCACGTGCGTGCCGCCGACGTCGATGGCGAGCACGCGCGGACTGGCCGGCCGTTTCGGCGTCACAGGGGCTGGGCTCCCTTGGCCGCATCGGCGAGGACGGGCGCGTGCCAGCCGCCGTCGGCGGCGGTGAGGTCGTCGGCCTGGGGCGGACCCCAGCTGCCGGGCGCGTACGGAATCGCCGGTCCGTGGGTCGCCAGCACCTCGTCCACCACGGCCCACGCGGCCTCCACCGAATCCTCGCGCGCGAACAGCGCGGCGTTGCCCGCCATGGCGTCGCCGAGCAGCCGGTCATACGGCGCGCGCTCGTCGGGCTGCGCGTCCAGCAGGTACAGCTCGCGCTGGTCGCCCACGAACGCCTCGCCCACGCGCTTGATGCGGGCCGCCAGCGCCACGGCGGGCCCGGGAGACAGCCGGAAGCGGATGTAGTTGGCATGTCCCGGCCCCTGCGCCGAGTCGGCGAACAGCTTCTGCGGCGGCGCGCGGAGTTCCACGCGCACCTCGGCGGCGCTCTCGGCCAGGCACTTGCCGGAGCGCAGATACCAGGGCACTCCAGCCCAGCGCCAGGAGTCGATGGTGAGGCGCAGGGCGCAGAAGGTCTCGACGTCGGAGTTCTTCGCCACGCCGGGCTCGTCGCGGTAGCCCACGAACTGCCCGCGCACGACGTCGGCGGCGCGCAGGCGGCGCATGGAGCGGAACACCTTCGCCTTCTCGTCGCGCAGCGCTTCGAAGCCGTCGGTGGCGGGCGGCTCCATGGCGAGCAGCGCCACCACCTGGAAGAGATGATTCTGGATGACGTCGCGCAGGCACCCCGCCGTCTCGTAGAACGCACCGCGTCCCTGCACGCCGAAGTCTTCGGCCAGCGTGATCTGCACGTTGGCCACGTGCTGGCGGTTCCAGATCGGTTCGAGGAAGGAGTTGGCGAAGCGGAAGTACAGGATGTTCTCGATCGCTTCCTTGCCCAGGAAATGGTCGATGCGGAAGATCGCCGACTCGGGGAAGACGGTGTGCGCCACGCGGTTGAGTTCGCGCGCCGAGTCGAGGTCGCGGCCGAAGGGCTTCTCGATGATCACGCGGGCGCCCTCGGCGAGGCCGGCCCTGTCGAGCGCCTGGATTACGGTCTCGAACAGGCTGGGCGGGATGGCGAGGTAGTGCGCCGGGTGCCTGGCGCCGCCGAGCGCCTGCTTGAGGGCGGCGAAGGTGGCGGCGTCGCCATAGTCGCCGTCCACGTAGCGGAGCAGGCCGAGCAACTTGTCGAAGGCGGCCTGGTCGTCGATGCCGCCGTGGGTGGCGATGCTATCGCGGGCGCGCTCGCGGAGCCTGTCGAGGTTCCACTGCGAGAACGCGACGCCGATCACCGGCACGGCAAGGGCGCCGCGTTTGACCATGGCGTAGAGGGCGGGGAAGATCTGCTTGTGCGCCAGGTCGCCGGTGATGCCGAAGCAGACCAGCGCGTCGGACGGCGTGTGCTCGCCCGGCGAGCCGGGCGTCGGGAAGTCCTTGTCGGTGTCCGTCGCAACTGAAGTCATGCGAGCATCCTAGAGGATCGCGGCGGCGAATGCGAATTGCACGCGCTCACGCCGGCTCGAACTCCGCCGTGAAGTGCCGCAGGTACCGCGCCTGCTTCACCATGCGCACGCCGCGCACCTCGTGGGCGCGGGCCTTGAGTTCGCAGATCGCCTCGGCGGCGTAATCGAAGTGGCTCTGGGTGTAGCTGCGCCGCGGGAAGGCGAGCCGCACCAGTTCCAGGCTGTGGTAGTGCTCGGTGCCGCCGTCGTCGCGGCGGCCGAACATCACGGAGCCGATCTCCACGCCGCGGATGCCGGCCTCGAGGTACAGTGCGTTGCAGAGGCTCCACGCCGGGTACTGGTCCGGCGGCAGGTGGGGGAGAAAGTCGCGGGCGTCGAGGTAGACGGCGTGGCCGCCGGTGGGCTCGACGATCGCGACCCCGCCCGCCTTCATCTTCTCGCCCATGTACTCCACGGTGCGCAGGCGGTAGCGCAGGTAGTCCTCGTTGAGCCCCTCCTCCATGCCCACGGCCAGCGCTTCCAGGTCGCGGCCGGCGAGGCCGCCGTAGGTCGGGAATCCCTCGGTGAGGATCAGCAGCGTCTTGGCGGCCTCCACCCAGGCGCTCTCGTTGAGCGCCAGGAACCCGCCGATGTTCACCATGCCGTCCTTCTTGGCGCTCATCATGCAGCCGTCGGCCAGGCGGAACATCTCCTGGGCGATCTCGCGCACGGAGCGGTGCTGCTGGCCGGGCTCGCGGAGCTTGACGAACATCGAATTCTCGGCGTAGCGGCAGACGTCGAGGATGAGCGGCTTGCCGTAGCGGTTGAGCAGTTCGCGATAGGCGCGCAGGTTCTCGAGGCTCACCGGCTGCCCGCCGCCGCTGTTGTTGGTCAGCGTCATCATGCCGAACGGGATGCGGTGGGCCTCGCGCTCGAGCAGCGCCGACACGCGCGCCAGGTCGATGTTGCCCTTGAAGGGGTGCCGCGTGCGCGGCTCCAGCCCCTCGGGGATCACCAGGTCGATGGCTTCGGCGCCCTGGTATTCGATGTTGGCGCGCGTGGTGTCGAAGTGCGTGTTGTTGGGAATGAGGTCGCCGCGCTTCGTGGCGACGCTGAACAGGATGCGCTCGGCGGCCCGCCCCTGATGCGTGGGGATGATGTGCTGGTAGCCGGTGAGGTCCTTGAGCACCGCCTCCAGCCGGAAGAACGAGCGCGAGCCGGCGTAGCTCTCGTCGCCCTCCATGATGGCGCCCCACTGCTTGCCGCTCATCGCGCCCGTGCCGCTGTCGGTGAGGAAGTCGAGCAGCACGTGGTCGGCCGGCAGCAGGAAGACGTTGTGCTTCGCTTCGGCGAGCCAGTGCCGCCGCTCGCCGCGCGTGCTCATGCGGATCGGTTCGACGGTCTTGATGCGGAAGGGTTCTATGATGGTGTGGATCATCGGGTGCCCGATCGGGAAGGGGAACTGAAGGGTCCGGTGCGGCCTGGCGCACAGCAATGCGGGGCGGGAGCCCGGCTCCCGCCCCACTCAATCTTGGCGGATTGCAAGCGCCGCGGCGAGGTTAGCCGTGCGCGGGGACCTGGGCGCCGTCCGGCGCCTGGGCGGCGCGGGCATGCTCGGCATGGTCGTGCACGAGCGTCGCGAAATGCTCCGCGAACTGCTCGACCTGCGTCCAATCGGTGTACTCGTGGTCGCGACTCGTGTCGGTGGACCGGCCCTCTTTGGCGCTGATCCGGCGCATGACCCAGCGCACGACGACGTTGTACTTCGTGTAGGCGATTGCGCCGGCCACCGACGCCGTGAGCGCCGGGCGCCATCCGCAGGAGGAGCAGAATTCCTCCATCAGGCGATGCGCTTCCTGGCGCTCGAGCGGGCTCTGGCTGCCGGCCGATCCGCTGACGGCGAAGAAGGCGCTCGGCGCCGCGTTCAGCTCGGCGGCGTGCCGCACCACGAAGTCGCGGACGTACTTCTGGTAGCCCTTCCGGATCATCGAGGCGCCGACGATCACCCCGTCGTAGTCGGTCACGCGGAGGTCCGGCGGCAACAGGTCGCCCTTCCAGAGGGAGGCGATGAACCCGTGGTCGGACAGGTACTGGCGCATGCGCGAGGCGATGCGCGCGGTCTGGCCGTAGCTGGTGCCGTACACGAGGAGAATGCGAGGCGCTGACATGGTTCACCCCGGGAGCATGTTCACCGTGGAGGATACGAACATGCGGCGCCGACGCCGGTCGGGGGGAGCCGGATCGTGTGTGGCGGGTTCCCTCACCCGCGTCCCCGCCCCCGGGGATACATTCCAGCCGGACCGACCGCCCCCGACGCATGCCGATCATCGACACGCAGCATCTCGCCAAGCGCTACGAATCGCTGACCGCGGTTGACGACCTGAATCTCCAGGTCGAGGAAGGGGAGATCTTCGGGCTGCTCGGGCCCAACGGCGCCGGCAAGACCACGACGCTTCTCATGCTGACGACGCTCGTGCGCCCGACGTCGGGCACGGCGACCATCAACGGGTTCGACATCGTGCGCGAGCCGGGGCGGGTGCGCCAGTCCATCGGCATCGTGTTCCAGGACCCGAGTTCGGACGACATCCTCACCGGGTACGAGAACCTCAAGGTGCACGGCATGCTGTACCACATGCCGCCGGCGCTGCGCGAGCAGCGGATCGCCGAAGTGCTCGACCTGGTGGAGCTGACGGGGCGCAAGGACGATCTGGTGCGGAAGTACTCGGGCGGCATGCGGCGCCGGCTCGAGCTGGCGCGCGGGCTGATGCACGATCCGAAGGTGCTCTTCCTCGACGAGCCGACGCTGGGCCTCGACCCGCAGTCGCGCGAGAAGCTGTGGGAGTACATCGAGAGTCTGGCGCGGACGAAGCGGATCACGGTGATCATCACCACGCATTATATGGAAGAGGTGGACCGGCTCTGCGACCGCATGGCGATCGTGGACGAGGGGCGGATCCGGGCGCTCGACACGCCGGCCAACCTCAAGCGGACGATCGGCGGCGACATCGTGCGCCTGCGCGTGCGCTCGCCCGATCTCGACGCGCTGCGCGCGCTGCCCTTCGTGCAGCAGGTCGAGCGCCACGACGACCAGCTGGCGCTCACGGTGACCAACGCCAGCGCGCACCTGCAGGCGCTGCTCGACGCGGCGGGCACGGTGGAGGCGGTGGAGGTCCGTTCGCCCACGCTCGACGACGTCTTCCTGCACTTCACGGGGCGCGCCATCCGCGAGGGCGCCGCCGAGGGCGGGTGGGCCGAACGCATGATGCACCACCGGTGACCCGATGAACGACATTCACGGCGTGTTCGCCATCTGGTACCGTGAGTACAAGGTCTTCCTGCGCGAGAAGTCGCGCATCGTGGCGTCGATCGTCACGCCGGTGCTCTGGCTGTTCATCTTCGGCGGCGGGCTGGGCGGCAGCGTTTCGATTCCTGGCACCAACTACCAGGCATTCATCTATCCGGGCATCCTCGCCCAGTCGGTGCTGTTCTCGTCGATCTTCTTCGGCGTGTACATCGTGTGGGACCGCAAGGTGGACTTCCTCAAGGAAGTGCTGGTGGCGCCGGTGTCGCGCACGGCGATCTTCGTGGGCAAGGTGGTGGGCGGCGCCACCGACTCGCTCATCCAGGTGGTGATCCTGCTCGCCCTGGGCGTGGTGCTCAGCGCCGCCGGCACGCTCACGGATCTGCACCTGGGGCCGATGGCGCTGGCGGCGGCGCTGGTCATTCTCGCGATCACGACGGTGGCGTTCGTGAGCGTGGGGCTGATCATCGGCTCGATGATGGAGAGCCCAGAGGGGTTCCAGCTGGTGTCGAGCTTCGTCGTCTTCCCGATCTTCTTCCTGTCGGGCGCGCTGTTCCCGATCGGCAAGCTGCCGGTGTGGCTCTCGCCGTTCACCTTGCTCGACCCGCTCACCTATTCGGTGGACGCGCTGCGCGGCGTGCTGCTCGGCGCGTCGCACTTTCCGGTGGCGCTGGACGTGGGCGTGATCGCCGCGTTCACCGCGCTCGTGATCGCACTGGGCACCGTGGCGTTCGACCGGATGAAGGTCTAGCGACGCCCACGCGATTAACCCCCTGAATCGGGGGTTCTTCGGGTCCCGTACCTGTCGCGTAACTGACGTGGCAACCTTCAGTTGCAGCGGTGTATACAAATCCGTGGCCCCTCTGGACAGGGGCCGCGAAGACGGGTAGGGTTCCCCTAGGGAGGAGGTCCATATGCGCAACACTTCGTATGGTTCGATCGCGCGCGGCGCTGCCTGGGCGCTGGTGCTTGGAGTCATCGCGGCGCCGGCGGTCTCGACGCTCGGGGCGCAGGATCCGCAGCAGCCGTACAACCAGACGGCGGCGTTCACCGCCGATCAGTTGGACAATCTCGTGGCGCCGGTGGCGCTCTATCCCGATCCGCTGCTGGCCCAGGTGTTGCTCGCGGCCACCTTCCCGGATCAGGTGCGGGACGCGGCGCAGTACGTGCGCGCCAACGGCAGCAACGGCATCGACGAGCAGTACTGGGACGTGAGTGTGAAGGCGGTGGCGCACTATCCCACGGTGCTCAACCTGATGGATCAGCGCATCGACTGGACCACGCAGCTGGGCCAGGCCTACGCCCAGCAGTCGAGCGACGTGATGGCGTCGGTGCAGCACATGCGGGCGCTGGCGCAGCAGCAGGGCAATCTGGTCTCCACGCAGCAGCAGCAGGTGGTGACCGCCGACGACAACATCTGCATCTGGCCGGCGCAGGCGCAGTACATCTACGTGCCGGTGTACGATCCGGCGGTGGTGTTCTACCGGCCGCTGTATTACGGCGCGGCGTATCATGGCTTCTTCAGCTTCGGCGTCGGCTATCCGATCGGCGCCTGGCTGATCTATGACTGGAACTGGCCGGCGCGCCGCATCTACTACACCGGGTGGCAGGGAGGCGGGTGGATCGCGCGGTCGCGCCCGTACATCCGTCCGAACAGCTGGTACTCGAACCCGCGCTACGAGAATCCGAACGCGCACAACGCGGGACGCACGGCGGTGCCGCGCGGCGGCCAGGGCGTGATGACGCCCGGCGGCTACCATGGATCGCGGCAGGCGGTGGCGGGGGACTCGCGCGGCCGGTCGACGCCGATGGTGGTGCGGGGACAGCCGGCGCAGGCGCGGTCGATGCCGACGGTGGAACAGCGTCCGGCGCGCACGATGCCGCCCGTGGACCAGCGGCCGGCGTACACGCGTCCGGAGGTGGTGCAGCAGCGGCCCGTGTACACGCGTCCGCAGGTGGAAGAGCGGCCGGCGTACACGCGTCCGCAGGTGGAGCAGCGGCCGGCGTACACGCGTCCGCAGGTTGTAGAGCGCCAGCCGCAGGCCGCTCCGCGGGTGGCGGAGCCCCGTGGCCGCTCGGCGCCGTCGCAGGGCTCGCGGTCGGCGCCCAGTCAGTCGCGGAGCGCGCACCACCACGGCTGAGGGCTCGCGCTGGGCCTGGCCGCAACCGCGCGGCGATCGGGCGGTCCCTAACAGGGGCCGCCCGATTGCGCTTGGGGCCCCCATTCAGCGAAGCTACTAAGAGCAGCGATTTGCCATTCTCCGGAGATCTTCGCATGTCCGCCACCACGGCACCGGTTTCCAGCAGCGGCGGCAAGGGCGCCGAGCCGCACCTCGCCGCGCCCGACGTCAATCCGTCGTTCACGCGCGGCGTCTTCCTCGGCGAGATCCTCGAGGATCTCGTGTTTCCCTTTCCGGCGCTGACCGCGGACGAGAAGGAGTCGCTCGACGCGGTGCTCGGTGCGTTCCGGTCGTTCGCCGCCGATCACATCGACTCGTCCAGAATCGATCACGACGCGCGCTTCCCCGACGAGGTGCTGCAGGGCTTGCACGAACTCGGGCTGATGGGACTGAGCATTCCCGAGGCCTACGGCGGGTTCGGCGCGCCGGCCCGAGTGTACAACCGCATCTTCGGCGAGATCGGCGGCACGGATCCGGCGCTCACCGTGTACTTCGGCGCCCACCAGTCCATCGGCTGCAAGGGCATCGTGCTGTTCGGCAGCGAAGCGCAGAAGCAGAAGTACCTGCCCAAATGCGCCACCGGAGAAATGGTGGCCGGCTTCTGCCTCACCGAGCCGGGGTCGGGGTCCGACGCGCAGGCCATGAAGTCGGCGGCCGTGCTGAGCGCCGACGGCACGCACTACGTGCTCAACGGGCAGAAGATCTGGATCTCCAATGCCGGCTACGCCGACATCTTCACGGTGTTCGCCAAGGTGGCCATCGAGATCGACGGCAAGCAGAAGCAGCGGGTGACGGCGTTCATCGTCGACGCGCACGCGCCGGGCGTTCGCCTGGGCAAGCTCGAAGAGAAGATGGGGATCAAAGCGAGCGACACGCGAGCCGTGTTCTTCGAGAACGTGAAGGTGCCGGTGGAAGACCGGCTGGGCGACGTGGGGCAGGGCTTCCACGTGGCCCTCGAGGTGCTGAACTCCGGGCGGCTGGGGCTGGCCGCCGGCTCGGCCCGGGGCGCGCGCCGCATCATGCGCGAGGCGATCAGGTACGCCAACGAGCGGCAGCAGTTCGGCAAGCCGATCGGGTCGTTCGAGATGATCCGCAAGAAGATCGCCACCAACGCCGTCGAGACCTACGCGGCCGACGCGGCGGTGCAGGTGGCGGGCGGGATGATGGACCGCGGCGGGATCGACTTCTCGCTCGAGACGGCGGCGTGCAAGGTGTACGCGAGCGAGCTGGCCTTCCGCGCGTCCAACGACGCGATGCAGATCGCCGGGGGCATCGGCTACTCCAAGGAGTATCCCTACGAGCAGGCCGTGCGCGATTCGCGCATCAATCTGATCTTCGAAGGGACCAACGAGATCCTGCGGGCGCTGATCGCGCTCATGGGGCTGCAGCAGCCGGGCGAGAAGCTGAAGACGCTGGGCAAGGCGTTCAAGGATCCGATTCATTCGATCGGCGCCATCAGCCACTATCTCACCGACCGCGCCAAGCGTCAGATCACGAAGCCGAGCTTCACGAAGGTCCATCCCGCGCTGGCCGACGAGGCCGACCTGGTCGCCGAGGCGGTGCACAACCTCGCGCTCTCGGTGGAGAGCGTGATCATGAAGCACGGCAAGGCCGTGATCGACAAGCAGTACCTGCAGGAACGCATGGCCAACGCCGCCATCGACATCTTCATGGCGACGGCGGTGCTGTCGCGCGCCACGTGGGAGATCGAACGCGCCGGCGGCGATCCCGACGCCGAGGCAGTGAAGCCTCACCTGGACATCGCGCGGATCTTCGTGCCCATGGCGTACCGGCGGGCGCGGCGGAACATCCGGGCCCTGCGGCGGAACCAGGACGAGCGGGTGGACGCCATTGCGGCGCGCAGCCTGGCGGTGGGCGAGCTGGGCGTCGAGGCGGCCACCGACGAGTAGCGCGCCGGCCGGGCGGCGACGCAGGAACCGCCGCCCCCGGCGCGGGTAGCACGACCGTCCATTTGCATCAAGGCGGTCGGGATCGGAATGTCGATCACAACGAACATCATCGCCGCCGGGATGGCGGCTGCCGCGCTGGGCGCGTGCGCGTCGGGCGGGCCCAAGACGCCCGACCAGAATCCGGCCATCCTGGCCGCCGTGCAGGCGGAGCCGCGGGTCATAGCCGGCGAGACCACCTGGGTCACCCGCGGCCCTGGCTACGACATCGTCGGGTTCACGAAGAAGGACATTGCCGACGTCGATTCGGCGGTGGCGCGGGAGAGCAAGGCGTTCAGCGACGTCTTCGGCGCCGCGCCGCCGCGCGTGGTGGCGAGCGTGCATCGCGTGACCATCGGCGACGGCGATCCGGCGTACCAGCCGGAACCGCCGCTGCCTCCGGGCGATCTGGCGCCGGTGGTCGAGGTGCCGGTGGTCGTCCGCACCGGGAACGCCAACAGCCGCAATCAGGTGAGCGGCGGCCGCTACGGCGGCGCGGGCGCGGCGGGCGGCGCCCCCGGCGTGGACGCCATTCCGACCGAGCGCGTGGCCCGGGCCTGGCTCTCGGCGCGCGCCACTGCGCTGACGGGTCACCCGGGCACGCAGGGGTCCACGGGCCTGATCGACGATCCGCGCGTGCCGGGGTGGGCGGAGGCGCTGGTGCCGGATCTGGCCGCGCAGGACACGACGATCGGTCGGCTCTCGGTGGCGTTGACGGCGGACAACGTAGGCGTGCTTCCGTTGCAGCAGTTCTTCACGATGGACCGTCCGCAGGCCACCTACGCCGACGCCGCGGAGTCGGGGCCGGGGGCCGGGGGCGCGGCGGTGAAGGAGGTGGCGGCTTCGGCGGCGGCATGGGCGGCGGCGGATACGGCGGCGGGCGCGGCGGGATGGGGGGCATGGGCGGGGGCAGGGGCGGCATGGGCGGCATGCGCGGCGGCCGAGGCGGTGGCGGCGGCCGCGCCACGCAGCGTCAGGCCCCGCCGTTGCGCGGTGCCGCGCTGTACGAGGCGCAGGCCACGGTGCTGGGCCACTATCTGATGGTGCGCCAGGGCGCGCCGCTCATCGGGCAGCTCGTGGACGCGCAGATCCGCAACCAGCCGGTGGACAGCGTGCTGGCCAGGCAGCAGGTTGGACCGCGGACGGTGGCGCAGCTCGACGCCGACTGGCGGCAGTGGCTCTCGGCCCGCGGCGAGAGCGCGCGCGCCAGCCACTGATCCCCCGCCTGCTAACGAAATCCTAACGCCCCGCGCCGGTTGACAGGCGCGGGGCGACTTTTTTTAGTGTGAGGGACGGTCGCCCGGGCCCCCCGACGGCTTGACCGGCTGGTGGCGCGCCCACGGCTGCCCGGGCGGCCCGGCACGATTCCTCAACGACCAATTCTCTGCCATGTCGCTGCTTTCGCTGGAGCGCGTGACCAAGCGCTTTGACGGTATCACCGCCGTGGACGGCGTCTCGTTCGACGTCGACCGCGGCCAGGTGGTCGGGTTCCTCGGCCCCAACGGGGCGGGCAAGTCCACCACGATGCGGATGATCACGCAGATCTTCGAGCCCGACGGAGGCGCCATTCGCTTCGACGGCGTGCCCCTGGCCGACGCCGGCCGCGAGGCCAAGCGCCGCATCGGGTTCCTGCCCGAGAACAACCCGCTCTACACCGAGATGCTGGTGTCGGAGTACCTCGACTTCATCGCCCGGCTGCGCGACATCGGCGGCGCCGAGCGGGCACGGGCGATCGACGCGTCGGTGGCGGCCACCGGCGTCGAGCCGGTGTTCCACCGGCCGATCGGCGAACTCTCCAAGGGCTACAAGCAGCGCGTCGGGCTGGCGGCGGCCATCCTGCACCAGCCCGACCTGCTCATTCTCGACGAGCCGACTGAGGGGCTCGATCCCAACCAGCGCGTCGAGATCCGCCATCTCATCGAGCACCTGGGGCGCGAGCGGACGGTGATGCTGTCCACCCACGTGCTGCCGGAAGTCCAGCACACCTGTTCGCGGCTGCTGATCATCAATCGCGGCAAGCTCGTGGCCGACGGCAGCGTGGACACGCTCGTCACGCGCGCCACGGCGGGAGTGCGGATCGACGTCGAGGTGGCGGGCGAGCGGGTGGAGCAGCGGCTCGCCGCGCTGGACGGCGTGCGCGACGTCGAGGTCACGGACGCGGCCGACGGCCGGCGGCGCGCCCGCGTCGCCGCGTCGGGCGACGACGACCTCCGCCCGCGAATCTTCGAGATGGCGAAGGCCGAGGGGTGGACGCTGTACGAACTGCACCAGGAGACGGGCAGCCTCGAGGATCTGTTCCGGCAGCTCACGGGTGGCGACGCGGCGGCGACCGGCAACGGCGGCGGCGGGGAGGGCGCGGCGGCATGATCTCGCGCATCTATACGGTGGCGCGCCGCGAGGTGAAGGCGCTGTTCGACCATCCCACGGGCTACGTGCTGCTGGTGGTGTTCGTGGCCGCCAACGCGTTCATGTTCTTCCGGCAGGCGTACCTCATCGGCGAGGCGTCGCTGCGGCCGATGCTCGCGCTGCTGCCGTGGATGTTCCTGTTCTTCGTGCCCGCGGTGGCGATGCGCACCATCGCCGAAGACAGCCGGAGCGGCGTGCTCGAGCTGGTGCTCGCGCAGCCGGTGACCGAGCTGGAACTGCTGCTGGGCAAGTTCGCCGGCGCCGTGTGCTTCCTGTGGATCGGGCTGGCGCTCACGCTGCCGATTCCACTCGGCCTGGCGTTCGGCGCCAAGATGCAGTGGGGGCCGGTGATCGCGCAGTACGTGGGCGCGGGCATGCTGGCGATGGGGCTGGCGGGCGTGGGCGTGTGGGCGTCGAGCCTGACGCGCAGTCAGATCACGGCGTTCATCCTCGCCGTGGCGGTGATGTTCGTGCTCGTGCTGCTCGGGCTCGACCCGCTGATCGTCGGGCTGCCGCCGACGCTGGGCGCGGTGGCGGCACGGCTGGGCGTGCTGTCGCATTTCGGCAACATCGGGCGCGGCGTGATCGACCTGCGCGACGTCGTCTACTTCCT
Organism: uncultured Gemmatimonadaceae bacterium; assembly: GCA_963775915.1. GTDB lineage: Bacteria > Gemmatimonadota > Gemmatimonadetes > Gemmatimonadales > Gemmatimonadaceae > JAGWRI01. Next base: position 17,880 of record CAVZKH010000007.1, read on the forward strand.
GTCGCTCGCCGGCGTGTTCCTGGCGCTCGCCTACGGGGCGCTGCTGGGGCGCAAGCTGGCGCGCGCCGGCCGGGCGCGGCAGCGCCTGCGTGCGGGCGTCGCGCTCGTGGCGGTGCTGGTGGTGGTCGTGAACCTGCTCGGCAGCTACATCGACGGCCGCCTCGACCTCACGCCGGGCCGCGCCTACACGCTGTCGCCGGGCACGAAGCAGATCGTCGGCCATCTGGACGACCTCGTCACCATCAAGGAGTTCGCCTCCGACGAGCTGCCCACCAGCGCGTCGCTGATCAAGCGGGACGTGGACGACCTGCTGCGCGACCTGCGGTCGGCGGGCCGCGGAAAGATCCGCGTGCTCGAGCGCGATCCGTCGTCCGACAAGACGGCGGCGAGCGACGCGGAGTCGCTGGGCATCCAGCCCGTGCAGTTCAACGTCGTCGGCAACTCGTCGCTGCAGGTGAAGCAGGGATACCTGGGGCTCGCGATCCAGTATCAGGGAAAGTCGCAGGCGATCCCGTTCGTGAACGGCACCAGCGATCTCGAATACCGCCTGGCCTCGGCCATCCGGTCGCTGACCCGCGCCGCGAAGCCGGTGGTGGGGCTCTACAACGGGGCCGTGGGCCCGGACGCCCAGGTGCAGGGGCTGCAGCAGGCGCTGGAGAAGTCGTACGAGGTGCGCACGCTCTCGCTCACCGATACGACGCCGCTGGACAGCGCGATCCGGACCGTGGTGCTCATCGGCAGCCCGGATTCGCTCACCGACCGCGCGCTCGAGCGGTTCGGCGCCTACTTCGCGCGCGGCGGCAGCGCGCTGGTCATGGCCAGCGGCATGCTGCCGAACCAGCAGATGCCGATGGCCATGCCGCACCGCGTGGGGTGGAACGCGCTGCTCCAGCGGTTCGGCGTGGGGGTGGCGAGCGACATGGCGTACGATCTGGCCGCCAACGAGATCATTCCCGTGTCGTCGTCGGCGGGGCAGGTGCTGGCGCGCTACCCGTTCTTCATACACGCCCAGAGCACGGGGAAGTCGGTGGTTGACGAACAGGTGAACGACGTGCTGCTCACCTGGCCGAGCACGGTGAACGCCAAGGCGGTGAACGGCTACACGCTCACGCCGCTGCTGGTGACGACGCGCGCCGCGGGAGTGATGACGGGCGCGGCATCGATCGATCCGACGCAGAACTTCCCGCAGGACAGCCTGGCGGTGCGGACGCTGGCCGTGCAGGTCGCTGGTGACCAGCCCGCGGCCAAGGGCCGGGTGATCGTCGTCGGCAACACCGACTTCATCGCCGACCAGATCGCCGGCCGCTCGCCGGCGAATCTCGACTTCGCGCTCAACGCCGTGGACTGGCTGTCGCAGGACGACGCGCTGATCTCCATTCGTTCGAAGAATCTCAATCCGCCGGAGCTGGCGTTCACGAACGCGACGGCGCGTGATGCCGTGAAGTACTTCAACGTGGTCGGCGTGCCGGTCTGCATCATTGTCGCCGGCCTGCTGGCGCTGGGGCAGCGGCGGCGCGCGACGCGCGAACCGTACCGCGCGCTGGGCGCGACCGCCGGAGGTGCGGCGTGACCGGCCGGCAGCTGGTGCGGCTGGCGGCGGCGCTGGCGGTGGCGCTGGCCCTCTGGGGTGCGTTCGCGTTCATGCGCCACGCGCGGCGCGACCGCGCGGGCGGCCTCGCGCTGTCGGGCGTGGACACGGCGGCGGTGGACACCATGGCGTTCGTCAGGGGCGCCGACTCGGCGATCGTGGTGCGCGGCTCCGGCGGCCGGTGGCGCGTGAACGGGTTTCCGGCCGACTCGTCGATGGTGGCGCAGACGCTGGCCGCGGTGGCCGACACGGCCAACTGGAGCGAGCTGGCGGCCGAGAGCCGCGCGTCACAGGCCGCGATGGGCGTGGGCGCCGACAGCGGCCGCCGGGTGCGCGTGGTGACGACGCGCGGGCCCGGGCTCGACCTGATCGCGGGCCACCAGACGACGGACAACGCCGCCGTGTTCGTGCGGCGGCCCGCGGACAGCGCCGTGTACGCGCTGCACGGCCCGCTGGCGCAGGCGTTCGGGCATTCGCTCACCGAGTGGCGTGACAAGACTGTGGCATCGATTGCACCGCAGGCGGTGCAACGGATGGAAGTCGAGCATGGGAAGGCGGCGTACGCGCTCCTGCGCGACGCCAAGGGGTGGAAGTTCGCGTCGGGCGAACGGGCGGATTCTCAGGTGGTGGAGCAGCTGCTCGAACGGTATCATCCGCTGTCGGCGATCGGATTCGCGAATGCGGCGCAGGCCGATTCGCTCCGCACGGCGCGGCCGGCGGCCCGCGTGCGACTGATCGGCGGGGGCAACGCGGCACTCGCGACCCTTCTCATCGACTCGACGAAGACCGACACGTGGGTGCGCGCCGATAGCGGCTCGACGCTGTTTCAACTCGGGAGCTGGCAGTTGAGCCAGCTGGTGCCGGCGATGAAATCGCTGGCGGCGGGCGCGCCCAAGCCGCACTGATACGGCGCGCCCCCGTGCCCCGCTACGGGTGCGCCACCGCGTCCGTGTAGAGGTTCGGCAGCTCCTTCCGCAGGTTGGCCACCTTGGGCGCGTCGTTGATCACGATGTACGCGTTGTCCGGGTGCTTGGCGGCATAGTCCTGGTGGTAGCCCTCGGCGTCGTAGAACGCCTTGAAGGGCACCACCTGCGTCACGATCGGCCGCGGATACGCCTTGGCGCCGTCGAGCTGCGCGATGTACGCCCGGGCCACGCGTTCCTGCTCCGGGTTCATGTAGAAGATCGCCGAGCGGTACTGGCTGCCGACGTCCGGTCCCTGCCGGTTGAGTTCGGTCGGGTCGTGGGCCACCGAGAAGAACACCTTCAGCAGCTGCCCGTACGTCACCTGCGAGGGGTCGAACACCACCTTCACCGACTCGGCGTGCCCCGTGGTGCCGCTGCTCACCGTCTCGTAGTCGGGGTTCGGCACGTCGCCGCCGGAGTAGCCGGACGTGGCGCTGATGACGCCCCTCACGTGCTCGAACACCGCCTGGATTCCCCAGAAACACCCGCCGGCGAACACCGCCACCTGCTGGCCGGGCGCCTGGGTGCGCGGCGCGTCGACGACGGGATCGGGAATGGCGACCGCGGCGCTGGCCGCGCGGCACGAAATGGCGCTGAGCATGAGTGTGGCGGCTCCGATTGACGCGAACGCGCGTGAAAAGGGACGAAGCATGAACGCCTCCGTGGCGGTCGCTCGCCGGCAGCGGCGGGACCGCGGTTGCATGAGCTCGGGCGACGGGCCGACGAGCCGGCTCCGGCGCCTCGTACCAGATGAATGCCCGGAGCGCCGGAAAGTTCCCTTGGGGGGCGCGGCGCTACGCCAGCGTCCCGCGGATCACCGAGACGGCCTGGCGCATCTCGGCCATTGTGCCGATCGAGACGCGGAGGTGCGTGTCGAGCGGCGGGAAGGGGCGCCCGAGCGACACGCCCTGCTTGAGGCAAGCTGCCTTGAAGGCCTTCACGTCCCGGTGAATGTCCACCATGAGGAAGTTGGCCTGCGAGTCGGCGGGCGCGTAGCCGGCGTCGCGGAAGAACTTCATCGTGAACGCCCGCGCCTCGCGGTTGAGCCGCTGCTGCTCGGCGATCCTCGCCGCGTCAGCCACGGTGGCCGCCGCTCCGGCCAGCGCCGGCTGGTTGGTGTTCGAATCGAGCAGCCAGGGCGACATTCGCTTGAGCGTCTCGGGGCGCGCGATGGCGTAGCCGAGCCGCAGGCCGGCCATGCCGTACACCTTGGAGAAGGTGCGGGCGACGACGACGTTGGGGTTGGCGAGCGCCAGCGGGATGGCGGTCGCGTACGACGGGTCGTCGACGAATTCGTGGTACGCTTCGTCGATCAGGATCACGGTGGACGGCGAGGCGCGTCCCACGCGTTCGACGAAGTCCTTCACGGCGGCGCTGCCGACCACCGTGGCCGTGGGGTTGTTGGGATTGCAGAAGTAGACGACGCCGGCGCCCTTCGCCGCGTCGGCCATCGCGTCAAGGTCGAGCCGCAGCTTCGCGTCCACCGGCACGTTCCGGACTTCGGCGCCCACCGTGGGCGCGAACCGGCCCATTACCTCGAACGTGGGCGACGCCTGCACCACCGCCCGGGCCGGACCGGCGAAGGCTCCGGTGGCCACCCGCAGGATTTCCGTGGACCCGCAGCCGAGCATGAGATTCTCGGCCTTCACGCCGCGCGCGGCTGCGATCGCGCCGATCGCGGCGCGCTGCTCGCCGCGCGGATACCGGTTGGCCACGTCGAACGACGCGCGAATGGCGGCGAACACGCGATCGCCAGGGCCGTTGGGGTTCTCGTTGCTGTCCAGCCGCACCAGGCCGGTGGGCGGCGCCGGTGCACCGGCCCCCAGCGCGAGCAGCGCCTCGGCGCCGCGCGCCGAGATCATTGGAGCGAACAGCACGCCGGCGCTGCCGGCACCAACGGACGAGAGAAATGCGCGACGGGAGAGCGGCATCGAACGCTCCGGAAGGGTGGGCGGGAAGAACATACATCGGCGGCCGCCGATCCGTTACTTGCCGAAACCGCGGCGTCCGTGCATCGTGGCCGGTGCCGAACGGAGGGGCATTCATGCCGCGGAAACTCAGGGCGTTGATCGCGATGGTGTTCGTCATCGGGCTGGCGGCGGCGCCGGCCGGTGCGCAGGGAACGGCGATGGTCAACCACAATTCGATCCTCCGGTCCGGGCCGTCGGCGCAGTCCAAACGCCTGGGCGTGGTGCCGGAGGGGGAAGTGGTCACGCTCATGGCCCACGGCACGCGGTCCGGCTATGTGCGCGTGCTCACCCAGGAGGAGCAGGTGGGGTGGATCACGCAGCGGAATGAGACGGTGATCGATCCCACGGAGACGCACGAGCCGGCCGGCACGCCGGCGGCCGCGCCGTCATCCGCGCCGGCGCTGACGGTCGTGGCCGGAGCATTCGACGGGTGCGCCGCGGCAGGCGATCCGAGCCCCAACGGGGCGAACTACCAGCAGATTGCGGCGCTCAACACGCTCAAGAACCGCAGCGTCGAGCCGGCCGACGCCGACCTCGACTCGTCGGTCACCATGGCGGCGATCCTCGCGCCGTCGAGCGACGACTCACACCGATGGAACAGCGGGCGGGCGGCCCAGTTCGTGGCCTACGTGTACCGGGTGATTCCGGGCGGCAAGTCGGAAACGACGAACTGCCGCAAGGGCGACCCCGTGCACCGCGACTCACACATCGAACTGGTGCTGAACCCGGGCGACACCGCCGAGACGCGGCGCGTGATCGTGGAAGTGACGCCGCGCTGGCGGGCCGCGGCGCAGGCGGCGGGCATCGACTGGTCCACGGCCACGCTGCAGCACACGATCGAGGGGCATTGGGTGCGCGTGCGCGGCTGGCTGTTCTTCGACGCGGAGCACAAGGACGCGGCGGAGAACACGAACCCCGGTGGCGGCACGAACTGGCGGGCCACAGCGTGGGAGGTGCATCCGGTGGTGAATTTGACGATCGTGGCCCATCCGTGAAGTCTGACTGTCCGGCGTCCGACTGTCTGACTGTCCGACTGTCTACTCCGGATCCGGCACCTTCGGCAGCGTATATACCTGCTTGAGTTCCCCGAGGTACCGCGCCTTGAGCCCGCGGATCGTGTTGAACTCCGTCTTCACCGCCGCGCGGTAGTCGGCGCGGGTGGCGAAGTCGTAGAGCAGGGCGCTCATCGCCTGCGCGTCCACGGTGAAGCCGTGGTGGCCGATCGGTGCCGTGGCGTCGGCCAACATCTCGTAGGTGTGGTTCGGCGCCGACGACGTTTGCGAGGTGAAGCCCAGGCCCGGGATCTCGCTCGACACGCTTCCCGTCTCCTCGAATCCCTGCGGCTTGCCCGGCTCGGGCTGCACGGCGGTGGCGCCGTACTGCTTCATGTAGGCGAAGCCGAGTTCGCCGAGGGTGCCGATGCTGATGCCGTCGCGCGCCGCGCCGTAGTGGTCGATCTTCACCTTGGTGCCGGTGGCCAGCGCCGCGGCGCGGGCCGCGTTGTCCACCATCTCGGTCTCCTGCGCCAGATAAACCTCGTCGGGGTACCGGATGTAGAAGTCGGCCACGGTGCGGTCGGGCACCACGTTGGGCGCGGCGCCGCCCTCGACGATGATGCCCTGGATGCGCGCCTCGGGGCGCAGGTTGCTGCGAATGCCGTCCACGTTGTCGAAGAAGTGGATCACCGCGGTGAGCGCGTTGCGGCCGTTCCACGCCGTGAGCTGGTGAGCCGGCGCGCCGCTGAACGTGTACTTGGTGCCGTTGATGTTCATGCAGCAGGTGCCGAAGCCGGGCGCCGGGCGGCCGGTGGTCATGCTCGAATGGCTGCGGACGATGACGTCCATGCCCTTGAACACGCCCGAGTCGTTCATCACCGTCTTGGCGGCGGGCGGCATCATCTCCTCGCCCGGCGTGCCGAACACCGTGACGCTGCCCGGCGTGTGCGTGCGCGCCAGGTACTCGGCCACGGCCACCGCCGCGGCGAGGCCGATCGGGCCCTGCGTGCTGTGCTGGTCGCCGTGAAAGGCGCCCTTGGTGCCGCGCAGCGCGTCGTACTCCACGATCACGCCCAGGTTGGGCGCGCCGTTGTTCTGCTTGTAGCGGGCCACGAAGGCGGTGGGCAGTCCGGCCACGCCCGTCGTCACGTCGAAGCCGTGTCTGGTGAGCCAGTCGGTGAGGATCTTCACCGACCGCTGCTCGGTGAATCCGATTTCCGGGTGCGCGGTGATGTCGTCGCCCATGGCCAGCAGCTCGGTGTCCATCAGCTCCTTGGCGCGCGCGGCCACGGCGTCGCGGGCGGCGTCGGGGCCGGTGAGCCGGGCCACCATGGCGGGGATGTGAAGCGACGCTTCGAGCGAGTCGAGCGTGTGGACGACGTCACGGGCGGCGGCGCGCTCGGTGTCGGTTTCCTGCGCTGGCAGGGTGACGGCGCACAGGGCGAGGGCGAGGGCGGCGGGAAGGAGGCGGGGCATGGCGGGTGTGAGGCGGTGAGACAGTGAGGGCGCGTCGCTACTTGACGAATATGTCGAGGTGCGTGCCGATCTGCACGCGCGCGGTGTCCGCGCCCTGCGACAGCGTGGCGACGTACAGCTCCCCGTTGTCGTCGAACATCGTGAGCGTGTTGTTCGTGATCGTCCACTGGCCGGCCGACGTGAAGTTGGTGGCGGCACCCGCGGCGCTGTCGGTCTCGGTGAACGTGTAGCGGGGGCTGCTCTGAATGACGAAGGTGCCGCGGACGATGTAGGTGCTGCCGTTCAGGTACGGCAGCGGCGCTCCGTTCACCTGCACCAGGTGAAACGTGCCGGCGATGGCGAGCAGGCTGCCGGGGTCGGTTGCCGTGGACCTGCACCCGGCCGCGGCCACCGCCGCCGCCAGGGCGACGGCGCCGAGCGCCATTCGGTGTCCGCGGCGCGCGCGGCGCCGACAGGGCGCGGCGCTCGGAGACGAGAATCCGTTGGACGAACGCATGAGGGCAACTCCGGTCCCGGGGGTCGAGGGGCGCCGCCGGCCCCCGATGCCGGTCCGCCCGCCTCTCTACGTAATAGTATCAACCTTTGCGGCGGGGATGCCCGTCACCCGCAAGCGTTTCGTATGGGTTGCCAGGCGCCGGGGCCGCCGCCCCGTCAGAGGCTGAACCGCCAGAAGCCCTCGCCCGCCTCCGGATCGGCCACGCGGTGCGCCTTCACGTGGAACACGCGCTCGATGAGCGACGCCGAGATCTCACGCGCGTCGTCGGCCTCCTGCGCCACGCGTCCCTCCTCCAGCACGAAGAACGCGTCGCCGTAGTGGAAGGCCACGTTCAGGTCGTGGAGGATCGCGATCACGGTGCAGTGGAAGCCGAGCAGTTCGCGCGCCACGTCCAGAATGTGCAGTTCGTAGTGCACGTCGAGATTCGACGTCGGCTCGTCGAGGAACAGGTACTTCTCGCCGTCGGGCTGGTCGTAGTTCCAGATCTGCGCCAGCACGCGGGCCAGCTGCACCTTCTGCTGCTCGCCTCCCGACAGCGTGGGATACGACTGCCGCCGCTTGGCGGTCATCTCCACCAGGGCCAGCGCGCGATCGACGATCTCGCGGTCGCGCGCCGTGGGCACGCGGCCGTAGTGCGGGTAGCGCCCCATGAGGACCACGTCTTCCACCGCCATCGGGAACACGAGCTCCACGTGCTGCGACAGCACGGCGCGCCGCTTGGCGAGCGCCTCGGCGCCGATGGCCGACACCGGGCGGTCGTCGTATCGCACCTCGCCTTCCGTGGGCGCCATGAGGCCGGTGGCAACCTTGAGCAGCGTGGACTTGCCGGCGCCGTTGGGGCCGAGGATCACGTTGAAGCGCCCCGGCCGGAAGCGCAGGTCCATGCCGCGCAGGATGTGGGCGTCGGCCACGCGGTAGTGCACGCCGCGGACCTCAACCATAGAAGGCCGCGCCCCCCGCGCGCTGCTGGCGAAGCAGGATGTACAGGAACACCGGTGCGCCCACCACCGCGGTGATGATCCCGATCGGCAGCTCGGCGGGCGGAATCACCAGCCGCGCGACGACGTCGATGCACTCCATGAGCAGCGCCCCGAGCAGCGCCGAGCCCGGCAGCAGAAAGGTGTAATCCGCCGACCGGAGCATCCGCAGGATGTGCGGCACGACGAGCCCGATGAAGGCGATCACGCCGACCATCGCCGTGTCCACGGCCACCATGATCGTGTTGAGGATGATCAGCCGCAGGATCAGCCCAGACGGATCGACGCCCAGCGCCGCCGCCTCGTCCTCGCCCAGCATCAGCGCGTTGAGCGACTTGCCGTGACGCAGCGAGGCCCCGAAACAGATCACAAAGATGATGCCGACGAGCGACGTCCCCCGCCAGTTGGCGGTGGTGAACGTGCCGAGGTTCCAGAAGGTGATGTTGCGCGCCTGCGGGTCGCGGGCGATGTACGACAGGAACCCGGTGCCCGCCGAGCACACCGCGTTCACCGCGATGCCGGCCAGCAGCAGCGTGAACACGTTCACCTTGCCGAACGACGTCGACACCCGGTAGACCAGCATCGTGGCCCCGAACGCGCCGAGGAACGCCAGCACCGGCACGGCGAGCGCGCCCAGCGGGGCCGTGAAGGCCAGCGTGGTCTTCTCGCCGAGCACGAAGACGAGCGCGGCGCCGAACGCGGCGCCGGCCGACGTGCCGGCCAGCCCCGGCTCGACGATGGGGTTGCGGAATAGCCCCTGCATCAGCGTTCCAGAAACCCCGAGCACGGCGCCGGTGAGGCCGGCCAGCACCACCCGCGGCAGCCGCAACTGGAGAAAGACGTTCCGGGCCAGCGCGTCGGAGGGCGTGGCCGGCACCCAGCCGGCGGCCTGGGCCAGGTAGCGCCCCATCTCGCCGGGCGTGAAGGTGAACGCGCCGATGCCCGCCGACGCGAGCACGGCCCCGGCCAGCAGCACGGCGAGCAGCAGGTAGATCTGGCTGAACGAGAGCCGCTTCAGCATCGGGCGCCCGTCACGGGGCCGCGGCGGCGGGGTGGAAGAATGCCTCCAGGCGCCGGACGGCCGCCGCCGTGCGCGGGCCGAAGTACATCACGTCGGTCTCCTCGATGCGGTAGATGCGTCCCGCCTTCGCGGCCGGCGTCAGGTTCACGCCGGGAATCGTCGCGAACTTGGCGGCGCTGCCGTAGCGGTCGAACCCCACGTCGGTGGCGACGATGATGTCCGGCGCCGCCTTGGCGATCAGTTCCGGCGACAACCGCATCATGCCGCCCACCGAGTCCACGGCGTTCTCGGCGCCTGCCCAGTGGAGCATCTCGTCGGCGATACCGCCGCGCTTGAGCGCGAGGTAGTCGTTGGCGATCTGGCCGAAGTGCATGATCAGCACGCGCGGCCGCTTCGTGCCCACCCACTTGAGCGTGTCCTGCAGCACGCTGTCCATGCCTGCTTTCCAGGCCGCGATCACGCTGTCGGCCGCGGCTTCGCGGTGGAAGCGCTTGCCGAGCGTGGCCAGCAGCGCCATCGCGCTGTCGGGGGTGTTGCCCGGCTTCAGCGTGAGAATGGGGATGCCCACCTTCTGCAGCTGCGCGGTCACCTCGGCGGGCCCGAAGTTGCCGTCGGTGAGGAAGAGCGTGGGCCGCAGCGAGATGATCCCTTCGGCGCTGAGGGCGCGGTGATAGCCCACCGACGTGAATTTCTGGATCTCGGGCGGGTACACCGACGTGAGATCGCGCCCGACGATCACGCCCTGGGCCCCGATCGCGAACATGAATTCGTTGATCTGCTTGGACACGCACACCACTCGGTCGGCCTGCGCGGAATCGGGGCCGCGGGCGCAGCCGGCGGTGAGGAGCAGGGCGAGGGGAAGCAGGCGGCGAAGGCGTGACATGGCGGGCGGGAGCAGGGAGGCCGGGCAGCGTGGCTTGCGAAGCCAGAATCTACGGGCCGGGGAAGGAGAGCGACAAGGCGCGGCGTACTCCGTGTGCGGGCGGCTGGCCCGGCGCCGGGCTCCCCGGTTTTATTGAAGCATGACCGGGAACGGAACGTGAGCGGCAGTCGCCGCCCCTGGGGGTTGCTGAGCGCCGGCGTGGCGGCCGTGGCCGCGGCCGCGTACCTGCTGCTGCGCGGGTGGGTGGCCGGCGCGCCGCCGCCGGTGACGGCCGGCAGCGCGGCGCCGGCGTTCACCGCGTCGACGGTGGGGGAGCCCCGCCAGACGCGGGCGCTGGCCGACTATGCCGGCCACCCGGTGCTCCTCAACTTCTGGGCCACCTGGTGCCAACCCTGCCGCGAGGAGATGCCGAGTTTCGAGCGGCTGTATCGCGAGGACGGGCCGCGCGGGCTCCGCATCATCGCCGTGAGCGTGGACGAACCCGGCGCCGACGCGACCATCCGAGACTTCGTGCGGGCGTACGGCCTCACCTTCGACGTGCTGCACGACCGGCGCGCGCGGATCATGCCGCTGTATCAGGCGCGCGGCGTGCCGCAGACCTTCCTGATCTCGGCGGCCGGCACGGTCGTCGGCACGCAGTTCATCCGCGACTGGGACTCGCCGGAGAGCCGGCGGCTCGTGGACTCGCTGCTGTTCGCCGGCGCGAAATAGCGGCGTCCGGCGGAGTCTCGGCACGCTCCGCTCGGCGCACCGGTTGACGCGCGAGTGTACGCGCCCAACCTTGCCGGAGTCGCGCCCGGATGTAGGATCAACCGAGCGCGCGCCGGCGGGGACTCACGCGCCGCGCGCGCCCCCGCCTCACGACCAGGGAGCACCCGATGTCACACCGCCACATCCGCCGGGCGTTCGGCGCCGGCGTTCTCGCCTTCGTCCTGGCGCCGCGCGCCGCCGCGCCGCAGCAGTCGGCCATTCCCACGCCGCAATCGGCGTTCGGCTTCGCGGTGGGCGCCGACTTCCGGCTCGTGGACTACGATCAGTCGATCGCGTACTTCAAGCAGCTCGCGGCGGCCAGCAACCGCATCAAGCTCGTCGACGTCGGCGTGACCTCCAGCGGGCATCCGTGGACGCTGGCCATCATCTCCTCGCCCGAGAACCTGGCCAAGCTCGACCACTACCGGGAGATCGCGCAGAAGCTGGCCCACCCCGAGGGGCTGAGCGCCGCTGACGCGCACCTGCTGTCGCGCGAGGGCCGGGCGTTCGTCGACATCAGCGGCGGACTGCACGCCAGCGAGATCGCCGGGTCGCAGCATACGATCCAGCTGGCCTACGACCTGCTGTCGAAGGCCGATGCCGATCCCGAGATCAAGGCGATTCTCGACAACGACGTGCTCTTTCTCTGGCCGTCGATCAACCCCGACGGGCAGAACATCGTGGTGCACTGGTACCGCGAGAACGTCGGCACGCCGTACGAGGTGTCGCCGCTGCACGAGCTGTACCAGAAGTACATCGGCCACGACAACAACCGCGACGCCTACATGCTCAACATGCCGGAGTCGCGCGTCGTGGCGCGCACCTGGCGCGAGTGGGAGCCCGACATCATCTACGTGCAGCACCAGACGGCGCCCTTCCCGACGCGCATCTGGCTGCCGCCGTTCGCCGAGCCGATCGCGCCCGAAGTGCCGGCGCTGATGTCGCGCGAGGTGAACACCATCGGCATGACCATCGCCCAGGAGCTGGAATCGAACAACATGCCCGGCGCCACGCACATGGGCACGGGATTCGACGCCTGGTATCCCGGCTACATCGACTACATGCCAATGCTGATGAACATCGACGCCTTCTGGACCGAGACGGCGCTGTACCAGTACGCGACGCCGCACTTCTATACGATTCGCGACTTCCCGCCCGAGTACCGCGACCTGCGGCCGCAGTCGCTCTATCCCAGCCCGTGGAAGGGCGGATGGTGGCGGTTGCGCGACGCGGTGGACTACATGGAGACGGCGTCGATCGCCACGCTCGACTACGCGGCCAAGTACCGGGAGGAGATCCTGTACAACCGGTACAAGGCGGGGTCGGAGGCCATCCAGCGCTACAAGAACAATCCGCCGTACGCGTACATCGTGCCGCAGGCGCAGCACGACCCCGTGTCGGCGGCGAACATGCTCCAGCGGTTCGCCTTCAACGGCGTGCGCATCGACGCGCTCGCCGCGCCGGCGGCCTACGACGACGTCACCTACCCGGCCGGCACCTGGGTCATTCCCATGGATCAGGAGTTCGCCCAGTTCGTGAAGCAGCTGATGGAGCCGCAGGATTACCCCGATCTCCGCGAGTTCCCTGGCGGCCCGCCCGAGCAGCCCTACGATGCCGCCGGATGGACGCTGCCCTATCAGATGAACGTGCGCGTGGTCGAAGCCCGCGAGCCGCTGTCCGACGCGTTCGTGGCGGCCATGAAGCCGGTGCAGGGAAAGGCCACCGATTGGCGCAACGCGCCCGACGCGCCGTTCACGACCAACGCCGAGGCGGCCGGCATCACGCCGCTGCCGGGCGGAATCAGCGGCACGGGCACCGTGGTCTCGCTCGATCCGGCGCAGACCAACGCGTTCCGATTCATGAATCGCGCGCTGGCCGCCGGGGCGTCGCTGGCGTTCGAGCCGGGCGGCAATGGCCGCGGCGGGCGGTACCTGGTGTCCGGTCTGGCGCCGGCCAGGGCGGACGGGCTGGCCGCCGAACTGTTCGTGCGCGGCGAGCGGGTGGCGGCATCGGCGCGGTCCGCGGTCGTGCGTCCGCGCATCGCCATCTTCAAGCCGTGGACGGCGAGCATGGACGAGGGCTGGACGCAGTGGCTGCTCGACCAGTACGGCTTCACGTACACCGTGCTCACCAATGCCGACATCCAGGCCGGCGACCTCGGCGCGCGCTACGACGTCATTCTCATCGCGTCGGATTCGCCGCGGTCGATCATGAGCGGCTACGCCAAGGGCACGCGTTCCGCCGCGCTACGAGGGCGGGCTGGGCGACGAGGGCGTGCGCGCGCTCGATGCGTTCGTGAGCGGCGGGGGCACGCTCGTCTGCTTCAATTCCAGCGCCGACTTCGCCATCGAGCAGCTCCACCTGCCGGTGAAGAACGTGGTGGGCGACCTCCAGCGGAAGGACTTCTTCGCCAGCGGTTCGATCCTGCGCGTCACCGCCGACCCCGCGCATCCGGTGATGGCCGGCATGCCGCCCGCGGCCAACGTGTTCTTCGACGACAGTCCGGTGTTCACCACGCTCGACGGCTTCCACGGCTCGGCGCTGATGAAGTATCAGAGCGACGGCTCGCCGCTCCTGTCCGGCTATCTGCTCGGCGAGCAGCACCTGCAGGGCTACGCCGCCGCGCTCGACGTGCTGCACGGCGACGGCCACGTGGTGCTGGTGGGCTTCCGCCCGCAGTGGCGCGGCCAGCCGGAAGGGACGTTCCGCGTGGTGTTCAACGCGGCGCTGTTCGGCCGCGCCGTGTCGAATCACGCCTACGGGTCGCCGGGGTTCTGGACCGCGCCCAAGCCAGGCGACAAGCCCATTGAGGCGCCGGCGCGTCCGTCGGGACGCGGCGGGCGCGGCGGGAGCGGTGGGTAGCCTACGTCGACGACAGGTGGTAGTGCGCGATGCACTCGCGCTCGCGCCCGCGCACCACGCGCCGCCCCTTGAGCGGGCCGGCGGGCGCGGTGACGATGGTGCACTGCTGCTCGCCGTCGCGGCCATCGTAATAGAGCACCAGCCAGTCGTGCGTACGGCCGAGTTGGTGCGCCCGGGCGGTGTTCGAGAAGAGCGCCGTGTAGTGGCGGTCGCCGCGCGCGGTGTGCAGCACGGGCAGCCACTTCTCGCCCGTCGGATTGAACCGGCGCGGCGCGATGGTTGGCAGGTCGCCGCGCGCCGCGCGCTCGCGGTACTCGCGGTCCACGTCGAGCAGCTCATCCACGTCCGGCGCCGTGGTTGTGCTTGGCGCGGCCATGGCGGCCGCCTGTCGCCGGCGCCGGAGCCGCGCGGCCAACGCGTCGCGCACGCCGGCCACGCGCTTGGGCCCGAACCCCCTCACTGCTGCAAGCCGGCCGTCGTTCGCGGCCGTCTCGAGTTCCTCCAGCGTGTCGATGTCGAGCTGCTCGTGCAGGCGGCGGGCGAACGTGGAACCCACGCCAGGCACCGAGGCCAGGAGTGCCACCGGATCGCTCTCCCCGCGCAGGCGGATGAGCATGCCGAGCGCGCCCGTGTCGACCAGCTCGCGGGCGGCGCGGGCGAGCGCCGAGCCGATGCCCGGCAGCGCGTCCAACCCCTCGATGCCCTCGGCGGCGAGGATGTCCGCGGCTTCGCGCGCCGTGCGGCGCAGCGTGGCCGCGCCGCCGCGCCAGGCCTGCACCCGGTACTGGCTGGCGTTCTGCGCCTCGAGCAGCGCCGCGACCTCGTCGAACCGGTCCGCGATCTCGGAGTTCGATGGCACCCGCGTGCGCGCGGGAGGCGCGAGCGTGCCGGTCACGGGGCCCCCGCCGGCCGCGCCGTGGGCGGCGGCGCGGCCACCGGACGCGCCACGAGCGCCGGCAATTGGTCCTGGGTCAGCGTCTCGCGTTCCACGAGCAGCTGCGCGCCCGCTTCGAGCGGCTGGCGATTGACGGCGAGCACGGCCAGCGCGCGCTCGAGCGCCTCCTGCACCAGGCGGCGCACCGCCGATTCGATCTCGCGGGCCGTGTCGCCGCTGAACGGCGGCGGTTCGGCGGGATTGTAGGCCGGCGCTCCGAGGAAGGACGGCGCCGACTGCCCGTACACGACGTGGCCCACCGTGTCGTCCATGCCGAAGCGGGTGACCATCTCGCGCGCCAGATCGGTGGCCCGCACGAGGTCGTCGGCCGCGCCGGTGGACAGTTCGCCGAAGACGAGCAGTTCCGCCGCCCGGCCGCCCAGCATCACGGTCAACTTGCCTTCGAGCTCCGACTGCGTGGCGATGTAGCGCTCCTCGGACGGACGCTGCAACGTGAAGCCGAGCGCGCCGAGGCCGTGGGGAATGATCGACACCTTCTGCACCGGATCGCTGCCCGGCGTGGCGAGGGCGACGAGGGCGTGTCCCATCTCGTGATAGGCGGTGATCTCGCGCTCGCGGGCGCTGAGCACGCGGCTGCGCTTCGCGAGGCCGGCCACGATGCGTTCCACCGCCGTCTGGAAGTCGTCCAGCGAGACCGCCGGCGCGCCCCGCCGCGTGGCGGTGAGCGCCGCTTCGTTCACGAGGTTCGCCAAGTCGGCGCCGGTGAAGCCGGGCGTGAGCGCCGCCACCTGGTCGAGATCGACGTTGGGATCGAGGGGCACCGTGCGCACGTGCACGCGGAGGATCTGCACGCGGCCCACGCGGTCGGGCCGGTCGACGAGAATCTGCCGGTCGAAGCGGCCGGCGCGCAGCAGCGCCGGATCGAGGATCTCCGGGCGGTTCGTCGCCGCCAGCAGCACCACGCCGCTGCGCGGATCGAAGCCGTCCATCTCGGCGAGCAGCTGGTTGAGCGTCTGCTCCTTCTCGTCGTTGGAGCCGGTGACGACGCTGCCGCCGCGGGCGCGGCCCAGCGCGTCGATCTCGTCGATGAAGATGATGCAGGGCGCGCTCTGGCGGGCCTGCGCGAAAAGATCCCGCACCCGGGCCGCCCCCACGCCCACGAACAGCTCCACGAACTCGGATCCGTTGATGGAGAAGAAGGGCACGCCCGCCTCGCCGGCCACGGCCCTTGCGAGCAGCGTCTTGCCGGTGCCCGGCGGCCCGACCAGGAGCACGCCCTTGGGCAGGTGCGCGCCGAGGCGCCCGAACCGCGTCGGATCCTTGAGGAACGACACCACCTCGCGCAGTTCGTCCTTGGCCTCGTCCACGCCCGCCACGTCGTCGAAGCTCACCTTCGTGTCCTTCTCCACATAGACGCGGGCGCGGCTCTTGCCCACGCCGAACACCCCCGACGGCTGTTCGCCGAGCGTGCGCCGGGCCATGAACCACCAGACGGCGACGAACATGATCGTCGGAATGAGCCAGAGCAGCAGCCCGTCGCTCCAGCCGCTGCTCGCGACGCCCGAGAAGGGCACGCCGCGCCGCTCCAGATCCTGGGCGATCGCGGGATCGACGCGGGTGGTCACGAACTTCCTGTCGCCGTGCGCGTCAGGCGTCTTCCGCGTGACCGTCACGTACGTGTCGCTCACCTGCACGCTGTCCACCAGTCCCGAGTCGAGCTCTTGCAGGAATGCGCTGTAGGGAATCGGCGTCAGCCCGGCGGTGGGCGAGAAGAGCTGCGGCAGCAACAGCAACGCCACCACGGCGAGCCAGAGCACCCATCCGCGTTGAGCGCTTCCCTTCGGGGAGCCCGCGGGCTCTTCCCTCCCGGTCGGCCTTCGCTGCGGTGCGTTCACGGCCCCTCCCCTCGCTGCCTCGAATGTCGGGGACGGCGGCGCCGGAGTGGATCAGGGGCGAGGGCGGGGGGTGTCAGGCAACCGCCCACAACGCGACGCCGCCGCCCCGGAAACCCGGGGCGGCGGCGTGTCCCGCGGCGGGCGGACCTAGTGCTGCATGCCCGTCTGCGATTCCGCGTGCGCGCCGGCCATGTGGCCGTAGCGCTGGAACCAGCCCTCCACGTACAGCTGCGTGCGCAGGAAGTTCGACGGCGTGCTCGACGTGCCGTGGTACTCGTTGTTCATGCGCAGCATCGCCGTGGGCACGCCGCGCAGCTTGAGCGCGCGGTAGAACTCCTCGGTCTGCGGAATCGGCGTCCGCAGGTCGAGCACGCCGGTCATCAGCATGGTCGGCGTCTTGACGTTGCCCACGTACATGAGCGGCGAGCGCTTCAGGTACTCGCTCGGATCCTCCCAGAACGGCTTGGCGAAGTTGCCGTACCAGCCGGCGCCGTCGGTCACGCCGACGAAGCTGATCCAGTCGATCACCGGGCACTGCACCACCGCCGCGGCGAACCGATCGGTGTGGCCGACGGTCCACGACGTGAGCACGCCGCCGCCCGAGCACCCGTACACGAACAGGTTCTTCGTGTCGATGTACCCCTTGGCGACGACGTTGTCGACGCCCGCCATCAGATCGTCGAAGTCGTGATCGGGGTAATCGTTGTCGATCATGTTCGTGAACTTCTCGCCGTAGCCCGTGCTGCCGCGCGGATTCGTGTACAGCACCACGTAGTCCTTCGCCGCCTCGTCCTGCCGCGCGAAGTTGAACGCCACGTTGTACATCGACTGCGGGCCGCCGTGGATCTCCAGGATCAGCGGGTATTTCCGGTTCGGGTCGAAGTCGGGAGGCTTGACGATCCAGCCCTGGATCCTGAGCCCGTCCTTCGACGTGTACCAGATCTCCTCCGTGGTCGCCAGCTTCTTGCCGGCCAGGATCGACGCGTCGATGTTCGTCCGCTGGGCGAACGTCGACACCGTGCCCGTGGCCGGCGCCGTGAACGTGACCACGTCACCGGGCAGCGTGGGCGTGGTGCGCGTGCCCACGGCGACTCCGGTGCGCGCCATGCCGGTGACCACCAGCACGTGCGTGCCCGTGGTGACCGGCCG
The DNA here is from genome assembly GCA_963775915.1 of uncultured Gemmatimonadaceae bacterium. Classification (GTDB taxonomy): domain Bacteria; phylum Gemmatimonadota; class Gemmatimonadetes; order Gemmatimonadales; family Gemmatimonadaceae; genus JAGWRI01. Next base: position 35,802 of record CAVZKH010000007.1, read on the forward strand.
CACCTGGCCCGACGTCGACGCGTAATACAGGTTCTCTGAACCCTCGTTCTCGACGTTGAAGTACACGCCCGAGCCGTTCGGAGCCCAGAGCACGCCCGACACCGGGCGGTCGAGGCTCGCCGTCAGCTTGTGCGGGTTCGATCCGTCGGCGTTCATCACCCAGATGCCGCCTTCCGACCACGCCGAGTGGTCCACCGAGTCGGCGTGCGCGTACGCCACCAGGCGTCCGTCGGGCGAATACACGGGGCCGCCGGCGGTGCCGTTGTTGTGCGTGAGTTGCCGCACCTCGCCGGTGCCCACGTTGACGGCGTAGATGTGCGAGGTGCGGAACACGTGCTCGGCATCGGGCACGCGCAGCGACGAGAACGCGATCCACTGGCCGTCGCCCGAGAAGGCGGGCGCCGAGGCGTTCCAGTCGCCCGTCGTCACCTGCCGCGCCTCGCCGCCGTCGGCGGAGATCACGAAGATCTGGCGGTAGTAGGTGTCGACGTAGCCGATGCGGTCGGAGCGGAAGTTGAGCCGGGTGACGATCTTCGGCGGCTCCACCCACTTGGCGCCCTTGGGCGGCGTGGGCATCGGGATGCGCCATTCCGGATCCGGACGCTCGGCCACGTTCATATTGAAGGCCAGCGACTTGCCGTCCGGCGCCCACTCGAGACCCGACGGCGACTCGGTGAGGTTGGAGATCTGCGACCCCGGGCCTTCGAGGTCGACCCACTTCACGAAGATCTGCGCGCCCGACGGCTGACCGTCGGCCACGTAGGCGATCCGCTTGCCGTCGGGCGACCACTGCGCGTCCGACCCGTCGGCCAGGAAGCGATCGTGCGTGCCGTCGGCGTTCATGATCCAGAGCGAGGTGCGCCAGCGGTCGTTCATCTTGTCTACGTGCCGGCGGCCGTAGACGATCTGCGATCCGTCGGGCGAGATCTGGGGCGACTGCACGTCCTGCCAATCGAGGTACTGATTCAGCTGGATGCGGTCGGGCGGGGCCTGCTGCGCGCCGAGCGTGGGCACGGCGACGACCGCGGCGAACAGGAGGACGGCCAGTCGGCCGGTCCGCCGGTGTGCCGCGCCGCGCGCCTGCAGGGGGGAGAAGGGGCGTGGGCTCACGAGCATGGTGGTGGCTCCTTGGGGTGGGCGGGAACTCCACAATCCTGCGTGCTGCCGTCGGCGGTCGCCAGGGGCGAGGTCAGGGGCAGGGGCGGGGGCGGGACCGCGGGCGCGCCAGGGCGGCTTTCCCCGACCCCGCGTGGGCGGAGCGCCGACTGCCGCCGGTTCCGCGCGGCGATACTCTCCCATCATGACCGCGGGCGTCGATTCGGAACGCCCGGCGGCCCGAACTCCGAACCACGGGAGGCGGGATGCTTACCTACGCGCAGTTGGCCAAGCTCGAATCGGCCGCGCGGGACCAGCACGTTCTGAACGTCTACGTCAATCCGGCCGAATTGGACGCGGTGTCCCGACGGTCCTGGCGGCGGACTCTGACCGGCGCCATCGACGCGGGGCGCAAGGCCATCGCCGACGCGCCGCACGCCGAGCGGACGGCATTCGACCGCGCCGCGACCCGGGTCCAGGAACTCACCGGCGGTCTGGCGGACGACCTCGGCGGAGCTTTCGGGTGGGCCGCCTTCGTCACCGCCGACGAAACGCTCGAGGCCGGCGTGACGTCGAGGCCGCCGCGCACCGGCGTCCATTGGCGCCAGGGCATCGCCGTGGCGCCCTATCTGCGGCTGTTCGAGGACGACGCGCCCGTGATCGTCGCCGTCGTCGACGCGCGGCGCACCGACGTCTACCGCTGGAACGGACGCGACGTGGACCGGGTCGAACGCGTGCACGCGCACGCGCATCTGGGCCGGGCGGTGCACATGGGCGAGGCGCCGCAGCAGGGGTTCCACTCCGGCACGCGCGGGACCACACTCACCGACGCGGCCCAGCACGCGCTCGACGCCGGCCGCGAGCGGATGCTCCACGACGTGGCCGAGCAGTTGGAAACGCTCGCCCGGCCGCGCGGGTGGATGGTCTTTGCCGGCATTCGGACCACGGTGAACGACGCCATCAAACACCTCGGCAAGGCCGCGCAGAAGCGCGCCCTCTACCTGCCGGGACTGAGCACCGATGCGTCGGAGCCGGAGATCGCGCGGGCCGCCGCGGAGGGGAGGCAGCGGCTGGAAGGCGGACGCGCGGAGGGCCGCGTGGCCGAGCTCATCGACCGCGCCGCGGGGCGTGGGCGCGCGGTGGTGGGGTTCGCGGCCACGCTGGAGGCGCTGCGGACGGGCGCCGCCCGCGACGTGCTCGTGACGCCGGCGTTCCTCGACGGCCGTCCCGAGGACGCCGAGGCGGTAGGCCTGGAGACGCTCACCCACGGGGCCCGATTGAGCGAGATCGCCGGGACCGCGGCCGAACGGCTGGACGGCGAAGCCGAGGGCATTGCCGCCACGCTGCGCTTCCCGGGCCGGACGCAGCCTGCCGGGGCAGGCCTGGCGTCGGCCGCCGTGGGCTGAGAACGGATCGCCGGCGCTGTCGGGGCATGCCCGACAGCGCTTCGGCGCGTCCCTGATACCGGCCGCACCGCCGGGGCGCCAGCTTGCACGCAGCTGAAAGTTTCCCAAACGAGGCGGAGGCTGCTACATGTCGCGCAACGTTGGAACGGTGGATCGCGTGATTCGCGTCCTGCTGGGACTTGGTTTGCTGTTGCTGGTGTTCGTCGGTCCGAAGACGATGTGGGGCCTGATCGGCATCGTTCCGTTGGCCACGGCGTGGTCGTCGTTCTGTCCGCTGTACACGCTGTTCGGAATTCGCACCTGCGCGCCTGAAGGCAAAGCCCAGGGCTGACCGATCGATGGTTGCAGTGGCCGCATCTCCGCGCTGAACGGGGATGCGGCCGCGTCGTTTCCGGCGGCGGCTACGCGGCGATTGCCGCCAGCACGCGCTCCAGCCGCTGCCGCACCTCGCGCGCCAGCGGCTCGATTTCCGGCCGGGCGGCCAGACTCAGCGCCGCCTCCGGGTCCATAGCCGAGACCACGCTCTTCCCGGCCTCGTCCGCCGCGTAGACGATCACGTTGCAGGGCAGGAGCAGGCCGATCTCCCGCTCGGCGCTGAGCGCGCGGTGCGCCAGCGGAGGATTGCAGGCGCCGAGGATCACGTAGGGGCGGAAGTCCACGTCGAGCTTCTGCTTCATCGTCTTCCGGATGTCGATCTCGGTGAGGACGCCGAAACCTTCCTTCGCCAGCTCGGCGCGCGTCCGCTCGACGGCGGCGTCGTAGGGAAGGGAAACGGTGACGGAGAATCCGTAGGGGGTCGTCTGTTCGGGCATCATGGTTTCAGTCGGTGGAAGGTCTGCGGACAAGTTGCCGGCCGCGCCCCGCGCACGGGGTCGGGAGACACCTGAATCTCCCGTCGGCGACGGGCGATCATCAGCCGCGTCAGTGCGCGCCGGGTCCTAGCCCAACCGCGCTCCCAGCCGTAGCTTAGGAACTTCCACGCCGCGGTGGGGCCGCACTCCCATCCGTGGCCCGCCCGCACCCCGTCCACTGCTCGATGGACATCCGCGACCAACTGCAGACCACGCTTGGTACGGCCTACACCCTGGAGCGTGAGCTGGGCGGGGGCGGCATGTCCCGCGTCTTCGTGGCCGAGGAGACGTCGCTGGAGCGGAAGGTCGTGGTGAAGGTGCTGCCGCCGGAGCTCACGGCGGGCGTGAACGTCGACCGGTTCAAGCGCGAGATCCTGCTCGCCGCCAAGCTGCAGCATCCGCACATCGTGCCGGTGCTGGCGGCCGGCGAGACCAACGGACTGCCGTACTACACGATGCCGTTCGTCGAGGGCGAATCGCTGCGCGTGAAGCTCGCCCGCGGGGGCGCGCTGTCGGTAACCGAGGCCATCGGCATCCTGCGCGACGTGGCCAAGGCGCTGGCCTACGCCCACGAGCGCGGCATCGTGCACCGCGACATCAAGCCCGAGAACGTGCTGCTCTCGGGCGGCTCGGCGACGGTGACGGACTTCGGAATCGCCAAGGCCATCAGCGCCGCGCGCACGGCGGCGCCCGGCGCCACGCTCACGCAGGTGGGCACGTCGCTCGGCACGCCGGCGTACATGGCGCCGGAGCAGGCGGCGGCCGATCCGGCCACGGACCATCGCGCCGATCTGTACGCGTTCGGCTGCATGGCGTACGAGCTGCTCGCCGGGCGCCCGCCGTTCGTCGGCAAGACGCCGCAGCGCCTGCTGGCGGCGCAGATGGGCGAGGCGCCGCAGGCGATCTTGGAGCTGCGTCCCGACACGCCGGCGGAGTTGGCCGACGTGGTGATGCGCTGCCTGGCCAAGGACGCCGACGCCCGCCCGCAGAGCGCCGGCGACGTCGTGCGCGTGCTCGACACGGTCACGAGCGGCGGCGGCCACGCCGCCATGCCGCCCATTCTGCTCGGCGGCCGGCACGCGCTCTGGCGTGCGCTCGCCATCTACGCGGTGGCCTTCGTGGTCATCGCGCTGGTGGCCAAGTCGGCGATCATCGTGATCGGCCTGCCGAACTGGGTATTCCCGGGCGCGCTGGTGGTGATGGGGTTGGGGCTGCCGGTGATCCTCTTCACCGCGTACGTGCAGCACGCGGCGCGCCGCCTGATCACGATGACGCCCACGTACACGCCGGGCGGATCGGCCCCGGTGCAGGGGACGATGGCCACCATCGCGATGAAGGCGAGCCCGCACATGAGCTGGCGGCGGACCACGGTCGGCGGCGCGTACGCGCTCGGCGGCTTCGTGCTGCTGATCGGGGCGTTCATGCTGCTGCGGGCGTTCGGCATCGGGCCCGCGGGGTCGCTGCTGGCGGCCGGCAAGCTCGACGCCAACCAGCCGCTGCTCGTGGCCGAGTTCAGCGCCAAGGGCGGCGCCGACAGCGCGCTGGGCGGCGTGGTGGCCGAAGCCGTGCGGGCCGATCTCGCGCAGTCGAACGCGGTCTCGGTCATGCCGGCGAGCATGATCCGCGACGCGCTCCAGCGCATGCAGCTGCCGCTGGACAGCCGGATCAGCGCCGACCTGGCGCGGCAGATCGCGCAGCGCGACGGCGTGAAAGCGCTGATCGCCGGCGACATCACGCCCCTCGGCAACGGCTTCGTGGTGACGGCGCGGATCGTCGCGGCAACCACGGGCAACGACCTGGCGTCGTTCCAGGCGACGGCCAACAGTCCGGCGGAACTGATTCCCACCGTCGGCGAACTGAGCAAGCAGTTGCGCGGCAAGATCGGTGAGTCGCTGAAATCAGTGCAGAACTCGCCGCCGCTCGAGGCCGTCACCACGGCGTCGCTCGATGCGCTCAAGAAATACGCCACCGGTGACCGCGCGTTCGAGGCGCTCGACTATGCCAAGGCGATCGACTGGCTGAAGCAGGCGGTGGCCGCCGACTCCACCTTCGCCATGGCCTGGCGCCGCCTCGCGGTGGCGTACAAGAACGCGGGAATGTCGCCGGGGCTCATCGACTCGGCGCTGACGCGCGCCTACCGCTATCGCGACCATCTCACCGACCGCGAGCGGTACACCACGGTTGCCTCGTACTACGACTTCGGACCCGGTCGCGACCGCGCGAAGGCCGTGCAGGCCTACCAGCAGGCGCTGGCGCTCGGCGACTACTCGATTTCGGCCAACAACCTCGGGATCCTGCTCAACGCGCGCCGGCAGTTCGCGGCGGCCGAATCGGTTGTCACCTTGGGCATCGCGAACGCCCCCAATCAGTCCGTCAGCATCTACACCAACCTGAGCGACGCGCTGATCGATCAGGGCAAGTACGGCGCTGCCGACTCAGTGGCCAGAGCCTACGTGAAGGCGCGCGGGCCGGAAGCGCAGATGGCTCTGGTGCAGTCCATGGTGCTCTACAACAAGGGGGAGGCGGACTCCTCCCGGGCCGTCGTGGCGCCATGGGCGTCGGTCAGCGATCCCGTGGAGCGGACGCAGGTCCTGGACGTCCTCTCGGGGTACGCCGAGCGCGCGGGCCAGTTGTCTGGATTCATGCGCGATTTCGCGCAGGCGCGGGCCGTCGAGCGGACGCACGGCGCGTTCTCGCCGCTGCTGCGCGATTCGGCGCAGGCGGCGTTCTTCGACGCCTGGTTCCGCGGGCAGTCGGCGCGCGCCGTCCGCACGCTGGACGCGGCCATTGCCGCGACGCCGCTGCGGTCGCTGCCCGCGCAGATCTCGCCGTACCCGCAGGTGGCGCAGATCTATGCCATGGCCGGGCGTCCCGACCGCGCGCGGGCGATGCTCGCCCAGATGCAGGCGGACATCCGCGACACCAGCATCCTCCGCATCCGCGAGCCCGATCGGCATTCGGCCCTTGGCTACATCGCGCTGGCCGAGAAGCACCCGCTCGACGCGGTGCGCGAATTCCGGATGTCCGACTCGCTGCCCGACGGTCCGGCCTCCGAATGCGCCAAGTGTGTGGCCGTCTCGCTCGGCATGGCGTTCGACCAGGCCAACTTGCCGGACTCGGCCATCGCCGAGTTCCGGCGCTACCTCGACACGCCGTACACCTTCGCGCTGAGCGTGGACAACGACAACCTCGCCTTCGTGTACAAGAGTCTCGGACAGCTCTACGAAGCCAAGGGCAACGCCGGCGAGGCCGCGACCTACTATTCCAAGTTCGTCGAGCTGTGGAAGAACGCCGACCCCGATCTTCAGCCGCAGGTGGCCGACGTGAAGCAGCGGCTCACGCACCTCCGCGACACCGAAAAGCACCCATAGTATCTTTCCACCCGGAACTCCAACCCGAGACCCCGCATGAAACACGCGCTCATGTACCACGGTGCCTTCGAGACCAACTACCCGCTGCTCAAGCCGGGCGCCACGGCGTTCATCGGCACCGACGGGCAGTCTCACCCGCTGCCGGCCTGGCCGGCCGAAGCCGACGGCATCCGCTTCGGCTACATGGAGAAGGAAGGCAAGAAGTTCTTCGCCGTCCGGGTGATGGACAGCAAGGCCGACCTGATCCTGCCGCACGAAGTGCGCATCGACCCCGACCGCCACATGGGCGTGAACAAGCGCTTCGGCCACGAACCCACGGTGGTGGACGACCGGCCGGCCACCGACCTGCTCGCCGACATCCTCAAGGGGAATCACGAGCTCCGCATGCAGCTGGCCGATATCCGCGCGCGCATGCGGTAGCCGGTGGAACTGCGGCCCCGCCACGCATCGTCGCCGGCAGGGCCGCACGGGAGGCTTGACATGCAACACGTTTGCATTACAATGCCTCACATGAAGGACGATCAGCTCACCCTCCGTGTTCCCGGCCAGTTGGCCCGCGCGCTCGCCCAGCGGGCCCGCGAGCGCGATGTGCCCAAGTCCCAGCTCGTGCGGGAAGCGCTGGAACGCTATCTGGCCGAAGTGCCGGCCGAGCACCCCTCGGCGGTGTGGGAGCGCGTGGCCCCGTTCGCCGGGTCCGTGCGCCTCGACCGCAAGGCATCGGCCGGCGACGCGCTGGCCGCCCAGCTTCGCGCGCATAACTGGCGCGAGTAGTTGTTCGTCTACCAGCGCGACGTGCTGCTCGACACCGGGCCCCTGGTCTCGGTGCTCGACGCGAAGGATCAGTGGCATGCGCGCTGCGCGGCGGTCTGGCCCGAGGTGGTCCACCGTTGCGTGACCACGGAGGCCGTGGTCACGGAGGCATGCCACCTCGTGCTCCGCGGCGGCGCCGCGGCCAACCTCCCGCTCGATTTCCTGCTGGCCGCCGACATTCCCATCATGTCCCTGCCATCCGGTGGCCATCGCCGGGTCAAGGCACTGATGGCCGTCTACGCGTCGGTGCCGATGGACTACGCCGACGCCACGCTCGTGGCGCTCGCCGAGGCGCTCAAGATCCGCACCGCGTTCACCACCGACCGGCGCGGGTTCCGCTCCTACCGGCTCACCCGCCGCCAGCCGTTCGCGCTGCTCCCGGCCTAGCCGCCACCCAGCCGGGCCTCCCACCGCTTCCACCGCGCGAGCAGCGCGTCGAGCTGCGCGCGGTACGCCGCCAGCACCCCCTCCTCGCCCTGGTTCGGCGGCGCATCCGCCGCGACCACGGCCGTCGCCAGGCTCTTGAGCACGTCATCCACCGACGCCAGGCTGGGGTCGCCGGCGTCGGCGATGGCGGTCAGCGAGTCGACCGTCGCGGCGGGCAGCGAGGCTTTCCGCGCCGAGAGCAGATTTGTGATCGCGCGGTGCGCCGCCGTCGCGCGGCCCAGCGTCGAATCCACCGCCATCGCCAGCGCCAGCTGCCGCCGCAGGGCGGCCTCGGACACGCGCACCCGCGGGTCGAGCTTCACGACCAGCGCCTGCGTGTACGTCGTGCCGTTCGCCGTGAGCGAAACCGTATAGCGGCCGGGCAGGGCCAGCGGCCCCCGCGGATCGATGGGCGTGCCCTCGTGCCACACGCCGGCAATCGAGTAGTCGTACGACAGCGCGTCGGGCCGCGGATAGCGGAGGTCCCACACGAACCGGTGCATGCCGGCCGCGGTGGACAGCGCCGGCGCCTTGCCCAGCCAGCCGCTGTCGAAATACTGCGTCGCCGGGAGCTGCTCCGGCTGGTCGGCGCTCGAGAACGCACGCACGACCTTGCCCGCCGCGTCGCGCACGGTGAGCGTCACCGGCGCGCTGCTCGCCGAGGCGAGCCAGTAGTCGAGCACCGCTCCGGTGGGCGGGTTCTCCGCCACCGGCGTCGACGGCGGCCAGGGCGTGTCGCGATTCTCGTTGCCGCGCAGCCGGACGGCCGTGAGCGGCGCGAACAGGTGTGCCGGCGCCGACGCGGCGGCCGCCGCTTCGCGCAGCGGCTCCACGTCGTCCAGAATCCAGATGCCGCGCCCCTGCGTGGCGGCGATCAGGTCGCCGTCGTGCACCAGCAGATCGCGGTACCAGGTGGTGGGCAGGTCCAGCGACAGCGGTTGCCAGGTGTCCCCGTCGTCGAATGAGACGTACACCGTGCGGCTCGTGCCCGCGTAGAGCAGCCCGCGCTTCACCGGGTCGGCGCGCACGGTCATCACGAACTCGTCGGCCGGAATGCCGGCGGTGATCGGCTGCCAGCTCTTGCCGCCGTCGGTGGTGCGGATGACGAGCGGCTCGACGCGATCCAGGCGGTGCATGTCCACCGAGGCGTAGGCCGTGTTGGCGTCGAACGGCGACGGCTCGACGTTGTCGATGAGCGCCCACGCCGGGACGATCGCCGGCGTCACGTTGGTCCAGTGTTTTCCGCCGTCCGTGGTGCGCCGGATCAGCCCGTCGTCGGTGCCCACCCAAATCATGTCTCGGTCCAGCGGCGACGGCGCGATGGAGTAGATCACGCCGAAGCCGCAGTTCCGCGCCGCCGTGAGGTCGGCGTGCCGGCAGTCCCATGCGCCGGCGCGCTTGCCGCTCAGGTCGGGGCTGACCACGCGCCAGTGGTCGCCGTCGTCGTCGGAGGCGAACAGCACCTGCGCGCCCAGGTACATCGTGTGCGGCGGCAGCGGCGAGAACGCCATCGGGGTGATCCAGGTGTAGCGGTACTTCGCGTCCGGCGGAAAGGCGCCGTACGTGGACACCGGCCAGGGCGACACCTCGGCCGACTGGCGCGTGTTCTCGTCGAAACGCGACACGTGGCCGCCCAGCCCGGTGCCGAACACGATGTCGGGGTTTCCGGGCTTCGGCACCATGTAGTCGCGCTCGTCGCCGCCCACCGGGTGCCAGTCGCGCTCGTCCACCACGCCGTAGGGGCCGCGGCTCCACAGTTCCACCGTGCCGTTGTCCTGCTGGCCGCTGTAGATGCGGTACGGAAAGCGGTCGTCCGCCGCCAGATGGTAGAGCTGGCCGGTGGGCTGGTTGTACCAGCTCGACCAGGTCGCGCCGCCGTTCACGGTCACCGCGGCGCCCTGGTCGGCGCCCTCGATCATGTGCGAGCGATCCGTGGGATCGATCCAGAGGAAATGGTAGTCGTCGCCGCCCGGCGCTCCCACGAAGAAGCCGAACGTCTTGCCGCCGTCGGTGGAGCGCCGGATCGACTGTCCCGTGACGTAGACCGTTTCCGGATCGCTCGGGTCGACGGTGAGCCGGCCGAAGTAGCTGCTCGCCAGCACGGGGTCGCCGTTCACGAGCCGCCAGTGCGCGCCCGCGTCGTCGGTGCGGTAGAGCCCGCTCGCGTCGTGCGCGGCGGCGGCGGTGGTGAGCGCCGAGCCCTCCAGCGCGATCGACGCGTAGACCACGGCGCCCCCGCTCCCCGGGGCGACGGCCAGCCCGATGCGCCCGACGTTCGCGGCCGGCAGGCCGTCGGTCATCCGCGCCCAGTGCGCGCCGCCGTCCACGCTCTTGTAGATGCCGGAGCCAGGCCCCGATTGCGGCATGAAGTAGTCGAGCCAGGGGTGCATGCGCATCTGCCACATGGCCGCGTACACCACTGAAGGGTTGGCGGGGTCCCACGCCAGGTCCACGGCGCCCGTCGCGTCGTCCACGTGCAGCACCTGCTGCCAGTGCCGGCCGCCGTCGGCGGTGAGGTAGACGCCGCGCTCGGGGTTGGGCCCGAACACGTGGCCCATCGCCGCGACGAGCACCCGGTTGGGGTCGCGCGGGTCGACGAGGATGCGGCCGATGTGCCGCGTGGCGACGAGCCCGGCGTGCGTCCAGGTGGCCCCGCCATCGGCCGACCGGTAGACGCCGTCGCCGCCGGCGATGTCGTAGCGCGCCGCCACCTCGCCCGTGCCCACGTAGATCACGTCCGGATCCGACGGCGCGATGGCCAGCGCCCCCACCGACGACGCGGACTCGTGCTGCATCAGCCCCTGCCAGGTGCGCCCGGCGTCGGTGGTCTTCCAGATGCCGCCGCCGGCGGCGCCGAAGTAGAAGGTGTTCGGACGGCTCGGCACCCCTTCGGCCATCGTGGCCCATCCGGCCCGGAAGGGCCCGACGAACCGCCAGTGCAGCTCCTGGAACGCGGCCGGCGGCACGGGGGACGCCGCGCGCTGGCGGCCGAGTCCCGGGGTGGTGTCCGTGCCGAGGAGGATCACCAGCGCGGCGGCAGTCGCCAGTTTCGTCATGTGGATGGTCTCCGATGGGTGGGCCGGTGGGGCTGCGGGGAACGCTAACCCCCGGCGCCGGCCCCGCAACCGCGGCCGCGCGACGCCTTCACAACGCCTTAGTGGCGTTCCGCGGCACCACGGAGTCATTCGTAGTGTAGAAATCGCCTACCCGATTCTGCGCGAGGATGCGAACTTGACCACACCAGCTGGGGCCCCGCCGGCCTCGCCGACTCCGCCCACCCTTCTCGTCATCGACGATGAGGTTCAGATTCGTCGCGCCGTGCGCAACGCGCTGCGCGATCTCACCGAGAACGTGCTCGAGGTCTCGACCGGCCGCGACGGCATCGATCAGGCGGCGGCGGCCATGCCCGACCTCATCGTGCTCGATCTCGGACTCCCCGACATGCCGGGCGCCGAGGTCTGCCGCGAGGTGCGCCAGTGGGGCACGATGCCCATCGTGGTGCTCTCGGCGCGGCACGCGGAGGAAGAGAAGGTGAACCTGCTGAAGCTCGGAGCCGACGACTACATCACCAAGCCGTTCAGCACGCAGGAGTTCTCGGCCCGCGTGCGGGCCCATCTCCGCCGCTTCCAGTCGCTGTCGGCGCCGTCGCATGCGGCGACCATCGTCGCCGACGGGCTGTCCATCGACCTCGTGCGCCGCCGGGTCTCGCGCGAGTCGGGCACCATCCACCTCACGCCCATCGAGTGGGAAATTCTGCGCAGCCTGGCCACCGCGTCGGGGCGCACGCTCACCCACCAGCAGATCTTCGACGCCGTGTGGGGGCGGGCCTTCGGCAATCCGCAGCAGTACCTGCGGGTGCACATCACCAACCTCCGGCGCAAGGTCGAACTCGATCCGTCGCGGCCGCAGCTCATCATCACGGAACCGGGTGTCGGCTACCGCTTCGAGTCGAACGCGTAGGCTCCTGTCCGCGCCACAGGCGCGCGGCTGGGCCCTCTGGACGCTGCTGCTCATCCTGGTCACCACCTGGATGACGCACACGCGCCCGGACATCGACCAGGCGCACGTCGTGCTGGCGTACCTGCTGGTCGTGCTGGGGGCGAGCGTGGCCGGCGGCCGCGTGCCCGGCTTCGTGATGGCGGTCGTCGCCTTCCTCTGCATCAACTACTTCTTCCAGCTGCCGTACGACACGCTGGCGGTGAGCAAGCCGCTGGAGCTGGTGGTGCTGTTCGCCTTCCTGGCGACCTCGATCACGGCCACCGAACTGCTGGCCCGCGCCGAGGAGAAGGCGCTCGAGGCGAGCCACCGCGCCGACGAGGTCACGCGGCTCTCCCACCTGGGGTCGGAGACGCTGAACGCCGGCACGCCGGAACGCGCGCTGGGTTCGATCGCCCGGGTGATTCGCGACGAGCTGCGCGTCGATTCCTGCGCCATTCATCGCCTGATCGCCGGCGACGAGGTCGAGTTGGCGCACGCCGGCGCGTGGCCGCCTGCCGGCGCGGCCCACACGCTCACGCTGCCGCTCACCGTGCACGGCGTGGCGGTGGGCTCCCTGCGGCTCCACCACCCGCTCGACATCGAACTCGACCGGTCGCAGCATCGCTTTCTCGAGGCGCTCACGTACTACGCCGCGCTGGGGGTCGAGCGCGTGCGGCTCGAGGCCGACGCGGCCCACGCCGACGCGCTGCGCGAGACCAACCGGCTCAAGGACGTACTGCTGGCCACGGTGAGCCACGACCTGCGTACGCCGCTCACCACGATCAAGGCGCTGGCGCAGGAGGCCGCGCTCAAAGGCGACGAGAACGCGAAGGTGATCGAGGAGCAGGCCGACCGGCTGTCGCGGCTGGTGCGCGACCTGCTCGACCTGTCGCGCATCAAGGGCGGCACGTTCCGCACCAATCCCGAGCTCAACTCGGCCGAGGACGTGATCGGCGCCGTGACGCGCCAGTTCTCCGGGGCCTCGCGGGGGCGGCGCCTGGTGCCGGCGCTCGACCTCAGCCAGCCGGCGCTGTTCGGCACCTTCGACTTCGTGCACACGCTGCGCATTCTCAGCAACCTCGTGGAGAACGGCCTGCGCTACGCGCCCGAGGGCTCCATCGTGGAACTGAAGGCGGCGCGGGAGGGCGAGCGGATTCGCTTTACCGTCTCCGATCGGGGGCCGGGCGTGCCGTCGGCCGAAGTCCACCAGATCTTCGAGCCGTTCTACCGGCCGCCGGCGGCGGCCAACGACGGCGGCGCGGGGCTGGGGCTGTCCATCGCTCAGCGGCTGGCCCAGGCGCAGGGGGGCTCGGTGGAATACGCGCCGCGCCTTGGCGGCGGGAGCGTGTTTTCGGTGCTGCTGCCGGCGGCCGATCCCGACTGACGCCGCCGGGATCGCGCCCGGCTACTTTCCGACGGCGTTCGGCTCTTCCATCATCGGGGGCGGCGTGCCGTCCTCGAGGCCGGACGCGTGGATCCAGGCCTGCAGCAGGTCGGCCAGCTGCTTCTTCTCCTCCGGCGACAGCGCGCGGGCGCCGCGCAGAAGCTTCACCTGCACCGTGGTCGGCGCGCCGGCGAGGACGGTTCGTCCCTTGTCGGTGAGCGCCAGTTCCACGCGCCGGCGGTCGCTGTCCCCCGTGGTGCGCGACACGTAGCCGTGGTCGACCAGGCGGCGCACGACGACGGACACGGAGCTCTGATGCGTGGCCGTGCGTTCGGCCAGCTCGTTCAGCGAGTGCGCCGGCTTCTCCGCGAGCTGCTGCATCACGAACAGCTGGGCTCCGCTGATGCCCATCTTGCTCTCGATCATCCGCGAGGAAACGCGGAGCGCCCGCACGACGGTGCGCACGGCATTCATCGCCGCCGTGATCTGTTCGATTTCCTCGGTCGTCATCGGTCGATGCACCTGGGATGTGAAGGTCCCTGCAACCGCTGCCGGCGCTCGCGTCCCGGATGTTGCTGGGGTGAGCACCGTTGCTGGACTCGTTGTCATACTACGGGCCGCCATTGTATAGTGTTGGTGCCGCGGCCATTCAGCGATCGCAAAGGCGGCCGCGGCCACAGGCCATTCAGCGCCGAAGGTTCAGTGGCCGTTCCACGGACACGGCCCCCAGGTCGCCGGCGCCGACCGCGATTCGGACGAGATAAGTACCCCCATCCAGCCGGGAGAGGTCCACCGCCACCGTTTGGGGGATGACGCCGTCCCCGGGGCGGGCCACATCGCGCCAGCGGAGCGAGACCGGCGCGTCCTTCCCCCCCAGGTGCAGGGCCCACCGGGCCCGTTGCCACCAGCTCACCCCGGTGCGCTCGATGGTGAGCGAGACATCGAGCGCCGTGCCGGTGGCGAGCGCCCCGTACAATTCCCAGTAAAGCCCGATCGTCCCGCGGTCCGCGTTCGTGGCGTCCGGAACGGCGGTGGGCAAGGCCTCGGCGAGCGACCGTGGCGGGTTGCCCGACGGCCGGAAGAGCAGGATGTCGGAGAGCGCCAGCCCCGGGCTCCGGGGGAGCGGCACGACACCTTGGCGCACCCGCGCCGCCGCGCGTGCGCTGTCGTCGAACAGTTCGAGACTGGCCAGCGCCGGCGTGGCCGGCGCCGCCGCCGCCACCCCGCCCGAACCACCGGCGCTATCCCGGCGGCCGACGAACCGCTGGCGCTCGTCGGGCGTCACCGCCAGCGCGACGCGGACCCGGCCGCGCCCCAGCACGCTGTCGCCCGACACGTCGTACGCCGCCGCCACGAGTTCCGAATCGCCGCGGCGGAACCGCGACAGCGCCACGCGCGCGGGTTCGAGGGTCTGCACGTACGCCGGCGCGTAGCGCGACGCCGCCGTGAACGCCTGCAGGTTCCAGTCGTCCGGCCGAGCCGCATACGCCGAATCCAGCAGGCGCGCGTCGGGGAAGAACGCGAAGCTCGGCTGCGGGTCGTGGCCCATGATGGCATACGAGGGATCGCTCATGACCTCGGGGCGGACCCGTTCGAACCACCGCGGCCATCCGTACCGCAGCATCAGTTCCCGCAGATCGTCGCCCCAGGCGCCCACCTCCGGCCACACGGAATTCTCGGCGATGCGGATCATCGTCAGGCGCGCGAAATGCTCGGTGCGCCGGTCGTTGGCGTCCATCGAGTAGAACGGCTGGGCCAGCCACCAGAGCCGGGCGTTCAACGCCGCACGGTCGTCGCATCCCGCCCGCGAGTAGCGATCGGCCAGCCGGCCGTCGAGGAGCGCGGAGAGGTCGGTCCACCGGCAACGCTCGTCGGCCGGCATCTCGGCGAGCGCGGCGTCGAACGCCGACGCCGCCGACGCGAAGCGCCCCGCCACGTGGAACGCCAGCCCGCGCAGCGCGTCGCACCACCAGGGCGTCGCGGCGCAGGGCGTCACGGCGGCGATCGCCGAATCGGGCTGCCCCGCTTCCAGGCGGTAGCGCACCCGCTGGCCCGCGATCCAGCCGTCGGCGCTCGCCACCAACGCGGCGGTGTCGAGCACCGCGAGCAGCGCCGCTCGCGCCCGCACCGTGGCCGGCGCTTCGCCGGGCGCGCGCTCCGGCGCGTCGCCGTGCCAGTAGCAGAACCGGCCGATCCTGGCGTCGCAGTGGCCGCTGCCGCTCCCGGCGCCGGCCCACGGGAGGTGATTCCGGCGCACCGACTCGAACTCCCGCTGGGCGGCATGCGCCGCGCGAACCAACCGCGTCGAATCACCGGTTTGCGCCGCGAGGGCCGGGGCGCCAAGCAGCGAGCGCCACCCCCGCCGGCGCCAGCCACCGGCGCCGGACCCGTGCCCGGCAGCGGAACACGCGCGCACTGGGGCCCATGGTGCGGTATAATAGGGCGTCGCGCCGCCGTTGACATGGCGGCCGCCCGCGCGCCACGATTGACTGCGCGCTTCTCCACTCCCACGCCGTCCCGTGCCCAACGCCACCCCGTCTTCCGACGACAGCCGCTTCCGCGGCGCGATTGCCGCCAGCCTCGACGCCTTCTTCCTGCTCGAGGCGGTGCGCGAGGGTGGCGGCGCGATCGCCGATTTTCGGCTGGTCGAGGTCAATCATCGCGGCGAGGAGTTCCTGGGGCGGCCGCGCGCCGAGCTGGTGGGGCGCCCGCTGTCGGAGATCGCCCCCGAAGCCGGCGCGGCGGGGTTCACCGCGGTCTGCGCCCGCGTGGTGGAGTCGGGGGACTCGTACGCGGACGAGGTGGCGGTGCGCGATCCGCGAGTGAAGGCGCGCTGGGTGCGCCAGCAGATCGTCCGGGTGGACGACGGGATCGCCGTCACGGTGCGCGACATCAGCGACCGCATGGCGGTGGAGGAATCGTTGCGCGCCAGCGAGGAGCGCTACCGGCTGCTGGTGGAGTCGGCGTCGGACGGGATCTATCGCATCGATCCGCGGGGCATCTTCGTGTACGCCAACCCGGTGGCGGGCCGCGTGCTCGGGGTGGGGGAGGGCGGGCTGGTCGGGCGGTCGTA
This sequence comes from uncultured Gemmatimonadaceae bacterium, assembly GCA_963775915.1. Classification (GTDB taxonomy): domain Bacteria; phylum Gemmatimonadota; class Gemmatimonadetes; order Gemmatimonadales; family Gemmatimonadaceae; genus JAGWRI01. The sequence continues at coordinate 52,196 of CAVZKH010000007.1, forward strand.
CCTCGATTTCGTGCGCCCCGACTACCGCGTGGAGGGCATCGACCTCTACATGCGCCAGATCAAGAACCGCGTGCCGCTGACGTACTGGGAGTTCCCGGCGCTGCGGGCCGACGGCCGCGAAGTCTGGGTGGGGCAGAACGTGCAGATCGAGGAGCGCGACGGACGCGTGGTGGGGCTGTTCGCCGTGGCGCGCGACATCACCGCCCAGCGCACCGCCGACTCCGCCGTGCGCGAGAGCGAAGCGCGCTACCGGTTCCTGGCCGAGCATTCGCAGGACATGCTGGCCCGGCTCGACGCCGACGGCAACTTCACGTACGTCTCGCCGGTGTGCCGCGCACTGCTGGCGTTCGAGCCGGAGGCGCTGGTGGGCCGCGCCTTCGACGAGCTGTGCGAGCCCGACGACGCGCCCTCCCTGCGCGGCGCCCAGCAGCGGCTGCGCACGCACGCCGGCATCGAGACCACCACCTGCCGGATGCGGCGCGGCGACGGAAACGAAGTCTGGTTCGAGACCACGCACCAGGCGATCCTCGACGGCGAGACGGGCGCGCTGTCCGGATTCCTCACCGTGTCGCGCGACGTCACCGAGCGCCGCCGCCTGGAAGAGGACCTCCGGCACGTGCAGAAGATGGAGGCGGTGGGCCAGCTCGCGGGCGGCGTGGCCCACGACTTCAACAACCTGCTCACCGCGATCCGCGGATTCAGCGACGTGCTGTTCCAGAGTATTCGCGCCGACGATCCGCGCCGCGCCGACGTGCTGGAGATCTGCAAGGCCACCGACCGGGCGGCGACGCTCACCCGCCAGCTCCTGGCCTTCAGCCGCCGCCAGGTGATGCGTCCGGAGTCGCTGAGCCTGAACACCGTCGTGTCGGATCTGGCGCGCATTCTCCAGCGCCTGCTGGGCGAGGGCATCGTGATCACCACGCGCCTGGAGGACGGCCTCGTCATCGTGCGCGCCGACCCGGGGCAGATGGAACAGGTGCTGCTGAATCTCGCCCTCAACGCGCGCGACGCGATGGGATCGGCGGGGGGCACGCTCACCATCGAGACCGCCACCGTCGACGTGGCCCGTGGGCCCGAGGCCCGCCACGCGCCCGGGCGCTACGCCGTCCTCCGCGTGACCGATACTGGAACCGGTATGACGCCGGAGGTGCGCGAACGCCTGTTCGAGCCCTTCTTCACCACCAAGGAGCGCGGCCGCGGCACCGGGCTCGGCCTCTCCATGGTCTACGGCATCGTCACCCAGAGCGGCGGCTTCATCGCCGTCGACAGCGCGCCCGGGCAGGGGGCGACGTTCGCCATCCACCTGCCGGCCGTGGCCGACGAAGTCGAGGCGCGCCAGCCGGCGCCGCCGCGGTCGCGCCAGATCGCACGGGGCGGGGGCACGATCCTCGTGGCCGAGGACAGCGACGGCGTGCTCGCCCTGGCCGAGCGCATTCTCCGCAACGAGGGCTACGAGGTGCTCACGGCTCGCGACGGCATCGAGGCGCTGGAGGTCGCGCGCACCCACGACGGCGACATCGACCTCCTGCTCACCGACGTGATGATGCCGCGGATGAACGGCGGCGAATTGGCCCGCGCGTTCGCCTCCGAACGGCCCGATGCCGTGATCGCGCTGATGTCGGGCTACATGGACGAAGACGCGCTGCGCCGCACGCTGGACAATCCGGACATGCCGATTCTCCAGAAGCCGTTCAGCGCCGTGACGCTCCTCGAGCGGGTCCGCGCCATGCTCTACCCCGCGCCCGCGGCCTGACCCCGGCTACGGCGCCGGCGGCAGGAACGCCGGATCCATGTTCGAGATCCCCACGTCGTCCATCACCACTTCGCCCGCCGGCGTGCGGTCGAACACCAGCCGGATGGCCCGCAGGCGCGCCGGATCGAACGACGGCGCGACCTTCCGGAACGCCGACAGCGGCATCGGGTAGGTCTGCAGCACCAGTTCGTACGGATTGCGGAACGCCGATTTCTCGCGGTCGGCGCGGCGCAGGACGTGCGTGATCAACGGCCGGCGCACGGGTGCGAACATCGAGAGCGGCAGCCGCGCCCGGTGGCCATCGGCGTCCACCAGCTCCACGGTCAGATCCATCGGCACGGAATCGTCGTGCACCGCGGGTGGCTTCGGCTCGTCGCGTTTCGCCGTGCTGTCTCGCTTCCGCGCCGTGCTGTCGCGCGCCGGCTTGCGCGGCCCCGGAATCGTCATCGTCGGCGCCAGCGACAGCTCCAACGACGAACTGTCGCCCACCCGCAGCGCCGCCACCAGCGAGTCGCTGAGCGCGAGCGTGTACGACGCCGGCCGGCCCCGCGCCGCCGTGTCGGCGCCGGCGATGCGGTTGTTCCACCCCAGCCACACGGCATTGGTGTTCTGCTCGTCGTTCTGGTAGCGCAGCGGGATCGGCGCCTCGTTCCACGTCGCCAGGCTGTCGCCGCTGATCGTCACGCCGCTCACCGACCCCGTGGTCACGTCCACGTCCTCGTCGTAGTCGGCGAGCACGCGGAACCGGCTGTCCTGGAAGCGGGTGATGTACATCGTCTTGGGCAGCCAGTGGCCGATCGTGCGCTGGTCGCGGAACATCGGCAGGTATTCCGCGCGGTGGTGCAGCGTGGCCTCCAGGAATCCGCCGATCACCACCTTCCCGAACTGCCGCTGTTCCTCGGGCGTGAGCAGCGCGCGCAGGTCGAGCCGGTTGGCGCTGCGCGGGCCGTTGTCGTGGTTGTTCCAGACGCTGTTCCACTGCCCGTGATTGGCGCGATACACGTACCACGCCGATTTGAAGTACGGCTTGCCGTCCGTGAACTTGAGCCGCTCGTACGGCCGGAGCCCCATGAATTCGGACACGTCGCCGTCGTGCGAGCCGTGGATCACCAGGAAGTTCACGTTCTCGATCGGTTCGAACTGGCCGGCCGGCTTGTACTGCCCGTCCACGGGCGCGATGGCCACCACGGCGCGGATGTTGAAATGAAAGTCGAACTTCACGTTCGCGTCGTCGGGATAGCGCGTCAGCCGGTTGAACTGCACGGCATGGCTCACCGCGCCGCCGCCGCGCGAGTGCCCCATGATGCCGATCTCGTTCCAGTCCACCTTGTGATAGAACGGATTCGACGCGCTGTCGGTGAACGCCTGCCACGCCTTCAGGTGCTCGAGCATGATCCAGGCGCGGCCGTCGTTCTCGCCGCGCAGGCTGCCGTTGATGTAGTTCTCGTCCACCGACACGAGAATGAACCCCCGCGACGCCAGCAGTTCGCCCAGGTACCGGTAGCCCGGATCGGAATAGTCGGTGGGGTCATGATTCCCGTGCGCGATCACGACGAGCGGAAAGGGGCCGGGGCCGTCGGGATACCACACCCGCCCGTTGAGCGGCGAATGCTTGATGTCGAAGCCCCACGTCTCCTTGCGGCGCTTCGCCTCCTCGGGCGGCATCTTCACGAACGCCGACGCGTCCACCGCCCTGGTCCTGAACGCCACCGAATCGCGGAACGCCGCGCGCCGCTGGTCGGTGCCGCTGCCGTACGTGAGATACTTGACCGTGTAGGGGCCGGGCTCGCCCGGATTGGGCGCGGTGATCAGCTGCTGCGCCAGCACCGTCTTCGAATCGTCCGTCGAAAGCTTCAGCGACTGCGTGCAGGCGCCGAGCGCCGCCGCCGCGAGCGCCGCCGGCATCCAGCGAATGGATGGACTCATCGAATGCGCACCCCGATGCGGTGCGCGCCGGGCCGCCCGTCGCGCGACTCGAACGCGTAGTCCAGCGACAGCCGGTCGGCCGAGATGCCGATGCCGGCCGTCCACGGCCCCTCGCCTTCGGCCGCCCGCCGCACGCCGGCGCGTGCCGCCACCGCGTACCCGTCCAGCCAGCTGTACGACAGCTCGCCCCCGCCGCCGGCCACGAAGTCACGGCCGCGCAGCAGCGACGCCGTCGCCGCCGCGGTGAGGTCGAACGGCCCCGCTTCGTAGCGGCCCGACGAGAAGCCGAGGCTCGTGCGCGTCGGCTGGCTCACCGCGCCAAGGGGCGCGCGGAACGACGGCCCGAGGTTCTGCAGCGTCAGCCCGAACGTGCCGCGCCAGAGGTCGCGCGACAGTCCGGCGTCCAGCGACCCGCGGCTGTCGCGCGTTGCCCCGATCGTCTGTTCCAGCAGCTTGGCGTTCACGCCGGCCCGGAACCCGAACAGCGGCAGGCCGTAGCCCACGGCCATGACCAGGCCCGACGAGGCGAACGTGCCGCCAGTGCCCAGCGCGTCGGGGGTGGCGTAGGTGGCCACCGGGTTCGAGAACGTCAGCGACTGCACGCCCACGCCGAGCGCGCCCGGCCCGATGGCGAGACCGGTCGAGAGCGTCACGAGCAGATTGGCGCCCGTGTAGAACTCGGCGGACGCGTCGGTGCCGCGCGCCACCGCGAGCTGCGCGGGATTGTAGAAGATGACGTCGCTCTCGCGGCCGCCGGCGTCGGCGTTGGCCATGGCCAGCGCCCGTGTGCCGCCGGGCAACCGCGCGATGAGCGGCGCGAGCGGATAGGATTGGGCCCCGGCGCGCGACGCGCCGGACACCGCGCACAGCGCGGCGATCAGCCACCGGGTATGATGGGACATTCCAGCCTCGACAGTATCGGCGCGCAAAGGTTACACACGGGGTCGGGCGGCCGATAGACCGGACGTTTGCGCCATTTTCGGACGATCCGTACAATGTTGCGACAGCACCGCGCGGTGACGTCCGCCGCCGCCCACCGGTCTTCCAACCAGCATGACCACCCGAAAGATCTGCATCCAGTGCGGCGCCGCCTACGGCCCCGAGCAAACGTCGTGTCCCAAGGACGGCGGCGCCCTGCGCGTCGAGTCCACGGACGACCCCCTCATCGGCCAGGTCGTCGGCGAACGCTACCACGTCACCGGCCTGATCGGCGCGGGCGGCATGGGCCGCGTCTACGTGGCCGAGCACGTGCGCATGGGCCGGAAGTCCGCCCTCAAGGTGATGAGTCCGGCGCTGGCCGCCACCGCCGACGCGATCACGCGATTCAACCGCGAGGCCGCCAACGCCGCCCGTATCAACCACCCGAACGTCGCCGCCATCTACGACTTCGGCGAGACCGCCGACGGCCTGCTCTACATCGCCATGGAGTTCGTCGAGGGCGAGACCCTGCACGCGCTCATCCGGCGCCAGGGGCCGCTCCCCATCGCCCGCGCCGCGGCGATCACCCGGGGCGTCGCCGACGCGCTGTCCGCGGCCCACCATCTGGGCATCATCCACCGCGACCTCAAGCCCGACAACGTCATGCTGGGGCGCCAGATGGACGGCAGCGACTGGGTGAAGGTGGTCGACTTCGGCATCGCGAAATCGGTGGCGGCGCCGGGACAGGCAAGCGGGGGCCAGACGGTCACCACCGCCGGCGTGTCGCTCGGCACGCCGGAATACATGAGCCCCGAGCAGCTCGCCGGCGAACAGCTCGACCACCGCACGGACATCTATTCGCTCGGGCTGGTGCTGTTCAACATGCTCACCGGGGAGCTGCCCTACCCGAAGCTGACGTCCAAGGAGACACTCGTGCGCCGCCTCACGTCGGCGCCGTCCACGCTGGCCGAGGTCCGGCCCGACGTGGTGTGGCCGGCGGCGGTGCAGGCCGTGCTCACCCGCGCACTCGACCCGGAGCCGGAGCGGCGGTACGCGAGCGTGGCCGACCTCGGACGCGCGGCCACGGCCGCCGCGGCGAGCGCGCCGACCGCCGCGGCAGCCGCCGACGATCCGGATCGCACCGTGCGCGTGTCGGCGCCGGCGCCGGCGCCGGCGCTCGCGGCCACGTCCGCCCACCGCCCGCCCGCGCCCGCCGCTCGGGGCTCGTCGCCCACGCGCAGGCTTCCGGCGGAGACGAAGGGCGGTGGCAACGGGCTCAAGATCGTCCTCGGCGTCGCCGCCCTCCTGCTGCTGGCCACCGTGGGGTACGCCGCGATCCAGGCGCGTCGCGCCGCCAGCCCGCCCGCGCCGGCTGTCGTGCCGGCGCCGGTCGTGGCGGCGGCGGACAGCGCCGCCGACTCCGCCCACGCCGCGCCCAGCTCGGCGGGTGTGGCGGCTGCGCCGGCCGATACGCCCGTGAAGTCGGCGCCGGTGCGTGCGTCCCGTCAGGCGGCGCGCACGCCGCCGGCGGCGCCCGAGGCGACGCACGCGGCAACGCCCGCCCCCTCCGCCGACTCTTCGACGCGCCCCGATCCCAATGCGGCCGCCGCGGTGAAGGATTCCAGCGACCGCGCGGCGCTGACCCGCGCCCTCAACGAGATCCGCGGGCACATGCAGGCGGCGGGGCGGGCCTTCGCGCAGGGGCAGGGGAACCTCGGCGCCGCCGAGATGCGCGATGCGCAGGGCGAAACGAAACTCCTGCGCGACCTGATGCCCAACGAACGCATGCCGGCGGCCGTGGCCCAGCAGCTGCGGCAAATGGGCAGAGCGGCGCTCGACGCCTGCTACAACGCGGCCCGCGGCGACCAGGGCGGCACCGAGCGCTGCCGCCAGTTCCAGCTCCGGTTGGGACGCGGTGGCCGCGGGCGCGGCCAGCCGCCCCCCCGCTGAGGCGCGTGCCTCACCCGTACAGCAGCCAGAGGATCACCGCCATTTCGATCGTCGCGGCGATGATGCCGAAGACGAGGTACGGCTTGAGGCTGCGATCTTTCGGGCGGCGGCGCATCCCGAAAGATATATTGGCGGCGTGACGACGCTCTCCGTTCCCCGCAAGGCGCTGCTCGGCTTCGGCACCGCCCTCCTGATCCTGGCCGTCATCGGTGCCGAGTCGTTCCGCGGCCTCCGCGCGTCCACGGCCGCGTCCGACCGCGTGCGCCGCACGTACGATGCCATCGAGACGCTGGGCGATGTCACCGGCGACGTGCTCGACGCCGAGTCGGCCGTGCGCGGGCTGCTGCTCACGAATCGCCCCGCGTTCCGCGGGCCATACAAGGAGGCGGCCCACCGCGTAGACGAGGACCTGTCGGCGCTGACCCGGCTGGAGCCGGAGAATCTGGCCCAGACGGCTCGGGCGGCGATCCTCGCCGACAGCGTCCATCACAAGCTGGCGTACACCGCCCACGTGCTGGCGCTCTACGACTCCGGACGCGCCGCGGCCGCCCGCGACACCGTGGCCAGCGGCGTTGGCGTCGCGCTTTCCGCGTCGATCCGCACGCAGGTGGCGCGGATGACGCGCATCGAGAGCGCCCTGCTCGACGCCCGGCTGGAAGACGAGCGCGCCGAGCAGGAGTTGGCCACGACGATCGTGCTGTTCGGGTTCCTCATCGCCGGCGCGGTCGCGGCGCTGGCCGTGGTGACGATCGGCCGCGACGTGCGGGAACGCGACCGCCTGGACGCCGAATTGACGGCGGCGCTGGCGCAGGCCCACGCCGCGAGCCAGGCGAAGAGCGACTTTCTGGCGCGGATGAGCCACGAGCTGCGCACGCCGCTCAACTCGGTCATCGGGTTCTCCAACGTGCTGCTCAAGACGGCGCCGGACCGGCTCGACGAGCAGGCGCGCTCGTACCTGCAGCGCATCCGGGCCAACGGCACCCACCTGCTCGAGATCATCAACGACATCCTCGATCTGTCCAAGGTGGAGTCGGGGCGCATGGACCTGCTGCTGGAGACGGTGGACGTGGCGCGCCTGGTGTCCGAGACCGTGGGCCAGTTCGCCGCGCGCGGCGGCGAAGGACCGCCGATCGCCGTCGACGTGCCCGACGCGGTCGTGCCGCTGCGCACCGACCCCGACAAGCTCCGGCAGGTGCTCCTCAACCTGATCTCCAACGCCGCCAAATTCAGCGCCCGCGGCCGCGTGCTCGTGCGCGCCGTCGTGGATCCGGCCACCCGCGATCTCCAGCGCATCGACGTGATCGACAGCGGCGTCGGCATCCCGGCCGACCGGCTGGGCCGGATCTTTGACGCGTTCGAGCAGGCGGACAGCTCGATCCAGCGGAAGTTCGGCGGCACGGGGCTCGGCCTCGCCATCGCCCGCTCGATGTGCGAGCGGCTCGGCTACCGCCTCACCGTGGTCAGCGAACTCGGCGTGGGCTCGACGTTCAGCGTCGTGGTCGCCGCGAACGCCGCGGTGCTGGAGCGCCACCGGCCGCTGGGCGCCGACGACGAGGGGCTGCGGCCCCGGCCGACGCCGCGGCGCGCCACGCCGGCGGCGGGCGTGGACATGCCCAAGGTGCTGCTCATCGACGACAGCGACGATTCGCGGCTGCTGCTCTCGCAGATCATCGAGGAGTCGGGATGCCGCGTCTTCACCGCGGCGTCGGGCGAGGCCGGCATCTCGGCGGCGCTCGACGTCCGGCCCGACCTGATCGTGCTCGACCTCCTGATGCCCGAGATGGACGGTTTCGAGACGCTGCAGCGCGTCAAGGCGCACCCGTCCATCGCCGGAACGCCGGTGGTCGTGGTCAGCGTCGTGGCGTCGGAGTACCAGTCGCGGCTGGCCGGCGCGGTGGACGTGCTCAACAAGCCGGTGTCGCGCGAGACGCTGAGCGACGCCATCGAGCGCGCGCTCAACGCGCCGGCGGCGCGGGTGCTCATCGTCGAGGACTCCGACGACGCCCGGCGCATCATCGAGGCGCATCTGACGGCGTTCCCGTCGCTGGAGGTGCAGGCGGCGCCCACGGCGGCCGACGCGATCGCGGCGCTGGAGACCTTCCACGCCGACCTCATTCTCCTCGACCTCATGCTGCCCGACATCGATGGGGCCGAGTTCCTCAAGCGCATCCGGCGCATCGACCGCTACCGTGAGACGCCGGTGGTCGTGATCACCGCCAAGTCCCTCACGCTCGAGGAGCAGCGCGCGCTGGAGCGCGACACGGTCACCATCCTCGGCAAGGGCGCGGCCCTGGGCGCCGACCTGGCCCGCGTGCTCCGCGGCGCCCTGCGCAACATCCGCGCGAGGTCCGCGGGCTGAGATGCGGCGGCGCGGCCTGGTCGCACTGAGCCTGGCGGTCGTCGCGGCGTGCGGGCCGAACGACACGAGCGGCCTGCCCACGGTGCCGACGCTCGACGAGCAGGGCGCCGACGGCTTCGCCGCGGTGTCCGTCGGGCTCGATCACACGTGCGCGCTCTCCACCGCCGGGCGCGCCTACTGCTGGGGCAGCGACGGCCAACTGCAGCTCGGCCATCCGCCCGGCAACCGATGCGACACCACGGCGCTCGGGGCGTGCTCGCTGGCCGCGGCGCCCGTGAGCACGAACCTCGTCTTCACCGCCATCAGCGCAGGCGCCGTCGGCACCTGCGCCCTCACCGCCGACGCGGCCGCCTACTGCTGGGGGACCAACACCGGCGGCGTGCTGGGCATCGCCGGCGACGCGGCAGCGTCGCCGGCGCCCGTGCTGGGCGGCCTCCGTTTTTCCGCCATTTCGGTGGGCTACTCGCACAGCTGCGGCGTGGCCGTCGGAGGAACCGCCTACTGCTGGGGCGCCAACGACCGCGGCCAGCTGGGCACGGGCGACACGTCCAGCCGCGCCGTGCCCACGCCCGTCTCCACCAACGAGAAGTTCGTGGAAGTCTCGGCGGGGCAGGGGCGCACGTGCGGGCGCACCGCGAACAACACGGTGCTCTGCTGGGGCGCCGTCTGGCTCTACCGCAGCGGCGGCCTCGAATACACGCACTCGCAGCCGCTTCCCGCCGCGGTGCCGGCGGCACCCCCGCTCGCCGGCCTGAGCGTCGGCTCGTTCACCACCTGCGGCGTGGCCGATTCCACCGCCTACTGCTGGGAGGCGAATCCGCACGGCGAGATCGGCGACGGCACCACCGACGGCAGCACGATGCCGGTGCGGGTGGCCGGCGGCCTCCGCTTCACGTCCGTCTCGGCGGGCGTGATCCAGACCTGCGGCCTCACCGCCGAGGGCGACGCCTACTGCTGGGGCAACGATACGTTCGGCCAACTGGGTGTCTCGCCCGGCGCGCTGTCGTCGCGCTGCGGGGCGCAGAACCTGCCGTGCAGCCTGACGCCGGTGCGCGTCATCGGCTGGCGCAAATTCACGCGCGTCAGCACGGGCTTCGGAAACCATGCCTGCGGCGTCACCGACGACACGAACATCTACTGTTGGGGCCTCGCCCAGTCGGGTCAGCTCGGGTACGGCGGTCGGATCGGAGCGACTTCACAGCCGTTGCGCGTGGCTATCGCGTTGCCATGACAAAGGTTACGCGTCTGTAAGGTAGGTCACACAATGTCGCAGTTGCGGTAGCCGATCTATGGTCGCACAGATTGTGGCTCGAACGGGCGTGCCGGCCATGCGCCCGGCCTGACCAGCAGGCGGACTCGATGCGGATTCCGCGTGGGAGAATCAGTCTCGGATGCATTGGCTTGAAGGGGCCGTAGCGCGCGCAGGACTCGCGGGAGCGTCGTCGCTCACCATTCCGCCCGACGTGGGCAACGTCGAGGCGTGGGACATCGCGACGCGGACCATCGGTGTGGCCCCGCAGGACCTCGCGGCGCGCATCGCCTCGCAGTTCGGCCTGCGCGTCGCCGAATTCGATCGCACCGATCCGCGCGCGCTCGCCCTCCTGCCCGAGCGTCTGGCGCGCCGCTACCATGTCTTCCCCCTGCGCGAAGACGACCGCCACATCTACGTCGCCACGGCGGACCCCACCGACATCGAAGTGGAGCATGCGATCGGATTCGCCTCCGGCCGCCGGCCCGTGTTCGAGTTGGCGGCGCCCAACCTGATCGAGGACGCGCTGCTCTCCGGCTACTCCGCCGACCGCATGGTGGAGAACCTGCTCACCACCGTGGATTCGCAGATCGCCGACGCGGTGCGCGTGGTGGACGACCTGGAGCCCGAAGCGGTCGATCTCTCCGAGGTCGAGACGGGCCCGGTGGTGAAGCTCACCAACCTGATTCTGCGCGACGCGGTGATGCACGGGGTGAGCGACGTGCACATCGAGCCCGGCCCCAAGGGCGGGACCGTGCGGTTCCGCATCGACGGCGTGATGCGGCAGCATATGCATCTGCCGATGGCGGCGCTGAACCGCGTGGTCTCGCGCATCAAGGTGCTGGGCCGGCTCGACATCTCCAACCGCCTGGTGCCGCAGGACGGCCGCGCCAAGGTCTCCATCGAGGGGCGCGCCTACGACCTGCGCATCTCCACGGTGCCCACGCGCGACGCCGAGAAGGCGGTGATCCGCGTGCTGCGCCCGGAGAACGCGCGCAAGCTGGAGGAAGTGGGCGTCACGCCGCGCGAGCTGGCCCGCCTGCGGCAGCTGCTCGCCTGCCGCGACGGCATCGTGATCGTCACCGGCCCCACCGGCTCGGGCAAGACCACCACGCTCTACTCGGCCATCAAGGAGATCGCCACCGGGCACACCAACATCATGACGGTGGAAGACCCGATCGAGTACGAGCTGCCGGGCATCACGCAGATCCAGGTGGAGTCCAAGCGCGGCGTCACCTTCGCCAGTTCGCTGCGCGCCATCCTGCGCCAGGACCCCGACGTCATCTTCGTCGGCGAAATCCGCGATCTGGAGACGGCCGAAGTGGCGGCGCAGGCCGCCCTGACGGGCCACCTGGTGCTGGCCACGCTGCACACCAACGACTCGATGAGCGCGGTCACCCGCTTGGCCGACCTCGGCCTCGACCGGCAGACCATCGCCACCTGTCTGCGCGGCTGTCTGGCCCAGCGCCTCGTGCGCCGCGTCTGCCCCGACTGCGCCCAGCCGCTGCTCGGCTCGCTCACCGAGGAAGAGGAACGGCTCTCGGCGCAGTTCGGCGTGCTGCCGCTGTCGCGCGCCACGGGGTGCAAGCGGTGCGGCAACACCGGCTACCGCGGGCGCCTGCCGCTGGTCGAGGTCGCCATCGTCACGCCGAACATGGCCGACATGATCGCCGGCGGCGCCACGGCCGCGCAGCTCCAGCGGGCGGCGATCACCGCCGGCATGGCGCCTCTGCGCGACGTGGCCGTGGCGCGGGTCCGCCGCGGCGAGACCACGCTGCAGGAAATCGAGCGCGTGCTCGGCGACGCGATCGACGACGAGCCGGCGGTCACCACGAACCCCGGCATCCTCATCCTGAACCCCGATCCGGCGTGGCGTCGCATGGCCCGCGCGCTGCTCGAGGGCGCCGGCTTCCGCGTCACCGAAGCGATGGACGACGCGTCCGCGGTGCAGCTGCTGGGCGACGGCCTGGAGTTCTCGTTCGTGGTCACCGAAGCGTCGATGCCGATGCTCACCGCGCCGCGGCGCCAGGACCTTCTGCCGTCGGGGAACGGCAGCGCCGATGCCCCGATCGACGCCGTGGCCGCCGCGCCGCTGGGCGGCGTGACCAACGGCCACGCCGACGCCACGCCCTCGTCGGCTGGCGACTGGGCGCGCCTGGCCGGCGCGGTCCAGAACGCGGTGCGGCGGGTGGTGTGAGGGCGTGAGGCAGTGAAGCTGTGAGGCAGTGAGGCCGTGAGGCAAGACCGGCCAAACCCCGGTGCGGATGCTATCGTAGTATTCTGTCCGACTGTCCGCCTTGCCTCCTCACCGCCTCACCGAATGACCTCCACCCCCCGCTTCGACGCCGAAGCCATCGCCCGGCTTCACCGGTTCGGCGGCAACGCGCTGCTCTTCGAACTGATCGACCTCGTATCCTCCGGCGCGCCGGCGCGTCTCGCGATCGCGCGGGAGGCGCTGTCGGCCGGCGACGCCGAACGGGCGCGGGGCGCGTTCCACTCGCTCAAGTCGAGCGCGGCGCAACTGGGTGGCGTGAAGATGCAGGCGCTGTGCGAACGCGCCGAGCAGGTGGCCGGAGGCGGCGACGCGGCCGCGGCCGCGGCGCTTTTGAGCGAACTCGATGCCGAGTGCGCGGCGCTGCTGTCGTGGCTGGCAAGCGTACGAAATGGAGGCGCGCGATGATCCGAATCGCCGTGGTCGAAGACAACCCCGACAACCGGCTGCTGCTGCAGGCGATTCTGGCCGGCGCGTTCGAGGTGGTGGAGTACGACAACGGCGCCGACGCGCTGGCCGGCATCGCCGCGCGGCGCCCCGACCTCGTGCTGCTCGACATCTCGCTGCCCGGCATGGACGGCGTGGAGATCCTGCAGCGCCTCCGTGCCGACGCCACGCTGGCAGGGCTGCCCGTGATCGCGCTCACGGCGCACGCCATGGCGGGCGACCGCGAGAAGTATCTCTCCGCCGGCTTCGACGACTACGTCACGAAGCCGATCGTGGATGAGAACATTCTGCTCACGGCGATCGGAAAGCAGCTGGGCTGATCGCAGGCCTCAGTTCTCGCGCAACGCCGCCATTGGCGTCGACGCGAACACCTCGCGGCTGGTCAGCATTCCGATCGCCACCGCCAGCACCGTCATCCCCAGGCTCACCAGCACCGCCGGCAGCACCGCGGGCCTGAACGGCGTCTCGAAGACCCAGTGCATGAGCGCCCAGGCGCCGCCCACCGAGAGCAGTACCCCGGCCAGGCTGCCGAGCGCGCCCAGCAGCGCGTACTCGGCGAGCATGATGCGCCCGATCTGGCGGCGCGTGCCGCCCAGCGTCTTGAACAGCACGCCCTCGCGCAGCCGTTCGCGCCGTGTGGCCGCCACCGCGCTGAACAGCACCGGCACGCCGAGCAGCAGGCTGATCAGCGCCATGAACCGGATGGCCGTGGTGACCTTGCCGAGCACGTTGGCCACGGTGCGCTGCACCAGCGAGAGATCGAGGCTCGACACGTTCGGATACTTCATCACCACGTCGCGCTGCATCAGCGCCACGTCGCGCGGCGTCGGCCCGTAGGCCAGGAAGACGAACTGCTTGGGCGCCTTCGCCAGCGCTCTGGTCTGGAAGACGACGAAGAAGTTCGGCTGGAAGCGCGCCCACGCGACGTCGCGCAGGCTCGTCACCCGCGTCGGGATCTGCACGCCCTGCACGTCCCAGGTGACCGTGTCGCCCACGTACACGCCCAGCTCGCCGGCGATGCCGGCGTCGAGCGACACCTGCGACATCGTATCCTTCGCGGCGTCGAACCAGTGGCCGGCCACGATCTTCTCCGTGGGGTCGAGGCTGTCGCGGTACGTCGAGCGGTACTCGCGGCGCAGTCCCCAGCGCGGGGGCGGCCCGCCGCCGGCGCCGGCGCCACCGCGGCCGCCGCGCCCGCGCCCGCGGCCGTCTCCGCCGAAGCGCCCACCCGCCCGTCCGCCGGCGGGCGCCGCGCTGTCGGGCGTGGCCGTGGTCTCCGCCGTCGCCACCTCGTGCGCCGGGGGCGCCGCATGGATGGGCGTGCCGGCGAGCAGCTCGGCCACCGTGTGCCCGTTCACGGCCGCGATGCGCATCGGCACGATCGGGATCTGCTGCACCACCTCGTACCGGTCGGCGACCAGGATCGAATCCACGCCCGGCGCTTCCTCCCCCTGCACGTCGAAGAACACCACGTTGGCGCGCACCTGGTCGAGTTTGAGATCGAGCTGGCCGAGCAGGTTCTTCTGCGCCTGATAGAGCGTGCTCACCAGGAACACGCCGAACCCGAGCGACAGGATCACCGATCGGGTCTGGTTGCCCGGCCGGTGCAGGCTGGCCACGCCGTGCCGCAGCGGGAAGGGCCAGCTCGGGCGGACGATGTGGCGCGAGGCCCACGTCAGGACGGTGGCCACGGTCCAGAGCGCGCCCACGGCCAGCAGGATCGCCACGCTGAAGCCGATGCCGTCGCGCAGCCGGTCGGAGCGCATCAGCGCGATGGCGAACACGCTGGCCACGATGGCGAACGACACCACGTACGTCGCGCTGTCGCGGCGGGCGCGGCGCATCACGGAGTCGTCGGAGTCGCGCCGCAGCGCCTGCAGCGGCGACACGCCGCGCAGCGCCAGCAGCGGCCGCAGGGCGAACACCAGCGCCACCCACACGCCGATGCCGAGCCCCGAGAGGATCGCCGCCGGCGCCAGGTGCACCGCCACGTCCACGGGCAGGAAGTCCTTGGCCAGGTGCGGCATCACGAACTGGAACGCCACGCCCAGCACGGTGCCCGCCGCCGCGCCCACGAGGCCCATGGCCGCCGCCTGGAGCACGTAGATCACCAGCACCTGCGAACTCGTCGCGCCCAGGCAGCGAAGGATGGCCACCGTGTCGATCTTGCGCATCACGAAGGCGTGCACGCCGCTGGCCACGCCGATGCCGCCCAAGAGCAGCGCCACCAGCCCCACCACGCTGAGAAAGTTGCGCAGCTGGTCGATGGCGTTGCTGAGGTTGTACTCGTTCTCCGCGGCCGTGTGCACGCGCACGCCGTTCTTGGAGAGCACGCCTGCGGTGTGCGCCTCGAAGGCGTCCGTGGTCGTGGCGGCGGGCAGCTTCACCAGCGCCTCGTAGTCGGCGCGGCTGCCGAACACCAGCAGCCCCGTCTCGGCGAGGTAGCGCGCCGGGATGTACACCCGCGGCCCGATGGCCGCCGTCACCGCGATCTCGCCGGGCACGTTGGTGAGCGTGCCGGTGATCAGGAAGCGCATCTTGCCCAACTGCAGCGAGTCGCCCACCTCGGCCTTCAGCTCCACCAGCAGCGACGCGTCCACCACCACGTGCGGGCCGTCCTGCAGCCCCGCCCAGGCGGCCGCCGGATCGGTCTCGATCTGTCCGTAGAACGGGTACCCCGGCGTGACCGCGCGCACCTGCGACAGGCGCGTGAGCCCCGTGCGCGTCACGAGCGCCATCGAGGAGAAGGAGGTCTGCCGCACCGTCGGCGTGCCCGCCCGGCCCAGCGAATCGAACAGCGCTTCGACGCGCGGCTTGAACGCCGCGTTGCTGGTGAGCGACAGATCGCCGCCCAGGAGCGAGCGCGACTGCTCGTGCACCGACTGCGTCACGTTCTGCGCGAACGAGTCGATGGCCACCAGCGCCGCCACGCCGAGCGTGATCGACGACATGTAGAGCAGGAGCTTCCGGCGCGCCGTGCGGCTCTCGCGCCAGGCCACCGCCGCCAGCCGGTTGAAGGACGCGCTCACGCCGGCGCGCTCCCGTTGCCGCCGGTGTCCTGCACCACCACGCCGTCGCTGAGCCGGATGATGCGGCCGGCGCGGGCGGCCAGCGCCGCGTCGTGCGTCACCAGCACGATCGTCGCCCCCGACTCGCGGTTGAGCTGCTCGAGCAGCTCGACGATGCGCTGCCCGGTGTCGCTGTCCAGGTTGCCCGTGGGCTCGTCGGCGAACAGGATGCGCGGCTCGTTGGAGAACGCCCGCGCGATGGCCACGCGCTGCTGCTCGCCGCCGGAGAGTTCGGTGGGGAAGTGGTCCAGCCGGTCGCCCAGCCCGACGCGCTTGAGCAGCTCGCGGGCCCGCTCGGCGGCGTTCGAGTCGCCGCGCAATTCAAGCGGCACCTGTACATTCTCGATGGCGGTGAGCGTCGGAATCAATTGAAAGCTCTGGAACACGAAGCCAACTTTCTGTCCGCGCAGCCGGGCGCGGCGGTCCTCGTCCATGGCGCCGAGGTCGGCGTCGTCCAGGAGCACCGTGCCGCGGGAGGGGGTGTCGAGTCCGGCCAGCAGGCCCAGGAGCGTCGTCTTGCCGCTTCCCGACGGGCCGACGATGGCGACGAAGGCGCCCTGCGGGAGCGAGAACGACACGTCGCGGAGGACCGTCAGCGGACGGTCGCCGACGCGATATTCCTTGGTGAGATCACGGGCAACGAGCATGCGATTGCGGAAGTTGGCGTGGGTGGCGGGAGCGCTGGCGGCGCTCTCGGCGTGCGGGGGAGGGGCCGACAGGGGCCGCCCCGACCAGACGAAGGATAGCACGGGGGCCGTGGCGAAGGCGGCGACGTCCGCGCCGACCGTCGCGCCGGTCGCGCACGCGCATACCGTGCTCTTCGTCGGCACCAGCCTCACCGCCGGGCTCGGCCTCGACCCCGACAGCGCCTACCCGGCGCTCATCCAGCGGAAGATCGACTCGGCGGGGCTGCCCTTTCATGTGGTGAACGCGGGCGTGAGCGGCGAGACCTCGGCGGGCGCGCTCGGCCGCATGGACTGGCTGCTGCGGCAGCCCTTCGACGTGATGGTGCTCGAGACCGGCGCCAACGACGGGCTGCGCGGCACGCCGGCCTCGGAGACGCGCGCCAATATCCAGGCGATCATCGACACGGTGCGGCGGCTGCGGCCCGCGGCGCGCATCGTGCTCGTGCAGATGGAAGCGCCGCCGAATCTGGGAGCGCGCTACACGAAGGCGTTTCACGAGACGTTTCCGCTCTTGGCCGAGCGGAATCACGTAACGCTGTTGCCCTTCCTGCTGGACCACGTGGCCGGGCATCCGGCGCTCAACCAGGGCGACGGCATGCATCCCAATGACGACGGCGAAAAGATCGTGGCGGAGAACGTGTGGCGGGGGCTGGCGCCGGTGTTGGAACAAGTGAGGCGGTGATTTGGTGAGGCAGTGAGGCGGTCACGCGGCTCGCACGTTACTGCCTCATCGCCTCAATGCCTCACCCTCCACTCCACCCGCTGCGCCGGCCACGCGTGCGCCGTGAACGCCGTATCGGCCAACACCGTATCTCCACGCACGAGTTCGAGGCGCAGCGGCGTTCCGCGCGGCACGCTGCAGACGATGAACCGCCCCTCGTCGCTGGGTCGAGCAAACGTGGAGTCGTGGCGGCTGTCGCTCGCGTCGCGCACGCCTGTTGCCGCGAATCGCGCGCGCACCATGACGTCCCCGCCCAGCGGTCCGCTCGCCCCGGTGACGCGGCCCAGCACCATTACGGTGGCGGCGGACGGGGCGGCGTCCCCGCCGCACAGGCGGCCCAGCGCGTCCATGCGCGACGACAGCACAATCGGCGGCGCCGCCAGCGTGTCGCGACCGACGTCGATGGTGCGCGACGCGCGGTGAGCGTCGATGAACGGCGCGTAGAGCGAGTCCACCGCGTCGAGCCCGTAGCGGCCGGGGAGCACGGGAGCGAGCACGTAGCGTCCGGCGGAGTCGGTGGGCGCTTCGGTGTCGGTGCCGTCGAGGCGCACCAGCGCGCCGGCGATCGGGAGTCCGTCGCGGTCGCGCACCTCGCCGGTGACCGTGCCCACCAGCGTCTCGGCGTACGACCCGTCGGGCCAGCGGGCGGAGAGCACCACGCCGCCCACGTCGCGCAGCTGGACCACGCGAATCTCGCGACGCTCGTCGGGAAGCGGCAGCGCGCCTCGGCCGATGCTGCCCACCGGTACGCGCCCCGAAGGGCCGCCCGTGGCCTGCATGGCCGGCAGCAGCATGTTCCAGCGGTCGATATAGACCATGCCGTTGGGCATGTTGCGGAAGCCGAGCGCGCCGCCGGTGCCGGCGTCGACGTACGCGCGGTCGAGGCCCGTATAGGCGAAGTCGAGCGTGCGCAGGGCGGGGTGGTCGCTGTCGAGCCAGAGCGTGCCGCGCACGTCGACGAAGCCGTCGGGGCGGCCGCCCGGCGCCGGCTCGAAGGCAAGGCCGACCTGCGCCGGGTGCGCGGCGTCGTCGCGCACGGCGCGGAAGCAGTGCGTGCGCGCGAACTCCTGGTCGAGCAGGACGTCGGCGTCGGGGGCGTTGAAGGTGAGGCCCGACGAGTCGCGCGTCATGTAGCCGTGCTCGGCGAATCCGCGGGCTTCGTTCACGGCCACGAAGGGGCGCCCGGTGGAGCCGTTGACGCGGCCGATGGACTGTCGGAGCACGAGGCGCGAGCCGGGATCCTCGTCGGTCACGTAGTCGAGCACGTCCATCTGCCCGGGCTTGGTCTGGCGGAGCACGACCGCGGCCAGGAGTCCGGCGCGGGCCTGCTCCCAGAGGGCGAGCGCGCCGCTCCGGTCGTCGGCGCCCGGGCAGATGGCCTGGTCGGAGACGTGCACGCGGCTGAGGAGGGCGGGGAGGCTGGAGAGCCGGATGTCGATGGGGCGGTCGCGGGCCGCGGCGGCGTCGGGGAGCCGCACGTCGCGGGGCCGGAAGCCGATGCGGATGACGCGCAGGGTGGCGCTTCCCTCGGGCAGCGTGATCCGGAACCGCCCGTCGCCGCCTGACACGACGCGCTCGGCGATGGCGCCCGTGGAGTCGAGCGCGGAGACGACCGCGCCGGGCACGGGCATGCCGCTTACGCTGTCGCGGACCGTGCCCTGTGCCTGCTGGGCGCCGAGGGCGGGCGCAGCGGCGAGGATGGCCAGGGCAGCGCCAGCGGCAGCGGCGAGCGATCGGGCGGTCGGCCGGGGGTGGAGCAAGTGGCCTCGGTGCGGGGTGTGCGGAGGGAAGATCGGGCCGCGGTAGGGCGGTGTCGATTACGGTCGGATTAGGCGTCGGTTAACAATCGCGGGCCGGGGCGTTGACCCGGGCGGGGCGGTCCCCGTAAATTCCAAGGCTGTCTATATTTACCACCAGATTCCAAGGACGATTTTCATGGCGATCCCCGCGACTCAGATTCGGCGCGGCATGGTCCTCGTGTTCGAAGGCGAGCCCTGCCGGGTGGTGGAGTTCCGCCACCACACGCCGGGCAACCTCCGCGCCATGGTGCAGGCCAAGCTCAAGAACCTTCGCACCGGCTCGGGGTTCGAGCACCGGTTCCGCGCCGCCGACTCCATCGAGCCGGCGATGATGGAGACGCACGAACTGGAGTTCATGTACCAGGGCGGCGACCGGTACCACTTCATGAACACCGAGAACTACGACCAGCTGGAGATGGACGACGAGGCGCTGGGGGATGCGGCGCCGTGGATGCAGGCGGGGATGAAGATCATCGCCGAGTACTACGACGGGCGTCCGGTGGGCATCAAGCTGCCGAATTCGCTGGTGCTCGAGGTGGTGGATACGGCGCCGGTGATGAAGACGGCCACGAAGACGTCGTCGTCGAAGCCGGCGAAGCTGGAGAACGGCGTGACGATCAACGTGCCGGAGTTCGTGGGCACGGGCGACAAGGTGAAGGTGAACCCGGCGACGGGCGAGTATCAGGAGCGCGCGAAGTAGCGTGCGGTGCGCCGCGGGTCGGCGGCGATACCCGCAGTTGATACGGTGTGGGGCGGCGGTTAAAATGGAAGTCTGTCGTACGCACCTGGGTGCGACTGGACGCGCGAGCGTCCACCATGGTGGCTGTAGCTCAATTGGTTAGAGCACCGGACTGTGGCTCCGGGGGTTGCGGGTTCAATTCCCGTCAGTCACCCTGCAACAACAGTCGGCGGTTCACGGTGAGCGGTTCGCGGATTCACCGCCACCGCCGGCCGTACGCTGTCAACCGGACGTTAGGTCGGTAGCTCAACTGGTAGAGCACTGGTCTCCAAAACCAGCGGTTGGGGGTTCAAGTCCCTCCCGGCCTGTGGCGTTGTTTGAGAAGTGGAAGGGAAGGGGCGCGCGTCCGGGTCGGGCGAGCGACTCCAGGAAGGAAAACCGCCCACGGCATCCGCGGGGGGCGGCGCACCTTGGCGGTATCGTCTAGGGGACTAGGACGGAGCCCTCTCAAGGCTCAAACACGGGTTCGAATCCCGTTACCGCTATTTGGGAGCGGAGGCCCGTTCGTCTATCGGTCAGGACGGCACCCTTTCACGGTGCAGAGAGGGGTTCGATTCCCCTACGGGCTATCGAACTTCGATGGGCGGGGTAGGTCGGTAGGTCGGTTGAAGCAGTGGCTGTCAGCTCGAACCTGTCAGCGCACGGCTCGGAGATTGGCATGGTTGGTGGTTGTGGTATGGGGCCGTAGCTCAGTTTGGTTAGAGCACTCGACTGTCACTCGAGAGGTCGCGGGTTCGAGCCCCGTCGGCCCCGTAGTTGTTTGCCCTGGTGGTGAAATTGGTAGACACGCCATCTTGAGGGGGTGGTGCCGCAAGGCGTCGCGGTTCGAGTCCGCGCCAGGGCATGTTCGGCGACCGTCTGGCGGTCGCTTCGCCAGCGTAGCTCAGTGGTAGAGCACCCGATTCGTAATCGGGCGGTCGTCGGTTCAATCCCGACCGCTGGCTCTGGTCATGAAAGGCAGACGCTCCGTTCCCGAGAGGGAGCGGAGCGTTTCGTATTTCGGCGGGGCGCGGTGACCGGATCAGAACCCCGTCTTGCGGCTTCCGGAGCCGTCCTTCTTGCCCTTCGATCCGACGCGCGCGGTGATGGTCCGCAGCGAGCCGTACACCACCAATGCCGGCGCTGTGTAGCGCGCGTTGTGGGCGGCCGCAACTGCACGTCCCGACGGAGGGAGATCGGTTTCCGTGATCGCTTTATTGATCGGGTCGTCGTGCGGCGTGGAATCGGGCATACACGATAGCTAGGCGTATTCCGAGCCGCCGTCCAGTGGGCTATGCGTGGGGCGGAGCAGTCATTCTGGCCCCACGGGTTCGGCGTGTGCGGCGGGTCACCGATGGGTGAACGGGCCCGTCGATGCGCGGCTTGCTCGGGGTGGTGGGCGCCGGTAAGTTTCGGGTCCCAACGCGGGCGTAATTCAGTTGGTAGAATGCCAGCTTCCCAAGCTGGACGTCGCCGGTTCGAGTCCGGTCGCCCGCTCTCAATTCAAGTCGCGATGAGACAACGCCTTGCCGATGTCGCACGTCGCGCGGCGCAGTTCCGGAGTCGATGTGCCCGGCGCGCGGCGGCGCTCGCCGCTAGATGCGGTAGAGCCCCTTGCGGTCCGCGCCGAGCAGCCCCGCCCGGAAGAGACGGTCGTCGACGAGCCGGAGATGCCGCTCGCGTGCACGGTCGACGACCACGGTCCCCGGCTGGCGGTCGAGCGCGTCGGCGATGTCGTCGAGATCGGATTCACGCCACCGCCACGCCGGGAAGGCGCGTTCGCTCAGCACGAGGGGACGGGTGTACGAACGCATCGTCAGTTCGCGCCTGACGTTGAAATGGTGCTCGAAATACGACAGCACGAGTTCGCGCAGGGTGCGGTACACCGGGCAACGATATCGTAGGCCGGTGAAGTTGGACTTCGAGAGCGCTCCGAACCGGCCGTCCTGTTTGAAGATCGTCACGAGTGACAGTCGTCGCGCACCGCCCGGAACTCGACGAGCGCCGGCCGGAGCCCGATGCGGTCCAAACCGCAGGCGGCGAACACCGCGCCCTCCATGCAATTCGCCGTGCGGTCGCCAAGCACCTGGCGGGGCGAGCGATACGTCTCCCCGGGGTTGTACGGGATCGAGTCCAGAAACTTCTGGATTGCCGGCGGCGAACTCAAGCCGCGCAGCACGCGCACTTCCTTTGCGGTCCACTCCACTGCCGTCGCTCCGTTGTGCCTGTGAAATGAAGGGGCGTGCGGGCGTCACACCGCCATGTCACGCGCCGCTCGTGCGCTCCATCCTGCATACCCGCACCGTCCAATGCAACGGGCGGAGCGGTGCCCGGTCCGGACGAGGGAGTGCCCGGTCCGGACGAGGGTGTGCCCGGTCCGGACGAAGATGTGCCCGGGTCGGACGAAGGAGTGCCCGGTCCGGACAAGGGTGTGCCCGGTTCGGCCGAAGGAGTGCCCGGTCCGGCCGAAGGAGTGCCCGGTCCGGCCGAAGGCGTGCCCGGTGCGGACGACGGAGTGCCCGGTCCGGACGAAGGTGTGCCCCGTCCGGGCGAAGGTGTGCCCGGTCCGGCCGAGGGTGTGCCCGGTCCGGGCGAAGGAGCGCCCGGTCCGGACAAAGGTGTGCTCGGTCCGGACAAAGGAGCGCCCGGTCCGGCCGAGGGAGCGCCCGGTCCGGACAAAGGTGTGCTCGGTCCGGACGAAGGAGCGCCCGGTCCGGACGAAGGAGCGCCCGGTCCGGACGAAGGAGCGCCCGGTCCGGACGAAGGTGCGCCCGGTCCGGACGAAGGAGCGCCCGGTCCGGACGAAGGTGTGCCCGGTCCGGACGAAGCTGCGCCCGGTCTACCCGAAGCTGCGCCCGGTCTGCCCGAGGCAGCGCCCGGTGCGTGCGGAGCGCTCGGCGGGTCGCGTCGCGGCGGGCGTCGCGCTAACGTGGGGCACGCCGTTCCATCCGACTGCCGCCGAGGACCCCATGCGCCGGTTCGCGCTCCCGATGCTCATGTTCGCCGCCGCCGCCGCGCCCGCTCCGGCGCTCGCCCAGGGGACCCAGGGCGACTTCTACGTGCACAGCTTCCGCTTCCAGTCGGGCGAAGTACTCGACTCGCTCCGCCTTCATTACACCACGCTCGGCACTCCGCGCCGCGACGCACGCGGGGTGGTCCGCAACGCGGTCATGGTGCTGCACGGCACCGGCGGCACCGGACGCGGGTTCCTGGCCGATCATTTCGCCGGGGTGCTGTTCGGGCCCGGCGAACTGCTGGACACGGCGAAGTACTATGTGATCCTTCCCGACAACATCGGCCACGGCGGGTCGAGCAAGCCGAGCGACGGGCTGCACGCCCGGTTCCCGAGCTACACCTACGACGACATGATCCGCGGGCAGTACCTGCTGCTCACGGAGCATCTGCACGTGAACCATTTGCGCCTGATCATGGGAACGTCGATGGGGTGCATGCACGCCTGGGTCTGGGGCTACACGCATCCCGATTTCATGGACGGCCTGGTGCCGCTGGCCTGCGCGCCGACGCAGATCGCCGGCCGCAACCGCATGATGCGGACCATGGTGATGGACGACATCCGCGACGACCCGGCGTGGAAGGGCGGGGACTACACCACCGAGCCGCAGGCGGGGCTGCGGGCAGCGCTGGACGTGCTCTACCTGATGGTGAGCGCCCCGCTGCTGCAGCAGCACGACGCGCCCACCCGCGACGCCGCCGACTCGGTGATCCGCGCCTACGTGGACCACGGCCTGCGCACGATGGACGCGAACGACGAGTGGTACGCCTTCAATTCGTCACGGAACTACGATCCGGCGCCCCACATGGCCGAGATCACCGCGCCGGTGCTCGCCATCAATTCGACGGACGACGAGGTGAATCCGCAGGAACTCAACGCCCAGCTCATCGCGCCGTTCATCGCCCGGGCGAAGCAGGTGCGCTTCATCGAGGTTCCGCTCGGCCCCGACACGCACGGGCACAGCACGCATTCGTACCCGGCCGTCTGGGGCCATTACCTCGCCGAATTCCTCGCCACGCTGCCGGAGCGGTGAGGGGTCGCCGCGCGATCTCCCGCCGCCACCGCGCAACTGGCGGCCCGGGGTCCCGCGGCCCAAGTTTGGCCCGGCTCCACTCCGCCGTTTCCTGGCCGTATTCACGCGCCGCCGCCGGCACGCCAGCCGTGTGACGACCGCGCGTCCCACCTTCCGACACAGGATCGACCGGCCGCATGCAACCCAAGGAACTCACCCTCCGGGGCCTCGTCCTCGGCGCGCTCATCACCACGGCATTCACCGCCGCCAACGTCTACCTGGGCCTCAAGGTCGGCCTGACGTTCGCGTCGTCGATTCCCGCCGCCGTCATCTCGATGGCGATCCTGAGCGCCGTCAAGGATTCGTCGATTCTCGAGAACAACATCGTGCAGACGGTCGCCTCGGCGGCCGGCACGCTCTCGGCGATCATCTTCGTGCTGCCGGGGCTCGTGATCGTCGGCTGGTGGACGGGCTTCCCCTTCTGGCAGTCGTTCTTCGTCTGCCTGAGCGGCGGCGTGCTGGGCGTGCTGTTCACGATACCGCTGCGACGAGCGCTGGTCACCAACTCGGATCTGCCGTACCCCGAGGGCGTGGCGGCCGCCGAAGTGCTGCGCGTGGGCTCGGGCACGCGCGGCGAGACGAAGGACGAGACCGGCGAGTCGCGCGAGGGGCTCCGGGCGGTGGTGCTCGGTACCGCCGCGTCGGGCGGGCTCGCGATTCTCTCGGCCACGCGCATCGTGGCGGGCGGGCTCTCGGGGTTCTTTCCGATCGGCGCTTCGGCGGCGAGCGGATACGACATCGCCTGGTCGCTGGCGCTGGTGGGGGCGGGACATCTGGTGGGGCTCTCGGTGGGCATGGCGATGCTCGTCGGGCTGGTGATCGCGTGGGGCGTGGCGGTGCCGATCCTCACCTCGATGCAGGCCCTTCCGGCCGGCGTGACGCTGGCCGCGCATACGGGCCACATCTGGAGCACGCAGGTGCGGTTCATCGGCGCCGGGGCGATCGGCATCGCGGCGATCTACACGCTGGCGACGCTGGCCAAGCCCGTGGTCGGCGGTCTGGTGAGCACGCTCGCCGCGTCGCGCGATGCGGGCACCGCGGGACGACCGCGATCGCGACCTGTCGCCGCAGTGGATCGTGGTGCTGGCGGTGGCCTGCGCGCTCATCAGCGGCTGGCTGGCCTACACCTTCGCGCGTTCTACGGTGCTCGCCGACCACGCGGTGCTGCTGACCGCCATCGCGGTGCCCTTCGTGATCCTCGTCGGATTCCTCATCGCCGGCATCTGCGGCTACATGGCGGGCCTGATCGGCGCGTCGAACAGCCCGATCTCGGGCGTGGGCATTCTCTCGATCGTCATCTGCGCGTCGGTGCTCGCGGTGGCCATCCGGCCGGCGGACGCGTCGAAGCCGGCGCTGGTGGCGTTCGCGCTGTTCATCACCGCGATCGTGTTCGCCTGCGCGACCATTTCCAACGACAACCTGCAGGACCTCAAGACCGGCCAGCTCGTGGGAGCGTCGCCCATGCGGCAGCAGATCGCGCTGATCGTTGGCGTGGCCGCCGGCGCGGCGGTGATTCCGCCGATCCTCAACCTGCTGGCCAAGGCGTACGGCTTTGCCGGCGCCGCGAACGTAGGCGTGGTGGCGCTCAACCCGCTGCCGGCGCCGCAGGCCACGCTGATCGCCGCACTCGCGCAGGGCGTGATCGGCGGCAAGCTCGACTGGACGATGATCGGCATCGGCGGCCTGGTGGGCGTGGGGCTCATCCTGCTGGACACGACACTGGGCGCGCTGCGCAAGCTGCGCATTCCGCCGCTGGCGGTCGGGATCGGGATCTATCTGCCGATGTCGGCGACGTTCGCCGTCGTGGTGGGGGCGCTGATCTCGCACTGGTACGAAGGGCGCGCGCGCTCGCTGCCGGATCCGGCGCGCGCCGACCGGCTGGGCACGCTCGTGGCGTCGGGGCTGATCGTGGGCGAGAGCCTGTGGGGCGTGCTCAACGCCGGGCTGATCGTCGGCCTGTCCAAGGAGGCGCCGATCGGGCTCGTGCCGGAGAGCTTCGCGCCCGCGAACTGGCTGGGCGTGATTGCCTTCGTGGCCGCGCTCTTCTATCTGTACCGGTGGATGCTCAAGCGGTCGGCGGTGATGCAGGGCTCGACGCCGTAGCGCCGTCGCTACGGCCGGTCCTTCCCCGGATCCTGCAACTCCGCCTTCTTGAGGAATGGCACCTCGTTGGTCATCCACTTGGGCGCGGGCGCGCCCAGGATGTAGTGGTCGAAGAACTGGAAGAACCGGACGGTCAGATCCTTGCGGTCGCCGAGCGTGCTGACGTGGTGCCCGGCGCCCTGATAGGCCAGCAGGTAGGCCGTCTTCCCGTTGTAGCGCAGGGCGTTGTAGAAGTTGAGACTCTCGATGAAGCTCACCGTCGGGTCGGCGGTGCCGTGCATGATGAGGATCGGCTGCGTCACTTCCCGCACGTGCGACAGCGCCGACTCGTCGTGGTACACGTCGGGCCGGTCCCACGGCGAGAAGCCCCAGCGCCCCTGGCCGTACAGGTAGTACTGGTTGCCGTTCTCGCCCGAGCCGCCGGCCACCTGGTACGACCAGCCCCATTCCTGATTGAAGTCGGTGTAGAGGTCGGTGACGCCGGCGCCCTCGCCCACGGCCGCGAAGAGCCGCGACTTCGTGGCGATGTAGGCCGCGCCCTCGCCGCCGTAGCTGTGACCGTGCAGGCCGATGCGCTTGGGGTCGGCGATGCCCATCTCGATGACCTTGCGCGTGGCCGCCTCCACGCAATTGAGCTGATCGTCGTGCGACGAGCCGGTGTTGTAGTAGACGTCCGGGATCATCACGATGTAGCCGCGGCTCACCGCTTCGATGGCGGGACGCCCCATGCTCACGAGCAGTTCCGGCATCGGATAGCGGTTCAGGAGCTGCGAGTTCTTCTCGTAGAAGGTGACGAGCATCGGGCGCTTCTCGCCCGGCTTGTAGTCATCGGGATACCAGATCAACCCCTGCAGTTTGTGGCCGTGCTTGTCGGTGAAGTCGAACAGGGTGTCGTGCCCCCACTTGTATTCGGCCTGCACCGGGTTGCTGTTGGTGATCTGCCTGGCGTTCGCGAGGTCGGGCCCAGACGCGCGGAGGTCGGGCGACTGCGTGAACGTCTCGCGGGAGAACAGGAACCGGTCGGCGTGCGCGGCCTTCATCGGCGTCGAGTACGCGGCGTCGTCGTACACGATCGGCGCGAGCTTGCCGTCGGCGAGCGTGTAGAAGCCGGCCTTCTTGTTGTAGTCGCCGTACGCGGAGAGGGTGAGCGGCTTGGAGAGGTCCCACTCCTGTCCGGTGCGCTCTCGCGCGCTCGCCATCGGGTCGATGGGCTGCACGCGCACCGGGCGCAGGATCATCTTGCTCCTTAGGCCGGCGCCGCCGGTGATGTTCGTGGCCGCGCCGCCGTCGAGCGGCAGCGTCCACAGATCGTACTTGTCCTCCACGATGACGCTCTTGCCGTCGCTCGTGTACCCGGCCACGCCGAAGGGAGGCGTGGGGCCCGGGTGATCGTACGTCGTGTCGACGAAGCTCGGGGCGCCGGCCCCGAGCGTGGTGGAGGTGCCGGCGTCGAGATCGTACGCCTGGAACCTGCCGTCCTTCCAGTAGACGAACTTGCGGCTGTCGGGCGAGATGCCGAACGTCGCGCCCTGCGTGAGCTGGCCCTTGAACATCGGCGTGCGATCGCCGGTGGCCATGTTCACCCTATAGAAGTCGGCGGCGGCCGGCTTGAAGTCGGAGATATAGGCGCGCGCGTCACGGCCCACGCCCCACCTGCCGTCCACCGAAACCTGCAGGTCGCGCATGGTCGAATCGCTGAGCGCGACGTACTTGCCCGCGGCGACGTCGA
This sequence comes from uncultured Gemmatimonadaceae bacterium, assembly GCA_963775915.1. Lineage (GTDB taxonomy): Bacteria > Gemmatimonadota > Gemmatimonadetes > Gemmatimonadales > Gemmatimonadaceae > JAGWRI01. The sequence continues at coordinate 79,979 of CAVZKH010000007.1, forward strand.
ATGCTTCGCGGTAGGTGAAGTTGCGGTCCTGCGCGGCGCGGATCATCTGCGCCGACTGGATGTAGCGATCGGCGGTTCGCCAGACGTCCACGTTGGCGGTGGAATCGGTGCTGCGAATGGGCATGGTGTCGGCGGCCGGCGCCTGCGGCTGGGTGCCGAAGAACACGCGCCGGCCGTCCTCGCTCCAGGCGAGCGGCGCGCGGTCGCTGATCACCCATCCGGCGGGGAATCCGGCGGCCGACGAGTCGAGCGTGGTCGAGGCGTTCGCCAGCACCGGGTTCGCCATCACCGCGCGCACGTCGGGCACGGCGACGACGATGTTCGCGCGTTCGAGCATCTTCGGCACCGGGCTGCCCTTGAGCACGGCCACGCCGGTGCCGGCGTCGTTCCACGCCAGCCGGGCGTAGATGCGCGCGTCGTTGTCGAGGGGCTGCGTGGCGCCGGTGGCGAGGTTGACGACGAACAGTCCGTTGCCGTCGCGCACGTCGGCGTCGATGGTGTAGGCCAGGAGATCGCCCTGGCGATTGAACGCCGCGTCGGCCACGCTGCCGATGAACTGGCTGCGGCCCGTGCCCAGATCGTACAGAATGGCGTCGGAGCCGCGGCTCGCCGGTTCGGCGGCGCTTCCGCCGCGGCCACCGCCCGGCGCGCCCGGACCGCCGCCGCGACCGCCGCGGCCGCCGCCCGCGGCGGGTTGGTTGCGCACGAGCACGAACCGCGAATTCTCGGAGAAGGTCGCCGACTGCATGTCGTGCCAGCTCTGCGTCTTGCCGGTGGCCAGCTCGCGGACCTCCACGCGATGGAACGTCGAGTCGGCCGCGCCCGCGCCGCCGCGTCCGCCCGGGGCTTGGGCGCCAGGAGCGCCTGGGGCGCCGCCGCCTGGTCCGCCCGCGCCGCGACCGCCGCGGCCCCGCGGGGGCTGTGAATCGATCTGATACGCGATCCAGCGTCCGTCGGGGGAGAACACGTCGTTGGACGCGTTGGCCACGGTCACGTCCTGATTGGTCTCGAGGTTCAGGATGTGCAGCTCGGGCTTGGCGTCGCGCGTGGCCACGTTGGTGAACCGGTACACCCACGCGACCCACTTGCCGTCGCTCGAGATGCGGTCGCCGTCGATGGTGCGCCAGCGGCCGTAGTCGTCGGCGGTGAGAACTTTCTTGGCGCCGGGGTCGGCGTGGGTCTGGGCCACGGCGGCGGCGGGCGCCGCCAGGGCGGTGAGCATCGCCAGGCAGACGGCGAGCACGCGACGGGGGAGGGGCAGGGGGACGCTTGCGGTCACGTCGCGATGGCAACTCACGGGGGTTCTCGGCACGGATCGGCTCTCGTTGCGGGTGTGGTCGGCAAAGCTATGGCCGGGGACGCCGGGAGGCGATGGGGGAGGCCCGGGGCGAGAATCTGGATATTCCACCGCCCGCGCGCCATCGTTGCGCCCATGACCGTCGTCACCAACATCGAAGACCTGCGCCGCCTGGCCGAGCGGCGCGTGCCGCGCATGTTCTACGACTACGTGGCCTCCGGCAGCTGGACCGAGAGCACGTACCGCGCCAACATCACCGACTTCGAGCCGATCAAGCTCCGTCAGCGGGTGCTGGTGAACCTCGAGAACCGGAGCACGGCCACGAAGATGGTGGGCGTGGACGTCGCGATGCCGGTGGCGCTCGCGCCCACGGGTCTGGCCGGCATGCTGCACGCCGACGGCGAGATCCACGCCGCGCGGGCGGCGGAGAAGTTCGGCGTGCCGTTCACGCTGAGCACCATGAGCATCTGCTCCATCGAGGACGTGGCCGCGCACACCTCGGCGCCGTTCTGGTTCCAGCTGTACGTGATGCGCGACCGCGATTTCATCGAGCGGCTCATCGACCGCGCCAAGGCCGCGCGCTGCGGCGCGCTGGTGCTCACGGTGGACCTCCAGATCCTGGGGCAGCGGCACCGCGACCTCAAGAACGGATTGTCGGTGCCGCCGCGGTTCACGGTCCGCAGCATTGCCAACATGATGACCAAGCCGCGCTGGTGCCTGGGCATGCTCGGCACCAGGCGTCATCAGTTCGGCAATGTGATCGGGCACGTGAAGGGCATCGAGAGCCTGCGCTCGCTGTCGGAGTGGTCGGCCAGCCAGCTCGACCCGCGGCTGAGCTGGCGCGACGTGGAGTGGATCAAGCAGCGCTGGGGCGGCAGGCTGATCCTCAAGGGAATCCAGGACGCCGAGGACGCGCGGCTGGCCGTCGAGTCGGGCGCCGACGCGCTGATCGTCAGCAACCATGGCGGGCGTCAGCTCGACGGCGCCGAGTCGAGCATCCGCGCGCTGCCGGCGATTGTCGACGCGGTGGGCTCGCGCATCGAGGTGCACATGGACGGCGGCATCCGCTCGGGCCAGGACGTGCTCAAGGCGTGGGCGCTGGGGGCGCGCGGCACGTACATCGGCCGTGCCTTCAACTACGGGCTGGGCGCGATGGGGGAGGCCGGCGTGACGAAGGCGCTGCAGATCATCCATCGCGAACTCGACCTGACGATGGCGTTCTGCGGGCGCACCGAGATCGGGCAGGTGGATTCGAGCGTGCTGCTGCCGGCCAGCCATCCCGGCTGAACCGGCCGGCGCGTCGGCTCGCCCCCGCGCCATTATGCGCCGCCAAGTCCGCTGGTAGCTTACGCAGACCGCCGTGTCTGAATCGGGGGCGAACCCGGCGCCCCCGGTTCCGCCGTCCCGCAGCACGTTTCCCAGGAGGCTGTCGAATGCAACTCGGAATGATTGGGCTGGGCCGCATGGGCGCGAACATGGTCCAGCGCCTCGTGAGGGCCGGCCACGAATGCGTGGTCTACGACGCGCACCCGAACGCCATGCAGGATCTGGCCGGCAAGGGGGCGGTGCCCTCGTCCAGCCTCGCCGACTTCGCGAAGAAGCTGGCCAGGCCGCGGGCCGTGTGGATGATGGTGCCGGCCGCGGCCGTCGACGCGGTGCTGGCGTCGCTCGCGCCCGTGCTCGAATCGGGGGACATCGTGATCGATGGCGGAAACTCGTATTACCACGACGACATCCGGCGGGCCGCGGAGTTGAAGCGCGCCGGCATCCACTATGTGGATTGCGGCACGAGCGGCGGCGTGTGGGGGCTCGAGCGCGGCTACTGTCTGATGATCGGCGGCGAGGAGCCGATCGTGCGCCACCTCGATCCGATCTTCAGGTCGCTGGCGCCCGGAGTGGGCTCGGCGGAACGGACGCCCGGGTGCAGCGGCGAACCGTCGACGGCGGAGAACGGGTACCTGCGCTGCGGGCCCAACGGCGCCGGCCACTTCGTGAAGATGGTGCACAACGGCATCGAGTACGGGATGATGGCGGCGCTGGCCGAGGGGCTGAACATCATCAAGCACGCGAACGTGGGCACCGAGACGCAGGAGGTGAACGCCGAGACGACGCCGCTGCGCCACCCCGAGCTCTACCGGTTCGACATCGACGTGCCGTCGGTGGCGGAAGTCTGGCGCCGCGGGAGTGTGGTCGGCTCGTGGCTGCTCGACCTCACCGCGGGCGCGCTGCGCGCGCATCCCGACCTTTCGACGTTCGCCGGGCGCGTCTCGGATTCGGGCGAGGGACGGTGGACGGTGCAGGCGGCCGTGGACGAGGGGATTCCGGTGCCGGTGATCAGCGCCGCGCTCTACTCGCGCTTCGCCTCGCGCGGAAACGAGGAGTACGGCCACCGGCTGCTCTCGGCCATGCGCTACGGCTTCGGCGGCCACCTGGAGCAGCCGGGAAAGCCGGCCGCGGGCGGCGGGGGCTGAATCCATGTCCTACACGCTGATCCGCAACGGCACGCTCATCGACGGCACCGGCGCCCCGCCCGTGCCGGGCGGCGCCGTGCTCATTCACGACGACCGCATCGAGGCGGCCGGCCGCCTGGAGTCCCTGCCTCGCCCGGCGGGAACGGTCACCGAGATCGACGCCGGCGGCGGCACGATCCTGCCCGGACTCATCGACGCGCACGTGCACGCCACGGTGCAGCTCGAAGGGATGATGAAACACGCCACCACGCCCTTCTCGCTCAACTTCTATCTGGCGCTGGGCTATCTGCGCCGCACGCTCGACGCCGGCATCACCAGCGTGCGCGACGCGGGCGGCGCCGACCTGGGCCTCAAGCGCGCGCTCGAGACCGGGCTCATCGACGGCCCGCGGATGCAGATCAGCATCACGCCGCTCTCGATCACCGGCGGCCACCTGGATTTCTGGCTGCCCTCGGGCGAGACGCTGCGGCTGTTCGCGCCGCACCCGGGGCTGCCCAGCGGCATCTGCGACGGCGTGGACGAGGTGCGCAAGAAAGTGCGCGAGGTGCTCCGCGCCGGCGCCGACGTCATCAAGGTCTGCTCCACGGGCGGCGTGCTGAGCCCCACCGACCATCCGGAGTTCACGCAGTTCACGCCCGAGGAACTGTCGGTGATGGTGCAGGAGGGCGCCTACCGCCGCGGCATCAAGGTGATGGCGCACGCGCAAGGCGCCGAAGGGATCAAGAACGCGATCCGCGCCGGCATCCACTCCATCGAGCACGGCATCTACCTGGACGATCAAGCCATCGAGATGATGCTCGAGCGCGGCACCTTTCTCGTGCCGACGCTGCTGGCGCCGCAGGCGGTGATCGAGCAGGCCGAGCAGACGGGGTCCATCAGCGAGTGGGCGCTGCGCAAGGCGAAGGAGGTGCTGCAGGCGCACCGCGACAGCATCCGCCGGGCGCACAGGTGGGGGGTGAAGATCGCCATGGGCACCGACGCCGGCGTGATGCCGCACGGCACGAACCTGCGCGAACTGGGGCTCATGTGCGACCACGCGGGCCTGTCGCCCATGGAGGCGATCGTGGCGACGACGCGTACGGCGGCGGCCTGTCTCGGCTGGCAGGACCGCGTGGGCACGCTGGAGGCGGGGAAGCTGGCCGACGTGACGGTGACGTCCGTCGATCCGCTGGCCGACATCCACGCGCTCACGCCGGAGACGATCCGGCTGGTGGTGCAGGGCGGGCGGGTGGTGAAGGGGGCGACGTAGCGGACCGCCGGCGCCGCGGCCCGCGCTACTTCATCGTCACGATCGCGCGCATGATCACGATCGCCTGGAAGAAGTTGCCGAGCCGCAGGTTCTCGTTGGGCCCGTGCTGGTTGTCGTCGAAGTTGACCACCGGCATGCCGACCGTGGGCGCGCCGAGCGCGTCTGAGAAGAGATAGAAGGGCGTCGACCCGCCGAGCGTGGGAAGACGGGCCGGCGTGGTGTGGGTGGCGGCCGCGACCGCCGCCACCACGCGCAGCGCGGTGGGATCGGTGAGCGGTGTGCGCCCGGCCGGGTAGCCGCCCATGCGGCGCAGCTTCGCCAGCCGCGGATAGGCGGCGCGCTCCTGGTCGGTGGGCGCGTCGCCGGCGATCAGGTGAAATCCGCGCGCCCGCACGTACGCCTCGAGGCGCGCGAACTGCGCGTCGGGCGTCACGTTCTTCACGAAGCGCAGGTCCATGCGCGCCACCGCCTGCGCGGGGATCACCGTGCGCCCCTGGCCGGTGACGGTGCCGGCGCCCAGGCCCGACACGTTGAGCGTGGGCAGGTTGTCCAGCGCGTCCAGACGCTGGCCCGGAAAGTCGGGCCGCGCGAAGCCGAACGTGCGCATGAGCGTGCCGTCGACGTCCGGGATCTCGGCGATGGCCTGCTGCTCCCGGTCCGTGAGCGGCACGACGTCGTCGTAGAAGCCGGGAATGGTCACGCGCCCGGTGCTGTCCTGCATCGAGCCGACGAGCTGCGCCAACTCGATGGCCGGATTGGGCGCCCAGTTGCCGTAGTTGCCGCTGTGCAGATCCTGCCGCGCGCCGAACACGGTGAGCTCGGCGCTCATGATGCCGCGGGCGCCGAACACGAACGTGGGACGCCCGCTCGGATGCTGCGGGCCGTCGACCAGGATCACGAGATCGGCGTGGATGCGCGCCGCCTGGTCGTGCACCACCGTGGCCAGCGAGGGCGAGCCGGCTTCCTCGTCGCCCTCCATGATGACGCGGATGGTGGACGACACTGGCGTGTTCGCCGCGCGCGCCTCGTCGAGCGCCGAGAGGAAGGCGATGATCGGTCCCTTGTCGTCGGCCGACGAGCGCGCGTACAGCCGCCATTCGGGGTTGATCGGCCCCGCGGCGGGGAGCGTGACCACGCGGCCGCCCTGCTCGAACGGCTTGTCGCGGTAGATCGGCGCGAAGGGACCCGAGTCCTTCCACTCCGACGCCGTCACCGGCTGGCCGTCGTAGTGGAAGTAGAAGGTGAGCGAACGCATGGCGGCCGCGCCCGTGGGCGGGAGTTCACCGATGAGCACGGGCGAACCGGGTGTCGCGATCACCGACATCCGGAATCCGCGCTTCTCGAACTCGCCCTTGAGCCAGGCCGCGTTGCGGGCGATGCCGGCGCGGTCTGACGCGACGTTCGGGATGGCGAGGAATTCCGAGAGCTCCGCCAGCTCGGACCGCGGCGTGGGCCGCGATTGCTGGGCGGCGGTGGGGGGCGCGGCGGCGGCAACGGCGAGGATGGCGATGACGGCGGCGAGAGCACGCATCGAGCGCGTCGGGTTCCGGGTTTCAGGTGGTGACTTTCCGCACGAATCCTGAGGGATTGGTGGACACGCCTCGTCCGCCCTTTCGTGCATCGTTCGTTCGAGGCGGCGGCCCGGGGAACTTCCCCGGGTTCCGCGTCTATCAAAGTACAGGCAAATCACGGAGCGTCTAATGTTGCGGCTGGCCCAATTCTACATGACGGTGAGGCGCGCCGCCCGCGGAGCGGCCCTGCCGGCGGTGCTGGTGCTCGGATCGAGCCGGCTGCTCTCGGCGCAGGCGCCCGAGGCCGACGATCCGCCCAGCCGCGTAGCGCGGATCAGCTCCCTGGCCGGCACGGTGTCGGTACAGACCTCGGGCTCGGCGGACTGGAGCCTGGCGGAACTGAACTACTCGATGACCACGGGCGACCGGATGTTCAGCGACTTGGGTGCGCGCGCCGAGTTGGAGGTGGGGCCGTTCACGGTTCGCATTGCCGACAGCACCGACCTCACGCTGACGAACCTGACCGACCACTTCGCGCAGTTGGCGGTGGCGCAGGGCACGGTGCGGTTGAGCGTGTTCCGCTTGGCGAGCGACGACTCGATCGAGATCGACACGCCCAACGGCGCGCTGACCGTTCGCGGGCCCGGGCACTACCGGGTGTCGGTGCCGAGCGTCGGCGACTATTCCATTGTGACGGTGGATGACGGCGCCCTGGACGCCGAAGGCCCCGGACTGGAGCAGACGGTGCGCGGGCCGCAGACGGTGACGCTCGGCGGCGCGAGCCCCGTGACGGTCGCCGTGGCGCGCACACCGGCGCCGACCGCCTTCGACGCGTGGAGCGCGGACCGCGATCGCCGGGCCGAGGGCGCGTCGTCGCAGTGCGGGCGGTACATGAGCAGCGACATTCCCGGGTGCGCGGATCTGAATCAGTACGGCCGCTGGGCGTCGACGCGGGACTACGGCTTCGTGTGGTATCCGCCGCCGGGCGTCCACGGGTGGATGCCGTACCGGTACGGCCACTGGGCGTGGGTGGATCCGTGGGGCTGGGTATGGGTGGAAGACGAGCCGTGGGGATTCGCGCCCTTCCATTACGGGCGGTGGGTGGTGATCGCCGGCGCCTGGGGGTGGGTGCCGGGCCCCGTGATCGCGCCCTGCTACTCGCCGGCGCTTGTGGTGTTCGCGGGCGGCGGTGGGCTCGGCGTCGGGATCCAGGCGTGGTTCCCGCTGGGTCCGCGCGAGCCGTACATCCCGTGGTACCATTACGGGCCGCGGTATCTGCGCACCGTGAACGCGGCGAACGTGCGCGGCGTAAGGGACATCGATGTCTTCGTGCGCGTGACCGACGTGCAGCGCGCTCACTACGTGAACCGGACGTATGGGTTCACCGCGGTGTCGGCCGAGACGTTCTCGGGCGGCAGGCGGGTGAACGGCGCCGAGGTCGGCGTGCGGACCGCTGAGATCACCGGTGCGCGCATCGTGGAGCATCCGACGGTGGGGCCGACTAAACGCGCCGCGGCCGGCGGAGCGCCGTCGCCGCGCCCGCCGGAGGTGCGCCGCCCGCCGATGGTGCTGGTGCGGCCCGGTGCTCGGACTCCGGCTCCCACGCCGGCACCGGTGCCGTCGCGCGGCGAGGTGCGTCGGGCGCCGATCACCAAGGTGGCGCCGCCGCCCTCGGGCCCGCCGCCGGCGGGCCGGCCGGGAGCCGCGCCCCAAGTGCGGCGCGCCGAGCCGCGGACCGTGATCATCAAGCACGAGCCGCCGCCGCAGAATCCGCCGTTCGCGGACCGGGCCAAGGCCATGCAGCCGAATCCGGGCCGGCCGCTCACGCCCGATCAGATTCGGGCGCTGCAGAAGGGCAAGCAGCCGCCGCCGGCGCCGGACAAGGGAAAGGCGCCGGCAAAGAAGAAGGGCGGCGGCGGGTAGGCAGCCCGGGAACCAGGGAAGGACGCCGCGTGGGGTCCGAAACACGGAAGAGATTCGGACCCCATGGCGGCGGAGTTAAGAACTCGCGAAGAGTCGCCGCGCGGCGTGTCCCGACGGGGATCATTTCCGTCTTCATCGGGGAAGAAGCGAACGCTCGGCGAGGCGGCGGAGCGCAACAGGCGCGCGACGGAAGTCGCGATCGGCGGCCCCGGCCGCCAGGAGGAAGTTCCGATGGGCCAGCGTTTTCGCAGCGGCGCCGTGCTGGTGGGGCTCTCGGCCGCGCTCGCCTGCGTGGTGTCGTGCGATTCGCTGCCGACCGGATTCGAGGCCGGGGCCGGCGGCGGTCTTGGTGGCACCGGGTCGCTGATCGTCTACGGCAGCACCGTGTCGTCGACGTCGGGCGCGGTCACCGCCGCCATCACGGTGACGGCCGAGGACTCGGCATGTTCCGGCACCACGTATGGGTCGGCCAGCGGCTCGTCGAGCGGCGGCAGCTATCGGATTTCGCTCACCGCGACGTCGGCGGCGGCCGGGTGCGTGGTGGTCACGGGCACCGTCGCGGGCAATCCGAACTCGGTGAGCGTGCCGGTGTCGGGGGTCGCGTTCGGCAGCGGCGACAGCGTGCTGGTGAACCTGGCGTTCCCGTAGCCGCTGGCGCCGCTACGCCCGTTCGGCCCAGATCTGCACGAGATGCACCAGCGTCTCGGCGGTCTTCTCCAGTCCGCGGCGCGAGTTGAATTCCTGCTTACCGTGGAAGTTGTGCCCGCCGGTGAAGATGTTCGGGCAGGGGAGTCCGCGGAACGTCAGCCGCGATCCATCGGTGCCGCCGCGGATGGGCTCGTTGAACGGCTGCAAGCCCGCCCGCCGCGCGGCCTCCATCGCGTTCTCGACCAGCTGTGGATGGTCCTTGAGGACCTCCTTCATGTTCTTGTAGTTCTCCTTCACCTCCATCCGCACCGTGACGCCGGGATAGGCGCGCTCGGCCGCGGCGGCGAGGTCGCGCAGCAGCTTCTCCTTGGCCTCGAGCCCGCTCATCTCGAAGTCGCGCAGCAGCACCTTCACGCTCGACTCCTCGACGTCGGCCGACCCCAGGTACGGATGCACGAAGCCGATGCGCCCCTCGGTGGTCTCGGGGAGCATGTCCTTGGGCATGCTGGCGACGAAGTAGGCGAAGGCGTATATGGAATTCACCATCACGCCCTTGGCCGTGCCCGGGTGCACGCTCTTGCCCTTGAACGTCACCGTCGCCAGCCGGGCGCTCCAGGTCTCGTCGCTGATGCCGCCCAGCGTGCCGCCGTCCACGGTGTAGGCGTACCGGGCGCCGAACTCGGCGACGTCGAAGTGCTCGATGCCGCTTCCGATCTCCTCGTCGGCGGTGAACGCCACGGCGATGGGACCGTGCTTGATCTGCGGGTTGCGGCCCAGCGTATCGACGAGCGTCATGATCGCGGCCACGCCGGCCTTGTCGTCGGAGCCGAGCAGCGTGGTGCCGTCGGTGGTGATGATGTCGTCGCCGATCAGCGTGGCGAGCACCGGATTCTGCGCCACGGTGATGACCTGCGACGGGTCGCCGGGGAGCGCGATGTCGCCGCCCTGGTAGTTGCGGTGGATGACCGGCTTCACGTTGGCGCCGGTCACGGCCGGCGACGTGTCGACGTGGGCGATGAAGCCCACGACCGGCACGTTCGGCGACGGCGGGAGGTTGCCCGGAATCGACGCGTACACCATGCAGTGATCGCTGGTGCGCACGTCGGACGCGCCCACCTGGCGCAGCTCGTCCGCCAGGAGGCGGGCGAGCGTCCACTGTTTCTCGGTGCTGGGCGTCGTCGAGGCGCCCTCCTCGGACTGCGTGTCGATCCGCACGTAGCGCAGAAAGCGGTCGACGACGGACTCCCGCGGCGGGGTGAGCGCCGCGGTCATCGGCTGGGCAGGGAAACGGTGGGCAGGCCCGCTGCCTTCCGTTTGGCGTTGAACGCGGCGAGACCGGCGCCTCTGAGCGCCGACCACTTGGCCGCCACGTCCTGTGCATCCTTGCGGGCCGCGGCGCACGCCGCCACCTGATCGGCGGTGGGCGCGGCGTCGGCGGCCTGCATGGCCATCGCGGCGGAGAGGAGCGAGGCCTGCGCGCTCTCCAGCGACGCCGGCGCCGGCGGACCGCCGCCACCGCCGCGTCCCCCGCGGCCGAACCCGCCGCGGCCGCCGCGCCCGCGGCCGCCCGCCGGCGGGGCCGGCGCCAGCGCTTCGACGCTCTTCTTGAACGCGTCGACGTCGGCGCCTTGCAGCTTGTCGAGCTCGGCGACGAGCGCGCGCGCCCGATCGTAGGCCACGTGCGCGTTCTCGGCGCCTTCGTACATCTCGCGGGTGAGCGAGGCGAGCTGGGCCAGCCCGGCGGCCGGCGTCTTCACGCGCGGATCGAGCTTGAGCGTGAGCGGCTGCGTGTACTGCTTGCCGTTCACCGTCAGCCGCACGGTGTAGCTGCCCGGCGGCGCCCACGGGGCGTTGACCGACGGGTACGTGCGGTGCGGCACGACGCCGGCGCCGCCCTCGCCCTCCGGCGCCGCGCTCGTCGCCGATCGGATCGTAGTGCAGGTCCCAGCTGAACCGGTGCATGCCGCCGGCGGTGGAGAGCACCATCTGCGGCGCGGCCCAGTAGAGCGGCACGCCGCAGTCGGCGGCGCCCGGGTTGGCCTGGCAGATCTTGTTGTAGGCCACCGGATCGAGCGCCGGATCGGGCGAGAGCACGGGATCGTCGCTCGAGTAGCGTGCGCACGACCTGCGCCGTGCGCGTCGAGGATCTCGAGCTTCACCGGGCCGGACGCGTCGTGCGGCCAGGTAGTAGTCGATGATCCCGCCCGGGCGGCGGGTTCTCGCCGGCGGCCACTTCGGGCGGCCACGGGGTGGGGTCGTTGGTGCCGAAGCGCACGCGCACCGCGGTCACCGGCTTGAACAGGTAGGCGTCGGCCGCGGCCTTGGCCGCGGCCATCTGGCGCAGCGGCGTCACGTCGTCGAGGATCCAGAAGCCGCGCCCGTGCGTGCCGGCCACGAGGTCGGCGCAGAGGCAGGTGCGTCGTCCTTCACCTGGATGTCGCGCACCGAGATGGCCGGCATGTTCGAGCCGCAGCGATGTGCCAGTGGTCGCCGTCGTCGAACGACACCCATACCTGCGTGTCGGTGGCGGCGTAGAGCAGCCCCTTCTCGCGCGGGTCTTCGCGGATCGAATTGGCCACGGCGCCTGGCGCGATGCCGTTGTCGATCTCGGTCCACGTCTTGCCGCCGTCGTGCGTGCGCCAGAAGTGCGGGTTCATGTCGTCGAGGCGCATCGTGTTCGCGGCGGCGTACGCCGTCTGCGTGTCGAAGTGTCCGGCGTCGATGTTGAAGATGCGCGTCCACGGCTTGATGCTCGGCGGCGTGACGTTGGTCCACTTCTCGCCGCCGTCCATCGTCACCTGGATGTTGCCGTCGTCGGTGCCGGCCCAGATGACGTTGACGTCGCGCGGCGACGGCGAGAGCGCGGTGATCGTGCCCTGCGGCGACCGGCTGACGTCGCTCGCGTACTTGCCGGCGTTCGCCGGCACGGCCCACGTCTGGCGCGCCAGGTCGGGGCTGATGCGCGTCCAGCTGTGGCCGCGGTCGGTGGTCTTCCAGACGGCGTTGGAGACGTAGAAGAGCAGGTCGGGATCCACCGGCGACCAGATGATCGGCATCGTGCGCACGTTGCGGCCGTAGGGGCCGCCGCGACCGCCCTCGTCGGGGCCGACGTTCGGCGTCTGGCCGGTGCGCCGGTCGTACAGCGAGACGTTGGTGCGCGCCGCTGCCGTAGACCATGTCCGGGTCCTTCGGGTCGGGCGCGGCGATGCCGTATTCCTGGATGTTCACCGGGTGCCAGTCGTGGAAGGTGATCTCGCCGTCCATCGAGCGGCTGTCCACGCACGCCGAGCCCGAGTCCTGCTGGCCGCCGCACACGCGGTAGGGAAACGCGTTGTCGGTGGTCACGTGGTACATCGCCGCCGTCGGCTGCGTGTACCAGTTGCTCCAGCTCTCGCCGCGGTTGGCCGACACCACGCCGCCCTGGTCGGACACGACGAGCAGGATGTTCGGTTCGTTCGGGTTGATCCAGATCTTCTGGTAGTCGTCGCCGCCCGGGGCGCCGCGCACGGCCGACCAGGTGAGGCCGGCGTCCTCGGTGCGCCAGAGGACGGTGGACGCGCTGTAGACGACGTTCGGGTTCTTCGGGTCCACGGCGATCGTCGGCAGGTCGCCGCCGCCGATGCGCGCCAGCGGGCGGGGGTCGGGCTGCGCCGGCCGGGCACCCGATGCCGCGGCCGGGTCGTCGAGGGCCAGGTGCCAGTGCTCGCCGCCGTCGTCGGACCGGTAGAAGCCGACGGTGCCGGTGGTGCCGCTGCCGCCCCGGCCGCCGCGGCCCGCCGGGCCGGCGCCGGCCGACCATGGCGTAGATGACGTTCGGGTCGCTGGGCGCGATGCGCGAGGTTGGCCTGCGATCACCGGAGGCAGGCCGTCGGTGAGCTGCTTCCAGGTGTCGCCGCCGTCGGTGGACTTGAAGATGCCGTTGCCGGCGCCGCCGAAGGCGCCGCCCTCGCTGAAGCCCTGCTGCTGCTGCCAGAGCGTGGCGTAGACGATGCTCGGGTTCGTTCGGATCGATGCGCACGTCGTTGCCGCTCGTGTACTCGTCCTTGTAGAGCACCTTCTGGAACGTCCGGCCGCCGTCGGTCGAGCGGAAGATGCCGCGCTCCGCGTTCGGGCCGTACGGATGGCCGAGCGCCGCGACGAACACCCGGTCGGGATTCGTCGGATCGACGTCGATCATCGCGATCATCTGCGTGTCGCGCAGTCCGAGGTGCGTCCAGGTCCTGCCGCCGTCGGTGGACTTGTACACGCCGTCGCCCGTGGAGAGGTCGGGGCGGATGATGCCGGCGCCCGATGCCGACGTAGATGACGTTCGGATTCGACGGGGCGACGGCGATCGGCGCCGATCGAGCCGGTGGGCTCCTGGTCGAACAGCGGGTCCCACGTCGAGCCGTAGTCGCTGGAGCGCCAGACGCCGCCGTTGTCGAACCCGATGTAGAACACGTTCGGCTGGCTGGGCACGCCCGACAGGGCGCGGGCGCGGCCGGCGCGCGTGGGGCCGATCTCGCGCCAGTGCATCTCGGCGTAGAAGGCGGGCGACTGGGCGGCGGCCGCGGGAGCGGTGGCGGCGAGCGCGGCCAGCGCGAAGGCGAAGCGGGAGAGCGATGTACGCACGGAAACCAACCTCGTGAAGAATGCGCGGTGTGAACCCGGGGGAAGGGGCGGACGTGTTCCGCCAATGAGTATGGGGCCCGGGCGCGACGCTGGCCAGTCGGCGGCGACGTGGAGTTCCACTGGCGCGGCGCGGCACGGCGGTGGAGATTCCGGCATGCCCACCCCGTGTGCCGCCCGCGCGATGCCGGCCCGATGAAACGCCCGGGCGCGGTGACGGCCAGCGCCGTCGTCTGCCTGGTGGGGAGCGTGCTCGTGCTGGCCGTGGCCGGCGCGATGGCGTACGCCGCGTTCGGTCCGCCGCCGACGGGGCCGGGCGCGCTGCCGGCGACGCCGAACATGCCCGACTACGAACATCTGATGCTCGGTGGCGCGGTGCTGCTTGCGGTGTTCGGCGGCGCCGGCGTGTCGGCCGGCATCGGACTGCTAAAGCTGCGGCCGTGGGCCCGTGTGGCCACGCTCGTATTCGGCGGCGTGATGGCCGCGCTCTGTCTGGGGGCGATGGTCACCGTGTTCTCGATGCCGATGCCCAACGGCGCCAACATCGAGCCCCGCGTGGCCGCGTCCATCCGCCCGATCCTCGCCGTGGCCTACGGCATTCCGCTGCTCATCGGCGTGTGGTGGCTGGTCCAGTTCAACCGGGCCGGCACCAAGGCGGCGTTCGGCGAGGGGCCGGACGCGCCGGTGGCGGTGCCGGGAGCGCCGCCGCCGCGGCCCTTGAGCATCTCGATCATCGGCTGGTGGCTGATCGTGAGCGGCGCGCTCAGCATCATGCCGGCGTTCTCGAGGATGCCGGGCATGGCCTTCGGCGTCCTGCTCACCGGGTGGTCGGCCACGCTGCTCTACGTCGTGTTCGCCGCCGTGCAGATCTCGGCGGGGTCGGGGCTGCTCAAGCTGCAGGAGCCGGCCCGCGTGCTGGCGCTCGTCTGGCTGGCGGTGGCGCTGGCGAACGTGCTGTTCATGGCCTGGCGCCCCGGCATCTCGGCCAACGTCGAGGCCTACTGGCGGGCGGCGGGAACGCTGCCGGCGGGCCCGCCGCCCTTCGACTTCGTCAAGTTCATGCAGCGGATGACGCCGTTCTGGATCGGCATCTCGGCGGTGCCGATCTGGTTCCTGGTGCGCCACCGGGGCCGGTTCCACCACCGCGCCGAACCCTGAGCGCGGGCGGCGCGCGGCGGCGCCGTCATCGAATCGTCATCCGGCGTTCAGCGGAACTTCACGCGCCGTTCAGCGAAAGCTCATGCCGCGGTCATCGTTCTTCCATGCGCGCGGCGCGGCGTTCCCCCATCGTGTGAACACAGGGGCTTCACACGGGAGGGGACCATGCTGGGAACGCTCATCGAGTCGCGCGCCGCGCGCACCCGCCGCTCGGGCGGTACGCTGGTCAGCATCGCGCTGCACACAGGAATGGTCGGACTGGCGGTGACGCTCACCGCGCACGCCGGCCGGCGGCCGGCGGCGCCGCGGGCGCCCGTGATCGATGTGGTGTACCGGGCCCCGGCGCCGCGTTCGGCGCCGCCGCCCCGGTCGGCGCCCCCGGTGGCGGCTCCCGCCGCGCCGGCCATGCCGGACATTCCGCTGCCCGCGGCGCCGGTCGTCACGCCGAGCGCGCTGCCGCCCATCGACCAGACGCGCGCCACGCTCATCCCGAACTGGCCCGACGCGGCCTCGGGACCGCCGGTCTACCGGTTCCCGGAGCGGTGGACGGCGCCTGGGTCGGGGTCGGGGTCGGGTCCAACGGACGGGGCGTGGGACGCCAATGCCGTCGATCGCGCCGTGGTGCCACGTGCGGGGAACCCTGCGCCGGCGTATCCGTCGATGCTGCGGTCGGCGCACGTCGAAGGATCGGTGGTGGTGCAGTTCATCGTCGACACCACGGGGCGCGCCGAGCCGGGGTCCATCCACGTGCTGTCGTCCACGCACGAGATGTTCACCGACGCGGTGCGCGCGGCGATCCTCGCGTCGCGCTACGTGCCCGCCGAGGCGCACGGTGAGCGCGTGCGGCAGGTGGTGGAACAGCGGTTCACCTTTGCGCTCGAGCGGTGAGACCGCCGGGTGGCCGGCGCGCCGCTAATGCGCTCCGGTCACCTGGACGGTCTTGGTAAGCCTGATGTCCGCCGACGAGGCGCCCACCGCGATCTCGATGGGCTCGCGCTCGACGACCCACGCCTGGCGGTCGACGCTCCAATAGGCGATGGAAGCCGCCGGCACGTGCATCGTGACCGTCTTGGTCTCGCCCGGCTGCAAGCTTACGCGCTGGAACCCGCGCAGATCTTCGCGGGCGCGCGGCACGGCGGAGGCGAGGTGCTTGACGTACAGCTGCACCACCTCGTCGCCGGCGCGCTGGCCGGTGTTCTTCACGTCCACGCTCACCGTGAGCGTGTCGCCGCCGCCCACGGAATCGGCGTTCGTGCGGAGATTCGAATAGGCGAACGCCGTGTAGCTCAGCCCGTAGCCGAACGGATACAGCGGCACGCCGCCGAAGAATCGGTACGTGCGCCCCGCCATGTCGTAGTCGTCGAAGGGAGGCAGATCGCCGACGCTTCGATAGAAGGTCACCGGCAGCCGGCCGCCCGGATCGTTGTCGCCGAACAGCGTCTCGGCGATGGCCGTACCGCCGGCCTGGCCGGGATACCACGCTTCGAGAATGGCCGGCACATGGTCGTTGGCCCAGTTCACGGCGAGCGCGCTGCCGTTGAGCAGCACCAGCACCGTGGGCTTGCCAAGGGCGACGATGCGCTCCAGCAACTGCTCTTGCGGCGCGGGCAGGGCGAGCTTGGTGCGGTCGCCCCCGTCGAAGCCGTCGATGTGCAGCCGCATTTCCTCGCCCTCCATGCGCGGCGTGATGCCGAGCACCAGCACCACGGCGTCGGCCTCTGCGGCCACGTCCAGGGCCGCCGCCTGGAGCGCCGAGTCGGTCGGCGCGCCTTCGGCCGCCGGCAGTCCGTCGGCCAGATCCGAGCCCATGGCGTAGAGCACCCGCGTGCCGGCCGGCGCGGCCTCGCGAATGCCGCGCAGCGGCGTGATCGGATCGGCCGGCGTGCCGTTGTAGTTGCCCAGCAGCACGTCCGTCTGGTCGGCATTGGGGCCGATCACCGCGATGGTGCCGAGCGTCCTGCTCAACGGCAACAGGTTGCCCTGGTTCTTGAGCAGCACCATCGACTCGCGCGCCGCGCGCAGGGCGAGCGCGCGGTCGGCCGGTGTGTCGACGTCGTCGAGTCCCATCTTCGACCAGGGCACGGAATCCGGCGGATCGAACATCCCTAGCTTCATGCGGGCCAGGAACAGGCGGTCTACCGATGTGTCGATCTGCGCTTCGGTGACGAACCCCGAGTCCACGGCGGCGGCGAGCGCTTCGTACGTGCGGCCGCAATCGAGATCGGTGCCGGCCTTCACCGCCTCGGCGCTCGCAGCGGCAGCGCTGGCGGCCAGCTTGTGCGTGCGGTAGATGTCGCTCACCGCGTCGCAGTCCGACACCGTATACCCTTTGAACCCCCACCGTTGGCGGAGGATCGTGTCGAGCAGGAACGCGCTTCCGCATGCGGGCTTGCCGTACACCGCGTTGTACGAGCACATCAGCGAATACGCGCCGCCCTGTTCGATGCCCGTCCGGAACTGCGCCAGGTAGGTCTCGCGCAGGTCGCGCTCGCTCACCACGGCGTCGAACACGTGGCGGCTGGGCTCCGGCCCGCTGTGCACGGCGAAGTGCTTCACCGTGGACACGGCCTTCAGGTACCGCGGGTCGTCACCCTGCACGCCGCGAATGAATTGCACGGCGATGCGCCCGGTGAGGAAGGGATCCTCGCCGTAGGTCTCCTGCCCGCGCCCCCAGCGGGGGTCGCGGAAGATGTTGATGTTCGGCGACCAGAAGGTCAGACCGCCGTAGCGGGCGTGCCGGTCGTGCGCGATCTCGTCGTTGTACTTGGCGCGTGCCTCGTCAGAGATCACCGTGCCCTCGGCGTGGATCAGCGAGTCGTCCCAGGCAGCGGCCATGCCGATGGCCTGCGGGAACGACGTGGCCAGTCCGGCCCGCGCCACGCCGTGCAGGGCCTCGTTCCACCAGCCGTACGCCGGCACGCCGAGGCGCGGAATGGCCGCCGCGTCGTCCATCATCTGCGAGATCTTTTCGGCGAGCGTCATCTGCGCCACGAGGTCGTCGGCGCGCACGGCGAAGGGAAGGCGGGGGTCGAGATACCGCGGCATGCCGGCGGCTTGCTGCGCCGAGAGCGGCGCCGTGGGGACAAGGCCAGCGGGCGCGGCGGCCAGCAGCGCGGCGGCAATCGGGGCGCGGATCCGCATGGCGTTCATCGATCGGAGCTCCCGGACGTTTCGTCGGAGTCATTACTCGGGGACGCCGCCGCCGTTCGCCGGTGGGCGTCGCGGAAGCGCGCGAACAGCGGGCCGTAGGCGTCGGCCGCGTGAGGGTCGGGCGGCTCCGGCGCGTTGCGGGCGATCGTGGCCCGCGCCGCCGCGGCGAGGTCGGGGAAGGCGCCGGCGCCCACCGCCGCCAGCAGCGCCGCGCCGTATGCCGATCCCTCCTCGCGATTCACGGTGACCACCGGCAGGCCGAACACGTCGGCCTGCAGCTGGCGCAGCAGCGCGTGCCGAGCGCCGCCGCCCGTGAGCAGCACCTGATCGAGCGGCAATTCGAGTTCGCGCAAGATTTCCAGGCAGTCGCGGAGCGCGAAGGCGACGCCCTCGAGCACGGCGCGCGTGACGTGGGCCCGGGAGTGCGCCAGGCTGAGCCCCAGCAGCGCGCCACGCAGCGCGGCATTGCGATGCGGCGTGCGCTCGCCCTGAAGGTAGGGCAGAAACGTGACGCCGTCGGCGCCGGGGGCGATCGTCGCCGCCTCGGCGCGCAGCGCGGCGTTGGCCTCCGAGGCGTCGGTGTACTCGCGCGCGAACCGGTCGCGGTACCAGGCGAACGCGCTGCCCGCGGACAGCACGACCCCGATGAGATACCAAGCGTCGGGGGCCACATGACAGAAGGTGTGGGCGCGCATGCGCGGATCGATTCGCGGCTCGGCCATCGGCGCGAGCACCGTGCCCGACGTGCCCCAGCTCGCCACGGTGTTGCCGGGCGCCACCGCGCCCACGCCGGCGGCGCCGCAGGCGTTGTCGCCGCCGCCGCCCACCACCGGCGTGCCTTCGGCGAGGCCCGTGGCCGCGGCGGCCGCCGGCGAAAGGCGGCCGAGCACTTCCGCCGACTCGCCGAGGTCGGGCAGGAGCGAGGCCGGCAGCTCCACGGCATCGAGCATCTCGCCGCTCCACCGACGGCGCGCCGTGTCGAACAGCAGCGTGCCCGAGGCGTCGGACGGTTCGGTGGCCAGCGCGCCGGTGAGCCGGTAGCGCACGTAATCCTTGGCCAGCAGCACCGTGGCGAGCCGCGCGAAGGCGGCGGGCTCGTGGCGGCGGAGCCAGAGGATCTTCGGGAGAGTGAATCCTTCGAGGGCGGCGTTGCCAACCATCGCGCGCAGGCCATCCTCGCCGCCGGCGCGGCGCGTGATCTCGCGGCATTCGTCGGTGGTGCGACCGTCGCACCAGAGCAGGGCCGGACGAATGACGTCGCCCCGCGCGTCGAGGAACACCGACGAATGCATCTGCCCGGAGAGGCCGACGGCGGCGACGGCCGTTCCGGGCGCGGCGGCGAGCGCGGCGCGCACGACGTCGACTACGGCGCGCCACCAGGCCTCCGGATCCTGCTCGGCCCAGCCCGGGCGCGGCGTGGACATGGTGAGCGGCGCGGTGGCCGAGGCCGCGACCGCGCCGTCCGGCCGGACGAGCAGGGCCTTCACGCCGCTCGTGCCGACGTCGAGTCCGAGGAAGGCCGGGGATGCGGCGGCGGCGGGCGTCATAGATACGGTTGGGCGAGCCAGGTGAGCCCATCGCGCAGCTTCACCGGCAGCGGCCGCCGATAGTAGTCCACGATGGTGAACGGGCGCGCCGGGGCGAGCTTGGCGTCGATGAGCGCGTCGACGCGCGCCGCGAAGTCCCGGTCGTAACATTCGACCACGTACTCGAAGTTGAGCCGGAGGCTGCGGGGGTCCCAGTTGGACGAGCCGACGAGCGCCCATTCGCCGTCGACGCTGAACAGCTTGGAGTGGTCGAAGGGCGGCGGCGTGAGCCACACCTTGCACCCGCCGCGGAGGACCTGGCTCAACTGCGCCGTCTGCGCCCACTGCACGGTGCGGAGGTTCGATTGCGACGGGAGCACGATCTGGACGCTCACGCCGCGCAGCGCCGCCACCTTGAGCGCGTCGATGATCGGCGGATCGGGCAGGAAGTAGGGCGTCACGATGCGCACGCGGCGGCGCGCCTGCGCGATGGCGCCGATGAACGTGAACAGCAGCGCCTCGAAGTCCTCGTCCGGGCCGTCCGGGATGCCGCGGGCGAACACCGGCCCGGCGTTGGCGACGGGCGAATACCAGGTCTCCTCGTCGAGCCGCTCTCCCGACGCGAAATGCCAGTCGAAGGCGAACGCGCTCGTCATCTGGTGCACGACGGGCCCGCGGAACCGGAAATGCACGTCGCGCGTCGGGTGGCGCGGCTGGAGCGAGAGCTGGCAGGCATCGCGGATGTTGAGCCCGCCGCAGAAGCCCACGCCGCCGTCCACCACCATCAGCTTCCGGTGGTTGCGCAGGTTGAAGTAGGGGTGCGAGAACGGGAAGAGCGACGGCAGGAACTGCTCGGTGGTGATGCCGCGCCGGCGCAGCGTGCCGACGATCGGCGGCCGGCTGTAGCGCGCCCCCACGCCGTCGATCAGAACGCGCACCTGCACGCCGCGGCTGACCGCGCCGGCCAGCGCGTCGACGAACCGGTCGGCCACCACGCCGCGATCGAAGATGTACGTCGCGAGCGCGACCGTGCGCGTGGCGCCGTCGATGGCCTCGAGCATCGCCGGATAGCCGGCGTCGCCGTCGATGAGCGCGTCCACGGCGTTGCCGCCCACGAGCGGCGCGCCGGTCACGCGGCCGGTGAGTTCCGCCAGCGGGCGCATGGTCTCCGGCAGCTCGATCAGCGCCACTCCGCTCTGCGGAAGCCGGTGCGAGCCCGTGGGCGTGAGCGCCGTGCCCACGCGGCCGCGGCGCAGTTCGCCGGCCCGCCGGCGAATGCGGTTCACGCCCAGGAACACGTAGAGCGCCGAGCCGAGCACGGGCGTGAGCCAGACGAGGCCGATCCAGCCGATGGCCGCGCGCGGGTCGTACTTCGTCAGGACGATGTGCCCGGTGACGCCGATGGCCAGCACGACGTGCACCACGGCGACAAGGAGGTCCAGGGTGCCGGGGGACAACATCGTCTCATGATACCATATGTTTGAGGTTAGGGATACGGAGGGCCGCGGCCCTCCGCCGACGTTCGCCCCCGGTCACCCATCGCCGCATGTCACTCGAGCCCCGCATCGCCGTTTCCTTCTTCCGCGCGCTGACGCTGCGGTGCCCCCGCTGCGGCGGGCGCGGCGGCCTCCGATCGTGGCTGCGCCTGCGCGCGGCCTGTCCCGTCTGCGGGCTGACGCTCGACCGCGGCGAAGAGGAGGACTACTGGTACGGGGGATTCATGTTCAACATCATCGCTTCGGAACTGCTGACCGTCGGGCTCATTGCGGGGCTGATCGTGGCGACCTTCCCGCGCGTGCCGTGGACGGCGCTCGAGGTCGCGGCGCCGGCCATGGCGGTCGCCGCGCCGTTCGCTGCCTTTCCGTTCACCCGGTATCTCTGGCTCGCCTGGGATCTGGCGTTCCGGCCGGCCGAGCCCGGAGACTGATCCGGGGAACATTCCCCCTCCCCCTACAGAGGTTCGGGCGGGTGCTGACACAGCACGTTCCCAGGCGCCGGCATCTTCAATGTGACCCGGCGGGCGCAGCGGCCCGCCGCATCGGCCCGCAGGGACAGGAGGCGCCCGTGCTGAAGCTCCGCAACATCATGACGACCGACGTCGTCTCGCTCTCTCCGCTCGCCACGGTGCGCGATGCGATGGATCTGCTGGCGCGCCGGCACCTGAGTGGCGCCCCGGTCGTGGCCGGCGAGCGCGTCGTAGGAGTCGTGTCGGCCGGCGATCTCATCGGCTTCGCCGCCTCGGATCCGGGCGTGCCCACGGAACACGAGGAGGCGAGCGACACCGAATGGCGCGACTGGAGCGACTTGCCGCTGCCCGAGACGAGCGACGCGGAGAACGATCCGTCGGGCGAGTACTTCACCGACATGTGGGACGACGCGGGGGCCGACGTGAGCGAGCGCATCGCGAACGTCGACGGCCCGGAGTGGAATTCGCTCGAGGAGCACGAAGTCCGTGAAGTAATGACGCGCAAACTCTGGGCGCTGGGCCCCGACGATTCCGTGGAGCGCGCGGCCGAGCTGATGGGGCGCGCCGGCATCCACCGCGTGCTCGTGGTGGATGAGGGGACGTTGGTGGGGATCGTGACGGTCACCGACATCGCGCGCGCCGTGGCCGAGCGCAAGGTGCCGGGCCGGACGTACGTGTTCAACCGCGATCAGGAGTTTCGCGACCCCTGGTCCTGAGCCGCCGCCGCCCGCGGGCGGAGGGGAAGGAGGGACCGATGTTTCGCACCATCGTGGTACCGCTCGACGGATCGCCGCTGGCGGAGTACGCGCTGTCCACGGCGACGATGCTCGCCGAACGCGCCGGGGCGCGCGTGCAGTTGGTGCGCGCCCATGAGTTGATGCTGCACGACCTGGGCGACCAGTTCGCGCTCGAAGAAGCGATGCGCGAGGAGGCGGTGGAGTATCTCGATCGCGCCGCGAAGGGCATTCAGGACGAGGTGGGGATCGCGCCCAGGGCGGTGATTCTCGAAGGGCCGCCGGCGCAGGTGATCTGCGACTACGTGCGCGAACTCGAGGAGCCGCTGCTCGTCATGTCGACCCATGGCCGCACGGGGTTCAGCCGCGCCTGGATGGGGAGCGTGGCCGACGGCGTCGTGCGCCACAGCGCGGCGCCGGTGCTGATGCTGCGCCCCGAGACGGCTCCCGATGGCGTGCTGGAGCCGATGGGCGTGTTCCACCGGATGCTGGTGCCGCTCGACGGTTCGGGCTACGCCGAACAGGTGCTGCCGGCCGCGATGGCCCTGGCCCAGCTCACCGAAGCGCAGGTGCTGCTGCTCGAGGTGGTGAAGCCGGTGTTCACGCCCGCGTTCACCCCGGCCGCGGAATACGCGGCCGTCTATGCGGCGCCCGACGAGTTCGCCGCCGACGCCACGCATGCGATGGTGGAGCGGGCCGCGTCGTACGTCTCGTCGCTGGCTACGAAGCTCCGCCTGCAGCATCCGTCGCTCGACATCCGGACGGAGGTGCGCACCGAAGCCGCGCCGGCGATGACGATTCTCGAGACGGCCAAGGCGCAGGGGTCGGATGTCGTGGCGCTGGCCACGCACGGCCGCGGGATGTCACGCCTGATGGTGGGGAGTGTGGCCGACAAGGTGCTGCGCGGAGGTCCGAGCGCGCTGCTGCTGATCCGGCCTCGTTAGCCGGACTTGCCGCACCCGCAGTCGGGACCGCACGGGCCCGACTGCGGATGCCGCGCCGCCGATACTCGCATCCAGGCGCGGCGGGTCAGATAGAGCGCGGCCGTGATCACGATCGCGGCCACCAGCACGTCCTGCACCAGGCGTGCGTTCATGCGCCACCTCCGAGTCCCAGCGCCAGGCCGCCATGGTAGATGACGAAGGCGACGCCGTAGGCGAGGACCAGCATGTAGCCGAACTGCAGCGCCGCCCACCGCGCGCCGGTCCACCCGCCGCCGGTCTCCTTGTGAGTCATCGTCACCGTGCTCGTGCACATCAGCGCGAACACGTAGAAGGCCATGAGCCCGATCGCAATGAGCGGCGTGTACGCCAGCCGCCCCGTCACCGGGTTCCGCTCGGCCCGCAGCCGCGCCCCCAGCGCGTCGGAGGCGCTGCCCTCGCCGCCCACGCCGTAGATCGTGCCCATCGTGCTCACGAACACCTCGCGCGCCGCGAACGACGCGATCATCGAGACGCCGATCTTCCAGTCGTAGCCGAGCGGGCGCACGGCGGGCTCGATGGCGTGGCCCAGCCGGCCCAGGGCCGACTGCGAGAGCTGCTGCTCCTGCGTGGGCGCGTGGCCCGCCGCGGCCGGAGTACGCGGATAGGTGGCCAGCCCCCAGAGCAGGATCGAGATGGCGAAGATCACCGTGCCGGCGCGGCGCAGGAACAGGCGCACGCGCTGCCAGACGGAATTCGCCAGCACGCGCGCACTTGGCAGGGAGTACGACGGGAGTTCGATGATCATCGCCCGCGTCTCGGAGCGGAGCAGGGTCCGGCGGAACACCGCCGCCGCGGCCAGCGCCGCCACGGTGCCGAGCAGGTACATGCCGAGCATCGTCAGCCCCTGCAGGCTCAGCACGCCCCCCACCGCCACCGCCGGCACGAACGCGCCCACGAGCAGCGTGTACACGGGCAGCCGCGCCGAGCAGCTCATGAGCGGCACCACCATGATCGTCGCCAGCCGCTCCTTGGGCTGCTGGATGGTGCGCGTCGCCATGATCGCCGGCACCGCGCAGGCGTAGCCCGAGATGAGCGGGATGAAGCTCTTGCCGTGCAGCCCCAGCGGGCGCATGTAGCGGTCCATCACGAACGCGGCCCGCGCCATGTATCCCGAATCCTCCAGAATGCCGATGAACAGGAACAGGATGGCGATCTGCGGCAGGAACACGAGCACGCTGCCCACGCCGCCCAGCGCGCCGTCCACGAGCAGGCTGCGCAGATCGCCCGGCGGCACCACGGCGCGCACGCCGGCCGAGGTGAGCGCCACCAGCGCCTGGATGCCGTTGGCGAGCGGCTGCGCCCAGCTGAACATCGCCTGGAACACCAGGAGCATGAGGCCGAGGAAGACGATCGGCCCCCACACGCGGTGCAGGACCACGGCATCCACGCGATCGCTCATCGACTGCGCGCGCGCCCTGCGGTGCGTCACCGTGCGGTCCATGACGGTCGAGATCCAGCGGTACCGGTCCTGCGAACTGCGCGGCGGCGCGGCCTCCGGGGCCAGCGCCGCCGCGGCATCGTCCGACACCAGCGCCAGCGGGCTGACGGGAAGCGAGGCCGCGCGCGCGATCGCGTGCCGCAGCCGCTCGATGCCCTGGCCTCGCGTGGCCACCACCGGCACCACCACGACGCCCAGCTCGTGGATCAGCTCCACGACGTCGATCTGCGTGCCGCGGCGTTCGAGGCGGTCCATCCGGTTGAGCGCGACCACCGTGGGGCGGCCGAGCTCGAGGATCTCCGTGGCGAGATAGAGATTCCGCTCCAGGTTCTCGGCGTCGGCCACCACGACGATCACGTCGAGCGGGGGGACGCCGGCAGCGCGGCCGAGCAGCACGTCGAGGGCGATGGCCTCGTCGGGCGATTCGGGGGAAAGGCTGTAGATGCCGGGCAGGTCGATCACCGACACCGCGCCGCCGTCGGCGTTCCGGTATTCCCCCTCGGCGCGTTCGACGGTGACGCCGGGGAAGTTGGCCACGCGCTGCCGGCGCCCCGTGAGGGCGTTGAAGAGCGTGCTCTTGCCGCAGTTGGGGTTGCCGATGAGGCCGATGCGGAGCGGGGCCGCGCCGGCTCGGGGTGGAGACACGGGCGGGGCGGGTCGCGCCGCCGCCGTCATGCCGCGATGGGCCGCACGCGGATCGTTCGGGCGACCGAGACGTCCAGAGCGAGCCGCGAGCCGCGGACGTCGAGCAGAATGCCGCTCCGCGTGTCGATGATGTTCACCCGCGCGCCTTCGAACACGCCGAGCGTGCGCAGCCGCTGCGCCTCATGGGCGGGGCAGGCAAGCCCCACGACGAGGGCGCAGAATCCGATCGGACAGGCGGCCAGCGGACAGTCCTCCGGGCAGGCGAATCCCGTGACTGCGGCGCGTGAAGCCGGACCCCGACGTCTCCAGAATTTCAGCACGATGGTTGCGGGCGATCGTGGCAGCTGCGGAGTTCCCCAACCACGCCGGCCGCAGCCTGCCCGGCGTTGGACGAATGCTAGTGTTCGGGGCGAAGGGAACAATCGGAAGATTTGCGGCAGAAATGAAGGGGGAACCCCTACAGACCGCCTCAGTCTACATACGTCCCCAACCTTCGCCCCGACTCCCCCTCGTGGAGGTGTTTGAGCGCCCGGTCCCGGAGCTGGCGGATCCGCTCCCGGGTGACCCCGAAGAGCACGCCGATCTCTTCCAGGGTGCGCTCGCGGCCGTCGTCGAACCCGAAATACAGGCGGAGCACCCGCTCGTGCCGCGGCGAGAGGGTGGCCATGGCCCGCTCCAGGTCGCTCCGCAGCAGGTGGCGCGCCGCTTCCTCCTCGATGTCCGGCGCCTCGGTGTGCACGAACTGCTCGACCAGGGCCCGGTCGCCGTCGCCGCGCAGCGGCGCGTCGAGCCGCAGTTCGTTGGTGTTCACCCCCACCAGCGAGCGCACGACCTCGGTGGAAAGCCCCGTGAGGCGCGACAACTCCTCCTCGCTCGGTTCGCGCCCCAGTTCCTGCCGGAGCGCCGCCGAACCCTTCACCACTCGCGACAGATCGCCGGTCCGGTTCAGCGGCAGCCGCACGGTGCGGCTCTGCCGGGCGAGGGCGGCGAGAATGGCCTGCCGGATCCACCACACGGCGTAGGAGATGAACTTCACCCCGCGGGCGGGATCGAACCGGGTGGCCGCGGTCATCAGGCCCACGTTGCCCTCCTCGATGAGGTCGAGCAGGGACAGCCCGCGGTTGCGGTACTTCTTGGCCACCGAGATCACGAACCGCAGGTTGCGCTGCACCAGCTCGTCGAGGGCGCGGCGGTCACCCGCCTGTATTCGGTGCGCCAGCGCGAGCTCGTCGGCCGCCTTGAGCAGCGGGTACTGGTTGACCTCGAACAGGTACTGGTCGAGGATGTCGGGGCGCGGCGCCCGCCCGGCGATCGGGCTCGGGCGCATGTGCGCGCTGCTACGGGTGGCTTGTTTCATGGCGGTGCCTCGCTTCCTCCTGGGGCAGTGCAATCTTCGCCGCGCCGCCCAGCGCCGCATCGGCGGTTGCCTGATCTGGCGTGGGGGTAATGCCCAAGCCGGCGCGGGCGAGGCAAACCCCTACAAACGCCGGGAACATCTCCGATTGGGACGCCCCCCGCCGAAACGGTTCATTAAACGCGTGGCGCCGGCCGGAGCGTTCCGGATGGGCGGCCACGATGCGACCGGAAGTTCCACGCGAACGCACAGCGGCAGGTGGCCTTGAGACCATTGAGAGCGCAGGGCGGTTCGGGACGGAGCGGAGCCGGCCTCCGGCACGAGGCACGGCGCGCCGCCACCCGGACGATCGTTTCGCTCATCGGCATCGCGACCCTCAGCCTGGCGCCGGCGGCGCGCGCGACGGCGCAGCGCGGCGCCGGGGCTGGCGTCGTCGAGTGCCGGAATTGCCATTCCAACCGCGATTTCCTCGCCGGCAAGTCGGGCAAGATGAACGGCGATTCGGCCCTCTTCGTCACCGACTCGCTGCTCCACGACTCGATGCACGGCAGCCTCACGTGCGCGAGTTGTCACCCGGCGTACGCGAGCGGATACCCGCACCGCGACGAGTCGGTGGTGGCCGTGCCCTGCCAGAGCTGCCACCAGAAAGAAGGCGAGGATTGGGCGGCGTCGATCCACGCGGCCGACGCCGTGACCAAGGGCAACGCGCCCACCTGCGTCACGTGCCACGGCTCGCACCACGTGCTCGGCCGCGACGATCCCCGGTCGTCGATCTATCCGCTCAACGTGGCGGCGACCTGCGCCAAGTGCCACGACGACGAGCGGATCATCGGCATGTACTTCAACACGCCGGATCAGGCGCAGGCGCGCACGGCGGTGCAGGAGTATTACAAGACGGTCCACGGCACGGCGATGAGCAAGGCCGGGCTGGTGGTCGCCGCCACCTGCAGCGACTGCCACAGCGCGCACCGCATCCTGCCCCCCGACTCGGCGGCGTCGACGATCAATCGCGGCCACATCGCCGAGACCTGCGGCAAGTGCCACGCCGGCGTGCTGGCCACGTTCGACAGTTCGGCGCACGGCCAGGCGTTCGCCAACGGCACGAAGACGCCCACCGGGCACTCGGCGCCGGTGTGCATCGACTGCCACACCTCGCACCAGATCGTGGCGGCGTCCGACCCCAAGTGGTTCCGCGGCGTCGTCAAGGAGTGCGGCTCCTGCCACGAGAAGGAATACGGCACGTATTTCGAGACGTATCACGGCCAGGTGACGGAACTCGGCTTCGGGCTCACCGCGAAGTGCAGCGACTGCCACACGGCGCACGACATGCGCCCGGTGACCGATCCCAAGTCGTCGGTGAACCCGAACAACGTCGTGGCCACGTGCCGCCAGTGCCATCCGACGGCGAACGCGAACTTCGTGCAGTACCGCCCCCACGGCGATCCGCGGAATCGCAGCGCCTACCCGATCCTGTTCTGGACGTGGCTGTTCATGACGTCGCTGCTCATCGGTGTCTTCCTCTTCTTCGGCACGCACACGCTGCTCTGGCTGGGCCGGCTGACGCTGAACCACCTGCGCGGCCGGTCGGGGCCGGACGCGGGCCCGCCGTCCACGCCCGGAGCGAAGGAGGATCACGCATGAAGAAGCCCATCGCGGTTTCCGATCAGGGCGCGGGGCCGTACCTCACGCGCTTCGGGCCCGTCGAGCGGACGATCCACGCGCTCGTCATCATCTCGTTCCTCGGGCTCGTGGCCACCGGCATCCCGCTGCGCTTCGCCTACGCCACCTGGGCGGCGCCGTTCATGCGGTTCCTGGGCGGGCCGTCCTCGGCCGCTTACATCCACCGTGTGTGCGCCGCGATCACGTTCGGCTACTTCTTCATTCACCTGGCCGCGGTGACGCGCACGCTGTTCACGACCGACGACAAGAAGGCGATCTTCTGGGGGCCGCGGAGCATGGTGCCGCAGCCCAAGGACGTCTTCGATGTGATCGGGATGTTCAAGTGGTTCCTCGGGCTCGGCCCCCAGCCCAAGTTCGACCGCTACAGCTACATGGAGAAGTTCGACTACTGGGCGGTGTTCTGGGGCGTCGCGATCATCGGCGGCTCGGGCCTGTTGCTCTGGTTCCCCGCGTTCTTCGCCCGGTTCCTGCCGGGGTGGCTGTTCAACGTGGCCACGATCGTGCACGGCGACGAGGCCCTGCTGGCGCTCGGCTTCATCTTCACGATCCACTTCTTCAACGTCCACCTCCGCCCCGGGAAGTTCCCGATCGACCTGGTGATCTTCACCGGCCGGGCGCGCGCCGAATACTTCGAGGAGGAGCACCCGCTCGAGTACGAGCGCGAGGCGAAGCGTGGCGGGCTGGGCGCGCTGGAAGCCGAGGCGCCGTCGGCCGCCGCCTACCTCTGGGCCATGACGCTCGGGTTCGCGGCGCTGGCGGTGGGAGTCTTCCTGGTGTTGCTCGTGATCTACGCGCTCGTGAGCTGAAACCATGCACGGGGTCCGCCGTCGCGTCGGTTGGTTCCTGGCCGCGTTGGCCATTGCCACCCTCGTGCCCCGGACCGCGTTCGCGCAGCAGCCGGCGCGCACGGATCGCGCGACGGCGCCGCCGCCCGACTCGGGGCTGCTCGATTGCACGAGTTGCCATCCGTCCGTCCACGCGACGATGCTGCGCGCCGGACCGCAAGGCTCGACCCGTTGCTCCACCTGTCACGAAGGAGTCCACGGCGCAATACAGGCGCTGTTCACGGGGCGGGGCGCCGACACGACGGTCAGGCCCGACCGCATGTATCTGGCGCGCATCGGCTGCCGCGGCTGCCACAGCGACGCCACGATGGCGGCAAAAGCCGGAGCGCCGCGGGCAGCCGCCATCGGCGCGGCCTGCCTGAGCTGCCACGGCCCCGCCTACGCGAAGATCCTCCCACGCTGGACGGAGGGCCTGGCGTGGCGCCGGAAGGCCGTGGACGCCTACGTTGCCGCGGCCAACGCGGATGCGCGCCTCACGGGGCGGGACGACACCCGCGCGGCGCTGCAGTCGGCGAGCGCCGACCTCGCGCTCGTGACCAAGGGCGACGCGCTGCACAACGTGCCCGCCGCCGACGCGCTCCTGCGGTCGGCCCTGCGCAAGGCGGGGGGCGCGTATCGCGCCGCCGGGCTGCCCGCCCCGCATGCGCCCGCGCTGGGCCCCGACCCAAATGCCGAGAGCTGCGCCTACTGCCATTACGGGATCGAAGCGGTGGGTGACACGGCGCTCGGCCAGCCGTTCAACCACGCCGGCCACGTGATCCGCGCCGACGTCGCCTGCAGCCGCTGCCACTCGAACGCCGACTACTTCACCACCGCCGGACGCCGGCTCGATCCGGCTCATGGGAAGACGACCGTCACCGCGGCGGCGTGCAGCGCCTGCCACCATGTGGCGACCGCGCTGGCGTGCGCCGCCTGCCACCGGAGCCCGGATCTCGCGGGCCATGCCGATTCGGTGAAGCTTCCGCTCCACCTGACGCCCGCCGGCGCGCCGGCTTCGCGCACGGTGGCGTTCCGCCACGCCGCACACGCCGCGCTGGCCTGCACGCGGTGCCACATGTCCGGCGCGGCCATCGCCACGGTTCCCGCCTGCGCGAGCTGCCACGAGACCCATCATCAGGACGCCGGCGACTGCGCGGCGTGCCACGGCACCACGCTGCTGGCCAGCCACAAGGCGGCCGACCACCTGGCGTGCGCGGCCTGCCATGCGCGGGGAACGCTCGCCCTGCTCACCGGCGACCGCACCTTCTGCCTCGGCTGCCACCTGGACCGGCGCGCGCACCATCCGAGCCAGGAGTGCGCGCCCTGCCATCTGCAGATGTCGCCGAACGAGGTGCGCGACCGGATCCTGGGGCGCCGCCCGTAGGGGGTCAGCGGCCCGCGGGCCCTGGCGGACGCGCCGGCAGACCGGTCAGCGAGAGCCACGCCTCGCGTGCCAGCAGCCGCAGGATGCCGCCAAGGCGGAAGTTGCGCAGGAAGGCGCCGGGCGGGAACAGTTCGGCCTTGTCGTTCACCGTGGCCTCGGAGAAGGCGCGTATCTCGCCCATGAGCGCCGCGTGCGTGGCCGGGTCGAGCGCGCCGCCGCCCGCCTCGGCGAGTCGCGTCCGCAGGGCGCGCGCCGCCGCCATGCGGCCGGCCACCGCGGCCGACTGCGCGGCGTCGATGCGGCCGTACTTCGCCTTGAGCGCGTTCAGCCGTTCGGCGCCGTCGTACGTGGCGTCCACGATCTGGGCGCGCGTCATGGCGTCGGTGGAGTAGTTGAGGAACGACTCCCAGTCCCGCTCGTTCTCGAGCAGCGCCCGGTGTTCGGCGAGCGTGTGTGCGCGGAGGCGGTAGCCCTGCGCCTCGGCGTGCTCGAATCCCTCACTGCCGGGATCGATGAACGGCCCCATCGGCGTGATGTACGCCGACAGCCGGCGGTCGAACCGCTGGAATAGCCCCTCGATGACGTCCGTCATCTCGATCACGTTCTCGTAGGTCTGGCCGGGGAGCCCGACCATGAAGAACATGTCCAGGTTCTCGCACCGCAGCGCGAGCATCGATGCCAGGCCCGCCTCGAGTTCGGCGTTCGTGTAGCGCGCCTTGCCGAGGCGCCCGCGCACGGCCTCGTCGTGGCTCTCCGGCGACAGTTCGGCGCCCCAGTGCGGAAGCACCGCGTCGATGCGCCGCAGCAGATCGGGCGGCGGCGGCTCGAAGAATTCGAAGACGATGCGGTTGGTGACCCCGGTGCGGCCGAGGGCGTCGACCACCGCCCGCGCGTAGTCGGCGCCGCCGTCGTTGATGTCGCCGACGAGGAAGACCGGCGCCCGTGAGATTCTCGTCAGCGCGCGCACCTGCGCGGCGATCGCCTCCGGACCCCGGAGCAGCGGGTGGTGCGCCTGCATGAACCGCTTGAAGGCGGCGTTGGAGGCGCCGCAGGTGACGCAGCCGCGCGCGCAGCCGCGCACGGTGAGCACGGCGGTGATCGGGTGGCGCCACCAGGCGTGGAAGGGGATGCTGGTCCAGAAGTCCAGGTGACTGACCACCGTCCCGACCATCATCCCGACGTCGAGGTCGTAGGGGTCGAGCGACGGGGGGGCGAACGACGCCGGATTCACGATCGCCACGCCGTCGCGCTTCCACGTGAGATTGGGCACGCGGTCGAACCGGCGTTCGCCCTCGAGTTCCCGCAGGAGAGCGACGAGGCACGGTTCGGTGACGCTGCCGCGGAGGACGAAGTCCACCGCCGGATTCTGGATCAGCTCCTCGTGGTAATAGCTCGACGAGATGCCGCCGAACACGACGGGAATGTCCGGGTGCAGCCGCTTCAGCAGGGCGGCGACTTCGGGGCCGCCGTGGGCATGGGGCAGCCAGTGCAGGTCGATGCCGAACAGCTTGGGCCGGAAGCGGCGCAGGTAGCGCTCGGGGCGGAACCGGCGGCTGCGCATCATGCGCAGCGCCAGGTTCACGATGCGCGTCCGGTATCCGTGCCGGCGCAGGTAGGCGGCCAGCGTGACGAAGCCGATCGGGTACATCTCGAAGATCGGCGACGACGGGATGACGTCGCTGATCGGCCCGTAGAAGATGGTCCGCTCGCGGAAGTCGTAGATGCTCGGCGGGTGGACGAGGACGACGTCCGGCTGCGTCAACGCTTCTCGACCGCCCCGTGCGCTGCGCCCATCGCGGGGATCCGGTGGCAGGTCGCGCAATCCTTGCCTGGATAGTGATCGACGCGCGTCGCGTGGCACGCCGTGCACACCTGGCGGGTCCACTGGTTGATCTGCGGCACCGTCTTGTGGCACGAGCCGCACGCCACGTGGTCCGCCACCTTGTGCTTGGCCAGCACGCCGCCCTTGTGGCAGCTCAGGCAGGCGACCTGCGGCTGGTGGTGCTGCGCGTGGCAGTTGTCGCAGACGAGGTTCGTGGCGCTCATCGCCGGCGCCGTGTGGCAAGTGGAGCAGGCCAGGTTCGCCGCGAGGTGCGCCCGGTGGTTGAAGTCACCCTTGGCCAGGTGGAACGTGTCGGCCGGCGCGCCCGCGGGCCCGGTGTGGCAGCGCGCGCAGTTGGCCACCGGCTGCACCGCCGCGTGGTGGCAGGCGTCGCAGGCGGCGGTGGACGCCAGGGTGATGCCGCCGTGCTGCGCGAACGGCGTGTGGCACTCGCTGCACTGGAGCCCACTCTGCAGCACGTGGGCCGTGTGGTCGAAGCTGCGGCCCTGGAAGGTGCCCTTCTGCTGCTCCACGCCGAGGTGGCACTGCAGGCACTGGTTCTCGTTCACCGGCGGGCCGAGGTCCACCCCGGGCACGCGGTACGGCAGCCCGCCCTCCTTCACCGCCTGGCGCACCAGCGTCACCGAGGCGCGCAGCAGCTCGTCGGCGTAGACGATGTTGTGCGCGCCCTTGCCGGTGCGCACGAAGTCGAGGTTGTCGCGGGCCATGCCGAGCAGGCTGTCGGCCACCGCGCGGCGGCCCAGCGGCATCGCCGAGGCGGCCGCCTCGGCCGCCGACACGATCGGCGCCACGAGCTCGACCTTCCGCTGCATCTGCGTCTGCCAGCCGGGCAGCACGTTGGCGTATTTGATGCCGTGGCACGACAGGCACGACGACTCGCCGGCCACGTGCACCGTGTCGTGGGCGGCGAGCTTGGCCGCCTGGTTGTGGCAGGCCAGGCAGGAGACGCGGGCCGTGTACATCGCGCTCGGCGTCGGCTTGACGCCGTGGCCGCCGATGCCGGCGAACAGCTGCACCTGCGCCTTGTGCACGCTGCTGTGGCAGCTCTTGCAGTCCAGCTCGACGTTCGTCGTCAGCGATACCACGCGATGCTCGAGCGTCGTGTGGCACTGGATGCAGGCGATGTTGTGCTGGGAGACGTGCACCTGGTGCATCAGCGTGGGATCGTTGAACTTCGCCAGGCGCGCCGGCTCGTTGTGGCAGCTGACGCAGCGCGCCTCGTCGGCCGCCCCGGTGCCGTGCGTCACCTGGTTGTGGCACGACAGGCAGTCGATGCGGTCC
The DNA here is from genome assembly GCA_963775915.1 of uncultured Gemmatimonadaceae bacterium. Lineage (GTDB taxonomy): Bacteria > Gemmatimonadota > Gemmatimonadetes > Gemmatimonadales > Gemmatimonadaceae > JAGWRI01. The sequence continues at coordinate 113,652 of CAVZKH010000007.1, forward strand.
TTCACGTACTGCGCGTGGTCGATCACGTAGCCCTCGGGCGACGTGACGGTGGGCGGCGAGGGGTGGCAGCCGATGCAGCCGGCGATCGGGCGGCCCGGCGGCTGGTCCTTGAAGTGGCAGAGGAAGCAGGTGTTCTCGGTGACCGCGATGTGGGTGCCCTGCACGATCTGCGAATGGCAGCTCGTGCAGTGCAGCTGCATGCCGTTGCGCACCTCGCCCAGGTGCGTGGTATGGTTGAACGTCACGCCCTTGAAGTCGACCCGGCCCTCGATCAGCCGGTCGGTGTGGCACCCGGAGCGCAGGCACGAGGCGTCGTCGATCTCCGCCCACGGGCGGGTCTTGGTGGCGCCCGTGAAGTCCTTCACCACCATGTTCGCGGCCTGGATCTTCTTCATCGCCTCGGCCTTCACGCCGGGCGCGATGTGGCACTTGATGCAGGCGACGTTGCGGTGCGTCGACGTGGTCCACGACGTGTAGTACGGCTTCATGATGTGGCAGCTGCCGCAGAACCAGGGCTGGCTCGAGACCTGAATGAAGGTCACCGTGCCCACGGTCATGAGGATGATCGCGAAGATCGTCACCGGGATCATCACCCGGGCGATCCGCGAGATGCGCCGCCGCACCGTCGGTGACATGGCCTCAGCCTTTCCGGCGCCGGTCGTCGCTTCTTCCGATCGCGCGCAGGGCCAGCCACGCCAGCACCACGGCCGAGAGCGTCAGGAACCACACCGGCGCGAGCAGGAGCTTGTGCTCCCAGCGCTCCTCCTGGGCGGTGCTCGCCACGTCGTTCAGATCCACCGAGATCGACCGCACCCGCCGCGCGAGGTCGGAGACCCTGGCGGTGTCGAGACTGTGCTGGGCCTTGGCGATCTGCAGGAAGTACGTCTGGGCGGATTGATACCGGAACCGGTAATACCCGACCTGGCGGCCGGCCGCCGACAGCGTGGCCAGGGACTGCCGCGCCGACGCCATGTCGGCGCTCGCCTGCGTCACCGTGCGCTCCAGGTCGACCCCCATCTGGTGGTACCGGGTGTCGGCGGCGTGGCACTTGTCGCACAGCGCGCTGATGTTGCCGGCGGCCACGGCCTCCGTGCCGTGGTTCGTGTGGCAGGCCAGGCAACCGTGGATCTTGCCCGCGCGGGCGGCCGCGCCGTGCGGGCCCATGGAGAATTCCTGATCGACGAGCGCGTGGCACTGGCCGCAGACGTTGGCGACCTCCGTGCCCGTGGGCGGCAGCGCCGAGTGCGCGCCGTGGCACGAGATGCACGTGGGCGCCGCGAAGTTGTGGTTCTGGAAGAGCGCTACCCCGTGCGCGCTGCCGGTGAACTCATCGAGCTGGTCGGTGCGCAGCTTGTACTTCGCCATCAACTTCTGGTCGGCGTGGCAGTGCGCGCACGTGCCCGGAATGTTGGTGGGGTACACGCGGCTCCGGGCGTCGTACGGCGGGTAGATGATGTGCGTGCCGTGACAGTCGGTGCAGGTGGGCCCGTTCGTGTCGTGGTCGTTGAACAGCAGCTGTCCGTGCTTGCTCGTCCGGAACTGCGCCAGCTGCCCCGTGGGCAGCCCATATTCCCGCATGCGGTTGGGGTCCGAGTGGCACGAGCCGCACAACTCCGCGGTCTGCAGCTTGTTCGGCGAGCCGATGAACCGCCCCTGGTGCGCGTTCGGGAGCGTGGTCGCGGCCGCGTTGCCGCCGTGGCAATCGACGCAGCGCACGCCGTGCTGGGAGTGGACTCCCACGGTGGCCGCCTCGCGCTGCGCGGCGTGGCAGGCCAGGCAGCCGTTGGTCGAGTCGACGCCCACGAGCGAGCCCTGAACCTGGGGCGGCGTGGCCCGCGCGGCCGCGGGCAGCGCGAGCAGCAGGGCGACGCCCGCCGCGATTCCGCGCATGAGGCCCCTCATTGGCCACCTCCACGATGCGACGTGTCCGCGGGCGGCGCGCCTGTCGGCGCCGGCGTGGCCCGCGTGGCCGGCGCGAGCGTCGGCAGCACCGGTCCCGGGGTCGTGACGGTCTGTTGATACGGCGTCAATTCGCCGGACGCCGAGACGGGCAGCGACCGCAGGTGCCAGCCGGCGGCCCAGGCAATCACGAATCCGAGGAAGAACACCACCCCCAATCCGCCCACGAGCGGGCGGTGTCTCAGCCGGCGCTCGGGGGCCCGGTCGAAGAGCGGCAGCAGCACCATCACGCCGCCGAGCAGCAGGAACGCGAAGAAACCCCAGCCCCCGACATAGTAGATCAGCCCTCGGGACACGTCGGCCACGAGCCAGGTGGACAGCAGCGACGCCGGCGGCTGCACCGCGCTCGCCGCCGGGGCCACGTCGCGCGGAAAGAGCGCCGCCGCCGTGACCACGAGCGTCACTACCAGCACGCCGACGATCAGCGAGCGCAGGAAGTGGTCGGGAAAGAACGGCATGCCCGAATGATCGTTCGGGCCGAGGTCCTCTTCGGCGGCATCCGGCGGCGGCGCGATGCCGTGCTTGCGCACGAGCGTGAAGTGCAGCACCAGGAGCCCCAGGGCGAGCCAGGGCAGGACGATCACGTGGAGCGCGAAGAACCGGCTCAGCGTGGCGCCCGAGACGAGCGGATCGCCGCGGAAGAGCTCCACCAGCGCGCCGCCAACCAGGGGCACGTGGTTCAGCACGGCCAGCCCTTCGGTCACCGTCCAGTACGCCCACTGGTCCCACGGCAGCAGGTACCCGGTGGCGCCGAACGCGAAGATGACCACGAGCAGCAGCAGCCCGACCAGCCAGTTGGTCTCCCGCGGCGGCTTGTAGGCGGCGCCGAAGAAGACGCGCCCCATGTGGACCAGCGCCGCGAGCACGATCAGGTTGGCGGCCCAGACGTGCACGTCGCGCATCAGCCAGCCCATCGTCACGCCGGAGACGATGGTCTGGATGCTCTGGTACGCCTCCTCCGCCGACGGCCGGTAGTAGAACGACAGCAGCACGCCGGTCACCACGAGCACCATGAAGAGCAGGTAGGTGATCCCGCCGAAGACCTGCCGCCATCCCGCGTGCCGCGACAGCCGGTGCCGCAGCGACTTGCGGAACGCCTGGTCGATGGGGAGCTCGGTGTCGATGGGCCCATAGAGCAGTCCGACGAACCGCAGGATCGAGAGCAGGCTGGCGTCGGTGCTGGCTTTCAGGTCGTCCCAGAATCGCCTGGCCCACGCCGCCGTGGCCGTCCACGCGCGCCCGAGCATGTTATGGCCTCCCGACGTAGACGACGCCTTCGCGGACGAACACCGGGTAGCGCTGCAGCGGCACCGTGGTCAGGCCGCGCACCACGTTGCCCTGGAGATCGTAGACGATGTAGCTGCACGGGGAGAGCACCCGCATCGACGTCGGGTCCCAGTCCAGGATGCACCCGTCGGTGGGCGACGTGCCCTGAAGCCCGGCATACGCCTGCTCGCCGTTGCGCACGACGAGGATGACGTTCTGCCCCCAACTCACGACTCTGCTCGCCCCCACGGGAAACTGCGCTTGCGGCGCCACCACGTAGGCGGGTTGCAACTCTTCGAGCTGGCGGTGTTCGGGCGGAAGCAGATACAGAAGGCCGGTCAGCGCCAGCGCGACCGCCATCAACACGACGATGCCACCCAGCAGATACTCGCTGAAACCGGGCTCCCACGTTCCATCGCCGGCTTCGGACTCCGTCATCGGGGACGTCACGGTGTTGCTGCTCCTCCGTTGCGAGGTCTCATCGTGGATCGCGACTGGCATACAATTGTCGGCGCCGGTCCGCCGGCGCCTCGCGCGCCGTGGGAGCAGGGTTCGCGCCATCCGCCACGCGCCCCGCTGCCGGCCGAGGCTGAACCTATGTTTGGCCCCGCCGGGTTCTGTCGGGAAACTCCTGACTCTCTGTCGGGCCCGCAAGAGGTCGCGGAAGGGAATCTCCCGGAGCGCCGGCCGGCCCGCGCTCGTCGTCGTCGTGCAGCATCCGCACGGCCGGAGTCTCGAGGTCGTCGAATTGGCCGCGGTTGGCCGCCCAGACGAACGCCGCCACCGCCGCGCCGACCACGAGCAGCGCCAGGGGCACCACGATGTAGATGACGCTCATGCGACCTTGCCGTCGAACGTCCGGGCGTGCCACGAACTCAGCACCACGGTCAGGCTGCTGGCGGGCATCATCAGCGCCGCCACCAGCGGATTGAGCACGCCCGTCATCGCCAGGGCGGCCCCCACCAGGTTGTAGAGCAACGAAAAGGCGAGATTGCGCCGGATCACGGCCATCGTCCGCTCGGCGCCGGTGACGAGTTCCACCACGGGGGCGAGGCCGGGCTTGGTCATGTAGATGTCGGCCGTGGCCAGGCAGGCCTCGGCGCCCCCGTGCACCCCCACGCCCACGGACGCCGCGGCGATCGCCGCCGCGTCGTTCACGCCGTCGCCCACCATCACCACGGGCCGCGCGCCGCGTGCCGCCTCCACGACGCGAAGCTTTTCCTCGGGCGAGGCGCCGCCCACGGCATTGCGGTCCGGAACGCCGAGCTCCCGCGCCACTGCCCGCACCACGCCCGGCGCGTCCCCGGAGAGCACGGTCACGTCCCAGCCGCGCTCGGCCAGCGCGCGCACCGCGGCCGCGGCGTCGGAGCGCACGGGATCGCCGAACCCCGCCGCCGCGACCACCCGTCCGTTCACGGCGACCAACACGGGAGTGAGGGTCGCGTCGAGCGCGTTCGCGCGCACGCCGGGCCCCCCGTCGGCGGACGCCCGTTCGGCGACGAACCGCGGCGAGCCGACTACGACCTCGCGCCCGTCCACGCGGCCGCTCACGCCGCCTCCCAGCACGTGCGCCGTGTCGGCGCCGGCGGCGGGCGCGATGCCCGGCCACGCCGCGCGGAAGCCGGCCGCGACCGGGTGCGTCGAGTCGGCCTCGAGCGCCAGCACCAGCGGCCGCACCCAGTCGGGCCCCCGCCACTGGACGAGCGCCGTGCGCCCCTCGGTGATCGTTCCCGTCTTGTCGAGGAAGATCCGCCCGTGGCGGGCCAGCGTCTCGAGCGCGTCGCCCCCCTTGATGAAGATCCCGGAACGCGCCGCGCGCCCGATCGCCATCGACACCGCGAGCGGCGTGGAAAGCGCCAGCGCGCAGGGGCAGGTGACGATGAGCAGCGAGATGGCGTTGTCCACCGCCCGCGCCGGATCGAGAAACCGCCAGATCACAAACGTGATGACGGCGAGCGCCAGCACCGCGGCCACGAACCAGGCCGCCATCCGGTTCGCCGTCTCCACCACCGGCGCCCGGCGGCGCGCGCTCTCCTCCACCTGGAGCAGGATCTTGGCCACGCGGCTCGACTCGCCCGCCTGGTCCACGCGCACGCGCAGGGGCGCCGAGAGATTCACGGTGCCCGCAAAGACCGGCGCGCCCGGGGCCGCCGCCACGGGGCGCGACTCACCGGTCAGCAGCGCCATGTCGAGCCGCGAGGAGCCGTGGACGACCACGCCGTCGGCGGCCAGCGTCTCGCCGGGGCGGACGTCGAGCACCATGCCGGGCAGGAGGGCGTCCGACGGCAGTTCGCGCAGGCTGCCGTCCGCTTCCGCCACCCGCGCCGACGACGGCGTGAGCGAATAGAGCAGCTCGGCGCCGTCGGCGGCGGCGCGCTGGCCGCGCTGCTGCAGGTAGCGGCCGACGAGCAGCAGGAACACCAGCAGGGCCAGCCCGTCGAAGTAGATCGGGCCCGAATCGCGGATCGTGTTGATCGCCCCCTGCAGGTAGCCCACGGCGAGGCCGAGCGCGATCGGCACGTCCATGTGCAGGGTGCGCGTGCGGAGCGCCGACCAGGCGCCGGCGAAGAAGACGCGCCCCGGCCAGAGGAGCGCCGGCGTGACGAGCAGGAAACTCACCCAGCGGAAGAACTGCTGCCACTCGTGCTCCATGCCGCCCAGCCACCCGGCGTAGAGCGCGAACGCGGCGAGCATGATGTTGCCGGCGATGGCGCCGGACACGCCGATGCGCACGAGCATCGCGCGGTCCTCGCGGCGCCGGATCGCTTCGCGCTGCACGCCGCGGAAGGGGTGCGGCGGGTAGCCGAGCGAGTCGAGCATGCGCGCCACGCGCGAGAGCGGCACGCTCGCCGGGTCCCAGACCACGCGCGCCAGCGAGCGGCGGATCTCGAGTTCGGCGCGCTGGACGCCGGCGAGCACCAGCGGCACGCGCTCGACCAGCCACACGCACGACGCGCAGTGCACGCCTTCCAGATACAGATCCACCTGCGCCAGGCCGTCGGGGAGCGCGCGCACGTACAGCTTGTGGAACGACTCGTGGTCGAACTCCTCGTACGTGCGGCCGGTGGGCGTCACAGCCTCGACGCGCCGCTCGCCGAATCGGTAGTACTGGTCGAGACCGTGCTCGTGCAGGATCTCGTACGCGGTGCGGCACCCGGTGCAGCAGAACTGCCGTTCGGCGCCGGGCTCCACGAGTCCGGCCGGCACGGTGAGGCTGCAGTGCGTGCACAGCACTTCCAGCCGCGCCGCGGCCGCCGGGGCGGCGGGCGCGAGCACCGCCCGATCAGCGACCGGCATCGGCCGGCTCCATGTGCATGCCCGGCCTCGCCTGGCCGGCCGTGGACATCCGCATCGGATGCAGGCGGCCGGAAATCGACAATAGTCCGAGCACGAGCACGAGCGCGGCGCTCGCCAGGGGGAGGCGGCGCGCCACCGGGCCGAGCAGGCGCTGCGCGCCAAGCCCAAGTCCGAGGAGAATGGGCACGGTGCCGAGCCAGAAGGCGGCCATGACGCCCATGCCGCCGAGCACGCTCCCGGTGCCGCCCGCGGTGACGACGAACGTGTAGAGCCAGCCGCAGGGAAGCAGCGTCGTCAGCAGTCCGGTGGCGGCGGCGCGCGCCACCGGCGGGCGGTCGCGCATCGCGACGAGGGCGGAGCCGAGGCGGCGCTTGGCCCACTCCGGCGCGATTGTGCCGGGCACGCGCACGCCCAACGACGCGGCGATGATGCCCAGCGCCCAGGCCACCATCAGGATGCCGGCGAGCACGGCCGCGCCGCGCGTGAATCCGGCGAACCGTCCCAGATCGTCCACGCGCGCGCCGATGGCGCCGGCCAGGGCGCCGAGCGTCACGTACGACACGAATCGGCCGCCGTTGTAGGCCAGGTGCGCCGGCAGGTTGGCGAGTCCCCGCGGGGCGCTGGCGCCGGCGTAGATGCAGACGAAGCCGCCGCACATCGCCGCGCAGTGGATGCTCCCCACCAGGCTGGCGACGAGCACCCCGAGGAGCAGCGTCACGTGCCGGGGCCGGGGCCAGCGGCCACCGCTTCGACGCGCGACGTGGAGGTGAAGCGCTCCGCGCCGCGCGTCACGTCGAAGCGCAGCTCCCACACGCCGCCGTGCTTCACCGGCAGGGTGGCGGCGTAGCCCGCGGCGTCGCGCGCGCAGCGTCGTGTCGATGATGTCGTTGGCGCGGGCGTTGAAGAACGCGGCGACCTTGACCGTGGCGTCTGGTATGGCGGCGCCCGCGGCGTCGGTGAGCGTGACCGTGAGCGGCGCGCCCCCGCGCATGGTGAACGCGCCCAGGGTCGGCGACAGGTGCCAGCCGAGCGCCGCGTTCTGCCGCATCTGCGCCATGGTGCTGTCCCAGTCCACCGCCTTCCGGTAGTAGTCGGGCTCGATGGCCAGCGACTGGTCGTCGTTGGCCACGTGGTACACATAAATGTTGAGCCCGACGGTCGCGACGAGGATCGCCACGATGCCGATCGGCCAGCCGGCTCCACGCTTCATCGGTTGCCGTCCTTCGCGCCGTCGCGCGACGTATCGGGTTGAGCTTCTGGCCCCACCAGGTGGTAGGGCACGGCGCTGTCGAAGCCGGCGCCGTCGGTCACGTGCACGGCGATGTCGCGGCCGCCGGCCGTGAACGCCGACTGCGGGAGCATCACGAACAGCGCCATGGCGGCGGTCTGGCCCGAAGCCACGGACATCGGGTTGTCGGGCGCGATCATGGACGTCGAGTCGGCGCCGTCGATGCGCACGCGGTACACCTGGTCGGCGTTCGAGCGGTTGGTGATCTTGACCCGCAGCTGGTTGGCGATGCGCCCGTCGGGCTCCACGACGTAGGGCGCGCCCAGTCCGCGGAGCACGGTGATGTCGGCGGCGGGCTTGGTGCCGAGCGTGAAGATGAAGCCGCCGAGCATGATGGCGAGCGCGCCGGGGTAGAGCACCACGCGCGGCCGCAGCCGGCGCGGCTTCTCGCCGTCGAGCGTGGCCTGCGACGAATAGCGCACCAGGCCCTTGGGTTTGCCCACGCGCGCCATGATCTCATCGCAGGCGTCGGCGCACTGCGTGCAATGGATGCACTCCATCTGCAGGCCGTCGCGGATGTCGATGCCGGTGGGGCAGGTGATCACGCAGGCGCCGCAGTCGATGCAGTCGCCGAGCCCGGCGCGGTCCTTGCCCCGGCCGCGCGGCTCGCCGCGCTGCTTGTCGTAGGCCACGATCAGCGATTGCCGGTCGAGCAGCACCGACTGCCAGCGGCCGTACGGGCAGGCCACCGCGCACGTCTGCTCGCGGAACCAGGTGAAGTCGGCCATGATGCCGAACGTCGTGACCGCCATGACCGCGAACGACGTCGGATGCTCGAGCGGCGACCGCTGCACCCACTGCACCAGCCGGTCGATGCCCACGAAGTAGGCGAGGAAGGTGTGGGCGAGGAAGAGCGACAGCACGAGGTACACCGCGTACTTGGCCAGCCGGCGCGGATGCAGCTGGCCGTGGGCGTGCTCCTTGTCCATGTGGAGCGAGCCGCTGCGGCCGCCCTCGAACAGCCGCTCGATGGGCCGGTAGAGGAACTCCATGTACACCGTCTGCGGACATCCCCACCCGCACCAGACGCGGCCCGCGAGCGCCGTCAGCAGGAAGACGGTGATGACGATGCTCGCCAGCAGGAACATCAGGAGCAGCGTGTCGGTGGGCAGGAACGTCGTGCCGAACAACGTGAACTGGCGGCGCGGGAGGTCGAGGAGCACCAGCGGCTTCCCGTGCATCCGGAGGTACGGAATGATGAAGAACACGAACATCAGCACGTACGCCACCGAGCGCCGGCGGTGCCAGAACTTTCCGGGCGACGGTTTGGGACGGATCCAGCGGCGGGATCCGTCCTCGTTGAGCGTCGGCAGGACGCGGCCGACGGCGGCGGGGGCGGTCATTGCGGGCGCTCGGCCTTGTCGCCCTGCGGCGCCTTGGGGTTGGCCGGATTGGTGCCGTGCAGCGCGAAGTACACGTATACCGCCACGTCGTCGATCTGGTCGGGCTTGAGGAACTTGCCCCAGTTGGGCATGCCCTTGTCGAGCACGCCTTCGGTGATCGTCTTGTGGATGTCGGTGAGCGTTCCGCCGTGAATCCAGTAGTCGTCGGTCAGGTTCGGTCCGATGAGCCCGCCGCCGTCGGGACGGTGGCAGGGCGCGCACGTGGTGACGAAGGTCTGCTTGCCCGCGGCCAGGGCCTGGGGATTCTTCCCCAGCGCCTCCAGCGCCGCGAGGCTGCCGCCCGCCGCCGGCGGGGGATACAACCTGGCCGCCTCGACCATCGACGCGTTGTAGTCGGCGATGCGCCCCGGTCCGCGCAGCACGTGCCAGGGATCGAGCCCGTACACGATGGCGAAGATGATCGTGGCCCAGAAGATCCACACCCACCAGCGCGGCAGCGGATTGTCGTACTCCTGGATGCCGTCGTAGTTGTGTTCGAGCAGCCGTTCCTGGTCGCGGTCGTTGGTGGGCATGTCAGGATCCACGCGGGGAAGACGAGTTGGGGGTGGCGCCATCGTCCTGGAGCGGGAGGTTGGCCTCGTGCTCGTAGTGCGACCGCTTGGTGAACACCACGCGGGCGAGGATGGCGGCGAACACGACGAGGAAGATCACGAGCGCGACGTCGGCGTAGAAATACAACTGGGCGCCGCTCATGATGTCGGTGAGCAGGTTCATGGCGTGTTGCCTCCGCCGGCGGTCGTGGCCGGAGCGGCGGTGGCGCCGGGGCTGGTCGCCGCCGGGGCAGGGGCGGAAGCCGAGACGTGCGTGGCGTCCCATCCCAGCCGCTGCAGATACGAGATCAGCGCCACGATCTCCTTGTTCTGGAGATTCTTCGGTCCGCCCTGCTGCGCGATCGTGTCGGCGATGAATGCCGCCTGGGCGTGCGCCATCTTCGGCGCGTTGCCCTCGATCACGGCGCTGCCGTACGGCACGCCGAGCATGGCCATCACGTCGACCTTCTTCTGGATCGACGCGAAGTCGAGGTCGTCGGTGAGCATCTGCGGATACGCCGGCATGATCGACCGCGGCGTGATCGACCGCGGATCCTGCATGTGGCGCACGTGCCAGAGGTCGGGGTACTTGCCGCCCTCACGCGCCAGGTCGGGCCCGATGCGGCGCGAGCCCCACTGGAACGGATGGTCGTACACGAACTCGCCGGGCTTGGAGTACTCGCCGAACCGCTCGGTCTCCCAGCGGAAGGGGCGGATCATCTGCGAGTGGCAGAGATAGCAGCCCTCGCGGATGTAGATGTCGCGTCCGGCGAGCTCGAGCGGCGTGTACGGCTTGACCGACGCGATCGTCGGCACGTTGTCGCGAATGAGGAAGGTCGGCAGGATCTCGAACAGCGACGCCACCGCCACGGCCACGATCACCATCACCGTGAACAGCAGCCAGCGGCCTTCCCACATGCGGTGCCAGCCCATGTTGACGAACCGGGCCCAGGCGCCGGCCGGCTCGTTGCTGTGGTCGGGCACGTACGTCCGTTCGAGGGGCGGGGCCTGGATCACCGGCACGTCGTACACGGCCGGCCGGTTCCGCCACGTCATGAGGATGTTCCAGCCGAACATCAGCATGCCGACGATGTAGAGCGTGCCGCCCACGGCGCGCATCCACTACATCGGAAGGACCTTGACCACGGTCTCGATCAAGTCGGGGTAGGCGAGGCGGCCCGTGGCGTCGAAGGCGCGCCACATCAGCCCCTGCGGTGATCCCCGCGCTGTAGATCGCGACGACGTAGAGCAGGATGCCGAAGCTGCCGATCCAGAAGTGCCACTCGGCCAGCTTCTTGCTGTAGAGCTTGGTCTGGAAGAGCCGCGGCAGCAGCCAGTAGATCATGCCGAAGGTCATGAAGCCGTTCCACCCCAGCGTGCCGGTGTGGACGTGGGCGATGATCCAGTCGCGTGTAGTGCGCGAGCGCGTTGACCGACTTGATCGAGAGCATCGGGCCCTCGAAGGTCGACATGCCGTACGCCGTGATCGCGACCACGAAGAACTTGAGCACGGGGTCCTCGACCACCTTGTTCCACGCCCCGCGCAGCGTCAGCAGCCCGTTGATCATGCCGCCCCAGGTCGGCATCCAGAGCATCACCGAGAACAGCCATGCCGAGGGTGGAGGCCCACTCCGGCAGCGCCGTGTAGTGGAGGTGGTGCGGGCCGGCCCAGATGTAGATGAAGACCAGCGACCAGAAGTGCAGGATCGACAGCTGGTACGAATAGATGGGCCGGTCCGCCGCCTTGGGCATGAAGTAGTACATCAGCCCCAGGAACGGCGTCGTGAGGAAGAACGCGACCGCGTTGTGCCCGTACCACCACTGCATGAACGCGTCCTGCACGCCGGCGTAGATCGGATAACTCTTGAACCACCCCGCCGGGATCGAGAGGTTGTTGAAGATGTGCAGGATGGCGACGGTGATGATGCTGGCGATGTAGAACCAGAGCGCCACGTACAGGTGGCGCTCGCGCCGCTTCTTCAGCGTGCCGAAGAAGTTCACCGCGAACACCACCCACACGATCGCGATCGCGATGTCGATGGGCCACTCGAGTTCGGCGTATTCCTTGGCCTGCGTGAAGCCCAACGGAAGCGTGATCGCCGCGGCGACGATGATCGTCTGCCAGCCCCAGAAGTGGAACCGGCCGAGGAAGTCGGAGAACATCCGCGCCTTGCAGAGCCGCTGCGTGGAGTAGTACGCCCCGGTGAAGAACGCGTTGCCGGCGAAGGCGAAGATCACCGCGTTGGTGTGCAGCGGACGCAGGCGCCCGAAGGAGAACCAGGGCGCGAAGTTGAGCTGCGGCATCACCAGCTCGAAGGCGATGACGAGGCCGACGAGCATGCCGACCAGCCCCCACACGAAGGTGGCGACCATGAACTTTCGGACGATGTCGTCGTCGTAGGAGAACGATTCGAGACCGGCGGCAGGGGCGCGCGCAGCGCCGCCAGGCTTGGCGGTCGCTGCGCCTTCGGAGAGCGTCATCGAGGGGGGCCCGGTGAGAGTCGGATCGGGAGTGCGCAATACGGAACTCCCCCGTGGCGGCGCCGGACTCCGCAACGCGGCGCCCGCCGAGCGGCGGAGCAGGTCTTCAGTTCCGCCAAAACTCGACGCGCGCGACGCATCATGCATTCAGAGTTCTCCCCCAAGCCCTGTCGGGAAATCCTTGACAGAATCCCCCGTTTGGGAATCGAGCGGGCGCGGCGCGCCACAGCGCGATAAGTTGAAACTCTATGACCTCCTCCCAACTCTCGGTCGCGCCGGCGCTCCCGCTCGTTATTCAGGGCGGCATGGGCGCCGGCGTCTCCAACTGGATGCTCGCCCGCGCCGTGTCCCTGCGCGGCCAGCTCGGCGTCGTCTCGGGCACCGTGATCGACACGATCTTCGTGCGCCGTTTGCAGGACGGTGACGTCGGCGGCCATCTGCGCCGCGCGATGGCGCACTTTCCCTGTCCGGCCGTGGCCGAGGCGGCGCTCAAGCGCTACTTCCACCCCGAAGGGCGTGCCCCCGGCGCGCCGTACAAGGCGCTGCCCACGTACAAGCAGATGGTGAGCGCGGCGCGCCAGCAGATCACGATGCTCGCCGGGTTCGTCGAGGTGTGGCTGGCCAAGGAGGGGCACTCGAACCCCGTCGGCATCAACCTGCTCACCAAAGTGCAGATGCCCAACCTGGCCACGCTCTACGGCGCGATGCTCGCCGGCGTGGACGTGGTGCTCATGGGCGCCGGCATTCCGCGCGAGATTCCCGGCGCGCTCGACGCGCTGGCCATCCACCAGCCGGCGGTGATCCGGTTCGACGTCGAGGGCGCGGGCGGCGACGCCCTGTACCTGGCGTTCGACCCCGCGGAGCACGGCGTGCCGACCGACATGGCCCCGCTCAAGCGGCCGGCGTTCTATCCTATAGTATCGGCGAACTCGCTGGCCACGACGCTGGCGCGCAAGGCGAACGGCCGCGTGGACGGCTTCGTGATCGAAGGCCCCACGGCGGGCGGACACAACGCGCCGCCGCGCGGCACCATGCAACTGTCGGCCAGCGGCGAGCCGGTGTACGGCGAGCGCGACGCCGTTGACCTGGCGAAGATCCGCGAGCTCGGGCTCCCCTTCTGGCTGGCCGGCGGCACCGGCTCACCGGCCGGGCTGCGCGCGGCGCTCGATGCGGGCGCGGCAGGCATCCAGGTGGGCACGCTGTTCGCCTTCGCCGACGAATCGGGGGTCACACCCGAACTCAAGGCGCAGGTGCTCGCCGGGGTGAACCGCGGCGACGTGAATGTGCGCACCGATCCTCGCGCGTCGCCTACCGGGTACCCGTTCAAGCTGGTAGAGGTGGCGGGCGAGGAGGCCGACTTCCAGGCCCCGGCCCGCGCGCGCGTCTGCGACCTCGGCTACCTCCGCGTGGCATACCGGAAGGAGGATGGCGGCATCGGCTACCGGTGCCCGGCGGAACCGGTGGACGCGTACGTGGCCAAGGGCGGAACGGTGGAGGAGACGGAGGGGCGCCGCTGCCTGTGCAACGCCCTGCTGGCCAACATCGGCCACGCGCAGCTTCGGCCGCGCGGCGAAGACGAGCTGCCGCTGCTCACCAGCGGTGACGATCTCATGGGGATGGCGGAGTTCCTGCACGGACGGACGTCGTACGGGGCGGACGAGGTGCTGGACTACCTGCTGGCCGGCGTGTCCGCCGGCGCTGTGGCATGAATCCGATGCCGCGCCTCCCGTTGGCGCTCGCCCGTTCATCGTTCCTGGCGGTGGCGTGATCAGCTTCCGGAAACTGGGGTACGCGCCGGCCACCATGCCGATCACCAATGCGCTGACCGATACGATCCCGGTGGTGGTGATGCTCTCGCACGTCGGGACCGTGCTGCCGACGGTGGTGACCAACGACTCCTCGCCGCACTATCTGTCGCCGGCGCTTCAGGGGTTCGAAGACCGGCGGAAGAACGGGATGGGCAGCTACATCAGCGAGGCGGAGTTGCGGAAGTTGGAGGGCGAGCCTCTGGCGCTCGTGCTCAATTCGCGGATTCGCGGCGCAACGGTGGTGAACGGGACGCTATTGTCGACACGAGAGGCCGTCAGTGGGCCAGCGCTACTGAACCATACTCCGGGCTTGACGTGCAAGAGCACCGTTTACGTCGACGGCGTTCTCGTCTATCAGCACACGATGGCCACTGCCGCGTCGCCGGATTTCACCCGCATTTCAACAGACACCTACGCAGGCGTCGAATTCTACGCCGACGCCGCCACGATGCCCGCCTGGGTCAGCCCAACGAATAACGACGTGCGGCGTGCTCCTGCTCTGGACGCGAGAACGCTAACGCGCGGCGACCGCCGCCGCGCGCCGCCGCTTCTCCACCAACCGCTGCATCCGCACCCGCTCCTCGCGCTCGCGCTCGTCCAGATCGCGCCGCACGCTCACGATCTGCGACTCCAGCGTCGGCGCCACGCGCTGTTCGAGCGTGCGCAGCCGCCGCGACGTCGTCGCCACCGCGTCGCTCAGCCGCCGCACCCGCTGCTCGCGCGGCGCCGCCTCGATGAGCAGTTCGGCGAACTGCTCGTAACGCCGGGCCGCCTCCTCCACCGCCACGCCCACGTCGCCGGGCGCCAGCCCGCGCGCGTCCAGCGTGCGCACGAGCGCGGGCCGCTCGGTCACGTCGCTCACCGCCAGCCCCCACACCTGCGCCGGCCGCACCTCCACGCGCGGGTCGCCCGCCGGCCAGGACATCGCCGAGAGCCCCGAGACGCCGTGCACGGCCAGCGCTTGGGCCAGCGACTCCGCCGCCTGGTTGGCGCTCTCGGCCAGCCGCTGCCGCACGTCCACCGCCGGCCGCGCCAGCTTGAACAGCTCGGCCACCAGCGCCTCGCGCTTTCGCCGCGTAAGCGATGCGCCCTTGAGCACGCGCGCGAGGCGGCGGCGGGCACCGAGCAGGCTGGCCCGCGTCGGGGCGAGCCGGTCGCGCGCGCTCACGGAGCCGCCTCGAGCGGCGCTTCGGCCGCGCGCTGCGCCAGCGCCGCGCGCCGCGCCGCGTAGGTCGCGTCGCCGATCCGCACGAGGTCGTCGCGCGGCAGCGCGTCGAGCAGGGCCCACCCGTGCTCGAAGGTGTCGTCGATCGTGCGGCGGCCGTCGGGCTGGCCCACGAACTCGCGCTCGAACCGGTCGGCGAACGCCAGCGCCCGGTGGTCGACCTCCGGCAGACCCGACTCGCCTACGATGGCTGCCATCGTCCGCGCCTCGCGCCCCCGCGCATACGTGGCGTACAGCTGGTCGCTCCACTCGCGGTGCTCGGGACGCGTGCGATCCTTGCCGATACCGGCGTTCATCAGCCGCGACAGCGACGGCAGCACGTCGATGGGCGGCGCGATGCCCGACCGGTGCAGGTCGCGCGACAGCACGAGCTGCCCCTCGGTGATGTACCCGGTGAGGTCGGGAATCGGGTGCGTCAAGTCGTCGTCGGGCATCGTGACGATGGGGATCTGCGTGATCGAGCCCGCCTTGCCGGCGATGATCCCCGCGCGCTCGTAGATCGTGGCCAGGTCGGTGTACATGTAGCCGGGATAGCCGCGGCGCCCCGGAATCTCCTCGCGCGCCGTGGCGATCTCGCGCAGCGCCTCGCAGTAGTGCGTCATGTCGGCGATCACCACGAGCACGTGGATGCCGCAGTCGAACGCCAGGAACTCGGCGGCGGTGAGCGCCAGCCGCGGCGCGAGAATGCGCTCCACCGCCGGATGCGCCGCCTCGTTGAGATAGAGCACGGTGCGCGGCATCGCGCCGCTCGCCCGCACCCGGTCGAGGAACTCGCGCGTCTCGCGCGCCGTGATGCCCACGCCGGCGAACACGACCGCGAACGGCTCGCCCTTGGGCGCCCGCGCCCACTCGACGATGCGCGCCGCGAGATCGAGCGCCGGCAGTCCCGGCCCGCCGAACACGGGAAGCTTCTGGCCCCGCACCAGCGTGTTCATGGCGTCGATGGCGCTGATGCCCGTTTCGATGAAGTCGCGCGGGCGCGCGCGGCGCATGGGATTGATCGGCGCGCCGTTGATGGGGCGAATGGCCTCGCCCACCGGCGCCGGGAGCCGGTCCACGGGCGCGCCATGCCCGTCGAAGGCGCGGCCGAGCAGCTCGCGCCCCACCACCGTGGTGGCGACGTCGCCGGTGAGCACGACGTCGGCGCGGTCGGGGGCGAGCCCCACGGTGCTGTCGAGCAGCTGGATGGTGGTGATCCGTTCGCCGGCGTCGATCACCTGGCCGCGGCGGTCGGGCTGGCCCGCCTGGTGCACGCGCACCCACTCGCCCAGCGCGACGTGCCGCGTGCGCTCCAGGAAGAGCAGGGGGCCGGCCGCCGACGCGGCGCCGCGATAGATGCGTTCCGGAGCGAGCGTCATGGGGCGGCTCCCGCCACCACCGGCGCGTCGGCCGGCCCCAGCGCCCGCGCGGCCGTCATCGCCTCGGCGGCCCGCGCCTCGACCTCGCTCTCGGCGCAGTCGCGGAGCGCCGTCAGCGCACGCCGCACCGGCGCCAGGTCGAGCCTCGTGAACACCGTCCCTGCCTTGAGGGCCCGCGATCCCGCCCGGTGCGCCTCGAGCGCGGCGCTGGCCAGCGCGTACGTCTTGCCCACGCTCGATGCCGCGTCGTGCTCGTGGAAGGCGTTCTGCCGCAGCACGATCTCGCGCACCGCCTCGGCGCAGGCCATGGTCAGACGGTCGGCGTCCTCCAGCGCGTCGGGGCCCACGAGACTCGCGATGTCGCGCAGTTCGCGCTCGTGCTGCATGAGGTTCATGAGCCCCGCGCGCACGAGCGTCCAGTCGGCGCCGCCGTGCTCGGCGAACCAGGGCGCGATACGATCGACGTACAGCGAGTAGCTCGTCTCCCAGTCCACGGCGGGGAAGTGACGCTGGTGCGCCAGCGACGGATCGAGCGCCCACATGGCGCCGGCCACGCGCAGCGACGCCTGCGTCACCGGCTCGGAGAAGTCGCCGCCCGGCGGCGACACGGCGCCGATGATCGTCACGGCCCCGGCGCGCTCGGGGCTCCCGACGGCGCGCGCGCGCCCCGCGCGCTCGAAAAACTGCCCCAGCCGGCTGGCCAGATACGTCGGGTAGCCCTCCTCGCCGGGCATCTCCTGCAGCCGAGCCGCCATCTCGCGCAGCGCCTCGGCCCACCGCGACGTGCTGTCGATCATCAGCGCCACGCGGCACCCCTGGTCGCGGAAGTACTCGGCGATCGTGACGCCGAAGTAGATGCTCGCCTCGCGCGCCGCCACCGGCATGTTCGACGTGTTGGCCACGAGCACGGCGCGTTCCATCAACGCGCGCCCGGTGCGCGGATCGATGAGCGCCGGGAACTCCGTGAGCACGTCGGTCATCTCGTTGCCGCGTTCGCCGCAGCCCACGTACACGATGATGTCGGCCTCGGCGTGCTTGGCCAGCGACTGCTCGATGATCGTCTTGCCGGTGCCGAAGCCGCCCGGCACCGCCGCGTTGCCCCCTTCGGCCACCGGGAAGAACAGATCGAACACGCGCTGACCCGTGATGAACGGCCGCTCGTAGCCCAGCCGCTCGGCCAGCGGCCGCGCCACGCGCACCGGCCAGCGGTGCGCCAGGTGCAGGGGCGTGCCGTCGTCCAGCGCCCCGATCGCGTCCGCCACGTGGTACGAACCCGCGCCGATCCGCGCCACGCGGCCGCGCACGTTGGGTGGCACGAGAATCTTGTGCACGAAGCCGATTCGTTCGGCCACCGTGCCCAGCACGTCGCCCGCGTCGACCTCGGTGCCGGGCTTCACGGACGGCGTGAAGCTCCACAGGTCGCCAGGGTCCAGCGTGTCGGCCGCGGTGCCTGGCGCGATGAAGTCGCCGGTGGCTTCGGCCACGCGGGCCAGCGGACGCCCCACGCCGTCGAGCACGGCGCCCAACAGTCCGGGCCCGAGTTGCGCGGTGAGGGTCGTGCCGGAGAACTCCACGGGCGCGCCGAGCCGCAGACCCGTCGTGTCCTCGTACACCTGCAGCGTGGCGACCTCGCGCTCGATGCGCACGACCTCCGCCAGCAGACGGTGCTCGCCCACGTACGCGAGTTCGTACAGCGCCGGGGCGCAGGGCTGCGCTTCCACCAGCGCGCCGGCGATGCGGATCACGCTGGCGGTCATTGCAGCTTCACCCGGTAGCCTATGGCGCGCCGCAGCAGTTCGAGGATGTACTGCTCGGCGCGGTCGGTGGGCGCGCCCCACACGGCGCGTGGCACCGGCACGAGAATGGGCAACGCGCGGTTCTCCACGTCGCGGCGAAAGGCCGGCGGAAAGGCATCCAACAGCGGCTGCTCCACGAGCAGGATGCCGAGGTCCGGCTCTTCGCAGAGCGCTGCCACCAGATCGACCGCCGTTGCCGCATCGGCGGCGTCGTCCGTGGGCAGCCCGGCCAGCCGCAGCCCGGCGGCCAGCGCCGGTGTGGCGACAGCGCGCACTCGATAGCTCATGCCGCCACCTCCAGATCGCGAAGGCGGACGTCCGCCGGCACGCCGAGCGCCAGCTGCCAGAGGACGCGCACGAGCGCGCGGTGCTCGGCCCGGAGGCGCAGCACGTAAAGCAGCACCGGCGCGAGGCTCAGCGGCTCGCGCAGCGCCAGCGCGCGGCATTCATCCACGAGGGCGAGCAGCGCCCCGTCGTCGGGGGAGGCGTTCTCGACGCTCAGCGCCGCGGCCAGCGGCGTGCGCGCGATGCGCGATCGCATCCGGCGGGCAAGCGCCGCGGTGTCGCGCGCTGCGACGGCGAAGCGCAGGTCGTCGAGCGTCACCACCCGCCCACCGCCAACGAACACCGCATCGGGCGTCAGGTCGGCGTGCTGGTCCGCGAGCAGCCGCGCCGCGGTGAGGTTCTGCAAGTCGATGGTGCGTTCGACGTAATGCCGGAGGGGGGCGTCGCCGCGCCGTGCGGCCGCTGCGGCGCGCGTGGCCCAGGCGCGCAGCACGGCCTGATCGAGCAGGAAGCGGTCCGGGCGTTCGCGCCTCGCCGCCTCGGCAACGGCGCCGGCGAACGGATGCCCGAGCGCCAGCAGCGCGGCGCCGATGGCTCCCACGTCGTTCAGCAGCGCCAGTTCATCGATGGCACGGGCCGGAAGCGCCGGCGTCGGGATGAGGCCGAACGTGCGCATGTCGGGCCGAACGCCTCCCATCGCGCCGCGCACGAGCGCGCGTATCGACCGCCGGTCCTCGTCCTCGATCACCGGCGTGAGCACGTCCTCGCAGTCGCGGCTCCACCGTTCGAGCACCGCGAACCGCCGCGACGCCACGCGCCGGATCGCGCTCTCGACGTCGCGCTGGTCGGGAGGCGGCTGGTTGGGCGAGAAGGCCAGATACCCGACGCGCACGAGTGCGTCCACGAACGCCCGCTGGTCGGCCGACGCGGCCAGCGCGCGGAGCGACTGCCGGGTGAGCAGATGCCCGGTGAGCCCGCGCGCCCGCGCGACGAGCGGTCCCCACGCGGTCATGGCCGCCCATCCTCGGCCAGCCGCACCGCTTCGATGGACAGCTCCGGGCGCAGCCGGCGCAGGCGCGCCGCGAGCGTCGCGTCCACGCGCATCGCGCCGTCGGCGTTCTCGAGAATCGCGCCGGCGGCCACCGTGCCGTCCGGGATCACCTCCGCGTCGCCCCGCCCGGCGCCGGCAAGGGCGGCGCGCACCGCAGCCTCAGCGGCCGGGGCGCAGCGTGCACGCGTGTCGTTCCCGGCCACGAACGGCAGCGCTTCGGCCAGGATCGGTTCGAGCCGTGCCGCGAAGTCGGGGGCCGCGACCATGGCTTCGAGGCAGGAGTTGGCAACGACGAACACCCGGTCGAGAAACGCCGCGCGCGCCGCCAGCACGTCGCCCACCGTGGCCTGGGTCGCCGCATCGCGCGCGGCCTGGCGGGCGCGCCCGATCTCGCGCTCGCGGGCGTCCAACGCCGCGGCTCGGCGGTGTGCGCGCTGAGCGGCGGCTGCGTCGCGGACACGCGTGGCCTCCGCGTCGGCCGCCGCCGCGCGCGCCGCGATGGCGGCGTCGACGTCCCGCCGAAGCTGCTCCAGCAGCGGGCCGGCGAGCGCCGGCATGGGTCAGCCTCCGCCCGCCCGCAGCAGGATGAGCACGGCCACGATGAAGCCCAGGATCACCATCGTCTCCGGAATGGCGACGAGCACGATGATCGTGCCCGCCAGTTCCGGCTTCTCGGCGAGTGCCGCGGCGCCGGCCGTGCCGATCTTCGACTGGGCCCACGCGGTCGCCAGCGCGGCGACGCTGAGCACCGCGGCGGCGCTGATCACGATCCACATCATGTTCATGAGGTCTTCCTTGACGACTCGGGTGAGGGCGGCGCCCGGTGGCCGAACGGCTGGTACGGCCGTCCGCCCGGACTGAAGAACTTTCCGAAGAACTCCACGTAATGCAGACGCAGCGTGTGAATCGCCGGGCTGAAGATCCCGATGGCGAAGTTCACGAGGTGGAACAACAGCGCGAACACGAGGCCGACGGCCGTGCTGCCGATCGCGCCGACCATCTGGTTGGCGACCACGGCGAGCATCACCGAGGCGGTGCCGATGGCCATGATACGGGCGTAACTCAGCACGTTGCCCAGGGTGGCCAGGAACTCCACCGGCGCAATGATCCCTTCGGCGAACACGAGCACCGGGAATGCCACCAGCAGCACGATGACGGCCGGCGTGAAGAGCCTGGCGGGCAGCACCTTGAACGCCGCCAGCAGCGCCGCCACGACCACCAGCACCATGAACGCCGAGACGCCGCTGCCCAGCGCGTGCTTGGGTTGGCGGCGGAACGACGTGATCGCCCCGAGGATGAGTCCCAGCACCACCTGCACGACGCCGAGGCCGATCGCCAGCGCCAGCGCCGCGAACACCGCCCTCTCGCGGTCGAAGATGATTGCGTGCATGCCGAACAGCCGCGTGCCGAGATCGCCGAAGAACTCGCCGTACAGCACGCCGAAGATGATCGCGAAGGCGGCGCAGGGACCGGCGATCTCCGTCGCCGTGCGCCAGAACGAGCCCGGTTTGGCCTTCGCGTGCAGCACCAGCGCCAGCACGGCCAGCAGCGTGCCGTAGCCCACGTCGCCCAGCATCATGCCGAAGATCAACGGGAAGAACACCGCCACGAAGGGCGTCGGGTCGATCGTGCCGTACTTGGGCAGCGGCAACAACGCGCTCACCTTCTCGAACGGGCGGAAGAGGCGCGGATTGGACAGCACCACCGGCGCGTCCTCCTCGCCCCAGTCCTCGCGCGCCACCGTTTCCACCACCACGGTCGGCCCCGCGGCCGCGGCCACGCGA
The DNA here is from genome assembly GCA_963775915.1 of uncultured Gemmatimonadaceae bacterium. Classification (GTDB taxonomy): domain Bacteria; phylum Gemmatimonadota; class Gemmatimonadetes; order Gemmatimonadales; family Gemmatimonadaceae; genus JAGWRI01. The sequence goes on from CAVZKH010000007.1 coordinate 135,183, forward strand.
CGCGTCAGTTCCGCCACGCTCCGCTCGGGCACCCATCCCTCGATGGAGAATGCGAAACGCGTGACCGCGGTGTGCTCGTGTGCTCTGACGCTCATCATCCAGTCGTCGATCGCCGCGTGCGCCCGCCGCAGTTCCCGCCCGGTCGCGGCCGCCAGAGTCCGGCGGTCGGCGGCGCAGGCGTCGAGCTCGGAAGGAATCTCGAACAGCCGCGCCAGCATCTTCGGCACCGCCTGCTCCAACGGCACGTCGCGGTACCCCTCGGGCAGCGGCACCTCGGGCACCCGCGCCTCGGCCAGCCGGGCGTCGAGCTTCTCGCTGAATTCGCGCGGAAGCACCAGCAGGATGGCCACGTCGCCGCCGGGCAGATCGTGCACGCTCATGCTGAATTCGGCGCCCAGCTGTTCGCGCAGGGCCGCGGCCAGCGCGTCCACCGTGGGCCGGGCCGAGGCGGGTATCACCACGGCGTGACTCGTGAGGCGCGGCGAATTCGCCACCTTCCGGACGGCCGGCAGGATGGCCGAGAGGAAATCGCGGTAGCGCGTGATAAGGGCGCGCTCCTCGTTCAGAGCCGTCTCGCGCGTGCGCAGTGTGCGCGCGTGGCGCGCCGTGCGGTCGGCGAGCCGCGCCCAGTGCGCGAACTCGGCCGTCGTCGGCGCGTGTGGTTCCACCGGCGTGGCGCCACTTGCGGCGGCGTCGAGCAGCCGCAGCGCCTCGTCCACCTCGTCCAGGACCCGCGTGAGCTGCACGCGCCGTCGCTGGGTTTCGGCATCGAGCCGTGCCGGCGCTGTGCCCGTGTGCGACGGCGCTTCGGCAATCTGCAGTTGGCCGAAGTCCTGCACCGCGTCCAACACGGCGTCGAACCGGTCTTTCGGTCCGAGCACCCGGACCTTCGCCATGGGGATGATCACGGCGCCGCCGGCGCGATGCGCTGGGCAATGCGATCGGCGATGGCGGCGACGCGGGCGTCGTCGGCGTCGGCATAGAGCCGCCGCCGCCGTTCTGCCTCGTCCCGGATTGCCCGCGCGTCGTCGTCGCGCTGCCGCGCTGCCTGGGTGTCGAGCAGGGCCAGCGCCTCGCGCAACTCGCGTTCCCCGGCCGCGTCCGCCTCCTGGGCCGCGGCGCGCGCGTCGCGCACCACGTGCTCGGCCCGCTGCTCCGCCTCCTGCAGGCTCAGCGCAACGGCGCGTTCGGCGTCGAGCAGCGCGTCGAGCGCCGACGGATCGCCGGTGGCGGCCTGGTCGCGTTTCCTGGCGGCAAACATGGTCTCATCTCCAATCCCGCCCCGATCGGGGGCGCGGCACCGACACCTGTACGTACCGGCGGCCGCGGGGTGGGAGGCATCGGGAGTGTGCCCGCAATCGGTCGGGGAGACCCCGACCCGGGGGCGCCGCGGAGCGCTAGCCCTGGCCTTCGAATGCGGCCGGCCGCTTGCCGAAGAAGGCGGCGAGCCCCTCGGCGAAGTCGCGGCCGTCCGCGGAGCGCGCGAGGTGCCGCAGCTCCTCGTCCAGGTGGTAGTCCAGCTGCTCCACGCCGGCGGCCTGATTGATGAGGCTCTTGGCCACGGCGTACGCGCCCGTGGGCCCGGCGGCGATGCGCTGCGCGATCTCCATCACCCGGTCGGCGAACGATTCCTTCGGGAATACGTCGTTGATGAGCCGCAGGTCCTTCGCCTCGGCCGCCGAAAGCCGCGGGTTCAGCAGCACGAGGCCCATCGCCATGCGCAGGCCCACGAGCCGCGGCAGGAAGAAGGTCGAACTCTCGGCGCCGGTGAGCCCCGTCTTGTGGTACGCCCATTCGAACGTCGCGCTGTCGGAGGCGAACACGAGGTCGCACGCCATGGCGATGCCGAAGCCGCCGGCCGCCGCCACCCCGTCCACGGCGGCGATGAACGGCTTGGGCGCGCGCTTGATCTCGGAAATCGTGCTGTGCAGGTACTCGAGGATCTCCTTGAATCCCTCGCCGAATCCCGGCGGCTCGGCGGTGCCGTCGGGGCGCAGGTAGCCGAAGTCCTCCTGCGAGCCCTGCGCCCGGATGTACTTGAGATCGGCGCCGCTGCAGAAGATGCCGTTGGTGCCGCGCACGATCACGCACCGCACGTCCCTGTCCCGCGCCAGCTGCAGCCCCGCCTTCCGGAAGTCGCGCGCCGTCTCCACGTCCATGGAGTTGAACCGCGCCGGCCGGTCGATGACGAGCAGCCCGACCGGTCCCTCGCGTTCGATGTGGATGTGCTCCATGGCCACGGCCGGCGTCCTCAGCAGATGCGCGGGAGGAGTTCGCCCTCGTACTCGGAGAGCAGCCGCTTGCCGAGTCCGGTGTCGAGCACGACGTCGCCGGGGCGGGTGCTCACGCACTCGCCGATCACCGTGGCGTTCACGCCCTGCGGATGTCCGCGCAGGGCGGCGAGCACCGCGTCCACGGTGGCGTCGTCGCCCCGCACGCCCAGCACCGCCTTTCCCTCGTTGGCCACGTGCATCGGGTCGAGCCCCAGCATTTCCGCGGCGGCGGCCACCACCGGATTCACCGGCACCAGCTCCTCGCGGATCAGGATGCCCACGCCCGCCTTCTCCGCCATCTCGTGCAGCGCGCTGGAGAGTCCGCCCCGCGTGGGGTCCTTCATCGCCACCACGGCGCCGCGGCCGGGCGCGCAGCGCGTCGCGGATCATGTGGTTGAGCGGCGCCACGTCGGACCTGAGTTCGGCGTCGATCTGCAGCCGGTGGCGGTGCACCATGAGGGCCATGCCGTGGTCGCCGACGTTGCCGGTGACGATGATCCGGTCGCCCACCTGCAGCCCCGAGTCGCGCACGACGGCGTCGGCCATCGCCACGCCGGTGGTGTTGATCACCACGCCGTCGAGTTCGCCGCGTCCCATCACCTTGGTGTCGCCGGTGACCACCGTCGTGCCCGCCTCGCGGCACGTGTCGAACATCGACTGCTGCACCCGCTCGAGGTCGGGGAAGGTGAACCCCTCCTCGACGATCAGCGCGCAGGTGAGGCCCAGCGGTTCGGTGGCGCCCATCATCGCCAGGTCGTTGACCGTGCCCGCGATGGCCAGCCGCCCGATGTCGCCGCCCGGGAAGAACACCGGCTGCACCACGTGCGAGTCGGTGGTGACGACGAGCCACTTGTCACCCACGCGCAGCGCCGCGCCGTCGTCCATGGCGGCGATGCCGAAGCCGTCCACCTCGATGTCGACGAAGCCGCGGGTGAGCGTCTCCTGGATCAGCCGGCGCATGGCGCGCCCGCCGGCGCCGTGCTTCATGACGATTGTCGGGTCGCGGCGGCCGGAGTGCGCGCGCACCGCCTCTTCGTTGATGCTGGCGCTCATAGCTTCGGATGCCCTCCGTACTGATGCCAGATGCGGCAGGTGCCCTCGCTGCTCACCATGCAGGCGCCCACCGGCGCGTCGGGCACGCATTCCTTGCCGAACAGCGAGCACTTCTCGGGCGACGAGATGCCGGCCATGATGTCGCCGCAGATGCAGAGCTGGGTGAGCGCCGCCGGCGCCTGCGTCCACAGCCGCTTGAGATCGATCGTGAAGTGGCGCCGGGCGTCGAACCGCGAGAACTCGTCGCGCAGGCGCAGGTTGCCGTTGGGCACGTGCGCGATGCCGCGCCAGTTGCCGCCTGTGGTGCGGAACACCCGCCACAGCTCGCGCTGGGCCACCGCGTTGCCTTCCCTGGTCACGCAGCGCGGAAATGCGTTCACGACTTCATGGCGCTTGTCGCGGATCAGTTCCACGAGCTGGGCCAGCCCGGCCAGGATGTCGAGCGGCTCGAATCCGGCCACCACCACCGGAATGCCGTGGCGCTCGACGAACCGCTCGAAGATCCCCCACCCGGTGATCGTCGCCGCGTGGCCCGCGGCCAGGAAGCCCTCGATGCGCGTGTCCGGCATCTCGGCCACGATCTCCATGACCGGCGGGATGTACTTGTGCGCCGAGAGCACGTAGAAGTTCGGCGGCGGATCGTCGACCAGGATCGCCGCGGTGGCCACCGCCGTCGTCTCGAATCCGCTGGCGAAGAACACCACCGGCTCGGTGGTGTCGCGCGCGATGTCCACCGCCTGCGCCGCGCTGTACACCACGTCCACGGTGCCGCCCATCGACTGCACTTCGGCCAGCGAGCGCACCGTGCCCGGCACGCGGAGCATGTCGCCGTACGTCACCACTCGCACGCCGTCCTCGGCCAGCACCACCGCCTCGTCCACTTCCGGCAGGTCGGTGACGCAGACGGGACACCCCGGGCCCATGATCACGTCGAGCGCTTCGGGGAAGGTCTGGCGAAGTCCGAACTTCGCGATCGCCTGCTCGTGGCTGCCGCACACGTGCATCACCGTCACGGGCGCGCGGCCGATCTGATCGCACATGTGGCCGATGGCCGCGGCGAGTTCGCGCGCCCGTGCCGGGTCGCGGAACTTGAGTTCGTTGGCGCCCTTGGGCAGGGTGGGGGCTGGGGCCGCCGTCGGCGACTCAGGCACCGGGGCGCCCCGTGGCGCGTTCGCGGGCCGGCGCGCGCGTCGCGTCGATCTCGCCCCGCACGTCGGCCGCCATCATGTCGCTCTCCGCTTCGCGCAGCAGCAGTTCGTACAGCGCCAGCGTCTCCTCGATCTCGTCGCCGGGAATCCGCCGGATGGCGAACCCCACGTGGTTGAGGATGTAGTCGCCGGGGGCCACGGGCTCGTCGATGATGTCGAGCCGCGTCTCGCGGCGGACGCCGAAGAAGTCGACCTGCGCGATCTGGCCGTTCACTTCGAGCACGCGGCCGGGCACGCCGAGGCACATCGTTCCTCCCTGGTCGGAGCGGAGCTCGGGCCCCCCAGGGGCCGTACCCGCGGAATAGGGCGAAGGTGGGAACCGCGGGCACCGCCGTCAGTCAGGCGCCGGGGAGAACGGTGTAGGGAAAAACCGCACGCGTGGTCGTTTCGCGGGCCGGTCAGCCGTTGCGCGGCCTCGGCAGTACTTCGTGGTGCGCCCTTGCCGCTGACACGGAAATCACGGAGCCGGCGCGGGCCGCTCCCCGCCGTCTTGCGTCCGGCATGCACCGACACGCCTGTAGGCCGCCAACCTCGAAATCTCCGGGTTCCGCCGACGCAAAGAAATCACAAGACCCGGGAAATTCGACCCATCGGACGCGGGGTTCGCGCGGTACGCAAGGCCCGCTCCGGTGCAGGGTGCACTCAACGACACATACGAGAACAGGCCCGCCGGGCAGGTGGACGCAATGCGAATCAGGACGACCATTACACCGGTTGTGGGGCGGCTGACTGCGCTGATGATTGGAGCGATGGTCGCCGCGTCATGCACGAGCGAGAAGATCACGTACAAGAGCGAGCCCAGCCTGTCGACGCCGCCGGCGCCGGCGGCCGCGGCGAATTTCGTCGGCTACGCCGACACCGCCACCAAGCAGACGGTGTGCGGCACGTGCCACTTCGATCAGCAGAAGAAGTGGGGCGCGACCAAGCACGCGAACGCCTGGGCCGATCTGCAGGCGAGCGGGCACGCGACCGCCGCGTGCGAGCCCTGCCACACGGTGAGCGCCAACGGCAACGCGGTGAGCGACACGCTGGTCGGCTTCACCGCCACCAAGTCCGCGCGCTACGAAGACGTGCAGTGCGAGAGTTGCCACGGCCCCGGCCAGACGCACGTGTCGTCCCCGGGCCTCACCAACCAGCCGTTCGCGTCGATCGCCGTGGACACCGGCGCGACGTTCGGCAACGGTTGCGGGGAATGCCACACGGGCAGCCACGACCCGTTCGTGGACGAATGGGTGCGGACCGGCGACGCCGGCCACGCCCACGTCGAGGCGCACGCGCTCGGCAACGCGTCGTGCACCTACTGCCATGTGGGCCAGGACGTGCTGGCCAAGTGGGGCGTGAACACGAACTATCTCGAAGCGTCGCAGGAAGCGACCAACCCGATGACGGTGACGTGCGCCGTCTGCCATGACCCGCACGGCGGCCCGAACGTCGCCCAGCTGCGGTATCCGATCAACGTCGCCGACACTGCTGGCAACCTCTGCATGAAGTGCCACCAGCGGAACGGAAAGGCTCCGGTCCCGGCCAGTAGCTACGCGCCGATGGCCCCCGAAGGCCCGGTGCTGTTGGGTTACGCGGGCTGGTTCCCACCGAGCTATACGGGTCCCGACACGATCGTCGGCACGCACGGCTCGTCGGCCAACCCGAACCTCTGCGTCACCTGCCACATGGGCAAGATGACGGTGAACAACGCCAGCGGCGCCCTCGTATGGGCGTATCAGGGCCACACGTTCGCGGCGGCCCCCTGCCTCGATTCGCAGGGCGTGCCGACCACCGGCACCTGCGCCATCTCGCAGCGGTCGTTCAACGCCTGCGCCGGCAGCGGCTGTCACGGCACTCCGGCGGCCGCTCAGGGCGCCATGAACGCGGTGGAGTCCCGGCTGGCGCTGCTTGACTCGGCCTTGAACAGCCAACTCGTCCAGATCGCCGCCACCGAGTTCAAGAAGACGACGATGAACTCGGCCATCGGCGCCAAGTTCAATCTGCAGCTGGCCGAGAAGGCCGGCAGCGCGGAGCACAACCCGTTCCTGATCGAAACGCTGCTGACCAGCAGCATCAAGCAGATCCAAACGGACTACAAGATCGCGCCGAAGATCAGCGTGAACCTGGCCAACATCCTGGTGCAGACGGCAGCCCAGTATCGTTGATCAGCAGAGTCGTACGCACCCGCCGGGGGGCGGGCGCAGGGCGGGGGGCGGAGCCGGTACGGGCCGCCCCCCGTTCTCGTGCTCCGGCGGCCCGGGGTTGTTGACGCAACACCTATCGGAAATACGCTCGGGCGAACCACTTACAGGGGCGTCAGAGAATGCCCTACAAATCTCCGGCATCTACCGACGGTTGCACGATTTGGCTGAGGGCACATTCCCTCTCGCAAGACCAGGGACCGAGAGAAAGGCATGGTTGGACGCAATTTGCGAGGAACACAGTCTTCTGGTTCCCACGCCCCCCACGGAGTGCGGAGATTACACATATGAAAGGGTTCCATCGTCCGGGTATGGGGCGGCTGACGGCGCTGCTGGCTGGCGCGCTAGTCGCCTCTTCGTGTACCAGCGAAAAAATCGCTTACCGGAGCGAGCCGAGTAACACCACGCCCCCTGCGGCGGCGGCCAACTTCGTCGGGTACGCGGACACCACCACCAAGCAGACCGTTTGCGGCAACTGTCACGTCGAGAAGCAGGCGGCGTGGAGTCAGACGCATCACGCCAACGCCTGGGCCGACCTCCAGGCCAGCGGGCACGCCACGGCGTCCTGCAATCCCTGTCACACGGTCAACTCGTACGGCAACGCGACCAAGGACACGCTGGTGGGCTTCCTCGCCACCAACGACTCGCGGTACAAGGACGTGCAGTGCGAGAATTGCCACGGTCCCGGGCTGGCCCACGTTTCGTCGCCCAGCCTCGACAACGAGCCGCTGCCGTCGATCGCCGTGGACACCGGCGCCGCCTTCGGCAACGGCTGCGGCGAGTGCCACACCGGCGCCAACAACCCGTTCGTCGACGAATGGGTGCAGACGGCGCACGCCAACAGCATCGAAGTGAGCACCACCAGCAACTGCCAGACCTGCCACACCGGCCAGGGCGCGCTCAACACGTGGGGCGTCAACACCAACTACGTGGAAGACGTGCCGACCAGCGCGATCACCCTCGCCAACGCGATGCCGATCACGTGCGCCGTATGTCACGATCCGCACGGCGGCCCCAACGTCCACCAGACGCGGTGGCCGACCAACGTGGCGGACACCGCCAACAACCTCTGCATGAAGTGCCACCAGCGCAACGCCTCGGCTGTCGCGCCTGCCAGCACCCATGCGCCGATGTCGCCGGAAGGCCCGGTGCTCCTCGGCCAGGCCGGCTACTTCCCGCCCAGCTACACGGGTCCGAAGAACATCGTCGGAACGCACGGCACGGTGTCGGCCAACCCGAACCTCTGCGTCACCTGCCACATGACGCCGAAGCGGATCAACAACGCGTCCGGCGCGCTGATCACCAACTACACCGGGCACATCTTCCTCGGTGCGCCCTGCCTCGATGCCAACGGCGTGCCGACGACCTCCACCAGCTGCAACATCACGCAGCGTGACTTCAACGCCTGCGCCGCCAGCGGCTGCCACGGCAGCGGCGCGGTGGCCATGTCGGCGATGTCGGCGGTGATCACGCGGCTGGCGCTGCTCGACTCGGCGCTCAGCAGCCAGATCGTCCAGATCGACCCGGCCCAGCTCAAGAGCACCACCATGAACTCGGCCATCGGCGGCAAGTTCAACCTGCTGCTCGCGGAGAAAGTGGGTGAGGAAGTCCACAACCCGTTCCTCATGGAAACGCTCCTCACCGCCAGCATCAAGCAGATTCAGCTCGACTACAAGATCGCGCCGAAGATCTCGGTGGATCTGACGAACATCCTGCCCGCGATGGCCAAGAACTACAAGTGAGCAGGGGCAGGTGTACGTGATGTGACCGAACGTCCGGTGCGGGTCGGGGATGAATACCTTCCCGGCCCGCACCAGCACCGGGCCCCGGAATCGGGGGCCCGGAACGTGAAGTGCCCACGTCGGTAACGGAGGACGCCATGTACGTGCGCGGCCGCAGGCACGGAGCCGTGACCAGAAGCGCTCAGGGGAGGCGGGGATGAGAGACGCGCTGTCACCGAGCATGCGACGGGGCGCGCTCGCCCTCTGCCTTCTCATGCTGACCGCCGCCGGCGCGCGGGCCCAGGGCTACGTCATCCAGGGCTCGAGCTGGGCGCAGTTCCTGGACATGCGCCCGCTGCGGACCGACAGCGTGCCCTTCGCGGCCACCGACTCCATGTCCAATCTGCTGCGGCGCACGCCCAACGGATCGGTGACCACCTGCGCCACGGGCGACGCCTACTGCTACTACTACGCGTCGGCCCCGCAGGCGCACCTCACGGCGCTGATGCAGGATCTCGACGTCACCGCGTGGGGCCTCGGCACCGGTCTCAGCGTGCACGCCCAGCTCCGCGCGCGCACCGCCGCCGGCGACCACCGCGACCTCTGGCCGCAGGCGGACCAGACCTTCGACGTGCTCGCGGCCTATCTCGAATACGATCGCTCCCCCGTGCTCGCCCGCCTCGGCCGCCAGTGGACGACGGGAGGGCTCGGGGTGTTCAACTTCGACGGCGCCTCGATCAGCGTGCATCCGATTTCCGAGATCGGCATCAACGTCTACGGCGGCGGCACGCTCATTCAAGGGCTCGACCGTCCGCTGGACGCCGCCGAACTCACGCCGGTGGAGGACATCCCGCCCCTCGACAAGTCGTTCCTCGTGGGCGGCTCGGTGCAGATCCGGCCCAGCGCGAACGGCGCGATGACGCTGCAGTACCAGCGGCAGATGCCCAACGACCGGTCGACGCTCTATGCGGAGCGGGTGGCCGCCAACGCCTCGTGGCGCTTCGGCGGCCTCACCGTGAACGGCGAGGCGACGCGCAACCTCGCCACCGAAACGTTCAACGACCTCGTGGCGCACTTCGCGCTCGACCCCTGGCACGACTTCACGCCGCAGGTCGAGTTCCGCCGCTACGTGCCCTACTTCGACCTCTGGACCATCTGGGGCGCCTTCTCGCCCGTGGGGTACGACGAGACCACGGGCAGCCTCAATTGGACGGCGCCCGGCGCCCGGCTCGGGCTGGGCGTTTCCGGCGGCTACCGCAAGTACGATGACACCTATTCGGGCGTCGCCTTCCTGCCGCTGCGCAGCAGCGGGTGGCACGTCGGCGCCACCGGCTCGCTCCGCGCCACCGACACGTGGAGCGTGCAGGGCGGCTACAACATGGACATCAACTTCGGCGCGTCGAGCAGCGACGGCGATGTCGCGATCCGCTGGAGTCCCGGCGACCGCGGCTCGCTCGCCCTGCACGGCACGGCATTCCAGAACCTGTATGAATTCACGGTCGGCGAGGGGCGGGTGCTCGGGGGCGGCCTCCAGGGGACCTATCAGCTGCACCCCGATCTGCGCTTCATCGGCGACGCCACGGTCTACCGGCACACGGGCCGGAACGACCCTGGCATGGTCGACTGGAACCAGCTCCGCGCCAGTGTGCGCCTCGAGTGGCGCGTGGGCGGTGAACCCGCGCCCTGGACCGTCGGTCCGGTGAGGAAACCATGAAAGTGCACCGGCTGATCGTCCCCCTCGTGCTCGCGGCGGCCACCGCGGCGCTCGCTATGCGGCAGGCGCCCGGCAACTTCCCGCACGCCCTGCACGCCAAGCTCTTCCCCACGTGCGCCGGGTGCCACGCCGGAATCTTCGACGGCGACACGTCGCACCTGTTTCCCACGAAGGACGTGTGCGCCCAGTGCCACAACGGCACCGACGTGCGGCAGATCGCCTGGAACGGGCCGACCCCGCACGCCACGAACCTGCGGTTCTCGCACACCCTCCACACGATGATGTCGAAGGCGGCGGGAACGCCCGCCGAGTGCGCCAATTGCCACGGCGCCCAGGCCGGACGCGATACGGCGTGGATGCATGTCGTGGGGGCGGACCCCTCGGCCTGCATCCAGTGTCACCGCCATCAGGCGCCGGAACACCTGGCGTCCACGGCCCAGTGCGCCACCTGCCACAAGCCCCTCGTCCAGGCAACGGCGCTGTCGGCGTCCACCATCGCCGCCTTCCCGAAGCCGCCCTCGCACAGCGATTCCAACTGGCTGGCCGCGCACGCGCCGACGACCGGCGCCCAGGCCAGTCAGTGCGCCGTCTGCCACGCCAGGCAGAGTTGCGCCCGCTGCCACCCGAACGCCGACCTCCTGCCCGCCATCCGCGCGCTGGGCGCCGACGATCGCGTGGCCAGCCTCGTGGCCAACCGGGCGCCGGCGTACTTCACGCCCGCCTCGCACAAGACCGACAGCTGGGCGCACGGCCATGGCGCCGACGCGCGGGCCAACCCGCAGACCTGCGCCAGTTGCCACACGCAGAGTTCGTGCCTCACCTGCCACCTCGGAACCCTCGGCAAGGACGTCATCGGCCAGCTGGCCGAGGCCAAGCCGGGCCGGGCGCCCGGGGTTGTGCTCACCATGGCGGCGCCCAGGCTCCCCGCCGGCGTGACGCTGGGGGCTGGCAAGGTCGAGAACGCCGCGCTCCTGCTGGCGGCGGCGCACGACACCGTGCGCGCGGTCGTGGTGCGCATGCACCCCGACGACTTCGCCACCAACCACGCCACCGTGGCCACGAGCGGCAAGCTCAACTGCCTGGGCTGTCACGCCCAGTCGACGTTCTGCGCCCAGTGCCACAGCGGCATGCAGAGCAACGGCCTGCCGGCAGCCATCCACCCGCCGGGGTGGGCCACCAACCACAAGGTGGTCGCTGCCAGCGGCCGCATGAACTGCCAGGCCTGCCACCAGCCGCGCGACTGCACGTCGTGCCACGACGGCGTGTCCACCCGGCGCAACTTCCATCCGGATGACTTCGTGGCGCGCCACGCGACGAGCGCCTACGCGCAGACCCAGAACTGCAGCACCTGCCACAGCGTGGAGACCTTCTGCCGGTCGTGCCACGAGAAGTCGGGCATCGCCAACACCGCGGGAGTCCGCGGGCCGGCGCACAACAATCAGCCGCTCTGGCTGCTGCAGCACGGCCAGGCCGCGCGGCAGGGCCTCACCAGCTGCACGGCCTGCCACCAGCAGCGCGACTGCCTGCGCTGTCACTCGGACCTCGGGCTGCACATGAACCCGCACGGGCCGAACTTCAACGCGCAGCAGATGCAGGCGAAGAACCCGCAGATGTGCCTGATCTGCCATCTGACCGATCCACTGAAGCGGTGAGCTGAAGCACCCGCGGGGGCGGGCGCACGTGGGGCACGGGGCCGCGGTCAGGCTCCGTGCCCCGCGCCGTTTCCCGGCCGATCGCCGGCGGCGGGCCCGTCGCCCGGCGGGGCTCCGTGCGCCGGGCGGGCGCGTACGCTGGCAAGGATGCGATCCTGTTTGGCGGGCGCGCAGGCCCTCACGCGGCCGCGCCCGAACGCGGAACGGCCCGCGCGGCGGCTGGTGCCTCCAGCCTCCGCGCGGGCCTTCGGAATCGGCGCCGGGACGAGTCTACTTCTTCGTCGGCGGCGTCGGCGCCTTCTTGGTCCCGTTGGCGTGCAGGTTCTGCAGCGCGCTGTCGGTGAGATCCGCCGTGCCCGGGCCCTCGCGCCGCTTGATCTCGGCGGATGCGCTGTCGGCCAGCGGCTTGTTGCCGAGCTTCTCCGCGGCCATGTAGATGCCGAAGAAGGGCGCGGCATTGAGCGGCGCCAGCTCGGACGACTTGCGGTAGCTCTTGAGCGCCGCGTCGTACCTGGCGGCCTTGTACTGGGCGTTGCCGCTGTCGAGCGCCGCCCGCGCCTCGGCCGACATCGTGTTGTGCGGATTGGCCGTCGAGTCGGTGCCGGCGGTCAGCTGCGCCAGCGGCGTCTTGGGCGGCGGGGCGGACTGCTTGCAGGCCGCCATCGCGATCAGGGGGGGCAGGGCGAGAAGGCTGATGGCGCGGAGCGCGCCGCGGGTGAACTCGGGCATGTCGACCTCGAACGGGTGGCGGAGTTGAATGGCCTGACTGGGCCGGAAGATGCAGAAGCCAGGGGTTGGGGCGCAGCCCGATGTTCGCCGCGCAGTCAGTAAGGATTTCCCCCACGGCCCTGTAAGCGCAACTCCCCAGTTGTTCAGGGCTTCGCTTCTATATGGTCCCCGGGTTCGGACGGAACGTGTGAGCACGCGATCGCTATAGACGCGGCAGGCGTCCTCGGAAACACCGAGCCCGCAGGTGCCGCGGAACGCCAACCCATCCTAGGGGGTTGTGTTATGCTCACGCCAACCACGCATGCGTGGTCAGACGATGAGGCGCTGGGCGGATACCTCGGCCGCCGCGGCATCAGCCGACGCGACTTCATCGAATTCTGCGGACAGATGGCCGCTGTTCTCGGTCTCAGCAGCCTGGCGGTTCCGAGAATCGCCGAGGCCATGGAAGCGCTGAAGCGGCCGAGCGTCATCTGGCTGCAGCTGCAGGAATGCACCGGGTGCGTGGAGAGCGTCATCCGCACCTCCGACCCGACCATCGGCGACCTCGTGCTCGACGTCGTGTCGCTCGATTTTATGGATACGCTTATGGCCGCCGCGGGCACGCATGCCGAGCAGGCCCTGGCAACGGCTCGCAAGGAGAACGCGGGCAAGTATCTGCTCGTCGTCACCGGCTCGGTGCCGACCAACGAGAATGGCATCTACACGATGATCGGCGGCAAGACGGCGCGGTCGCTGCTCGAAGAAACGGCCAAGGACGCGGCCGCCGTGATCGCCGTCGGCGCCTGCGCCCACTGGGGCAGCGTGCAGGCGTCGAAGCCGAATCCCACGGGCGCCGTGGGCGTTTCCGAGATCGTGAAGGACAAGCCCGTGCTCAACATCGCCGGCTGCCCGCCGATCGCCGACGTCATCACCGCGACGGTGGTGCACTACCTCACCTTCGGGCGGCTGCCCGAAACCGATGGCGACGGCCGCCCGCTGTTCGCCTACGGCAACCGGATCCACGACCAGTGCCCGCGCCGCGCCCACTACGACGCCGGCCAGTTCGTGCGCACGTTCGACGACGCCGGCGCCCGCGAGGGCTGGTGCCTGTACGAGGTGGGCTGCAAGGGCCCGGCCACCTTCTCGCCGTGTCCCATCTTCATGTGGAACTCGCACACGGACTTCCCGATCGGCGCCGGCCACCCGTGCATCGGGTGCACCGAGCGCAACTTCTGGGACACCATGTCGCCGTTCTATCACCGGCTGCCGAACGTGGCCGGCATCGGGGTGGAACATACGGCCGACATCTTCGGCGCGGCCCTCGCGATCGGCGCGGCGGCTGGCGTCGCGGCGCACGCCGCGGCGACGGGCATGTATCAGATCCGTTCGCGGCGCCATGAAGCGGCCGTCGACAAATCGCCGGGCGAAACCGGCCGGGAGGAATAGCCATGGCGAAGACCAAAGTCGTCGTCGATCCGATCACGCGCATCGAAGGCCATCTGCGCATCGAGGCCCAGGCCGACAACGGCAAGATCTCCGACGCCTGGGCCTGCTCGACCCAATTCCGCGGGATCGAGATCATCATGGAGGGCCGCGACCCCCGCGACGCCTGGGCCTACACGCAGCGCATCTGCGGCGTCTGCACCGTCGTTCACGCCGTGGCCTCGTGCCGCGCCGTCGAGGACGCGCTCGGCATCCACATCCCGCCCAATGCCAACACGATTCGCAATCTCGTGCACGGCATGCAGTTCATTCAGGACCACGTGATCCACTTCTACCACCTGCATGCGCTCGACTGGGTGGACGTGGTGAGCGCCCTCAAGGCCGACCCGGCCGGGACGGCCAAGATCGCCGCGTCGATCTCGCCCTGGCCGAACAACTCGCCGACGTACTTCCGGGAGGTGCAGGAGCGGCTCAAGACCTTCGTCGGCACCGGCCAGCTCGGCATCTTCGCGAACGGCTATTGGGGCCATCCGGCGTACAAGCTGCCGCCCGAGGTCAACCTGCTCGCCGTGGCGCACTATCTGGAAGCGCTCGACTGGCAGCGCGACGTCATCCGCCTGCACACGATCTTCGGGGGCAAGAACCCGCACCCGAACTTCCTCGTCGGCGGCATGGCCAGCGCCATCAACCTCGAGGGCACCGCGACGATCAACGCCGCCAAGCTCACCGAGATCAAGGACATGATCACCCGGGCCCAGCGCTTCGTCGAGCAGGTGTATTGGCCCGACCTCGTCGCCATCGCCGGCTTCTACAAGGACTGGGCATCCATCGGCGGCGGCACCGGCAACTATCTCGCGGTGGGTGAATTCCCCACCACCGACATCCGCGACCTGAACTCGCTGTACCTGCCGCGCGGCATCGTCATGAACAAGGACCTGAGCAAGGTCCTGCCGTACGACCAGGAAAAGGTCACCGAGTCGGTCTACGCCGCGTGGTACGACTACGCCGACGGGCCCAAGGCGGCCCTGCACCCGTACAAGGGCGAGACCAAGCCCCACTACACGGGTCCGCAGCCGCCCTGGCAGTTCCTCCAGGACGAGACCAAGTACACCTGGATGAAGGCCCCGCGCTACGACGGCCACCCCATGGAAGTCGGCCCGCTGGCGCGCATGCTCGTCGGCTACGCGAGCGGACACAAGGACATCAAGGCCATCGTCGGCGACACGCTGAAGGCCCTCAACGTCGGGCCGGCGGCGCTCTTCTCGACGCTCGGCCGCACCGCGGCCCGCGGCATGGAGACCGTGCTGCTGTCGCGCCAGATGAGCGTCTGGTTCGACGACCTCGTGGCGCGCATCAAGGCCGGGGACGTGTCCACCTTCGCCGGCAAGAACTGGGAGCCGGACACCTGGCCCAAGACGGCCCGCGGTTACGGCGCGCTCGACGCCCCGCGCGGCGCCCTCGGCCACTGGGTCGAGATCACCGACGGCAAGATCTCGCGCTACCAGTGCGTGGTGCCCACCACGTGGAACGCCTCGCCCCGCGACGACAAGGGCGTGGTGGGCCCATACGAAGCCGCGCTCACCGACAACCACCCGCTGGTCAATCCCGAGCAGCCGATCGAGATCCTGCGGACGGTTCACTCGTTCGATCCGTGCAACGCCTGCGGCGTCCACGTGCTGGACGCGCTCGGCGAAACGGTGACGGAGGTGCGAGCACAATGAGCCCTCGGGACGTCAAGAGCCGGCCGGAACCGCACTGGCCGGTCATCGACCATCGCGCCATGTCGTCGACGTTCGAACAGCCGGTGGGCGGGGGCGCGCCCGACCACCACTGGGTCTACCTGTGGCACTGGCCGATCCGGATGATGCATTGGATCGCCGTCGGCTGCATCGCGATACTCGCGCTGACCGGATTCTGGATCGGGCGGCCGTACTTCATCGCCCCGGGACCGGGCAGCACCTTCGGGTTGCAGTGGGTGCGCCTCGCGCACTTCATCGCCGCCGGCCTGCTCGTGGCCACGGCGATCGTGCGCGTGTACTGGCTGTTCGCCGGCAACCGGTTCGAACGCCTCGCGGCGCTCTTCCCCGTGCGCAAGCGCGACTGGGTGAACCTGTGGAAGATGGTGAAGTTCTATCTCATGATCCACCCGGAGCGCTCGCCGCGGTATCTGGGCCACAACCCGCTCCAGCAGTTCGCCTACACGTTCACCTATCTGGTGGCCGGCCTCATGGTCGTCACCGGGTTCATCATGTTCGGCGAGTCCAATCCGACGGGCATCTTCATGCACACGTTCGGACAGCTCGCGCCGCTGTTCGGGGGATTCCAGTACGTGCGCGTGATCCATCACGTCGCCACCTGGTACTTCCCGTTCTTCATCATCGTCCACGTCTATCTGGCCGTGCGCGCCGACCTGCTGGAGCGCAGCGGCACGATGTCGTCCATGGTAAGCGGCGGGCGGTTCGTCCCGATCGACGAACACTACGCCGACGGCTAGCCCCATGGCCCGCGACCTGGTCATCGGACTCGGCAACCCGATCATGGGGGACGACGGCATCGGGCTCGCGGCGCTGGAACGGCTGCGGGAGGGGTGGGAGATCCCTCCCGCGGTCGAACTGGTGGACGGCGGCACGTGGGGCATGACGCTGCTGCCGCTGCTCGAGTCGGCCCGGCGGGTGCTCTTTCTCGACGCGATCCGCACCGGCCGCCCCGTCGGCACTCCGATCAGCCTGTTCGGGGAGGAGATTCCCCGCCAGGTGGCGCTCAAGGTGTCGCAGCACCAGATCGACCTGCGCGAGGTGCTGGCGGTGGCCGAGTTCCGCGGCACGCTGCCGCCGGAGATGGTCGCGGTCGGGCTCGAACCCAAGACCTTCGAACTCGGCGATCCGATGACGCCCGCCGTGGCCGACAACATCGACCGCGTGGTGGAGATGGCCCTTGATCAGCTGCGCGGCTGGGGCTACGCATGTCCGCCGCGCGCGGTGCGCGATGCGCCGCTCCACGCTCCCGCCGCGCCCCCCACCGGCGCGGCCGCGGGGTGCTGGGCATAGTCATGCACGAAATGAGCGTCGCCATGGAGATCTGCCGCATCGTCGACGAGAAGTACGACCGCGCGGCGGGCACGCTCACCGCCGTCGGCGTCGAAATCGGCGACGACTCGGGGCTCGAGGCCGACAATCTGGAGTTCTGCCTCGAAGTGCTGCTCTCGCAGCCGCCCTTCGGCGGCGCCAAACCGCAGTTGGACCGCAAGCCCGGCGACGTGCTCCGGGTGAGCTACCTGGAGCTGGACGATGGCCATTAGAACGATCGAAGTGCGCGAACGCGTCATGGAGAAGAACGACGCCATCGCCCGCGACATCCGCGCCCGCCTCGATGCCCAGGGCGTCGCCGCGCTCAACCTCGTCTCGTCGCCGGGCGCCGGCAAGACGCTGCTGCTCGAGCGCACCCTCGACGCGCTGGGCGGCGAGCTGCGCATGGCCGTGATCACCGGCGACGTACAGACGCAGAACGACGCCGAGCGATTGGCCCGCCACACCGACCGGCTGGTGCAGGCGGTGGTGACCGGCGGCGCCTGCCACCTCGACGCGCGGCAGATCGACAACGGACTCGAGGCGGTCGATCTCGCCGACACCGACCTGCTGTTCATCGAGAACGTCGGCAACCTCGTCTGTCCGGCCTCCTGGTACCTGGGCGAGGACGCCAAGGTGGTGGTGTTCTCGGTGACCGAGGGCGAGGACAAACCGCTCAAGTATCCGAAGATGTTCCGCGAGTCGAAGGTTGCGGTGCTGAACAAGATGGACCTGCTGCCGTACGTGCCGTTCGACATCGACCGCGCGGTGGCCTTCGCCCGCGAGGTGAACCCGGAGCTGGACTTCTACTTCACCTCGGCCACCACGGGGAGCGGCCTCGAGGAGTGGTTCGACTTCATCCGCCGCACCGCCCGGTCGGGCCGAGCGCCGGCGAGCGCGCCGGTGGCGGCGCGCGCTCACGCATGAACGGAGCGGTCGTGGACGAGCGGGCGGAGTCGGGCACCGGAGGCGCAACGGGCTCGCTCCGCCTTCGCATTGCCGGGGTGGTGCAGGGGGTCGGGTTCCGTCCCTTCGTGCACCGGCTCGCGGTGCGCCACGGCCTGCGCGGCTGGGTGCGCAACACCACCGGCGACGTCGAGATCGCCGTGGCCGGCGAATCGCTCGAACTCGATCGCTTCCTCACCGCCCTCTCCGCGGAGGCGCCGCCCCTGGCACGCATCGACCGCGTGGAACGCGAGCCCGCCGGCGAGCTCGAACCCGGTCCATTCCGCATCGTCGAGAGCGACCGCACGGGCGACCGCGGGCAGTGGGTCTCCCCCGACGTGGCCACCTGCGCCGACTGCGAGGCGGAGCTGTTCGATCCGGCCGACCGCCGCTACCGGTATCCGTTCATCACCTGCACCAACTGCGGCCCGCGCTACACGGTGATCGAACGGATGCCCTACGACCGCGAACGCACGAGCATGCGCGCCTTTCCGCAGTGCCCGGCGTGCGCGCGCGAGTACGCCGCCATCGGCGATCGGCGCTACCACTCCGAGACCAACAGCTGCCCGGCCTGCGGCCCGCGGCTGTCGCTGCTCATCGGCCGCGGCACGCGCTACGCCACCGGCGATCCCATCGAGATGGCGGCCGCGCTCCTGCGCGGCGGCGGCATCCTCGCCGTGCGGGGCGCGGGCGGCTTCCACCTGGCCTGCGACGCGCGCGACGAACGCGTGGTGGCGCGGCTCCGCCGGGGCAAGCACCGGGACGGCAAGCCGCTGGCGGTGATGGTGCGGTCGTTGGACGACGCCCGCCGCCTGGCCGCCGTCTCCGCCGACGAAGCGGAGTGGCTCTCGCGAGCGAGCCGACCGATCGTCGTCCTGCCGGCGCGCCCCGGTTCCGGCGTGGCGCCCGCCGTCTCGGGCGGGCTTGCCACCATCGGCGTCATGCTGGCCTACACGCCCGTCCACCTGCTGCTGCTCGCGGCCGTGGGGCGGGCGCTGGTGATGACCAGCGGCAACCACGCCGGCGAACCGCTGGCCGCGTCGCTCGACGAGGCCGTGCGCGACCTGGGCGACGTGGCCGACGCCTACCTGACCCACGACCGGGAGATCGTGGCCCGCATCGACGACTCGGTGCTGCGCGTGGCCCCGCGGTGGGGCGGCCCGCCATCGGCGGCGGGATCGGCCCCCGCGATCCTCATGCGCCGCGCCCGCGGCTTCGCGCCCCTCCCAGTGGCGCTCCCGGTGCCGGCGCCCGTCCCGCTCGTGGCCGTGGGGCCGCACCTCAAGAACACCTTCACGCTCGCCGCCGGGCGCGACGCCTACCTGAGCCCGCACGTCGGCGACCTCGAGACCCTCGAGACCGCCGACCACTGGCGCCGCACCTACGAGTCGTTCAAGCAGCTCTTCCGCATCGAACCGGTGGTCGCCGTGCGCGACCTGCACCCCCAGTATCTGTCCACGCGCCTCGCCGAAGAGCTGGCGCTGGAACGCACCATCGCCGTGCAGCACCACCACGCGCACATCGCGGCCGTGGCCGCGGAGCACGGCGTCACCGACCGGGTGATCGGCGTGGCGTTCGACGGCACCGGATACGGCGACGACGGCCACACCTGGGGCGCCGAGATCCTGGTCGCCGACCTCGCGGACTACCGGCGCGTGGGCCAGTTGCGGTATGCGCCACTCCCCGGAGGTGACATCGCCGCGCGCTCGCCGTGGCGGGTGGCGCTGGGCTATCGGTCGCTGGCACCGGAGACGCTCGGCGCGTTCGCGCTCGCCTTCGAGGGCGTCGATCGCACCGCCATCCGCCTTGTCGAGGGGCAGATCGAGGCCCAGGTGAACGCCCCGCTGGCGTCGTCCATGGGGCGGTTGTTCGACGCCGCCGCGGCCGTGCTCGGCGTGTGCCGCGAGTCGCACTTCGAGGGCGAGGCCGCCATGCGGCTGGAGGCGCGCGCCGGCCGTCTGGAGGCCGACCCGTTGCCGTACGAGGCGCCGGCCGCCCCCGACGGCACGTATGTCATCGATCCGCTCCCCCTGCTGGCGGCGCTGGGCGAGCGGGCGCGCCGGGGGGAGGATACGGGCCGGCTCGCGGCTGCGTTCCACGAGAGCGTCGCCGAGGGCACGGCGCGCGTCGTGGAGGCCGTGGCCGGCCGCGAGGGCGTACGCCGCGTGGCGCTGGGCGGCGGCGTATTCCAGAACGCCCGGCTCCTGGCCTCGCTCGCCGGACGGCTCCAGGCCCGCGGACTCGAGGTGCTCACGGCCCGAACGCTGCCCCCGAACGACGGGGCGGTGAGCTACGGCCAGGCCGTGGTGGCGGCCGCCCGTCTGGCGCGCGAGCGCGGCCGGCCAGGCCAAACCTGAACACCCGGCGCCCGGATCCGTCGCACATTCCGGCGGAATCTTGGTACTATATGGAAGGGTGGGCGCGCGCGGCTCCCACGCGAACCCTTCGCGGAGGACGCATGACGGCTCGATCGGCTGGATTGGAACGCGCAGTGCTCGCCGGGCTGGCGTTGGCCCTGCTGGCCGCCGGCTGCCTGCCCAAATCGAAGCACCCGATGCCGGCCCCCGAGCCCATCTCGCTCGAGATCCACAACCACGCCTTCGCCGACGTGGACGTGTACGTGGCGCCGTCGGGCAGCGGATCGGGCTCGATCCGCCTCACGACGGTGAGCGGATTCGCCAACGCCACCGTTCGGGTGCGCGCCATGCAGCTGCAGCCGGGGGACATCCTGCAGGTGCAGCTGCACGCCATCGGATCGACGTCGCGGTGGACCAGTCCGGCGCTGTCCGTGTCGCCGGGCGAGCGCGTGGCCCTGGAAATCAACTCCGACGGGTACGGGGGGCTGGGACGGACCGTGATGTACCCGCTTCCCGACACGACCGACCTGGGCACCGCGCCCCTGCCGCGGCCGGTCCGGTAGCCGCTGGCGTTGCGGCGGCGAACGCGCTAGCATTACTATATTGCTAGATCGTCATATACTCATATAGGAGGGTAGTGCCATGGCTCGATCGCAGGGGCGCGCACCGATGGTCGTCACGCACGAGGGCGGGCTCCGCTTCGCCGCCCAGATCCGGTCGCACAAGTTGATCGTCGACCAGCCCGCGGGCGTCGGTGTCGACGCGGGCCCCATGCCCCTCGAGTTGATCGGCGCGTCGCTCGGCACCTGCGTCGCGCTGTACGTGCAGCAGTTCTGCGATGCCCGCGGACTTCCCTACCAGGGGATGCGGGTGGAGCTCGACCAGGTGGGCGCCCAGAATCCCGGACGCATCGCCAAGTTCATCGTCCGCGTGGTGCTGCCCGAGGCGCTGCCGCCGCAGTACGCCGAACTGCTCGAGCGCGTGGCGCGGAGCTGCCCGGCGCACAACACGCTGGTGCATGGTGCCGAGGTCGCGGTCGAGATCGAAGCGCCGGCGGTAAACGCGGTGTAGCCGCGCGGATCCGGGGCAACCCGACACCGCTGTGCGCGTATCGCCGACAGGCACCGCCTCCCGGTCCCCGTGCCGTTCCGACCGGCGCAGAGCAACTCGGTGTACTTCCAG
Organism: uncultured Gemmatimonadaceae bacterium; assembly: GCA_963775915.1. GTDB lineage: Bacteria > Gemmatimonadota > Gemmatimonadetes > Gemmatimonadales > Gemmatimonadaceae > JAGWRI01. Next base: position 156,687 of record CAVZKH010000007.1, read on the forward strand.
CCGGCCGGCGACGGCCGCCGGGCAGTGACGAGCGGGGCGGGGGCTTCGGCCTCCGCCCCGCTTGTTGCATATCGTGCCGGGGGCGAGCTTACCGTTGCAAGCCGCCCTCATGATCAGCCCCCTTGGCAGGCATCCCCACCCCCCGCTGACGATCCGCGTCGCGCCCCTCCTCGCCGAGGTGGCGGCCATGGACGCGGCGGCGGCGCTGGCGCGGCTGGACAGTTCGAGCGCCGGCCTCGCTTCCGCCGAAGCCGAAGCCCGCCTGATCGCCGACGGGCCCAACCAGATCGCGGAGGCCCGGCGCGACTCCGCCTGGCGCCGGCTGGGACGGGCCCTGCGGAATCCGGTCGTGATCCTCCTCGCCGTGCTGGCCGCCCTCTCGATGGCCACCGGCGATCCGCGCGCCGCCACGATCATGGGCGTGATGATCGTGCTCGGCGTGTCGCTGCGCTTCGTGCAGGAGACGCGGGCCGATCACGCGGCGGCCGCGCTCAAGGCGATGATCAGCGTCACCGCCACGGTGGTCCGCGACGGCGCCCCGCGGGAGATCCCGCTCGCGCGACCTCGTGCCCGGCGACGTCGTCCAGCTCTCGGCCGGCGACATGATCCCGGCCGATCTCCGCATCCTCACCGCGCAAGACCTGTTCGTCATCCAGGCCAGCCTCACCGGCGAGTCGCTGCCGGTGGAGAAGTTCGACGCGCCGCGCACGCAAGACGCCGGCGACCTCGCGCCGGGCTCGAAGCTCGAACACTCTGCTTCCTCGGCACCAGCGTGGAAAGCGGCACGGCCACCGGCGTCGTGGTCGGACACGGGACCACGCACCTATCTCGGCAGCATGGCCGAGCGCGCTCGTCGGCCCGCGGAGCAGACGAGCTTCGACCGCGGCGTCAGCGCGTTCACCTGGCTGATGATCCGCTTCATGCCGTGATGGTGCCGCTGGTGTTCCTCATCAACGGCGTGACGAAGCACGACTGGCGGCGAGGCGTTCTTCTTCGCGCTCGCCGTGGCCGTCGGGCCTCACGCCCGAGATGCTGCCGATGATCGTCTCCGTGTGCCTGTCGCGCGGCGCCATCGCCATGTCGCGCAAGAAGGTGATCGTCAAGCGGCTGAACTCGATCCAGAACTTCGGCGCCATGGACGTGCTCTGCACCGACAAGACGGGCACGCTCACGCATGGACCGCGTCATCCTCGAACACCATTGCGACGTCGAACGGCGAGGAGAGCGACGGCGTGCTGCTCTGGCCTATCTGAACAGCCACTTCCAGACGGGCCTGCGCAACGTGCTCGACCGGGCCGTGCTCCAGCTTCGCCGACGAGCACGCCGATGCGCGTGCCCGACGGCTACCGCAAGATCGACGAGATCCCCTTCGATTTCTCGCGCAAGCGTGATGTCGGTGGTCGTCGGCGACGCCCGACGGCACGCACCGGCTGATCTCCAAGGGCGCCCGAGGACGAGGTGTTCGCCCGCTGCACGTCGTTCGAAGTCGGAGGGCAGGCTCTACCCGCTCGACCCGGTGCTGATCGCCGAGCTGCGCGAGGAGTACGACGAGCTGAGCGCCGACGGCTTCCGCGTGCTGGCGATCGCGTAGCGGCAGGTGCCGGAGCGCGAGCCGCCTACTCGCAGCGACGACGAGCGCGACCTGGTGCTCGTGGGCTACGTCGCCTTCCTCGACCCGCCCAAGGAGACCGCCGCCCCCGCCATCGCCGCCCTCCGCAGCCACGGCGTCGCGGTGAAGGTGCTCACCGGCGACAACGAACTGGTCAGCCGCAAGATCTGCCACGCAGGTCGGCCTGCCGACCGGCGCGCCGCTGCTGGGGCCCGACATCGACGGCATGTCGGACGCCGACCTCGCCGAGGCGGCGGAACGCGCCGTGTCTTCGCCCGGCTCTCGCCCGCGCACAAGCAGCGCATCATCCAGGCGCTGCAGCGCACGGGGCACGTCGTCGGCTTCCTGGGCGACGGCATCAACGACGCGCCGGCGCTGCACGCCGCCGACGTCGGCATCTCGGTCGATACGGCCGTGGACATCGCCAAGGAGGCGGCCGACATCATCCTGCTGGAAAAGAGCCTGATGGTGCTCGACGAGGGCGTGCTCGAGGGCCGCAAGGTGTTCGCCAACATCCTCAAGTACGTCCGCATGGGCGCCAGCTCGAACTTCGGCAACATGTTCAGCGTGCTCGGCGCCAGCGCCTTCCTGCCGTTCCTGCCGATGGCGCCGATCCAGATGCTGACCAACAATCTGCTCTACGACTTCTCGCAGGTGCCGATTCCCGGCCGACGACGTCGACCCCGAGCAGATCGCCCAGCCGCGCCCCTGGCCGATGGGCGAGATCGCGCGGTTCATCCTGTTCGTCGGCCCGTGCAGCTCGATCTTCGACTACACGACCTTCTTCGTCATGCTGTTCGTGTTCGGCGCCCGGCGATCCGGCGCACGCGGCGCTCTTCCAGACCGGCTGGTTCGTCGAGTCGCTGCTGACGCAGACGCTGATCATCCACGTCATCCGCACGAACCGGATCCCGTTCGTGCAGAGCCGGGCCAGTTGGCCGCTCACGGGCACGACCCTGCTGGTGATGGCGGTGGGCGTGTGGCTGCCGGCGTCGCCCTTCGCCGCCTCGCTCGGCATGACGGCGCTGCCCCGAGCGTACTGGGGGTATCTGGCCGTGATCGTCCTCGCCTATGTGGCCGCGACGCAGGTTGCCAAACGGATGCTCCTCTCGCGGGGGTGGATCTGAGGTTCGGCCCGACCGCCGCGTGGCGCCGCCGATCTTGCCCGGCCCCGAGCGCCGCCTAACCTTCCACCACCCACTTCGGACCAGGTACCCGTGCGCCCACCGCTCCTCGTTTCGGCCGCGCTCCTCGCGGCCTGCGCCTCGCAGCAGGCCCCACCGCCGGCTCGCCCGGCCTACACGCCCCAGGCCCGCTACGTCACCGTCACCACGGTGGCGCTGATGGTGAAGGAAGACGCCGGCGTGCTGCCCTTCCTCAAGCAGGACTTCGCCAAGGGCGGCGTGCTCGACGGCAAGGAGGTGTACGGCTTCGAGCCCAGCACCGTCACCGTCGTCTACGGCGACACGATCCACTTCCACTTCGTGAACCCCGAGGACGACGAGCACAACTTCGTGCTCCGCGACCTGTTCGTGAAGCTCCCGGGCCAGACCGTCGTCGACACCACCTACGTGCCCAAGGCGCCCGGGGTGTTCGACTTCGCCTGCGCCATTCCGGCCCATCTGCCGATGATGCACGGCCAGCTGGTGGTGCTCAGCACCGGCGCGGTGGCCGCGCCGTGAGGCGCCCGGGCGGAGCGCTTCCATCGGGCCCGCCAATCCTCCATTTTCCGACAGCCGCTTCACGCCACCACTTTCCGAGGAAGCCCGCTCGATGAGCGTTCGTCTGTCGCAGTTGGCCCAGGGTCTCATCGGATCGGAGATCCTGAAGATCGCCGCCGAAGTGCGCGAACTCATCGCCTCGGGCCAGCCGGTCTGCAACCTCACCGTCGGCGACTTCTCGCCCACCGAGTTTCGCATTCCCGACCGGCTGGCGCGCGGCGTGGCCGACGCGGTGCTCAAGGGGCAGACCAACTACCCGCCGTCCAACGGCGTGCTCGAACTGCGGCGCGCCGTCGCCTCCTTCTACAAGCGCGGGCTCGGGCTCGACTACCCTATCGACGGCGTCGTCATCACCTCGGGCGGCCGCCCCGTCATCTACGGATTGTTCAAGACGCTGGTGAATCCGGGCGAGCGCGTGGTCTACCCCGTGCCGAGCTGGAACAACAACCACTACGCCGGCCTCGTGGGCGCCGAGCAGGTGGCTATTCCCTGCGGCGCCGACACGAACTTCCTGCCCACGGCGGCGATGCTCCGCAAGCACGTGCGGGGCGCCACGCTGCTGGCGCTCAACTCCCCGGCCAACCCCACGGGCACGATCTTCACGGCCGACCAGCTCGCCGCCATCTGCGACCTGGTGCTCGACGAGAACGCGCGGCGCGGGCCCGACGAGCGCCCGCTGTTCGTCATGTACGACCAGATCTACTGGATGCTCACCTTCGGCGGCGCCAAGCACGTGAATCCGGTGACGCTGCGGCCGGACATGGTGAAGTACACGGTCTTCGTCGACGGCATCTCCAAGGCGTTCGCCGCCACCGGGCTGCGGGTGGGCTGGGGCATTGGCCCCTCCGACGTCATCGGGAGCATGGCCGACCTGCTCACCCACATCGGGGCCTGGGCGCCGCGCCCGGAGCAGATGGCCACGGGCGAGCTGCTGTGCGCCGAGGACGACATCCGCGAGTACCACGCCGTGATGATTCGCGACGTGCAGGAGCGGCTGTCGCTGCTGGCCGACGGCATCGAGCAGCTCCGGCGCGACGGGTTCCCCGTGGAGAGCACCGCGCCCCAGGGGGCGATCTATCTGAGCGCGCGGTTCGGCCTCCACGGCAAGCGCGCGCCGGGCGGCGCGGTGCTCGAGACCAACGAGGACGTGCGGCGCTACCTGCTGCAGTCGGCGGGGCTGGCCGCGGTGCCATTCCAGGCGTTCGGGCAGCCCGAGCACACGGGGTGGTTCCGCCTGTCCGCCGGCGCGGTGTCGCCGCAGACCGTGCGCGAACTCATCCCCCGCCTGCGCGCGTCGCTGAAGGCCCTGAACTAGCGGCCCCGGGAGCTCGACGCGCGCCCCTTTGATTCGCCGGGTCACCGGGCGATCTTGGTTCCATGACGACACAGCCCGTGGCTCCGGAAACGCTCGAAGGGTGGTACGTGTTGCAGCAGGCGTTCGCGCTCGACCGCGCCGCGCTCCGCGGCCTCTCCGGCGCCGAGTTCGACGCCGCGGCGACGGAGTTCGGCGCCACGATGCAGGCCCTCTCGGGCGGGGACGGCGCCCAGGGGTGGAGCGCCCTCGCGCCCCTCGTCGGCAGCCGCGCCGACGTGATGGTCATGCACTTCCGGCCGACGCTCGACGCCCTGGGCGAGGCGCAGGCGGCGCTCGCCCGCGCCCGCCTCTCGGACTTGCTCACGCCGGTGGAGTTCTTCCTCAGTGTCACCGAGGCCGGGCTCTACTTCATCACCGCGCAGCTGGCCAAGGCCGCCGCCGCTCGCGGCGGCAAGGTGGGCGACGACGAATACAAGGCCGAACTCAAGAAACGCGTCGACGCCGAGCTGGCCACCGAGCACGTGCAGCGCCGCCTCTATCCGCTCCCCCCCGGCGACCGGATGCCCTACGTCTGCGTCTACCCTATGGACAAGAAGCGCGAGGCCGGGCAGAACTGGTACGCCCTGCCCATCGAGGAGCGCAACGACCTGATGAAGTGGCACGGCCTCACCGGGCGGAAGTACGCCGGACGCGTGCTCCAGGTGATCAGCGGGTCCATCGGGCTCGACGCGTGGGAGTGGGCGGTGACGCTGTTCGCCGCCGATCCGCTGGAGTTCAAGAAGATCGTCAGCGAGATGCGGTTCGACGAGGCGAGCGCGAAGTACGGAGAGTTCGGTAACTTCTACGTCGGCCGGGTGACCTCGGCGGCCGACTGGACGCGCGGGTTGCGCGATCACACCAGCGCCGCGGCCCCCTCGGGGCGTGCAGGAGGCGGATCCACCGATGCCTGACGTTCACACGCCATTCGTCTCGCCCGCCGGCGCCGTCCCCGCGACTCCCGTGAAGGCCGGCACCGCCGCCGAGATGCAGGTGCTCGTGGGCCCCGATCGCGGCGCCCCGCACTTTGCCCTGCGCCGGTTCATCATGGGGCCGGGCGGCGGCATGCCGCTCCACACCAACGAAGTGGAGCACGAGCAGTACGTGCTGCGCGGCCGCGCCCGGATCCGCGTCGGCGACGCGGTGCACGAGGTGGCGCCCGACTACACGCTCTACATCCCGGCCGGAGTGCCGCACAGCTACGAGGTGCTGGAAGCGCCGTTCGAATTCCTGTGCGTGGTGCCCAACGGGCCCGACCACATCCGGCTGGTCGAGGGCTGCTGAGCGGAGCTCGGCGCGCCTACGCGCCGACGTGCTGCTGCATCTTCGCTTCGGTGACCGTGCGCTCGTACAGGCTGAGCACGTGGCTGCGCGAGATGAGCCCGAGGTACCGGCCGTCGCCGCCGTCCACCACCGGCACCGCCCCCGCGCCCCGCACGCCCATCTTCCGGATGGCGTCGAGCAGCGAATCATCGGGCGTCACCGTTTCCGTCGGCCGCGCCACGTCGGCGGCGACGATGAGCGCCGCCAGATTCCCCGAGTCCGCGGCCACTTCGCCCAACTCGTTCAGCGCCACCACGCCCACCAGCAGCCCGTCCTCGCTCACCACCGGGAAGTACGCCTGGTCGACGTTGTCCAGCCGGCGCAGGAAGTCGTGCACCGGCGCGTCCTCGTCCAGCGTGATCGCGTCGCGCTCGTAGGCGTCGGCCACCCGCAGCCCGGCCAGCGTGTCGCGGTCGGCGCCGTGCTCCACGGTCTGGCCGCGCCGGCGCAGCCAGCCGCTGTACAGGGAATCGGGTTCGAGACGGCGGGCCACGGTGTGCGCGATCACCACCGTCAGCATCAGCGGCAGCATGATCGCGTAGTCGTGCGTCATCTCGAACACCAGCAGGATGCCGGTGATCGGCGCGTCGGTGGCGCCGGCGATCATGGCGCCCATGCCCACGATGCCGTAGACGCCCGGGTTCACGGCGCCGCTCGGCCAGAGGGCCGCGAGTCCGGCCCCCATCGCGCCGCCCGTAGCCGCGCCAATGTACAAAGACGGTGTGAAGACGCCGCCCGATCCGCCGGTGTTCAGCGTGATCGCCGTGATCAGCATCTTCCCGATGGCCAGGGCCGCCAGCGCGTACCAGGGGAAGGTGGTGAACGCATCCACGTTGATCGCCAGGTGCCCGTATCCCACCAGGTGCCCCTGCGCGGCGAACACGAGCAGTCCCACCAAGGCGCCGCCGCCGGCGGCGATGGTCGGCGCGCTGAACCTGAGCTTCTTCACCTCGTCGCCGAGCCGGAAGTAGCCGCGCACGAACGCCGCGGCCACGAGTCCCGAGATCAGCCCGAGGAGCGGAAAGAAGACCAGCACCTCGCTCACGTGGCTGTAGGTGAGTCCGTTGGGCGGGAGCTGGAAGGCGGGGTGGTTGCCGAACACCGCCTGCGACACCACCGCCGCCATGACACTGGAGACCACCACCGGCGCGAACGACAGCCCCGACATCGTGCCCAGCGTTTCCTCGAGGGCGAAGAAGGCGCCGGCCAGCGGGGCGTTGAATGCCGCGCTGATGGCCGCGCCGGTAGCGCAACCCACGAGCACTCGAATCCGGCCCGGCTCGAAGCGAAAACGCCGGCCCAGCCAGGACCCGATGGCGGCGCCGAGCACCACCACCGGCCCTTCGGCGCCGGCCGAGCCGCCGCTGCCGATGGTCACCGCGCTCGCCACGGTGCGGGCCAGCGCCGGCCGCGACGGGATGAATCCGCCGCGTTTGACGACGGCCAGCTGCACGTCCGGGACGTTCATCCCGTCGTGACCCTGGCCAATGCGGTGCATGATCCAGTACGCCGCGACGAAGCCGAGCCCCGTGATCACCGGACGGTACCCGTTCACCGTCATCTTCGGGATGTACTCCGCCGGCCACTTATAGAACACGTCGAACGCCAGGTCGATCGACTTGTAGAAGGCCACCACGCCGAGGGCAGACAGGATGCCGATCGCCACGGCGAACCCCAGCAGCACGGAGTTCTCGCTGAACTCGCGGGCGTTGAACCATTTGACGAATTCGTCCCAGACGAGCTTGGCCATGACGACCGTTCGGCGGACGAGCTTCCGGGCGGTCGCCTGCATGCTAGATTTTTCGGCGGCTGCGGCCGGTTCGGACATCGCTGGCACAGCAAACGGGTCCGCCCGGCAATCGGGGTCGCCAGGCGTTAGATTAGAGCAATGGATGTGTCCCCGACCGTCCAATCTATTTACCAGTCGCGTTTCGCGCATTGTCGGGCCCTGACGGCCCTTTTTTCACCCTGTGGAGGAACTGTGATGAACGTTCGGTTTGGTGCGGGAGTGGCCGCGGCCATGCTGTCGCTGGCGATGATCGGGTGCGGTGGTGGTGGCGAGAAGGCTCCGGCGGCCGAGAGCACGGCGGCCCCGGCGGCGGCTGCGGCTCCGGCCGCTTCGACGAGCGCCGCGGCGGCCGCCTACATGGCGCCCACCGGCAAAACGTGGGAAGTGAAGATGATGGGCGATGCGCAGGGCTACCGCTTCGACCCGAAGGACCTGACGATCAAGGTCGGTGACGCCGTGAAGTTCATCATGGTTTCCGGCGGCCCCCACGACGTGACCTTCTGGGCCGACAGCATCCCGGCCGGCGCGCTGGCGCAGCTCAACGGCAACATGCCGAACCACACGGCCGACCTGACGGCGCCGATGTCGATCAACCCGAACGACGCCTACACGGTCTCGTTCGCGGGCGTCCCCGCGGGCACGTACAAGTACTATTGCACGCCGCATCTCGCGATGGGCATGGTCGCCAAGATCGAAGTCACGAAGTAAGACGATTCCGCAACACCAGGAAGCCGCCGATCGGGTTCGCCCGGTCGGCGGCTTCTCGCTTGTATGCCGGGGGCGGCCGCGCAGGACGACGGGGAACCGCGCCACGTCCACTCGGGTTCCTGACGGAATTCGTGCACCGCCGCTGCCCATCACGTCTGCTGAGCTGACCCATGCGCGCCAACAACATCCTCGAGACCATCGGCAACACCCCCCACGTCCGCATGAACCGCCTGTTCGGTTCGCGCGCGGAGGTCTGGCTCAAGCTCGAACGCGCCAACCCGGGCGGCAGCATCAAGGACCGCATCGGCGTCGCCATGATCGAGGACGCCGAACGGCGCGGCATCCTGAAGCCCGACTCGGTGATCTTCGAGCCGACCTCGGGCAACACGGGCATCGGCCTCGCCCTGGCCGCCGCGGTCAAAGGTTACACGCTCGTGCTCGTCATGCCCGAGTCGATGTCCGTCGAGCGCCGCCGCATCCTCGCCGCGCTCGGCGCCACCTTCGTGCTCACGCCGCGCGAGAAGGGAATGAAGGGCGCCATCGACCGGGCCCAGGAACTGGTCGCGCAGAATCCCAAGGCGTGGATGCCGCAGCAATTCGACAACCCGGCCAATCCCGAGATCCACCGCAAGACCACGGCGCGGGAGATCCTCGCCGACTTCCCGGCGGGCCTCGATTACCTGATCACCGGCGTCGGCACGGGGGGCCACATCACCGGGGTCGCCGAGGTGCTCAAGGCGAAGTTCCCGAGGCTCCAGGTGTTCGCCGTGGAACCGGCCAAGAGCGCCGTCATCAGCGGCGGCGCGCCGAGTCCGCACAAGCTGCAGGGCATCGGGGCGGGGTTCATTCCCGGCGCGCTGAACGTGAAGGTGCTCGACGGCACCATTCAGGTCACCGAGGAAGCCGGCTTCGAGTACGCGCGCCGCGCGGCCCGGGAGGAGGGGATCTTCGTAGGCCCGTCGTCGGGTGCGTCACTCGCCGCCGTGGCGCAGAAGCTGCCCGACATGGCGCCCGGCAGCCGCGTCCTCACCTTCTGCTACGACACCGGCGAGCGCTACCTGTCGGTGGACGGGCTCTTCCCGCTGCCCGACCCGGTCTAGCGCCGTCACGCGCTTCGCGCCGCGCGCCGGGCCGCCGTGCGCGAGCGCACGACCAGCGGGTGAAGCGCCGAGCGCAGGCGGCGCACGGCCCCGGCAATGGTGCGTTCGGTGACCGCCGAGTAGCCGAACAGGATGGCCGGCGGCAGCGCCGCCTCGATGCAGTAGCGCGAGAGGGGCGGGGTCTCGATCCCCACGGCGAGCGCGGCGTCGAACGCCGCCACGTCGTTCAGCTCCTCGCGCAGCCACCCCACCACGTGCATTCCGGTGGCCGCGCGGTCGATCCGCACCAGCCCGCTCAACTCGCGCTCGGCGGCCGCCACCAGCGCCTCCTGGCGGGCCGCGTAGAGCGTGCGCATCCGCCGCACGTGCCGCGCGAAGTGCCCCTCGGCCAGGAAGTCGGCCACCACCGCCTGTTCCACCGTCGGCGACAGGTAATCGGCGAGCGTGCGCGCCATCCGGAACGCCGCCACGAGGTCGCGCGGCACCACCATGTAGCCCAGCCGGAGGGCGGGGAAGAGCGTTTTGCTGAACGTGCCGACGTAGATCACGCGGTCGTCGGTGTCGAGGCCCTGGAGCGCCAGCTGCGGCTGGCCGGCGTAGCGGAACTCGCTGTCGAAGTCGTCCTCGACGATCCAGGCGCCGGCGCGGCGCGCCCAGTCGAGCAGCTCCAGCCGGCGGGCGAGCGACATCGTGACGCCCAGCGGATACTGGTGCGACGGCGACACGAAGGCCGCCCGCGCCGCGGGGGCCCGGCGCTGCCCGGCGCCCACCACCATGCCTTCGGGGTCAACGGGCACCGGCACCACGCGGCACCCGGCCGCCGTGAGCGTGGCCCGGGTGCTGAGATAGCCCGGGTCCTCCATCCATACGGCATCGCCGTCGTCGAGCAGCACGCGGGCGGCGAGGTCGAGCCCCTGCTGCGCTCCCCGCACCAGGATGACCTGCTCGACGGCGGCCTTCACGCCGCGGGCCGCGCCCAGGTAGTCGACGATCTCCTGCCGCAGCGGGCGGAAGCCGGCCGGATCGCCGTAGCGCATCAGCGCGTGCGGCGTGACCCGCCACCGCCGCTGGTAGAGCTGGCGCCAGATCTTTACCGGGAAGAGGTCCACGGCCGGCTCGCCCATGCGGAAGGGCACCGGCGACCGGTTGGAGAACGGAGCCCCGATGACGGCCGACGCGTAGGACTCGGCGCGAGAGGATACGAGGCGCTTTCCCGGAGCGCGCCCGCGCTGGCGCGCCGCGGACGCGCGCGGGCTTGGCGGCGCGAGGTCGGGCAGGTTGCGGGCCACGAAGCTGCCCGAGCCCGTGGCGCCGGTGAGGTATCCCTCGGCGATCAGATGCTCGTAGGCGAGCACGACCGTGCTGCGCGCCACGTGGAGTTCGGCGGCCAGGCTGCGGGTGGAGGGCACCTGGGTGCCGGGCGGCAGACGGCCGTCGAGGATGGCGGCGCGGATGGCGTCGAAGATCTGCCGGAAGCGGGTGCTCGGCGCCGACGGGTCGAGGACGATGGCGAGCGGCATGGCGCTGGGCGCATGTCGGGTCAGGGCGGCCTCCAGGGTCCGGGGGATGGTATCGAGGGAGCGACCGGAGCAATGGTATGTCGAAATGTGCCGGTTCGCGAGGGGTGAACCAAACCGATATATCCCAGTGCCACGGCTGATTTCGTCCGGGCGCGGTCAAAGTGGTATGGTCATTCCGCGCCGGTATGGAGCTTGTGGTCTCGGCGGGGGATCGCGAGCATACGGGCATTTCATCGCGGCCCCGTCGGCGCCGGTGGGGTCGACAGGACTGCCTCCCACAGCCCCCTGGTTTGCCATGTCCACTCGCAGCAGCAACATCCGCGTGGTACGGGCCACGCGGAAGCATCTGGAGATGCTCGCCGAGCTCTTCCAGGCGTATCTGGCGTTCTACCGGCGCGGGCACGACCGCGAGCGGATCAAGACGTTCCTGGCGGCGCGGATGCTGCGCAAGGAATCGGCGATCTTCATCGCGCTCGAGGGAACGGCGGACGAGACGCGGGCGGTGGGGTTCGCGCAGCTGTACCCGACCTTCTCCTCGCTCCGGCTGTCGCGGATGTGGGTGTTGAACGATCTCTATACCGTGGCCGACCGCCGGCGGAACGGGGTGGCGCATCTGCTGCTGGCGGCGGCGCGGACGATGGCCGTGGGCACGTCGGCCACGCACGTGGAACTGCTCACCGAGCGCACCAACCGGGCGGCGCAGCGGGTGTACGAGTCGGTGGGGTATCGGAAGGACGAGCTGTTCTACCGGTACGAGCAGGATCTGATCGACGCGGAGCATCCGGCGATGCTGGCCTGAGGCCGCGGCCGGGCGCGGAGCCGGCGGGCGCTGAAACGCCGCCGGCGGGCGCCTCGTAGGGATGGCTGCCCACTTCTTTCGAGGCCATCGAGATGTTCACGCTCATCAACGCCGTCATCGGGCTCGTCGCCGCCGTCGTGCTCGGCGTGCTCTTTCTGTTGGGACTGCCGTTCCTCATCATGGCCGTCATTGCGCTCGTCGCCTTCGTGGTGCTGGGCGTGGTCTTCGGCCTCGCCATCGGCCTGCTGAAGCTGGCGCTGTTCGTGGTGCTGCCGGTGTTCGTGGTATTCTGGTTGGTGAAGAACGTGCTAGGATTTGGCCGGAAGCGCACCTCGATGATGTGATCGAGGAACCAATGGACGGGTGCATGTGTCTTACGTGATGCAAGCGCAGGACGCTCCTCGGGGAAAGGAGTTGGAGCAGGAGGATGGGTGCCGGTTCGAAGGGGGAAGGGAGGGAAGCCGGACCTGGGAACCTGCTCGACTGGGTTGCGCACGTCGTCGCAGTTGTAGGACCGGAGCGTCGGGGTTAGGTTTCCCGCTCCGCCGTTGGAACCGGGTGGCAATCGTAGGGGACGGTTGCACAGGGACATCCGGGACCGATACAACGGGACGTAGCGCAGTCCGGTAGCGCACCTGAATGGGGTTCAGGGGGTCGCGGGTTCGAATCCCGCCGTCCCGATATGTTACGTGAAAGGCCTCCAACGTCTTGGCGTTGGAGGCCTTTCTGCATTTAGCCCGTACTCACTCGCCGGGCCGCAAATGCTCGCCGAAGAACTGGTCCACGCGCCGCCAGGCGTCCTCGAGCACAAACGCCCGGTCAAAGTAGTGAAATTCCCCAGGGTACATCATGAATTGCACGAGGTCTCCCTTGCCCGCCTTGAGAATCGAGTCGAGCAGCAGCGCGGTCTCCCAGAAGGGCACGTTGACGTCAGCGGTGCCGGCGAGGACGAGCAGTGGGTCCTGCAGCTGCGCGATGCGGGTCGTCACGGCAGCGCTGGCGTAGAGCTCGGGATTCTCCTGCGGCGTGCCCATGCGCTGCTGCATCCAGCCCGAGTGGTACGGGTCGAGGTAGTAGTAGCCCGGATTGACCAGCCCGGCCACGTCCACGGCGCAGGCGAACAGCGTGGGCTCGCGCGTGATGGCGGTGAGCGTGAAGTACCCGCCGTAGCTCAGGCCCCAGACGCCGATGCGCTGCGGGTCCACGTAGGGCAGGGTTTTCAGATACGCGCCGGCAAGCCGGGCGTCGGTGGCGTCCTGGCCGCCGACGTCGTGGTAGACGGCCTCGCGCCAGTCGCGGCTGTACCCAATGCTGCCGCGGTAGTCGGGCGCGATGACGATATAGCCCTCTTGCAGCAAATACTGATGGAAGGCGTAATAGACGCCTTCCCTCCGGTCGGGGTGCCAGCCGTCGTAGTTCTGGTTCACGCCATCGGGATGGATCCAGACGATCGCGGCGTGCTTGCGCGATTTGTCGAGATGCGGAGGGAGGAAGAGCCAGGCGGGCACGGACTTGCCGTCGGCGGCGCGATAATGGATCAGCGTGGGCGCGACGAAGTCGTGGCCATTCATGCTGGCCGGCATGGAGTGGGTCAGGCGCAGCGGCGTGCCGCCGGTGGAGGCGACGACGTAGAGGTCGGGCGACTGTTGAGCGTCGGTGTGCTGGTAGGCGATGCGGCCATCGTCCGGCGACCAGACGGCATCCATGTTGGTGCCGCGGCCGTGGGTGAGCCAGGCGACGGTGGCGTGGGCGGGTGAGCCGTGCAGGTCGACGACCCCGATCTGGCGGTCGCCGGGGCGGTCGGGCTGATTGGCGTCGAAGGCGATACGGTCGCCGTCATGCGACCACACCGGCCGCCAGGAATCGAAGGCGCCCCGGGTGACCTGGACGGCGGGCCCACCGTCGGCGGGCATGACGTAAAGCTGATCCCAGCCGCTGGTGTCGCTGGCGAAGAGAATCCATTTGCCGTCGGGCGAGACCTGGGGCGTGGCGCCGCGGTCAATCATGCTCCAGAACTTGTCCTCATGGTCCACATGCACCGCGCGCGCCGGGCCGCCGTTGGCGTCGAGAAAGTAGATGGTGCGGCTCGTGAAGTCGGGCGCCACATGGCTGACCACCAGGGTGGTGGCGTTGACCCAGCTCGCCGCGCCATACCCCCCGCTCGGCCCCTGTACCGCCACCGGGGCGCCGCCGGCGAGCGCGGCGACGTAGAGTTGACCGGACACGAACTCGCCGCGGGCGAAGATCAGCTTGTCGCCGACCTCCGGAAACGTGGTGTCGTGCGGCACGGCATGCGCGCCGACGGTGTAGACGAGGCGGCGACTGTCGGGCGACCATCGCAGGCCGCCGATGTTCTCGGAAGCGCTCGCGACGCTGCGCCCCGCGCCGCCGTCGCGCGGCGTGACGACGAGCTCGAAATCGCCGGCCCGGCGCTCGACACGGGCAAGAAAGCGGCCATCGGGCGAGGGTGCGGCGCCGCCGACATCGCCGCCGGGTTCACCGGCGGGCGCGCCGGGCACCAGCACGGGTGTACCCGGTTCTTCGGCGTTGACGCGGTAACGGCCGTAGACGCCGCCTGAATCCCAGGTGAACGTCAGGCTTCGGCCGTCGCGCGACCAACGCCAGGCGGATGGGTATTTGATGCTGACGATGGCGGGAATGGTCAGGCGCTGTGCGGCCGCAGGCACCGCGAACACGAGGAACAGGAACAACCAGGACGCGCCAGCGAGTCTCGCGGACGCGGCCAAGGCGAGCTTCGCCTTGAACTCGGGAACATGGGTGCGGCAGGACGGCTTCGACATCGGGGACACCTCCTCGTGAGTGGCAAACTTCCGCCCGGAGAGCCCGCCTGTCCAGTTCGCTCGGGAGTTGGCCGAGGCGCCCGCCCACCGAGGCAGAGCGCGTCCGTCGCGCGTATACTTGTCACGCCGCCGCGCTCCGCGGACCGTCGGCCCGCGGGTGACGATTTTCGATCAAGGAGAGTACTTGTGCGCCTCGCCGTCCTCAGCGGTCTGCTCCTCGCCGTTTCCGCCCTCGGCGCCGGCGCCCAGCAGCCCCGCGCGCCGCAGTTCACGGCTCTGGACGTTCAGTCCGGGCACTGGGTCTACCGGGGGACCACCCCGCCGCGCCGAGCGGGCGATAAGCCCGGTACGTTCACCTGGGACGAGCACTGCGGCTGGTCCGCGGACCAGCTCTTCCTCATGTGCAGCTTCGACAACGACTGGTCCGGCCAGAAGGTGCAGTCGCTGGTGGTGGATACTTGGAACAGCCGGGACAAGGCCTATTGGCACTACGAGATGTTCGCCGTTGGGGCGAGCGGCGAGAAGCCGTTTGCGTCGAAGATGACCATCCAGGGCGACACGTGGCTCGAGCTCGGAACGGAGATCCGCGGCGGCAAGACAACGTACGAGCGCATCAGCTACGTCTACTCCTCGCCGACGCACGTGACCGTGAAGATCGAGGTGTCGCCGGACAACGAACACTGGACGACCACCTTGGACGGCGTCGGGGTCAAGCAGTCGGAGTAGCGCCTGCTCCGGTGACCGATAAGAAGCAGGGGCCGGACACCTGAGTGCCCGGCCCCCTTCGAACTGTGGACGGTGCCGCGCGTCAGTTACAGACCGGCTCGCCCTCGCCCGCCGTCGTGACGATCGGGTTCGTGGTGTTGACGCCGATGCCGCAGGTGTGGCCCGCGAGCTGGCTGTGCGTCACCGTGGCCGTCCAGTAGCCGGCGCCGGTCGCGATCGTCGGCGTGTTCACGCCGGTCGACTGCTTGAAGTTGATCGCCGTGAGGCTGGTCGAGTACTTCGACGAATCGGAGAAGAAGGCCTCTTCCGCGGTCACCATGTTCCGGAGGTCGGACTTCATGGCGGTGATGTAGGCCTTCGACTTGGTGTTGGCGAACTTCGGAATCGCGATCGCGGCCAGGATGCCGATGATTACGACGACGATGAGCAGTTCGATGAGGGTAAAACCCTTGCGTGCGGAAACCATGGGAGCCTCTCAGTGCGTTGGGGGGGAGTTGCATCTGGGCCAGACTTGCCGCTAACGCCGTTAAGGAATTGCAAAGATCGTGCTTGTCAGGGCAGGAGACACAACCGCAATCGGCGGCGGCAGTTGCGGGTCTGTGCGGGCCCCCACACGATCTTTGTGATGCGGCAGACTGCGACCGCATTTGCAAAGCGCAAAGAACAGCCGGTGTGGTCTGCCCGGCGTCGAGCCGTCTGCGACCCACCTCGCAGGCGTGGTGCTACGCGCCTGACGCGGTCCCACCATCGCCACCGCCGGGACCTGGGTCAGCGCGGGCGTGAGCGCGAGCGGAGTCGACGGGAGATCGTCCATGCAATCATGGAGCGCCTCTCCAGACCTCAGTTACACGCCGGCTCGCCCTCGCCCGCCGTCGTCACGATCGGGTTCGTGGTATTGATGCCGATGCCGCACGTGTGCCCGGCGAGCAGGCTGTGCGTCACCGTCGCCGTCCAGTAGCCGGTGCCGGTCGCGACGGTCGGCGTGTTCACGCCCGTCGACTGCCTGAAGTTGATCGCCGCCAGATCGGTCGTGTACCGCGAGGAGTCGGAAAAATACGTCGCTTCGGCCGCGACGATGTTCCTGAGGTCCGACTTCATGGCCGTGACGTAGGCCTGCGACTTGGCGCCGCCGAACCTCTGAATAGCGATCGCCGCCAGGATGCCGACGATCACGATGACGACCAGAAGTTCGACGAGCGTGAAGCCCTTGCGCGGGGAAACCACTGACGCCTCTGGGGGGTGAGGGATGGACGGGGGAGCCGTCCGCAGTGAAGCTAACAAAGGGGCCGGACACGTGAGTGCCCGGCCCCCGGTGGTCTGTCCGCCGACCGCTCAGTTACAGACCGGCTCGCCCTCGCCCGCCGCGGTAAAGATGGGGTTGGTGGTGTTGATGCCGACTCCGCAGGTGTGCCCCACGAGCTGGCTGTGCGTCACGGTCGCCGTCCAGTAGCCGGCGCCGGTGGTGATCGTCGGCACGTTCACACCGGTCGACTGCTTGAAGTTGATCGACGTCAGGTTCGTCGAGTAGTACGACGAATCCGAGAAGAAGGCCTCCTCCGCGCTCACCATGTTCCGGAGATCGGACTTCATGGTCGTGACGAACGCCTTGGACTTCGTGTTCGCGAATTTCGGAATCGCGATCGCGGCCAGGATGCCGATGATCACGACGACGATCAGCAGTTCGATCAGCGTGAAACCCTTGCGCATCTGAGACATTGGGCCCTCGGGGGTGGGGCGCTGCGACACTGGCGGGACGTCCAACGCGGTTAAGAAGATGCAAAGATCGGGCCGCCGACGCGCGAGGTGGTAAGATCAATGCGGGAGCCAGCTTGACTGTTGCATGGGAATCCGATGACGGCAGACCGGGACCCACGTGTTGCGAGGGTCGACGCAGAGTGCGACGGGTGCGGCGACTGCGGCGGAAAGCGGAGCATAATGCCGTGTCCGCGGCAAGTGGTTGTCAGGCAACCAGTTGGGCTCCCTCCTGCAATTCCCGGCAAGGTCCCGATTGATCCCCATGCCTCCCTGCGTGTAGTTTCACGCACAGTTGATCCCTTCGACGAGCGCGATCCGGGCGCCCCGCCAGTGGCCACGCGTGAGTGCGGAGCGGAAGTTTCCGTTTGCGGTTGATCCGTCCGATCGGCCTTCCAACCCCGCCGAGATGCGCATCTGTCTGGTCACGCCATATGATCTATCTCATGACGGCGGCGTCAACCGCCACGTGATCACGCTGGCCCAGGCGCTGCGCCGCCTCGGCCACCAGGTGCGGGTCCTCGGGCCCGCCAGCGGCAAGACTCCACCAAAATGCGACGGCATCCGCGGCGTCGTGCCCGTCCGCGCCAACGGCTCCCGCGCCCGCGTCGGCCTGCTGGCTTCCAAACGGACCGTGAAGCGCTACCTCGAACGCGGCCGCTTCGACCTGGTGCACGTGCACGAACCCTGGGTGCCGGGCCCGGCCCGCCACGCGGTGCAGTGCGCGCGGGTTCCGGTGGTGGGCACCTTCCATACCTTCTCCGAAACCGAGTCGCGCATGGCCACCGCGGCCCGGCGCGCACTCGCCCGGCCGCTCCGCCGGCTCTCGCTCGGCATCGCGGTGTCGAACTCGGCGGCCGAGTTCGCCCGCCGCGTCTTCGACGGTCCGATGTGCGTGCTGCCCAACGGCATCGATCCCACGGCGTTCGCCCGGCCGCGCGCCAACGGAAACGGCAAGGCCAATGGCGACGGCGCCCACGACGCGCCGCGGCTGCCCGGGCCCACGCGGCTGCTCTTCGTCGGCCGGTTCGACGAGCCGCGCAAGGGATTGAAGCACCTGCTGGCCGCCGTGGCGCTGCTCCGCGAGCGCGGACGCGATCTCGAACTGCGCATCGTCGGCCCCGGCGACCCGGCGGCGTTCGGCTCCCTCGCCGAGCGGTCGGGGGCGTGCTTCGTGGGCCGGGTGGACGACGCGCAGCTGGCCGCGATGTACCACTGGTGCGACGTGTTCTGCGCCCCGTCCACGCACGGCGAGAGCTTCGGCATCGTGCTCATCGAGGCGATGGCCAGCGGCATTCCGGTGGTGGCCAGCGACATTCCCGGCTACCGCGACGCCACGGCGGGCGCGGCGGTGCTCGTGCCGCCCGCCGATCCGGAAGCGATCGCGGCGGCGATCCTGCGCGTGGCCGACGACGAGCACCTGCGCTACGGCCTCGTGGGGCGGGGCATGCACCGGGCGCACCAGGTGGCGTGGAGCCGCGTGGCGCTGTCGCTCAACGATCTGTACGAGGATACGGCTGCGCGCCGCGCCCCCCGGCGCGACGCCGTCGGCGTGCCGGCCTGATGGACGCTACGGCCGACAGCCGTCACTTCGTCCGGAGCCCCGCCCTCAGCCGAGTCATCATCCCGTTCGCCCGCGGGATGGCGCGGTACTACTTCCGCGCCCGCGCCGAGGGCGAGAGCAACATCCCGGCCGACCGCCCGGTGATCTACGTCGCCAAGCATCCGCAGACGTTCCTCTATCTGGAAACCGTGATGCTGGCGCTGTTCACGTTCTGGGACAGCGACCGCCCCGCCATTCGCGTGCTCGAGAAGACGGGCACGTCCATCC
Organism: uncultured Gemmatimonadaceae bacterium; assembly: GCA_963775915.1. Taxonomy (GTDB): domain Bacteria; phylum Gemmatimonadota; class Gemmatimonadetes; order Gemmatimonadales; family Gemmatimonadaceae; genus JAGWRI01. The sequence continues at coordinate 175,717 of CAVZKH010000007.1, forward strand.
ACCGCACGCCGCTGCTCGGCTGGATGCGCCGCAACGTGAACGCCCTGCCCGCCACAGAAGAGGCGGCGCTGGCCGCGCTCGCCGGCGGCGAATCGCTGCTGATCTACCCGGGCGGCACGCGGGAGCTGTACGGGCCCCGCGACCAGCTGCGGTGGGCGGGACGCACGGGGTTCGCGCGGCTGGCCATCGCGTCGGGGGTCGCCGTGCTCCCGTTCGCCATCATCGGCGCCGACCGGCAGCACCTGGGCCGGCTGCGGATTGGCGGCAGCAGCCTGTGGCTGCCCCCCTTTCCGCTGCCGGTGACGTTCACGTACCGCTTCGGTGTGCCGATCGTGCCACAGCCGGGCGAGGATCCGGCGGCGCTCGCCGGGCGGGCCGAGGCCGCCACGCGCGCGCTCATCGCGGGCGGAACGGAGCCGCCGTGCTGAACCCGACGCTGCACGACCGCCGCTCGACGTATCTGCGGCTGGCCCGCCTCATGTCGCGCTACCACCGGGTGCGCTTCGAGGGCACGCCGCCCGCGGGGCCGTGCATCTACGTGACGCACCACGGCGCCGGCTACCTGAGCGGCGACCTCGCCGTCGCCATCTATCAACTCGCGTGGAGCGACTGGTTCGAGCGCGACGGCGAGCCGCGCGCGCTGGCGGTGGCCGCCGTGCAGGGCAACGCGCTCGAACGCGCCATTCCCGGCATCACGAAGCTCAAGCGCGACGTGGGGCTGATCGACCCGTCCGAGGCGTCGTGCCTGCGGGCGCTGGAGCAGGGCTACCAGCTGCTGCTCACGCCGGGCGGGCAGCGCGAGGCGGCGCCGAAGTCCCGGCACTACCGGCTGCGCTGGAACGAGCGCTACGGCTTCGCGCGGCTCGCCCTCCAGACCGGCGCGCCGATCGTGCCGCTGGCCACCGTGGGCGGATACGCGGCGTACCCGGGCTTCGGCATCGGCCGGCTGACCTTCTGGAGCCCGGTGCCGCTGCCGGCCCGGCTCGACATCGCGGTTGGCGACCCGATCGAAGTGACGGCCGACCCCGACCACGCGCGCGACCACGCCGTGGTGAAGCCGGTGCAGCAGCGGGCGCGCGACGCGACGCAGGCGCTCTACGACCGGCTGCTGGCGCGCCGACGCGGAGGGCGGCGGCCGTGAGCGTCACGCTCATCGCCAGCGACTGGCACCTGGGCACCTACACCCCGCCGGCCGAGGCGCGGCTGGCGGTCGCGTTTCTGGAGTGGGCGTGCGAAGCGGCCGAACTTCTGGTGCTGAACGGCGACATCTTCGAAGGGCTGTTCGAGTCGCCGGCGCGGGCCGAGCGCGCGCAACCGGCGGCGGCGGCGCTGATGGCCGAGATGGCGCGCGCGGGGCGGCTGCTCCGCACGCACGGCAATCATGACCCCGATGCCGGGCCGCGGCAGCTGGTGCTCGACCATGCCGGCGTCGGACGCGTGCTGGTGGCGCACGGGCATGCCGTGGATCCGATGCACGCCTCGCCGGTGGGCCACTTCGGCGACGGCATCTCGCGGCGGTTCGGGCATCTGGCGCTCGTGCGCGGCGCGGCGTGGATGGCCGAGACCGTGGTCGCCGGCACGGCGTCGGCCGCGGTGGACCGCATGTACCGGCGCAAGTGCCTCGTGCTGGTGGAGCGCGAACGGTGCGACCTTGGCGTGTTCGGTCACAACCACCGGCGTCATCTCGTGGCTGGTGACCGCTACGCGAACAGCGGCCGCCTGCGGCGCACGCGCCTGGAGTATCTGGCGCTGGACGGCGGCGGCGCGTCGCTGCGCGAGTTCGCGCTCGGGGGCGCGGCGGCCGCGGCGGCGGGGAGCGGCGCGCGGTGACGTCCGTGCTCGCCTTCCTGGCGCAGTGGCAGTACCTCGGCGCCTTCATCGGCATCTTCGCCGAGGAGGCGGGGGTGCCGCTGCCGGTGCCGGGCGACGTGTTCATCGCCGCGCTCGGCGCGTCGGGGCGGGCGGGACATGCGAGTTATCTGATGACGACTCTGGTGGTGTTCACGGCGACCGTGACGGGCAGCGGCGTGCTCTACGAGATCTCGCGCCGCGTGGGCGAGCCGCTGTTGCGGCGCGTCGGGCACCGGTTCGGGTTCGACGGCGCGCGCGCCGACCGCGTGGAGGAGTGGCTCAAGACGCACGGGGCGGTGACGGTGGCGCTGGGGCGGCTGGTGCCGGGATTCCGCATCGTGCTCACCGTGGCGGCGGGCGCGCTGCGCATGGGGCGCGGCACCTTCTTCGTGGGCGCGGCGCTGGCCTCGCTGCTGTGGGCGGCGATCTACTACTGGCTGGGCTACGCGCTGGGCGCCGGCGTGACGCACATGATCGAATCGGCGGCGGGGCGCGCCATCCACCGGCCCGACGTGGTGGCGGCGCTGGTGGTGGTCGCGGCGCTGGTTGTCGCAGCGGTGATCGGCACCGTGGTCTGGAAGCGGCGCCGCCGGACGGATACGTTACCCAAGGGTTGATCGCGGCGGGGCGGCTCGTTGAGATGCGGGTTCGCCGCGCCCTTCGTCGAGATGGGAGGCTCCATGTCCGATACGTCCCGCAAGTGGATCGGCCGCGGCATCCAGGCTGCGCTGGTGGTGCTGGCGATCGCCTTCGTCATCCACTGGGTGCGGTCGCGCATCCGTTCGGGGGTGAACGACCTGCACGTGAGCGCGCTCACGCCGCCTCCGGATTCGCTGGGCCCCGGCGATCTCCGCATCTACAACGCCGACAGCAGCGTGGACCTGATCCTCATCGGGGACAGAATCGCGGCCGGGCTCTCGCCGAAGACCGTGGCGGAGGTTCGGTCGAGCATGGATTCCTCCGCGAAATCGGACACCGGGCTGGGCGGCAGCATCGCGCAGCTCGTGCAGAAGACGGTGGCCGGCGCCATCGCCACGCACGCCGAATTCCCGCTGGCCGACCTGCGCGACATCCGCTACGAGAACGGGAAGATGGTGTTCGACTGGAAGACCGGCAGCCACCACGCGCTGTTCGAGAGCACGAACGTGAACGGCCGCAAGGCGGCGGACACCTTCCGGAAGGAAGACGCGGAGCGGTTCATCGCGGCGGTTCGCGCGCGGCAGAAGGCGTTGGGACTGAACTGATACCTGGACTGAGGGGCGACGGCCGGCGCCAACGCTAGATTTGCCTGCCGGACACTCACCGGGCCAACTCCCATGCGGATCTCCATCGCTTCCCGCCTCGCGGCCGCCGCCGCCTTCCTCTCACTGATCGCCGCCGGCGGCGCATCGGCGCGCCCGCAGGGCCAGCCGGGGCGGCCGCCGATCAGGCACGTGTTCGTGATCGTGCTCGAGAACAAGGACTTCGACACGACCTTCGGGCCCGGGTCTCCGGCGCGGTACCTGGCCGACACGCTGCCGCGGCAGGGCGCGCTGCTCCGGCAGTATTACGGCATCGGCCACTCCAGTCTCGACAACTACATCGCGATGGTGAGCGGCATCGCGCCCGACCGCGAAACGCAGGGCGACTGCGGCGTGTACGAGGAGTTCGTCGAGACCGGCGTCGCGCCGGACGGCCAGCCGATCGGACACGGCTGCATCTACCCGGCCCACGTGAAGACGATCGGCGACCAGCTGGAGGGCCGCCACCTCACGTGGAAGGCCTACATGGAAGACATGGGCAAGGACGCGGCGCGCGAGCCGTCGCCCTGCGGGCACGCCGCCGTCGGCACCGCCGATCTGACGCGGAAGGCCTCGCCCGGGGACATGTACGCCGACAAGCACGATCCGTTCGTGTACTTCCATTCGATCCTCGACCGCCCGGGGTGCAAGGACCATGTCGTGCCGCTCACGCCGCTCGCCTCCGATTTACGTTCCGAAGCGACGACGCCGAACTACGCGTTCATCACGCCCAACCTCTGCCACGACGGGCACGACCATCCGTGCCGTGACGGGGAGCCGGGCGGGCTCGAGTCGAGCGACCGGTTTCTGGCCGAGTGGGTGCCGCTGATCATGGCGTCGCCGGCGTACAAGCGCGACGGGCTGATCGTCATCACCTGGGACGAAACGCCGAGCGCGCACAAGGAAGCCTGCTGTAACGAACCGACGGGGCCGAACACCAGCTCCCCGGGCGCGGGCGGGCCCGGGGGCGGGCGCACGGGCGCGGTGCTGCTGTCGCCGTTCATCAAGCCGGGCACCGTGTCCGACGTGCCCTACAGTCACTACTCGATGCTGCGCAGCATCGAGGACCTGTTCGGGCTGCCCCACCTCGGCTACGCGGGGCAGGAAGGGCTGGCGGCGTTCGGCGCCGACGTGTATGAAGGAAAGCAGGCAAAGCAGTAACGACCCTCGCCAGGAATCCCCCGATGCGCCTCCGGTTCGTCCGCCGGCTGATGCCGGTTGTCATCGCCATTCCGCTCGCCAGCTGCCGGGCGCTGACGACCCCCGACTCGAACAACAACGTCGTGATCACCAGCCTGCTCATGGGGAGCTGTGCGTCGACGGCCGCGCCGCTGCCCGGGTGGAAGGGGTGCACCGCGTCGATGTCGCTCTACGTGTCGATGACGGTCACCAGCGGCTACGTGTCGGTGTATTTCCAGTATCCGGATTCAGGGTCGTACTATTACGGTGATGTCCAGACGGGCCTGCAGCAGCCCGGCGACATCGTCGTGAACCTGGTGAACGACTACGTGCCGAGCTGTCCGGCCGGTTACGCCACCACCGTACAGGTGTACGACGGCCCGAAGGGCAATGCGAATGACCGGTTGCTGAAGAGCCTGAAGCTCACGGTGCCGGCGGGCTGCTGACGTCGGCGCCGCCAAGCCCCACGAGCTCGAGGAGCTTGAGCGCGTTGCTCGACGTCGCCTTGCCGGGCCGCAGCACGTAGTCGAAGGTCATGGCGGCCGCCCCGTTGCCGCCGGCGAACTGCTCGCTGAAGTGCACGTGGCGCGCGAGGTCGGCCAGTTCCGGCGCGTCGACGAGCTGGAGGTCGTGCGTCGACACCGCGCCAATGGCGCGCGTGGCCACCAGGTGGCGCAGCACGCGGCGCGCCGCGATCGTGCGCTCGGCTGAGTTGGTGCCGTGCAGGATCTCGTCCAGCAGATAGACGAACGCGCGCCCGCCCGCCGGGTCGAGCGCGTCGGCGGCGTCGACCACGGCCTTGAGCCGCTCGAGCTCGGCCATAAAGTAGCTCACCCCGCGCTCCAGCGAATCCTGCACGCGCATGCTCGTGTACAACACGGCGGGCGGATGGCGGAAGCGCCGCGCGCACACCACCGAGCCCGCCTGGGCGAGCACCAGGTTGAGCCCGATGGAGCGGAGCAGGGTGCTCTTGCCGGCCATGTTGGAGCCGGTGACCACGAGGATCGTGCCGGCGGGGCCCACGGTGACGTCGTTGCGCACGCCCACGTCGTCGGCGAGCAGCGGGTGGCCCAGCCCCTCGGCGTCCACCGACGCGGCGGACTCGGCGAGTTCCGGGAAGCTCCATTCGGGGTTGTCGTGCGCCAGCGTGGCCAGCGCCGAGAGCGCCTCGAGTTCGCCCAGCGCCGCCATCCACGCGGCGGCGTGGCGGCCGGCGTCGCGCTGCCACCGTTCCAGCAGGCGCACCACGTGGAAGTCCCACAGCGTGAGCGTGTTCACCACGAAGTAGAGCATCGGCGACAGGCGCAGCTCGCTGGAGTCGGCGAGCGCGGTGAGGCGGCGCATGGCACGGTCGGCGGGCGCGGGCGCGGTGAGTGCCGCGGCGATCCGCGCGAGCGGCGGGCTCTCCGCCCGGCGCGCGGCGGCGAGGCGGGACATCTCGCCGTAGCGGCGCAGGGTGTTGGCGCGACCCGCGAGCGGCGCGAACGCCGCCGACAGCCGTCTCGAATGCCGGCCGACGAGCAGCCACGCGGCCACGGCGGGCACGACCCACAGGGGGGCGGCCACGGCGCCCCAGAGCTGCGCGGCAACCAGGCCCACGGTCAGCGCCGGGACGAGCACGGTGGCTGCCGAGAGCGCCGGGCTGGCCGAGAGCCACCCCGGCGCGGCCGCCCAGCGCACGAGCTCGTCCACCGATTCGCGGCTCACGCCGATGCGCATGGCCGCCACGGAGAGCGATTCGCGAAAGCCGGCGTCGTCGCGCAGTTCCGCCACGGCGCGCTGCCGTTCGCGGACGACGCCGGGCGGCGCCGGAGCCACGAACCACTCGCGCAGCGTCGACCGGCCCGGGGCGCGGCTCATCGGCGGCATCAGCTGCACCAGCGACGCCGGGCCGAACAGGTCGAGATCCACGGCATAGGGATGGCTCGCCGGCGCCGGCGTCCATTCGCGTTCGCTCATGTTGTGCCAGGCGCGCGCCACGCGGTGGGCGCCCTCGTCGGCCAGGCCGATCAGGTCGTCGGTGAGCTGGAGGCGCGCCTTGGCGCGGTTGCTCGCGCGCACGAGCGCCGCGAAGGCAACGCCGGCGGCGATGGCGAGCGCGGCCCAGACGGCGCCGAGCGCGGCGGCCGTCGCCCAGCGCGCCACCAGGAGCGCGACGGCGAAGAACACCGCCAGGCGCCCGTTGCCCAGCCGGTCGACCGCGCGCGACTCGGCGGGGCGCCGGGCGCGCAGGGCGGCAGCGCGCGCGGCGTACGCGGCGCGGACATCGGTGGCGGTCTTCATCCCTGGAAAATGGCGATGCGGCGCCGTTCATGCTCGCGTCGGCGCCGGGCGGCCGCTTCAGCGGCCCGGCGGGGAGATCAGATCCAGGAAGTCGTCGGACGCCCGCATGAACAGGTACCGCCGGTCGGACTTGATCTCGTCGACGGTGGTGGCACCTCCGGCGAGCGCGCAACGGAGCTCGCTGAGGGTCGCCTCGGTGTCGCGGCGCAGGGCGTAGGCCCGGGCGCGTTCGCGGCAGACGCCCGGCGCCCGGGTGTGGATCTCGTCGGCGATGGCCAGCAGGCCCAGGGCGCGCGAATCGTCGCCCACCGCGAGGTACGCCTCCGGTTCGTAGTACGACACCTGCACGAACAGGTCGGCCAACCGGCGAACGGCCCACGCGGCGCGCACCGAGTCCGTGGTGGTCCGTGCTCCACTGGCGGTACTGGGCGATGCGGAGATCGTCGTTGAGCTTGCGGAGGTCGGGAACGCCGGGCCGACGGCGGAGCGCCGAGAGCTGCGCGCCCATGGCGTGCTCCATCGGCACCGTCAGCCGGAGGAGCGAATCGCGCTCGGCGCGCCAGGCATTCACACGGGCGGTGGCCGAGAGCGCGGCGACGCGGGCGTCCGCGTAGTCTACCGCGTGCGCGCCGCGCCACGCGGTCGCGATCTCTTCCCAGACGTCGGACGCGGGGCCGGGGCGCCCGGCGGCTTCCAGCGCCGCGGCGCGCGCCGAGTCGATGGCGAACACCGAATCCCCGAGGGCGCGCTGCATGGGCCGCAGGCCCCGCGCCATCGCGCGCGCCTCGAGCCAGCCCATCGCCTGCGACATCACGGCCACTGGAGGCCACCGGTGGTCGCCGGCGAATTCTTCCGCCCGCATGGGCGCCCCAAGGCGGCGCATCGAGTCGAGCGTGGCGAGCATCTCGTCGTCGTCGAAGCTGCTGTCGCCGGCGGTGAGCGCGACGTCGAAAGGCGGCTTGCCGCCGTATCGGCGGCGCCAGGCGGAGTCACCGGGCAGGGTGGCGCCGGCGGAGATGATGCCGGCCACGTGGCCGCCCGCGCCGTAGGCGAACACCCATGTGTCGCGCGCCGTGCCGGAGAAGCCCGCGAGGTACAGCTGCGAGGTGTCGACCTTGAAGGCGCCGAGGGCGTCGCGCAGCATCAGGTTGACCGCCTTCTCGTTGGGGGCCTTCGGATCGTCGCCGCGCGTGTCGTAGCTGCTCATGACCAGCCAGCCGAGCCGCTCGGCGGCCGGCACCATCAATTGAATGGCGAGATCCGCGCGGCCGCGGGGATCGAGCACGAGCAGGAGGGGCGCCGGGTGCTCCGGCGTGTAGCGGCGCGGGATGTAGGCGGCGTAGCTGAAGGTGCTGTCGCCGCGCGTGACGAGGCGGCCGAGCACCTGGCCCTTGTAGACGGTGTCGATCTGCTGCGCGCCGGCGTGCACCGGCGAGGCGGCGGCAACGGTGGCGGCGGCGGCGAGGAGTCGGGCGATGCGCAGGGGACGCGTGGGCACGGTGGGGCGGGGTGACGGGAGCGATGGTCTCAAGTCTACAGAAATCCCGGCGGCGCGCGATGCTCGCCCCCATTCCTTTACACGCCGCTTACCGCTGTCGCGCCGTCCGACTCGTCTGACTGTCTGACTGTCTGACTGTCCGCCTCACCCCTCCAGCGCCAACACCGCGAAGCTCGCCAGCCAGTGCTCGCCCATGTAGTCGCCGGCCACGTGGGGAATGCTGGCCGCCAGGTGCAGCTCGGCGGCGTCGCGGGCCACGGAGATCCGCGGGTCGCCGGCGGGAAGCGCCGCGGCAATCGAGCGCCAGCACCAGGCGCGGGTCAGATTGAGGCCGTCGAGGTGGGCGATCTTGCCGTCGCTCCGGTCGCTCACGTGCGCGGGGCGGAACAGGGTGGCCGGCTGCCGCTGGGCGAGGCGCGGCAGGAACCGGTCGAGCCACGCCTGGAAGCCCGCCGCGGGCATCGCCCTCCGCATGCACTCGGCTTCGATGAGCGCCGAGGAGAGGAAGTCGTCGCCGCCCGGCTCCCAGGCCTGGCAGTCGGCGTCGCCGCCGTACCAGACGTTCGCCCGCTCCCGCAGCAGATCGCCCAGCCGGTGGTCACCGGCCGCTTCGGCGTAGGCGAACGCCAGGGTGAGCGCGAACGCCGTGTTGAAGTGCGTGCCGACGCGCACCGGGTACGTTGCCTTCGGCAAGAACGCGTGGAATCGCTCGACGAACGCGTCGGCGAGCGGGCGGAGCGCCGCCGACCACCGGCGGCCCTCGTCGCTGGTGTGCCGGGCCAGTTCGCCGGCCAGCATCAGCAGCCAGGCCCATCCGTACGGCCGTTCGAATCCGCCGCGCAGCGGCTGAGCCAGATAGGCCACCTCGCCGGCGATGTTGTCCGCCGTGAAGTGGGCGTCGAACCGGGCGCGAATCTGCGCCGCCGCGGCGAGTGACGGGAACCGCCGGTACAGATGTGCCAGCATCCAGTAGCCGTGCACGCAGGAGTGCCAGTCGAAGCTGCCGTAGAACACCGGATGCAGCGCGCGCGGCGACCGGACGTCGCCGGCGCCGTTCATCACGTGGTCGAGCTTGTTCGGGTATTCGCGCGAGACATGGCCGAGCGCGATCGCGGCGAAGCGCTCGGCGATGACGGCGTCGAGCGTCGTGCCGGGGGCGGGGGCGGGGGCGGGAGTCACGGTCAGTATCGGAAGACGAGGAAATACATGAGCAGGATGTTGACGCCGAGCAGCGCGATGCCCGTGGGAATCTGGACCTTGATGACGGCGTTCTCGTCGGGCAGTTCGAGCAGGGCCGCCGGCACGATGTTGAAGTTGGCCGCCATGGGCGTCATCAGCGTGCCGCAATAGCCCGAGAGCATGCCGATGGCGGCCATGATCGCGGGGTCGCCGCCGAACCGGGTCACGATGAGCGGCAGCCCGATGCCGGCCGTCATCACCGGGAACGCGGCGAACGCGTTGCCCATGACGATAGTGAACAGCGCCATCCCCACGGCGTACGTCACCACCACCACGAACGCGTGGTTCAGGGGAATCCACCGGTTGACGAGCGTGGACACGACGCCGCCCACGCCGGCGATGGCGAACAGCGCGCCGAGCGCCGCCAGCATCTGCGGCAGCACGGCGGCCCAGCCCACCGAGTCCATCAGCCGTCGCGCCTCGCGGATGGGCGCCGCGGCGGGCGCGCGGAGCATGGCCATGCCGGCGGCGAGGGCCACCACCGTGGCCATGCCCAGCGAGATGACCGTGACCTGCTTGGGGTCGACCAGGGCCACGCCGTTCACGCGGAGCCCGCTGAACAGGGTGGTGCCGAGGAGCGTCACGGCGGGGATGAGCAGGGCCGGGACGAACAGCCGGTTGCCCCACCGCTTGGCGCTGGCGGCGCGCTCCTCGCGCGTGGTCGATTCCGGCGCGCCGCGCCCCAGCCCGCCGATGCTCGAGACCAGCACCATGCCGATGACGAGGCAGCCGCTGGTGAAGTCGGAGAGAACGCCGCCGAGCAGAAATGTGATCGCGTAGATTCCCCAGAAGGCGGCCTTGTTGTAGCGCTTGGGGTCGGCGCGATCGAGCAGGTTCACGATCGCGATGCCGGCGCACATGAGGCCCATGAGGACGTAGACGAACGTCAGCGTGATCATCGCTCGTCCTCCCGGCGAGCCTCGCGCGCCAGCCGCCGGTCCAGCATCGCCAGCCGCGCTGCGTGAATCACGAACGCGCATACCGCCGTGGGCACCGACCACTTGGCCAGCGTCGTGGGTTGGACGTCGATGCCGTTCTGGGCCAGGAATCCGCGGATGAGCAGAATCGACCCGATGGCGATGAAGATGTCCTCGCCGAAGAAGACGCCGACGTTGTCGGACGCCGCGGCGTGGGCGCGAATCAGGAACCGCGTCGGCATGGGCAGGTCGCCGAACCGGTTCTCGGCCGCCCCCTCGGCCATGGGCGCGATGAGCGGCCGCACCATCTGCGCGTGGCCGCCCAGCGATGTGAGCCCGAGCGCGGAGGTGATCTGGCGCAGGGCCATGTACACCATGAGCACGCGGCCGGTGGTCGCGGCGTGGATGCGCGAGATCAGTTCGCGGGCTCGTTCCTTGAGCCCGCTGCGCTCGAGCAGGCCGATCACCGGCAGCACCATCCAGACGATGGCCACGTACCGGTTCTCGGTGAACGCCTTGCCGAATGCCGCGATCACGTCGTGCAGGCTGAGGCCGCCGGCCAGTCCGGTGACGATTCCCGCCACCGTGACCACCAACAGCGCGTTGAAGCGCAGCGCGAAACCGACGATGACGACGAGGACGCCGAGAAGGGTAAGCATGGGGCGCAAAGCTACGTCGTGGCGCGCGCCGACACCATTTCGTGACCGCCGCCGGGGTCGACTTGGCGTGCCCCGGCGGTAGCTTCAGCGCATGCTACTCTCCGCCCTTCTCCTCGCGGCGCTGCAGCAGACCGGCGCCCAGCAGCCCGTGCGATCGGTTCCCGATCCGGGCGTCATTGCCACCGACCAGCGGGTCACGCCCGCCGGCGTGCAGACGGTGTTCACCGGACGCGTGGCCGGCGTCCGCTTCGACGGCAGCGCGAGCCGCCTGTGGGTGGCCGTGCCGCGCGCGGCGTACCGCCTGGACTGGCGCGACAATCGCGTGTTGGCGGTGGCCCACTTCGACGGCACGCCGGGAGTGCACGGGGTGGCGGTGGATCCGGTCACGGGGCGGGTGCTCGTCTCGTCGGTGGGCCGGCTGCCGGCCGGCATGGAGCAGAGCCGCACGCCAGGCGCGGGCCGGCTGACGAGGGGCCGCGCGGTGGCGCAGCTCACCGGATTCGCCGCCGCCGGCGAAGGCGACTCGGCGGTGGTGGCGCTCAACTCCGGTTCCTTGGGCTCGTACATGGCGGGCGGCGTGGCGGTGGCCGGCCGGGCCAACGCCTCGGGGCGCCGCGTGGCGGTGCTGCCGCTTCCGGCCAACGACCAGGTGGCCATCGTCGACGCCGACGCCGGCACGCTGCTGCGCACGCTCGGCGTCGGTGTGCTGCCGGTGGCGGCGGTCGTGTCGGCGGACGGTTCCACGGCCTGGATCACGAACTTCGGCGGGCCCAAACCGGCCAGCGGCGACCGCGCGTCGCGGCAGTGCTGCGATCCGATGGCCGAGCCGGTGCGCGTGGACGCGCGCGGCATCGCCGAGCCCGGCACGGTGCAGGAGATCGATCTCGTGGCCGGCTCGCTCACGAAGAGCGTGGTCGTCGGACGGCATCCCACCGGGATCGCCTGGGACCAGGCGCGCGGCAGGCTCTACGTGGCCGACGGCAATTCGGACGCGGTGACGGTGGTCGACACGCGCGCGGGGCGCGCGGTGGCGACGATCGCGATCGCGCCGTTCAACGAGCGGAAGCTCGGGCTGGCGCCCACGGCGGTGGCGCTTGCCCCCGACGGACGCACGCTGTTCGTGGCGCTGGGCAGCGCGAACGCGGTGGCCGAGTACGACGTCTCGCGCGTGGACGGCAGCCACGGGGCGGCGCTGCGCGGGCTGATTCCCACGGGATGGTACCCGTCGGCGCTCGACGTGAGTCCGGACGGCACGACGCTGGCCGTAGCCACACTGTTCGGCGTGGGCGCGGGCACGGGACAGACCGGCGGGTCGCCGGGCAAGACGGGGCGCTTCGTATTCGCGGAGCGGGGATCGGTGAACGTCATCCCGGTTCCCGGCGACGCCGAGTTGGCGGCCTACACGACGACGGTGGCGCGCAACGACCGATTCACGCTGAGCGGCAAGGACGCGCCGGTGGGCGCGGCCGTTCGCGCCGGCGCGCCGCCGCGCGCCGTGCCGCAGCGCCCCGGCGAGCCGTCGCTCATCGACCACGTGGTGTTCATCGTGCGCGAGAACCGCACCTACGACCAGGTGCTGGGCGACATCGGCAAGGGGGCGAGCGACAGTTCGCTCACGATCTACGGGCGCGACGTCACGCCGAACGCGCACGCGCTCTCGGACCAGTTCGTGCTGCTCGACCATTTCTTCGCCTCGGGCGGCAACTCCGCCGACGGCCACCAGTGGCTGACGCAGGCATACGAGACCGAGTATCCGATGTGGCCGCTGTATCAGGGGCGCAGCTATCCGTCCGAGGCGGACGACGCGCTGACGTATTCGCTGGGCGGGTTCTTGTGGGAGGACGCGGCCGCGAAGGGAAGGTCGGTCTCGGTGTTCGGGGAGTACGCGCCGGCGCCGTCCGACTCGATCTCGGCGGTGCGGCGCCGGCTGCTGGCGGAGTACCGCGATTCGGCGGGCGGAGCGGCGGCGTATTTCCGGGGCGTGGCGCGGACGATGTACGACACGCACTCCGACATCCCGTCGCTCGACAAGGCGCTGGTGCGCGAGTACCCGGGGTGGACGCAGGAATTTCCCGACGTGCTCAAGGCCGACATCTTCAACGAGCACCTGCGCGAGTGGACCGCGGCGGGCACGATGCCCAATCTGGTCATGGTGATCCTGCCGAGCGACCACACCAACGGCACCTCACCCGGGTGGAGCACGCCCAAGGCCTCGGTGGCGGACAACGACCTGGCGCTCGGCAAGGTGGTGGAGGGGCTGAGCCGTTCGCCGTTCTGGAAGTCGATGGCCATCTTCGTGGTGGAGGACGACGCGCAGAACGGCGTGGACCACATCGACGGCCACCGCACCGTGGCGCTGGCCATCTCTCCGTACGCGCGCCGCGGGGCCATCGACAGCACCTTCTACAGCCAGCCCAGCATGGTGAAGAGCATCGAGCTGATGCTGGGGCTGCCGGCGATGAGCATGTTCGACCTCGTGGCCACCGACATGCGGGCGAGCTTCCTCGATCCCGGCGCGGCGCCCGACGTCACGCCGTACACCGCCGTCACCCCGCGGCAGTCCATCTACGAGGTCAATCGGCGCGTCGGGGCGCTGAAGGGCGCGGCCCGGGCGGCGGCGCTGGCGTCGTCGCGCATGCGCTTCGACGTGCCCGACGCGGCGCCGAGCGATGCGCTGAACCGCATTCTGTGGCACGACGCCCGGGGGTGGAGCACGCCGTACCCGGCGGTCAAGCACTCGCTCTTCTTCCCGATGTCCGTGGACATCTCCGACGACGAGCGGGAGGAGCGCGCGCCCGCGCGCTCGAAGCTGAAAGACCCGTAGCCGCGCGGCGCGCGCCCGAATTCGCTATCGTAGTGCCCATGCACGTGCTCGCGGGGGACGTCGGCGGGACCAACGCGCGGCTGGCCATCGTCGAGGCGGGCGGCGGCGCGATGCGCGTGGTGGCGGAGCGCGACTACGCGAGCGGCGACTACGCCGCGCTCGGCGACATCGTGACGCGCTTCCTCGGCGACACCGGCGCCCGGCCGGAGCGCGGCTGCATCGCGATCGCCGGGCCGGTGGTGGACGGGCGGGCGCATGCCACCAATCTGCCGTGGACCGTCGATCGAGACGCCCTGGGCGCCGCCGCCGGGGTGAACCGCTTCGGACTGATCAACGACTTCTTCGCCGTCGGCATCGGGCTGGAGTTCCTGGCCGGCGACGACCTCGCCACCGTGCAGGGCGGCGTGCCCGTGGTGCACGGGCCGGTGGGCTATCTCGGTGCCGGCACCGGTCTCGGCGTGGGATTCCGGCTCTGGAACGTGGAACTGGAGCGGTACGGCGTGTATGCCTCGGAGGGCGGGCACGTGGACTTCGCGCCCCGCGACGCGCTGCAGGAGGGGCTGCTGCGCTATCTGCGCGCCAAGTACGGGCGCGCGTCGAACGAGCGCATCCTGTCCGGCCGCGGGCTCGCCGACCTGTACGGCTATCTGGCCGGCGCCGGCGTCGCCGCGCCGGACGCGGGCGTGGAGCGCGAGATGCAGGAACGGGATCCGGCAGCGGTGGTGACCGGCCACGCGCTCTCGGGCGACGACGCGCTGTGCGGGGCCGCGCTCGACCTGTTCGTCGCCGTGCTCGGCGCGGTGGCGGGGAATCTGGCGCTCATCGCCGTGGCCACCGGCGGCATCTACATCGCGGGCGGCATCGCCCCGCGCATCGTGGACCGCATCCAGGGGCCGCGCTTTCTCGGCGCCTTTCACGACCAGGGGCGCCTGTCGCCGCTGGTGGCGAAGGCGCCCGTGCACGTGGTCATGAACACGAAGGTCGGACTGCTGGGCGCCGCCGGATGCGCGGCGCGGCGCTGATCAGGCGCTCCTGAGCCCCCCGCGCGCCATCGGCAGGGCGCGCACCCGGATGCCGCTGGCGTCGAAGATCGCCGCGCCGATGGCCGGCGCCACGCCGAAGATCGGCGTCTCGCCGGCGCCGAACGACGGCTGATCCTTGCGATCGATGAGCACCACGTCGAGGTCGGGCACGTCGGAGAAGCGCGGCACGCGGTACTGCGCCAGGTGCGCGTTGCGGATCACGCCGTGGTCGAAGTCGATGGCCTCGAACAGCGCGCCGCCGATGCCCTGGATGAACGCACCCTCGATCTGATTGCGCAGGAGGTCGGGGTTGATCACCGCGCCGCAGTCGAAGGCGCTCACCGCGCGGACGAGCTTCACGGATCCGTGCGCCCGGTCCACCGCGACCTCGACGGCCGTTGCGATGTAACCGCCCTTCTCGAACCCGCCGGCGATGCCGACGCCGTGTCCGTCGGCGCGCGGCTTGCCCCAGCCGAAGCGCTCGGCCGCCGTCCGGAACGCCGCGCGCAGCCGGTCGTCCTCGAGGTTCTTCAGGCGGAAGGCCAGCGGGTCCATGCCGATCAGGTGCGCCATCTCGTCGATGTGCATCTCGCGCGCGAAGTGGTTGGCCGTGCCGGCGAGTCCGCGGTACGAGCCCTGGCGCAGGGGCGAATCGCTGGGATGGTACTCCACGTGCTGGTTGGCGATCTCGTACATCGGCTCGATGGCGGCCGGCCCCGCGTTGTAGTTGTGGAAATCCCACGCCGTGAGCGTGCCGTCGGCCGTCATGCCGGCGTTCACGTCGAGCACGCCGGCGGGGCGGAAGTACGCCCAGCGGAACTCCTCCTCGCGCGTCCACACGAGCTTGACCGGCTTCTTGGCCGCGCGGGCCAGCCGCGCCGCCTCGACGGCCGCCTCGCCGGTGTGCTTGCCGCCGTAGCCGGAGCCGGTGTCGGGCATGATCACGCGCACCTGGCTGTCGGCCAGGTTGAACGCGTGCATCAGTTCCTCCTTGACGGCGAACGGCCGCTGCGTGCCCGTCCACACCGTCAGCTTCTCGCTGCGGCCGTCCATGCCCCACTCGGCCAGCGCTGCCCGGGGCTCCAGCGGCACGTGCGCGATGTAGGCCACCGTGTAGGTGCGCTGGAGGGTGTGCGCCGCCGAAGCGAGCGCCGCCTCGACGTTCCCCTTGATCGTGGGACCGCCGCGGCCGTAGCCCTCGCCGCCGGCGGCGCCCGGCGTCGGCGGCGGGCGCATGCGCTTGATATAGTCGTAGACGTCGTGCGAATCCGGCTGCGGGCCGCTCGCCGGCGTCCACCGGGCCGCGATCGAGATCAGCGCGCGCTCGGCGTCGGCGGAGCGCGGCGCGGCCACGCCCACGAACGCGCCGTCGCGCACCACGATGGCATCGGGCACCGACGCCGCGCCGGCCGCGTCCACGGACTCGAGCGTGGCGCCGATGGACGGCGCGCGCAGCACCTTGCCGTAGAGCATCCCTGGCAGGCGCATGTCCGACGGAAAGTGCGGCCGGCCGGTGACGACGTCCTCGGCGCCGACGCGCGGCGCGCTCGTGCCCGCCGTCTTCCACGACGTGGCGGGCGTGAGCGGCGCGTCGTCGCGCACCTGCTCGACGAGCTGGCGGCCCGCCGTCAGTTCCCCGTAGGTGGCCGAGCGGTTGCCGCCGGCGTCGGTGACGCGGCCGTCGGCGGCGGTGAGCGTGGCGCGGCCGACGCCCCATCGGGCCGCGGCGAGCCCGATGAGCAGATCCCGCGCCGAGGCGCCGGCGCGGCGCAGGATCGGGCCCATGCGGGGGGTGGACATGCTGCCGAAGGTGCCCATGTCGTAGGGCGTGAGGTCCGTATCGCCCATGACCATCTTCACGCGCTCGAGCGGCACGCGCAGCTCCTCGGCCAGCTCCTGGGCCAGCGAGGTGCGGATGCCCTGGCCGACCTCGACCTTGCCCGTGTACACGGTGATCGAGTCGTCGGCGCCGATGTGGAGCCAGGCGGCGATCTGATCGGTGGGGGTGGCGCGGTCGGACAACGGGCGGCCTTCGACGATTCGTTTGACGGCGGGCGCGGCCAGCGCGTCGCCGGAGACGAGCGCCACGGCCAGGCCACCGCCCAGCTTCATGAGGAATTCGCGGCGGGAGTTCTTCATGGCCGTGTCTCCTCGAGGCGGCGTTCCGGCGCGGCGGCCGGACCGGAGGCCGCGCGCTGGATGGCCTTCACGATGCGCGCGTACGTGCCGCAGCGGCAGACGTTGCCGTCCATGGCGCGCACGATCTCGTCGCGCGACGGGTTGGGCGTGGCGGCGAGCAGGGAGGCCGCGGCCATGATCATGCCGCCCGTGCAGTACCCGCACTGCAGCGCATCCTCGTCGAGGAAGGCCCGCTGCAGCCGGTGCAGATGGCCGTCGTCGGCGAGGCCCTCGATGGTGGTCACGGGGGCGTTGACGGCCGCCGAGACCGGCGTCACGCAGGCGTGCACCGACCGGCCGTCGACGAGCACTGTGCAGGCGCCGCACTGCGACTCGCCGCAGCCGTACTTGGGGCCGCTGAGCAGCAGGTCTTCATGCAGCACGCTCAGCAGGCTGCGCGCCGGGTCGACGTCCATGGTATGGCGCTGGCCGTTCACCTCGAGTTCGATGCGCATGGCGCCTGGCTCCGGAAGCGGCGACTCCGGAATATACGCCAGGGGCGCCGAGCGCGGGCCCCGCGGCGGAACCCCATTCACCGCAACGGGTAATGCCCGTGGGCCGATACATGGAATATTGAATTCTTTGTGGGCGCCACGATTTGGGGGCGGGACGCGTATTGCTAGGAGGACCGGGCGTCGGGCGCCCGGTCCAGACTCACAACCCATGGATCTCGGAATACATGAAGAAGATCATTCTCGCCCTGATCGTGATTGCCGTCGCAGCCGGCGGCGTGTTCTACTTCCGCTCTCAGGCCGCGGCGAAGTCCGTCTCGTATCTGTACGTGGGGGTGTCGCGCGGCAACGTCGAGTCGACGGTCAGCGCGACGGGCAATCTGTTCGCCACGGACTCGGTGCAGGTGGGCACGCAGGTTTCGGGGATCATCAACAAGCTGAATGCCGACTTCAATTCGCGGGTGCACAAGGGCGAGTTGATCGCGCTGCTCGATACCACGGTGCTGCGTCTGTCGGTCGACAAGGCGATCGCGTCCCAGATTCAGGGGGCAGCCGATCTCAAGCAGAAGCAGTACGCCCTCGAACAGACCAAGCGGTTGTTGGCCACCGGCGCCGCGACGCAGTCCGATTACGAGACCGCGCTCGCCGCCGAGGCGATGTCGCGGGCCACGCTGGCGTCTGATTCCGTGGTGCTGCACGAGGCCAAGCAGAACCTCAACTACGCGTACATCTACTCGCCCATCGACGGCATCGTGATCAAGCGCACGGTGGACGTGGGACAGACCGTGGCGGCCAGCTTCTCGGCGCCCGAACTGTTCCTGATCGCGGCCGACCTCAAGGACCTCCGGATCCTGGCCTCGGTGGATGAGGCGGACATCGGTCAGATCCACGTCGGCCAGCCGGTGGACTTCACGGTGCAGGCGTATCCCGACCGAACCTATCACGGCACGGTGGGGGAGGTCCGGCTCCAGTCCACGGTGGTGGACAACGTCGTGACGTACCCGGTGCTGGTTAAGGTCGTGAACGCGGACGGGTCGCTGTATCCCGGGATGACGGCGACGATCAACTTCCAGGTGGCGAAGGCCGACAGCGTGCTGCGGGTTCCGAACGCCGCGCTCCGCTTCCAGCCCACGGCGGCGATGGTCGCGCAGTACCGGGCCGAGCATGCGGGCAGCGCTGATTCCATGCGGATGGGCGGGCGTCGCGGCGACTCGAACGGGCGCGCGCGCGGCGGTTTCGGCGGCGGTGCGCGCGGCGGCGCGGGTGGTCAGGGGGGCGGCGCGCGGCCCGGCGGCCCCGGCGGCGCGGGCGCGCGTTCGCCGTCGAACTCGGCCATGCTCTGGTACCTCAAGGACGGCAAGCTCGCCGTGATTCGCGTGCACACCGGGCTCACCGACGGCCAACAGACCGAGGTGACGGGACCGCCCGACCTGAAGGAGGGCTTGCAGATCATCGCCGCGGTGACGGGCGGCACGACGGCATCCGCCGCATCAGCGGCGTCGAGCAACCCGTTCCAGCCCACCGGCGGCGGCCGCGGCGGGCCGGGCCGCGGGGGGTTCTGACGATGGCCGGTGAAGCGCAGGCCGTCATCCGGGTCGAGAATCTCAAGAAGACCTACATCACGGGAAAGACGGAGGTGCACGCGCTCCGCGGGGCGAGCCTGGTGGTGCAGCCCGGCGAGATGGTGGCCATCATGGGCGCGTCTGGTTCCGGCAAGTCGACGATGATGAACATCATCGGCTGCCTCGACCAGCCGACGTCGGGGAACTACTGGCTGGACGGCGTGCACGTGGACAAGCTGTCGAAGAATGAACTGGCCGACATCCGCAACGAGAAGATCGGCTTCGTGTTCCAGGGCTTCAACCTGCTGGCGCGCACGTCGGCGCTGGAGAACGTCGAACTTCCGCTGCTCTACGACCGCAGCAATCGCAAGCTCGACACCAAGAAGCTGGCCAGGGAAGCACTGGAGCGCGTCGGGCTGGGCGAACGGCTGGACCACGAGCCGAGCGAGCTGTCGGGCGGCCAGCAGCAGCGCGTGGCGATCGCGCGGGCACTGGTCACGCACCCGGCGCTGGTCCTGGCGGACGAGCCGACCGGCAACCTGGACTCCCAAACGTCCATCGAGGTGCTGGCCCTATTCCAGGAACTGAACGAGCAGGGCATCACGGTGTTGCTGGTCACGCACGAGCACGACATCGCGATGTACACCAAGCGGGTCGTCGAGCTGCGCGACGGGCACATCATCCGGGACGAGGCAATCGTGGACCGGCACACCGCGGCCGAGGATCTGCGGCATCGGGAACCCATAGCGGCGGACGCCTGACATGCAATCGACCCGACTGGTCAAGATCGCCACCAAGAGCATCACGAAGAACAAGATGCGCACGCTGCTCACGATGCTCGGCATCATCATCGGCGTGGGCGCGGTGATCGTGATGGTGGCGGTGGGGCAGGGCGCCAAGTCCGAGATCCAGCGCCGCATCGAGAGCCTCGGCACCAACATGATCGTGATCACGCAGGGCGCGTTCCGCACCGGCGGCGTGAGCCAGGGCGCGGGGACGTCGAACCGGCTGACGATCAAGGACTACACGACGCTCGCCAGACAGGGGCTGCTGCTCACGGGCACGTCACCGGTGATCAATGCGTTCGGGCAGGTGGTGGGCGGGGTCGGCAACTGGCGCACGGGGGTGCAGGGCGTGTCCACCGACTACGCGATCATCCGTAACTGGAAGACGTCGTCGGGGCGCTTCTTCGACGTCACCGACGAGCGCGCGAACCGCCGCGTGGCGGTGATCGGCAAGACGATAGCGACCAACCTCTGGCCCGATGAGGACCCGGTGGGCCAGGAAGTGCGGCTGCGCAACGTGCCGTTCCAGGTGATCGGCGTGCTCGACGCCAAGGGGCAGGGCGCCACGGGGAACGACCAGGACGACATCATCCTGGCCCCGTACACCACCGTGCAGACACGGCTGTCGGGGCATCAGTTCATCTCGCAGATCCTCGCCAGCACGGCCACGAAAGAACAGATCGTGCCGGCGGAGCAGGAGATCACGCAGATCCTGCGGGAGACGCACCGGCTGGCGCCCTACGACTCCAACGACTTCACCGTGCGCAACCAGACCGATCTGGTGCAGGCGGCGTCGGGCACCACCGACGTGATGACGCTGCTGCTGGCCGCGATCGCCAGCATCTCCCTGCTCGTCGGCGGCATCGGCATCATGAACATCATGCTCGTGTCGGTCACCGAACGGACGCGCGAGATCGGCATCCGCATGGCGATCGGGGCGCGGGGCAGCGACGTGCTGACGCAGTTCCTGGTCGAGGCGATCGTGATGAGCGTCATCGGCGGCATCATCGGGGTCGCGCTGGGATACACCGGCGCTGCGGTGCTCCAGCGCACCACCGGGTGGCAGACGGCCATCGCGCCGGCGATGGTGGCCATCGCCATCGGCTTCTCGGCGGCGGTGGGCATCTTCTTCGGCTTCTACCCGGCGCGGAAGGCGGCGTCGCTCGATCCGATCCAGGCGCTCCGCTACGAGTGAGGGCGCGCGCGGCTCGCGGCGCGCATCCCGCCGCGCACGAAGGCCCGGCACCGCAGGCGCGGCGCCGGGCCTTCGTGCGTAACGGCGACGGCTCGACTACTGGTTGGCGCCGTTCCACCACCAGAGCTTCGGCGCCGGCTTCTGGCGAGGCCAGACCTCGTCCAGCGTGTTGCCGTCGTAGAGCCGCCCGTTCTCCATCACGTACTTGATGGTGTTGGTATTCCTGATGTCGTCCAGCGGATTCCGGTCGAGCACCTGGAGGTCAGCGAGCTTGCCCGGTTCCAGCGAGCCCAGGTCCTTCTCCATGCCGATCGCCTCGGCGCCGAAGATCGTCGCCACGCGCAGCACGTCCATGCGCGGCATGCCGCCCGAGGCGATGTTCCACACCTCCCACTGTGCGCCCAGCCCCTGCAGCTGGCCGTGGCTGCCCATGCCCACGCGCCCGCCGGCCGCCACCACCTTGGCCGCCTGCGCCGCGAACAGCGGGAACGACCACTGCGATGGGTCCCACCAGCCGGGCCGGCGCGACGCCTTCTTCTCCACCACGTCGCGCGGGGTGAAGTGGTTGAGCTTCGGGTCGTTGAGCACGTCGGTGTGCTCGTACCACCAGTTCTCGGCCCAGGGCCCGCCGTACTGGACGATCAGCGTCGGCGTCCAGGTGATGCCGGCCGTGGCGTAGAGTTCGATCACGTCCTTGTACAGCGGCGCGATGGGCAGCGTGTGCTCGCTGCCCGAGTAGCCGTCCATCGCCTCGGTGAGGTTCTTCTTGAAGTCGAGCCCGCCCTCGAGGGTCGGCATCAGGTGCTGCTCGCGCGCCGCCATCTCCACGAACTGGCGCACGCGCCGGTCGCCGGTCATGTACTGCTTGATGGTGTTCGTCTGGTAGTACTTCGAGTAGCGCGACAGCACGAGTTCGGCGTCGGCCAGCGACTTGATGTCCTCGGCCGCGAACACGCCCGGGCCCGTGGAGTAGATGCGCGGACCGATGAACTCGCCGGTGGCCACCATGTCCTCGTACGACAGCACGTCGGTGGCCGACGTCTGCGGATCGCGCGTGGTGGTCACGCCATAGGCGAGGTTCACCATGTACTCGAACGGCTGCGACCGGTGCACGCCGAACGCCGGCCAGATGTGGGCGTGGATATCAACGTAGCCGGGCATGATCGTCTTGCCCGACACGTCGAAGGTGCGGGCGCCCGACGGGATGTTCACCTTCCCGCGCGGGCCCACGGCCACGATCCGGTTGTCCTTCACCACGATATCGCCGTTGGAAATCACCTCGCTGCCCTTCATCGTGATGATGCGGGCGCCGCGGAGCACCACGGTGCCGCGCGGCACGTCGCGGGCCACGGTGATGGTCACGTCGTGCTGCGCAGCTTCGTAGGCCGGCTTGTTGGCCGCGCCGCCTCCCGCCGCCCCGCCGCCGCGACCGCCCCGCCCGGCGCCGGCTCCCCCGCGTCCGCCGCCACCGCCGCGCGCCGCCGCGATCGAGTCGGCGCGTTCCGTGGAATCGGCGATCGCCGTCGCGGCCGCCGCCAGGTCGTAGGTGAACAGCGTGTGGGCGAGCGAGAAGTAGATCGTCTTGCTGTCGGCGGTCCAGGTGGCGAATTCACCGCCCACCGTGGTCAGCCGGTGCACCGGCACCGCCGACGCGCCCGACGTGCTGATCACCGGCGCGTCGCCGCCCTTCACCGGCACGGCGTCCACGACGTACGCCTGCACGCCCGACTGCACGAGCACCTTCGAGCCGTCGGGGGAGAGCAGGATGTTGCTCGCGCCGCCGCCGCCGCCGCCGCCGCGTCCGCCGCCGCCGACGCGGATGATGTCCTTGACGTCGGTGCCGTCCCAGCGCATCGAGGTGAGCAGCCCGCCCTGCGACACATAGACGCGCGACCCGTCGGGGCCGAAGTGCGGCTTGCCGAAACTGGTGAGCGGCGAGATGAGCGTCTGCGCGCCGCCGCCGGCCGGCATCCACACCAGTTCGACGCCCGTGGCCTGCTGGTTCGGACGCTCCAGCTCATCCTCGTCGCGGCGCATGTCCCGCGGGCCCCGGCCGAACACGAGCCGGGTGCCGTCGGGCGAGTAGGCCAACTCCTCGTAATAGGCGGACTGCGTCGTGAGCTTCTGCGGCGCGCCCGACCCGTCGGCGTTCATGCGGTAGATGTCGCCGCCGGTGAGATCGCTCCAGGTCACGTAGGCGATCGAACGGCCGTCGGGCGACCAGGCCGGCGCGTACTGGCCGACGTCGGCGCCGGGCACGAGCCGGTGCGGCGCGCCGTCGGGCAGGTCCATCACCCAGATGCGGTCGAGCGCCGTGAACGCCATCCGCTTGCCGTCGGGCGAGGGCGCGACGTCGCGAATCTGGTGCACGGTGATCGTCGAGTCGTCGAACGGATACTGGTCCTTGATCGCGCCGGCGATCATCTCGTCGTAGTCCGCCGTGAACGGGATCATCGTCGCCTTGCCGTCGGGCACGCTCACCCGCCAGAAGTGGCCGAGGTAGGCGGCGACGATGAACTTGCCGTCGGGCGTGAACGAGAACGGCGGCTCGAGGTCGCGGGTGAACCGCGATTCCTGATCGTCGCGCTGCACGCGGTGCACGAGCCAATGCTCGTCGCCGCTCGCCAGGTCGCGGATGCGGAACGAGGTGACCGAATCCTCGCGCGTGGCGTACACGAGCCACTTGCCGTCGGGGCTCAGCTCGGGGCGCATGGCGGAGCCGGGCGCGTCGGTGCGGATGAAGGTGCGGCCGGTCTCGCGGTCGTACACGGCGATCTGCCAGCCCAGTGAGGTCTGGTTGTACCCGCCGCCGCCATTGCGCGCCGCCACGTACATGTAGCGGCCGTCGGGGCCGAAGGCCGGGCCCACGAAGTTGTTGAGCGCCGTCGCGCCGCCGCGTCCGCCGCCCGCGCCGCGCCCGGCGGCCGCCGAATCGGCGCCGGTGAGCTGCACGCCGGTGCCGCCGCCCACGTAGTACATGATCACGTTGAACGACCCGCCCGAGAAGCTGTTGGAGCGCGACGCCACCACGTACTTGCCGTCCGGCGTCCAGGTGGGCGACACGAAGCTGTGGTCCGTCTCCCTGGTCAGCGCGCGCACGTGCGATCCGTCGGCGTCCATCAGCCAGAGGTTCTCCGAGCCGCTCCGGTCGCTCGCGAAGACGACCGTCTTGCCGTCGGGGCTGAAGCTCGGCTGGCCGTCGAACGCCTGGCCGCTCGTGAGCCGCGTCGCCTTGCCGCCCGCGATCGGCATCTTGTAGATGTCGCCGAGCAGGTCGAACACGATCCACCGGCCGTCCTTCGATACGTCGAGGGACATCCACGTGCCCTCGTCCGTGGTGAACCGCAGGGGGCGCGTGGGGCGGAGCGGCAGGTTGTAGCCGGGTCCGCCGGAGGAATCGGCGGCGGTTTCGCCGCGTTGCGCGGCAGCGGTTATCGGCAGCGCCAGGGAGAGAAGGCCGAGCGCGGCGGCGACGCGGGGGAGCGACGGGAGACGATGCATGCTTCGCCTCGATTGTGGAGGGGCGGGAGGGGGCGGGGGAGCGCGGGGGCCCGGCGCGGCGGGGAACGCCTGCCGGGTGCACGAAAGTGCCCCGCGGTACTCCGCTCGGCAAGACCGGCGCGCGCTGGAGCGGCGGCCGAGGCCGGGCAGGGGAAACCCTATGGACGCTCCGGACCAGTGGCCGTACCATGACCCCATGGGGGAGCAACGGGGGGACTCGGCATGACGATCCTGCCGTCGGGCATCGATGCCGCCATGCCGTCGCTCGACGCGGCGGCCAGGCTCGGGATCGCCGCGCTGGCCGGACTGGCCGTGGGCACCGAACGCGAATGGTCGGGACATGCCTCGGGCCCGAACGCGCGCTTCGCCGGCATGCGCACGTTCCTCCTGCTCGGCATCCTCGGCGGAACCGCCGGTCTGCTCTTCGCCTGGGATCTGACCGCGGCCGGCGTTGCGCTGCTCGCCGCCGCATCGGCCTTCGTCGCGATGGCCTACGTCATGGCCGTGCGGCGGCCCGGCGCCGATCTCGACGGCACCACCGAAGGCGCGGCCCTGGTGGTGCTGGCGTTGGGTGTTCTCTCCGGGCTCGGACAGATGGGGCTGGCCGCGGGCGCGGTCGCCGTGGTGCTGCTGGCGCTCGGCGAGAAGGAGCGCCTGCACTGGCTCGTTCGCAAGATCGGCGAGCGCGAGATGCGCGCCACGCTGCAGTTCGCCGTCCTCGCGCTGGTCGTGCTTCCGCTTCTGCCCGCGGGGCCGTTCGGTCCGCTGGGCGGCATCCGCCCGCGCTCGCTCTGGGCCATCGTGCTGTTCTTCGCCGGCCTCAACTTCGCCGGCCATATCGCCCGCCGCGCGGTGGGCGAAGAGCGCGGCTACGGCGTGACCGGCATGCTGGGCGGCATCATCTCGTCCACGGCCGTCACCCTTCAGTTCTCGCGGTTGAGCCGCCGCGACGACGACCTGGCGCAGCCCCTCGCCCTGGGCGTCATAGGCGCCTGCACGGTGCTGGTGGCCCGCGTGTTCACCGCGGCGGCCGTGCTCGACCTCGACGTGGCGCGGGCGCTGGTGCCCTACCTCGTGCCGTCCGGCGTGGTGGGGGCGGTGCTCGTCGTCCTGGCGCTGCGGCATCCCTGGCCGGCCGTGGCCCCCGACGCCCACGCCGAGCGCCAGAGCCCGCTGCGGCTCTGGTCGGCCATCCAGCTCGCGCTGGCGTTCCAGGCCGCGATGATGCTGCTCACCGTGGTCAGCGAGCTGTGGGGAACGGCCGGCGTGCTCACCTCGGCCGCCGCGCTCGGCCTCACCGACGTGGATGCCCTCACGGTGTCCATGTGCCGTTCGGTGGCCAATGGGTCGGCCGCATCGCTCGCGGCGCAGGGGATCACCATCGGGGTGCTCTCGAACACGCTGCTCAAGCTTGGCTTGGCCCTCTCCCTCGGGTCTCCGCGCTTCCGCCGGGCCGTCGTGCCGGGATTCCTGGCGTTGACGGCAGCGGTCGGGCTCGGGCTCTGGATCGGGATCATCTGGTAGCAGTCGGGCGAAGGGGAGGAATCCCGGATAAGGCAGTCGGGTATTTCCCCCGCGAACCGGCGGACCCTCCCCGATGGTTCGGCGCCCTCGGAAGGTCGATCTTGGCCTATCCACAGGAGGAGACGCGCTCATGCGCCGCACCAACCAGCCAGCATTCGTCCGATTGATGCCCGACGGGGAATTCGGGAACGCACCGGTCGTGCCGCGGTGGGAGTGGCGCAGCTTCACGCGGATCTTCGCCGACGCCCCCGATGCCGCGTCCGCGGCCGGCGCGGTGACCGAAGAGACGTATCTGGTATCGCTGGTCTCGCCGCACAACGTGAAGATCCGGAACGATCGCCTGGCGATCAAACGGCTCGTTCGCAGCGACGACGCGGGGCTGGAACTCTGGCAGCCGGTGCTGGAAAGCGCGTTCCCGATCGGCGACGCCGCGGCGACGGCTGTCTTCGGGGCCTGGGGGATGCGGGTGCCCGAAGAGCGCTGCCCGCGCTGCTCGCTGGCCGACTTCATGCAGAAGATCATTGTGCCGAACCGCGACCTGCGCATCGTGACGCTCTCGAAGCAGCGCGTGCCGATCGAGGTTGCCGGCTGCCGCGGCGAGCGCGGCCAGATCGTGATCGGCCGGCATCGCTGGAACACGGTGGCGTTCGAGGACGCGGACCCGGCGCGCATCCACGCCGCGCTCCGCGAACTCGGGCTCGACCCCGGCGCGAACGAGAGCTACCCGGCCGCGCTCAAGCGGATCCAGGGGCTCCCCGACCACTCGGCGGTCGTCCGCTCGGCGGCCGCCGCCTCCTGACGGCGCGCCCGGCCGGTTCCGGCGGGGGCGCCGATTCGACATCTTCGAGGCGTTGGCCGCCTTTCCGCCGAGGATGCCGTGGCGTTAGAAATCGAACGCAAGTTTCTGGTCCGCGCCGATGCGTGGCATCCCGACGCCGCCACCGGCACCCGCTACCGCCAGGGTTACCTGTGCAGCGCGCCCGACCGAGTGGTGCGGGTGCGGACGGCGGGCGGCGAGGGATTCCTCACCGTGAAGGGCGCCACCGAGGGCATTACGCGGCTTGAATACGAATACCGCATTCCCGTGGCTGACGCCGACGAGCTGCTCGACCGCCTCTGCCCGCGCCCGCTCATCGAGAAGACCCGCTACCGCGTGCCTTGGGCGGGCCGCGTGTGGGAGGTGGACGTCTTCGAGGGCGAGAACGAGGGGCTGGTGCTCGCGGAAGTGGAACTGCCGTCGGCCGACGCCGCGGTGGAACTCCCGCCCTGGGCCGGCGCCGAGGTGTCGGAGGACCCGCGATACTATAACGCGAATCTGGCGCGGAATCCGTACGCGCGGTGGCGCCGCCCGGCCTGAGCGGCGTTACCGGGCGCGAGCCCGCCAGGCGCCGATGCCCACCATCACCGTGCCGATGACGCCGAGCGCGAGCAGCGCGTCGCCGGCGTAGCGGTGCCACCCGCCGGCGACGACGAGCAGGCCGCCCGCGATGAGCAGGGCGGCCGACGCCACCGCGCCGGTGAGGCGCTCGATGCCGCGGCTGGCGCGGCGCTCCGTGCGCTCGAGCGCCGGCACGTGCACCTGGCCGAGGTCGCCTTCAGCGAGACGGCGCAGCACGCGGCGGGCGTCGGCGGGGGCGCTGCCGACCAGCCGGTCGAACTCCCGGTGAAAGTCGCGCGCGCGCTCGACGATCCGCGACGGCGAGAATTGGCGCGCCGCCACGCGGCCCAACTCGGCCTGGAAGGCCTCGGCCACGCTCAGCGTCGGGTCGAGATCGCGCATCACGGCTTCCGCCAGCAGAAAGGCGCGCGTGAGCAGGAGGATCGGCCCCGGGTTGCGGATCCGGTGCGCGCTGCCGAGCCGAAGGAGCGCCTCCAGCGCGTCGCCCACCGAGACCTCGGCCAGGTCCTGTTCGTGGATCCGGCGGAGCAGGGTGCTGAGATCGGCTTCCAGCGCCGGCCGGTCCACGTCGGCGCCCACGAGTCCGACGTCGAGATAGGCGTCGGCGGTCTCGCGCACGTCGCCGCGCACCACCGCGTCGAGGAGTGCCGTGAGACTCTCGCGCATCGACGCGTCCAGTTCGCCCACCATGCCGAAGTCGTGGAGGCAGAGCCGGCCGTCGTCGAGCACGGCGATGTTGCCCGGGTGCGGGTCGGCCTGGAACAGTCCGTTCTCGAAGATCTGGTGCAGGAGCAGGGTGGCGATGCCGCGGGCCAGCCGGGGGCGGTCCTCCGGGTGCGCGTCGGCGAACCGATCCACGCGCAGGCCGCTGAAATATTCCATGGCGATGACCGACGGCGTGCAGAACTCGGGCACGATGTCCGGCGTCCAGACGCCGGGCACGTCGGCGAGCGCCTCGCGGAACCGCCGGATGGTGCGCGCTTCCAGGCGAAAGTCCATCTCCCGCTGGAGGCTGTAGCGGAACTCCTGGATCAGCCCCACGAGGTCGAACGACTGGAGGCGCGCCACGTAGTGCTCGGCGACCGCCGCGAGATAGGCCAGAATCGATACGTCCTCGGCGACCCGCTGTTCGAGGCCGGGCCGCCGCACCTTGAGCACGATGGCCCGTCCATCGTGGAGCGTGGCGCGATGCACCTGGGCGATGGTCGCCGCGGCGATGGGCTGGGCATCCACCGATCGGAAGAGGTCGCCAAGCCGGCCCCCGAGTTCCCGCTCGATGGTGGCGGCCACGAGCGGAAAGGGAACCGGGGGCAGGGCGTCGTGCAGCCGTTCGAGTTCGCGCACGTACGCGTCGGGCAGGACGTCCCGCCGCACCGCCAGCACCTGGCCGAACTTGAGGAAGACGACCCCCAATTCCTCCGCCGCGAGCCGCACCTGCACCGGGTCCGGCCAGTGCCGCCGGCCCCGGAGAGCCCCGAGCAGGCCGTGGCGCCGGAGGACGCGGAGAATGGCGAACATCCGCGGGGTGCGGCGCACCACCGCGCCGGGCTCGAAGGCCAGCGTGTGGCGCGGGATCTCGAGCGCCGGCGGACGGCCGGCCGGCGCCGGGCCGGGCACCTGCGTCTCGATCGCCATCCGGCGCTCCGCGTTGACGGTTCGCGTTCCCCGCGGGTCTGCTTCATCTGGGAACGTTGCGGCCAGTCTCGGCCTTGATTGGACGCTACGTCACGCGGTGCCGGCGTGGTGTCCGGCCGGCGCCGGTTGTTCGTGGGAGTTTCGCTCAAGCGGTTGTGGGTGTTTCCCCCGGGGCCCGTGCGTGGTCGGCGCGGACCCGGTCGTATCCGCGCAGTTCGGCCTCACCTCAAACGGAGTCGCAGATGAAATTCCGCATGCTCGGTCTTGCCGCGTCCGTGGTTGCCATCGCCGCCTGGACGGTGCCCGCGTCCCAGGCGACCGGCGCCGCCCAGTCGGTCACGTACAAGGCGCAGATGAACGGCGCCAGCGAGACGCCGCCCAACAAGTCGACGGGGACCGGCACCGCCACCTTCGTGCTCAGCGGCACTCGGCTTCGCTACACGGTGACGGTGCTCGGGCTGACCGGGCCGGCGACGATGGCCCACATCCATTTTGGAAAGGTGGGCGCCTCGGGCCCGCCCGTGTACACGTTCGAGATCAAGAAGGTGGCCGCGGGCACGCTCGCCCAGGGCTACATCGACCTGACCAAGGAAGTGAGCAAGGGCGTTTCCGGCGATTCGCTGAAGACGCTGCTGGCCAACGGCGGTGCGTACGTGAACGTGCACACGGCCGCGAATCCGGGTGGCGAGATCCGCGGGCAGGTCGAGGTGGGGAAGAAGTGAACGGGTGAGGCGGTGAAGTCGTGAGGCGGTGAGGCGGGGAACTGCCTTACTGCCCCACGGCCTCACTGTTTCACCTTTTCACGCCATCCAGCACTTCCCGCACCTTCGCAAGAAATGCGTTGTGCGTGAACGGTTTCTGCAGGAAGGCCACGGTGCCGGCGGCGACGCCGAACTTGAGTACCGCCTCGTCGGTGTAGCCGGAAAGGAAGAGCGGGGTCGTCTCGGGATGGATCTCGGCCAGCCGGCCGGCCAGTTGGGGGCCCGACATTCCGGTCATCACGACGTCGGTGACCAGCAGATCGATGTGGTCGCGGAACTCCGCCGCGCGCCGCAGCGCCTCTTCGCCGCTGGGTTCGGCCAACACCTGGTAACCGCGTGATTTGAGCACCCGGACGAGCAGCGCGCGGATGGCTTCCTCGTCCTCGGCGATGAGCACGGTCTCGGTGCCGGCGCCGGCGCCGGCGTCGCGGCGCGACGCCTCGCGCACCGGCTCGCCGGGGACATCGGCCACACGGGGCAGGTAGATCCGGAACGCGGTGCCCTTGCCGAGTTCGCTGTTGACCCAGACGTAGCCCCCCAGCTGCTTCACGATTCCGTAAACGGTGGCCAGGCCCAGGCCGGTGCCCTTCTCGCGGTCCTTGGTCGTGAAGAACGGTTCGAAGGCGTGCTCGCGCACCTCGTCCGTCATGCCCTCGCCGGTGTCGGAGACGACGATGCGCACGTAGGCACCGCCCGTCATCGGCTCGGGCCGATCGTCGGTGCCGGGGCCGATCTCCACCGGGCCCGTCTCGATGGTGAGGTGGCCGCCATTGGGCATCGCGTCGCGGGCGTTGACCGCCAGGTTGAGCAGCACCTGTTCGAGCTGGGTCGGGTCGGCCCGCACGATGTCGGTGTCCGGCGCGCGCGCGACGCGCAGGTGGACGTCCTCGCCGATCAGCCTTGTGATCAGGCTCTTGAGGTCCGCCACGAGCGCGCCGACACTCAGCGGCTGCATCGTGAGCACCTGGCGCCGGCTGAAGGCGAGCAGTTGGCGCGTCAGTTCGGCGCCCCGCTGCGCGCTGCGGTAAACGTCCTGCAATTCGGAGTGTTCGGACCCGGTCGTCGTTCCGGCGTCGAGCAGCAGCTCGGTGGTCGTCATGATCACCGTGAGCAGATTGTTGAAATCGTGCGCGATGCCGCCGGCCAGGCGCCCCACGGCTTCCATGCGCTGCGCCTGCTGGAACTGCTCCTCGAGGCGCAGCCGTTCGGTGACGTCCTCGATGATCGCCTCGACGTAGGCCTCCGCGTCGCGGCTCGCCGGCACGAGGCGGGCGCTGAACCGGGCGGTGAGCGTCCGGCGGTCGCGACGGCGCCATTGCAGCGCGTCTTGCCGGGAGTGACCGGTGCGCCGGAGTTCATCGGCGATGGCCTCACGCGCCGCCGGGTCGACGTAGAGGTTGCGCACGCTGGTGCCCAGGAGCTGGCCCGGCTCGTCGTATCCCAGCATCGCGACCAGCGCCGGATTGACCTCGAGCAGCTCGCCGTCCGGCGTCGAGAGCGCGATGCCGTACGGCGATTCGCGAATAAGGGCGCGGTAGCGCTCCTCCGAGCGCTGGAGCGCGAGCGCCGCGCGATTCCGGGCCGTGACGTCGTTGGCCAGGCAGAGCACGGCCGGCCGGCCTTCGAACAGGCACCGGTGGGCCACCACCTCGACGTCGATGACGCTGCCGTCCTTCCGCACGTGCTGCCACTGCCCGCGATGGCTTGGCCGTTCGCCGAGGTCCTGCAGCTCCTGGGCCAGGCGCGCCAGGTCGTCGGCGGGCCGGATGTTGTTGATGGTGAGTTGCGCCAGCTCTTCGCGGCTGTAGCCGTAGCTCTCCACGAGGGCCGCGTTGACGGCCCGGAAGCGCCGCGTGTCGAGGTCGGCGACGTATAGCGGCAGCGGCACCGACTCGAACAGCCCGCGGTACTGCTCTTCCGACGCCTCGCGCGCGGTGAGGGCGTCCACCACGCGATGGGCCATGGCGTCGAAGGCAATGCCCAGCCGCGTGATCTCGTCGCCGGCGGCGGCGTCGCGCGGGGTGGGCGCCACGCCCTCCGCCCCCAGCGATTCGGCAGCCGTCGTCAGGTGCGCGAGCCGCGAGGTGAGCCGCCGGCTGAGCAGCCAGGCGCCGGCGAGGCCGACGAGCAGGACGAGCGCGTCGATCCACAGCATGGCGCGGATCATGGCGCGGGCCGGGGCCCCCACCGAGTCGGTGGGGAATTCGATGACCACGTCCCACGGCGTGTCGGGCACCGGGCGCACGACGGCGAGCATCCGGCCCGCCCGCCGCTGGTACTCGAGCACGCCCGTCGCGTGGCTCACGTCTACCGGCGGCGGGTTCGCACGCTTCGACAGGTCGGTCCACACGCTGTCGTGCGCATTGCCGGCGAAGATGCGTCCGCCCGTGCCGATCAGCATGCTCGCGTCCTTCTGATCGGCACGCGCCGTGGTGATCGAGCGCCAGTGGACCACGTATCCTCGCACGGCGTGGCCGGCCCGCACCGCCTCCACGATCGCGTAGGCCTCGGAATCGCCGGCGGCGCGCAGCCGCCCCACCACGGGCCCCGCCGACGCGCCCGCCCGCGCCATCAGCGTCGTATCGAGCTTCGCGTTCCGGAACTGCGCCGACCGGCCGGTGGCGAGCAGCGTGCGTCCCGCCGAATCCCACAGCTCGACCGAGATCGTCTGCGGCGCCCCGCTGACCACGCGAAGCGCGTCCATCGCCGGTTCGTGGGCGCGTCCGCCGGCGGCGGGCGCGCCCAGATACGCCGCCAGCGACGGATTGGCGGCCGTGGCCGAGAGCTGGCCGCCGAGCGCGGTCAGCGTGCGCTGATACGATTGCGCCATCTCGTCGGCCACCTGGTTGAGCCGCTGTACTGCGGTGGTGCGGCTCTCGCGCAGATGGCCGCGGTATTCCGCCCAGGTGTTGAGCGCGACGACCAGCGCGATGAGCGAACCGATAAACAACGGCAGCTTCACGCCCAGTGAAACACCGGGGCGTGGGCTCGGAGGTCGAGAATTTTCGTCGACGGGCCGGCTGCGGGCGGGGGGCATGACCTCCAAGAATGTCCGGGAAGCGGCGCCGCGCAAGCGGGGCGCGTCGGAACGGTGATTGTGTCGCCGCCGCGAGGGGCTAGAATTGGGCATGCTCGCGCGACTTCGCGGACGGCGGTGGCCGCCCGAACTGCTCGTTCTCACCGTGCTCGCGGCGCTGACGCGATTCTGGGGGCTGTTCCACCCCCGCGCCGTGATCTTCGACGAGGTGTATTACGAGAAGTTCACGGCCGACTACCTCGCGCACGTCTTCTACATCGACGTGCACCCGCCGCTGGCCGAGCAGATTTTCGCGGTGGCCGCCAGGCTGCTGCACCTGCCCTACACGCTGCTCGGCCATCCCTATCCCGCGCCTTCGCTGCGCATCGTTCCCGCCTTCGCGGGCACGCTGATCATCCCCGTGTTCTACGTCCTGCTGCGGCGGCTGGGCGCGTCGCGGCAGCTGGCCACGCTGGGGGGCCTTCTGCTCCTGCTGGACAATGCGCTGCTCGTGGAGTCGCGTGCCATTCTGCCCGACAGCATGCTCGTGCTGTTCGGACTGAGCGCGGTTACGGTGTTTCTGGGCGCGCGCCGGCGGTCGGGCGCCGGCCGCTGGTGGCGCCTCGCGGGCGCCGCGCTGCTGGCCGGACTCGCGGTGAGCCTCAAATGGACGGGGCTCAACGCCCTTGGCGTCATCGGCGCCGTGTGGGTCTACGACATGCTCCGGACCCGCCCCGGATGGTGGAGGCCGGCGCGCGAGGCGGCGATGCTGCTGGCGATTCCGGTGGCCATCTATCTGTCGGTGTTCGCCGTCCACTTCGCGTGGCAGAACCAGACAGGTCCGGGCACGATGTTCATGTCGGGGCCGTTCAAGGCCACGCTCGTGGGATCGCAGAACTACGACCCGAACGCCCGCATGCCGTTCCTCGCCAAGTTCCGCGAGCTGAACGTGGAGATGCAGCGGTCGAACGAGGCGCTGGTGGGGCTGAACAACTCCTCGGCCTCCCCCTGGTACACCTGGCCCACCATCCAGCATCCGATCTCGTTCTGGGTGGACACGACGGCGGCCAAGGGGGAGCAGGCGTCGGTGTACCTCGAGGGGAACCCCGTCGTCTGGTACGGCATCTTCCTCGCCGTGGCGCTGGCGGCGGTCGGCTTCTGGCGGCGCCGCGCCCTCGCCCGGGCATGGCGCGAGCCCCTCGGCATCGTGGCGCTGGCCTATACCGCCAACTTCCTGCCCTTCGCGGCCATTCACCGGCTGATGTACCAGTATTCGTATTTCATGGCGCTCATCTACAGTCTCGCGTTGGCGGTGCTCGGCCTCGGCATCACCGCGGGGTGGACCGGCCCGCCCGCCGCCGACGGCGAGGGGGAGTTGTGGCAATTCCCGTCGCCGCGTTCGGCGGCGCTGTACTGGGGCGTCCTCGCCCTCGCCGTCGCCGGTTTCGTGTTCTACGCGCCCGTGTCGTACGGCTGGCGCACCAGCACGCAGGCGTTCGAGACGCGGTTCTGGATCCTCCAGCGGCACTACTGACCATGGCTCACGGGGCGCCGCTGCTCACCAAGGAAGTGTTCCTCGAGTCGCTCGCCTGCGCGCGCCGCGGCTGGCTGCTGCACCATCCGGCCGACGAACGGCGCGAGCCGCCCACGCTCGGCGAGCGCTTCCGGCTCACGCAGGGCAACGCGGTGGGCGATCTGGCCCGGCAACTGCTCGGACCGGGGCACGATCTGCGCGGTCCGGCCACGGCGGCCTGGATCGTCGCCGGGCACGTGGCGCTCGCCGACCAGCGCATCCGGACGCTGTTCGAGGCGCCGGTGGTCGCCGGGCGCGCCATGGCCCGGCCCGACGTCCTCCAGCGGTTCGACGGCGGCTGGCGGCTCATCGAGGTCAAGTCGGCCAAGAGCGTCAAGCCGGAATATCTCGACGACATCGGTTACACGCTGGCGATCGTGCTCGGCGCTGGTCTGGCGGTCAACCGCGCCGAGCTGGCGCTGGTGAACCCCGATTGGCGATCCGACAACCACGAGCCACCGGTGGTGCTGCACGACGTGACCAACGCGGCGCTGGTGCGCGCGGCCGAGCTGGCGCCGCTGATCGAACCGGCCGAACGCATGCTGGCGGCCGGCCGCGCCCCCGACGCCGTGCTGACCTCCGCCTGCCGCAAGTGCCGCTTCCGCGGCGTGCAATGCTTCACGGACGGGCCTGAGCATCCGGTGTTCGAACTGCCGAGCATCCGCTCCAAGCGCGTGGACGAATGGATCGCGGCCGGGATCACGCGCATCGACCAGGTGGGCGCCGGCGAGAAGCTGACGGCCGTGCAGCAGCTGCATCGCCGCGCGGTGGTGGCCGGCGACCTGGTGACGGTGTCCGGGGAGCTCGCCAAGCTGGCGCAGGTGCGGGAGCCGGCGGTCTATCTGGACTTCGAGACGGTCGCCCTGGCGCTGCCGCCGTTCGCGGGCATCGCGCCCTATGACGCGATCCCGATCCAGTACTCGCTCCACCGGCGCGCGGCGGCGGGCGGATTCGAGCATCGCGAACTGCTCGTCGATCCCGCGGCGCCGGATCTGGAGTACTTCGCCCGGCACCTGCTCGACGCCCTCGAGGGCGCGGCCTCGATCGTCGTCTACTCCGCGTTCGAACGGCAGCGTCTGCAGTGGCTCGCCGGCCGGGTGCCGACGCTGGCGCCGGAACTGGACGAGGCGGTGGAGCGGCTCGTCGACCTGCTCCCCATCGTCCAGGCTTCGGTGGCCCACCCGGCCTTCCATGGCAGCCTATCGATCAAGAAGGTCCTGCCCGTGCTGGTGCCCCCGAACCTGCTGACCTACGACGGCCTGCAGATCGCCAACGGCGACGACGCTACCGGCGCGGCCGGGCTGCGGGCCA
Source organism: uncultured Gemmatimonadaceae bacterium (assembly GCA_963775915.1). Classification (GTDB taxonomy): domain Bacteria; phylum Gemmatimonadota; class Gemmatimonadetes; order Gemmatimonadales; family Gemmatimonadaceae; genus JAGWRI01. Next base: position 211,361 of record CAVZKH010000007.1, read on the forward strand.
TGGGACACATTGACGACGCCGCCTGGGAGGGCTACCGGGCGGAGCTGCTCCGCTACTGCGCGGTGGACACCATGGCGATGGTGCGGCTGCACGAGGCGCTCCTGGCACTCGGCTAGGGGAACGCAACGCCGCCGGCACGTGTATAGATTTGCTCGGTCCCCCCGGACACCCCGATCACCGTCTCACCCTTCCTTCATGTTCCCGCTCACTGCCGGCCGGCGCGAGAAGCGTCCGGAGCTGTTCCGTGGTCTCGTTCGTTTCGGGATCGCCGGTGCGATCGTCGCTCTCGCCGCCGCCTGCGGCGGCTCCAAGGCAGGCTCCGTCACCTCGCCGGTTGTCGGCCCCGTCAAGACGATCAGCCTCGCGCCCTCGGCCGCCCCCCTCGTGATCGGCGATACCCTGCGCGTGATCGCCACGCTCTACGACGCCAACGCCAACGTGGTCACGACCGACACGGTTGCCTGGAAGAGCGCCAACACGACGATTGCCACGGTTTCCGATTCCGGCACCATTACGGCCATCGCTGCCGGCACCACTGAGGTGTACGCCACCGCCAAGACCATCACCGATTCGCTGAAGGTGACCGTCTCGCCGCCGTCGACCATGGCGCTGACCGGGCTCACCGCCGTGACCGCCGGCTTCTCGCACAGCTGCGCGCTCGGCGGGGGTGGGGCGCTCTATTGCTGGGGCGCCAACGCCCAGGGCGAACTGGGCAACGACACCACCAGCATCTCCGCCTTCCCGGTCCAGGTGGGCACCGCGCCGGCGTTCGTATCGATCGCCGCGGGGTACTCCCACACGTGCGGGCTGACGTCCGTTGGGCAGGCGTACTGCTGGGGCGACAACACGAGCGGCGAACTGGGCAACGCCACGGGGGGCACGACGAGCTTCACCCCGGTGGGGGTCGCCGGCGGGCTCGTCTTTGCCGCGATCAGCGCGGGCTACTCGCATACCTGCGGCGTCACCACCGGCGGCGCGGCCTACTGCTGGGGCGCCGACGAGAGCGGCGAACTCGGCAACGGTGTCATCGGCACCGACAGCCCGACGCCGAGCCTGGTGGCCGGCGGGCTCCATTTCACATCGATCAGCGCGGGCGGCGTGTTCACCTGCGGCATCACCGTCGACGGCACCGGTTACTGCTGGGGCGCCAACGCCTACGGCGCGCTGGGCAACGGCGGCACGAGCGACAGCGCCGTGCCGGTGGCCATCGCCGGCGGGCTCCACATCGCCTCCATCAGCGCCGGCGTGTCGCACGCCTGCGCCGTCACGACGTCGGGCGCCGCCTACTGCTGGGGCGAAGGCGCCAACGGCCAGTTGGGCACGGGCCTGACGTCGCTGAACAGCGCGGTGCCAGCGGCCGTCGCCGGGGGCAATACCTTCCGGTCGATCACCACCGGCGAACTGAGTACGTGCGCCATCGCGGTCGGCGGCGCGGCCTACTGCTGGGGCTCGGGCAGCTTCGGCGCGCTCGGCACCGGATCCACGAACCAGGCCGACACGCCGCAGCCGGTGACCGGCAACCAGACGTTCGTGTCGCTGAGCGGCGGGCTGTCGTTCCACGTCTGCGGGCTTACCAACGCCGGCACCGCCTACTGCTGGGGGTACAACAACAGCGGCGAGCTGGGCAACGCGAACGCCGGCGGCTACAGCGTGACGCCGCAGCTCGTGGTGGTGCCGAATCCGGCCGACTCGGCATCCACGCGCCGGGCAAGGTAGACCGGCGGACGGCGGGGACGAACGGCGAAATGGCGATCCTCCGGGGTCGCCATTTCGCTATTCGGCCCGCCGCGTTTCCCGCTCATTCCCCGTCCGCGATGTCAGCGAACAGCGCCGCCCAATCGATGGCCAGCGCCGCATCCGCTACTATGTTTCTCTCGGCGCCGAGTGGGCACGCGGAGATGCCGCCAGTGCAGGCGGTCGGCGCCGGCCTCCCGCATCGTTCGACCCCGCCATGAATCCTTCCGACTTCCGCGCCAACGCCACAGACGTCGTCGACTGGGTGGCCGACTACCGCGCGCGCATCGGCACGCTGCCCGTCATGGCGCAGACCGCGCCCGGCGACATCAAGGCGAAGCTGCCGCCCTCGCCGCCCGAAACCGGCGAGCCCTTCGGCGCCATGCTCCGCGATTTCGACACGATCATCGCGCCCGGCATCACCAACTGGCAGTCGCCCAACTTCTTCGGCTACTTCCCCGGCGGCGGCTCGCTGGCCAGCCTGCTCGGCGACATGCTGAGCGGGGGCGTGGCCGCGGTGGGGCTGTCCTGGCAGGCGTGCCCGGCGCTCACGGAGCTGGAAGAAGTCGTCACCGACTGGATGCGCCAGATGGTCGGCCTGTCCGATGCCTGGAGCGGCGTCATCCAGGACACCGCTTCCACGAGCACGCTGGTGGCCCTCATCTGCGCGCGCGAGCGCGCGACCGATTATTCGCTGGCGCGCGGCGGACAGCAGACCGTCGAGCGGCCGCTCACGGTGTACGTGTCGGAGCACGCCCACAGCTCAGTGGACAAGGCCGCCCTGCTCGCCGGCTTCGGCCGCGACCACGTGCGCCTCGTGCCGCACGACGAGGCCTACGCCATGCGGCCGGACGCGCTGCGCGCGATGATCGTTCGCGACCGTGCGGCTGGATTCACGCCCTGCGCCATCGTTGCCACCACGGGCACCACCGGCACCACGGCCCTCGATCCGGTGAAGGGCGTCGCCGAGGTGGCGCGCGACGCCGGCGTCTGGCTTCACGTGGATGCCGCGATGGCGGGCTCGGCGATGATCGTGCCCGAACTCCGCTGGATGTGGGACGGGATCGAAGGGGCCGATTCGATCGTGCTCAACCCGCACAAGTGGCTGGGCATCATCATGGACTGCTCACTCTATTACGTGCGCGACGCGGAACACCTGGTGCGCGTGATGTCCACGAACCCGAGCTACCTGCAGAGCGCCGCCGACGGCCGCGTGAAGAACTACCGCGACTGGGGGATTCCGCTGGGGCGGCGGTTCCGGGCCCTCAAGCTCTGGTTTCTGATCCGGGAGCAGGGTGTCGCCGGGCTGCAGGCCCGCATCCGGCGCGACATGGAGAACGCCCGCTGGCTCGCCGCGGCGGTGCGGGGCGAGCCGAACTGGCGCGTGGTGGCGCCGGTGGTTCTGCAGACCGTGTGCGTGCGCCACGAACCGCCCGGGCTGGCCGGCGAGGCGCTCGACGCCCACACCCTCGGCTGGGTGGACCGGATCAACCGCTCGGGCGACGCCTACCTCACGCCGTCGCGGCTCGACGGCCGCTGGATGGCCCGCATTTCGATCGGAGCGGAACCGACCGAACGCGAGCACGTGGCGCGCCTCTGGACCGTGATGCGCGAGGCGGTGCAGGGGGCCTGAGCAGATGGCGCTGGCCCGAACCGCGCTTTCGCCCTACTGTTGGAACGCTTCGCGTTCGCGCGTCGGCAGTCCCACGCGGTCCACCCGAGTCCGGAGGGCGTCATGGGATCCATCAATTTGCAGAAGGTGATCGTCGGCGGTCTGGTAACAGCGGTTGTTCTGATCGTGCTGGATTACGTGATTTCCACGTACGTGTTCGCGCCGATGGCCGCGAGCATGCCCGGCGCGATGAGCGCCGGGCTGGCCGCCGCGATGAACTCGAAGCGGGCGATGGTCGGCGGCATCGCGATGGACGTGCTGTTCGGCATGAGCATCGTCTGGTGCTACGCCGCGATCCGCCCGCGCTTCGGCGCCGGCCCGATGACGGGCCTGTGCGCGTCGGCCTTCGTCTGGTACATCTCGGCGCTCACCTACGGCACCTACTATCTGTTCCGCCTGATGTCGATCGAGATGTTCTGCGTCGGCGCCGTCGTGACGCTGGTGGAGTATCTCATCGCCGGCTACATCGGCTGCCGGTTGTACACGGAGCAGGCCAAGACCTGAACGGCGCCCGCGGCGCACGGCGCGCGGTTGTTGGCGCGCCGTGCGTCGTGTCTCCGCTCCTGTGGTGAATCGCTACGCGGACGGCCTCGGCGTCGCCGCCGTGCACGTGACGACGGCGGTGGCGCTGCCGAGGGTTTCGGACGTCGCCTCGATCGTCAGCGGCCCCGGCGTCTTCGACGCCTGCACGATCGCCGAGCAGAGCCCATTGAACGCCCGCCGCACCGTTCCCTTGTCGGGGTCGTGATCGCTCGGGTCTCCGTTGCCCAGCCCGATCAGCCGCCCTCTCCCGGATATCACAAAAGTGATTTCGTTGTCCGCCACCGGGACCAGCCGCCCGTCGGCGTCCACCACGCGCACCTCGACCACGCTCACGTCCTCGCCGTCGGCGGCGATCGCCGAGCGGTCGGGCGAGAGCACCAGGCGCGCCGGCGCGCCGGCCGTCACCCGCGCGTCGGATACGACGGGCTGGCCCTTCGCATAGCCGCGCGCTTCGAGAGTGCCGGGCGCGTACGGCACGCGCCACTCGAGGTGCCGGTTGGGCTGCACGTCCTGGCGGCCGAGACTGCTGCCGTTGAGGAACAGCTCCACCTGCTCGGTGTTTGCGTGCACCCACACCCGCACCTCCCGGCCCTCCTGGCCGGGCCAGTTCCAGTGCGGGAACAGGTGCACCACCGGCCGGCCGCCCCACCACGCCTGGTAGTAGTAGAAGTTGTCCTTGGGGAAGCCGCACATGTCCATGATACCGAAATGCGAATTGATGCACGGCCATTCGTACGGCGTCGGCTCGCCCCGGTAGTCGAAGCCCGTCCAGACGAATCCGCCGGCCAGGAAGCGGCGCGCCGCGTACGTGGTCCACCACGTCTCCGCCGTGGCGGCCCAGGGCGGGAACTGCGTGTCGTAGGCCTCCACGTAGCCGCGGTTCTTGTCGTTGGCGTAGATGCCGCGCGTCGACACGGTGCTCCCGACCTCGGTGCCCATCGACCACTGCTTCGGGAACTGCGAATGAAAGGCATCGATGCGCGCGCCGTCTCCGTAGTTGAACCCCTGCACGTCCACCACCGCCGAGAGCCCCTTGCCCCACGAGCCGTTCATCGCTTCGGTGACGGGCCGCGTGGGGTCGAGCCGCCGGGCGAGCCGCTTCATCGTCGCCGCCATGCGCGCGCCCTCGTCCGTGCCCTGGGTCGGCTCCTCGTTGCCGATCGACCAGCAGAACACGCTCGGATGGTTGCGGTCGCGCCGGATCAGGCGCTCGAACTGGCTCAGCCCTTCCTCGCTCGACGACAGGAGGCGCGTCTCGTCGAGCACGAGCATGCCGAGCCGGTCGCAGGCGTCGAGCAATTCCGGCGTGGGCGGGTTGTGCGAGGTGCGGTAGGCGTTGCTCCCCATCTCCTTCAGCTTCGCGATGCGGTAGTACTGCAGCCGGTCGGGCAGGGCCGACCCGACGCCGGCGTGGTCCTGGTGGTTGCAGGTGCCCTTGAGCTCCACGCGTGCGCCGTTGAGGAAGAACCCCTGGTCGGCGTCGAACCGCATCGTGCGCACGCCGAATGTTGTCTCGTAGTCGTCCACCGCCGCGCCGTCCACTTCGACGGTGGTGACCAGGCGATACAGGTGCGGCGACTCGAGCGACCAGAGGTCGGCGTCGGCGATGGTCGTGGTCTGATCGACCGTGGCGCTGCCCCACGCCGGCACGCGCACGCCGCCCGCCAGCGCCGACGCGTGGGTCGTGCCCGCGGCATCGATCACGCGCGAGATCACGCGGCAGGTGACGTCGGCATCGCCGTCGTTGGCCACCACGGTCTGCAGCGACAGACGGGCGCCGGAGCCGCGCACCTCGGCCGTCACGTACGTGCCCCACTGCGGCACGTGCACCGGCGCCGTCTTCACCAGCCAGACGTGGCGGTAGATGCCGGCCCCCTCGTAGAACCACCCCTCGTTCTCGGTGGCGTCCACGCGCACCACAAGCACGTTGTCGCCGCCGTAGTTCAGGAGGTCGGAGACGTCGGCGCGGAAGGGGGCGTAGCCGCTCACCGCCGTGGTGAGATAGACGCCGTTGAGGGTGACGATGCAGTTGCGGTACACGCCGTCGAATTCGAGCGAGAGCCGGCGGCCGGTGTCGGCGGCGGGCACCGCGAATACCTTGCGGTACCACCCGACGCTGGTGGCGGGATAGGCCCGTCCCAGCGGCTTGTATCCGTGCGACGTCAGCGCGCGGTCGTCGACGAAGGGCAGCTCCACCGCCCAGTCGTGCGGCAGGTCCACCGCGCGCCAGTCCTTCGTGTCGAACTCGGGGCGCGCCGGCGCGAAGAAGCGGCCGGTCTTGGCGAACGCGCCGTCGTTGCCGCGCCCGAATCCGAAGTCCTGCGCCGGGTCGGCGGCGTGGCCAAGGTGGAAGCGCCAGTCGAAGTCGAGCAACAGCCGGTCGCGAATCGACCCCGGCGCGCTCGCCGTGCCCGGGAACTCGCCGTCGGTCCGGCCGTCCGGCCGTTCGTGGGCCACGAGCGCCGCCGCCCATTCTGGAATCGCCATCGCGCCGGCGGCCAACATGCCGCTCTTCAGCACGTCCCGCCGCGTCCAATCCTGCATCGTGATTCTCCGGTAGCAGTCACCCATCGCGCCGGCGCGCGAATTTGCGTGGAGCGGCACTCGCGGCGCCCATTGGGTATACTGCAAAAGCGCGTTCCCTACAACCACACCCGCCAGACGGTGTCCGCCCTCTCAAGATGGATGTGCTCCTGAACCAGGTTCAACCGATGCTCGTCGTACTCGGCTTTGCCGCGGTCGGCGGCCTGGTCGCGTTCCTGATCCGGCGCCTGGTGTTCCCGGAGCTCGAGCGGGCGGCGGCTCGCACCTCGGGCACGGGCGATGATAAGGCGCTCGCCGCGCTCAAGACCCCGATGCTGATCTGGGGTGCGCTGCTCGGCGCGCACGTGGGGATCGGCACGATTCCGACCATCGCCCCGCATGCGCCGGCCATCAAGCAGGCGCTCGAGGTGATCCTGATCGTCTCGGCCTCGTGGACGATCGGCCGCATCGCCGCCGAGTTCGTCAACTCCCGCACCGCCGACGCCAAGCTTCCTTCCGCCAACCTGATTCCCAACTTGGCCCGCGCCGGCGTGCTCCTGCTCGGCGCCCTGCTCATCCTGCAGGCGCTCGCGATCAAGATCACGCCGATCCTCACGGCGTTGGGCGTCGGCGGCCTGGCGGTCGGCCTGGCGCTGCAGGACACGCTGGTCAACCTGTTCGCCGGCATTCAGCTGCTGATCTCCAAGCAGATCCGGGTGGGCGACTTCATTCGGTTGAGCACCGGCGAGGAAGGGTTCGTCACCGACATCACCTGGCGCTACACCACCATTCGCCAGCTGGCCAACAACTGCACCATCGTCCCCAACGCCAAGCTGTCCAGCGCCGTCACGTCCAACTTCACGATGCCCGACCCCGAGCAGTCCATCGTCGTGCAGGTGGGCGTGTCGTACGATTCCGACCTGGAGATGGTCGAGCGGGTGACGATCGAGGTGGCGCGGGAGATCCAGCGCACGGTGGACGGGGCGGTGCAGACCCACGAGCCGTTCACACGCTACCATACGTTCGGCGACTCGAGCATCAACTTCTCCGTGATCCTGCGCGGAAAGGAGTACACGGCGCAATACCTGATCACGCACCAGTTCATCAAGGCGCTGCATGCCCGGTACAAGCAGGATGGTATCGAGATTCCGTTCCCGGTCCGCACCGTCTACATGAAGCAGGCGGATGGGGCGCGCGCGGCTACGCCCCCGGGCCCGTGAAGCCGCCGGCGGCGAGCCAGCGCAGCAGCTGCAGCACCGCGTCGGGGTCGGGCAGGCGGTAGTCGGCGGCGGTGCTCGGGGACGGTTCCGTGATCGCCACCTGAATCGACCGCCCGATGCCGCGCAGCGACAGGAACGCGTCCTCGTCGGTCACGTCGTCGCCGATGTACAGCGCCCGGGTGCGGGCCGGCCAGTCGGCTCCGTGGCGCTGCGTCAGCACGTAGAGCACCGCCTGCCCCTTGTGCCAGTCGACGGCCGGCCGGCCCTCCACCACCATCTTGCCATGCGTCACCCGGAGGTGCCGCCGGCGCAGAATCTGCTCCGCCTGCCGCTGCGCCTCCTCCCGCTCCTCCTCCGCCACCTGGCGGACGTGGTATGACACCGTGGCCGCCTTGCGCTCCACCCGCGCTCCCTTGACGTCGAGTTTCTCCAGCCGCGCGGCGGCCGCGTCGATCGCCTCGCGATAGTGCTCCAGTCCCTCGTGGCGCAGTGAGACGCCGGGGCCTTCGATCTGGAAACCGTGGTCTCCGACGTAGGTGATGCCGGGGATGCCGACCCGCTTGCGCACGTCGTCCAGCGTCCGGCCGGAGACGATGACGACGTCCAGCGCCGGATTGCGCGCCGCCTGCAGCAGCGCCGCCCGGGTGCGGGGCGACAGCTTGGCGTCCTCGGGGCGGGCGACGATCGGCGTGAGGGTGCCGTCGTAATCGAGAAAGAGCACGGCGGCCGGCCGCGCCGAGAGCCAGGGCATGAGCCGGCGCCGCACCTGGTCCACCTGCGATACCTGCGGCGTCTTCCGCTCGGCCGCCGTGTCGGCGGCGGCGAGGAACTGCTTCACCCACGCGTGCACGTCGTGCGTCCGCACGCGGTCGCGCAGCGCCGACATCCGGGCCCGCCGTTCGTCGGCCGGCATCGACAGCGCCCGGTGCAGGGCCGAGGCCACGGCTTCGATGTCGAACGGATTCACCACCAGCGCCTCCTGCAATTCCTCGGCGGCGCCGGCCAGCTCCGACAGCACCAGCACGCCGTTCAGCGTCGGCTGGGCCATGACGTACTCCTTGGCCACCAGATTCATGCCGTCGCGCACCGGCGTCACCAGCGCCACGTCGGCGGAGCGGTACAGCGGGATCAGCTCCTCCGGCGGCAGCGACCGCACGAGATACCGGATGGGCGACCACCCGGCCTCCGAGAAGCGGCCGTTGATGCGGCCCACCGTCTCGTCGATCTGGCGCTTCAACTTCGTGTACTCGGCCACCCGCTCCCGGCTCGGCACCACCAGCTGCGTGAACACGATGCGGCGCCGGTAGGACGGCCACCGCTCGAGCAGCAGTTCGATGGCCAGCAGCCGCTCATGAATACCCTTCGTGTAATCCAGCCGGTCGACGCCGAGGATCTCGCGCATGTCGTCCGCGTGCCGCACCCGCGGGCCGACCGACTCGGCCACGGACGCGACCCAGTCGGCGTCGATGCTGATCGGATCCACCACCACCGTCACCACGCGGCCGTCGTACTCCACCAGATTGGCCTCACGGTCGATGTCGCAGCCGAGCAGCCGGGCCGCGCAGTTCAGGAAGTGGGTGGCGTAGCTGTCCACCTGGAACCCCACCACGTCCGCGGCCAGCATGCCCCGCAGCACGCGCCGCGACCAGGGCAGGATCCGGAACACGTCGCTGGACGGGAAGGGGATGTGGAGGAACGACGCGATGCGGGCGTTGGGCACGAGTTCGCGCAGGTGGCGCGGCATACGCAGCAGCTGATAGTCCTGCACCCACACCAGTTCGCCCGACCGGGCGAAGGGCGCGGCGGCCTCGGCGAAGCGCTTGTTGACTGCTTCGTAGACGCGCCACGTGGCCGCGTCGATCTGGGTGCGGCTCACGAAGTAGTGGAACAGCGGCCACAGCGTCCGGTTGGAGAACCCGCCGTAGTACTGCGCGATTTCGTGCGACGTGAGCGGAACCGCCTCGTACCGCACGTTGGGTTCCTGGGGCAGCGCCAGCCGGTCGCCGCCGTGCTCGTCGCCGCTGATCCCGGGCCAGCCGATCCATACGCCGCCGCGTTCGCGCAGCACCGGATCGAGCGCGCTCACCAGACCGCCGGGCGAACGCGTGAAGACCACCTTGCCGCCTTTCCGCTCGGCGCGGAAGGGCAGCCGGTTGCTGACGACGACCAGACGATCCTTGCCTGCCGCCGCCGGCGCCTCCTTGCCGGATCGGGGAGCACGTTCCATCGCCCCGGAAGCTAACCCCATCGGCACGGCAGGGCAGGTCGGCGCCAGGCCGTATGCGAATTGCGCGGGCCCTTCGCCGCGCGTTACACTGGGCGGAGCGATTCACCGTCTCACCGCCTCACTGCCTCACTCTTTCATGCCTTCCCGCCGCGACTTTCTCTCCCGCAGCGCCGCCCTCGGGCTCGGCGCCGCCTTCGCCTCGCCACTGCTGCGCCACGCGCTCGCCTGGGAAGCGCTCTCCGCCGACGCCGCCGACGCCGACGCATTGCCGGCGTCGGCCGTCATTGCCGCCGGCGACCTCTCACTCGCCAACAGCGTCATCGCCGGCCGCTGGTCGGTGGCCGAAGGGCGGCTGCGCGCCGTGCGCATCGAGGACCGGGCGCGCGCACGCACCCTCGCCCTGCCGCCGGCGGCGTTCGCGCTCGTCCTGGGCGACGGTTCGGTGCGCCGCTCCGACGCGATGTCCGTGGTCGGAACGCCGAAGGCCGAGCGCCTGCTCCCGGTGGCCGGCGCGTCGCGCTTCGCCGAGCGCATGGGCGGGCAGGCGGTGACCGTGGTGCTGCGCGACGACGGGGCGCGGATCGAGGTCACCTGGCGCGCCGTCCTGCGCGACGGGTCGCGCTACCTCCGGCAGGAAGTCACGCTGCGCGCCATCGGGGCGGAGGTGCCCGTGCGCGAGATCCGGCTCGTCGATCTCACGGCGCCGGGCGCCGCGGTCACTGGAACGGTGAAGGGGAGCCCGGTGGTGTTCGACGACTGGTACGCGGGATTCGAGCACCCGCTCTCGCTGAGCGCCGTGGACGCGGACCGCGTGACCTGCGTCCTGCCGCGCGTCCTGCCCCTGCGCCCCGACGCGCCGGTGGCCGTGTCGTCGGTGATCGGCGCCGTGCGCGCCGGCCAGCTGCGCCGCGACTTCCTGGCTTACGTGGAGCGGGAACGCGCCCACCCGTACCGCACCTTCCTGCACTACAACTCCTGGTACGACATCGGCTACTTCTCCAAGTACACGGAGGCCGACGCGCTGGCGGTGATCGACGCCTTTGGCCGCGAGCTGCAGCGCAAGCGCGGCGTCGTGCTGTCGTCGTTCCTGTTCGACGACGGGTGGGACGATCCGAAGACGCTGTGGGGCTTCGGTCCCGGCTTCCCGCACGGATTCACCAATCTGCGGAGCGAGGCGGCGAAGTACGGCGCCGCGCCCGGCGTGTGGCTGTCGCCGTGGGGCGGCTACGGCCAGCCCCAGAAGGACCGCCTGAAGTACGGAGCGGCGCAGGGGTTCGAATCGAACCGCGGGGGCTTCGCGCTGTCCGGCCCCAAGTACTACCAGCGGTTCCACGACACCTGCGTGGAGTTCATCCGCACGTACGGCGTGAACCAGTTCAAGATCGACGGCACCGGCAACGCGTCCACGGTGATCCCGGGCAGCCGGTTCGACAGCGACTTCGACGCCGCCATCGCCCTGATCGGCGACCTGCGGGCAGGTGAAGCCGGACCTGTTCGTGAACCTCACCACGGGCACCTACCCGTCGCCGTTCTGGCTGCGCTACGCCGACTCGATCTGGCGCGGCGGCGAGGACCATTCGTTCGCCGGCGTCGGTACCTGGCGGCAGCAGTGGATGACCTACCGCGACGCCGACACGCACGAGAACGTCGTCAAGCGCGGCGCGCTGTACCCGCTCAACTCGCTCATGCTCCACGGCATGATCTACGCGCGCCACGCCAACCACCTCATGGACGACCCCGGCGGCGACTTCAACGACGAGATCCGCGTCTACTTCGGCAACGGCACGCAGCTGCAGGAGATGTACGTCACGCCGTCCAACCTGACGGCCGACAACTGGGACACGCTGGCCGAGAGCGCCAACTGGTCGCGTCGCAACGCCGGCACGCTGCGCGACACGCACTGGGTGGGCGGCGACCCCGCCGAGCTCGAGCCGTACGGGTGGGCCGCGTGGGCGCCGGAGAAATCGACGCTCACGCTGCGCAACCCGAGCGACCGGTGGAAGACCATCGCCCTCGATCCGCGGCAGGCGTTCGAACTGCCCGACGGTGCCGCGACGGCGTTCACCGCGCGGAGTCCGTGGGCCGCCGACCGCGGCCAGCCGCCGATCGAGTTGGCGGCCGGTCGCGAGCACGCGTTCCGGCTGGCGCCGTATCAGGTATTGAATCTGGATGTGATGCCGCGCACGACAGGTGAGCGTTAAACCGTGAACGGCGGGCGGTGACGGCGCACCGTCCGCCGCTCACGATCGCCGCGGTCCGCACGTATCTTCTCCCCCATGGTCCCCGTCACCGTCCGCCCGCTGGCCACCCTCGACGAGTACCGCGCCGCGGTCGACCTCCAATTCGAAGCGTGGGGGGCCGGTCTCGCCGACCCGACCTCCGCGACCATCCTCAAGATCGGCCAGAAGGTCGGCGGCGTGTCCGCCGGCGCCTTCGCCTCCGACGGCCGCCTGCTCGGCTTCGTCTTCGGACTCACCGGCGTGAAGGACGGACAGCTCGTACACTGGTCCCACATGCTGGCCGTGCGCGACGAGGCGCGGAACCTCGGCATCGGCCGCCGGCTCAAGGAGTACCAGCACGCGACGGTGGCCGCGCTCGGCGTCCGCGTCATCTACTGGACGTACGATCCGCTCGTGGCCCGCAACGCGCACCTCAACTTCAACGTGTTCGGCGTGCGCGTCGAGGAATACGTGCGCGACATGTACGGCGACATGGGCAGCGATCTCAACCGCGGCATCGGCACCGACCGGTTCGTGGTCGCCTGGCCGGTGGACGCGGCCGAACTCGCCGAGCGCCGCGCCGCGATCGCCGCGGCGCGCGCCGACGCCGACCTTCGCCGACGCGCCGGTGGTGAATCCCGCGCCCGACGGCGAGGCGCTCCGTATGGCCGCCGGCGCGTCCCGGCTCCGCGTGCGGATCCCCGGCGACATCGGCGCCGTGCAGGCGGCCGATCTTTCCGAGGCCGCGCGCTGGCGCGCGGTCACCCGCGAGGCGATCGAGCGCCTTTTGGCCTCCGGCTACCACGTCGCCGGATTCGTGTCCGAGCCCGGCGCTGTCGCCGGCCATTACCTGTTCGCACGCTGAGGCTCCGCCCTCCACCTCCGACCCCCACGTCCGTGTTCTCCATCGACCGCATCGTCCTTCGCGAGGTGAGCCTCTCCCTCAAGGAACCGTTTCGCATCTCGTCGGGCACGATCACGCACCGGCGCATCTGCCTGCTCGAATTACAGAGCGCCGACGGCGTCACCGGGTGGAGCGAGTGCGTGGCCGGCGAGCAGCCCAACTACAGCCCGGAAACCATAGACACCGCCTGGCACGCGATGCGCGAGTGGCTGATTCCCCGCATCATCGGCATCACCTTCCCCGACCCGGGCCAGGTGTTCGCGGCGCTCGACCGGAACGTCCGCGGGCACCTCATGGCCAAGGCCGCGCTCGAGATGGGCTGCTGGGACGTCGCGGCGCGTCAGGCGGGCGTTCCGCTGTCGCGCCTCCTCGGCGGCACCCGCGACCGCGTGCCCACGGGCATCTCCATCGGCATCCAGCATGACCCCGCCGCGCTGGTGAGCCGCGCGCAGCAGGCGGTGGCGCAGGGCTACCGCAAGATCAAGATGAAGATCGAGCCGGGAGCGGATCTGGCCTTCGTGGGCGCCGTCCGCGCGGCGCTGGGCCCCGATCTCGACCTCATGGCCGACGCCAACTCGGCCTACGTGCTCGACGACGCCGCGCACCTCAAGAAGCTCGACGCGTTCCACCTGATCATGATCGAGCAGCCGCTGGGCCGGGAGGATCTGGTGCGCCACGCCAAGCTCCAGCGCGTGCTCGACACGCCGATCTGCCTCGACGAGTCGATCACCGGCGTGGATCGCGCCGCCGACATGATCGAACTGGGTTCCGGGCGCATCATCAACATCAAGCCGGGGCGGGTGGGCGGGTTCACCGTGTCGAAGGCGATCCACGATCTGTGCGCGGCCCACGACGTCCCGGTCTGGTGCGGCGGCATGTTCGAGAGCGGCGTCGGCCGCGCGCACAACGTCGCGCTCGCCTCGCTCCCCAACTTCTCGCTCCCAGGCGACGTGTCGCCAAGCGCCCGCTACTGGGAGCGCGATCTCGTGACGCCCGAGTGGACGATGGATGACGAGGGCATGGTGCGCGTGCCGCTCGACGCGCCCGGCATCGGGGTCGCCGTGGACCTCGACCGGGTCGACGCGCTCACCGTGCGCCGTGAGGACTTCGCGGAGTGACGCCAACGCTGGTCCTTCCCCCCGGCGTGGCGTCGCGCTTCACGCCGGCGCAGATCGAATCGCTGCTGGCGCTTCGCGGCGAGCTCCACCAACACCCCGAGCTCTCGCAGCAGGAGCACGAGACGGCGCGCCGCCTCGAAGCCGCGCTCGCCGCGGTGCCGGGCCTCGAGGTGCGTCGCGTGGCCGCCACCGGCCTCGTGGCGCGCGTGCCCGGCCGCGACCGGCGTGCGCCGGTGGTCGCGGTACGCGGCGACATCGACGCGCTGCCCATCCACGAAGCGACCGGGCTGCCCTTCGCCTCGGTCAATCCGGGCGTCATGCACGCCTGCGGGCACGACGTGCACGCCACCTGGGCGGTGGGGGCGGCGCAGCTGCTCGCCGCCGAGCCCGCGGCCGGCGACGTGCTCGTCGTGCTGCAGCCCGCCGAAGAGATCGGCAAGGGCGCGCTGGCCGTGCTCGAGAGCGGGGCCCTCGACGGCGTGGCCTGCATCTTCGGCGGCCACGTGGACCGGCGGTTCGAAGTCGGGCAGGCCGTGGCCGACGCGGGACCGCTCGCCGCCTCGGCGGACACGTTCACCATAGAGCTCACGGGGCAGGGCGCCCACGCCGCGCGCCCGCACGAGTCCGCCGACCCTATCGTCGGCGCGGCGGCCGTGATCACGGCGCTCCAGACCATCGTGTCCCGGCGGTTGAATCCGGCGACGCCGGGCGTCGTGACCGTGGGCGCCATTCACGCCGGCACGGCGCCGAACGTGATCCCCGACCGCGCCCTCCTTTCGGGCACCGTGCGGGCCGTGGAGCCGGACTCGCGGCGCCTCCTGCTGGACGAGGTCCGGCGGATCTCGGAAGGGGTGGCGCAGGCCCACCGGCTGAGCGCCCGGGTGACCCTCGAGATGGGAACGCCGCCGCTGGTGAATCCATCCCGCGGGGCAGCCTGGGCCCGAGAGGCGGCGGTAAGCGTCCTCGGCGAGGCCGGCGTCGTGCCGCTGGGGTTCATGAACCTCGGCGGCGAGGATTTCGCGTACTACCTCGAGCGGATGGACGGGTGTTTTCTGCGCATTGGGGCCCGTGAACCCGGCGGCGCCGTGACCGCGGCGCATTCTCCCAGGTTCGCCCCGGCGCCCGAGGCCATCTTCTGCGGGGCAGCCCTGCTCGCCGAGGCCGCGCGACGCGCCTCGGCGAACCTGGCCGCGGGCGTGGAACGGGAGCCCCGAACGGGGTAAAATTGTTGGATGGAGTTCCCCCAAATTCCTTCCGTCGTTGGTTCCTCCCGAGGATTCCTGATGCACATGCATGCTCCGGTGCGGCTTGGCCTGCTCGCGGCCGCCGCCGTCATGACCGCCTGCGGCGGCGCCACCGGTCCCGATGGACCGGGCGCGGCGGCGCTCATTTCGGCCGCCGTGCCCACCAGCCAGACGGCCGGGGTGGCAACGCTGCTGTCGCCGCCGCTGAGCGTCACCGTCACCGACGCCAAGGGACGCGGCGTGCCGGGCGTGACCGTGAACTGGGCCGTGACGGCCGGGAACGGCGTCGTTGCGCCGACGACATCGCTCACCGACGCCAAGGGCGTGGCGCCGACGTCGTTCTCCGTGGGCGCGACCGCCGGCACGAACACGGTCACGGCGAACGTGACCGGCGTCGCGACGACGGTCAGCTTCACGATCATCGGATCGGCGGGGCCGCTCTCGCAGGTAGTGGCCGGAACGCACAGTCTGGTGCTCGGCTGTGGCCTCGACACCGGCCACGTATCAGCCAACCCCGCCGACCAGTACGGCAACCCGGTGGCGGGCACCGTGACGTGGGTGTCGCGGAATCCGTCCGTCGCCACCGTCGATGCGAGCGGCGCGGTGCATCTCCTCGCGGCCAACGGCTCCACCTATCTCGTGGCCACGTCGGGCGCCGCGAATGCCGACAGCGTGCTCGTGCAGGGCGCGACGCTGATTGCGCTGGCGGCGAGCGGCGTGAGCACGAACATTCCGGGCGGCACGTTCTGCGTGCAGTCCAGTCAGGCGGGATCGGAGTTCTCGCTCATCGCGTTCTACAGCTCCACCGCGCAGGGCAATGCTGTGGGGCTCACCGTGTCCGGCTCGGGGCTCGGCACCGTCGGCTCGGGCGCCAACGTCGTCCCCAGCCAACTCGCCGCGCCGTCGTTCAATCTGCAGCCGCCCACCGCGGTGCACCCCGACTACGCCTTCGAGCACGCGCTGCGCGAGCGCGAGCGGCGCGAGATGCCGCAGTACGTGGCCGGTGCCCGCGCCTGGTACACCCGCATGCAGCAGCAGTGGTCGGCGAATTCCACGGCCGCCGCCCGGGCCGCCGCGTCGGCGGCCGGCGTGGCCGGCGCGCCGCCGCTCGCCCAGCAGATCACATCAAGCGCCAAGGTCGGCGATCTGGTGCAGCTCAACGTCAACGCCAACGCGTACTGCACGAGCCCGATCATGACCACGGCTCGCATCGCCGCCATCAGCAACACGGCCATCATCGTTTCGGACACGACCAACCCGGCGGGCGGATTCACCGATACAGAGTACGGCGCATTCGCCACGGCCATGGACACGCTGGTCATGCCGGTGGACACCGCGGCCTTCGGCACGCCGTCCGACATTGACCACAACGGCCGCGTAGTGATCCTGTTCACCAAGGCCGTCAACGCGCTCACCACCGACCCCAGCCAGGGCATCGTGCTCGGCTTCTACTACTCGCGCGATCTGCTGCCGGCCACCGGCCCTCTGGGTGCGTGCCCGGGCAGCAACCAGTCGGAGATGTTTTATCTGCTGGTGCCCGACCCCGCGGGGACCGTGAACGGGGGCAACAGCTTCACCAAGGATGGCGAAGCAAAGGGTTTCCAACGTCGTCGTCGGCACCATCGGCCACGAGTTCCAGCATCTGATCAACGCATCGCGGCGCATGTACATCAACTACGCGCCGGTCGCCACCGAGGAGACCTGGCTCAACGAAGGGCTCAGCCACATCGCCGAGGAGCTGATTTTCTACCGCGCATCGGGACTCGCCCCGCGCCAGAACATCGGGCTCGTCGCGCTGTCGGACCCGAACGTCTACAACGCCTTCGGACTCTATATGTGGGGCAACCAGGGGCGCTATCAGACCTTTCTGCCCGTAACGCAAACGCACGGGCCCATCGGCGAATACGCGGACGACGACGAACTGCCCACGCGGGCAGCGACGTGGACCTTCCTCCGGTTCATGGCCGATCACCGGCCCACGGACAACACCTTCTTCTACCGGCTGGTCAACAGCCTGACCTCCGGACTTGCCAACATCCAGACCGTGATCGGGGGCGACCCCATGCCGCTGATGCGCCAGTGGGCAACGTCGGTGTTCACCGACGGCACGGTGACCGGCATCGATCCGGCCTACACACAGCTCAGCTGGAACTGGCCGCAGGTCTACGCGCTCACGCGGAGCAGCTACAAGAACCCGGTCAGCCACACGCTCACGACGGCCGTGCCCGTGTCGGTCACGCTCAACTCGGACGGGACCGCGTTCTTCCCCTTCGCGGTGTCGAATGGCGGGCAGGGATTGGTCACCGTCACCGGGCCGGGCGGCACGCCGCTGCCCGCCGGCGTCCAGCTGACCGTTGTGAGAACCAAGTAGCGCCGGCGCCGGCGACCGGCGAGGTTTCAGACCGTACGTTCACACGCGAGAACCGGTAATCACATGAATCGTTTGCTGTTGATGGGGTTGGCGCTCGGCGCCGTGGCCTGTACCAACGAGATCGCGGGCTTGGGACCGCCGAGCAATCCGGCCACCGAGTCGTACGCCTCGTCCCTCGGGATCGACCTGTCGAAGATGTCCGTGACCCCCAACGGGGTCTACTACCGCGACCTCACGATCGGCACGGGGTTGGCCATCACCAAGGACACCACCGTCACGCTCAATTATTCCGGCTACCTCACCGATGGCACGGAGTTCGACTCCAACCCGAGCGCGCTGGTCTACACCTCGGAGGTCGTGAAGGGGTTCCGGGACGGGCTGATGGCGGGCGGCGGCATGCGGGTGGGCGGCATTCGCCAGATCGTCGTGCCGTCCGCCCTGGGCTACGGGTCGGCCGGCAACCCGCCGAACATTCCCCGCCAGGCGACCCTCGTCTTCCGCGTTCAGCTGGTGGCCATCGACAGCAGCGCCTGACCGAACGTGACCCCCGCCGACCCTGGCGGGGTTGACCGATCGTGTGCGGCCGCGGCATGTTCGCCGCGGCCGTATTGTTTTGTCCGACTCTCGCCTCCCCAGGAGGGATGCATGTCTTGCAGATGGTCCGCAGCGGCGGCAGCGCTGCTCACGATTCCGGCCCTCGCATTCGCGCAGCGCGGTGGCCGCGGCGGTGGTTTCGGCGGTGGCGGCGCGACGCCCGAGAACTCCGCGGCGTTCGCCGCATCGGCCCCCACCTTCCCGACCAGCGATCCGATCATCAAGCGCATCTGGGCCATGGGCATGGACAGCTCGCACACCGAGCAGCTCGGCGAGGTGCTGTTCGATTCGCTCGGGCCCCGGCTCATGGGCTCGCCGGACATCAAGCGGGCGCAGGACTGGCTCGTGAAGACGTACGCGTCGTTCGGCATCCCCGCCAAGGAAGAGCGGTACGGCACCTGGCGCGGCTGGATCCGCGGGCATTCGCACATCGACCTCATCGCGCCGCGCGTCCGCACGCTCGAAGCCACGATGCTCGGCTGGAGTCCCGGCACCGGCGGCAAGGACGAGGACTTCACGACGATCATCCTGCCGCATTTCAACGACAGCACGGAATTCGTGCGGTGGCTGCCGCAAGCGAAGGGCAAGCTGGTGCTGGTGAACGCGCCGCCGGCCACGTGCCGCCCCACCGACGACTGGCAGGCGAATGCGGCGCCGGAAGTCGCGGCGCGCATGGATTCGCTCCGCGGCGCCGTGAACGGTGAGTGGAACGGGCGGGGCAGGGCCGGCACCCCGGGCTACACCGGGGTGCAGGGCACCGGCTACAGCCTCGCGCTGGGCGGCGGTGAACTGGGGCTGCGCCTCGAGGCGGGAGGCGCCGGCGGCATCGTCACGTCGCGTCCCAAGAACGGCTGGGGCTCGCGCGAGATCTTCGAGACCTACAACAAGACCACGCCCGCCATCTCGCTGAGCTGCGAGGACTACCAGCTCGTCTTCCTGCTCACGCAGCACAACCAGCATCCGAAGCTGCGGCTCAACCTCGTGAGCAAGCTGCTCGGCGAGAAGCCGGTGTTCAACGTCGTCGCCACCATCAAGGGCTCGACGAACCCCGACCAGTACGTGGTGCTCTCGTCGCACTTCGACTCATGGGACGGCAGCTCCGGCGCCACCGACAACGGCACCGGCACGCTCACCATGCTCGAGGCGATGCGCATCCTGAAGCAGGTCCTGCCGCATCCCAAGCGCACGATCATCGCCGGCCACTGGAGCGGCGAGGAGGAGGGTGAGGTTGGCTCGAAAGCGTTCACCGAGGACCACCCCGAGGTGATTGCCGGCCTCCAGGCGCTGTTCAACCAGGACAACGGCACCGGCCGCATCGTCCGCATCGGCGCCGGCGGCCTGCTCGACGACTCCGCCCACCTCAACCGGTGGATGGACGTCGTGCCGGCGGAGTTCAAGACGCAGACCGGCGGCGGCCCGTACAGCGCCGGCCGCCCGGCCGGCGGCGGCAGCGACGACTACTCATTCACCTGTTACGGCGCGCCCACGTTCGGGCTCGGCGCACTGAGCTGGGACTACAGCAACTACACCTGGCACACCGACCGCGACACGTACGACAAGATCGTGTTCGACGACCTCCACGCCAACGCGACGCTCACCGCCATGCTCGCCTACCTCGCGTCGGAGGACCCCACCCAGATCACGCGTGAGCGGGTGGACCTTGTGGCGATGGCGCGGGCCGACTCGATCGCGGCCGCGTCGCGCGGCGGCGGCGGACGTGGGTTTGGACGCGGCGGACGGGGCGGTGGAACGCAGTGGCCGGCGTGCGAGAAGGCGCCGAGGACCACGAATCCGCGGTTGAAGTGAAAGCGGTAAATCAGTAGGTCAGTAGGTCGGTAGGTCGGAAACCGCGTCCGCAGTTATCCGACCTACCGACATACTGACATACCGACCTACCGACCTACCGACTTACTGTTGCAGTCATGACGCCCCCCTTCTGGACCCCGCCCGAATCGTCGATCACGCAGGCCAACCTCGCCCGCTTCATGGCCTTCGTGCGCGACGAGGGGGCGCCGGTCACCGACTACGCGTCGCTCTACGCCTGGTCCGTCGACCGCCGCGAAGATTTCTGGTCGGCGGTGTGGCGCTTCTGCGGGGTCGTCGCCGAGGACATCC
Organism: uncultured Gemmatimonadaceae bacterium; assembly: GCA_963775915.1. Taxonomy (GTDB): domain Bacteria; phylum Gemmatimonadota; class Gemmatimonadetes; order Gemmatimonadales; family Gemmatimonadaceae; genus JAGWRI01. The sequence goes on from CAVZKH010000007.1 coordinate 231,845, forward strand.
CGGGCCACGGACACTGGTACACCGTGCTCGTCGGCCGCGACCGTGTCGCCCCGCCGAGTCCGGACCTCGGCCCCACCTGGTTCCTGGGTGCGCGGCTCAACTTCGCCGAGAACCTGCTGCGCCACCGCGACGACCGGCCCGCCATCGTGGCCTGGAACGAAGATGGCCGCACCGCCGCGCTGAGCTACGTGGAGTTGTACGACGCCGTGGCCCGCGTGGCGACCGCCCTTCGCACCGACGGCATCCGCGCCGGCGACCGCGTGGCCGGCTTCATGCCGAACGTCGCCGAGACGGTGATCATGATGCTCGCCGCGGCGAGCATCGGCGCCGTCTGGTCGTCCTGCTCGCCCGACTTCGGCGTCAACGGCGTGCTCGACCGCTTCGGGCAGATCCAGCCGAAAGTGCTCATCGTGGCCGCCGGCTATCAGTACGCCGGCAAGCGCATCGACTGCATGCCCCGCGCGCGCGAGATCGCGGCGCGCATACCGGAAATCGAGCGGGTGGTCGTCGTGCCGTTCGGCGACGCGCCGCTGGACGTGGCCGGTCTGCCGCGCGGCATCGCGTGGGCGGACTACGCGCCCGCCGACGAGCCGGCGCCGCCGCTTGAATTCGAACGGCTGCCCTTCGACCATCCGCTGTACATCATGTATTCGTCGGGCACCACGGGCCTGCCCAAGTGCATGGTTCACGGCGCGGGGGGCACGCTGCTCCAGCACCTCAAGGAGCACGCGCTCCACACCGACATCGGCCGCGACGACCGCGTGTTCTACTTCACCACCTGTGGCTGGATGATGTGGAACTGGCTGGTGAGCGCGCTCGCGCTCGGGGCGACGGTGGTGCTGTACGACGGCGCGGCCATTCTTCCGAACGCGCCGGTGCTCTGGGACCTGGCCGAGCGGGAGCGGCTCACCGTATTCGGCACCAGCGCCAAGTTCCTGGCGCTCACCGAGAAGCGCGGGCGCCGCCCGCGCGAAACGCACGACCTCTCGGCATTGCGCACCATCCTGTCCACGGGCAGCCCGCTCGCCGAGCACAGCTACGACTACGTCTCTCGCGACGTGAAGCCCGGCGTGCAGCTGAGCAGCATCAGCGGCGGCACCGACATCGTGTCCTGCTTCGCGCTGGGCAACCCCCTCCTGCCCGTGTGGCGCGGCGAGCTCCAGTGCCGCGGCCTTGGCATGGCGGTGGACGTCTTCGACGAGGAAGGCCGCCCGGCGCCGGTGGGGCAGGCGGGGGAACTGGTCTGCACCGCGCCGTTCCCGAGCATGCCGGTGCGTTTCTGGAACGACGCCGACGGCGCCAAGTACCGCGCCGCCTATTTCGAAGTCTTCCCCAACGTTTGGTGCCACGGCGACTGGGCCGAGCGCACCGAGCACGACGGGCTCGTCATCCACGGGCGCAGCGACGCTACGCTCAACCCGCAGGGCGTGCGCATCGGCACCGCCGAGATCTACCGCCAGGTGGAGCAGATGGACGAGGTGGTGGAGAGCGTCGTCGTGGGGCAGGATGTGGAAACGGAGCTTGGGTCGGACGTGCGGGTCGTGCTGTTCGTGCGCTTGCGCGACGATCTCCGGCTCGACGACGCGCTCCGCGACCGCATCCGCGCGCGCATTCGCGAGAACGCCAGTCCCCACCACGTGCCGCGTATGATCGTCCAGGTGGACGACATTCCGCGCACCATCAGCGGCAAGATCAGCGAACTCGCCGTGCGCAACGTGATCCACGGGCGCCCGGTGAAGAACGCCGACGCGCTGGCCAACCCCGGGGCGCTCGATCTCTACCGCGACCTGCCGGAACTGGAGAGCTAGGGCGCGAGCTTCGGCCGGCCGCCGGAGGTGAGCGCACGATTGGTGCTCTCGACCGATTCGCGCACCTGCTCGGAAAGCTCCTCGACCACGCGCTTGAGCCGGGCTTGGCGTTTCCGTGCGCTGACGCCGTACGAATACCGCGCCGCAGCGAGCACACTTCCGAACGCAACGGCTGCCACGCCCAGGGCCGCGCTGAGTCCGAGCCCCCCGTGCCCGGCGGCCCAAGGCATGGTCGCACCGACGGTCCCCGCGGTCAGATAGGCGCCGCCCACCAACCCGATGATCCGCGCCCGGCGCCCGAGCGACTCCATGTTTTCGGCGGCGCGGACCGTCGTCTTTCCGTTTCGCGAGACCACCGACACGTGCACCGTGCGCTGGCGCGCCAGCGACGTCCAGGTCAGCGAGCGCCCCACGGCGTTCACCGCGCCGGCCTGTTCCATGCGCCGCCGGATGATCTCGGCGAGAATGTCGAAGTCCGCTTCCGCCATCTCCCCGCCCACCGTCGCTTCGAACTCGATGTTCATGGGTGCGCCGAGCAGTTTCGATGCGGGCGGGCTCACGTCGGTCATCGTCACCATCGTGGCCGGCGGCGCCTCTGGCGCGCGCACCAACCCGCGCTCCTGCATCGCGTGTTCCACGTACTGCGCGGGAATGCCCGCTTCCAGCGCGGCGTCGCGAACCGATGCGACGTCGTACCCCGACGTGCGCCCGGCGTCGGCGGCCGCGTCGCGCGGTTTGGGCACGGGCACCGGACGTGGCTCGATTCCCGTCTGCGCCTGGAGCGCCGCCGCCCGCTCCCAGATCGCGTGGGCTTCCGTCTCCGACACCAGTGCCGGCGCCTGCGGCATCGCGGCCGCGCGCACGGCGTCGCGAGACACCTCGCCCTCCACGCGGCTGAGCGCGTCCGCCAGTTCGCCGCCCGACTGGAAGCGCGCGTTGGGCTCCTTGGCCAGGCAGCGATCCACGATCTCCGCCAGCGCGCGCGGCGCGTCGGGCGCCACGGTGAGCAGCGGCGGCGGGGCCTTGTTCACCTGCGCGATCAGCACGGCTGACGCGAGCGGCGCATCGAAGGGGAACCGGCCGGTGAGCGCGTAGAAGGCCACCACGCCCAGCGAGTAGAGGTCGCTGCGTCCGTCGACCCGCTCGCCCGTCACCTGTTCGGGACTCATGTAGTACACGGTGCCGAGCACCTGGCCGGTGGCGGTGAGCGGCGCCGCTTCCGCCATGCGGGCGATGCCGAAGTCGGTGACCATGGCGCGTCCCGTGGCCCGCTCGACGAGGATGTTCTCCGCCTTCACGTCGCGGTGCACCACGCCCTGGCCGCTGGCGTAGCCGAGCGCCGAGGCGACGTCGCGCATCTGGCGCAGCACGTCGCGCGGATCGAGCCGCTTGCGGTCGCGCACCTCGTCGGCCATCGATGCCCCGTCCACGTACCCCATGGCGAAGAACACCTGCCCGTCGATCTCGTCGGCCCGGTACACGGGCACGATGCTCGGATGCGACAGCTTGGCGGCGGTGCGCGCCTCGCGCAGGAAGCGCTCGCGGATGGCCGCGTCGGCGGCGAGATGCGGCGGCAGGGTCTTGAGCGCTACCGGCCGGTCGAGCTTGAGATCGCGCCCCAGATACACGATGCCCATGCCGCCGCGGCCGATCTCGCGTTCGAGCTCGTACTGGCCGGCGAGGCAGCGGGCGAACGCCTCGAATTCGGGGGACACCGCGGAGCTGGTCACGAGGGGAGGGGTTACGGTCTGAGGCGCGGCACTGCGCCCGGCATCGGGAGCGACGCGTCGGTCGAGACGGATTCGTGAATCTGTCCGGCCAGTTCCTCCGTCAGGAGGCGCAGTGAATTCTGCCGGCTGCGGCTGCGCTTGGCAAAGATGGTGCGCGCGAGCCCGTACATGGCCAAGAGCCAACCGAGCTCCACCAGACCCCCCGCGGCCGCGGAATGGAACACGTTGATGCCGATGCCGATGGCGGCGCCGCTCATCCCGCCGCCGGCGCCGCCGATGATTCCACCGAACAGGCCGCCGGCGAGGTTTCCAGCGTGCTCCACCACGCGCACCGTCGTCTTGCCGTTCCGCGCGAGCACGGACACGTGAACCGTCCGCCGTTTGCTCAGTGTGGTCCAGGTCAGCGAACGACCCACCGCCGAGAGCGCGCCGGCTTCGCCTACCCGGCGGCGGATTGTTTCGGCGAGAAGGTCGAAATCGCGATCGTTCATCTCGGCACCAATCACAGCCTCGTACTCGATCGTCGTCGGGCCTCCGGCAAGCCAGTGGGCCTTCGGGTGCAGGTCTCTGATCGCCACCGGCACCGCGACGGCTGCGCCCGCGATGCCGCCGGCCGCCACGAGGCCGTGCTCCGCCATCGCGTGGTCCACGTACTGTGCCGGAATCCCCGCCTCCGCCGCCGCTTCGCGCACATCGGCAATCGCGTATCCCGACGTGCGGCTCGCGTCGCCGGCCGCGTCACGCGGCTTGGGCGCGAGCACCGGCCGCGGCTGGAGCCCCGTCTGCGCCTGAAGCGCCGCCGCCCGCTCCCAGATCGCCTGCGCTTCCGTTTCCGACAGGAGCTTCGGCGCCTGCGGCATCGACGCGGCGCGCGCGGCGTCGCGCGCCACCTCGCCCTCCACGCGGCCAAGCGCCGCCGCAAGTTCGGCGCCGCTCTGGAAGCGCGCCTCCGGCTCCTTGGCCATGCACCGGTCGACGATCTCGGCCAGCGCGCGCGGCACGTCCGACGCGACCGTGAGGACGGGCGGCGCCGGCTTCGTCACGTGGGCCACGAGCACCGCCGACGCCATGGCGGCGTCGAACGGGAAGCGGCCGGTGAGCGAGTAGAACGCGACCACGCCGAGTGAATAGAGATCGCTGCGCCCGTCCAGCGCTTCGCCGCCCACCTGCTCGGGGCTCATGTAGTACACGGTGCCCAGCACCTGGCCGGTGGCGGTGAGCGGCGATGCCTCGGCCAGCCGCGCGATGCCGAAGTCGGTGACCATCGCCGCGCCGGTCGCCGATTCGATGAGGATGTTCTCCGCCTTCACGTCGCGGTGCACCACGCCGTGGTCCGCGGCGTAGCCGAGCGCGGAGGCCACGTCGCGCATCTCGCGAAGGGCTTCGCGCGGATCGAGTCGACCGGCGCGCTTGACGCGCTCGGCCACCGACTCCCCGTTCACGTAGCCCATCACGAAGAACACGTGACCGTCGATCTCGTCGGCGCGATAGATGGGCACGATGTTGGGGTGCGAAAGCTTGGCCGCCGTTCGCGCCTCCCGCAGGAACCGCTCGCGCACCTGCGGGTCGCTCGCCAGGTGGGGCGGCAGCGTCTTGATGGCCACCGGCCGGTCGAGCTTGAGGTCGCGACCGAGATAGACCACGCCCATGCCGCCGCGCCCGATCTCGCGTTCGAGCACGTACTGCCCTTCGAGCAGGCGGGCAAAGGTCGCGAATTCCGGTGTGGGCATCGTCACTTGGGATACGGGCGCGGCGGTCGGGGGTTTCGCCGGTGCGGGCCCGATGGAAGATGCCCCTTCTCGCGGGCGGGCGCGAGTCCGTTAGATTGGACGCATACCACACGTCGCACGGCTGCACTCCACGGCGAGGCCTCGAACATGGCGACTCAGACCCTTCCGGCGCCGGCCACGGCGCACGATACGTTCCCCATCAACGGCACCGACTATATCGAGTTCTACGTCGGCAACGCCAAGCAGGCGAGTCTCTACTACCGCGCCGCCTTCGGGTTCAAGCTGGTGGCCTATCGGGGCCCCGAAACGGGCACCCGCGACCGCGCCAGCTACGTGCTGCAGCAGGGCAAGGTGCGGCTGGTGCTCACCACGGCCATCCGCCCCGACAGCGACGTCGCGCGGCACGTCCACGACCACGGCGATGGCGTCAAGGATCTGGCCCTCTGGGTCAACAACGCGAAGACGGCGTATGCCAAGGCGATCAAGCGCGGCGCCGTTTCGGTGCGCGAACCCGAGGTGATCCAGGACGCGGACGGCGAGGTGGTCATTGCCGCCATCAAGACGTACGGCGAAACAATCCACTCGCTCGTGGAGCGGAAGAAGTACAAGGGAGCGTTCCTGCCCGGCTTCGTGCCGGTGCAGCCGGGCTTCCAGGGCAAGCCCGTCGGCCTCAAGTACGTCGACCACTGCGTGGGCAACGTCGAACTCGGCGCCATGAACCAGTGGGTGCGGTTCTACGAGGACGTGCTCGGCTTCTACAACCTCATCTCGTTCGACGACAAGGCGATCAGCACGGAGTATTCGGCGCTGATGTCCAAGGTGGTCTCGAACGGCAACGGGCGGATCAAGTTCCCGCTCAACGAGCCGGCCGCCGGGCGCAAGAAGTCGCAGATCGACGAGTACCTGGAGTTCTATCGCGGGCCCGGGCGTGCAGCACATCGCCATCGAGACCACGACGACATCGTGAAGACCGTCACGCGCGCTGCGCAAGAGCGGCGTCGAGTTTCTCCGCGTGCCCGGCACCTACTACGACACGGTGCTCGACCGCGTGGGGCACATCGACGAGGACATCGCGCCGCTGAAGGAGCTGGGCATCCTCGTCGATCGCGACGACGAGGGCTACCTGCTGCAGATCTTCACGCAAGCCGGTGGAGGACCGCCCGACGCTGTTCTTCGAGATCATCCAGCGGAAGGGCGCCAAGAGCTTCGGCGCCGGCAACTTCAAGGCGCTGTTCGAGGCGCATCGAGCGCGAGCAGGATCTGCGCGGAAACCTCTGATGCCCTTCTACCACACGCTCGGCCAGATCCCGCGCAAGCGGCACACCGTGTTCCGGCGGCCCGACGGCGGCCTCTACGCCGAGCAGCTGATGGGGCACGAGGGATTCTCGGGCACGTCGTCGCTGCTGTACCACACGTACCCGCCCACCACCGTGAAGGCGGTGAAGCGGCTGCGGGAGACGACGTACGAGCGCGACCCCGATCACGCGCTCAAGCACCGCCACTTCCGGACCTCGCGCCTGAAGCCGCGCGGGAGCCCCACGCTCGACCGCACGCCGCTGCTGTTCAACCGCGACGTCGCGATGCTGTATGTGGAGCCCACGGAGCGCGACGAGCACTTCTATCGGAATGCCCAGGGCGACGAGGTGGTGTACGTCTGCAAGGGCAGCGGGGTGCTCGAGACGCAGTTCGGCGATCTCCCGTTCGGCGAGGGCGACTACCTCGTCATCCACCGCGGCATCATGCACCGCTACCAGATGAACTCGGGGAGCAGCCCAAGCTGCTCGTGTTCGAGAGCCGCGGCCACGTGCGCACGCCGCAGCGCTACCGCAACGAATTCGGCCAGCTCAAGGAGGGCGCGCCCTATTCGGAGCGCGACATCCGGATTCCCGACGAGCTGCGCACGCACGACGAGAAGGGCGACTTCCGCCTCCTCATCAAGCAGTACGACGGGCTCAACGAGTACATCATCGACCACCATCCGCTCGATGTCGTGGGGTGGGACGGCTACTTCTATCCGTGGGCGTTCAACATCCGCGACTTCGAGCCGATCGTGGGCCGCGTGCACCAGCCGCCGCCGGTGCATCAGACGTTCGAGGGCGACGGCTTCGTCATCTGTTCGTTCTGCCCGCGGCCGTACGATTTCGACCCGAACTCGGTGCCGGCGCCCTACAACCACAGCAACGTGGATTCCGACGAGGTGCTGTACTACGCCTCCAGCGAGTTCATGAGCCGCAAGGGCATCGAGTTCGGCAGCATCACGCACCACCCCGACGGCATTCCGCACGGCCCGCATCCCGGCCGCGCCGAAGCGTCCATCGGCGCGAAGTACACCAACGAGCTGGCGGTCATGATGGACAGCTTCCGCCCGCTCACCGTCGCCAAGGCCGCCCTCCCGATCGAGGATCCGGAGTACTATCGGAGCTGGCTCGATGGCCAGCACGAGGCCTTCAATCCACCGACTTCATGACCGCTCCCGCGGTCGAGACATGCAAAAGACCATTCTCCAGCCGCCGGCGGCGCGGGCCATCGTGCCCGAGCTGGCGCAGGCGCGGCATCCCGACATCTGGGTCTACCGCTACCACGACGATGCACACGGTTGGACCCTCAGCATCGCCACCCACGCCGAGCCGGGCTCGCAGAAGCTCTCGCTCGGCGGTTTTCGTATAGCGCCCGAATCGCGCGTCAGTTCCGCCGGCTTCACCACCGACCACGAGGCCATCGGCCTCGCCATGGGCATGGAGGAGAAGGTCCACTGGTCGCGGGTGATCAAGGTCGGCGGCCCCCTCACGCTCCGGAACATCGCGCGCATCTGCGGCGGCAAGTGCGTGCTCCAGCCAACGCCCGGCACCCGCGTCGGCGAGCCCGGCGATGCGGCCCTGCTCAACTGGGCCGTCGACTGCTTCCGTGACGTCGAGGCCACCGGCGGGTTCCACCTCACCACGGGCCAGGACCTCGGGCACGGCATCATGTCCGACGGACGCACGGAGTCGCTCGAGTTCCTCAACCAGCGCTACAAGGGCAGCGTCGTCGCCGACACGTCCAAGCCGACGGGGGAGGGGAACTACCAGCTCCTCAAGGGCATGCTGCGCGCCCTCAACATCGACCTCGCGCACGCGACCGTCGGGCTCATCGGCGCCGGACACATCGGCGTGCACATGATCGCCCGGCTCCGCGCCCACGGCACGACGATGCTCGTGCTCGAAGCCCGCGACGACCGGCGGCGCGAACTCGAAGCCGTGGGCATCAGGACCTGGGGGCCGGCCGACAAGCAGGCCTTCCTTGCCACGCCCATGGACGCGGTCGTCGTGAACGCGGCTGGGGGAACGCTCGATTCCGCCACCGTCTCCACCATCTGCGCCAATGGCCGCGTGCGCGTGGTGTGCGGGTCCGAGAACCTGGTCATGCCCGACGCCGCCGATGCCAACCGCCTGCGCGACGCCGCCAAGGTGTACGCGCCCACCGAACTCGGCGGGATGATGGGCTATCTCACCGCCGCCGAGGAGTATCTGGCGCACCTGGAGCGCCAGGTGTTCGACATCCACACGCTGCTCGAGGCGGCCAAGCGTCTCGACACGGCGGGCTACGAGGCGACAGCCCGCGTGAAGGCCGGCGGGTTCAAGGAGTCGTTCGAGGACGCGGTGGTGGATCTGTACGGGGACGTGGGGTAGCCCGCGTCCCGACGGGAGCAGCCGAGGGGGCGTTTGGAGGAGCCCGGTGACCGGCGGGAGCGCTCGGATGGGCGGCCGTAGATGGCCGAGGAATGGTGGAAGAAGCCGTCGGAGCGGCGGGATCGGCCCGGTGACCGGCGCGAGGAGCCCGGTGACCGCTGGGAGAAGCCCGCGATCAGTGCGGAGGATTCGGCGGGTCGGGGGGCGACGCCCGGGATCGGGACCGAGAAATCAGCTGACCACGTGGAGAAGGCGTCGGTACGTCCGGAGAAGCCCACGGCCAGCGTCGAGCAGTCGACGGCCCGAACCGCGCAGCCCGGGCTCCGGCCGGAGAAGTTGGGGGGCCAGCGGGCGAAGGTTACTTGCCCCGGAATCGGGCGATTGCGTTCCGCGTGAATTCGGAGAGCACCATCCGGCCGCTCATCTCCGCTCGCTCGGCCAGCCACAGGTCCCATTCGTCGGTGCCCGCCCAGAACACCTTCTTGAGCTGCGCCATCGCGTCCGGGTTGGAATGCGCCAGCGTGCGCGACAGCGCGGCGATGGCGTCGTCCATCTCCGACGGATCGGAATAGACGCGCGAATAGAGCCCATGCCGCTCGCACCAGGCGGCGTCGCGCCAGTCGGCGTCCACGGCCATGGCGCTGAACGCCGCCAGGCCGATCTTGCGTTCGATGGCCGGTCCCACCACGAACGGCCCGATTCCCACCGCGAGCTCGCTGAGCTTGGCCGACGCGGCGCCAAGCGCCATGCTGAAATCGGACGCCGCGACGAGCCCCACGCCGCCGCCCGCGACCTTACCGTGCACCCGAGCCACGATGAACTTCGGCGCCCGGATCATCGCCAGGATCACCCGCGAGAAGCCGCTGAAGAACTCCTTGCCCTGCTCGGTGTCGCGGATGGCCGCGAGTTCGTCGAACGACGCGCCGGCGCAGAACGGCCCCGTGCCTTCGCTCCGCAGTACGATGACCTTGGCCCGCGGGTCGGCCCCAGCCGCGGCGATCTGCAGCGCCAGGAGCTTGAGCAGCCCCCCAGGCATCGAGTTGCCCTTCGGGTGGCCGAAGGTCACCGTCGCGATGCCTTCGGCAATCTCCATCGTTACGTCGCCGGCGGTGCCCACGGCGCCCGTATTCACGTTGGTCGACACGGTGTTAGCCTCCCCCTTCGATTGTCCATTGTCAAGCCGTTCCGTAGATTAACCGGCTATGGAGCAGAAACCACAGCCCGTCGCCGAAGATCCGGCCAAGCTCGCCGAATTCCAGGCGCGCATCGACGCCGGCGAGTCCATCGAGCCCAAGGACTGGATGCCTGAGCGCTACCGCAGGCAGCTCACGCGGATGATGTCGCAGCACGCGCACTCGGAAATCGTCGGCATGCTGCCCGAAGGCAACTGGATCACCCGCGCGCCGAGCCTGCGCCGCAAGATGTCGCTCATCGCCAAGGTGCAGGACGAGGCCGGGCACGGGCTGTACATCTACTGCGGCACCGAGACCCTGGGCGTCGACCGCGCGGAACTCGTCGACCAGCTGCTCGACGGCCGCGCCAAATATTCGAGCATCTTCAACTACCCCACCCTGAGCTGGGCCGATATGGGCGTCATCGGCTGGCTCGTGGATGGTGCGGCGATCGTGAACCAGACGGTGCTGGCCAAGGCCTCGTTCGGCCCCTACGCCCGCGCCATGATCCGCATCTGCAAGGAAGAGAACTTCCACAAGCGTCAGGGCTACGAGATCGTCGCCGCGCTGGCCGGCGGCACCGCCGAGCAGAAGGCGATGGTGCAGGACTCGGTCAACCGCTGGTGGTGGCCCTCGCTCATGATGTTCGGCCCCAGCGACACGGACTCGCCGAACTCCGCCGAGCTGCTCCGCTGGAAGGTGAAGCACAAGACCAACGACGAACTGCGTCAGCGGTTCGTGAACCTCACGGTGCCCCAGGCGATGGCGGTGAACCTCACGCTTCCCGATCCCGACCTCCGGTACAACGAGGAGACGAAGGACTGGGAGTTCGGCGCGATCGACTGGGCCGAGTTCTATCAGGTGATCAAGGGCAACGGGCCGTGCAACAGGGAGCGGCTCGAGGCCCGCCGCGCGGCCCACGAGAATGGCCGCTGGGTGCGCGATGCCGCCGCGGCGCATGCCGCCAAGCACCGCGCCGCCGCCACCGAAGCCGCCTGAGCGCAAGCGCCGATGACCGACAGCCGCCAACCGCCCACCGACACCCAATGGCCGCTCTGGGAGGTGTTCACCCAGAGCACGCAGGGCGCGCCGCACGAGCACGCCGGCAGCGTCCACGCGGCCGACGCCGAGCAGGCGCTCCAGAACGCCCGCGACGTGTACGCCCGCCGCGGCGAGGCCATCAGTCTGTGGGTCGTGCCGACGAGCGCCATCGTCGCCTCCACGCCCGGCGACGCCGGCCCGTTCTTCGACCCCGGCAACGACAAGGCCTACCGGCACCCCCAGTTCTACAAGGTGCCGCGCGGAGTACGCGGGCTGTGACCGGCGCCGTGCCGAACGTCGCCGCCCCGCGCGAGACGCCGGTCGCCAATCCGCTGTTCGAATACGTGCTGCGGATCTCCGACGACCGCCTCGTGCTCGGCCACCGGCTCTCGGAATGGTGCGGCCACGGCCCCATCCTCGAAGAGGACATCGCGCTCTCCAACATCGCGCTCGATTTCATCGGCCAGGCGTCGGCGCTGCTGGCGCTGGCCGGCCGGATCGAAGGGGCGGGGCGGGACGAGGACGCGCTGGCCTACTTCCGCGACGAGCGCGACTTCCGCAACTGCCTGCTGGTCGAGCAGCCCAACGGCGACTTCGGCGCTACGATCGTCCGCCAATTCCTGTTCGACGCCCAGAGCGTGCTGTATCTGGACGCGCTGAAGGCGTGCGGCCACGAGCAGCTGGCTGCGCTCGCCGCCAAGTCGCTCAAGGAAGACATCTATCACCTGCGCCACAGCAGCGAGTGGATGATCCGGCTGGGCGACGGCACGGCCGAGAGCCATGCGCGCGTGCAGCGCGCGGTCGACGACCTCTGGCGGTTCACCGGCGAACTGTTCGAGACCGACGACGTGGACCGCGCGGTGGGCGCGTACGGCATCCACGTCGATCGCGCGTCGCTCCTTCCGCGCTGGACCGAGATCGTGGCCGACGTCGCGCGGCGCGCCACGCTCGCGCTCCCGGGCGACCAGCCGATGGGGTCGGGCGGCCGGCGCGGGCGACACAGCGAGCACCTGGGCCACATGATCGCCGAGATGCAGAGCGTCGCCCGCGCGCACCCCGGGGCGAGCTGGTGAACGCCGAGCGCCTCGCCCGGGAAGAGGTGCTGCGGATCCTCGGCGAGGTGATGGACCCCGAAGTGCCCGTCCTCAGCGTCGTCGAACTGGGCATCGTCCGCGAAGTCGAGGTTGGCGACGACCGCGTGAAGATCACCATCACGCCGACCTACTCCGGCTGTCCGGCCATGCACACGATGGAGCAGGACATGCGCTCCGCGCTCGCCGCGCGCGGCATTCGCGACGTCGAGTTCGAGACGGTGTACTCGCCCGCCTGGACCAGCGACTGGATCCCCGCCCAAGCCAGGGAGAAGCTCCGCAAGTTCGGCATCGCGCCGCCGGCGCCGGCGGAGCAGGGCGGACTGGTTACGCTTGCCCGCCGCCGGCCGGCCGTGACGTGCCCCTATTGCGGTTCGGCGAACACCGAGCGCCGGAGCGAGTTCGGCTCTACCGCCTGCAAGGCCATCCACTTCTGCAACGCCTGCCGGCAGCCGTTCGACGAGTTCAAGGCGTTCTAGTCGGAGATCGATCCGCCGCGGCACACGCTGGCCATGGCTGTACCAGGACAGCAGCTGCAACTGCCGGGAACGACGACTCACCGGATGCGTCCGACAAAACCGGATACGACAACTGCAAAGCAATGGGACCTGCTCCGCTGTTGCCGTCGAATCGTAGTTCCAGTCAGTTGTCGTTGCTGTTTCGGCGCTACACGTGCCGGGTTCTCCATCGTCCGCGCCGGAACAGCAGCGCGCTCGCCAGCGCGAGCACCGCGTAGGCCACGGTGATCGACCCGAACACGCCGAGCTGCCCGAGTCCCGTCCGAGTGGCCAGCACCCACGCCAGCGGAATCTCCATCACCCAGAACACGCCGAGGTTGATCACCGTCGGCGTCCAGGTGTCGCCGGCGCCGTTGAACGACTGCGTCAGCACCATCCCGAACGCATAGAACGGGAAGCCCAGCGCGATGGTGCGCAGGGCGAGCACGGCCACGCGCTCGATGCCGGGGTCGGGCGTGAACACGCGCACGATGTAGGGCGCCAGCATCACGAAGAGCACGCCGAGCGTTCCGAGGAATGCCAGGTTGTACCGCGCCGCCGTCCAGACCGACGCGTTGGCCCGGTCCGGATCCTTCGCCCCCAGCGCCTGGCCCACCATCGTGGCCGCGGCGTTGCTGAGCCCGAACGCGGGCAGCAGCGCGAAGATCACAATTCTGATGGCGATGGTGTAGCCCGCCAGCGCCACGCTCCCGAACCCCGCCAGGATGCGGACCAGTCCAATCCAGCTCGTCGACCCGATGAAGACCTGGAACGTGCCCATGGCCGACATGCGCGCGATGCGCACCATGTTGCTCCAGTGCAGCACCAGATGCCGCCGCTTGACCGCCAGGTGCCCCGACCCGCGGGCCAACCGAGTGCAGGCGAACAGCACACCCGTCCCTCGGCCGATCGTCGTCGCGATCGCGGCGCCGGTGACCCCCATCCGTGGGAACGGACCGATGCCGAAGATGAGCAGTGGACCGAGCACGATGTTGATGCCGTTGGCCAGCCAGAGCACGCGCATGGCGATGGCCGCGTCGCCCGCACCGCGGAAGACCGCGTTGATGACGAACAGCAGAAAGGCCGTGGCGCTGCCGCCGAGCATCACCCGGGTGAACGTCGTCCCTTGCGCGATGACGCCGGCGTCGGCGCCCATGATGGCAAGCAAGCGCGGCGCGAACAGCGCCCCGATGACGCCGGTGGTGCCCGACACGAGAATGCCCAGCCCGATGGCCTGCACGGCCGAACTGGCGGCCTCGTCCGGATCGCGCTCCCCGATGCGCCGGGCAACGACCGCCGTCGCGCCGATGCTGAGCCCGAACGCCAGCGTGTAGACGATGGTCATCATCGTCTCGGTAAGCCCGACGGTGGCCACGGCGTTGGCGCCCAGATGGGCAACCCAGAACACGTCGACCACGGCAAAGATGCTCTCCATGACCATCTCGAGCACCATCGGCACGGCGAGCAGGAAGATCGCGCGGCCGATGGGCCCCGACGTGTAGTCGTGCCGTCCGCCGCGCGCGGCGCCGCGAATCTCGGACCACCCGCGTGCGACGCGGGCCGCCGGAGATCGCCCGCGCGGCTCGGCCCCGCTCATCCCATCGGCCGCCGGCGCGCCGAGGGATTCCTTCTCCAACTGATTGGGTTCTGACACCTGGAAGTTCTCCGTGCGAAAAAAAGAAATCGCCCCCTCTGCTGTGCCGGCCGCAGGTAGGGCGATGATCGTCCGCGAAGGGGAGGGAAGGCGTCAGCTACGCCACTTCACCACTCGCAGGCCTGCTCCGGCTCGATGGGTCGGCACCCCGACGGTGACGCCGGTGATGAACACCGGCGGCGCGTCCGGCATCAGCGGGACGGCGTTGGTCGTGGGGATGAGGCGGAACAGGCGCATGGAAACTCCCGAATGGCCCCGGCGCTGCCGCGCGGGGTCAGGAACACTAAAAACTTCCGGCCGATTCGTCAATGCTCACGAGCGAACCCGTCGCCGGCACAGAAACGGAAACGACAACTGCCGGGAACTACGATCAGAACGGATGGATCCGATCAGACGGATCTGAACGGCTACGGCAACCACCAGCAATGCCACGAAGGACTGGGGGAACTGCCGCGCCATCAAGATCGCGGAGCCGGATCGTGATCCCAACGGCGGGGCAGTCCCCCAAGCTGTTGTTGTTGCAGTATCCGTAAAATCCGTTTCTTCCGTGAAATCGTAGTTCCCGGCAGTTGCAGTTGCTGTCTGCTCTGTGGTCCACAAGTCCGTCGCCTACACCCGAAGCAGCTCCTCGATCCGCGCCGCGATGCCTGCGACGCTCGGCAGCACGGCGTTGAGCAGCACCGGGTGGTACGGCATCGGCACATCCTCCACCGCCAGGCGGTCCACCGGCGCATCGAGATACCAGAACGCCTCGCGCGCCACCGTCGCCGCGATCTCGGCGCCGAACCCGGCGGTCACCGTATCCTCGTGCACGACGAGGCACCGCCCGGTGCGGCGGACCGACTCGAGCACGGCGGCGCGGTCCCACGGCGCGATGGTGCGCAGGTCGAGCAGATCCACTCCCGCCGACGCGCCGAGCTGGTCGGCGGCGTCGGTGCACCGCAGCGCCATCGCTCCCCAGCTCACCACCGTGATCCGGTCGCCTTCACGCACGCGCTTGGCCTGGCCGAACGGAATCACGTAGTCGTCGCCCGGGTAGTGCGCGCTGCCGTCGCTCGTCATCAGGAGCGACCGGTGCTCGAAGAAGATCGTGGGGTTGCGGCTGCGCATCGCCGCGCGCAGCAGCCCCACCGCGTCGGCCGCGTTCGACGGCATGGCCAGCTGCCACCCGATCGCGTGCGCGAAGCGCACTTCGTCGCTCAGGCTGTGCCACGGATCGCCCACGTCCTTGCCGAAGCCGCCCGGCATCCGCACCACGATCGGCGCCGCGAACTGGTTGTTCGTCCGCCACCGCATGGTGCCGCAGTTGTTGAGCTGCTCGGTGGCCGGATCCGCGTATTTGCGAAACTGGATTTCCGCCACCGGCATCAATCCCGCCACCGCCATCCCGACGGCGCGGCCGACGATGCCCTCCTCAGACAGACTGGTGTCGAACACCCGGTCGGCGCCGAACGCCTTCTGCAGCCCCTCCGTCACCAGGTGCACGCCCCCCTTCATGCCCACGTCCTCGCCGAACACGAGGAGCTTGGGGTTCCTTTTCAATTCGGCGGCCAGCGTGCGGCGCACCGCTTCGGCCAGCCGCACCACGTCGCCCTCGTCCGAGGCGGTCCCGGTGCCGTCGAGCGCCGCGAGTTCGGCTTCCGAGAGTCCGCCCACCGTCTCGGCGTCGCCCGCGCGGCGTGGCTCGGCGTACAGGAATCGCTTCACCGTGTCCGCCGCCGGCGCGGGGCGAGAACGGGCGCCGGTCAGCGCGGCGTCCACGTCGCGCGCGACCTCTGCTTCCAGCTCGGCCCACTCCGCCTTCGACAGGATCTTCGGCACGAGGAACTTCCTGAGCTTCGGCAGCGGATCGCGCTTCGCGTCCTCGGCGATCTCGGCGTCGGTACGATAGCCCCTCTGGTTGTCGGGGCCCGAATGGCTGCATAGCCGCGGCACCGTGAGCCGGACGAGCGCCGGCCCCTTGCCGGCCCGCACGTGGTGCACGACCTCCCCGAGCAGCCGCGACGCCTCGGCCGGATCGGTGCCGTCGCCGTTGCGGATGAACAGATTGCCGAACGACGCCAGGTTGGCGGCGATGTCGCCGCCCGGCGTCTGCGCGCCGCCCTTCACGGAGATGCCGAGCCCGTTGTCTTCTATGTAGAAGAGCATCGGGAGCTTCAGGGTGGTGGCCATCGTGAGCGCCGACCAGAAGCCGTTGGTGGCCACCGAGCCCTCGCCGCCCAGCGCCACGCTGATGCAGCCCTCGTACGATGCGTCCGCGAGCGTGTCGCGGTGGTACGTGATCGCCTGCGCCCAGCCGGCCGACGGCGTGTACTGCGATCCCACGTCGCCCGACATCGGCAGCACGATCGGCCCCTCGCCGCTCTTTCGCGGCAGGTTGCACACCACGCCGATGTCGCGGCCGTCGCTGAAGCCGCCCGAGCGCCCCAGCGGACTGGCCAGCGCGTCCTCGACGGCGAGCCCCAGAGAAAGCAGCAGCGGGCGCGATCGATAGTACGCGCCCGCCGCGTCGTGCTTGCCGGTGAGCAGCGATCCGAGGATCGCCTGCGCCATGTCGTGGCCCCGCGCCGAGAACTGGTAGAGCACCAGATGGTCCTTCGGCACCGACGCGCGGTTCTTGTTCGTCGTCTCCTCGACGTCGTCGAGCGCGCGGGAGACGAGCGTGTGGTAGGCGATGCGACGCCAATCGAAGTCAGTAGCCATGCCCAAATCTGGCCATTGCACCCCGCGAAGGCGAGGTTCGGGTGGGCGCCACCGGCGGGATGGGGTATGTTTAGCGTCGCTGGCGCACCCCACTGTCGCGAGGACGCGGATGGCCTACCAGTACATCACCTGCACGCTCGCCGAAGGCGTCGCCACGGTCACGCTCGACCGGCCCGACGTGCTCAACAGCTTCAATCGCGGCATGGCGACGGAGCTGCAGCTCACCCTCGGTGCGCTGGCCAAGGACCCGACCGTGCGCGCCATCCTCCTGACGGGCGCCGGCCGCGCCTTCTGCGCCGGTCAGGACCTCACCGAGGCGGTGCCCGCCGAAGGCCCGCTCCCCGACCTCGGCGATATCGTCCACGCCGGCTACAACCCGATCGTGCGCCTCATCCGGTCCATCGAGAAGCCGGTCATCTGCGCCGTGAACGGCGTGGCCGCGGGCGCCGGCGCCAACCTGGCGCTGGCCTGCGACATCCTGATCGCCGCCGAAGAGGCGTCGTTCATCCAGAGCTTCTCCAAGATCGGCCTCATTCCCGATACGGGCGGAACCTTCTTCCTGCCGCGGCTGGTGGGGATGCATCGCGCCACCGCCATGATGTTCCTCGGCGAGAAGGTCGGGGCCGTCCGCGCCAAGGAACTCGGGCTCGTGCACGAAGTGGTGCCCCACTCGGTGCTGCACGACACCGCGTTCGGGCTGGCCCGGACGCTGGCGGCGCAGGCGACGCGCGGCTTCGGGCTCACCAAGCGGGCCCTGAACCGGTCGCTGGCCAGCGATCTGGACGCGCAGCTCGAGTTGGAGGAGGAGTTGCAGCGCGAGGCGGGCAAGACGAAGGACTATGCCGAAGGCGTCCGCGCCTTCCTCGAGAAGCGCAAACCAAACTTCACGGGGCAGTGATGCCACTCGCGCGAGACACGGTCGTCGGCGTCGTCGGCGCCGGGACGATGGGCGCCGGCATCGCTCTTGTCGCGGCGTCGCACGGGCACCGCGTAGTGCTGGCCGACGCCATTCCCGCCGCCCTCGACCGCGGCCGCGCGGCCATCGCGAAATCGCTCGCCCGGCAGGTGGAGAAGGGGACGCGCACGCAGGGTGACGCCGACGCGATTGCCGCGCGCATCACCTCCGTGGCCGGCACCGGCGAGGCCCAGTGGGCCGAATTCGCGCCGTGTGGCCTCGTGATCGAGGCGGTCATCGAGGATGCGACGCTCAAGAAGGCGGTGTTCGCGGCGCTCGAGCGCGTCGTGCCGCCGGACGCTGTGCTCGGCACCAACACGTCGTCGCTCTCCGTGGCCTCCATCGGCGGCGCGTGCAGGCATCCGGGCCGGGTGGTCGGCATCCACTTCTTCAATCCGGCGCCGGTCATGCCGCTGGTCGAGATCGTCGGCGCGCTCACCACCGATCCCGCCGTCACCGACGAGGTCCGCGCGTTCGTCGCCGGCTGGGGCAAGACCACCGTCGTGGCCGCCGATACGCCGGGCTTCATCGTCAACCGGATCGCGCGGCCGTTCTATGGCGAGGCGCTCCGCATCGCCGAGGAGGGGCTGGCCGACTACGCCACGATCGACTGGGCGATGCGGGAATTCGGCGGGTTCAAGATGGGGCCGTTCGAACTCATGGACTTCATCGGCAATGACGTGAACTACGCCGTCACCTGCTCGGTGTTCGAGGCCATGTACTACGATCCGCGCTACCGGCCGTCGCTCACCCAGCGGCGCCTGGTCGAGGCCGGACGGCTGGGCCGCAAGTCGGGCCACGGCTACTACGACTATCGCGAGGGCGCCAGGACCCAC
Source organism: uncultured Gemmatimonadaceae bacterium (assembly GCA_963775915.1). Taxonomy (GTDB): domain Bacteria; phylum Gemmatimonadota; class Gemmatimonadetes; order Gemmatimonadales; family Gemmatimonadaceae; genus JAGWRI01. Next base: position 250,730 of record CAVZKH010000007.1, read on the forward strand.
GCGCCGATGCGCGACCAGGGGCTGGGCAAGCGCACGGTAGACCGGATTCTGGCCATGCTGATCAACGAGGCCGTGGACGCGCTGCACCTGCAGGTGGCCAGCGCCGCGGACATCGAGCTGGCCATGACCGCGGGGGTGAACTATCCCAAGGGCCTGCTCGCGTGGGGCGACGAGATCGGGGTGCGGGCGGTTCTGCAGCGGCTTACGGCGCTCCACGAGGAGTACGGCGAGGACCGCTACCGGCCGAGTCCGCTGCTCCGCCGCCTGGCCAAGGAAGCGCGGAGAATTCTCCCGTGACCGTGGCCGGCGCCGACGCGCAGGCGCTCGCCGAATCCGTCGTGCACGGCATGCTGGCGCGCGACGAGTTCAGCCGCTGGCTGGGAGTGGAACTCGTCGCGCTCGCGCCGGGCCGCTGCACGCTGCGCATGACCGTGCGCCCTGAGATGGTCAACGGTTTCGGGGTGGGCCACGGCGGCATCGTGTACTCGCTGGCCGACAGCGCGCTCGCGTTCGCGTCGAACACCAACGGACGCGTCACCGTCAGCATCGAGAACAGCATCGGCTACCCGGTGGCCGTGCAACCGGGCAGCGTGCTCACCGCCGAGGCCGCGGAGGACAGCGCGGCCAACCGCATCGCGTTCTACACGGTGACCGTGCGCAACGAGGCCGGCGTCACCGTGGCCATCTTCCGCGGCACCGTGTACCGCACGGGCCAGCATCACGAGTCCTCCCCCTCCGCTCCATGACCGACGCCTTTCTCATCGATGGCATCCGCACCCCGATCGGCAACATCGGCGGCGCGCTCGCCGACGTGCGCGCCGACGATCTGGCGGCCCACGCGCTGGCCACCGTGCTCTCGCGCAACCCGTCGGTGGATCCGGCGCGCGTCACCGACGTGATCATGGGGTGCGCCAACCAGGCCGGCGAGGACAATCGCAACGTGGCGCGGATGGCGCTGCTCCTGGCCGGCCTGCCGGTGACGGTGCCCGGCGAGACGGTGAACCGGCTCTGCGCCTCCGGCCTGAGCGCGGTGGCGAGCGCGGCGCGCGGGGTGAAGCTCGGCGAGGGCGACCTGTACCTGGCGGGCGGCGTGGAGAGCATGACCCGCGCGCCCTACGTGCTCTCCAAGGGTTCGAAACCCTTCGCGCGCGACATGCAGCTCTTCGACACCAGCCTCGGCTGGCGGTTCGTCAATCCGAAGATGCAGGCCGAGTACGGCACCGACTCCATGGGCGAGACGGCGGAGAACGTCGCCGAGCAGTTCGGCATCACGCGCGCCGACCAGGACGCGTTCGCGCTCCGGTCGCAGCAGAAGGCGGCGGCCGCCCGGGCGTCGGGGCGGCTCGGGGTCGAGATCGTGCCGGTGGACATCCCGCAGCGCAAGGGCGACCCCGCGCGCGTGGAGCACGACGAATTCATTCGTCCCGACACGTCGCTGGCCGCGCTCGGCAAGCTGCGCCCCGCCTTCCGCACCGACGGCAGGGGCTCGGTCACCGCGGGCAATTCGTCGGGACTCAACGACGGCGCCGCGGCGCTGCTCGTATCGTCGGCGCGGGGGGCGCAGGAGTTCAATCTCACGCCCCGCGCCCGCGTGGTCTCGGTGGCCGCGGCCGGCGTCGAGCCGCGCATCATGGGCATGGGGCCGGTGCCGTCCACGCGCCGCGCCCTGGAACTGGCCGGGCTCTCGCTCGACCAGATGGACGTCATCGAGCTCAACGAGGCGTTCGCCGCGCAGTCGCTGGCCTGCCTCCGCGAGTTCGGCCTCGCCGACGACGATCCGCGGGTGAATCCCAACGGCGGCGCCATCGCGCTCGGCCACCCGCTCGGCATGTCCGGCGCCCGGCTCATCCTCACCGCGATGCGCGAACTCGAGCGCACGCGGAAGCGCTACGCGCTGTGCACCATGTGCATCGGCGTGGGGCAGGGCATGGCGATGGTGCTGGAGCGGGCGTGATCTACGAATTCGAGGGGTTCATTCCGGTCATCGACGCATCGGCGTTCGTGCATCCGCAGGCCGCGGTCACCGGCAACGTGGTCATCGGCCGCGACGTGTACGTGGGTCCGGGCGCGGCCATCCGCGGCGACTGGGGCGGCGTGATCATCGGCGACGGGTGCAACGTGCAGGAGAACTGCACCATCCACGCCTTTCCCGGGGCCACCGCCGTGCTCGAGGACGCGGCGCACATGGGCCACGGGTCGGTGCTGCACGGCGGGCACCTGGGCGAGAACGTGCTCGTGGGGATGAACGCCGTGATCATGGACAACGCGGAGGTGGGCGCCGCGTGCATCGTCGGCGCGCTCACCTTCGTGCCGGCGGAGATGAAGATCCCGCCGCGGAAGGTCGTCGTCGGGAGCCCGGCGAAGATCGTGCGCGACGTGACCGACGAGATGCTCGCCTGGAAGACAGACGGCACGCGCGTGTATCAGGAACTGCCGGCGCGGATGCGGGCCGGGTGGAGGCCCTGCGAGCCGTTGCGCGAGATTCCCGCCGAGCGCGGCGCACAGCAGCAGTCGTACCGGACGTGGAAGGAATCGAGGAGCCGCGGATGAAGCTGGAGAACTACGCGCTCGGCCAGTGGGTGGCGGGCACCGGCGCGATGACCGACCTCGTGCACGCCGTCACCGGCGAGAAGATCGCCGAGACGTCGAGCGGCGGCCTCGACTTCGGCGCCATGGCCGAGTACGCGCGAACCGTGGGCGGACCGACGCTGCGCGCGATGACCTTCCACGAACGCGCGCGGATGCTGAAGGCGATGGCCCAGCATCTGATGGCGCGCAAGGAGCGGTTCTACGAGATCTCGGCGGCCACCGGCGCCACCCGGGCGGATTCGTGGGTCGACATCGAGGGCGGCATCGGCACCTTCTTCGCCTACGGCAGCCGCGGCCGCCGCGAGTTCCCGGACGAGACGTTCTACGTGGACGGCCCGATGGAGCCGCTATCCAAGGGCGGGACGTTCGCCGGCCGCCACCTGTGCGTGCCGCTCGAAGGCGTGGCCGTGCACATCAACGCCTTCAACTTTCCCTGCTGGGGAATGCTGGAGAAGCTGGCGCCGACGTTCCTGGCCGGCGTGCCCGCCATCGTCAAGCCGGCCACCGTCACCTCGTATCTCACCGAGGCAATGGTGCGCGAGATGGTCGCGGCCGGCATCCTGCCGGATGGCGCGCTGCAGCTCATCTGCGGCAGCGCCGGCGACCTGCTGTCGCACCTCGGGTGCCAGGATGCGGTGGCGTTCACGGGATCGGCCGCCACGGGGCGCATGCTCAAGGAGACGCCGGCCGTCGTCGAGAACGCGGTGCGGTTCAACATGGAAGCGGATTCGCTCAACTGCTCCGTGCTCGGGCCCGACGCGGCGCCGGGCACCGAGGAGTTCGACCTGTTCATCAAGGAAGTCGTGCGCGAGATGACGACGAAGGCGGGGCAGAAGTGCACGGCCATCCGCCGGACCCTGGTGCCGCGCGGCATGGAGGAGGACGTGATCAAGGCGCTGGCCGCGCGGCTCGCCAGGGTGGTGATCGGCGACCCGGCGGTGGACGGCGTGCGCATGGGCCCGCTGGCCAGCAGGGGCCAGGTGCGGGACGTCGCCGAGCGGGCGGTCGAGCTGCGTCGCGCCGGCGCGACTCGTGTACGGCGGCGATGCGGACTTCGCCGTCACCGGCGCCGACCGGAAGAAGGGCGCCTTTTTCGCGCCGATGCTGCTCGCCTGCGACGATCCATTCGCGCATCACGAGCCGCACGACGTGGAGGCCTTCGGGCCGGTGAACACGGTGATGCCATACGCGAACGTGGACGAGGCCATCGAACTGGCGAAGCTTGGCCGGGGGAGTCTCTGCGGCTCGCTGTTCACGGCGGATCGGCGCGTGGCGCGGCAGGTCGTGCTCGGCGTGGCGCCGTACCACGGGCGGTTCATGGTGCTCGACCGCACGAGCGCTGGGGAGAGCACGGGACACGGATCGCCGCTGCCGAGCCTCGTGCACGGCGGCCCGGGGCGCGCCGGCGGCGGCGAGGAGATGGGGGGCGTGCGCGGCGTGCTGCACTACATGCAACGCACCGCGGTGCAGGGCTCGCCGACGATGCTCACCGCCGTGATGGACCAGTGGATGCCGGGCGCCGAGCAGACGCGGGACCCCGTGCATCCGTTCCGGAAGACGTTCGACGACCTGGAGATCGGCGAGACGCTGATCACGGGCACGCGCACGTTCACGCAGCAGGACGTGGAGGCATTCGCCGATCTGAGCGGCGACCACTTCTACGCCCACATGGACGACGAAGCGGCCCGCGGCGGGATCTTCGAGCGCCGCGTGGTGCACGGGTATTTGGTGGTCTCCGCGGCGGCGGGGCTGTTCGTGGATCCGGCGCCGGGCCCCGTACTGGCGAATTACGGGTTGGACAGTCTGCGGTTCACCAAGCCCGTCTACTTCGGCGACACGATCCACGTGCGGCTGACATGCAAGCAGAAGACGGCACGGGAGACGCCGGCGGACGGCATTCCGCAGGGAGTGGTGGCGTGGGACGTCGAGGTGTTCAACCAGGACGACGAGCCGGTGGCGTTGTACACGATTCTGACGCTGGTACGTCGGGCGGCACGCTAAGGCACTTCTGACTGACACGCAGAATTCAAGTTTCTGGCTGTCGATTTCCAAGACACTATTGTGCGATCGGTAGTTATGACGTCGAGTGGCAGGGGTGGCCACCGGCGCCTTGTCGTGTTTGTAGACATCGGCTTCGTGCTCTGTTCGCGTCGGCTCGCGTTTCTTTGGTGCGACTGCGCTCACCGGCGGCGACGGACCGGAATTCGGGGCTGCTGCAGCGGGCATAATCACAACCAAATCAATGAATTGTGACGGATTGCAGGCACGAGGGGGTTTTTACGTTCGAATGCTGGCCCATTGGCCGGGATTCGGTCGGGCTTAATTGCCGACCGTTGCTGCTTTGGACTGAAGATTTCTGTTCGCACGGTATCGCCGAGGGCCCCCCCAGCTCCATCGGCACGAACACCGGAAGGGCGCTGCACCGCCGACGTCGGCAGGGTGGGCGCGGACATGTTTTCGTTGGCCGCATCGCCGTCGTTGAAGCATGGCTTCCGAGGGTCAGGGCGAGCGGCGAGGTGGGGGAAGCCGAGATTGTGCAGTTGGTTCACCGACTCCGCGACTGCCGGTGGCAGTTCTGGTGCGGAGTCTTGGCACTTCATCCGAGGGAACAACACGTTATGACCAGCAACCTGAAGCGTCTGCTCGCTGGTGCGGTCGTGCTGCTCGGGCTCGTGCCCGGCGTGGCGGCGGCCCAACAGGGCACCACCGTCTCTGGCCGGGTGGTGAGCGACGCCGGCGCCCCGATTCCGGGCGCCAGCATCAGCATCGCCGCGATGGGCGTGGGTGTGTACACGAAGGACGACGGTACCTATACCCTCGTAGTCCCCGCGCAGTACTCTGGGCGGTCGGCCGAACTCGTCGCCCGCCGGATCGGATTCACGCAGCTGACCAAACCGATTTCGCTCTCCGGCGGATCGGTCACGCAGGACTTCGTGCTCACCACGGTGCCCACGGTCCTCACCGGCATCGTCACGACGGCCCTCGGCGCCGAGGTGCAGAAGAGCACCCTCGGTACGTCACAGCAGCAGCTGAGCACCGCCGACATTACCCAGGTTCCGGCCGACAACGCGATGCGCTCGCTGCAGGGCAAGGTCTCCGGCGTCGACGTCACCGGCTCGGGCACGAGGGCGGCTCGACGCACGTCGTCATCCGGGGCGCCAACTCGATCAGCGGCGACAACACGCCACTCGTTCGTGGTGGATGGCGTGCTGATCGCGAAGGACGATATTGGCGGCACTGCAAGCCCCGCGGGTGGTGGTGCCGGCCCGATGGGGGGCTGGGACTTCGGAAGTGTCGATCGACGACCTGAACGCCGACGACATCGAGACGATGTCGGTGCTGAAGGGTCCGAACGCCGCGGCGCTCTACGGATCGCAGGCGGCCAACGGCGTCATCCTGATCACCACCAAGGCCGGCCATAACACGCAGGGCGGCATCCGCACCGAAGCCAACACCTTCTATACGTTCGACAACCCGTCGATCCTGCCCACCTACCAGAATTCGTACGGCCAGGGCGCCGGCGGCGCGTTCAAGTTCGTGGACGGACAGGGCGGCGGCGTGAACGACGGCGCCGACCAGAGCTGGGGCCCGCGGCTCAACGGCCAGATGATCGAGCAGTTCACCTGCCCGAACTCCACCTGCCCGTGGGTGGCCCATCCGGACAACGTGAAGAGCTTCTTCCCCACCGGCCACAACATGACGGCGAACTTCGCGGTGAGCGGTGGCACGGAGAACGCCAACGCGCGCCTCTCCGTGGGCACCGATCAGACCCAGGGCATCATTCCAGGCAACTACCTGCAGAAGAACACGGCGATGCTGACCGGCAAGCTGCAGGTGAACGACAAGTTCTCCACCAACGCGTCGCTCCAGTACGTGCGCGATGAGGGCCAGAACCGGCCCGGCCAGGGGTACTCCAACAGCATCCTGGAAAGCTTCGTCTGGTTCGGCCGCCAGGTGGACATGAACGTGCTGAAGAACAACTGGCAGAACAGCGCGACGCTCAACAACGGCCCGGCGGGCCGCGAGTACAACTGGAACTACAACTACCACAACAACCCGTACTTCCTGATGTACGGGAACCCGGAGGCGGACATTCGTGACCGTCTCATCGGTTCGGTGTCGGCCACGTACAAGTTCAACGACTGGCTGAACCTCACCGGCCGCGCCGGCGGCGACGTGTACAGCATGGGCATCAGCCAGGACTACTCGGTGGCCGATATCACTGGCGTTACCATGGATTACTCGACGCAGGGAGCCTTCGGCACCAACAACATCTACTCGAACAACCGGAACTCCGACCTGCTGCTGAACGCTACGCACGACCTCGGCAGCCACATCTCGTTCAACGGGATGGTGGGCGGCACGATCCGCCAGGAGCATTACAACGCGAGCAGCGTCTACGTGAGCGGCATCTCGGCCCCCGGCATCTACAACGTGGCCAATGCCGCGATCGCGCCGACGCTCGGTCAGAACACCACCAACAGCCAGGTCAACAGCACCTACGGATCAGCGGCGTTCACCTGGAACAACTGGTGGACGGTCGAGGGCACGGCCCGGCAGGACTATTCGTCGACGCTGCCGAAGGGATCCAACTCGTACTTCTATCCGTCGGTCAACACGTCGATGGTGCTCACCGATCGGTTCCCCCAACTGAAAAACAACTGGCTGAGCTACCTCAAGCTCCGCGGCTCGATTGCCCAGGTGGGCAACGACGCCTCGGCATACCAGCTGGCGTCGACCTACAACGGCCTGTCCACGAAGTACAACGGGCAGCCGCAGTTCACGCTCAGCGACGTGCTGGCGAACGCGGCCCTCAAGCCCGAGATCACCAAGTCCGGTGAAGTCGGCGTGGAGGCCAGCTTCTTCGACGGCCGCGCCAACCTCGACGCGACCTGGTACCAGAAGGCGACGCAGAACCAGATCTTCAACGTCGCCGTCTCGCAGGCCACGGGTTTCTCGTCCAAGGCCATCAATGCCGGCCGCATCTTCAACCACGGCATCGAAGCGCTGCTCACGGTGATTCCGATTCAGACGGCGAGCGGCTTCCAGTGGACGTCGACCTTCAACTTCAGTCGTAACCGCAGCATGGTGGACCAGCTCTACCCGGGTATCACGTCCATCAACCTGAGCGGCAACGACTGGTACGTGTACGTACAGGCGAAGAAGGGCCAGCCCTACGGCGCCATGTACGGCTACGCGTTCGCGCGTGACAGCGCCACAGGGCAAGTGATGACCGATGGCGGCTTGCCTTATACCAGCGGGCAGCGGGTGATCGGCAACATCCAACCTGACTGGATCGGCGGGTGGAACAACTCGTTCCAGTACAAGAATTGGACGTTCAGCGCCCTGGTCGACGCACACGTCGGCGGCGACATCTTCAGCATCACGAATTACTTCGGTCAGTATTCCGGGGTGCTGGCGAGCACGCTCAACGGGCGCCAGGTCGACTGGAACAACCCCGGCCTCGTCATCAAGGGCATCGACGACGTGACGGGCAAGCCGAACACCGTCAACGTCACCTCGGAAGAGTACTATCAGAACATCTTCCCGGTGAACGAGCCCTACATCTACAAGGACACGTACTTCAAACTCCGGGAGCTGCGCATCGGCTACGATCTGCCGCAGAGCCTGGCGCACAAGTTCAACGCCACGGCGGTGAACATCGCGTTCATCGGATCGAACCTGCACACCTGGACGAACGTGCCCAACATCGATCCCGAGTTCGCCTACACCACCGGCAACGCGCAGGGCATCGAGTACGCCAGCATTCCGAGTCCGCGGTCGTTTGGTATCAGCCTCCGCATCACACCGTAACGCGTCCTGGAGACCCATAAATCATGAAGACGCGAAAGACACTACTCGCTGTTGGCGTCGCCGGACTCGCCCTGCTGGGCGCGGCCGCGTGTAACAACAGCACTCTGACGGATTTGAACAACAATCCGAACAGCCCGACGGACGTCCCGGCGAAGACCCTGTTCACGGACGCCGCGCACGTATCGGCGGCGACCTACGTGGGCAACGGGTACGACCTGCGTGGCACCGAGTGGGTGGCCCAGCAGCTTGCCGAGGTCCAGTACCCCGACGAGGACGACTACAAGCGCCTCCAGGGTGGGCAAACGGCCGGCTGGTTCGACAACACGTACAACGGACCGCTGGAGGACCTCCAGCAGGTCATCAACAAAGGGAAGGCCGCCAACGATCCCGGCACGTTTGCGCCGGCGATGATCATGCAGGTATGGAACTTCAGTACCTGACCGACACGTTCGGCGACGTCCCGTATTCGCAGGCGCTTCAGGGCGACGCGTCGACCGCCGTACTGATCACCGGCCTACGACGCCCAGAAGGACATCTACACCGGCATGTTCGCCACTCTCGACGCCGCCTCCAAGGCGCTGTCGTCCGCGTCGAACAGCCTGGGCGGTGCCGATCCGATCTACGGCGGCAGCCCCTCGGCGTGGCAGAAGTTCGCCAACTCGCTGCGGGCGCGCCTCGCGCTCCGCATCGTGAACGTGGATCCGGCCACGGCCAGCGCGCAGCTCCAGGCGGCCTTCTCGGCGCCCGGCGGCGTGTTCGCGTCGAACGCCGATGCCGCCATGATCTCGTGGCCAGGCGACGGGGTCTACAACAACCCGTGGTCGGACAACTTCGCAGGACGCGACGACCACCGGATGTCGCAGACGATGATGAACATCCTCATGGCCAACAACGACCCGCGCATCCCGATCTATGCACAGCCGACGGTGAACGACACCACAGTGTTCGCCGCGTGGCCGAACTATGCGGGCATGCCCAACGGGCTCACGCAGGCGACGGCGTCGGTGTACTTCAACGACGCCTCGCGTCCGGGCCTCATCTGGTATCCGGGCGCCACGGTGTACGGCACGTTCGGGGACGGCAGCGGAAAGTCGACGCCGTCGTACCTGATGACCTACGCCGATGTGGCCTTCATTCAGGCTGAAGCCGCAGCGCGGTCGTTGGGCGGGCTTTCACCCGCCGCCGCGGCCGGATACTACACGGCCGGCATCATGGCGTCGATGAACCAGTGGGGAGTGGCGGGGGCCGATGCGCTGGCCTACGTCGCGCAGCCGTCGGTGGCCTATGCGGGCGCCGGCGTCGCCGGCCTCACGCAGATCGCTCTAGCAGCGTTGGCTCGCGCTCTACGGCGACGGCGGGCAGGCGTGGGCCGAGTGGCGCCGCACCTGCGTGCCGAACACCGTGAAGCCCGGCCCGTACGCGATCATCAACACGGTGCCGCGCCGGTTCGAGTATTCGACGACAGACGCGGCCGTGAACGCCGCGCAGATCGCCGCGGCGGTTGCCCGTCAGGGTCCGGACCAGTTCCAGACCCCGATGTGGTGGGACAAGGTGACTGTTGCCCCGACGTACACGGCGGGGTGCGGCACGCGGTAACCCCCCGGTTCGCCGTAAGCGGTTGGCGAATTGCGGTTGAAACGACGAGAGCCCTCCGAGCAATCGGGGGGCTCTTCGTCTTCCACCCCCGCCGCTTACCGCCGACTAGTCCGGACTCCAAATTGCCGAGATCATGCGCCTCAAACGCTCCCTCGGCACCCTCTCGCTCGTCGCGATTCTCTACTTCACCGTCTCGGGCGGGCCGTTCACCACCGAGGGGCTCGTGCACGCCGTGGGGCCGGGGCTGGCGCTCCTGCTGCTCGTGCTCGTCCCCATCGTCTGGTCGGTGCCGGAGGCGCTGATCGTCGGCGAGTTGGCCAGCATGCTCCCCGAAGAGGGCGGCTACTACCGCTGGGTCGAGCGCGCCTTCGGCCCGTTCTGGGCATTCCAGAACGGCTGGCTCACCTGGATGTACTCGCTGGTGGACATGGCGCTCTACCCGCTGCTGTTTCTCCAGTACCTGGGCTACTTCTTCCCGAGCTTCACCGGGCCAGAGCACTGGGGCATCGCGCTGGCCATGATCTGGGGCGCCACCACCATCAATCTGTTCGGCTCGCTCCGCGTGGGCCGAAGCTCGGTGGTGAGCGGCGCGTTCGTCATCGGGGCCTTCCTGGCGCTCACGGTGGCCGCGCTGCCGCATGCGTCACACTCGGCGTGGGTGCCCTTTGCCGCTCCCGGCGTGGGGTCGGCCGAGGGGTTCGCGGTCGGCCTGTCGATCGCTCTCTGGAACTACATCGGGTGGGACAACGCCTCCACGGTGCAGGGCGAGGTGCACGACGCGACCCGCAACTACCCCAAGGCGCTCGCCGTGGCGCTCCCCCTGGTGACGATCGGCTATCTGCTGCCGCTCGTAGCGACGCTGCGCGCCACCGACTGGCGCACCTGGGTGGACGGCGGCTGGCCGGAGATCGCGCGCGCCGCGGGCGGCCACTGGGGCGGGGTGCTGGCCGCGTGCGTGGCACTGGCCGGCATGGTGAGCGCGCTCGGGCTGTTCAACGCGCTGCTGCTGGCCTACTCGCGCATCCCGTTCGTCATGGCCGACGACGGGTTCCTGCCGGCCGCCCTGGCCAAGACCGACGCCAACGGCACGCCGCGGAACGCGGTGCTCGTCTCGGCGCTCTGCTATTCGCTGTTCGTGCTGGTGCCGTTCGGGCGGCTGGTGGTGGCCGACGTTCTGCTCTACTCGCTGGCGCTCTTTCTCGAGTTCGGCTCGCTCATCGCGCTCCGCAAACGGGAGCCCGAGCTGCGGGGGGCCTTCCGCATTCCGGTGAACCGGGCCGGCGTCATCGCGCTCTCGGCGCTCCCGATGGCGATCCTCGTCTATCTGGTGTACGACGCGTTCACCGGCGGCGACTACGCCCTGCCGGCCCTGGCTGGCACGGCGATCGCGGTGGCCGCCGGCCCGCTGTGCTTCCGCGTGGCGGCCGCCACCGAGCGCGGCCGCCGGCGCGTTCAGGGCCGCTTGTAGACCGCTCCGCCCTTCATCACGAACGCCACGCGCGTGGTGGCCGTGATGTCCTTCGTGGGATCGCCCTGCAGCGCCACCAGGTCGGCGTACAGGCCGGGCTGGATGCTGCCGAGGCGGTCCTGCATGCCGAGCATCTTCGCGTTGGTCACCGTGGCCGCGGTGAGCGCCGCGAGCGGCGTCATCCCGTACTGCACCATCAGCACCAGTTCCTTGGCGTTGTCGCCGTGCGTGAACACGCCCACGTCGCCGCCGACGCCGATCTGCACGCCCGACGCCAGCGCGGCGTTGAAGCTGGCGTGCTTGGCGATCATGCCGGCGGTCTCGGGGTCACCGGGCTTCCAGCCGGCGTATTCGGAAATCGAGTAACCGGCGGCGACGGTCGGGATGTAGAAGATGCCCTTGTCGGCCATCTCCTTGAACTGTTTGAGCGTGCCGTTGTCGCCGTGCTCGATGGTGTTCACGCCCGCCTCGATGGCGTGCTCCATTCCTTCGGGCGTGGTGGAGTGCACGGCCACGGGCACGCCGGCGCTGTGCGCCACCTCCACCGCCCGCTGCATCTCGGCTTCGGTGAGCGTCGGGTGCGACCCGGGGAAGGGACCCCAGCGGTAATCGGCGTAGAGCTTGATCCAGTCGGCGCCCTTGCCGATCTGCTCGCGCACCACGCGCTCCATGTCGTCCGCGCTGGCCACCTCCTCGCCGCCCTGCGGCACGTCCCATCGGTCGTCGAACCCCTTGGGTCCGTAGCCGCCCAGCGCGACGATGGCGCGCGTGGCCACGTAGTACCGCGGGCCCGGAATGATCCCCTCGTTGATCGCCTGCCGGAGCCCCACGTCGGCGAACCCGGCGCCCTCGGTGCCCAGGTCGCGGGCCGAGGTAAATCCCGCCATCAGCGTGGCGCGCAGATGGTTCACGGCGCGCGCCGTGCGCAGCGAGAGCGGTTCGTGCAGCACCTGGTCGTTCCACGACGTCTCGTTGTACGGGTGGAGGAACATGTGCGTGTGCGCCTCGATCATGCCCGGGATGAGCGTCGTGCCGGGCAGGGCGATCGTGGTGGCGTTGGCGGGCGCGTGCACCTGGTCCCTCGGACCGACGGCCTGGATGCGGTCGCCGGACACGAGCACCACCCACCCGGCGTGCGGCGCCGGGTCGGCGCCCGTCCACACCTGGTCGGGCACGAGCAGGGTGGCGGTCGTGTCGGCGGCGCGGGCGCCGCGGCCCCCGCGTCCACGACCCTGGCTCTGCGCCGGCGTGGCGGACGCGAACAGCAGGGCGGCGGCGAACAGTGCGGCGGAGCGATGGGTGCGCATGGCGGTCTCTCGCGATTCAGGTCGAGAAGGGAACGACGACGGGGTGGCCGGCCGCTGTCCAGGCCTCGAAGCCACCGGTCATCGGTGTCACGTCGGTGAAACCTCGCGCGCGGAGCAGGCTCGCGCCAACGATGGCGCGGGTGCCGGTCTGGCAATGCACGATCAAGGGCACGTCGCGCGGGGCCGATGCGGCCCAGTCGTCCAGCCCGCTGAGCGCCACGGGCGTGGCGCCGGGAATGAGCCCCAACTGCCGCTCCCCCGCCGTGCGCACGTCGAGGAGCAGCGCCCCCGAGCCGTCAACCAGCCGGCGCCGCGCCTCGTCGAGCGCCACCGTTTCAAGCGACAGGTGGCCGGCGCCTTCCGCCCCGTCGGCGGCGAGGACGTCGGCGGCCAGCGCCCACCCCCGCACGTCGTCGAATCCGATCAGACGGAGCCAGGCCACGAGGCCGGCCACGTCGGCTTCGCTCGCCACCAGCAGCGCCACCGGGCACACCGCGGGGGCGGCGGCGCCGAAGTAGGTCAGGAACGACTTGGAATTCGGCACGCAGATCGTTCCTTGCACGAACCCGCGCAGGAACGCGGCCGAGGGGCGCGTGTCCACCACGAACACGCCGTCGGCAACGGCCGCGTGGACGGCTTCGGGCGTGAGCCGTCGGGGATGGGCGCGCTCCGCGGGGGGCAACCCGTCGCGGTTCACCTGCTTCATGCGCGCGAAATAGCGCGGCGGCTCGGGCTGCGCCGACAGGATGTCGCGCACGAACGACGCTTCGTCGGCGTGGCGAAGGGCGGGGTTGGCGATGCGCTCGTAGCCCAGCGTGGTCTGCGGCATCGACCCCAGCGCCTTGCCGCACGCCGACCCGGCGCCGTGGCCGGGCCAGATCTGCAGATAGTCGGGCAGGTCGGCCGCGCGCTGCAGCGACGCGTACAGCTCGTGGGCCGACCGCTCCATGGTGCCGGCCATGTTCGCGGCGCGTTCGAGCAGGTCGGGCCGTCCGACGTCTCCCACGAAGATGAAGTCGCCGCTGAGCATTCCCACTGGAAGTTCGGAACTGGCCCGGTCGGTGACGAGAAACGCGAGGTGCTCGGGCGTGTGCCCGGGGGTGTGGACGGCGCGAAGGCGTATGTTGCCGATGTCCAGTTCATCGCCGTCGCTCAGGCGAACCGGGCCGCCGCCCCCGCCGTCTGTCCGACTGTCCGACAGCCTGTACTGCCAGTCGCGTCCCCCCTCGCCCGAGACCGCCAGTCTGGCGCCGGTGGCCCCGGCCAGGTCGCGGGCGCCGGAGACGAAGTCGGCATGGATGTGCGTTTCCGTCACGCACACGATCGTGACGCCCTCGGCGGCCGCCCCGGCGATGTACTGCTCGATGTCGCGGTTCGGGTCGACCACCACGGCCTGCCGGGTGTCGTCGCAGCCGATCAGGTAGCTGGCCTGGGCCAGAGCGTCGTCGTAGAAGCGGCGGAGAATCATCCAATTCCTTGCGTGAGGACAGAGGAGAAATGTACGGCCGCTCCGGTGCGGCGCGCCAACGCGCCACTGGCGCGGCCGCCGCACCGATGAGACGTTTGGAGCGTTCGTGCGCCACTTCCCATTACCAGCTCACGCCGAGAGCGCCGATCCATGCGCAAACCCTCCCTCGTCGCCCTGTTCCTCCTTGCGTCCGCGGCCGTCGCCGCCAACGCGCAGGCCCCCAAGCGCGCCCTGTCGCCCGCCGACTGGGATCATTGGAAGTCCATCACCGGCACCGCCGTCTCGGCCGACGGCAGGTGGGTGGCCTATTCGCTCACGCCGCAGGTGGGCGACGGCGAATTCGTCGTGCGCGCCACGTCGGGGAGCACCGAATATCGAGTGCCGCGCGGCTTCATCGGCCGCCCGAACATGACGCCGGGATCGCCGGCGGCGGGCGGGGGCGGTCGTGGGCGAGGGGGCGCGGCCGGGGCGGCCGACGCGCGGATCTCCGCCGATTCGAAATACGCCGCGGTCATGACGTACGCGCCGATGGCGGCGTTCGACTCGGCCCGCCACAGCGGGCGGGGCGGGCGGCCGGGCCCTCAGCCCAAGGCGAAGCTCGCGATCGTGAACCTGGCCGACGGCAACGTGACCGTGATCGCCAACGTGCGCGGGTTCGAGATGCCGGCGGAGGCGGGGGGCTGGATCGCCTACCAGATGGATGAAGACACGACCGGCGCCGCCAACGGGCGGGGAGGCCGCGGCGCCGGTGGCGGCGGCGCGCAGGCGGGCGGCGCGGCAGGCGCGGGCGGCGCGGCGGCCGACAGCGCCGGCGGGCATCGCAAGACGCCTGGATCCACGGTGATGCTGCGCAACTTGGCCAACGGCGAGGAGACGCGCATCGAGCATGTGGCCAGCTACGCCTTCGACGACAGCGCGAAGTACTTGGGCTACGTGGTCTCCACGCGCGACGGCGAGGGCGACGGCGTGTTCGTGCGCGCGCCGGGTCAGGCCACCGAGACCGCGCTGATGACGGGCAAGGGCGACTACCGCGACTTCTCCTTCGACCGCGCCGGCGCGCAGGTGGCGTTCGTCTCGGATCGCGACGACTACGCCAGCAAGGCGCCGCATTTCACGCTGTACTACGCGTCGCTCAAGGACGGGAAGCCGGCCGCGGTGGCCGCGGCGAACTCGCTGGGGGCCGGCCTGCTCGTGGCCGACTACGGGCGGGTGGCGTTCACGCGCTCGGGCACGGCCATCGAATTCGGCGTCGCGCCCGTGCGGCCCGACACCGTGCCGCACGACTCGCTGTACGACAAGGCGATCTTCGACCTCTGGGCGTGGAACGACCCACACATCATGCCGCAGCAGAAGGTGGACGCGGGGCGCGACCGGAACAACACCTATCTGTCGCTCTATCACATCGGCACGAAGCAGCTGGTGAAGCTGACCGACGACTCGGTGCCCAGCGCCACGGTGTCGCCCGACGGGCGCGTGGCCATGGAGACGAGCGGCGTGCCGTACGCCATCGAGTCGATGTGGGGCGAGGGCGGCGACGACATCTACGCCGTGGATGCCACCACCGGCAAACGCACGCTCGTCAAGAAGGACCTGCGCGGGCAGCGGCCGGCGCTGTCGCCGGGCGCGAAGTACATCACCTACATGGACGGCGGGCACTGGTACTCGTACGCCATCGCCACCGGCCGCACGGTGGACCTCACCGGATCGCTGCGCGGCAACCGGTTCGACGACGAACTCGACGACCATCCGGACATCGCCCCGTCGTACGGGCTGGGCGGCTGGTCCACCGACGATCGCTCGGTGCTGCTGTACGACCGCTATGACATCTGGGAAGCCGATCCGTCGGGGGCCCGGCCCCCGGTGGTGCTCACCGACTCGGTGGGCCGGCGGCAGCACCTGCGCTTCCGCGTCATCGACCTCGACCGCGACGATCCGTTCATCGACCCGAAGCAGCCGGTGCTGCTGAGCGCGTTCAACGAGGACACCAAGGCCGCCGGCTTCTACACGATGCGGCTGGGCCAGCGCCGCGCGCCGGCGCCCGTCGTCATGGGCGACGTCGACTATGGCACGCCGATGCTCGCCAAGCATGCCAACCAGTACGTCGTCACCAAGGGGACCTTCGAGCAGTTCCCGGACCTGTACACGGGGTCGGATCTGGCGCACGTGACGCGCATCTCCGACGCCAACCCGCAGCAGAAGGACTTCAACTGGGGCACGGCCGAGCTGGTGCGCTGGACGAGCGCCGACGGCATTCCGCTGGAGGGCATTCTCTACAAACCGGAGAATTTCGATCCGTCGAAGAAGTACCCGATGATCACGTACTACTACGAGCGGCTGTCGGACAATTTCTATCACTACGTGCCGCCCGGCGGGCGCAACATCATCAACCCGACGCACTACGTGTCGAACGGGTACCTGATCTTCGAGCCGGACATCCCGTACGAGATCGGCTACCCCGGCCCGAGCGCCATGAAGGCGATCATCCCCGGCGTGGAGATGCTGCTCGCCCGCGGGTACGTCGACCCCAAGGCGCTGGGGCTGCAGGGCCACTCGTGGGGCGGGTACCAGACGGCGTACATGATCACGCAGACGCACATGTTCAAGGCGGCGATGGCCGGGGCGCCGGTAGCCGACATGTTCAGCGCCTATGGCGGCATCCGCTGGCAGTCGGGGCTCAACCGCTCGATGCAGTACGAGCACACGCAGAGCCGCATCGGCGGGTCGCCCTGGGAATACCCGCTGCGCTACATCGAGAACTCGCCGCTGTTCTGGGCCGACAAGATCACGACGCCGCTGCTGATGATGGCCAACGACGGCGACGGGGCCGTGCCCTGGTACCAGGGCATCGAGATGTACATCGCGCTCCGCCGGCTCGGGAAGGAGGTCTATCTGATCGACTACAACGGCGACGAGCACAACCCGACGAAGCGCGCCAACCAGATGGACATCGCCCTGCGCATGCAGGAGTTCTTCGACTACCACCTGCGCGGCATGCCGGAGCCCGACTGGATGATCCACGGGATCCCGTATCTCCAGAAGGGGCGGGACCAGCTGGGGCATCCGGCCGGCGTGCTGCCCGATCCGCAGAGCAACGGACACACCGGATCCGACGGGTCGCATACCCCATGACGCACGTCGCGCTCGGCGATCCGTACGACCGGTTCCGGGAGCTGTTCGCGCAGGCCCAGGCGCTGGATCGGTCGGCGCTCCCGGATCCGACGGCGTTCGCGCTCGGCACGGCGGACGCCGGCGGGCGACCGTCGGTGCGGATCGTGCTCCTCAAGAGCTACGACGAACAAGGCTTCGTGTTCTACACCAACTTCGAGAGCCGGAAGGGCCGGGAGCTGGCAGCGAACCCGCACGCCGCCCTCTGCTTCCACTGGCCGCAGCTGGAGCGCCAGGTTCGGATCGAGGGCGCGGTGGCGCCGGTAACGGACGCCGAGGCGGATGCCTACTTCGCCTCGCGGCCGCGGGGCAGCCAGATCGGCGCCTGGGCGTCCACGCAGAGCCGGGAGGAAGCGACGGAAGGCCTGCTCGAGGCCCGCTACGCCGAGTACGAGCAGCGGTTCGCCGGGCAGCCCGTGCCCCGGCCCGCGTACTGGTCGGGCTACCGGGTGGCGCCGGAGCGCATCGAGTTCTGGCACGGCATGCCGAGCCGGCTCCACGACCGCGAGCTGTACGTCCGCGAGGGCGACGGGTGGCGGGTGCGCCCGCTGTTTCCGTAACGGCGCCGCAAATTCCATGGCACGGCGACACGTGAAGTTGTAAGATTCCCGCCATGGGGACACACACGGCGGACATGGCGCCCTCGGCGCCCGCGAACGGGACGGCGGCCTCGGGCTGGAGCATCGAGGCGGCGCGCCAACTCTACAACATCGAAGGCTGGGGCGCGGGCTACTTCGACATAAACGCCAAGGGCCACGTGGTCGTGCGTCCCGACCGGAACCAGCCGGAACACGAGCTCGACCTGTTCGAACTGGAGCACGACCTCGAAGAGCAGGGGGTGGCGCTGCCGGTGCTGCTCCGGTTCTCCGACATCCTGCGGTCGCGGATCGACGGGCTCACCGGGCACTTCCAGACCGCCCGCGAGGAGTTCGGCTACGACGGCGGCTACACCACGGTCTATCCGATCAAGGTCAACCAGCAGCGGCACGTGGTGGAGGAGATCGTGCAGTTCGGCGCCGCGCACGGCGTGGGTCTCGAGTGTGGGAGCAAGCCGGAGCTGCAGGCGGTGCTCGGGCTCGCCGAGCACACCGACCACGTGATCGTGTGCAACGGTTACAAGGACGAGGAGTTCATGCGCCTCGCCCTGATGGGGCAGAAGCTCGGCCACCAGGTGTTCATCGTCATCGAGCAACTGAGCGAGATCGACGTGCTGCTGCAGGTGGCCGACGAGATGGAGGTGACGCCCACGGCGGGCGTGCGCATCAAGCTCGCCTCGCGCGGATTCGGCCGGTGGGCGGAGAGCGGCGGCGAGAAGTCGAAGTTCGGGCTCAACTCGGCGCAGCTCGTGCAGGCCGTCGAGAAGCTCCGCGGCCTCGGCCGCCTCGACATCCTGCGGCTCATCCATTTCCATCTCGGCTCGCAGATCACCGACATCCGGTTCATCAAGTCGGGGCTGCAGGAGATCGCGCGGTTCTACGTGGAACTGCGCCAGATGGGCGTGAACATCACCCACGTGGACGTCGGCGGCGGGCTGGGCGTGGACTACGACGGCACCAACTCCACGTCGGACGCCAGCGTGAACTACTCGTTGCAGGAATACGCCAACGACGTCATGTACACGCTGGGCGAGGCCTGCCGCGAGCACGAGCAGCCGATGCCGCACCTGATCAGCGAGTCGGGGCGCGCCCTCACCGCGCACCACGCGCTGCTCCTGCTCAAGGTGATCGACGTCGAGTCCGTGGCCGAGATGCCGCTTCCCTCGCTCACCGACGACGACCACGCGCTGCTGCACGAAATGGTGGCCGACCACAAGGACGTCTCGCGCAAGAGCGTGTCGCGCCGGCGCGTGAAGGAGATCTTCCACGACGCCACGTTCGACAAGGACCGCTCGCACGAGTTCTTCAACTCCGGCGTGCTGTCGCTCCGCGAACGCGCCCTCGCCGAGCAGATCTACTTCGCGACCATCAACGTGATCGCCCGCATCTGCCGGCAGAATCGCGACGCGTACGACGACATCATGGCCGACCTCGAGGCGACGCTCGTCGACCGGTACTTCTGCAACTTCTCGCTGTTCCAGTCGCTGCCCGACAGCTGGGCCATCGATCAGCTGTTCCCGATCATGCCCATCCACCGGCTGGATGAGGAGCCGATGCGGCGGGGCACGATCCAGGACGTCACCTGCGACTCCGACGGCAAGATCGACCGCTTCGTGGGCGAGAAGAACGGCGCGCCGAGTCTGGAGCTGCACGAGTTCCGGGACGGCGAGCCCTACATGCTCGGCGTCTTCCTCACCGGCGCCTACCAGGAGATCCTCGGCGACCTCCACAACCTGTTCGGCGATACCAACGCCGTGCACGTGCGCCTCGGGCCCAACGGCGGTTACGAGGTGACGCGACCTGGTGCACGGCGACACGGTGACCGAGGTGCTGGACTACGTGCAGTTTCGCGCGTCCGACCTGCTGCAGATGTTCCGCCGCAAGGTGGCGGGCGCCAAGTACCTCACGCGCGCAGGAGGCGAACACGTTCATCGCCGACTACGTGGCCGGGCTCGAGGGCTATACGTACCTGGAGGGAGAGGCGGCGCAGTGACACTGCCGCACGCGCTCCTCCTCGCCGCGACTTCCATCGGCGAGGCGCCGGTGGCGCACCTCCTGGCGGCGCTCGTGGCGATCTTCGTCGCCACCAAGGCGTTCGGCGAACTGGCGCAGCGCATCGGACAGCCGGCCGTGCTCGGCGAGCTGATCGCCGGCGTGCTGCTCGGCGGCTCGGTGCTCGGCATCGTCGACGCGTCGAACGCCGTGATCGCCGCGATGTCGGAGATCGGCGTCATCCTGTTGCTGTTCGAGATCGGGCTGGAGACCGACGTCCGGAGCCTGGTCAAGGTGGGCGGCGTGGCCACCACGGTCGCGTTAGCCGGCGTGGCGATGCCGCTGGGCGCCGGGTTCCTCGGCACCGAGCTCCTCGGCCTCTCCCGCGTGCCGGCGCTCATCTGCGGCGCCGCGCTGTGCGCCACGTCGGTGGGCATCTCGGCGCGCGTGCTCTCCGAGCTCGGCATGCTGGACACGTCGGAGGGGCGGGTGGTGCTCGGGGCCGCCGTGATCGACGACGTCATCGGACTGGTGATCCTGGCCGTGGTCGCGGGGATCGTGGAAGGGGGCAGCGTTTCGCTGCCGCGCATCGCGACGATCAGCGGCGTGGCGATGGTGTTCGTGGTCGTGGCGGTGGCGATCGGATCGCGCGTGGCGCCGCCGGTGTTCCGGTTTGCCGAGAAGATCCGCGCGTCGGGGAGCCTGGGGGTGATCGCCATCGCGTTCGCGTTCCTGCTGGCCTGGCTGGCGCACCTGGCCGGCTCGGCGATGATCATCGGCGCCTTCGCGGCCGGCCTGGTGCTGCACGACTTGCCCCAGGCGGGGGAGCTCCGCGAATCGACCACGCGCATCGGCCATTTCTTCGTGCCGATCTTCTTCGCCAGCGTCGGGGCGGCGGTCGACCTGCGGGCGCTGCTGGCGGGAGACGCGCTGCTGGTGGGCGCCGTGCTCATCGGCATCGGCGTCGCGGGCAAGGTACTGGCCGGCTACACCGCGTGGTGGTTCAAGGGCGACAAGCTGCTGGTGGGGATGGCGATGGTGCCGCGCGGCGAGGTCGGCCTGATCTTCGCGCAGATGGGGCTGGCCACCGGCGCCCTCGACGCCGGACTGTTCGGCGCGATCATGATGATGGTGCTCGTGACCACGTTCCTGACGCCGCCGGCGCTGAGCCGCCGCGCGGCCGCGGTGCACGGGCGGCAGCGGCCGGAGGAGGCGGGCATCGGCGCCCTGGTTGCGGGACTGTCGCGGCGCACGAGGGGGCGCTGAGGGGAGGGAGCGAGACGGACGGACAGAAAGTCGGACGGACAGGGAGCCGAGGCCCCCTGTCCGCTTTAGGATCCGACTGTCCGACTGTCCGACTCCTACAGCCGAGCCGCCACCGCGCCCCAGTTCACCACGTTCCACCAGGCCTTGATGTAATCGGCGCGGCGGTTCTGGTAGTTCAGGTAGTAGGCGTGCTCCCACACGTCGAGGCCGATGACGGCGTGCTTGCCGTCCATGAGCGGATTGTCCTGGTTCGGCGTGCTGACGATGGAGAGCGTGCCGCCGTCGTCGATCAGCCAGGCCCAGCCCGAGCCGAACCGTCCCATGGATGCCGCGGCGAACTGCTCCTGGAACTTCGCGAAGTCGCCGAAC
This sequence comes from uncultured Gemmatimonadaceae bacterium, assembly GCA_963775915.1. GTDB lineage: Bacteria > Gemmatimonadota > Gemmatimonadetes > Gemmatimonadales > Gemmatimonadaceae > JAGWRI01. Next base: position 272,360 of record CAVZKH010000007.1, read on the forward strand.
GACTTCCTGATCGCGTCGGCCAGCTTGCCCGTCGGTTCGCCGCCGCCCTTGGGGCTCATGATTTCCCAGAACATCGAGTGGTTCCAGTGGCCGCCGCCGTTGTTGCGCACGGCGCCGCGGATCGCGTCCGGCACCGCGTTGAGATCCTTCAGCAGGTCGTCGAGCGACTTGCCGGCCAGGGCGGGGGCCTTCTCGACCGCGGCGTTGAGGTTGTTGACGTACGCGCCGTGATGCTTGTCGTGGTGGATCTCCATCGTCCGCGCGTCGATGTGCGGCTCGAGCGCGTTGTTGGCGTACGGCAGGGCGGGGAGGGTGAAAGCCATATCGTTCTCCTTGGACGTCAGGCGTCCGGTGCAATGTCCGGGGGGGTCGCTCGGCGGCGCGCCCGCATCCACGCAATGGCGCCGGGCATGAGCGACAACGCGATGACCGCCATGATCACCACGTCGATGTGGCGATCGATCCCTGGAATGTAACGACCCAGGAAATAGCCGATGAACAGCATCCCCCAGATCCAGAGCAAGCCACCGACAATGTTGTAGAGCGTGTAGCGTTTCAGGTCCATGCTCGCCACGCCGGCCACCACCGGCACGAACGTGCGGACGATCGGCATGAACCGCGCGATCAGGACGGTGGCCCCGCCGTGGCGCTCGTAGAACTCGTGCGCGCGCAGCAGGTGCCGGCGCTTGAACAGCAGCGAGTCGGGGCGCGCGTACAGCGCGTGGCCGGTGGCCACCCCGATCGCGTACCCGGACGTGTTGCCGACGATCGACGCCACCGAGAGCAGCGCGCCGAGCACGTACACGTTGAACTGGCCGAGCGCCGCGAACAGCCCTGCCGTCACGACCAGCGAGTCGCCTGGCAGGAAGAACCCCACCAGCAACCCGGTCTCGGCGAAGATCACGGCCGTCAGCCCCACGTAGCCGCCCCACGTGATCAGCTCGCGAACGTTGGTCAGGCGCTGGAAGAAGTCGAGAACGTCGTGCATGCGGATCCAGGAAGAGTGGCGCGTGGGAACCTCTGAACTTCGAGGGTCGGGCGCGTGGGGTCAACGGCACCGGCTTGCTTCGGGGCCGCGCCGGCGGTGAATTACGCCTCGTAGTCTCACCGACCTACCGACCTACCGACTTACACCTTGCCCACCATCCACCTCGTCAGCCACACCCACTGGGACCGCGAGTGGTACCACCTCGCGGGGCGCTTCCGCCAGCGCCTGGTGGGGTTGATCGACGAACTGTTGGACGACCCGCCGGGTGGCGACGCGTCATTCCTACTGGATGGCCAGACGGTGCTGCTCGACGACTATCTGGCCGTACGCCCGGAGCGGTCGGCGGAGCTGGCGGCGCTGCTGCGCCGGGGCGCGCTCGAGGCCGGCCCCTGGTTCGTGCTCGCCGACGAACTCATTCCCGGCGCCGAAGCCCTGGTGCGCAATCTGCTCGCCGGGCGCCGCGTGCTGCGCGCGCTCCGCGCCGAGGCGCCGCCGGTTCTCTACTGCCCCGACTCGTTCGGGCATCCGGCCGCGCTGCCGGCGCTGGCGGCGGGCTTCGGATTCGAGGCGGCGATCGTCTGGCGCGGCTTCGGCAGCCGGCGCTGGCCGCCGGTGAACGTCTGTTGGTGGCGCGCGCCGTCGGGCGAGCGCGTTCTGCTCTGGCATCTGCCCCGGGCCGGATACGAGACTGGCGCCGACCTGCCGGTGGCCGCGAACGCCGCGGCCGCGCGATGGCGGGAACTGCGCACCGAACTCATGGGCCGCGCGCGGATCGGCGCGACGCTGCTGCTGAACGGCGCCGATCACCACGCGCGCCAGCACGGGTTGGCGCCTGCGGTCGCCATGCTGGCCGACGTGGCGTCGCCCTACCTGGTGATCGCCAGTTCGCTTGCGGCGTTCGCGGCCGCGGCGGTGGCCGAGGCGCGCGCGGCCGACCTGCCCGAAGTGGCCGGCGAGCTGCGCGATTCCTACGGGTACACCTGGACCCTGCAGGGCACGTTGGCGACACGCGCGCACCAGAAGCGCCGCGCCGCGGCGCTCGAGCGGCTGCTCGTGCGCGAGGTGGAGCCGTGGACCGCGCTCGCCGCTCGCCGCACCGGGCAGTCACGGCGCGCACTCGTGCACGCCGCCTGGCGCGAACTGCTCCTCTGCCATCCGCACGATACGCTCTGCGGCTGCTCCGTCGACGGCGTGGCGCGGGCGTTCGACGCGCGGGCGGACGAGGCCCACGCGCAGGCCGCGGGGCTGCGCGACGACGCGCTCGACGACCTGGCGGGACACGACGTCGAGGCGGCGCGCCGAGCGCCGGCGGACTGGCGAGCGCACCTCGTGCTGCGCAATCCGGCGCCCCGCGCGCGCGGCGGCGTGGCCATCGTTTCGATCTCCGACTTCGTGGCCGACGTGCGCGTGGGCCCTGGATCGGGCGCGGGCGGAGCGGACGGACCGCCAACGGCGCTGGCGCTTCCGTCAGGCGTCGCCAGAGCGGGCGCGGTGCAGGCGCTCGGCGGGTCGCTGGCGCACGAGCGGCTCGAGTCGCCGCGCGCCTACCCGGACGACGATCTTGTCGATCGCACGCTGGCCGCGGTATGGGTGCCACCCGTCCCCGGCTACGGCATCCGGGCGCTGGCATTGGAGACCGGTCGCGCGCGCCACCACGGGGTTCCGAACCCGGTCGGCGCAAGCAGCCGGCGCCTCTCGAACGGGCGACTCACCGTGGACATCGATGCGGCCGGCGTCGCGTCGCTGCGCGACGAGGTGAGCGGCCGGGCGGTCTCCCCGCTGCTCGCGATCGAGGATCAGGACGACGCGGGCGACCTGTACACGCCGGCGCCGCGCGGCGTCGTTCGGGGCGCTCGATTTGCTGGTCTGCGCGTGGCGCACCGCGGGCCTCTGCGCGGCGCGCTCGAGACGCGCTGGCGCGTTGACGTGCGGCGCGGCCAGTCCGTGGCGTTCACCGTGGGCTTCCTGCTTGATGCCGATTCCGGCTTCCTGCGGGTCGCCGTCACGGGAGAGAATCGCGCCTCCGACCATCGGCTGCGGCTGCGGTTCGGCACCGACGTTCCGGCGCCTGTGGTCCGCGCCGACGCCGCGTTCGGTCCGGTGGTGCGCACGCCGCTCTCGCTGGCGCCCGACGAGGCGGCGGTCGAAGCCGCGCCGCCCACGGCGCCGCTGCATCGCTACGTCACCCTCTCCGATGCCGCCGTCGGCGCGACGGTGTACTCGGATGGTCTCGCGGAATACGAAGTCGATGCGCAGGGCGGCGTGCACGTGACGCTCGTGCGGGCCGTGGGCGAGCTGTCGCGCAACGATCTGCCGGAGCGGCCCGGCCACGCCGGGTGGCCGTCGCCGACGCCGGGTGCCCAGTGCCCGGGACCGTTTGCCGGACAGTTCGCGCTCTTGCTCCACGGGGCGTGGGGCGAAGCGACGGCGGATCTCGTAGAGCGCACGGCGGACGACGTGCTGAATCCGCTCGCGGGCGACACGATCCGTTCGCTCGTCGCCGCGCCGCGGGAGGGGGCCGGGCTCACGCTGGAGGGCGGGGGGCTCGCGTTCTCCGCCGCCAAGGAGAGCGAGAACGGCGACTGGCTCGTCCTGCGATGCGTCAACCTGCTGGAGCGGCCGGTGTCGGGCCGCTGGGTCGTCGGCGGCGGCGTACGCGAGGCGCGGACGTCGCGCCTGGACGAGACGCCGGGCGAGCCGCTGGCCGTGGCCGGTGAGTCCGTGGCGTTCGAGGCCGGCCCGCGCGCGGTGTCGACCGTGCTGGTGCGCTGAACCCGCTACGTCCGATCGCCGAGCAATCCGCCGGCGTCGCCCGACACCCGGTCCCGCAGCCAGTCGCCGAGCAGCGTGCAGGCGAGCACCGTAGCCACGAGCGCGAGGCCCGGCGCCAGCGCCACCCACGGCGCCGTGACGATGGCGTCGCGGCCGCCGGCGATCATGTTGCCCCAACTCGGCGCCGGCGGCTGCACGCCGAGGCCGAGAAAGGAGAGTCCGCTCTCCAGCAGGATCGCGTTGCCGACGCCGAGCGCCGTGGCCACGATGGCCGGGCCGAGCGCGTTGGGAAGCGCGTGCCGCCAGAGCACGCGGATTTGGCGCGCTCCCAGCGCCACCGCCGCGTCCACGTACGGGTGCGTCCGCACGCCCAGCACCTCGGCGCGCACCATGCGCGCCACGCCCATCCAGCCGGTGGCGATGAGCACGATCACGACCATCCGCAGGCCCGGCTGCCAGAGCGCCGCGCACACCAGCAGGAGAATGAGCCGCGGAACGGCGAGCATCGCGTCGGTGGCGGCCATGAGCACGCGGTCTACCGCGCCGCCCTCCCAGGCCGCGACGGCGCCCACCGCCGTCCCGAGCGCGGCCGCGGCCACGGAGCCGACCACGCCCACCATCAGCGAGATCCGGCCGGCGAGCATCATGCGCACGAACAGATCGCGTCCGAACCGATCGGTGCCGAGCAGGTGGAAGGCGCCCGATCCGTCGCGGGCCAGCGGCGGCAGATACCGCAGCGCCAGCACGTCGCCGATGGCCGTCGGGTTCTGCCGCGAGAGCAGGGGCACGGCCACCACGCCCGCCGCCATCAGCGCCAGGAGCGCCAGCGCCGCCGTGGCCAGCGGATCGCGCCGCGTGCGCCTCGTCACGGCGCCGCCCGCCGGGGATCCAGCAGCGGCAGCATCAGGTCCGCCGCCAGGTTGGCCGCGATCACGAAACCCGCATAGAGGATCGCGCAGGCCATCACCACCGGGTAGTCGCGCGCCGCGATGGCGCTGAGCATCGCCCGCCCCAGGCCAGGCCAGGCGAACACCGTTTCCACGAACACCGATCCCGCCACGAGTCCCGGCAGCGCGAGCGCGAGCAGCACCACCAGCGGGGGCAGGATGTTGGCCAGCACGTGGCGCAGGTACACGCGCCGGACGGTCGCCCCTTTTGCCCGCGCGGTGCGAATGAAGTCGTGACGCGCCACGTCGGCCACGCTCGTGCGCGTGTAGCGGGCGATGCCGGCCGCCCCGACGGCGGAGAGGATCGACACGGGCAGCACGGCGTGGCGGAGCACGTCGCGCGCCGCCGCCCACCCGGCGAGCGTCGCGCCCGGGGTGTGCACGCCGAAGGCCGGCAGCCGGAGCCAGACCGGGAATCCGAGCATGCTCGCCCCGTAGGTGAACACCGCCACCAGCGCCAGCGCGATCCAGAACGTCGGCATGGCGAACACGCTCGTGGTGATCAGCGTGAGCGCCCAATCGGCCGCCGTGCCCCGCCGCGCCCCCTGGACCATCCCGATCGGCACCCCGATGAGGAAGGTCAGCGCCAGCGAGGCCAGCCCCAGCCCCAGCGAGATCGGCGCCGCGCGGGCCAGCACCCGCGTCACCGGTTCGTGCGTGGCGAAGCTCTCGCCCAGGTTCCCCGTGAGCACGTCGCCCAGCCAGCGTGCATATTGCACCGGCACCGGCGTGTCGAGGCCGAACGCGTGCCGCAGCCGCGCGACGTCGGCCGCCGGGGCATCGGGCGGCACGAGCATGGTCGCCGGATCGCCCGGCGCCAGCCGGACGAGCAGGAACGTCAGGCTCACCACAAGCCAGTAGAGAACCATCGCGTCGCGCAGGCGACGCACCACCGGGAGGGCGGACACGCGTTGATAATGACGGTGGTGCGGCGCGCGTCAATCGCCGGGTGGCTGGTCGCGGCCGCGTGCGGCGCTCCGCCGCGCGCGCCCGGCGTAGCCGTCTATGCCTCGGGCACGGATCTGGAATCGCCCAATCCGCTGGTCACCATCCATCCGCTGTCGCGTCAGGTGCAGCGCTACGCGCTGTTCACCACGCTGGCCCGCTACGATTCGGCGCTCCGCCCGGTGCCCTACGCCGCCCGGTCGTGGGACTGGACCGCCGACCGCCGGGTGCTCCGCGTCCATCTCGTTCCCGACCTGCGCTGGCACGACGGGCGTCCCACCACCGCGCGCGACGTCGCGTTCACGCTGCTCGCCGCCCGCGACCCGGCCACCGGCTACCCGCGCGCCGGGGATCTGGCCGGCATCGACACGGTCGTCGCCGCCGACGATTCCACCGCCGAGCTGCGCTTCCGCTCGGCGCAGCCGGACTTTCCCCTGGTGCTCTGCGAACTCCCGATCCTGCCCGAGCATCTGCTCGGCGGGGTCCCGCGCCGCGACATGCGCCGCGCCGCGTTCAACGACGCGCCGGTGGGCAACGGCCCTTTCCGGTTCGTGGAACGCGTGCCCGGCCAGCGCTGGGTGTTCGCGCGCAACGACAACTTCCCCGCCGTGCTGGGCGGTCCGCCGGCGCTCGCCGGCTTCGTGGTTGCGGTGGTGGACGAGCCGACGACGAAGTTCGCCGGCCTCGCCAGCGGCGATCTCGATGTGGCCGGCGTCTCGCCGTCGATGGCCGGCCTCGTGCGGCGCGACCCCACCCTGCGCCTCATGGACTACCCCATTCTCTTCGAGACGGGGATCGTGCTCAACACGCACCGCCCGCCATTCGACGACGTCCGGGTGCGCCAGGCGATCTCGCTGGCGATCGACCGAAACCGGGTGGTGCGCGTGGCGCTGGCCGGCTTCGGCCGCCCGGCCTCGGGGCCGGTGCCGCCCGAGCTGCCGTTCGCCGACACCACCCCGCCCGCGTTCGCCCCGGCGCGTGCCGATTCGCTGCTCGACGCCGCCGGGTGGAAGCGCGGGACGGACGGCGCCCGCCGGCGCGACGGCCGGCCGTTCACGTTCGAACTGCTCACCGTCGGAACGGCCGATAACGCCCTCGAACAGCTCGTGCAATCGGATCTCGCCGAGCGCGGCATCGCGATGCGCATCCGGCAGCTGGAGCTGGGGACGTTCCTCCAGGAGGCGCGCGCGCGCCCTAAGCGCTTCGACGCGCTGGTCACCGGCGTGCCCGGCGACCTGTCGCTTGCCTACCTGCGGGCGATGTTCGAGTCGCGGCAGGCCGGGAGCGCGCTCGACTACGCGGACTTTCACGAACCGGCGCTGGACCGGGAGTTCGCGCGCGCCGCGGCGGCGGCCACCGATTCGGCGCGCGGCGCGGCCTGGCTGGCCGTCCAGCGCGAGCTCGCCCGGCAGGCCCCGGTGGTGTGGCTCTACCACGCCCGGGGGGTTCAGGGGATGTCGCGGCGTCTCCAGCATGTGACCATGGATCTGCGCGGCGAACTGGTGACGCTGGCGCACTGGACCCTCGGGCCGAGAGATTCCCCGTAATGCCGCTGCTCCTCGACCCCGTTCTGCTGGCCGATCGCCGCCGCGTGGCGGGCCGCGGCCTCGCGTCGCTGGCCGACTCGCTCGCCGCCGATCTCGAGCGGCTGCTCCCGGCGCACATCATCGTGCCGCGCGAGAAGGCGCTGCTCTCGCGCGCCGGCGGGGTCTGCGAGCGCGACGGCGCGCCGCTGGTCTTCGATCCGTGGTCGCCCCACGAGCACCGCTGCCCCAAATGCGGCACCGTGCACCGGGGCGAACTGCACGACCGGTGGTGGCTGTACCCGTACCAACTCTGGCTGGCCGAGCGCACCGTGCACGCCGCGGCGCTGTTCGCGCTCCGCGGCGACGCGCGGCACGCCAACTTCGCGGCCGACATCCTCGATCAGTACGCCACGGCGTACCTCCAGTATCCCAACCGCGACAACGTGCTCGGCCCCACGCGGCCCTTCTTCAGCACGTACCTGGAATCGATCTGGCTGCTGCAGATCTGCGTCGCGCTCGATCTGCTCGAAGGGGCCGACCACCATTCCGTGAGCCGCGACGTGCGCGAGCGGCTCATCGAGCCGAGCGTGGCGCTGATCGCCGGCTACAACGAAGGGGCGAGCAACCGGCAGGTCTGGAACAACGCCGCCCTGCTCGCCGGACGGATCCTGCTCGGCGACGAGGGCGACGTGGAATCGATCGTCTACGGGCCGTCCGGGCTGCTGGCCCACGTCGAGGACGGCCTCCTCGACGACGGCAGCTGGTTCGAGGGCGAGAACTACCACCAGTTCGCGCACCGCGGCCTCTGGTACGGCATGACGATCGCCGCGCGCGCCGGGCTCGACGTTCCCGACGAGGTCCGCCGCCGATTCGATCTCGGCTTCGCGGCCACCTTCGCCACGGCGCTCCCCGATCTCACGCTTCCGGCGCGCAAGGATTCGCAGTACGCCACGTCTCTGCGGCAGTGGCGATTCGCGGAGTTGTGCGAACTCGGATTGGCCGGTCGCGACGACGCGGCCTGCGCGGCGATGCTGGCGCAGTTGTACGACGGCAGCGCGCCCGCCGGCGACACGGGGCGAGGCGCATCGAGCGCCGAGGTCGAACGCAACCAGCCCGGGGTCCGTCTCACGCGCGCCGACCTCGGGTGGAAATCGCTGCTGTTCGCGCGCGAGCGGCTGCCGGCGCACCAGGAGAGCCGTCTCGAGACGGTGCTCCTCGGCGGGCAGGGCATCGCCGTCTTCCGGCGCGAGCGCGGCGAGGTGTACGCCGCGCTCGACTACGGCCAGTCGGGCGGTGGCCACGGACACCCGGACCGCCTGAACGTGCTCCTCGCCACGGGCGCCACCCGCTGGCTCGACGATCTCGGCACCGGATCCTACGTCGACCCGTCGCTCCACTGGTACCGCAGCACGCTGGCGCACAACGCGCCCCTCGTGGACGGGCACTCGCAGTGGCGCGTGGACGGCACCCTCGTGGCCTTCGAGGAGCAGCCCGACGCCGGGTGGGCGCGGGCGCGGGCCCACATCTGGCCCGACGTCGTGGCCGAACGCACGCTCGTGGTCATGCAGGGCTACGCGGTGGACATCGTGCGCTGGCGCGCCGGCCACCACGCCGTGGTCACGCTGCCGCTGCATTGCGACGCGCAGCTCAGCGGCCAGGTCAAAGCGACCCGGGCGCGGTTCGAGGGCGCGGGCGGGCTCGAGGACGGCGCGCGCTTCGTGTCCACGGAACAGGCGCACAAGGCCGCCGCCGGCGCCCGGGTGCTGCTCACCGCGTCGGCGCCGGACGCGGTTGGCGAACTGCGCGGATTCGTGCACTGCCAGACGCCGACGATCTGGTACACGCTCTCCGGCCCCGGGCAGCCGCCCACCACGCGCCGCCGCTTTCTCGCCATCGAGAGCGAACGGGCGACCGTTGGCGCCGTCCGGACCGTGTGGGCCTGGTCGCGCGACGTCGAAGCCGTGGACTGGACCGGCGACGCGGTGGCGGTGACGCTCGCCGGCGGCGCGCGCCACCGCCACGCCCCCGACGGCGACGGGTGGCACGTGAGCATGGACGGGCCGGCCGGGATCCGGCAGGTGGCCCTCGGCAACAGCGCCCCCGCGGATGATTCCGTGGAGGTCGTGGGAGAACCTGACGCGGTGGGCGGCGCCCCCGGCGGGCCGGATGGGACCACGCCCCGCGTCACGAGCGAAACGGCGGCCATCGGTTACAACGGCCTGCTCTTCCTGCCGCCCCGCCTCCAGGGGCTGTGGTGGGCCGACGCCCCCCAGGCGGAGCGGGCGCGGTACGCCACGTACGCGCTCGGGGAGCCGACGTACCGCCGGTCGGAGGAGACGTGGGAGGAGGCGGGCCGGCCCACCGCGCGCGTCGCCGTCGGCGCCGCGCCCAAGCTCCTCGTGGTCGACATCCAGGTGACGACTCCGAGCCCGCGGTTCGTGCCCGCCGACGCCGTCAATCCCTACGACAACGAAGCGCCGGACATCAACGGCGACGGCGTGCAGTTCTACGTGCGTACGGAGGACAACGGCGGCGCCTGGGTGCTCGTGCCCGATCCCGCGGGGAAGGCCGGCGCCGTCCGCACCCGGCCCATCGAAGGGTGGGGCAGCCTCAAACTCTCGCGCACGGCCTGGCGGCGCACGCGCGAAGGGTACGAACTCCGCGCCGAGGTGGTGCTGCGCCCGGTGCTCGAAGTCGGGAGCGAGGTCGCGCTCGACGTGCTGGTGAACGACGCCGGCGCCGGCCGCGAGCGCCGCCGCGGCCAGTTGATCCTCAGCGGGCCCGACGGCGAATTCGTCTACCTGCGCGGCGACCGCCACGACCCCGCGCGCCTCCTCCACTTCACCATCGTCACCTGATGCCGTCCCGCCTCGATCGCCTGCGGGTCGTGCTGTACGAGCCGCAGGATCCGGTCAACATCGCCGCCACGGTGCGCGCCATGGCCAACATGGGCGTCGGCACGCTGCACCTGGTGCGCCCCGTGGACTACGATCCGCACCGGCTCGAAGGCATCGCGCACAACACGCGCGCGCTCATCGACGGCATCGTGCGCTTCGACGATTTTCCGGCGGCCATCGCCGGGTGCGTGCGCGTGGTCGGATTCACGGCGCGCCGCCGCGCCGCGCGGTGGGCCGTCACCACCCCGCGCGAGGAGGCCCGCGACGCCCTCGCCGCCGCCGAGGACGGGCCGGTGGCCTACGTCTTCGGCCGCGAGGACAGCGGGCTTCCCAACGAGATCCTCGACCGCGCCGACGCCGCCGTGATGATTCCCACCACCGACCACGCGTCGCTCAATCTCGCGCAGGCGGTGCTCGTGGGCCTCTACGAACTGCACCTCGCGGCGGCCGACGCCACGCGCGGCGTGGCGCCCCCGCGCAAGGCCGCGCCGCCGCCCAGCGCCGAGCAGTTCGAGCAGTACTTCGCCGACGTCGAGCGGTCGCTCGACGCCATCGAGTTCTTCAAGACGCGCGTCTCCGAGCACATCATGCGCACCCTGCGCTCGCTCTCCTATCGCGCCGCCCCGGACGCCCGCGAGCTCTCGCTCGTCCGCGCCATGGCGCTCGAGGTCACCAACTACCTCGCGCGCCAGCGCCGGTCTTGACGCCCTCCGCCCACCCGACATTCTTCCCGCCATGGTATTCAAACGACTCTTCGACCGCGGCGCCCCCGCGGAGACCAACCCCCAGGACGCCGCCGACGACCTCGACGAGACGCAGGTCCCGGAGGACGACAGCGGGCTCGCCGAGTCGGTCGAGGACCGCTCGTGGGCCGAACGCGCCGCCGCCGTGATCGCCGGCGGCGCCTCCACCGGCAGCAAGCAGTCGCGGGCGATGTACGGCGTCGACGCGCCCCAAGGGCCCACGCACTTCGCGGCCGCCGCCGGGTGCCACGTGGTGGCCGCCGACGGCGAGACCTACATCGATTGCACCATGGCCCTCGGCGCGGTGGCCCTCGGCTATGCCGAGCCGAACGTGATGCGCGCCGCGCTCGACGCCATCGGCGGCGGTCACGTCTCGGGGCTCAACAGCACGCTCGAGGTCGTCGTCGCCGAGCGGCTCTGCGCGCTCATCCCGTGCGCCGAGCAGGTGCGCTTCCTGAAGTCGGGCGCCGAGGCGACGTCGGCGGCCGTGCGGCTGGCGCGCGCGTATACGGGGCGTGACGCCGTCGTGGCGTCGGGCTATTTCGGCTGGCACGACTGGGCGAGCGAGGGGCCGGGCGTGCCGGCCGGCGTGACCAAGGACGTGGCCCGCGTGCCCTTCGACAACGTGGCGGCGCTCGAAACCGCGGTGAACGCCGCCGGCGACCGGCTCGCGGCCGTGATCCTGGAGCCGGTGGTGGAACGCCTGCCGTCCGACACGTGGATCGCGCGGGCGCGCGAGCTGTGCACCCAGCGCGGCGCCGTGCTCATCTTCGACGAGATGAAGACCGGTTTCCGCCTCGCGCCGGCCGGCTTTCAGGAGGTGTCGGGCGTGACGCCCGACCTCGCCACGTTCGGCAAGGCCATGTCCAACGGCTTCCCGCTCGCCGCCGTGTGCGGGCGCAGGGACATCATGAGCGCCGCCGCGAAGACCTGGATCTCTTCGACCCTCGCCGGCGAAGCCGGCGCGCTCGCTGCCGCCAACGCCGTGCTCGACTGGCACGATCAGGCCGATGTGTGCGAGGCGCTCGCCAAGGCCGGAGCCGAGATGCGGCGCGTGGTGTCGGCCGCCATCACCGCCAGCGGCGTCGGCGGGGTCGAGCTGCTCGGGCTGGATCCGATGTGGCTGTTGCGCTTCGACGATCCCCGCGTGGAAGCGCGATTCCTGCAGGGCGCGGCGCAGTACGGCGTGCTGTTCAAGCGCGGCGCCTACAACTACGCCTGCGTGGCGCACGACGACGAGGCGATTCGCGCCATCGAAGCCGCCGCCAGCCAGGCGTTCGTCGGCCTGCTCGAGGGCGCGTGACCCCCATGCCGTGGGCCGCGCCGCTGGCGGGCCCCGACCCGCTGATCGACGCGCACGCCCACTTTCTGCACGCCGGGTGCGGACGCGCCGACTGGGAGGCGGTCAACGACGCGCGGCTCCGCGCCGGCGACACGATTGGCATCTGGTACCACGTGGCGTCGATCCTCGGCAGCTTCGGCTTCAGCTCGCCCACGTACTTCCCCTCGCCGCGCGACGTCACCGCCGGCAACGACGCGATGCTCGCCATCGCCGCCCGCCGCGCCGACCGCGTGCGCATGTACGTGACCGTGAATCCCAACCACACGGCGCACGCCGTGGAGGAGATCGAGCGCTGCGCCGCCGCCGGCGCGATCGGGGTCAAGCTCGCGGCCAGCCGCCGAGCCAGCGACCCGCTGCTGGATCCTGTGTGCGAGGCCGCGGCGCGCCACCGGCTGCCCATTCTCCACCACATCTGGCAGCATCGCACGCGCGAGTGGCCGTCGCAGGAGATCTCCGACGGCCTCGATCTGGCCGCGCTGGCGCGCCGGCACCCGACGGTGGCGTTCATCCTCGCGCACATCGGCGGCGGCGGCGACTACATGCACACCTTCGCCGCCATCGCCGGTGCGCCGAACATCTACGCCGATCTGTCGGGCAGCGGCGTCGATCGCGGCATGCTCGACGAGGCGATCCTGCGGCTCGGCGCCGAGCGGCTGATCTGGGGCTCCGACGTGACGATGGAGACCGGGCTCGCCAAGCTGCTTGGCTTCGAGGCGATCCGCCTGTCGGCCGGGGCGACGGCGCAGATCCGTTCGGGGAATGCCCGGCGCATCTTCCCCCCGGGCAGCTTCCCGCGCATCGAACAGGCCGCGTCGAAGATGGCGGTGCATTCATGATCGACGTCAACGCCCTCATCGGACCCTACCCGTTCCGGTACGTGCCGCATCCCGAGCCCGAGGTGCTGGCGCGCGTGCTCGAGCGCGAGGGGCTGTCGGGCGCCTGGGTCGGGCACCTGCCCAGCGCCTACTACCGCGACCCCTCGGCCGGCAACGCGCAGCTCTACACTGCCGTCGCCCAGCACGCGGGCGTGCTGCGTCCGGTGCCGGCCATCCGCCCCGACTGGCCGGGCTGGGAGGACGCGGTGCGCACCGCCGCCGCGGCCGGCGCGCCCGCAGTGCGCGTGTACCCGAATCTCTGGGAACTGGGGCCGCACGACCCGGGGCTGCGCGCGCTGGCCGTCGCCTGCGGCGAGCGGAAGCTGGCCGTGCTCCTGACCGTGCGCTTCGAAGACCTGCGCCAGCGGCACCCGCTCGACCGCGCCGGCGACCTCGCCGCCGCCGCCGTGCGCGATCTGGCGCGCGCGGGGCAGGGGGTGCGGCTCGTCGTCACCGCCGCCGGCCGCGACTTCATCGAGGAGGTCCACTGGGGCCTCACGCCGGAGGAGCAGCGCCGGGTGGTGTGGGACATCTCGTGGATCTGGGGGCCGCCCGAGGAGCACCTCGGCAAGCTCTTCCGTACGATCGGCAGCGAGCGGTTCGTCTATGGCACGCAGTGGCCGCTGCGGCTGACGCAGACGCCGCGGGCGAATCTGGCGCTGCTCCCGGACGACGTGGCCGCCGCGACCCTCGCCGACCCCGACGCGCTGTTCGCGTGAACGGGCGCCGCGGACCCGGGTTTGCCCGCGCGGCGGCGAATTGTTCCTTGATGACTTCTCATACTTGCGCGAAGCGGGGCGTGCGGTGAAATTTTTCCGTCGCCCGCAGACTTGTGAATTTGTTCACAAAGCAGTTCCTCCTCTTCACAAGCCGATCGTTCCCACGTGATACCCTTCCGCACCAGATCGCGATGACGAAGCGAAGGAAGTGGACCGCCGTCCCCGGGCTCATCGTCCTGGCCGCCGGCGCGGTGATGCTGTCCGCCTATAGCGGCGCATCCTCCTCGCAGAACAGTTCGCCCACGCAGCCCATCGCGTTTCCGCACTCGGTGCACGTCGGGAAACTCGGGATGAACTGCGTCTACTGTCACTACACGGCGAACAAGTCGCCCGACCCCGGCTTTCCCGCCGTGTCCACGTGCATGGGCTGTCACCTGCTGATCGGGCCCGACCGTCCGGCCTCCGATCTCGGCCCCCAGCGCAAGAGCGCCGAGCTGCAGAAGCTCTGGAACTTCGCCGGGCTCGCCGGCAAGCCGGCCAAGCCGATCCCCTGGATCCGCATCCACAAGCTGCCCGAGTACGTGCACTTCCCGCACATGCGCCACGTCAATGCGGGCGTCACCTGCCAGACCTGCCACGGCCCGATCCAGACCGAGGGCAAGGTCTACCAGTACGCCTCGCTCAACATGGGCTGGTGCGTGAACTGCCACGTCAACGGCTACGACCCCAAGCAGGGCGAACAGATGGTCGAGATGGTGGCCGACGGCAACGGCGGCGCCACGCTGCCGGCGGCCGACGCGGCCGTTACCGTGACCCCGGATTCCCTGCGCAAGAAGGCGCGCTACGACTGTTCCGTGTGCCACTACTGATATGAGCGAGTCCCACGTGAACGAATCGAAGAAGAGCGGCGTCAAGCGCCGGGATTTCCTGAAGATCCTCGGAGCTTCGGGGGTCGCCGTCGGAACGGTCGGCTGCAGCCCGGAGAACGCCGGCAAGCTGATTCCATATCTGGTCTCGCCCGACGAGACGGTGCCCGGCGTCTCCACCTACTACGCGACCACCTGTCGCGAGTGCGCGGCGGCCTGCGGCATCCTCGCCGAGACCCGCGACGGCCGCACGATCAAGCTCGAAGGCAACCCCGATCATCCGCTCAACCGCGGCGCCATCTGCGCCCGCGGCCAGTCGGCGCTGCAGGCGCTGTACAATCCCGACCGCCTGCGCACGCCGATGGTGAAGAAGAACGGCGCCTGGCAGCCGATCGCATGGAACGACGCGCTCACGCTGGTGAGCCAGAAGCTGGGCGACGCCAGGAGCCGCAACACCGCGGCCAACGCCGTGTTCCTCAACCAGCATGAGAGCGGCAGCTTCCCCGACTTCGTCGACCAGTGGCTCGCGGCGTTCGGCATGAAGCCGCACCTGAGCGTCGACTTCGAAGCCGACCAGGCGGCGCTCGAGGCCAACCGCAGGAGCTACGGCGTGTCGTGGCCCCGCCTCGACTTTGCCGCCGCGCGCCTGATCGTCTCCTTCGGCGCCGACTTCCTCGACGGCTGGGGCGCGTCGGTGCCGCAGCAGCTCGACTTCGCCGACGCGCGCACCCGCTTCGAGACGTCGCCGCGGTTCGTCTACATCGGGCCGCGCCGTTCGCTCACCGGGCTCAACGCCGATCAGTGGATTGCCTGCAAGCCGGGCGGCGAGCTGGCCATCGCCCAGGCGCTGCTCGGCGCCGTGGGCCGCGGCTCCGGCACCACGCTCGCCCAGGCGGCCGACGCCAGCGGCGTGAGCGCCGACGTGCTGGGCGCCCTCGCCAAGGAACTCGCGGCGGCCAAGCCGAGCCTTCTCATTTCCGGCGTGCGCACCGGCGACGCGCTCGACGTGGCGACGACGGTGGCCGCGATCAACCAGGCCGCCGGCAACGTCGGCAAGACGATCCTGCCCGCCGAGGCCGTGACCGCCTTCGACGGCATCTCACGCTACGCCGAGCTTGCCGACGCGGTGGAGCGCATGCGCGGCGGCTCCGTGCCGGTGGCCTTCGTGCGCGGCATGAACCCGGCCTACTATCTGCCGGCGTCGCTCAAGTTCAACGAGGCGTTTGCCAAGGTGCCGTTCAAGGTGGCGTTCGCCACCCAGCCCGACGAGACGGTGGAGCAGTGCGACCTCGTGCTGCCCGACCTGCATTCTCTGGAGAGCTGGGGCGACGCGCAGCCGGTCAAGGGCACGCTGTCGCTGCAGCAGCCGGCCATGGATCCGGTGTTCCGCGAGACGCGCGGCGCCGGCGACGTGATGCTCGCGCTGGCGCAGAAGGATCCGGCGGCGGCTTCGAAGTTCCCGCAGAAGGACTACCGGTCGTGGGTCATGGGCCATTTCGCCGGCGGGCCGGCGGCTTTCGCCGCGGCCCTGCCCAAGGCGATCGCGTCCGGCTCGATGCCCCTGCGCGCCACGGCACCGGCGCCCGCGCTCGCCAAGGCGCCGGCGCTGTCGACCGCCGGCGGCGACTTCTATCTGGTCACCTACCCGCACCCGCTGTTCGGCGACGGGCGGGGCGCCAACAAGCCGTGGCTGCAGGAGCTGCCCGATCCGGTGGCCAAGGTCGTGTGGAGCTCGTGGGTCGAGATCCATCCCGAGACGGCTACCAGGCTCGGCATCGAACGCGGCGACATCGTCGAGGTGCAGACGCCCGCCGGCTCGGTGAAGGCGCCGGCGTACCTCTACCTCGGCGTGCGGCCCGATACCATCGCGATGGCGCTGGGGCAGGGACACCGGGCCGCCGCGACGATTCCCGATTGGGATCCGCTGCACCAGGACGCGACGAAGAACATCCAATGGGGTTACGGCCGCTACGCGCGCAACGTCGGCGTGAATCCGTTCGATCTCGTGCCGGCCGTGGCCGACGCGGCGGGCGGCTTCGTGTGGACGGCCACGCGCGCGTCGCTGCGGAAGACCGGCGACAGCGAGGTGCTCCCCTCCACCGAGGGCTCGGCGCGCCAGCACGGGCGCGGCATCGCCCAGGCGATCACGATCGCCGATCTCCTCGCGGGCAAGACCGGCCAGCCCGAGGAAGCGCCGATCCCCGGCGACGCGTCGCACGAGTACCTGCCCGGGTTGCGCTCGCCGGTGGCCGCCGACGCGCAGGGCAACCTCGGCGCGCCGACCGCGGCCGATTCGGGCACGCACCTCGGCATGTACGACCCGAAGAACCCGCTGGGAATGACCAAGCGGCGCTGGGCGATGACCGTGGACCTGGCGCGCTGCACCGGCTGTTCGGCCTGCGTCACCGCCTGCTACGCCGAGAACAACATCCCGACGGTGGGCGCGGCCTGGCAGAACGCCACCGTGTACGCCGTGCAGAAGACCGGCTACAACGTGGTCCGCGGCCGCGAGATGAACTGGATTCGCCTCGAGCGCTACTTCGAGGGGGCCGAGGACGCCAAGTTCGGCGAGGAGTTCGAGGGGCGGTTCGTGCCGATGATGTGCCAGCAGTGCGGCAATGCGCCCTGCGAGCCCGTCTGCCCGGTGTTCGCCACCTATCACTCGCCCGACGGCCTCAACGTGCAGGTCTACAACCGGTGCGTGGGCACGCGCTACTGCTCCAACAATTGCCCGTACAAGGTCCGCTACTTCAACTGGTTCGGATACGGCGAGGAGGGACGGCGGCAGTACGCCTTCCCCGAGCCGCTCAACTGGCAGCTCAACCCCGACGTCACGGTGCGCGGCAAGGGCGTCATGGAGAAGTGCACCTTCTGCGTCCAGCGCATTCGCGAGGCCGAGAGCCGGGCCAAGCTCGAGCAGCGCGAACTGATTCCCGACGAGTTCACGGTGGCGTGCGCCGCCAGCTGTCCGTCGCGGGCCATCACCTTCGGCGACGCGGCCGACGAGCGGTGGACGGTGGCCAAACTGATCGAAGACAAGCGCGCCTACACCGTGTTCAAGGAACTCAACACCTATCCCGCGGTGGTCTACTTGAAGAAGGTCAATCACCCCTCGCCGGCAACGGCGGGCAACGCCTAGAGGAGGGCAACGCATGGCCACGACTGCAGCGCCCTTTCCCGCGGGCGAGAAGCTGGGACCCAACGTCGCATCGGCGGACGTTCATTTTCCGGCGATCAAGAGCTACGAGCAGGTCGACCACGAGATCATCGACACGATGCGCCCCACGCTGGGGTGGTTCGTGCTGCTGGCCACGGCGATCCTCTGCATGCTCGCCGGCGCGGCGACCTGGACTTACCAGATCTACGAAGGCCTCGGCGCGGCGGGCTACCAGCCCCCGGTCATGTGGGGCGTCTATATCGTCAGCTTCGTGTTCTGGGTCGGTATCGGCCACGCCGGCACGCTGATCTCGGCGATCCTTTATCTGTTCCGGGCCGGATTCCGCACCAGCATCTACCGCGTGTCCGAGGCGATGACCGTGTTCGCCGTCATGACGGCGGGCCTGTTCCCCATCCTGCACCTCGGGCGCCCGTGGAAGTTCTTCTACCTGATCCCGTACCCAAACTGGCGGCTCATCTGGCCCAACCCGAAGAGCCCGCTGGTCTGGGACGTGTTCGCGATCCTCACGTATCTCACCGTCTCGGCGACCTTCCTGTTCGTGGGATTGATCCCCGACTTCGCGGTCATGCGCGATCGCGAGAAGAATCCGATCCGCAAGCGGCTGTTCGCCACGCTCTCGCTGGGCTGGCGGAACTCCGACCGCGAATGGCGGCACTTCGCCCGCGCGTATCTGTTCCTGGCCGCGTTCGCCACGCCGCTCGTGCTCTCCGTGCACTCGGTGGTGTCGTTCGACTTCGCCATGGCCAACGCGCCCGGCTGGCACGCCACGATCTTCCCGCCCTACTTCGTGGCCGGCGCCATCTTCTCGGGCATCGGGATGGTGTTCACCATCGTCATCCCGATGCGCAAATTCTTCAAGCTCGAGCATTACATCACGCTCAACGATCTGGACGCCGCGGCGAAGATGTGCCTGTTCACGTCCATGGTCGTGGGCCTCGCGTACCTCACCGAGTTCCAGATGGGGTGGCTCAGCGGCAATTCGGTCGAACAGGAATTCTGGTACAACCGCGTGTTCGGCCAGTGGGCCTGGGCGGCGTGGATCATGCTCATCTGCAACTGCGTGCTCCCGCTCTCGCTGTTCTCGCAGAAGCTGCGCCGCAACACCGTGTGGCTGTTCGTCCTGTCGCTGTTCATCAACCTCGGCATGTGGTTCGAGCGTTTCGTGATCATCGTGCCGTCGCTGTCGCACGAATTCGAGCCCTGGCAGTGGGGCGCCTACCGGCCCACCTGGGTCGACATGGGGATTCTCCTCGGCAGCTTCGGCTGGTTCTTCATGTGGTTCCTGCTGTTCGTCAAGCAGATGCCGGTGATGGCGATCTCCGAATTCAAGGAACTCATTCCGGCGCGGCTGAAGAGCGCCACCGGGGGAGGGACCCACTGATGCCCGGCATCATCGCGGCCTTCCACGAGCTCGACTCCGCCGTCCACGCGCTGGAGGAACTCAAGAAGGAGCGGTTCGGCGATCTCATCGTCTACACGCCGACGCCTCACCACGAGTTCGACCACGTGCTGGACCGTCCGGAGAGCCACGTGCGCCGGTGGACGCTCATCGGCGGCCTCCTCGGCTGCAGCTTCGGCTACTGGATCTGGATCTGGGTGTCGCGCTACTGGCCGCTCGTGGTGGGCGGCAAGGCCATCGTCGCCTGGGTGCCCTACACCATCTTCGGCTTCGAGGTCATGGTGCTCATCGGCTCGCTCGCCACCGTGGTCGGCATGTTCGCCAACTCGCGCATCCCGCGCCTGACGATGACCGTGGGTTACGATCCGCGGTTCAGCGGCGGCCACTTTGGCGTCTGGGTCGACACGACCCCCGACCGGACCGAGGCCGCGGCCGCCCTGCTGCGCAGGCATGGGGCCGAGGAGGTGCGCCGTGAGAGCTGACCTCGGCCGCCACGTCCTCCGCGCCGCCGCCATCGCCTACGCGGCCCTGCTCGTGAGCGGGTGCTCCTGGTTCACCGACTTCAAGCGGCAGCCCAGCTGGCATCCCTGGCAGAGCGAGGCCGACACCATTCCGGCCCGCGGCAATCCGCAGAATTCGGTGTCCGTCTATGGCACGGCGGCGCCCGGCTTCATCTACAGCCGCGCCCAGCTGCCCGGCACCATCGATTCGATGGCCGGCATCAGGAACCCGGTGGCGGCCGACGCACGCTCGCTGGAGAACGGCCGCAAGTACTTCACCATCAATTGCGCCGTGTGCCACGGCTTCACCGGCGCCGGCGACGGCGTCGCCACGAAGTACGGCATGATCGGCATGCCGCTGACGTCGGATCACGCCAAGTCGCTCTCCGACGGCTACATCTTCGGCATGATTCGCAATGGCCGCGGCTCGATGCCGACGTACAACCGCATCGAAGAGTCCGACCGCTGGGACATCGTCAACTACATCCGCGCGCTGCAGGGCAAGCTGCCCGGCGTCACCGTGGCCACGGGCCCCGTGGGCAAGCCCGGCGAGACCGGCGCCACGCTGCCCGGCGTCACGCAGATGGGCCCCACGCGCCCGGCGCCCTATTACCACGACTTCGCGTCGCAGGCCGGCGTGCCGCTCGATTCCAACCAGCACGCCATCGTGCCGGCCGCCGCGGCGCCGGCGCGGACTGACACCGTCAAGACCGGGGGGAAGCTGTGAGCCTCCATTCGGAGCACGTCCCGACCCGCGAGGCGCTGCTGGCGGCCACCAGCAAACCGCTCCCGAAGGCGCTGACCACGGCGAGCCTCGCGCTCGCCGCCATCGGCGCCGTCGTGTTCATCGCCGGCCTGTTCGTCGATCCCGACCGGGCGTGGCACGCCTGGCACGTCAACTGGCTGTTCTTCGCCGGTCTCTCGTCGGGCGGCGTCACGTTCGTGGCTGTCCAGCGCATCACCACGGCGCGCTGGTCGCGCCCCGTGGTGCGGCTGCTCGAGGGCTACGTGGCCTTCCTGCCCGTGGCCTTCGTGTTTCTGCTGGTGAGCCTGCTGGCGGGCCGCGGCTACATCTTCCCGTGGGTGCGCGGCGGGTACACCAACCCGGAGCGGGCGGTCTACTACGCCTCCGCATTCCTCACCGTGCGTGACGTCGTGGCCTTCGGGCTGTTGACCGTGCTGCCCATCTGGTTCATCTACCGCTCGGTGCGGCTGGACGTGGCCCAGATTCCGGAGAGCGGCGCCGCGTGGGCCGCCGGGCTCCGCGCCCGCATGCGCCGGGGCTTCGGCGACGAACGGCGCGAAATGCACAGCGCCCACTCGATCCAGGGCAAGCTCGCCGTGGCCATGGTGCTGCTGTACGGCTATGGGTGGTCGGTGCTGGCCTGGGACCTCTCGATGGGGCTCAGCCCGCACTTCGTGAGCACGCTCTACAGCTGGTGGTTCTTCATGGGCGCCTGGCTGTCGGCGCTGATGGCGTTCACGCTGCTCATCCACGCCTGGCGGCGCTATCTCGGGGCCGAGGATCTGATCACGGACAAGCAGATCCACGACATCGGCAAGCTGTGCTTCGCCTTCACCGCCTTCTGGGGCTACCTCACCTTCGGCCAGTACCTCGTGATCTGGTACGGCAACATGGCCGAGGAGACGTCGTTCATGCGGCTGCGCCTGATCCACCCGTGGGAGCCGGTCACGGTTGCCGCGGCGGTCATGGTGTTCGTGCTCCCGTTCTTCGGGTTGATCTCAAAGGCCGCCAAGATGTTCCGGCCCACGCACCTCCTCTTCGCCGCGGTCAGCCTCGTGGGCCTCTGGCTCATCCGCTACATCGAGGTCTATCCGGCGGCGTACGGCGTGGCGCCCAAGCTGCCGTTCGGCATCTGGGAACTCGGCGTCGGCGCGCTGTACCTCGGGCTATGGGGCCTGTGCTATACGAAGTTCATGGATGCCTTCCCCCGCATGCGGCTGACGGCCATGACGTCGCCCTACCGCGACGAGATCCAGGTGCCGGTCGATCCGGAAACCATGGAGCCGTTGCCGGCGCACGAATAGAGTGTAGGTCGGCAGGTCGGTAGGTCGGTAGGTCGGTACGTCGGTAGGTCGGTAGGTCGCCATGAATTCGGAAGGGCGGGACGATCTGCGATCGTCCCGCCCTTTCATATGGTTCGCCGTT
Organism: uncultured Gemmatimonadaceae bacterium; assembly: GCA_963775915.1. Classification (GTDB taxonomy): domain Bacteria; phylum Gemmatimonadota; class Gemmatimonadetes; order Gemmatimonadales; family Gemmatimonadaceae; genus JAGWRI01. Next base: position 294,227 of record CAVZKH010000007.1, read on the forward strand.
TGCCGGCTTCCGATTCCCGCGCCGGCGTTGCCCCGCGTCGTTTCTCGGTTTCGTAGTCTTGTCCCTGCGTAGTTTCGGCCCTGCGTGGTACCGGCCCTGCGCTGTATATTTGTTCCTTCGGAGGGGCGTTAGCTCAGCTGGGAGAGCACCGCCTTTGCAAGGCGGGGGTCAAGGGTTCGAGCCCCTTACGCTCCATCGATCAGGCATTCTGATCCGCGGGGACCACCGGCATTCATGCCGGCGGTCCCCGTCGTCGTTTCGCCCCGATCGGGCCCTGGGGCGTTCGGTCATCTTGTCCGTTACGCATCAGCGGGGTAGCTTGCGATTCCCACCCTGACGGAGAGAACCCGCTGCCCCGCGCCTCGTCGTCTTCCGCCGTCGCTCATGCTGCCAAGCGCCCGGCCCGTGCCGCCGCGCCATCCGAGACCCCGTTCCATCGGGTGGCGCGCGCGTTCGCGCGCGGCCGCGACCTCGACCGGGCCATCGGCGGCGGACTCCGGACCCTTCAGCAGGAGCTCGGCGCTACCGGCTGCAGCATCTGGACCTACGAAGCGGAGAACCCGATCCGGGCCTGGAGCAGCGGCGCCGACGGCGTTCCCGCGGACGTCGTGGCGAAGCTCCGCGCCGGCCAGCGCCGCCGGGCCGGCGAGCCGCACGGGCTCGTAGTGAAGGCGGGCGGACAGGCCATCGGCGTGCTCGTCGTCACGCTCGATCGGGCGCTGACGGCCGGCGAACGCCAGCTGATGGCCGACGTCGCCGGCGCTGTCGGCCCGGTGGTGGCGCAGGCCCGGCGATCGCGCGAACTCGAAGAGATCGTGGCGGCGGGCACCCGGGAGATCGAGGAGCAGCGCGCGTTCTTCGAACGCATCGTCGACACGCTGCCCGTGGGGCTCTACGTCATCGATCGCGACTACCGTATCCGCGCCTGGAACAGCAAGCGTGAAACGGGGCTCCAGGGCGTGGCGCGCCGCGAGGTGCTCGGGCAGACGATCTTCGACGTGCTCCACCGGCAGCCGCCGGACGTGCTGCGGCGCGAATTCGAGGACGTGTTCAGCACCGGCGAGATCCAGGAGTTCCAGACCGAATCGAAGGCCACCGGCGAGCCGCGCGTCTACCGGCTCACCAAGCTGCCGATGCGCTTCGGCGGCGAGATCACGCACGCCATCACCATCGGCGAGGACATCACCGAATGGAAGAAGGCCGAGGCCCGCATCGCACAGGCCGAGAAGCTGGCCGCGCTCGGCACCCTCGCCGCCGGCGTCATGCACGAGATCAACAACCCGCTGGCCACGATCGCCGCGGCCGCCGAGTCGCTCGACACGCGGGTCAAGGAGGGGTCGCTCTCCGGCGAGGCCCTGGCGCGCGAATCGGCGGCGGTGCTGTCGCTCATCGCGCACGAGGTGCACCGCTGCAGCGGCATCGTGAACGGCGTGCTCGACTTCAGCCGTCCCAAGCCGACGCACCGCCAGTCGGCGTCGCTCAACGTCGTCGCCGAGCGCACGCTCTTCCTGCTCAAGCATCACGCGCGGTTCAAGAACGTGCGGGTGGAGACGCGGCTCGATCCCGCCGTGCCGAGCGTGGTCGGCAACGACGAGCAGCTGATCCAGGTGCTGATGGCGCTGCTGCTCAACGCCATGGATGCGATGCAGGGCAAGGGCACCGTGCACGTGCGCACCGGCACCGGCGATGAAGGGCAGGCGATGATCGAGATCGAGGACGCGGGCACCGGGATTCGACGCGCCGACCTGCCGCGCATCTTCGAGCCGTTCTTCACCACCAAGGCGGTGGGGCGGGGCACGGGACTCGGCCTGTCGGTCTGCTATTCCATCGTGTCGGACCATGGCGGACGCATCGAAGTCAGTTCGACGTACGGACAGGGAAGTCTGTTCCGCATCCTGCTGCCGGCGGAGGGCCGCCGATGAAGGAAGAGCCAGGCATTCGCATTCTGATCGCCGAGGACGAGGCCAAGCTGGCCGAGATCCTCGCCTCCTATCTCACCGGGCGCGGCCACGCCGTCCGCGTGACCTCCGACGGCCGCCAGGCGCTCGAGGCGATGCGCACCGAAGCCTTCGACGTCGCCCTGCTCGACATCGTGATGCCGGAGCTCGACGGGCTCGAGGTGATGCGCCAGGTGCGCGAGGACCCGGCGCCGCCCGAGATCATCATCATCACGGGCAACGGGACGATCGACAACGCCATCACCGCGATGAAGCTGGGCGCGTACGACTACATGACCAAGCCGTACCGGATGGCCGAGATCGACGTCCTCGTGCACCGGGCCTGGGAGAAGCGCCAGCTGTCGCGCGAGAACCAGTTCCTGCACCAGCGGCTCTCGCGCATCGACGGGTCGCCGATCGTGCAGACGCGGTTCGCGCCGATGCAGGCGGTGCTCGACGTCATCGAGAAGGCGGCCCCGAGCGACGCCCCGATCCTCATCACCGGCGAGTCGGGCACGGGCAAGGACCTGCTGGCCCGGGCCATCCACCATCTGTCGGAGCGCACGGGGCCGTTCGTGGACCTCAACTGCGCGATGCTCTCGGATCAGAACCTCGAGACCGAGCTGTTCGGCTACGAACGCGGCGCCTTCGCCGGGGCGACGGAGCGCAAGGTCGGGTTTCTCGAGATGGCCAGCAACGGCACGCTCCACCTCGACGAGGTGAGCGAACTCGAGTCGCGCATGCAGGGGCGGCTGCTCCGCGCGCTCGAGCACGGGAGCTACTTCCGCACCGGCGGCATGCAGAAGGTCGAGATCCACACGCGGCTCGTCACCGCCACCAACCGCGACCTCGACGCGCTGGTGGGCGAGGGCCGGTTCCGCGGCGACCTGCTGTACCGGATCAACACCGTCACCGTGGCGCTGCCGCCGCTCCGCGAACGGCTGGTCGACATCCCCCTGCTCGCCGAGCACTTTCTGGAGCGGTTCCGCGGGCCGGCGGCCCCGACGCTGGCGCCCGATGCCATCGAGATGCTGCAGGCCTACGACTGGCCTGGGAACATCCGCGAGCTGCGCAACGTCATCGAACGGGCGCTGCTCCTCCACCGCGATCCCGTGCTCACCGCCGCCGACCTGCCGATCACGCAGGTCAAGCCCACCAGCGGCCTGCCCGGCAGCCGCGTCTCGCTCGCCGAGCTGGAGCGCCGCCACATCGAATCGATGCTCGCCCACATGGGGTGGCACCAGGGCCAGGCCGCCGAGCTGCTCGGCATCTCGCCGAAGACGCTGTACCGGAAGATCCGCGAATACGGACTGCAGCGCCCCCGGCGGAGCTAGCGCCATGCGCATTCTGGTGATCGAGGACGACCCGACCGTCGGCCAGCACGTCAAGCGCGGCCTCGAAGAGCAGCGGTGGGCGGTCGACCTCGTGCCCGACGGCGAGGAGGGGGAGCGCCGCGCCAACTCCGACGCCTACGACCTGATCATCCTCGACATGCGCCTGCCGGGGAAGAGCGGGCTCGAGGTGCTGCAGTCGCTGCGGGAGCAGGGGTTCGGGCGGCCGGTGCTCGTGCTCACGGCGCAGGACGCCGTGGACGCCAAGGTCACCACCCTGCGCGCCGGCGCCGACGACTACGTCACCAAACCGTTCGCCTTCGAGGAACTCCTGGCGCGCGTCGAAGCGCTGTCGCGCCGGCCCCGGGCCATGGCCTCGCCGGTCCTCCACGCCGCCGACCTCGAGCTGGACCTCGGCACCCGCGAGGTGCGCCGCGCTGGCCGCCCCATCGAGCTCACCCCCAAGGAGTTCACCGTGCTCGAGTACCTGATGCGGCACCAGGGCCGCGTGTGCAGCCGCACGCTGATCACCGAGTACGCGTGGGGCTACCACTTCGATCCGGGCACCAACATCGTCGACGTCGTGATCAATCACCTGCGCAAGAAGATCGATGCCGGCCAGAAGAAGCGCCTCATCACGACCGTGCGCGGGGTCGGCTACATGATCAAGGACTGAGGGGCGGCGCCCCCGCCGCGCGCAGATGTACAGCACCAGGACGCGCCTCACCACGGCCTTCGCCGGCCTCCTGTTCGCGACGCTGATCGCGTTCGGCGGCGCCCTCTACTACGCCCGCCGGACCTCCGCGGTCGAGGAGCTGAGCGCCCTGGCGCGCGACGAGGCCCAGCAGGTGCTGAACACCGTCATCACGGCGCAGGCCAACGGCCGCGAACTCACGGTCATTTCGGTCAACCCGGTAACCGGCCCGGGCACGCTCGCCACACAGGCCATGTCCGAGGCGCTAGGCCGGCTGCCCGGCTACTTCCTCGTCCTCGACCCGCAGGGCCGGCTGCTCTACTCGTCCACGTCGCTCCGGCTGATGGAGCAGACCGATCAGGACACGGTGTACGCCGCCGGGCTCGCGCTCCAGCTCAACGGGCCGGGCGAAGTCGTCCCCCTCCATCCGGGGGCGGTGCTCGACCGGCTGCTCGTGGTCGCCGCCAGCGACACCAACGCCGGCCCGCGCATCGGCCGCGTCGTCGCCGGCCTGCCCACCTCCACCGCCGACCTCGCCCCGCAACTCGTCGTCGGCACGATGTTCCTGCTGGCGCCGCTGGTGCTCCTCATTTCGCTCGGCGCTGCGTACTACCTGGCGGGCCGCGCGTTCAAGCCGGTGGACCTGCTGATCAACGAAGTGGAGGCCATCACCGACGGACGCAGCCTGCACCGCCGGCTCCCCACCGACAGCGCCGACGACGAGCTGGGCCGCCTGGCCGAGACGCTGAACCGCATGATCGCCCGCCTCCAGGCGTCGTTCGGCGCCCTGCGCCGGTTCACCGCCGACGCGTCCCACGAACTCAAGACCCCCCTGACCGTGCTGCGCGCCGACATCGAGCGCGCCACCCATCCCGGCACCGGCGAGGCCGAACGCTCGGTGGCGCTGGAAGAGGCGATGCAGGAGATCACGCGGATGGCCGATCTCGTGGACAGCCTGCTGACCCTGGCCCGCGCCGACGAGGGGCGCTTCGACCTCCACCGGGAGCCCATCCACCTCGAACCGATCGTGCGCGACGTGACCGAGACGGCGACCATCCTGGGCGAGGACGCCGGGATCACCGTCACCCTGCCGCTCGTGGAGGACGCCGTGGTGCTCGGCGACGTGGCCCGGTTGCGGCAGCTGTTCCTCAACCTCGTGACCAACGCCATCAAGTACACGCCGCGCGGCGGGCGCGTGGAGATGACGCTGAGCCACCGGAACAACAACGCCGTGGCCTTCGCCGTGCGCGACACCGGCATGGGCATCTCGGCCGCCGACCTCCCGTACGTGTTCGAGCGGTTCTGGCGCGCCGACCGGGTGCGGTCGCGGGCCTCGGAGCGGGGCGGGTTCGGCCTCGGGCTCGCGATCGCCCAGTGGATCGTGCAGGCGCACGGGGGCACGCTCACCGTGCAGTCGCGGCTCGGCCGGGGCAGCGTGTTCACCGTGCTGCTGCCGATTCTGGTCGAGGCGGAGCCGCAGCCGGAGAGCGGGACCGCGATTGCGCAAGAGCGCTGAGGCGGCCATGAGTTTCTAACCGCCGCTTCATCGAATTTTAATTTGCCGACCATTCCGATCCGTCCGTCGGGCCGTAGCTTATGCGGTGCAAACCCAGCGTTGTCCTTCCCTCAGCAGGATTTGCGAGGCACATGTTCAACAACCTGATCGAATCGAAAGCCAAGCGGCAGCGCACCGTCGGCGGCATGATGTTCAGCGTGGTGGCGCACGCCGTGGTCATCGGGGGCGCCGTGTATGGCACGCTACAGGCGGGCCAGGCGCTCGAGAAGCCGAAGGCCGAGAAGGTCGAGTTCGTGAAGATGGAGAAGAAGGAGCCGCCGCCGCCCCCCAAGAAGGCGCCGCCGCCGCCGCCCGACGCGGTCGTCAAGCCGCCCCCGCCGAAGGGCTTCCAGGTGCTCACGGCGCCCATCAAGATTCCCGACGTGCTGCCGAAGATCGACCTGTCGAAGAGTGTGACGAACGAGGCCGACTTCAGCGGCAAGGGCGTGGCCGGCGGTATCGCCAAGGGCGTGGAAGGCGGCGTCGCGCCGCCGAACGAGAACAACACCTACTACTCGTTCCAGGTGGAGAAGCAGGTCGACAACGCCCCCGGGAACAACGCCCCGCACTACCCGGACATGCTGCGCTCGGCGAACGTCGAGGGCGAGGTCATCGCCCAGTTCGTCGTCGACACCAACGGACGGGCCGACATGTCCACCTTCAAGGTCATCAAGTCGTCGCACGATCTCTTCACGGCGGCGGTGAAGAACGCGCTGCAGAACTACCGGTTCTATCCCGCTGAGATCGGCGGCCGGAAGGTGAAGCAGCTCGTGCAGGAGCCGTTCCAGTTCACCCTCAGCGGTCGATAGACAGTCTCTCCCGGCCGCGCTGAGTAGCGGCCGTTCACCCCGCATCCCTTACCGGAGCTCGTGGATTATGGATGTCTCAATGCTTGGTCTGTGGCGCGCGATGGGCTATTTCGCCAAAGGCATTGTGTTCGTGCTGGCGGCAATGTCCATCTACTCCCTGACGATCATGGTGTCGAAGTGGTGGAGCCTGCGGAAGGCGCAGAAGGAAACGATCAAGTTCGCGCCCGAATTCTCGCAGTTCCTCGAGGAGGACAACCTCACCGAGGCGATCAACCTGGCCGAGAGCTACAAGAAGTCGCACGTCGCGCTCGTGCTCGGCGGGGCGCTGGGTGAAGTCAAGCCGCTCATCCAGGACGGCTCCGTCACCGTGGCCGACATCAACTCGGCCGAACGCGCGGTGGAGCGCAACATGCTCCTCGAAATCACCAACCTGAAGCGCGGGCTGGCCGTGCTGGCCACGGTCGGCGCCACGGCGCCGTTCGTCGGACTGCTCGGCACCACGATGGGTATCGTCAACGCGTTCCAAGGCATGGCCGTGTCCGGTTCCGGCGGTCTGGCCTCGATCGGCGGCGGCATCTCGGAAGCCCTGATCACGACGGCCTTCGGCCTCATCGTCGCCATCCCGGCCGTGTGGGCGTACAACTACTTCACGACCAAGATCGACAACCTGACGGCTGAAATGACGTACGTGTCGAAGGAGATGATCGACTACCTGATCAAGGGTGTCTCCGGTGAGTTCGGCCGGTCGCGGTTCACGCGCGAGTTCAACGCGTCGACGAGCGCCGGCGCCCCGATCAAGCAGTAGCCGCGCCCCTTCGACTGAGGAGTTTCGCACATGTCATTCTCGCCACAGAGCGGGGGCAGCGTTCAGAGCACGCCCAACGTGACGCCGATGATCGACGTCATGTTGGTGCTGCTGATCATCTTCATGGTCGTCACGCCGGCCCTGTTGGCGGGGTTCACCGCGACCCCGCCCGAGGCCCAGAACATCAAGGACCATCCCGAAGCCGACAATACCGACCAGGTGCTCGGTATCGACGTCGACGGGAACTACTACCTGAACAAACAGCAGATCCCCTACGACCAGATCGCGCCACGCGTCAATACCATCTTCACGCAGCCGGATCGCGACGACTACATCCTCTATATCAAGGCCGACAAGAACCTGCCCTATGAAAAGGTGCTTGACGTGATGGACGTCGCCATGAAGAACGGCGTCCGCGTGGTGGCCATGATCGGCGAACAGAAGCCCAATACAGTGTCGACGGTGCCAGGCGACAGCAAGGATGCGCCACCGGCGCCGGCGGGAGGTGGCAACTAATGGCCATGTCAACCGGCGGGACCGGCGGGCTCACCAACGAGCCCAACATGACGCCCATGATCGACGTGCTCCTCGTGCTGCTGATCATCTTCATGGCGGCACTCCCGAGCATGCGGAAGGCCATCGACCTGCAGCTGCCGGATCCCAATCCGTCGGTGCAGCCGATCAACGCGAAGTCCGACCAGATCGTGCTCGAGGTCGGGCAGAACGGGTGCTACGCGCTGAACACCGAGATCATTGCCCACGACCAGCTCGCCCAGCGATTGCACGACGTGTACGACCAGCGCCCCGAGAAGATCATCTTCGTCAAGGGCGATCCCAAGGTGAAGGTCCAGGACGTCATCGACGCCATGGACATCTCGCGCGGCGCTGGTGTGAAAGTCATCGGTGTGCCTCCCAAGGACGCACCGGGCCAGGAAGGCAGCGGCTCCTGTAAGAGCTGACGTCCTCCAGGTTCACTGCTGCACGATACGACGGACGAACCCTTCGGGGCTCGTCCGTCGTATTACTTTCCGGACGGCGGGCCCGCGGATCCCCGGCCCACGCCCGCCCGGCACGTAAACGATGACCAACGCCAGCCCTTCGCCGAGCTCTCGGCCCGCCAGGCCGCGCTATCGCGTGCCCCTCGGCCTCCCCAAGGGGCGCGAGGACCGCCGGCTGGGCACCGCCGTCTCGCTGCTGCTCCACTTGTTGCTCATCTACCTCATCATCACGCCGTTCACCCGGCACCATCCGATCCACGAGATCGCGCAGGGGGCGGGCGGGCCGGGGCCCGCCGGCGGTGGGGGCGGCGGGCGCGGCGGCACCGGCGGGCAGACCCGGCTCCGCACCGAACATCTGGACTACGTCACCGTCGCCCCCGCGCCCAAGTCCGAGCCGGCCACGGTGCCGCCGCCGCCCCCCAAGCTGGCGCCCGTCAAGCCGCCGGTCGTTCCCCCGCCGGTGGTAACGCCCCAGGCCGTGGCCTCGACGCCGACCGTTGCCGCGGCGGCCGTGAAGCCGCTCGACGTGGCCGCCACGCCCGGCGTGGGTGGTGGATCGGGCCACGACGGCAGCGGCGGCAACGGGCCCGGACGGGGCGGGGGCGTGGGGTCGGGCGTGGGCACCGGCCGCGGATCGGGCAACGGCCCCGGCACCGGCGGGGGCACCCAGGCGAACTATCCCCCGCAGCCGATCGAGGTCTTCCTGCCGCCCTATCCGATTCCCGACAACGTAAAGGGCTTTCACCTGGTCGCCGAGTTCGACGTCGATTCCACGGGGCGCGTGGTGAGCATGGATTTCACGCCGACGCCGAACCGGGGCTACAATCGGCGCCTGGACGAAGTCTTCCGGTCGTTCAAATTCCGCCCGGGCACGACGCCGGGCGGGACGCCGGTGCATATGAAGGCGCAGATCGTCGTCGATCTGTACTGAGCCCGGCCGCCGCGCAACCCCCAACCGCAGGCCGTGAGCTGTCAGCTCACAGCCTTCGGTTCAGCGTTTGCCGCCCCTTCCCGCCCTTCCGTTACACTCGCGCAAAGCGTTATCTTTTCGCGGCTTCCCGCCCCAGGGCGGATGCCGACCGCCCGCCGAAATTGCCGCATCCAACCGGAACCTGCATGTCCAACGTGACCGCCCCGAACGACGAGTCATCGGCGCAGCCGCAGTCCGGATTTGTAAAGGCCATCAACCTCACCGGCGCTGCGATGCTGGTGGCCGGCGCCATGATCGGGTCGGGCATCGTCCATGATTCTCATTCTGATGTCGCCGCGCTCGCGCGCCGAATCGGTCCCCGGTCTCGCGATCGTGGCCATCGGCATCCCTGTGTATTTCCTCTGGCGCGCCGTGGAGAAGCCCTCGGCTTGACCACCGCGCGCCGTTTGTGCCTGTCACCCTGGAGAATGAACCCCATGCATCGGATGGACACCGTATTGCGTCGTGCCCTCCCCCTGCTGTCCGCGCTGCTGCTGGCGGCGCTGACGAGCGGCCTGACCGCCCCGGCGGCCCATGCGCAGACGCCGGCCGGCGCCGCCATGGTCGCGGCCCCGGCCGTCGCGGCGGCCGCGATCGCCGCGCCGCAGGACGCCGGCGGCGAAGCGAACCTCAAGATCCCCGACCTGGGGAGCGTTTCCTTTCTCGGCTTGCCGGGCCACACGCTGCTGCTGTACGGGCTGATCGTATGCGCCTTCGGCTTCGTCTTCGGCATCACGATCTACGGCCAGCTCAAGCGGCTTCCGGTGCACGAGTCGATGCGTGAGATCTCGGAGCTGATCTACGAGACCTGCAAGACCTACCTGCTCACGCAGGGCAAGTTCCTGATGATCCTCGAGGTCTTCATCGGCCTCGTCATGATCCTGTACTTCGGCGTCCTGCAGCACATGGAGCCGGTGCGCGTGGCGATCATTCTCGCCTTCAGCGTGCTCGGCATCGCCGGCAGCTACGGGGTGGCCTGGTTCGGCATTCGCGTGAACACCTTCGCCAATTCGCGCACGGCGTTCGCGTCGCTCAAGGGCAAGCCGTACCCCTGTCTATTCCATCCCGCTCACGCGCCGGCATGAGCATCGGCATGCTGCTCATCAGCGTCGAGCTGATCGATGATGCTGTTCATCCTGCTGTTCGTGCCCGGCGACTACGCGGGCCCGTGCTTCATCGGCTTCGCCATCGGCGAGTCGCTGGGCGCCTCGGCCCTCCGCATCGCCGGCGGCATCTTCACGAAGATCGCCGACATCGGCTCCGACCTGATGAAGATCGTCTTCAACATCAAGGAAGACGACGCGCGCAACCCGGGCGTGATCGCCGACTGCACGGGCGACAACGCCGGCGACTCGGTCGGCCCGACCGCCGACGGCTTCGAGACCTACGGCGTGACCGGCGTCGCGCTGATCACGTTCATCCTGCTCGCCGTCAAGGATCCCGACGGTCCAGGTGCAGCTGCTCGTCTGGATCTTCGCGATGCGCATCATGATGATCATCGCCAGCGGCATCTCGTACCTCATCAACGAAGCGTTCGCCAAGGCCAAGTACGAGCACGCCGACGAGATGAACTTCGAGCACCCGCTGACGTCGCTGGTCTGGCTGACGTCGATCGTCTCGGTGGCGCTCACCTTTCTCGTCTCGTACCTGCGTGATCCCCGACCTCGGCGGCAACGCCGACGCTCTGGTGGAAGCTGTCGACGGTCATCACCTGCGGCACGCTGGCCGGCGCGATCATCCCCGAGTTCGTGAAGGTGTTCACCTCGGTCGAGCTCCAAGCACGTGACCGAGGTGGTGACGTCGTCCAAGCGAGGGCGGCGCGTCGCTCAACATCCTGTCGGGCCTCGTGGCCGGCAACTTCAGCGCCTTCTGGCTCGGCATCACCATCGTGGGCCTGATGGGCGCCGGCTTCGTCGATCAGCACGCCACGGCTTCGACACGCTGATGCTGGCGCCGGCCGTGTTCGCCTTCGGCCTCGTGGCGTTCGGCTTCCTGGGCATGGGCCCGGTGACCATCGCCGTCGACTCCTACGGCCCGGTGACCGACAACGCGCAGTCGGTGTTCGAGCTGTCGATCATCGAGCAGCTCCCGAACATCACCGCCGAGCTCAAGAAGCGAGTTCGGCTTCGACGTCGAACTTCGAGCGCGCCAAGCACCTGCTCGAGGAGAACGACGGCGCCGGCAACACGTTCAAGGCCACGGCCAAGCCGGTGCTCATCGGCACGGCGGTCGTCGGCGCCACGACGATGATCTTCTCGATCATCGTGCTGCTGACCAACGGGCTCACGGCCGACCTCGGCAACCTGTCGATGCTGCACCCGCCGTTCCTGCTGGGCCTGATCACCGGCGGCGCGGTCATCTACTGGTTCACCGGCGCCTCGATGCAGGCCGTGACCACCGGCGCCTATCGCGCGGTGGAGTTCATCAAGGAGAACATCAAGCTCGAGAGCGCCGAGAAGGCCTCGGTCGAGGACAGCAAGACGGTGGTCGACATCTGCACGCAGTACGCGCAGAAGGGGATGTTGAACATCTTCCTGGCGGTGTTCTTCGCCACGCTGGCCTTCGCCTTCCTCGAGCCGTACTTCTTCATCGGCTACCTGATTTCGATCGCGGTGTTCGGCCTGTTCCAGGCCATCTTCATGGCCAACGCCGGCGGCGCCTGGGACAACGCCAAGAAGATCGTCGAGGTCGACGCTGAAGGAGAAGGGCACCCCGCTGCACGCGGCGACGGTCGTCGGCGACACGGTCGGCGATCCGTTCAAGGACACGTCGTCGGTGGCGCTGAACCCGATCATCAAGTTCACCACGCTGTTCGGGCTGCTGGCCGTGGAACTCGCGGTGTCGATGACGGCGCAGCGCGGCGCGATGTTCACCCGCGCCTTCGCCGCGGCGTTCTTCCTGGTCGCCCTCATCTTCATCTGGCGTTCCTTCTACCGCATGCGCATCGAGGCGGAACCGGCGTAGGGAACGCCGGCTCCGCGCGGTGCCGGAGGGTGATCCCGGCATGAACGGATTGTTCGCGAGGAAATCGGTCGCCGATTTCGAGGACGATGTCGCCAAACACGGCGGGCTCAAACGCACGCTTGGCAAGTGGCACCTCACGGCACTCGGCGTCGGCGCGACCATCGGCGCCGGCATCTTCGCGACCACCGGCACGGCCATCGTGGGCGATGCGGCACGCCCCGGGGCCGGGCCGGCCATCATCTTCTCGTTTCTGCTCACCGCGGTGGCCTGCGGCTTCGCCGCGCTCTGCTACGCGGAGTTCGCGGCCATGGTGCCGGTGGCGGGCTCGGCGTACACCTACGCCTACGCTTCGATCGGCGAGTTCGTGGCCTGGATCATCGGCTGGGATCTCATCATCGAGTACGCCGTGGGCAACATCGGCGTGGCCATCGGGTGGGCGGGATACTTCCGCGAACTCGTCGGTCACTTCGGCATCGATCTCCCGGCGTGGACGGCCACCGACTACCGCTCGGCCCACGACGCGTTCAATCAGCTCACCGCGGCCGGCTCGGCCGGCGTCGACGCCACCACGCAGTACCTCGCTTCGGCGTGGACGGCGGCGCCGCATCTGTTCGGCGTTCCGGTGATCATCAACGTGCCGGCGGTGCTCGTGGTGGGGCTGATCACGGTGGTCCTCGTGATCGGCATCAAGGAGTCGGCCGACGCGAACAACGCGATGGTGCTGCTCAAGGTGGGCATCATCCTGTTCTTCATCGCCGTCGGCATCTTCCTGATCCGCCCGCACAACTGGACCAACCCCGCCACGGGCGGCTTCAACCCAAACGGGGTCAAGGGCATCAGCGCCGCGGCGGCGATCATCTTCTTCAGCTACATCGGATTCGACGCCGTCTCCACGGCGGCGGAAGAGACGAAGGACCCGCCGAAGGACATGCCCTTCGGCATCATCATGAGCCTGCTCATCTGCACCGTGCTCTACATCGCGATCTCGATCGTGATGACGGGCATGGCCCCGTGGAAGAGCCTGGGCACGGCCGAGCCGATGATCACCGCGCTCCAGTTCGCGGACGGCCCGGCCGGGCTGATCAATGCGTCGCGGTTCATCGTGTCGCTGGGCGCGGTGATCGCGATGGGGAGCGTGCTGCTGGTCTTCCAGCTCGGGCAGCCGCGCATCTTCTTCTCGATGTCGCGCGACGGCCTGCTGCCGCCGGTGCTCGCCAAGGTGCACCCGAAGTACAAGACGCCGTACGTGGGAACGATCCTCACCGGCATCTTCGTGGCCACCTTCGCGGCGTTCGCCAACATCGCCGAGGTCGTGGATCTCACCAACATCGGCACGCTGTTCGCGTTCGTCCTCGTGTCGGCCGGCGTGATCTTCCTGCGGCGCATCGAGCCGGAGCGCTACCGTCCGTTCCGCGTGCCCTGGGTGCCGCTCACGCCGCTCATCTCCATCGCGGCGTGCTTCTACCTCATGTGGCAGCTGCCCACGGTCACCTGGATTCGGTTCGGCGTCTGGCTGGTGATCGGGCTCGTGCTCTACTTCACCTACGGCTACACGCACTCCACGCTCCGCCGGCGCACGGCGGAACGGGCGGACGCGGCGTGACGGCGCCCGCGACGCCGGCGCGGCGGGGGTTCCTGCGCCGCATCAGCCTCTCGCAGTGGATCATCATCTCGATGGTGGTGGGCGTGCTCATCGGGTGGGCATACCCCGAGAGCGCCCGCGCGCAGCACGGGTGGGCGGCGCCCGATCTCAAGATCTGGGCCACCCTCTTCCTGCGCATGATCAAGTCGCTGATCGTGCCCCTGATCTTCGGCACGCTCGTGGTCGGGATCGCCGGCCATGGCGACGACATGAAGCGCGTCGGCCGGCTGGCCCTGCGGTCGATCATCTACTTCGAGGTCGTCACCACGCTGGCGCTGGCGGTCGGCCTGGCGGTCGTGAATCTGGTGAAGCCCGGCGTCGGCGTGCAGCTCGGCAGCGGCGACGCCGCCCAGACGTCGGCGCTGGCGGGCACGCATGCGACGTTCAGCAACGTGCTCATCCACACGGTGCCGCAGAGCTTCTTCGAGGCGGCGGCCAACAACGAAGTGCTGCAGATCGTCTTCTTCGCGATCCTGTTCGCCGTGGCGCTGTCGCAGCTGCCCGCCGGCGGTCCCAAGTCCACGATGCTCGCGTTCTGCGACGGATTGTCTCAGGTGATGTTCACGTTCACCGGCCTGGTGATGAAGTTCGCGCCCATCGGCATCGGCGCGGCGATCGCGGTGACCGTGGGGACGAGCGGCCTGGACGTGCTGCGCAAGCTCGCCATTCTGGTGATCTCGCTGTACGGGGCGCTGGTGATCTTCGCGCTCGCCGTGCTGCTGCCGGTGGCGATCCTGTTCAAGGTGCCGATCCGGCGCTTCATCTCGGCGGTCAAGGAGCCCTGGCTCATCGCATTCACCACGGCGTCGTCCGAGGCCGCGCTGCCGCTGGCCATGGAACGGATGGAGGAGCTGGGGGTGCCGCGGCGCATCGTCGCCTTCGTCATCCCGACGGGCTACTCGTTCAACCTCGACGGCACCACACTCTACCTGGCGCTCGCCTCGGTGTTCGTGGCCCAGGCGGCCGGACTGCACATGTCGCTCGGCAGCCAACTCGTCATGATGCTGACGCTGATGCTCACCAGCAAAGGCGTGGCCGGCGTGCCGCGGGCGGCGCTGGTGATCCTCTCCGGCGCCCTCACGCAGTTCAACCTGCCCATGGAAGGCGTCGCCGTCCTGCTCGGCGTCGACGCGCTCATGGACATGGCGCGCACGTCGGTGAACGTCGTCGGCAACTGCCTGGCGTCGGTGGTAATGGCGCGCATCGAGGGCGAGATGCCCCCCGCCCGGACGGAGCGGGCGGCCTAGCTAGCGCCCCCCGCCGCCGCCCCCGGCCCGCGCCTGCAGGATCGCGCCCCAAACGAGCGGCTCGGTGGCCATGCTCTGCCCGCGGTACTGCGGCCGGAATCCGTACAGCACCACGTGGCCGCGCCCCACCGATACGTCCACCATGGCGGCCCGGCCATTCAACTTCTCGCCGCCCAGCAGCCACCCGGAGAGCAGCGGATTCCCGGTCGCCGGGTAGCTCGCCACGGCGCGCGCCCGCGTGCTGTCGGTGATCGCGAAGGCCGGACTCCCCTCGAACCAGACGGCCGGCTCCGGCGCCGTCATCCGCGACGTGATCGGGTTCGCGCGATCGAGCGTCACGGCGAGAATCGACCCGGGCGCGTAGAATTGCGTGCTTGGCACGCCGGCCAGCACGTCCCGCACCGGCAGCTTGAACGTGTCGATCGCGTACTCGCTCGCCTTGTTGAAGGCCAGCAGGGTTCCACCGCTCTCGACGAACGTACGCAGCGCGGCGGCGCCCTCCGCACCGAGACCGCCGCGTAGCGAGTCGGGATACGGGGCGCGCAGGCCATCGGCGATCTGGCGCACGGGCTGGTCGGGGAGGATGATCACGTCGAACCGCGCGCCGAGGTTCCCCGCGCGCACGTCGCGGTCCACGATGGAAGTGAAGGGCACCTGGTTCACGTCGAACATCCAGCGGGTCCAGCCCTCGTCCATCGGCGCCGAGTAGCTGCGATAGATCGCGACGCCGCTCCGCCGGCTGCCGGTGAACGACGGGACGACGAAGTCGGGCTCCGCCACCGGCGCGATCGGGGCCGTGGTCGCCGGGGCCTCGCCCGGTACCGACGCGATGTCCACGCCGAAGAGCAGCGGCAGCGATTGCGCCGTCACGTCGTACGGCTTCTTGGGCGGCCCGCCCGGATACTCGAACAGGTTCGGGTACTTCTGGCGTTCCAGCAGCGTGTTGCCGAACCCGCCGAACGGCTGCTGGGTGAGCACGACGTAGCTGCCTGCCGGGAACGTACGTCCGTCGGCGGACACGGCGGCCGTGGACTGCCGCACTTCGACCTGCCCGTGCTGCAGCGTCCACAGCAGGCGCTGCAGCGCTGCCGGATCGGACTGCGTCTTCGGCATCACGTAGGCGCTGGGAATCGTGTCCCATGTCCACGGATGGTCGGCGGCGAGCGCGCGGTCGCCCACCGCTGCGTAGCTCCGCAGCCACTCGCGGCGGTCGCGCGCCGCCTGGCCCAGCAGCGCCCAACTGGCCGCGGTCTGGTACTTCACGATGTCGCCGATGCCCCAACGGCCGCCCGGCCACAGCGCGGGGTAGTTCCAGGTGGCGGTGCGCGCGTCGTAGCCGCGGCCCAGCCCCAGCCGGCTGAACGGCACATCCACCGAGGTCGCCAGCCTCGCGCTCGCCGTCTCGGTGAGGATGCGGATGCCGCGATGATAGAGCGAGTACTGCCGCGCCGGCGACCACTGGTCGTACGACGCGTTGTTGGCCACGCCGGTGAGCCCCTCGGCGATGATCTGCCAGGTCATCGCCATCCCCATCTCGTTCACGCCGCTGGTGAGGATGGGATCGATGTTCGGGTCCACCGGGTCCATATAGGGCGGAATGAAGATGCGGCCGGCGTCGCCGCCCTGCTGATGGATGTCGTTCACGATCTCGGGATCCCAGCGGCCGTACAGCGAGTCCACCGTGTAGCGGGTCTCCACCTGCGTGAACGCGTACCAGTCGCGGTTGTCGTCGTGCCCCACGTACTTGTGGTACAGCTCGGGCGGCGACGTGCCCTCGGCGCTCGTGCCGAGCGTGGCGTGGTACCAGTCGCCCACGATGTCCACGCCGTCGGGGTTGAGCGACGGCACCAGGATCACGATGGTGTTGGCGAGGATCGCCTTCGCCTCCGGTGTGTCGCCGCGCGCCAGCCGGTCGGCCAGCACCATCGGCGTGAGGATGCCGCCCACCTCCGTCGAGTGGATGCTCGAAGTGATCATCACCACGTTCTTGCCCTGCGCCAGCAGGCCCGGCAGCTCGGCCGCCGTGCGCCGCCGCGGGTCCATCAACTTCTGCTGGATCCCCCGGTAGTGCTCGAGGTTGGCGAGCGTGGCCGAATCGGAGAAGAAGACGGCGAGGAAGGGCCGCCCCTCGGTGGTTTTGCCCAGCACGTGCAACCGCACGCGCGGGCTGGCCTTGTCGATGGCCTGGAAGTAGGCGACGATCTGCTTCCACTCGGGGAGCTTGCGGTCGGCGCCGGGCTCCCAGCCGAGGATCGAGGCAGGCGAAGGGATGGCGCGCTGGGCGCGAGCGGCGGGCGCGGGCGCGGCGGCGAGCAGCGCCGCGAGCGCGATCAGGGAGCGTCGTGACATGGCGGGCGGGGCAGAGGAGTCCAGGCAAGGGGCGCAGTGGCGCGCCGCGGCCCAAGTTTCCGTCCCGCGCGCGCCGCCGTCAAGCGCGGGGTGATCCGCTAGATCGTGTCGCCCAGGAAGTGCAGCGCCGCGCGCACGGCGCCGCGTGCCGGCACGACCTCGTCGGCGGCGAGCTGCGCCCCGGGCACCGCGCTCTTGAGGCGGTGCGTGAGCCGCTTGCGCAGCGCCGCGCCCCGCGTGAGCAGGCCCCCGCACAGCGCGATGGGCAGCGCCGCCCGCTCGTCGGCGAACAGTTGCCGCGCCAGTGCCCGCGCGTGGAGCGCCAGCTCCTCGGTCGCGATGTCGAGCAGCGAATTGGCGCGCAGGTCGCCGGCGTCGGCCACGTGCGCCACGATCGGCGCCAGCGAAGCGAGCGTCGCCGGGGACGCCTCGGCCGCCCAGGCGATCAGGTCGGAAACGTCGGCGCATTCGGAGGCGGTGAGCACGGCCCCGGTGAGCGCCGTTTCCGGCTCGCGGCCGTCGGCCGCGGCCGCGACCACGGAGAGCGCCCGCCGTCCGATCCACGCGCCGCCCCCTTCGTCGCCGAAATCGGGGCCCCACCCGCCGCAGCGCGCCATCGCGCCGGTCGGCCCGCGTCCCACCGCCACGGAGCCCGTGCCGGCGAGCAGCAGGATGCCCGGGCCCTGCCCGAACGCATCGTCGAAGGCGATCGAATAGTCGGTGTGCACGACGATCTCGTCGGCGATCTCGCGGCTGGTGAGCGCCTCCCACAGTTCCAGGCGCAGCGACTCGCGGCCCACGCCGGCCACTCCCACGCACACCACCCGCGGTGTGTCGTCGATGCCCGCTTCCGACAAGCCGTCGTGCACCACGCGCTCGATGATGTCCGCGCTCTCGTCCACGCCGCCGGCGCGCACGGCGCTCGGCATGCCCGTCACTTCGGCGATGGCCGAGCCCTTGTCGTCCGCCACCAGTGCCGTGGTCTTGCTGCCGCCGCCGTCGATTCCGATTACGATTGCTGTCATGTCAGGTAGGCATCGCCGGCGCGCGCGGGCGCGTCCACGATGCGAGCGTTCCGGTGAGCAGGGTGATGGTCGTGCCGATCAGCACGTACCAGGGCCACGCGATGGCGCCCAGGGGGCCGAGCGTCGCGGCGAGGGAAGGATACGCGGTGGCCAGCGGTTTTGCGAACACGATCATGGCCATCGCGCCAATGCCCACCGACATGCCGAGGATCGCGTCGCGCTGCCGCGCCCGCGGCGAGAAGAGGGCCAGGAAGAATCCGCCCAGCAGGCCGCCGTAGGTGAACGACGCGATGGACAGCGCGATCACGACCGCCGGCGTGCCCTGTTGGCGGAAGAGCAGCGCCCCGGCCGTGAGCACCACGCCCCAGAATGCGGCCAGCAGCTTGCCCACGCGCAGGGTGCGCGGATCGGACGCGGCGCGCTTGGAGATCGGCAGGTAGATGTCGTGCGTGGCCGCCGCCGCGAGCGCATTGATGGCCGCCGAGTGGGTGCTCATCGTGGCCGCGACGATGGCCGCGATCACGAGCCCCAGCAGCCCCGGAGGCATGGCCTGGAGAATGAACGTCGGAAAGACGTCGTCCGGCGTGGCGAAGCTCCGGCCGCCGAAGTAGGCCCACAGCCCCACGCCGATGACCAGGAACAGCGCCATCTGCGCGATGATCGCGAATCCGCTGCCGATCACCGCCTTCTGCGCATCGCGCAGCGAGCGAGCCGAGAGCAGCCGTTGCACGATCAGCTGATCGGCGCCGTGCGACGCCATCGACAGGAAGCCGCCGCCGAGCAGCCCCGCGAACAGCGTGTACGGCCGGTCGAACCCGGTGTACAGGTCGAACAGCTGCAGCTTGCCGGCGGCGCGGGCCGAGTGGAGAATGGCGCCCCACCCGCCGGGCGCGGCCCGGCCCAGCAGCGCCAACGCCACCAGTCCGCCGAACACGTAGACGCCGGCCTGGATCAGCTCTGTCCACACCACCGCCCGCATACCGCCCTTGTACGTGTACAGCACGGTGAGCGCGCCGAGGATGACGATGGCGATCGGCATCATGTGCGTAGTCGACACGGCGCCCGTGCCGCGCAGGATGAGCGCCACCGGAATCGCCGTGGCGAACACGCGCACTGAGTCGGCCATGGCGCGCGTGCCCATGAACACGATCGACGTGAACCGCCGCGTGGCCAGCCCGAACCGCTGCTCGAGCATTGTGTACGCGGTGACGATCTCGCCCTGGTAGTATCGGGGCAGGAGCGTGAACGCCAGCGCGATCCGCCCCAGCAGGTACCCCACCACGACCTGCAGGAAGCCGAGGTTGCCCACGTACGCCACGCCCGGGATGCTGATGAAGGTCAGCGCGCTCGTCTCGGTGGCGACCACCGAGAACATGACGGCCGGCCAGGGGATGTTCCGGCCGGCGACGAAGTAGTCCCGGGCGTCCTTCTGCCGGCGCCCCAGCCAGAGCCCGAACGCCGTCGTGCCCGCCAGGTACGCGACCAGGACGATGGCGTCGACGACGGTGAATCGAGCGCTCACGAATGCCGCCTATTCGACGACATACGCCTCCATCGCGAAGTACTCGGCCAGCCCGAGCCGGTTGAGCTCGTCGGCCGTTCCCGTATTGCGCGCCTCGACGCGCTGCCAGAATTCCCGGTCGTCCATCGGGCCGGGAAAGGGCGCCGAATCCTTCTGCGATTGGTGCTTGAAGATCGCCAGGATCTTCCGCTGGAGTTCCTCCTGCGACAGCGGCACCAGCCAGGTGGCTTCGTGCACCGGCCATTCCTGCCACGCGCCCCTGTAGAGCCACCGTTCGGGCATCGGCTCGCCCGCGGCCCGCCGTTCGTTCAGCGCGCGGTCGATGGCCTCCTTACACATCCGGTGCGTGCCGTGGGGATCGGACAGGTCGCCCGCCACGAACACGTAGTCGGGGGCGAAATCGGCGAGCAGCTCCCGGACGATCGCCACGTCGGCGTCGCCGATCGGGCGCTTCTCCACCATCCCGGTCTGGTAGAACGGCAGTTGGAGGAACCGCGCGGCCGCTCGCGGCAGTCCGAGCGTGCCGATCGCCGCCACCGCTTCGGCCTCGCGGATCATTCGCTTCAGGTCTTGAACCTCCGGGATGTCGACGTCGCCCGGGCCCTTGGCATCCAGAAACGCGCAGACCTTCGCGGCCAACGGCCGGATCTCCGCGGGGGCGACCATGCCCAGCCCCGCCAGGCGTTCGAGGAAGTCCACGTAGCGCCGCACGTCGTGATCGAACACGGCGATGTTGCCGCTCGTCATGTACGCGACGACGATCTCATTCCGGTTCTCGACGAGCTTCCCAAGCAGCCCCCCCATCGAGATCACGTCGTCGTCGGGGTGCGGGGAGAAGCAGAGGACGCGCCGGCCGGCGGGCAGTTTGGACTTTCCGCGAATCTTCGCGCCGAGGGCATTGAACGCCATCCCGTTCACGGCGCCCGGCGAGCCGTAGCGGGCGGTGAGCGAGGCGAGATGATGGTCGGCGTAATCCTGCGCCGTGAGCTTGAGAATCGCCCGATCGGCCGTGCGCGCCAGCCACACGACGGCGCGGACGGCGAGCGCCGGGGTCCACTCGACCGCCTCCACCAGCCAGGGCGTGGCGACGCGGGTGAGCGCCGAGGCCGCGGCCCGGTCGGCGTAGACCGTGGCGTTGGGATGGCGCTGGAGAAACGACGCCGCCACATCGAGCCCCACCGGGCCTTCCACCGCCCGCCGGACGATGGCCGCCTTGTGCTCCCCCGTGGCGACGAGCGCGATCTCCCGCGCGCGAAGAATCGTCGCGATACCCATCGTCACCGCCTCGGTGGGCACGTACTCCTCGCCGAAGAAGTCGGCGGCGGCGGCGCGGCGGGTCATTCGGTCCAGCACCACGAGCCGCGTCGTCGAGTCCGGCCCCGAGCCGGGCTCGTTGAATCCGATGTGCCCAGTGACCCCGATGCCGAGGATCTGGAAGTCGATGCCGCCGGCGGCTTCGATCGCCGCCTCATACGCGGCGGCGGCGCGCTCCATCTGGTCGCGAGGCACCGTGCCGTCGGGCAGGTGAACGTTGGCCGGGTCGATGTCGACGTGGCTGAACAGCTGCTCCCACATGAATCGGTGGAACGCGTGCACGCTCGACGGCGGCATCGGGTAGTACTCGTCGAGGTTGAACGTCACGACGCGGGCGAAACTGAGATGCCCGGCCCGATGCATGCGCACCAACTCGCGATAGACGCCGAGCGGCGTCGAGCCTGTGGCGAGCCCGAGCACCGTAGTCTTCCCGGTGGCAGCGCGCTCCCGGACCAGCGACGCGATGCGCTCGGCCAGCACGCGGGCCAGATCGTCGTGGTCGTCGACGATCACCGTTCGGATGTGCTCGCCGGCGTCGACGCCGTGATCCAAAGCGAGAGGCCCGCGAGCCGTTGTCCGGTCGCGGGCCTCGAGGCTGGCAGCTCCGCCGTCGGCGGGGCGGGAAGCCCGCTCCGGCATTCGCCGCGTCAAGCGGTGAAGGAGCTACCGCACCCGCACCCGCCTGTCGCGTTCGGGTTCTTGAACGTGAAGCCGGAGCCCTGCATCGACGACACGTAGTCGATGGTCACCCCGTTGAGATACTGTGCCGAGAACGGATCGACGAACACGCGCCAGCCGCCCTTGTCCACGACGAAGTCGTCGTCGGCCGCGGCGTCCTCGATCAGCAGGCCGTACTTGAACCCGCTGCAACCGCCCGGCTGCACGCTCACGCGCAGGCCGCCCACGGCGGGATCGACGCCTTCCTGATCCATGAACTTCCTCACCTCGACGCCGGCGGCATCGGTCACCGTCACCATGACATCGGGTTGCTGAGTGGTGCTCATCACTTCCTCCAAGTCGTTGAGCGGCACGAACTCCCGCTCCCCCACAGCGGCGAAATATAGACGTGCCCGATACCCGCTTCAAGCGCCGCCGGCCGGGCGGTTAGCGGGTGCCCTGCGCCGATGCCGCCGGCCGGGCGAGCACCGTCTCCAGCGCGTCGGCCAGGGCCACGCGTACGCCGCCGATCTTGGTGTTTGCCCGCGTCGGATCCACACGGTTGGTCAGCAGGATGATGAACACGTCACGCGCCGGGTCGATCCAGATAGACGTGCCCGTGAACCCGGTGTGCCCGAACGCGGCCGGCGACATCAGGTGCCCCGCCGAGTTGGTCCCGTTGGGCTTCTCCCAGCCCAGCGCGCGGTTGGAGAGCGCGGTGTCCTGGCGCGTGGTGAACTCCACGACCGTCTGCGGACGGAAGAGCCGCACCGTGCCGAGCGCGCCGCCGTTCAGGTACAGCTCGGCGAACCGCGCCAGGTCGGCGCCGCTGCTGAACAGCCCCGCGTGCGCCGAGATGCCCCCCAGATAGTACGCCCGCTCGTCGTGCACCCGGCCGCGCAGCTTGCCCCCGCGCTTGGGGTCGACCTCGGTGGGCGCGATGCGCGGCCGCAGCGAGTCCGGCGGGTTGTACATCGTCTCGGCCATGCCCAGCGGCCCGAATACGTGCGCCGCCAGATACCGGTCGAGCCGCTCTCCGCTCACCCGCTCCACGATCTTGCCCGCCAGATAGGCGCCGATGTCGCTGTACACGTAGCGCGACCCCGGCGCCGCCTCGAGCGGCTCGGCCATCATCAGGGCGGCGATGCTGTCGGCGTTCGTCGTGATCTGGTCGTAGGCCCGGAAGGCCGGCAGGCCCGAGGTATGGGTGAGCAGATTGCGCACCGTGACCTCGTGCTTGCGCGGTCCCGTCCATTCGGGGAGATACCGGTCCACGGGCGCGTCCAGCGACACCCGGCCCTCGTCGACGAGCTGCATCATCCCCGAGGTCATGCCGATGACCTTGGTGAGGGAGGCGAGGTCCCACATCGTGTTCGCATCCGGGCGCGGGGAGGGATCCCAGTCGAGATGGCCGGCCCCGTACTCGGCGATGATGCCGGCGTGGTTGCCGACCACCGCGAAAGCGCCGGGGAACGCGCCGTTCGCCACCGCTGCGTCCAGCACGGCTCGCATCGTATCGCCGAGCGCGCGCGAGAGCGTCGACGCCGCAACGGGCACCGCGCGCGGCCCCTGGGCGGCGGCGCCCGGGGCCGCGGCCAGGGCCACCATAGCAGCGGCCAGAAACGGCCGCGCGTGGCGGGTTGCTCGATGGTGCGCCATGCTCAACAATAAGGCCCGGCGGCACCCCGCGAAACGATTGTAACGCGGTTGCTACAAGTTGGTGAACCGGATACTTTTAGCCGCCGGGGCAGGGCCCCGGCCGCTGGTCATTTTTGCCCCCGCCCCCGCGCGCAGTTTCGTGCGGCGAGGCGTCCGCCGAGTGCGCGTCTCGGAGCCGAATGAAGATTCTGCCGGACTGGCTAAAGAACGGTTACCTGCGCCTCATCGATCCGGTCGCGGATTGGTGCGTACGCCATCATGTGCATCCGAACACGATCACGGTGATCGGGACGCTGTGCACGGTGATCGGCGGCGTGGTCTACGGCACCGGCCACATCAGCGTCGGCGGGTTCTTTCTCGGACTCACCGCCATCTTCGACGTGCTCGACGGCACGGTGGCGCGGCGGTCCGGCCAGGCGTCGATCTTCGGCGCCTTCCTCGATTCCACGCTCGACCGGCTGGCCGACGGCTTCGTGCTCGGCGGGCTGGCCGTGTTCTACGCCCTGAACCAGACGCACCATTCGTGGGCCAGCGTGCCCATGGTGGTGGTGTGCCTGCTCGGGTTGATCGGTGCCTTCCTCACCTCGTACACGCGGGCCCGGGCGGAAGCGCTCGGCATCGATGCCAAGGTGGGGATGCTGCAGCGCCCGGAGCGTGTGGTTCTGCTCTCGGTGCCGCAGGCGTTCTTCGGGCTCACCCTGCACGGGGTCGTGCTCGCCGCCATCATCGTCATCCTGACGGTGACGGCCTGGATCACCGTCTATCAGCGCGTGGCCTTCGTCTATCGAGCCACCACGCCCAACAACGCCGCGCCGTCTTCGGAGCCGGTGGCCGGATCTTCCGCGCCGCCGCGCTCGCCGTCGTTCGAGGCGCGTCCCTTGCTCAAAGGAGATTAACGTCGTGCAGGGTTCGACTTCCGATACGCGGACGCCTCCGCGTCCTGCCACCGGGAAGCTCGGGGTGCTCACCCCAGGGCTTGGCGCCGTGGCCACCACGTTCATGGCCGGCGTCGAGAGCATTCGCCGCGGCTATTCCAAGCCGATCGGGTCGCTCACGCAGATGGCGACCATCCGCCTCGGCAAGCGCACCGAGAACCGGTCGCCGCTGATCAAGGATTTCGCGCCCCTCGCCGCGCTGGACGATCTGGTGTTCGGCGCCTGGGATCCGATTCCCGACGACGCCTACACCGCCGCCAAGAAGGCCGGCGTGCTGGAAGCGGCCGACCTGGAGCGGGTGGCCGAGTTCCTCAAGGGCATCAAGCCGATGCCGGCGGTGTTCGACAACCACTACGTCACGCGGATCAACGGCAGCAACGTCAAGAAGGGCAAGACCAAGCGCGACCTGGCCGAGCAGCTGCGCCAGGACATGCGCGACTTCAAGGCGAAGCACAAGCTGGACCGCCTGGTGATCGTGTGGTGCGCGTCCACGGAGATCTTCATCCGGCCGGGGCCGCAGCACGCCTCGGTGGCCGCGTTCGAGAAGGCGATGGACGAGAACGACGAGCAGATCTCGCCGGCCATGCTCTACGCCTGGGCCGCGATCATGGAGGGCATTCCCTACGCCAACGGGGCGCCCAACCTTGCCGTGGACACGCCGGCCCTGCAGCAGCTGGCCATCGAGAAGGGCGTGCCGATCTCGGGCAAGGATTTCAAGACCGGCCAGACCTGGATGAAGACGGTCATCGCGCCGGCGATCAAGGCGCGCATGCTCGGCCTCGCCGGCTGGTACTCCACCAACATCCTCGGCAACCGCGACGGCGAGGTGCTCGACGACCCGCAGTCGTTCAAGACCAAGGAGGAGTCCAAGCTCAGCGTGCTGCACACCATCCTGCAGCCCGAGCAGTACCCCGACCTGTACAAGGACTTCTCGCACGTCGTGCGCATCAACTACTACCCGCCGCGCGGCGACAACAAGGAAGGCTGGGACAACATCGACATCTTCGGGTGGATGGGCTACCCGATGCAGATCAAGGTGAACTTCCTCTGCCGCGATTCGATCCTCGCCGCCCCCATCGTGCTCGACCTCGCGCTGTTCTCGGACTTCGCCCAGCGCGCCGGCATGAAGGGAATCCAGGAATGGTTAAGTTTCTATTACAAGTCGCCCATGGCCGCTGCGGGATTGCAGCCGGAGCACGATCTTTTCATTCAGCAGACGAAGCTGAAGAACACGCTCCGGCACCTCATGGGTGAGGAGCAGATCACGCACCTCGGCCTCGAGTACTATCAGCAGTGATCCGGTTCGCGCGCGTTCTGGTGTGGAGTGGGCTGGCCGCCTCGCTTGCCGCCTGCGGCGGCGAGGCGTCCCGGCCCGTGCTGCACCTGCTGTCCAGGAGCTACGACTTCTCCATCCAGCCCTCGGACATCCCGCCGCACGCGCGTGAAGCGATCGTCTACAAGGTCGTGGTCCGCGACCGCAAGACGCAGGAGCCCATCGACAACGGCGAAGGGCAGATCTTCGCCGACATGGGCCAGACCGACGGCCCCCACACCTGGGACGCGCTGCAGGCCAGTCCCGAACTCGGCACCTACCGCGCCAAGCTCAACTTCGTCGTCGCCGGCCCGTGGGCGATGGCGGTCCGGTTCCGCCGCCATCCGACGGACACGCTGGAACGCGTGGACTGGATGCAGGACGTCTTCAACGAACGCCCCGATTCGACGCCCTAATGCGACACTTCTACCGCAGCCACCTGATTCCGGCCGACGCCCTCGCCGCGGCCGACGAATACTTTCCGAGCCTCGGGCTCCAGGTCAGCGCCTCCTCGGCCCGCGCCCGCACTTTCAGCGGACCGCTCGGCTCGATGCGCCTGACCGTGAAGGCCGAGGGCGGCCACTACACCTTTCTCGACGTCGAAACCGACCAGATCGGCGAGAGCCGCCTCGACCGGAACGTCAAGCGGTTCTTCGTCACGCTCCACCGCGAGGAAGACCCGCGGCACCGGCTCGAAGCGGCCTACTGAGGCCGGCATGCCACCGGCCCGTCCCGCCGGAGCACCCGGCGCCGGAAGGGCGTCATGAGCCCGAATGACGCCCCCCCGGTCGAATCCGGGAGCGCTTGGGAGTATGTTGGTCTGGGGTGCATCACCCTCGTCGCCGGCCTGTTCGGCGGCGGCATGCTCGGGGTCCTCGTGGCCAAGGTCGTCGGATGGGCGCAGCAGTGCACGTCCGACGCGAACACCGGAGCCCCCTGCGCTTGGACGAATTTCTGGTTCTTCGGGGCGGTTGCGGGGGCGGTCATCTTCCCCACCACCGTCCTCGTTCTGAGGTATCGCGGCCGCCGGGCCGCCGCCGCAAAAACGGACTGAGGATCTACCCGTGGCACGCATAGACGTCATCATGCCCCAGATGGGAGAGTCGATCGCCGAGGGCACGCTCTCCAAGTGGCTGAAGCAGGTCGGCGACGAAGTGAAGCGCGACGAACCGATCTTCGAGATCTCCACGGACAAGGTCGACGCCGAGATTCCCGCCCCGGCGGCCGGCGTCCTCGCCGAGATCCTGGTGACCGAGGGCCAGACGGTGGCCGTGCAGACCGTCGTCGCGCGCCTCGAGACCGAGAAGGGCGCCGCCGTCGCGGTGCCGGCCGCGGCGCCCGCGCCCGCCGCCGCTTCCGCTGCGCCGGCGCCGCCCGCTCCGGCGCCCGCCGCTCCGTCGCCGCCAGCGCCCGCGGCGCCTGCCGCCCCCGCCGCTCCCGCGTTCGTCTCGGGCAACGGCCATTCGCTCGAGGAACGGCTGCGCACCAAGTCGTCGCCCCTCGTGCGCAAGATCGCCGCCGAGCACGGCGTCGAGATCGCCGCCATGCAGGGCAGCGGCCTCGCCGGCCGCGTGACCAAACGCGACATCCTGCAGTACCTCGAGTCCGGCGCTCCCCGTCCGGCAATGGCGCCGGCCGGCGCCGCCCCGACGCCCGAGCCCTGGCCCGGCGACCGCGTCGAGCCGATGAGCAAGATGCGCGCGCTGATCAGCGAGCACATGGTGGTCTCGCGCCACACCTCGGCCCACGTGACGTCGATCATGGAGGTCGACTTCACCCGCGTCGCCCGCCTTCGCGCCGAGAAGAAGGCGGCGTTCGAGGCCGGCACGGGGCAGAAGCTGTCCTACATGCCGTTCATCATGAAGGCCACGGTGGACGCGCTGAAGGCGTTCCCCATCGTCAATTCGTCCGTGGCCGGCAGCAGCGTGATCTACCGGCGGCCGATCAACCTCGGCATCGCCGTGGCGCTCGACTGGGGGCTCATCGTACCGGTGGTGCGCAACGCCGACGACCTGTCGCTCGGCGGCCTCTCCAAAGCGCTCAACGACCTCGCCGGCCGCGCCCGTGCCAAGAAGCTCGATCCGCGCGAGGTGCAGGACGGCACCTTCACGATCACGAACCCGGGCGTCTTCGGCTCGCTCACCGGCACGCCGATCATCAACCAGCCGCAGGTCGCCATCCTGTGCATCGGCGCGATCGAGAAGCGGGCGAAGGTGCTCACCGGCGCCGACGGCGAGGACACGATCGCCATCCGCACCTGTTCGTACATCTCGCTCTCGTTCGACCACCGGGTCATCGATGGCGCCGTTGCCGACCAGTTCCTCGGCCACATCAAGCGCACCATCGAGAGCTACCCCGAAGCGGGCGTGTGATGCCGCGGGCCCTGACCGTGCAGCGCACCCTCATTCCGCCGCAGGAGCGGAAGCGGTACGCCGAGCGCCTCATCCGCCGCCACGAGTACTATACGAAGGCGGGCTGCCGGTTCTGGGCGTTCGAAGAGGACGCGCTGCCGGGTGCCTTCCTGGAATTCTTCGAAGCACCGGACGCCGAGACGCTGGCCCGCGCCCACCAGGGCGCGCCCGATCCGATCCTCGACGCCAACCGCGTCTACATTGAAGTGGAGCTGCCCTAGATGCCCATCCGTACGCTGAACGTGAACGGCAAGGCCTGGCGCGTGATGCCGTCGGGCCGCGTCACCCAGTACGACCACGACGAGTTCGCCCTGCTGTTCGTCAGCGGGTCGGGCGACGATCGCGAAGTGCGCGTCAGCCGCTACTCGCCGCCGGGCGTGCGCTCGCGCGAACTGGCGCTGGCCCAGATGAGCGACGCCGACCTGCAGCAACTCTTCGTGCACTCGCAGCCCAGCTTCACGTCGCCCGAAGCCGACTACTCCGCGTGATCGCGTCGCCCGGCGCCGCATCGGCCGCGGACCGCAGCGCGTACGTCGATCTGCACTCGCACTCCACGGCCTCCGACGGCTCCTGCGCGCCGGCGGCCGTCGTCGCGGCCGCCCACGCCGCGGGGCTCGCCGCGATCGCGCTCACCGATCACGACACCGTGGCCGGCATCGCCGAGGCGGACGCGGCGGCGCGGGAGCTCGGCGTCCGCCTCGTGGCCGGCGTCGAACTGAGCGCCGTCGAGGGCGACGTCGAGACGCACGTGCTGGGCCTGCACCTGACGCGGCTCGACGAGATCGAGGCCGGACTCGCCGCCCTGCGCGAGATGCGCCGCACGCGGGCCGAGCGGATGGTGGCGCGGCTCAACGAGCTCGGAGTCCGCATCACCTTCGCGTCGGTGCTGGAACAGGCCGCCGGGGGCGCCATCGGCCGCCCGCACGTCGCCCGCGCGCTGATGCAGGAAGGGTGGGCCACGGACCTTCGCGACGCCTTCGATCGCTATCTCGGCAACGGCCGGCCGGCGTTCGTCGCCAAGGACCGGCTGTCGATGGTCGACGCGATCGACATGATCCACCGCGCCGGCGGCGTGGCCGTGGTCGCGCATCCGGGGCACACCGGCACGCGCGCCCGGCTGGAAGCGCTGGCCGCGCACGGCCTCGACGGCGTGGAAGTGCTGCACCCCAGCCACGGCGCCGAAGACGTGGCCCGCCTGCGCACCCTGGCCGAGCATATCGGTCTCGTGCCCAGCGGCGGCTCCGACTGGCACGGCGGCACGGACGGTCCGCGCACGCTGGGCTCCATGCGGGTGCCCGCGGAGTGGCTCGCCCAGCAGGATGCGCGGGTGGCCGCGATCGCGGCGCACGCCGCGAAGTAGCCGCACCACGGAGGGACCATGAAGCTCAGCGGACGTCCGGCGCTCGTCACCGGCGGCGGCACGCGGGTGGGGCAGTCGATCGCCGTCGGCCTCGGCCGCCGCGGCATGCGGGTCGCCGTCCACTACCACGGCTCCGAGACGGGCGCCGCCGAGACGGTGCGGCTGATCGCGGAAGCCGGCGGCGCCGCGTGGGCGGTGCAGGCCGACCTGCTCGATCCGGCGGCCCCAGACCGCCTCATCGGCGACGTCGTCGGGGAATTCGGGGCCCTGGACGTGCTCGTGAACTCGGCCGCGCTCATGGAGCGCACGCCGTTCGGCGAGACGGACGTGGCGGCGTGGGAGCGGATCTTCGCCCTCAACCTCCGCGCCCCCTTCTTCCTGTCGCAGGCCGCCGCGCCGCACCTGCAGGCGGCGCCAGGCGGCGGCGCCATCGTCAACATCGCCGACCTGGCCGCGTTCGAGACCTGGCCGGAGTATCTGCCGCACGGGCTGACCAAGCATGGCGTGGTGCGGCTCACGGAGTCGCTGGCCCGCGTGCTGGCGCCGGCGGTGCGAGTGAACGCCGTGGCGCCGGGCACCGTGCTCCTGCCCGAGGGGTGGACCGAGGCCGACGCGGAGCGCCTGCGCGCGACCACGCCGCTGGGCCGTCACGGCAGCCCCGACGACGTCGTGCGCGCCGTTCTCTACCTGCTCGACGCGGACTTCGTCACCGGTGAGACGCTGGTGGTCGACGGCGGCCGCCGTGTCCGTCGCTAACCCGCGCCTCGCCGGATCGCAGACCTTCGGCCGCATCACGATCGTGGGCGGCGGGTGCTACGGCGGGTACTACGTGCGGCAGCTGCGCCGGGCCGTGACGGCCGGCGCCGTGCGCTGCGGCGGGATCGTCGTCGTCGATCGCGACCCGGCGTGCGCCGTGGCGCGGCACCACGACGCGGCCGACCCGCTGGTGCGCATCGAGATCGCCGACTGGCGCGCGTATTTCGCCCGCGCGCTGGCAGAGGCGGCGCGGGGCGGGGCCGCCGGCGACGCCATCGTGCCCTCGCCGCTGATGCCGCACCTGCTGCGCGACTGGCTCGCCGACGCCGCGCGGGCGCGCTGGCCCGGCCGCGACGTGCGCACCGCCCCGCTGCCGGCGCCGCCGGACGTGCCCTGGGAACGTGCCGCTCCCGACGGCACGCACTATGTGAGCTTCGCCACCTGGACCTGCCCGATCAACTGCATCGAACCGGCCGTGTGTCCGCACACCCGTGGGACGCGCGACTGGAGCCTGGCGCCCACGCTGCGCGCCTACGCCGATGGCCTCGGCGCGGGCGTGGCGGCGTATCTCTTTCCCTGCACGCACCGCGCGTTCGGCGTGGGGATGATCGACGTGGCCGGCGTCGTGGCTGCCGACGCCGCCATTGGCGCGGCGGGGCGCGACGGCGCCCCGGTGCGCGCCCTCGTGGGCACGGTGTCGCACTGTCACGGAGCGGTGAGCCTGCTCGAGATCGGCGCCGCGGGCGCGGCCGCGCCGCGCGGTTGACGGCGCGGTTAGGCTTCGGGTAATCCGGTTCCCCTGGCCGTGCCTTCTGGCGAGATTCCAGGGAGCACAACGCCCGCGCGCCGATGGTGCGCGGGCCCCGAAAGCGAGATTCCTGTGGCACAGACCCACGAGTACGACGTCGTGATCGTCGGCGCCGGACCGGCCGGCCTCTGCGCTGGCATGTACGCCGGGCGCGGAATGCTGAAGACCGTGATCCTCGAGCGCGGCGGCCCCGGCGGCGAACTGCTGAATACCGAATTGATCGAGGACTACCCGGGGTTCGAGAGCATCCTCGGCTACGAGCTGGCGCAGAAGTTCGCCGACCACGCGACCAAGTTCGGAGCCGAACTGAGCACGGGCGTGGTCGTCGCGTCGGTCAAGAAGCGCGACGACGGGCTGTTCGACACCACCACCGAGGCCGGCGACGTCTACCGCTCGCCGACGGTGATCGTGACCGCCGGCGGTACGCCGGTGAAGCTCGGCATTCCGGGCGAACTCGAATACGCCGGCAAGGGCGTGTCGTACTGCGCGGTGTGCGACGGCGCGTTCTTCCGCGGCCACACCATCGCTGTGGTCGGCGGCGGCGACGCCGCGGTCGAGGAGGCGGACTACCTCACCCGGTACGCCGATCGCGTCTACCTCATCCACCGCCGCGCGGAGCTGCGCGCCTCGAAGATCCTCCAGGAGCGCGCCTTCGCCAATCCGAAGATCGAAGTTCATCTGGAACACCGTGGTCGAGCGGGCCGAGGGCGACGCCGATGGGCTGCTGCATCACCTCGCCCTGCGCGACGTCGAGACCGGGGCGATGCGCGACCTGCCGGTGACCGGCCTGTTCATCTTCGTCGGATTCAAGCCCAACACCGGCGTCATCGCCGACCACGTGGACCACGACGCAGTTGGGCTACCTGCGCACCGACGGGAGCATGCAGACGTCGCTGCCGGGACTGTTCGCCGCCGGCGACGTGCGCGTGCAGATCACGCGGCAGGTGACCACGGCGGTCGGCGACGCGACCACGGCCGCGATCGCCGTGGAGAAGTACCTCAAGGCGCGCGCCGACGCGGCCAGCGAAGTCGGCGCGGCGTGAGCGCGGCGGCGGCATGATCGGCATCCGGTCGCTGACGGTCGGCCCCTTCCAGGAGAACACGTACCTGGTGGTGGACGACGCGTCGCGGCACGCGGTGCTCGTCGATCCCGGCGACGAGCCGGCGCGGCTGCTCGAACTGATCGCGCAGTCGGGCGCCACGCTCGACGCCATCTGGATCACGCACGGCCACCCCGACCACGTCGGCGGCATCGAGGGCGTACGGCGCCTCCACCCGGTTCCGGTGTACCTGCATCCGCTCGACCGGCCGCTCTACGCCCGGGCCGGCGAGGCCGCGGCGGAGTTCGGGGTCCGCATCGAACAGCCGGAGCCGCCCGACCGGACCCTGGCCGAGGGCGACGTGCTGGCGGTGGGCGGCGCGCGGTTCGCCGTCCTGCACACGCCGGGGCACGCGCCGGGCCACGTCGTCTTCCACGGCCACGGCGTGCTGCTGGGCGGCGATCTGCTCTTCCGGGGATCGATCGGCCGCACCGACCTGCCGTTCTCCAGCGGCGCCGACATGGACGCGTCGCTAGCCCGCGTGGCGGCGCTGCCCGGGGCCACGACCGTCTATCCGGGCCACGGTCCACCGACCACGATCGACGAGGAACTGGCGTCGAACCCGTTCCTCAACGGCACCGCGCTGCCGGTGCGCCGGTGACCGTCACCCGGCGCGGCGCCGGACTGGCGCAGATCGTGGTGACGTCCGTGTGGCTGGGCGCGGCGCTGCTGCTCGCGGCGGCGGTGGCGCCGGCGGCGTTCGCCGTGCTCCCCAGCCGGACGCTCGCCGGCGACCTCGTGGGCCGCGTGCTACCGGTGATCTTCTGGGCTGGGATCGCCGCGTTCGCCGCCGTGATGGTGCTCGGTGCCTGGACCGACCGGCAGTCCCGCTTCAAGCCGCGGGTGTTCGCCGCCGCGCTCGGCGGCGCGGCCTGCATGATCGCGCAGCTGATCGTCGACGCCATGATCGCCCGGGTGCGCGGACAGATCCACGGGCCGATCGACGCCCTGGCGGCCGGCGATCCGCTGCGCGTGGCCTTCGGCCAGCTGCATCTTCTCAGCGTCGTGCTGCTGGGCATCGCGATGCTCGGCGCCGCGGCGGTGCTCGTGCTGGCGGTGCGCGGCGCGCGCGAGGCGCGCTGACGCGCGGCGCCCGCCGCTCGTTCATCACTCACTCTCGACGGTGATTCCTCCCATGACTTCCGCGACTCGTTCCGAAAAGGATCCCCTCGGCCCGCTCGATGTGCCGGCCGATGCGTACTATGGCGTGCAGACGCTGCGGGCGGTGCAGAACTTCCCGATCAGCGGGCTCAGGCCGCTCCGGGAGTTCGTGCGGGCGGTGGTGTGGATCAAGAAGGCCGCCGCGATGACGCACCGGGAGACGGGCCGTCTCGACGGGACCCTCGCCGACGCCATCGTCGCGGCGGCCGACGAGGTGCTGGCCGGCAAGTATCGACGACCACTTCGTCGTGGACGTGTACCAGGCGGGCGCCGGCACATCGCACAACATGAACGTCAACGAGGTGCTGGCCAACCGCGCCAACGAACTGCTCGGCGGGAAGCGCGGCGAGTACAAGCCGGTGCACCCGAACGACCACGTCAACATGGCCCAGTCCACCAACGACGTGATCCCGACGGCGATCCGCCTGGCGGCGCTCGATCTCCTGGCCGGGCTCGACGACGCGTTCGGCGGCCTGCGCGACGCGTTCGCCGCGAAGGGACGGGAGTTCGACGATATCGTGAAGGCCGGGCGCACCCACCTGCAGGACGCGATGCCCATCCGGCTGGGCCAGGAGTTCGCGGCCTACGCGGAACACCATCGATCGCAACCTCGCGCGCGTCCGCCAGGCGGCGGATTTCCTCCGCGATCTGGGCATCGGCGGCACCGCCGTCGGCACGGGGGTCAACGTCGAGCCGGAGTATCCGGCGCTGATGATCAAGCACCTGAAGGCGATCGACCGGCCTCGAGCTGCGCGCCGGGAAGCACCGCATCCAGCTGATGCAGAGCATGGGCGACGTCGCGGCCTTCTCGGCGGCGATGCGCGTGCTCGCGCTCGACCTGAGCAAGATCGCCAGCGACCTGCGGCTGATGGTGAGCGGCCCGCGCACCGGCCTCGACGAGATCGTGCTGCCCGCGGTGCAGCCGGGTTCGTCGATCATGCCCGGCAAGGTCAATCCGTCGATGGCCGAGATGGTGAACCAGGTCTGCTTCCAGGTGATCGGCAACGACGCCTCGCGTGGCCGCCGCCGCCGAGCACGGCCAGCTCGAGCTGAACGTGATGATGCCGGTGATCGCGCACAACGTCATGTTCTCGATGATCATCCTGTCCAACGCCGCCGCCGTGCTCAACGCGCGGTGCGTCTCGGGCATCAACGCCAACCGCGCGCAGTGCGAGTACTGGGTGGAGCGGTCGGCGGCTCTGGCAACGGCGCTGGCCCCCAAGATCGGCTACGCCAAGGCGGCCGAGATCAGCAAGCGCTCGGTCAAGGAGAACGTGCTCATCCGCGCGCTGGTGGAACGCGAGAAGGTGCTCCCCCCCGACGAGATCGCCGACGTGCTGGATCTGCGGAAGATGACCGAGATCGGCGTGCCGGGCGGGAAGCACGGGGGCGGGTAGGGGCGCCCGGAGCCGGTTCCCCTTTCCGCGGCGGGCCTGCCGCGTTAACCTCCAATCGTGCGCATAACGACTCTGGCCGAATACGGCGTGATCTGCGCGCTTCACCTGGCGAAGCGCAGCGACGAGGGACCGATCACCGGTCGCGAGATCGCGGCCACCGAGCGCCTGCCCGTCGACTACGTCGAGCAGATCCTGCTGCGGCTGCGCCGCGCGGAGATCGTGAAGAGCACGCGCGGCGCGCGGGGCGGCTACGCGCTGGCGCGCGCCCCCGAGGAGATCAGCGTGCGGGACGTGATCGCCGCCTCGGAGTTGACGACGTTCGACCTGCACTGCGTGTCGCACCCGGTGGAGGAGGCGCGCTGCTCGGCGGCCCACGAGTGCAGCATCCGGCCGGTGTGGCTCATGCTCCAGCAGAAGATCGACGAGGTGCTCGAGGGCGTGCTGCTGTCCGACCTGCTTCACGAGGAGCATGAAGTGCGGGCGCGCGTCGGACTGCCGGAACTGGCGGCCATCGGGTCGGGCCGGGGCCTGCCCGTTCTCCAACACGGCTGAGCGCGCCGGCGCGGTCCTCGCACCCATGCCGATCTTCGGGCGGTGGAGAGCCGAGCGCCAGTTGCAGGAGCGCTCGGAACGGTACGTCACCGGGCTCCTCTCCGAACCGGCGGCGGCCGATGTCGCCTGGCTGGCGGAGGCCGCCACGCGCGGGGACGCCGACCACGCGGCCTGGGAACTCCGCTACGCCCGCCGCGCCCTCGGGCTCGTGTGCGCGCAACGCGACGCGCTCGACGACCAGACGGGCGCCGCCGTGGCCCACGCCATGGCCGCCGCCTTCGACTTCGATCGGGCCATAGGGCGCGACCGGCTGGAGCTGGCCCACCGGCAATTCAACGCGCGGCTCAGCGCGTACCGCGATGCTCTGGGTGCCCGGGCCACCGCGGCCACGACCGCGAGTCTGGGGCGCACGCTGCTCGCGTTCGCCGGCGGATCGTTCCGCGAGGTCGACGCCAACGTGACCAGGGCGGGGGAACTGCTCTCCGGCTACCTGGCCGAGGCCAACGACTCGCTACGCCGGATTTTCGGCGTCGCGTCGCTTCCCGAGCACGTGCCGCCGTCGTCCATCGGGCGGCGCCAGCCCTGAAAACAATCGGAGCGCGCTCCGGGTGGAGCGCGCCCCGCGGGAACAGCGTCGCGCAGTGCCGAAGGCGGGACTCGAACCCGCACGGGCTTGCACCCACTGGCTCCTGAAGCCAGCGCGTCTACCAGTTCCACCACTTCGGCGTGGATGCGGATATTATTGACGGCTCAACATGAAGTCAACGAACGAGACCAACGACACCGTCCCCATCGCGCGGAACAAGCGCGCGCGGCACGACTACCACATTCTGGAAACGTGGGAGGCGGGCCTCGTGCTGACCGGCACCGAGGTCAAGTCGCTGCGCGACGGCAAGGCGCAGCTGGTCGACGCGTACGGCATCGTGAAGGACGGCGAGGTCTACCTGCTCAATCTCCACATTTCGCCGTACAAGCAGGGCAGCTACAACAACCACGAGCCCACCCGGACGCGCAAACTGTTGCTCCATAAGCGCCAGATCCGTCGTCTTATTGGCGCGGTGGAGCGCGAGGGGCTCACCCTCGTGCCGCTGGACCTGTATTTCAAGAAGGGAGTGGCAAAAGTGACGCTGGCATTGGGCAAGGGAAAGAAGCTGCACGACAAGCGCGAGACGCTGAAGGCGCGGGACGCCGAACGCGAGATGGCGCGCACGGGGCGGGGCCGATGATCGCCCTGGCGATCGCGGCGTTCCAGCTCTCGGCGGCCCTGCCGGCACGCCCGACGGCGCGCGATCGCGCGACGCCGGCGCCGGCAGCGGTGGCCGTGGACGGGCATCCCCGCCTCACCGGCGACGTGCGGACGGTGGTCGTCGACGCCGGACACGGCGGCGTGGACCCCGGGATGAGCGGGCCCATCGGCGCGCGCCACAAGGTCTATGAGAAGGACATCACGCTGGCGGTCTCCCTCAAGCTCGGCGCGGCGCTCAAGGCCCGCGGCGTGAACGTCGTGTACACCCGCACCACCGACACGCTGATCAACCTCTACGACCGCGGCCCGATCGCCAACGCGGCGCACGGCGATCTGTTCATCTCGATCCACGTCAACGCGGCTAACCCCAAGTGGAGGGATGCCGCGGCGGCGCGCGGCTTCGAGACCTTCTTTCTGTCCGAGGCCAAGACCGAGGATGCGCGGCGCGTGGAAGCGATGGAAAACTCGGCGGCGCGCTACGACACCGGCACCCCGGTCGCCAAGGACGATCCCCTGAGCTTCATCCTCAGCGACATGCGGCAGAACGAACATCTGCGCGAGTCGATGAAGCTGGCCGACGCCATCGAGGACGGGCTCGGCACGGTGGAGCCGGGCCCCGACCGCGGCGTGCAGCAGGCCGGATTCGTCGTGCTGGGCACGGCGTTCATGCCCGCCGTACTGGTCGAGATCGGATTCGGCTCCAACGCCCAGGACGTGGCGTTCATGACCAGCGCGGCGTCCCAGAAGCAACTCGCCGACGCCATCGCCGATGCGGCCGTGAACTACCTGAACACGTACTGGTCAAGCGTCGCCGGGGTGGCCGACCGCGTGAACGGCGGCCATCGATGAGCTCAGCGGCCGCGCTCCGCGTCACTGCGGCCGGTCTCGACTTTCAGAATCCCATTCTCCTGGCCGCCGGCACCGCCGGTTACGGGCACGAACTTGCCGGCGTCGTCGAC
The DNA here is from genome assembly GCA_963775915.1 of uncultured Gemmatimonadaceae bacterium. Lineage (GTDB taxonomy): Bacteria > Gemmatimonadota > Gemmatimonadetes > Gemmatimonadales > Gemmatimonadaceae > JAGWRI01. Next base: position 331,702 of record CAVZKH010000007.1, read on the forward strand.
CTCGACGCGCTCGGCGGCCTGGTGACCAAGGCCGTGAGCCGGTCCCCGCGCGAGGGAGCTCCGCCGCCGCGAGTGGCCGACTTCGACGGCGGCATGATCAACGCCGTCGGGCTGGCGAACCCGGGCGTGGACGAGGTGTGCCGCGCCCACCTGCCCTGGCTCGCCTCGCACGCCATGCGCGCGCGCAAGCTCGTCAACGTCGTGGGCTTCGTCGTCGACGAGTTCGCCGATGTCGTGCAGCGTCTCGAGGCGAGCGAACATGCGGCCGGCGCCATCGACGGCTACGAACTCAACGTGAGCTGCCCGAACACGAAGGCGGGCGGCCTGGAGTTCGGGGCCGACGACGCGGCGCTCGCGGCGGTGGTCGCGCGGGCGCGGGATGCCACCAAACGCCCGCTGTTCGTGAAGCTCTCGCCCACGCTCGCCGACGTCGGACGCACGGCGCGGGTGGCGGTGGAGGCCGGCGCCGACGGCATCACCGTGGTGAACACCATTCCGGGGCTGGTGATCGACGTCGAGGCACGTACGCCGGCGCTCGGGTTCGGCACCGGGGGCGTGAGCGGCGGCGCGATTCTGCCGGTGGGGGTGCTCGCCACCTGGCGCGTGACCCGCGCTGTGCGGGTGCCGGTCATCGGCCTGGGTGGCGTGCGCACGGCGGAGGACGCGCTCCAGTACATCCTGGCCGGCGCGTCGCTGGTGGGGATGGGCACGGCGGCCTTGCGCGACCCGCGCCAGCCGGAGCGGGTGGTCCGCGGGCTGCGCCGCTGGTGCGCCGCGCACGGCCTTGACGATCTCGCTAGTATTCGCGGAACCCTGCACTGGCCCGCATGACCCTTCCGATCATCGCCCTGGACGTCCCGACGATGGCCGAGGCGCTTGCCACCGTCGACCGGCTCGACGGGCTGTGCCGGTTCTACAAGGTGGGGCTGCAGCTGTTCACCGCGGAGGGGCCGGCGGTGGTGCGCGCCCTGCGGGCCCGCGGGGCGGACGTCTTCCTCGATCTCAAGGCGCACGACATCCCCAACACCGTGCGCGGCGCCGTGCAACGCGCAGCCGCGCTGGGCGCCCGCCTCGTCACCGTGCACGCCGCCGGCGGGCGCGCGATGCTGGCGGCGGCCGGGGCGGGGGCCGCGGGGAGCGGGTGCAGCGTGCTGGCGGTGACGGTGCTGACCTCGCTGGACGGGCCGGCGGTGGCGGCGGCGTGGGGGCGGGACCCCGCCACGCTCGACGTGACCGCCGAAGTGCTGCGGCTGTCGGCCGAGGCGGAAGCGGCCGGGCTCCACGGGGTGGTGTGCAGCGGGCGCGAGGCGGGGCGGGTGCGCGGCCGGTTCGGCCCCGGGCTGGCGACGCTGGTGCCAGGGGTGCGGCTGGCCGGCTCGGATGCCGGCGATCAGGCGCGCGTGGTGACGCCGGCCGCCGCGGCAGCGGCGGGGGCGGCCTACGTGGTGCTGGGGCGCACGGTGACGGCCGCGGCGGACCCGCGCGCGGCCATGGAACGGGTGCTCGCCGAGCTCGGCGGGCCGGGCCCTGGTCACGCCGCAGGCTGAGGTCGGCGGGGGGCACAGGGCAGGGTGGTTTTTGCACGCGCCCCGGCTTGCGTCAAGTTATGGCCCCAGCTACTGTTAAGGTCTGGCTAGGAATTCCTGAGTATCTGTTTTTCGTCCGGACCGGAGCTTCCGTGAAAGTACGCAGCAGCGTGAAGCCGATCTGCGAGCACTGCAAAGTGATCAAGCGGAACGGCGTGATCCGCATCATTTGCAAGCGCAACCCCAAGCATAAGCAGCGGCAGGGCTAACTCATGGCGCGCATCAGTGGAGTCGATCTCCCTCGGGACAAGAAGGTCGAGATCGGCCTGACCTACATCTACGGCATCGGGCGGAAGAACGCCGCCGAGATCGTCAAGAAATCGGGTGTGGACGCGGCGCTGCGGGTCCGCGACCTGTCGGACGCCGACGTCAACAAGCTGCGTCAGGCGATCGAGCGCGAGTACAAGGTGGAAGGCGCGCTGCGCACGGAAGTGGCGATGAACGTCAAGCGATTGATGGACATCGGCTCCTACCGCGGCATCCGCCACCGCCGCGGTCTTCCGGTGCGCGGGCAGCGGACGCACACGAACGCCCGCACGAAGAAGGGGCCGCGCCGCGCGATCGCGGGCAAGAAGAAGGTAACCAAGTAATCCTATGGCGACTGGCAAGAAATCGAAGCGTGTCGTGGAGGCGGAAGGCATCGCCCACGTGAACGCCACGTTCAACAATACGATGATCACGATCACCGACACGCACGGGAACACGGTGTCGTGGGGCTCCTCGGGCAAGGCCGGTTTCAAGGGCTCGAAGAAGACCACGCCGTTCGCGGCGACCGTCGCCTCCGAGCAGTGCGCGCGCGAGGCCCTCGGCCTCGGGGTGAAGCGGGTGCACGTGCGCGTGCAGGGTCCGGGCAGCGGGCGTGAGTCCGCGATCCAGGCGCTGGCCTCGGCCGGTCTGCAGGTGAAGTCGATCAAGGACGTGACGCCGATTCCGCACAACGGCTGCCGTCCGCCCAAGCGTCGGAGAGTCTGATCCATGAGTCGGTATCTGGGAGCGAGCTGCAAGCTGTGCCGGCGTGAGGGGACCAAGCTCTTCCTCAAGGGCACCAAGTGCTTCACCGAGAAGTGCCCCGTCGAGCGGCGCCCGTACGCGCCGGGTCAGCACGGGCAGAGCCAGGCGCGGCGCCGCAAGGCGTCGGAGTACTCCAAGCAGCTGCGCGAGAAGCAGAAGATCAAGCGCATGTACGGCCTCGGCGAGCAGCAGTTCCGGAACGTCTTCGAGAAGGTGTCGAGCCTGCCCGGCGTGACCGGCCACAACCTGCTGGCCACGCTGGAGAGCCGCCTCGACAACCTGGTCTACCGGATGGGGTTCGCGGCCAGCCGCAAGGCGGCGCGGCAGCTGATTCGCCACCGGCACATCGAAGTCGACGGCAAGACGGTGGACGTCTCCAGCTTCATCGCCCAGCCGGGCCAGGAAATCCGGGTGCGCCAGAAGTCGCGGGAAATGGTGTCCGTGCAGGCGGCGCTGGAGCAGTCGGGCCGTGGCGGCTCGCTCTCCTGGCTCGCCATCGACAAGGACACGTTCAGCGGCCGGATGCTCGAGCGCCCGACGCGGCCCAACATCCCGATCGCGGCGCAGGAGCAACTGGTGGTGGAGTTGTACTCGAAGTAACGACAGTCAGACAGTCGGACAGTCTGGAATTTGGTAGGGGTCGGGACCCTAACTCCCATTCGAGCTTGCCGCGCGTTAGGGGCGGGGCAGGGCGATACCGGGGCACTCCGGTAAGACCAGGAATCAACTGACATGGCAAACACGATCGATCTTCGCGGACTCGTCCGCCCGCAGCTCGTCGAATCGACGACGCGCGATGAGAATCCCAACGTGGCGGAATTCCGCCTGCAGCCGCTCGAGCGGGGCTTCGGCCACACGCTCGGGCAACGCGATGCGGCGCATGCTGCTCTCGTCGCTCCGCGGCTCGGCTGTCTGGGGCTTCCGCATCGACGGCGTGGTGCACGAGCACCAGACCATCTCCGGCGTCGTCGAAGACGTCCACCAGATCATCGGCAACCTCAAGACGCTGACGGTGCTGCTGGACGAGGACGTCGAGGAGGCGGTGGTTCACATCTCCAAGTCCAAGGCCGGCGCCGTCACCGCCAGCGACATCCAGTCGGCCAGCGGCGTCAAGGTCATCGACACCGCGCACCACATCCTGACCCTGCAGGATGACCGCGACCTGACGATCGACCTGTACGTGAACAAGGGCCGGGGCTACCTGGCCGCCGACCAGCATCCGCTCGACCGCGGCCGTCCGGTGGACCTCGTCCGCATCGACGCGATCTACAATCCGGTGCGCCGGGCCAACTTCCTGGTCGCGGAAACGCGCGTGGGCCAGCGCACCGACTACGATCGCCTGACGCTGACGGTCGAGACCAACGGCACGATCTCGCCGGCCGAAGCCGTGAGCTACGCCGCCGCGCTCGCCCAGTCGCACTTCCAGTACTTCGTGGACTTCGGCTCGCACACCTCGGCCCCGCTGGGGCCGAGCGCCGAGTCGAGCGACGGCGACGCGGTGCGCCTGGCGCAGCTGCTCAAGACGCCGATCGACGACCTCGAACTGTCGGTGCGGTCGGTCAACTCGCTGAAGAACTCCAGCATCCGGTCGCTCGGCGATCTGGTCCGCCAGACCGAGAGCCAGATCCTGCAGGTGAAGAATTTCGGAAAGAAGTCGCTGCAGGAGATCGCCGATCTCCTGGAGCGGGAAGGCCTGAATTTCGGGATGCGGTTCGAAGAGAACGGCGAGGGGGTGCGGGTCCTCGATTGGGGCACGCCGCCGAGCCGGGCCGCCGCAGCGGCGCCCGACGACATGGAGGAGTAGGAACATGCGGCATGCCAACGCCGGGCGGGCGCTCCGCCGCACCGGAGAACAGAAGCGCGCGCTGATGCGCGGCCTCGCGACCTCGCTCATCGAGCAGGGCGCGATCGAGACGACCGAAGCGAAGGCCAAGGAACTACGGCCCTTCGTCGAGAAGCTGATCACGAAGGCCAAGACGGGCACGCTGCACGCCCGCCGCCAGGCCGGTCGTGACATCGCCAAGCGGGAAGCCGCGGACAAGCTGTTCCAGGAGCTGGGACCGCGGTTCGCCAAGCGGCCCGGCGGCTATACGCGCATCCTCAAGACCGGCCACCGCAAGGGTGACGGGGCCGAGATGGCGCGCATCGAATTGATCGAGGGCTGACCGATGGCCATCCAGAGAAACCGCTGTTTCTGCTGCGACAAGGGCGTGGCGTTCGGCAACAACGTGTCGCACGCCAACAACAAGACGCGCCGCACCTGGAAACCCAACCTCCAGGTCGTGCGGGTCGTCGGCGCCGACGGCAAGATCGTCAAGGTGAAGGTCTGCACGCGCTGCCTCCACGCCGGAAAGGTCAAACGGGCGCCGCGCGGACGCGCCGCGTAACGCCTGGCGTCGCCGTGACCGCGAACAGGGGGAACCGCGCCGCGGCTCCCCCTTTTTTTACCTCCAGCTTCCGCAGCCCATGCCCACCGCGCTGATCTCCGGAATCACCGGACAGGACGGCTCCTACCTCGCCGAGTTCCTGCTCGACAAGGGGTACCGCGTCATCGGCATCGTCCGGCGCAGTTCGACGACGCCCTACGAGCGCATCGCGCATCTCATCGACCGCGTGCAGCTCGTCTCCGCCGACCTCCTCGACCAGACGTCGCTCACCGACGTGGTGGAAGAGTACCAGCCGGAGGAGGTCTACAACCTCGCCGCCCAGAGCTTCGTGCAGACGTCCTGGAGCCAGCCCGTGCTCACCGGCGAATTCACCGCGCTCGGCGTCACGCGCATACTCGAAGCCGTGAAGAAGGCCGCTCCCAAAGCCCGCTTCTACCAGGCCAGCTCCAGCGAGATGTTCGGCAAGGTCGTCGAGTCGCCGCAGAAGGAGTCCACGCCGTTCTACCCGCGCAGCCCCTACGGCGTGGCCAAGGTGTACGGCCACTGGATCACCGTGAACTACCGCGAGAGCTTCGGCCTCTACGCCGTCTCGGGGATCCTGTTCAACCACGAGAGCCCGCGCCGCGGCCTCGAGTTCGTGACCCGCAAGGTCACCGACGCCGCGGCGCGGATCAAACTCGGCCTGGCCACCGAACTCCGCCTCGGCAACCTCGATTCGCGCCGCGACTGGGGCTACGCCGGCGACTACGTGGACGCGATGTGGCGCATGCTGCAGCGCGACACCCCCGACGACTACGTGATCGGCACCGGCCACACCTGGTCGGTGCGCCAGCTCTGCGATGCCGCGTTCAAGTGCGTGGGCCTCGACTACAGGGACTACGTGGTCCAGGACCCGCGGTTCTTCCGCCCCGCCGAGGTCGACCTGCTGGTGGCCGATCCCACGAGGGCCGAGGTCGAGATGGGCTGGGCCCCCACCGTCGGGTTCGAGGAACTGGTGGAGATGATGGTCCGCGCCGACATGGACCGCCACGCCCCGCTCGGGCGGAAGTGACCGGGCGCGCGCTCGTCACCGGGGGCGCCGGCTTCGTCGGCCAGTGGATCGGCCGCGCCCTGCTCGCCCGGGGGTGGGAGGTCTACTCCGCCGGCGTCGGGACGCCGGTGGGGCAGGTGCTGAGCGACGAGGAGCGCGGCGCCATCCGCGCGCTGGCCATGGATGTCCGCGCGCGCGCGCAGGTGGCTGCGGCGCTGGACACCGCGCGCCCCGACGCGATCGTCCACCTGGCGGGCATCAGCTACCTGCCGAGCGCGGCCGACGCCCCCGCCGAGGCCTGGGAAGTGAACGTGGTGGGCGCCGTAACCCTGTTCGCCGAGGTGGCCCGCCGCCGCCACGCCGGCACGCTCGACCCGCGCATCCTCGTGGCCGGGAGCGCCCAGCAGTACGGCCGTCACGACCAGGGGGAACTGCCGCTGAACGAGCAGGCGGAGCAGCGTCCGCTCACGGTGTACGCGGCCTCCAAGGCCGCCCAAGAGGTGGCCGCCTTCCAGGCGTTCCGGGCCGACGGCGTCCAGGCCATCGCCACCCGGAGCTTCAACCACTCCGGCGTCGGTCACGACGGGCACTTCCTGCTCCCGGCGCTCGTCCGCCGCGTGCTGGCGATCAGGGCCGGCGGCCCGCGGGAGATCCAGATCGGCAACGGGGATACGATTCGCGACTATCTTCACGTGTCGGACGTGGTCGACGCCTACCTCGCCCTGCTCGAGCACGGCGCGCCGGGCGAGGCGTACAACGTGTGCAGCGGCGAGGGGGTGCGGGTGCGGGACCTGACCGGACGCGTGCTGGAACTTGCCGGCGTTGAGGCCGAGATTTCGAGCGACCCGTCCCTCCAGCGGTCGGTCGACGTGCCGGCCCTCGTCGGCAGTCCGGAAAAGCTGATGCGGGCCACCGGATGGCGCCCCCGCCGGACCCGCGACGACATCATCCAAGACCTCCTCCATGCCGCGACGCTCTGACATCCACCGCATCCTCGTCATCGGCTCCGGGCCCATCGTCATCGGACAGGGCGCAGAATTCGACTACTCGGGCACCCAGGCGGCCAAGGCGCTGAAGGAAGAGGGGTACGAGGTGGTGCTCGTCAATTCGAATCCGGCGACCATCATGACCGACCCCGAGATCGCCGACCGGACGTACATCGAGCCGGTGACGCCGGAGTACGTGGAGCTGATCATCGAGCGCGAGCAACCCGATGCGCTGCTGCCCACCATGGGCGGGCAGACGGCGCTGAACGTGGCGATGGCGCTGTCCGAGTCGGGCGTGCTGGCCAAGCACGGCGTGGAGCTGATCGGCGCCAAGGAGCGGGCCATCGGCCTGGCCGAGGACCGCAAGCAGTTCGGCGAGGCGATGGCGCGCATCGGGCTGGCGGTGGCGAAGGGCGGCATCGCCACCACGCTCGACGAGGCGCTCGACATCGTCGAGGAGACGGCCTTCCCGGCGATCATCCGGCCGTCGTACACGCTCGGCGGCACCGGCGGCGGCATCGCCTACAACCGCGCCGAGTTCGAGGACATCGTCCGGCGCGGCCTCGACGAGTCGCCCACCACGCAGGTGCTCATCGAGCGCAGCGTGATCGGGTGGAAGGAGTTCGAGCTGGAGCTGATGCGCGACTACGCCGACAACGTGGTGATCGTCTGCTCCATCGAGAACATCGATCCGATGGGCGTGCACACCGGCGACTCGATCACCGTGGCGCCGGCCATGACGCTGACCGACCGCGAGTACCAGGTGATGCGCGACGCGGCGGTGGCGATCATCCGCGAGGTTGGCGTCGAGGCCGGCGGGTGCAACATCCAGTTCGCGGTGAACCCCGCCGACGGCGAGATGCTGGTGATCGAGATGAACCCGCGCGTGTCGCGGTCGTCGGCGCTGGCGTCGAAGGCGACGGGATTCCCGATCGCCCGCATCGGCGCCAAGCTGGCCGTGGGCTACCGGCTGGACGAGATCCCCAACGACATCACGAAGACCACGCCGGCGTCGTTCGAGCCGGTGCTGGACTACGTGGTGGTGAAGATCCCGCGGTTCGCGTTCGAGAAGTTCCCGGTGGCCAACCCCTATCTCACCACCCAGATGAAATCGGTGGGCGAGGCGATGGCGATCGGGCGGACGTTCAAGGAGGCGCTGCAGAAGGGGCTGCGGGCGCTCGAGACGGGGCGGCCCGGCTGGTCGGTGGCGGCGCGCCTGGTGGACGACCGGCTGCCGGACGAGAGCGAAGCGGCGCTGGCCGGCGCGCTGCGCCAGCCGACGCCGGAGCGCATCTACCAGGTCAAGCGCGCCTTCCTGCGCGGAATGTCGGTGGCGGAGGTCGCCGACCTCACGCGCATCGATCCCTGGTTCCTGCAGCAGATGCACGAGCTGGTGGAGGCCGAGCGCTGGTACGCGGCGCTGCCCACGGTGGGCGCGTTCGAGATGCGGCGCATGAAGCGCATGGGCTTCTCCGACCGGCAGCTGGCCGCCGCGCGCGGCGGGACCGAGGCCGCGGTGCGCGCGCACCGCTGGGCGCTCGGCGTGCGCCCCTCGTACAAGATGGTGGACACCTGCGCCGGGGAGTTCCCCTCGTCCACGCCGTATCTCTACGGCTGCTACGACGAGGAGACCGAAGCGCCGCGGTCGGGGCGCAAGTCGGTGGTGATCCTCGGCAGCGGGCCCAACCGCATCGGGCAGGGCGTGGAGTTCGACTACTGCTGCGTGCGCGCCGCCATGGCGCTGCGCGAGCAGGGATACGAGACGATCATGATCAACTCGAACCCGGAGACGGTCTCCACCGACTTCGACACCTCGGACAAGCTGTTCTTCGAGCCGCTGACGCTGGAGGACGTGCTCGAGATCGTCGAGCGCGAGCAGCCGGTGGGGGTGATCGTGCAGCTGGGCGGCCAGACGCCGCTCAAGCTCACGCGGCCGCTGGAGGCCGCGGGCGTGAAGATCCTCGGCACCTCGCCGGACGCGATCGACATCGCCGAGGACCGCCGCCGGTTCGAGAAGATCGCGCGCGAGGTGGGGCTCACCCAGCCGCCCAACGGCACGGCGACCAACGTCGACGAGGCGCTCGAGGCGGCCGAGCGCATCGGCTACCCGGTGCTCGTGCGCCCGTCGTACGTGCTCGGCGGGCGGGCGATGCAGATCGTCTACGACGCGCCGTCGCTGGAGCACTACTTCGAGACCGCGGCGCACGTGTCGGAGGAGCGCCCGGTGCTCATCGACCGGTTCCTCGAAGACGCGTTCGAGGTGGACGTCGACTGCATTTCCGACGGCACGCGGGTGGTGATCGGCGGCATCATGCAGCACATCGAGGACGCCGGGATCCACTCCGGCGACTCGGCGTGTGTGCTGCCGCCGTACCTGGTGACCGAAGACGACATGGAGGTGATGCGCGAGCAGACGGCGGCGATGGCGCGCGCCCTCGGCGTGGTCGGCCTCATGAACGTCCAGTACGCGATCAAGGATCGACGTGGTGTACGTGCTCGAGGTGAATCCGCGGGCGAGCCGCACCGTGCCGTTCGTGTCGAAGGCGATCGGCGTGCCGCTCGCCTCGCTGGCGGCGCGGGTGATGATGGGCGAGACGCTCGACGCCATCGGGTTCACCGAGGAGGTCGCGCCGGCCTACGTGTCGGTGAAGGAGGCGGTGTTCCCGTTCGCCAAGTTCCCGGGCACCGACCCCGTGCTCGGCCCCGAGATGCGGTCCACGGGCGAGGTGATGGGCATCTCCGATTCGTTCGGCGCCAGTTTCGCCAAGGCCCAGCTCGCGGCGGGGAACGGCCTGCCGCTCGACGGCACGATCCTGGTGACGGTGAACGACTCCGACAAGCCGACCGTGACGCCGATCGCGCGGCGGTTCCAGGAGATGGGCTTTCGCCTGCTGGCCACGGCGGGCACGGCGCGCTACCTCCGGCACCGCGGCATTCCCGCCGACGCGGTATTCAAGGTGCACGAGGGGCGGCCCAACTGTCACGACCTGATCCTCAACCGCGAGGTCCAGCTGCTGGTGAACACGCCGCTCGGCAAGCACGCGCAGGTGGACGACTACACGCTGCGCCAGGCGGCCATCCGCAACCACGTGGCGTACACGACCACGATGTCGGCGGCCGCCGCGGCCGGCGACGCGATCCTGGCGCTCAAGTCGCGACGGCCGCAGGTCAAGTCGCTGCAGGAGTGGCAGGCCGAGCTGAAGGTGGGCGTATGAGCGACGCTCCGGTCATCCACGAGTCGGCGTACGTCGACGACGGGGCGCGGATCGGCGCCGGCACCCGCATCTGGCACTTCTGCCACGTGATGGGCGGCGCCGTCATCGGCGCGCGGTGCAGCCTCGGCCAGAACGTGGTGGTGATGAACGGCGTCACGATCGGCGACAACGTGAAGATCCAGAACAACGTCTCGGTGTACGAGGGCGTGGTGCTCGAGGACGACGTGTTCTGCGGGCCGTCGATGGTGTTCACCAACGTGATCAATCCGCGCAGCCACGTGTCGCGGAAGCACGAGTACCGCACGACGCGGGTGAAGCGCGGCGCCTCGATCGGCGCCAACGCCACCATCGTCTGCGGCGTGACCCTCGGGGAGTACGCCTTCATCGGCGCCGGCGCCGTGGTCACCCGCGACGTGCCCCCGTACGCGCTGGTCGCCGGGGTGCCCGGCCGGCGGATCGGCTGGATGTGTCAATGCGGCGAGCGGCTGAGCGATGCCGGCGCGGGCACCTGCGCCGCCTGCGGTACCACCTACGAGCGCGACGGCGGCGGCATCCGCCCCATCGTTGCGCCCGCCACCTGAGGCCCGACCGCGTGACCAAGCGCACCTTCGACATCGCCCTCGTCGGCTGCGGGCGCATCAGCAAGAATCACTTCGAGGCGATCGCCGAAACCGAAGGGCTCCGCCTCGCCGCCGTATGCGACGTGGAAGCGGACCGGGCGCGCGCGGCGGGCGAACAGTACGGCGTCCCCTGGTTCAGCTCGCTCGACGACCTGCTGCGCGACGCCGCCTGCGACATCGTGGCCGTGTGCACGCCGTCGGGGCTGCATGCGCCGCACGGCATCGCCGCCGCCCGGGCCGGCAAGCACGTCCTCTGCGAGAAGCCGATGGCCACCACGCTCGCCGCGGCCGACGAACTCGTGGAGGCCTGCGACGCGGCCGGCGTGCGCCTGTTCGTCGTCAAGCAGAACCGGCTCAACCCGCCCGTCCAGCTGCTGCGCCGGGCGGTGGAAAAGGGGCGGTTCGGGCGCATCTACCTGGCCAACGTGACCGTGCGCTGGCAGCGCCCCCAGGAGTACTACGACGCGGCGCCCTGGCGCGGCACCTGGGAGTTCGACGGCGGCGCGATCATGAACCAGGCCTCGCACTACGTGGACCTCGTCCAGTGGCTGGTCGGGCCGGTGGAGAGCGTGGTCGCGAAGACGGCCACGCAGGCGCGGCGCATCGAGGCCGAGGACTCGGGGGCGGCGGTGCTCAAGTTCCGCTCCGGCGCCCTCGGCGTGATCGAGGTCAACGTGCTCACCTATCCCCGCAACCTCGAGGGCTCGATCACGATCCTCGGCGAGAAGGGATCGGTGAAGGTCGGCGGCACCGCGGTGAACAAGGTCGAGCACTGGCAGTTCGCCGAATATGACGACGACGACAAGCTGATCGATTCGGTGAACACGAACCCGCCCAACGTGTATGGGTTCGGCCACCTCGGCTACTACCGGAACGTGCTGGGGGTGCTGCGTGGGGAGGCGACCGCCGATACCGACGGCCGGGCCGGCCGGAAGTCGCTGGAATTGATCCTGGCGATCTACGAGTCGGCGCGGACGGGCGAGACGGTGCCGATTCCCTTGAAGGGCGGAACGGTCTGACCGGGTGGGGGTCGGACAGTCGGACAGTCGGACAGTCGGACGGACGGTTGGAAGGACAGGGAAGCGGCGATTGACCTGCGCCGGTGACCCGACGAAGTTTCGATGGCGCTTGGAGTTGCGCCACATTCAGATATTGAAATCAACGGCCCGCCGTGCGGGCCATTTCCCAATTTGACGATGCCAGTTCCTCTGTTGGACCTCAGAGCACAGCACGCGACGATCAAGGACGAGATCGTGAAGCCGCTGCTGGAGCTCATCGATTCGCAGATGTTCATCCTCGGCGCGCCCGTCGAGCGCCTGGAGCGCGAGGTGGCCGAGCTATCGCACACGCCGTACGCGGTGGGCTGCGCCAGCGGCACCGACGCCCTGCTGCTGGCGCTGCGTGCCCTGGACGTGGGTCCGGGGGACGAGGTGATCACCACGCCGTTCACCTTCTTCGCCACGGCCGGCACGATCCACAACGTGGGGGCGACCCCGGTGTTCGTGGACATCGACCCGGCCACCTTCAACATCTCGGTGGACGCGATCGCGGCGGCGATCACCCCGCAGACCAAGGCCATCGTGCCGGTGGATCTGTTCGGGCAGGTGGCGCCGATGGAGCGCATCGCCGGCATCGCCGCGGCGTTCCGGTGATCGAGGACGCGGCGCAGTCGATCGGCGCCCGGCGCATGATCGACGGCGAGTGGCGGATGGCCGGCGAGGTGGCGACGATCGGCACGTTCAGCTTCTTCCCCTCGAAGAACCTGGGGGGCTACGGCGACGGCGGCATGGTGGTGACGCGGGACAAGGCACTCGCCGAGCGGCTCAAGCGGCTGCGCATGCACGGCGGGTCGCGGCAGTACTTCCACGATGAAGTGGGCTACAACAGCCGGCTCGATGCGCTGCAGGCGGCGGTGCTGTCGGCCAAGCTGCCGCACCTGGCCAAGTGGAGCGCCGGGCGCCGGGACAACGCCGCGTACTACTCCAGGGCGCTGGCCGATGTGCCCGAGGTGAAGACGCCGGTGGTCGAGGCCGCCAACGAGTCGATCTTCAACCAGTACACCCTGCGCTGCGAGCGCCGGGACGAGCTGCAGGCGCACCTCAAGGCCAAGGGAATCGGCACGTCGGTGTACTACCCGCTGCCGCTGCACCTCCAGCCCTGCTTCGCGTACCTGGGCTACCAGGCGGGGAGCTGTCCGGAGTCGGAGCGGGCGGCGCGCGAGGTGCTGTCGCTGCCGATCTACCCCGAACTCACGCGCGCCCAGCTCGATGAAGTCGTGTCGGCCGTGCGCGGGTTCTACGGACGATAGGCGCCATGCACAAGCGCGCCCTGCTGGACAAGATCGAGCGCCGCGAGGTGATCGTCGGCGTTATCGGCCTCGGCTACGTCGGCCTGCCGCTGGCGATGGAGTTCGCCAAGGCGGGCGTGCGGGTGATCGGGTACGACATCAGCGAGCGGGTGGTGGCGCTGCTCAATCGCGGCGAATCGCACATCCAGGACGTGAGCGGCGCCGACGTGGCGCGCTTCGTGCGCTCGGGCATGTTCGAGGCGACGACGGACGAGGCGCGGCTGGGCGGCGCCGACGCGATCTCGATCGCCGTGCCGACGCCGCTGGTCGAAGACGCGCGACCCGGACATGAGCTACGTGCTGTCTGCCGCCGAGACGATCGGCCGCCACGCGCGGGCGGGGCAGGTCGTGGCGCTGGAGAGCACGACCTATCCCGGCACCACGCGGGAGCTGCTGCAGCCGGTTCTGGAGCGCGCGGGGCTCACCGTGGGCGAGGACGTGTTCCTGGCGTTCAGCCCCGAGCGCGTGGACCCGGGCAACCCGCAGCTACCACACGCAGCAACACGCCGAAGGTGGTGGGCGGCGTCACGCCGGCCTGCACCGAAGTCGCGGCGGCGCTCTACCGCACGTGCATCGAGACGGTGGTCCCGGTGTCGCGCGCCGAGGCGGCGGAACTGTCGAAGCTGCTGGAGAACACCTTCCGTTCGGTGAACATCGGCCTGGTCAACGAGATGGCGATCGTCTGCGACAAGCTCGGCGTGGACGTGTGGGAAGTGATCGACGCCGCGGCCACGAAGCCGTTCGGCTTCATGAAGTTCACGCCCGGCCCCGGCATCGGCGGCCACTGCATTCCGCTCGATCCGCACTATCTGGCGTGGAAGATGCGCACGCTCAACTACAAGACGCGGTTCATCGATCTGGCCAGCGAGATCAACAGCCGAGATGCCGGCGTACGTGGCCGAGAAGGTGGCGCAGGCGCTGAACGAGCGGCGCAAGGCGGTGAACGGCAGCCGCGTGCTGGTGATCGGCGTCGCGTACAAGAAGGACATCGACGACGTGCGCGAGAGCCCGGCGCTCGACGTCATGCGGCTGCTCGACGCGATGGGGGCGGACGTGGCCTATCCACGATCCGTACATCGCGATGATCCGCGAGGACGGCCACGAACAAGTTCGGCGTGCCGCTCACCGACGAGGAGCTGTCGCGCGGCCGACGCGGTGGTGATCGTCACCGACCACTCGTCCATCGACTACCAGCGGCTGGTGGACCTGTCCGATCTCGTCATCGACTCGCGGAACGCCACCGCGCGCACGCGCCCGTCGCGGGCGCGGGTGATGTCGCTGTCCATGGCCCGCGAATCGGACGAGCCGGCCGGCGCCGGCGCGTGACCCATCGGCGCCGCTCCCTCAGACCAATCGTGCACTCATGAACATCACCGTCGTCGGAACCGGCTACGTGGGGCTGGTCGTCGGCGCCTGCCTCGCCGAGACCGGGAACGCGGTCGTCTGCGCCGACGTGGACGCCGCGAAGATCGAAGGGCTCACGCGCAACGTGCTGCCGATCTACGAGCCCGGGCTCGACGCCTCGTCGAGCGCAACCAGCGCGACGGGCGGCTCCGCTTCACCACCGACGTGGGCGCGGGCATCGCCGCGGCTGACGTCGTGTTCATCGCCGTGGGCACGCCGCCCGACGAGGACGGCTCGGCCGATCTCTCGCACGTGCTCGCCGTGGCGACGACCATCGGCCAGCACATGACCCGCGAGCTGGTGGTGGTCACCAAGTCCACGGTGCCCGTCGGCACGGCGGCGAAGGTGTCGCGCGGCCATCGCGGCCAACGCCAAGTTCCCCGTTCCACGTCTGCAGCAACCCGGAGTTCCTGAAGGAAGGCGCGGCGGTCGACGACTTCATGAAGCCCGACCGCGTGGTGGTCGGCGTCGAGACCGACCACGGCGCGCAGCGTGATGGCGCGAGCTGTACGCGCCGTTCGTGCGCACGGGCAAGCCGATCATCTTCATGGACATCCCCTCGGCGGAGATGACCAAGTACGCCGCCAACGCGATGCTGGCCACGCGCATCTCGTTCATGAACGAGATCGCCAACCTGTGCGAG
Source organism: uncultured Gemmatimonadaceae bacterium (assembly GCA_963775915.1). Taxonomy (GTDB): domain Bacteria; phylum Gemmatimonadota; class Gemmatimonadetes; order Gemmatimonadales; family Gemmatimonadaceae; genus JAGWRI01. The sequence goes on from CAVZKH010000007.1 coordinate 346,931, forward strand.
CGGGTCGGCGCCAACGTCGACCTCGTGCGCAAGGGCATCGGCAGCGACGCGCGCATCGGGCCGGCGTTCCTGTTTCCGGGCCCGGGCTACGGCGGGTCCTGCTTCCCCAAGGACGTGAAGGCGCTCGTGCGCACGGGCCACGAGTTCGGGCGCGCCGCTCGAGATCCTGAGCGCGGTGGAGGACGTGAACGACCGCCAGAAGCTGCGTGCTGTTCGAGAAGCTCCAGCGCGCTGCTCGGCGATGCGCTCCGCGGCGCGCGCGTCGCGGTGTGGGGGCTGGCGTTCAAGCCGAACACCGACGACATGCGCGAGGCGCCGGCGCTGGTGCTCATCGAGGCGCTGCTGGCCGCCGGCGCCCGCGTGACGGCGCACGATCCGGTGGCGATGCCCGAGGCGCGCCGGCGGCTGCGGCGACCGGGTCGCGTACGCCGAGACCGGCTACGACGCGCTCGAGGGCAGCGACGCGCTGGTCGTGGTGACCGACTGGAACGAGTACCGGCACCCGGACTTCCGCCGGATGCAGCAGCTCCTGAAGCGCCCGATCGTCGTCGACGGTCGGAACCTGTACGACCCGGCCAAGATGCGCGCGCTCGGCTTCGAGTACGTGTCGATCGGCCGGGGGGCGGGGGCCCGCGCATGAGAATCGTGATCACCGGCGCCGCCGGCTTCCTCGGCTCGCACCTCTGCGACCGGTTCCTGGCCGACGGCCACACGGTGGTCGGGCATCGACAACTTCGTCACCGGGCACCCGGACAACATCGCCCACCTCATGGGCGACGTGCGGTTCGAGTTCATCCAGCACGACATCATCGACCTTCACCTACGTGCCCGGCCAGGTGGACGGCGTGCTGCACTTCGCCTCGCCGGCCAGCCCCGTGCGACTACCTCGAGCTGCCGATCCAGACGCTCAAGGTCGGCTCGCTGGGCACGCACAACGCGCTGGGGCTGGCCAAGGCCAAGGGCGCGCGGTTCCTGATCGCCTCGACGTCGGAGGTGTACGGTGACCCGCTGGAGCATCCGCAGACCGAGACCTACTGGGGAAACGTGAACCCGATCGGGCCCCGCGGCGTCTACGATGAGGCGAAGCGCTTCGCCGAAGCGATGACCATGGCGTACCACCGCTACCACGGCCTCGACACCCGGATCGTGCGCATCTTCAACACCTACGGGCCGCGCATGCGGCCGCGCGACGGCCGCGTCGTGTCCAACTTCATCGTGCAGGCGCTGAACGGCGAGCCGATCACGATCTACGGCGACGGGCGGCAGACGCGGAGCTTCTGCTACGTGGAGGACGAGGTGGAGGGGCTCTACCGCCTGTTCCTGCGGGGCGACCACATGCCGACGAACATCGGCAACCCGACGGAGCACACCGTGTCGGAGCTGGCCGAACTGATCAAGGAGCTGACCGGCAGCCCGGCGCCGATCGAGCACCGGCCGCTGCCCAAGGACGATCCGCGGCTGCGGCAGCCGGACATCACGCGGGCCCGCACGATGCTGGGGTGGGAGCCCAAGGTGCCGCTCCGCGAGGGGCTGACGCGCACGATCGCCTTCCTCCGTTCCCTCATGGGGACGCCGCGGATGGAGCCGCGCGTGCCGCGGCCCGGCGGGAATCCCGTCGCGTGAGGATGCCCCGCGGGCGCACGGCCCGTTATGTTTCACGGCCTATGCATCGACACACCCGCGGACTGGTCGCGGCGCTGGCGTTCGGGCTCGCCGCCGCGGCCTGCCGGCCGGCGTTCGTCGTCACCAAGTTCCCCACCAACGAAGCGCTGTTCAAAGCGTCGCTCACCGAGTTCCACAAGCGGCACTGGGACAACGCGATCTCCGGCTTCGACAAGCTGACGCTGGATCTCGGCATCCGCGACACGCTGCTCGTGCCGTCGTACTGGTACCTCGGCGAGGCGCATGCGCGCCAGGGCGACGATCTGCTCGCCGCCCAGGCGTTCTCGCGGCTCGTCGAGTCGTTCCCCGACGACACGCTGGCTCCGCACGCCGCGTACGCCGCCGGGCTTGCCTACCAGCGACTCTGGCACAAGCCGGAACTCGACGAGACGTACGGGCTCACCGCGATGCAGACCTACACGATGGCGGTGCAGTTGTTCGCCCAGACGAACGCGGCGGTCGCCGATTCGGCGCGCCGGCAGATCGCAACGCTCAACGAATGGTTCGCCACCAAGGAATACAACGCCGGACTGTTCTACTTCCGGAACAAGGCGTGGGACTCCGGCATCCTCTACTTCAAGGCCGTGATCCAGAAGTGGCCGGAAACCGACCACGCCCGGCTGGCGATGCTGCGGCTGGCCGAGTCGTACAAGGTCATCCACTATGGCGAAGACCTGGCCGACATCTGCAAGCAGCTGCGGACGCTCTATCCGGCCGACGCCAAGTCAAAGGAAGACTGCCGCGGGGCAGCGGTTTCGAAAGACACGACCAGGGCCCTGGGGGGACCGCCGGGCCTGCTGCCGCGCTGACGATGCGGCTGGGCATACTCGGGGGCAGCTTCGACCCGCCCCATCTGGGCCACCTCCTGGCGGCGAGCGATGCGTTCGACGCCCTGGCGCTGGACCGCCTGATCTTCGTGCCCACGGGCGCGACCCCGCTCAAGTCCCACGCCCTGGTGGCCACCCCCGCTCAGCGGCTGTCCATGGTGCACTTCGCCGTGGACGGCGATCCCAGATTTTCGGTGTCGTCCATCGAAATCGACCGGAAGGGATTATCTTACACGGTTGAGACATTGGCGGCATTCGCGGAGCGGTATCCGGACGCGGAGCGCTTCTTTCTGGTTGGGGCCGACCTGCTGGCCGGCTTCGCGCAGTGGCGGGAGCCGGCGCGGATCACCGCCCTGGCCCGGTTGGGCGTGATGCAGCGGGCCGACGACGCCGAGGCGGCGCTGCCGGCGGGCCTCGCGCCCGGATCGGTGATCCGGCTCCAGACCCGGCGGGTGGACCTGTCGTCCACGGAGATCCGCGAGCGGGTGCGGCAGGGCCGGCCGATCCGCGGCTTCGTCACGGCCGCCGTGGCGGACTACATCGCCACGACGGGGTTGTACCGAGAGGGAACGGCATGATCAAGGGAATGATCGCCGCGGTCATCGGCAATCGCCACGACCGCGAGCGCAAACGAATTCAGCCCATCGTCGACGCGATCAACGAGCACGACGAGCGGCTGGGCCACGTCTCGGACGAGGAACTCCGGGCCCAGACCGACAAGTTCCGGGCGACGATCCGCGAGCGCACCGACGCGCTGGCGGCGCAGGTGGCGGAATTGCGCGAGCGGAAGCACCAGGCGAGCGACTCCGAGGAGCGCGAGCGGATCGACCGCGAGCTCGGCGGCGCCGACGGGTCCGGCGGCGTCGAGGGCCAGCTGCGGGACGCCACCGCCGCGGTGCTCGACGAGATCCTCCCCGAGGCGTTCGCGACCGTGCGCGCCGCCTGCCGGCGGCTCCTCGGCACCACCGTCACGGTCACCGGGCACGACACCGAGTGGAACATGGTGCCCTACGACGTCCAGCTCATGGGCGGCATCGAACTGCACCTGGGGCGGATCGCCGAGATGGCCACGGGCGAAGGCAAGACGCTGGTGGCCACGCTGCCGCTGTACCTGAACGCGCTGCCCGGCCACGGCGCCCACCTGGTGACGGTCAACTCGTACCTGGCCCGCCGCGACTCGCAGTGGATGGGGCACGTCTACAAGTATCTCGGGCTCACCGTCGGCTGCCTCGACGACACCGAGCCCGGCACGCCGGAGCGGCGCGCCGCCTATCTCTGCGACATCACGTACGGCACGAACAACGAATTCGGCTTCGACTATCTGCGCGACAACATGGTGGTGCAGCTCGAGCAGCGCGTCCAGCGGCGGCACGTGTACGCGATCGTCGACGAGGTGGACTCGGTGCTGATCGACGAGGCGCGCACCCCGCTCATCATCTCGGGGCCGGTGGGCAACGACGACGACACGCGGTACTTCGAGCACAACGCCGCCGTGGGCCGCCTCGCCCGCAAGCAGACGGAACTCGTCAACACGCTGGTGGGCGACGCCGAGCGCGACCTGGAGAAGGGCGAAACCGCGGCCGCCGGGATGAAGCTGTACAAGGCCCAGCTGGGCGGGCCCAAGAACAAGCGGCTGCTCAAGGTGCTGCAGGAGACGGGCAACAAGACGCTGCTCCAGCGCATGGAGCTGGACTACATCGCCGACCGGCGGCTGCCCGCCTCCAAGCAGCAGTACCGCGAGCTCGAGGAAGACCTGCTGTTCGTGCTCGACGAGAAGGGGCACTCGGTGCACCTCACCGATCGCGGGGTGGACTTCATGTCGCCCAACGACCATGAAGCGTTCATCATGCCCGACATCTCGGAGGCGACGCATCGTGTGGATCACGACACGTCGCTGACGCCCGAGGAGCGGCTCGAACTCCGGCGCCAGATCGAGGTCGACTTCGCGGCGAAGAGCGAGAAGCTGAACATCATCCACCAGCTGCTGCGCGCCCATTCGCTGTACGAGCGCGACGTGAACTACGTGGTGCAGGACGGCGAGGTGCTGATCGTCGACGAATTCACCGGCCGCACGATGCCGGGGCGGCGGTGGTCGGAAGGCCTGCATCAGGCGGTGGAGGCCAAGGAGGGCGTGCGCGTGAAGGGGGAGACGCAGACCCTGGCCACGATCACGATCCAGAACTACTTCCGCATGTACGACAAGCTGGCCGGCATGACGGGCACCGCGGAAACGGAGGAGCGCGAGTTCTTCGAGATCTACAAGCTCGAGGTCTCGGTGATCCTGACCAACCGGCCGGTGATCCGCGACGACCGCCACGACCTCGTGTACAAGACGCGGCGCGAGAAGTACAACGCGATCGTCGAGGAGACGCGCCGCCTGCACGGGCTCGGGTTCCCCGTGCTCATCGGCACCACCAGCGTCGATGCGTCGGAGACGCTGGCGAAGCTGTTCCAGCGCGGCGGCATCGTCCACAACGTCCTCAACGCCAAGTACCACCAGCGCGAAGCCGAGATCGTGGCCGGCGCCGGCCAGCCCGGGGCGGTGACGATCGCCACCAACATGGCCGGCCGCGGCACCGACATCAAACTCGGACCCGGCGTCACCGTCTCGAAACCGTCGGTCGTGAAGGATCTCGACGGCAACGATATCGACGTCACCGAGGTCGGCGGCCTCCACATCATCGGATCGGAACGCCACGAGTCGCGGCGCATCGACCGGCAGCTGCGCGGCCGCGCCGGCCGGCAGGGCGATCCGGGCACGTCGCAGTTCTTCCTGTCGCTGGAAGACGACCTGATGCGCCTGTTCGGGTCCGATCGCATCGCCAAGCTCATGGACCGACTCGGCGCCAAGGACGGCGAGGTGCTCACGCACCCGCTGATCACGCGGTCCATCGAGCAGGCCCAGAAGCGCGTCGAACTGCAGCACTTCCAGTCGCGCAAGCGCCTGCTCGAGTACGACGACGTGATGAACCAGCAGCGCGAGGTCATCTACTCCCTGCGCACGTTCGCGCTCGAGGGCGGCGAGGAGCTGAAGGGCGAGGCGCTGCGCATGGTCGAGCGCGCGCTCGGCACGCGCGTGGAGAAGGCGCTGCTGGAGTACGAGCGCGCCGAAGACTGGGACATCCCGCTGATCCAGCAGGAGCTGCTGATGCACTACCTGCTGTCGGTGCCGGAGCTCGACAATCCGGACCTGCGCCCGACCACGGCGGCCGACGCCGCCGACGCGGCGGTGGCGGCGGGCCGGCGCGCCTTCCAGACCAAGATCGACAGCCTCAACCAGTACAAGGACGAGCAGGGCGGGTTCGCCGACCGGCTGCTGGCGCTGGTCATGCTCAACGTGCTGGACGAGAAGTGGAAGGATCACCTGTACGACCTCGACCAGCTGCGGAATTCGATCCACTACCGGTCGTGGGGGCAGAAGGATCCGCTCATCGAGTACAAGGAGGAGGCGTACTCGATGTTCGTGGACCTGATGGCGGACATCTACACCACGTTCGCCGAGCGCTTCCTGCGGGCGCAGATCTCGTTCGGGCCGCCGGGCGGTGGCCCCGGCGGCGGGGCGCCCGTTGGCGGGCCGGCGCGCCCGGCGGCGCCGAAGAAGCGCTACAACGCGCTCGGCGTGCTCGAAGACGTGCCGGCCGATGAGGAGGACGCGGTGGCGGATGGCGAACCGGCCGGGGTCCCCGCGGCGGCCCCGGCGCCGGCCCAGCGGGAGCCGATGGTGGTGGGCGCGGGGCGCCCGCGGCCGCTCAACCGGCCGGCCAGCGTGGGCAGTGGGGCGGCGGGGGCCGGAGAGGGAGCGGCGGCGGGAGGGGGGACGGGAGGGGGGAGCGGCGCGGTGGATTGGTCCACGGTGGGGCGGAATGATCCCTGTCCCTGCGGGTCGGGCAAGAAGTTCAAGAAGTGCCACGGCGCCACGGCCTGAGCGCCGCGGCCCCGTCGCGCTAGGAGCCGCCGGACCTCTCGGTGGGGCCGGCGACGGCCGCGCGGCGCTTCGCGCTGCGTGATTTCGGTACGGGCCGGCCGGCCGTTCGGTCCCATCCTTGGGCGCAGTCGGAACACCGTCGCCCCATGCCCGAGGAACCGTCCCATGGCTAGCCAGTCCACTTCGCGCGCGCTAACTATTCATGAGTTGCCCCGGTCCGAGCGCCCCCGGGAGCGATTGCTCGATCTCGGGGCGCGCGCGCTGTCGTCGTCGGAGCTGTTGGCCGTGGTGCTGGGGTCCGGCGGCGCCGGGCGATCGGCGCTCCGGCTGGGCGAGGAGATCCTGGCGGCGGCCGGGGGCTCCCTGCGGCGAATCGCCATGCAGCCCGTGGCGGCTCTCCGAACCGTGGGCGGGGTAGGAGTGGCGCGCGCGGTGACGATCCACGCGTCCCTGGAGCTGGGGCGCCGGATGGCCGCCGAATCGCGCGAGGATGGGGCGCCCCTGCGGTCGCCCCGGGACGTGGTGGCGCTGTTCGCGCCGCGGCTGGAAGACCTGCCGGTCGAGGAGTTTCACGTGGCGGTACTGGATGCGCAGCATCGGCTGGAACGGGACGTGACGGTGACGCGCGGCATTCTGAATTCGTCGCTCGTGCATCCGCGCGAGGTGTTCCGCGAAGCGATCGCGGAGCGCGCCGCGTCGGTCATCCTCGTGCACAACCACCCCAGCGGCGATCCCATGCCCTCCGCCGATGACCGCACCGTCACCGATCAGCTGGTGGCCGCCGGCCGCCTGCTCGACATTCCCGTGCACGACCACGTGATCATCGGGCGCGGCCGCTACAGCAGCTTCGCCGAGGCGGGGCTGTTGTGAGCGCCACGGCGCTGCGCGAGGCGATCCCCGGCTGGCCCGACGGGGACATTCCGGAGCACGAGCGGCTCGACCCGGACCTGCTGGCGCACGCCTACCAGTTCAGCGCCGAGGCGCACGCCGGCCAGGTGCGCAACTCGGGCGAGCCCTACGTCACGCACTGCGTCGAGGTGGCGAAGATTCTCGCCGACCTGCAGCTCGATTCGGTGACCGTGGCCAGCGGCCTCATCCACGACGTGGTCGAGGACACCAAGGTGACGGTGGCCGACGTCGAGCGGGAGTTCGGCCCCGAGGTGGCCGGCATCGTCGACGGCATGACGAAGATCGCCAAGCTCCCCACGGGCACGTCGTCGCAGGAACGGCAGGTCGAGAACTACCGCAAGCTGCTGCTGTCGATCGCCAAGGACGCCCGGGTGATCATCATCAAGCTCGCCGACCGGCTGCACAACATGCGCACGCTGGAGTGGCTGCCCCCGGAGAAGCGCCGCCGCATCGCCCAGGAGACGCGCGACCTCTACGCGCCCCTCGCCCACCGCTTCGGCATGGCGAAGATGCGGTGGGAGCTGGAGGACCTGGCGTTCAAACACCTCGAGCCCGAGGGCTACAAGACGCTGGCCAAGAAGGTGGCGCAGAAGCGTGGCGAGCGCGAGCAGCTGATCAATCAGTTCAAGGAGCCGCTGGAGCTGTCGCTGGGGCGGGCCGGGATCGCCCGCGCCGACGTGACGGGCCGGCCGAAGCACCTCTGGTCGATCTACAAGAAGATGACCCAGCGGCAGAAGCCGTACGAGGAGATCTACGATCTGCTGGCCATCCGAGTGCTCGTGAACACGGTGCCCGAATGCTACCACGCGCTGGGCATCATCCACGACGGGTGGACGCCGGTGCAGGAGCGGATCAAGGACTACATCGCCCAGCCGAAGTCGAACGGCTACCAGTCGCTGCACACGACGGTGTTCGGGCCCGGCCGGCAGCTGTACGAGGTGCAGATCCGCACCCGCGACATGCACCGGACGGCGGACTTCGGCATCGCCGCGCACTGGCTGTACAAGGAGGATGCCAAGAGCGCCGACGAACTCGACCGCCACCTCACCTGGTTCCGACAGATTCTCGAGCTCCAGCTCGACGCCAAGACGCCGGACGAGTTCCTGGAGTTCCTCAAGCTCGACCTGTACCAGGACGAGATCTTCGTGTTCACCCCCACCGGCCACGTCATCCAGCTGCCCAAGGGCGCGACGCCGATCGACTTCGCGTTCGCCGTGCACACGGAGATCGGGCTTCACTGCGCCGGCGCCCGGGTGAACGGCCGCATCGCGCCGCTCTCGCGGCCGCTCCGCAACTCGGAGACGGTGGAGATCATCACGTCGAACACCGCCCGCCCGACACGTGACTGGCTGGCGCACGTGCGCACCGGGCGGGCCCGGCACAAGATCCGGCAGGTGCTCAAGCGCGAGGCCCAGCAGTCGGCCACCAAGCTCGGCCAGGACATCCTGGATCGCGAGATCAAACGGCGGCGCCTCGCGCGGCCGTCGGGCGAGCAGCTGGCCCGCGCCTCCAAGGCGCTGAGCCTCACCGACGAGACGCACCTGCTGGCGTCGATCGGGCAGGGGGACGTGCAGATCGCCGCGGCCCTGAAGCAGATCTATCCGGAACTCGAGGGCACCGAGGCCACGCGGCCCAGCGCCATCGAGCGCCTCGTCGACCGGATGCGCGGGCCCAAGGGCATCCGCATCCAGGGCGTCGACGGCATCATGGTCCGCTACGCCCAGTGCTGCCAGCCCGTGCCCGGCGACGCGGTGGTGGGCTACGTCACCCGCGGCCGCGGCGTGAGCATCCATCGCGGCGACTGCCCCAACCTGCTGCTCCTGGCGCACGAGCCGGAACGCCGGCTGGAGATCGACTGGCAGGAGGCCGAGGGCGAGCGGTTCGTGGTGCGGCTCGCGCTCGACGGCGCGGACCGGCGCGGGATGTACGCCGACCTCGCCGCGGCGGTCACCTCCACCGGCACCGACATCCGCAGCTTCGACATGCGGACGACCGACGGCAAGGTGTCGGGTTCGGTGGTGGTGGAGGTCGAGAACCTCACCCACCTGCAGAAGATCGTGAAGGCCATGCGGCGCGTGAAGGGGATCGCGGAAGTGGCGCGCCGGGAGCGTCTGGCGGCCGACGATTGACCTGGCCCACCGGGAATCACTCCGAATATGGCCAAACTCGTCGTGCTGATGGTCACGGCACTGATCGACATGATCGGGCTGGTCATGGTGATCCCGCTGCTGCCCTTCTACGCCGAGCGGTTCGGGGCGACGAGCGCCGAGATCGGGATTCTCATCGGGGCGTTCTCGGTGGCGCAGCTGGTGAGCGCGCCGCTCTGGGGGCGCCTCTCCGACCGGCACGGCCGGCGCCCGACGCTCCTCGCCGGGCTGCTGCTGTCGGCGGCCTCCTATCTCGTCTTCGCGTTCGCGAACTCGTTCTGGCTCCTCTGCCTGTCGCGGGTGGTGCAGGGGTTCGGCGGCGGCACGGTGGGCGTGGTGCAGGCGTACGTCACCGATCTCGCGGCTCCCGAGGACCGGGCGAAGAGCCTTGGCTGGCTCTCGGCCGCCACCAGTCTCGGCGCCGTGGTCGGCCCGGCGGCCGGGTCGCTGCTCGCCGCCGCGTGGGGGCAGGCGGCGCCCGGGCTCGCCGCGGCCGCGCTCTCGCTCGTGAACACGGTCTTCGCCTGGCGGTACCTCCGGGAGTCTCACAGCGAACCCGTCGTGGAACCGTCCCTGCGGCCGCGGCGGCGGACCCGTGAGGCGCTCTGGCATGTGCTCCGCCATCCCACGTCGCCGGCGGCGCGGCTGATCTGGACCTACACCGTGGCGATCGGCGCCTTCTACGGCATGGTTGCCGTGTTCGCGCAGTTCCTCGAGCGCCGGTTCGGCATCGACGAACACACGATCGGGTATTTCTTCATGTGGTTCGGCGCCATGGGCGTGTTCACCCGCGTGCTGCTGCTCGGACCCGCGGTGCGATGGTTGGGCGAGCTGCCGCTGTCGCGCGCCGGGTTGATCATGCTGGGCGGCGGGATGATTCTCTTTCCGCTCTCGCACGGCTACCCGGCGCTGTGGATCGCGATGACGCTGATGCCGCTGGGCACCGCGTTCACCTTTCCGGGCGTGACGGCCACGCTGTCGCGGGTGGTGCCGGCCACCGACCGCGGGCTCTACATGGGGGTCCAGCAGACGTTCGGCGGGCTGGCCCGCGCGGTGTTCCCCTGGTGGGACGGCGTCGCCTTCGAGCGCTACGGGATGGCGTCGCCCTTCGTGACGGCGGGGGTGTTGTGCATCGCCGCGATCGGTCTGGCCCTCGGGCTGGAGCGGCATCTGCCATCTACCGAACAAACGCCGAAGTAGTAGATTCCGACCATCATGGCCGCCGTCTTCGACCTCCAATCGCCCTTCGCGCCCGCCGGCGATCAGCCCAAGGCGATCGCCGAACTCTCGGCGGGGCTCGCGCGCGGCGACCGGTTCCAGACGCTGCTGGGCGTGACGGGGTCGGGAAAGACGATGACCGTGGCCAACGTCGTGCGCGACTACGGCCGCCCGACGCTGGTGCTGTCGCACAACAAGACGCTGGCCGCGCAGCTGTACGGCGAACTGAAGAGCTTCTTCCCGCACAACGCGGTCGAGTACTTCATCTCGTACTACGACTACTACCAGCCGGAAGCGTACGTGCCGACCACCGACACGTACATCGAGAAGGACGCCTCGATCAACGAGGACATCGACCGGCTGCGGCTGCGCGCGACGTCGAGCCTGATGGAGCGCGAGGACGTGATCATCGTCGCCACGGTGTCGGCGATCTACGGACTGGGCGACCCGGTGCAGTACCGCGAGCAGATGGTGACGCTGGCCGTCGGGCAGCGCATCGCGCGGGACGACATCCTGCGCTCGCTGGTGAAGATCCAGTACAACCGCAACGACGTCGCGTTCGACCGCGGCACCTTCCGCGTGCGGGGCGATACGGTGGAGATCCTGCCGGCGTACGAGGAGCAGGGGGTGCGGGTCGAGATGTGGGGGGACGAGATCGAGCGGCTCTCCAAGATCGATCCGCTGACCGGCGAGACGATCGCCATGCTGACGACGGCGGCGGTGTACCCGGCCAAGCACTTCGTGACGCAGCGGCCGATGCTGGAGCGGGCGGTGAAGCTCATTCGCGAGGAGCTGGTGCAGCGGCTCGCGGTGCTGCGCGAGGCGGGGAAGCTGCTCGAGGCGCAGCGGCTCGAGTCGCGCACGAACTTCGACATCGAGATGATGCTGGAGATCGGCACCTGCGCCGGCATCGAGAACTACTCGCGCCACCTCTCGTCCCGCGCCGAGGGCGAGCGCCCGGCGTGCCTGTTCGACTACTTCCCCGAGGATTTCCTCGTCGTCGTCGACGAATCGCACGTCACGCTGCCGCAGATCGGGGGCATGTTCAACGGCGACCGGGCGCGCAAACTGACGCTGGTCGAATACGGGTTCCGGCTGCCGAGCGCCCTCGACAACCGGCCGCTGATGTTCGACGAGTTCCTGTCGCTCACGCCGCGGGCCCTGTTCGTGTCGGCGACGCCGGGGGAGCTGGACCTGCGGCTTTCTGAGGGCGTCGTGGTCGAGCAGATCATCCGTCCCACGGGGCTGGTCGATCCGGAGATCGAGATCCGGCCGGTGCGGGGGCAGGTGGACGACCTGCTGGGCGAGATCCGCGTCCGCGAGCGCCGCGGCGAACGGGTGCTGGTGACGACGCTGACCAAGCGCATGGCCGAGGACCTCACGGACTACCTGCAGCAGGTGGGCGTGCGGGTGCGGTACATGCACTCGGACATCGACGCCATCGAACGGATGGAGATCGTGCGCGGGCTGCGCCTGGGCGAGTTCGACGTGCTGGTGGGCATCAACCTGCTGCGCGAAGGGCTCGACCTGCCGGAGGTGTCGCTGGTGGCGATCCTGGACGCCGACCAGGAGGGGTTCCTGCGCAGCGACCGGTCGTTGATTCAGACCGTGGGGCGCGCGGCCCGCCACGTGTCGGGGAAGGCGATCTTCTACGCCGACCGGGTGACGGGGTCGATGCAGCGGTGCCTGGACGAGACGGGGCGGCGCCGCGAGATCCAGGTGGCGTACAACGTCGAGCACGGCATCACGCCGCGGTCGGTGGTGAAGAGCATCGACGAGGTGCGGTTCAGCACGCGGGTGGCCGACGCGCGGGCGCCGAGGGACGAGCAGCAGAAGGTGGCCGAGCCGGAGAGCGGCTACGACGTGATGGATCCGGAGACGCTGGAGCGTCTGCTCGAGGAGCAGATGCGATCGGCGTCCAAGGACATGGATTTCGAGCTGGCGGCGCAGCTGCGCGACCAGCTGTTCGAGCTGCGGGCGCGGCGGTCGCGCCAGGCCGCGGAACCGGCCCCGGCATCGACACCGGCGCGGCGCGGCCGCCGCGCGGCGCGCTGAGGCGAACCCCGTGCTCGCTGGAGCCCACACGCCGCCGAAGCTGCGGCTCACCGAGACCGAGCTGGTCGCCTGGGGCGAGCGGTTCGGGCGCGAGCACGCGGCGCCGCTCGTCGTCGCGCTGGAGGGCGAACTCGGCGCCGGGAAGACCACGCTCGCCCGGGCCATCTGCCGGGGCTTCGGGGTCGTCGAGGACGTGACGAGCCCGACCTTCGCCCTCGTGCACGAGTACGCCGCCGGCGCGGCGCGCGTCTACCACCTCGACCTGTACCGCCTGGAGGGCCCGCGCGACCTGACGAATCTGGGGTGGGACGAGATCGTGAGCGCGGACGCGCTGGTGCTCGTCGAGTGGCCGGAGCGCGCCGGTGACCGCCTGCCGGCGCGCGCGATGCGGCTCCACCTGTCCCACGTGCCCGGCGACCCCGGGGTGCGCGCGCTGCGCGTGGAGTCGCGGTGATCACGCTGGCGCTCGACGCCTCGACCTACACGGGCTCCGTCGCGGTGGTGCGCGACGGCGCGCTGGCGGCGTCGGGTGAGGCGGCGATGCGCGGGGAACGCGAGGAGCGGCTGATGCCGGCCGTCGCGGCGGCCTTGCGCGAGGCCGGGGTGGCCCCGGCCGACATCGACCTCGTGGTCTGCGGCGCGGGGCCCGGCAGCTTCACGAGCCTGCGCATCGCCGCCTCGATCGCCAAGGGGCTCGCGTTCGCTCAGGACAGGCCGCTCCAGGCCGTGCCGTCGCTGGTACTCATGGTGGCCGCGCTGGACCCGCTTCCCGCGCACGGGCGGTATCTGGCGGTGCTGGACGCGCTCCGTGGCGAAGCCTACGTCCAGTTGGTGGCGGTCGACGCGGCGGGTGTGGCGGCGGCGGGGGAGCCGGCGCTCGCGGCGCTAAACGAGGTCGAAACCTTGGCGGCATCCCTCGCGGCAACGACGGTGGGGGCGGGGCGGGCGATTCCCGGCGCGCCGCACGCACGCGGCGTGATCCGGCTGGCGCCGGGGAACGGCGGGCTGGCGGCCGTGGATCTGGGCGGCTGGGAGCCCGACTACGGACGGCTGGCCGAGGCCCAGGTCCGGTGGGAGGCGGCGCACGGCCGTCCGCTCACCGGAAGCGGCGGGTGACGATCGCGCCGGCGGTGCGGGCCGATCTGCCGGCCGTCGCCGACATCGAGCGGCGGTCGTTCAGCGATCCCTGGTCGGTGGCGGCGTTCGAAGGAATGATCGGACGGCGGGAGGTGTACTTCGCCGTGTGGCGGGAGGATGCCGGGGCTCCGGTGCTCGGTTATGTTGTGGCGATCTTCGCCGGCGACGAAGGGGAGATCGGCAACCTGGCCGTGGCGGAAGCGGGGCGGGGCCGGGGGATCGGCGCCGAGCTGGTCGGGGCGGCGGTGGGGGAGGCGGAACGGCGGGGAACGGCGGAGCTGTTTCTGGAAGTTCGGGAGTCGAACGCGGCGGCGCGGCGGCTCTATGGGGCGCGCGCATTCGAGGAGGTCGGTCGACGCCGCGGCTATTATCGGCGTCCAGTGGAGGATGCGTTGATCCTGCGCCGGCTTGTTGGGCCGGGGCTCACGTAATGTCTCGTGTCTGAAATGGAAGTGTTTGTGCTGTAGCAATTTGGTTATGGTTGATTCTACTGGATTGGACATCATGCGCGGCGAGGATTCGAACTACTCTCGCCAGGAGGAACTGTGAGCCGAAGCTTGAACAAGGTCACGCTGATCGGAAATCTCGGGAGCGATCCCGAGGTGCGGTCGACGACGGGGGGCAACCGGGTGGCGACGTTTTCGCTGGCCACCAGCCGGACGTGGAACAGCGCGTCGGGCGACCGCCAGGAGAAGACGGAGTGGCACCGGTGCGTCGTCTGGAACAGCAAGGCGTCGACGCTGGCGGACATCGTGGAGAAGTACGTCCACAAGGGTGACAAGCTGTACGTCGAGGGCCGGATCGAATACCGGCAGTGGCAGGACAAGGAGGGCCAGACCCGGTACAGCACCGAGATCAACGTGCGCGAGTTGATCATGCTGTCGTCGCGGGCCGGTGGGGGCGGCGGGGGCGAGTACGACGGGGAGTCGGCGCCGCGGAGCGGACGGGCCCCGGCGGCCAAGGCGGCCGCGGCCGGTGGGGAGTCGTTCGAGGACTTCCCGGAAGCGCTGCAGGATCAGGACGACGATCTCCCGTTCTGAACCGGAGGGTCGGGGCGGGGTTTCCGGGCCGTTTTCGCGGCCCGGGAACCCCGTTTCCAATTGCGGCGTCGGGTCGTCATGTTCGCGTCGGCGGTGCCCCCGGCATCGCCGGGGTCCGGCGCGGGGCGTAGCAGCCCGGCGCTGAGTCCGCCACCACCCTGGAGCTGTCCGCGCCGGCCGGCATGGCGGGGGCAGGGAGCACACCTTCGGCATGATGCGAAACCGGATCCTCCGCGCGGCCTTCGTGGCCGCGACGATCGCCGCCGCCCCCGCGGCCCTGGCGGCGCAGCAGCCCACGGGCGGAACCGCGATGCCCGCGACGCACACCGTCGTGACGGGCGAGACGCTGTGGAGTCTGGCCCAGCGGTATCTCTCCGATCCGCACCGGTGGCCCGAGATCTACGATCTCAACAAGTCCGCGATCGCGGATCCGCACTGGATCTATCCGGGGCAGGTGTTGAAGCTGCCCGGGGCCGTGACCAGCGTGGCCGTCTCGGTGGCGCCGGCGCCGGCGCCCGCGCCTGCGACCCCCGTGGCCGCGCGTCCCGCTGATACCGCGGCCAGGGCGCCGGCGGCGCCCGCGGTCAATCCGGCAATGGCTCCCACGGTGTTCCGGCGTCCGCCCGCCGTCGTGCGCACCCCCGTGGCGCTGAATCTGCAGGGCCCGGAGATTCCCACGGTGCTCTCCGGCGAATACCTCCGCGCGCCCTTCGTCGTGAAGCCGGGCGAGATCGCGGGCGGCGGGCGGCTCCTCAAGTCGGGGGATCTCGACCCGCAGGGCGCCGTCGACACGCGATCGATCTTCAAGGCCTATGACGACGTGATGATCCAGCCGCCGGCCGGCGTCGCGGCGCAGAAGGGCGACCGGTACGTGGCGCTGCAGATGGGGAAGACGCTCCCCGGCGGCGGGCAGGTGGCGATTCCCACCGGCGTGCTCGAGGTCACGCGGCCGGCCGCCGCGGGCGTCGCGGCCATGGCGCAGGTGGTGCAGCTGTTCGGCGAAATGAACCCGGGCCAGGCGATCGTGCCGCTCGACACGGCCGGGCTGTCGTCCGTCACGCGGCCGCAGCCGGTGGAGAACGGGCGGTGGGCGACGATCCAGTGGGTGCTGGCCTCGCCGGTGCTGCCGACGCTGCAGAACTACGCGGTGCTCAACCTCACCACCGCCGACGGCGTGAAGACGGGCGATGAATTCATCGTGTATCGCCCCCGGACGGAGTCCGAGGTGCGGGGCCGCCCCGGGGATCCCGAGATTCCCATCGGGCGCGCGCAGGCGATCCGGGTCACGCCGTTCGGCACGACGGCGATCGTGACGGCGCAGGAGCAGCCCGCCATCAACGTCGGCTCCGCGGTTCGGCTGTCGGCAAAGATGCCGTAACGGCGTGCGGCACATGATGCCGTAACGGCTTCCGGGGATTAGATTTGGGCGAACGCCATGTTAGCGATCGCCCATTTCTTTGCCATCACGCTCTACGTGGCCGCCGCGGCCCTCGCGGCGACCGGATTCGCGCGGCAGATGCGGGCCCCCGTTCGCGGGGTGCTCGCGCTGCTCGGCGCGGGTGTCGCCGTCCATCTCGGCGTGCTGATCGCGCTCGCGGTGGATGCCGGGCAGGTGTACGTGGCCGGCCTCGGCCCGTCGCTGTCGCTCGCCGGGTTCGTGCTCGCCGCCACGCTGCTCGTGGTCGAAGCGGTGGCGCGCGACGTCAGTCTGACGCTCGTGGCCGCGCCGCTGGCCGCGGTGCCGACGAGCATCGCGGTGGTGATCGGCTTCGCCCACCGCCCGGAACCCTCCGGGGTGCAGAGCGCCTGGCTCGTGTCGCACATCGCGCTGAGCTTCGTGGGCATCGCCGCGTTCGCGACCGCGGCGGCGGCCGGCCTCATGTACCTGTTCGAGCGGCGGCAGCTCAAGTCGGGGCGCTTCGACACGATGTTCCGGCTCTTCCCGCCGCTGGCGACGCTCGATCGGGTGAACCATCTGGCGGCCCTCGCCGGCTGGCTCGGGCTCACCGTGGGCGTGGTGCTGGCGTTGGCCTATTCGCTGCAGTACGGCGGCATGCGTCCGGCGCAACTGGCCTGGGGCATCGGGGCGTGGCTCGGAGTCAGCGGCGTCGCCCTCGGCCGCGTGGTGCGCGGCTGGCAGGCGCACCGCGCCGCCGTGTGGTCCAGCGTTTCGTTCGCGATGGTGGTGTTGCTCTACGTCGTCCTGCGCGTGGCGGGCCCGGTGGGCGGGAGATTCCATTGAGCGGCTTGGCGGTGTTGGTCGATCCGCGGCGGGTGCGGATCCTGGTCGTGGGCGGGGGCGAGGCCGCGGCGCGCGCGGCGGGCCAGGTGGCGAGCGCCGGCGGAACGGTGCGCGTGGTGGGCGCGGCGCCCGGACCGGAGCTGCGCCTGCTGGCGGCGCAGCATGCCGGCGTGACGCTCGCCGTTCGCGAGTACACGCCGGAAGACGTGGCGTGGGCGACGCTGGTGTACGCCTGCTCGGACGATGCGGCGCTCGACCAGCGGGTCGTCGACCAGGCGCAGGCGGCGGGGCGTCTGGTGAGCGACGGCGATGCCGGGCGCGGCACCTTCACGACGCCGACGTCGATGCGCGTCGGCGACGTGCTCATCACCGTGTCCACGGCGGACCTGGCGCCGCTGGCGCAGCGCATCCGGGACATGGTGGCCGGCCGCGTGGGGGTGGAGTACGCGCGGGCGCTCGACGGACTCCTCGGCCTGCGCAACACGCTGCGGGCGCGGGGGGCCGAGGAGCGCTGGCAGGACGCCGTCGAGTCGCTGCTCGACGAGGACGCCTGCGCGGCCATCGAGCGCGGGGTGTTCGAGCGGAGGCTCACCGCGTGGCGCTGATCGCGGCGGGCGTGAGCCACCGCACGGCGGCGCTCGACGTCCGCGACCGCCTGACGTTTCGCGCGTCGGAGATCGGGCCGGCCGTCGACGCGATCCGTCGGCAGACAGGCGCGACCGAGGGCGTGATGCTCTCCACGTGCAACCGCACCGAGGTCTATCTCGTCGAGGCCCAGCGGGACGCGGCGCCCGCCGTCTGGGAGGCGATGAGCGAACGGCTCGGCGCGGACGTCGGTCCGTACGGCTACGTCCGGCGCGACCGGGAGGCCGCCGCCCATCTCCTGCGGGTGGCCTCCGGGCTCGACTCGATGGTGCTGGGCGAGGCGCAGATCCACGGCCAGGTGCGCGACGCATGGGAGCACTGCCGCGGGCAGTCGGGCGTGGCGCTCAACCGGCTCTTCCAGACCGCGCTGACCGCCTCGGGGCGCGTGCGCGAGGAGACCGCCGTGGCCCGCGGCGCGGCGTCGGTGAGCTCGGCCGCCGTGCAGCTGGCCAAGCAGATCTTCGGCACGCTGCGGGGCCGCCGCGCCATGGTGCTCGGCGCCGGCGAGATGGCGGGGCTGGCGCTCGAGTGCCTGGTCGACGAGGGCGTCCACGCCGCGATCGTGGCGAACCGAACGCACGAGCACGCGATCGAGCTGGCGGCCAAGCACAACGCGCGCGCCATGCACTTCGACGACGCCTGGCGGGAACTGGGCGACGTGGACCTGGTGCTCTCGTCCACGGCGTCGCCGCATCCGGTGGTGACGGTGGAGCGCGTGCGCGAGTCGGCGTCGCAGCGGGGCGATCGGCCGCTGTGCATTCTCGACATCGCGGTGCCGCGGGACGTGGAACCGGAGGTGGGCGCACTCACCAACGTGTTCCTCTACGATCTCGACAGCCTCCACCAGGTGATCCAGTCGAACCTCGACCGCCGCCGCGCCGAACTGCCCGCGGCGGAACAGATCGTGGCGTCGGAGGTGGACCGCTACTGGCAGTGGCTGACGGGGTTGGAGGCGGTGCCGGTGCTGACGAGCTTCCGGTCGCGCATGGACGCCGTGCGCGAAGCGGAGACCGCGGCCGCGCTGCGCAAGCTGCGTGACCTGACGCCGGCCCAGCAGGCCGCCGTGGAATACCTGGGGAAATCGCTGATGAACAAATTCATGCACGAACCGTCGGTGCGGCTGCGCGCCGCGGCGTCGAACGGCCGCGGGCTCGGCGTCATCGACGCCATGCGCTATCTGTTCGGGCTCGACGCCGACGCGGCGGCGGGGGAGCCGGACGCGCCGGATCCGGCGGACCGCGAGGCGAACCGCTGATGCGCGTCCTCGTCACCGGCGGAGCCGGGTTCATCGGATCGCACGTGGCCGACCGGTTCGTCGCCGCGGGCCACGCCGTGTCGGTGGTGGACGACCTCTCGAACGGCCGGCGCGAGAACGTGCCGGCCGCGGCGGCGTTCCACGCGCTCGACATCCGCTCGGCCGAAGCGGCGGCGCTGGCGCGCGAGGGGGCGTTCGACGCCATCGTGCATCTGGCGGCGCAGATGGACGTGCGCAAGAGCGTGGAAGACCCGGTGCGCGACGCGCAGATCAACATCGTCGGCACGCTGAATCTGATCGAAGCCGTGCGCTCGGCGGGCCGGCTCGGCGCGACGCGGTTCGTCTTCGCCTCCACCGGGGGCGCGATCTACGGCGACGCGGCGACCCCGCCCAACGCCGAGGACGTGCCCAAGGAGCCCGATTCGCCGTACGCGATCGCCAAGCACAGCGTGGAGCAGTACCTGTCGTACTACGCGCGCATCCACGGGCTGAGCGCGGTGGCGCTGCGGTTCGCCAACGTGTACGGCCCGCGGCAGGATCCGCACGGCGAGGCCGGCGTGGTGGCGATCTTCTGCGGGCGGCTGCTGGCGGGCGAGCCGCTGACCGTGTTCGGCGACGGGCAGCAGACGCGCGACTACGTCTACGTGGGCGACGTGGCGGCGTCGATGCTGCGCGCCACGAGCTTCACGCCGCCGAAGAGTGCCGGAATGGACGCTCGCGCGTTTAATATCGGGACGGGCGTCGCCACCTCGGTGCTCGACCTCGCGACGGCGCTGATGCGCTCGGCGGGGCGGACCGTCCCCGTGGAGTTCGCGCCGCCGCGGGCGGGCGAGCAGCGGCAATCCTACCTCACCATCACCAAGGCGGCGGCCGAACTCGGCTGGCGCCCCACCGTGTCGCTGGCGCAGGGCCTCGCCGAGACCTACGCCTGGTTCGCCCAGCGCTCCTCCACCTCAAGCCCCACCGGCCGATGATTCTCGGGTTCATGCAGATCGGCGGCGCCACGCCGAACGGCGCCCTCGACCTCATCCTCAGTTCCCCGATCAGCACGAAGATCGTGCTCGGGGTGCTGGCGGTGCTCTCGCTGATCAGTTGGGCGGTGATGTTCGGCGCCTGGCGGCAGCTCAACAAGGCGGAGCGCGCGGCGCTCGAGTTCCAGCACGCCTTCGAGAAGGCGCCGCGCCTGGACGAGGCGGGCGCGCTGGTGAAGCGCTCGAAGCCGGGGGCGCTGCCGCGGCTGTTTCTGCGGGCGATGCACTTCGTCTCCGAGGCGAAGGTCCGCAACCAGCAGGCGCACGAGTTGGCGAACCGGGGCGTGACGCCGGGGGGCGGGTCCACCTACACGCTCTCGGCCACGCAGATCGAGACGCTGCGGCTGCTGCTCGACGCCGAGGCGGCGGAGGAGCGCGACCGGCTGGGCCGCTACCTCCCGTTGCTGGCGACGACCGGCTCGGCGAGCCCGCTCATCGGCCTCTTCGGCACGGTGCTCGGCGTGATCGAGGCCTTCCTCGGCATCGCCACCAAGGGGTCGGGCAATCTCGCCGCCGTGGCGCCGGGCGTGGCCGAGGCGCTGATCGCCACCGCGGCGGCGCTGGCCGTGGCGATTCCCGCCACCTTCGGATACAACATCTTCGCCAACAAGCTCAACCGGTTCGACGGGATGATGGAGAACTTCGGCACCGACGTGATCGCGCTGCTGGCGCGCGAGGGGCACATCTAGGATGGCCCGCCGCCGGCACCGCCGCCTCGACCTCAATGCCGACATCAACGTCGTGAGCCTGATCGACGTGATGCTGCTGCTGCTGGTCATCTTCATGATCACGGCGCCGATGATGCAGGGCGGGGTCGACGTCGCGCTGCCGCAGGCCGAGGCGCGGCCCGTGACGTCGAAGAGTGGGCTCACGATCACCATCGGGCGCGACGGCCGCATCGCGGTGGACGAGGGCGCGGCCATGTCCTACGGCGAATTCCGCGCCGCCTTCCAGACGCTTGCCAGGGGGCGCGCCGAGCAGGGTGTGTACGTGCGGGCCGACAAGGACGTGCCCTACGGCGTGGTGGCCCAGGTGCTGGCGGTGATCCAGGCGGCGGGCGTGCCGACGGCCGGCCTGATCACGGATCAGGAGGAGCACTGAGGTGAGCGCGCACGCGGCCCGCCCCTCGCTCGCGCTGCCGGTCGGCGCGTCGGTGCTGTTCCACGCCGCCGTGCTCACGGCCCTGTTCGTGCTCCGCCCCGGCGCGCCGTCGGCGCTGCCTCCGGTGTACGCCGTGCAGCTCATCGCGGCGCCGGCGGGGCCGCGGCAGGTGGGCGTGGTGCGCGAGACGCCGCCGGCGCCCGTGAAAGAGACGCCGAAGCCCACGCCGCCGCCCAAGGCGAAGCCGGTGCCCAAGGTCGCGCCCGCGCTGACGAAGACGGCCGCCAAGGCGCCGGCAAAGCCCAAGGTGGTGACGCCGGCGCCGCCGGAGACGAAGACCCGGGCCGCGAACTCCAAGACCCCGACCGCCGGCGGCGGGCCGGAGGGCGGCAAGGGGGCCGACGTGGCGAACGTCGATACGCCGGGGATCGCGTTTCCCTTTCCGGGGTACCTGCAGAACATCCTGCGCGTCGTGGCGTTGCGCTGGCAGCCGCCGCCGAACTCGGCCTTGGCCGCCGTGGTCGTATTCCTGATCCATCGCGACGGAAGCGTGTCGGACTTTCGGTTCCAGAAGCGGTCGGGGTCGTTCGCCTTCGACCTCGCGGCGCAGGGGGCGATCGACGCCGCCGGCACCGCCCACGCGTTCGGCACGCTGCCGTCGGGGTACCCGGACGACGTGTTGCCCGTGATCTTCACCTTCGACCCCCGGATCATTCACTGATGCGTCGTTCCCTCGCGCTCGCGCTGACCCTGCTGTGCCTGGCCACGCCGCTCCTGGCGCAGGATTCGACCATGAAGGGCGTGCGCGTGACGCTCACGTATGATCCCGGGGTCAGGCCCGGCGTGGTCGTGCTGCCGGTGGCCGGCGCCAACGGCGACTCGATCCGGGCCATTCTCCAGCGGGACCTCGACTTTGGCGACCGCGTGACGGTGATCGTGATTCCCGATTCGATGGCGGCCGCAATCCGCAACGGCACCGATTCCCTGGGCAACCAGAAGGCGATGAACTACGGCGTCTTCCAGACCATAGGCGCGCTGGCGGTGGTGCAGGCGACGAACACCGACCGCGGGCTCCACGTGGCGCTCCACGACGTGGTGCACGCGCGGGTGCTCGACGTCAACGAGTTCGCGCTGCCGCAGGACTCGGCGTCGCGCGGCTGGCGGATGGCGGTGCACCGGGTGTCGGACGAGGTGGAGCGGTGGATCACGGGCGTCCAGGGCATCGCGGCGACGCGCATCGCCTACGTGCGGTCGCACGCGATCCACATCGTGGATTCGGACGGCGCCGGTGACGTCACGATCCCGATGCTCGGCGAGGGGCTGTCGCCGGCGTGGAGTCCCGATGCCGGGTCGATCGCCTACGCGACGTTCGGGGAGGACTCGCGCGTCGTGGTGTACGACCTGCGCGGCGGCCAGTCGCGCTCCTTCGGCGGCCGTCGAAACACCAACATCAGCGCCCCCGCGTTCAGCCCCGACGGATCGAGGATCATCTACACGGTGGCCGGAGAGAACGGCTCTGATCTTTATACTTCGCCAACGGCGGGGGGCGCGGCGCTCCGCATCACCGCCGGCGGGGGCACCGACAACAGTACGGCCGCCTACAGCCCCAACGGGCTCCGCATCGCCTTCACGTCCGGCCGGGCGGGCCCGCCGGAAATTTATATTATGGATGCGGACGGCACGAATTCGGATATGTTCACCACGTACGGATTCAGCACGAAGAACTACCGTTCCAATCCCGACTGGTCGCCCGATGGCCTGACGATCGCCTATCAGGCCTACGTGCCCGACGAATCGGGGGTGTTCCAGATCGTCACGATGTCGCTGCGCGACCGGGTGCCGCATCAGCTGACCAGCGAGTCGGGAAACGAGGATCCGAGTTGGGCGCCGGACGCGCGGCACCTGGTGTTCACATCGAGCCGGACCGGCAGCAAGCAGTTGTGGGTGATGGACGCGCAGTCTGGACGGATGCGCCAGCTCACGCACGGAGGAACGTCGCGGCTGGGAGCGTGGTCGTCGCGACTCGGCCAGTAATCGCGCCGGACGGATTCCGGCGCGAGCAGTGCTTCGCTCGTAGTGCCTTCCAACCCCGAGTTCAGGAGAAATGATCATGCGCGCGTCCCGAGCCCTGCCCGTCGTCTTCACGCTGGCGGCCGTCGCTCTCTCAGCCTGCCACAAGAAGCCCGAGGTTGCCCCCGCGCCCGCGCCGGCGCCGGTGGACACCAGCGCCCTGCGCCAGCAGCACATTCGCGATTCGCTGGCGGCGCTCGACGCGGCCCGGCGGGCGGCGGAGGACGCGGCCGCGAAGGCGCGCGCCGACAGCATGGCGCGGGCGGCCGAGGCGCAGACCCAGGCGCAGATGCGGGCGTCGCTGACGCAGATGATCCACTTCGACTACGACAAGTCCGATCTGCGCCCGGCGGACCAGGCCATTCTCGACGCCAAGGTCCCGATCCTGCTGGCGAACCCCGACGTGACGATCCGCATCGCCGGCAACACCGACGAACGCGGCTCCACGGAGTACAATCTGGCCCTCGGCCAGCGGCGCGCGGCCACGGCCAAGCGCTACCTGTCCGACCACGGCGTTGCCGATTCGCGCATCGAGACAGTGAGCTATGGCGAGGAGCGGCCGATCGCGCAGGGCGACAACGAGGACGCCTGGTCCCAGAACCGCCGCGACGAGTTCTCGATCACGGGTGGCGGCACCGGCATGCTCAAGCACCCGGGCATGTGATGCGCCGTCTCACGCTTCTCGCGCCCGCGGCCCTGCTGCTCACCGGGTGTCTCGCCTCCAAGGGAGACATCCGGCTGCTGCAGGACGACCTCACGTCGACCAGGGCGCAGCAGGCCCAACAGGCGCTGGCGCAGGAGCAGGCCCGGGCCCGCGACGATTCGCTGGCCCGGGTGCGGCTGGACTCGGCGATCCGGGCCCTGGCCGCGATCAACGATTCCCTGCGCGCGCTCAGCCGGCGGGTGACCGACGGCCAGGCGAACTCGGCCGAATCGATGCGGGAGCTGGGCATGCAACTGACGACGCTGCAGAACCGGGTGGGGATGAGCCAGCGGCAGATCCAGGACATTGCGGCCCAGCGGGAGGCGCCGCCGCAGCCGGCGGCCCGGCCCGATTCCGCGGCGCCGGATTCCATGGCGCCGGCGCTGCCAGGGCCGGCCCAGCTGTTCAAGCTCGGTCGCGATCAGTACGCCAACGGCGCCTACGCCACGGCCCGCACGCTGTTCACGCAGATCCTGACCCAGTATCCGTCGTACGGCGACGTGGCGAACGCGGCCGTCAACGTCGGCATCTGCTTCGAAGCCGAGAACAACCCGGCGGCGGCGGATTCGGTGTATCAGGCGGTGGTCGCGCAGTATCCGAAGAGCCCGTACGCGCCGATGGCGCTCTACAAATACGGCAACTCGCAACTCCAGCAGGGCAAGGTGGCGGCGGCGCGCGCCGCTTGGGAGCGCGTGCTCCACGACTATCCGACCAGCGATGAGGCGCAGCTGGTACCCGATCGGCTGAAAGCCCTCCCGGGCAAGTAACCGTTTTCGTCCCCGAGGGCTCGATGGCCACCAAGAAGTCCGATGAGATGCCCTTCCTCGATCACCTCGAGGAACTGCGGTGGCGTCTGGTCTGGTCCATCGGCGCCCTCGCCGTGGGGCTTGGCATCGGCGTGTTCATCGTCGTCCACTACAACGCGATTCTGTTCCTCGAGAAGCCGATTCTGCCGTACCTCAACGGGCGGAAGCTGGTGTACACGCACCCCGGCGACACCTTCTCGATCCTGATGTCGGCTTCGCTGGTGATCGGGGCGATCGTCGCCCTGCCGATGATCGGGTACCAGATCTGGATCTTCCTCTCGCCGGCCCTCTACAAGCGTGAAAAGCGGCTGGTGGTCCCGGTGGTGGTGGCCGCCACGGTGCTGTTTGCCTGTGGCGTGGCGCTGGCCTACTTCTTCGTGTTGCCGCTGGCGCTGGCGTACCTGATGCATCTGGAATCGGACGCGTTGGATCCGATGATCACCGCGTCGGAATATTTCAGCTTCGTGACCACGCTGTGCGTGGCGTTCGGCGCGGTGTTCGAGCTGCCGCTGGCGATCACCGGACTCACGGCCCTGGGCCTCGTCAAGCCGCAGTTCCTCAGCAAGTACCGACGCCACGCCATCGTCGGCTGCTGGGCGGTGGCGGCGATCATCACCCCCGGCGACTTCCTCGGCACGACCTTTGCACTGGCCATCCCGCTGTACCTGCTCTTCGAGGTCAGCGTGGTGCTTTCGTACCTCATCTACCGCCGGCGGGAGAAACGGCTGGCCGCCGTCCTCGCGGAAGAGGACGGAGAGACCGCGTGAAGTCACGGTGGCTGGCCGTGGCCCTCGCGGTCATCCTGCCGTCGGCGTTGCACGCGCAGGGCATTCCGGTGCGCCGGCCCCCACCGCGCTTCCCGGGGGACACCGGCCGCGCGGCCGGCGACACGACGCACCGTGATTCGCTGGCCACCGTCAAATGGACCGCCCCGGACTCGGTGATGCAGGCCCTGATGAATCGGAAGGGATACTCCGTCACCCGCTACGAAGGCGGGGTGCTGAGCTTTGACGCGCTCACGCAGGCCATCCAGATCATCGCCGGCGAGCGCAAGCAGGCGGCCGTCCAGCGCGGCGACCAGACCGTGATCACCGACTCCACCATCAACTACAATAGTCAGAGCCGCGGCGTCACGGTGACGAGCCGCGACACGGCCGGCGGCGGGTACGTCATCGTGCCCGGCGGCGGGCAGGCGCCGATCGCCGGCAAGACCACCGCCACCTACAACCTCAACGAGCGGTCGGGTCGCATCAACAATGCGTCAGTGGCGGTGAACAACGGCGGCAACACCTGGTTCATCAAGCCGGACGTCGTGAAGATCGAGACCGGTGACTCGGCCCGCAACATCCCGTCGCGCCTCTACGGCAGCGCCGCCAGCCTCACCTCGTGCGACGATTCGATCGCCCCCGACTACCACTTCGAGGTGGGCGAGCTGAAGCGCACGAAGAGCGTGATGGTGGGGCGTCCCGCCGTGCTCTACATCGGCGACGTGCCGGTGATGTGGCTGCCCTTCTTCTTCCAGGACATCCGGTCGGGCCGCAAGAGCGGCATGCTGACGCCGCGCTTCGGCGTGGCCGACATCATCCGCAACAGCCCCACGTATCGCCGCGACATCGAGAACCTCGGGTGGTACTGGGCGCTGAGCGACTACATGGACGCCTCGGCCTGGCTGGACTGGCGCAGCAGCACGGGCGGCGCATCGGTGGGCGACCCGGGCTGGCTGCGGTTCAACGGCCAGTGGCGCTACCGCTGGCGCGACCGGTTCCTCAACGGCCAGATCGCCGCCTCGTACACGGCCCAGCGCAACGGACAGACGAACCTGGCGCTCAGCTGGGCCCACACGCAGTCGTTCTCGCGCAACAGCACGCTCACGGCGAACATGAACTACGTCACGAGCACCACGCTGCAGCGCCAGAACACGTTCAACCCCTACGCCGCGCTGCAGACCATCTCGTCGTCCATCAACTACCAGCAGAAGGTGGGGCCCGCGCAGATCAGCATCGGCGGCACGCGCAAGCAGTATCCGGGGCGGGACCAGGTGGACATGAACTTCCCGACGGTGAGCGTCAGCACCTCGCCGATCGAGATCACCCCGTGGCTCAACTGGACGCCGGGGTTCAACTACTCGGCCAGCCAGAGCCTTCACATCGACCAGCCGGGCCTGTTCAGCGAGCGGTACACGTCGCCCGCCCCCGGCGTCATCGACTCGACCACCGTCAAGCGCAGCAGTTACCAGAGCACGATGTCGTTCGACACGCCGATCCAGATCTTCGGGTGGAACCTGAAGAACTCGTTCACCGTCAACGATCAGCAGAACGACTTCCCGCAGCAGTACGTGGTCTATCCGAACCCGCGCGACACGTCGGTGCACGATACCCGCGTGTTCGCCAGCACCTTCCGCACCGACGTCGACTGGACGCCCAGCTTCTCGCTGCCGTCGCTCGGCGACAACGTGCTCAAGCTGTCGCCGAGCCTGGGGTTCCAGAACGTCGACCCGGGCGCGTTCTGGGTGCGCACCGAGCGCACGGGCGGCCAGTTCGTGCACCAGGCCAAGCGCGCCACCGTCGGGCTCTCGATGTCGCCGACGATCTACGGTCTGTTCCCTGGCATCGGGCCCTTCGCCCGCTTCCGCCACACGATCAGCCCGCAGATCTCGTTCTCATACGCGCCAGCGGGCTCGATCAGCGACGACTACCTGGCGGCCACGGGACGCACGCGGGTCGGCTACCTCGGCTCGCTGGCCCAGAAGGCCGTGTCGATGACGCTCAGCCAGTCGCTCGAGGCGAAGCTCAAGTCCGATCAGGACACGCTCAATCCGAGCAAGAACGCCCAATCGCGGTCGATCAAGCTGGTCTCGCTGAGCATGTCGGCGCTGACCTACGACTTCGAGCGCGCCTCGGCCACCCACCGCCCGATCTCCGGCATCACCAACGACAACTTTTCCTACAGCGTGCAGTCCGACCTGCTGCCCGGGTTCTCGTTCAACGTCGGCTACTCGCTCTTCCAGGGCAGCCCGCTCTCCGACAGCGCCGTGTTCAAGCCGTTCCAGAACTCGGTGTCGGCCAACTTCACGGTGAGCCAGCAGCAGAATCCGTTCGCCTTCCTCTTCCGGATGCTCGGCTTCTCGCAGGACTCGGCCGCCAAGCCGGCGGGGCCGCCGCCGGCGGGCGGCCTGAACGCCGACCAGCAGTTCGCGAACCAGATCGCCCAGCAGCCGGTGGCCGGCATGGGGTCGCGCAACACGCTCTTCCTCGCGCCCGTGAGCCGCTCGTGGTCGGCGTCGTTCAACTTCAGCGAGGCCCGTCAGCGGCCGCCCGTGGGCGGCACGGTCATCCTCGCCGACCCCACGCGTTACTGCGCGCCGTACAACGACCCCACGAGCGCATCGTACAATCCGCCGGCGTACGCGCTCTGCATCCAGCAGCAGAGCACGACGCCCACGCAGGACTCGCCGATTCCCAACACGTCGGCGGGCGGCCCCGTGATCCTCAACCCGCCGACGTCGTCGCTGGGCAGCAACATCCAGTTCCCGCTCACCGACAAGTGGTCGGCCTCCTGGCGCACGACGTACAACTTCCAGCAGCACCAGTTCGCCAGCCAGGACGTGCAACTGGTGCGCGAGCTGCACGACTGGCGCGCCATCTTCTCGTTCACGCAGTCGCCCAACGGCAACTTCGCCTTCTCGTTCCAGATCGCGCTCACCGCCGAGCCGGACCTCAAGTTCAACTACAATCGGGGCACGTACCGGAGCGGCGGCGCGCCGTAGCGGCCCGATCCGGCGGCCCTTGAATTGTCCCCCCTCGCCGGAGAAGTTCCGCCCATGTCCACCTCGATCACGCTCGACGGCCAGTCGCTGACGATTCCGGACGTGGCGGCGGTGGCCGTGGGCCGCGCGCCGGTGGCGCTCGCCGCCTCGGCCCGCGCCCGGGTCGCCCGCACGCAGGCGGTGGTGGCCGAGCTCGTGCGCAACAACGCCGTGGCCTACGGCGTGACGACGGGCTTTGGCAAACTGTCCGACGTGGCGATTCCGCCCGGCCGGCTGGCCGAATTGCAGGTGAACCTCGTGCGCAGCCACGCCGCGGGCGTCGGCCCCCTGCTGTCGGAGCCCGAGGTGCGGGCGATGATGCTGCTCCGCGCCAACGTCATCAGCAAGGGCTATTCGGGCGCGCGGGCGGATCTTGCCGAGTTGCTCATCGGCATGCTCAACGCCGGGCTCTATCCGCCGGTGCCGGAACAGGGCAGCGTCGGGGCGAGCGGCGACCTGGCGGCGCTGGCCCACCTGGCGCTGTCGCTGATCGGCGAGGGGGATCTCTTCCGCGGCGGCGAACGCGGGCCGGCCGGCGCGATGCTCGACGCGGCCGGCCTCGCGCCGCTGGTGCTCGGGCCCAAGGAAGGACTGACGCTCATCAACGGCACGCAGGCCCACACCGCCATCGCGGCGCTGGCGATCGTCGACGCGCACCGGCTTTGGCACGTGGCGCACGTGGCCGGCGCCATGAGCGTGGACGCGCTGCTCGGCACGCCGGTGGCGTTCGACGCGCGGATCCAGGACGCGCGCGGCCAGGTCGGGCAGCGCGCGTCGGCGCGCCTGCTCCGCGAGCTCCTCGAGGACAGCGAGATTCGCGAGTCGCACCGCGAGGGCGATCCACGGGTGCAGGACGCGTACTCGCTCCGCTGCATGCCGCAGGTGCACGGGCCGGTGCTCGACGCCATCCAGTTCGCCGAGGGGCTGGTGGCGCGCGAACTCAACGCCGCCACCGACAATCCGCTGGTGTTCGACGACGGCACGCTGCTCAGCGGGGGCAACTTCCACGGGCAGGCCGTGGCGCTGGCGCTCGACGTGCTGGCCATCGCGCTCACCAACCTGGCCACGATCTCCGAGCGCCGCATCGACCGCCTCGTGCATCCCGCATCTGAACCAGGGGCTGCCGCCCTTCCTCACCACCGACGCCGGCGTCAACTCGGGATTCATGATGGCCCAGGTGACGGCGGCGGCGCTGGCCAGCGAGTGCAAGGTGTTCGCGCATCCGGCCAGCGTGGACACGATTCCCACCGACGGGAGCAAGGAAGACGTGGTGCCGATGGCGATGTCGGCGGCGCTGAAGCTGCGGCGGATCGTGCACAACGTGCGCCACGTCCTGGCCATCGAGCTGATGTGCGCGGCGCAGGGGCTCGACTACCGGGCGCCGCTCAAGCCCGGACGGGGCGGCGCGGAGGGGCACGCCGCCGTCCGCTCCCTCGTGGCACCGCTCACGCGCGACCGCGTACTGTCGGGCGACATCGCCCGGCTCGCCGACGCGATCGCCGCCGACCGCTTCGCGCCTTCCACCGCGAGCCGCCCATGACGATCACCCACGACCCGCGCCCACTGTCGGGCCCGCGCCCCGTGCGCGCGCCCCGGGGCACGACGCTCTCCTGCAAGGGATGGCAGCAGGAGGCCGCGCTCCGGATGCTCATGAACAACCTCGACCCCGAGGTCGCGGAGCGGCCGGACGACCTGGTGGTGTACGGCGGAACCGGCCGCGCCGCCCGCAGCTGGGAGGCGTTCGACGCGATCGTCCGCGCGCTGCGCGCGCTGGAGGACGACGAGACGCTGCTCGTGCAGAGCGGCAAGCCGGTCGGCGTGTTCCGCACCCACGCCGGCGCCCCGCGGGTGCTCATCGCCAACGCCAATCTCGTCGGGCGGTGGGCCACCTGGGAGCACTTCCGCGAACTCGAGCGGGCCGGCCTGATGATGTACGGCCAGATGACGGCCGGCTCGTGGATCTACATCGGGTCGCAGGGCATCCTGCAGGGCACGTACGAGACGTTCGGCGCCATGGCCCGCCGCCAGTTCGGCGGCACGCTGGCCGGCCGGTTCGTGCTCACCGCCGGGCTCGGCGGCATGGGCGGCGCCCAGCCGCTGGCGGCGACGATGCAGGGCGCGGCCTTCCTCGGCATCGAGGTGGACGAGGCCCGCATCGACAAGCGCCTCGCCACCGGGTATCTGGATCGCAAGGCCCGCACGCTCGAGGAGGCGCTGGCGCTGATCAACGAGGCCAGGTCCGCCGGCCGGGCGCTGTCGGTGGGGCTGGTCGGCAACGCCGCCGAGCTGATGCCCGAGTTCGTGGCCCGCGGCGTGGTGCCCGACGTGCTCACCGACCAGACGAGCGCCCACGACACGCTGAACGGCTACGTGCCGGCGGGCCACACGCTGGCCCAGGCGGCGGAACTCCGCGAGCGCGATCCCAAGCGCTACGTCGACCTGGCCGAGCAGTCGATTGCCGTGCACGTGCGGGCGATGCTCGAGCTGCAGCGGCGCGGCGCGGTGACCTTCGACTACGGCAACAACATCCGCACCGTGGCCTTCGACCGCGGCGTCCGGAACGCCTTCGACATTCCCGGGTTCGTTCCCGAGTACGTGCGCCCGCTGTTCTGCGAGGGGAAGGGGCCGTTCCGGTGGGTGGCGCTCTCGGGCGACCCCAAGGACCTGCACCGCACCGACGACCTGATCCTCGAGCTGTTCCCCGACGACGCGCACCTGCGGCGCTGGATCACGCTGGCCCGCGAACGCGTGCACTTCCAGGGGCTGCCGGCGCGGATCTGCTGGCTGGGGCAGGGGGAGCGGGCGCGGTTCGGCGTCGCGCTCAACGATCTCGTGGCCAGCGGCGAACTCTCGGCGCCGATCGTCATCGGCCGTGACCATCTCGATACCGGAAGCGTGGCGTCGCCGTTCCGCGAGACGGAGAAGATGAAGGATGGCACCGACGCCGTGGCCGACTGGCCGATTCTGAACGCGATGCTGAACGTGGCCAGCGGCGCGTCGTGGGTGTCGTTCCACCACGGCGGCGGCGTGGGGATCGGCAATTCGCTGCATGCCGGCCAGGTGATCGTGGCCGATGGCACGCCCGAGATGCGGGTCCGCCTCGAGCGCGTGCTGACGAACGATCCCGGCATCGGCGTCGCGCGGCACGCGGACGCGGGCTACGAGGCGGCGGTGGAGACGGCGCGGCGGGAGCATATCAAATTGCCGATGATCGACGGGAACGAGTGACGGCACGAACGGCGGAACGAGCGGAACGAGCGGGAACAGAAGGCTGTGAGCTGCCGGCCGTCAGCCGTCAGCCGGCCGCAACGACCCACCGACGGATCCTCGCGCAGGCGAGATCCTTCTCGGCGTTGTTGCCGGCAGCTCAGAGCTGTCAGCGGATAGCGCACAGCCTTCAGTCTGCCGTTCCCGCCCCATCGCGCCGTTGAGCCGCCGTTTCCGATGCTCTCCGCCCGTTTCAAACCCTGGCACGTCCCGCTGTTCATCGGCAAATACGCCTGGCTGGTCAGCCGGCGGATGCCGGTGCTCGTCCACTTCGAGGTCACGCTCCGCTGCAACGCGCGGTGCGGCTTCTGCGACTACTGGAAGACCCATCCGGGCGCCCGGGAGCACGAGCTGTCGAGTTTCGCCGACGCGGCGCGC
This sequence comes from uncultured Gemmatimonadaceae bacterium, assembly GCA_963775915.1. Lineage (GTDB taxonomy): Bacteria > Gemmatimonadota > Gemmatimonadetes > Gemmatimonadales > Gemmatimonadaceae > JAGWRI01. The sequence goes on from CAVZKH010000007.1 coordinate 379,154, forward strand.
TTCTTCAACCCGATGATGATCACCTTCACCGGGGGTGAACCGCTGATGCGGCGCGACCTCGAGCCGCTGGTGGCCGCGGTGTCGGCGGCCGTCCGGCTCAAGTACGTGGCGCTGATCACGCACGGCGCGATGCTGACGCCCGAGCGGGCCCTCGGGCTGTGGGAGGCCGGCGTCCACCAGTTCAACATCTCCCTCGACTACCCCGACGAACGCCACGACCGCGCCCGCGGCATTCCCGGCCTGGCGGCGCGCATCTTCGCCGCGATCCCCGGAATGCGCGAACGCGGCATCGACAACATCCGCTTCAACACGGTCATCAAGCGCGACAACGTCGATCAGATCCTGCCGCTGGTGCGGCGCGCCCAGGAGCTGGGCGTGGGCGTCAACCTCAGCGTCTACACCGACGCCAAGAACGGGAACCGCGATCAGCTGCTCGAAGCCGCGCATGCCCGCGACCTCGACGACCTGGTGGCCGCGCTCCTCGACTTCAAGCGGCGGCACCGCGGCGTGATCACCAGTTCCGACTACTACCTCCGGCAGATCCCGCGCTACGTGCGCGGGGCGCTGACCGAACCCTGCCGCTCGGGCATCCGCACCATCCACATCGATCCGGTGGGGCACGTGAAGCGCTGCCCGGATTTCCCCACCAACTTCCACTGGCGCGATTTTCGCCGGTACGAGGCGATCGCCTGCGACGCGTGCTATTATGCCTGTCGCGGCGAAGCCCAGGCGCCGCTCGAGTGGTCCCGGGTACAGGACGTGATGGGCAGCACGCGGGCGCCGGTCCAGACATGAGCGAACTGATATTCGTCAACGCATCCCAGGTGGTGACCTGCGCCGGGCCGGCCGGCCCCCGGCGGGGCGGCGCCATGGCCGACGCGGTCCCCCGCGAGGGGTACGCCGTGGCCGTGCGCCACGACACCATCGACGCCGTGGGCCTCGAGGACGACATCCGCCGCGCCTACCCGGCCGCCGAGATCGTCGACTGCGGCCGCGGCGTACTCGCGCCGGGATTTGTGGATTCGCATACGCACGCGGTGTTCGGCCGCCCGCGCGCGGCCGAGCACGAGATGCGCGCCGCGGGCCTCGACTACATGGAGATCGCGCGGCGGGGCGGGGGAATCCACGCGTCCGTGCGCGACCTCCGCGCCCACACCGAGGCGCAGCTCGCCGAGCTGGCGCGCCGCCGCCTCCGCATGCTCGCCGCGAGCGGCGTCACCACGGTCGAGGTCAAGTCGGGGTACGGCCTGTCGGTGGACGACGAGCTGAAGATGCTGCGCGTGATCCGGCAGCTCGCCGGCGAACTGCCCCTGCGGATCGTGCCGACCTTCCTCGGCGCGCACGAGGTGCCGCTGGAGCATCGCGCCACGGCGGCGTCGCGGCGGGCCTACATCGACCTGCTCGTCCACGATCTCATCCCCCGCGTGGCCGCGGACGGTCTGGCGCGGTTCGCCGACGTGTTCTGCGAAACCCACGTCTACACGGTGGACGAGTCGCGGGAGATCCTGACGGCGGCGCGCGCCGCCGGACTTGGGCTCAAGCTGCACGCCGACGAACTCACGTCGTCGGGCGGGGCGGAGTTGGCAGCGGAGTTGAAGGCCGTGTCGGCCGACCACCTGGCGGCGATCTCGGACGCCGGCATCGCGGCGCTGGCGAGCGCCGGCACGGTGGCCACGCTGCTCCCGGCCACGATGGTGTTTCTCGGCCGCGGCGCCCAGGCGCCGGCGCGCCGGCTGATCGAGGCCGGCGTGCCGGTGGCCCTGGCCACGGATTTCAACCCGGGCACGTCGCCCACGCTGCACTTTCCGACGGTGCTGACCCTGGGGGTGAGCCAACTCCGCCTGAGCGCCGCGGAGGCGCTCGTGGCGGCGACGGTCAATGGCGCCGCGGCGCTGGGGTTGGCCGACCGGATCGGCCAGATCGCGCCGGGGTACTCCGCAGATATGGCCCTGTTCGCGGCCGAGGACTACCGCGAGCTGCCGTACTGGTTCGGCGCGCCGCTTTGCCGCGCCTCGTGGGTACGCGGCAAACCTTGTGACTGGTAGCACTTAGGGATAGCTTACAGCGCTCGTTCCCAGCCGACGCCCCGCGCCGTCGGCTCCCCTCAAGCTGCCCGCCGGCGCCGATGTCGAACATCGCCAAGCTCAAGAAGAAGGCCGCCGAATACGAGCTGAAAAAACAGCCCGACAAGGCCCTCGCGGCCTACATCGAGCTGCTCGCCGAGTATGAGCTGAGTCCGGAGGAGATGGACGTCGCCCTGTTCAACCGCGTGGGCGACCTCCTGCTGCGCCAGGGCAACGTGGCCGACGCCGTCGACTACTACGAGAAGGCGGTCGACCATTACAGCGACGGCGGTTTCCATAACAACGCCATCGCCCTCTGCAACAAGATCCTCCGCCAGTCGCCCGGGCGGACCAGCATCTACTACAAGCTCGGCAAGATCAGCGCGCAGAAGGGCTTCACGGCCGACGCCAAGCGGAACTTCCTGGAGTTCGCCGACCGGATGCAGAAGGGCGGCAAGCTCGACGAGGCGTTCCGCGCGCTGAAGGAGTTCGCCGATCTCTGCCCGGATCAGGACGACATCCGCCTCATGCTGGCCGACCAGCTCCAGAAGGCCGGCAAGTCGGGCGAGGCGGTGAAGCAGCTGCAGCTGCTCTACCAGCGCTACACCGCCGAGAAGCGCACCGCGGAGGCCGAGGCGACCGCGGAACGGATCCGGTCCATCGACCCGACCGCCGAGGTGCGGGCCGGCGACACGCCGCTCGAGAACAAGGCGCAGGACCTGGTGTTCCTCGATCTGAACGAGGCCCCCCGGGCGCCGCGCAGCAGCACGATGCGGGGCAGCATCGAGATGCCGGCCAGACCCGTCGAGCCGGCGGCGCCCCCGCCCCCGCCCCCGGCCCCGCCCCCGCCCGCGGTGCCGGAGCTGGAGTTGGCGCCGGCGTTGGAGGCGGAACCGCTCGTGGAGCCGACGGCCGTCGGCGAATCCGTGGAACTCGAGGACCTCGACACGAGCGCCCTCGACGGCGTCACGCGCGCCGACGATTTGGCCGGCCGGACGGAAGCGACGCCGGATGACGCGCCGGCGCTGGAGGGGCTGCAGGCCACGTCGTTCGACGCACGTGCCACGGGCGCCATTCCTGCCTCGCTCATCGATCTCGAACCGACGGCGCTCGCCGAGCCCGAGGAGCCGCGGCCGCGGGTGTCCGCCGAGATGGCGATTCCCGATCTCGAGCCGACCTCCGAGGTCGACGAGGTGGACGCGGGGGGCAGCGACCTCGATCTGATCATGCCCGACGAGGAGCCGCCCGCCGTGTCGCGGCTGACGCCGGCATTGGCGTCCCCGACGCACGGGTTGCCGCTCATGGACGTCGGGGGCGACGAGGACGAGAGCGCCGTCGACCTCGAACTGGAACTCCCGGAGGAAGCGGCGGACGAGCCGGAGGCGGAACTCGGGGCGGACGAAGAGCCGGCATCGGCGGGGGTGGCGGACGAGGACGACCGGATCTCGCTCGTGGGGCGGGCGTCGACGATGCTCGCGGCGCGCTCGGTGGAGATGCTGCAGGCGGTGGTCGAGGGCGAGCCGGAGGACTGGGCCGCGCACCGCGAACTCGGCGAGGCGATGCTGGAGGCGGGCGACCGCGAGGGCGGGCTCCACGAGTTCGAAGCGGCGATGAAGGGCTACGAGACCGACGGCAACCTCGACGCGGCGGCGTCGATGGCCGACGAGATCGTGCGCGTCGACCCCGGTTCCGTGAAGCACCACCAGAAGCGGGTGGAGTACGCCTACCGGGTCAACGACAAGCGGCGGTTGGTCGAGGCCTATCTGGAGCTGGCCGACGCGCTGTTCCGGTCCGAGCAGGCGGACAAGGCGCGCGTGATCTACCACCGCGTGCTCGAACTCGCGCCCGACAACGCGCGTGCGCAGTCGGGGCTGCACGCGCTGCCCGACACGCCGGCCGAAGGCGTGCCGGGCACGGCTGCGGCGGCGCCCGCGGCGGCGGCCACGCCGGCGGCGGCGGGCGACTTCATCAACCTCGGCGACCTGATGCGCGAGGAGGAGCCGCCCAAGGATACGCGCATGGTCGTGGCCGAGGAGGAGCCCACCGGCGACGAGGAAGCCGACTTCGCCGACATGCTGAAGAAGTTCAAGCAGGGCGTGGCCGACAACGTCGAGGAAGAGGACTACCAGAGCCACTACGACCTCGGCATCGCGTACAAGGAGATGGGGCTGCTCGACGAGGCGATCTCGGAATTCCAGAAGGCGCTGCGCGGCGCCGACAACCGCGTGCGCACGTACGAAGCCATCGGGCAGTGCTTCATGGAGAAGGAGCAGTTCCAGATGGCCACCACCCTGCTCGGACGCGCGCTGCACGAGAAGGGGATGGGCGACGACAAGCTGGTGGGCGTGCTCTATCTGCTGGGCCGGGCCGCCGAGGCGCTGGGCAAGCCCGACGATGCCCTCACGTACTATCAGCGGGTGTTCGTGATCGACGTCCAGTTCCGCGACGTCGGCGACCGCATGAACGCCATCGAGAAGGCCGCCAAGTGAGCGGCATCGCGGCGCGGCCCGGGTCGCCGATGACGGACGCGCTGCGGACCATCCAGGCGCCGGTGCGCGACCGCCTCGACCAGGTCGCGGTGTCGATGCAGCGCGCGGTGGCTTCGGGCGTGCCGATGATCGAGGAGGTGGCGGGGTACCTGCTCGGGCGGCGCGGCAAGATGTTCCGCCCCACGCTCACGCTGCTGGCGAGCGACCTCGAGGGGGCCTCGGAGCCCCGGGCGATCGAACTCGCCGGCGTCATCGAACTCATGCACCTGGCCACGCTGGTGCACGACGATTCGGTGGACCACTCCGCGACGCGGCGCGGCCTGCCCACCGTGAACTCGATGTACAGCCATCAGGTGTCGGTCATCATGGGCGACTTCCTGTACTCGCGGGCGCTCAAGGCGCTGGTGGCCATCCGTGACTTCGACGTGCTGCGTGTCGTCACCGATGTGTCCAGTGAACTGAGCCTCGGCGAGATGCGACAGCTGGCGGCGATCGATGCGTTGAGCTTCGGCGAGCAGGAGTACGACCTGCTCATCCGGGCCAAGACGGCCTCGCTGCTCTCGGCGGCGTGCGAGAGCGGGGCGCTGTGCGGCGCGGCGCGCCACCGGGAGCCGCTGGCCCGGTTCGGCGACCGGCTCGGCATGGCCTTCCAGGTGGTGGACGACATCCTCGACTATACGGAGGACGAAGCGGTCACCGGCAAGCCGTCGGGCAACGACCTGCGCGAGCACAAGGTGACGCTGCCGCTCATCGGAGCCCTGCCGGCGATGTCGGCCGCGGCCCGGCGGCGCGTCGAGGAACTGTTCGCGGTCGACGTGCCGGAGGACGAGCTGATCCACGAGGTGATGGGGCTGGTGGCGGACGCCGGCGGCATCGAATACGCGCGGCGCCGCGGCGAGCAGTTCGCCGAGGAGGCGGAAGCGGCGCTGGCGCCCGTGCCGCCTTCGCCGGCCCGCCGCGCCCTGGTGGACGCGCTGGCGTACGTCACCGACCGGCGCTGGTAGCGATGCCGCCCACGGGTTCGGCCAAGCATCGACCCGGTTTCCACGTGCTGGTGCTGTCCATCGGCTTCATCGTGGGCGGGGCGTTCACCGAGATCGCGCGCCGGTGGCTGCCCTCCGGCGCGGTCAAGGAGTTCCTGACCACGGGCGTGACCCCCGCCATCGGCCCGTTGCCCATCGACCTCGTCATCATCAAGTTCAGTGTAGGTCCTGTGGCGCTCGACGTATCGCTGTTGAGCCTCGTCGGCGTGTTCGTGGCGTATCTCATCGCACGGTCGCTCTTCTAGGAGACGGTATGAATTTCGGCAATTTTGGCCCCCTCGAGCTGTTCATCATCCTGGTGATCGTGCTCGTCCTGTTCGGGGCGCGGCGGGTGCCGGAGATCGGGGCATCGCTGGGCAAGGGCATTCGCGAATTCAAGCGCAGCATCAACGACGTGCAGCGCCAGGTGACGGACGAGGTCGACGAGAAGCGGATCGATCGCCTGCCGGGCGGCGAGCCGGTCGCGCAGACCAAGGCGGCGCGTGAAGAGCAGCCCGTCCGCGAACCGAAGCGGCTGATCTGACCAGCCCGGGAACCCGCGCGGTTCCCGGCACCAACGGCGACGGCGCCCCGGCCACTGGCCGGGGCGCCGTCGTGTGCATCGGGGACCGCGGGGGCCGGGCTAGCTCGACGCGCGGCGGATCGCCGCGTCGATCGCGCTCCGGCGGTCGACGATCTTGGCGTTGTCGTGCAGCTCCTGCAAATACATCTGCAGCCGGGCCTGCTGCAGCTGGTTGAGGCGCCCCTGCTTCTGCGTCTGCTCTTGCTTGAGCCAGGCCGCGCTGTCGGCGTCCACCCGGCGGTCGACCCGCTCGACCGTGATCTGGGTCTCGCCGCGGACCGGAGCGCTGACGACGTGCAGCGGCAACCCGAACGCGGCCCCGACGCCGGCGCTGAACTGGCCTCCGAGCCCGGGCACGAACGACGTGCGCGTGAACGGGGTCTCGGTCTTCTGCACGTGGAGGCCCGCCTTCTGGGCCGCCGCCTCGAGGGAGGTCGCCGCGGCGTCGCCCGCGAACGCCTGGGCGGCCGGCATCATGCGATCGAGGTGGTGCCGGGACGCCACTTCCTGGCGGATCTGGTCCTTGACGCTGTTGAAGTCGCGCAGCCCCGCCGGAATCAGCGAATCGAGCCGCGCCATGTAGTAGCCGTTGTCGTCGGAGAACAGGTCGCTGATGTCGCCCTTGCGCGCTCCGCCAAAGGCCCAGGCGCTGGCGCTCGGAACCTGCGCGCCGTCGAGGCTCGCCGGCTGGTTCTCCGAGGCGGTGATCCGGTAGATGGTCAGATGGAGCCGGGCGGCGGCGGTGTCGAGCTTGGACGGATCTTCGGCGCTGGCGGCGAGCGCGGCCAGGCTGTCGGCGCGCTTGTCGAGCCGGGCGGTGTTCGAATCGCTCGGCTGGATGTGCAGGAGGATGTGGCTGACGTCGATCGAGTCACCCTTCCTGGAGTTCAGCTTGAGCAGGTGGTAGCCGTACGGGGTCAGCTCCGGCTGCGAGATCTCGCCGGGCTTGAGGGCCCACGCGGCCTTGTCGAAGTCGGGAACGAACCGGCCCTTGGCGCTCATGCCGAGGTCGCCGCCGTTGACCGCCGAGGAGCTGTCCTGCGACTCCCGCTTGGCCACGTCGGCGAACGTGGACGTGCCGCCGGTGATCTCGTTGCGCAGCTTGAGCAGGCGGTCGCGGACCGCGGCGGTGTCGGCGGCGGTGATCACGCGGGCGAGCTTCAGCACGGAGAGCCGCGCCACGCCGGTGCTTGTGAACTCGTCGTGATGGCCGTCGTAGTAGCTCTGCATCTCGGCGTCGGTGACCGACTTGAGGTCGCTCGAATCCGGGGCGTTGTCCCACGCGACGTAGCTCACCTGGGCGCTGTCGTGGGCGTCCTTGTACGCGCGCCAGAGATCGGCGTCCGTCACGTACACGCCGGCGGTGATCTGCTCGAACAGCTTCTGCTTGGGGATCTCGGTGCGGTAGTAGTCCTCGAGCTGCACCAGCAGGCCGCCCTGGCGCGCCGCGGCGCTGGAGAGGAACCGCTGGTACTTCGCCATGTCGAACTTGCCGTCGGTCTGGAGATCCGGGCTCTGCGTGATCCACTGGGGCGGGGCGTACTTGGCGTACTCGCGGATCTCCTCGTCGGTCACCGAGATGCCGCGCCGCTTGTACTCGCGGTCCAGCAGGACCTGCGTCACCATCTGGTCGAAGACCGAGTTCTGGATCTGCCGGATCTCGTCCTGCGTCAGGCTGCCGGCCGAAGTCTGCTGCTGTTGCTGGGTCTGGGCTTCGACCTGGCGCGTGTAGTCGGCGTAGAGGATTTCCTGGCCATCCACCTTGGCGACGGGCGTGCTCGGCGTCACCGTGGCGGCGCCTCCGAGGCCCGACATTTGGTAGAACAGGAACCCGAAGATGAACGGGGCCGCGATCACGAAGATCCAGATGAACTTGGCCCAGCTCCGCATGGTTTGCAGCACGCGGCGTTACTCCTGAGGCGAGCGAAGGTTGCGACGGAAAAGCAGAGCAGAAAAAGCTACCGGGTCGACGGGCCTAAAATCAAGTCGGCGTGTGACTTCTGATTGACTTGACCCGTCTGCGAAGAGTATTCTTCGCTTTCCCACCGTCTATCGCCGGATAGAGGTCTTTCATGGCGAGTTCCGCCCGCATCGAAGAGCTGCAAAAGAAATTCGACGAGAACCCGCGCCGGTACTTTGCGCCGCTGGCCAACGAGTATCGGAAGGCCGGCGACCCGGACCAGGCGATCGCGATTTGCCGCGAATTCCTGCCCCAGCAGCCGGGGCACATGAGCGGGCACATCGTGTACGGGCAGGCCCTGTTCGATGCCCAGCAGTTCGAGGAGGCGCGAACGGTCTTCGACACCGCGCTCACGCTCGACCCGGAAAATCTCATCGCCCTTCGCCACCTGGGCGACATCGCGCGAACGCTGGGCGAGATCGACACCGCCCGCGCCTGGTACCAGCGCGTGCTCGACGCGGACCCGCGGAACGAGGATATCGCGGCCATCCTGACCACGCTGGCCGCGGCGCCCGCGGCCGCCGAGCCGCCGCCCGCCGAGCCGCCGCCCGTCGAGCCGCCGCCCATCGAGCCGCCGCCGGTGGCCGAGACCGGTCCCTCGGGCACGGTGGTCATACACGCCATATCGGTGAGCGCACCGGCGCCGGCCGAAGAGCCGCCGCCCCCGGCGCCCCCCGAATTCGTGTCCGGATTCGAGATGCCGCAGGGCGCAGTCGAGCCGCCGCCCGCTGAGCCCCCGCCGCCGGAGCCCCCGCCCGCACCGTCCGCCCCGCCGGCGGACGAACTCCTCGATCTCGACGAGTTGCAGATCCAGCCCGAGACGCCGGTGGTGCCCCGCATCAGCACGCCGCGGGCCTCGCTGCGGTCCATGGGAATCGAGATCGAGCGCGCGGGCGACGACTCGCTCGTCTTCGACGAAGAGGTCGCCTCCCCGCCTCCCGAAATCGAGGGGGAGGCGCCGTCGCCCGTCGAGTTCGAGTCCGCGTTCACGATGGAAGCGTTCGAGATGCCGGCGGCCCCGGCGGCCCCAGCGCCCCCGGCGCCGGCAGTTCCCGAATCGTCGGCGGCGCCCGCGCCCATCGCCGATCCTTTCGCCACCGAGACGATGGCGGAGCTCTACCTGTCGCAGGGCCACGCGGCCGACGCGCTCGGGGTCTACCGGCAGTTGCTGACGCAGCGGCCGGGGGACGCGGGTCTGCAGGGGAGAGTGGCGGAGCTCGAGGCGCGCCTGGCGCAGCCCGCGCCGGCGGCCGTCGCCGCCGAACCGCAGCAGAGTATTCCGGAACTGGAGCCCATGGCCCCCGAACCCGAGCCGGCGGCCGAAGCGCCGGCACCGGTTCTCGCCGAGCCGACGCCGGAGCCGACGCCGGAGCCGGAGCCGGAGCCGGAACCGGAACCGGAACCGGCGGTCGCGGCGGCCGCCGCGGGCCCCTCCATCCGCGAGTTCCTGGCCGGCCTCGCGGCGCGCGGGCCCGCCATGGGCGCGACTCCGGCATCGGGGGAACTCGCGGTCGAGGAAGTGTCGGCCGTGGCGGTGGTGGAGGAATGGGCCGTGCCGGAGGCGGAGCCGCAGCCGGAGCTGCCGGCCGCCGCCGCCGAACCGGTGGACGCCGCCGGGGCGGTCACGCCCTCGACGGACGCCGACATCTTCCGCGCCGAAGCGGCCCCCTCGGGGGCGGTGGCGACGGGCGGGTCGATCGACGCCCTGTTCGGCGCGGGAAACGTCTCGCTCAAGGATCAGGAGGCCGCGACCACGCTCGCCGGCGCGTTCGGATCGGTGGAGGAAGAGGCGGCGTCGTCGTCCGCCACGCCGACCACGCCGATGGCGGGGGCGCCGGCGCGGCGGGCCACCGAGGAACTGTCGCTGGACAGCGTGTTCCGCGGGCCGACTTCCGGCGGGGCGTCGCAGCCCGCCGGCTTCTCCTTCGACCGATTCTTCTCGAGCGGCACGCCGGCGCAGGCGTCGCCGGCCACCGAAGGGCCGGCGTCGGGGCCGGGCTCGGACGCGCCGGATGACGACATCGAGCAGTTCAACTCCTGGCTCGACGGATTGAAGAAGCGGTGAGAGTCGCCGTCCTGAACGGCCCGAACCTGAATCTCCTCGGCACGCGCGAGCCCGAACTCTACGGGCGCGATTCGCTGGCCGACGTCGAGCGGCGGCTGGGCGAATTGGGCCACGAGCTCGGACTCGAGGTGGAGTTCGCGCAGCGGAACGGCGAGGGCGCGCTCGTGGACGTGATCCACGAGTGGCGAGGGCGGGTGCACGGCGCGCTGGTGAACGCGGGGGCGTACAGCCATTCGAGCCTGGCGATCCGCGACGCGCTGGTGGGGGTCGGGGTGCCGTTCATCGAGGTCCACATCACAAATGTATACGCGCGGGAGCCGGAGCGCCGGCACTCCGCGCTGGCCTCGGCGGCCATCGGCACGGTGGCGGGGCTGGGCGTTTACGGCTACGAATTGGCGCTCCGGGGACTCATCGCGCATCTGAATCGCCGTGGCTGATTCGCGACCACAGCGGCTGGCCGCCCTGTCCGACGCCGTCGCCCGTTCCGGCCTCGACGCGCTGCTCGTCACCGGCCTGCCCAACATCCGCTACCTCACCGGCTTTTCGGGGTCGAGCGCCGTGGTTGTTGCCTCGCCGTCGGAGACGCTGTTCATCACCGACTTTCGCTATCAGACGCAGGTGGCCGAGGAGGTGGGGGGGCTGGCCCGCGTGGTGATCGAACCGGTGAGCCTGTGGACGGGCCTCTGGAAGCAGCTGGGCGGGATGCGGGGCGTGAAGACCGTGGGCTTCGAGGCCCCGCACCTGCCGTATCGGGACTTCCAGCGGCTGCAGGAGTCAGGCGCGGCCTGGGAGTGGCGGGCGACGGCCGACCTGGTGGAGCGGCTGCGGGAGCGGAAGGACGCGGGCGAGCTGGCGAGCATCCAGCGAGCCGCCGACATCGCGACGCGAGCGCTCCGCCGCGCGCTCGGCGGCGTCCACGCCGGCATGACCGAGCTCGAAGCGGCGGGCGTGCTGGAGCACGCGCTGCGCGACGAGGGGAGCGAGGGGTTCGCGTTCGCGACCATCGTGGCCGCGGGACCGCGATCGGCGCTGCCGCACGCGCAGCCCACGGGTCACCGCGTGAATGCAGGGGACTTCCTCCTGTTCGATTTCGGCGCCATTGTGGACGGGTACTGTTCGGACGTCACGCGGACGGTGGCGGTGGGCCGGGCGAGCGCCGAGCAGCGCGAGACCTACGACGTGGTGCGCGGCGCCAATGCCGCCGCCATGGCGGCCGTGCACGCCGGAATGACGGGACGGGATGCCGATGCGGTCGCGCGGAGCTACATTGAGCGGCACGGGCTGGGCGAGCTGTTCGGGCACAGCTTGGGGCACGGCATCGGGCTGGAGATTCACGAGGCTCCCCGGGTGGCGCGGACCAACGACCAGCCGCTGCCGTCGGGTGCGGTGGTGACCATCGAGCCCGGTGTGTATCGGGCGGCTTGGGGTGGAGTACGCATTGAAGACGATGTGTGGCTGGGCCCGGACGGACCTCGCGTCCTGACCGACTTTCCGCGTGAACTTCTCGAGCTGGTGTAAGGCGCAGACTCGCGCCATTTCCCCGACTCTATGATCGACCTTCGCTACGTAAAGAAGCTCATCGACATCATCGACGGATCGACGGTGGATTCGATCGAGATCTCGTCCGACAAGGGGATGAAGATCCGGATTTCGAAGAGCCCGTCCCAGCGGGGCACCGTGCAGATGGCGGCCCCGGTATCGATGCCGGCGCTGCTGCCGCAGGCCGATGCCCGGGTGAGCCCGGCGCAGGGGATTCCGGCGCTGCCGGCGGAAGCCGAGGCGGCCCCCAAGGCGTCCAAGGCGCCGTCCGGTCTGGAAGTGAAGTCGCCCATGGTCGGCACCTTTTACCACGCGCCCGAGCCGGGGTCCAAGCCGTACGTCGCGGTGGGCTCGCGCGTCTCGAAGGGGCAGATTCTCTGCATCATCGAGGCGATGAAGATCATGAACGAGATCGAGTCGGAGTACGCCGGCGTGGTGAAGGAGGTCCTGGTCGAGGACTCCCAGCCGGTGGAGTACGGCCAGGTCCTGTTCCGGATCGATCCCAATGGATAGTGCCAGGGCTCCGGGCGCCGCGGCGGGCGGCGGGCCGGCGGCGGCGCCGTTCGAATTCAAGGCGGTGCTGGAGCAGCTCGTGCGGCGGAACGCGTCCGACCTCCACCTCAAGATCGGCCGGCCGCCGACGGTGCGGGTGAACGGCGACCTGGAGCCGCTGGAGTTTCAGCTGCTGCGCCCCGAGGATCTGAAGGGGCTGGCCGAACAGCTGATGACGGCGCGGCAGGTCAAGCAGTTCGCCGAGGAGAAGGAGTGCGACTTCGCCGTGGGGGTGCCCGGCATCGGCCGCTTCCGCGTGAACGTGTACCAGCAGCGCGGCTCGCTGTGCTTCGCGATGCGCACCATTCCGTACCAGGCGCGGACGATCGAGGAATTGAATCTGCCGGCCGTGCTCAAGGAGATCGCGCTCAAGCCGCGCGGGCTCATCCTGGTCACCGGCATCACGGGCTCGGGCAAGTCGACGGCGCTGGCGGCGATGATCCAGCACATCAACGAGCACCGCAAGGCGAACATCATCACGATCGAGGATCCGATCGAGTTCCTGCACCGCGACATCAACTGCCACATCAACCAGCGCGAGGTGGGCACCGACACGGCCGACTTCTCGCAGGCGCTGCGGCGCGTGCTGCGGCAGGACCCCGACGTCATCCTGATCGGCGAGATCCGCGACCTCGACACGCTCGACACGGCGCTCAAGGCGGCGGACACCGGCCACCTGGTGTTCTCGACGCTGCACACGACGGACGCGACGCAGACGATCAACCGCGTGCTCTCGTTCTATCCGCCGCACCAGCAGGCCGAGGTGCGGTTCTCGCTGGCCAGCGCGCTGCAGGCCGTGGTGTCGCTGCGGCTCGTGCCGCGCTCCGACAAGCCGGGGCGCATCCCGGCCGCCGAAGTGCTGATCAACACGGCCACGGTGCGAGATCAGATCCGCGACATGAGCAAGCTCCTCAACATCCCGGAGCTGATCAAGGACGGCACGGTGCAGTACGGGATGCAGAGTTTCGACCAGTCGCTCATGCAGCTCTACACGCGCGGCATCGTGTCATACGAGAGCGCGCTGTTCTACGCCACCAGTCCCAGCGAGTTCGCGTTGCGCGTGCAGGGCGTGGCGGGCACGAGCGACACCAGCTGGTCGCCCTTCGAGGGCGAGTCGGCGAGCTGACCGCCGGCTGCCCATGACCACCGACGCCCCTCGCGGCACCCGTCGGGCCTCGACTCGAGAATCGCGTGTTTAAGAAGGTACTGATCGCCAATCGGGGAGAGATCGCGCTCCGCGTCATCCGGGCCTGCAAGGAGCTGGGCGTGGAGACGGTCGCGGTCTATTCGGAAGCGGACCGCGAGTCGCTGCACGTGCGATTCGCCGACGACGACGTCTGCATCGGGCCGCCGCCGGCGCGCGACTCGTACCTGCGCATTCCGCGGCTGATCGCCGCCGCCGAGATCACCGGCGCCGACGCCATCCACCCGGGGTACGGGTTCCTCGCCGAGAACGCCGAGTTCGCGGAAACGTGCGCGGCGTCGAACATCACCTTCATCGGGCCCACGGCGGAGCAGATCCGGGTGATGGGCGACAAGGCGGCCGCCCGGCGGGCGATGAGTGAGGTCGGCGTGCCGATCATCCCCGGCACGCCGGGTCCGGTCGAGGACGTGGAGGAGGCGCTCGCGTTCGCCAAGCAGATCGGATTCCCCGTGATCATCAAGGCGGCGGCGGGCGGCGGCGGCAAGGGGATGCGGGTGGCCAAGGACGCCGACGACTTCGCGCGGTCGTTCGGCCTTGCCCGCTCGGAGGCGCTGAGCGCGTTCGGCAATGGCGACGTGTACGTGGAGAAGTATCTGGCGCGGCCGCGGCACATCGAATTCCAGATTCTCGGTGACCAGCACGGCCACGTGATCCACCTGGGCGAACGGGACTGCTCGGTGCAGCGCCGCCACCAGAAGCTGATCGAGGAGTCGCCGAGCCCGGCCGTGACGCCCGACCTGCGCGCCCGCATGGGTGCCGCCGCGGTGGCCGGCGCCAAGGCCATCGACTACGTGGGCGCCGGCACGATCGAGATGCTGCTCGACACCGACGGCTCGTTCTACTTCATGGAAATGAACACGCGCATCCAGGTGGAGCACCCGGTGACGGAGATGATCACCGGCGTGGATCTGGTGAAGGAGCAGATCCGCGTGGCGGCCGGCGAGGAGCTGAGCATCACGGTACTGCCGCCGCTGCGGGGCCACGTGATTGAAGTGCGGGTGAACGCCGAGGATCCAGCCCGCAACTTCCAGCCGAGCCCGGGGCGCATCGACACCTTCCATCCCCCCGGCGGGCCGGGGGTGCGGCTCGATTCGCACGTCTACGCGGGCTATACGGTGCCGCCGTACTACGACTCACTGCTCGGCAAGCTGATCTGCCAGGGGCGCGACCGCGCCGAAGCGATCGTGCGCGTGCGCGTGGCGCTCGAGGCGTTCGTGATCGAGGGCGTGACGACGACGATTCCCTTCCTGGCGCGGGTGATGGCGAATCCGCGGTTCCAGGCGGGCGACATCGACACCAAGTTCCTCGAGCGCGAAACCGACCTGATGAAGGAGCCGACCTAGATGCGCGTCGACGTCTTCTTCACGGCGCGCGAGGTCGGGCCGGGAGACGTCGCCGGTCGGGTGGTCGCGGTGCTCGACGTGCTGCGGGCGTCATCGTCGATCGCGGCGGCGCTGGCCAGCGGCGCCAATGCCGTGTTCCCCGGCGAGAACTCGGAGGCCGTCGTGACGCGCGCCAAGGCGTTCGACCGGCGCGAAGTGCGGTTGGCCGGCGAGCGGCGCATGCGCAAGATCGACGGCTTCGATCTCGGCAACTCGCCGCTCGAATTCACCCCCGACGCAGTCGAAGGGCGCACCGTGCTCATGTCCACCACCAACGGCACCGGGGCGTTCGCCGCGACCCAGGGCGCGCGCGAAGTGCTGGTGGGGGCCTACGTGAACTTCTCGGCGGTGCTGGCCGTGATGCGCGTGGCGCTTCGCAAGGGCGCCGACCTGGTGTTCATCTGCGCCGGCCACGAGGGACAGTTCTCGCTCGAGGACGCGGTGTGCGCGGGGCGGTTCGTGCACCACGCCACGCGCCGTCTGCCCCAGGTGGCGCTCAACGATGCGGCGCTGGCCGCCGTGCAGCTCCACCGGAAGTTCGGCGACGACCTCTGGGGCCTGTTCGAGGCGTCCCGGCACGGGCAGGCGCTGGCCGAGGCGGGGTTCGCCGCCGATCTCGTGGCCTGCGCGACGCTCGACGCGCACGACGTGGTGCCGGCGTACCAGGACCGCCAGATCACGCGGCGCTCGGCGCCCCGGGACGCCTGACGTGCGGGACGCCCTGAAGCGAGAGCTGACCGCGATCGCGCTGCTGCTGCTCGCGGTATTCCTGGGCGGCGCGCTGGCCGTGCTCGGCTGGGCCCAGCTCACCGGAGGCGTGGATGTCCGCGCCAACGTTGGCTGGGTGGGCGCGCACCTGGCGCGGCCGCTGGTCGCGCTGCTCGGATGGCCGGGCGCGCTGCTGGTGCCCCTCGTGCCCGCGGTGCACGCCCTGCGGGCGTTCGGGCGCCTTCGCTCCGATGCCGATCGTTCGTGGATGATCTTCCTGGCCGGGCTCGTGCTCGTGGTGCCCGTGGCCGTGGGCGTGGCCAGCGGGCTCCGCCTCGGCGACGACTCGACGGCGGCGTCGGGCATCTGGGGGGCGATGGTCGCCTCCTACTGGCGCTCCTGGTTCGGCGGACTCGGCGCCTGGATCGCGGTCGCCCTGGCGCTCAGCGGTCTCATGGCGGCGACGCTGGCCTGGAATCCGATTCGCGCGCTGGTGGGACTGCGCATCGGCGGCGATCGGGGCGGCGCGGCAAGGGCCCGGCCGTCGGATCGGGCGCTGGCGCTGGAGCCGCCCCCGGACGAGATGCCGGCCATCGACGGGCCGCTGGACCTAATGGAGCCCGAGAACGGGGCGCCGCCGCGGAAGCGGGCGAAGAAGAAGACCAAGGCCGAGGCGGCGGCGCAGCGCGACGAACAGATCGCGGCCGAGATCGACGCCGCGGCGAGTTCCGCCGAGTCGCCGCTCGACGACGAACTGCCGAGCCCCGAGCTGCTGACGCCGCCGCCGGAGCGGCTGGGAGACGGCGGCAAGCGCGAACTCGACGAGATGGGGCAGAAGCTCATCGAGGCGCTGCGCACGTTCAAGGTGGACGGCGAGCTGGTGGGGCGCACGACGGGACCGGTGGTCACGCAGTACGAGATCGAGCCGGCGCCGGGCGTGAAGGTGCGCCAGTTCGCCAATCTGGCCAATGACCTCGCGCTCGCCATGCGCGCCCAGAGCATCCGTATCGTGGCGCCGATCCCGGGGCGCGGCGCCGTGGGCGTCGAGGTGCCGAACCCGCACTCGGAGATCGTGGCGTTCCGCGAACTCATCGAGAGCCGCGACTTCCAGAACGCCCGCGCCGCGCTGCCGATCGCGCTGGGCAAGGACCTCGAAGGGAAGCCGGTGATCGCCGACCTGGCCAAGATGCCGCACCTGCTGATCGCCGGCGCCACCGGATCGGGCAAGTCGGTGTGCGTGAACACCATCATCACGAGCCTCGTCTACCGGCACACGCCGCGCACGCTGCGGCTGCTGATGGTCGACCCGAAGATGGTGGAACTCTCGGTGTACAACACGCTGCCGCACCTGCGGCACAAGGTGGTCACCGACAACCGCGACGCGGCGTCGGTGCTCCACTGGGCGAAGCACGAGATGGAGGACCGCTACAAGCTCCTCGCCGCCAACGGCTGCCGGAACATCCAGGAGTTCAACAAGCGGGTGCAGGAAGGCTCGCCGCTCAAGAAGCCGAAGCAGGAGGACGTGGCGTTCGAGGCGCTGGAGTACACGGACGACGTGCTGCCGTACATCGTGATCGTGATCGACGAGATGGCCGACCTGATGATGACGGTGCAGGGCGAGGTGGAGGGCCCCATCGCGATGCTGGCGCAGAAGGCGCGCGCCATCGGCATCCACCTGCTGCTGGCCACCCAGCGGCCGAGCGTCAACGTGATCACCGGGCTCATCAAGGCAAATTTCCCGAGCCGCATCGCCTTCCGCGTGGCGTCGCAGGTGGACAGCCGCACGATCATCGACGGGGCGGGTGCCGAGGCGCTGCTCGGCAACGGCGACATGCTGTTCATTCCGCCGGGCAAGTCCGAGCCGGCGCGCCTCCAGGGCGCGTTCATCTCGAGCGAGGACACCGAGACGCTGATGAAGTGGTACGAGGTCCGGAAGGAGGCGCGGCGGAAGGCACGGCTGGCGCAGGGCCTGGGACTCGAGGAGGCGTCGGAGGAGGACATCATCGAGGCGATCCGCGCCCGCGAGGCCGCCTTGGCCAACGAGGGCAAGGAACCCGAGCCAGAGCCCGGCGACCGTGACAAGCTGTTCCGCGACGCCGCCGAGGCGGTGGTGCAGAACCGCGGCGCCTCGACCTCGCTGCTGCAGCGCAAGCTGGGCATCGGCTACGGGCGGGCGGCGCGGATCATGGACCAACTCGAGGCGGCCGGGGTGATCGGCAAATCGGAGCCGGGATCGAGCAGGCCGCGCGACGTGCTGGTGGGTCTCGAGGAACTCGATCGCATCTGCGGGATCGCGTCGTGACTGGGCGGTGGGCGTGGGCCGGCGTCGCGGCCGCCGCGCTGCTCGCCGCCGCTCCCCGATCGCGGGCGCAGGATACGGCCCGTGCGCGGGCCGATACCGACACCGTGCCGCCGCGAACGCTGCCGGTGAACGGCCAGCTGCTCCGCGCGCAGCACCTGCGCTACCGGATGAGCGTCGTGTCGCCGGACAGCGCGCACCTGGTGGGGTTCCGCGACGTGGACCTTCGACAGACCACCTACGGCGCGTTTCCCGCCTGGCTGGTGGTCGAGACGCGCGGCGGCTCGGTGCCCACCGCCGATTCGCTCTACCTCTCGTACGTCGATCTCCGGCCGCTGCACTGGAGCGCCGTCATCGGGCGGGCGCGCCTGGCGCTGGAGTTCACCCCCGACTCGGTGTACGGCGGCACGAGCGGACCCAGCGGCAGCCAGACCGTCCAGCTGGCGCACGGGGCCGACCTGCTGGCCGGGGACGCCATGACGGAGTTCGTCCTGGAGCTCATGCCGCACGGCGTGGGGCGGGTGGACTCGGTGTCGGTGCTCGCGGTGGATCTCGGCATGAACCGGATCGAGCCCGCGGCCCTCTCGGTGGACGGGGAGCAGGACGTCGACACGCCGCTCGGCCGCATCCATTGCTGGGTGATCACGCTGTCCACCGCCGCCGCCTCGAAGCGATTCTGGGTGTCGGAAGCGGATCCTGTGGTCGTGCGGACGCGGCAGGACCTGCCGGGGCGGCCGGGTGCGGCGTTCGAGCAGATGCTGGTGTCGCGCCGGTAGCTGCGCTCTTACGGTTGGGCGGGGCGAATTCCGGTGATGGCCGGCGGCGGATCGGCGGTAGGTTGGCCCCATGTCAGCGGCAACGCAGGCATTCGGGGAACTCGGAGAACGCATCGCCGAACGATGGCTCGCCCGGCGGGGCTGGCGCGTGGTGCACCGCCGCTACCGGTTCGGCCACCGGGACATCGACCTGGTGGTGGAGCGGGACGGGGTGGTGGCCTTCGTGGAAGTGAAGGCCCGGTCCGGCGAGGATTTTGGTGGTCCGATTGCGGCGGTCAACTGGAAGAAGCGCAAGGAGTTGGAGCGGTCCGCCTTAAGTTGGATCACACATCACGGCCGTTCCTACGAGTCGTACCGGTTCGACGTCGTAGGGATCCTGTTACAGGGAAGTCGCGTCCGTGTGCGGCACGTGGAGAATGCGTTCAGCATCGGGTCTGTCCCTTGATTCCTCCGGGCGGCTTCGTATTTTGTTCGGGGTGACGACAGGGATGCCCGTCGGGTTACGATTAGCCCGCGTGGCCAGGGGTTCACGCTCAACCAAAGGACACGCCGATCATGGCCGTCTCGACGATGCAGGACGACAAGAAGAAGGCACTGAACCTGGCCATCGCGCAGATCGAAAAGAGCTGCGGCAAGGGTTCGATCATGCGGCTCGGCACGGACAGCCACATCCGCGTCGACGCGATTCCGACCGGGGCGATCAATCTCGACGCGGCGATCGGCGTCGGCGGCATTCCGCGCGGCCGCGTCACCGAGATCTACGGCCCGGAATCCAGCGGCAAGACGACGCTCTGTCTGCACGTGGTGGCGAACGCGCAGCGCGCCGGCGGCGTGGCGGCGTTCATCGACGCCGAGCATGCCCTGGACATCGAGTACGCGCGCAAACTGGGCGTGGACGTCGAGGGGCTGCTCATCTCCCAGCCGGACACGGGGGAGCAGGCGCTCGAGATCTGCGAGATCCTGGTGCGCTCGGGGGCCGTGGACGTGATCGTGATCGACTCGGTGGCGGCGCTGGTGCCGAAGGCGGAAATCGAGGGCGACATGGGCGACTCGCACGTGGGCCTCCAGGCCCGCCTCATGAGCCAGGCGCTGCGCAAGCTCACCGGCGCCATCTCGCGGTCGCGCACCTCGGTGGTGTTCATCAACCAGCTGCGCGAGAAGATCGGCGTGATGTTCGGCAATCCCGAGACGACGACGGGCGGCAAGGCGCTCAAGTTCTACGCGTCGCTGCGCCTCGACATCCGGCGCATCGGCGCGGTGAAGGACAAGGAGGACGTCACCGGCTCGCACGTGCGCGTGAAGGTGGTGAAGAACAAGGTCGCCGCGCCCTTCCGGCAGGCGGAGTTCGACATCATGTACGCCGAGGGCATCAGCCACACGTCGCTGCTGGTGGACATCGGCGCCGAGTCGGGCATCATCGAGAAGTCGGGCGCCTGGTACAGCTACAAGGGCCAGAAGATCGGCCAGGGGCGTGAGAACGCCAAACTGTACCTCAAGGACAATCCGGCGATCATGGCCGAGATCGAGATCCAGGTGAAGGAAGTGCTCGGCATGGCCAAAGTGAGCGGCGGGCCGGACGCCGAGCCGGAGGCGGAGGAGCCCACGGAGGAGTAGGCAACGCTGCGAACCGGCGGAGGATCCGTGCCGGGGAGACGTAGACTGGACGCGACGGGACCCGGAAACTCCCAACGCTACAGAATACGGCTCCTCGGCACCTTCGCATTCGGGAGGTGCCTGGCATGGGGCTGATCACGGCGATCGTGCCGCACCCGCGGCGCGCCGGCCGCGTGGACATCGCGGTAGACGGCAAGTCGGCGGGCGCCGTGCTCCTGGACGCCGTGGGCCGGCTGGGGCTGCGCGTCGGCGCCGATTTCGAGCCGTTGCGAAGCGCGTTCGAGGCCGAAGCCGGACTCCTCGCCACCTGGGACCGGGCCAGCGGGCTGCTCGCCGCGCGTGCGCGGTCGCGCGCGGAGCTGCGCCGGCTGCTCCTCCGGAAGGGCGAGCCGGCGGCGCGGGTGGACGTCGTGCTCGATCGCCTGGAGCGCGCGGGCTATCTGGACGATGCCGACTTCGCGCGCCAGTTCGCGCGTGGCAAGATGGTGGGGAGCGGAGTGTCCGCGCGCCGGGTGCAGGCCGAGCTTGCCAGGCGCGGGGTCGCGCGCGAGATCGCCGACGCCGCGGTGGCCGAGGTGCTGGCCGAGGAAGAGATCGACGAGACCGAGGCGGTGGAGCGGCTGGCGCGGAAGAAGCTGAAGAGTCTGGCGAAGTACGACGAGCCGACGCGACGGCGGCGGTTGTACGGCTTCCTCGCCCGGCGGGGATTCGAGGCGGATGATATCCGCTCGGTGCTCGGGAGGATCGGGGTGGAGGGAGACGAGTGAAGACTGCGAGACTGCGTCCCCCCGGCAGTCACAAAGTCTCCAGTAAGGCGGTATATTTTCCCCCTATGCCCGGTCCCCTTTCCGCCGCCGAAATCCGCGAGCGCTTCCTGGCCTTTTTCGAGCGCCATCTCCATGTCCGCCGTCCCAGCTCGTCGCTGGTGCCGGCCGACGATCCGACGCTGCTGTTCACCAACGCCGGGATGGTGCAGTTCAAGAAGGTCTTCCTGGGCATGGAAGAGCCCCGGAGGGCAAGCGGAGGGCGACGACGGCGCAGAAGTGCGTGCGGGCCGGCGGCAAGCACAACGACCTCGAGCAGGTGGGGCACACCGCGCGCCACCATACGTTCTTCGAGATGCTCGGCAACTTCTCGTTCGGCGACTACTTCAAGGCCGACGCGATCCGCTTCGCGTGGGAGTTCGTCACCGGGCCGCGCGACGCGGGCAATCTCGGCATCGATCCGAAGCACGTGCGCATCTCCGTGTTCCGCGAGGACAACGAAGCGCGCCAGCTGTGGAAGGACGTGGCCGGGCTTCCCGATTCGCGCATCTACGGGCTCGACGAGAAGGACAACTTCTGGCAGATGGCCGACACCGGGCCCTGCGGGCCCTGTTCGGAGATCTACGTCGACCTCGCGCATCTGACGGCGGACTGGCGGTTCCCAGACGGGGCGTCGGGGGAGTGGACTGAGACCGATCGCGACGACTTCTCGACCGGCGCGTTCGTCGAGGGCGCCGAGGCGGGGCGCTTTCTCGAGATCTGGAACCTGGTGTTCATGCAGTTCGACCGGCAGGCCGACGGCACCCTGGTGCCGCTGCCGAAGCCGTCGGTGGACACCGGCGCTGGTCTCGAGCGCATCGCGGCGGTGCTGCAGGGCGTGACCAACAACTACCACACCGACCTCTTCCGTCCGCTGATCGCGGCGGTGGAGTCGGCGGTGGCTCTGCCGTACCGCGGCCGGACGGAGCACGCGCCGTCGCCGATGGCGGTGCACGGCCGCACGGTCACGGTCGATCCCGCCTCGTTTCGCGTGATCGCCGACCACGCGCGGGCGGTGGCCTTCCTGCTCGCCGACGGCGTGTTCCCGTCCAACGACGGCCGCGGCTACGTGCTGCGCCGCATCCTGCGGCGCGCCGTGCGCCATGCCTGGCTGCTGGGCCGCAGCGAGCCCACGCTCGTGCGCGTGGTCGAGGCGGTGATCGCGTCCATGGGCGAGGCCTATCCGGAACTGCGCGCGCGGTCGGCGCACCTGCTCAAGACGACGCTGGTGGAGGAGGAAGCGTTCCTGTCGACGATCGAGGGCGGGCTGGCGCGCTTTGAACAGCTCGCGCCCGAGAGCGGGACGCAGCTGGGCGACGCGATCCGCGGCACGATCGACGGCGACGACGCCTTCCGCCTCTACGACACCTTCGGCTTCCCCATCGACCTCACGGAGCTGATGGCGCGCGAGCGCGGATACACGGTGGACATCGCCGGGTTCGACGCCGCGCTCGAGGAGCAGCGGAACCGCTCGAAGGAGGAGCGCAAGTCGCGCCGCATCACCGTGCAGTCCGGCGCGCTCGACGACGGGGGCGACTGGACGGTGGCGCCGGGCGCACCCGCGGCGGACGTCGCGTTCGTCGGCTACGACGCCGTGGAGATCGAGACCCAGGTGACCGCCGTCCGGCACATGGAGGGCGGCCGGATCGCGCTGCTGCTGCGCGAAACGCCGTTCTACGCCGAATCGGGCGGCCAGACCTCGGACCACGGCGAAGTGGTGGGCGACGGCTGGCGGGTGGACGTGGAGGACGTGCGGAAGGTGGACGGGCGGCCGGCGGCGGTGGGGCGGCTGAGCGGAACGTTCGCGTTCGGCCGCGTCACGGCGCGCGTTCCGAGCCTCCGCCGCAGGGACACGGAGCGCAACCACACCGCCACGCATCTGCTGCACGCGGCGCTGCGTGAGGTGCTGGGCGAGTCGGTGCATCAGGCCGGGTCGCTGGTCGCGCCCGACCGGCTGCGCTTCGACTTCACGCACCACGGGCCGGTGGCGGCCGAGCGCCTCGCCGAGATCGAGCGCATCGTCAACGAACACATCTGGACGGCGACGCCGGTGACGACGCGCGAGATGGCGTATCCCGACGCCCGGGCGGCCGGCGCGATGGCGCTGTTCGGCGAGAAGTATGGCGACGTGGTGCGCGTGGTGTCGGTGCCGGGGTTCTCGATGGAGCTGTGCGGCGGCACGCACGTGCGCAACACGGCGGAGATCGGGCTCTTCCAGATCGTGCACGAGACGGGCGTGGCGTCGGGCGTGCGCCGCATCGAGGCGGTCACGGGCCCCGGAGCGTACGCGCTGCTGCACGAGCGCGCCGAGGCGCTCCAGCGGGCGGGCGACCTGCTCAAGGTGTCGGTGGACGGCGTGGAGAAGCGGGTGCAGGTGCTGCTCGACGAGCGGCGCGCGCTGGAGAAGCGGCTCGACGAGGTGCTGCGCGGCGGTGGCGACCAGCTGCAGCAGTGGCTGGCCGACGCCCAGCCGCTCAACGGGGCCGGCGGCGCGCGGCTCGTTACCCAGGTCGTGCCGGCGGCGGACCTCAAGGAGCTGCAGACGCTCGGCGACGCGCTCCGGGAGCAGCTGGGGTCGGGGGTCGGCGTGCTCGCGTCCACCTTCGCCGACGGCAAGACCACGCTGCTCGTCGTGGCAACCGACGATCTGGTCAAGCGCGGCGTGAACGCCGGCGCTTTGGTGAAGGAGCTGGCGACGCTGGCCGGCGGCCGCGGGGGCGGCAAGGCCCACATGGCGCAGGCGGGCATTCCCGACGCGTCGCGCCTCGATCAGGCGATGGCCCAGGCGCCGACGCTGGCGCGCGCGCTGCTCGAGACGGTGAAGTGACGGTCGGCGCGTGGCTCGAATCGCGCGTGCCGCCGGCGCCGGCGGCGCTCGCCGGCCGGGTGCGCGCGGCCCTCGGCGGCCGGTGGATGCAGGACGCCGGCGAGACCCACGCCGTGTGCGAAGCGGCGGCCGAAGAGCTGTTGGCATCGCTGCTCTCGGCGCGGGAGACCGGGCGGGAGTCGGCGCTCGATCTGCTGGCCGCCGACGCGCTCGTGACGTACGCGTTCGAACACGCGGCGAGCGCCGGGCTCGATCTCGAAGCCGAGTCGACCGGCGTGATGCAGCGCATCGCCGAGATCGGCGCCCGGTTCGCTACCGCGGCCGGCGCCGCATGACCGACTGATTCCAGAATCGCGATGATCGACATCCACTCCCACCTGCTGCCCGGCGTCGACGACGGTTCTCCGTCGATCGAGGTCTCGGTGCCCGTGCTCCAGCGCTTCGGCGAGGGCGGGGTCGAGGTGCTCGTGTGCACGCCGCATCTGATGGCGTCGCACGCGGACAGCGCGCCGTACCACCAGTACCAGCGGGTGCTGGCCGACCTGCGCGCGGCGGCGCCGGCGGTGCCGGACCTCAGGTTCGGCTGGGAGATCATGCTCGACGTGCCGGGCGCCGACCTGCGCCATCCGCAGCTCGGCCTCGGCGGCTCGAAGGCCGTGCTGGTGGAGTTTCCGCGCATGACGATTCCGCCGCACGCGGCCGAGGAACTGTTCCGCCTGCGGATGAGCGGCGTCATTCCCGTGCTGGCGCACCCTGAGCGGTACGCGGGGTGCACGGCGAATCTGGTGGAGGAGTGGCGCCGCGTGGGCGCCGTGATCCAGCTCGACGGCGCGGGGCTTCTGGGCGGCCACCGGATGGCGGAGCTGGCGCGGGCGATCCTCGAGCGCGGGCTGGCCGACGTCATCGCCAGCGACAACCACGGCGACGCGCGGTCGCTGATGGTGGTGCGCGACTGGCTGCTGGAGTGGGGAACGCAGGAGCAGGCCGATCTGCTGACGCGGGACAACGCGAAGCGGCTGCTGGCCAACGAGCCCCTGCGCGACGTGCCCCCGCTGATCGTGAAGAAGGGGATGCTGGCGCAATTGAAGGAGCTGGTGCTCGGCCGCGGCCGGGCGGCCAACGGCGGTCGGAGCTGAGGTCCACCATGGCGGGGAGGCGCGGCACGTGACTGGGCAAGCGACTGGCGAATTCGCGGCGGCGCTCCGGGCGCTGGCGGACACGGCGACGCGCGTGGCGGAGTCGATGGGGCCGGACCTCGACGAGGCGCTGCGGCTCGTGCGCGACACCGTGCAGGGGGGCGGCACGCTGTTCTTCTGCGGCAACGGCGGCAGCGCGGCCGACGCGCAGCACATCGCCACCGAGTACGTGGTGCGGTACATGCGCAATCGGAGGGCGTACCCGGCCGTGGCGCTCACCACCGACACGTCGCTGCTCACCGCCGCCGGCAATGATCTGGGCTTCGATCAGGTCTTCTCGCGGCAGGTCGAGGCGCTGGCGAAGCCCGGCGACCTGCTCGTGATCCACTCGACGAGCGGTCAGTCGGCCAACGTGCTGCGGGCGGCGGAAGCGGCCCATGCCAAGGGGGTGCGCGTGCTGGCGTTCACGGCGCGCGACGGGGGGACGCTGCGGGCCCTCGCCGACCACTCGGTGGTGATCCCCACCGATCGGACCGACCGGGCGCAGGAACTGCATCTGTGCCTCGAACACATCATCTGCGACA
The DNA here is from genome assembly GCA_963775915.1 of uncultured Gemmatimonadaceae bacterium. Classification (GTDB taxonomy): domain Bacteria; phylum Gemmatimonadota; class Gemmatimonadetes; order Gemmatimonadales; family Gemmatimonadaceae; genus JAGWRI01. Next base: position 404,760 of record CAVZKH010000007.1, read on the forward strand.
TCGTGGAGCGAACGCTGTGATCGATCTGTCCGGCAAGTGCGCGCTGGTTACCGGAGGCTCGCGCGGCATCGGCGCCGCCACCGTGCTGCTGCTCGCCGAGAGCGGCGCCGACGTGGTGCTCGGCTACCATTCGCGGCGCGGCGACGCCGACCGGGTGGTGGCGGAGGCGCGGGCGCTGGGCGTGCGGAGCGCCGCCGTGGCGTCCGACATCTCGACCGCGGCCGGCGCCGACGCGCTGGTGGGCGCGGCCGTGAAGGAGCTGGGCGGGCTCGACTTCTTCGTCGGCAATGCCGGGATCTGGCCGGTGGAGGAGGAGGACGTCATGGCGCTGGGCGACGACCGCTGGCGCCGCACGATGGCGCAGAACGTGGATTCGATGTTCTTCACCTCGCGCGCCGCGGCGCGCGCGATGCGCGACCACGGACGCATCGTGCTCGTGGCCAGCACGGCGGGCCAGCGCGGCGAGGCGTTCCACTCGGACTACGCTGCCTCCAAGGGCGCGATGATCGCGTTCGTGAAGTCGCTGGCGCCGGAGTTGGCGCGGCGCGACATCACCGTGAACAGCGTCGCCCCGGGGTGGGTGGACACGGAGATGTGCGACATCCCGTACGCGAACGGCGGCCGCGCGCGCATCGCGGCCTCGATTCCGCTGGGGCGCGTGGCCGACCCGAAGGACATCGCGGGGCCGATCGTGTTCCTCTGCTCGCCGCTGGCGCGGCACATCACGGGCGAGATCGTGAACGTGAACGGTGGCAGCGTGCTCTGCGGATGATCGTTCTCATCTTCACCGGCGGTACGATCTCGATGCGCCACGACCCCGCGATCGGCGGCGCCGTGCCTGCGCTCTCGGGGCGCGACATCCTGGCCATGGCGCCGGGCATCGACCGCTACGCCGTTCTCGAGGTGGACGACTTCGGCGCCTTCCCGGGGCCGCACATGACCGTCGATCGCGTGTGGGCGCTCCGGGCCCGCATCGCCAAGCACCTCGCGCGCGCCGACGTCGACGGCGTCGTGGTCACGCACGGCACGGACTCGCTGGAGGAGTCGGCGTACCTGATGGCTCGGTCCCTGGCGAGCGAGAAGCCGGTCGTGTTCACCGGCGCGATGCGCACCTCGAGCGACCTCGGATGGGACGGGCCGGCCAACCTCGCCGACGCGGTGATCACCGCCGCGAGCCCGGACGCGCGCGGCCTCGGCGTGCTGGTGGTGATGGGCGACCGGATCTTCAGCGCGCTCGACGTGACCAAGGTGCACACGCACATGCCCGACGCGTTCGAGAGCCCGGGGCTCGGCCCCCTCGGCGTGGTGGACGACGGCCGCGTGATCGTGCGCCGCACCGCGCACGTCGAGCGGCCGCCGCTGATGCCGGCCGCGCCCGCGCAGCCCGTGGACATCGTGTACGCGTGGGGCGGGGCCGATGCGCGCCTGCTCGACGCGTCGCGCGCCACGGCGCTGGGCGTGGTGGTGGCCGCGATGGGTCGCGGCAACGTGCCCCCGCCGATGGCCGAGGGCATCGAGCGCTGGATCGCCGACGGCAAGCCGGTGGTGATCGCCTCGCGCGCGCTGCGCGGCCGGGTGGGGCATACCTACGGCTACGTCGGGGGCGGACGCCGCCTGTTCGAGGCCGGGGCGCTGTTCGCGGGCAGCCGGCGCCCCCAGCAGGCGCGCATCGATCTCATGCTCGCGCTCGGCGCCGGCGTCGACGTGCGCGCGGTGTTCGATGGCTGATCGCGACGATCTGCTCAAACTGCGGCCGCCGCGGCCGGTGCTGGAGATCGCCGATCGCCTGGAGCAGGCCGGCTTCGAAACCTGGTGCGTGGGCGGCGCCGTGCGCGATGCGCTGCTCGGGCATCCGCATCTCGATTGGGACCTGGCCACGGCCGCCACGCCGGACCAGGTGCGCGGCCTCTTCGGCGCCAAGCGCACAATTCCGCTGGGCATCGAGTTCGGCACCGTCGGCGTGCTCGACGATCGGCGCACGCTGCACGAGGTGACGACCTTCCGCCGCGACGTGCGCACCGACGGCCGGCATGCCGAGGTCGAGTTCGGCGCCTCGCTGGACGAGGACCTGGCGCGGCGCGACTTCACCATCAACGCCATCGCCTACTCGCCGCGGCAGGAGCGCCTGCGCGACCCGTTTCACGGGCGCGACGATCTCAAACGGCGCCTCGTGCGCGCGGTGGGCGATCCGGACGACCGGATGCGCGAGGACCGTCTGCGCGTGCTGCGCGCCATCCGCTTCGCGGCGCGGTTCGACTTCGCGATCGACGAGCCCACGTGGACGGCGATGGTGGCGAGCGCGCCCTTTCTGTCGCGCCTCTCGCCCGAGCGCGTGAAGCAGGAACTGGAGAAGACGATGGAGCAGGTGGGGCGGCCGAGCGCGGCGCTCACGCGGTGGCGCGAGGCCGGGGCATTCCGGGCGCTCGTGCCGTCGCTCGCCGGCGTGGGCGACGAGACGCTGCGCGCGCTCGACTGCCTGGCCGCGCCCGGGCTCCCGCAGCGTCCGAACCGGCGGATCCACCGCCTGGCGCTGCTGTTCAGCGACGTGCCGGCGCGGGACGGGACGCTGACCGCGGCGCTGACGGCGCTCCGTTCGTCGAAGATGGAGATGACCTGGATCGCGGCGCTGGCACAGCGGTGGCAGGCGCTGGGCGGACCGGTGGCCGCGGCGCTCGCCTCGGACGGTTCGATTACCGATGCGCAGGTGCGGCGGTGGGTGGCCGACATCGGCCGGCTGCACCTGGGCGGATTCTTCCGTCTCGCGAGCGCGCGGTGGGCAGCGGCGCGGGCGGGGGGCGCGGCGGCGCCATCGGCCGCGAGCGTGCGCGCGCTCTACCGCCGAGCGCTGCGCTCGGCGTTTCGCGATCCGGTGGATCTGCGCGACCTGGCGGTGGACGGCGACGATCTCCGGCAGGCCGGCGTGCCCCCGGGCCCGGCGATGGGGAGGACACTGCAGGCGCTGCTCGACTGGGTGCTCGAGGACCCGTCGCGCAACGCGCCGGCGGCGCTGGTCGAACGGGCGCGCGTCCTGCAGGCGGGGGCGGGCCGGAGCGTCACGTGAGCGCCCGCGGCAAGCGCGCGGCGGCGGGCGCGGCGCCGCGGCCGTCGGACGCCTCGCTCTGGGCCCGCCCCGACGACGCGCCGCTCGCGGCGCGCATGCGGCCGCGCACGCTCGACGAGTTCGCGGGCCAGCGGCATCTGCTGGCGCCGGGCAAGCCGCTGCGGGACGCGATCGAGGCGGGCACGGTGGGGTCGATGGTGTTCTGGGGGCCGCCGGGGTCGGGCAAGACCACGCTCGCGCGGCTGATCGCCCGGCACACCGAGCGCGAGTTCGTCTCCTTCTCGGCGGTCACCGAAGGCGTGCAGCGGGTGCGCGAGATCGTGGCCGAGGCGCAGAGCCGGCGGGCGCTGGGCCGGGGCACGATCCTGTTCGCCGACGAGATCCACCGGTTCAACAAGTCGCAGCAGGACGCGTTCCTGCCGCACGTCGAGTCCGGCACGATCACGCTCGTCGGCGCGACCACCGAGAATCCGTCGTTCGAGATCAACGGGGCGCTGCTCTCGCGCACGCGCGTGTTCGTGCTGCAGCCGCTGTCGGTGGAAGATCTCCGGGCCGTGGTGCGCGCGGCGCTCGCGGATGCGGAGCGCGGGCTGGGCGGCTGGCGACTGGCCGTGGACGACGCGGCGGTGGCGTTGATCGCCGCCGAAGCCGACGGGGACGCGCGCCGGGCCCTCACCGTGCTCGAGGCCGCCGCATCGCACGTGGGTAAGGGGGGCGCGATCGGCGAGACCGAGGCGCGCGAGGCCATGCAGCTCCGCTTCGCGCATTTCGACAAGGGAGGCGAGGAGGCGTACAACATGCTCAGCGCCTACCACAAGAGCCTGCGCGGCAGCGACCCGCAGGGCGCGCTCTACTGGATGGCGCGGATGCTCGAAGGGGGCGCCGATCCGATGACGCTCTTCCGCCGCGCCATCGCGATGGCCGCCGAGGACATCGGGCTGGCCGACCCCGAGGCGCTCAAGCTCGCCGTGGCGGCCCGCGACGCGTTCCACATGCTGGGCGCGCCCGAGGGGTATCTGCCGCTCGCCGAGATGACCGTGTATCTGGCCACGGCGCCCAAGTCGAACAGCACCGTGCGCGCGCTGGGCGCGGCGCTCGAGGCGGCCCGGGCCACGCCGGCGGAGCCGGTGCCGCTGCACATCCGCAACGCGCCGACCGGTCTGATGAAGGAACTGGGCTACGGGCACGGGTATCAGTACGCGCACGCGGTGCCGGAGGCATACATTCCGCAGGAGTATCTTCCGGAGAGCCTCCGCGGCACCGCGTTCTTCGAGCCCGGCGCCTTCGGCTTCGAGAAGGAGATCGCGAAGCGATTGGCCTGGTGGGCGGAGCTCAAACGCAAGACCCGCGATGCGGGTGAATCCGAGTGAGGAACTGGTGGCGACGATGCGCGTGACGCGGATGGCGGTGGGGGCGGTGCTTCTGGGCGCGGTGGCCGGATGCTCGCTGATCGGCCGGCAGCTGTTCAAGCAGCCGTCGGTGGAACTGCGCGACGTGCGGCTGGCCGGCGTCGGTGTGGCGGGGGGGAATCTCGACGTGGTGCTCGCCGTGTACAATCCCAACGGCTACCGGCTCGACGCGACGCAGATGCACTATCAGGTGACGGTCGATTCGGTGCCGGTGGCGGACGGGGAGCTGTCCGACCGCCTCCGGTTCGACGGCGGCGACACGACCATCGTGCACGTGCCCGTGAAATTCACCTTCGCCGGATTGAGCCTGGCGGGACGCCAGCTCGCGCAGACGGGGGCGGTGACCTATCACGTCACCGGCGACCTGACCGTCGATTCGCCGATCGGCAGCCGGACTTTTCCGTTCAGGGCGTCGGGCCGGTTCACGACCATCAATGCTACGATTCACTGACCAGGGGGCCGCATCGCTCGCGATCTGATCACCGTCAATCCGCCCGCCGACCGGGCGCTCCTCGTGGGGGCGCCGGTGAAGCGCGCCGGCGCGCGCCGTCTGCTGGAGGAGCACCTGCGCGAACTGCAGCGGCTGGCCGACACGGCTGGCGCGCACGTGGTGGGCGAGATCACGCAGCAGATCGACCGGCCGAACCCGGGCACGTACCTCGGGTCGGGCAAGCTGGACGAGCTGCGGGCGAAGGTGGTGGAGACCGGGGCGACGCTGGTGATCTTCGACGACGAGCTCTCGCCCACGCAGGGGAAGAACATCGAGGACGCGATCGGGCAGCGCGTGGTCGATCGGGCGGAGCTGATCCTCGACATCTTCGCCACGCGGGCGCGGTCGTCGGAGGCGAAGATGCAGGTGGAGCTGGCGCAGCTGGAGTACATGCTGCCGCGGCTGACGCGCATGTGGACGCACCTGGAGAAGTTCCGCGGCGGGATCGGCGTGCGCGGACCCGGCGAAACCCAGCTCGAGACCGACCGGCGGCTGATCAACCACCGCATCAAGCTCCTGCGCGAGCGGATGCAGGAGGTGATGCGGGCGCGCGCCGTGCAGCGCCAGTCGCGGCACGGGGCGTTCAAGGCGTCGCTCGTCGGCTACACGAACGCCGGCAAGTCGTCGATCCTGCGCGGCATCGCGGGCGCCGACGTATTCGTGGAGGATCGGCTGTTCGCGACGCTCGACCCGCTCACGCGCGAGGTGGATCTGGGCGAGAATTCGCGGGCGCTGGTCACCGACACCGTGGGGTTCATCCGCAAGCTGCCCCACCACCTTGTGGCTTCGTTCCGCGCCACGCTCGAGGAGACGCGCGACGCCGACCTGCTGCTGCACGTGGTCGACGCCAGCCATCCGATGTGGGACGATCAGCGCCAGGTGGTGGACGAGGTGCTGGAGGAGCTGGAGCTGCAGGACAAGCCGACGCTGCTGGTCTTCAACAAGATCGACGCGATCACCGACGAGCAGCTGCTGTCGCTGCAGTCCCGCGTGTCGCCCACCGGTCGCGGCGCGATCTTCGTCTCGACGGTGACCGAGGGCGGGCTCGAGCCGCTGCGCCGGGCGCTGCAGGCAGCGGTGCGCGCGCGCCGGCCGCTGTCGGAGATCCGGATGTCGCCGTCGGACGGGAAGCTGCTGGCGACGATCCACCGCGACGGCGAGGTGGTGGATCAGCGAACCGACGGCGACCGGCTGGTGGTGCGGGCGCGGGTGGACGATGCGCTGGCGGGCCGGCTCAGGAGCGCGGGCGCCGACGTGGTGCCCGTCTGACCCCTGGCGCGGGGCGGCAATCCCGGGTGCTGCATCCGTGAAGCGCGTGTGGGCGGTGGCCTATCCGCAAAAACATGGCTATGTCAGAATATGACAACAGTTGACAGACAGCGCTGATCAAGGCCATTATTACCGGCGACTCTATCGCGAATTCGCCGTGCCAGATCTGCTGAGCCCCAAACAACTCGCGGAATACCTCCAGCTTTCGCAGCGGACCGTGTACCGGTTGCTCGAGAGGGGCGATCTGCCAGCCGTGAAGGTCGGCGGGCAGTGGCGGTTCCGAAAGGCGACCGTGGACGAATGGCTCGACGTGAACATGCAGCGGCTGGATGCCGACTCGCTCGAGGCCCTTGAGGGTGACGAGGAAGCGGGGCGGCGTATTCCGCGCATCGCGGATCTGCTGGCGCCGGAAAATGCCCGGCTCGAGGTGCCGGCGGGATCGCGGGATGCCGTGATCCGGGCGTTCGTCGGGCGCGTGCGATTTCCGGAGCCGGTGTCACCGGATCTGGTGTGCGAGCGTGTGATCGAGCGCGAGCGGATGTGCAGTACGGCGGTGTCGGGCGGGGCGGCGTTGCTGCACACCGCGCGCAGCCGGCCGCGGGTGCTTCAGGCGCACGACCTGGTGGCGATCGGGCGGGTGCAATCGCCGATCGAGTTCGGGGCGCTGGACGGCAGCGTGACCGACACGCTCATCCTGCTGCTCGGGCGGAGCGAGCGCGACCAACTCGCGCTGCTCGCCAGGCTGACGCGCCTCTGCCAGGAGCCGGGGTTCCTGGCGGGGCTGCGCGACGCCCCGACGGCCGTCGCGGTGATCGCGCTCGTGCGCGACACGGCGCACCGGCTCTTCGTTCCCACTCCCTGACCGCCGGCGGCCCTCGATGCAACTGACGCTCCGCCAGGTGGCGTCGTACCTCAACGTGCCGGAAGCCACCGCGCGCCGCTGGATCAACGGGCGCGGCCTGCCCGCGCATCGCGTGAACGAGCGCCTGTACTGCAACGCGATCGAACTGTGGGAATGGGCGGTCGAACAGGGGATCCCCGTGTCGCGCAGCCTGCTCGAGCAGGCGCAGCGGGCGCCGGATCCCGTGCCGCCGCTCTCGGCGCTGATCGCGACCGGCGGCGTGCATCGCGACGTTGCCGGCGCCACCAAGTCCGAAGTGCTGCGCAACGTCGTCGGCCGGCTGCCGCTTCCCGAGGAGGTGGACGCCGAGTTCCTGTTCAGCGTGCTCGAGGCGCGCGAGGCGATGGGGTCCACGGGCATCGGGGACGGCATCGCCATTCCTCACGTCCGCAACCCGATCCTGCTCCACGTCGCGCATTCATTCGTCGCGCTCTGTCTCCTGGCGCAGCCGGTGGAGTTCGGGGCCGTGGACGGCCAGCCGGTGGGCGCGCTGTTCCTGGTGGTGAGCCCCAGCGTTCCGGCGCACCTACAGATCCTCGCCCAACTCGGGTTCGTCCTGCGGGACGCGGAGTTGCGGCGCCTGCTGCGCACGGCCGCACCGACGGAGGACATCGTGGCGCGCATCGCGGCGCTCGAGCGTGCCCCGGGCTCGGGCGGTGCCGGGGCCGGCGGGCGGAGCGGAGCATGATCCGATGATCGCGCTCGCCGTGGCGGCGGCGTGCTGGGGTTTCGGCGCGCTGGTGGCGGTGGCCGCTGGCGGGCGCGCCTTCGGGGCGCCGGTTGCCGCGGCGGCGGCAGCGGCCGGAGGGCTGGCCGCCGGCGCAGCTGCCGCGAGCGGGCTGTTGGGGGGTGCGCCGCAGCTGGGAGCCGCCGCGTGGAGCGTGCCGGGCGGCGCGCTCGCCTTGCGCCTCGATGCGCGGGCGGGCGCGTTCCTGTTGCCGATCGCGGTCATCGGGGCCCTCGGCGCCGTGTACGGGGTGGGGTATCAGCGCCATCACCGGGCCGGGGCGGCGGGCGGCGGATCGTTTGCCGCGTACAATCTGCTCCTGCTCGGCATGGCGCTGGTCGTGACGGCCGACAACCTCGTGCTGCTCCTCGTGGCCTGGGAGATGATGACGCTCAGCTCGTGGGCGCTCGTGGTCGAGGACCACGGCGAAGGCGGCGTGCGCACGGCGGGCCTCCAGTACCTGGTGGCGGGGCACGTGGCCGGCGCCGCGTTGGTGCTGATGGCGCTGCTGCTCGCGGGGGCAAACCACAGCTTCGCCCTGGCGCCGCTCGCCGGGGGCGCGCGCGTCTCGGCCAGCGTGCTGTTTCTGCTGGCGCTTCTCGGGTTCGGCACCAAGGCCGGCCTCGTTCCGTTGCACGTGTGGCTGCCCGACGCGCACGCGGCGGCGCCGTCGCACGTGTCGGCGCTGATGTCGGGCGTGATGATCACGATGGGGTTCTACGGCCTGGCGCGGGTGCTTCCCCTCTTGGGCGCGCCTCCGCTATGGTGGGCATACGTGCTGCTGGCGCTCGGCGCGGCGGGCGCGGTCGGCGGCATGCTCTTCTCGCTGGCGCAGCGGGACGTGAAGCGCGCGCTGGCCTACTCGACGGTCGAGAACGCCGGGGTGGCCGCGATGGCGGTGGGGGTCGGCCTCCTCGGAACGTCGCTGCATGATCCCTTCGTCGCCGCACTCGGCTGGACGGCCGCGCTGCTGCACCTGTGGAACCACGCGCTGGCGAAGAGCCTGCTCTTCCTCGGCTTCGGGGCCGTCGCCCAGCGGGCGCACAGCCGCGATCTCGACGCGTTGGGCGGATTCCTCCTGCGGTGGCGGCGCACGGGAGCGGCGCTCGTCCTGGGCGCCGCGGCGATCGCGGCGCTGCCCGGGCTCAACCTGTTCGTGAGCGAATGGCTGCTCCTGCGGGCCTTCCTGGCCGGCGTGCTGACGCTCGCGGGCGCGAACCGTGCGGCGGCCATCGGCGGACTGGTCGCCTTGGCCTTCGCCGGCAGTCTCGCGCTCGCCGGGTTCGCGCGTCTGGTGGGCGTCGGCCTGCTGGGCGTGCCGCGCACGCCCGGGGCGGCGGAAGCGCGCGAGCCGGGGTGGACGATGGGCGGGCCGACGGTCGCGCTTGCCTTCGGATGCGTGGCCGTCGCCGCGAGGCCGGGTCTGGCCGTGCGCGCGCTGGGCGCGGCCGTGCAAGACATCGTGCCGAACGCATCCCTCGGGGCGGCGGAGGGCGCGGTGGGTCCGCTGGCGGCGCTCGTGCCGCTGCTGGTCGCGTTCGTCCTGATCGTCATCGGGGTGCGCGCCCTCCGGTCGCGGCGATCGCCGAGTCGGGCCGGCGCCACCTGGGCATGCGCGTATGCGGATGTGACGCCGTCCATGCAGTACAGCTCCACGTCGTTCGCCGGCGGGATCACGTCCGTGATGCAGCCGCTGCTGCGGGGGAGCGGCGCGCGGGCCGCCGCGGCGGTGGAAGTGCGACTGTCGCGTTCGCCATGGCCGGTGGCCGCCGCGTGGGCCTCCGCCACGCCCGACCGCGTGCTGGACGGCGTGTACCGGCCGCTCGCCGCACGGGTGGCACGCGTCGCGGGTCGGGTGCGCGCGCTGCACCGTGCGCGGGTGACGACGGCGCTGCTCTATCTCGTCGGGGCGTTGGTCGTGCTGCTCGCGCTGCTGTTCCTGCCGGGGCTCGGGCGATGACGTTCGTCGCCTGGTGCATCGGGCTCCTGCTGGTGGCCGGACTCGCCAGCGCCGCGTTGCGGCGCCGGGCGGCGGCCGCGGACCTCGCCTTTCGCCTCTGCATCGCGGCGGCCGTCGCGGCGGGGAGCGTGCCGGCGCTGCGCGTGCTCGGCGGCGGATCGGTGGCGAGCGTGTCGCTGCAAACGCCCATGCCGGGCGGACCGTGGGTATTCGGGCTCGACGCGCTGTCGGCGCTCTTCCTGCTGGTGATTCTCTGGGCGGGAGCGGCGAGCGCGCTCTTCGGCACGGCCTATCTGCGCGGCGGGGCGACGCGCGCGGTGCGCGCCGCGCATTTCTTCTTCGCCACGCTGTTGGCGGCGCTGGCCGCGCTGGTGGTGGCGCGCGCCGCCCTGCCGTTCCTGATCGCCTGGGAGATCATGGCGCTCTCGTCCTATGCGGCGATCGTGCTCGAGCACACGCACGCCGACGTGCGGCGTGCGGGCATGCTGTATCTGGTCGCCACTCACGCAGGCACGCTGGCGCTGTTCGCCCTGTTCGCCGTCTGGGGGAGTGGGGCCCGCGATCTGACCTTCGCGTCGCTGGCGGCGCGCCCGCCGGGTCCGGCGGGGCAGGCCGCGGTGCTGGCGGTGGCCCTGATCGGCTTCGGGATGAAGGCGGGGATCGTGCCGCTCCATTTCTGGTTGCCCGAGGCGCACGCGGCGGCCCCGTCACACGTGTCGGCGGTCCTGTCGGGCGTGGTGATCAAGATGGGGATCTACGGGCTCCTGCGGGTGACGCTCCTGCTCGGTGCGCCGCCCGCGTGGTGGGGCTGGCTCCTGCTCGCGGCGGGCGTGGTGTCCGGGGTGCTGGGCGTGGTCTGGGCGCTGGCGCAGCACGACCTCAAGCGGCTGCTCGCCTTCCACAGCGTGGAGAACATCGGGATCATCCTCATCGGGCTCGGCGCGGGATCGCTCGGAGTCGCGTACGGGCATCCGCTCGTGGCCGTGCTCGGCTTCGCCGGTGCGGCGCTGCACACGGTGAACCACGCGCTGTTCAAGAGCCTGCTCTTTCTCGGCGCCGGGTCGGTGACCCACGCGACCGGAACGCGGGAGGTCGACCGCCTGGGCGGCCTCGCCCGGAGGATGCCCGTCACGGCCGCCGCGTTTCTCATCGGGTCGGCGGCCATCGTCGGGCTGCCGCCGTTGAACGGATTCGTCAGCGAGTGGCTGGTGTTCCGGTCGCTGCTGGCGGCCGGTCTCACCCACACACCGGCGCGCGTGGCCGTGCTCGCGGTGGCCGTGCTCGGGCTGATCGGCGCGCTCGCGCTGGCCTGCTTCGCCAAGGTGGTCGGCGTGGTGTTCCTGGGGTCGCCGCGCGACGCGGGCGTCGCCGCCGCGCGCGAGTCACCGGCGGGGCTCACTGCGCCGCTGGCGGTGCTCGGCGCGGCGTGCGTGGCGATCGGGCTGGCCCCGCTGCTTGTGGTGCCGCCGGTGCTACGCGTGGGGGGCCTGGTGGCGGGCGTGCCGCTGGCCGATGTCTGGCCGGGCGGCGCCGACGCGGCCGCGGTGAGCGCCACATGGTTCACGCTCGGACTTGCTGGCGCGTCGGCGCTGGCGTGGGCGGTGCTTGTGTGGCGGACGGCGCGCCGGCCGCGCGCCGCCGGGTCGACGTGGGCCTGCGCCTTCGACGCCCCGACGGCCCGCATGCAGTACACGGCCTCGTCGTTCGCGGCGCCGCTGCTCGCGGCGTACCGCGGAGCGTCGGGGCTCCGCACGCATCGCACCGCGGCGGCGTTCGCGACGCACGCGTCGGACCCGGTCCTCGATGGCGCGATCGTGCCGGCGTGGCACGGTGTGTCGCGCGCGGCGCGGCTGCTCCGCCCGCTCCAGCGGGGACGCCTGTCGCTGTACCTGCTGTACGTCGTCGGCGCGCTCGCGGCGACGCTGGGCTACCTGATGCTCGCCGGACGGGCGCCATGATGGCCGCGGTCGACTGGCGCGCGCTCGCGTCGTTCGCCACGCTGCTGCTCGTGGCGCCGGCACTTCCCGGCATCGCGTCGCGGACGAGGGCGTGGCTCACGGGACGCCGGGGGGCTCCGGTGCTGCAGCTGTATCTCGACCTCGCCAAGCTGTGGCGCAAGGGCGCCGTGTACAGCACGACGACGACATGGGTGTTCCGCGCCGGGCCCGTCGTGTCGCTGGCGTCGGTCGCCGTGGCGGCGCTGCTGCTGCCGCTCGACGCGCGGGTGGCGCCGATCCACTTCGACGGCGACCTCGTGGCGTTCGCCGGATTGCTCGCGCTCGGACGGTTCGGACTGGTGCTGGCGGGCCTCGACACCGGATCGAGCTTCGAAGGCATGGGCGCGAGCCGCGAGGTCACCATCGCGAGCTTCGCCGAACCGGTGCTCTTCCTCTGCTTCGTGGGCCTGGTGCTGGCCACCGGGCACGTCTCGCTAAGCGGCATGCTGGGCCCGGCGCTCGTCGATGCGTGGCATCGCGAGACGGCGTCGCTGGTGCTCGTGGGGCTGGCGCTCTTCGTGCTGCTGCTCTCGGAGAATTCCCGCGTGCCCGTGGACGATCCGACGACGCACCTGGAGTTGACGATGATCCACGAGGTGATGGTCCTGGATCACAGCGGGCCCGATCTCGCGGTCGTGCTCTTCGGCGGCGCGCTGAAACTGGCCGTGTTCGCCGCGCTGCTGGTGGGCCTGGTGGTGACCCGGGCGACGCTGCCGGCCGCGGCGGCCCTTGGGCTGCTCGTGGCCGGCCTCGCCGCAGTGGCGGCCGCGGTGGGCGTGGTGGAGTCGGTCATGGCCCGCCTGCGCCTGACGCGCGTGCCGCAGCTGCTCGTGGGCGCGGGCGCTCTTGTGTTATTCGCGATCATCCTGCTGCTCCGCTGACCATGCAGACCGCTTCCGAACTCCTCCTCCTGCTCGTGGTGCTCACCGACTTCGCGGTGCTCGGCACCTCCCGCCTGCGCACCTGCATCCAGGCCGTGGCGGTCCAGGGACTGCTCCTCGGCCTGCTGGCGCTGGCCCTCGCGTCGCACCTCACCCCGCACGTGGCCGGTCTCGCCGCGGGCACGATTCTGGTGAAGGCGGTGGTGCTGCCGTGGTTCCTGGTGTGGGCGATTCGCGAGGCGGCGGTGCGCCGCGAGGTGGAACCGGTGGTCGGGTTCATTGCGTCGCTCCTGCTCGGTGCGCTGGCGTTGGCGATCGCGTTTGCCATTGCCGCGCGCCTGCCCGCCGCCGACGTGAAGCAGTCGTTGCTGGTGCCGGTGGCGCTGGCGACGGTCATGATCGGCCTCGTGGTGCTGACCACGCGGCGCAAGGCGCTGACCCAGGTGGTGGGCTACCTGATGCTCGAGAACGGGATCTACCTCTTCGGCCTCACCCAGACGGAGAGCGTTCCCTTCCTGCTCGAGGTGGGCGTGCTGCTCGACATCTTCGCCGGCGTGTTCATCATGGGCATCGTGGTCTTCCACATCAATCGCGAGTTCGATTCGCTCGACTCGGCGCGGCTCACCGAGCTGAAGGACTGATGCGCCTCCTCGCCCTCTGCCTGCTGCCCGCGTTCGCGGCCGTCGTCACCGGGGCCACGCCGTCGCGGCGGGTCACCCGGTGGCGCGTCGCGGTGCTGATCGGCACCGCGGCGATCCACCTCGGGCTCACGATCGCGCTCTGGACGGGGCCGGCGGAGAGCGCGGCCAACGGCTGGTTCGGCGACGACGCGCTGGGGCTGCTGGTGCTCACGCTCGTCAGCGTGCTCTTCTTCGTCACGGCGGTCTACGCCGTGGGCTATCTGCAGCGCGCGACGCCGCGCGGGGGGCGGGCGTTCGTGAGCGGCCTGCTCGGCTTCCTCACCGCGATGACGGTCGTCTCGCTCAGCCAGCATCTGGCGATGCTGTGGGTGGGGCTGGAGGCCACGACGTTGGCGGTCGCTCCGCTGATCTTCCACCGCCACGATCGGCGGTCGCTGGAGGCCGTCTGGAAGTATCTGGTCATCTCGTCGGTGGGCATCGCGCTCGCCCTGCTCGGCATCTTCTTCCTCGCCAGTGCGCAGGACGGCCTTCCCGGCGCCCCGCTCATCATGGGCGATCTGGTGGCGCACGCGCGGCAGCTGCAGCCGATGTGGCTCCGGGCGGCGTTCCTGTTCCTGCTCGTCGGATTCGGCACCAAGATGGGCCTGGCGCCGATGCACACCTGGAAGCCCGACACCTACGGCGAGGCGCCGGCTCTGGTGGGCGGCCTGATGGCGGGTGCGCTCACAAGCTGCGCGTTTCTGGGCGTCGCGCGCATCACCGAGATCACGATGGCGGCCGGCCTCGGCCCGTTCGTCCAGCCGGTTCTGATCGGGTTCGGGCTGCTGTCGCTCGCCACCGCGGCCGTATTCGTGATCGGACAGGGGGACCTCAAGCGCCTGCTGGCCTACTCGAGTGTGGAACACATGGGCCTGCTCGTCCTCGGCCTCGGACTGGGGGGCGTGGGCGCGTACGGCACCGTGCTCCACCTCGTGAACAACGGGCTGACGAAGGGCTGGCTCTTTCTCGTGGCGGGCAACGTGGTGCTGGCCACCGGCACCTCGTCGGCCGCCGGTAACCGCGGCCTCATCCGCACGCTTCCGGTGTCGGGAACCCTGCTCGTGGCCGGGCTGTTCGCCGTCACCGGCTCGCCGCCGTTCGGCCTGTTTCTCAGCGAATTCACGATCCTGCGCGCGGCCGTCGACGGCGGGCACGTGTGGATCGCCATCGCGACGCTGTTCCTGTTGGCCGTGATCTTCGTCGGCATCGCGGTGCTGATCCTGAACATGGCGCTCGGCGAGCCCGACGCCGACGTGCCGGCGGTGCGCGAGAGCCCATGGCTCGTGGCCGGTCCGATCGTACTCGCCGGCGCCGTGCTGCTGCTCGGCCTGTACATCCCGGCGCCGATCCAGGCGGCGCTCACGCGCGCCGCGGCCGCGCTCGGCGGGAGCGCCCCGTGAGCGGGTTCCGCGCAGTCGGGCTGCGCAACCGGCGCGCCGTGTCGTTCGACGCCGTGCCGACCGAAACGGTGGAGCGGTTCCGCGGCACCGTGATCGATGCCGTGCGGGACGGGTGGCGCGTGGTCGCCCTGTTCGGGATGCCGGAGGGAAGCGACCGGACGCGCGTGGTCGCCGTGCTCGCCGACGACGCGCGCGGCGAGCTCGGCGCCGCGAGCATGGTCGTGGCCGACCGGTATCCGGCGCTCACGCCGGACTGCCCGCAGGCGCATGCCTTCGAACGGGAGATCGCCGAACAGTGCGGGGTGCGCCCCGAGGGGCACCCGTGGCTCAAGCCGCTGCGGCGCCACCTGCCGGACCACCAGCCGCCGGCGCGGACCGAGGTCGTGCTCGATCCGGCGCACTACCCGTTCTTCCGCGTCGACGGGGCGGAGGTGCACGAGGTGGCCGTGGGCCCCGTGCACGCCGGGATCATCGAGCCGGGCCACTTCCGCTTCCAGGCGCACGGCGAGGACGTGCTGTTCCTGGAGATCATGCTCGGCTACCAGCACCGCGGCGTGGAGCGGCTGCTGGAGACGACCTCCGCCGAGCGGGCGGTGCTGGTGGCGGAGTCGATCGCGGGCGACACGGTGATCGGACACGCGGGCGCGTGGTGCGGCGCCGTCGAAGCGGCGGCCCGGTGCCGCAAGACGCCGCGCGCGCAGGCCATCCGCGGCATCGCGCTCGAGCTGGAGCGCCTGGCCAATCACATCGGGGACCTCGGCGCAATCGCCGGCGACGTGGCGTACCAGCCGGCGGCCGCGTATTTCGGCGCGATGCGCGGCGAATGCCTCAACCTCCTGATGACGCTGTCGGGCAACCGGTATGGCCGGGGGCTGATCCGCCCCGGCGGCGTGAACTGGGACGTGCCGCCCGACATGGTGGACGACATGCGCGCGCGACTGGGCCGGCTGAGCGACGAGTTGGAATCGGTGGCGGCGCTCATGTTCGACAGCGCGTCGGTGCAGGCTCGTCTCGAAGGGGTGGGCGCGGTGACGCGCGACCAGTGCGAGGCGCTGGGCTTCGTCGGCCCCACGGCGCGGGCGTGCGAGGTGGCGCGCGACGTCCGGCACGATCACCCCTACGGAGTCTTCCGCTTCGCGCACATCCCCGTGACCACCGCGTGGGCGGGAGACGTGCACGCACGGACGCTCGTGCGGTGGCACGAAGTGCGCCGGTCGCTCGAATTCGTGATCGAGCAGCTCGGCGCGCTGCCGCGCGGCGACGTGCGCACGGCGTGCGGCGCCCTGCGCCCGAACGAGATCGTCGTGGCGCTCCAGGAGGGGTGGCGCGGAGAGCTGGCCCACGTGCTCGTCACCGACGACCGCGGGGGGGTCCGCCGCCATAAGGTCGTCGACGCGTCGTTCCACAACTGGACCGCGCTGGCCGTGGCCATGCCCGGCAATCAGATCTCCGACTTTCCGCTCTGCAACAAGAGCTTCAACCTGTCGTACGCCGGCCATGACCTCTAACCCCAGCCGCGGCGGCGCCGCCGGAGGAACGCGATGCTCGACTGGCTGAGAGCCCGCATCCGTCAGGGCACGCCCACGTCGCCGTTCCCCCTGGGCGAGACGGTGTTTCCCGAACGGTTCCGCGGCCGGCCGACCGTCGACCCGGCCCCCGGCGCGCCGCCGTTCGACGTGGGCGCCTGCCTGTTCGCTCCGGAGGAGGCGGGCCACCAGCCGGCCGGCGTCGTGCGATTCACGGGCGATCACCGCATGGCCGCGTCGGCGCGCGGCGACCTGATCTCGGCCACGGGAGAGGTGGAACTGGCGCGGGCGCTGGACGTCGAGATGCGGCGGCTGTTCGGCCGGTCCCTGCGCCTGCGTTCGGTGGTGGCCGGCAGCTGCGGCGGCTGCGAGGCCGAGTTGAATGCCGTGAGCAATATCGTATTCGACATGGCGCGCTTCGGCGTGCAGTTCGTCGCGTCGCCCCGCCACGCCGACGGACTCGTGATCACCGGCACCGTGAACCGGAACATGCGCGACGCGCTGCTGCGGACGTACGAGGCCACGCCGAGCCCGCGCATCGTGATCGCCGTGGGAGCGTGCGCGATATCGGGTGGACCCTTCGCAGGAAGTCCGGAAATCGCGCCGCCGGCCGGCGTGCCCATCGATCTGTACGTGCCGGGCTGCCCGCCGCACCCGCTCACCGTGCTCGATGGGCTGCTTCGCCTGCTCGGGCGCATGCCCGTCGAACGTACGCGGCCGCGTGGGTAACCGGCGGCGGCCTCGCGCACCTTCGCCTGGCGCCCGGCCGGCCCCAACGAAAACGGGGCGCCCATCCGGGCACCCCGCACCACAATGGTCGCGCACGGGCTCGAACCGTGGACCTCTGCTGTGTGAAAGCAGCGCTCTAACCAGCTGAGCTACGCGACCGGAAACGCCTTGCGTACAGTGGGGAAAAGGTAACCGCCGCCGGAAGGCGATGGTAGCCCCGGCTACCGCTGTGGCGCGAGCCCCGAGAGCAGCACGTTCTCGCTGAAGGCGCGTCCGCCGAGCCCGAACGGCCAGTGCCAGGGCAGGCCGGGGATCCGTCCCTCGTTGCTGTAGGCGAGTTGGAGATCGGTGTGCCCGCACTCCTGCGCGATGCGGATCATGTCGATCTCGATCATCGGCGTGATGTGCGTCGGATACGCGTTGCCGGTGCCGTCCTGGAACGCATTGTGGCGGTTCTTGACCACCAGCGTGACCTTGTTGAGGATGCTCAGTTGGTTGGGTGTGGTCACGATGACGAGGCCCCCGGGCTTGGCCAGCCGCGTCAGCTCCCGGTACAGGGCGCGCGGATTCTCCACGTGCTCGATCGTCTCCAGGCACACCACCGCGTCGGCGAGCCCATCGGGCAGGGGCACCCGCCCCGTGTCGGGGTCCATCAGCGCGAACTGCCACTCGGCGGGGAAGCCGGCGTAATGCACGACGTCGGCGCCCACGTAGCGCTCGAAGTAGGGCGCGGCGTGCTTCCAGTACGTGCCGACGCCGCAGCCCACGTCGAGCAACGTGCCGCGCGCGGGGTGCCGTTCGGCGATCACGCGCGTGACCATGTTGTAGATCGCCGCGTGCGAGTACCCCTCCGTCATCGCAGCGCGCTCTTCGGTGGTCAGGGTCCTGTCGCCCGCCATGTCCCGCCTCGCGTGCGGAGAGCGTGAGGTGCCGCGCGGCCGCGGCCGCGCTGTGAGTGGGGCCTGCAGGATTCGAACCTGCGACCGTTGGATTATGAGTCCACTGCTCTAACCGACTGAGCTAAGGCCCCGGGTGCATGAAACATCGCATGGAGAACCAACCTAGCCAAATCCACCGCGTTCCGAGTCGCGCGCGCCGGCGGCGGGCGTTCAGCGCCGCCCGGCGCCGCGGTTCTGCCGCTCCACGAAGTCGTCGTAGGACGCCAGCACTTCCTCGGGCGTGACGGTCGCGGCGCCGAGCTTGGCCACTTCCACCCCGGCGGCGAAGTTGGCCACCACCGCCGCCTCGCGCGCCGTGGCGCCGGCGGCGAGGGTCGCCCCGAGATACGCGGTCACCGTGTCGCCCGCGCCCACCACGTCGTACACCTCGCGGGCCATGGTCGGGATGCGCACCACCCCTCCGTCCGGCGATAGCAGCGCCATGCCGCGCTCGCCGAGCGTGAGCAGCAGGTGCTCCACGCCCAGCCGCTTGAAGACCTCGGGCAGCGCGCCCGGATCGTCGAGGTTGATGGCGGCGCCCAGGGCGGCTTCCAGTTCGCGGCGGTTGGGCTTGAACACCGTCGCCCCGTGGTAGGCGAAGAAGTTGCGGTACTTGGGATCGACGACGATCGGAATGCCGCGCTCGCGCGCCCACGAGACGGCGTTGGTGATCACCTCCGGCACGAGCACGCCCTTGTTGTAGTCCTCGAGCACCAGCGCGTCGGCGTCGGCGATGGCCGTGCGGACGGCCTCAAGCAGCTGCGCGATCTCATCGGAGGACAGGTCGGCATCGTCTTCCTCGTCCACGCGCACCAGCTGCTGCGAGCGCGCCACGATGCGGGTCTTGGTGGTGGTCGGGCGGTCGACCTCGACCAGGTGGTCGGCCTCCACCGACATCGCGTCCAGCATCGTGCGGAGAGTCGCGCCGCCGGCGTCGTTGCCCACGGCCCCAACGAGCAGGCAGCGCGCCCCCATGGCGCCCACGTTCTGCGCCACGTTGGCGGCGCCGCCGAGCGCGTAACGCCGTTCGCGAACGCGCACCACCGGCACCGGGGCCTCCGGCGAAATGCGGTCCACGTCGCCGACGAGGTAGACGTCGAGCATCGCGTCGCCGACCACCGCCAGCCGTTTGGTTCGGGCGGAGTCGAGCAGCGCGGTCAGCCGGTCGCGGGTCATCGTGAGGGGCATGGGGGAGGAAAGTACATGCGGCGGGCACGGCGGGCTACACGAGCTGGGCGTGATACCGTCCCCGAGCGGTTGCCGGGAGCTGGAATCTGACAGCCGGCAGCTCACAGCCTGTCGTTGGGGCAGGGCGGTGGCTACCGTTACTCGCCTCACCGGCGCACTGACGCACTGTCCGACCATCTCACCCCGCCGCATGTCCCCCACCCTCGTCCTCGCCTTCGCCATTGCCGGCATCTCCATGGCCGGCCCGCTCACGCGGCTCTCGGGTGCGCCGGCGCTGGCCATCGCCGCCGGGCGGATGGGATTTTCTCTCATCATCGTGTTCGTGGCGCTCGTCCTGTCCGGCAGCTGGCGCCAGCTCGGCCGCCTGCACCGGCGCGACTTCGCCGTCGCCGTCGGCGCCGGCGCCATGCTCGCCATCCACTTCTGGTCGTGGAATGCGTCGCTCAATCTCACCACGGTCTCCGCCTCGGTGGTGTTGGTGGACATGCAACCGGCCATCGTCGGCGTCCTGTCGATCCTCTGGCTGCACGAGCGTCCCACGCGGCGGCAGTGGAGCGGCATCGCCATTGCGATGGCGGGGGCGGTGGTGGTCGCGCTGCCCGATCTGCTGCGAGAGGGCGCCGGCCTGGGAGGTCGGGCGCTCTTCGGCGACGGGCTCGCCTTCGCGGGCGCGGTGGCGGGCGCCTGCTATTTCGTGGCCGGCCGGAAGCTCCGCGCCACGCTGGACCTCTGGCCGTACGTCGCCGTGGTGTACAGCGCCTGTTTCGTCGTGCTGGTGCTGGCCGCGCGCGGCGCGCACGTGGCGCTCGTGCCCCAGCCGCCGCGCGAGTGGGCGATCTTCGCCGCGCTGGCGCTGGGCCCGATGCTGCTCGGCCACACCGGGTTCAACTACGCGCTCCGGTACGTGCCGGCGTACGTCGTGAACCTGGCCCTGCTCGGCGAGCCGGTGGGGGCGACCATCCTGGCCGCGGTCATCCCCGGCATTCGCGAACTGCCCAACTGGGGGACGGTGGTCGGCGGAGCTTTCATCATCTACGGCATCGCGCGAGCCACCCGGGCCACGCGCGTAGTGGAGCCGGCCGAGCCGGTGACCTGAGGCGGGGTCGGGGGCTCCGGGCGGTTATCTTTCACCGCCCGGCCTGCCGACCTACCGACCTACTGACCTCCAGTGTCCGTCCCCGTCCTCAATCTCGACATCGTCGTCACTCGCGGTTCCAGCGTCGAAGCCGTGCACCACGTGCACGCCGCCGCCGTGGACGCGTCCGGCGCGCTCGTGGCGCAGGCGCGCGAGCCGGGATGGGTCACGCACTGGCGTTCCTGCGCCAAGCCCTTCCAGGTGATGCCGTTCGTGGAAGCGGGCGGCCTCGACGCCGTGGGGTGGAACGACGAGCAGCTGGCCCTCGCCTGCGCGTCGCACGGCGGCGAGCCGGAGCACGTGGCCATTGCCGCGGCCATGCTCGCCTCCATCGGCCTCGGCGAAGCGGACCTCGCCTGCGGGCCGCACGAGCCGCTCACCGCGCGCGGCGCCACGCTGCTGCGCGAGTCCGGCCGGAAGCCCACGCGGCTCCACAACAACTGCTCGGGCAAGCACTCGGCCATGCTCGCGCGCGCCACGACCGCCGGATGGCCGGCGGCCGGCTACCACCGCGCCGAGCACGACGTGCAGCGCGGCTGCATCGCGTCCGTGGCCCGCTGGACTGGCGTGGCCGAGGGCGATCTCGGACTCGCGGTCGACGGATGCGGCGTCGTCGAGTTCGCGCTTCCCCTCAGCGCCATGGCCGCGAGCTACGCCCGGCTCGCCCACGCGGCCGCCGGGGGAGACGCCGGCCCGGCGCGGGTGCTGGGCGCCATCCGCGCGCATCCGTTTCTGATCGGCGGCACCGATCGATTCGACACGATCCTCATCGAGGAGACCGGCGGCCGAGTGGTCTCGAAGGTGGGCGCCGAGGGCGTGCACACGGCGGTGAGCCTCGACCGGGGCATCGGCGTCGCGATCAAGGCAGAGGATGGCGCGGCGCGGGCGCAGTATCCGGCGCTGCTGCGGGCATTGCAGCTGCTCGACGTTCTGCCCGCCGAGCTGCCGCCGCGGCTCGCCGCGATGGTGCGGCGTCCGATCACCAACACCCGCGGCGAGACCGTGGGCGAAATCCGCCCGGAGGCCTGAATGGCGCGCATTTTGGTTCTCCCCGCGTTGCAATCATGATGGCCTCCACCGCCGCGGCCCCTACACTCCAAGCGCTCGATCAGCCGACGCGGCTGCTCGTGCGACTGTCGGCGGTCGTCACGGCCGGCGGCGAAGCCGAGCAGCGCGCGGCGATCGCCGCGGCGTCGGGCGCCGTCCCGGACCTTTGGGTGGAGGAACTGCTGCTGCAATCGTATCTGTTCGCGGGATTTCCGCGCACGCTCAACGCCATGCGCGAATGGCGCCGGGAGCATCCGGAACCCGTCGCGCCGCCGGCCGACGGCACGCCCGAGGCGTGGCGCGCCGACGGGGAGCGCACGTGCGCGGTGGTCTACGGCGCGTTCTACGAACGGCTGCGCGAGAACATCCGGCATCTGCACGGCGCGCTCGACGACTGGATGATCGTGGAGGGGTACGGCAAGGTGCTCAGCCGGCCTGGGCTCGACCTCGTCCGCCGCGAACTGTGCATCGTGGCGGCCTGCGCCGCGGCGGGGCAGGACCGCCAACTGCACTCGCACTTGCACGGCGCGCTGAACGCGGGAGCGGCGCCGGCCGCCGTGACCGGCTGCCTCGATGCGCTCGGTGACCTGATTCCGAACGACCGTCTCGAAACGGCGCGCCTGCTGTGGGCGCGCGTGCGGGGGAAGTAGCCATGTTCGTCGATCGTGCGATCGTGAAGGTCGAGGCCGGAACCGGCGGGTCGGGCAACACGTCGTTCCGCCGCGAGAAGTGGGTGCCGCTGGGCGGCCCCGACGGCGGCGACGGCGGGCGGGGCGGCGACGTGATCGTGCGCGCCGACTCGAACCTCGCCACGCTCCTGGACTACACCTACCGTGATTTCTGGAAGGCCGAGCGCGGCCAGCACGGCGAGGGCTCCAACCGCACCGGAAAATCCGGCGCCAGCATCGAGATGCCAGTGCCGCCGGGCACCGTCATCCGCGATCAGGGCACCGGGGAGCTGCTGGGCGAGGTGCTGGAGGACGGCGACACGATCATCGTCGCCAAGGGCGGCCGCGGCGGCAAGGGCAACGCGTTCTTCGTCACCGCCACGCACCAGGCGCCGCGCGAGTGGCAGCCGGGCGAGGAGGGCCAGGCGCGCACGCTCGAACTCGAACTCAAGCTCATCGCCGACGTGGGACTCGTGGGCCAGCCGAACGCCGGCAAGTCCACGCTGCTCTCGGTGATCTCGGCGGCGCGCCCCAAGATCGGCGACTATCCGTTCACCACGCTGTCGCCGAACCTCGGCGTCGTGCCGCTCAGCGGGCAGCGCACCTTCGTCGTCGCCGACATTCCGGGCATCATCGAGGGAGCGCACGAGGGCAAGGGACTGGGGCTCCAGTTCCTCCGCCACATCGAACGCACGCGCGTGCTGGCGTTCCTCGTTCCCATCGACGCCATGGACTGGCAGGCGGAGTTCGACCAGCTGCGCTCCGAGATCGCGGCGTATTCGAGCGAGCTCGCCGAGAAGCCGTACTGCGTGGTGTTCACGAAGATGGATCTGTGGGGCGACGATCCGACGCCCGACATCGAAGCGCCGGGCTCCTTCGGCGTGTTCGCCATCAGCGCCGCCGCCCGCACCGGCCTCGAGCCGCTGCTCGCCCGCTGGTGGACGCAGATCCTCGCGCTCAAGAAGGCCAGTGCGCCCAAGCGTGAGTTCTCCGACCTCCCCTGAGGCCAGAGCGGCACTGGCGCTCTCGATGATCGACGGCATCGGGTGCGCGACCTTCCAGCAGCTCGTTGCGCGATTTGGGTCCGCCTCGCGGGCGTTGGATGACGCAGAACGCGCCGCGGACCGTCCCGCGGCGCTCGCCGCCGCCGCCGAAGCGCTGGCCGATGCCGCCCGCACCGGCATGTCGCTGCTCGCCGCGGGCGACCCGGCGCTTCCGGGGTCGCTTGCCGAGCTGGACGACGTTCCGCCCGTGCTCTGGGCGCTCGGCGATCTCGAGCTGCTCGACGACCGCCCCCGCGTGGCCATCGTCGGCACGCGGCGCGCCACCGCGTACGGCCTCCGCATCACCCGCGCCCTGGCCGGCGCCTTCGCCCGCGCCGGCGCCTGCGTCGTGAGCGGCATGGCGCGCGGCATCGACTCGGCGGCCCACCGCGCGGCGCTCGAAGCCGGCGGCACGACCATCGCCGTGCTCGGCACCGGCGCCGACATCGCCTATCCCGCGGCCAACCTCGCCCTGCACGCCGAGATCGCCTCGCGCGGGCTGCTCCTCTCCGAATACCCGCCCGGCGAACGCGCCAACGGCGGCAGCTTTCCACGCCGCAACCGGATCATCGCGGCGTTGTCGCGGCTAACGATCGTGGTCGAGGCCGGGCTGAAGAGCGGCGCGCTGATCACCGCCGACTCCGCGGAGCGGCTCAATCGCACGGTGGCCGCCGTGCCCGGATGCATCGATCAACCGCAGAGCGAGGCCGCCAACCTGCTCATCCGCGAAGGCGCGCACATCATCTGCGGTGTGGAGGACGCGCTGGCGCTGGCCGGCCTCACGCGCGCCGTCCACCGGCCCGCCCTCGATGCGGGCACCGACGAATTGGCCGTCTGGAACGCGCTCGACGACGGCCCGGTAGACGTCGACGCCATCTGCTCGCGCAGCGGCCTGCCCGCCGATCGCTGCCTTGCCGCGATCACGGCGCTCGAGATTCGCGGGGCCGTCGAATGTTCGATCGTCGGCGACGTCAGGCGGCGGATCGGCTAGCGCCGCCGCGGTGATGCCCTCGGCGCCCCTATATTCCCGGCGTGAGCCCCCGCCCGCATCCGCGCCACATCTACATTCACGTGCCGTTCTGCGCCCGGCGCTGCTCGTACTGCGACTTCTCCATCGCCGTGCGCCATGCCGTGCCGGTGGACGACTACGTCTCGGCCGTGGAACGGGAGCTGGATCTCCAGTTCCCGGCCGGCGGCGCGTGGGAGGCAGACACGGTGTATTTCGGCGGCGGCACCCCGTCGAAGCTCGGCGGACCGGGCGTCGCCCGCCTGCTCGACGTCGTACGCCGGCGCGTCACGCTGACGCCGGACGCCGAAGTGACCGTCGAGGCAAACCCGGAAGACGTGACGACGGACGCCGCGAACGCGTGGCGCGCCGCCGGCGTCAATCGCCTGTCGCTCGGGGCGCAGTCGTTCGACGACCGGGTGCTCGCCTGGATGCACCGCACGCACGACGCGGCCGCCATCCCGCGCGCCGTCGACGCCGCGCGCGCGGCCGGCATCGCGAACCTGTCGCTCGATCTCATCTTCGCGCTCCCCGAGATGCTCGAACGCGACTGGCTCCGCGATCTCACCTCAGCGCTCGCGCTGTCGCCGAGTCATCTGTCGCTCTATGGCCTCACCGTGGAGCCGGCGACGCCGGTGGCGCGGTGGCGCTCGCGCGGCCAACTTCGCGAGGCGCCCGACGACGTCTACGAGCGCGAGTTCCTGGACGCCGATGAGGTCCTGGCCGCGCACGGATTCACCCACTACGAGGTGTCCAACTACGCGAAGCCCGGCCACGAGGCGCGGCACAACTCGGCGTACTGGCAGGGCGTGCCGTACGCCGGAATCGGCCCGTCGGCGCATGGCTTCGACGGCGACACCCGGCGCTGGAACGTGGCTGCCTACGCTGCCTGGATGGCGCGTGTGCACGCCTCCGAGGACCCGATCGAGGGCGGCGAGCGGCTTTCCGGCGAGTCCAAGGCGCTGGAGGACGTGTATCTGGCGTTGAGAACGGCACGGGGCTTGCTGATTGAACCTGGAGAGGCGGAGAAACTGCAGCCCTGGCTGGACGCGGGATGGGCAACCGTGGACGCCGACGGCAAAATTCGGCTGACCCCGCTGGGCTGGCTCCGGCTGGACGCCCTCACGGAATACTTGACCCTTCTTCGAAGTCGTTACTAGATTTGAACTTATGGCCGCTGACCAGCTGTCCAACCGCGAACGAACCGTTCTCGAAGCCGTGATCCAGACGTACGTCGAAACCGCCGAACCGGCGGGGTCGCGCACGCTGTCGCGGCGGTTCGGGCTCGGGGTGTCGCCGGCGACCATCCGCAACACGATGAGCGACCTGGAGGACAAGGGGTTTCTGGCCCACCCCCATACGTCCGCCGGCCGCGTCCCCACGAACAAGGCCTACCGGGCGTTCGTCGACTCGCTGCTCACCCGCGCCCCGCGCGCGCTGGCCGGCCACGAGCGGCTGGCCGAAGAGATCGGGCGCGCCGACTCGCCCATCGAAACGATTCTGCGCCGCGCCGCGCAGAGCCTCGGTGTGCTGGCCCAGGAGCTGGGCGTGGCGCTGATGCCGAGTCTGGGCAAGACGATCCTGCGCAGCCTCGACCTCGTGCGCGTGAACAGCGAACGCCTGCTGATGGTGCTCCAGTTGGAAGGGGGCGTGGCGCGCACCGTGTTCGTGGAGGTGCCGGGCGAGATAGCCGACGGCGTGCTCGCCGAAGTCACGGCGATGCTGAACGAGCGGCTGGCCGGCCTGACGCTGGAAGCCGTCGGGTCGTCGGTGGGGTCACGCCTGCGTGATTCCATCGCCGGCGCCGACGCGCGCGTTCTGCTCAACATCTTCGTGCAGGACGCCGGCGCGCTGTTCGACCCCGCGCTCCCGATGAGCGAGGGCACGGTGGTGCTGGGGCAGGCGTCGGTGCTGGCCGAGCAGCCGGAATTCTCGGCCGTCGACCGCATGCGACGCCTGCTCGACCTGACGCAGAGCCCGCAGACGCTCGCCGACGCGATCCGCGCCCGGCCCGAAGCGCCCGGCCTCACGATCACCATCGGCAAGGAACACGCCGATCCGCGGCTCGAGGAGTTCACCGTCGTGACGTCGGAGTATCGCGCCGGCTCGCTGGCCGGGGTGATCGGCGTCATCGGCCCGACGCGCATGCCCTACGACAAGGTGATCGCGCTCGTGTCCCACACCTCGCAACTGCTCACCGACCTGCTCGACTGAGATTCATCAATGGCGATTTCTATTCGGTGCTCGAGGTGCCGCGCACCGCGTCCGACGACGACATCAAGAAGGCGTACCGCAAGCTCGCGATGAAGTACCACCCGGACCGCAACGACGGTTCGAAGGACGCCGAGGAGCAGTTCAAGGAGCATCACCGAGGCGTACGACGTGCTGCGCGATCCGCAGAAGCGCGCCGCGTACGACCGGTATGGCGAGGCGGGGCTGCGCGGCGGCGGCGGCGCGGGCTTCCACCACGTCGATCTGTCCGAGGCGCTCAACATCTTCATGCGCGACTTCGGGCTCGGCGGGTTCGAGGAACTGTTCGGGGGCGGGCTGGCCGAACGGCGGGCAGCCGCGCACCGGCGCGGACGTCAGATCGTCCATTCCGCTCACGCTGCCGGAAGTCGCCACCGGCGTGGAGAAGAAGGTCGTTGCCCAAGCTGCTCGAGACCGTGCGACAACTGCAGGGCACCGGCGCCGAGCCGGGCACGCGCGTGCGCGACCTGCCCGAGCTGCGGCGGCGCGGGCGAGGTGCGGCGCGCCCAGCGGTCGTTCTTCGGCCAGTTCGTGACCGTCGCGCCCTGTCCCACGTGCAAGGGCGAGGGCACGATCGTGCAGTCGCCGTGCAAGAAGTGCCGCGGCGAGGGGCGGTTGCGCGGCGAGCGCGAACTGGCCATCCAGGTGCCGGCCGGCGTGGCCACCGGGCAGTACATGACCATGCGCGGGGCGGGCAACGCCGGCGCGCGCGGCGGGCAGCGCGGCGACGTGCACGTGGTGTTCGAGGTGGCCGAGGATCCGCGGTTCGAACGCGACGCCGAGGACCTCTATACCGAGGTGCTGGTGACGTACCCGCAGCTCGTGCTCGGCGCCGACATCACCGTGCCGACGGTCACGTCGAGCGTGGCGCTGCGGGTGCCGCCGGGCACGCAGAGCGGGCAGCTGTTCCACCTCAAGTCGCGCGGGCTGCCGCGCGTGAACGCCAACGGCACCGGCGATCTGCACGTGCGCGTGCAGCTCTGGACGCCGGAGCGGCTCACCGCCGACGAGGAGCGGCTGATCAAGTCGCTGGCCGAGGTGCAGCCCGCGGCGCCGGTGACGGCGCGCGAGAAGAGCTTCTGGAAGAAGATGAAGGAAGCGCTGGGCGCGTGACCTGGACCTCCGTCCGCGTGCATCCGGGCGCGCAGCGCGACGCCGTGCTCGCGGCGATGTTCGCCGCGGGCGTGGGCGGCGTGGAGGAGCAGGGCGACCTGCTCGTCACCCACGTGGACGAGGCGTTCGATCTGCCGGCGCTCGCCGCGGCCATCGCGCGCGCCGGCGCCGGCGCGACCGTCGAGACGGCGCCGCTTCCCGACGTCGATTGGACCCGCGAGTGGAAGCGCGGCGTGAAGTCCCACCGCGTCGGCGCGCTCACGGTGACGCCCCCCTGGCTCGACGACGGCGGCGATCCGGCGCACACCATCGTGATCGAGCCCGAGATGGCGTTCGGCACGGGCGAGCACGCGACCACCCGCGGCGTGATCGCGCTGCTGCAGTCCGTCCTGCGTCCCGGCGATCGCGTGGCCGACCTCGGCGCCGGGAGCGCCGTGCTCTCGATCGCCGCGGCCAAGCTCGGCGCGGCGCGCGTGGCCGCCATCGAACTCGATCCCGACGCCATCGGCAACGCGGAGGCGAACATCGCCGCCAATGGCGTGGGCGACCGGGTGACGATGATCTTGGGCGACGCGACGGACCTGCTGCGCCTGGTGGCGCCGGTGGAGGTCGTGGTGGCGAACATTCTGTCGGGGGTCATCCGCGCGCTGCTCCCCGTCATCGCCGGTTCGCTCTCGCCGGGCGGCCGGGCGATCTTCAGTGGGATCATGGCGTCCGAGGCGGGGGAGATGCGCGCGGCGCTCGCGGATGCCGGGTGGTCGATCACGGCCGAACTGGAGGAGGACGCGTGGTGGAGCGTCGCGGTGGCCCGGGCGTAGCGACGTTCTTCGTCGAGACGACGCCGGCGGTGGGCGAGGTGGTGGCGCTCTCCGAGGCGGCGGCGCGGCACGCGAACGTGCGGCGCCTCGCGGTGGGGGATGATGTGCGCGTCGTCGACGGCGCGGGCACGGTGGGGTGGGGCGGGCTGCACGCGCTCACCAAGAGCGGGGCCAACGTTGCCGTGGAGGCGTGCGAGACCGTGGCCCGGCCGACGTCGCTGACGCTGCTCGTGGCCGTGGCCGACCGCGACCGGATGCTCTGGCTCGCCGAGAAGGCCACGGAGCTGGCGATCACCGAATGGCGCCCGGTGATGTTCCTGCGCTCCCGGAGCGTATCGCCGCGGGGCGAGGGCGAGGCGTTCGCGCGGAAGGTTCGCGCGCGGATGGTGAGCGCGCTGGAGCAGTCGGGGGGCGCCTGGCTGCCCGTGGTTCACGCGGACCGGACGCTGGAAGAGGCGACGGACGAGTGCGCCGAAGGCCCGCGGTTCGTGCTCGACGGCAGCGGCGCTCCGATGCCGGCATTCGCGCCCTTCGATGCCACCACGGTCATGGTCGGTCCGGAGGGCGGGCTCGCGGCGGAAGAGCTGGACATGCTGCTCACGCTTGGCTGGCGCGCGGCGTCGCTCGGGGCCACTACATTGCGATTCGAAACGGCCGGCGTCGCGGCGGCCGCGATCATCCGCGCGAGTCAGGGCCGGTGAACGGCCCGGGAGGCGACGTGTCGGACAACTGTCTGTTCTGCCGGATCGCGCGGCACGAGGTCCCGTCGAAAGTGGTGGCCGAGAACGAGCACTTCCTCGCCTTTCGCGACGTGAATCCGCAGGCGCCGGTGCACATCCTGATTGTCCCCAAGGCGCACGTCGATTCGCTGAACCGCATCGGGGATTTCGCGATGGTGGGGAAGATGACGCAGATGGCGACCGAGATCGCGGAAGAGGAGGGGATCGCGGAGCGCGGGTATCGCGTGGTGATCAACACCAACGCGGACGGCGGGCAGACGGTGTTCCATCTGCATCTGCACCTGCTGGGCGGGCGCTCGCTGGGTTGGCCGCCGGGGTGACGCGCTACGCGGGCGTGCTGGCGATCTCGCGCGGGAACTGGAGGTGGCGATCGATCTCTTCACGCGCGGCGAGCAGGCGTTCCACCTCGGCCGATACGTCGGCGGCGATGTTGAGGTGCGTGGTCAGGCCTTCGACGGTGGCGGAACCGGCGTGGAGCCGGAGCAGGTTGAGGCGGATCGTTTCAAGCGCGCCCACCGCCTCCGTGAGCTTCGCGTGGGTGGCGTCACGGGTTTCGCGCACCTCGGTGTAGGCGTCGGAGGTGCCGCCGCCGGGGGCTTCACTCAGCGCCTGCTGAAGGTCGTTGTACTGGGCGCGGAGCCGCTGGGCGTCTTCCTGCAAACGGTGGAGCACGACGGGAAGCGCTCGCAGCGAATCGCGCGCCTCCCTGGGCAGCGTCTCAAACAGGTTCTCGGCAGCCATGCCGAGGGCGAGTTCGGTGGCGCGGTGGGTCATGACTCCGGCGTCGTTTCGCCGCCTGGCGAACCGCTTGGCGATGGCGAACAGGAACCGCCCGGCGCGCCCGGTCCAGATGCGCTGCCAGAAGTTCCCGTCGACGTCGTCGCTCTGCGCGACCGCCGTGAGATAGCCGAGCGTCGAGAGGAAGGCCGCGCTTCCGACGCCGGCGAAGATGAGATCGATGCGTCCCGGCAGGGCGATCCGCAGGAAGGAGGAAGCCGTGATGGTTCCGATCGTGGCGCCCCAGGCGACGCCCGACCAGATGGCCATTCGCCTGAGCGGGCGGACGAAGCGCGCCAGGCTACGCGTGAACTGCATGGCCCGCTCCTCGCGCGCCTGCTCGATCTCGGCGGCGAAGGCCGGCCCCACGTCCTCCTGCGCGAAGCCGAGATTCAGCAGGCGCCGCGCCGCGTTCACCATGTAGGTGACCGGGGTCAGGACGCCGAATATTCCGAATGTCGTATAGGCGGCCGTCCCACCGAAGAGGCTCGACACGCCCACGGTGACGCCGAGCAGGGCGAAGGGAAAGATGATCGTTCCGCCGCCGTTGAGCCGGCCGCCGTCCTTGGCGAATACGCGCAGCGCCACCGGCATGGCGCGCCGCTGCTCCAGGGCAACGCCAAGCTGTTCGGCCACCGCCTCGGCACTTGCCGGCCGCTGCTCCGGTGACTTAGCGAGGCAGCGGTCGACAATCGCCGCCACCTTTCGCGACACCGGCATGCCCATGGTGGCCAGGGCCGGCGCCGGTTCGGTGACGTGTCGCGCCAGCACCTCGGTGGGCGTGGCGCCTTCGAATACGAGTTTCCCGGTGAGCGCGTAGAAGGCGGTGGCGCCGAGTCCGTAAAGGTCACTGCGTCCGTCGAGAGGCTTTCCCAGCGCCTGTTCCGGGCTCATGAACTCCGGCGTGCCCGAAATGCCGGTGGTCGATTGGTCACTGGTCACGGCGGCGATGCCGAAATCCGTGACGAGTACGCGGCCGCTCGATGCTTCGATCATGATGTTGTCGGGCTTCACGTCGCGGTGCACGAGCCCCTGCGCATGCGCGTGGCCCAGCGCCCACGCCACGTCGCGCAGCACCCGCGCGCCCTCCGAGCTCGGCAGAGGTCCCCGCGTGCGCACGCGCTCGGCCAGGGTCTCGCCCTCCACGTAGGCCATGACGTAGAACACGAAGTCCGTGCTGTCGTCGACCGCGAAGATCGGGATGATGTTCGGATGCGACAGCTTGGCCGCGAGGCGCGCCTCGCGCAGAAAGCGCTCGCGCGTGTCCGGATCGGCTGCGCGCTCGGGAGGGAGGAGCTTGATGGCCACCGGGCGGTCGAGGTGGACCTCGCGCGCCAGATAGACGATTCCCATGCCGCCGCGACCGATCTCGCGGTCGATGGAATAGCGGCCGGCCAGCGCGATTTGGAAGGGGACGAACAGCGGATCGGCGGGAGAACCGGGTTGATTCATAGGTTAGAATGGCGCGGCGGCCGGGCTCATTCGCTAGGCCGGCGTGCTGGCGATCTCGCGTGGAAATTGCAGGTGGCGTTCGATCTCTTCGCGCGCGGCGAGCAGGCGCTCGACTTCCGCGGAGACGTCGGCGGCGATGTTGAGGTGCGTGGTCAGGCCCTCGACCGTCGCCGAACCGGCGTGGAGGCGGAGCAGGTTGAGGCGTACCGTTTCGAGCGCCGTCACGGCCTCGGTGAGCTTGGCGTGGATGGAGTCGCGGGTTTCGCGCACCTCGGCGTATGCGTCGGAGGTGCCGCCGTCGGGGGCCTCGGTCAGCGCCTGCTGCAGATCGTTGTATTGGGCGCGGAGCCGCTGGGCGTCTTCCTGCAAGCGGTGCAGGATCACGGGCAGTTCGCGCAGCGACTCGCGCGTTTCCTTGGGCAGTGTCTCGAACAGGTTCTCGGCGGCCATGCCGAGCGCGAGTTCGGTGGCGCGGTGAGTCATGACGGTGGCTACGCGCTTGCCGCGGAGCAGGCGCTTGGCCATGCGGAACGCCCACTTGCCGATGCGCCCGCCCCAGACCCACTCCCAGAACTCGGAGTCGATGTCGCGGCGGCGTTGCCACTGCACGAGCCAGGTGACGATGCTCACGCCGGTCACGATCCCAAGTCCAACCGTGACCCAACTCACCACGTTCCAGACGTTCGTCGCCGTCAGGTATGCGTGTGTCGCGTACAACCACTCCGTCATCTCGTATGACAACGCGACCAGTGTTCCCATGGCGCCGGCCGATACGATCGAAGCCGCGGCGGCGAATCGCTCCAGTTTGGTTTGCCCACGCCAAATCTCCACCGTGCGGTCCTCTCGGCCTTGCTCCACTTCTGCGCGCAACGCCGGGAGCACGTCGTCATGCGTAAAGCCAATTTGCATGGTCTCGCGCGCCACGTGTACTAAATAAAGTGCGGGGGCGACGACGAACCCAGCGCCAAAGATGGCCAGCACGGGAAGCGCAGACTGGGTGTAGCTCCCGGCGCCCGCCGCGGCCATTACTGTGAGCACCGGCCCCAGGGCGGTGCCAGCGCCGTCCAACCGCGCGTGTTTCTTGGCGAACATCCTGATCGCTACCGGCAACTCCTTCCGCTGCTCGATCGCCACCGCCATCTGCTCCGCCAATGCCTCGGCGCTCGCCGGACGCTTGTCCGGCTCCTTGGCCAGACACCGATCCACCAGCACCGCCAACTTCCGCGATACGGGAATTCCCATCGACAGCACGCCCGGCGCCGGCTCGGTCACCTGCTTGGCCAGCACTTCTGTCGGTGTGGCGCCCTCAAATGGCAGGCGCCCCGTGAGCGCGAAGAAGGCCGTCGCTCCCAGCGCATACAGATCGCTGCGGCCGTCGACTTCCTTGCCGAGCGCCTGCTCCGGGCTCATGAATTCCGGTGTGCCCGACACGCCGTCGCCGGTCGCGTCGCTCGTCACCGCCGCGATCCCGAAGTCGGTGACCATCACCCGCCCGCTGCCGGCCTCGAGCATGATGTTGTCGGGCTTCACGTCGCGATGCACCAGCCCCTGCGAATGGGCGTGGGCCAGCGCCCAGGCCACGTCGCGGAGAATCCGCGTTCCTTCGGCGTTGGGCAGCGGCCCCCGCGTGCGCACCCGGTTGGCCAGCGTCTCGCCCTCGACATAAGCCATCACATAGAACACGAACCCGCCGGCGTCATCCACCGCGTGGATCGGGATGATGTTGGGGTGCGATAGCTTGGCCGCCATCCGCGCCTCGCGCAGGAACCGCTCCCGCAGGACAGGGTCGACGGCTCGTTCCGGCGGCAGCAACTTGATGGCCACCGGGCGGTCGAGGTGAACCTCGTGGGCCAGGTACACCACCCCCATGCCGCCTCGGCCGAGCTCGTGGTCCAGCGAGTAGCGGCCGGCGAGGGCGAGTTGGAACTCGAAGAACAGCGGATCGCTGGGCGACGCGGGAAGATTCATGCGCTAGTATACCACCCCCCGGGCCTCCCGGGGCTGCGGTGCCGGCCGCACGGCCGTGTTGACACCGGCCACCCCGATTCGCTAAACTAAAGGGCTACGCACACTTATCCGGCGCCGCAAACGCCACGAAGGGGGGAGAGAACTTTTGTCGGAAGTCATCATCCATGACGACGAGAACTTCGAGCGGGCGCTCAAGCGCTTCAAGAAGAAGTGCGAGAAGGCCGGGATCCTGTCCGATCTCCGCAAGCATCGTCACTACGAGAAGCCGAGCGAGCGCCGCAAGCGCAAGATGAACGCGGCCATTCGCAAGAACCGCCGCACGCGGTCGTCGTAAATGTCCGACCTGCTGGCGCGGTTGCAGGCTGACCTCAACGCGTCGCGCAAGGCGCTGGACAAACCGGCGACGCTCCTGCTCGGCACGATCATCGCCGACGTCAAGAACCGCTCCATCGAACTGCGCCGCGACCTCACCGACGACGACGTCGTCGAGGTCCTCCGCCGCGGCATCAAGCGGCGCCGCGAATCGATCGAGATGTACGTGGCCGGCAAGCGGCAGGAACTCGCGGACAAGGAGCAGGCCGAGGTGGCGCTGCTCGAGCAGTACCTCCCGCCATCGGTCGATCCCGAAGAGATCCGCTCGGCCGTGCGCGCAGCGGTGGCCGCCGGCGCCGCGACCATCGGTGCTGTGATGGGCAAGGTGATGCCCCAGTTCAAGGGCCGGGTCGAGGGCGGGACGATCAACGCGATTGCGCGTGAGGAACTCGCCCCGAAGGAGTGACGGTGCACAGCCACGAACACCACGCAACCCGAATGGGCGATTCTCCCCGCCCGTTCGGGTTTTGTGTCCCCGCGCGGTAGCGCGCTGTGAACGCGCACGCGCTCGGCGTCCTCGAATTCCCGCGAGTGCTCCACCTCGTGGCCGAACGCGCCCACTCCGCGCTCGGCGCGGCGCGCGTGCGCGCCCTCGTGCCGCGCACGGACCGCGGCTGGATCGACGCCGAGCACGCCCGCGTGGCCGCCGTGCGCGCCCTCCGCGAAGGCGACCACCCCTGGCATCCGGAGCCGGTGCCCGACGTCACCGCCGCGCTCGCCCGCCTGCGCGTGGCCGGCAGCCGGTGGACGGGCGAGGAACTGCGCGCCGGCGGCCAGCTGCTGCGCTCGTCGCGGCTCACCCGCGAGGCGCTGCGCGACGAGAAGCGGCCGGCCATGGCCCGGGCGGTGCTCGCGCCCCTCACCGACCGCCTCGTCACCCAGCGGCCGCTGGAGGACGCCATCGACCGCACCTTCGACGATGAAGGCGCCGTGCGCGACGACGCCTCGCCGGAACTCAAGCGGCTGCGGCGCGAGCTGCGCAAATCCGAGGGCGAACTGGTCCGCATCCTCGAACGCGTCATGGCGGAGTTGCCGGCCCACCTCCGGCCCGTCGACCTCTCGATCACCATCCGCAACGGCCGCTACGTGATTCCGGTGCGCCGCGAGGGGCGCGGCGCCGTGGGCGGGATCGTCCACGACGCGTCGGCCACCGGGGGCACGCTGTTCGTCGAGCCGCCGGCCGCCATCGAGTTCGGCAACCGGATGCGCGAGCTGGAAGCGGCCGAGCACGAGGAGATCGAGCGCATCCTGGCCGAACTCACCGAGCGCCTGCGGCCCTTCCACGAGCCGATGCTCGAGTCGCTCGACGCGCTGGCCGAGCTCGACGGACTCTACGCCCGCGCCCGGTTCGCCGACGACTTCGAGTGCGCCGGCACCACGCTGGCCGCGCCGCGCGACGGATTCGCCATCGTTCGCGGCCGGCATCCTCTGCTCGTCGCGCAGGGCATTCCCGTGGTGCCCTTCGATCTGTCCATGGAGCCCGACGAACGCACGCTGCTCGTCTCGGGCCCGAACACGGGCGGCAAGACGGTGCTCCTCAAGGCGCTGGGGCTCATCTCGGCGCTGGTCCAGGCGGGGGTGCCGGCGCCGGCGGCGCCGACCTCCCGCATCGTGGTGGTGGACGACTTCTTCGCCGACGTCGGCGACGAGCAGTCCATCGAGGCCAGCCTCTCCACGTTCAGCGCCCACCTCAAGAACCTGGCCGAGATCGTGCGCGAGTCCACCGCCGACTCGCTGGTGCTGATCGACGAACTGGGCTCGGGCACCGATCCCCAGGAGGGCGCGGCGCTGGGCTGGGCGATTCTCGAGTCGCTCACGCAGCGCGGCACGACCACGATCGCCACCACGCACCTCGGGACGCTCAAGGAGCTCGCCAGCCAGGAGCCGGGCGTCGTCAACGCGTCGCTGCAGTTCGACGCCGTGGCGCTGGCGCCGACCTACCGCCTGGTGAAGGGCGTGCCCGGCCGCTCGTACGGCATCAGCATCGCCCGGCGGCTGGCCATGCCCGAGGCGATCGTGCGTCGCGCCGAAGAGCGCATCCCGCAGAACGAACGCGACACGCGCGACCTACTGGAGCGGCTGGAGACGAAGGAGAAGGAACTCGCCTCGCGCGAAGCGGAAATGGAGACGGTGATCGAAGACGGACGCCAGCGGCTGGCCAGGGTCGCCGAGCGCGAGCACGCCGTGCGCGAACGGGAGCGCGAAGTGGAGCGCGCGGCGCGGCAGGAGGCGCGGCGCTATCTCCTCGACGCCCGGAACGACATCGAGCGCACGCTCAAGCAGCTGAAGGCCGCCGGCGCCGATGCCATCGACGAGGCGGGGCGGGAAGCGCGCCAGCGGGCCGAGCGGCTGGCCGCCGAGCAGGCCGGCGCGCTGGAGTCGCTCGAGGCCGACGAGCGCCGGGAACGGAGGCGCACGGACGAGACGCCGGCGCCGGCGCCGGGACCGGTGGCCCCCGGGCGACGGGTTGCCGTGGCCACGCTGGGAGGCAAGACGGGCCGGGTGATCGATCTCCGGGGCGGCGACGCCATCGTGGCCGTGGGTTCGCTCAAACTCACGGTGCCGATCGGCGCGCTGACGCCGCTGGCCGAGCCGGCCCGCGAGGAGATCGCGGTGGCGGCCTACGGCGACCTCCCCGAAGCGCACGCGCCAAGCGAGATTGATCTGCGTGGCCTGCGAGTTGACGAAGCGGAGGGCCTGGTGATGCAGGCGATCGACTCGGCGGTGCGCGCCGACCTGCGCGTGCTGCGCATCATCCATGGCAAGGGCACCGGCGCCCTTCGCGAACGCGTGTCCGAGATGCTCAAGAAGGACGCGCGCGTGAAACAGTTCCGCCTCGGCGCCTGGAACGAGGGCGGCGCCGGCGTCACCGTGGCCGACCTGGCATGATTCCCGACGACGTGGTGGAACGCGTGGCCGACGCGGCCGACATCGTGCAGATCATCGGCGAGCACGTGAAGCTCAAGCGCGTGGGGCGCACCTGGCGCGGCCCCTGTCCCTTCCACCAGGGCACGCACCCGAACTTCTCGGTCACGCCCGGCGCCGGCTACCGCTGTTGGTCGTGCGGCGAGAAGGGGAGCGTGTTCACCTTCGTGCAGAAGCGGCTCGGGCTCGATTTCGCAGACGCCGTGAAGTACGTGGGCGAGAAGGCGGGGGTCGAAGTGCGCGAGGTGTCGCGCAAGCGCGAGGGCCCGGATCCCCGCGAGCCGTTCTGGGAAGTGAACGCGGCGGCGGCGGACTACTTCCAGCGCATGCTCTGGGAGGGGGACGTGGGCGCGGCGGCCCGCGAGTACTTGGCGCAGCGCGACGTCACGCGCGAGTCGGCCGAGCGATTCGCCATCGGGTTCGCCCCGCGGGAGATCGGTCTCATGCGCGCGCATCTGCAGACGCTCGGCTTCGACGACGACCGGCAACTGCAGGCCGGCCTGCTGGCGAAGCACGAGGACACCGACGAGCCGCGGCCGCGCTTCCGCAACCGGCTGATCTTTCCCATCTACGACGTGCAGGGGCGCGTGATCGCGTTCGGCGGGCGGCTGCTCGGCCCCGGCGAGCCCAAGTACCTCAATTCGGGGGAGTCGCCGACCTTCGTGAAGGGGCGCACGCTGTACGGGATGTCGTGGGCCAAGAACGCCATCCGGCGCAGCGACCGCGTGATCCTCGTCGAGGGCTACTTCGATTGCGTGCGCCTGATGATGGCCGGCGTGGACGAGGTCGTGGCGCCCCTGGGCACGGCGCTCACCGAACCGCAGGCCGAGATGCTGCGGCGCTACACGAAGAACGTGTACCTGCTGTACGACAGCGATCCGGCCGGGCTCAAGGCGACCTTCCGGGCCGGCGACGAGCTGCTGCGGCTCGGCATGTCGGTGCAGGTCGTGACCCTGCCCGAGGGCGAGGACCCCGACACGTTCGTACGGGCCAAGGGCAAGGACCGGCTCGAACAGGAGATCGCGCGCGCCATGGACGTGTTCGAGCGGAAGATCCAGCTGCTCGAGCGCCACGGGTCGTTCGGCGACCTCAGGGGCAAGCGGCAGGCCATCGACAAGCTGCTGCCGACCCTGCGCGCAGTGGCCGACCCGTTGATGCGCGATCTGTACGTGGCCCGCACCGCGGAAGTGGCCGGGGTGGGCCGCGAGCTGCTTGAGCGGGAGATTGGACACGGACCGGAGCCGGTGCGGGCCCGGGCCCCGGAGCCGCCGCCCTCGGAGTACTTCGAACCCCCGCCCGAGGAACCCCGTCCGGCCCGCCGCCGTGACCCGCGCCGGGACCCCGGGGTTAGGACTGAGTGGGAGCTGGTGCGTGTGATGTTGCATCGCCCCGCTTATGTTGAATTCATCGCGGAACGCGTAGGACCGCAGGAGTTCCACGATCCGACGCTGCGGGCGATCTACGCGAGGCTGGCGGCAGCGGCCGCCGACCGCACGGTGGAAGCGCTGGCGGCGGGGCTCGACGAGGATGCGACCGAGGCCCTGCAACTGCTGCTGGCCGAGGACGGCGGGCTCGACACGGCGGAACGGACGGTGCAGGACTGCCTCGCCGCCCTGCAGTTGGAGCGGTTGCGGCTGGCCATGCTGGAGATCGATCGCCAACTCCCGCTGGCGACCGGCACGGAGCAGGACACGTTGATGTTGCGCAAGAAACAGCTGTCGGACGAGTGGCGCTCGCTGGGCGGGCGCGGCTGGAAGTCGTTCAATCGTTCACGCCCATGACCCGGGAGATAGGCTCGTGCACCAGGACGTTGTGATCCTGCTGGACGTTCAGCAGGACGATGCGGTGATATTCGAACTCGAAGACCAGCTCCAGGCGCTGGCGCCGCGAATGGCCGCCCTCGAGGCGGACACCAAGCGGGCGGAGGGAGCCCTCGCCGAGGCCCGGGCCAGTCTGGACGCCGAGGAGAAACGGCAGCGCGATCTCCAGTTCCGCGTGACCCAGCATCGGGAACTGCTGGTACGGCACGAGGAGGTCCTCAACTCGGTCACCTCGCCGCGCGAGGCGGCGGCCGCCATGGCGCAGACCGAAACCGCGCGGCGCATGCTCGCCGACGACGAGCGGGAGATGGCCTCGATCCACTCCCGGCTCGACGACCTCCGCGGCTTCGTCAAGCAGCGCGAAGCGGAAGCGGAAGCCACCCGCGCGGCGCAGGCCGAGGCCCGGGAGACGCTCGCCGCCGACCGGCGGGCGATCCAGCAGAAGCTCGACGCCGCCCACGCGGACCGCGCCAGGAAGGCGGGCAAGGTGCCCCGCGGCCTGCTGGCGCGCTACGACCGCATCCAGCAGCGGCAGCGCTCGGTGGCGCTCTACGCCCTGCGCGGGCAGTCGTGCGGCAACTGCGACACGATGATCCCCATGCAGCGGCGGAACGTCATGGTGGGCACCGGCGCCCCCGAGGTGTGCGAAGGGTGCGGCGTATTGCTGTACGCCGGCGATTAACGATGGTTGTTGGGGCCCCCGCCGCCCCGTAATTTCCGCTCGTGCCCCTTCCCGCTAGCCGGCTGCGCCTGCGCAGCCGCTGGATTTTGCCGACCGAGCCGGACGCCGCGGTGGTGTCGGCGCTCGCCGACGCCCTCCACCTGCCCGATACGGTTTGCCGCCTCGTCGCCGGCCGCGGCTACGCCGACCCCGACGCCGCGAAGCGCTTCCTGCGGCCGCGCCTCGAGCACCTGCACGATCCCTCCACTCTCATGGACGTGGACCGCGCCGTGGAACGCCTGGCCCACGCCATTCGCCGGGGCGAACCGATTCTCGTGCACGGCGACTACGACGTGGACGGCATGTGTTCCACGACGATCATGGTCAAGACGCTGCGCGCCCTCGGCGGACGCGCCGAGCCGTTCATTCCCCAGCGGCTGCGCGACGGCTACGACCTCGGCGCGGCCGGCGTCCAGGCGGCGCTGGCCTTGGGCGCCCGCGTGCTCGTCACCTGCGACTGCGGCACGAGCGCCGTCGAGCCAGTGGCCGCGCTGCAGGCGGCGGGCGTGGACGTAATCATCACCGACCACCACCTGCCGGGCGGCCCGCTGCCCGACGCGTTCGCCGTGATCAACCCCAGGCGGCCCGGGTGCCCGTCGCCGGACAAGGATCTCGCCGCGGTGGGCGTGGCCTTCAAGCTGGCGCTGGCGCTCGTGCGCGCCTTCGGCGAGAACGAGCACGCGGTGTTCGAACTGCTCGACCTCGTCGCGCTGGCCACCGTGGCCGACATCGCGCCACTGCGCGGCGAGAACCGGGTGTTCGTGCGCTACGGGCTGCGGCTCCTGTCGGAGACGAAGAACCCCGGCTTGCGCGCCCTGATCCGCGCAGCGGGGCTGGAGCACAAGGCGCTCACCGCCGGCCGCGTGGGCTACATCCTGGCGCCGCGTCTCAATGCCGTCGGACGGCTGGACCATGCGCTGCGCGGCGTCGAGCTGCTGATGACCGACAGCGACGCGGACGCCAACCGCCTGGCCCGTGACTTCGAGGAGCTCAACGCCCGCCGCCAGGACATCGACCGTCAAACGCTCGACCAGGCGCGCCGCATGGTCGACGGGCTCGATCTCGACGCCACCTACGGCATCGTGCTCGCCGGCGAGGGCTGGCACGCCGGCGTGATCGGCATCGTCGCCTCGCGCGTGGTGGAGCAGGTGGGGCGTCCCACGATCCTGATCGCGCTGGACGGCGACGAGGGCAAGGGATCGGGCCGGTCGATCACGCCGTTCGACCTGCACGCCGGCATCAGCGAGTGCCGCGACCTGCTCATCCGCTTCGGCGGCCACCGGTCGGCGGCCGGCGTCACCATCGCCCGCGACCGCGTGGAAGCGTTCGCCGAGCGGTTCAACGCCGTGGCGCGCGCCGCGCTCACGGCTGACGACCTGGTGCCCGAGCTGCGCGTGGATCTCGAACTGCCGTTCGACGCCGCGACCGAACAGTTGGAGGCGCTGTTGCGTCACATGGAGCCGTGCGGCGCCGGCAACCCGGCGCCGGTGCTGGCCTCACGCGGCGTCACCCTGGCCGGTCCCCCGCGCGCCATCGGCAAGGACGGGCTCAAGCTGGCGCTGCAGGGGAGCGGGCACACGCTCACCGCCATCGGCTGGGGGATGGCCGATCGGAAGGGGGAGCTGGATGTCGGCCGCCACATCGACGTGGCCTTCCGGCTCGAACGGGACGAGTGGAACGGCGCGTCCCGCCTGCAGGCCCGGCTAGCCGACTTCCAGACCTGACGTGCGCATCGTTGCCGGGAAATGGCGCGGCCGCCGGATCGCGGCGCCGGACGACGACCGGGTGCGGCCCACCGCCGACCGGGTGCGCGAGGCGTGGGCGAGCATCGTCTCGCCGTGGCTGCCGGAGGCCCGCGTGCTGGATCTGTTCGCCGGGTCGGGGGCGCTCGGATTTGAAGCGCTGTCGCGCGGCGCCGCCGAAGCCCACTTCGTGGAGCTCTCGCCGGCCGCGCTGCGCTGCATCGGGGAGAACGCGGAGACGCTCGGCGCCGGCGCCGCCGCCGTCATCCACCGGGGGGACGCCCTGCGGTTCGCCGCCGGCCTCGACGCGCACGCGTACGACATCGCCTTTGCCGACCCCCCGTACGGCCAGGAGCTGGCCACCGGGCTGGCCGAGCTCTGGCTGGCCACGCCGTTCGCGGACCTGCTGGGGATCGAGCACCGCAAGAACGAGGTCCTGCCGGGCGACGGGGCCCGGCGGGTGTATGGCGACACGGCGATCACGATCTTCCGCGCCGATTGACGGTGGGCGCCGACGAGGCGCCGTGCTATCATTCGGCGGGGCGCACGCCCGGATGACTCTCATGCCCAGGGTGCCATGACGCGGATCGCCATCTACGCCGGCAGCTTCGATCCCATCACGCGGGGCCACGAGGACCTGATGCTCCGCAGCCTCGGGTTCGTCGACCGGCTCGTCGTGGCGGTGGCCACCAACCTCGCCAAGCAGCCGCTGTTCACCGTGGAGGAACGGGTCGCCATGATCCGCACCGCGGTGAACCACGAGCCGCGCATCGACGTCCGCGAGTTCTCCGGCCTCCTGGTGGACTTCGCCAGGCAGGTGGACGCGACGCTGTTCATCCGCGGCCTGCGCGCGGTGAGCGACTTCGAGTACGAATACCAGATGGCGCTGATGAACCGCCACCTCTCGCCGAATCTGGAGACGGTGTTCATGGTGCCCTCGCTCGACACCACGTACATCAGCTCCAGCCTGGTGCGCGAGATCGCGAAATTCGGCGGCGACGTGAGCGGGCTCGTGCACCCCGCCGTGGCCGACGCCCTCCGCCGGCGGTACGCCGGAGCATGAGCTTCCTGGCCGACGTCCGGACGCGCGCCGCGGCGCTGCGCAAGCGCATCGTCTTTCCGGAGACGCGCGACCCGCGGACGCTGGACGCGGTGCGCGCGCTCAAGGCGCAGGCCGTGGTGGTGCCGCTCCTGGTGCTCGATCCCGAGGCGCCCGAGACGCACGCCGCGGTGAAGGCGCTCGGCGTCGATGCCCTGGATCCGGCCGCGGATCCGCGCGCCGACCAGATCGCGCAGATGCTCTTCTCGGCCCGCCACGACAAGGGGATGACCGAGGCGGAGGCGAACCGCCTCGCCCGCACGCCGCTGTACTTCGCCGACGGACTGGTGCGGTTGGGCCTCGCCGACGGGTGCGTGGCCGGGGTGTGCCACACCACCGCCGAGGTGCTGCGCGCCTCGCTGGCCCTGCTCGGCCCGGCGCCGGGCGTCCACACGGTGTCGAGCGCGTTCTACATGGTGGTGCCCCCGTTCCGCGGCAGCGAGAACGACGAGGTGCTGACGTTCACCGACTGCGCCGTCATTCCGTACCCGACGGTGGAGCAGCTGGCCGACATCGCGATCGCCGCGGCGCGCGACCGGAAGCGCATCGTCGGCGACGATCCGGTGGTGGCGTTCCTGTCGTTCAGCACGCGGGGCAGCGCCGGCGGCCCGAGCGTGAACCTGGTGCGCAACGCGCTGCAGCTGGCGCGCACGCGGGCGCCCGAGATCCCGATGGACGGCGAGATGCAGGGCGACGCGGCGCTGATCGCGTCGGTGGCGGCGCGCAAGCTGCCCGACAGCGC
The DNA here is from genome assembly GCA_963775915.1 of uncultured Gemmatimonadaceae bacterium. Classification (GTDB taxonomy): domain Bacteria; phylum Gemmatimonadota; class Gemmatimonadetes; order Gemmatimonadales; family Gemmatimonadaceae; genus JAGWRI01. The sequence goes on from CAVZKH010000007.1 coordinate 447,354, forward strand.
GGTCGGCGGGCGCGCCAACGTGCTCGTCTTTCCGTCGCTCGACGCCGGCAACATCGCCTACAAGCTGGTGCAGCGGCTGGCCGACGCGAGCGCGGTGGGCCCGATCGTCCAGGGGCTGCGCCGGCCGTGCAGCGATCTCTCGCGCGGCGCCACGAGCGATGACATCTTTCACGTGGCGGCCGTGACCGCCCTTCAAGCACAGGACGGCCCGCCTCCGGCGGCGCCGGCTCCCGAGGAGAAACAGGCATGAGCTTCACGATCACGAAGAAGGGCGACGTATCGGTCGTGGCGATCGACGGCCAGTTGATCGTCAGCAACCGGCAGGACCTAAAGCAGAAGATGCTCGAGGAGCTCGAGGGCGGCGCCCGTAAGCTGCTCGTCGACTTCACGCAGACCGGCTACATCGACAGCTCCGGCCTCGGCGTGCTGGTGTCGCTGTCCAAGAAGATCCGGGAACAGGGCGGGGAACTTCGTCTGGCCGGGCTCAACGACGACCTGCGCACCCTGTTCGAGCTCACCAAGCTCGACACCCTGTTCCAGATCACCGATTCGCCCGAGCAGGCGCTCGCCAGCTTCTAGGCGCCCGGCGATGGCGACGGCGATGGGGATCCGCCCGTGCACGGCGGACGCGTGACCCCGGATTCCGGGCGGTCCTCCGAGCCGCGCGTGCTCGAGTTCGAGATCCCGAGCGACGTGCGGTTCATCGAGCGCGTGGTCGACGCGGTGCGCGCCGAGTGCCGCCGCATGCGGTACGCCGAGCGGCACCTGAGCCTCAACGTCCCGGTGGCGCTCACCGAAGCGCTGGCCAACGCGATCCTCCGCGGCAACGGCGACGACCGCGACAAGTCGGTGCTGGTGGTCGTGCGCGTGGATTCGGCGCGGCTGGTGATCGAGGTGGCCGACCAGGGGGGCGGCTTCGATCTCGAGACCTGCGCCATCGATCCCACCACTCCCGAAGGGCTCACGCACGAGGACGGGCGGGGGCTGTACCTCATGCTGCGGCTCATGGATCACGTGGAACGCGTGCAGGCCGAGGGCCGCAACGTGGTCCGGATGACGCTCCGGCGGGGCGCGTGAGCGATCTCACCTCGGTGCTCGCCGCCTTCAAGGAGGCCACCCGCTGCGACGCCGCGGTCTGGGTGGAGCCGCACGGCGGCGCGCCGCCGGTGTGCGAGGCCGCCACCTATCGCGGGCCGCCCCTCGAACGGTGGCCCGCGCCGTCGGAGCCCGCGTCGCCGGTGACCACGCCCGGCGGACCGGCCCTCGCGACGGCGGTGCCCGGGCCCACCCGCGCCTGGCTCGTCGTCGGGCCCTCGCCCTCCAGCCGCGCCGCTCTCGAGACGCACCTCCGCTTCCTCCTGCCCGTCGTCTCGCACTTCCTCCAGGCCTCGCTCGAAGTCGAACACGCCGCCGGCGAGCTCGCCGAGCGCTACGAGGAGATCAACCTCCTCTACACGATCGGCGAGATCCTCGGGCGCACGGTCGCGCTCGAGGAGGCGGCGCACACGATCCTGACGGAGATCTGCGAGACCGTCGGGGCCCGGCGGGCCACCGTGCTCGTGTACGACGCGCCGTCGCGCCAGCTGCGAGTGGTCGCCGCCCTCGGCGCGCGGCCGGCGGCGCTGCCGTCGATCGCGGTGGACGACGAGTGCAGCATCACGGCCCGCGTCTTCCGGACCATGTATCCCGAAATCGCCGAGGCCGGCGAGGGCCCCTGCCCGCAGGAACGCGACCATCGCGACGGCGCCATGCTCTCGGTGCCGATCATCTGGTCCACGCCGCGCGGACCCGAAGCGCTGGGGGTGGTGAATCTGTCGGGGCGGCGCGGCGGGCTGCCGTTCACCGCCGGCGACCAGAAGCTCATCGCCGCCATCGCCACGCAGATCGGCACCGCCATCCAGAACGCGCGGCTCGTGCGCGCCTCCGTCGCCCAGCAGCGGCTGTCGCACGAGATGCAGATGGCGCACAACCTGCAGATGAAGCTGCTGCCGGGCGGCGTGGAGCTGACGCCGGACGCCGACGCCGCGGCGCGGGTCGTGCCCGCCGAGAGCGTGGGCGGCGACCTCTACAATCTCTTCCGGCTGGGGCGCGGCCGCGTGGGCCTGCTGGTGGGCGACGTCTCGGGGCACGGGTACCAGGCCGCGCTCATCATGGCGCTGGTCATGAGCGCGTCGACCATCCACTCCAAGGCGAGCACCGACCCCGGCGCCATGCTGGCCGCCGTGCTCGGCTCCCTGCGCGACGAACTCGCCGACACCGAGATGTTCCTGTCGGCCTTCTACGCCGTGGTGGACCGCAGCACGGGCACGCTGCGCTACGCGAACGCCGGCCACCCGTCCGCGTTCATCCTGCACGCCGACGGCGAGGCCGAACGCCTGCTGGCGCTCGAACCGCCACTCGGGTTGGGCGGCAACGCGCCGGCCACGGCCAAGCGCAAGTGGGACGCCGCCGGCGATGTGCTGGTCGTGTTCACCGACGGCGTCAGCGACGCGCGCAACCGGAGCGGCGAGCGGTTCGGCGAGGAACGCGTGCTCGACCTCGTGCGCCGGCATCGCGCCGAGGCCTCCCGCGCCGTCGTCGACCGCGTGTTCGAGGCGCTGCAGGCGTTCATCGGCCGCGAACGCGTGCGCGACGACCTGACCGTCGTCGTGCTGCGCAGCTGACCGCATCGCGTGGCTGAACGCCGACGTCCGAGCGCGCGCGGCGCTTACCCGCCCGTCCGCAAGAGCCTGGGCCAGCACTTCCTGCACGATTCGCGCGCGCTCGAGCGCATCGTCGACGCGCTCCAGCTCACGGGCACGGAAACGGTCGTCGAGATCGGGCCGGGGCGCGGGGCCCTGACCGACCGCCTGCTCCCACGCTGCCGCCGGCTCGTGCTCGTGGAGTACGACCGCGCGCTGGCCCAGCTGCTCCGCGATCGGTACGCCGCCGTTCCGTCGGTCACGGTCCTGGAGGCCGACGTGCTGGCCACCGACCTCGGCGCGGCCGCCGGCGGACCGTACGTGCTGGTGGGGAACGTGCCGTACTACATCACGACGCCCATCCTCTTCCACGCCCTCCAGCCGACGCGCCCCGAGCGCGCCGTCTTCCTGGTGCAGCGCGAAGTGGCCGAACGGCTCGCCGCGCCGCCGGGCTCACGAACCTATGGCGCGCTCACGGTCAACGTGCGCGCCGTGGCCACCGTGGAGCTGGTGGCCCGCGTGCCGCCCGGCGCGTTCAAGCCGCCGCCCAGGGTGGAGAGCGCGGTGGTGCGCATCACGCCCGTGGCCACGCCCCTCGTGCGGCCCGAGGAGGAAGCAGGGTTCCGTACGCTGGTGCTGGAGCTGTTCGGCATGCGCCGCAAGCAGATGCGCCGCATCGTGCGGTCGGTGGCGGCGCTCGACGCCGAGCGGGCCGAGGCGGTGCTGCGCGAGGCCGGCATCGATCCCGACGCGCGGCCGGAGACGCTGGCCCCCGAAGCGTTCGCGGCGCTCCTGCGCGTGCTCGGCCGCTAGTCGCGGTTGGTGAGGGCGAACGACAGCCCTTCCAGCTCCATGGCCATGTTCACCGTCTTCACGGTCACGTCGGCCGGCACGTGGAGCTGCGCCGGCGCGAAGTTGAGAATGGCCTTGAGCCCGCAGCGAACCAGACGCTCGGTCACCGGCTGCGCGGCCTCCTCCGGCACGGCGAGCACGGCGATGTCGGGGTGCAGCCGCTTGATGTCGGCGTCCAGGTGGTGAATGTCGCGCACCACCAGCCCGTCCAGATCGCTGCCGACAATGGCCGGGTCGTTGTCATAGGCGGCGACGATGTGAAAGCCGCGCTGCTGGAACCCATGGTGGCGGGTGAGGGCGGCGCCGATCTTGCCGGTGCCGACGATGATGACCTTCCACTGGCGGCCAAGGCCGAGGATCTCGCGCAGGCGGCCGGCGAGTTCGGGCACCGAATAGCCGAGCCCGCGCTTGCCGAACGAGCCGAAGAAGGAGAGGTCCTTGCGGACCTGGGCGGAAGTGGTGCCGCCGCGCCGGGCGAGCTCGTCGCTGGAGATCGTGGCCAAGCCGCGCTCCTCGAAATCCTCGAGGAACCGCAGGTAGGCGGACAGGCGCCTGACGGTCGAATCGGCGATACGTTTCACGGCGCGGGACGGCTTGTGAATTGATTCACAAGATACTAGCCGGCCCGCCGGGGCACCAGCACCGGGGGCGCGGTTAGCTTTGAGCATGCCCGTTCACGTCAGCTCAGAAATCGGCCGCCTGCGCGGGGTGCTGGTGCACACGCCGGGACGCGAGCTGCTCGCCGTGACCCCGTCCACGCGGGAAGACTACCTCTACGACGACATCATCGACGCCGACAGCGCCCAGCGCGAGCACCGGCGGTTCATCGCCCTGCTGGAACGCTTCGCCACGGTGTATCAGGTGAGCGACCTGCTCGAACAGGTGCTGGCCAGCGCGCCGGCCCGCGAGCAGCTGATGCGCTCGGCCATGGACATCGTCCCCTCCGAACCGCTGGCCCGCGACCTGACGGAACTCGACCCGCCGGCGCTGACCCGGATGCTCATCGAAGGCCGCGAAGACGTGCCCGGGCCGCTCGCCAAGGCGCTCAACGAACCCGGGTACATGCTGCCGCCGCTGCCCAACCTCTTCTTCACGCGCGACAGCGCCATGGTCACCGGCGACCACGTGCTGGTGGGGTCCATGCGCTACGGCATCCGGTGGCCGGAAGAGCTGATCATGCGGTCGCTGTTCAGCCACCATCCGGCGCTGGCCAACGCCGGCATTCTGTTCGACGGCGCCAGCGAACGCCGCACCAACCACACGCTCGAGGGCGGCGACGTGCATCCGCTGCGGCGCGACCTCGTGGTCATCGGGTTCAGCGAGCGGTCGAGCCCGGCGGCCATCGATCAGCTGGCGGCGCTGTTCTTCGAGCGCACGCCGATCACCGACGTCATCGTCGTCGTGATGCCGAAGCAGGACACGGCCATCCATCTCGACATGGTGTTCACGCAGGTGGACCGCGACCTAGCAGTCGTGTACCCGCCGCACTTCATCGGGTCGGAACGGCTGAGCGTGCTGCACTGGCGGAAGGGGCGCGCCCAGCTCAGGGAGATGTCGAACATCTTCGCCGCGCTCAAGGAGTGCGGCATGCCGATGGAGCCGATCTTCTGCGGCGGCGAGCGGCGCACCACGCAGGAGCGGGAGCAGTGGGCATCGGGGTGCAACTTCGTGGCCGTGGCGCCCGGCGTCGTGCTGTCGTACCATCGCAACGACGAGACGCAGCGCGAGATGGAGCGCATGGGCTTCGACATCGTGCCCGCGGTTTCCTACCTCACCGGCCAGCACTCGATCGATACCGGCAAGCGCACCGTGATCACCTTCGAGGGCTCGGAGCTGGTGCGGGCCGGCGGCGGCCCGCGGTGCATGACCTGCCCGGTGCTGCGGGACGATCCGTGGGCGTGATCGATCCGGCGGTGCGGCTGGCCGAACTCACCTACGTCGTGGTCGACGTCGAGACCACCGGCACGGCGCACGGCCGGGGCGACCGGATCACCGAGTTCGCCGCCGTCGTCCTGCGCGGCGGCACGGTGCGGGATTCATACTCGACGCTCGTGAACCCCGAGCGGCCGATCCCGCGCTACATCACGCAGCTCACCGGCATCAGCAGCGCCATGGTGCAGGACGCGCCGCGCTTCCGCGACGTGAGCGCCGACGTCCGGCGGCTGCTCGAGGAGCCGCACGTGTTCGTGGCCCACAACGCCCCCTTCGACTGGGGGTTCGTGCGCATGGAGATGGAGCGCGCCGGGGAACCGCCGCCGGAGAACGCGCGGCTCTGCACGGTGCGCCTGGCCCGCCGGCTGCTCGCGCACCTGCCGCGGCGGTCGCTCGATCACGTCACGGCGCACTACGGCATCGCGGTCGAGAGCCGCCACCGGGCGATGGGCGACGCGATGGCCACGGCGCGGGTGCTCTCCCGGCTGCTCGACGACGCCTTCGACCGGGGCTGCGACAGCTGGAGCGACCTCGAACGGCTGCTGCATCCCGGGCTCGCGCGGCGGAAGCGCTGGTCGGCGCTGCCGCGCCCCGCCGCCGACGACCGGACGGCCTGACGATGCAGCCTTCCGTCGAGACGCGAACCGTCGGCAAGTGGAAGGTCCACGCCATCCAGGCGGGGGGCCAGAAGCTGGACGGCGGCGCCATGTTCGGCGTCGTCCCCAAGCCGCTGTGGGAACGGCGCATCCCGGCCGACGAGCGGAACCGGATTCAGATGGGCATGCGCTGCCTGCTGATCGAGCACGAGCGCGGGCTGGTGCTCATCGACAACGGGCTCGGCAACAAGGAGTCGGACAAGTTCCACCAGATCTACGGCGCCGAGAACGCGGGCGAGGGGGGCCGGACCTGGCTGGAGGACGGCCTGCGCCGGCTCGGCATCGCGCCCGGCGACGTGGCGCTGATGATCGACACCCACCTCCATTTCGACCACGCGGGCGGCAACACGTATGTGGACGCGGAGAGGCAGGTGCGCCTCACGTTCCCGCGGGCGCGGTACGTGGTGCAGCGGGCCGAATACCTCTGGGCCACGACGACCAACGAGCGGACAGTGGCCAGCTACTTCGCCCACAACTTCGTGCCGGTCATGGAGTCGGGGCGGCTGGAACTCGTGAGCGGCGAGGTGGAGATTGTCCCCGGCATCACGCTCATGCCCACGCCGGGGCACACGCCAGGCCACCAGTCGGTGCGGCTCGACTCGGGCGGGGAAACCGCGCTCTTCCTCGGCGATCTGGTCCCCACCGCGGCCCACCTGCCGCTGCCCTGGATCATGGGCTACGACGTGGAGCCGATGGTGACCCTGGAAACCAAGCGGCGCATCCTCAAGACGGCCTGCGAGCAGGAGTGGTTGGTGGTGTTCGAGCACGACGCCGTGAACCCGTGGGGCCGGGTGGTGCACGACGGGAAGGGGTACGCGCTCGGGGCGCCATAGCGGCAACGGCAACGGCAACTGCAACGGCAACTGCCGGGAACTGCGATCAGAACGGAAACAACCGATCGCGCGGATTGAACGACAACGGCAACTGCTGTGGGCAACTTCTCCGCCATTGGGATCGCGACCGGAGCGCGCGGGGCTCGATGGCGGGGTAGTTCTCGTGCCTCTTGCCGTTGCAGTTATCCTTGAAATCTGTTTCTTCCGGCTTGATCGTAGTTCCAGTCAGTCGTTGTTGCCGTTGGCGCCTGGCCGGACCCTCCACGGGCGCCGGCGCCGCCCACGCGACCGGGGAGCCGCACCCGGACTTGACCCCTGAGGTGAGGCCCCCTAAGTTCAGGCTTCACAACTTGGTAAGCGAAACGACGGGCTGTCGTTTCCACCCTCTGGCCCTTCGCCTCGGCGAGGGCGTGCTGCAGGAGTCCAGGCCGGTTCGCCGCGTCGCTCGGTTCCCGAGCGCCGGCGCCGTCATGCGGACTCCCAGTGGGTCCGCATTTTTTTCTTCAGAACGAGGTTTTCGCCATCCAGGACACCACCAAGCGCGTGCGGGTCAATCGCCAGATCCGCATCAGTCCGCTCCGTGTGATCGGGGCCGACGGCTCGCAGTTGGGCATTCTCGAAGTGGACGCCGCCCTCCGCATGGCGGAGGAGCAGGGGTTGGATCTGGTCGAAGTGGCTCCCACCGCTCGGCCGCCCGTGGTCCGGATCATGGATTACGGGAAGTACAAATTCGAGATGGCGAAGCAGGCCCGCGTGGCGAAGAAGAAGCAGCACGTGATCGAGCTCAAGGAGGTCAAGTACCGTCCGGGCATCGACGATCACGACTTCGACACCAAGACGCGGCACGCGCGGCGGTTCCTGGAAGAGAAGAACAAGGTCAAGGTGACCATGATGTTCCGTGGCCGCCAGGTGACGCACCCCGAGCTCGGTCAGGCCGTGCTCGAACGCGTCGCCACCTCCCTCGCCGACATCGGCAAGATCGAGAGCGCCGGGAGACTGGAAGGGAAGTCGATGACGATGATCCTCACGCCGAAATAAGCGAGCAGGCCATGCCAAAGATGAAAACGCACCGGGGTGCTGCGAAGCGGTTCAGCATGACCGGCAGCGGCAAGATCAAGCGCAACAAGGCTCACAAGAGCCACATTCTCACGAAGAAGACGTCCAAGCGGAAGCGCCGTCTTCGCCAGGCGGGGCTCATTGCCACGAATGGCGAGAAGAAGCGAATCAAGCGCCTGCTGCAGGCGTAAGGAGAGAGACCAATGCCTCGCGCCGTATCCAACGTTCCGCGCCTCAAGCGCAAGAAGCAGATCCTCAAGGCCGCCCGTGGCGGCTTCGGGGCCCGCAGCAAGCTCTGGAAAGCCGCCAAGGAAAACGTCGAGCGCGGCTGGAAGTATGCGTACCGCGACCGGAAGAACAAGAAGCGCGACTTCCGCCGCCTGTGGATCACCCGCATCAACGCGGGTGCGCACCAGCACGAGCTGACCTATGCCACCTTCATCAACGGACTGAAGAAGGCCGGCATCGAAGTCAACCGGAAGATGCTCGCCGACCTCGCCGTGCACGACCCGGCGGCGTTTGCGGCTCTCGCCGACAAGGCGCGCTCCGCGTTGAACGCAGCGTAAGTTGTAGTCCTGCGACTCCACGGCGGCAGCGCGACCTCGGGTCTCGCTGCCGCCGTTTTCGTCGCACCAGCCTCCGCTTTCTCCCATGCGCCTTCCCGAAAAGCCCACGCTCCGCGACTACGCCGACCAGATCGACCGCATGGCGGCCGCCGGCCTCGCCGCCATCGGCGACGCCGCCGGCCTCGACGCGCTCGAGTCCGCCCGCGTCGCCTTCCTCGGCGACCGCCGCGGCGAGATCCTGGAGTTCCAGCGCGCCCTCGGCGTCCTGACGAAGGAGGAGAAGCCGGAGGCCGGCAAGCTCTTCAACACCGTCAAGCGGCAGCTAGAAGCGGCGCTTGCCGAGCGCCACGCCGAACTCGCGCGCGCCACCGCCGCCTACACGCCGCCCGCCGATCCCACCATGCCGGCGCGCCGCGACTGGCAGGGCGCCAAGCACCCGGTCACCCTCGTCATCGAGGAGATCGCGGCCATCTTCCGCGAGCTCGGCTTCACCATCGCCCTCGGGCCCGAAGTCGAAACGGAGTGGTACAACTTCGGGGCGCTCAACTTCCCGCCCAACCATCCGGCGATGGACATGCACGACACGCTGTACGTGCAGGACGACGTGCTGCTGCGCACGCACACCTCGCCCGTGCAGGTGCGCACGCTCCAGCGCTACGCGCCCCCCATCCGGATCCTCGCCCCCGGCAACGTGTACCGCCGCGACTTCTTCGACGCGTCGCACGCGCCGATGTTCGCCCAGATCGAAGGCCTGTGCGTGGACGAGGGCGTCAGCTTCGTCGACCTCAAGGCCACCCTCGGCCACTTCGCCCAGCAGTTCTTCGGCACCGCACGCTCGCGCTTCCGCCCGAGCTTCTTCCCGTTCACCGAACCGTCGGCCGAGATGGACATCGAATGCCAGCTCTGCCACGGCGCCGGCTGCGCCGCCTGCAAGGGCACCGGCTGGATGGAAATCCTCGGCTCGGGGATGGTGCACCCGGCGGTGCTCGACGCCGCCGGCGTGGACAGCGAGAAGTACACCGGCTGGGCCTTCGGCATGGGCCCCGCCCGCATCGCCCAGCAGCGCTACGGCGTGGGCGACATCCGCGTGTTCTACGATTCCGACGTCCGCTTCCTGGAGCAGATCGCCGAATGAACGTGTCGTATGAGTGGCTGCGGGCGTTCGTGCCCTTCGACGAGACGCCGCCCCAGCTCCGAGATCTGATCACCGCCCGCGTGGCCACCGTCGACGACCTCGTCCCGCTGCGGCGGGACCTGGCCGAGATCGTCGTCGCCCGCGTGGTCGAGGAGGCGCCGCACCCCGACTCCGACCACCTGCACGTCACCCGCGTGGACGACGGCAGCGGCGTCCTGCTCGACGTGGTCTGCGGCGCCGCCAACGTGACGGCCGGCAAGCTCTATCCGTTCGCGCGCACCGGCACGGTCATTCCCACGGGCCTCAAGCTCGAGAAGCGGAAGATCCGCGGCCACGTGTCCGACGGCATGCTCTGCTCGGCGAGGGAACTCAAGCTGGGCGATGACCACGAAGGCATCATGGAGCTCACCGTGGACGTGCCGCCCGGCACGCCGCTGCTCCAAGCGCTGCCGCTCGGCGACACGCAGCTGGTGATCGACGTGCTCCCCAACCGCCCCGATCTGCTCTCGCACCTGGGCGTGGCGCGCGAGGTGGCCGCCGCTACCGGCAAGCCGCTGGCGCTTCCCGGCATCGCCGGCCAGGCGCCGTCGTGGGAGGAGCGCCCGCACGTCGCCGGCGAGGGGGACACCGCCGGCGTCCGCGTGCGCGTGGACGACCCCGCGCTGGCCCCGCGCTACATGGGCCTCGTGATCCGCGGCGTGAAGGTGGGGCCGAGCCCCGAATGGCTGGTGCGGCGGCTGGAAAGCGTGGGCGCCCGGTCGATCAACAACGTCGTCGACGCCAGCAACTACATCCTCCATGAGATCGGCCAGCCCACGCACGCCTTCGACCTCGCCAGGCTCGACGGCGGCACGGTGGTGGTGCGCTCGGCCCGGCGCGGCGAGAAGATCGTGACGCTCGACGGCGCGGAGCGCGTGCTCGACGAGTCGGTGACCGTGATCGCCGACGCCAAGCGGCCGCACGCCATTGCCGGCGTCATGGGCGGGCGCGACAGCGAAGTCACCGACGCGACCACCGACCTGTTTCTCGAGGTGGCGGTGTTCGACCCGGCGCGCACGCGCGCGGGGCGCCGGCGCGTCGGCTTGAGCACGGACGCGAGCTACCGCTTCGAGCGCGGCGTCGACTTCGGGCTGCCGCCGATGGCGCTGGAGCGGCTGGCGCGGATCATCCTCGCCGTGGCCGGGGGCCAGGTCGCCGGCCCGCCGGTGGACGTCATGGCCTCGGTGCCGATGCCGCGCGTGGTCACGCTGCGGTCGCCGCGCGCCTCCAAGGTGCTCGGCGCGCACCTGCCGAGCGACGACATGGCCGCGATGCTCACCGGCATCGGGTTCACCGTGGACCTCAATGAAGCGGGGGGCGAACTGAAGGTCATCGTCCCCTCGTGGCGGTCGGATGTGGTGGCCGAGGTGGATCTGATCGAGGAGGTCGCGCGGCTGCGCGGCTACGACTGGTTCCCGACGGCGATCAACCCGTTCCGGCCCGGCAGTTCGCCCGACGACCCGGTATGGCTGCAGTCGGCGCGGGTGCGCGAGGCGCTGGTGTCCCTGGGGCTGCTCGAGGCGCGGCCGATGCCGTTCACGGCCGGCGACGGCGACCACACGCGCTACGTCCGCGTCGCCAATCCGCTGGCCGAGGACGAGCCGTATCTGCGCCGCGACATTCTGGACACGCTGGCCCGGCGCGCCGAGGACAATCTGGCGCACATGCAGGGCGACGTGCGGCTGTTCGAGATCGGGTCGGTGTTCGAGCCGGCCGATGGGGCGATGCCGCGCGAGATCGTGCGCGCGGGCGTGCTGGTGATGGGCCGGCGGTACCCGGAGCACTTCGCGGGGCCGGCGGCGCAGGCCTTCGACCCCTGGGACGCCAAGGGCATCGCCGAGCGGGCCGCGCGCGCCGCGCACCCGGGGGCGAATATCGAGCTGGCGCCGGCCGGCGGCGACTGGCTCTGGCGCGTGACGGCCGGCGGCCGCGACGTGGGCGGTGTGCGCCAGTTGCCGCTCGACGCGCCGGTGTGGGCCGCGGAGGCGTTCGGCGTCGAGATCGAGCTGGCGCCGATGCCGAACGCGGCGCCGGCCCCGCGGGGGGAGAACGCCCACGGCGCGGCGCCGCCGGTTCCCTCGCGTGCGTGGCCGCGCTACGTGCCGCTCCCCACGACGCCCGCCGCCGAGTTCGACCTCGCGCTCGTGGTGCCCCAGGAGGTGTCGGCCGCCGCGGTGGAGGCGTCGATCCGGGCCACGGCGGGCGAACTGCTGGAACGCCTGCGGCTGTTCGACGAGTATACGGGGAAGGGTATTCCCGACGGCACGCGCAGCCTGGCCTGGCGGTTGACCTTCCGCCATCCGGAGCGCACTCTACGCGACAAGGAAATCGAGGGTCGGCGCGCCAAGATCCTCGCCGTTCTCGACAAGGAGCTCAATGTCCGACCGCGAACAAGCTGACGCCGCGGCGTTCCGCGACCTCGAAGCGCTGGTGCGCAACCTGGGCGACGAGCTGGCGTCGATGCGCCGCCGGGCGCTGCTGGCCGAGGCACGCCTGAAGGAACTGGAATCGACCGGCAGCGACGGGCCGGTGCAGCCGCGGCTCGCCGACCGCATCGCGCGGCTGGAGCGCGAGAACGGGCAGCTGCGCGAACGGCTGGACAAGGCCAGGGAGCGCTCGAAGGTGATGCTCGACCGCGTCCACTTCCTGCGCCAGCAGGCGCAGACCCGGGGTGAGCGATGACGACGAAGCAGTCGGTGAAGGTTTCGATTCTGGGCGAGGAGTACACGATCCGCAGCGACGTGTCCCCCGAGACCACGAAGGCGATCGCCAAGTATCTGGACAGCGCGATTCGCGAAGTGATGCACGGGGGCAAGGTGCTCGACACTCAGCGGGCGTCGATCCTGGCGGCGCTGCAGATCACGAACGAACTGTTCGAAGCGCGCGAGAGCGCGCAGCACGTGGCGGAGTCGATGACGGCTCTCAGCGCCGACGTGCGCCGGTGGCTCCCGCCGGCCAAGCGCGGGGCATAACCGGCACCGCCGGCCCGACGTCGGCGCACGCAGGCGGCAAACCCCACCCCCTGTTTCCCAGAGGTGGAGGATGACTTCCGTTTTCGCGGCACTGCAGGCCGGCGCGCCCGCTCCAGGCGCCGGGTTCCTGGAATACCTGACCACGATCACGACCATCGGCGTGATCACGATGGCCCTGATCCAGACGGCCAAGGACATGCTGCCCATCCGGCGGTGGTTCCAGGGCGCGCGGTTCCGCACCTGGCTCCGGCAGGGCATCGAGGAGGCGCGGGCCGACGACCGGATCGCCGCGCTCGCCGGCGTGGCGGCCGGGTCGCGTCCGGCGTTCCAGGCCGGCGCGCGCCCCGTCGCGGACGTCGCGGCCGCGGAGACGCGCATCGTGACGCTGGCCACCGACGGAGACGCGGACGCTCTCTACGACCTGCCCATCGAGCAGATGTGCGGGCAGATCAACGCCGCCATGCAGGTGGTGCTGGAGTACCCGTGGCGCCCCCAGAACGTGAACGTCGTCGCCATCGTGGCCTCGCAGTCGGCCCCGGAGGATCTCGCGACCATGTTCCGGTTTGGCGCCCCCGATCCGGCCGCGCGGCCGGGCGTGAACGACTACAACGAGGCGAAGACGCGCGTCATGCACCAGTTCCAGCGCGCCATCGACGCCTTCCAGATCGCGGTCAACTACCGGTGGAAGCTGGCCATGCAGATCGCGTCGCTGGTGCTCTGCGGCGTGCTGACGTTCGTGGCCATGGAGATGCGCTTCCACGTGGGCGTGAGCTACGTCGGCTCGGCGGGCGCCGTCGTGGTCGGCGCCGTCCTGGCCGGCTTCCTGGCGCCCGTGGCCCGCGATCTCACCGCGGCCGTCCAGAACTTGAGGAAATAGTGATGGCCCTACCGCTGCCCGAGATCAGTGTCCGCCTGCCGGGGCGCGACGCCGGCGGTCCCGCCGTCCCCGCCCGCGGCATGCTGCCGCCGGCGGGCGGGGCCGTGTTCCTGCTGGTGCACGGCTACGCGAATTCGGCCAGCGACGCCCGCGAGTCGTGGAGCGCGTTCCTGGACGATCTCGCGGCCGCGAGGCTCGGTGGTTGGCTGCCGCGGAACCCCACCGGCGTGCAGTGGCCGGGCGACGAGCCCATCGTCGGCATCAACCAGGCGTCGTATCCGCTCAAGATCGAGGTGGCCGTCCGGTCGGCGGGGCTCGTCGCCGACTTCCTCACGGCCGCGGCCCCGGCGTCGGGACCGCGGCTCACGCTCTCCGTGGCCGCCCACTCGCTGGGCTGCCGGCTGGCCGTCGAGCTGCTGCGGGAGCTGGCGGCGCGGCCGGACCACGGCGTCGTCGTGGACCGCGTGGTGCTGATGGCCGCCGCGGTGCCCACCGGCAGCGTCGACCGGGACGGGCCCCTGCGCCCCGGCGTGTTCTGGACGCGCGGCGTGCAGGCGCTCTACTCGGCCGGCGACGACGTGCTGCGGTTCGCCTTTCCGATCGGCGAGACGGCCGGCGGCGACGGGTTCTTCCCCACCGCCGTTGGGCGGCACGGCGATCCGGGCTCCACGTGGCTGTCGGCGCGGCAGATGAATCACGGCGGCAAGCTCTACGGCCACGGCGACTACTGGCGGGGGACGGAGTCGGCCGCGGCGGCCGCGGCGTTTCTCGGCATCCCGGTTGCCGCGTCCATTCCCGTCCGCGCGACCGTGGCCAACGATCTCGTCGACGGCAACGCCATCGCCGGGCGCGCCATCGGCGCCCGGTCGATCGCGGCGCGGAGTCTGGCCGCATGATGCGGCCGGCACGGTGGGTGGGCCTGGCGGCGGCGCTCGCCGCGTTCGCCGTTCCAGCGGCGCCGGCCGGGGCGCAGCGGGCCCCGTTGGCGCCGCGGCCGAAGATCCGCGCGATGATCTTCTCCGGCGAGCCGCTCGTGCGCCGCGTCGCGATCGACGACAGCGTGGCGGTGGCCGACCTGCTCGCGTCGGTGCGCGAACCGATGACGGATGCGTCGCGCGACCTGGACTACCGGCCCTATATCGACGTCGCCCTCTTCGAAGCCGTGCCCACCTCGGCGGCGATGCCGCTGGAGCATGTGCCGCTGGAACGCGCCGACGAGCACGCGCGGTTCTACGCCGCCTACGGCGACGAGGCGCCCTTCTGGGTGTTCCTCGACGACGCGCATGAAGCGAGCCCCGTCCGGTACGTGCTCCAGACGGGGCTCGATCTGCTGCAGCGCCACGGGGTGCCGGTGCGCGCGCGCCCCGGCGGATGACGCGCTACCGGTACTCTTCCATCAGCGCCTGCAGTTTCGCGTTCCCGGGACACAACTCCTCGTAGGGCAGCTCCACCAGCGGTCGGGAGACCGTGCGGTTCATGGCGTGCATGTCGCGGCTGCGCTCGTCGATGTAGAGCAGGCCGGTCACGATCTCGCCCTTCCGTTCGTGCTCGCGCACGTGCTCGTAGGCGCCGTCGCGATTGGTGGGGTCGTAGGCCTCGCCCGTCTTGCGGAAGCGCACCACGCTCCCGTCGTGCATCGTCACCGACATCGCGTCGCCGGCCGACTTGGGCGCCCGGATCTCGCGGCGCACGGGCACGAAGTCCACCGGCGCCAGCGCCTCGTAGTGCTCCCGCGTGTAGCGGTAGCTCTTGGTGGAGCCCACGTGGTCGTTGAAGCTGACGCAGGGCGAGATGACGTCGATGAAGCCGAACCCGTTGTGGCGGAGCCCGGCCTTGAGCAGCGGCACCAGCTGCTCCTTGTCGCCCGAGAACCCGCGGGCCACGAAGGTGGCGCCCAGGCTCAGCGCCAGCAGCACCGGATCGATCGGCGGCATCTCGTTCGCCTCGCCCTTCTTGGACGTCGAGCCCACGTCCGCGGACGCCGAGAACTGCCCCTTGGTGAGGCCGTACACGCCGTTGTTCTCGAGCACGTACAGCATGTTCACGTTGCGGCGGATGGCGTGGCAGAACTGGCCGAGCCCGATAGACAGGGAGTCGCCGTCCCCGGAGATGCCGATGTACGTGAGCGCGCCGTTGGCCGCGTTGGCGCCGGTGGTGAGCGCGGGCATGCGGCCGTGCACGCCGTTGAAGCCGTGCGACTGGCGCATGAAGTAGGCCGTGGTCTTCGACGAGCAGCCGATGCCGCTCATCTTCGCGGCGCGGTGCGGCGGCACGTCGAGGTCCCAGAACGCCTGGACGATGGCGGCGGTGATCGAGTCGTGCCCGCAGCCGGCGCAGAGGGTCGACATCGCGCCCTCGTAGTCGCGCCGCGTGAGCCCGAGGCCGTTCTTGGGCAGCGAGGGGTGGATGACCGGAGGTTTGGCGATGGACGTCATACGACTGCTCCCTGGAGGTGCGCCGTCACGGCGCTCACCACGCGTTCCGCCGTGAGCGGCAGTCCGCCGTAGTCGAGCACGGGAATCATGTGGTCGCGCGGCACGCCCGTCTCGATGGTGAGCATCGCGCGGAGCTGGGCGTCGCGGTTCTGTTCGACGACGAATACGAGGTCGTGCTCGTTGAGGTAGTCGGTCACGGGTTCGTCGAAGGGGAATCCGCGGATGCGCATGTAGTCGGCCGGAATGCCCCGTGCCTTGAGGCGGTCCACGGCCTCGAGCATCGCGGCGTGGCAGCCGCCCAGCGACACCAGCCCCACCTCGGCGTTGGGCTGCCGGAAGATCTCGGGGGCCGGCACGGCCTTCGCGGCGCCGGCGATCTTGCGCGCGATGCGGTCCACGACCTCCAGATAGGCGTCGGAGTCCTCGGTGTAGACGGCGTTCTTATCGTGCCCCGACCCGCGCGTGAAGTAGGCGCCTTTGGGACTCACCCCGGGCAGCGTGCGCGCCGCGATGCCATCGCCGTCCACGTCGGTGTAGCGGGCGAACTTCGCGACCTGTTCCAGCTCCTCGGCGCTCAGCACCTTGCCGCGGTCCGGACGGTAGGCGTCGTCCCATGCCAGGCGCGGCACCATCCAGTCGTTCATCCCGATGTCGAGGTCGGACATCACGAACACCGGCGTCTGGAACCGCTCGGCCAGATCGAACGCGTCGCGCGCCATGTAGAAGCATTCGCCCGGATTGCCCGGAAAGAGCAGGATGTGCTTCGTGTCGCCGTGCGAGGCGTAGGCCGCCGCCATCAGGTCGCCCTGCTGCGTGCGCGTGGGCATGCCGGTGGACGGCCCGGTGCGCTGGACGTCGAAGAACACCGCCGGCACCTCGCCGTAATAGGCGAGGCCGATGAACTCCTCCATGAGCGAGATGCCGGGGCCCGCGGTGGACGTGAACGACCGCGCGCCGGCCCAGCCGGCGCCGATCACCATGCCGGCGGCCGCCAGCTCGTCCTCGGCCTGGATCATCGCGTACTTCCGTTCGCCCGTGTCCGGATCCTTGCGGAACTGTTCGCTGAACGCCTTGAACGCCTCCATCAGCGACGTCGACGGCGTGATCGGGTACCAGGCCCCCACCGTCGCCCCGGCGTACACGCATCCGAGCGCGGCCGCCGTGTTGCCGTCGATGACGATCGCGTTGGCGGTGGCGTTCATCCGATCGAGATGCACGGGCAGCGGGCAGGCGAAGTGCTTGAGCGCATAGTCGTGGCCCAGCGCGATGGCGCGGAAGTTGGCGTCGAGCAGCGAGCGCTTCTTGGAGAACTTCTCGCGCAGCATCTCGCTCACGACGTCCATGTCCATGTCGAACAGCGCCGCCAGCGTGCCCGTGTAGACGATGTTGCGGAGCAGCGTCCGGTTGCGGTCGCCCTCGAAGCTCTCCACGCACATCTGGCCGAACGGGACGCCCAGGTAGGTCACGTCGTCGCGGACGAGCGAGGCATCGAGCGGCCAGCTCGAGTCGTACACGAGGTAGCCGCCGGGGCGCACCGCCGCCACGTCCTGGGTGTAGGTGTTCGTGTTGAGCGCCACCACGAGGTCGATCTGCTCGGGGCGCGCCGTGTAGCCGTCGGCGCTCACGCGGATCTCGTACCAGGTGGGCAGCCCCTGGATGTTGGACGGGAAGATGTTCTTGCCCGTGACCGGAATGCCCATCCGGAAGATCGCCTGCATGAGCAGGCCGTTCGCGCTGGCCGAGCCGGTGCCGTTGACCGTGGCCATCTTGAACGCGAAATCGTTCACCCCGCTCATGCCGCGCTCCCCCCCGCATAGGCCCGGATCAGGTCGAATTTCTGCATGTCCCACGCCGCGGTGGGACAGCGCTCGGCGCAGAGCCCGCAGTGCAGGCAGACGTCCTCGTCCTTCACCATCAGCCGCCCGGTCTGCGGCAGCGCCGCGGACACGTACAGGGCCTGGTCCGGATTGAGCGCCGGCGCCGAGAGGTGCGCGCGCAGCTCGTCGTCGCTTCCCGGGTCGGGCGCGATGGTCAGGCAGTTCACCGGGCAGACGTCCACGCAGGCGTCGCACTCGATGCACAGCTTGGCCGAGAACGCCGTCTCGATGTCGCAGTTGAGGCAGCGCTGCACCTCGTGCGCGGTCTGCTCGGGGTTGAACCCCAGTTCCACCTCGACGGCCACGTTGGAGAACCGGCGGACCAGCGCCTCGTGCTGCATTTTGGCGCGGGGCGATGGATTGTAGTCGTTGTGGTAGCTCCAGGCGTGCATGCCGAGCTTGGCGCTCACCAGGTTCATGCCGTCGGCGGGCCGGTCGGTGACCGGCGTGCCCATGCAGTGGTTGTGAATCGAGATCGCCGCCTGGTGCCCGTGCTCCACGGCCCAGATGATGTTCTCCGGGCCCCAGGCCGCGTCGCCGCCGAAGAAGACGCCGGGCCGCGTGCTCTGGAAGGTCGTCTTGTCCACGACGGGCATGTCCCACTTGGGGTCGAACTCGAGCCCGATGTCGCGTTCGATCCAGGGGAAGGCGTTGTCCTGCCCGATGGCCAGGATCACCGTGTCGCACGGGATCACGACCGTGCCGAGGACGCGGCTCTTCTGGCGGCCGTTCTCCTCGTACCACTGCAGCCGGTCGAACTCCATGCCCACCAGCTTGCCGTGCTCGACGACGAACCGCTTGGGCGCGTGGTTCTCGACGATCTCCACGCCCTCCTCTTCGGCGTCCTCCAACTCCCAGGGCGAGGCCTTGAAGTAGGGGCGCGAGCGGCGGGCAATGACCTTCACGTCGGTGCCGCCGAGCCGCTTCGACGTGCGGCAGCAGTCCATGGCGGTGTTGCCGACGCCGATGATCAGCACCCGCGGTTCGACCTTTTCGATGTGGCCGAAGTGCACCGACCCCAGCCATTCGATGCCGATGTGCACCTGCGGACTGTCCCACCGGCCGGGAATGTCGAGTTCCTTGCCCCTGGGCGCGCCGCTGCCCACGAACACCGCGGCGTACCCCTCGGCGAGCAGCGCCTTGAGGCTCTCCACCGGCGTCTCGTACCGGATGTCCACGCCCATGCCGAGGATGTTGTTCACTTCCTCGTCGAGCACGGCGGCCGGCAGGCGGAACGCCGGAATGTTGTAGCGCATCAGCCCGCCGCCCTGCGTGAGCTTCTCGTAGATCGTGCACTCGTAGCCCAGCGGCATCAGGTCGTTGGCCACGGTGAGCGAGGCCGGACCGGCGCCGACGAGCGCGATGCGCTTGCCGTTTTTCTGTTCTGGAATAGCCGGCAGCCGGTCCTGGATGTCGTCGCGGAGATCGGCGGCCACCCGCTTGAGGCGGCAGATGGCGACCGGCTTTCCGTCGACGCGGCTGCGGCGGCAGGCGGGCTCGCAGGGCCGGTCGCAGGTGCGGCCGAGGATGCCCGGGAACACGTTCGACATGCGATTGAGCATGTACGAATCGGTATACCTGCCCTGGGCGATCAGCCGGATGTATTCGGGAACATTGGTGTGGGCGGGACAGCCCCACTGGCAATCGACAACCTTATGGTAGTACTGCGGTTGCGAGACGTCCGTCGGGTGCATGCGGGTCGGTTCCTCTGGGCGAAACTACGTGGAGTCTCGCCGCGTAGCATGGAATTGGCAAGCGGGTCCGCTCTTGCGGAAACGGACGGCCGGTCCTACTGTGTTGCCATCCCGATACAGTGAAATTCGGGAAACCTTTGCGGGAGCGGGCGCATGGGCGTCGCAGCCGGCGGGTTCCGGGCGTGTTGGCGGGGCGGGTTGGCGCTGGCGCTGATGTTTGGGGCGCTCCCCTGCCGGGCGCAGACGCACACCGACGTCATCCGCGGGCGGGTCACCGGTCCCGACAGCGCGGGGCTGGCCGGCGTGGTGGTCATAGCCCGCTCGCTTCCCGACAGCGCGGTCCAGCGCGGCCGCACCGATGCCAAGGGCGACTACACCATCAACTTCCTGGGCGGCGGCGGAACCTATGTGGTGGCGGTGGCCGTCATGGGGAATGCGCCCCAGCAACGGCGGGTGACGCGCGCGGCCGGCGATTCGGCGATCGTGGTCAACTTCCAGTTGACGCAGGTGGCGGTGTCGTTGGGGGCGGTGCGGAGCCGCGGCCAGCGGCCGCGCAGCTACCCCAGCGACGTGCAGGGGGTATTCGGGCCGGGATCATCGAGCACTTACGCGTCCACGGGGAGCGCGCTCACCGGCGACCCGACCGGCGATCTCACCGCGGCCCTCGCCACCCTGCCCGGGGTTACGGTCACGCCGGACGCGGCGGGCGGACTGCCGGCGATCACCGCCTTCGGACTGGGCGCCGACCAGACCGCGTTCACGCTGAACGGGATGAGCTTCGGCGGCGGCTCGGTGCCGCGCGACGGATTCTCCCTCCAGGCCGTGACCGGCCTGTACGATCCCGGCAAGGGCGGGTTCGGCGGGGTGCTCGCGAGCCTGCGCCTGTCGAGCGGCAGCAACATCCATAACCGCAGCCTCCATTACTCCATCGATGCCCCCTCGATGCAGTGGACCTCGCCGGTGGCCTCCCAGCTCGGCACCCGCTACGAGCAGAACGTGCTCAGCGGCACGGTGAGCGGCCCCATCGTCTGGGACCACGCCTCCTACAACACGTCGTTCCAGTTCTCGCGGCGCACGAGCCCGCTCTCGACGCTGCTCAGCGAGAGCGCGACGTCGCTGGCCGCGCTCGGCCTCAGCGCCGATTCGGTGAGCCGCATGCTGGCCGACGCGCAGGCGCTGGGACTGCCGGCCACGGCGCCCGGCGTGCCGGGGGAGCGGACGGCGACGTCGGGGAGCTTCTACGGTCGCGCCGACTACCGGCCCGAGGTTCCGCCGCCCGGCGTCAGCTCCCTTTCCACCGACACGTACACGCTGCTGGCGGGTGGGAGCTGGAACGACAACGGCGGGCTGATGGCGGGGCCCACGTCGCTCCCCGCGGTGGCCGGCCACACCTCCCACTGGGACGGCATGGCCCAGGCCACGGTGTCCAAGTTCCTCGGTCCGGTGCTCAACGAGACCAACGTCACCGTGGGCGGAAACGAGAATCGCACGACGCCATATCTGAACCTGCCGAGCGCCATCGTGCTCGTGGGCGGCACGCTCCCCGACGGCAGTCCGTCGTACGCCTCGCTTCAGGCGGGCGGCGGCGCGTCGGGCACGAGCGACGTGCGCCACGCCACGTGGGAAGCGCGCAACGAAACCTCCTGGTATACCTGGGACCGGCGCCACCAGTTCAAGATCACCGCCGACGCCACCGGCGACCGATTCGCGATCAGCCAAGCACCCAACGGCGGCGCGTTCACCTATAACTCGCTCGCGAATTTCGCCGACGGGTTGCCGGCCAGCTTCTCGCGCACGCTCTCGGGCCGGCAGGACGCGGGGCAGGGCGTGAACGCGGCCCTGGGAGTCGGCGAGATCTACGCGCCGTTCGTGCTCGATCCCAAGCACGCGCAGCTGCAGATCCAGTACGGCCTGCGCCTCGAGGGCAACCATGTGAGCATTCGGCCGGCGTTCAATCCGGCCGTCGACAGCCTGTTCGGTCTGCGCACCGACCACGTGCCCGACGCATTCACCGTCGTGCCGATGGCGGGGTTCACGCAGCAGTTTGGCCACTACGAGTACTTCCCGGGGCAGATCGGCACCCGGGGAACGATCTCCGGCGGCATCCGCGAGTACCGCGGCACCTTCTCGTCGAGCACGGTCGACAACTACGCGCGGGCGACGGGGCTGCCGAGCGGCATCCAGCAGCTCTCGTGCGTCGGCTCGGCGGTGCCCGCGCCCGACTGGAGCGCCTATGCGCAGGCCGGCGCGCCGTCTCCTTCGCAGTGCGCCGACGGAACCGCCGGATCGCCGCTGGCGCTCACCACGCCGCCCGTCGCGCTGTTCGCGCCGGACTACGCGCTCTCGCGGAGCTGGCGCGGAGCGCTCAAGGTGAGCAGCTATCTCCTGAGCGGGTTCTACGGCTCGGTGGGCACCACGTACGCGCTCAACCGCAACCAGCCCGGCGCCGTGGACGTGAACTTCGCCGGCGTGCCACAGATGGCGCTCGCGGCCGAAGGCGGGCGCCCGGTGTTCGTGCCGGCGTCGGGCATCGTCCCGTCGTCCGGCGCCACGGCGTTCGCGCTCTCACGCCGGTACCCCGACTTCGCGCACGTCACCGAGTCGGAGTCGGACCTGCGCGGCGAGCAACTGCAGTTCGACTTCACGCTGCAGCACAGCCCGACCATCGTCCAGGTCGACCAGGGATACCGGTACTACACGCTGAACTACACGCTGGCGTTCGGCCGCGCGCAGTCCACTGGCTTCGGCGGCACCACGGCCGGGGACCCCCGGACGGTGGAATGGGTGCCGGGGAATTCGGCCCGCCACCGCTTCACCGTCAACTTCACGCAGTCGTTCCCCAACCTGGCCCAGATCTCGCTGCTCGGCACGCTGCAGTCGGGCATTCCCTACACGCCGCGCGTGAACGGCGACATCAACGGCGACGGCTACGCCAACGATCGCGCGTTCATCTTCGCGCCCGCGCAGACCGCCGACACCGCGGTCGCGGCGGCCATGACGCGGCTGCTGGCAGCGGCGCCCCGCTCGGCGCGCAGCTGCCTGGCGCGCCAGCTCGGAACGGTGGCCGGCGCCGGCAGCTGCGCCGGCCCGTGGAGTTCCACGCTCAATCTCACGGTCAGTCCCGACGCGCGGCGGCTGCATCTCGGCAGCCGGGCAACCGTCAACCTCACGTTCACGAATCTGCTGGGCGCGCTGGACCAGGCCGTGCACGGTCCCGACCACCTGGCGGGATGGGGCACGAGCGCCTTTCCCGATCAGACGCTGCTCAACGTGCGCGGCTACGACGCCACCGCGAATCGATTTCTCTACACGGTCAATCCGCTCTTCGGCAGCACGTCGGTGAGCCGCAATGCGTTCCGATCGCCCTTCCGGATCACGCTCGACGTCCGGATCGACGTCGGGCCGGATCGCGAGACGGAGTACATGGGCATCCAGCTCCACCCGGCGGCCTCCGACGGGCCGGCGCCGCTCACGGCGGCGCAGATCAAGACGAAGCTCGAACGCAACGGCACGACGCCCTTCGACCAGTTCATCCAGCGGAAGGATTCGCTCGGACTCTCGCCGGCGCAGGTGGACACGTTGAACGCCGTGAAGAAGCGCTACCTGACCGTCCGCGACTCGGCCTACACGCAGCTCGCGGCCTACCTCGCGCCGCTGCACGGCGACTACGGGGCCTCGGAAACCCGGGAACGCTGGCATTCGACCATCGCCACCGTGGAGCGGGTGCTCTTCCAAGGGATGCGCCAGATCGGCGCCGCGCTGACCCCGGAACAGCGGGCGAAGGCGCCGTTCGGGTATTCGGTGTACCTCACGATGACGGACGCCGCCCTCGAACGGATCCTCTCCGGCCCCATGTACGGCGCGCCGTAGCGGGACCGGGCCCCGCGGTCGCATTGCCTTTTTCCGGGCCCGCGCGTAGTTTTGGTTGGAGTAGCCGTCTGGCCCGTAGGTGTAAGTGCGCTTAGGAGTTAGCTCGCCCCGCCTGATGCCCTTCGTCGGCACCGGGCCGGGATAGGAGCAGCGAGCGCACCCTCCGGGTCGTGGTTATCCCCGTTTCCGCGGTCCCCATCCCGCGGTGGAGTATAGATCCCACATGAATCTGACCGCGCTCTACGCCGCGCTCGGCGCTCTCATTGCCGCGTCGCCGGCGTTTTTCTTTGTAGGGAGGCGCCTCGGCCGGTCCGCCGAACTCCGGCGCCAGTCGGATGCGAAGTCGACGGCGCAGGAAGTGGCCAAGCGCGTGGTGGACGACGCCGAGCGTGAAGCGGAAAACCTGCGCAAGAGCGCCGTCGTCTCGGGCAAGGAAGAGCTGATCAAGCTCCGCGAGACGTTCGAGCTCGAGGCCCGCGGCCGCCGCGAAGAGGTGGAACGCGAAGAGCGGCGCATCGAGGAGCGGGAGACCCAGCTCGACCGCAAGTTCGACGCGCTCGATCAGCGCGACAAGGACCTCGGCCGCCGGATGAGCGACTTCGGCCGCCGCGAGAAGGCCGTGGTCGATCGCGAGGGCGAACTCGAGAAGCTGATCGCCGACGAGCGGCGCCGGCTCGAGCAGCTGGCCGGCATGTCTGCGCAGGACGCCAAGGGCGAACTGATCCGCCGCATGGAAGAGGAGGCGCAGGCCGACGCCGCCAACCGGATTCGCGAGATCCGCGAGACGGCGCGCCGCAACGCCGAGCGCGAGGCGAAGAAGATCGTCGCCCTCGCCATCCAGCGGATCGCCGCCGAGCACACGGCCGAGAGCACGGTGTCGGCGGTGTCGCTGCCCAACGACGAGATGAAGGGGCGCATCATCGGCCGCGAGGGCCGGAACATCCGCGCCTTCGAACTGGCCACCGGCGTGGACGTGATCATCGACGACACGCCCGACACTGTCGTGGTGTCGTGCTTCGATCCCATCCGGCGCGAGGTCGCACGGCTGGCGCTGGAGAAGCTGGTGACCGACGGCCGCATCCACCCCGGGCGCATCGAGGAAGTGGTCAACAAATCGCGCAAGGAAGTGGACACGCGCATCGTCGAGCTCGGCGAGGAGGCGCGCGTACGAGGCCGGCGTGCACGGCCTGCACCCCGAGCTCATCAAGCTCGTGGGGCGCATGCAGTGGCGCACCAGCTACGGCCAGAACATCCTGCAGCATTCCAAGGAAGTCGCCTGGCTGGCTGGCATCATGGCCGCCGAGTTGGGCCTCGACGTGGCCATGGCCAAGCGGGGCGCGCTGCTGCACGACATCGGCAAGGTGCTGACCCACGAGCACGAGGGCACGCACGTGCAGCTGGGCGTGGAGGTGGCCACCAAGTACGGCGAGAATCCGCTGATCGTGAACTGCATCGCCGCCCACCACGACGACGTGCCGCACGAGAGCGAGGTGTCGGTGCTGGTGCAGGCCGCCGACGCGATCTCGGGCTCGCGCCCGGGCGCGCGGCGCGAGGCGTTCGAGACGTACGTGAAGCGGCTCGAAGGGCTGGAGCGCATCGCGTCCAGCTACCGTGGGGTCGAGCGCGTGTTCGCCATCCAGGCGGGCCGCGAGATCCGCGTCATCGTGACGCCGGACGAGGTCGACGATCCGCGCATGGCCACGCTGTCGGAGGAGATCGCGCGCCGCATCGAGGCCGAGCTCCAGTATCCGGGACAGATCAAGGTCGTACTCATACGCGAGACGAGGGCGGTGGACTTTGCCAGATGATACGATGGCGCGCGGCGTGCTGATCGACGGCGTCGCGCTGGCCAGGAAGATCCGCGACCGGGTGGCCGAGGAGGCCGCGGCGCTCGGTGCCCAGGGGGTGACGCCGGGACTCACGGTGGTGCTGGTGGGCGACGATCCGGCGAGCGCCGTGTACGTGCGTTCCAAGGGCAAGGCGTCGGCCGAGGTCGGCATCCATTCCGACACGATCACGCTCCCCGCGGCCACCACCGAGCAGCAGCTGCTGGCGCTCATCGACAAGCTGAACGCCGACCGGTCGGTGCACGGCATTCTGGTGCAGATGCCGCTGCCCAAGCACATCGACTCCGACGTGGTGATCCGCCGCATCGACCCCGACAAGGACGTCGACGGCTTCCACCCGACGAACGTGGGGCTGCTGCTCACCGGGTCCAAGGAGGGCTACGCCCCCTGCACCCCGGCGGGCGTGATGGCCATGCTGCGCGCCTACGGCGTCGAGACGCGGGGCGCCAATGTGGTGGTCGTGGGGCGGAGCAACATCGTCGGCAAGCCGATGGCATCGCTGCTGATCCAGGCCGGCGCCGACGCCGACGCCACGGTGACCATCTGCCACTCGCGCACGCGCGACCTGGCCGAGCACACGCGCCGCGCCGACATCATCATCGCCGCCGTGGGGCGCGCCCACCTGATCACCGCCGACATGGTCAAGCCGGGCGCCGTCGTTATCGACGTCGGCATGAACCGGCTGCCCGATCCGTCGGCCGCGCGCGGCTACCGCCTGGTGGGCGACGTGGACTTCGACGGCGTGAAGGACGTGGCGTCGCTGATCACGCCGGTGCCGGGCGGCGTGGGCCCGATGACCATCGCCATGCTGCTGCAGAACACGGTTCGCGCCGCGTTCCGCGCCCTGGGCTGATGCCCCGGCGGCCGGTGCCGCGCGCGGCCGGCGCGGACGCGATCGACCTGTTCGCGCCGGGGCAGCCCCCCGCCGGCGCGATCCCGTCGGACGCGGCGCCGGGCGAGGCCGCGGACACCGCGATCCCCGTGGCCATGCTCACGGAAACCGCCAAGGCGGTGATCGAAGGCGCCTTCTCGCCCCTCTGGGTGCGGGGCGAGGTGAGCGACTTCAAGTCGCACCGCAACGGCCACTGGTACTTCTCGCTCCGCGACGCCAACGCGCAGATCCGCTGCGTCGTCTGGTCGCGCGACCAGCGCGGCATTCCGGCGGCGCCCGACGAGGGGATGCAGGTGTCGGCGCTGGGGCAGCTGAGCGTGTATCCGGCCCGCGGCGAGATGCAGTTCATGATCCGCCGCATGGAGGCCGCCGGCGACGGGCTCTGGCGCAAGGCGTTCGAGCAGACGCGCGCTCGCCTCGAGGCCGACGGCCTGCTGGCGCCGGAGCGCAAGCGGCCGATTCCGAAGTACCCGCGGCGCATCGCCGTGGTCACGAGTCCCAGCGGCGCGGCGTTGCACGACATCACGTCGGTGGTGCGGCGGCGCGCGCCCGGGGTGCAGATCGTCGTGGTGCCGGCGGCGGTGCAGGGCGAGACCGCCCCGCGCGAACTGATCGCCGCGCTCGACCGGGTGGCCCGCTGGGGCGACGCCGACCTGGTCATCATCGGACGCGGGGGCGGCGCGCGCGAGGACCTCTGGGCCTTCAACGACGAGGGCGTGGCCCGCGCGCTGGCCGCCTGTCCCATTCCGACGATCTCGGCCGTGGGGCACGAGGTGGACGTGACCATCTGCGACCTCGTGGCCGACGTGCGCGCGCCCACGCCCTCGGCGGCCGCCGAACTGGCCGTGCGCGCGGTGACGGAACTGGCCGCCGAGATCCGCGCGCTCGGGGCGCGTCTGCGGCGCGGCGTGGTGTCGCGCGTGGAGGTGGCGGGGCTCCGGCTGCACCGCGCCGGGCGCGCGCTGGCCGGCCTGGCGCAGCGGGGCGTGGAGCGCCGGCGCGCCCGGGTGCAGCTGCTCGCGGGCCGGCTGGACGCGCTCAGCCCGCTGGCCACGCTGGAGCGCGGTTACGCGGTGGCCCGCGACGATGCCGGGCGGGTGCTCGCCTCGGTGCGCCAGTTCGCCCCGGGCGCCGATTTCCGGCTCACGGTGCGCGACGGCGAGGTGCGCGCCCGTACCACGGACGTGACGGCAGGGGAGGGAGCATGAGCTTCGAAGCGAGACTGCGGCGGCTCGAGGAGATCGTCGGCGAGTTGGAGAGCGACACCATCGACCTGGCGCGGTCGCTGACGCTGTTCGAGGAGGGGATCGCCTGCCTCCGCGACGCGGCGGCCGAGCTGTCCAGGGCCGAGGCGCAGGTGCAGCGGCTCGTGGAGCGCGACGATGGCACCTTCGAGGTCACCGACCTCCGTGAGTGAGGCGGCGCCGGACTTCACCGCCGACCGTTCGGCCGTCGACCGCGCGTTGAACGGGCTGGCCGCGCGCGAAGCAGCGGGTCTCCCGGGACCGGTGGGCGAGGCGATCCGCTACAGCCTGGAGGGGGGCGGCAAGCGGCTGCGCGCCGTGCTCTTCCTGGCCGCGTATCGCGCGGCGGGCGGCGACCGGGACGGCACGGCGCTGGCCGCCGCGATCGAGGTGGTGCACGCCTACTCGCTGGTGCACGACGATCTGCCGTGCATGGACGACGACGACATGCGCCGCGGCCGGGCCACGGTGCACAGGGTGTTCGGCGTGGCGGCGGCCACGGCGGCGGGGCTGGCGATGGTGCCGCTGGCCGCGCGGTCGGCGGCGCAGGCGGCGCGGGCCATGGGGCTCTCGCCCGCAGTTGGGGCGCGGATCGTCGAGGAGTTGATGCGCGCGTCGGGCGCCGGGGGCATGGTCGGCGGGCAGCTGCTCGACCTCGAGGGCGAGGGCAAGGCCCACACGCTGGAGGAACTCGAGCGCATCCACCGGGCCAAGACGGGCGCCCTGATCGCGGCGGCCGTGACGCTCGGGGGGCTCGCCGCCAACGCCCCGCCGCGCCGGATGGCGGCGTTGGACCGGTTCGGCCGCAGCGTCGGCCTCGCCTTCCAGATCGCCGACGACGTGCTCGACGTGACCGCCACCACCGACCAGCTGGGCAAGACCGCCGGCAAGGACCAGGCGTTCGGGAAGTCGACCTACCCGGCGCTGCTGGGCATCGCGGGGGCCGAAGCCCGCGCCGACGCCCTGGTGGCCGACGGCTGCCGGGCGCTGGAGCGGGAGGGGCTGCTGACCCCGACGCTGGAGCATCTCGCGCGATTCATCATCACGCGCCGATCGTAGTACCTTTGTACGACAGCCGATTCCGGAACTACCGCCCCATGAGCATCCTCGAGCGAATCCACTCTCCCGCCGACCTCCGCTCGCTGACCCGCAGCGAGTTGACCACCCTGGCCGACGAGATGCGCGCGCGCCTGGTCGACGTGTGCTCGCGCACCGGCGGGCACATCGGCGCCGGCCTGGGCGTGGTCGAGCTGACCATCGCCCTGCACACCGTGTTCGAGACCCCGCGCGATCAGCTCGTCTGGGACGTGGGCCACCAGGGCTATCCGCACAAGCTGCTCACCGGCCGCAACGACGCGATGGAGACGCTGCGCAAGGAAGGCGGCATCTCCGGCTTCCTCAAGCGGGCCGAGAGCGAGTACGACGCGTTCGGCGCGGGGCACGCGGCCACCGCCATCTCGGCGGCGCTCGGCATCGCCGTGGGCCGGGACATCCAGGGCGACGACTACAAGGTGGTCGCGGTGCTCGGCGACGGCGCGCTCACCAGCGGCCTGTCGTACGAGGGGCTGAACAACGCCGGCCATTCGGGGCGCGACATCGTCGTCGTGCTCAACGACAACGAGATGTCGATCGCGCCCAACGTCGGCGCGATGTCCAAGTACCTGAACTCGGTGCAGCGCAACCCGCTGTACAACCGGGTGCGCTCGGCGCTGGGCGACATCATGGACAAGGCGCCGCGCCCGCTCTCGGGCGTGGGCGGGTGGGTGAAGAAGTGGGAGGAGAGCGTGAAGTCCTTCCTCACCCCCGGCGTGCTGTTCGAGGAGCTGGGCTTCCGGTACTTCGGGCCCATCGACGGCCACGACATTCCGGCGTTGCTCGACACCTTCGCCGCGGTGCGCCGGATGTCGGGGCCGCGGCTGGTGCACGTGGTGACGCAGAAGGGGAAGGGCTACCCGGCGGGCGAGCACGCGGCCGGAGAGAAGTGGCACGCGCTGCCGCCCGGCCACGACCCTGCTACGGGCAAGCCGCTCAAGGCCGCCACCGGCAATCCGGCGTATACCGCCGTGTTCGGCAAGGGGCTGGCCGCGCTGGCGGTCGAGGATCCGCGCGTGGTCACGATCACCGCGGCGATGCCCAGCGGCACCGGCACGGCGTTCGTGGCCAGCGCGGTGCCCGAACGCTTCTTCGACGTCGGCATCGCCGAGGGGCACGCGGTGACCTTCGCCGCCGGCCTGGCGACCCGCGGGCTCCGGCCGGTGGTGGCGATCTACTCCACGTTCCTGCAGCGCGGCTACGACAACATCATCCACGACGTCGCCATCCAGTCGCTGCCGGTGGTGTTCTGCATGGACCGCGCGGGGCTGGTGGGCGAGGACGGCGAGACGCACATGGGACTATATGATATTCCATATATGCTCGCCGTGCCGAACATGACGGTCACCGCGCCCAAGGACGGCGCCGAGATGCTGGGCCTGCTCAGGGCCGGACTGCAGCACGACGCCGGGCCGTTCTGCCTGCGCTACCCGCGCGCCAACGTGCCCGACGCGACCCCGGCGGTGGCCGACATCGCGCCGGTGCCGTACGGCACGTGGGAGGTGCTGCGCCGCGGACAGGACGTCGCGATCTTCGCCGTCGGCACGATGGTGGGGCCGTCGCTCGAAGCGGCCGATGCGCTCGCCGCCGAGGGGCTGAACGTGACCGTGGTCAACTGCCGTTACCTCAAGCCGTACGACGAGGTGACGCTGGCCGCCGTGCTGGCCGGCCACAAGCACGTGGTGACGGTGGAGGAGGGCACGATCGTCAACGGGTTCGGCGCCTACATGACCGCGGTCATCGAGCGGCACGATACGACCGTGCGCGTGGCCACGATGGGCGTGCCCGACCGGATCATCTACGCGGCGCCCCGCGGCCGCCAGCTCGCGGCGTGCGGCCTGACGCCGGAGGGCATCGCCGAGCGGGTGCGGGCCCTGCACGAGAGCGAGGCGATGGCCGGGTGATCCGACTCGGCGTGATCGGGCATCGGGGGTACGTGGATGCCGGCCTCGGGGGCGTGCTCCGCTCGCTCGGCCAGATCGCGCCGAAGCTGGGCATGGAGCTGTTCGTCGAGCAGGATCTGCTGGAGGAAGGCGCCCGGGGCGCGCTGCTCGAGGATCCCTCGGCGCTCGACGCCCTGCTCACCATGGGCGGCGACGGCACCCTGCTGCGCGGGGCGCGGCTGCTCCAGGCGCATCAGGTGCCGATCCTCGGCGTCAATCTCGGCCGGCTGGGGTTCCTCACCGGCACGCCGGTGGATCAGTTCGAGTCGGCGCTCACGCGCTTCGCCCGCGGCGACTATCACGTCGAGACCCGTATTGCCCTGCACGCGACCGTGCTCGACACCGCCGGCGCGCCGCGCCAGGACTGGTACGCGCTCAACGACGTGGTGCTGCACAAGGGCGGGTTCGCGCGCGTGGTCACCCTGCGCGTGGCCGCCGACGACGAGACGATCGCCAGCTACGCCGCCGACGGCGTGGTGATCTCCACGCCCACGGGGTCGACGGCCTACTCGCTGTCGGCCGGCGGCCCGATTCTGTTCCCGACCCTGGAGACGCTGCTGGTGACGCCGATCTCCGCGCACGCGCTGGCCATTCGGCCGGTGGTGCTGCCCGCGACCGCCGTGGTCACGGTGCAATCGGAAGATGGTCCCGAGGAACTTCTGGTAACGGTGGACGGGCAGCCGGGCACCAATTTCGCCGTCGGCGAGACGCTCAGCGTGCGTCGCGCTCCGCACGGCATCGGGATCGTGCGCTTCCCCGGCGGCAGCTTCTTCACCACGCTGCGCCAGAAGCTGGGCTGGGGAGGACTCCCCAAGCGGGACCAATCGCCGGCATGCTGATCGAACTGCGCATCCGCAACTTCGCCATCATCGAATCGTTGACGCTGCCGCTCGCTCCGGGATTCAACGTGCTCTCGGGCGAAACGGGCGCCGGCAAGTCGATCATCGTCGGCGCGCTCGGGCTGCTGCTCGGCGAGCGGGCGAGCGCCGATCTCATCCGCACCGGCGAAGACCGGGCCACGGTGGAAGGCGTGTTCGAGGTGCGCGACCGGCCGCGGCTCACCTCGCTGCTCGATGCCCACGGCATCGAGGTCGAGGACGGGCTGGTGGTGCTCAAGCGCGAGGTGGCAGCCGGACGCGCGCGGGCCTGGGTCAACGGGTCCAGCGTCACCGCGGCCCTGCTCGCCGACGTGGGGCGCCTGCTCGCCAATCTGCACGGGCAGCACGAGGCGCAGTCGCTGCTCGACGCCGAATCGCAGCGGGCCATCCTCGACGCTTTTGGCGACGCCGAGGGCGACGCCGTGGCGGTGCGCGATTCGCATGCGGCGGTGAGCGCTGTGCGCCGCGAGATTGCCGACCTCGACCGGCGCTCGCGCGAAGCCCAGCGGCGCTCGGACTACCTGCGCCACGTGGCCCAGGAGATCGAGGCGGCCAAGCTCGTCGACGGCGAGGACGCTCGGCTCGAGGAAGAGGCCAACCGGCTGGAGAACGCCGACGAACTGCTGGGCCTGGCCGCCGAAGCGCTGGCCGCGCTCACCGGGGAAGAGGAGGGCGCGCTGGCGCGGCTCTCGGCGGTGGAGCGCGCGCTGCACCAGCTGCAGCGGCTCGATCCGTCGCTCAACCGGCTGCAGGAGTCGTACGACGCCGCCTACTACGCGCTCGATGCCGTGGCGCGCGACCTCGAACGCTACCGCGAGGAGGTCGAGCTCGACCCCCGGCGGCTCGAACAGGTGCGGCGGCGCCGCGACCTCCTGTTCGCGCTCACCAAGAAGTACGGCCCCACGCTGACCGACGTCGTGGAGCAGGGGCGCGCGGCGCGGCGCGAACTGGACCTCGTCGACAGTTCGGGGCTCGATCTGCAGGCTCTGCGCGACCGCGAGGCCGCCGCGGTGGCGGCGCTGGAGCGCGCGGCCGGCGCGCTCACGCGCAAGCGGACGGCGGCCGCGGCGCGCCTGGCGCGGGCGGTGGACGAGGTGCTCCCGGACCTCGGCATGCCCGACGGCCACCTCAACGTGGCGCTCGCCCCGCGCCCCGAGATCGGCGTCGAGGGCGCGGAAGACGTGGAGTTCCGCGTGTCGCTCAACCTCGGCCACGACGCGCGGCCGCTGGCGCGCGTGGCGTCTGGCGGCGAATTGAGCCGCGTGATGCTGGCGCTCAAGACCATCCTGGCGCGGCTCGATCACGTGCCGACGCTGGTGTTCGACGAGGTCGACGCCGGCATCGGCGGCAAGGTGGGGCTGCAGGTGGGCGACACGATGCGCCGCGTGGCCGCCAGCCATCAGGTGTTCGCCATCACGCACCTGCCGCAGATCGCCGCCCGGGCGCACCACCACATCCGCGTGGCCAAGGACGCGGCCGGGGGCGTGACCACGGCCGACGTCACCGTGCTAGCGGGCGACGAACGGGTGGCCGAGATCGCCCGCATGCTGGGCGGCGATCCGGAGAGCGAACTGAGCCGCGCCCACGCGGCGGAACTGCTCGACACGGCGGCCGCCTCGGCGGCGGCGCGGCCGAAGGCCAGGCGCTCGCGCCGATGAGCGGCCCCGCCGCGCCTAATTCTGGTGGCGGCGGTAGTAAAAGCGGATCTGGATCTGGTCGCGGAAGTATTTCGGCATCCGGTCCGCGCCCCGGATCGCTTCCAGGTGCGTGAACGTGATGTCGATGGGCAGCGCCGCGCCGCCCCGCTCGAATGCGGTGACCGTGGAATACGTGATCCCGAATCCCACCGACTGCAGCGTGCCCGGCGACGCGGCCACGCCGTTCACCAGCGCGATCGGCGTCGGCGCCGGGGCGCCGGCGGCCTGCGCCGCCAGCGCGCCGTAGTCGTTGGCGTTCATGTGCTGGTAGTCGTACATCGCGTTCAGACCCAGGAGCCGCGTGATCATGTAGCGCGGCGCCACCTCGAGGCTCATCACCGCGCCGGGCGTGTACGGGTAGGCGTTGGACGTCGACGGCGGGAAGACTGCGCCGCCCGCCAGCGGATAGGCCCCGGTCGCGGTCTTGCCGAACGACGCGACGTAGCCGGCCGAGGCCGCCAGCCCGACGCGCGTGCCCCACTGGCCATACATCGCGAAGCGCGCCTCGGCTGACGTCGTGCCGCGCCCCGTCGCGATGTCGAGCGGATTGCTCGCCGTGGCGAGCTGCCCCGTGGGCAGCCGGTAGGTGCCGGTGAGCGTCGCGCGGGCGTGCCACGCCCTCGGATCCGTCGCCGTCGTGGAGTCGGCGAAACCGTCGAACAGCAGGTAGCGGGCGCTCAACTCGAGGTCGCCAGGCGCGATGCGCACGGTGGTTTTCAGCGAATCGAAGCCGGCGATGCCCGGGTCCGCCAGCAGATTGCTGAGATCGGCCGTGCCCAGCGGCCCGCCGGCGGCGGCTGGCACAGCGGTGACCGCCGACCCCGCGTTGAGGAACGACTGGAACGACGAGTCGAAGGTGGCGAGCCGCGCCCGCACGAGCGCGTCGGCGGCGGAGCCGGCCAGCGGCACCAGCGGCGCACCGCGGATCTGGCTGTTCTGGCCGTACACGGCCCCGAACGTCGCCGCGAACGCGGCCGCGCTCGCCGCCAGCAACGTCGCGTCCTGCGACCGCGCCAGGATTCCCGGGCAGTTCGGGCTGCTGGCCGGATTCGCCTGACAGCTCTGCAGCGTGGCCTGAAGCGCCGCGGCCGCGTTCAGGAGCTGCTGGACCACGGCGCTGTCGGAGGCGAGCGCCGTGCCGTTCACGCCCGCCGGGTTGAGCCCGACGTTCCCTTCGGTGCCCGTGGGATTGACGCGCATCATGATGTTCATGCGCGTGCGCACGAGCGGCAGCATCACGCCCAGCGTGAGCCGCCGCATCAGCCCGTACTCGACGCTGATCGGCGTCACGGAAACGCGGGCGTCGGCCTCCGCCTGCGTGGAGCCGAGCGAGAGGCGGAAGGGCGATCCGGTGAGCGTCTGGATCGCGTTCTGCGTGCCCGACAGGGCGGGGAGCTGCGCGACGCCGAGCGAGTCGAAGCTGAAGTCGGCGCCGAGCGGCGACGTGAGCTTGGACGAGCCGGCCGGCAGGAAGCGGGAGTCGAATCGCGTCCACGCCGAGATGGCCTGGAGCCGGAACTGCCCCTGCGGCACCATGGTCGCGTCGTCGATGTTGCCGAGGCCGGCCTGCGCCAGCGCGGGTCCCCGCGGGACGATGAGCAGGGCCGTCAGGAGGCCGCTGGCGAACAGGTATTTGAGGGCGCGCGAACGCTTCATGCGGGGTGGCAGGTCGCTGGGGTGATGGCGCGGACGTATTTTCCTACCCGGAAGCCCGTCAAAGTTAACCTCTACCCCATGCCCCTGTCTTCGCTCCCGGTCCCCCGCGTGCCGTGGCAGATCACCGGCAACCATTGGCTGGCCCTGCCGTGCATCCATCCGGCCACCGGCGCCGTCCACGCCGTGGGGATGCTGCACCGCGGCACCCGCTCGGCCATCGAGTTCGCCGGCGACGCGGGATTCGTCGACGGCGAGGGGGCCCCGCTGCTGCGGCCCACGATCGAGGTGGACGGCACGGTGCACGAGTTCGCCGGGGCGCGCATGGCGTGGGAGCGGGCGCTGGAATGGCTCCCGACGTTCACCTGCCAGCTGGGGCCGGTGCTCGTCCGCGGCACGGCGTTCGCGCCCTTCGGCCGGGATGCCGACGTGGCCGGCGCGGTGTACGCCCTCTCGGTGGAGAATCGGACGAAGGCCGAGTGCACGGTGCGGGTAGGGCTGGAGGGCGTGCTCGGCCACCGGCAGCTGCGGGTGCGCACCCCGCGTCCCTTCGCCGACGCCCATCGCGCCAGCGTGGCCGGCGACGTGGTAATGCTCGACGGCGCCGCCGAGCCGGGGCTGGCGGCGCTGGCGCTCGGGGCCGACGGCGAGGCGCAGATCGCCGTGTACGAGGGCGCCACGCCTCGGTTCACGGTGGGGCGCGAGTTCACGCTCGCCGCGGGGGCGCGCGAGCAGGTGGCATTCTACCTGGCCGCGGGTCCCGAGCGCGACGGGGCGGGCGCGTCGGTGGGCGTGCTCAGGCGGCGCGGATGGCGCGATCTCCTGGCCGGCACGCGCGACGCCATCCAGGCGCTCGGACAGACCACCGGCGTGGACGCCATGGACCGGCTGATCAACCGGAA
Organism: uncultured Gemmatimonadaceae bacterium; assembly: GCA_963775915.1. Lineage (GTDB taxonomy): Bacteria > Gemmatimonadota > Gemmatimonadetes > Gemmatimonadales > Gemmatimonadaceae > JAGWRI01. Next base: position 482,977 of record CAVZKH010000007.1, read on the forward strand.
CCTGCTGTTCGCCTATTTCTACGGCGTGGGCCGGGCGCTCGACGACGCCCACTACTATCTGATGCGCACGCGGGCGCCGTGGCACGGCGCCGGCGTCACGGTGCGCGACTGGGAAGCGTTGATGTGGACCGTGCCCGCGGTGCAGCTGGCCGATCCGCCGCTGGCGCGGGAGCTGATCCTGCGGGCGTGCGAACTGCACGGCTACGCCCCCGGGCGCGGCGTGAACTATCTGGACGGCACGCTGTTCGAGGCCGGGTTCTCGCTCGAGGGCGCGGCCAGCTATCCGCTGGCGGTGGACCGTTACCTGCGCGACACCGAGGACGACCGGCTGGTGGAGGAGCCGGTGCTCGCCGACACGCTCTACGCGGCCAACGACGAGATCGCCGCGCGGCGCGACCCGGAGCGTCCACTCTATTCCACTGAGGTTGGCCCGTCGGGCTCGCCGCCGGCGCACCCGTTCACGCTGCACGGGAACGCGGTCGTGGCGCTGGCGCTGGACGTGTTGCGGCGCACGCTCGACGAGCAGGCGGCGCACGACGTGCAGGACCCCAACGCGGTGCGCGCCGCGCTGCACCGGCACTTCCTGCAGACTGGGGAGGGCGGAGGCCTGTTCGCGTCGTCCATCGATCTGGCGGGCGCCGCCGCAATGGAGGACGACCCCGTCGGGTCGGTCTACTGGCTGCCCTTGTACGAGGCCGTGGAGCGGCACGATTCGGCGTACCGCCGCACCACCAAGGCCACGGGCGCGCCGGCGGCGGAGCTGGCGCAGCGGTGTGCGCGGTTGATGGGGCCCGAGGCGTCGGCGGCGCTCAAGTGGTTCCGCAAGGCACCGATGGACGGCGGTGTGGCCGCGGAGTTCGTGGACGTCGAGGGGCGGGCCAAGGGCAACGGCGGCGACGCGTCGCTTTCGGGGCTCGTGGCGTGGAGCGTGTGGTATGCGGTGCACGCCCTGGGCGAGCGCCCCTGACGTGGGTGTTGGGCGCGCGGGGCGCGGGCTATATTGGGGGCACGCGGGAATAGCTCAGTTGGTAGAGCACAACCTTGCCAAGGTTGGGGTCGCGGGTTCGAGTCCCGTTTCCCGCTCTCAGGGCGACGTGTAGAATGAGGAGCGGCTTCGGCCGCTCCTTTTTCGTTTTGCGGCCATCCGCCGGGGTGGCGAAACTGGCAGACGCGAGGGACTTAAAATCCCTTGGGAGCAATCCCATCCGGGTTCGAGACCCGGCCCCGGCATTCTGCAGTCCGGTCTCGCCCGCACTCGTCGCGACAGATGAAACGGGTGCCTCGACAGTTTATTTTCCGCGATGCATTTCTTCCACTCACACTTTGGTCCCCGCGGGTTCGCGCTGACCGCCGTCCTGGCGGCCGCCGCCATGGCGTCCCCCGCCGCCGCACAGACCGGCGCCCCGGTCCCGCCCGCAGCCGCCCCCAAGCCGCCGGCCCCAGCTCCGCGACTCTGGAGGGGCTCGGCCCTGGCCAACGCCAGCGTCTTCTTCGGCAACAACCAGCAGCAGGTGCTCGGCGCCGACGGCAAGCTGGCGCGCGTGGACTCCAACTTCGCGTTCGCCGGCGAGCTGCAGGCCCAGTACGGCGAGGCGTCGGTGGACGGCGGACCGCGCACGGTCACCAAACGGCTCTGGCTGGGGACCGTGACGGTCAACTACCGCCCGCTGGCGCCGGTCTCGAGCTTTCTCACCACCACCTTCGAGTCGAACCTCGAGAAGCGTATCGCCGCCCGCTACAGCCTCGGCGCCGGCGCGCAGTGGAACGCGGTGCGGGACGCGGCCACCCAGGCCAGCCTCAGCCTGTCCCTGTCGGCGGAGCGGACCCTGCCGCTCGACACCACCGTGCACCTGCCGGCCGAACGGCTTGCCCGCTTCTCCTGGCTCGGCAAGCTGCACCATGCGTTCGACGACCGCATGGAGATCGCCCACGCGACCTCCTGGCAGCCGACGACGACCGGCGGGTACCAGTACCTGATCTCGTCCACCACCGAACTGCGCTACAAGATGAACGGCACGGTCTCGCTGTCGCTGGCGTTCAACGACAACTACGACAGCGGCGCGCTGGCGCGCGGCGCCCGCACCTACAACGACGGCCAGATGCTCTTCGGGGTGGCCGCGGGCTGGTAACGGGGCGGGGCCGGGCGGCGCCGGGCCGCCGGTGGCGGCACCCGGGAATCGAACGACGCGCCCGTGGTCGATTCGTGACTGCCCGGCATCTCGCTTGCACGCCGCAACCTGATAACTTTGAGGGATGACCGACGTCGTCGCCCTCGCCGCCGAGCTCCTCGAAATTCAATCCACCAGCGGCGCCGAGTCCGGCGCCGTCGACTTCGTGTCGCGCTGGCTCGTGGCCCGCGGCTGGAACGTGGAATTGCAGGAAGTGGCCCCCGGCCGCGCCAACGTCTGGGCCAAGCGCTCGGGCGGCGGCGTCACGCTCTCCACGCACCTCGACACGGTGCCGCCCTACGTCTCGCCGCGGCTCGAAGGCAACCGCCTCTACGGCCGCGGCGCCTGCGACGCCAAGGGCATCGCCGCGGCGATGATGGTGGCGGCCGAACAGCTCGCGGCCGAGCGCGAGCACCGCGTCGACCTGCTGTTCGTAGTCGGCGAGGAGAAGAACTCCGACGGCGCCCGCGCCGCCAACCATCTGCCGGCCACGAGCCGGTTCCTCATCAACGGCGAACCCACCGAGAGCAAGCTCGCCAGCGGCGCCAAGGGCTCGCAGCGCGTCATCGTCCGCACGCGCGGCCGCGCCGCCCATTCCGCGTACGCGCACCTCGGCGTGTCGGCCATCGAGCCGATGCTGAAACGCCTGCCGACGATCCACGGCATTTCACTTCCGTCCGATCCGGTGCTCGGCGACACGACGCTCAACATCGGCACGATCCACGGCGGCACCGAGGCGAACATCGTGCCGGCCCTCTGCGAGAGCGAGATCATGTTCCGCCTCGTGGGCGACGTCGCGCCGCTGCGCGCCGCGGTCGAAGCGTGGGCAAAGGGCTGGGCCGAACTCGAATGGGGCTCGCACATCCCGCCGCAGAAGTTCCACACGCTGCCGGGGTTCGCCACCGCGGCCGTGTCCTACACGTCCGACATCCCGCTGCTCGACCGCTGGGGCACGCCGCTCCTGTTCGGCCCCGGATCGATCACCGTCGCGCACACGCCCGACGAATTCGTGGACGTCGGCGAACTCCGCGCCGCCGTGGACGCCTACGCGCGCATGACGCGCGCCCTGCTGCAGGCCTGACGCCGCCCGATGCCGCCCACCCATTCGCCGAAACGACGCGTCGCGATTCTCGGAGCCACCGGCGCCGTCGGCCAGGCATTCGTGCGTCTCCTGGCGCAGCACCCGTGGTTCGAGATCACGGCGCTCGCGGCCTCCGAACGCTCGGCCGGCAAACCGTACGCCGAGGCCACGCGCTGGATCGGCGACGACGCGATTCCCTCGGCCATCGCCGACATGCCGGTGCTCGCCTGCGATCCGTCCGTGATCGACGCCGACATCGTGTTCTCGGCGCTGGACGCGGCCGCCGCGGGCGACGTCGAACCCGCGTTCGCACGGGCCGGGCGGGTGGTGCTCAGCAACGCCAAGAACTACCGCATGGATCCGGACGTGCCGCTGGTGCTGCCGGAGGTGAACCCGCACCACCTCGACGTGCTCCCGGCTCAGCGCGAGCGCCGCGGCTGGTCCGGCGCCATCGTCACCAACGGCAACTGCGCGGCAATCCCGGCGGCCATGGTTCTGGCCCCGCTGCACGAGCGGTTCGGCGTGCGGCGCGTGTTCATGGCCACCATGCAGGCCGTCTCCGGCGCCGGCTATCCGGGCGTGCCCAGTCTCGACATCCTCGGGAACGTGATTCCGTACATCAAGGACGAGGAGCCGAAGATCGAGATCGAGATCAACAAGATGCTGGGGCACGTGAGCCACGGCGCCATCCGGCCGGCGCCGTTCGCCGTGACGGCGCACGCCAACCGGGTGCCGGTGGAGCACGGGCACACGGTCTGCCTGTCGGTGGAGTTCGAGCACGAGCGCCGGCGCCGAGGCCGTGTCCTCGCTGCTGCGCGACTGGCGGGGCGCCGAGGAAGCGCGCGGCCTGCCGAGCGCGCCGCCGCGCCCCCTGGTGCGTGCGCGATGAACCCGACCGCCCGCAGCCGCGCCGCGACCGCATGGAAGGCAATGGCATGGCGCTCGTGGTCGGGCGGGTGCGGCCGGACCCGGTGTTCCACGTGAAGATGGTGGTCATGGCGCACAACATCATCCGCGGTGCCGCCGGCGCGTCGGTGCTCAACGCCGAGCTGATGGCGGCGCGCGGGCTGCTCGACCGCCCGTGATCGTTCTCAAGTTCGGGGGCACGTCGGTCACCGACGCGGCGGCCATCCGGCGCGCCGCGGCCATCGTGCAGTCGCGCGCCGACCGCCGGCCGATCGTGGTCGTCTCGGCGCTCGGCGGCGCCACCAATCTGCTGCTCGAGATCGCCGAGCAGTCGGCGCGCGGCCAGCTGATTCTCGCCCTGCGCAGCGTCGAGGCCTTGCGCCGGCGCCACCTCGAGGAGGCCGAAGCGCTGCTCGGGTCGGGGCGCGAGGCCGACGACGTGATGGGCGAGATGAGCGCGATGTTCGACGAGCTGGCCAGCCTCGCGGGCGCGCTCTCGGTGCTCGGCGACCTCACCCCGCGCAGCCAGGACGCCATCGCCGCCATCGGCGAGCAGCTCTCGTCGCTGCTCGCGGCGGCGGCGTTCCGCCAGGCGGGGCTGCCGGCGGTGCACGTCGAGGCCCGTGACGTGATGATCACCGACGACAATTTCACCAGGGCCGAGCCGCAGCCCGAGGCCATCGCCGAGGCGGCGCAGCGCATCGTCGCGCCGCTGGTGCGCGACGGCGAGATCCCGGTGCTGGGCGGCTTCATCGGCTCGTGCGCCGCCACCGGCGTCACGACGACGCTCGGCCGCGGGGGCGGCGACTACAGCGCGTCGCTCTTCGGCGCGGCGCTGCACACCGATGCCATCGAGATCTGGACCGACGTGGACGGCATGCTCACCGCCGACCCGCGCGTGGTGACCGGCGCCCGTTTGATCGAGCGCATCGGCTTCGACGAGGCGTCGGAACTGGCCTCGTTCGGGGCCAAGGTGCTGCACCCGAGCACCATCGCCCCCGCGGTGCGCCTCGGCATTCCGGTCTACGTGCTCAACTCGCGCAACCCGGCGTCGGCGGGCACGATGATCACCTTCGACGCCCCGCGCCGCCCGGTGACGGCCATTGCCGGCAAGAACAACGTCAGCCTGGTGAAGGTGCGCTCGCCGCGCATGCTCCTCACCGAGGGGTTCCTGCGGTCGCTGTTCGAGATCTTCGAGCGGCACAAGACGTCGGTGGACGTGGTCGCGACGAGCGAAGTCTCCGTGTCGCTCACCGTGGACGACCCGTCGCATCTCGACGCGCTGATCGTCGACCTTCGTGGGCTCGGCGACGTGGCCATCGAGCGCAACCGCGGCATCGTGGCCGTGGTGGGCTCGGGCCTCAGCGACGGCGGAGTCTCGATGTCGCGGGCACTGGAAGCGCTGGGCGACGTTCAGGTGTACATGCTGTCGTTGAGCGCCACCGGCATCAACCTGACCATCGTCGTCGACGACGAGCAGGTGAAGCCGGCCATGCAGCGGCTGCACGCCGCGTTCTTCCACGGAGGCAGGGCATCATGACGCGTCTGGCGATCATCGGCATGGGCAAGATGGGCCACGCCGTGGAGCAGCTCGCGCCGGCACAGGGGTTCGAGGTCGTGGCGCGCATCGACCGCAGCGGCGGTGACGCCACCGAGGTCACGGCCGAGACGCTGAACGGCGCCGAGGTGGCGGTGGAGTTCACCACAGCCGAAGCGGCGCCCGAGAACGTCCGGGTCTGCGCCGCCGCGCGCTGCCCGGTGGTGGTCGGCACCACGGGATGGGACGCCAAGCGCCCCGAGGTGGAGAAATTCGTCCGCGAGGTGGGCGGCGCGATGCTCGCCGCGCCCAACTTCTCGGTGGGCGTGGCCGCGTTCATGATGACCGTCGAAGCGGCCGCCGACGCCATGCGCCTCGCCCCAGGCTTCGACGTCCACCTCATCGAAACGCACCACGCGCAGAAGAAGGATGCGCCGTCGGGCACGGCGCTGGCGCTGGCGCGTCTGGCCGCGGCCAGGCTCGGCCACGACGTGCCGATCACCAGCGTGCGCACCGGCGCCGTGCCGGGCACCCACGAGCTCGTCTTCGACGGGCAGTTCGAGCAGATCCGCCTCGTGCACACCACGCGCGACCGCCGGGTGTTCGCCGAGGGCGCCCTACGGGCCGCGCAGTGGCTGGTGGGCCGGCGGGGCATCTACACGCTGAAGGACGTGCTCACGTCCAACGGAGAATCGAGGCCATGACCCACGCGAAGCTCACCGGTTGCGGCACCGCGCTCGTCACGCCGTTCACCGACGCCGGCGCGGTGGACGAGAAGGCGCTGCGCGATCTCGTCGAGTGGCAGATCGCCGAGGGCATCCACTTCCTGGTGCCCTGCGGCTCGACGGGCGAGGCGGCGACCATGACGGTGGACGAACACCGCCGCGTGGTCGAGATCGTGGTCGAACAGGTGAAGGGCCGTGTGCCCGTGGTGGCCGGCGCGGCGTCGAACGACACCAAGAAGGCGATCCACCTGTCGCGCGAAATGGAGGCCCTGGGCGCCACGCACCTGCTGCACGCCTCGCCGATGTACAACAAGCCGCCTCAGCGCGGCATCATCGCCCACTTCGAGGCGATCGCGCGCGAGACCAGCCTTCCGATCGTGATCTACAACGTGCCGGGCCGCACCGGCAGCAACATCGAGGCGAAGACCACCCTGGCGCTGGCCCGCCACCCGAGCATGTGCGCGGTGAAGGAGGCGTCCGGCAACCTGAGCCAGGTGACGGACATTCTGGCCGGCCGTCCCGCGGCATTCAGCGTACTCTCGGGCGACGACGAGCTGACGCTCGCCATGATGGCCGCCGGCGCCGACGGCATCATCTCGGTGGTGTCGAACGCGACGCCGAAGCTCATGGCGCGGCTCGCCGAGCGCGCCGCGGCGGGCGACTTCGCCGGCGCGCGCGAAGTGCATTTCAAGCTGCTGCCCTGGATGCGCGCGGCATTCGTGGAATCGAATCCGCTGGCGGCCAAGGCCGCGCTGGCGATGATGGGCCGCATCCGGAACGTGCTCCGGCTGCCGCTCGTACCGCTGGAGGCGAAGCACGAGCAGGCGGTGCGCGCCGCGCTGCAGCACGCCGGAGCGCTGACCTGATGGCGACCCTGGCCGAGCGCGTCGCCGAACTCGCCGCCACGCCGGCCGACCTTCCGCTCCCCGCGGAGGCGCAGGCGCTGGTGCGGGAACTGCTCGACGCGCTCGAGATCGGTGCCGTGCGCGCCGCCGAGCGCGACCCGGACGGGCGGTGGCGCGCCGTGCCCTGGGTCAAGCGGGGGATCCTGCTCGGATTCCGCGCCGGCACGATGGCCGACATGTCGATTCCCGCCGGGCCCGGCGCCCGGTTCAGCTTCATCGACAAGGACACCTTCCCGTCACGCACCTTCGCCGTGGCCGACGGCGTGCGCGTGGTGCCGGGTGGGTCCACCATCCGCCGGGGCACGTACGTGGCGCCGGGGGTCGTGTGCATGCCGCCGATGTTCGTGAACGTCGGCGCCTAGGTGGGCAGCGGCACGATGATCGACTCGCACGCGTTGGTGGGCTCGTGCGCGCAGATCGGGGAGCGCGTGCACCTGAGCGCGGCGGCGCAGATCGGCGGCGTGCTGGAGCCGGTGAACGCGAGCCCGGTGGTGATCGAGGACGACGTGCTGGTGGGCGGCAACTGCGGCGTGTACGAAGGCACCGTGGTGCGCGAGCGGGCCGTGCTGGCCGCGGGCGTCGTGCTCACGCGGGGCACGCCGGTGTTCGATCTCGTGCGCGAACAGGTGTACCGCGGCTCCGCCGACGCGCCGCTCGAGATCCCGGCCGGCGCCGTGGTCGTGCCCGGGTCGCGCGCCGTGACGGCGGGGTGGGGCGCCGCGCAGGGGCTGTCGCTCCAGGCGCCGGTGATCGTGAAGTACCGCGACGCCAAGACCGACCTGGCCACGGCGCTCGAGGCGTGGCTGCGGTGACGGGAGACGCCCGGTGAAGGTCGGCGGCAGCGTTCGCGTGCCCGGCGACAAGTCGATCTCCCACCGAGCGCTGATTCTCGCGGCGCTCGGCTCGGGCCAGTCGACGGTGCGCGACATCCTCGATTCGCACGACGTGCGATCCACCGCGTCGGTGCTGCGCGCGCTGGGCATCGACGTGCCGGCGCTCTCGCCGGTGATGACCATCTACGGCTCGGGGCGCGACGGCCTGCGCCAGCCCGGCCGCGACCTCGACTGCGGGAACAGCGGTACGACCACCCGGCTCATGGCGGGCGTGGTGGCGGCGCGCCCCTTCACGTCGCGCTTTGTGGGCGACGAGAGCCTGAGCCGCCGCCCGATGCGGCGCATCATCCGGCCGTTGGAGGCCATGGGCGCGCGTGTCCACTGCGAGCGCGGCGACGGACTGCCGATGGTCGTCTACGGCGCTGCCCTGCGGCCGATCACCTGGCGCACCGAGGTGGCGAGCGCCCAGGTGAAGGGCGCGATCCTGCTGGCCGGCCTCGTGGCCGGCGTGGCGGTGAACGTTTCCGAGCCCTTTCCGTCGCGCGACCACACCGAACGCATGCTCGCCGCGCGCGGGGCGGGGATCCGCGTCGACGGCGGCACCGTGTCGCTGGACCCGGTCACGGTGCTGCCGGCCGCGGACGTGGACGTGCCCGCCGACCCGTCGTCGGCGGCGTTCTTCGCGGCGCTCGCCGCCATGGCCGACGGTGGCGACCTCGTGCTGCGCGACGTCTGCGTGAACCCCACCCGCACAGGGTTCCTGCAGGTGTTGCGCCGGATGGGGGCGCGCGTCGAGATCGTGGAGGAGACGGTGCGCGGCGGCGAGCCGGTGGCCACGCTGCGCGTGAGCGGCGGGGCCCTGCACGGAACGGACATCGCGGGCGACGAGGTGCCGAGCATGATCGACGAGATTTCGCTGGCGGCCTGCGTGGGCGCCCGCGCCGAAGGCGTCACGCGAATCACCGGCGCCGGCGAGTTGCGGGTCAAGGAGAGCGACCGGATCGCCACCGTGGTGGCGAATCTCCGCGCGCTCGGCGTGGACGCCGAGGAACTCCCCGACGGCATGGTGGTGCGGGGCGGCCGGGCACCGCTGCGCGGATCGATCGTGACCCACGGCGACCATCGGATCGCCATGGCGTTCGGCCTGCTCGGCGTCACCGACGGCGCGGCCATCGAGATCGACGATCGCGCGTGCGTCGAGGTGTCGTTCCCCGGATTCTGGGACATGCTCGCCGGCGCGGTGCGCGCGTGAGCGCCAACCGGCTCGTCATCGCCATCGACGGCCCGGCGGCGTCGGGCAAGTCGTCCACCGCGCAATGGGTGGCCGAGCGGATGGGGATCCGCCACGTGGATTCGGGCTCGCTCTACCGGGCGCTGACGGCCGCCGCGCTGGCCGCCGGCCGGATCGTCGCCGGTGTGGAGCGAGGCCGCGGTGCTGGCGCAGGCGGGGCGGGTGTCGCTGGCGCCGGCGGGACGGTCGTTCGAGCCGCTCATCGACGGCCGGCCGGCGGGGGACGAGATCCGATCGTCCGAGGTGACGCGCCACGTGTCGGCGGTGGCGGCCATGGCCGGGGTTCGCGCGTGGGTGAACGCGCAGGTGCGCTCGGCCGCGGCGACGCAGGACGTGGTGGTGGACGGGCGCGACATGGGCACGGCCGTCTTTCCCGAGGCGCCGCTCAAGGTGTTTCTCGTGGCCGACCCGTGGGAGCGGGCCCGCCGTCGGCTGGTGCAGCGGCTGGAGCGCGCGCCGACCGACGACGAGGTGGCCGAGGAGACCGACCGGCTGGTGCAGCGCGACGCGAAGGACGCGACGCAGACCATGGCGGCCAGGGACGCGGTGGTGCTCGATACGACCTACCTGACGCAGGAAGAGCAGGTGGAGCGCATCGTGGCGCTGGCGCGGGCCGTAACTCACCGGGACGACGTCACTTCCGCTGGTTGACGTCACCTTTTATCCAAGCTAGCTTTTAAGGCTCGCCCGGGGCCGTCCCAAATGGACGGTCATTGGGCGTCGGCAGTGTTCACCTCCAACCTCGCCGCGGCGAGCCACCAATCCGCGGATTCTCGGGAGATTTCCCTTTTCTATGAGCGAGCTCGACACCAACACCACAACCGGCACCGCGGCCACGCTGCGCGAAAAGCGCGACGTCCAGAAGGCGCAACTGCGCCCGCTTGCCAACCGCCGCCCTGAGCTGTACGACGAAGACGAATATTCCGTCCGCCGATTACGAGCGGATGATGGAGCTGTACAACGGCACCCTGGCCTCGATCGAGGAAGGGGAGATCGTGAAGACCACGGTGCTCGAGATCCGCGACAACCTCGTGGTGCTCGACATCGGCTTCAAGTCCGAAGGCACCGTCCCGCTCGAGGAGTTCAAGGACCACCCGGACCTCAAGCCCGGCGACGAGGTCGAGGTCCTGCTCGAGCACCTCGAAGACCAGGAAGGCTCGGTCGTCCTGTCGAAGAAGAAGGCCGACTTCATGCGCGTGTGGGAGCGGATCCGCGTGGCGTACGAGACCGACCAGCCGGTCGAAGGCACCCTGATCAAGAAGATCAAGGGCGGCGTGGTGGTCGACCTGATGGGCGTCGACGCGTTCCTGCCCGGGCTCGCAGATCGCGCTCCGCCGCGTGCCCAACATCGACGAGCTGCTCGGCCAGAAGTACGAGTTCAAGATCATCAAGCTCAACAAGCGCCGCCGCAACATCGTCGTCTCGCGCCGCGTGATTCTCGAGACCGAGCGCGCCGGCAAGCGCGAGAAGCTGATGAAGGAGCTCCAGAAGGACCAGGTGCGGAAGGGCGTGGTCAAGAACATCACCGACTTCGGCGCCTTCATCGACCTCGGCGGCGTGGACGGCCTGCTCCACATCACCGACATGTCGTGGGGCCGCATCTCGCATCCGTCGCGAGATGGTCGCAGATCGGCCAGGAGCTCGAGGTCAAGGTGCTCGACATCGACTGGGACGCGCGAGCGCATCTCGCTCGGCCTCAAGCAGCTCCAGAGCTACCCGTGGAAGGACGTCGCCGAGCAAGTATCCGGTCGGCACCCGCGTCACGGGCAAGGTCGTCTCGATCACGAACTACGGCGCGTTCATCGAGCTCGAGCCGGGCATCGAAGGCCTGGTGCACATCAGCGAGATGAGCTGGACGCGCAACGTCCGCCACCCGTCGAAGCTCGTCTCCATCGGCGAGACCATCGAGGCGGTGGTGCTCAAGGTCGATCCGAACGAGGAGAAGATCTCGCTCGGCATGAAGCAGACCGAGCAGGATCCGTGGATGGTGCTGCCGCTGCAAGTACCCGGTGGGCACGCGCATCAACGGCAAGGTCCGCAACCTCACCAGCTTCGGCGCGTTCGTCGAGATCGAGCCGGGCATCGACGGCCTGATCCACATCTCCGACATGTCGCTGGACCAAGCGCGTGCAGCATCCGTCGGAAGTCGTCAAGAAGGGCGACACGGTGGACGTGGTGATTCTCAACATCGACAGCGACAACAAGCGGATCTCGCTCGGCCTCAAGCAGGCGGCCGAGGATCCGTGGCTCAAGATCGGCGAGACCTACCCCGTCGGCACCGAATCTGCGCGGCACGGTCGTGCGCCTGATGGACAAGGGCGTGGTGGTGGACATCGGCAACGACATCGAAGGCTTCGTGCCGATCTCGCAGCTGTCGCCGAACGAGCAAGCAGGTCAACAGCCCGACGGATCTTGTCTACGAGACGATGAAGCTCGACATGCGCGTGCTCGAGGTGGATCCGATCCACCGCCGCATCGTGCTCGGCGGTGACGAACATCCCCGAGGAGCAGCCGCCGCGTCCGGAGACGCCGTCCAAGGTGCACACCGAGGACGAGGAAGTCGTGCCGGTGCCGGTCGATCTCGTCGTGCCGGATGACGACGAGGACGTTGTCGAGGCCCCGGTCGCCGAGGCGGAGGCCAAGACCGAAGGCTGATGCCAGCGATTGCACGATCAGCCGCCCCGGCCGGGATTCTTCCCGGCCGGGGCGGTTTGCTTTGCGCCATCAGGACCGCGGCGGGTCGGCGAGATCTCGATGGCGGAGCAGTTCCCATAGTTGTTGCAGTTGCTGTAGTAGTTGCAGTTGCCGTGTCAGTGCAGTTCTCCGTCGCACTCCGTCATTTCCGTATCCCCCTCAGCGGGCGCGGCCAGAATCGCCCCCTCGGCGAGCGCGGTCTCGAGGGCCCTGGGGTCCGGCCGCTCTGGAAGCGCGGCTGCCCGCGAGCTAGCTTTGGCTCGCCATGACCATGCAAGAAAAGCTCGACCTTCTCGACAAGCGCCGCGCCGAATCGGAACAGGGCGGGGGCGCCAAGCGCCTCAAGGCCCAGCACGACAAGGGCAAGCTCTCGGCCCGCGAACGGCTCGACCTCCTGCTCGACGAGGGGTCGCTTCGTCGAATCTCGACCGCTTCGTCACCCATCGGTCCACCGACTTCGGCCTCGAAGAGCAGATCGTCTACGGCGACGGCGTCGTCACCGGCTACGGCCGCATCGACGGCCGGCTGGTCTACGTCTTCTCCCAGGACTTCACCGTGTTCGGCGGGTCGCTGTCGGAGACGCACGCCGAGAAGATCTGCAAGGTCATGGATCTCGCGGTGCGCAACGGCGCCCCGGTGATCGGCCTCAACGACTCGGGCGGCGCCCGCATCCAGGAGGGCGTCGTCTCGCTCGGCGGCTACGCCGACATCTTCCTGCGCAACACGCTCGCCTCCGGCGTCGTGCCCCAGATCTCGGCCATCCTCGGCCCCTGCGCCGGCGGCGCCGTGTACTCGCCCGCCATCACCGATTTCATCTTCATGGTGCGCGGCACCTCGTACATGTTCGTCACCGGCCCGAACGTCGTGAAGACGGTGACCCACGAAGACGTTACGATGGAACAGCTCGGCGGCGCCGACACGCACGGCGGCGACCTCGGGCGTGTCGCACTTCGCGCTTCGACGACGAACCGGCCTGCCTGCAGGCCATCCGCGACGCTGTTCAGGTTCGTGCCGTCGAACAACCTCGACACGCCCCCGCGCGGCGCCGGCACCGATCCGCGCGACCGCCGCGACGAGGCGCTGCTCGACATCGTGCCCGACAACGCCAACAAGCCGTACGACATGCACGACGTGCTGCGGCGCGTGGTCGACGACGGCGAGTTCGTCGAGGTGCAGCGCGACTTCGCCGCCAACATCATCTGCGGCTTCGCCCACCTCGGCGGCCACAGCGTCGGCATCGTCGCCAACCAGCCCGCCGTCCTCGCCGGCGTGCTCGACATCAACGCCTCGGTCAAGGCGGCCCGGTTCATCCGCTTCTGCGACGCGTTCAACATTCCGATCGTGACGTTCGAGGACGTGCCGGGATTCCTGCCCGGGCTGGCGCAGGAGCACGGCGGCATCATCAAGCACGGCGCCAAGCTGCTGTACGCCTACTGCGAGGCGACCGTGCCGAAGCTCACCGTCATCACGCGCAAGGCGTACGGCGGCGCCTACGACGTCATGAGCTCCAAGCACATCCGCGGCGACTTCAACGTCGCCTGGCCCACGGCCGAGATCGCGGTGATGGGGCCCAAGGGCGCCGTGGAGATCCTGTTCAAGAAGGAGATCGCCGAGAGCGGCGATCCCGCGGCCGGCCATGGACGCCAAGGTCGCCGAGTACACGCGACAAGTTCGCGCAATCCGTACGTCGCGGCATCGCGCGGGCTACGTGGACGACATCATCGATCCGCGCGACACCCGGCCGCGGCTCATCGAGCGCGCTCGAGACGCTGCACGGCAAGCGCGACCGGAACCCGCCCAAGAAGCACGGGAACATCCCGCTGTGAGCGGACGGACGAAGCCCGCGCCGCCCGCGGCGGCGTGCTCGCCGCGCCCGGCGCGTGCTTCACCAAGGTCCTGATCGCCAATCGCGGCGAGATCGCCGTGCGCGTCATCCGCGCCTGCCGCGAGCTCGGGGTCCGTTCGGTGGCCGTGTATTGCGACGCCGACGCGCGCTGCGCCCCACGTGCGCGACGGCCGACGAGGCGGTGCACATCGGCGGCGGCCGCGGCCGCCGAGAGCTACCTCGTGGGCGAGCGCATCATCGAGGCCGCCAAGCGCGTCGGGCGCCGAGGCGATCCACCCCGGCTACGGCTTCCTCTCCGAGCGCGAGTGGTTCGCGCGCGCGGTGCGCGACGCGGGACTCGTTTCGATCGGGCCGCCGGCCGAGGCGATCGCCGCCATGGGTCAGCAAGACGGCGGCCCGGACAGCTCGCCGAGCAGGCGAACGTGCCCGATCGTGCCCGGCACCACCGAGCCGCTGGCCGACGCCGCCGAGGCGCAGCGGATCGCCGAGCGGTTCGGGTATCCGGTGCTGCTCAAGGCGGCGGCCGGCGGCGGCGGCAAGGGGATGCGCGTCGTGCACCAGGCGCGCCGAGATGGCGTCGGCGCTCGAGGCGGCCCGCGCGAGGCGAAGAACGCCGTTCGGCGACGACGCCGTGTACGTCGAGAAGTACATCGACGGGCCGCGCCACGTCGAGATCCAGGTGCTCGCCGACGCGCACGGCACGCTGCGTCTCGCTCGGCGAGCGCGAGTGCTCGGTGCAGCGCCGCCACCAGAAGATGATCGAGGAAGCGCCGAGCGTCGCCGTGAGCCCGGAGCTCCGCGCAGGCGATGGGCGACACCGCGGTGCGCATGGCGCAAGGCGGCCGGGTATACGCAACGCCGGCACCTGCGAATTTCTGCTCGATCGCGACGGCCGCTTCTACTTCCTCGAGATGAACACGCGGCTCCAGGTGGAGCACCCGGTCACCGAGTTCGTCACCGGCATCGACCTGGTGCAGTGGCAGCTGCGGGTGGCCGCCGGCGAGGCGCTGCCCGAGGCGTTCGAGCGGCTCACGCCGCGCGGGTGGGCCATCGAGTGCCGCATCACCAGCGAGGATCCGCACAACGGCTTCCTGCCGTCCACCGGCCGTATCTCGTACCTGCGGCTGCCCTCCGGGCCCGGCGTGCGGTGGGACGGCGGCGTGGAGGTCGGGAGCGAGATCGGCCTCTTCTACGACCCGATGCTCGCCAAGCTGATCGTCTGGGCCGCCGACCGCGACGCGGCCGTGGCCCGCATGCACCGCGCCCTGCTCGAGCTGGCCGTGGACGGCATCGAGACCTCGCGCGACTTCCATTTGCGCGTGATGGAGGACGGCGAGTTCCAGCGCGGCGAGATCGAAATCCAGTGGCTGGAACGGCGGCTGCCGTCGCTCCTGGGCGCGAAGCCGCCGGCGGGCGCGGCGCGCGTGGCCGCCATCGCCGGCGCGCTCCTTGCCGAGCGCGACCGTGCCGCCCGGCGGCCGAACGGCGGCGCGGCGTCGCCGGAAGCGGGCGCCGATCCGGCCTGGATGCGCGCCGCGCGCCTGGACGGATTGCGATGACCGCGGACATCGTCGAACTGGACATCCACGCGATCGCCGCCGGCGGCGACGGCGTGGGCCGCGCCGACGGGCTCGTGGTGTTCGCCCCGCGCACGGCGCCCGGAGACCGCATCCGCGCCACCGTCGAGCGGGGAAAGCGGTTCGCGCGCGCGAGCCGCGTGGAGCTGCTGGTTCTGTCGCCGGAGCGCGCGAAGCCCGAGTGCCCGCACTACGAGGGGGATCGCTGCGGCGGGTGCCAGCTGCAGCACCTGAACGGCGCCGCCCAACGCGGTGCCAAGGCGGGGATGATCCGCGACGCCTTCCAGCGGATCGCCAAACGCCCCATCGAATTGCCGGAGGTCCGCCACGGCGCCGCCGCGTGGCGCTACCGGACGAAGCTGACGCTGGCGCTGCGGAAGTCGGGCGGCGCCTGGACGGCCGGCCTCCACCGGTACGACGCGCCCGACCAGGTGTTCGCGCTCGACGACTGCCCGATCACCGACGAGCGCGTGATGGCGGTCTGGCGCGCGGTGCTCGCGCACGGCCGCCTGCTGCCCGATGCGCCGGCGCTCCGCGCCTCGATCAGGCTGCTCGGCGATGGCGCGGCGCTCGTGGTCGAAGGGGCCGAGGCGTGGCCCGATCCGGGCACGCTGCTCGCGGCGGTGCCGGCGCTGGTGGCGATCTGGTGGCTGCCTGTCGGTGAACGGAGCCGGCGGCTGGTGGCCGACCGCGGGCCCGGCCAGGAACACGGCGCGTCGTTCACCCAGGTGAACGCCGAGGTCGCCGGGCTCATGCTGTCGCACGTGCTGGCGCTGGTCGCGGCTCGCGCGCCGGCGCGGGTGATCGACGCCTACGCCGGGGTCGGCGACACCGCGGAGCCCATCGCCCGCGCGGGCGCCGAGGTCGTGGCCATCGAGCTCGACCGGCAGGCGAGCCGCGTGTGCGCGGCCCGCCTGCCCGCCGGTTCGCGCGCCGTGGCTGATTCGGTGGAGCGGGCGCTGCCCGCCGCGCTCCCCGCCGACCTCGTGATCCTCAATCCGCCGCGGGCCGGCACCGCCGCGGCCGTCACCGGCGCCATCGAAGCCGCATCGCCCCGGCCGGCGGCGATCGTGTACGTGAGCTGCGACCCGGCCACGCTGGCGCGGGACATCGGGCGCCTGCCGTCGTACCGGGTGGTGTCGGTGGTGGGCTTCGACATGTTTCCGCAGACCGCGCACGTGGAGACGGTCTGCGAGCTCGAGTTGAAGGGGGCGGCGGCGTGAAGTACTACGTCACGGTGAACGGCGAGGAGCACGAGGTGGATCTCGACGGCGCCGCGGTGCGCGCCGACGGCACGGCGGCCACGGCGCACCTCACCGACGTCGAGGGCACGCCGGTGCGGCTCGTGAACATCGACGGATCCATGCACCGCGTGCTGGTGCGGCGTGGCGACCGTCGCGGCCTCTACACGCTGTCCATTGACGGCTACCGGTTCGAGGTCGACGCGCTGGACGAGCGCGCCCGCACGATCCGCGAACTCGCCGGCAACGCGGCGGGGCCGGCCGGACCGGCGCCTCTGGTGGCGCCGATGCCGGGGCTGATCGTCCGTGTGCACGCGAAGGCGGGCGACCGCGTGCAGGCGGGTCAGGGGCTGGTGGTCATGGAAGCGATGAAGATGGAGAACGAACTGCGCGCCACCGCCGACGGCACCGTGAAGACGGTCCTGGTCGAGCCTGGGAAGGCGGTGGAGAAGGGCGCGATCCTGCTGGAAATGGAATAGCGGTCGGGCGCGAGCGCCCGGGAGGCGGGGGATGAGACGGTCGATATGGATGGTTGGCGCGGCGATGCTCGCGGCCTCGACGGTGGGGGCGCAGAGCGCGCCCCCCGGCACCGACATCTATCTGGTGCGGCTCCGCGGCTCCGGCGGAGGCGCGATCAGCGACCCGCCGGAGAACCTCACGCACCGGCCCGGCTACGACAACCAGCCGGCCTTCACGCCCGACGGGCGCGCCATCCTGTTCACGTCGATCCACGAGGACGCGCAGGCCGACATCTATCGCATCGACCTCGCCACCCGGGCCGTCACGCAACTCACCCGGACGCCGGAGAGCGAGTATTCGCCCACGCCGATGCCCTCGGGCGGCGGATTCAGCGTGGTGCGCGTTGAACGCGACTCGACGCAGCGGCTGTGGGCGTTCGCGGCGGACGGGCGCGCGCCCGTGCTGTTGCTCCCCGGCATCGCGCCCGTGGGGTACCACCTCTGGCTCGACGACCACACGCTGGCGCTATTCGTCCTCGGTACTCCGAACTCGCTCCAGATTGCGGACACGCAGACCGGCGAGGGCCGCACGATCGCCCACGACATCGGCCGGTCGCTGCAGCGGGTGCCCGGCGGCACGCGCTTCTCGTTCCTGCAGCACGCCGACTCCGCCTGGTACCTCGACACCGCCGACCCGGCGGCGAGCGACGGAGCCATTCACCGGGTGGTGGCCATGCCGCGCCGCGCCGATTACGTGGTCTGGGAGTCGGCCACGGCCGTGCTCACGGCCGCGGGCACGACGGTGTACCGGCTCGACCTGACGCAGGGCACCGCCGCCCGCTGGACGCCGATCGCCGATTTCAAGGAAGAGGGGCTGCGCAACCTGTCGCGGTTGGCGTTGAGCCCCGACGGCATGTGGCTCGCCGTGGTGGCGGAGCCGGCCGGCAACTAGTCGTCGCCGGCGGCCCCCGCCTCCGGCGACGCGGGCGCTTCCTTGGTGGCCGGCTCGGCCGCGGCCGCGGCGGCCGCTTCCGGTGCCGATCCGATCTCGCCGCGCTTCTCGGCGTGGTGCTTGATCTGCTTGCCCTCGGCCAGGAACACGGCATCCTCGCCGATGTTCGTGGCCAGGTCGGCCACCCGTTCGAGGTTCCGGCTCACCAGCAGCAGTTCGAGCGACGCGTTGATCGTGCGCGGATCGGCCATCATGTGGGTGAGCAGGATGCGGAACACCGAGTCGTGGAGGGCGTCCACGGCGTCGTCGGCCTGGCAGACGGCGCGCCCCTGGGCGCCGTCGCCGCGGACGAACGCGGTGAGGGCGTCGCCGAGCATGCGGCGGGCCCGGCGCGCCATGTCGGCGATCTCGGGGTCGGGCGTGATCCGCGTGCGCATCGCGGCCAGGCGCAGCGTGCACTGGGCGATGTTCACCGCGTGGTCGCCCACGCGCTCGAGGTCGCTCGACACTTTGATGGTGCTGATCAGGAAGCGCAGGTCGCGCGCCATCGGCTGTTGGAGCGCGAGGAGGGCCACGGCCCGATCCTCGACGTCCAGTTCCATCGCGTCGAGTTCGCGGTCGCCGGCCAGCACGGCCTCGGCGGCCCCGGGATCGCGGGAGAGCAGGCCGTCCACGGCGAGGTCGACCAGCGACGTGGCGCGGTCCGACATGTCGAGCAGCCGCTGCGTCAACTCGGCCAGCTGTTCGTGAAAGTGGCGATACTGGCCAGTCGTGTCGGCTGGGCTCATCCGAACCTCCCCGTGATGTACGCCTCGGTCCGTTCGTCCGAGGGTGCCGTGAACATGGTCTGGGTCGGCGCCGATTCGATCAGTTCGCCCAGAAAGAAGAACGCCGTATGGTCGGACGCGCGGGCTGCCTGCTGCAGATTGTGCGTGACGATCACAACGGTAAGCGAACCACGCAGTTCGAACAACAGTTCCTCGATCTTCTGCGTCGACAGCGGGTCGAGGGCGCTGGCCGGTTCGTCCAGCAACAGCACCTCCGGGTCGTTGGCGAGCGCGCGGGCGATGCACAGCCGCTGCTGCTGGCCGCCCGACAACCCGAGCGCGCTCTGGCGCAGCCGGTCCTTGACCTCGTCCCAGAGGGCGGCACGCCGCAGTGACTGCTCCACGATCCCGTCGAGCGTGGCGGCGTCGCGGATGCCGTTGATGCGGGGTCCGTAGGCCACGTTGCCGTAGATGGACCGGGGGAACGGATTCCAGCGTTGGAACACCATGCCGATCCGCCGCCGCAGGGCCACGACGTCGGTATTGGCGGCGTGAACGTCCGCGCCGTCCAGCAGGATCTTCCCTTCGTGGCGCGTGCGCGGAATGATCTCCTGCAGGCGGTTGATGGACCGCAGGAAGGTGGACTTGCCGCATCCCGACGGCCCGATGAACGCGGTGATCTGGCCGGCGGGCAGGGTGATCGAGATGTTCTTGAGCGCCTGAGTTTCCCCGTACCAGAAGGAGAACTGCTCGGCGGCGATCTCCCCGGTCATCCGAACCGTCCGGTCACGTAGGCCTCGGTGCGCGGATCGGACGGCGTCGTGAAGAGTTTGTCGGTGGGCGCCACCTCGACGAGCTCGCCGTTGAGCATGAACGCCGTTCGGTCGGACACCCGCGCCGCCTGCTGCATGTTGTGGGTCACGATAATGACCGTGACCTTCTTCCGAAGCGTGTAGACCAACTCCTCCACCTTCTGCGTCGACAGCGGATCGAGGGAAGCCGTCGGCTCGTCAAGCAGCAGAATTTGGGGCGAGTTCGCGAGCGCGCGGGCGATGCAGAGACGCTGCTGCTGCCCGCCGGAGAGGGCGATGGCGCCGGTGCCCAGGCGGTCCTTCACCTCGTCCCAGAGCGCCGCGTCGCGCAGCGATTGCTCGACCTTGGCTTCCATCTCCGCGCGCGATGGGCGGTGGGAGCGGCGAAGGGTGCGAAAGCCCGCCAGGACGTTGTCCCGGATGCAGAGCGTGGGAAAGGGCGTCGGACGCTGGAACACCATGCCGATGTGCCGGCGCACCTCGATCGGATTGACTTCAGGGGCGTAGAGGTCGCGCCCGTGGAATTCCAGCTGCCCCGTGACCCGGGCGCCGGGCACCGTTTCGTGCATGCGGTTCAGGCACCGCAGCATCGTCGACTTGCCGCAGCCCGACGGGCCGATGATCGCCGTGACCTCGCGTTCGCGGAATGGGATCGACACGTTGCGCACGGCGTGGACGCCGCCGAAGTAGGCGTTCAGGCGGGTAACGTCGAGGATCACGTGGCCGGGCTCGACCGTGGCCGCGGACCCGGACCCGGGTCCCCGGGTTGCGGCGATCGGGCGGGCGACGGACGGCCGCGACGGTGCGGAGTTCGGGGTGGGCGCCGTCATGTCAGTCCACCGCCTTGCCGTACTTCGGCCGGGCCACGTACCGCGCCGCGATGCTGATGATCAGCACGAGGGCGATGAGCACCAGCGACGCCGCCCAGGCCAGCCGGTGCCATTCGTCGTAGGGGCTCAGCGCGAACAGGTAGATGTTGAGCGGAAGGGCCGCCATGACCTTGGACGGATCGAGGTTCGTGTAGACGTTTCCGAGCGCCGTGAAGAGGAGCGGCGCCGTCTCGCCGGCCACGCGCGCCAGCGCGACCAGGGCGCCGGTGACGATGCCGGGCAGCGCCGTCCGGGCCACGATCGAGAGCGAGGTCCGCCAGTTGGTGTAGCCGAGGGCCAGCGCCGCCTCGCGGAGCGAGTTGGGCACCGTGCGAATCATCTCCTCGGTGGTGCGGGCCGAGAGTGGAATCATCATCGTGCCGAGCGCGATGCCTCCCGCCCAGCCGGAGAAGTGCCCGGTTGGCTTGACCAGCACTTCCCAGGCGAAGATGCCGGTGATGATCGACGGCACACCGTTGAGCACGTCGGACAGGAATCGGACCACCGTGGCGAGGCGCGCCGTCTGGTGTTCGGCCATATAGATCCCGGCGGCCGCGCCCACCGGGAGCCCCACGGCCGACGCGATGCCGAGCATGATCAGCGTGCCCGTGATCGCGTTCAGCATGCCGCCGCCCGGAGTGTCTGGGGGCGGCTGCGGCTGCGTGAAGAACGCCAGGGTGAGGGAGGACGATCCCTGTCGAATCAACTGCCAGAGGATCATGATCAGCGGGAGCAGCACGAGCCCGGCCGCCAGCCACATGAGGCCCAGCATCACCACGTTGGCGATCTTGCGGCGCATCACGTGACGCGCGCTCCGACGCGGCTGACCAGCCAGCGCGCGATGATGTTGACGATCAGGGTGATGACGAGCAGCGACGCGCCAATGGCCATGAGCGCCGAGACGTGGGCGCCGCTCCGCCTCGGAGAACTCGTTGGCGATGATCGACGCCATCGTGTAGCCCGACCCGAACAGCGAGGTCGGAGATCGTCGGCGCGTTGCCGATGACCATGGTCACGGCCATCGTCTCGCCGAGCGCCCGTCCGAGCCCGAGCACGATGCCACCGACGATGCCCGACCGCGCCCCAGGAATCACGGCGTCGCGGATCATCTCCCACCTGCGTCGCGCCGAGCGCGAGCGCCGCCTCGCGCTGCGACCGCGGCACGGCCATCAGCACCTCGCGGGTCACCGCCGAGATGTACGGCAGGATCATGATCGCCAGGATGATGCCGGCCGTCAGCATCCCGGGGCCGTACGAGACCGCCGGAGAAGATCGACAGGCCGCCGAGATGCAGGGTCTTCTGGACGAACGGCGCCACGTCGGAGCGCATCAGCGGTTCGAGCACGAAGATGCCCCACAGCCCGTACACCACGCTCGGCATCGGCCGCGAGCAGGTCCACCAGGAACGCCACCGGCTGGGCCAGCCATCGCGGCGCCAGCTCGGACAGGAAGACGGCGGTGCCGATCGCCAGCGGCGTGGCGATGATGAGGGCGATGATCGACGAGGCCAGCGTGCCGAAGATCGCCGGGCCGGCGCCGAACTGCCCATGCACCGGATCCCACGCGCTGCGAGGTGATGAAGCCAAAGCCGAACTGACGGAACGCCGGCCACCCGGCGATGAAGATCTCGATTGCGATGAACGCCAGCAGCGCCACGATCATCAGGGCGGCCGCGGTGGTGAGCCAGCGATAGATGCGATCTCCGATCGCCGGCGCCTCCATGCTAGGGCGCGCGCTCGGCCAGTCCCTCGGCTGTCGATACGCCGCCGGCGTCTTCCAAAGGCAAAGCCTCCACGTTCGTCGCGGGACGACCGGTCCCAAGTGAACGTGAAGGCTCGCGTTATGTCGCAACGACAGGCGGACTGCTATGTAACGGCCGGGTAACGGCCGTCCGCCCTTCCAGATGTCACTTCACTTCGGCCAGACGCTTCAGCACCATCGCCTTCATGTTCTTCGGAAGCGTGGCGTACTGGAGCGCGGTGGCGTCCGGGTCGCCGCTTTCCATGGCCCACTTGATGAAGTCGACCAGCTTCTTGCCCTTGGCCGCGTCGGCCTGATGCTCATACACGAGCATCCAGGTGAACGAGGAGATAGGGTACGACGCCGCACCGGGCGAGTTCACGATGGAGATGCGGAAGTCGCTGTTCGCCGGAAGGCTGGCGGCGGTGCCGGCGGCAGCGGCCGTGGCGCCCCCGAGCGACGGCGCCACGCACTTGCCGTCCTTGTTCTGGAGCAGGGAGTAGGCCATGTGGTTCGTGAGCACGTAGGCCAGTTCCACGTAGCCGATGGCGCCGTCCACCTGGCGCACCTGGCCGGCCACGCCCTCGTTGCCCTTGGCGCCGAGGCCAACGGGCCAGGCGATCGCGGTGCTCTTGCCGGGGCCGCTTGCCCAGTCGGTGCTCACGTTGGAGAAGTAGTCGGTGACGATGTACGTCGTGCCGCTGCCGTCGGAGCGGTGCACGACGACGATCGGCTTGTCCGGCAGATTCACGCCGGCGTTCAGCGCCTTGATCCGCGAGTCATTCCAATTGGTGATCTTGCCGAGATAGATGTCGGCCACCACTGGGCCGGTGAGCTTGAGGTGCTCGCTCATGCCAAGGCTTGGGAGATTGTAGCTGATCGCGACGGCGCCGATCACGGTCGGGATGTGGATGATCGGTCCCCCCTTCGCCGCCGCCAGCTGGGCGTCGGTCATCGGACCGTCGGTCGCGCCGAAGTCGACCGTCTCTTCGGAGATCTGCTTGATGCCGGTGCCCGATCCGACCGACGAGTACGTGACCTTGACGCCGGTCTTCGCCGCGTACGTGGCGGCCCACTTGGTGTAGATCGGCGCGGCGAAGCTCGAGCCGGCGCCCGTCAGATCCTGCGCGCCCGCGGTCGCGCCAACGGCGACCAGAGCGGCTGCTGCGAGAAGGAAACGCTTCATGATCGTGGTGTCCTCGGGAAGGGTGAAGGGGGGCTAGAAGCCCATGACGAAGTGGAAGAAGAACGCCTTGCTGTCGGTCGTGTCGCCGCTGTGGCCTTCCTGATCCTGGAAGTCCGCGTACACGGTGACCTTGCTGCTGATGTCGTACCCGATCCCGGCGATCAGGAAGCGGCGGTACGCGTCGACGCTCGTGTTCGCCTTGTACTGGTCGGCGCGGAGCACCAGCGACCACGGATCCGTCTTCGTGTTGTTGATGTAGGCCAGCGGACGGGCGATGACGAAGCCCGAGTAGACCGCGCCGGTGGTCGTCGTCACGGTGGCGTCGGTGGTCTTGTCGGCGCCGTTGGTGCGGCTGTCGTACTCCGCCACCATCGTGAGCTTCGGATCCTTCACGCCGACGTGCAGGCCCCACAGGTCCTTCTGCAGGCCCGGGCCGTTGGCGTTGAAGTTGCTGGCCACGTACCCCTTCTGATAGTACGGGCTGATCTGCAGGCCCTTGAAGTAGCCGGCCTCGTTCGTCGTCGCGAGCGGCGTCCAGCTCAGGCGGACGTTGACGTTCTTGAACCGGTCGGTCTCGGCGGCGCCGTAGCCGTTGCCGTTGAACACGCCGCCGTAGATCTGCCCCTGCTTGCCGGGCAGCGTCACGATCGCCACCGCGCCCAGGTCCGACGACGGCACGAAGCCCAGGAAGTCGATCGGCGTGTTGGTGATGCCGCGCTGCCAGAAGCTCTCCATCATGTCGATCTCGGGCGTCTGCTCGAGGCCGAACCGGAAGGTGAGCGCCGCCGGATTGGTGCCCGTGTCCTTCCACGCCGACCATTCGGCGAACGCGTACTTGAGCCGCGCCGTCCAGCCCGTGTAGTAGGTGCCGGCGCTCGTGTTCTGCAGGATGTCCGTGGTCACGCGCACCGTGACGTGGTCACCGGCGGGCATGATGAAGTTGAGGTACGCCCGGGTGAGGTCGAACTTGTTCATCGCGCGCTGCGCCTTGGTGCCGCCGTTCTGCCAGTCGAAGTACACGACGCCGGAGAAATTGAGCGGGGTGGCGGCTGGGGTTTGTGCGGCAAGGCCCGTCGCGCTGACGGCGACGAGCACGGCCGAGGTGGCCAGACGAGAGAGGGTTCGCATGGGAGCTCGCAAGGAGTGAGAGCGTTGGAACGACAGTCGGAACGGCGGGTCCGTTCCGATCACCAACAGCGTAGGCGGATCCTGTCACGATGCCGGACTGCGTTCGTAACGGGCGGGTAAAGGCCCCCGCGGCGCGCCGGCGCTGAACATCCCGGATTGACGGGACGCGTTCGCGTGGCTACGCTGGCCGCGGCGCGATCCTTCCGGCGCCCAACCAACACCCGCCAATCCCCGATCGGAGGTCGAGATGGGCGCTCTCACCGAGCTGCGGCAACTGGACCGGCGCCAGCGCAGCGCCTTCATCGCCAGCTTCCTCGGCTGGACGCTGGACGCGTTCGATTTCTTCCTGATGGTGTTCATGCTCGGCACCATCGCCAAGGAATTCGGCACCGACGTCAAGACGGTGAGCGTTGCCATCACGCTCACGCTGGCGATGCGACCGCTCGGCGCGCTCGTGTTCGGGCTGCTTGCCGACCGCTACGGACGGCGTCCCATCCTGATGATCGACATCGTGCTGTTCTCGGTGCTCGAACTGGCGTCGGCGTTCGCGCCGACGCTCGTCGTGCTGCTGGTGCTGCGGGCGGCGTTCGGCTTCGCGATGGGCGGCGAGTGGGGCATCGGGGCCTCGCTGGTCATGGAGACGATCCCGGCCAAGGCGCGCGGCGTCGTGTCCGGGATCCTCCAGGAGGGCTACGCGTTCGGGTATCTGCTGGCCGCGGTCGTGTACGGGCTGTTCTTCGACATCATCGGCTGGCGGGGGATGTTCGCCGTGGGCGTCGTCCCGGCGCTCCTGGTGCTGTACATCCGGCGCAACGTCGAGGAGTCGCCGGTGTGGGAGCAGGTGCGGGCCGCGCCGCGCCGCGGGCTGGCGCGCTCCATCCGGAACAACTGGAAGCTGTTCCTCTACGTCGTGGTGCTGATGACCGCGTTCAACTTCTTCAGCCACGGCACCCAGGACCTCTATCCGACCTTCCTGCAGAAACAGCACGGGTTCGGGCAGCACGAGGTCAGCATCATCACGATCGTCATGCAGGTGGGCGCGATCGCCGGCGGCATCTTCTTCGGCTCGATCTCCGAGCGCATCGGCCGCCGCACGGCGATCGTGGTGGCCGCCCTGTTCGGCCTGCTCATGGTGCCCCTCTGGAGCTTCGCGTCGGGCGCCGTGGTGCTGGCCGCCGGGGCGTTCCTGATGCAGGTGGCGGTGCAGGGGGCCTGGGGGGTGATCCCGGTGCACCTGAACGAACTCTCTCCTAATGAAGTGCGCGGCACGTTCCCGGGGTTCGCCTACCAGCTGGGGAACTTCCTGGCGTCTGGCAACGCGGTGCTCCAGGCGGGAATCGCCGAGCGGCGCGGCAACAACTACGGGGTGGCCCTGGCCATCGTGGCGGCGATCATGGCCGTCGTCATCGCCTTCCTGACCGCGATGGGGCCGGAAGCCCGCGGGGTGGCGTTCGAACCGGTGGCAGGCGACGTGCCGAGCGAATGACCCGCGTTGACACGGGCTAAGTGCTTGCGTAGCTTAGGGGTCTGTATAAAACGCCCTCAGGGCGGCCGAAACCCGGGTTGCAACCCGCACCGGTGAGGCGAAGGACCCACACCGTTCGTCAGGGCTTCAATGAAGACGTTCAGCGCCACCCCGAGCGACATCGAGCAGCGGTGGTTCATCGTGGACGCCGACGGCATGGTTCTCGGCCGTCTCGCCTCCGAGATCGCGAAGGTGATTCGCGGCAAGCACAAGCCGATCTTCACGCCGCACATGGACACCGGTGACAACGTCATCGTGATCAACGCGTCCAAGGTGAAGGTGACCGGCCGCAAGGCCGAGCAGAAGCGGTACTTCACGCACACCGGGTACATGGGTCACGAGCGGCACACGCCGTTCGCGACGATGCTGGCCAAGCACCCCGAGCGCGTGATCGAGAAGGCCGTGCACGGCATGCTGCCGAAGACGGCCCTCGGCCGCCAGGTGCTCCGCGGCAAGCTCCGCGTGTACGCGGGCGCCGAACATCCCCACGCGGCGCAGCAGCCGACCCCGCTTCCCATCAAGAAGAGCGAGACCAAGTAATGGCCGACACGACGACGATTCACGCGATCGGCCGCCGCAAGGAAGCGGTGTGCCGCGTCTACCTCAAGCCCGGTTCGGGCAAGTGGGACGTCAACGGGCGCACGCTCGGCGACTTCTTCCCGCGGCCGACGCTGGTGTCGGCCATCCAGCAGCCGTTCACGGCGACCGACACGCTCGGGCGCTACGACGTCAAGGCGAAGTGCGAAGGCGGCGGCCAGAACGGCCAGGCCGGCGCGCTCCGGCTCGCGGTGGCCCGCGCCCTGGTCATGATCGACGCGGAGTACCGGCCGAAGCTGCGCGGCCTCGGGTTGCTCACGCGCGATGCCCGCGCGGTCGAGCGCAAGAAGCCCGGCCGTCCGAAGGCCCGCAAGCGGTTCCAGTTCAGCAAGCGCTAGTCGCAGGGTGCCGGCGGTGGGCGGGAGCGGGTGTCCCGTTCCGCCCCGCCGCCGGCCGGCAGTTCATCTCACACGCTTCCCGAGTCCCCGCGGGTGCCGGCACGCCGGTTCGCGACGGACGCTGACGGAAGCGGACGACACAACCAATTCGAGGCTCGTCACGCACCATGTCCGATTCGCAGCTCACGCTCGAGCAGTTGCTCGCCGCCGGTGTCCACTTCGGGCACCAGACCCGCCGGTGGAACCCCAAGATGCGCCGGTTCATTTTCGCCGAGCGCAACGGGATCCACATCATCGACCTGCAGCAGACGCTGCGGCAGCTCGAACTCGCGCAGAAGCTCTCCCGTGAAGTCGTGCTGCGCGGGGAGCAGGTGCTCTTCGTCTGCACCAAGACGCAGCTGGCCGGCCTCGTCAAGCAGGCGGCCGAGAACTGCGGCGCCTACTACGTCACCGAGCGCTGGCTGGGCGGCTTGCTCACCAACTTCCAGACGGTGAAGAAGCAGCTGCGGCGCATGAAGGAACTCGAATCGGGCTCGGAGTCGGGCGGCGATTTCGAGAACTACACCAAGAAGGAACAGCTCATGATGTCGCGCGAGCGCGACAAGCTGACCAAGTACCTGGGCGGCATCAAGGGCATGACGCGGCTGCCGGGCCTCATGTTCGTCATCGATTCGAAGAAGGAACGGATCGCGGTGAGCGAGGGCAACAAGCTCAACATCCCGATCGTCGCCGTGGTCGACACCAACGCCGACCCGGATCTGATCACGGTGCCGATCGCCGGCAACGACGACGCGATTCGCTCGGTGGAACTGATCGCCAACGCGATCGGAGCCTCGATTTCCGAGGCGCGGCGCGAGGCGCCGGCGCGCGAGGAGACCGAGGAGGGCGGGGACTACACGTACAGCTCCGAACGCGGCACCGAGCCGGCCGAGGGGGAGGCGGACAAGAAGCGCCGCCGCCGTCCGCGCCGCCGGCGCGCCAAGCCCGAAGCGATCGCCGCGCGCCTCAAGAGCACGGGCGACGTGGCCGAGGGAGCCGACGCCGCCGAGGCGGACGGTGGCGTCGAGGGCGCGGAGGCCCCGGCCGCCGAATAGCACCGGACCGGCGACATCCGTCGCCCGGTCGCGGCGCCTGCCGCTGCAGTTTCGACAGACGCCGCCGGCCTGCGCTGGCGGCGTTTCCACGACTCAGACCGTAGGATGGAACCGATACATGGCAACGATTACCGCGAAAGACGTCCAGGAGCTGCGCCAACGCACCGGCGCCGGCATGATGGACTGCAAGAAGGCCCTCGATGAGACCGGGGGCAACATCGATCAGGCCGTGGAGAACCTCCGCAAGCGCGGGGTGGCCAAGGCCGAGAAGCGCGCCGGCCGCTCCACCACGGAGGGGATCATCGGCCACTACCTCCACCACAACGGCAAGCTGGCGACGCTCGTCGAGCTCAATTGCGAGACCGACTTCGTGGCCCGCACCGACGACTTCAAGGAGTTGGCCAAGCACATCGCCGAGCACGTGGCGGCGAGCGCGCCGGTGGCCGTCGACCGCGACGGCATTCCCGAGGAGAAGATCGCCTCGGAGCGCCGCATCGCCGAGGAGCAGACGCGCGCGTCGGGCAAGCCGGAAGCCATGATCCAGAAGATCGTCGACGGCAAGCTGGAAGCCTTCTTCAAGGACGTCACGCTGGTCAACCAGCCCTGGGTTCGCGAGCCGGGCAAGACCATCGGCGAACTCGTGAAGGAAGTCTCCGCCAAGACGGGCGAGAACATCCAGATCAAACGATTCGTCCGCTTCCAGCTCGGGGAGGGCTGATCGCCATGGCCGAACTCCGCTATCCGCGTGTCCTCATCAAGCTCTCGGGCGAGGCGCTCGCCGGGAAAGTGGGGTTCGGCTTCGATTTCGAGACCATCGACCGCCTGGCCGACGAGGTCGTGTCGGTGATCCGGCTGGGCGCGACCGTGGGCATGGTGATCGGCGGCGGCAACATCGTGCGCGGCACCATCCTCTCGAAGATGGGGCTCGACCGGGTGACCGCCGACTACATGGGGATGCTGGGCACGGTCATCAACGCCCTCGCCGTCCAGGACGTGCTCGAGCGCAAGGGCATGGACACCCGGGTGATGACGGCGATCCGGATGGAGGAGCTGGCCGAGCCCTACATCCGGCGCCGCGCGCTGCGGCACTTCGAGAAGGGACGCAGCGTGATCTTCGCCGCCGGCACCGGGAATCCGTATTTCTCCACCGACACGGCGGCGGTGCTGCGGGCCATCCAGATCAAGGCCGATCTGATCATCAAGGCCACCAGCGTCGACGGGGTCTATTCCGCGGACCCCCGCAACAATCCGGACGCCAAGCTGTACGAGGAGATCAGCTACCGCGACGTCATGCTCGAGGAGCTGAAGGTCATGGATCAGACGGCGGTCACGCTGTGCAAGGAGAACAGTCTGCCGCTGATCGTTCTCAACATTCATCGACCGGGCGCTATCGCGCGGGCTGTGCGCGGGGAGCGCGAAGGGACACTCGTTCAATGACCACGATCCAGGACATCCAGAAGGAATGCCGGGCCGCCATGGACAAGGCGCTCGACAGCACCAAGCGCGAGTTCTCCAACGTTCGTTCGGGCAAGGCGTCGCCGAACATGCTCGACGCCATCCGCGTCGAGATGTACGGCTCGATGCTGGCCATGAACCAGGTGGCCACCGTCGCGTCGCCGGAGCCGCGCCTGCTCATCGTCACGCCGTTCGACAAGAGCCAGAGCAAGGTCGTCGAGAAGGCGATCCGCGAGTCCGGCCTCGGCCTCGAGCCGTCGAACCAGGGCGCGTTCATCCGCGTGCCGCTGCCGTCGATGAACGAGGAGCGGCGCCGCGAGCTCGTGAAGATCGTGCACAAGATGGCCGAGGAGGGCCGCATCGCGGTCCGCCACGCCCGCACCGTCGCCCGCGACGCGCTCAAGAAGCTCCAGGGCGTGTCCGAAGACGACGTCAAGCACGCCGAGAAGGACATCCAGAAGCTCCACGACGACTCCATCCACCACGTCGATGAATTGATCAAGGCGAAGGAAGCCGAGATCATGGAAGTCTGAGCGGGAGCATCGACTGGTGTCGGAGTCGGACGAGAGAAGCGCCGAGCTGCTCGGCCGCATCCGCCTGCACGGGCGGATCCCCCGGCACGTGGCCGTGATCATGGACGGCAATGGGCGTTGGGCGCGTGAACGCATCATGCCCCGCACCTACGGACACCGCGCCGGCATGCAATCGGTGCGCGACGTCGTCGAGGCCTCCATCGAGGTGGGCCTCGGCGCCCTGTCGCTGTTCGCCTTCTCCAAGGAGAACTGGCAGCGGCCCAAGGTCGAGGTCTCGGCGCTGATGTCGCTGCTCGAGGAGTACATCCAGCGCGAGGCGGACGACCTCGACGAGCACGGCGTCCGCGTCCGCGTGTTCGGCGAGGTGGAGCGGCTCACGCCGCCGGCCGCCGCGGCCGTCTCCCGCGTCACGGGCCAGACGGCCGGCAACAGCACGCTCGACCTCAACCTGTTCATCTCGTACGGCGCCCGCGCCGAGCTCGTGCGGGCGGCGCGGCTGCTGGCCGAGGACGTCGCCGGCGGCCGCCTCACGCCGGCCGGGGTCACCGAAGAGGCCTTCGCCTCGCGGCTCTACACCGCGGGCATGCCCGATCCCGACCTGCTCATCCGCACCTCCGGGGAACTGCGCATCTCCAACTTCATGCTCTGGCAGCTTGCCTATACCGAGCTCTACGTGTCGCCGGTCATGTGGCCGGACTTTCGCCGCCCTCAGTTCTACGAGGCGATCCTCGAGTTCCAGCAGCGCGAACGCCGGTTCGGCCGGGTGACCGTCTGATGGGCGAATTCCCGAGGCGCGTGCTGTTCGCCGTGATCGCGGCGCCGATCGCGCTGGCCATCCTGATGGTCGGCGGCGCGCCGCTGGCGGCGCTGCTCGCCGTAGCGTCGGCGCTCGCGGCGTGGGAGTTCTTCCGCCTCGCGCGCGGCGCCGGCAATCAGCCGCTCGACGACATCGGCATCGGCCTCGCCGGCCTGACGCCGCTGGCCGTGCACGCCGCCTATCTGGGGCTGTACGCGGTGCGTCCGGTGGACGTGCTCGTCGTTCTGCTCGTGGTCTGCGCGCTGGCGCTCTGGATGCGCGGCGCCCACGGCCAGCCCATGGCGTCGCTCGGCGTCACGTTCTTCGGCGCGCTCTACGCCGGCAGCACGCTCTCGTTCGCGTACGTGCTCCGCTACCACGAGTACGCGATGGGAGGCCGCGAGATTGCGCTGGGCGGCTGGCACGTGGTGCTGTCGGCGGGCGGCACGCTGGCCGCGCTGCCGGTGCTGCTCACGTGGGCCACCGACATCGGCGCCTACGCCTTCGGGCGGGCGTTCGGGCGTCGCAAGCTCATGCCGTCGGTGAGTCCCGGGAAGACCGTGGCCGGCGCGGTGGGCGGCCTCGTCGTGAGCATCGCGGTGACCTATCTGTACGTGCGGTACGCGCTGCGCCCCGTGGCCCAGCTCGGGCTCACGCCCGCCGGCGCGGTGCTGTTCGGCGCGGTGGTCAGCGTCGCCGCGCAGGTGGGCGACCTGTTCGAATCGATGCTCAAGCGCGAGGCGGGCGTGAAGGACAGCTCGCAGCTCATCCCCGGGCACGGCGGCGTGCTCGACCGGGTCGACAGCCTGCTGTTCGTGCTCCCGGTGGCCTACCTCCTGTTCGGACTGCTCCTCGTTCCGGCGCCGCTGTGACGGCGCGCCGGGTCGCCATCCTCGGGTCGACCGGTTCGATCGGGACCACGGCGCTCCGCGTGCTCGACCGGCACCGGGACCGGTTCCAGCTCACCGCGCTCACCGCGCACTCCAACGCCAAGCTGCTGCGGGAGCAGGCGGCGCGGCACGCGCCGGCGTTCGTCGGCCTGGTGTGCGACGGACAGGGGCACGACGCCGGCTGGTCCATCGGCCCCGATTGCCTCGCGGCCGCGGCGCGTGCGCGACGACGTGGACATCGTGCTCAACGCGGTGGTCGGGTCGATCGGGCTCGACGCGACGCTGGCGGCGCTGGAGCGGGGCAAGCGCGTGGCGCTGGCCAACAAGGAGACGCTGGTGATGGCGGGGGCACCTGGTGGCGGCCGCCGCGGCCAGGGGCGGCGGCGAGGTGGTGCCGGTGGACAGCGAGCACAGCGCCGTGCTGCAGTGTCTGGCCGGGCGGCCGGGCGTGGAGGTGCGCCGCCTCATCCTCACCGCGTCGGGCGGGCCATTCCGCGAATGGCCGCGCGAACGGCTTGAGCGGGCCACGCTGGCCGACGCGCTGCAGCACCCGACCTGGCGCATGGGGCGGAAGATCACCGTGGACAGCGCCACGCTGGCCAACAAGGCGCTGGAAGTGATCGAGGCCCACTATCTCTTCGGCCTCCCCTACGACCGCATCGACGTGGTGGTGCATCCGCAGAGCGTGGTCCACTCGATGGTGGAGTTCGTCGACGGCAGCGTGATCGCGCAGCTGGGCGCGCCGAGCATGGAGCTGCCGGTGTTGTACGCGCTGACCCACCCGGAGCGGGCGCCCGACGCCGGCATTCCGGCGTTCGATCCCGTGGCCGCATCGCCCCTCACCTTCGAGCCGGTGCGGCGGGACGACTTCCCGGCGCTGCGGCTCGGCGTCGAGGCGGGCCGGCGGGGCGGGGCGGCGCCGGCCGTGTTCAATGCCGCCAACGAGCAGGCCGTGGCCATATTTCTGGAGGGGCGCATCGGGTTCACCGACATCGCGGTGGGCATCGCCGACGCGCTCGACCGACTGGGTGGGATGCCCGGCGATACCCGCGGCGCGCTGGAAGCGGCGGACTCCGCGGCGCGCCGCCAGGTGAGAGAACGATTCGGATGCTAGCGCTTCTCGCTCCCGTTCTGGTGTTCGGCCTCGTGATCTTCGTGCACGAGTTCGGGCACTTCCTGGCCGCCAAGGCCATGGGCGTCTACGCGCCGCGCTTCTCGATCGGCTTCGGGCCGGCGCTCTGGCGCCGGCGCCGGCGCCGGGGCGAGACCGAGTACGTGCTGGCGCTGCTCCCCCTCGGGGGCTACGTGCGCATGGCGTCGCGCCACGACGAGACCTCGGCGTTTCTCGAGGGGGGCAACGAGGAGCAGAACGGGCTCAAGCCCGGCGACGCCGGATTCGATCCGGAGGCGATGATTCCCTTCGGGCCCAAGCCCGTGCCCGAGAACCGCTGGTTCGAGTCGAAGCCGCTCGCGGCGCGCCTGCTCATCCTGTTCGCCGGCGTGACGATGAACGCGCTGCTGGCCCTGGCGGTGGCGGTCGGGCTGGCCTTCCACTTCGGGCGCGCGGTGGTGCCGACGCGGGTGGTCGGCGCGGTGCACGTGCCCGCGGTGCCGGGCGGCCGTGCCCTGGCGGCGCTCCAGCCGGGCGACACGATCTACTCGGTGAACGGCGACACGGTGGGCGACTGGGGGGCGATCGTTACCGGCGTCGCCCTCAGCCGGACGGCGGTCACCTTCGGGACGCAGCATGGCAACGTCGTCGTTCCGCTCACCGACTCGCTCACCCCGGTGACCGTGGCCAATGCGCTGGACTACTGGATTCCGCCGGTGATCGACTCGGTGACGCCCGACGGCGCGGCGTTGGCGGCCGGCCTCCGCAAGGGCGACAGCGTGGTGGCCGTGGACGGGCGCGCCGTGCCGGGCTTCGCCAATCTGGTGGATCTGGTGAGCGCCTCGGCGGGCCGGACGCTGACGTTCACGGTGGCGCGCCGGGGCGCGCGGCTCGACCTTCGGGTCACGCCGCGCGCGACCCCCGTGCCCAACGAGGCCACCGGGGCGGTGGACACGCTGGGGCGGATCGGCGTGGCGCAGCGGCAGGATGTTCGGCGGCTGCCCCTCAGCTTCGGCCAGGCGCTGCAGAGCGGCACCCATGCCACGTGGATCATGGGCGGCGCCGTGGTGGGCACGGTGCGCGACCTGATCACCCACAAGGTCTCGGTCAAGGAACTCGGGGGGCCGATCGCGATCACGCGGGCCTCGGTGACGGCGGCGCGGAACGGGATCGAGACGCTGCTGTATCTGATCGCCCTCCTGAGCATCAACGTGGCCGTGCTGAACCTGCTGCCGATTCCGATTCTCGACGGCGGGCAGATCGTGATGAACGTGATCGAGACGGCCAAGGGGAGCCCGTTCAGCGCCCGGACGCGGGAGCGCATGCTCCAGGTGGGGCTGGTGCTGATCGCGGTGCTGTTCGCGATCGTGATGTTCAACGACACGCGGGCGTGGCTGGGGCGGTTCTTTTCCTGACGGCCCCTCCCTTTACATCGTGCCACAGGCTGGCTAACTTCCTCTGCTGTAACTGATTCGGTTTAATCGTCTTACCGCCATTGGGGCGGGGATCATCACGTCATGTCTTTTCTGAAGTCGCCCGAAATCGCGAAGTACAAGGCCCACGAGACCGACACCGGCTCGACCAAGCTGCAGGTAGCCGTGCTCACCGAGCGCATCAACTACCTGACCGACCATTTCCGCACGCACAAGAAGGACCATCACAGCCGGCGCGGCCTGCTGCGGATGGTCGGCCAGCGGAAGCGCCTGCTGACCTATCTGCGGCGCACGGATGTCGAGAGCTATCGCCAGCTCGTGCAGGACCTCGGTCTTCGCTACTAGGGTGAGCGTGATGACGACGCGCGCGGTGAGCCACTGGGTGGCCCGCGCGCTTTTTGCATTCCACGAGGCAACAACGCAATGATGCAACGCATCGAGAAGACCTTCGCCGGCCGCAAGCTCGTCATCGAGACGGGGCGGATGGCGAAGCAGGCGGCCGGCTCGGCCGTCGTGCAGTTCGGGGACACGATGGTGATCGCCGCCTGCACCGTGAGCGACAAGGAATCGACGCTCCCCTTTTTCCCCCTGCTCGTCGAGTATCGCGAGAAGACCTACGCCGCCGGCAAGATCCCGGGTGGCTTCATCAAGCGCGAAGGGCGCCCGCACGATCATGAGATCCTCTCGGCCCGCGTCATCGATCGCTCGATCCGCCCGCTGTTCCCGGAAGGCTTCAAGAACGAAGTGCAGGTCTTCATCTACGTCGTCTCCGCGGACCAGGAGAACGACGCCGACGTGCTGGCGCTGGTGGCCGCGTCGTTCGCCATCAACGCGTCGCGGATCCCGTTCATGGGCCCGATCGCCGGCGTGCGCGTGGGCCGCGTGCAGGAGAACTGGGTGCTGAACCCCACGTTCCAGCAGCTCGAATACAGCGACATGGACCTCGTGGTGGCCGGCTCGGACGAGTCCATCGTGATGGTCGAGGGCGGCGCGCTGCAGGTGTCCGAGGACGACGTGATCTCGGCGCTCGAAGTCGCCCACGGCGGCATCAAGGAACTGATCGCCGCCCAGGAAGAACTGCTCGCCAAGATCGACCGTCCGGCCAAGATGGCGTGGAACAAGCCCGAGCGCCTCGAAGGCCTCGAGGCCCGCGTCCGCAAGCTGGCCGAGCCCAAGATCGCCGAGGCGATCAACCAGAAGGACAAGCACACCCGCGTGCAGGCCGTCGAACGCGTGAAGGACGAAGTGGCCGATTCGCTCAAGGCAGAGTTCCCGGACAACGGCGGCGACGTGAAGGCCGTGCTCGGCGACGTCGAGTACGAGAGCCTGCGCTCGCAGGTGCTCGACACCAAGCTCCGCGTCGATGGGCGCAAGGCGAACGAGGTCCGGCAGATCACCGTCGACATGGACGTGCTGCCCCGCGCCCACGGTTCGTCGCTGTTCACGCGCGGCCAGACGCAGGCGCTGGTGAGCGTCACGCTCGGCACCGCCAACGACGTCCAGCGCCTCGACAGCATCGACGAGCCGCAGGAGTCGACCAAGTCGTTCATGCTGCACTACAACTTCCCGCCCTTCTCCACCGGCGAAGTGCGGCCGATGCGCGGCACCTCGCGCCGCGAGATCGGACACGGCAACCTCGCCGAGCGGGCGCTGCAGGCCATGCTCCCGCCGTTCGAGGAGTTCCCGTACACCATCCGCATCGTCTCCGACATCCTGGAGTCCAACGGCTCGTCGTCCATGGCGTCGATCTGCGGCGGCTCGCTGGCCCTGTTCGACGCCGGCGTCCCGATGGGCGCGGCGGTGGCCGGCGTGGCGATGGGGCTGATCAAGGAAGGCAAGAAGTACGCCATCCTCACCGACATCCTCGGCACCGAGGATCACCTCGGCGACATGGACTTCAAGGTGGCCGGCACCTCGCAGGGGATCACGTCCATCCAGATGGACATCAAGATCCAGGGGCTCGACCTCAAGATCATGAAGGAAGCGCTGGCGCAGGCCCGCGAAGGCCGGCTGCACATCCTGGGCGAGATGAACAAGGCCCTCGATACGCCGCGCGGCGACCTGTCGCCGTACGCCCCGCGCATCGTGACGATGACGATCAACCCCGAGAAGATCGGCGATCTCATCGGCCCCAAGGGCAAGACGATCCGCGGCATCCAGGACGAGACGGGCGCCGAGCTCACGGTGGACGACGCCGGCCTCGTCACGATCGCCGCCGTCGGCGGCGAGGCGATGGAGCGGGCGCGCCAGATGGTCCAGGCGATCACCGCCGAGCCGGTGGTGGGCGAGATCTACGAGGGCCCCGTCAAGTCGACGACGGCGTTCGGCGCGTTCATCGAGATCATGCCCGGCACCGAAGGCCTGCTCCACATCTCGGAGCTGCGCCACGGGCGCACCGAGAAGACCGAGGACGTGGTCAAGAAGGGCGACCGCGTGAAGGTCAAGCTGATCGAGCGCGACGAGCGCGGACGCCTGCGCCTGTCGATGAAGGCGCTGCAGCCGAAGCCCGAAGGCACGCCGGAAGGCGCGCCGGCGGCGGAGGGGAGACGGCGCCGGTGAGGCTCCGGCCGGCGAGTCGGCCGAGTCCGGCGAGCGCGGCGATCGGGGCGATCGGGGCGATCGCGGAGGCCGGGGCGGCGGACGCCGCGGCGAACGCTCATCGCCGGTCGTGAGCGGCCCGGCGCCCCGCGCCGACGCCGCCTTCCGCACGACCATCCTGCCGAACGGACTGACCGTACTCTCGGAGCACATGCCGGGAGTGCGGTCGGTCGTCGTTCGGGGCCTGGGTGCGGTCGGCGTCGGTGCACGAGACGCCCGAGGAGATGGGCGTGTCCCACCTGCTCGAGCACATGGTGTTCAAGGGCACCGAGCGGCGGAGCGCCGCCGAGATCGCCCTGTCGCTGGAGGCGCGTGGGCGGCTCGCTCGATGCCTACACCTCCCGCGAACACACCGTCTACCAGGCGCGCGTGCTCGACACGCACCTCGACCTTGCCGCGGACGTGATCGCCGACATCGTGTTCCGTCCGGCGCTCCGCGACGAGGATCTGACGCTCGAGCGCAAGGTGGTCCTCGAGGAGATCGGCGATGGTCGAGGACACCCCCGACGATCTCGTGTTCGAGCTGCACAACGCGGCGCTGTGGGGCTCCCACCCGTACGGCTACTCGATTCTCGGCACCCGGGACACGGTCTCGCGGCTGCGGCGTCGGGAGCTGCGGCCGCTGCACGAGCGGGCCTACCACCCCGAGCAGATCGTGGTGGCGGCGGCGGGGAACGTCGAGCACGACCGGCTGCTCGAGGCGCTCGCGCGCACCGGCTGGGCCGATCGGCC
Source organism: uncultured Gemmatimonadaceae bacterium (assembly GCA_963775915.1). GTDB lineage: Bacteria > Gemmatimonadota > Gemmatimonadetes > Gemmatimonadales > Gemmatimonadaceae > JAGWRI01. Next base: position 520,795 of record CAVZKH010000007.1, read on the forward strand.
TCGCGGCGGCACGCCGAGGCCTGTGCCGGGCCCCGTGCCGCTGGTCGGCCCCTCGGTGCGGCACGTCGACCGCGACGGGGCCCAGACGCACCTCGTGGTCGGCTCCCGCGCCATCGCCGCACCAGGATCCGCGGCGCCACGCGCTGGTGCTGGTGAGCATGCTGCTGGGCGGCGGGATGAGCTCGCGGCTCTTCCAGCGGGTGCGCGAGGAGCTGGGCCTGGCCTACGCCGTGTACACCTTCCAGTCGCTGCACGAACTGGCGGGCATCCACGGCGTGTACGTGGGCACCGGGCCGGACACCGCCCCCGCGGCGCTGGACGCGATCAACGCCGAGCTGGAGCGGCTGTCCGACCGGGGGCTGACGCCGGAGGAGCTGGCGATGGGCAAGGACCAGCTCAAGGGCCAGCTCGTGCTGTCGCTGGAGAGCCCGGGCGCGCGGATGTACCGCGCCGCCTCGGTGGCCCTGTACGACGAGCCCTACCGGACGCTCGACGAGCTGCTGGCGGTGGTCGACGCGGTGGAGGAGGACACGGTGCGTGCCGTGTCCCGTGAGTTCTTCGCGCCGGGCGCGCAGACGGTGCTGTCGCTGGGCCCCGGTGCAAGCGGGTCGGCCTCGCCTTAACTTTCCCGGCGGCCCCAGCCGGGGCACGCATCAGGGCGGCGTCCCGGCCGGCCAATCCATCTCGCAACCATTCGAGCCATGAAAATTGGCGTTCCGAAGGAAATCAAGACCAACGAGAACCGCATCGCGCTGGTGCCTGCCGGCGCCGAAGTGCTGGTGGCCGCCGGGCACTCCGTGCTCATCGAGGCGGGCGCCGGCGAGGGCAGCGGGTTCTCCGACGCGGACTTCACGTCCGTCGGCGCGAAGATCGCGCCCGATGCCGCCACGGTCTGGCGGGACAGCGACATGATCATGAAGGTGAAGGAGCCGATCGAGCCGGAGTGGAAGCACATGCGGCGCGGGCAGTTGATCTTCACCTACTTCCACTTCGCGGCCGACGAGCGGCTGACGAAGGCGCACCTGGACAGCGGCGCGGTGTGCGTGGCCTACGAGACGGTGGAGCTGCCGAACCGCGACCTGCCGCTGCTCATTCCGATGTCCGAAGTGGCCGGCCGGATGGCCGTGCAGGAAGGGGCCAAGTACCTGGAGAAGCTGTACGGCGGCCGCGGCATGCTGCTGGGCGGCGTGCCGGGCGTCGCGCCCGCCAAGGTGGTGATTCTCGGCGGCGGGGTGGTGGGCACCAACGCGGCGAAGATCGCCGCCGGCATGGGGGCCAAGGTCATCATCCTCGACCTGTCGCTGGAGCGGCTGCGCTATCTGAGCGATGTGATGCCGGCCAACGTGCAGCTCATCCACTCCAACCGGCACAACATTCTCGAAGCCATCGAGACGGCCGACCTGGTGGTGGGGGCGTGCTGATCGCCGGCGCCAAGGCGCCGAAGCTCATCCGCCGCGAGGACCTGAAGCGGATGCGCAACGGGTCGGTGATCGTGGACGTGGCCATCGACCAGGGCGGGTGCGTGGAGACGATGCACCCGACCACCCACGAGAACCCGACCTACGTGGTGGACGGCGTGATCCACTATGCCGTGGCGAACATGCCGGGTGGGGTGCCGCGGACGTCGACGCTGGCGCTCACCAACGCCACGTTGCCCTATGCCGTGCAGCTGGCGGGCAAGGGGTGGAAGCGGGCGCTGAAGGAGAACCCGGCCCTGCTCAAGGGGCTGAACGCCGTGGAGGGTCACGTGACCTACCAGGCGGTGGCCGAGGCGTTCGGGCTGCCGTACGTGGAAGCGTCCACCTTCCTCGGCTGACCGCGCCGGCCGAGCTGATTGGTGGAGGCGGGGGGCGGGGTCCCGAGGGGACTCCGCCCCCCGTTCGGCGTTCCGGCGAGGTGGCGGCCGGAGTGGCGTAGGTTACGGTAAGTCAATATCTTGCTGGCACTGGTCTCAGACGGTCAATGACGGTTCTCCGCCGCTGGCCGCTCGCGATTCTCCCCCCTCCGTCCTCTCCTTTCGGGTCAAGAATTTCGGCTGATGCGCTGGCCCTTCTTCAAAGCGGGCTCCCTGTTTCCCGCCAATGCGATCGGTGTCGATCTCGGCACCGCGAACACCCTGATTTACGTGAAGGGTGAAGGCATTGTGCTGAACGAGCCTTCCGTGGTGGCCATGGACCGCGAGACGAAGAAGATCAAGGGCGTGGGGCTCGAGGCGAAGCGCATGCTCGGCCGCACGCCCGACGGCGTGATCGCCGTGCGGCCGATGAAGGACGGCGTGATCGCCGACTTCGACGTGACGGAGAAGATGCTCCGCTACTTCCTGACGCTGATCATCGAGAACCACGTGTTCAAGGTGAAGCCGCGCGTGATCGTCTGCGTGCCGTCGGGTATTACGGAAGTCGAAAAACGCGCGGTGCGCGATTCGGCGATGGGCGCGGGGGCGAAGGAAGTGTTCATGGTGGCGGAGCCGATGGCGGCGGCGATCGGGGTCGGTCTGCCGGTGGAGACGCCCACCGGCAACATGGTGATCGACATCGGCGGCGGCACCACCGAGATCGCGGTCATCGCCCTCTCCGGCATCGTCAGCGACACGTCCATCCGCACGGGCGGCGACGAGCTGGACATCGCCATCGTGCAGTTCCTGCGCAAGAACTACAACCTGCTGATCGGCGAGCCGACGGCCGAGCAGGTGAAGATCCAGATCGGGTCGGCGGCGCCGGTGGGCGACGAGCGCGAGATGGACGTGAAGGGCCGCGATCTCGTGTCGGGCATTCCGAAGACGGTGCGCGTGCACTCCAGCGAAATTCGCGAGGCGGTGCAGGAACCGGTGCAGCAGATCGTCGACGCGGTGCGGCGGGCGCTCGAGATCACGCCGCCCGAACTCGCCAGCGACATCGTGGACCGCGGCATCGTGATGACGGGCGGCGGCGCCCTCATCCGCGGGCTGGATCTGCTGCTCAGCCAGGAGACGAGCCTGCCGATTCACGTGGACGAGGATCCGCTCACCTGCGTGGTGCGCGGGACGGGACGGATCCTCGACGACGAGGAGAAGTACTGGTCCGTGCTGAGCAGCTGAGGTAGGGTCGTGGCCCGCGCCGCCCGCTCCGCCCGTTCCGGGACCCGGCTCGACGTTGCGCTGCTCGCCCTCTGCGTGGTGCTGTCGGTGTTCGCGCTGGCGCTGCCGCAGCCCACGCGCGAGCCGATCGCCGGGGCGCTGCGCCGCACCCTCATGGCTCCGCTGCTCGGCGTCCAGCGCGGCGCCGAGAAGTGGCGGGTGGCCTGGATGGAGTCGGAACGCCTGTCGCTGGGCCGCGACACGCTGGCCGCCGCGGCCGCCGACGCCAACGCGCTGCGCCTCGAGAACGACCGCCTGCGCGGCCTGCTGGGGCTGGGCAGCCGGCTCACGTGGGGGTTCATTCCCGCCGACGCGCTGCAGGAGAAGGGACGGCCCGGGGACGTCATCACGTCGATGGTGCTGAGCGCCGGGAGCAACGCCGGCATCGCGACCTACAGTCCGGTGGTGGGTCCCGACGGCATCATCGGGCTCGTGCAGACGGCGGACCCGAAGACCAGCGTCGTCATGCTCTTCTCGCACCCGGACTTCCGGGTGAGCGCGATGACCGCCGACGGATCGGTGTTCGGCATCGTGTATCCGCACGCCGGGTCGGGCAGCTCGGGCTACCTCCTCGAACTCCGCAACGTCGTCTTCCGCACCCTGCTCAAGCCGGGCACCGAGATCATCACGTCGGGGCTGGGCGGGACCTTCCCGCGCGGCATCCCGGTGGGCTCCGTGATCGGCGAGATCAACACCACCGAGGGGTGGTCGCGCACGTATCTGCTGCGGCCGGCGGTGAATCCGGCCAACGTGACCTCGGTGATGGTCATGCGCCAGGACCGGTCGTCGCAGGGAGTGGGCAATGCCTGGGCCACGGCGGCCGGCACCGATTCGTTGCAGCGGCAGCTGGCCGCGAACGCGGACTCGCTGGCCCGGCAAGCGGCGGCGGCCGCAGCGGCGCGCCGGCGGACCATCGCCGACAGCGTGCGGGCCGACAGCGTGCGCGCCGATTCGGCCCGGCGGGCCAACCGCGGGGGCGGGCCATGACCGCGGCCCGGTGGGTGCGGACGGCCTTCGTCGTCATCGTGCTGGTGGTGCTGCAGTTCGTGGTGCAGCCATTGATGCCGTGGCGGGTATCGCCGGACTTTCTCGTGATCGCGCTGCTGTACGCGGCGGTGCGGGTCCGGCCGGGGGCGGCGGCGCTGCTCGGATTCGCGATCGGGCTCGCGACCGACTCCCTGGCGCTGGGCGGATTCGGCGCCGGCGCGCTGGCCATGTCGGTGGTCGGATTCGGCGCGTCGTGGCTCAAGGCGGCGTTCTTCGCCGAGAACGTGGCGATCAACGCCGGGTTCCTGTTCGTCGGCAAGTGGACCTTCGACCTCATCTACCTGCTGCTGCAGCACGAGATGTCGCCGGGCGCCGCGGCGGCCCAGCTGCTCCTCTGGTCGGTGCTCTCGGCCGCGCTCACGGCGGTGGCCGGGGTCGTGGTGATGGCGGTGCTGCGCCCGATGGACGAGGGGCTCGGGGCGTGAGCTTCCACCCGAACGAAGTGGCGCGGCGGGCCCGCGTGGCCATGACGTTCATCGGGATCGCGCTCGGCATTCTGGTGCTCGCGTTCTTCCGCACCCAGATCATCCGCAACCAGCAGTGGGCGCTGCGGTCGGAGGAGAACCGGCTGCGCGAGGTGCCGCTGCTGGCGCCGCGGGGGACGATCTTCGACCGCAACGGCCGCGTGATCGCCGAGAACGTGGTCGGGTACACCGTCTCGATTCTCGCCCAGTCGGCGGATTCGCTGCGCGGCACGCTGCGCCGCGTGGCCGGCCTGGTGCCGCTGTCCCCCGGGGAGATGGACGCCGCGATGCGCCGCTACAACCGCAACCGGGTGCGGCCGACGATGATCCTCCCCGATGCGTCGTTCGACGAGATCTCGGTGCTCGAGGAGCATCGCATCGACCTGCCGAACCTGATCATCCAGTCCGCGCCCAAGCGCTACTATCCGGACAGCGGCATCGTGGCGGCGTTCGTGGGCACGATCGGCGAGGTGAGCGATTCCGAACTCGCGTCGCCCGATTTCGCGAACTACAAGCCGGGCCAGCTGGTGGGCAAGCAGGGGCTGGAGCGCGAGTACGAGTCGTCGCTGCGCGGCCGCGAGGGGAGCCGGTTCGTCGAGGTGGACGCGCGGGGGCGCGTGGTGCGCGACGTCGGCGCGCGCGAGGATCTCGCGCCGCGCCAGGGCACGCCACTCTACACGAACATCGATCTCGACCTCCAGGAGTACATCGCCCACGTGTTCGGGGACTCGCTGGCCGGTGGCGCGGTGGCGATCGAGCCGCGCAGCGGCGCCGTACTGGCGCTGTACAGCGCGCCGAGCTGGGATCCGAACCGGTTCGTGGGCGGGGTGTCGTACACCTATTACGATTCGCTGCTCAAGGATCCCCGGGCCCCGCTGTACAACAAGGCGACGCAGGGCGAGTATCCCCCGGGATCGACCTGGAAGCTGGCCACGGCGTTGATCGCCCTGCAGGACAGCCTGGTGACGATGAGCGACACCATGCCCCAGCGGTGCACCGGCAAGTTCTATTACGGGAACCGGTATTGGCGCTGCCACGACGCGAACGGACACGGCAAGCTGACGCTCGCCCAGGCGATCGAGAAGTCCTGCGATATCTACTTCTACCAGCTGGGGCTCCGGATCGGGCTCACCCGCCTCATTGCCGGTGGGCTCTCGCTTGGCTTCAACGATCCGAGCGGCATCGACCTGCCGGGCGACAACGCGCCGCGCTTTCCCGACCGGCTCAAGTATTTCGACGAGAAATACGGCGCCCGCGGATGGACGCCGGGCGCCACGGTGATGAACATGTCGATCGGGCAGGGTGAGAACGCCCAGACCGTGGTCAACATGGCCAAGTTCTACAGCGCGCTCGCCGAGAACGGGATGGAACCGACGCCCGAAGTGGCGGTCAAGCCGCCGGTACAATCGCGGCTCTTCTCGCTCACGGACGCTCAGCTCGCCAACCTGCGCGACGCGCTCATCGGCGTGGTCCAGGCGGGCGGCACCGCGGCGAGCGCCCAGATCACCGGGGTCGTGCTGGCGGGGAAGACCGGCACGGCCCAGACCGGCATCAAGAAGAACGGCGTGGAGCAGAACCAGGCCTGGTTCGCCGGCTTCGCGCCCGCCGACGACCCGAAGATCGTGGTCGTGGTGATGATCGAGTTCGGCGGCGAGGGCCCGCGCGCCGCGCGCGTCGCGTCGTCGATCATCGGTCACTATCTCAAGACCAACGTCACGTCGCTCGTGGAGACCGGCGGATGACGGCGAGCCGGCGCATCACCCTCGACTGGCCGCTGGTGGGCACGGCGATGCTCCTGTCCATGTACGGCATCGCCATCGTCTACTCGGCCGGCCAGACCGACGTGCCCACGGTGGTGGCCCACGTCTACCGGCAGCAGATCCTCTGGTTCCTGCTCGGGCTCGGCGCCGCCTTCGCCGTGAGCCGGGCCTCGGTGCGGCTGCTCGAGTACGCGACGGTGCCGGCGTACGTCGGCACGATTCTCGTGCTGCTGCTCCTGCTGTTCATCGGCAAGGGCTCGGGCACGGCCGCCGGCACCAAGAGCTGGCTCTCCATCGGCGGCATCCGCCTCGGCCAACCCTCGGAGCTGGCCAAGATCACCGTCGCCATGATGCTGGCCAAGGTGCTCGCCGCCAATCGCGACGCGCCCAAGTCGCTCGTCGAACTGTGGAAGCCGGCGCTGGTGGTCGGATTGCCGTGGCTGCTGATCATGCTGCAGCCCGACCTCGGCACCGGCATCGTGTTCATCGGCATCTTCTTCATGATGCTCTTCTGGGCCGGCGTGTCGTGGGAGCTGCTGGTGCTCATCGCCAGCCCGGGCATCAGCCTCGTGCTGGCGTTCAGCACGAGCCTCTGGGGCGCCTGGTTCCTGCTGCTGCTGGCCCTGGTGCTCTGGTACAAGCCGTACCTGTGGGAGAGCGTCGTGATCGTCACGGCCAACGTGATCTCGGGGGTGGTGGCGCCGCTCATCTGGGACCACCTGCAGCCCTATCGCCAGGCCCGGCTCAAGGTGTTCCTCGACCCGTCGAGCGACCCGCTGCGCACGGGATACCACGTGATCCAGTCACAGGTGGCGATCGGCTCCGGCGGGTGGCTGGGAAAGGGCTTCCTCATGGGCACCCAGAAGCGCCTGGCCTTCCTGCCCGAGCAGCACACGGATTTCATCTTCTCCGTGGTCGGCGAGGAGCTGGGCTTCGTCGGCGTCACGGTGGCGCTGGCCCTGTTCGCGTTCTTCTTCTACCGCGTGGTGCGGGTGGCGGCCCGGGCGAGCGACTCCTACAGCAGCCTGGTGGCGTTCGGGCTGCTGGGCCTCTGGTTCACGCACGTGGTGGAGAACGTGGGCATGACGCTGAGCCTGACGCCGGTGACCGGCATTCCGCTGCCGTTCTTCAGCTACGGCGGATCGTTCATGTTCTCGTGCTGGCTCGGCGTCGGATTGCTGGCCCGGATCTCGAGCGAGGGGCGGGGGGCGACCGCCGGCCAGATCGCGCTTTAGCCCGGCGCCTCTTCCCACGCCATCGGCCCCCCGCCAGATTTGACGAATGGCCTGGTTCCGGAAGGAGAAGAAGACCCGCCAACCCCGGCGCGAGAAGCTCGAGATTCCCGCCGACGTGTGGGAAAAATGCGAGGCCTGCGGGCATACCGACATCCGGGAGAAGTTCGTCCGCAACCTGAACGTGTGCCCCAACTGCGACCACCACCGGCGCATCCGGGCCCACGAGTACGTCGCCATCCTCCTGGACGACGGCACGGTGGAGGAGCTGGAAATCGATCTCCGGTCCACCGACCCGCTCGGCTTTCCCGAGTACCCGGCCCGTCTCAAGAAGGCGATCAGCAAGGCGGGCGATACCGACGCCCTGCTCGCCGCCTCCGGCATGCTCGACGGCGCCCCCGTGAACCTCGGCGTCATGGACTTCGCGTTCATGGGCGGCTCCATGGGGTCGGTGGTGGGCGAGAAGATCGCCCGGCTGGGCCAGCGGTCGCTGGAACGCAAGTATCCGCTGGTCATCGTCTCGGCCTCGGGCGGCGCTCGCATGCAGGAGGGGGTGCTGTCGCTCATGCAGATGGCCAAGGCGTCGGCCATGCTGGCGCAGCTGGCGGAGCGGCGGATTCCGTACGTCTCGATTCTCACCAACCCCACCACCGGGGGCGTCAGCGCCAGCTTCGCCATGCTCGGCGACGCGATCATCGCCGAGCCGGGCGCGGTGATCGGGTTCGCCGGCCCGCGCGTCATCAAGCAGACCCTCGGCCAGGATCTCCCGCAGGGATTCCAGACGTCGGAATTCCTCCTCGACCACGGCATGCTGGACACGGTCGTGCACCGCAAGGATCTCAAGCAGACGGTGAGCCAGCTGCTCCGTCACATGTCCGGGAAACCGGCGGCCTCGGGGTGGACGTCGACCTGATCCAGTACCAGGACGCGCTCGGGTACCTCTTCGCGCGGACCACCAGCGGCTACAAGTTCGGCCTGGAGCGAACCGAGACGCTCCTCGCCGCGGTCGGAAACCCCCATCGGGCGTTCCCGGTGCTCCACGTGGCCGGCACCAACGGCAAGGGCAGCGCCGTGGCCACCGCGGCGGCCCTCCTGCGGGCCCGCGGACTCCGGGTCGGGCGCTACACGTCGCCCCACCTGGTGGACTTCCGCGAGCGCATCATGGTGGACGACGCGCCCATCGGGGGCGGCGACGTGGTGGCGTTCGTCGACCGGTGGACGCCGCTGGTCGAACGGATCGGCGCCACCTTCTTCGAGGCGACCACCGTGCTCGCCTTCGCCTACTTCCGCGACCGCGCGGTGGACGTGGGGCTGATCGAGACCGGGCTCGGCGGGCGCCTCGACACCACCAACGTCGTGGACCCCGTGTCCGCCGGCGTGATCTCGATCGGATTCGACCACATGGAATACCTGGGCGAGACGCTCGCCGAGATCGCGGGGGAGAAGGCGGGCATCTTCAAGGCGGGGCGCCCGGCCGTGATCGGCGAGCCGGACGCCGCCATCCGCGCGCTGCTGGCCGAGCGCGCGGCCGCCGCCGGCGCCTCGGAGGTGCGGGTGGTGGCAGATCGGGCGCACGTCTCTGAACTGACGGTGGACCACGCCGGCACCGAGTTCGTGCTCAGCGCGCTCGGCGACACGCGGCGGCTCCGGACCCCGCTCGCCGGCGTGCATCAGGCGGCGAACCTGGCGTTCACGCTGGAGTGGCTCGACGCGGCGGGGCCGCCGTACGCGGTATCGCTGGAGCAGGCGGCGGCGCATCTGCACGAGATCTCGATTCCCGGCCGATTCCAGCGCGTGGGCCGCTACCTGTTCGACGTCGCCCACAACGGCGACGGCGCGCGGGTGCTGGCGGAGACGCTGCGCGCGGGTGGATCCCCCCGGCCCGGTGGCCGCCGTGGTCTGCGCGCTGCGCGACAAGGACTGGCGCGAGATGCTCCTGGCGCTGGCCCCGCGGGTCGATCGGTTCGTGTTCACCAACGCGCCGACGGCCCCGGAGAGCCGGGCGTGGGAACTCGGCGAGGTTGGCGCGTTCGCCACCGCGCACGGGCTGTCGTTCGAGGCAGAGCCGGACTTCGACCGGGCGCTGGAACGCGCCGCGGCACTCGGCCAGACCGTGTTGGTGACTGGCTCGTTCCACACGGTGGGCGACGCGATGGCCCGCTTGCACGTATCTTCGCTTCCCCAATAGGTTTAGGGATGGCCAAAGGCGCGCTTCCCGGTTTCCGGGATTTCTATCCCCAGGAGTTCGCCGAGCGTGCCCACATCCTGGCCGCATGGCGGGACGTGGCGCGCCGGTTCGCGTTCGTCGAATACGACGGGCCGCCGCTGGAACCGCTCGATCTCTACACGAAGAAGAGCGGGGAAGAGATCGTCGGACAGCTCTACAACTTCACCGACAAGGGCGATCGCGAGGTCGCCCTCCGGCCCGAGATGACGCCGACCTTCGCCCGCATGGTGGCCGCCCGGGCCAACGCGCTGCGCAAGCCGGTGCGCTGGTTCTCGGTGCCGCAGCTGTTCCGCTACGAGCGGCAGCAGAAGGGGCGGCTGCGCGAGCATTTCCAGTTGAACGTGGACATCGTGGGCGAGCCCGACGTGACGGCCGACGCCGAACTGCTCGCCGCCGCCATCGAGATCATGCGCGTGCTGGGGCTGACGCAGAACGACGTCCGCGCCCGCGTGTCCGACCGCCGGCTGCTGCGGGCGCTGCTCGCCTCGCTCGGCGTGACGGACGAGCAGACGCCGGCCGTGTTCGCGGTGATCGACAAGATCGAACGCCAGCCGGTGGAGATCTCGCGCGAGAAGCTCGCCGCGGCCGGGCTCTCGGCGGGCGCGGTGGAGCGGGTGATCGGCCTCACCGGCCGCGTGTCGATCGACGGGCTGCGCACCGAGTACGGCGCCGATGCGGCGGTGAACGAGTGCCTGGGTGAACTGGAGCGCTACTTCGGTTGCCTGGCGGCGCTGGGGGTGGACGGTTGGGTGGAGCTCGACCTCAAGATCGTGCGCGGGCTGGCGTACTACACGGGCATCGTCTTCGAACTGTTCGACGCGCACGGCACCTTCCGCGCCATCTGCGGCGGCGGCCGGTACGACACGCTGCTCCAGTCGCTGGGGAACGTCGATCTGCCGGCGCTCGGCTTCGGGATGGGCGACGTGGTGCTGGGCGAATTGCTGAAGCACCGCGGGCTCATGCCGACGGCGATCCCCGGGCCCGACTACTGGGTGGCGTTCGCCGACGCCCGTCAGCTGCCGGATGCCATGCGGCTCGCCCAGGCCCTGCGGCGGTCGGGGGCCAGCGTGGAGTACGCGCTGCATCCGCAGCAGCTCGGGCGGCAGCTCAAGGCGGCCGCCGCCGCCGGCGCCCCCGAGGCCGTGATCGTTCGTGAAGACGGCGCGCTGATTCTGAAATCCCTCGCCTCGGGCGAGGAACGAACCGTTAGATTGACCGAAGGCCGGCTGATCTGACCGGCCCTCCCACCATTCCTGCGCATGGCTGACGACAAAAAGCTCACGACGCGCGCCGAAGACTTCAGCGCGTGGTACAACGAAGTGGTGCTCAAGGCCGAGCTCGCCGACTACTCGCCGGTGCGCGGCTGCATGGTCATCCGCCCCAACGGGTACGGAATCTGGGAGCGGATGCAGCGCGCCCTGGACGACCAGTTCAAGGCCACGGGGCACCAGAACGCGTACTTCCCGCTGTTCATCCCGAAGAGCTTCCTGGAGCACGAGGCGGAGCACGTCGAGGGGTTCGCGCCGGAGACGGCGGTGGTGACGCACGGGGGCGGCAAGCAACTCGACGAGCCGCTCATCGTCCGGCCCACGTCGGAGACGATCATCTACGCGATGTTCGCCAAGTGGGTGCACAGCTACCGCGACCTGCCGCTGCTCATCAACCAGTGGGCGAACGTGGTGCGCTGGGAAATGCGCACGCGGCTGTTCCTGCGGACGCTCGAGTTCCTCTGGCAGGAAGGCCACACCGCCCACGCCACGCACGACGAGGCGGAAGAGGAAACGCGGAAGATGCTCGGCGTCTACCGCGATTTCATGGAAGAGTGGATGGCGATGCCCGTCATCACCGGGCGCAAGACGGATTCCGAGCAGTTCGCCGGCGCGCTGCGCACGTACTCGTGCGAGGCGATGATGCAGGACAACAAGGCGCTGCAGGCCGGCACCACGCACAACCTGGGGCAGAACTTCGCCAAGGCGTTCGACCTCAAGTTCCAGGCCGAGTCTGGGGAGGTCGAGTACGCGTGGAACACGAGCTGGGGCGTGTCGACGCGGCTCGTCGGCGGGCTCGTGATGACGCACGGCGACGACGTGGGGCTGCGCGTGCCGCCCCAGCTCGCGCCCATCGAAGTCGTGATCGTGCCGATCTACAAGACGGACGAGGAGCGCTCACGCGTGCTCGAGGCCGCGGACCGGATCGTGGCGGGCTTCGGCGAGTGGGAGCGCCGCGAGCCCGGCCGCCTGCGCGTGCACATCGACGCCCGCGAGGGCGTGAAGCCCGGCGCCAAGTACTTCGAGTGGGAGCTGCGCGGCGTGCCGGTGCGCATGGAGATCGGCCCCCGCGACCTCGAGAAGAACCAGGTGGTGCTGGTGCGGCGCGACACGCGCGAGAAGCGCCCGGCGTCGCTCAACACGCTGGGCGAGGACGTGGCCGAGCTGCTGTCGCGCATCCAGGCCGACATGCTGATCGCGGCCCGCGAGCGGCGCGAACAGCACAGCATCCGCGAGCCGATCACCTACGACCGCTTCCGCGAACTCATGGACGGCGAGGGCGCGTTCGTCTATGCCGGCTGGTGCGGCGACACCGCCTGCGAGGCGCAGATCAAGACCGACACGAAGGCGACGATCCGGGTGCTGCCGGACGAGGAGTTCCGCTCGGCCGAGGCGCCGAAGGCCTGTCTCCGATGCGGGCGGCCGGCCAGCGCCGAGGCCGTATGGGCGAAGGCGTACTGACGGCGGGGTTCCCGCGCGTCGAGGGACGCCTCCACGCCGAGGGGGTGCCCCTGGCGCGCATCGCCGACGACGTGGGGACGCCGGCGTTCGTGTATTCCGCGGGGCTGATCCGCGAACGCTATCGCGCCCTCGACGCGGCGCTGGCGGCGGTGCCGCACCGCGTGCACTACACGCTCAAAGCCAATTCCAACCGGGCCATCCTCCGCCTGCTGCGGGAGCTGGGCTGCGCGGTGGACGTCGTCTCTGGCGGCGAACTGCACCGGGCGCGGCTGGCCGGATTCGCCGGCGCCGACATCATCTTCGGCGGCGTGGGCAAGACCGACGCCGAGCTGGGCGAGGCGCTGGCGGCCGGCGTGCACCTGATCAACGTCGAGTCGGAAGCGGAAGTCCGGGCCATCGGACGGCTGGCCGCCGGCATGGGCGTGGACGCGCGCGTGTCGCTGCGGGTCAATCCGGAGGTGACCGTCGACGCGGCCCATGACTACATCAAGACCGGCGAGCGCGGGCACAAGTTCGGCATCCCGGTGGACGACGCGCTCCACGTGGCGCGGGTGGCGGCGGGACTGCCGCGCGTGACCCTGCTCGGGCTCGACATGCATCTGGGGTCGATGCTGTCGCGGGTGGAGCCCTACCGGCTGGGCGCCGAACGGCTGGCCCGCCTGTGCGGCGAGATCCGGAGCGCCGGCATCACGACGCTCCGCCATCTCGACGTGGGCGGCGGGCTCAGCGTCCGGTACGCCGACGAGCGGCCGCTGGATCTGGAAGAATTCGCCGCCGCCGTGGTGCCGGTGATCCGGCAGACCGGACTCGAACTGCTCGTCGAGCCGGGCCGGTACATCGTGGGCAACGCGGGGGTGCTGCTGGCGCGGGTGCTGTACCGGAAGCACAGCGGCGGCAAGGAATACGCGGTCGCCGACGCCGGCATGACCGAGCTGCTGCGGCCGTCATACTACAACGCATATCACCGCATCGAGACGGTGCACGGCGCGGCGGCCGAGGGCGTGATCAACGTGGTGGGCCCGGTGTGCGAATCGGGGGATTTCCTGGCCCTCGACCGGACGATGGACGACCCCGCGGCCGGCGACCTGCTGGCCGTGTTCGACGCCGGGGCCTACGGGTACGTGATGGCATCCAACTACAACAGCCGGCGCCGTCCGGCCGAGGTGCTGGTGGACGGCGACCGGTACGCGGTGGTGACGGCGCGCGAATCGTACGACGATCTCGCGCGCCTCGAGGTTGACCGACCCGACTGGAGGGCATGATGCGCGTAGGCGTGATGGCCGACTCCCACGATCGGGTGCCGGCGGTGGCCGAACTGATCCGCCAGATGATGGAGGCGGACGTGACCATGGTGCTGCACGCGGGGGACTTCTGTTCGCCGTTCGTGCTCAAGCCGTTCGAGGACGCCCACATGACGCTGGCCGGGGTGTTCGGCCGCAACGACGGCGATCGGGAGGGGCTGAACACGCGCGCCAGCGCGGGGATCGGCCTCGAACTGTTCGAGTCGCCGCACAGCTTCGACGTGGGCGGCGAGCGCATCCTGATCGTGCACGACATCGGCGACGTGCAGCAGCGGTCGCTCGAGTCGCACACCATCGTGATCCACGGGGCCACGCACCAGCAGGAGATGAAGACCCGCGGCGACACGCTGATCCTGAATCCCGGCGAGGCCTGCGGGTGGCTGCACGGCACGCCGCAGGCCGCCATTCTCGACCTCGACACCAAGCACGTCGATTTTCTCACGCTCGACCCCGCGGCCTGGACCCGCTAGCCGCGCGACTCACGACCCGACCCCGATTGCCGTGCCCTCCCGCATCCTGATCATCGACTACGGTTCGCAGTACACGCAGCTCATCGCCCGCCGCGTGCGCGAAGCGCGCGTGTACTCGGAAATCCACGCGCCCGGCAAGAGCGCGGCCTGGGTGCGGGAGTGGGCTCCCACGGGGATCATCCTCAGCGGCGGGCCCAATTCCGTGTACGACGAGGGCGCGCCGACGCTCGATCCGGCGGTGCTCGACCTCGCGCCGGTGCTCGGCGTGTGCTACGGCATGAACCTGGTGGCCCACCTGGCGGGCGCCGAGGTGACGCATGCGACGCAGCGGGAGTACGGCCGGGCCCAGGTGACCGTGGTGGGCGACGGCACGCTGTTCAAGGGGTTCACGCCGGGGGAGACGTTCGCCGCCTGGATGAGCCATGGCGACCAGGTGCGGTCGCTGCCGGCGGGATTCGAGGCGATCGCCAGCAGCGCGAACTCGCCGATCGCCGCCTACCGGCACGCCACGCGGCCGCTGTTCGGCGTGCAGTTCCACCCCGAGGTGGCGCACACGACGCGCGGCACCGACATCATTTCGAACTTCCTGTTCGAGGTGTGCGGCGCCGAGCCGACGTGGACTCCGGGCGCGTTCATCGACGACGAGGTGGCGAAGATCCGCGCCCTGGTGGGCGGCAGGCGGGTGATCTGCGGCCTCTCCGGCGGCGTCGATTCCGCGGTGGCCGCCGCGCTCGTCCACCGCGCCATCGGCGACCAGCTCACCTGCGTGTTCGTCGACACCGGGCTGCTGCGGCAGCACGAGCGCGAGCAGGTGGAGCGCACCTTCCGCGCCCACATGGGCATCCACCTCGTGACGGTCGACGCGTCGCGGCGGTTCCTCGACGCGCTGGCCGGCGTGGAGGACCCGGAGAAGAAGCGCACGATCATCGGGCACACGTTCATCGACGTGTTCGAGGACGCGACGGCGGAGCACGCGCAGGGCGCCGAGTTCCTGGTGCAGGGCACGCTGTACCCCGACGTCATCGAGTCGGCGTCGCCCAAGGGCGGCCCGTCGGTGACGATCAAGACGCACCACAACGTGGGCGGCCTCAAGCCCGGAATGAAGTTCACGCTCATCGAGCCGCTGCGCGAACTGTTCAAGGACGAGGTGCGCAACGTGGGCCGCGAACTCGGGCTGCCGGAGGAGATGGTGGGCCGCCACCCGTTCCCGGGGCCGGGTCTCGCCATCCGCGTGCTCGGTCCGGTTGACCGAGCCGGCGCTCGACGTGCTGCGCCGCGCCGACGCGATCTACCTCGAGGAGATTCGCGCCGCCGGGCTGTACGACGAGATCTGGCAGGCGTTCGCCGTGCTGCTCCCGATTCGCAGCGTGGGCGTGATGGGCGACTACCGCACGTACGAGAACGTCGTGGCCCTGCGCGCCGTGACGAGCACCGACGGCATGACCGCCGACTGGTTCCCCTTTCCGCACGACGTGCTCGGGCGGATCTCGAACCGGATCATCAACGAGGTGCGCGGCGTGAACCGCGTGGCGTACGACGTGAGTTCCAAGCCGCCCGCGACGATCGAGTGGGAGTGACCGAGGCGCCGCGCGGCCCGTGGGGCGCGACGCTCCACGATCTCGCGCTCCGGCCGGGCGCGATCACGCGCGCGGTGCTCGACGGGCAGGGCGGGGAGTACCTGCCGCTCGGCCGGCTGCTGGTGATCCTGGTGGCGGTGTTCTTCGCGCTGACCCTGCTGCAGCCGCGAGCCGCCGGCGGGCCCTCCGCCGACGTGGCGGCGGCGTGCGGCGGGGCCGGCGGGTCGACGGACCTGGGGCTGCTGCTCGGGGCGGCTGGAGCGCCGGAGGCCACCGCGAATGCCCCGATAGCGGCCGGCGTGCTGCACTTCGCGGGCGAGGTGCTCTGCGACCCCCAACGGTTCACCCGCGCGTTCAGCCTCGCGATTCCGCTGGGATTCCTGCTGCTGATGCCGCTGTCGGCCGGGCTGATGCAGCTGGCGTTTCGGAAGGAACTGCCGGGGTTCGCGGCCAACTGGGCCTACGGACTCGAGGCGCACGCCGCGCTGTTCCTGCTGCTCATCGGGCTCGTGGTGGTGAGTCTCGTGGGGCCCGGCTGGCTGAGCTTCCTGGCCTCGGTGGCCGGACTCTTCTACGCGAGCTGGAACGTGCTGGCCGGCGTGGAACGCGCCTACCGCGTGAGCGGCCGCACGGCGGCCTGGCGGACAACCGGAGTGGGCGTGGTATATGCCGTGGCGCTCACCGTCGTCTCGACGCTGCTCTTCCTGGCGCTGTTCGGCCGCTGACGACCGCGGCGCCGCGGCGCTAGACGCCCTTCTCTTCGAGAAGCGCCAGGAACTGCTTCGGCTCGGTGATCTCGAGCAGGCGGCCCGGGACGTCGGGCTCCTTGCTGAACTGCGCGATCTTGCCGAGCACCGGCAGATACTGGTTGGACACCTCGAGCGGCGGCGCGACGATGAGGAAGAAGAAGTGCACCGGCTTCTCGTCGATCGCCTTGAAGTCGAGCCCCTCCTTCTTGCGGCCGAACGCCACGCGCAGCTTGTTGACCACGAGCGAGCGGCAGTGCGGAATGGCGATGCCGCGCCCGATGCCGGTGGAGCCGAGATTCTCCCGGCGCTTGAGCATCTTGAACAGCATGCCTTCGGATTTTTCGTCGAGCTTGAGCAGCCCGATGAGTTCGCGCAGCACGTCGTCCTTGGTGGTGCCCTCGATCTCGAGCTTGATCGCGTCTTCGCTGAAGAACTCGCGCAGTTCCATCGAACCCGTTCCCCGCCCGTTAGAAAGTCACGGCGCCTGGACGCCGGATGTGTGCGTAATCCATTGAGCTATCGAAGTTAACGGAAGCGCCCAAGTGGTGTCAAATAGCGGCGTTGCAACCGTTTCGGTGGCCGGTTAGCTTGCTCCGGATGCCCTTTCCGTTCCCCCTCGCCGCCGACGTTCCGCTCTACCTGGCCCCGATGGCCGGGGTGTCGGAGTCGCCCTTCCGCCGGCTCTGCCGCCGGTTCGGCGCGGACGTGGTGGTCACGGAATTCCTGTCCGCCGAGGGCATCCGCCGCGAGAACCCGGCCACGATCAACAAGCTCCGGTTCGGGCCCGAGGAGCATCCCATCGGCGTCCAGATCTTCGGGGCCGACGCCGCGGCAATGGGCGAGGCGGCGGCGCTCGTGACCGACGTGTTCCAGCCCGATTTCGTGGACATCAACTTCGGGTGCCCGGTCAAGAAGGTCGTGCGCCGCAACGGCGGGTCGGGCTGCCTCAAGGATCTCAATCTGGTCGAGGACGTGATCCGCGCGGTGGCCGCGGCCACGCATCTGCCGGTTACCTGCAAGATCCGCAGCGGCTGGAACGAGGAGATGCGCGATCCGGTCACGATCGCTCTCCGCTGTCAGGACGCCGGGGCGCGGGTGCTGGCCCTGCACCCGCGCACGCGCACGCAGATGTATTCCGGCGCCGCCCACTGGGACGAGATCGCGGCGGTGGTGCAGGCGCTGGACATCCCGGTGCTCGGCAACGGCGACATCAAGACCGCCGAGGACGCGGCCCGGATGCGCCGCGAGACCGGGTGCGCCGGCGTCATGATCGCCCGCGGGTCGTTCGGCCAGCCGTGGATCTTCGACCAGACGCGCGATCTGCTCTCGGGACGCCAGATGCGTCCGGCCCCGGGCGTGGAGGAGCGCTTCCGCATCGCGCTCGAGCACTCGGCCATGGCGGCGGCGTACGAGCCCGACCGCCGCGGCGCGGCCATCGAGTTCCGCAAGCACCTCGGCTGGTACGTGCGCGGACTGCCGGGCTCGGCGGAACTGCGCAAGAAGCTCTACGCCGTGGAGACCCACGGCGAGATCGCCGGCATCTTCGACGAATATCTGCGCACCCGCGACCGGTACGCCCAGGATCTGCCGCACGACGAGCCGCGGCTGGAGCCGGTGGGCGCATGATGCGGTCGCGCGTTCGCGATCTGCTGGCGCGGGTCGCGGACGGCACGCTGGCCATCGAACAGGCGGTGCAGGCGCTGGCCGTCGATCCGATCGAGAGTCTGGGCCACACGACCGTGGACCATCACCGCACGCTGCGCCAGGGGTATCCCGAGGTCATCTTCGGCGCCGGGAAGACGCCCGCGCAGATCGTCGAGGTGGCGGAGCGGATCGCGGCGCGTGGCGACGGCGTGCTGGCCACCCGGGTGAGCGACGAGGCGGCGGCGGCGCTGGGGGCGGCGATGCCCGGCATCGAATGGAATCCGGTGGCGCGCACGGCGCATCTCGCAGGCCGCGAGGCGCCGGACCCGGGGCGCGGCTCGGTGTGCATCGTCACCGCGGGCACGAGCGACCTGCCGGTGGCGGAGGAGGCGGCGGTGACAGCGGCGGCGCTGGGGAACGCGGTGGTCCGCGTCACCGACGTGGGCGTCGCGGGGCTCCACCGTCTGCTGGCGCGCCGCGACGAACTGCTGTCGGCGGCGGTGGTGATCGTGGTGGCGGGCATGGACGGCGCGCTGCCGTCGGTGGTGGGCGGGCTGGTGGCCGGACCGGTGATCGCGGTGCCGACGAGCGTGGGCTACGGCGCCTCGTTCGGCGGCGTGGCCGCGCTGCTGACCATGCTGAACAGTTGCGCCGCGGGCGTGACCGTGGTGAACATCGACAATGGATTCGGCGCCGCCGTGGCGGCGAGCCGCATCACGCACGACTGACTTCGTCCCTGGGGCGCCGGGTCGGCATATGACGACTGCGGAATGGATCGCGGTGATCGGCGGGGGGCTGGCGATTGCAGTGGGCGCCGGCCTCTATGCCCGCGCCCTCCGGCTGGCCGAACGGGCGGCGGCAGAGCCCGCGGTGCCGGACCCGGCCGCCGACCGCGTGCGGTCGCTGCTCCAGTCCAAGGCGATCCGGCGGCGCCGGACGTCTCCGTCGGCGCCAGTCACGGATCTGCGGAGCGCGGTGGAGGCCACGCACGAGTTCAAGGAATTCGTGGTCGACGCGGCGCACCTCACGGAGCAGCTGGAGGACATCCGCGACGGGTGCGGCGCCGAGGAAGCCGTCCTGTGGCGGTGGGACGAGGCGCGGGACAAGCTCACCCCGGCCGCCTGGTCCGCGGTGGGCGCGGAACGGCCTCAGCACTTCAAGCTGGACGAGTGGGGGCCGCTGGCGCGATGGGCCGCCGAGGGCCGCATCGTCGTGCTCGACGGCGGCGACGGGCCGGAGCCGCCGAAGTTCGCGGCGGCGCCGGTGGTGGACGACACCCTGCTGCTGGGGGTGCTGACGGTGACGCACGCCGGCGGACTGGCGATCTCGCGGCAGAAGGCGAAACAGTGGCTGCCGCGCTACGCGGGCCAGATGCTGCGGCTCCTCTCGCTGAGCGAGGCGCGCCGGGAGTACGCGCGGCAGATGCGGCAGAGCCGCGCCCTGCTTGCCGCGGTGCGGCAGATCCAGACCAACAAGACGCAGGAGTCGCTGTCCGCGTCCATCTGTGACACGGCGCTCGAAGTGTCCTCGGCGTCGGGCGCGGCGCTGGTGCGCTGGCGCGCCGACATGCAGAAGGGCGCGGTGCGGCACACCACGGCCGGTTTCCGCATGCACGCGCCCTTTCCGCTCGATCCGGACACCCTGGTCTCCAATGCCTGCCGGGATGCAATGGTGCTGTTCATGGATGACGCGTCGCGGCTGGATCCGCGGGTGTCCCTGTTCTGCGACGGCGACGGCGGGTGGCGCACGGGTTCCATCGGCATCGTCCCGCTGACGCGGGAGGACCGGGTGATCGGGGCGATCGTGGTGGTGGCCGTGGAGCCCGGCCGGATCACCGAGGACGAGGTGCACAACCTGGGCGTGCTCGGGGCCGTGTCGGCGACGTCGCTGGAGATGGTCTGGGAGATCGACGAGGTGAGCAAGCGGGCGAGCACCGACGCGCTCACGGGGCTGGTGAACCGGCGGGCGTTCGACGAGCACCTGAAGCGGCTGTTGAACGAGACCGACCGCTTCGGGCAGCCTCTGGCTCTGATCCTGGCCGACCTCGACCACTTCAAGGTGGTCAACGACACCTGGGGGCACGAGGCGGGGGACGAGGTGCTGCGGCGGGTAGCGAAGAAGCTCACCGAAGGGGTGCGGACGGTTGACGTGATTGCGCGTTATGGCGGGGAGGAGATCGCGATCCTGTTGCCGCAGACCTCGGTGGCGGGCGCGGCCGACCTGGCCGACCGGCTCCGGCACTCGGTGGGGTCGAAGCCGGTGAAGTTCAAAGGGGAGGAGATCGCGGTGACGGTCTCGCTGGGCGTGGCGTCCTATCCGGACTCCGTGCCAACCAGGGAGGGGCTGTTCCGGGCAGCCGACCGGGCGCTTTACGAGGCGAAGAAGGCCGGCAGGAATTGCGTCAGATCTATTGCCGTATCACAAGACGCGGATTAGGTTTAAACTGTGTGACTTAGAGTACTGTCTCAGAGCAGTTGCGGTCGGCTGGAAGCTGTCAGCCGGCAGCGGACGGCCTGTAGTTATCTTTAGTTGTAGTTAGGGGGCGACAGGCTTCGACGGGGTAAGTGAAGCTGTGGCCGCGTGCCCAGGTCCTCGGGTTCCTGGTAAAACACTCGGGAAAATTCCAACTGCCAACAACAACTTGGCCCTCGCTGCGTAACTTCGGTTGCGCCGAGTGCTCCTGAGGAAGCCCTCCCGGGGCGGCTTCCGGAGTATCGCAAATCCGGGATGGTCGGCGAGTACGCTCTCGACGCGCTGACGAGATTCTAGAGGGCTCATCCGTCGGTGGGCGGCTTACCGGCCAGCCGACGGAAACACCAATCGGTGAGCTACGCACGTAGACGCTGTGGTAGATCTATTCTCGGACCGGGGTTCGATTCCCCGCGCCTCCACTGACAAGCAGTCAAATGAAGTCCAACGGCGTCCAGAAATGGGCGCCGTTCTTCGTTTCGCTTCGTACCGATCGATTCGACGCGTTCCGAGGCCGAAGCAGATGTTCGGCGCGCTTACACACCGCGGGCCAGTGAGAGCGCCTGTCAGCGGCCGAAATCCGCCCGGAGTACGCAAATATTCATTCGGAGTACGCAGATATTCATTCGGAGTACGCAGATATTCATTCGGAGTCCGCGGTTCGTCGGTCGGAGTGCGCGGTCCGGGCCTCGGAGTACGCGGTTCGTCATTCGGAGTCCGCGGGTCGCCCGTCGGAGTCCGCGGGTCGGGCCGTCGGAGTGCGCGGTTCGTCATTCGGAGTCCCGGTTCGTCCGTCGGAGTCCGCGGGTCGTCATTCGGAGTACGCGGTTCGTCCGTCGGAGCGCCCGGTCCAACGAAGGTTGCGTGCGGGCGACGTCTCGGAGTCCGCGGGCAAGACACGGGAGCCCGCGGGCAAGACACGGGAGCCCCGGGCAAGACATGGGAGTCCGCGGGCAAGACATGGGAGTCCGCGGGCAAGACACGGGAGTCCGCGGGCAAGACACGGGAGTCCGCGGGCAAGACACGGGAGTCCGCGGGCAAGACACGGGAGTCCGCGGGCAAGACAAGGGAGGCCGCGGACCGAAGCCGGCTGGCCGCGGACCGAACTGGGCTGGCCGCGGGCCGAATTCGGGCGGCTGCGGCTGATTTCTCGCGGGACGGGCCATTTTTCGGATCGTCCCCTGTTCGCCGCGAGCCCCGAGGAGTCGCCGGTCAGCCCGGATCGTCCACCGGCAGATCCAGCGGGTGCAGGATCCCTTCGGCCACGTCCGGCGGCGTTGGCGGACGCTTTCCCTTGCGGATGAACTCGGGCGCCAGGGCGATGCCGATGGCCGTGACGGGCAGGATCTGCTGCGTCTGGATGAGGAACGCCACGGCCACGGCGGCGTTCGAATCGAACCCCAGCGCCGCGGCGGTGAGGGCGTACAGCAGCTGGAACACTCCCACGTTGCCCGGCGTGGGCCGGATGGCGAACCCGACGTTCACCGCCAGCAGGCAGGCCACGGTACCGGTGAACGTGATCGGGAAGTGCACGGCGCGCGCCGTCATATGATACGTGGCGATCTGGAGCCCCCACGACCCGATGGAGAGCAGCATCGCGGCCACGAAGCGCGGCACCGTGGAGACGCTGGCCAGCGTGTGGGTGAACCGCCTGGCGAATGCGCGGAGCCTGCCGCGCCAGTTGGACTCGTCGGCAATGACGCGCTCTTCCGTCTTCTCCCGGCTCAGCAGGAAGAGCACGAAGAAGCCGAGCACCGCCAGGGCGGTGATGGCGAACGGACGCAGCGCCGAGATGTGGTCGGGCAGGGGGAGCAGCCAGATGCCCAGCACCAGCATGAGCACGTAGCCGCTCAACTCGAACAGCCGCTCCAGCGCGAACGTGGCCAGGATCTTGGCGCTGGGCACCTTGCTGGCGCGGGAGACGAAGATCACACGCGCCGCCTCGCCGCCGTTGGCGACGAGCACGTTGTTGAGGCCGGCTCCGGCGAACGTGGCGCGCATGGCGAGCCAGAACGACTCGGCGCCCACGGGCCGGAGGAAGATCCACCACCGCACGCCCTTGAGCGCCAGCGACAGCAGGTTCACGAATGCCGCCGCCAGCAGCATCGTGGGCGACGCCGACTCGAGCGCCCGCAGCGTTTCGCCCCACTGCACGCGGGTCGCGAACATGATCAGGAAGGCGGCCGCCACCACCCACATCGTGATGCGCAGCACGCGGCCGGCGGCGCGCTTCATGCCGCGGGAACGGTGACGAACGTGAAGCCGCGCGCCGAAAGGTCGGCGACGATGCGCGGGACCGCCGCCGCCGTCTGCAACCGGTCGCCGGCGGCGTCGTAGCCGTCGCCGTCATGCAGCAGCAGGATGGAGCCCGGCCGCGCGCCGCGCACCGTGCGCCGCACGATCTCGTCAACGCCCGGCCGCGCCGAGTCCCACACGCCGAGCGACCACCCTACCACGCGCTCGCCGTACGAGGCGGCGATGCGATTCACCCAGGGGCTCCGGAAGCCGTGCGGCGCGCGGAAGAGCGCGGCGCGCACGCCCGCCGCCGCCGCGATGGCGTCGGTGCCGCGGCCGAGATCGTCGCGCACGTAGGCCGGGCTCTTGAAGTGGAGTTTCCGGTGGTAGTAGCCGTGATTGCCGATGGCGTGTCCCTCGTCGTGCACGCGGCGCACGAGCGCCGGCCACCGCTCGGCGTGCCGCCCGAGGACGAAGAACGTTGCGTGGACGCCGGCCTCGCCGAGGGCGTCGAGGATGCGCGGCGTCGCGTCGGGGTTGGGCCCGTCATCGAACGTCAGGGCGACTTCGCGCGCGGGCGTGGGGAGCCGGCCGAGGGCGGGACCGAAGACGAAACTGTTGCGATAGAAGGCGCCGTGGGCGGCGAGTCCGGCCGCCGCGACCGCGCCGCCGATCACCGCCGGACCGATCATCGCGCGACGGCGGCGGCTCGTCCGAGAACGGAGTGGTACACCCCGAGGACCTGCTCGGTCACCCGATCCCACCCGTACTGCAGCGACTCCTCGCGGCCGCGCTTGCCCAGCCGCGCCCGCAGCGTGTCGTCGTCGATCAGACGCACGATGGCGTCGGCCAGCGCTTCCCGATCGCCGCACGGCACCATCAGCGCCTCGCGGTT
The DNA here is from genome assembly GCA_963775915.1 of uncultured Gemmatimonadaceae bacterium. Lineage (GTDB taxonomy): Bacteria > Gemmatimonadota > Gemmatimonadetes > Gemmatimonadales > Gemmatimonadaceae > JAGWRI01. The sequence goes on from CAVZKH010000007.1 coordinate 544,709, forward strand.
GTTCTTCACCACGTCCCGGAAGCCGAGAATGTCCGAGCACACGATGGGCGTCTCGCAGGCCATCGACTCGAGCAGCGTGATGCCGAAGCTGGCCTTGGTCGTGGGGCAGGCGTACATCGAACAGTTGGCGTAGTAGCTCGGCCGCCCCTCGAGCACTGAGCCCACGAACGTGATGTCCGGGTCGCCGGCGGCGAGGCCGCGGTAGTGGTCGCGCAGCGGGCCGTCGCCCACGACGACGAGCTGGGCGCGGCGGCCATGGGCCTTCACGCGGCGGAAGGCGTCGATGAGCGTGTCGAGGCCGTTGCGCGGGTCGAAGCGGCCCAGGAACAGGATCGACGGAACGTCGGGGCGGATTTCCGGCGGCCGCGGCGCGTGCGGGTTGAACACCTGCACGTCGATGCCGTTGGGAATGATCTGCCAATCGGCCGTGAAATACTGATTGAGCGCCACCGTGGTGGAATGCGACACGGCGATGGGCACGCTCAGCTTGTCGAGCCGGCTCTGGAAGTAGCGGTTGAACAGCGCGTAGCCCCGCGACTTCTCGAAATACGTGTGAAAGGTGCCGACCACCGGGCACTCCGCTTCGTCGATGGCCAGGAGGGGCAGCACGGGCGTGAGCGGCGAGTGGACGTGCACGATGTCGTACCGTCCGTCGCGGAGCACCTGCCGCATGCGCCGGCGGAGCCCCAGACCGAGCGTGATGCGGGCCTGCGATCCGTTGGCCTGCACCGGCTGGCTGCGGCCGATCCGGATGACGTTGGGCAGTTCCTCGGCCCCCGGAATGTGGGACGTGATGATGTCCACGTGGTGGCCGCGGCGGCGCGCCTCGCGGGCGAAGAAGTGGACGTGCTCGCACACGCCGCCGAGGTGCGGATAGTAGTACTCGGTGACCAGCGCGATGCGGAACGTCCGGTCATCCCGGATTTCGGGAAGATCGGGCAGTTGCGGCATGGCGGGATGCCGGACGGCACGGACGGTGCGGCCCGGCAGGGTCAGAATCGGCATGAAGGCTGAAATATACCACCCACGGGGGGCGGCAAGTAGCCGACCGCCTCAGCGGTCCGCGGCATCGAGCGGGATGGCCGTGGGGTAGTTCCCGGAGAAGCAGGCGTCGCAGAAGCCCTCGGGGCCCTTGGGCACGGCGTCGAGCATGCCCTCCCGCGACAGGTAGCCGAGCGAGTCCACCCCGAGCTGCCGGGCGATCTCGTCGTGCGTGAAGTTGGCCGCGATCAGTTCCTTCCGGGTGGGCGTGTCGATGCCGTAGTAGCACGAACCGGTGATCGGCGGCGAACTCACCCGCAGATGCACTTCGCGGGCGCCGGCGCCGCGGACCATGGCCACGAGGCCGCGCGTGGTCGTGCCGCGCACGATGGAGTCGTCCACCATCACCACGCTCTTGCCCTCGATCACCTCGCGCACCGGGTTGTACTTGACCTTGACCTTGGCGTCGCGCCCGGCCTGCGTGGGCTGGATGAAGGTGCGCCCGACGTAGTGATTGCGGATGAGCGCCAGCTCGTAGGGCAGCCCACTGACCTCGGCGAAGCCGAGCGCCGCCGAGTTCGACGAGTCGGGCACGCTGAACACGAGGTCGGCGCCCGGCGCCGGGTGCTCCCTGGCCAGCTGCCGGCCCAGCGCGCGGCGCGCCCGGTCCACCGAGCCGCCGAAGACGCGGCTGTCGGGGCGGGCGAAGTACACGTACTCGAACACGCACTTGCGGAGCGTCATCGGTGGCAGCGCCTGCGTGATCGTCACGCCGGTGTCGTCGACGGTGACGATCTCGCCGGGGCCCACCTCACGCTCCGCCACCGCGCCGACGATGTCGAGCGCGCAGGTTTCGGACGCGAACACCACGGCGCCGTTGACGCGCCCCATGACCAGCGGACGCCAGCCGTGCGGGTCGCGGGCCGCCACCAGGGTGTGGCCGATGGCGGCCACGAGGCTGTAGGCGCCCTCGAGGCCGGCCAGCGCTTCGGCCATGCGCGCCGCCGGCGTGGCGGCGTGCGACTTGGCCAGCCGGTGCACGATCACCTCGGAGTCGGCGCTGGTGGAGAAGATCGAGCCCGACGCCTCCAGCTCGGCGCGGACCTGCATCGCGTTGACGAGGTTGCCGTTGTGTGCCAGCGCGATGTAACCGCCGCGCGACTGCACGAAGATGGGCTGGGCGTTCTCGATGGTCGACGATCCGGCGGTGCTGTAGCGCGTGTGCCCGATGGCCAGATCGCCGGTGGCGCCGGCCAGTTCGCGCCCGAGCGCTTCGTCCACGGTGCCCATGACCCGCACCACCTGGCCGTGGTTGTCGGCGTCGAGCACGGCGACGCCGGCCGACTCCTGCCCCCGGTGCTGCAGCGAGTAGAGCCCCAGCTGGGTGAGTCGGGCGGCGTCAGGGGTGCCGCGGATTCCGAAGATGCCACACATGAAATCAGACCGCCGTCGTTGACGGGAAGTCGGCCGCGGCCGAGGCCGGGCGCGACATGATGCGAGGAATCGCCTCGAAGTAGGCGTCGTCGAGTTCGGCGAGCGGCGCCGAGAACTCGCGCGCCCCCACCCCTATCCGAAGCCTAGTACCGCCGTCAACCGTTCCGATGTCCCGCGCCGGCACGCCGTGCTCGGCGGCGATGGCCAGCACGCGCGCCGGGTCGGCGGTGGACACCAGGGCCCGTCCCTGGGCTTCGCCGAACAGCAGAGCCCGCAGCGGCAGCGCCGCCCACGGCGACAGATCCACGCGGGCGCCGAGCGGGCGCGCCCGGTCCATGATGGCGCATTCGGCGAGCGCCACCGCCAGGCCGCCGTCGCTGCAGTCGTGCGCCGAGCGCACGGCGCCGGTGCCGATGGCGGCGAGCAGCGTTTCGATCAGCGCGCGCTCGGCGGCCAGATCGCAGGCCGGGGGCGCGCCGGCCACGAGGCCGTGGATGCACTGGAGGTATTCGCTGCCGCCGATGGCGGCGGTCGGCTGGCCGAGCAGCACGATGTGGTCGCCGGCCCGGGAGAAGTTCGACCGGGTGATGTGCTCCACGGCGTCGACCACGCCCACCATCCCCACCACCGGCGTGGGGTAGACGGCGCCGCGCGGGCTCTCGTTGTACAGCGACACGTTGCCGCCGGTGACCGGGGTGCCGAGCGCGCGGCAGGCCTCGCCCATGCCGGCCACGGCCTCGCGCAGCTGGAAGTAGATGTCCGGCTTGCGCGGGTTGCCGAAGTTGAGGTTGTTGGTGATGGCCATGGGACGCCCGCCCGTGCAGGCCACGTTGCGGGCCGCTTCGGCCACGGCGATCCGCGCGCCCTGGCGCGGGTCGAGGTACGCGTAGCGCCCGTTGCAGTCGGTCTTGACGGCGATGGCGCGGTCCGTGCCGCGCACGCGGAGCACGGCCGCGTCGCCGCCGGGGCCGACTACCGTGTTGGTGCGCACGGTGGAATCGTACTGCCGGAAGATCCATTCCTTGCTGGCGATGGACGGGCTGGCCAGGAGCTGGCGCAGCGTCCACATCGGATCGGCCTCTTCGGGCCGTTCCGCCACGGCGTCCACGTCGCGGGCGCGCAGCGCGGCGATTGCCGGACTCTCGGCGGCCTCGGGGGTGTACGTCGGGCAATCGGTCACCAGCCGGATGCCGGGAAATTCCGCCACCACGCGGTCGCCCTCGGTCACGCGGTAGACCGGCTCGGCGATCACCTCGCCGATCACCGCCGCGGTCAGGTCCCACTTCTCGAGAATGGCGCGCACGGCGTCCTCGCGTCCGCGCTTGGCGACCACGAGCATCCGCTCCTGCGATTCGCTGAGCAGGATCTCGTACGGCGTCATGTTCGGCTCGCGCACCGGCACCTTCGACACGTCGATGGTGACGCCGACGTCGCCGCGGGCGGCCATCTCGGCGGACGACGACGTGAGGCCGGCGGCACCCATGTCCTGGATGGCGACGATGTGGCCGCTGTGGATGAGTTCGAGGCTCGCCTCGAGCAGCAGCTTCTCGGTGAACGGGTCGCCCACCTGCACGCGGGGCCGCTTGGCGTCGTTGGCGTCGGAGAGGTCCTCGGACGCGAACGACGCGCCGTGGATGCCGTCGCGGCCGGTGCGGGCGCCCACGGCGATGATCGGATTGCCCACGCCCTGCGCCACGCGCGAGCATCAGCTCCGATTCCTTGAGCAGCCCCACGCACATGGCATTGACCAGCGGATTGCCCTCGTACGACGGGTCGAACACCACCTCGCCGGCCACGGTGGGGATGCCGACGCAGTTGCCGTAGTCGCCGATGCCCTTCACGACGCCGGCCAGCAGGTAGCGCACGCGCGGCGTGTCGAGGCTGCCGAAGCGGAGCGAGTTGAGCATCGCGATGGGGCGGGCGCCCATCGTGAAGACGTCGCGGAGGATGCCGCCGACGCCGGTGGCGGCGCCCTGGTACGGCTCGACGGCCGACGGATGGTTGTGCGATTCGATCTTGAACGCGATGGCCAGCCCGTCGCCGATGGCGATGACGCCGGCGTTCTCGCCCGGACCCTGGAGCACGTAGTCGGCCGTGGTGGGCAGGGTGCGGAGCAGGGGGCGCGAGTGCTTGTAGGAGCAGTGCTCGCTCCACAGCGCGCTGACGATGCCGAGTTCGGTGAACGTGGGGGCGCGGCCGAGCATGTCGACCAGGCGGCGGTATTCGTCGTCGGTGAGCCCGTGCTCGGCGATGAGGGCGGGCGTGATGGCGGGATCGCCCGCGCGGGGCAGAACGGTCACTTGGTGTGGCATGCCTGGGTCTCCGTTCAGGCGGCCACGGCCGCGAGAATCGATGCGAAGAGCGGGGTGCCGTCGGCGGAGCCGAGCAGCGCGTCGACCGCGCGTTCGGGATGCGGCATCATGCCGAGCACGTTGCCCTCGGCGCTCACGATGCCGGCGATGGCGCGCATGGAGCCGTTGGGGCTCCACCACTCGTCGGCGTCGCCGCGGCTGGACACGTAGCGAAAGACCACGCGTCCGTCGCCCTCGAGCCGGTCGAGCGTGGCGTCGTCGGCGGTGTAGCGGCCGTCGCCGTGGGCGATCGGTACGCGAATCACCTGGCCCTCGCGATAGCGGTTGGTGAACAGCGTGTCGGGCTGCTCGACGCGCAGCGAGACGAGTTCGCTCACGAACTTGAGGCTCTCGTTGCGGAGCAGGGCGCCGGGCAGGAGCCCGGCCTCGCAGGCAATCTGGAATCCGTTGCAGATGCCGAGCACGGGGCCGCCGCGGCGGGCGTGGGCCACGACTTCGGTCATGATCGGGCTGAACCGGGCGATGGCGCCGGGCCGCAGGTAATCGCCGTAGCTGAAGCCGCCGGGCAGGATCACGACGTCCGCGTTCTGGAGATCGTGGCCCTTGTGCCAGAGGTACACGGCCTGCTCGCCGAGCGAGTCGACCACGGCGCGGTAGGCGTCGTAGTCGCAGTTGGAGCCCGGGAAGGTGACGACGCCGAACTTCATGCCGGCGCGCCCTCCACCGCCGCGACGTCGAAGTCCTCGGTCACGGGGTTGGCGAGCAGCCGGTCGCACATCGCGCGGGCTTCGCGCTTGGCCGCGTCGGCATCGGCGGCGTCGAGCTCGACGATCAGGTGGCGGCCGACGTGGACGTCGCGCACCGCCGTGAAGCCGAGCGTGTGCAGCGCGTCGGCCACGGCCTTGCCCTGCGGATCGAGGAGGCCGCGGCGCGGCGTGATGTGGAGCGAGACACGAAAGCGGCTCATGCTTCGGGGGGTTCGGGTGGGGGAGTCGGAGCGCGGGGCGCGCCGGCGGACGGACCACGGGGGCCCCGCTCGCGGCGGCGGCGCGACCGGCGGCGCCGGGGGCGCTCGTCGGGTTCGCGGTCGTCGCCGACTTCCTCGAGCCGCGCGCCGTATCCGTGCTCGTCGGCGTCGAGGTGGCCGGTGCGCGAGGCCGGGCCCGAGCCCCTGCGGTCGAGCAGCCCGATCCAGGCGGCGCGCACGATGCCGAAGGCGACGTAGACCACCGCGGCGGGGAAGAAGAACTGGTTGGGCAGGAAGATCAGCGCGGTGATGCCGCCGATGACGATCAGGAAGGCGATCACGCCGCGCACGTTGCGCAGGCTGACGTTCGGCATCACCGGGTACGGGACGTTGCTGACCATCAGGAAGCTCAGCGCCAGCATCACGTACCGGAGCAGCACGTGCCAGGGGCAGATCGGCGATTACCGTTTCCTGATAGAGCGGCGTCTGGCTGAACCAGTAGTAGGTGGCCAGCGTCACGCCGGCGGCCGGCGTGGGCAGCCCCTGGAAGTAGGTCTTGGCGGTGCCCGCCTGCTCGACGTTGAACCGCGCCAGGCGCAGCACGGCGCAGGCCGTGAAGGCGAAGCTGAACAGCCAGTCCCAGCCTTCGTGGTTGAACACCGCGAAGTACATGATCATCGCCGGCGCGACGCCGAAGGTGATCGCGTCCACCAGGGAATCGAGCTCCTCGCCGAACCGGCCGCCGGTGTTGGTGGCGCGGGCCACGCGGCCGTCGAGCATGTCCATCACGCCGCCGAACACCACCGCACCAGCCGGCGCGGGCGTAGTCGCCGCGCGTCGCCGAGACGATGGCCATCATGCCGAAGAACAGGTTGAGCAGGGTGAAGCCGCTGGGGAACAGCACGACCGCCCGCCGCACGCGGGGCCGCGGTGTGCGGGCTCATGGGGCGGCCAGCTCGGCGAGCACCGTGGTGCCCGCCTGCGTGGCGTCGCCGACGCGCACCTTCACGGCGGCGCTCGTGGGCAGGAACACGTCCACCCGCGATCCGAACCGGATGATGCCCCATGCGCTCGCCCTGGCGCGCCGCGTCGCCCAGCCTTGCTGTAGGTGACGATGCGGCGGGCGATGAGCCCGGCGATCTGGCGCATCATCACCTTCGTGCCGCCGCGGCGAGATGCCCACCGACATCTGCTCGTTCTCCAGGCTCGCCTTCTCGGCGGCGGCGTTGATGAACTTGCCGGGGTTGTAGTGCAGGTACGCCACGGTCCCGCTCACCGGGTACCGGTTCACGTGCACGTTGAAGACGTTCATGAAGATCGAGACGCGGAGCGCGCGTCCGGCGAGAAAGGCGGGTTCGTCCACCTCGGTGACGTGCACGACCCGTCCGTCGGCGGGCGCGATCACCAGGGCGTCGCCGCGCGGGCCGGTGCGCTCGGGATCGCGGAAGAAGTACGCCACCCAGAGCGCGAGCAGCGTGAGCAGGAACGCCAGCAGCCAGAGCGGCCACGAGCGGCGGTTGAGCGCCAGCGCGTAGCCCGCCACGGCGAGCGCGGCGGCAATCAAGATGAAGGGATACCCTTCGCGGGCGAAGCTCACGTGAGGCCCTCCAGATCGAGTGGGGCGCCGGTGATGCGGCGGAAGGCATCGCAGGTAGCGCTCGCTCGTGGCCCGCGATCACGTCGGGCGGCAGCGTCGGCCCGGGCGCCTCGCCGTTCCAGCGGCCGGCGCGGCGTTCGACATCGAGCCAGTCGCGCAGCGGCTGCTTGTCGAAGCTCGGCTGGCGTGGCCGGGCTCGTAGCGATCGGCGGGCCAGAAGCGCGAGCTGTCGGGCGTGAGCACCTCGTCGATCAGCGGATCCGGCCCCCGGCGTCGCTGCCGAACTCGAACTTGGTGTCGGCGATGATGATGCCGCGCTCGGCGGCCGTCGCCCGTCCCATCTCGTAGAGTGGCGAGCGTCAGCCGTTCGAGTTCGGCGGCCACGTCGGCGCCGAGTTGGCGCGCCATCTCGGCGACGGTGATGTTCTCGTCGTGCCCGCTCTCCGCCTTCGTGGCCGGGCTGAAGATCGGGCGCTCGAAGCGGTCGGCTTCGCGCAGGCCGCCCGGGAGCGGCTCCCCCGCCAGCGTGCCGTGCTCGCGGTACTCCTTCCACGCCGAACCCGAGATGTAGCCGCGCACGACGCACTCGATGGGGAACACCTGGGCGCGCCGGCAGCAGCATGGCGCGGCCGGCGATGGTGCGCCGGTGCGGAGCGAGCGAGGGCACGAGGCGCACGATCTCCGCGGCGTCGGCCGACACGAGGTGGTGGTGGACCTCGGATTCGAAGCGGCGCAGCCACCAGGCGGTGATCTGCGTGAGCACCGCGCCCTTGAAGGGGACGGGCTCGGTCATCACGACGTCGAACGCGCTGACCCGGTCGCTGGCCACGATGCAGCAGATGCAGGGGATCGACCTCGTACACTTCCCGCACCTTGCCGCGGCGCAGGTGGCGGAGCGGGATGGGGGCGAGCGCCACGATGCTCATACGCGCACCTCCTCGTGCTCGGCGCCCGTCGCACCGTGCAGCAGCGGGTCCACGACTCCGGTCAGGAATTCGTCCACCTGCTCGGGGGCGCGGCCCACGAAGTGGCGCGCGTCGAGCAGCGCCGCCATCTCCGCCGCCGGCACCGGCCACCCCGCGTCCGCGGCCAGCCGGTCGAGCATGTCGTTGGCGGCGGCGCCGTCCTTGAGCGCCCGCGCCGCCGCGATGCTGGCCCGGCGGATGCGCTCGTGCGCGTCCTGCCGGTCCATCCCCGCCTGCACGGCGTGGATGATCAGCGTCTCGGTGGCCATGAAGGGCAGCTCGTCGGCCAGCCGGCGGGCGATGCGCGCCGGATGCACCTCGAGACCGCCCACCACGTTCTCCATGATGACGAGAATGGCGTCGATGGCGAGGAACGACTCGGGGATGGCCAGCCGCCGGTTGGCGCTGTCGTCGAGCGTTCGCTCGAAGCACTGCACGCTGTGCGTCTGGTTGGCGTTCGGTTCGAGGCTCAGCACGAAGCGCGCCAGCGACGCGATCCGCTCGCTGCGCATCGGATTGCGCTTGTAGGCCATGGCCGACGACCCGATCTGCTCCTCCTCGAACGGTTCCTCGACCTCGCCGTACGACTGCAGCATGCGCAGGTCGCCGCTGAACTTGGCGGCGCTGGCGGCGATGCCGGCCACGACGTCGAGCACGGCGGCGTCGAGCTTGCGCGTGTAGGTCTGGCCGCTCACCGGAATCGAACTGCGGAAGCCGATGGCCGCGGTCACCAGCTGGTCGAGGCGGCGCACCTTCTCGTGGTCGCCGGCGAAGAGCTCGAGAAACGACGCCTGCGTGCCGGTGGTGCCCTTGACGCCGCGGCAGGGCAGCACCTCCCGGCGGTGGTCGAGCTCGGCGAGGTCGAGCACCAGGTCCTGCATCCAGAGCGTGGCCCGTTTGCCCACCGTGGTGGGCTGCGCCGCCTGCAGGTGCGTGTAGCCGAGCGTGGGCGTGTCGCGCCACTGGCGGGCGAACCCGGCCAGCGCGCGCAGCACGGCGACGGTCTGCCGCGGAGCAGGTCGAGCCCGCGCCGCATCAGGATGAGATCGGTGTTGTCGGTCACGAAGGCGCTGGTGGCGCCGAGGTGGATGAACTTCCGCGCCGCCGGCGCCGCGTCGCCGAAGGCGTGCACGTGGGCCATCACGTCGTGCCGGTAGCGCCGCTCGTACGCCGCCACGGCATCGAAGTCGATGTCGTCCAGGTGGGCGCGCATCTGCGCGATGGCCTCCTCGGGAATCGGCACGCCGAGCGAGCGCTCGGCTTCGGCGAGGGCGAGCCAGAGCTGCCGCCAGAGGCCGTAGCGCGTGGCCGGAGACCACAGCTGCAGCATCGCCCGGGAGGCGTAGCGCTCGGCGAGCGGCGAGGAATAGCGGTCGTGAGCAGTCATCGGATCTCGAAGTCGGTAACGTAGAAGCTACCCGACCGCTCCAGGTACATGCGGATGGGGCCGCGCCCGGCGAACTGGCTGAGCGCCCGCGAGGCGTCGTTGGCCGAGCCGATGGTGACGTTGTTGATGCGGACGATCACGTCGCCCGTGCGGATGCCCAGCTGCGAGGCCATGCTGTCGCTCACCTTGACCACCAGGGCGCCGGCCTGGGTGCGCAGGGCCCGCTCGGCGCGGATGGCCGGCGTCACCGATACCAGTTCGAGCTGCTTGAGCACCTCGACCTTGGGCGCGTCCACCTCGGGGAGGTTCACGGTGGTCACGGAGGCCTGGAAGGTCCGTCCGCCGCGGCGGAGGTCGAGCGTCACCTGCTGGCCGACGCCGAGGTCGAGCAGCGCCCCCTCCCAGTCGTACATGTTGTGGATCGTGCGCCCGTTCTCGCTCACGATCTCGTCGCCCACCTGCAGGCCGGCCTTCGCCGCCGGCGAGCCCGGCACCACGGTCTCGATCACCGCGCGCTGGGCGATGGCGTCGCGGATGTTGGTGCTGTTGGGCACCCGCAGCTTGACGCCGATCCACGGCCGCCGCACCTCGCCGTGTTCCAGCAGGTCGTCCACGTCGTGCTTCACGCGGTTGATCGGGATGGCGAAGCCGAGGCCCACGGAGCCGCCGCTGGGCGAGTAGATGGAGCTGTTGAGGCCGATCACCTCGCCGTCGGCGTCCACCAGCGCGCCGCCCGAGTTGCCGGGATTGATCGCGGCGTCGGTCTGGATCATGTCGAAGTAGGCCTGGGGCCCGTTGGCGCCGGAGACGAGGTTGCGGCCGGTGCCGCTGATCACGCCGACGGTGACGCTGGGCTCCGGATTGCCGAGCATGAAGCCGTAGGGGTTGCCGATGGCGATGGCCCACTCGCCCACGAGCACGTCGTCCGAGTTGCCGAGCGTGGCGACGGGAAGGTTCGCGGCGTCGATCTTGATCACCGCCACGTCCTGCGTCTCGTCCACGCCGAGGACCTTCGCGGGGTAGACGTCGCCGTTGGGGAACATGACCGAGGTCTTCTGCGCGTCGGCGACGACGTGGGCATTGGTGACGATGACGCCGTTGGCCCGGATCACGATGCCGGTGCCGAGCCCGGCCTCGGAGCGCGACTGCGGGCCGGCGCCCCACATCCAGTCGAAGAGGTCGGGCTGGACCTGCTGCACCTGCTCGGTCTGCACGGTGACCACGGCGGGCGAGACGCGCGCGATGGCGCGGGTGATCGCCGTCTGGCGGGTCTGCGAGATGGAATCGGCGAGCGCGCTCCGCCGGGGCGCGGCGGCGCCCGGCGAAGCGGTCTCGGCGGCCTGCGATTCGGCGGGTCCGGAGCAGGCGGCGGCGAACAGGATGGCGGCGAGCGCCGCGGTGCGAAGCCGGGTCATCGGTCGGTCCATCCCCCGTGGTGCGCTGGACACGTCGTTGAGGAACTGGTCGATGCCGCGGTCGGTGAGGGGGTGGAGGAGCAGGGACCGCAGCACGTCGGGCGCGACGGCCACGCCGTCGGCGCCGGCGAGCGCGGCCTCCGAGAACTGCTGCGCCGTGGTCGGGCGCACGGCGAGGATGTCGCACTCGGTGCGCGAGGCATCGAAGACGCGGCGCAGTTCGCGCACCACCTCGCCGCCGCTGTGGCCCACGGCGTCGAGCTGGTCGAGGGGCGTCACCACGGTGGTGGCGCCGGCCTTGGCGGCGAGCAGCGCCTGCGCGGCGTTGAAGACGAGCATCGCCGCCACGCGCACGCCGTCGTCGTGCAGCCGGTGCATGGCGCCGAACGCGTCCTCCACCAGCGGCACCTGGACGATGATCTGATCGGACACGCGGGCGAGTTCGCGGGCATCGCGATAGATGTCGTCGCCGTTCACCGCATGCACGGCCACGTACACCGGCGTCGGCGTGATGGCGCAGATCGCCTCCACCCGCACGCGGTCGTCCTCGAGACCGGCGTCGCGGAGCAGGGCGGGCGTGGTGAGCACGCCGTCGAGCAGCCCGTTGGTGGCCGCCCACCGGATTTCATCGAGGTCCGCGGTGGCGAGGAGGAGTTTCATGGCAGGTACAGATCGTCGGGGTAGATCACGGCGTCGAGAAAGAGCGCGTGGGCCGGCGCGGGCGGCGACACGTCGCGGTTGTCGCCCGCGCCGAGGAGGCGCGCCAGATCGGCCGGCGGCCGGCGTCCCGTGGCGATGTCGAGCTGCGTGCCGACCAGGAATCGGACCATGTGGTGCAGGAATCGGTTCGCCTCGACGGTGAACGCCAGACCACCCGGCCGGTCGGTCCATTCGGCGCGGCGGATGTCGCACCGGTGGTCGTCGTCCGGCGGCGCGGTGCCCTGCACGGCGAATGCGCGAAAGGCGTGCTCGCCGAGCAGGCTCCGGGCGGCTTCATCCAGCGCGCCCCGATCGAGGGGGCGGCGGACCGCGAATTCGTAGCGGCGGCGAAATGGCGAGTCGGCTGCGTCATCAGTTCCGACGTGATAGGTGTACCGGCGCGCGACGGCGCTGTATCGGGCGTGGAAGTCGGCGCGCATCGCATGCGCGCCGGCAACCCACACGTCCCATGGAAGCACCGCGTTGAGCGCCCGTCGAAGCTCGGGAGGATCCCATTTCTCGGGGACCCGCACCCCGGCCGCCTGGCCCCGGGCGTGTACCCCCGCATCGGTCCGTCCCGCGCCCAGCACGCCCACCGGCGTACCGCAGAGGCGCTCGAGTGCTGCTTCCATCACCCCCTGCACGGTGCGCTGGTCGGGCTGGCGCTGCCATCCGCTGAACCCCGAGCCGTCATAGTGCAACACGAGCTGCACAGTGCGCTCCGCCATTGCGGGAAAGCTACCCGCGCACCGGGTGAAGTCAAGCAACGGACGTGACGCAAGCGATTGACATTGCACGACGTAGACGATCACATTTCGCCGGCCCGAGCGGCGCCGATACGCGCCGTCGCCGCGCCCCCACTTCCATGCCGCCGCGGACCCTCGCTTCCCTCGCCCACGCTCTCAACACCGCGCCCGATCTGGACGCGGCGCTCGTGGCGCTGGCCGACGGGCTGGCGGAACTGGACCGGCTGGCCCACGTGGCGCTCGTGACCTACGACGCCCGCCGCGCCCTGATGCGCGACCGGATCCTGGCGCGCCCCAACGGCGTGTCGCATCAGATCATCGACACCACGCTCGATCATCTGCCCACGCGCGAGCGCGTGGCGGTCACCACCGGCGGCGCGTTCGTGGACTTCGCCGATGCCTCGGCGGAGTTCGCGCGGCTGCTCGAACTGCCGGAGATGGCCGAGGGCGGGTTCCTGGCGCTCAAGGGGCTGATGTTCGAGGGCGGACTCTCCGGCATCCTCGTCCTGTTCGAGCCGCGGAAGATCTTCGGCACCAGGACCACCGAGCGGTTCACCCCGGCGGCGGCGCTGTTCGAACTGGCCTACGTCCGGTTCCTCGAATCCGAGGCGCGCCGCGAAGCAGTGGCCACGCTGGAAGACGTGACCCAGCGCGTGCACGGGGAATACGAACGCAAGCTGGGCGACCTCGAGCAGCAGCTGCTCAAGGCCACGGGCGAGTTCGCCGCGTCGGGGGACCAGGGGCGCACGGTGGCCCTGGAGCGGGAGTTGGCGCAGGCTAGGGAGGAAGCGCGCCGGGCGACCCGGCGATCGGACGCCGTCGAGGCCACGATCGGCTCGGCCGTGGAACAACTCGAGAAGGCGCACGTCGAACTGCACCGGCGGAGCGAGCAGCTAAGGCAGAAGACGCGCACCCTCTATCTGATCGAGCGCGTGCTCGCCCTCGATGCGGCCACCAATAGCCCGCGGGAACTCGCCGAGGGGCTGCTGTCGCTGGTGGGCGACGACATGAATGCCGAGCGGTGCTCCCTGCTGCTGCGCGCCCCGGGGGAGGAGGCGCTCTATCTGGCCGCCGCCCGCGGCATCGCGCCGAACGTGGCCGAGGGGAAGCGCGTGTCCATCGGCAGCGGCATCTCGGGGCGGGTGGCGGCCACCCGCGAGCCCCTGCTGGTGCAGGACATCGCCGAGACGCGGGAGCACCCGCTGCTGGGCGACGCGTACTATACGACGGGGTCGTTCCTCAGCTTCCCGCTCGTCTACCACGATCAGCTCATCGGGGTCGTGAATCTCACCAATCGGCGTCTGGCCGGCGTGTTCGTTGACGAGGACGTGGAGCGCGTGCGCCTGCTCGGGCTGGTGATCGCGCTGACGGCCAGCAACGCGCATCTGCCCGAACGGCTGGTGGAGACGATGAGTGTCTAATCCGGGGGCGGCCGCGGCCGACCCGTTGCAGGCCGTCGTCCGCCGGCTCGCCATGCGCGAGGCCGTGGAGCCGCAGGAGATCACCGCGGCCTTCGACCGGATCATGGCCGGCGAGGCGACCCCGGCCCAGGTGGCGGCGGTGCTCATGGGCCTCCGCGTCAAGGGCGAGACGGGCGCCGAGGTGGCGGCCGTGGTGCGCGCGCTGCAGCGCGTCATGGTGCCGCTCGTGGCCGACGATCCGGGCGCGCTGGTGGACACGTGCGGCACCGGGGGCGGCTCCATTCCGACGTTCAACATCTCCACCGCCGCGGCGCTGCTTGCCGCGGGCGCCGGCGTGCGCATCGCCAAGCACGGCAACCGGTCGTTCACCACGCAGTGCGGCAGCGCCGACGTGCTGGAGGCGCTGGGGGTGAAGATCGACGTGCCGGTACCCGTCATGGAGCGCGCGCTCCGCGAGGCCGGCATCGTGTTCATGTTCGCGCCGCTGATGCACCCGGCCATGCGGTTCGTAGGCCCGGTGCGGCGGGAGCTGGGCGTGCCCACGGTCATGAACATCGTGGGCCCGCTGGCCAATCCGGCCCGCGCAGGCCGTCAGGTCATCGGCGCCGGCGACGCCGACCGCGCGCCGCTGCTGGCCGGCGCCCTGGCGGAGCTGGGCACGCAGCATGCGCTCGTGGTGCACGGCGCCGGCATGGACGAGATCTCGCCGCTGGGCCCCACGGAGGTGCGGGAGGTGCGCGGCGGCACGATCACCGAATGGACGATCGACCCGGTGGCGCTGGGTCTGGGCGCGGCCACGCCCGGCGAGTTGGCCGGCGGCCCGCCGCCGGCGAATGCCCACGCGGTGCTGAGCGTGCTCGAAGGGCGGGGTTCACCGGGCGCCACGGCGGCGGTGGTGCTCAACGCGGCGGCGGCGCTCTACGTGGGAGGCGCCGCGGCGACGTACGAGGAAGGGCTGTCGCAGGCCGAGGCGGCGATCCGGTCGCGGGCCGGCGTGGACGCGCTGGAGCGACTGCGCCGGGCCTTTGCCCCGTCGGATCAGTAGCGGCGCATCACCCCGACGACCACGCCCTGGATGCGGATGTCGTTCTCGTTGACGTAGATCGGCGCCATGGTCTCGTTGGCCGGCTGAAGCCGCACCCGGCCGTCGCGCTCGCGGTAGAACTTCTTGACCGTGGCCGCCGTCCCGTCGATCAGCGCGATGACCGTCTCGCCGTTGTCCGCCTTGGGGCGCTCGTTCACCACCACGTAGTCGCCGTCGCAGATCTGCTCGTCGATCATCGAGTTTCCGCGCACGCGAAGCACGTAGTGGTTGCCGCTGCGGCGAATCAGCGTCTCGGGAACGGTGATCGTCTCGCCATGATCCACCGCCTCGATGGGGACGCCCGCCGCCACGGCGCCAAGCAGCGGCAGCTCGATGGCCCGTCCCACGGCGTCGGAGGGGAGGATCTCGATGGCCCGGCTCTCGTTGTACGTGCGCTTGATGTAGCCTTTGCGCTCGAGGTTGCTCAGGTGCTCGTGCACCGTGGCCAGCGAACTGAACCGGAAATTCTCGGCGATTTCCTCAAAACTGGGCGCGTACCCGTGTTGTTCGGTGTGCGCAGTCAGGTAGTTTAGTATTTCGCGCTGGCGTTTCGTGAGCGGCATGCGGCGAACTCCGATGTGCGGATGTGGAAGGGGCGACGGCCGCCCTTCCCGAAGACCCACCGAAGACAGCTTAACCGAACAGGAACCGAAGTGCAAGCATCCACTTCCTGGACCCCGCCCGGCGGCACGCTCGGGTCGATCGTCGAACAGACGATGCAACGGGTCATTGCGTTGCGGGAAATCCGCGGGCAGCTGGAATCGGCGCTTGCCGGCGCTCCGCCGGTGGGCTCCTTCGCCGAGGCGCTGCGCGGCGACCGGGTGAAGGTCATCGCCGAGGTGAAGCGCCGCTCGCCGTCCAAGGGGAGCATCAATCCGGAACTCGACGCCGGGGCGCAGGCGGCCGCGTACGAAGCCGGCGGGGCGGCCGTGATCTCGGTGCTCACCGAGCCGCACAGCTTCGGCGGGTCCAACCAGGACCTCGAATCCGTGAGAGGTCGTGTTGGCATCCCGTTGCTGAAAAAAGACTTCCACGTTGACGAAGTCCAGCTCATCGAAGCCAGGGTCCTGGGGGCGTCGGCGGCGCTCCTGATCGTCCGGGCCATCGAGCCGGCGGCGCTTCCCCGCCTGGTTTCGCTTGCCGCCTCCATCGGGCTCGAAACGCTGGTTGAGGTTCGCTCCAGCGACGAGCTCGAACGCGCACTCGCGGCCGGGGCCCGGGTGGTGGGAGTGAACTGCCGCGATCTGGAGACGCTGGAAGTGGACCGGTCGGTAGCCGACGATCTGGTTCGGCGGATCCCGGCGGGCGTGGTGGGCGTCTGGGAGAGCGGAATCGCGACGCCCGAGGACGTCCGGGCCGCGGCCGCCGCCGGAGCGGACGCGGTGCTCGTGGGGTCGGCCATCTCGGCGGCCGGCGACCCCACGGCGGCGGTGCGCGCGCTGGCCGGCGTCCCTCGCCTGGGCCGCGTCCGTGGTTGAACTCAAGTTCTGCGGCATGACGCGCCCCGAAGACGCGCGCGAAGCGGGGGCCGCGGGCGCCGCCTACGTGGGCGTGGTGTTGGCCGGCGGTCCGCGGCGGCAGGAGTTGGCGTCGGCCGAGCGCATCTTCGCGGCGGTGCCGGCCGGGGTGAAGCGGGCGGCCGTGTTCGGGGCCGACGACGCGGCGTCCATCGCGGCGCGGGCGACCGGGCTCGGCCTGGACGTGGTGCAGCTGCACGGCGACCCCGACGCGCGGGACGTGGCGGCGTTGCGCGCCGCGTGGCCGGGGACCATCTGGGCGGCGCTGCGGGTGTCGGGAGCGGAACTTCCCGGGGGCGCGGCGGAATTGTTCGCCACCGCGGACGGGGTGCTGCTGGATGCCCGGGTGGACGGCGCCGGCGGGGGCACGGGCGTGGCCCTCGATTGGGAGGCGATCGCCGACGCCGTGGAGGCGCTCCGCTCGGGGCCCGGGGCGCGCGCCCGGCTCGTGCTCGCCGGCGGATTGCGCGCGGAGAACGTGGGGCGGGCGGTCAGGACATTGTCGCCGGACGTGGTGGACGTGTCGTCCGGCATCGAGTCCACGGTGGGCATCAAGGATCCGGCGCGGATGCGCGCGTTCCGG
This sequence comes from uncultured Gemmatimonadaceae bacterium, assembly GCA_963775915.1. Lineage (GTDB taxonomy): Bacteria > Gemmatimonadota > Gemmatimonadetes > Gemmatimonadales > Gemmatimonadaceae > JAGWRI01. Next base: position 561,817 of record CAVZKH010000007.1, read on the forward strand.
GACGCGGTTCGATCCGCGGAGGGAGTGCGATGACAGCGAAGCAGGCAACCGATCGGTTCGGGGCGTTCGGCGGGCGGTACGTGCCCGAGACGCTGATCCCGGCACTCGACGAACTCGAGGCCGCCTTCGACACGGCGATGACGGACCCGTCGTTCCGCGCCGAGCTCGACACGATGCTCGCGGACTACGTGGGCCGTCCGTCGCCGCTGAGCGAGGCGCCGCGGTTCTCGGAGCGCGTGGGCGCCCGGGTGCTGCTCAAGCGCGAGGATCTGAACCACACCGGCGCGCACAAGATCAACAACACGGTAGGGCAGGCGCTGCTGGCGATGCGCATGGGCAAGAAGCGCATCATCGCCGAGACCGGCGCCGGTCAGCACGGCGTGGCGACGGCCACGGTCTGCGCCCGCTTCGGCCTCGAATGCGTGGTGTACATGGGCGAGGAGGACATGCGGCGCCAGGCGCTGAACGTCTACCGCATGAAGTTGATGGGCGCCGAGGTGGTGCCGGTGTCCAGCGGCACGCGGACGCTGAAGGACGCGACCACGGAGGCCATCCGGGATTGGGTGACCACGGTGGGCAGCAGCCACTACATCATCGGTTCGGTGGTGGGCCCGGCGCCGTATCCCCGCATGGTTCGCGATTTCCAGGCGGTGATCGGGCGCGAGGCCCGGGCCCAGGTGCTGGAGCGCACCGGGCGGCTGCCGGCGACGGTGGTGGCGTGCGTGGGCGGGGGTTCGAACGCCATCGGGACTTTCCATGCCTTCATCGACGATGCCGAGGTGGAATTGATCGGCGTCGAGGCGGCGGGCGAGGGGCTCGAGACGGGACGCCATTCGGCCTCGCTCTCGCGGGGCACGCCGGGCGTGCTCCACGGGACGCTGAGCTACCTGCTGCAGGACGCGGCCGGCCAGGTGCACCCGGCGCATTCCATCTCGGCGGGGCTGGACTATCCGGGAGTGGGGCCGGAGCACGCCTTCCTCAAGGATTCGGGGCGGGCGACGTACGTGTCGGTAACCGACGACCAGGCGCTGCACGGCTTCGAAACGCTGGCCCAGTTGGAGGGGATCATCCCGGCCCTCGAGTCGGCGCACGCGGTGGCCTGGATCGATGCGCAAGCCCGTCGCTGGCCGGCAGATACGCCAATTCTGCTATGCGTGAGCGGCCGCGGGGACAAGGATGTGGCGCAAGTGATGGAAATGGGTATCTTGGGGGCGTGACGGCGCCAAATCCACGAAACAGCAAAGAACAGGCGGAGCTGCCTGAACTTCCCTTCTCGAGCACGCCCGTCGAGGAGCTGCTGAAGTCGTTCATCAAAGCGCTGCGCGCCCACCAGCTCTACCTGCCCAACAACCCGATCTACAAGGCGGCCCTCGACGCGGTGCGGAACGCGTTCAATCCGGTGTGGGAGGAGACCGACGAACTGGTGCTCACCTTCACCGAAACCCACATCCTCTGGTACGGCCAGCCGGTGCTCAGCGAGGGCACGAAATCGTCGGACAGCCTTCCCTGGCTGTTCTACAAGGATGGGGTGCGCGAACTGACGCTCGTGAAGGGGATCGAGCAGGAGGAGCTGGTTCAACTTCTCACCATTCTGCAGCGCGCGCGAAAGGCGTCGCCCGACGACGACGATCTGCTGGCGATGCTCTGGGAGCAGGATTTCGTCAACCTGCGCTACCGGTATGTCGACCTCGGGCTCGAGCCGGCCTCCCCGCTCGAGGACGGCGGGCCGCCCCCCGAGCCCATGTCGCCCGGGGAAGTGCGCGAGGCGAACACCGGCAACGCGGCGCAGACGGAGGAGACGCAGGAATCGCAGACCGGCATCGTGAACATGGCCGATTTCGACGCCACGCTCTATTTCCTGGACGACAAGGAGATCGAGTACCTGCAGAACGAGATCGCGCGCGAGTACGCGGCCGATCTCCGGCAGACCGTCGCGGCGAGCCTGTTCGACATCTTCGAGGCGCAGGCCGACCCGGCGGTGCGCAACGAGGTGGCCGACCTCGTCGAGACGCTGATGCTCTACCTGCTGGCGGGCGGGCACCTGCGCACGGTGGCCTATCTGCTGCGGGAAGGCCAGGTGGCGGCGGAGCGCGGCAAGGACGTCAGCCCAGAGGCGCGCCAGCGGCTGGCCGACATCCCGGGGCGGCTGAGCCAGGCCGAGCCGCTGGGGCAGCTGCTGCAGGCGCTGGACGAGAGCACCGAGCTTCCGCCGCTCGACGAACTCACGGAGCTGTTCGAGCAGCTGCGCCCGATGGCGTTGGGCACGCTCTTCTCGTGGCTGGGGCGGCTGCAGAACCAGCGGCTGCGCCCGATGCTGGAGGCGGCGGCGGCGCGGCTCACGTCCGCCAACACCGCCGAACTCGTGAAGCTCATTCAGTCGGACGAGCGCGCCGTGTCGCTCGAAGCGGTGCGCCGCTGCGGGGCCCTGAAGCTGCAGGCGGGCGTGGCCGCGATGGGCCGCGTGCTGGCCAACGCCGACCCGGAACTGCGACAGGTCTGCGTGCAGGCGCTGGGCGAGATCGGGTCGGCGGGCGCGCTGCAGATGCTCGAGCCGTGGGTGGCCGACGGCGACCGCGACACGCGCGTGGCGGCGGTGCGCGTGCTGGCGCTGCGCGGCTACCGGCCGATGCTGGCGCGCGTGGAGGCGGCGGTGAAGGGGAAGGCGGTGCGCGACGCGGATCTGACCGAGAAGGTCGCGTTCTTCGAGGCCTACGGCATGCTCGCCGGCGACGCGGGCGTGCCCTACCTCGACGGCATCCTCAACGGGAAGGGATTCCTGGGGCGGCGCGAGGAGCCGGAGGTGCGGGCGTGCGCGGCCATGGCGCTCGGCCGGATCAACTCCGCGGCGGCGCAGGCCAGTCTTCGCAAGGCGCAGTCGGAGCGCGACGTGGTGATCCGGAACGCGGTGAACAAGGGGCTGCGCGGGGGGCCGGCATGACGGCCGACGAACGGAACGCCGCGGCGGGTGCGGCCGCGCGTCCGACGCAGGCGCTGGCGCGCGCCGCGATGCAGACGGGCGCCAGCGCGCCCGAGGCGGAGAAGAGCGACGACTCCTTCGTGCGGCGCGCCGGGCGCGACCTGATTCGCGATCTCTATGCGGCGCTCCGCGCCGTGAAGCTCTACCCGGTGGAGAACGCGGCCGTGCAGAAGGCGCTCGCCGAGCTGGCGGCGCGGGCCGGCGACATCGTGTCGCACGAGGACGAGCTGCAGCTCCGGGCCTCGGGCGAGTTCATCTTCGTGAACGCCATCCGGCTGCGCATCGATCTCGACAACTACGCGAGCTTCAGCCACATCCTCGGCATGTTGAAGGCCAGCGGCATCGGATCGCTGCTGGTGCACGAGGGGGCCACGCCGAAGGACTGGATGATTCTGGTGTCGCTGCTGCAGGCGCCGTCGCAGGACCCGCCGGACCAGCGGCTCGCGGCGATCGGGGCGAAGCTGGAGAGCGCCGGCGTGCACGCGTTCACCGCGGGTCCGCCCACCGACCAGGCCTCGGGCGGCACGGAGCAGGCCAAGGAGCGCGCCAAGCGAACGTACTCGCAGTCGGTGGTGGTGGCCAAGGACCTGATGACGTCCGTGCGGATGGGGAAGAGCCCCAACATCAAGAAGATCAAGCGCGTGGTGCAGGGCATCGTCGATCAGATCCTGAACGAGGAGACGTCGCTCATCGGCCTGACCTCGATCCGCGATTACGACGAATACACGTTCACGCACTGCGTGAACGTCTGCATCTTCGCGGTGGCGATCGGCAAGCGCCTCGGGCTCACCAAGCTGCAGTTGTACGACCTCGGCATGGCGGCGCTGTTCCACGACATCGGCAAGCAGCGGGTGCCGTCGGAGGTGCTCAACAAGTCGGGCGGCCTCACCGACGAGGAGTGGCGCCTGATCGCGTCCCATCCGTGGCTCGGCGTGCTGGCGCTGTTCCAGCTGCGCGGCCAGCAGGAGTTCCCCTATCGGTCGATGGTGGTGGCCATGGAGCACCACATGAAGACCGATCTCACCGGGTATCCGCGTCCCATCCGGCCGCGGCAGTTGAGCATGTTCAGCAAGATCGTGGCCGTGGCGGACGGCTTCGACGCCGCCACCTCGCGCCGGTCGTATCAGACCACGCCGCTCAACCCGGCGATGGTCATGCAGGAGATGCGGGACAATCCGCGCCGCGGCATGGACCCGGTGCTCGTGAAGGCGTTCGTCAACCTCACCGGCATCTACCCCGTGGGCACGCTGGTCGTGCTCGACTCGTTCGAACTCGGCGTCGTGCACGCCGTCAATCCGCTGCAGGAGATGCTGTCGCGGCCCATCGTGCGCGTGATCAGCGACGCGATGGGCAACCTCGTCCATCCGGGCGAACTCGTGGATCTCTCGGACCGCGACGCCAACGGCAACTTCACGCGCACCGTCATCAAGACCGAGAATCCGGAGCGGTACGGCATTCGTGTCGGCGACTATTTCGTCTGACGCCATCGGGGCGTGCTTCACCGCCCTTCGCCGCGCGGGGCGCAAGGCGCTCGTGCCGTACGTCACCGCGGGCCACCCCGACCGCGCGCGGTCGGTGGCGCTGCTGCAGGGACTCGCGTCCGCCGGCGCCGACGTGATCGAGGTCGGCGTGCCGTTCTCCGATCCGCTGGCCGACGGGCCGGTGATCCAGGCCAGCTCCCAGCGCGCGCTGGCGCAGGGCATCGCCTTCGACGACGTGCTCGAGATCATCGCGGCCGCGAAGGTCGCCTCGCCGATCGTGCTGTTCAGCTACCTCAACCCGCTGCTCGCCGCCGGGCCCGACGCGCTGGAACGCGCCGCGCAGGCGGGGGCGCACGGCGTGCTCGTGACCGACCTGCCGGTGGGTGCCGATCCCGAACGCGAGCGATGGTTCGGCGAGAGCCCGCTGGCGTTCATCCGCCTGGTGGCGCCCACCACGCCGGCCGATCGGATGCGCGAGATCTCCACCCACGGCAGCGGGTTCGTGTATCTGATCAGCCGCCTGGGCGTGACGGGGGTGCGCGATGCGCTCCCCCCCGACCTGCCGGAGACGGTTGCCCGCCTGCGCGGCGTCACCGCGCTTGCCGATCTGCGTCGGGTTCGGCGTCGCCGGGCCGGAGCAGGCGGCGGCGGTGGCCCGTCTGGCGGACGGCGTGGTGGTGGGCAGCGCCATCGTGCGCGCCGCGGACGAGAGCGTGGACCGCGCGGTCGCCTTCGCGGCGACGCTGCGGGCCGCGATCGACTCGGCCTAGCGTGCAGCTCTTCCTCCGGTTCTACGCCCGGACCCTCGGCGCCGCGGGCATGCTCGTGCTGGCCGCGGCGCTCGCCGCCGATCCGCGGTGGGTGCACCAGAAGTGGGGCATGGCGGTGGTGCTGCTGGCGGCGGCGGTGATGCGGATCTACCAGATCCCGCTCACCAAGTACGGCGCCCTCAACCTGCTCAACGTGCCGGCGCTGGCCGGCGCCGTGGTGATCGGCGGGCCGGCCACCGCCGGCGCGATCTACGCCGGCGTCCTGCTCGCCGACCGCGTGGTGCTGCGCAAGCCGCTGGAGTCGGCATGGATCAACGCCGGGCGCGAGGTGATCGCGCTCGTCGCGGCGGTCGGGCTCTACGCCTGGGCCACCCGCCTCACCGGCGCGAGCGGCGGCGGGCTGACCGCCGACAACATCCCGCCGCTGGCGCTGCTCGTGCTGTCGTACTTCCTGATCAGCCGGGCGCTGCTCTACTTCACGCTGATCTTCCGCGACAAGCTGCTGGAGGAGGAGAAGTCGCTCATCCTCCGCTACGAGGTGATCGGCTTCGGCGCCGGCGCCATCGCGGTGGCGATCATCGTCATCGCGATCACGGAGCTCGGTCCCGCGGGCTGGGTGGTGGTCGGCCTCGTGCTGGCGGTAGGCGGCGCGCTGCTCAAGCGGATTCTCGAAGAAGCGGTGGCGGCGGAGGAGCTGAACAAGATCCTCGCCATGGAGCAGGTGGTGTCGTCGGACGTCGGGCTGGCCGACGCCTTCCGGCGCATCGAGGCCCTGGCGCACCGGCTGGTGGACTGGCGCTCGTTCAGCATCTACCGGCTGCAGGGTGAGCAGCTGACGCTGGTCTGGAATCAGGCCACCGGGGCCGTGGACCGCGCCGAGCCCGTGTTCGCGTACGACCATCCCCTGCGGCGCACGGCGCTCAACGAGGGCCAGCCGGTGATCGTCGGCGACGCGCACCACGATACGCGGCTCGAACACGTGGCGGGCCATATCGAGAGCATCGCGGTGATTCCGCTCCGCTTCGGCGACCGGAACGTTGGCCTGCTCGAACTCGAGCACCACAAGCGGAACGCGTATTCGCTCAAGGAAGTGGGACTCATCCGGCGCTTCGCCAACCAGCTCGCCACGACGCTCCACATCCACGACCTGCGGCAGCCGCTGCTCGAAGCCATGACCCGCGTCAGTTCGCAGCTCGATACGCTCACCGAATCGGCGCGCGCCCTGCGGTCGGGCGGCGAGACGGTGGCCCGCACGATCGCCGACATGGGCCGCGGCGTGGTGGAGGAGAACGAGCAGATCGACCGCAGCCTCGAAGCCACCACCGTGCTGCACGAAGCGACGGCCGCCGTGGCCCGCGACGGGAACGCCGCCGCCGAGGCGAGCCAGCAGGCCACCGAGATCGCGGGCGAGCACCGCTTCACCATCGCCACCGCCATCGAGCGGCTGGTGAACGCCAAGGGCTTCGTGGGCGAGAGCGGCGCCCAGATCGAGGCGCTGGCCCACGCCACGCGCCGGATCACGGAATTCATATCGGTCATCCGGTCGCTGGCCGACCAGACGAACCTGCTGGCGCTGAACGCCGCCATCGAGGCGGCGCGGGCCGGCGAGCGGGGGCAGGGATTCGCCGTCGTGGCCGACGAGGTGCGGAAGCTCGCCGAGCAGAGCGCGACGGCGGCCGACGAGGCGAGCGACCTGCTGATGGGGTTCGAGGAGCAGATGCGACGCGTGGCGCTGCAGATGGGCCGCGGCCAGGCCATCGTGAGCGACGCCGAGACGCTGTCGGAGTCGGCGCGCAACGCGCTCGACCTGATCGTGGAAGCCACCGCCGGCGCCGCGGCCGGCGCTCAGCGCATCGCCCAGACGTCGCGCGACCAGGAACTCGAGTTCGGACGGCTGCGCGAGCGGGTGGCGCGCATCGCCGCGATCTCGCTGCGCAATCGCGCCGGCGCCGAGAGCGTCACCGCCTCGGCCAAGGACCAGGCCGCGGCGCTGCGCGAACTCGAGGGCGCCACGCAGGAACTGCGCGCGGTGGCCGTGTACCTGTCGGAACTCACCCACCGGATCACGAGCGTCGGCTGATGCACACCGCGGCGCTGGACAGCATCACCCTGCGCGGCATGCGCTTCCACGTGCTGGTGGGCATCCTGCCGCACGAGCGCGAACACCCGCAGCCGCTGGAAGTCGATCTCACGTCGTGGATCGCGGCGGGGCACGCCGGCGTGGTCGACTATCGCGGGCTCCACGCCGCGGCCCGCGACGCGGTGATGGCATCGCCGCGCGAATTTCTCGAGGAGATCGCCGAGCGGATCGCCGAGGCCGCCCTGGCCGTGGACGGCGTGCGGCGCGTCGAGGTGCGCGTGCGGAAGCCCAACGTGCCGCTCGGCGCGCCCCTCGAGTACGTCGAGGTGGCCATCCATCGCCCGGTCGATGGGTGAGGTGGCGTTCGTCGCCCTTGGCTCCAACCTCGGGAATCGCGCCGGCACGCTCGCCGCGGCGGTGGCGTCCATTCGGGGGCTACCGCGCACGCGGCTGATCGCCGAGACTCCGGTCGAGGAAACCGCGCCCTTCGGCCCGAGCGGCCAGAACCCGTATCTGAATCAGATGGTCGCCATCGACACCGATCTCCAACCCCACGACCTGCTCGACGCCCTGCAGGGCATCGAGCGGGCGGCCGGACGCACGCGCGACGTGCGCTGGGGCCCGCGCGTGCTCGACCTCGACATCGTGCGGTTCGGCGGCCGCGAGATCGACGACGACCGCCTGACCGTGCCGCACCCCGGGCTCCGCGACCGCGACTTCTGGCAGCGCGAAGCCCGGCAGCTGGAGGCACTGCTCGATGGCTGACGACGCCGACGTGCTGGGCCTGCCGACGTGGGCGCAGGTCAGCGAATCGCGGCGGGGCCACATCGCCCGCGTTGCGGCGCTGCTCGAATCGTGGGCCGCGGCCATGAGCGTTCCGGCGGCGGAGCGCGCCGCGTGGCGCGATGCCGGCCGCTGGCACGACGCGCTGCGCGACGCGCCGGAGACGGAGCTGCGGGCCATCACCGGCGATGCGACGAGCCCATACAGAATGCTGCACGGACCCGCCGCGGCCGCGTCTCTGGAGCGCGACGGCGAGCGCCGGCCCGACGTGCTGGCGGCAATTCGCTTCCACACCATCGGGGCGGCCGACTGGGCGCGCACCGGGCGGGCGCTCTACATGGCCGACTTCCTGGAACCGGGGCGCACGTTTGCCCGCGCCGATCGCGCGTTCCTGGCCGCGCAGGTGCCGCACGACTTCGACGGCGCCTTCCGTCAGGTGGTGCGCACGCGCATCGAGTGGGCGGTGCGCGAAGGGCACGCGGTATTTCCGCAGACCATCGCGCTCTGGAACGCACTGCAATGAAGCCGGGGCGGCTCATCGCGGGCGCGGCCGCGCTCCTCCTCCTCGGCGGTGGGGGATGGTACTGGCAGGCGCGGGCCCGCCCGCACCCGGCGCCCCCGGCCGCCGTGCCCGACGTCATGGCGCCGGACAGCACGCGCATCCGCGTCGAGGTGCTCAATGCCACCCGCGTCCGCGGGCTGGCCCGGCAGGCCACGTTCTACCTTCGGGACCATGGGTTCGACGTCGTGTCGATCGGCACCACCGCCGACCAGCGCGACAGCACGGTGATTCTGGATCGCACCAACCACCCCGGGTGGGCGGGCCGCGTGGCCGCGGCCATGGGGGCGGCGCGCGTGGAATCGCGCCCCGACTCAACCCTTTACGTGGACGTCACCGTGCTCGTCGGCCGCACGTGGCGCGCGCCGGCCGAGGCGCTCCACCCGTAGCTGGCCGCAGGCGGCGGCGATGTCCACGCCGCGGCTCTTCCGCACCGCCACCTCCACGTTCTGGCCACGCAGTTCTCGCGCGAACGCGGCGATGCGCTCGCGGCTCGACGGCGAGAATCCGCGCGCCCCGCCGGGGTGCAGCGGAATGAGGTTCACGAACGCCCGGCACTCGTGCGCCAGCGCGGCGAGGTTGAGCGCATGCTCCTCGCCGTCGTTCACGCCGCCCAGCATCACGTACTCGAACGTCACCCGCCGGTCGAACACCTTCGCGGCTTCGATCACCTGCGCCAGCGGGAACTTGGTGTTGATCGGCATCAGCTCGCGGCGCAGCGAATCGCTCGGCGCGTGGATCGAGATCGCCAGGCGGAACTGTTCGGGCCGCTTGCCGAGCGCGACGATGCCGGGGAGCACGCCCACCGTGGACACGGTGATGTGGCGGGCGCCGATGCCGAGGCCTTCGGGGCTGTTCATGATGGTGAGCGCCGGGTCCACCGCCTTCCAGTTCATCAACGGTTCGCCCATGCCCATGAACACGACGTTCGTCACCGGAATCGGCGGATCCAGCAGCCGCATCTCGCGCACCTGCCCGGCGATCTCGTGCACCGCCAGGTTCCGCGAGAACCCCATGGCGCCGGTGGCGCAGAAGGCGCACTGCAGGGCGCACCCGGCCTGGGAACTCACGCACAGCGTGATGCGGTTGCCGTCCGGAATGGCGACCGTCTCGATCGCCTCACCGTCCGCCAGGCGGAAGAGGAACTTCTGCGTGCCGTCGCTAGACGTCTCGCGCGCGGCGATCGCCAGGCGCGGCATCGTGAACACGTCCGCGAGCCGCTCGCGCAGCGCCTTGGGCAGGTCCGACATGGCGGCGAAATCCGCCGCCGGCGTCACCCAGAGGTGGCGCACGATCTGGCGCGCGCGATAGGCGGGCAGCCCCTCGGCGGCGGCGAAGGCGGTCAGCCGCGCCAGCGCTTCGGCGGGCGTCAGGTCGAGCAGGTTCTCGCGCGCGCTCATGGAAACACCGCCGTCAGCATGAATTGATAGACGGCACCGAGTCCGGCGCCCTCCTGTTCGCGCGCGATGCCGATGGCGTAGCGCGCGTACTTCAGGTCGAGGCCCAGCCTCACGTGATCCGACGTGGTTCCGAACTCGTCCACGCGGGCCAGGCCGCCCCGCGCCTCCAGCCCCAGGTAGCGCACGGCGCCGAAGAGATACTTCTCGGTGCCGCGGCTGTCGGTGGCGGACGCCGAGAGCCCGGTGCGGACTTCGAGCGCCGATCCGCGGTGGTACACCGGCAGGTCGGCGGCGCCGAGAATGGTCGATTTCTCGCGCGCCCGCTGGGGACTCAGCAGGAAGGTCGACGCGGCGATCCGCACCGGTGAACCCAGCACGTGATCCGCCACGATGCCGCCGTCCACGGAGAACGCCGAACGCTGGATGTAGTCGGCCGTGCCGGTGCGCATGCGGGCGGCGATCCCGGCGGTGAACCACGAAAAGTGCCGGGAAAGGCCGAGCGAGTAGACCGTGGTGCTGTACGGAATCTCCCCGCCCACGCTCTCGGGATCGGTTTGGGTGCGCACGAGGTCGGTCACGCCCGCGGTGACGATCGACGCCGTGACCACGGCGTCGCGCGGCACCCAGAACGACGCCGCGAACACCTGCGCCGAGACTCCCTGCTCGATGGGGGAATTGAGTGCCGAGACGCCGAGCATCAGCCGCTCGGATTTCGCCAGATCGATGGCCGCCGGGTTCCAGAAACCGCTGGGCAATCGCGAGGCGAGCGCCGGGGCCTCGCCCATGGCGCCGATGGGGAAATCCAGCAGGTCGCGCGCCGGGACTTGCTGGGCGATCGACGGAGTTGCCATACCGCCGCAGATCAAGGCGGCAAAGAGCAAGTGGCGCATTGAGTTAATGCTAGTCGGGGCTGCGTTCGTCCGTCAAGCGGCGAGCTACCGTAAGTCGCGTTCCGGCATTATGATACAGGGTTCGATGAGTCGCTTCCCGGCTACCGTCCGTCATCACCGACCCGGCCCTCGATCGCTCGGGTCGGTTCGCGCGTTCGGCTCCACTTCGGCGGCGAACGCCGCCGTCCCGGATCCGACCTCGCCGCCGTCCGACGACGGTCGGCGTTGAGCCGGCGCCTCCCTCTCACTTCGCCATGCAGACCGATCTCTCCACGACCCTTCGCACCCACCGCTGCGGCAGCCTGCGCGCCTCGCACGTCGGCCAGCACGTCCGCCTCGGCGGCTGGGTGCACCGCGCCCGCAATCTCGGCGGCCTGGTGTTCGTCGACCTCCGCGACCTGAGCGGCATCGTCCAGGTGTCGTTCGATCCGCAGCGTACGCCCAAGGCGCTGTGCGACCAGGCGGCGGCGCTCGGCAACGAGTGCGTGGTGCTCATCGAGGGCGACGTGGTGGCGCGCCCCCCGGCGATGCAGAACTCGGACCTCGCCAGCGGCGAGGTGGAGGTGCACGCCACCGCGCTCCGCGTGGTGGGGCCGGCCACCGTGCCCGCCATTCCCGTGGCGCGCGCCAAGGGGGAGAACCTGCCGGCGGAGGACCTTCGGCTGCGCCACCGCTACCTCGATCTGCGCCGCGCCGAGCTGCAGGACAACCTCGTGCTGCGCCACCGGCTCATGCAGGTGACGCGCCGTCACCTGAGCGAACGCGGGTTTCTCGAGATCGAGACGCCGATTCTCACCAAGCCCACGCCCGAGGGCGCCCGCGACTACCTGGTGCCGAGCCGAGTGCATGCCGGCGAGTTCTATGCGCTGCCGCAATCGCCGCAGCTGTACAAGCAGCTGCTCATGGTGGCCGGGTACGACCGCTACTTCCAGATCGCCCGCTGCTTCCGCGACGAGGATCTGCGCGCCGATCGCCAGCCCGAGTTCACGCAGATCGACATCGAGGCCTCGTTCGTCGGCATCGAGGACATCATCACGCTCACCGAGGGCCTGGTGGGCGCGCTCTGGGGCGAGGCCGGGTTCTCGATTCCGGCGCAATTCCCGCGCATGACCTATACCGACGCCATGGAGCGGTTCGGGTGCGACCGCCCCGATCTGCGCTACGGCCTCGAGATCTCGGACGTCAGCGACGAGTTCCGCAACCCGGACTTCGGCATCGCCCGCGCGGCGCTGGAGCAGGGCGGGCGCGTGCGCGGGTTCGTGGTGCCCGGCGGCGCCGCGCTGTCGCGCAAGCAGCTCGACGAGATCGAGGCCGAAGCCAAGGCGGCGGGAGCCATGGGTCTGCTGCGGCTGAAGCACGCCAACGGCAAGCTGGAGGGGCCGGCCGCCAAGTTCCTGGCCGACGACGCCGCCCAGAAGCTGCGCATTCCCGAGGGGGCGCTCGGCCTCTACGTCGCCGCCGTCGATCGCGTGGCCAACCCCGCGCTCGACCGCGTGCGCCAGGACGTGGCGCGGCGCATGAACCTCGCGCCCGCGGGCGCGCAGGCGTTCCTGTGGGTGACGGACTTCCCGCTGTTCGACCGCGATCCGGCCACCGGGCAGCTGGCGGCCGTGCACCACCCGTTCACCTCGCCGCGCACGGACGATCTCGCCCTGCTCGACACGGCGCCCGAGCGGGCGCGCGCCAACGCCTACGACGTGGTCTACAACGGCACCGAACTCGGCGGCGGCAGCATCCGCATCGCCGATCCGGCGCTGCAGAGCCGCATGTTCGGCCTGCTCGGCATCGACGAGGCGACGGCGCAGGCCCGGTTCGGGTTCCTGCTCGAGGGCCTGCGGGCGGGGGCGCCGCCGCACGGCGGCATCGCGCTCGGCTTCGACCGCATCGCGATGATGCTGGCCGGCGCGCCGTCGCTCCGCGACGTCATCGCGTTTCCGAAGACCACGGCGGCCCGGGCGCTGTTCGAGGGCGCGCCGGCTCCGGTGCCCCCGGACGAACTGCGCGACCTCCACATCGCCATCCGGGGTGACGCCACGTGAGCGACGCGGGCACGATCACGCGGCGCGTCTCCACGGAGGGCGCCGACCTGCTGACGCTGGCCGGCGTGAACGACGTCAACCTCGTGGAGCTGGCGCGGCTGTTCGGCGTGCGCGTGGCGCTGCGGGGCGAGGCGCTCTCGATCACCGGCGCGGAGGAGCTGGTCCAGCGCGCCGCCCCGGTGGGCCAGCGCATGGTGGAGGTGGCGCGCCAGCGCCTCTCGCTGTCGCCCGACGACGTGCTGCGGCTCTCGGAGCTGGGCGTCGAGGAGGCCGCGGACGGGGCCGCGCCCGCGGAGAACGGCGCCGAGCCGGCGTCGGGGCGCATCGCGCTGCCCGGCGTGCGCAAGATCGTGCAGGCCAAGACGGCGGGGCAGGCCGCGTACCTGGCCAAGATCGCCGAGCAGGACATCGTGGTGGGCATCGGCCCGGCCGGCACCGGCAAGACCTACCTCGCCGTGGCCGCCGCCGTGGACGCGCTCACCCGCAAGCGCGTGCGGCGGATCGTGCTCGCGCGGCCGGCGGTCGAGGCGGGAGAATCGCTCGGCTTCCTGCCCGGCGACATGCAGGCCAAGGTCGATCCGTACCTGCGGCCGCTGTACGACGCGCTCGACGAGATGATGCCGTTCGAGCGGGTGCAGAAGGCGCTCGAGACGCGCGTGATCGAGATCGCGCCGCTGGCGTTCATGCGCGGCCGCACGCTGGCCGATGCCTTCGTGATTTTGGACGAGGCGCAGAACGCGACGTCGATGCAGATGAAGATGTTCCTCACGCGCCTCGGGGTGAATTCGAAGGTCGTGATCACCGGCGACAAGACGCAGATCGACCTGCCCAAACGCGAGGAGTCGGGGCTGCTGCAGGTCGAGCGCATCCTCACGGGCATCGAGGGCATCGCCTTCCAGTATTTCGACGAGACCGACGTGGTGCGCCATCGCCTGGTGCGAGAGATCATCCGCGCCTACGCCGCGGAGTCGGGGAACTGAGGCCCCGGTGACCCCCCCCGATCGACCATCGCGGGTGAACGGCGAGCCGCCGTCGGCCGGTGGGGAGTCGTCCCGGCATCGCCCGCGTATCGCGCTCGCGGTGGTGCTCACGCTGCTGACCTACGCGCTCTTTCCCGCGGCGCCGGCGGCGAGCTTCCCGGTGTACGACACGGGCGCCGTGGCGGCCGGGAACGTGATCGCGCCGTTCGCGTTCCGCGTCATGAAGAGCGACGCCGAGTTGGCGCGGGAGCGCGACGCGCTGGCCGCGTACCGTGCAGCCGGTGTACGACTTCGCGCCGGAGGCCGTGGACTCGGCGCAGAGCCGGTTGCGCGAGTTTGCCTTCGCCATCGGGTCCGCGTCGATGGGGCGGAGGCGCGACACCGCCGCCCTCGCCCGGGCCGCCGCCCCGTTCGGCGTGGCGCTCACCGGCGTCGAGGCCGCGTATCTGGCCGACAGCACCCGCCGCTCGCGCATGATCGACGCGCTCTCGCGGGCCTACGGGCGCTGGCTCGCCGCGGGCGTGGCGGAGGCCGGCGCGCTCGACGCCGTGACCGGCGACGTGGTGCTGCGGCACGGGCAGGTGGAGCGCACGCAGGCGGCCGACAGCGTGCGCACCTACGCCGAGTTCGCGGTCCAGGCCCACGCGCTGCAGCCGGACACCGCGGGACCGGCGCGCGGTCTCTACGACCGGCTGCTGCGCGCGTTCTTCCGGCCGTCGCTCGTGCCTGATTCGGCGACGACGCTGTCGCGGCGCGACCAGCTCAGCCGTTCCGTGCCGGTGAGCAGGTTCGACGTGCGCGCCGGCGAGAAGATCGTCGGGGCCAACGAAGTCGTGAACGCCGAGCAGCACGACAAGCTCGCGGCCCTGCACCAGGCGATGGACGCGCGGCGCAGCACGGTGCCCGCCGTCCGGCGCGACCTGGGGGCGCTGCTGTTCGACGCGCTGCTGCTGGCGCTGCTCGGCCTCACCGTGCTCATCTTCCGCCCGCAGCTGTACGACTCGATGCGCTCCGTGCTCGTCATCGCCGGCGTGACCGGACTGGTCATCGTCGGCGGGGCGCTGGTGGGGCACCTGCATCCGCTGCGGCCGGAGCTGATTCCCGTGGGGCTGGCGGCCATCGTCATCAGCGCGCTGTTCGACCGGCGCATCGCGATGATCGTGGCCGTGTTGCTGGCCATTCTCATCGCGGGCCAGGCGGTGTTCCGCGGCACCAACGCGCTGTACGTGAACATCATCGGCGGCGCGGCGGCCGCGTACACGGTGCGCGCGGTCCGCACGCGCCAGCAGACGTACACCTGGATCCTCGTCATCGCGGCCGCCTACTGCGCGGCGGCCGTGGCCGTGGGGCTCACGCTCGACCTGCCCGCCAGCGCGATTCTGGGGTCGTCGGGCTACGGCGCGCTCAACGCGGTGCTCTGCGTGGTGGTCGCGCTGCTGCTGCTCCCCATCGCCGAGCGCTACACCGGCGTGGAAACCGACCTGACCCTGCTCGAGTGGTCGGACCTCAACCGACCCCTCATGCAGCGGCTGAGCCTCGAAGCGCCGGGCACCTTCGCGCACTCGATGCAGATCGCCAACCTGGCCGAAGCCGGATGCCGGGCGGTGGGCGCCAATCCGCTTCTGGCGCGCGTCGGCGCCTACTACCACGACATCGGCAAGCTGGCCAAGCCGCAGTACTTCGTGGAGAACCAGGCCAAGGGGCGGAATCCGCACGACGCCCTGCGCCCGCTCCAGAGCGCGCAGATCATCCGGAATCACGTCCGCGAGGGGCTGCAACTGGCCGAGGAGTACGGCGTGCCGCGCGTGCTGCGGGCGTTCATCTCCGAGCACCACGGCACCAGCACCATCAACTACTTCCTCGACCGCGCCCGCTCGCAGGGCGAGAGCGAGCCGAAGGTCGAGGACTACCGGTATCCCGGGCCGGTGCCGCAGAGCGCGGAGACCGCCATCCTGATGCTCGCCGACGGCGCTGAGGCCGCGGTGCGGGTGCTCCACGACCCGACGCCGGCCCGCATCCGCGAGGTGATCCAGCACATCGTGAAGCAGCGCCTGGACCAGGGGCAGCTGCGCGACGCGCCGCTCACCCTGCGCCAGCTCGAACTGGTGAAGGACGAGTTCGACCGGGTGCTCTCCGGCATTCACCACGGGCGCATCGACTACCCGGCCGCGAGCGGCGGCGTGTCCGCCGGGTTCGCGGCGCCATGAGCGTAACGGTAGACGTGGCCGTGGAATCGGGCCGGCTCGGCATGCCGAAGAGGCTCGCCGAACGCGCGGCGCGTGCCGCCCTGCGCTCGGGGCGCGTGGCGAACGCCGAACTCTCGGTGACCTTCGTGAGCGATCGCATGATCGCGGGGCTCAACCGCAAGCACCTCGGCCGGCGCGGCACCACCGATGTCATCGCCTTCGGCTTTCCCCCCGTGGCCAAGGGCGCGCCGCTGGTGGGCGACGTCTACATCGCGACGGACGTGGCGCGCCGGTCGGCGCGCGAACGGGGCATCGCGGTGCGCGAGGAGCTGCTGCGACTCGTGGTTCACGGTACGCTGCACGTGATGGGGCACGATCATCCCGAGGACGAGACCCGCACCGGCTCGCCGATGTGGAACGTGCAAGAGCGCCTGGTGGCGCGCCTGCTCCGCGGGAGCGCCGCATGAGCCCGGTTGCCTGGATCGTCGGCGGCGCGGGCGCCGGTCTCGCGATCGCGTCGGCGGCTGCCGGCGGCGCCCTCGTCTCGCCCGAGAACCCGCAGCAGCGCTCGGCGGAGGATTCGCACCGCGCGCTGGCGATGGCGCGCGTGGCGGCGTATCTGGCCGCCGGCGCGGGGATCACCTGGGGCATTCGGCGCACGGCGCTGCCGGGTGCCGCCCAATTCGTGGTGGTGCTGGCCCTGATCGCGGCCGTGCTCGTGCTCGACGCCGTGGTCCGCGAGGCGGCGGTGGACATTGGCCCGGCGATGGGCGGGTGGCTGCGGCCGTTCACTGCCGCCCTGACGTACGGACTTTCGCCGCTGGTGAAGCTCGGGCGCGGCGTCGAGGCGGCCCTCAACCGGCTCATCCCGCCCCGGCCCGACAGCGAGGCGGAGCGCGAGCAGACCGCCGACCGGCTGCGCGCGCTGCTCGAACCCAAGCCCGCGGCCCCGTCCGGCGACTCGACCCTGCTGCATCGCGCGTTTGCCCTCGCCGAGACCGCGGTGGACGAGATCATGGCGCCGCGCGTGGACATCGTCGGCGTGGGCGTCGACATGCCCTGGTCGGAGGTGCTCGACCGCGTGCGCAGCTCCGGGCACGCGCGCCTGCCCGCATACCGCGAGACGCTCGACGACGTCGTCGGCGTGCTCTACGCCAAAGACCTGCTGGCGTGGGCGCTCAAGGGCGGGGAGCCGGAGGCGGGCTGGCCGTCGCTCATCCGGCCGGCGTCGTTCATTCCCGGCTCCAAGACCATCGACCGCCAGCTCCGCGAGTTCCGGAAGAGCGGCACCCACATCGCCATCGTCGTCGACGAATTCGGCGGCACGGCCGGGCTCGTGACCATCGAGGACGTGCTCGAGGAGATCGTGGGCGAGATCCGAGACGAGCGCGACGTGGAGGAGCCGGACATCGAGCGCGAGGGCAGCGACCGCTTCTGGGTGCGCGGGCGCGTGGCGCTCAGCGATCTCTCGGACGTGCTCGGCGTGTCGTTCGAACGCGACGACGTGTCGACGGTGGGCGGCCTGGTGTACGACGCGTTCGGCCGCGTGCCGCGCCCGGGCGATGCCAAGATCATCGGCGACTTCAAAGTGGTGGTGGAGAGCGTGCGGCGGCGGCGGATCGAGCGGGTCTACTTCGAACGGCAGCCCGCGTCAACGGCGGCGCAGGGGTCCGAATGATCGACGCCGTCGTGATCGTCGTGGTGGCCTGGGTCGTCGCCCTGCTGGTGGCGGGAGGCACCGCGGTGCGGCTGGCCAGCCGCTTCTGGCTGCGCAACTGGGCCGAGCGCGGTCTGCGCGGCGTCACCGTGCCGCTCGGGTCCGCGGTGCGGCCGCAGCGGCTGCTCTCCTCGGCGGCGGTGACCAATGGCCTCGTGCTGGCGGTTGCCGGCGCGCTGCTGGCGGCGCAGCCTGGGGCCACGCCGCGTCACGTGGCGTGGAGTCTCGTCGCCTGCGCGGTCGTGATCCTGTTCGTCGCTCAACTCCTGGCGCGGGCCGTGGCCCGGCACTCGGCGGCCGAAATCGCGCCCTGGACGCTGCCCGTTCTGCGATTCTCGGAAATTGCGGCCACGCCGGTTCTCGCCGCGTCCCGCCTGATGCGCCGCGCCGGCCCGGCCACCCCGCGGCACGCCGCCGAGGAGCGCTTCGCGGTGGAGCGGCTGCTGCGCGAGGCCGAACTGGAAGGCGTGGCGGCGCATGAAGACGCCACGATCATCACCGGCGTCGTCGAGTTCACCGACAAGCTGGTGCGCGACGTGATGACCGCGCGCGCCGACGTGTTCGCCGTCTCCGACGCCACGCCGCCGGAAACGGCCGCCGAGCGCGTCGCCCAGTCGGCGTACAGCCGCGTGCCCGTGTACCACGGCGACCTGGACCACGTGACGGGCATGATCCACGCCTTCGACCTGCTGCGCGGCGCCGAGGAGGCCATGTCGACGCCGAGGCCGGTGGCCACCGCCGCGCCCGACACGCGCTGCGGCGACCTGCTGTTCCGCATGCTCAGAGACCATCGGCACCTGGCCGTCGTCCATGATGAGAGCAACCGCACCGTGGGCATCGTGACTCTCGAAAACCTGTTGGAAGAACTCGTCGGCGACATCCGCGACGAGCACGACGAACCGGCACCATCACCCGCATGACCGCCACTCCCGCCTCCGCCATGCTCGAGCAGTTGGAGCGCGACTTCGCCGAAGGGCGCCGCGCCGCGCTGGCGCGCGCCGTCAGCATCGTCGAGAACCACCGGCCGGGGTTCGACCGGCTCCTGGCCGCCTGGCAGCCGCGGCTGGGGCGCGCCCGCCGGCTCGGACTCACCGGACCGCCCGGCGCAGGGAAGAGCACGCTCACCGCGCTGATGGTGAAGGCCTATCGCGACGCCGGGCTGTCGGTTGGCGTGGTGGCCGTCGACCCCACGTCGCCCTTCACCGGAGGCGCGCTGCTCGGCGACCGCATCCGCATGGAGTCGGTGGCGCTCGATTCGGGCGTGTTCATCCGCTCGATGGCCACGCGCGGGTCGCTGGGCGGGCTGGCCGCCACCACCGGCGAGGTGGCCGACGTGCTCGACGCCTTCGGCATCGACTGCATCATCATCGAGACCGTCGGGGTGGGGCAGACCGAGCTGGACATCTCGCGCATCGCCGATTCGAGCGTGGTGGTGCTGGTGCCGGAGTCGGGCGATTCGATCCAGACGCTCAAGGCCGGCCTGATGGAGATCGCCGACGTGTTCGTGGTGAACAAGGCCGACCGGCCCGGCGCCGACCGGCTGCGCAACGAACTGGAACTGATGCTCGGACTCCGGTCGGGGGGTGGCGGCACGCTCAAGAACGTACCGGCGCATCACGGCATCGATCTGTCGCGGATGAACCCGGCCCGGCTGGCGCGCGAGGCGGCGCGGGCGCCCGGCGCCGAGCACTGGACCCCGCCGGTACTTCGCACCGTGGCGGCGAACGGCGAGGGCACGGCGGACGTGCTGGACGCCCTGGAACGCCACCTTCATTATCTTGAGCGGAGCGGCGGCCTGCGCGAGCGGCGCCGGCGTCGGCTGCGCGACCGGGTCATGAACGTGGTCGAGTCCCGGGTGCGCGACCGGCTCTGGACCGACGCCGGAACCATCGCCTGGCTCGACAACCGGCTGCCGGCGCTCGAATCCGGCGAAACGAATCCGTTCGCCGTGGCCGACGCACTGCTCGAGAGAAGCGGAACCCTACTGACGCAGGGGAACACATGACGTCCACGCGGGATCTTGCCGAAACGGTCGCCGATCAGCGCGCCGAACTCGACCGGCTGCGCGCCGAGGTGGAACGCTGGCGCGCGCAGTTCGCCAAGGGCGAGAAGCGCGACCTGGCGTTCGTGAACTCCGAGGGCGAGGTGGCGCCGCTGTATACGGCGCTCGACGTCGCCGGCGACCGCGAAGCCGACCTCGGCGTGCCCGGCGCGTTTCCGTTCACGCGAGGGGTCCACCCCACGGGCTATCGCGGAAAGCTGTGGACCATGCGGCAGTTCGCGGGCTTCGGCAGCGCCGAGGACACCAACGAGCGGTTCAAGTTCCTGCTGGAACACGGGCAGACCGGACTCTCCACGGCGTTCGACTTCCCGACGCTCATGGGCTACGACTCCGATCACGCGCGGTCGCTGGGCGAGGTGGGCAAGACCGGCGTCGCGATTTCCAGCCTGGCCGACATGGAGGTGCTGTTCGACGGCATCCCGCTCGATCAGGTCTCGACGTCGATGACGATCAACGGGCCGGCGATCATCCTCTGGGCGTTCTACATCGCGGCGGCGGAGAAGCAGGGCGTGTCGGCGGAGAAGCTCCGCGGCACGATTCAGAACGACATTCTCAAGGAGTACATGGCGCAGCACGCCTGGTGCTTTCCCATCGAGCCGGCGCTGCGTCTGATCGTGGACTGCTTCGAGTGGGGCGCCGAGCACGCGCCGCTGTGGAACACGGTCTCGATCTCGGGCTACCACATCCGCGAGGCCGGCTCGACGGCCGCGCAGGAGCTGGCGTTCACGCTGGCCGACGGCTTCACCTACGTGGAGCGGGGCATTGCCCGCGGCCTGGACGTGGACGACTTCGCGCCGCGGTTGAGCTTCTTCTGGGACATCCACAACGACTTCTTCGAGGAGATCGCCAAGCTGCGCGCGGCGCGCCGCATCTGGGCGCGCCACATGAAGGAGCGGTTCGGCGCCAAGGATCCGCGGTCGTGGATCATGCGCTTCCATTCCCAGACGGCGGGCGTGACGCTCACGGCGCAGCAGCCGATGAACAACGTGGTGCGCGTGGCCTACCAGGCGCTGGCCGCGGTGCTGGGCGGCACGCAGTCGCTGCACACCAACTCGATGGACGAGACGCTGGCGCTGCCCACGGAAGAGGCGGTGCAGGTGGCGCTGCGCACGCAGCAGATCCTGGCCTACGAAACGGGCGTGCCCAACGTCATCGATCCGCTCGGCGGGTCGTACTACGTGGAGGCGCTCACCGACCGGATGGAGCGGGAGGCCGAGGAGATGTTCGCCGAGATCGACCGCGTGGGCGGAGTGGTGCAGGGGCTCGAAACGGGGTGGTTCCAGCGCAAGATCGCCGAGTCGGCGGCGCGCCAGCAGTGGGAGATCGAGCAGCACCGGCGCGTGGTGGTGGGCGTGAACGAGTTCGTGACCGACGAGCCCGAGCTGACGATTCCGGTGCTCAAGGTGGGCGCGGCGGCCGAGCGGCGGCAGGGCGAGCGGATGGCGAAGCTGCGCGCCGAGCGCGATGGCGCCAAGTGCAAGGCGGCGCTCGACGCGCTGCGCGAAGGGGCCCGGGGCACCGGGAATCTGATGCCGCTCATCCTCGACTGCGCGCGGAGCTACTGCACGCTGTACGAGATCCGGGCCGCGATGGAAGACGTGTTCGGGGCGTACCGGGAGCCGGTGTTCTTCTAGGCCTCCGGCGCCAATCGGCGCCGGTCAGCGTTCCCGCGTCCAGAGCCAGAGCGATCCGCAGCCGTCGTCGTCGGCGTGCATGCCCACGGGGCCGGTGCCGGCGCCCGGGTAGTACTCGATGCCGGCCAGGTTGATGAGGTTGAAGTCGTGCTCGACGTCCGGTGCGGGAACGCCGTTGTCCGCCATCTTTGCATTGAAGCGGAGGACACCGTCGAGGTAGATGGCCACGAAGCAATCGGGGTGGCCGGTGCCCTGGCAGTTGCTGCCCTGGCCGCCCAGCAGCGCCAGGCCGCGACACTGTTTCCGCGTCGACACGAAGGCGCGCGCGAACTTCTGCTTGTCCGAATAGAGCGCCTGCAGCCCCGGAAGCCGCGCGGACGCGAGATCGGCCAGCGTCGTGTTCTCGTTGCGGCGAAGCACGCTGTCGGAGATGAAGTACCCGCCCGCGCCCGACAGCCGGCGCTCCTCGAACCCCTGCAGCGCGGGCGAGATGTAGTGCGTCGACGATTCGCTCGTGACGACGGTCGGCAGCACGGCGCCGACGCGCGCGAGCATCACCACGACGGGGATCGTGTCCGTCAGCGAGTTCGCGATCGGCATCGTGACCGGCCCGTACCCGACCTTCCGGAAGCCGATCACCCCACCGGCCGTATCGACGAAGAAGAGCGACACGTTCCCGGTCTTCGTGGTGAGCGCGGAGAGTCCGGTGAACACGTCGCGGACCTCCACTCCCTCGATGGGCTCGCCGCTGTCGTCGTCGTATACGCCGATGACGCGGCCGTGGTACACGCGCATGACCTGGGTCTTGACGGTGTCCCGCGCGGTGGCGGGCGGCCGCTGATCCTGCGCCGCGGCCGAATCCGCCACCACCACGCACGCCGCCAATCCCGCGAGCACCCGAACCGATCGTCTCATACGCCCCCGGCTGCTGCCGATGCCATCCACGCTATGGTTTCCTGATAAAAGCGCAACGTCCAACCCGCCTGATTACCTTCCGGCGTGCCGCGAAAGCAATCCTCCGACTGGTGGCGCGACTACTTCGACGCCCAGTACCTGCTCGAATACGAGCCGATCTTCACCCCCGAACAGGCCCGCCGCGACGTCACCCGCGTGGTCGAACTGCTCGGCCTCCCGGTGGGCGCCCGCGTCCTCGACGTGCCCTGCGGACAGGGGCGCCACGCGCACCTGCTCGCCGAGGCGGGGTTCCGCGTGGACGGGCTGGACTACTCCCGCGAGCTGCTCGCCGCCGCCCGGGCCCGCGGAACCGGCCCCAACCTGCGCTACCACCGCGGCGACATGCGCGCCCTTCCGGCCCGCTGGACCGGCCGCTTCGACGCCGTGGTCAACCTGTTCACGTCCTTCGGCTTCTTCTCGGAGCCGGCCGACGACGCCAAGACCGTCCGCGAGTTCGCCCGTGTCTTGAAGCCGGGCGGCACGGTGCTCTGGCACGGCGGCAACCGCGACGGCGTCATGGCCCGCTTCCTCTCCCGCGACTGGTGGCGCACCGCCGACGGCACGCTCGTGGGCCAGGAGCGCAGCTTCGACCCGCTCTCCGGCGTGCTCACGGTGAACTCCAGTTGGCACGGCCCCAAAGGCGGCGGCGAACGCGAACACCGCATCCGCCTCTACACCGCCACCGCGCTCGCCCACCTCATGGCCCGCGCCGGGCTCATCGTCGAGGCCGCGTGGGACGGGTGGAGCACCCGGCCGCTCGGCCGCCGGTCGGGGGAAATGCTGCTCCTGGCCCGCAAGGATTAGTTGCCCGGGCGCCGACGCGCCCGCTAGCTTCACTGCGGACGCCGGAAGCAGCCGCCGGCGCCTCAGAGGCCGCTCAACCTTCGACCCCCGAAGTCCATGCGCCCCATCCGAGTTCTCGTTGCCAAACCCGGTCTCGACGGACACGATCGCGGCGCCAAGGTCGTGGCCGCCGCGCTCCGCGACGCCGGCATGGAAGTGATCTATACGGGGCTCCACCAGACCCCCGAGATGATCGCCAACGCCGCCGTCCAGGAAGACGTCGACGTGGTCGGCCTCTCGATCCTGAGCGGGGCGCACATGACGCTCTTTCCGCGCGTGAAGGAACTGCTCCGCGAGCAGGGCCGCGACGACATCCTCGTCACCGGCGGCGGCATCATCCCCAAGGAAGACATGGAGGCGCTCCGCGCCCAGGGCGTCGGCGAGCTGTTCGGGCCCGGCACCCCCACGTCGGACCTGGTGGACTACATCCGCAAGTGGTTCGAAGAGCGGCAGCGGCAGGAAGCGTGACCGCTCGGCTCCGCACGCTCAGCGACGAGCTGCGCGAACTCGACGACCGGCTCCGCCAGGGCGGCGGCCCCGACAAGATCGCGCGCCAGCACAAGCAGGGGAAACTCACCGCCCGTGAGCGCGTGGCCAAGCTGTGCGACCCCGGCACGCCGTTTCTCGAGATCGGCCTGCTCGTGGCCTACGACCAGTACGACGGCCAGGCGCCGGGCGCCGGCGTCGTCACCGGCATCGGCACGGTGGAGGGGCGCGAGGTGGTGATCGTCGCCAACGACGCCACGGTGAAGGCCGGCTCGTGGTGGCCGGAGACGATCAGCAAGATGCTGCGCGCGCAGGAGATCGCCATGCGGTGTCGCATCCCGATCGTCTATCTCGTCGACTCGGCGGGCGTGAACCTGCCGTATCAGGGCGGGGTGTTCCCGGGACAGTACGGCGCCAGCCGCATCTTCTATTACAATTCCATTATGCGGCGCTACCTGCACGTGCCGCAGCTCGCCGCCGTGATGGGTCCGTGCATCGCCGGCGGCGCGTACCTGCCCGCGCTCTCCGACGTGATCGTCATGGTCGAGGGCACGTCGTTCATGGGGCTCGGCGGCCCCAACCTCGTGAAGGGCGCGACCGGCCAGGTGATCGACAGCGACACGCTCGGCGGCGCCGCCACGCACACGGAAATCAGCGGCGTGGCCCACTACAAGGAGCCGCACGACGCCGCCTGCCTCGCCAAGCTGCGCGACCTCGTACGCGTGCTCCCTCGCACCCGGCTTCCCGAGTGGCACGAACCCGTGGCGCCCGCCACCGACCCGGGAGCGCTCTACGACCTGCTTCCCGCCGACCACCGCATGTCGTACGACATGCACGAGATCCTGCGCGCACTGCTCGACGGCGGCCGCATCGACGAGTTCCAGCAGGGGCTCGCCCGCGAGATGATCTGCGGCGACGCGCGCATCGAGGGCATCCCGGTGGGCGTGATCGCCAACCAGCGCGGGCTCATCAAGGGGCGCAAAGGCGAGCGCCCGCGCTTCGGCGGCATCGTCTACGCGGAGAGCGCCGAGAAGGTGGCGTTCTTC
Source organism: uncultured Gemmatimonadaceae bacterium (assembly GCA_963775915.1). Classification (GTDB taxonomy): domain Bacteria; phylum Gemmatimonadota; class Gemmatimonadetes; order Gemmatimonadales; family Gemmatimonadaceae; genus JAGWRI01. Next base: position 586,704 of record CAVZKH010000007.1, read on the forward strand.
ATCGACCGCTGCGACCGGCAGGGCATCCCGATCCTGTTCGTGCAGGACGTGTCGGGGTTCATGGTCGGCCCGGAAGCCGAGCACGAGGGAATCATCCGCGCCGGCGCGCGGTTCGTCGAGGCGATGGCCACCGCGCGCGTGCCGAAGATCGTGCTCACCGTGAACCACGCCTCGGGCGCCGGCTACTACGCCATGGCCGGACAGGGCTTCGATCCCGACTTCATCTTCAGCTGGCCCACCGGGCGCATGGCGGTGATGGAAGGCGAGGCGGCGGTGCAGGCGGTGCACGGCCCGGCCATCGAAGCGGCCAGGGCCGCCGGCAAGGAGCCGTCCGCCGAAGTCGCCGCGTCCATGGAAGAAATGCGCGCCGACTACGAGCACCAACTCGACGCCAAGTTCGCCGGCGCCCGCGGCTACATCGACGCCATCGTGTACCCCGAAGACACGCGCCGCACGCTCGCCACCGCGCTCCGCGCCGCGGCCCACAACCCCGGGCCTCACCTCGGGGCGTTCGTACTCCCCGCACACTTCGACGACAAGTCATGACTCGCATAGTTCGCGTTGCATCGGGACAGGGATTCTGGGGCGACTGGCTCGAAGCCCCACGCCGCCAGGTGGAGGGCGGCCCCGTCGACTATCTGATGCTCGACTACCTGGCCGAGGTCACGATGTCCATTCTGCAGAAGCAGAAGGAACGTGACCCGACGCTGGGCTACGCCCGCGACTTCATCGGCGCCGTGGAGAGCGTGCTGCCCGCCGTGGCCGAGCGCGGGGTGCGCGTGATCGCCAACGCCGGCGGCGTGAATCCGCCCGCCTGCGCCGAGGCCGTGCGCGCCGTGGCGGCCAGGGCCGGCAAGAGCGAACAGCTCCACATCGGCGTCGTCACCGGCGACGACCTGCTGCCGCGGCTCGACGACCTGATCGCCGACGGCCACGCGCTGGCCAACATGGAGACCGGCGAGCCGCTCTCCACCGTGCGCGACCGCGTGCTCTCGGCCAACGCGTACATCGGCTCGGTGCCGATCGTCGAGGCGCTGTCCAAGGGCGCCAACATCGTCATCACCGGCCGCTCCACGGACACCGCGCTCACCATGGCGCCGCTGCGCTACGAGTTCGGCTGGGGCGCCACCGACTGGAACCGCCTCGCCGCCGGCATCATTGCCGGGCACATCATCGAGTGCGGCGCGCAGTGCTCGGGCGGCAACTGCCTGTACGATTGGCGCGACGTGCCCGACCTGGCCAACGTCGGCTACCCGATCGTCGAGGGGCACGAGGACGGGACGTTCGTGGTCACCAAGCACCCGAACACCGGCGGGTGGATCAACGTGCCGTCGGTGTCGGAGCAGCTGGTCTACGAGATGGGCGACCCGCACTCGTACATCACGCCGGACGTCGTCGCCGACTTCTCGAGCATCCGGCTGGAGCAGGTGGGCGAGAACCGCGTGCGGGTGTTCGGCATCCAGGGGCGGGAAGCCACGGACAAGCTCAAGGTGTCGGTCGCCTACCGCGACGGGTACAAGGCCGTGGGCTCGCTCGTGTACGCCTGGCCCGACGCGCTGGAGAAGGCCGAGCTGGCCGACCGCGTGCTCCGCGAGCGTCTCGACCGGCTGGGACTCAAGTTCGACCATATCCTCGGCGAGTTCGTCGGCGCCTCGGCCACGCACGGCCGGCTGGCGGGCGACGCCGGCAAGGACGCGCCCGAAGTGCAGTACCGCATCGGCGTCCGCTCGCACGACCGCGCTACGGTGGAACGGTTCACCCGCGAGATCGTGCCGCTGGTGCTCAACGGGCCGCCGAGCGTCACCGGCTTCGCCGCCGGCCGCCCCAAGGTCGAGGAGATCGTCGCCTACTGGCCGGCGCTCATCGACAAGACCGTGGTCAAGACCCGCGTGGAGATCCTCTGATGCGCGTCCGCCTTCTCGACATCGCCCACGCCCGGTCGGGCGACAAGGGCGACACGGCCAACGTCGGCGTCATCGCGCTCCAGCCCGAGTGGTACCCGGTGCTCGTCGAGTTCGTGACCCGCGACCGGGTAGCCGAGCACTTCCGGGGCCTCATCGACGGGCCGGTGGAGCGGTTCGAGCTGCCGAATCTCAAGGCGCTCAACTTCCTGCTGCACGGCGCGCTCGACGGCGGCGGCACGCTGTCGCTCAAGACCGACGCGCAGGGCAAGGTGTACTCCACGGCGTTGCTCCGCATGGTGCTCGACGTGCCCGACGCGCAGGGCACGAGCCTGGGGCTTCCGTCCGCGTGAACCGTCTCGCGGTCATCAAGCTGTCCATCGCGGCGGTCGGGATCGTCGTCTTCGGCTACGGCGTGCGCGTCGACGACCAGCACCTCCGTCTGGCCGGGATGATCGTGATCGCCGCCGCCGTCGCGCTGCGTTTGCTGCCGCGCTCCATTCAAGACCGCATCGACGGGCGGGTTCCGCCGGGTGAGACCCATTCCTGACATTCGGGGCGTGGCCAGCCGTGCCCGAATCGTATATGGTGAAGGACAGCCACACTCGACCGAGAGGGGGATACCGATGAGAAGGATCGTCACCAGCGTGCTTGCCGTTGCGGCCATCGTCGCTCTGCCGCGGGCCGGCTCGGCGCAGGGCATGAACGAGACGTCGCGCAAGATTGCCGGCGGTGGAGTGCGCGCGCCGGGATGGATGGGGGCGGTGGACGCGAGCGAAGCGCGTCGCGGCAGCACCATCAACGACGCCAAGTTCGACAAGGAAGGCGACGCCTACCACGTCACCACGGGTCCCGCGTCGACGTATTGGAATCCCGCGAATTCCGCGAGTGGCGACTACACGGTCTCGGCGACCTTCACCGAGCCCAAGTTCATGAACCTGAACGACCACCCGCACCCGTACGGCGTGTTCATCGCCGGCAGCGACATGGGGGGCGCGAACGAGAGCCTGATCTACTGCGAAGCCTATGGCGATGGCACGTTCATCGTCCGCGGATTCGGGCCGCGCCCCTTCCAGATGAACGGACGCGAAGGCGAAGCGAACGCCGCGGTGCACAAGGCCGCCGGTGCCGGCCAGCCGGTCACGCAGCAGATCGCCATGTCGGTGAAGGGCGACAAGGTCGCGTGCGCCATCAACGGCACCGTCGTGGCCAGCTACTCCAAGTCGCAGGTGATGGGTGACGGGAAGCTCAAGTCTACCGACGGCGTGTATGGCATCCGGTTTGCCCACAACACCGAGGGAACGGTAACCGGACTGAAGGTCACCAAGCCGTAATCGGAACGTTTGGGTACGCCGGGCCGGGGCTGCACGCTCCGGCCCGGCGTTCTCTTTCGCGGCGTGCCGTAGAGCCGGCGGCGGGGAGCCGCTAAGTTGCGCCAATGCCCGCCGCCGCCGCGTTTCCCATTCCCGAACTGCTCGCCCCCGCGGGCTCGCTCGACGCCGTCCGCGCCGCGCTGGCCAACGGCGCCGACTCGGTGTACCTGGGCGCCGAGCGCTGGAACGCTCGCGACGAGGGCGCCCAACTCTCGCTCGACGACGTGGAGCAGGCCTGCCGCATGGCCCACGAGCGCGGCCGGCGCATCTACCTGACGTTCAACATCCTGTTCAAGCCGCACGAACTGGTCGAGTCGCTGCTCTTCCTCGGCGAGGCGGTGGACCGCGGCATCGACGCCGCCATCGTGCAGGACATCGGCGCCATCCGGCTCATCCAGCGCATCTACCCGGAGTTGGAGATCCACGGCTCCACGCAGATGACGGTGCACGACGCCGCCGGCGCCGCGGTGCTGCGCGAACTCGGCGTGCACCGCGTGGTGCTGGCGCGCGAGAACACGCTCGACGACATCCGGAGCATCCGCGCCGCCGTGCCCGACCTGGGCCTCGAATCGTTCGTGCACGGCGCGCTCTGCATCTCGTATTCGGGCCAGTGCTACATGTCGGGCATGATCTCCGAGCGCAGCGCCAATCGCGGATCGTGCGCCCAGTCGTGCCGCAAGGACTACGTGCTCACCGACCTCGCCGACGGGCGCGAACTCGACCGCGGCTACCTCATCTCGGCGCGCGACCTGGCCGCGCACGACCATCTGCCCGAGATCGCCGACGCCGGCATCGTCTGCCTCAAGGTCGAGGGACGGAAGAAGAAGCCGGAATACGTGGCGACGGTCACGAGCACCTACCGCGGGTTCCTCGACCGCATCGCCGCCGGCGACCGCGCGCCGCTCGAGCCCGCCGAGGTGCAGCCGCTGGTTCAGATCTTCAGCCGCGGCTTCACCGGCGGCATGTACGGCGGCCGCGCCGGCCGCGACTACGTCACGCGCACGCAGCCCGACAACAAGGGCGCCCTGCTCGGCACGGTGGTCGACGTCAGCCGCGGGGAGATCATCGTCGAGGTCTCGGCGCCCATCCAGGCGGGCGACGGGCTCGGCTTCGAAGGGCCCGGCGGACTCGGCGGCGCCTCGGTGGGCGGCACGGTGAACGCGGTGCGTACGATCTCCACGGGCGAGCCCACGCGCCAGGCGCTCACCATGCACCTGCGGGTGAGCCCGGGCTGGAAGGTGCTGCGCACGTCGGAGGGCGCGCTGGTGGCGCGGGCGCGCGAGTCGTACGCCGCGCTGCCCGAGCACGTGCGGGCGCACAAGGTGCGGCTCGACGTGCGGCTGTTCGGCAATGCCGGCTCGCCGCTCAAAGCCACCTTCGAGACCGGCGGCGAATCGGTGACGGTGGAGAGCCACGCCACGCTCGCGCCGGCCAGCAAGCGTCCGCTCGACAAGCAGGTGCTTCGCGAGCAGCTCGGCCGCCTTGGCGACACCCCCTTCGTGCTGGCGGCGCTGGATGACGCCGCGCTGTCCCCGGGGCTGTTCCTTCCCGTGAGCGAGTTGAACCACCTCCGCCAACGCGCCACGGACGAACTCTTGCAGCGGCGCGACTGGGCTCGCCAGGCGGCCGACGCCGAACGCCGTGCCCGCGTTGAAGCCGCGGTCTCCGACTTGCGCACGGAGCAATCCGCGCGCTCCGCCTCGTCCGCGTCTCTCTCCTCGCTGACACCCTCATTCAATCTGTCGGCGGAGGTTTTCGACCTCGCCGACGCGGAGTCGGCGGCCTCCGCCGGCGCCACGGAGATCGTCTTCGACCCCTTCCTGCGGCATCCGGCTCCGCCGGTAACGCGCGTGAAGGCGCTCCACGATGCGCTGGCCGCATGCGGCGTCACGCTCCGGCTCCGCACGCCCACCATCGTGCGCCCCGAGGACCGACGCGCCCTCCAGAAGTGGCTCGATCTCGACCTGCCGCTTCTCTCGGGTCACCTGGGTCTCGTTGCCGAGTTGTCCCGCGCCGGCCGCGACGTGACCGCCGACTATGCGGTGAACGTGATGAACGCCCACACCGCCGCCGAGATCTTCCGGCTCGGCGCGCGCCGCATCACGGCGTCCGTCGAGCTGACCGTGGACGAGATCCGCCAGCTCGTGGCGCCGTGGAGTGGCGCGGGGTTCGAGGTCTTCCTCTACGGACGCCCCGAGGGCATGACCATCGAGCACTGCGTCCTCTCGGCGGCGTTCGACCGCGAACCGACCACCTGCCGCGATCTCTGCGTGCAGAAGCATCCCAACGTCCAGCTCACCGATCCCACGGGATACGCCTTTCCGTTGGCCACCGACTCCGCGTGCCGCAACCGCCTGCTGCACTCGCGGCCCGTCGAGGGCTCGGAGTTCCTTCCCAGATTGTGGGATGCCGGCGTGCGCTCGTACCGCGCGGTGTTCAACGTGGCCGGCGACCCCGTGGCGGGTATCGTGGCCGGGTATCGGAAAACGCTCGACGCGCTGGCGGAGGATGGGGTCGGCCCCGCGGCCGGCTCGCCGGTGCGCGACATCGTCGGCAGCGCCTTCACGCGCGGACACTTCGCTCGTGCGGTGTAAGGGCGCCATGCGCCCTCTTCCGATGACGCGGGCCGGCGGCCCGTGCGGTAGCATGCCGGAATGACCAGATCCGCGCGGTCTGACGCCGCGCTCGAAGTCCTCAACGAACGCTTCGGCTATCCCGCCTTCCGCGCCGGCCAGGCGGAGGCCGTGGCCAGCGTGCTCGCCGGCAAGGAGACGGTGGTGATTCTGCCCACCGGCGGCGGCAAGTCGCTCTGCTACCAGGTGCCGGCGCTGCTCCAGAAGGGGCTCACGCTGGTCGTCTCGCCGCTGATCTCGCTCATGAAGGACCAGGTGGACGCGCTGGAGCGCCGCGGAATTCCGGCGGCGTTCATCAACAGTTCGCTGTCGTCGGGGCAGGTGAGCGACCGCCTGGTGGCCGCCAAACGCGGCGAACTCAAGTTGCTCTACGTCGCCCCCGAGCGGTTCGACGCCGGGAACACGCTGGAGCGGCTGCGCGACGCCAGTGTCGACCTGCTGGCCATCGACGAGGCGCACTGCATCAGCGAGTGGGGCCACGATTTCCGTCCCAGCTACCTGCGCCTGGCGCGCGTGCGCGAGGCGCTCGGCAACCCGACGCTCCTCGCGCTCACCGCCACGGCCACGCCGCACGTGCGCGAGGACATCGTGCGCCAGCTGCAGATGGGCCGGCCCACCGTCATCGTCACCGGCTTCGACCGCATCAATCTCAGCTACTACGTGCGGTCTGGGCGCACCGACGCCGACAAGGACGGCGCGCTCGTCGAGGAGCTTCGCGCCCGCAAGGGACTGGCCATCGTGTACGCGTCCACGCGCAAGTCGGTGGAACGCATCGCCTCGATGCTCACGCGCAAGCGCATCCGCGCCCTGCCGTACCACGCCGGCCTCGACGACGACCACCGCCGCGAGGTGCAGGACGCCTTCATGCGCGAGGACGCGCGGGTGATCGTCGCCACCAACGCCTTCGGCATGGGCATCGACAAGCCGAACGTGCGCCTGGTGGTGCACCATTCCATGCCGGGAACGCTCGAGGCCTACTATCAGGAAGCGGGGCGCGCCGGCCGCGACGGCGAGCCCGCCGACTGCGTGCTGCTGCACGCGTTCCGCGACCGGTTCACGCACGAGTACTTCATCAAGGCCGCGCATCCGCAGCGCGACGTCGTCGAGCGCCTCTACGAGCTGATGCGGAGCGGCGGCCCCCCGGTGGCGGCGCTCGACGCCGCGGGGCTCGCCCGGAAGCTCGGCCGCAAGACCAGCGCCCGCGACGTCGAAGCGGCGCTGCGCCTGCTCGAACGGCTGGGTGCGTGGCGGACGGGCGCGCCGATCGGGCGCCGCGCGCACGTGCGCCTGCTCGCCACGCCGGCGCGCATCACGGCCGAGTTGGGCGAGGGGCAGGCGCTGGAACTCGGCCTCCTGCGCGCCCTCTGGCGCCTGGCCAGAGACCGGCTCTACGACGGCGTGGAGGTGGACCTCGACGGTCTGCCGCCGGCGCTGGGCGGGCCCGCGCCGCAGCTCCTCGACGACCTGCAGCAGCGCCAGTTCGTCGAGTGGTCGCGCACCGAGTCGGGACCGTCGCCGGCGCGTCCGGCGGCCACCCTCGACGCGTTCGGCATCGACTGGGAGTCCCTGGAGCGCCGCTACCGCGCCGACCTGGAGAAACTCGAGGCCATGCAGCGATATGCGTACACCAAGCGTTGCCGCCGCGCGTACGTGCTTCGATATTTCGGAGACCCATCGGCGCGCGCGAATTGTGGAGCCTGCGATATCTGTCTCAGGCGCATCGCGGCTCACGCTTCCTGATTGACATGGACGACGCCCTCTATTTTTCCGAGCAGCACCTGGCCGTGCGCGAGATGGTCCGCGAATTCGCGCGCGATGAGGTGGCCCCCGTGGCCGCCAAGCACGACGCCGACGCCACCTTCCCCTGGGCCAACATCAAGCGCATGGGCGAACTCGGGCTCCTGGGCGTGCCGTGGCCGGAAGAGCTGGGCGGCGCGGGCCTCGATCTGCTGAGCTACATGATCGTCATCGAGGAGCTGGCGCGGGTCGATGCGTCGCACGGGCTCACCGTCTCGGCGCACACCACCCTCGGCACCTCGCCCATCATTCACTTCGGCACCGACGAACAGAAGAACCGCTACGTCCCCATTCTGGCGTCGGGCCGTGTCATGGGCGGGTTCGGCCTCACCGAGCCGGAGGCCGGCAGCGACGCCGGCGGCACCAAGACCACTGCCGTGCGGAAGGGCGATCGCTACATCATCAACGGCGTGAAGCGGTTCATCACCCACGGCCACGTGGGCGAGATCTTCGTCGTCACCGCCGTCACCACGCCGGGCAGGGGCACCAAGGGGATCAGTTCGTTCATCCTCACCAAGCCCACGGGCGACCCCGAGGCCACCAAGGCGGCGGGCGTGGGCCACGAGCCCTCGCTCGCCGCCATGCCGGGATTCCGAGCCGGAAAGAAGGAGGACAAGCTGGGCTGGCGCGCCTCCGACACCGCCGAACTGATCATGGAAGACGTCGAGGTGCCCGTGGAGAACCGCCTCGGCGAGGAAGGCATGGGGTTCAAGAACTTCATGCGCACGCTGGACTCGGGGCGCATCGGCATCGGCGCGCTCTCGCTCGGAATCGCCGAAGGCGCCTTCCAGGCGGCGCTCGAGTACACGTCGGTCCGCAAGCAGTTCGGACAGGCGATCGCGAAGTTCCAGGGCGTCCACTTCCAACTTTCCGACATGGCCATGGAAATCGAGGCCGGCCGGCACCTGGTGTACCACGCGGCGTGGCTGGCGCAGCACGGCAAGCCGTACTCCAAGGAAGCGGCGATGGCCAAGCTCTACTGCTCGGAGCTGGCCATGCGGGCCACGATCAAGTCGGTCCAGCTGCACGGCGGCTACGGCTATACCAAGGACTACCCGGTGGAGCGGATGATGCGCGACGCCAAGATCTGCGAAATTGGAGAGGGCACGTCGGAAATCCAACGGATCGTGATCGCCCGGGCGCTGCTCAAGGAAGTGATGGACTGAGGCCGTAAGTCCTTGCCACTCTTGCGGAAACGGCGGTTCGACACTAGTAATTCCGGCAGTGACAGCTTCTCCTGTTTTCCCAGCCTTGACCCTGCCGCGCGACTCGCGGCGCGGTCGAGGCTCTCGCTATGCAGCGGCGGCCGAAGCAGCATCGGCCGCCGTATGCGCAGCTATCCCCGTCGCAGCGCACGGCTTCCGTCATGAAGTCGATCGCATGCTGGCCCGTGGAATGTTGCCGCTCTCCCGTTGGTGGGAGGCGCTGATGCGTTCGTTGCGCAGCGTGACGCGGCCTTCGGGTCCGGCGTGGACGATCCCGCTCGAGCGGTGGATGCCCGGCCACAGTTCGGCCCCGGCGCGACAGGCGCGCCGCTGGTCCGCCACCCCATTCTCATACGATCGCCCCACGCCGCGTGCCGAGTCGCCGCGCGGACGTGCGACGGCGGTTCCCGATGAAACGCGAAATACTCATCAATGCAACGCCGCGCGAGACGCGGGTTGCGATCCTGGAAGACGAGCAACTCGTTGAGCTCCTCGTCGACCGGCCCGATGCTCGGCGCATGGTCGGCGACATCTACTTCGGCCGCGTGGAAGCAGTGCTCCCCGGCATTCAGGCCGCCTTCGTCGACATCGGCACGGAGAAGAGCGCCTTCCTGCACGCGTCCGACCTCGTGTATCCCGAGGACGGCGAGCCCGACGACGACGGCGATGAGGACGACGAGGAAGGCGACGAGGCCGAGGCGGAACCCGCCGACGATTCGCCATACGCCGAGGGCGGGGAAGAGGGCCAGCAGCAGCGTCCGCGAGGCCGCGGACGTCGCGGCGGCCGCCGTCCCCCGCGCGCCAAGGCGCCGCCCATCCAGGACGTGCTCAAGCGCGGCCAGGACCTGATCGTCCAGATCTCCAAGGAGCCGATCTCCACGAAGGGGCCGCGCGTCACGGCGCAGGTGTCGATGGCCGGCCGGTTCCTCGTGTTCATGCCCTTCGCGTCGCGGGTCGGCGTGAGCCGCAAGATCGGCGAACGCGCCGAGCGCGTGCGGCTCCGTGAGATGGTCGAGGCCGTGCTGCCCAAGGACTCGGGCGGCGTCATCGTCCGCACCGTGGGCGAGGATGCCACGCAGGAGACGTTCAAGCGGGAGCTGGATACGCTCATCGGGCAGTGGAAGCGCATCAAGCGCAAGACGCAGTTCGTGCGCGCGCCGGCGCTCATCCACCGCGAGACCAACCTCACGCGCGGGATCATCCGCGACCTGTTCAGCGAGAAGGTGGAGCGGGTGCAGGTGGACTCGAAGCAGGTCTACAACGAGATCATCGAGTATCTCAAGGGCGTCGCGCCCGACCTCGTCGACCGCGTGAAGCTGTACGAGGACCAGTCGGGGATCTTCGACAAGGCCGACATCGAGCCCGAGATCCGCGACCTGTTCAAGCGCCGCTGCGATCTGCCCTCGGGCGGCTACCTGATCATCGAGCCCACCGAAGCGCTGGTGTCGGTGGACGTGAACTCGGGCCGCTACACCGGCAAGAAGGACCCGGAAAAGACGATCCTGCGCACCAACCTCGAGGCGGCCCGCGAGGTGGCGCGGCAGATCCGGATGCGCGACATCGGCGGCATCATCGTCTGCGACTTCATCGACATGGAGACGAAGGCGAACCGCGACCGCGTGCTCCAGGAGCTGCGCACGCACCTGAGCCGCGACCGGGCACGCACCAAGGCCTTCGCCGTGAGCGAATTGGGGCTCATCGAGATGACCCGCCAGCGCGTGCGGCAGAGCCATCTGCAGAACATGACCGAGGCCTGTCCCACGTGCGCCGGCACGGGGCGCGTGTTCACCGCCGAAACGATCATCCGGCGCGTGGAGCGGTCGCTGCGGCGCATGGGCGTGGAGGGCAAGAAGGACCCGATGGTGGTGAAGCTGCACCCCGACGTGGCGATGTACGTGCTGGAGGAGGAGAAGGACCTGGTCAAGAAGCTCGAGAAGGCCGTCGGGTTCACCCTCGAGATCCGCGACGATCCGCTGCTCCGGCCGGACGAATTCAAGCTCGTCGTGAAGAGCGCCGGCCGGGACGTGACCCAGCACTACGCCGTGGCGTAGGGCGGGGCTCCGGAGGTCCGTAGCCCCGTCGTTGACAACGAGATAGGCCGTATCTAGCTTTCAAGGCTCGCAAGCATTTACCCTGATCGAACCATGTCCTACGCAATCATTCGCACCGGCGGCAAGCAGTTCCGTGTCGAACCGGGCCGCTACTACCAGATTCCGTCCCTCCCCGGCGAACCCGGCGGCACGGTGGTCTTCACCGACGTCCTCCTCGGCTCCGACGGCAAGAACGTCGTCACCGGCATTCCGTCGCTCAACGGCGCCAAGGTCACCGGCGAGATCCGCCGCCAGGGACTCGGCGACAAGATCGTCGTCTTCAAGATGAAGCGCCGCAAGAACTACGCGAAGAAGCAGGGGCACCGGCAGGGCTTCACCGAAGTCATGATCAACGACATCAAGCTCGGCTAAGGAAGATTCGCCATGGCACACAAAAAGGGCGTCGGCTCCTCCCGCAACGGCCGCGACAGCAATCCGAAATACCGCGGCGTCAAGAAGTACGGCGGCGAGACGGTGATTGCCGGCAACATCATTCTCCGTCAGTGCGGCACCAAGTGGCACCCGGGCCGCAACGTCGGCATGGGCACGGACTACACCATCTACTCGCTCATCGACGGCGTGGTGAAGTTCGAGCACCACAGCAAGTCGCGGTTCCGCGTGAGCGTGTATCCCACGGCTGCCGAAGGCGCTACCTCGGCCGCCTGAGTTCGCCGCCTGGTTCCGCCGTCCGAGCGCCCCCGCCGATCGCGGGGGCGCTTTCGTTTTCCGGCGCACCGAGCGCGCAACTTTCGCCCACCGCGGCCGTACGGATCCTAGTCCCCGCAACGGGAGGCACGCCGTGCCCATCTGGAACAAGATCAAGGACGAAGTCGAGCGCGCCGGACGCGCCGCCAACAGCGCCATAGACGAGGGAAAGCTCCGCCTGACTCTTCTGCGCGCCCGCCAGACCGCCGACCACGCCGCCGAGCGGCTCGGCTACGCCCTGTTCCGGGCCAAGCAGAAGGGTGAGGAACTGACTGCCGACCTGTACAACCGCCACGCCTCGGAACTCTCGGCCGCCGAAGCCGAAATCGCCCGGCTGGAAACCCTGTTGACCGAAGCGGCGGCGCGTCGGGGCCCCGCGAAACCACCGTCAGCGGAGCCCGCAGCGGCGGCTGCCGACCGGCCCACGGAGCCGAAGCCCGCGGATGCGCCCCCGGGGGGCGCCCGCGAGCCCTAACGGGTCAGGGAAGCCAGCAGCCTGACGTCGTCCGTGCAGAGGCCGTCCACACCGATTGCCGTGAGGCGGCGGGCACGCTCGGTGTCGTTCACCGTCCAGACCAGAAGGCGCTGGCCGGCCCCGTGGACGGCAGCCACGAGTGGCTCGTCCACCAGGCTCCAGTGGGCCCAGATGTCGCTGACCGGCAGGGCCGCGGCCGCCGCCGCGGGCGCCGGTGTGCCGGCATCAAGGAGCGCCCCATAGCGCAGATCGGGCCACCGGTCACGGAGCCCGAGCACTGCGCCGTGGTCGAAGCTGTGAAAGGCGTAGCGCCGGCCGTGGTCGAGGGCGACTCGCACGGCCGCCTCGCCGACGCCGTCGCCCTTCAGCTCCACGTAGACCATGGCGGAGTCGCCCACCCCGTCCATGACCTCGGCCAGCGTCGGCACCCGCCCGCCGCGCGGCAGCGCGCAGGCCCGCATCTGCGCCAGGGTCAGCCCGCCAACGGCGGCCCGCTCGCCGGCCGCCAGCGCGATGGCGTGGTCGTGGTGCACCACCACCACCCCATCGATCGTCAGATGGACGTCCAGCTCGACGGCGTCGGCCCCCAGGGACACCGCGCGCATAAACCCCTCCAGCGTGTTCTCGTCGAACTCGCGGGGCGCGCCGCGGTGGGCGATGCGCTCCGGGCCGGAGCGTCCGTTTGGCATGCCGGTGTATATTGGCCGGCCCCCCATTAGGCAAGTTCTTAACGGCCGGGGGCCGGGAACGTCCGACAGTGGGAGAGAATGACCGACGCGATCCGGAGCGGCGATGCACGAGGGGACCTCGAGCTCATCGAAGCGTGGCGCGCGGGGGACGAACGGGCGGCGACGCTCCTCGTTTCCCGGCACGCCTCGGCCGTGGCGCGTTTCGTGGCCAGCTGTGGCGAGCGGCTCGAGGTCGACGAGCTGGTGCAGGACACGTTCGTGCGGGCGTTCGGCGCATTGGACTCGTTCCGGGCCGACAGTTCCCTCCGGACCTGGCTGTTCACCATCGCCCGGCGGCTCCTGCTCGACCGCCGGCGCACCGAGCGGCGGCGCCGGGACCAGGTGGAGATCGGCGAGAACGACGCCGTCACGGAGTTCGACGCGCTGGACGGGGTGGTGGCGGACGAGACGCGGGCGCAGTTGCGGCAGGCGCTGGACCACCTGTCGCCCAAGCAGAAAGAGGTCTTCACATTGCGCGTGAACGAAGGTCTAAGCTACAGGGACATTGCCGACGTGGTCGGCACGACGGAGGGCGCGGCGCGGGTGCACTATTACAACGCCGTGCGCGTGATCAAGGAGTTTCTCGATGACTGAGTGCTCGAACGCGGAAATCCGCGACCTGCTGCCCGATCTGCTGCATGGCCGACTCGACGGGGCCGCGCGGAACCGGGTGGAGGCGCATCTGCGCGACTGCGCCGAGTGCCGGCGGGAGTTGGCGCTGCTCGGCAGCGTCCGGGCCGCCGCGCTGTCGCCGCGCGTGGACGTGGGCCGCATCGTGGCGGCGCTGCCGGCCTACCGGCGCCGCCGGTCGTGGATGGCGCCCGCCTGGCGGATCGCCGCCGCCGTCGTCTTCCTCGCGGTTGGCGGTTCGACGGTGGCCACGTACGTGCACCGCTCGCACGCCGCGGACAGCCTGCGGATCGCGACCGTGGCGTCGCACGATGATTCGGCGAAGGGCGGGGCCGGCGACGTCGAGCTTTCGGTGGGCTACGGCTACAGCGAACTCACCGACGCGCAGTTGCGGTCGCTGGTCAAGGACATGCAGCACCTGGATGCCACGCCGCTTCCCGATCCCGACGTGGCCATTCCCAGTGTGTCCGTCGGCAACGGAGGCGTGTGATGCGATTCCGGACGATGCTCGTGCTCGCCGGCGCGTTGGCCATCGCGGCGCCGGTGGCCGCGCACGCGCAGGGCGACACGACGCGACGCGCCAGTCAGCCGCCGCCGATGATGGGGCCGCCGCCGCGCGGGGGTCGCGGCGGCCCGGGCGGCGGTCCGATGCGGGCGCGCTACCTGCGCCAGATCCGTCAGGCGTTCACCCGCGCCGTACGCGATCAGGTGGGCCTTTCGGACGAACAGATGCAGAAGCTGGCGCCGATCAACCAGAAGTATCAGCGGGAGCGGCAGGGATTCGCCCAGCAGGAGCGCGCGGCGCGCATGGCGCTCCGTGACGAACTGAGCAAGCCCGCGCCCGACGAAGCGAAGGTGGCGCAGCTCTCCGACGAGCTGCAGCAGTATCCGCGCAAACGGCTCGACGCCAACGACGCCGAAGACAAGGAACTGGCCGGGATCATGACGCCGGTTCAGCTGGCGAAATACCGGGCGTTGCAGGAGCGGGTGCAGCGGCAGCTGAACGACATGCGGCCGCCGATGGGCGGCAACGCTCGACCGCTGCCGATCAACGACACGACGCGCGGCGAGCGATAGGGCCCGCGCGGCACCAGAACCAGGTGGAACGGCGGGGGCGGCGTTGAGACGCCGCCCCCGCTCGGCTATGTTCTCTCACCTGGCCCGGGTGGCGGAATCGGTAGACGCAGGGGACTCAAAATCCCCCACCGGCAACGGCGTGCGGGTTCGAGTCCCGCCCCGGGCACTGCCATCTGGAGGTCGCCCGGTGCCGAGGCGAGTGTGGTTCCCGCCGCGGCGCGGGAGCGGCCGGTCGATGCGCGCCCAAGCAGCACCGGGGGGTGTAGAAAGCCTGACGCCGCAAGCCGGCGCGCCCCGCATATCTTGATGCCCGTGCCTACCCCCACGGTTCTCGAACTCGCTGGTTGGACCGCGCTCGCGGCGCTTGCCGCCGGCGCGGGCCCGTTCGTGCCCGGCGCGCATTCGGACGGACGGCCCCGGCAACTCGCCATCGCCAGCGCGCTTGCCGCCGGCGCGATGCTTGGCGTGGGCTATTCACTCATGAGCATCGGCCTCGCCCGCGCCGGCGTGACCGCGACCGTCGGCGCGGTGCTGGGCGTGGCGGCGAGCTACGCGCTGCACGTCTGGCTCGGATTGGGAGCGGCCACGGAGGAGCGGAGGCCGGGCTACGTCGTGGCCGCCGGCGCCCTCCACTCGGCCCCGGAAGGCGTGGCCATGGGCGCCGCGATGGCGGTGGACGTCCGGTTCGGGCTCTTCCTCGTGGTCACGCTGGCCGTGCACAACATCTGGGAGAGCGAGGTGCTCGGGGCGGCGCTCGTGGCCGGGGGGCGCTCGCGCGGAACCGCCGCCGCGCTCGGCGTGCTCACCGACCTGCCGCAAGTCGTCCTCGCCGTCGCGACGTTCGCGCTCGTCGAGTGCGTGGCGGCGCTGGAACCGCTGTTGCTCGGCTTCGGGTTCGGCGCGCTGACCTACCTCTGCATCGCCGAGCTGCTTCCCGAGAGCTACCGGTCCACCGGGCGGACGAGCATCGCCGTCGTGGTCTGCGCCGCCGCCGGCGTGGTCGCCCTGCTGGGCGGGAGCGTCTCGTGATGACGTGGATGACCGCGCATCCGGTGGCGGAGGTGTTCCTGTTCGCGCTGTTCACGGCGATCGCCACGTCGCTTGGCGCGCTGCCGTTCGCGTTCATTCGCACGGTGTCGGCCCGGGGCATGGCCATAGCCAACGCCATCGCCGCCGGGCTCATGCTCGGCGCCAGCTTCGGCCTCCTCGTCGAGGGGACGCGCCATTCCGGGTGGCAGACGTTCGTCGGCACGATCGTCGGCATCGTGTTCATTCTCATCACGCAGCGCCTGCTCGCCGGGCACCAGCACGAGACCGAGTTCCTCGGCGCCCGCGGGGCGGGGGCCCGCCGGATGCTGCTCGTGATCGTGATCATGACCGTGCACTCGTTCGCCGAGGGCGCGGCGGTGGGGGTGTCGTTCGGCGGTACCAGCGCGCTCGCACTGGCGATCACGCTGGCGGTGGCGGTGCACAACATCCCCGAGGGGCTCGCCATCAGCGCGGTGATGCGGCCGCAGGGAGCGAGCCTGCTCTCGTGCGCCTGGTGGAGTCTCTTCTCGTCGCTGCCGCAGCCCATCGCCGCCGTGCCGGCGTTCCTCTTCGTCTCCCACGTGGCGGCGGCGCTGCCCTACGGCCTCGGCTTCGCGGCCGGCGCCATGATCTTCATGGTGCTCGTGGAACTGCTCCCGGAAGCATACGAGCAGGCGTGGTCGCGCAGCGTTGCCGCGGTGACCACCCTGACGCTCATCGGCATGCTGCTGGTTCAGCGCTACCTTTGACGGCGAGGCCCCTCGCGCCGGACGGTTCGCGGTTCCTGCGGTGGCGCCAAGCGCACATATTGTGTGCGACCGGTCGGCGCCGAAACGCACTCGGCACCGATGTCCCGAAACGACCTCGCTTGCCATGCCGCAACCATTGAAGCTTTCGAACTACCTTGCCGGCGCCTGGGTCCCGAGCGCTGGCGACGAATGGATCGCCGATCTCAATCCCTCCGACGCGCGCGACGTCGTGGCCAGCACGCCGCGCGGCACGCCCGACGACGCCCGCGCCGCCGTCGCCGCCGCCGAACAGGCGCTCGGCGCCTGGCGCGCGCTCTCGGGCCCGGCGCGGGGCGAACACCTGCATCGATGGGCCGCCGCGATGGCCGAGCGGCAGGAGGCCCTCGCCCAGGCGATGGCGCGTGAAGTGGGCAAGCCGATCGGCGAGGCACGCGGTGAAGCGGGCCGCTGCACGGCCATTCTCCGTTACTACGCCGGCGAGGCGGTGCGGAACATGGGCGACGTGATCCCGGCGCAGGCCGCCGGCGCGCTCCAGTTCTCGCTCCGCGAGCCGCTCGGCGTCGTGCTGCTCATCACGCCCTGGAACTTCCCGGCCGCGATTCCGCTCTGGAAGGCGGCACCGGCGCTCGCGTTCGGCAATACCGTGGTGCTCAAGCCCGCCGAAGCGGCGTCGCACGTCGCCTCGCTGATCGCCGAGAGCGCCCACGCGGCCGGCATGCCCGCCGGCACGTTCAACGTGGTGCTCGGCTCGGGCGCCGTGCTCGGACCGGCGCTGCTGGCTTCGCCGGCGGTGCGCGGCGTGAGCTTCACCGGTTCTGCCGCAGTGGGCGCGCAGGTCGCCGGCGCGGCGGCGGCGCGCAACATCCGGTATCAGACCGAGATGGGCGGCAAGAACGTCGCCATCGTGCTCGCCGACGGCGACCTCGCGCAGGCCGCCGCCCTCACCGCGGCCGGCGCCATGCGCTACGCGGGCCAGAAGTGCACGGCCACGAGCCGGGTCATCGTCGCCCGCGAGGTGGAAAGCGCGTTCATGGCGCGGCTCCGCGACCAGGTGGCGTCACTCCCGCTGGGGCCGGTCACCGATCCGGGGGCCGCAGTGGGGCCGGTGATCACCGAGCGGTCCCGCGACTCCATCCGTGCGGCGCTCGCCAAGGCGGGCGGCGAGCAGATCGTCCCCACGCCGGTGCCGGCCGGTGCGGACTTCGACCACGGCTTCTTCGTCGCGCCCACCATCGTGCGCGGCATCTCCGCGGACGCGCCGGTGGCCCAGGAGGAACTGTTCGGACCGGTGCTCGCCTGGCTCACGGCCGACGATCTCGACCACGCGTTGGCGCTGGCCAACGGCACGATCTATGGGCTCAGCGCGTCGCTGTTCACGCACGACATCCGGAGCGCGCTCCAGTACATCCGGCGCATCGAGGTGGGACTCGTGCGCGTGAACGGCGACACCACCGGCGTCGATCCGCACGCCCCGTTCGGCGGCATGCGGGGCTCCAGTTCCGGCAGTCGCGAGCAGGGTCCCGCGGCCCGCGAGTTTTACACGGAAACGAAGACGGTCCAAATCAATCCCTGAGGGCACGACATGCAGCGGCAAGACTGGGCGGGGGTATTCGCGGCGATCACCACGCCGTTCCGGGAAGACCTGTCGGTGGATCATGCCTTCCTCGGCCGGCACGTGGCCTGGATGGTGGACCACGGCGTGCGCGGCATCGTGCCGCTCGGTTCGCTCGGCGAGGGCGCGACGCTCAGCGCCACCGAGAAGCTCGACGTGCTCGCGACCTGCCGGAAAGCAACGGCGAACCGCGTGCCCGTCATCGCCGGCATCGGCACCCTCGCCACCGCCGACGCGGTGGCGCTGGCGCGCGAGGCGCAGCGCGTGGGCTGCGACGGCCTGATGGTGCTGCCGCCCTACGTCTACCGCGGCGATGCCCGCGAGACGCTGACGCACCTGCGTGCCGTGATCGACGCCACCGCGCTCTCGTGCATGCTCTACAACAATCCCATCGCCTACGGCACCGACGTCACGCCGGCGCAACTGGTCGAACTGGCGCGGCACGACAACCTGCACGCGGTCAAGGAATCGAGCGGCGACATCCGCCGCGTCACGGAGATCATCGAGCGTCACGGCGACCGGTTCCGCGTGTTCGTCGGCATGGACGACGTGATCGTGGAAGGCATGGCCGCAGGGGCCGTCGGGTGGATCGCCGGCCTGGTGAACGCGCTCCCAGACGAGTCGGTGCGGCTGTTCGACCTCGTGGCCGCCGGACGCCACGACGAGGCGCGGGAACTCTATCACTGGTTCCTGCCGCTGCTCCGGCTCGACACGGTGCCGAAGTTCGTGCAGCTCATCAAGCTCGTGCAGCACGCGGTCGGCATGGGCAGCGCGCGCGTGCGGCCGCCGCGCCTCGAACTGGCCGGCGGCGAGCGCGACGAGGTCGTGGCGCTCATCCGCGAACGCCTGTCCGTGGTGCCGCAGCCCGCCGCATGACCGCCCCCGCGCCGGCCGGCCGCATTCGCGTCGTCGATTCGCACACCGAAGGCGAGCCGACGCGCGTGGTCGTCGACGGCTGGCCGATGCCCGACGGCGCCACGATGGCGGCGCGCCGCGACGATCTGCGGCAGCGGATGGACCACCTTCGCCGCGGCGTGGTGCTGGAGCCGCGCGGGCACGACGCGATCGTGGGCGCGCTCCTCACTCCGCCCGTGGAACCCGGGTCCGCCGCCGGCGTGGTGTTCTTCAACGACGTGGGCTACCTGGGCATGTGCGGGCACGGCACGATCGGCGTGGTGCGCACGCTCGAGTACCTGGGCCGCTTGAAGCCGGGCGACCTCCGCCTCGACACCCCCGTGGGCACGGTGAGCGCGCGCCTCGACCCCGATGGATCGGTGACCATCACCAACGTGCCGTCGTACCGCCACGCCGCCGGCGTCGAACTCGACGTGCCGGGGGTGGGCGTCGTGCGCGGGGACGTCGCCTGGGGCGGCAACTGGTTCTTTCTCGTCGACTACGACGCAATGCCGCTGGTGCCGGACAACATCGCCGAGTTGACCCGCGTGACCATGCGGATTCGCGACGCGCTCCGCGCCCGCGGCATCACCGGCGCCGACGGCGGCGACATCGATCACATCGAACTGTTCGCGGCCGCCGCGCGCCCGGACGCCGACAGCCGGAACTTCGTCCTCTGTCCCGGTGCCGCGTACGATCGCTCGCCGTGCGGCACCGGCACGTCGGCCAAACTCGCCGTGCTGCACGCGCGCGGCGAGCTGTCCGTCGGCCAGCGCTGGACGCAGGAGAGCATTACCGGCAGCACGTTCACCGGTTGGCTGGAGGAGCGAAACGGCGCCTTGGTCCCGCACATCCGCGGCCGCGCGTACGTCACCGCCGAGGCGACGCTCCTCTTCGATGCCGCCGATCCTTTCCGCTTCGGCTGGCAACGTGGGGGCGGGGGCGGATGACCGTCGCGCCACGTCCCGACGTTATCGTCGTGGGCGCGGGCATCGTGGGCGCGGCGTGCGCGCACGCCCTCGCCCGGGAGCAGCTGCGGGTTCTGGTCTGCGACGCCTCGTATGTCGGTGGGGGCGCCACTGCGGCCGGAATGGGCCACATCGTCGTCATGGACGACTCGCCGGCGCAGCTCGCGCTCACCGTGCTCTCGCGGCGGCTGTGGAGCGAGTTGGCCCCCGCGCTCTCTCCCGCCTGCGAGGACGAGAAGCCGGGAACTCTGTGGCTCGCGGCCGACGCCGCGGAGATGGCCGCCGTGGAGGAGAAACGCGCGCTCTGCGCGCGCGTCGGCGTGGACGCTCAGGTGCTCGACGCCGAAGTGCTGGCCCGCGCCGAACCGCGCCTCCGGCCCGGCCTCGCCGGGGCGCTCTACGTGCCGGGCGATCGGGTGGTGTATCCGCCGAACGCCGCCCGCTGGCTGCTCGACGCGGCGGCCCGGTTGGGCGCCACGCTCCGCACGGGCGTGCGCGTCACGGGCCTCGGGGCGCGCTCCGTGAGCGTGAGCGCCGGCGGCACCAGTGAGACCATCAGCGCGGGCGCCGTGGTGCTCGCCACCGGTATCGACGCGCCGGCGCTCGTGCCGCAGTTGCCGGTCGTGCCGCGAAAGGGCCACCTCGTGATCACCGACCGATACCCCGGCCTGATCCGCAGCCAGCTCGTCGAGTTGGGCTACCTGCACAGCGCGCATTCGCTCACGGGCGCGTCGACTGCGTTCAACCTCCAGCCGCGCGCCACCGGGCAGGTGCTCATCGGGTCGTCGCGGGAACTCGTCGGCCGCGATGCGTCGATCAACCGCGCCATCGTGCGGCAGATGCTCGACCGCGCCGTGCATTTCGTGCCGGCGCTCGCGGACTGCCTCGCCATCCGCACCTGGACGGGCTTCCGGCCGGCCACGCCCGACGGGCTTCCGCTGATCGGCGCCTGGCCCCGCATTCCGGGTCTGTACGTAGCCGTGGGACACGAAGGCCTCGGGATCACCACCGCCACCGGCACCGCCGCCATCGTCTCGGCGCTGATCGCTGGGCGCGAGCCGCCGATCGTCGCCGCGCCGTTCGCGCCCACGCGCGCCATGCCCGAGCTCGCCGTCGCATGACCGTCGATCCGGTTACCATCGTCGTCGATGGCCGCCCGTGCGAGGTCGCCGCGGGCGTCTCGGTGGCCGCCGCCCTCCTGGCGCTGGGGCACGCCGCGTTCCGAACCTCGGTGCGGGGCGAGCCGCGCGGCCCCGTGTGCGGCATGGGCATCTGCTTCGAATGCCGGGTGACCATCGATGGTCATGCGCACCAGCGCTCCTGTCTCGTTCCCTGCGCGTCCGGTATGATCGTCGATACCGACGAGGGCGCCCGTGGCTGACGTCCGAACGGTGGACGTGGCCGTCGTCGGCGCCGGTCCGGCCGGGCTCGCGGCGGCCACCGCCGCCGCCGAAGCGGGCGCACGAGTGCTGATGATCGATCAGGAAGCGCGCCCCGGCGGCCAGATCTGGCGGCACCGGGCACCGGCGACGCTCCCCGCGGAAGCCCGCCGCGTGATCGATCGATGGCGCGCCTCGGGCGCCGCCGCGCTCGAACGGGCCGCGGTCGTCGATGCGGCCCCGGGTTGGCTCGGCGTCGCGCTCCCCGACCGCGTCATAAACGTCCGCGCGCGGGCGATCGTGCTGGCCACGGGCGCGCGGGAACTGCTGCTGCCTTTTCCGGGGTGGACGCTGCCCAACGTCTTCGGCGTCGGCGGAATGCAGGCGCTGATCAAGAGCGGCCTCGACGTCCGCCGCAAGCGCGTCGTCATCGCCGGATCGGGCCCGCTGATCCTGCCCGTGGCCGCCACTGCCGCCCGCCACGGCGCTCGCGTGCTGTCCGTGGCCGAACAGGCGGACGGGCGCCGCGTGCTAGCCTTCGCCGCCTCGCTCTGGCGCTCGCCGTCCAAGCTCGCCGCCGCGGCGCGCTACCGGCTGGCCTTCCGGCGCGCGCGCTTCCACTCCGGCGTCTGGATCGAGCGCGCCGAAGGCTCCGGCAGGGTGGAGCGGGTGACGCTCACCGACGGCGCCCGGCGTTGGTCGCTGGACTGCGATCTCGTCGCGGCCGCCTGCGGTCTCGTGCCCAATGTGGAAATTGGTATGGTCCTCGGGTGTGCGCTCGGAGAATCCGGTCTGCGCGTGGACGCGGCGCAGCAGACGTCGGTATGCGGCGTGTTCGCGGCCGGGGAGTGCACCGGCATCGGGGGCGAGGAACTGGCGCTGATGGAAGGGACGATCGCCGGGCTGGCCGCGATGGGGCGGGGCGCCGGCGCGCTGGCGCCACGCCGCGCACGGTTGCGCGGCTTCGCCGGACGGTTGAACGCGGCCTTCGCGCCCCGGGCGGAGCTGCTCACTCGGGCGGACGCCGCCACCGTCGTCTGCCGGTGCGAGGACGTCCGCATGGCCGACCTGCGGGGCGCCGGCGACGCGCGCGAGGCGAAGCTCGCTACCCGCGCCGGGATGGGCCCCTGCCAGGGTCGCGTCTGCGGTACTGCCCTCCAGCAGCTGTTCGGGTGGGAGCTGCCTGTCCCCCGGCTACCGCTCTCGCCCGTTCCGGCCGCCGCGCTGCGCGACCTCGAGCAGAATTCCTAGCCGCCGGGCCCACGGCGGCCCCGGCGGGCGCGGCAACGCCACGCCACGGAACGCGGCCCACCGGTTGCCCGCGCTCCGGCCCGCTCTGTAGCTTTCGCCACGCCCGCGACTCCGCGGGTTTCACCGTCTACTGACAGGCGCCCACATGGCGACGTACAAATACGCGAAGGTTCCCCAGAAGGGGGACCGCATCGGTTACAAGAACGGGGAACTCCAGGTTCCCGACCACCCCATCATCCCGTTCATCGAGGGCGACGGCACCGGCGCCGACATCTGGCGCGCCTCGGTGCGCGTGTTCGACGCCGCCGTCGAGAAGTGCTACGGCGGCAAGCGAAAGGTCGCCTGGATGGAAGTCTTCGCCGGCGAGAAGGCCTTCACGCAGTGCAACGACTGGCTGCCTCGAGGAGACCGTCGATGCGATGCAGGAATTCCGCGTCTCCATCAAGGGGCCGCTCACCACGCCCGTGGGCGGCGGCATCCGCTCGCTCAACGTGGCGCTCCGCCAGATGCTGGACCTCTATTCCTGCATCCGGCCGGTGCGCTACTTCGAGGGCGTCGGAAGTCCGATGAAGCAGCCGGGCCTGCTCGACATCATCGTGTTCCGCGAGAACACCGAGGACGTGTACGCCGGCATCGAGTGGAAGGCCGGCTCGCCCGAAGCGGACAAGCTCATCGGCTACATCAAGACCGAGCTGCACAAGGACATCCGCGCCCACTCGGCCATCGGCATCAAGCCGATGTCGCGAGTTCGGCTCCAAGCGCCTCGTGCGCATGGCCATCCAGTACGCGCTCAAGCACAACCTGCCGTCGGTGACGCTGGTCCATAAGGGCAACATCATGAAGTTCACCGAGGGCGCCTTCCGCGACTGGGGCTATGAGGTGGCGCGCGAGGAATTCGGCAACCTGGTCGTGGCCGAATCCGACCTCGGCAAGGCGGGCACCGAAGCTCGCGCCGACGCCCTGATCATCAAGGACCGCATCGCCGACTCGATGTTCCAGCAGCTCCTGCTGCGCCCCAACGAGTATTCGGTGCTCGCCACTCCCAATCTGAACGGCGACTACCTCTCCGACGCGGCCGCCGCCCAGGTGGGCGGGCTCGGCATCGCGCCCGGAGGGAACGTTGGCGACGGCGTGGCGGTATTCGAAGCCACCCACGGCACGGCGCCCAAGTACGCCAACCTCGACAAGATCAACCCGGGCAGCGTCATCCTCTCCGGCGTCATGATGTTCGAATATCTTGGATGGAACGAGGTCTCGACGATGATCGTCCGCGGTCTCGAGAATGCCATCGCCGCGAAGCACGTCACCTACGACCTCGCCCGGCAGATGCCCGGCGCGACCGAGGTGTCGACCACCGGTTTCGGCGACCAGATCATCAAGGGCATGGACGGCTGACCCGACCGCCCCCGCGCCCCCATTCACCCGGCCCCTGAACCCATGCCCATCCCGGTCTCTGCCCGCCAGTCGGACTTCAAGGCGCTCGACACGCCACTCCTCGCCATCGGGCTTCCCGCCGGCGCCGGCCTGGCGCCGGAACTCTCGGGCGTCGACGCCGCCACCGCCGGGGCCATGGGCCGGGCGCTTTCTTCGCGCGACTTCCGCGGTGGGCGGGACGAGCTGCTCTTTCTCGGGGGAGCCGCCGGCGGCATCCGCCGCGTCCTGCTCGTCGGCATGGGCAAGGCGGAGAACCGCACCGACGCCATCCGCCGCGCCGCCACGCTCGCGGCGCGGCAGGCCGGGAAGCTCGGCACCGGGTCGCTGGCCTTCTACGCCGGCGCGCTGACCGAGGCCGAGGCGGAAGCGGCAACGGTTGGGCTGATGGCCGGGGCCTGGCGGTACGACGACGTGCGGACGCCGCCTCCGGAAGCGGAGCGGCGCGCGCCCGTGGCCGATGCGCTGCTGCTCGCCCCGGACGCGGCGGTCGCCACCCGCGGCGCAGCCACGGGCGCCGCAATCGGCGAGGGACAGTCTCTGGCGCGGACGCTCGGCATGATGCCGGGCAACCTCTGCACCCCCGACTTCCTCGCCCAGACGGCCCGCGAGATCGCGAAGCGGCATGGCATGCAGTGCACCGTGCTGGGACGCACCGAAATGGAGAAGGAAGGAATGGGCTCGTTCCTCGCCGTGGCGCAGGGCGCGCCTCAGGAGGATCCGAAGCTCATCGTGCTCGAGTATCGCCACGGCCCCAAGGACGCCAAGCCGGTGGCGCTCGTCGGCAAGGGGCTCTGCTTCGACACCGGCGGCATCTCCATCAAGCCGGCGGCGCAGATGGAGTGGATGAAGTACGACATGTGCGGCGCCGCCGGCGTGTTGGGCGCCATGGAGACCATCGGCCGGCTCGGGCTCGCCATCAACGTCGTCGGACTCGTCGGGTCCACCACCAACATGCCGTCGGGCACCGCGGTCAAACCGGGCGACGTGGTGAAGAGCCATCTGGGCAAGTACATCGAGATCATCAACACCGACGCCGAAGGGCGGCTGGTGCTGGCCGACGTGCTGTCGTACGCCCGCCGGTTCGAGCCCGCGGCGGTGATCGACGCCGCCACCCTCACCGGCGCCTGCGTCATCGCGCTGGGCCACACGGCCACCGCCGTGCTCGGCAGCGACGACGCACTGGTGCAGGAGGTGCTCGACGCCGGCAAGCGGTCGGGGGAGCGCGGGTGGCCGTTGCCGATCTGGGACGACTACAAGGCGCTCATCAAGTCCGAGGTTGCCGACATCAAGAACGTGGGCGGGCGGGCCGCGGGCACGATCACGGCCGCGCTCTTCCTGGCCGAATTCGCCGAGGCGTTCCCCTGGGTGCACCTCGACGTCGCCGGCACCGCGTACAGCGAGACGGATCTCGGGATCATCCCGGCCGGTCCCACCGGCGTGCCGGTGGGCATCTTCGTGGAATTCGTCCGAGGACGCGTGCGCTGACCGCTTCATGGTGGCGTGGGTTGCGGTGCGCCGGCCTCGGCCTCCTGGTCGGGGCCGTTTTGCCGTGCACCGCGCGGGCCCAGCGGCGCGACAGCGTCGTGAAGCGCGACACGGTGATCAGACACGACACGACGGCCAGGCCGGACAGCGCGCTGCGGCGCGATTCCACGGCCAAGGCCGACACCAATCCGCTCGTACCTCTGCCGGCCGACACGGCGAAGGCGAAGAAGGTGCCGCGCGACACCATCAAGGCGCCTCTCGCGCACGCCGAGATGCCGGCGACCGACGATCCCACCGGCAGCTACCACCTCGATCGGTCGCAGATCTTCAACACCGGGGCCCGCAGTGTCGCCGACCTGATTACGCGCCTTCCCGGTGTCACCGAACTGAGCACGGGGTGGCTGGCGCTGCCCACCACGGCCGCCTACCTCGGCGATGCCGCGCGGGTGCGCGTGTTCATCGACGGACTGGAGTACACGTCGCTCGATCCCCACGCCGGCGGCG
This sequence comes from uncultured Gemmatimonadaceae bacterium, assembly GCA_963775915.1. Classification (GTDB taxonomy): domain Bacteria; phylum Gemmatimonadota; class Gemmatimonadetes; order Gemmatimonadales; family Gemmatimonadaceae; genus JAGWRI01. Next base: position 612,623 of record CAVZKH010000007.1, read on the forward strand.
CCGTCGACTATTCGCAGATTCCCCTCTGGCCCGTCGAGGAGGTCACGGTCGAGCGGTCGGCGTCCGAGGTGCGCGTGTACCTCAACACCTGGCGGGTGGACAACACGACGCCGTATACGCGTACCGATATCAGCACCGGCGACTTCCAGACCAACATGTATCGCGGCTTCTTCGGCCGCCGGTTCGACCAGGGCGAATCGCTCCAGTTCGGCGTGCAGCAGTACGGCACGGCGCCGTCGCGGGGCGGGGCCACCAGCGATCAGCTCTCGATCATGGGGCGCCTGGGCTGGGCCCGGGGCAAGTTCAGCGTCGACGCCTTCCTGCTGCAGGTGGGCAGCCACCGCGGCGCGGTCAGCGACGAGATCACCGGTGATTCGATCGCGAACAGGCAGGCCACCCGGCGCGATGCGTACTTCCGCCTCGGCTACGGCGATCCCGACGCCGGCCCATGGCTCCAGGCCACGGCCGCCACGTCGCGCCTGACCTACGCCGGTGGCACCGCCTCGACCACGGTCACCACCGACTCCACGACCACGCCCGGCGACACCGTGGTGTCGCAGTCGCAGTACGTGCTGACCGGCGGGATCACGCGGTGGGGCGTCCGGCTGAGCGGCGCCGAACGGTACTTCGCGTCGTTCGATCGCGGATTCCCGGGCGGCGTGGACACCACGGCCGTCGACACCGCGAAGGGCGCCAAGGGGCCGTGCTGTCGCCGGCACGGACTGGTCGTGCCGAGCGCGCGCGCCAGCTTCGACTGGTGGCGGCTGGGCGTCGCCGCCTACGCCGAAGGAAGGGGCGTGGACTCCACCTCCCGCACAGAGGCGAGCGCCGTGTTCGCGCCGCTGAGCTTCATTCGCTTCTCGGCGGCCATCGGCACCTCCCGCGACGCGCGCATAGCCGACAGCGTGCTCAGCCCGGCCTACCGGCGGGTGGAAGCGGGACTGCGCCTGCACGACTTCTGGATCGGCGGCGGCCTGATCACCCGGGGCGCGGTGGAGTTGGCGGCGCCGACCCTGGTGAAGGATTCGCTCACGGCGGCCCGCGAGGGGTCGGCCACCGCCAAGTTCGTCACGGTGCAGGGGCGTGTGTGGAAGGGGATCCACGCCGATGTCTACGCCATCCGCTGGGACGACAGCACGGGCCTCTACCGGCCCCAGATCCAGACGCGGAGCCAGCTCTACATCAGCACGTCGCTCCTCGACCGCTTCCCGGACAACAGCTTCCACCTGTTCATCGGGGCCACCCACGAATACCGCTCGGCCACGTTCTTCCCGATGGGCGATGCCGGGGTCGCGCGTGTCACGGGGTACCGGTCCATCGGCGTCCAACTCGAGATTCGGATCGAGCGGGCGGTGCTCTCCTACCAGTTCTCGAATGCCCTGGGGGAGAAGTACAACCAGGTGCCAGGGTACCTGATGCCGCGGCAGACCTCGATCTATGGAATGCGGTGGTACTTCTGGAATTGACAAGGTTGTTGTGGGACCGTAACTTACGAGTCTGTCCATGATTCGGAGCATGACCGGATTCGGTACCGCCGAGGGCGACGTCGGGGACGCACGCGTCACCGTCGAGCTGCGCTCGGTCAACCACCGGTTCTTCAACCCGTCCATCAAGCTCCCGTCGGCGCTTGGCCGGTGGGAAGGCGAAGTGCGGGAGGCGCTGCGGCGCGGCATCGGCCGGGGCGCGGTGACGGTGTCGGCGCGCCTGGAATCCGCGGCGCCTCCGGGCGCCGAAATCGACGAGGAGCGGTTCGGCGCCTACGTGACCCGGTTGCGCGAGTTGCAGGGACGGTTCGGGGTGCCGTCGGACACGCTCGATCTGGCGGCCATCCTGCGCCTGCCGGACGTGGTGGTGTCGGGCGGCACGAAGGATCCGACGGCGGACGGCACGGCGGAACAGCTGGTGGGGATCGTGGAGGCGGCCGTGGCCGCGCTCACGGCGATGCGGGAAGCCGAGGGCACGCGGCTGGTGGCGTATCTCGACGAGCGGATCGCGAACGTGGACGCGGCGCTGGGCCGGATCGCCGCGCGGGCGCCCCAGCGGCTGGTCGAGCAGCGCGAGCGGTTGCGGGCGTCGGTGCAGGAGATTGCCGGGGGCGTGGCACTGGACCCGCAGCGGCTGGAACAGGAGATCGCGGTGCTGGCCGACCGGCTGGACGTGAGTGAGGAGGTGTCGCGGTTCCGTGCGCACATCGCGGCGTTCCGCGAGACCCTGCGCGAAGCGCCGGCCGACGGGGTGGGCAAGCGGCTGGGATTCCTGCTGCAGGAGATGCTGCGGGAAGCGAACACGACGGGCAGCAAGGCGAACGACGCGGTGGTGGTGGGCGACGTGGTGTCGACCAAGGAAGAACTGGAACGGATCCGCGAGCAGGTCGAGAATCTCGAATGAACCCGTTTCCGATCATTCTCTCGGCGCCGTCGGGCGGTGGCAAGACGACCATCGCGCGCGCGATTCTCGACGGGCGGCGGGACGTGGGATATTCGGTGTCGTGCACGACCCGCAGTCCGCGGGCCGGTGAAGTGGAGGGGCGTGACTATTATTTCCTGACGCGGCGGGACTTCATCGCCCGGCAGGAGCGCGGCGAGTTCGCCGAGTCGGCGGAAGTGCACGGCAATCTGTACGGCACGCTGGAGGCGGAGGTCGAGCGGGTGTTGCAGAGCGGGCGGCACGTCATCATGGACATCGACGTGCAGGGCGCGCTGCAGTTCCGGCGGGCGTTTCCGCAGTCGGTCGCGGTGTTCGTGCTGCCGCCGTCGGGCGAGGTGCTGCTGCGGCGGCTGCGGGAGCGGGATACGGAGAGCGGCGCGCAGGTGGTGTCCCGCCTGCAGTCGGCGCTCCAGGAGTTGCAGGCGCTGGACGAGTATCAGTACGTGGTGGTGAACGACGATCTCGGCGAGGCGGTGGACCTCGTGTCGTCGATCATCGATGCGGAAGTGGCAAGTCGCGACCGGGTGGCGAACCTTCGGCACCAGGTCACGCAGCTCATCGAGCGGCTGGAGCGGGAAATCGAGAACCATTCTCTCTAGACGGAACCCAACATGCGAGTCTTTACCCCGAAGGAGATCGCGGCCCACGCGGCCAACAAGTACCTCGGCGTCCTCGTGGCGGCGAAGTACGCGCGCGTGCTCAACGAATTTCCGCGCGACCGGTCGGCGATGGGCGAGAAGAAGCTCACCACGCGCGCCATGGAAGAGCTGTCGAACGGCGACCTGAACTATCGGGTCGTGCCGCGTCCCCGCGGCGAGTAGCTCGCGCCGATGGCGGGCGAGAGCCCGCCGTCCCGTCGCATGAGCATCGCGTCCACCCGCCCCTTCGCGTCGCGCCGCGTTCTGCTCGGGATCACCGGCGGAATTGCCAGCTACAAGTCTGCCTGGGTGGCGCGCCTGCTCTCCAAGGCCGGCGCGCAGGTGGACGTGGTTATGACGCGGGCGGCCACCGAGTTCGTCGGCCCGATCACCTTCGAAGCGCTTACCGGGCGCCCCGTGCACGCCGGGCTGTTCGAGCCGGGGCACGCGCTCGAGCACATCACCCTCGCCCGCGCCGCCGACGTCATCGTGGTCGCGCCGGCCACCGCCGACTTCATGGCGCGCGCGGCCACCGGCCAGGCCGACGATCTGCTCACCGCCTGCCTCCTCGCCGCCAGCTGCCCCGTGCTCCTGGTTCCCGCCATGAACGACCGGATGTGGGCCCACCCGCAGACCCAGCGCAACGTGCAGCACCTGTCCGAACTGGGCTACCGCTTCCTGCCCCCCGATGAGGGAATGCTGGCGGCGGGCGAGGGGAGCGGCCCCGGCCGCATGCCCGAGCCCGAAACCATCGTCGCCCACATCGGCCGCGTGCTCGAGCGCGCCGGCCCGCTCGCCGGACGCCGCGTGGTCGTGACCGCCGGGCCCACGCGCGAGGCCATCGACCCGGTGCGCTTCATCTCGAACCACAGCAGCGGCAAGATGGGCGTCGCCTTCGCCGCCGCCGCCTGGCGCCGCGGCGCCGACGTCGAACTCATCGCCGGCCCCATGGCCGTGGAGCCGCCCGTGGGTCCGCGCGTGACGCACGTCGAGACCACCGCGCAGATGGCCGACGCGGTGCGCCGCGCGCTCGCCAACGCCGACGTGCTCGTGATGGCGGCGGCGCCGGCCGACTTCACGCCCGCCGCCGTGGCACCGGCCAAGATCAAGAAGGGCGGCCAGCCGCCGGCGCTCGCCCTCGCCTTCACCGACGACATCCTGGCCACGACGCGCGACGCGCGCCGCGCCGGATCCGTGATCGTCGGCTTCGCCCTCGAGACCGACGACGTCCTGGCGCACGCCCGCGGCAAGCTGCAGGCGAAGGACCTCGACCTCATCGTGGTCAACGACGCCACCGAGCCGGGCGCCGGGTTCGGCGGCGACACCAATCGCGTCACCCTGCTCGATCGCGAGGGCCGCGAGGAGCGGCTCGAGCTCATGCCCAAGACGGCCGTCGCCGACGCGATTCTCGACCGCGTGGAGGGATTGCTCGGTGGACGCTAGGGACCAGCTGCGGCGCTATCTGGAACAGCGGCGCGAACTCGGCGAGTCGGAGTTCGTGCTCGACGCGCTGTCGGTGGACGACGCGATGCGCATGCTCGGCGCCGCGGGCGCCGCCGGCGGTCCGGCCGACTGGCGCGCGGCGCTGGAGAAGGCCGGCGCCAACCCCGGCGACGCGGCGCCCCGCCGTCGCGAGGGCGCGCCGCGCGCGCCGGCGCCGGCACGGCCCGAGGCGGTCGCGGAACCGGAGCCCGAACCGGAACTCGCGCCCGCCCCGAGGCCGAAGGCCGCCGCGCCCGCGTCCCCGACGGAAGGCGCACCGGCAACGCCTCCCGCCGGCCTCGTGGTCGGCCAGTCCACGCGCGAGCTGTTCGGCGGCAACCCGCCGGAGTTCCGCACGCTCGACGAGATCGCCGCCGCCGTGGCAGCCTGCACCAGGTGCGGGCTGCACAAGGGCGCGCTCCATCCCGTGCCCGGCGAAGGCAACCCCGACGCGGACTTCATGTGCGTGGGCGAGGCCCCCGGAGCGAAGGAGGACGAGACGGGCCGCCCGTTCGTGGGGCAGGCGGGGCAGCTGCTCACGAAGATCCTCGCCGCCATCGACCTCACGCGGGAGGACGTGTTCATCGGCAACGTCCTCAAGCACCGGCCGCCGGGCAACCGGAATCCGCTTCCCGACGAGGTGAAGGCCTGCAGCCCGTATCTGGTGCGCCAGATCGAACTCATCCGGCCCAAGGTGATCCTCGCCCTCGGCACCTTCGCCGCCCAGACCCTGCTCGACACGAAGCTCACCATCGGCAAGCTTCGCGGCCAGGTTCACCGATACTATGGCGTGCCGTTGATCGTCACTTATCACCCGGCCGCTCTGCTCCGTAACCCTTCTTGGAAGCGCCCCACCTGGGAAGATGTCCAGCTTGCCCGCCGAATACTCGATGACGCCCGCGCTCGTGGGTGACGTCTTCCGCGACCGGCAGCCGCCGTACAGCGAAGACGCCGAAGTGGCCGTCCTGTCCGCCATGCTCATGGACCAGGACGCCATCCTGCGCGCCGTCGAAACGCTCGACGACACCATGTTCTACGCCGAGCGTAACCGGCGGCTCTTCCGCGCCATGTCCGCGATCACCCAGCAGGGCACGGTGGTCGACCCGCTGACGCTGGCCGAGGAACTGAACCGGCGGGGTGAACTCGAGGCCGCGGGCGGAAAGGAATACATCGGGTTCCTCGTCGACGCGGTGCCCACCGCGGCCAACGTCGAGTATCACGCCAAGATCGTGCGCGAGAAGGCGCTGCTCCGGTCGCTCATCCAGGTGTCCACCGGCATCGTCACCGACGCCTTTGCCGGGCAGCACACGGCCGCCGAACTGCTCGACGCGGCCGAGTCGCGCATCTTCCAGGTGAGCCAGCAGCGCCAAAACGAGGGGTTCACGCGCATCAAGGAGCTGATGTGGCCCGCCATGGAGCGCATCGAAGCGCTCCAGCGCGGGGGCAAAACGATCACCGGCGTGGCCAGCGGGTTCAACGACCTCGACGAGATCACCTCCGGCTTCCAGAATTCCGACCTCGTGATCGTCGCCGCGCGCCCGTCCATGGGCAAGACGGCGCTCACGCTCAACATCGCCCAGCACGCCGCCATCGAGAACAACGTGCCGGTGGCGTTCTTCTCCCTCGAAATGAGCAAGGAGGCGCTGGTGCAGCGCCTGCTCACGAGCGAGGCCCGCGTCGACGCGCAGCGGCTGCGCAAGGCGACGCTTCGCGACGACGATCTGCCGCGCCTGGCCCGCGCCGCTGGCATCCTGAGCTCGGCGCCCATCTGGATCGACGACACGCCGGGCCTCACCCTGCTCGAGATGCGCTCCAAGGCGCGCCGGCTCAAGGTGGACGCCAACGTCGGACTCGTGATCGTGGACTACCTGCAGCTCATGCAGGGGCCGACCAACTCCGAGAGCCGCCAGCAGGAAGTGAGCCAGATCTCGCGCGGCCTCAAGGCGCTCGCCAAGGAACTGGCGGTGCCGGTCGTCGCGCTGTCTCAGCTCTCCCGCGCCCCCGAACTGCGGACCGGCGAGAATAAGCGCCCACAATTGTCCGATCTGCGTGAATCCGGTGCCATCGAACAGGACGCCGACCTTATCATGTTCCTGTACCGTCAAGAGTTCTACGACGGTCCCACCGACAAGGACGGCAACTCCCTCGAAGGCAAGGCGGAGATCATCGTGGGTAAACAGCGCAACGGCCCCACCGGCAGCGTCAACCTGTACTTCCACAAGCACTACACGCGGTTCGAGAACTACACGCAGCGCGTCACCGGCCCGTGAGCCCCAAAGCTAAAACCGTCTACCGCTGTACCGAGTGCGGCGCCGAGCAGCCGAGATGGGCCGGCCGCTGTGAAACCTGCGGGGAATGGAACTCGCTGGTCGAGGAACCGGTGGGCTTCAAGGCGGCGCCCGCGTCGGGGGCCCAGCGACGCGCCCGCGGCGCCCGGGCCCTGGGCGAGGGCGGCAGCGTGGCCGCCGCCCCGCGCCTCCGCGAGGTGAAGGGCAGCGCCACCGAGCGCTGGACCACCGGCCTCGACGAATTCGACTTCGCCCTCGGCGGCGGCCTCGTACCCGGCTCGATGGTGCTCGTGGGCGGCGAACCCGGCATCGGCAAGTCGACGCTGCTGCTCCAGGTGGCCGCGCGCCTCGAAGCGGCCGGCCGCGCCACCCTCTACGCCTCGGGCGAGGAGTCGCCCCTCCAGGTCAAGCTGCGCGCCGACCGGCTGGGGGCTCGGCGCACGAGGTGCCGCTGCTCGCCGAGACGAACCTCGAGACCGTCATCGCCACCGCGGCCGAGCGCGCGCCGTCGCTGCTCGTCGTCGACTCCATCCAGACGCTCTTTACCACGGACCTCGAAGGCGCGCCCGGAAACGTCGGCCAGGTGCGGGAATGCGCCGCGCGGCTCATGCGCTTTGCCAAGGAGAGCGGGACGGCGGTGATGGTGGTCGGGCACGTCACCAAGGGCGGCGGCATCGCCGGCCCCAAGACGCTCGAGCACATCGTCGACACCGTGCTCTACTTCGAGGGCGATGCCACGCTCGACCACCGCGTGCTCCGGGCGACCAAGAACCGCTTCGGCAGCGTGGACGAGATCGGAGTCTTCCGGATGACGGAACAGGGGCTGGAGCCGGTGTCCAACCCGTCGGAGCTCTTTCTGGGCGACCGCAACGCGTCGGTGTCGGGCAGCGCCCTCACGGCGCTGCTCGAGGGCACCCGGCCTGTGCTGCTGGAGATCCAGGCGCTCGCCACCCGCGCCGGCTTCGGCACCCCGCAGCGGGTGAGCACCGGGCTCGACGGGCGGCGGCTGGCGCTGCTGCTGGCCGTGCTCGACAAGCGCGCCGGCCTGTCGTTCGCCCAGCTCGACGTGTTCGTGAACGTGGTCGGCGGCATGCGCCTGCAGGAGCCGGCGGGGGACCTCGCGGTGGCCGCGGCCCTCGCCTCGAGCATCCACGACCGCGCCCTCCCGCCCGACGTGCTCTTCCTGGGCGAGGTCGGGCTGGGCGGCGAGGTGCGCCCCGTGTCGCAGGCCGAACGCCGCATTGCCGAAGCCGCGAGCCAGGGCATCGCCCGCGTCTTCCTGGCCGAACGCGGCATCCCGAAGCGCAGGACACCGCGCATCGAGGCGGTGGGCGTCCGCACCGTGGACGAGCTCTTCCGGCGGCTGTTCGCGTGAGCGGCCGCGACGTCGGCGTGGTGATCGTGGCCGGCGGCTCCGGCAGCCGCGTGGGCGGCGGCGAGCTCAAGCAATTCCGCTGGGTGGCCGGCAAGCCGATGCTCCTGCATTCGCTGCAGACGTTCATGGCGCACCCGCGCGTCATCGCCGTCGTCTGCGTGCTGCCACAACAGTACGCCGGCGATCCGCCGCCCTGGCTCTTCCAGTGCGACGTCGACCGCCTGCTCGTGGCCAACGGCGGGCGCACGCGCAGCGAGTCGGCGTCCAACGGGCTCGACGACCTGGTGGACGAGGCCCAGGCGGTGCTGATCCACGACGCGGCGCGGCCCTTCGTCGATGCCGCCACCATCGACCGCGTGCTGGCGGGCGTGGACGCGGGCGCCGCCACCGTGGCCGCGCTCCCCGTGGTCGACACGCTCAAGGAAGTGGACGACGCGCTCCGCGTGACGCGCACCGTCGACCGGGCGCGTCTCTGGCGCGCGCAGACGCCGCAGGGATTCCCGCGCGAGCTGATCGTGCGCGTGCACCGCGAAGCCCGGGAGCGCCGTCTCACGCCCACTGACGACGCCGGCCTGTGCGAGGCGCTGGGCATCCCGGTCACGCTGGTGCGCGGCGACGAGCGGGCCATGAAGATCACCGAAGAGTCCGACTTCGCGCGCGCCGAGGCGCTGTACCCCCTGCGGCCATGAGACCGGACCCCCTCAGCTATCCCTTCTGGTCGGCGGAGGAGATCGAGGCGGCACTGCGCCCGGCCCTCGATCAGATGGAACGCCGACGCGTGCTCGCCTATCCGACGGAGACGGTCTACGGCTTCGGGGGCGCGATCGACCGCGAGTCGGTGGCGGCGCTCATCCGGCTCAAGCGGCGTCCCCCGGGCAAGCCCTTCCTGCTGCTGGTGGACGGCAGCGACACGCTCGGCCGGCTCGACCTTCACATGCCGAGCTACGCTGCCAATCTCGTGGCGCGACACTGGCCCGGCCCGTTGACCCTGGTGCTGCCGGGCGGCGAGGGGCGCGTGCCGCCGCAGCTGCGGGGCCCCGAAGGCGGAGTGGCCGTCCGCTGGACCAGCCATCCGGCCACGGCGCGCCTCATCCGCGCGCACGGCGACGCGATCACGTCCACGAGCGCGAATCGGCCGGGGGTTCCCCCGGCGACGACGGCAGGGGAGATTCTGGCGCAGTGGACCGAAGCGGTGGCCCGCGGGGACCTGCGGGTGCTCGACGGCGGCCGCCTCGCCCCATCTCCCCCTTCGACGGTCGTGGACTGCATGGGTCGTCATCCCCGCGTGATTCGCCCCGGCGCCATTCCGGCCCGCGTGCTGCGCGAGAGCGTGCCGTCGCTCATCGGAGACGCCTGACGCATGCGCCTCCTGTTCGTGTGCACCGGAAATACCTGCCGCAGCCCGCTCGCCGAGGCGATCGCGCGCCATCTCTCCATCGAGCGCGGCCTCGTCGACCTCGACGCCTCCAGCGCCGGCACCAGCGCCTGGGAGGGGGCATCCGCGTCGGACGGCGCGATGCTCGTGGGCATAGAACGGGGACTCGACCTCAACGCGCACCGGTCGCGGCAGCTGAATCGCGAACTGGTGGAGTGGGCCGACCTCATCCTCGCCATGGGCCCGCACCACCTGGAGCGCATCGAGGCGCTGGGCGGGGGCGGGAAGGGACACCTGCTCACCGCCTTCGCCTCGCGCGGCGCCAACACGCGCCCGATCAACGATCCGATGGGCGGGGAACTCGACGTCTATCGGGCGACGATGGACGAACTGGAGCGCGACGTCCGCATGGTGATCGATCGGCTCCTGGCCGACGGCGCCGCGGGCGGCTCACCGACGTGACGGCGCGCCCCTCCCGCCTGGTGCTGCTCGGGCACCCGGTGGCGCACTCGCTCTCCCCCCGGATCCAGAACGCGGCCCTGCGCGCCGCCGGCATCGCTCTCGATTACGAACTCCTCGACGTCGCGCCGGCCGGGTTGGCGGCGGCGCTGGACGCGCTCGTTCACGCCGGCGCGGCCGGCAACGTCACCATCCCGCACAAACACGCCGTCGCCGCGCGGTGCGCGCGCCTCGCTCCGCTCGCCCAACGCACGGGCGCCGTGAACACGTTCTGGACCGAGCACGGCGCGCTCGTGGGCGACAACACCGACGTGGAGGGGTTCGACGACGCCGTCCGCGAATTGCTGGGCGAACTTCCGCGCGGCGCCGACGTGGCGCTGCTCGGGGCCGGCGGCGCGGCCGCCGGGGTGCTGGCCGCAATCGAACGATGGGGCAATTGCCGCGTGCGGCTGTACAATCGAACGGTGCCCCGCGCGGAGGCGCTGGCGGCGCGGTTCGCGCCGTTCGCCGCCGTCGCGGCGTCATCCGTTGAAGCGCTTCGCGGCGCGTCGCTGGCCGTGAACGCCACCTCAGTCGGGTTGGCCGATGAACGCATTCCCTTCGATGTCGACGCATTGCCGGCCGGCGCCGCGGTGCTGGATCTCGTCTACCGCGCGGGCGACACGCCGCTCGTACGCCGGGCCCGCGCCGGCGGCCGTCGCGCGGTCGGCGGACTGCCGATGCTCGTCGGCCAGGGCGCCCGGGCGTTCGAGCGTTGGTTCGGCTTCGCGCCGGACCGGAGCGTGATGTGGGAGGCGGCCCGGGCGCCGACCTGACGGCGGCGGCGCGCGGCGGACTGGCCGCGCTCCGTGACCTGCTGCTGCCCGTTCACTGCGCCTGCTGCCGGCGTCCCCTCGACGACGGCGAGCCCGGCATCGTCTGTGGGCGGTGCTGGTCGCGGCTGGCGCTGCTGCCGCAGCCCGTGTGTGGCCGCTGCGGCCACCCCACGTCGCGGCGTGAGTGCCGCTGGTGCGACCTCCTCCCGCCGTACGTGCGCGCGGTGCGGTCGGTGTGCTGGATGCACCGGGGCACCGGGCAGGGCGTCGTGCACGCGCTCAAGTACCACGGCTGGCACGCGGTCGCGCCCGCCATGGCGGCGCGGATGGCGCGCCTCGACTGGCCGGCCGATGTGGTCGCCGAACGCGCGGCCGTGGTGCCGGTGCCGCTGGCCCCCGACCGCGAGCGGGAACGCGGGTACAACCAGAGCGAGCGGCTGGGGCGCGCGCTGGCCGGCGCGTGGGGGCTGCCCTTCCGTGACGCCGCGCTCGCCAGAACGCGGCCCACGGATACGCAAACGCAATTGACACCGGAGCAGCGACTGATGAACGTTTCAGGCGCGTTCCGCGCCACGGAAATCGTGCGCGACGCGCTGCGGCGGTCCCACGTGGTGCTGGTGGACGACGTGGTCACGACGGCCGCGACTCTCAATGCGTGCGCCGCGGCCCTGCATGCCGCGGGGGTACGGCTCGTCAGCTACGCGACATTTGGCCGGGCGCCGGCACTGGGCGACCGGTGAACCTACGGGAGACGACGATGGCGATTCGTGTGGGGATCAACGGCTTCGGGCGGATCGGACGGCAGGTGCTGCGCGCCGCCCGCCAGCAGGGCGTGACGGATCTGGAGTTCGTGGCGGTGAACGACCTCACCGATACGAAGACGCTGGCCCACCTGTTCCTGCACGACTCTGTGCACGGCCGCTACGAGGGCACCGTCTCGGCGGGGGCCGACACGATCACCGTCGACGGCCACGCCGTGAAGGTGCTCGCCGAGAAGGATCCCGCCAAGCAAGGCGTACAGCGCATCCTCGACAATTCCACCGGCTCATTCAAGGACGATTTCGTCAAGATGGCCGACGATCTCACCAAAGTCGTCGAGCAGTCGAAGGTGGTCTCCCAAGGCACCGTTCAGGCCGCCGCGGTGGACCTGGACACCATGACCGACAGTTCAGCGGTGGTGCTGATCGCCTCCACCTCGGAGGTCACCAATGCGGCTGGCGCCAAGCAAGATCCACGTAGCTACCGGCTCATCGTGACAGTCGCACGCGACGGTGACCAGCTCAAAATTTCGAAAGTCGAGTTTGTACCGTGACCGCAGACGAAACATCGGTCGAAGAGACGACTGACATCGACGAGACCGCGGCCGCCGAGGAAGCACCAGAGTCCGAACCCGTTGAGAGCGTTGAGGATGCCGAGGATATCGATGCTGCCGAGGGCGCGGCGCCCAACAGGGTGAGGCGCGTTGCCGCGCAACTGAAGAAGCGTTCGTCCGGAAAGATCATTCCCGCTTTGGTGGCGTTGCTGGTGGTCGCGTCGGTGGGGTTGCTGGGCGGACTTTACTACTTCTGGTACGAACCGGACCGCGAGACCAATGACGCGGCCGCCAAGGCGGCGATCACGTCCGCAAGCGAGGGAGCGGTCGCGGTCCTGTCCTATTCTCCCGACACTCTCGACCACGACTTTTCTTCCGCGAAGTCGCATTTGACCGGCGACTTCTTGTCGTACTACGACCAATTCACTTCGCAGATCGTCGCACCGGCCGCCAAACAGAAGTCCCTAAAAACAACCGCCGTAGTGCTTCGCGCCGCCCTGTCGGAATTCCATCCGGATTCGGCCACCGTGCTGTTGTTCGTCAACCAGAGCACGCAGAGCAAGGATCGGCCAGAGCCGACGCTAAGCAACAGCAGCGTGCTGGTCACGATGAAGAAGGCCGGTGGGAAATGGCTTATTTCGTCGTTCAGTCCGTTGTAGAACCGCGCCGATGACCAACGACATTCACTCGATGGTGATCGCATCGGACTATCGCGTCCCGGATCCGACCCGGGTGTGGCCGCTGCTGGAGCGCAACAAAGCGGCCCTGGCCGACATCGGCGCCCACCACGTTCTCGTCTACACCTCAACGCACGACCACGGCCGCGTGCTCGTGATGATCGGGGTCCACAGCCGCGAGCCGATCGTTGAGCTGCTGCGCTCGCGGGTCTTCTTCGACTGGTTCGACGCCGCCGGCGTCGACGACATCCCCGCGGTCTTCGCCGGTGAGATCATCGACCGCTTCGTCGCGGAGCCACAGTCGCATCCACAGGCGCCGGGGGTCGTGGTGGCTGCTATCGCTTCCGTCGACGACGTGTCGACTCTCACTGCCGAGGTCCACGGTGCGATCGACAGGTTTGCCTCGGCAGGCGTCCGAAAGATGTGGGTTTTCCAGGCTTTCGACGATGAGCGGGAAGTGTTGATCTTGTCGGAGTTCTCCGACGAGGAGGCAGCCAGACACTGGATCGACCATCCCGACGCCGCCGCCCAGTGGATGACGAGGGCCGGAGTGGGCGCCTATCCGCCGCTGTTCGTCGGCCGCATGTTCAACACGATGCGCGTCGAGCAGGACTGAGTGCTTCGCTCGATGTGGGTGTGCCTGTGTAACGGAATCACCAGTCAGATGGTCGCCGACGCCGTCGCGGCCGGCGCATCGACGACCAAGGATGTCGCCCAAGCCTGTGGCGCCGGTGCGGACTGCGGGCGCTGCCGGCGTACCGTCCGGGCGATCATCGGGTCGTCGAGCCAGGATCGACCGGCCCGTCCGGTTTAGGCCGGTATGCGCTAGGGACCCGGTGGAGCCATGGGTCCAACGAGTTGGGCGAGCAGCGGCGGGATCTCGAGCCGCGGCAAGACCACCTCGACGAGCACCATGCGGTGCTGATGCTGCGCGGCCGCGGTGAAGGCGTCGTCGAGCTCGCCATAGGTCTCCGCCCGGAACGCAAGATGATTGGCCACTCCCAGCGCGTTGGGAATCTCGGTCCATCGCCAGCCGACAATGTCGTTGTAGGGTGCCGTCTTTCCGTGGATTGCCCGTTCGACGGTGTAGCCGTCGTTGTTGACCACCACGATGACCGGGGACAGCCCTTCGCGGGAGAAGGTGCCCAGCTCCTGGACGGTCAGTTGCGCAGCGCCGTCGCCGATCAGCAACACCGTCCTGCGATCCGGATGCGCCACCCCGGCCCCGACCGCCGCGGGCAGCGTGTAACCGATTGAGCCCCACAATGGTTGGCCGATAAAGGTGACCCCGTTCGGTAACCGGTGATCCGCCATCCCGTAGAACGAGGTGCCCTGATCGGCGAGCACCACGTTGCCGGGGGTCAGTGCCGCGCAAAGTCTGTTCCACACCATCTCCTGAGTGAGCGGCTGATCCCGCGCCGGCGTTTGTGCGGGAGGGCTGTCGGCCGGCGACGCCACGGGCGGTGAATGTATCCCGCGCCGCTTGAGGATGTCGGCCAGTGCCTCTAGCGCCGCGCCCATTTCCAGCGGCGCGAACACTTCACCGGCCACAGTGCTCTGGTACTGCGCGACATCGATGGTTCGGGCCGGGTCGATCCGCTGGCTGAAAAAGCCGCTGACCATGTCGGTGAACACCACCCCGGCGGTCACCAGCACGGGCGCGTCTTCGATCGCGGTGCGAACCTGTTCGGCGCTGGCCGCCCCGGCGTAGATCCCCAGGAAGGTGGGTGCGCTCTCGTCGAGCAGGCTCTTGCCCCACATCAACGTGGCGTGTGGCACCACATCGGCCGCCAGCAACGCCTCGAGCTCTTTGACGGCCTGCAAGCGGTGGACCAACAAGTCGGCGAGCACTGTCAGCTGGTGGTCGGCGATGAGTTCGGTGGCGGCTTCGATGAACATCGCCAGCGCGCGGGGGCTGGTGCCGCCGGGGTAGCGCGGCAACGGGGCGCCGGGGGGTTCGGTGGGGAAGCGTGCCACGTCGGTGGACAGCAATATGTATCCGGGCAGTTTGTGCTCGCGCACCTCGGACAGCACCCGGTCGATCTCTCGGCAGGCCGTTGCCGGCATGAGATTGGCTTGCGCACAAGTGATTTCGCGACTGATCCGGAAGAAGTGCTCGAAGTCGCCGTCGCCGAGCGAGTGATGCAGCGCCCGACGGGTGCCCTGGGCGTCTTTGGAGGGGCCGCCGACGATGTGCACGACGGGCACGTGCTCGGCGTAGCTGCCGGCGATCGCGTTGATAGCCGAGAGTTCTCCGACGCCGAATGTCGTTACCACAGCTGACATTCCGCGCAGCCGGCCGTAGCCATCGGCGGCGTAGCCGGCGTTGAGCTCGTTGGCGCTGCCCACCCACCGGATGACCGGGTGGGCGACGATGTGGTCGAGGAATTCCAGGTTGTAGTCACCGGGAACGCCGAAGATCTCGGAGACGCCGAGTTCGGCGAGACGGTCCAGCAGGTAGTCACCAACGGTGTAGACGGGATCAGGCGAGGGATCGGTCACGAAGACGACGGTACGCTTGGTCGCAAACCTCTCCCGGCCGGACGCCGATTGGCCTATCGTGCGGGCCATGGCAATCAAAGAATCCCGCGAGATCGTCATCGAAGCCAGCCCCGGCGAGATTCTGGACGTCATCGCCGATTTCGAAGCGATGCCCGAATGGTCGGGGCCGCACCAGAGCGCAGAAGTGCTCGACACCGGAGGTGACGGCCGGCCCAACCAAGTGAAGATGAAGGTCAAAACGGCGGGCATCACCGACGAACAGGTGGTGGCCTATACGTGGAGCGGCAACGAGGTGAGCTGGACGCTGGTCAGTTCCGCCCAGCAGAAGTCGCAGGACGGCAAGTACATTCTGGTTCCCAAGGGCGACAACGAGACGCTGGTCAAGTTCGAGGTGACCGTCGACCCGAATGTTCCGCTGCCCGGCTTCGTGCTCAAGCGCGCCGTCAAGGGCACGATGGATGCCGCTACCCAGGAACTGCGAAAGCGGGTGCTGCAGGTGAAGAAGGGTAAGTAGGCGCCCGTGGCCGGCGCGGGCCCTCTGGCCGGGGTGCGGGTGATCGAGCTCGGCGGCATCGGACCCGGGCCACACGCGGGAATGGTGCTCGCCGACCTGGGCGCCGACGTGGTGCGGGTGCGCCGGCCGGGCGGCCTGCAGATGCCGACCGAGGACCGCGACCTGATGCACCGCGGCAAGCGGATAGTCGACCTGGACGTCAAGACGCAGCCGGGGACGCTGCTGGAGCTGGCCGCCAAGGCCGACGTGCTACTCGATTGTTTCCGGCCCGGCACCTGCGAGCGGCTCGGCATCGGTCCCGACGACTGCGCGGCGGTCAACCCGCGGCTGATCTTTGCGCGCATTACCGGTTGGGGACAGGACGGGCCGCTGGCCCCGACAGCAGGCCACGACATCAACTACTTGTCGCAGACCGGTGCCCTCTCGGCGCTCGGGTATCGCGATCGGCCGCCGATGCCGCCGCTGAACCTGGTCGCCGACTTCGGCGGCGGCTCGATGCTGGTGCTGCTGGGCATCGTCGCCGCACTCTACGAACGGGAGCGCTCCGGTAAGGGTCAGGTCGTCGACGCGGCGATGGTCGACGGGGTCAGTGTGCTCGCCCAGGTGATGTGGACCATGAAAGGAACCGGCAGCCTGCGCGACGAGCGCGAGTCGTTCCTGCTCGACGGCGGCGCCCCGTTCTACCGCTGCTACGAGACCTCCGACGGCAAGTACATGGCCGTCGGCGCCATCGAGCCGCAGTTCTTCGCACAGCTGCTGGCCGGGCTCGGCCTGTCCGCCGCCGATGTGCCGAACCAGCTCGACATCGGGTCGTACCCGCGGATGCATTACCTCTTCACCGAGCGGTTCGCCAGCCGGACCCGTGACGAGTGGACACAGGTTTTCGCCGGCACCGACGCATGCGTCACTCCGGTGTTGACGTGGGGCGAAGCCGCCACCAACGAGCATTTGAACGCACGGTCGACGGTGATCACCGCCCACGGTGTCGAGCAGGCCGCACCCGCTCCGCGGTTCTCCCGAACACCCGCCGGGCCCGTCGGGCCGCCGCCGGCGGCCACCACACCGATTAGCGAAATAGGCTGGTAACAAACTATTTGCGCCAACATGGCCCGCGAAGAGGGCCGCGTTGCTAGCTTGGGATGAGTGGCTGTACAAGCATCGCGGGAAGTTGTGATCGATGCGCCGCCGGACGTGATCATGGAGGCGCTGGGGGACGTTGGCGTCATATCGGAGTGGTCTCCGCTGCACAAGAAAGTTGAAGTGCTCGACCGGTACCCGGACGGCCGGCCCCACCACGTCAAGGCCACGATCAAAATCATGGGGCTCGTCGACAACGAGATCCTGGAATATCACTGGGGCCCGGACTGGGTGGTATACGACGCCAAAGATACCTTCCAGCAGCGTGGTCAGCACATCGAGTACCGGGTTCATCCCGAGGGTGTCGATCAGAGCCGGGTGCATTTCGACGTCACCGTCGAACCGGCGGGGCCAGTTCCGGATTTCATCGTCAAGCGTGCGACCAAGATGGTGTTGGATGCCGCCACGGAGGGGTTGCGCAAATGGGTCGCGAACAAGACGGTGGTCCGGCACGGGGAGGACTGATCGTTTGTCGAGTGCAGCTTTCTCATAGTGGCCGTACAAGCATCACGAGAAATCATCATTGATGCGCCGCCGGAAGTGATCCTCGACGTGCTCGCCGATATCAGCTCGGTGCCGCTGTGGTCTTCGGTGCACAAGAGGGCCGAAGTGATCGACACCTATCCCGACGGCCGACCGCACCACGTCAAAGTCACCGTCAAGGTGATCGGAATCGTCGATCAGGAAGTGCTCGAGTTCCACTGGGGGCCCGACTGGATGGTGTGGGACGCGCAGAAGACGATGCAGCAGCACGGCCAGCACGTCGAGTACACGCTGCGGCGCGAGGGAGAGAACAGGACGCGGTTGCGTTTCGACATCACCCTGGAACCGTCGGCGCCGCTGCCGGAGTTTCTGGTAAACCGAGCGCGCGGGCGCGTGTTGAAAGCCGCGACTGAGGGCCTGCGGGATTTCATCATGAATCGCGACCGCTCGGGTCCCGTCTAGGTAACCGGGCCGTCCTTCAGTGCGGACAGTCGCCTGATCGCCTCATCGAGGGTGTCGTCGCGTTTACAGAAGGTGAAGCGCACCAAGTGATTCCACACATGGGCTTGCTTCGCGGCGTGGGGTGCTTCCGGATCGCAGAACGCTGACATCGGGATCGCCGCCACCCCGACTTTTTCGGGCAGCGTCGCACAGAATGCCGCGCTGTCGTCGTAGCCCAGCGGACGCGGATCGGCGCACAGGAAGTACGTGCCGTAGCTGTCGTGCACGGCGAAGCCGATGTCGGTCAGCCCAGACGCCAATCGATCGCGCCTGTCCTGCAAACAGCGTCGAAGCGCGGCCACCCAAGCGTCCTGGGTGTCCAGCGCCAAGGCTACCGCCGGCTGAAATGGCGCGCCCCCGACGTAACTCAGATACTGCTTGGCCGCGCGTACCCCGGCGATGAGTCGGGCTGGGCCGCAAGCCCATCCGATTTTCCAGCCGGTGCAGTTGAACATCTTGGCGGCGCTGGAGATGGTGATCGTGCGGTCGGCCATGCCGTCGAAGGCGGCCAGCGGTAGGTGGTGACGATCGTCAAACACCAGGTGCTCATAGACCTCATCGGTGATAACCAAAAGGTCTGCGGCTAAGGCGATCTCGGCGATGGCCGCCAGCTCCGCCTTGGTGAGCACGGTGCCGGTCGGGTTGTGGGGGGAGTTGACGATCAGCGCTTTCGTGCGCGGGGTCACCGCCTTGCGCAATGCGTCGGTGTCCAGTGCGAAGCCGCGGCCGTCGGGGACCAGGGGCACGGCCACCCGGTGTGCGCCGGCCATCGCAACCACCGGCGAGTAGGAGTCATAGAACGGCTCGATGAGTAGCACCTCCGAGCCGGGTTCGACCAGGCCGAGCACCGCCGAGGCGATGGCCTCGGTGGCCCCGACCGTTACCAGCACCTCGGTGTCGGGGTCGTATTGGACTCCGTAGTGGCGGTTGCGCTGGGCGGCGATGGCGTGGCGCAGCGGCGCGATGCCCAACCCCGGCGGGTACTGGTTGACGCCATCGGCGATGGCGTCTTGGGCGGCTTTGAGCATTTCCGGCGGCCCGTTCTCGTCGGGAAAGCCCTGCCCAAGGTTGACCGCGCCGATGCGCGCGGCCAGCGCCGACATCTCGGCGAACACCGTGGTCGCGTACGGCCGCAGCCGCGACACCGTCATGGTGGTCGAGCTTAAGAGTCGCCCCGGCCGAACGTGAAGCCAGCTTCACGCTGGGCCCCGCCAACGTGCGGCTGGCTTCACGTTCGCAGCCCTGACCAGCACCATTATTCCCAACCAACAGGTTGGCCGGGGGCGCTGTTAGGGTGTAACACGGATCTAACACCCCATTTTTGGCGAACAAGGAAGCCGATATGTCCGAAGAAGCCTTCATTTACGAGGCCATCCGCACCCCGCGCGGCAAGCAGAAGAACGGCGCGCTGAACGAAGTGAAGCCACTGAACCTGGTCGTCGGCCTGATCGAGGAGCTGCGCAAGCGCAATCCCGACCTCGACGAGAACCTGATCAGCGATGTCATCCTGGGGTGCGTCTCACCCGTCGGCGACCAGGGCGGCGACATCGCCCGCGCCGCGGTGCTGGCCTCCGGCATGCCCGTCACCTCCGGCGGTGTGCAGCTCAACCGGTTCTGCGCCTCGGGCTTGGAGGCCGTGAACACCGCCGCGCAGAAGGTGCGCTCCGGCTGGGACGACCTGGTGCTGGCCGGCGGTGTGGAGTCGATGAGCCGCGTGCCGATGGGATCCGACGGCGGTGCGATGGGCCTCGACCCGGCCACCAACTACGACGTCATGTTCGTCCCGCAGGGCATCGGCGCGGACCTGATCGCCACCACCGAAGGCTTCTCCCGCGACGACGTGGACAACTACGCGCTGCGCAGCCAGGAGAAGGCCGCCGAGGCGTGGTCGGGTGGCTATTTCGCTAAGTCCGTGGTGCCGGTCCGCGACCAGAACGGTCTGCTGATTCTGGACCACGACGAGCACATGCGCCCCGACACCACCAAGGAGGGTCTCGGCAAGTTGAAGCCCGCTTTCGAGGGCTTGGCGGCCATGGGCGGTTTCGACGACGTCGCGCTGCAGAAGTACCACTGGATCGAGAAGATCAACCACGTGCACACCGGCGGCAACAGCTCCGGCATTGTCGACGGCGCGGCGCTGGTCATGATCGGCTCCGAGGCCGCAGGCAAGTCTCAAGGCCTGACCCCGCGCGCCCGCATCGTGGCGACCGCCACCAGCGGGGCCGACCCGGTCATCATGCTGACCGGACCGACCCCGGCCACCCGCAAGGTGCTCGACCGCGCCGGGCTGACGGTCGATGACATCGACCTGTTCGAGCTCAACGAGGCTTTCGCCTCGGTGGTGCTGAAGTTCCAGAAGGACCTCGACATCCCCGACGAGAAGCTCAACGTCAACGGCGGTGCCATCGCGATGGGCCACCCGCTGGGTGCCACCGGCGCCATGATCCTGGGCACCATGGTCGACGAACTGGAGCGCCGCAACGCCCAGCGCGCGTTGGTGACGCTTTGTATTGGCGGCGGCATGGGTGTCGCGACGATCATCGAGAGGGTTTAAGTACATGGCCGACAACACAATTCAGTGGGACAAGGATGCCGACGGCATCGTCACGCTGACCCTGGACGACCCGTCGGGGTCGGCCAACGTGATGAACGAAGCCTACATCGAGTCGATGAGCAAGGCCGTGGATCGCCTTGTCGCCGACAAGGATTCGATCACCGGCGTGGTGATCACCAGCGCCAAGAAGACCTTCTTCGCCGGTGGTGATGTCAAGAGCATGATCCAGATCGGACCCGAGAACGCCGGTGAGGCCTTCGATCTGGTCGAGAACGTCAAGAAGCAGCTGCGCACGCTCGAGACCCTGGGCAAGCCGGTGGTGGCGGCACTCAACGGCGCTGCGCTCGGCGGTGGCTTGGAGATCGCACTGGCCTGCCATCACCGCATCGCGGCCGACGTGAAGGGGTCGCAGTTCGGATTTCCCGAGGCGACGTTGGGCCTGCTGCCGGGTGCCGGTGGCATCACCCGTTCGGTGCGCATGTTCGGTATCCAGAACGCCTTCGTCAACATCCTGTCGCAGGGCACCCGGTTCAAGCCGGACAAGGCCAAGGAACTCGGTCTGATCGACGAGTTGTTGCCGACGGTCGAGGAGTTGGTGCCCGCCGCCAAGGCCTGGATCAAGGCCAACCCGGACTCGCACGAGCAGCCGTGGGACAAGAAGGGCTACAAGATGCCCGGCGGAACCCCGTCATCGCCGGGGCTGGCGTCCATCCTGCCGTCGTTCCCGGCGCTGCTGCGCAAGCAGCTCAAGGGCGCGCCGATGCCGGCGCCGAAGGCTATCCTGGCCGCCGCGGTCGAGGGTGCGCAGGTCGACTTCGACACCGCCAGCCGCATCGAGAGCCGTTACTTCACCACGTTGGTCACCGGCCAGGTGTCCAAGAACATGATTCAGGCTTTCTTCTTCGACCTGCAGACCATCAACAACGGTGGGTCGCGGCCCGACGACATCGGCCAGACCCCGATCAACAAGATCGGCGTGCTCGGTGCCGGCATGATGGGCGCCGGCATCGCCTACGTCTCGGCCAAGGCCGGGTACGACGTGGTGCTCAAGGATGTGAGCGCCGAAGCCGCCGCCAAAGGCAAGGGCTACTCCGAGAAGCTGGAGGCCAAGGCGCTGGAGCGCGGCCGCACCACCGAGGAGAAGTCGAAGGCGCTGCTGGCGCGGATCACCCCGACGGCCGACGCCGCCGACCTCAAGGGCGTCGACTTCGTGATCGAGGCGGTGTTCGAGAACCAGGACCTCAAGCACAAGGTGTTCCAGGAGATCGAAGACGTCGTCGAACCCAACGCGGTGCTCGGGTCCAACACCTCGACGCTGCCGATCACCGGTCTGGCCACCGGGGTCAAGCGCCAGGAAGACTTCATCGGGATCCACTTCTTCTCGCCGGTCGACAAGATGCCGCTGGTCGAGATCATCAAGGGCGAGAAGACTTCTGACGAGGCGCTGGCCCGTGTGTTCGACTACACCCTGGCCATCGGCAAGACCCCGATCGTGGTCAACGACAGCCGCGGGTTCTTCACCTCCCGCGTTATCGGCACCTTTGTCAACGAGGCGCTGGCCATGCTCGGCGAGGGTGTCGAGCCGGCCAGCATCGAGCAGGCCGGCTCGCAGGCCGGCTACCCGGCACCGCCGCTGCAGCTGTCCGACGAGCTCAACCTGGAGCTGATGCACAAGATCGCCGTCGCGACCCGCAAGGGCGTCGAGGACGCCGGCGGCTCGTATGAGCCGCACCCGGCCGAAGCCGTCGTCGAGAAGATGATCGAGCTGGGCCGGTCGGGCCGGCTCAAGGGCGCGGGCTTCTACGAATACCCCGACGGCAAGCGCACCGGCCTGTGGCCGGGCCTGCGCGAGACGTTCAAGTCCGGCGCGTCGGAGCCGCCGCTGCAGGACATGATCGACCGGATGTTGTTCGCCGAGGCGCTGGAGACGCAGAAGTGCCTCGACGAGGGCGTGCTGACGTCGACGGCCGATGCCAACATCGGGTCGATCATGGGCATCGGGTTCCCGCCGTGGACCGGCGGCAGCGCGCAGCTCATCGTCGGCTACCAGGGTCCGGCTGGTACGGGCAAGCAAGCCTTCGTGGCCCGGGCCCGCGAGCTGGCGGCCAAGTACGGCGACCGTTTCCTGCCGCCGGACTCGCTAACGTAACTGTCGCTGCGCGAGCAGACGCAAAATCCCTCGCACGCTCGGCGTGTCGGGGGATTTTGCGTCTTCTCACGCGCGGGAAGCGTCGTACTCCCGGTAGTGCATCGAGTCATACAGCCGCGCACCTTTGGTGTTCAGCCTCGCGACGGCCTTGGTCAGACCGGCGGGCAGCATAGAGATCAATTGTGCGCCGTAAGTGAGCGCCCGAACTCCGGCTCTTGAGTTGGGAACGAGGCTCCTGGCGACTCCGCGGGCAAAGGCACGGCTGCGACGCACCGGCTCACCCATTTCCCGTTCGTACGCCGCGAACGCTCGGGCGTAATCTCCGCGTGCCTCTGCCAATTCACCCGCCAGGATGTATGCGCCGAGCACCGCGATGCTGGTGCTGCCGCCGACCGCGGGCCCGGGGCAGTACCCGGCATCGCCGACGAGGGTGACCCGGCCGCGGGACCAGGTGTCCAGCTGCAACTGGGTGATCGAGTCGAAGTAGAACGTCGGTGCGTGGTCGAGTTCGTCAAGCCAGCCGTCCACCTGTTGATGCATCCCGGCAAACGCTACACGCAGTAACTCCTTCTGCCGCAACACGTCTCGGTAGTGGTACTCGAGCTCGTTATTGCTGCGGAACATGAATAGCCCACGCGCGTCGTCCAGGGGCGCCGCGGTGTAAATCCCGGCGAGGAGCCCGGCGCCGAAGTGAACGACCATCTCCCCTTCGCGCGCAAGCGCTTTGGGCATCGACTCAACCGCCAGGTATCCGCCGAGAAACCGGGTGCGCCCGGCGTCCTCGCCGAAGACCAGCCGCCGAACGTTCGAGTGCAGTCCGTCGGCGCCGACGACGATGTCGAACGTGCGTTGGGGCGCGTGCTCGAACGTCACGTCGCCGTCGGGTGAGATAGCCGTGATCGAGTCGCCGAAGATGTACTCGACATCGTCGCGGCCGGCGTCGTAGTAGGCCTCGCTCAGGTCGTCTCGCATGATCTCGACGTGGCGGTCCGACGCCGCAGCCACGACCTTGGTCAGGTCCACGTGGGCCGGTCGATCGGAACCCTGGCGATACAGCGTCAGCCTGTCGGTCCCGGTGGCCAGTGCTTCGATTCGCGGCAGCACGCCCATCTTCTCCGAGATCTCCATGGCCGGCCGGAACAGGTCGACGGCGTGGCCACCGATCTTGCGTAGCGCCGGTGCGCGCTCGACGACGGTGACATCGAAACCGTGCCGGGTGAGCCAGTACGCGAGCACCGGGCCGGAGATGCTGGCCCCGGAAATGAGAACTCGCATGACAACCTCCTCACCTGAAGTTAGGTAAGCCTAACACAGAGGCTTACCGATCGGTAAGTAAGTTAAGCTCCGGAGGTGAGCAGACCGAGGTCAGGCACCCGGCAGCGGATACAAGAGGTCGCCCGGGATCTGTTTCTGCAGCAGGGTGTGCAGCGGACCAGTCTGCAGGACATCGCCGACAGGCTGGGGATCACCAAGCCCGCGTTGTACTACCACTTCGCGTCCCGGGAAGAGTTGGTGCGCAGCATCCTGGTGCCGTTGATCGATGAAGGTGAGCGGTTCGTCAGCGACCAGGAGAGCCGCGACGAGATCGATGCCCGCGCGCTGCTGGAGGGCTACTTCGACTTCCACTACCGGCACCGCCAGGACATGGTGCTGGTGCTCGCCGAATTGACGATGTTGGCCGACCTTGGCCTCATCGACAAGGTGCTGGCCTGGCGGGACCGGCTGGGCAAGCTGGTGTTCGGCCCGACGCCGACGCTGGCTCAATCCACCCGGGCGGTGGTGGCGTTCGGTGGTCTGCAGGACTGCTGTTTACAGTTTCCCGACACCCCTTACGATGCGTTGCGCGCGACGTCGGTGGAGGCCGCGCTGGCCGCGCTAGGTGTGTGAGGCCGGGTTACGTTCCTGCCCCGTTCGCGGTGCTCTGGTCCTGAGCGTTCTGCGTGAAGATGTCGCCGGAGGTCTGGCCGTTGTCGTTGACGCCGCCATCGTCGACGTCGACGACAACGGGGCTTGCCCCGGCCGGTGCGGCCTGCAGGCCGACGGGAGCGGTGGCCGGCACCGACCCCGATGCGACAGCGGTTCCGGCGTCACCGGGCCGCGCGGCGCTGAATAGCGCGAGAGTCGCGATGGTCGCGGCCCCGGCGAATACCATTTGCGCCACCCGGATTTGCCGACGCCGGGCCTCCACCGGATTGATTTCATGCCCATTGATGGTTGATCGTTCGTTTGTCATCCATCATGTTTATCGCCCCGCCATCATTGGCAGGCTGGGCCCTTGTTATCGATCTGCTGTGAAGTGATGGGGGTCCATAAAACGCGTCGCGATCCTCGGCCGCGGCGGTGCAGGGAAATCAGTTCTGGCACAACAATTCTCGAATGCACTCGGCCTTCCGGTCATTGAGCTGGACAGCATGTTCTGGCGGCCCGGCCGCAGGCCGACACCCGAACCCGATTGGACGGAGATCCAGCGCAAGCTGCTCGCACACGACCGCTGGATCATCGATGGTGACCTCGGCCCTTACGACACCGGCCTTGCTCTCAGGTTGCGCGCGGCCGACGCGATCGTCGTGCTGGATTTCCGCTGTGGCGCTGCGTCTGGCGGGCCTTGCGGCGCTCGCGAGAAAACCGCGAGTTCTGGATCTGGGTCATTCGTTACCGCCGAGACAGCCTGCCCGCCATCAACCAATCGATCGCGACGCACGCCCCACTTGCGGCCGTGCAGATGCTCCACAACCCGCGTCAGGTGCGCCGGTTTCTTGGGGGCTAGAGTCCAGGGCTATGCGCTTTGGTCTCTTCATTCCGCAGGGCTGGCGGATG
Organism: uncultured Gemmatimonadaceae bacterium; assembly: GCA_963775915.1. Lineage (GTDB taxonomy): Bacteria > Gemmatimonadota > Gemmatimonadetes > Gemmatimonadales > Gemmatimonadaceae > JAGWRI01. The sequence continues at coordinate 638,128 of CAVZKH010000007.1, forward strand.
GATTTGGTAGGCATCGAACCCGAGAAACACTGGGCGGTGATGCGCGACCTGGCCACTTATGCCGATGCCAGCGCGTGGGACTCACTGTGGGTCTACGACCACTTCCACACCGTCCCGTTGCCGAGCGACGAAGCCACGCACGAGGCATGGTCGTTGATGGCGGCCTACGCCGCGGTCACGTCGCGGATCAAGCTGGGCCAGATGTGCACGGCGATGAGCTACCGCAATCCGGTCTACCTGTCCAAGGTGGCGGCCACCTCAGACATCATCTCGGGTGGCCGGATTCAGATGGGCATCGGCGGCGGCTGGTACGAACACGAGTGGCGCGCTTACGGGTACGGCTTTCCGTCGGCCGGGGAGCGGCTGGCCCGGCTGGACGAAGGTGTCCAGATCATGCGGGACGCCTGGCGCGACGGTAAGGTCAGCTTCGACGGCAAGCACTACCAGGTCGACGGCGCGATCGTCGCCCCGAAGCCGTTGCAGAGCAATGGCATTCCGCTGTGGATCGCCGGCGGCGGCGAGAAGGTGACTCTGCGCATCGCCGCGAAATACGCGCAATACACCAACTTCACTCCGGCGCTCGCGGAGTTCGCGCACAAGTCCGAGGTGTTGGCAGAGCACTGCAGCAAGCTGGGCACCGACTTCGACGCCATCGTGCGCTCGGCCAACTTCACCGTGGTCGTCGGCACCTCGGATGGCGACGTCAAAGACCGGCAGCAGCGCATGCGCGAGCGGCTTGCCGGCTACGTGCCAGACGCCCTGCTGGATTCGATGATCGCCGCCAGCAGCGGCCCGGATTCGACGACGGGCACACCGGAAGAGGTGGCCGAGCGGATCGGCAAAGTCCGCGACCTCGGGTGCGACTACGCGATCTGCTATTTCCCCGAGGCTGCCTACGACCGGTCCGGCATCGAGCTCTTCGAGCGCGAAGTGATTCCCGCTCTGAGCTAGATATCGCTGGTGGTGTAGCGCGTTTTGACGGGCGGCGCGGCCAGCAGCAGGGGGAGCTCAGCGATCCGGCCTGCACCGGCACGGAACGTGCGGTAGGCCTCGTCATGCTCGACCGACTCCCACAGTTCGTAGATGACCCAATGGGCTTCGTCGTCCTCGTTGACGAGCACGTCGGTGCGGAGGTTGCCCTCGAACGCCCGGGTGTCTTTGAGCGCCCGGCCCATGACGTCGCGCGCCTCGGCCAGCGCTTCGGGCTTGATCTTGAGCTCGAGAATTACCGTGATCGGCATAGTCGCCAACCTAACGCACGGGGCCCCTGCGCTTGCAGGGAGAATGGGATTTCCACTTTTCGGAAGGCTGTTATACGGTTCAGTGAGCACTATTCTGTTGGCGAATAGTTGATCGTTGGAGGACCGCTCGATGCAGAAAGCACTTGCCCCCGACATCTCAACCTGGCCCGATGAGAACCCGCAGCTGATCGGCAGTCGATGCGGCGACTGTGGTGCCACCACCTTCCCGGTGCAGCAATGGTGTCCGCGCTGCAGCGGCGGCGAGATGAGCGAGTTGTTGTTGCCGCGCAGCGGAACCCTGGTGGCCTGGACCACCCAGGGCTTCCCGCCCGGCGCTCCCTATGCCGGTCCGACCGGCGACGATTTCGTGCCGTTCGGCGTGGGGTTGGTCCAGCTCGGTGACGTGATCCGAGTGGAGGGCCGGCTGACCGAGAACGACCCCGCCAAGATCCAGTTCGGCCAGCAGGTCGAGCTGACGATGGTGCCGTTCACCACAGACGCAGACGGCAACGAGATCGTCACGTTCGCGTTCCAGCCGGTTTAACGAGGATCCGAGAGGACGAAGCGATGACTAACGACGTGGCCATCATCGGCGTGGGCTTGCACCCGTTCGGCAGGTTCGACAAGACCGCGATGCAGATGGGCGCGGAGGCCATCCAATCCGCGCTGACGGACGCCGGTGTGGGGTGGAAGGACATCCAATTCGGCTTCGGTGGCAGCCACGAGGTGTCCAACCCCGACGCGGTGACCCGCCTGGTCGGGCTGACCGGTATCACGTTCACCAACGTGTTCAATGCCTGCGCCACCGCGGCCAGTGCGATCCAGCAGACCGCCGACACCATTCGGTTGGGCAAGTACGACATCGGCATCGCCATCGGCTTGGACAAGCACCCGCGCGGCGCCTTCACCGACGACCCCGCCAAGCTGGCGTTGCCGCAGTGGTACGCGCAGAACGGGCAGTTCGTCACCACCAAGTTCTTCGGGATGAAGGCCAACAAGTACCTGCACGACCACAACATCTCGCAAGCCACCTTGGCCAAGGTGGCCGCCAAGAACTTCCGCAACGGTGCGCTGAACCCGAATGCGTTCCGCCGCAAGCCGATTACCGAGGAAGAGATCCTCAACTCTCCGGTGCTCAACTACCCGCTGACGCAGTACATGTTCTGCGCGCCCGACGAAGGCGCCGCAGCGGTCGTCATGTGTCGGGCCGACATCGCGCACAAGTACACCGACAAGCCGGTCTATGTGCGTGCCTGCGAAATCCGTACCCGCCGTTACGGCGCCTACGAGGTGCACGCCACCTTCGCTCCGTTGGACGGCGATGTCTCCCCGACGGTGTACGCGTCCAAGGCGGCCTACGAGGCCGCCGGCATCGGACCCGAGGACGTCGACGTGGCTCAACTCCAGGACACCGACGCCGGCAACGAGGTGATCCACATGGCCGAGACGGGCCTGTGCGCCGACGGCGAACAGGAGAAGCTGGTGGCCGACGGCGCTACCGAGATCCACGGCTCGATTCCGGTCAACACCGATGGCGGGCTGATTGCCAACGGCGAGCCGATCGGCGCATCGGGGCTGCGGCAGATGCACGAGCTGGTGCGTCAGCTGCGCGGCGAGGCGGGCGAGCGGCAGGTGCCCGGCAACCCGCGCGTCGGCCTGGCGCAGGTGTACGGGGCCCCCGGCACCGCGTCGGCGACCATCTTGTCGCTCTAGCTCTCTCGCGAGCAGACGCAAAAACTCCCGAAAGTGCGCTGTTTCGGGGGCTTTTGTGTCTGCTCGCGGTTAGATCGCCGGGCCCAGCAGGTCGTCGGCGTCGCGGATGATGTAGCCGTAGCCCTGCTCGGCCAAGAACCGCTGGCGGTGCGCGGCGTACTCGGCGTCCAGGCTGTCGCGGGCCACCACCGAATAAAAGAGTGCGCCACCGCCATCGGCCTTGGGCCGCAGCAACCGGCCCAGCCGTTGCGCCTCCTCCTGACGTGAGCCGAATGTGCCCGAAACCTGCACCGCCACACTGGCTTCCGGCAGATCGATGGAGAAGTTGGCGACCTTGGACACCACCAGCCTGGAGACTTCGCCGCGGCGGAAGGCGTCGAACAGCGCTTCGCGCTCCTTGGTCCGCGTTGACCCCTGGATCACCGGAGCGTCCAGCGCGGCGCCGAGTTCGTCGAGCTGATCCAGATAGGCGCCGATCACCAGGGTTTGCTCGCCGGGATGCTTCTCCAGAATCGACTTGACCACGGCAATTTTGGTGTGCACCGTCGAGCAAATGCGGTAGCGCTCTTCGGGTTCGGCGGTGGCGTATATCATTCGCTCGTTGTCGGTCATCGTGACCCGGACTTCGACGCACTCCGCCGGCGCGATCCAGCCCTGCGCCTCGATGTCCTTCCACGGCGCGTCGTAACGCTTCGGTCCGATCAGGGAAAACACGTCACCCTCACGGCCGTCTTCGCGGATCAACGTGGCGGTCAGGCCCAGTCGCCGCTTGGACTGCAGGTCGGCGGTCATCCGGAACACCGGCGCGGGCAACAGATGCACCTCGTCGTAGATGATCAGGCCCCAGTCCCGGCTGTCGAAGAGCTCCAGATGGCGGTACTCGCCCTTGTTGCGGCGGGTGATCATCTGGTAGGTGGAGATCGTGACGGGCCGAATCTCCTTGCGTTCTCCGGAGTATTCGCCGATCTCGTCCTCGGTCAGCGAGGTGCGCGCGACCAGCTCGCGCTTCCACTGCCGGGCTGCAACGATGTTGGTGACCAGGATCAGCGTCGTCGCTTGGGCCTTCGCCATCGCGGCCGCGCCGACCAGCGTCTTACCGGCGCCACACGGAAGTACCACCACCCCCGAGCCACCGGCCCAGAACGAGTCCGTTGCCAGCTGCTGGTAATCGCGCAGCTGCCAGCCGTCCTGTTGCAGGCTTATCGGGTGCGCCTCGCCGTTTACATAACCGGCGAGATCCTCTGCAGGCCAGCCGATCTTCAGCAGCAGCTGCTTGACCCGGCCGCGTTCGCTGGGATGGACGATCACGGTGTCGTCGTCGAGGCGGGCGCCCAGCATGGGTGCGATCTTCTTGTTGCGCAACACCTCTTCGAGCACTGCGCGGTCCAGGCTTACCAGCGTCAGTCCGTGTGCCGGGTTTTTGACCAGTTGCAGCCGGCCGTAGCGGGCCATGGTGTCGACGATGTCCACCAGCAGCGGCTGCGGCACCGCGTAGCGCGAGAAGGACACCAGCGCGTCGACGACCTGTTCGGCATCATGGCCGGCGGCGCGCGCGTTCCACAACGCCAGCGGTGTGATGCGGTAGGTGTGCACGTGCTCGGGCGCGCGTTCCAGCTCCGCGAACGGTGCGATGGCGGCGCGTGCCGCGCCGGCCAGCTCGTGATCAACTTCGAGCAGCACCGTCTTGTCGGACTGCACGATCAACGGTCCGTCACTGCTCAATGGCGCCACTCCTCCTCATCGCTGCGCTCTGCATCGTCGCCGGCGCGCATGGGATCCATTATTCAGTCGTTGGCCGACACCACCGACGTGATGCGGTGGATCGCGAAGTCGCGCAGCCGTCCGGACGCCGAATCGAAGGCCACCAGCTGGCCACCTCGTATGACGATCGGCGACACCACCCGCTGGGTAGCCACCCCGGCGGCGTCGAGGTAGCCGATCACCAGCGTGGCCTCATCTCTTACCGCGCGCTGCAGCAGCGACATGGTGACCGCCGGGTCGACGCGGATATTGCCGAACGGCGCGGCGGTCACCTTGCGCAGCACCGCGATGACCGCGTTGAGGGTCTCGCCGCTGGGGCGCGGCGGGGAACGGTAGGAGCGCCGGTGCTGCGGGGTGGGCACTCGGGCCCCGCGGATCCGGACGTCGACGATCGCGCCGGAGGAATCCTCGGCGGCCGGGGCGAAGCCCGCGCTCCGCAACGCCGCGAGTACCTCGGAAAGCGGTGCGGGAGACACCGCCACCGTGGGAGCCAGGGCGCGCAACTGCAGCTGTTCGGTGGCCGCTACCGCCTGGGCCAGCAGCGCGGTATCCTCGCACCGCACGAACGATGTGGCGACCCCGATCCGAAGCTGGCCGTGCCGGCGCGCCACATCATCGATGAGGTAGGTGAGTCCCTGTGGCACTGGAGTTTTGGAGTGGTTCGCGAACAGTGCATGCATCCAGTCACGGGTCTTGCCGATGTCGAGCGCATGCCGGATCGACTGCTCGCTGATGCGGTACACCATTGCCGCACCGGCCGATTCGACCGTGGCGACCGATGCCAGGTCGTCGGCGAGGCCGCGGTGTAGCGGTCCGGGCACCACGACGGTCAGGTCGGCCTGCAGCAGGAAGTAATCGATGGGTTTGGGCAGCGCGTGCGTCATCGCATCGACCGCTGCACCGGCGTCTGCGGGCTCGTTCAGCAGTGCCCGGCCGGGCGTGCTGATCGCCCCGCGGCCGACCAGGCCTAGCGCATGGCCCTCGGCCAGCAGATCCGCGACGGGTCCCGGCTGCAGCCGCCGGGCCCACCGCGGGCGCCGCCAGATCAGCGCCGCCGACGCCGAGGCTGCGTCGACGCCGGCGCCGGCGGGCAACTCGGCGAGCATGCCGAGCAGCAGCCGGCGATCCAGCGGCGCCGCCGTCGAGTACAGCGAATCGGACAGCGCGCCATAAGGTTTGGCGTCCGGACCGCGGCTGCCGATCAGCGCCGGCCGGCCCGGCAGGTCGAGCCAGGTGCTGGCTAGCAGGTGCCATCGCTCGGTGGGCGACATCGCGGTGAACCGTTCGACAGCCGCCGTCGGCGCCCAAAAAGGCGGGTCACCGGTGGCTGGTTCGGGGTCGGGCTTGCCGGCGGCGATCAAGGTGGCCGCCGCCGCGACCTCGAGGATCAGGCCCAGCCGCGGCTCGTCGATGCCGGTGGTTTTGGCCAGCCGTTTGACGTCGCGCACTCCCAATCCGCCGCTGCGCAGCTCGGAAACCGGTGCGGCGCCGAGGATCTCGAGCAGCACGTCGAGTTCGCGCAGCAGGTCGATGACGGCTCCGGCCGCGGCGGCGTCGCAATCGTCGGGCGTGGTGGTCGAAATTATCGGGTCGGGCGCCATCAGTTGCATCGGGCCGGGCCGCTCGCCGCGCAGCACCTGCCCGACGTGGCGGGGCAAGATCACCGTCTCCGCATCGACCCGTCGCAGCAGACCCATCGCGAGCAGTTGCGGCACCGGCCGGTCCGGCGCGGCGCCGGGTGCGGCGTCGCGGGTACGCCCCATCGGGGAGCCTTCGAGCAATTTCTCCAGCACGTCCAGTTGGGCTTGGGTGAGCCCGTCGATCAGATCGGCGATCTGTTCGCCGCTGCGTGAGGCGTCCTCGAGCGTGACCTGCCCCGCATGCCACGGCAACGCCGCGGCGGCGTCGGCGGCCACCCGCACCGCGGTCTCGCCCCAGGCCAGCGCGCGTTGCCTGAGGTCGTCGAGCGCGGCGACCACGTCCGCTTCGGGAGCACCGTCGCCGATCAGCGCCAGCAACTTGGTCGTCGGCACCGGTGCCGTATCGGCCTGCAGCACCAGCAGCGCGTCGAGCACGGCCAGCCGCAAGAAGTCGAGGTCGTCGGTGGCAGCCTTGACCGATTGACGGGCCTGAGCGCGCGCGGCCAGCGCGGCGATGCTGCCGGGTGGCGGCTGGGCGAGGTCAGGCCGCAGCTCCAGCAGCCGGATCAGCCGCTCGTCGGGCAAGTCGGCAAGCCATGACCCCAGCGGGATGTCCGGGGTGGTGTTGTCGGTCATTGTTGACCAGCGTAGGCAAGTGACCCGTCTAGCAAGAGTCCGGAGCGGCAGCTTTGCGTCACGGGCGGGTGTGAGACCTGTAAGAATGGACCCCGTGGCTGACATTGCTGAGAGCGACGCGCAAAAAAACAGGTATGTGGACCCCGGCTGGCCGACGGAGGATCCAGACGACCACGCCATAAGCGAACTGGTGGCCGACCGCACGGGCGCGTTGTCGCCCTTCGGCGAGGTGGTGTTCCCGGTGCCCGCCGACGGTCTGCCCTACGTGCACCCGGTCACCGTCGTCAACCGGTAAGCCGCCGGGATGGCCAGGGCCTCCAAGGCTACTGCGGCCAACGGATCAGCGGAATCCGGCTCGGGCCCGTTGTCGCATCTGGATGAGCGGGGGGCAGCGCACATGGTCGATGTCACCGCCAAGGAAGCCACTCGGCGCACCGCCGTTGCCGCCGGCGTCTTGCGCACCTCGGCGCGCGTGGTAGAGCTGATCTCGACGGGCGGCCTGCCCAAAGGCGACGCCCTGGCGACCGCGCGGGTGGCGGGCATTCTGGCGGCCAAACGCACCAGCGACCTGATCCCGCTGTGCCATCAGCTGGCGCTCACCGGGGTCGACGTCGATTTCACCGTCGCCGAATCGGATGTCGAGATCACCGCGACGGTGCACAGCACCGACCGGACGGGAGTGGAGATGGAGGCGTTAACAGCCGTCAGCGTGGCCGCTTTGACGCTCTACGACATGATCAAAGCGGTCGACCCGGCCGCTCGCATCGATGACATTCGGGTGCTCCGCAAAGAGGGCGGCAAGACCGGAACGTGGGAACGGTGATGAGCGCCCGATCCGCGCGGGTCATCATCGCCTCGACCCGGGCCTCAGCCGGTGAATACACCGATAAGTGTGGGCCGATCATCGCTGAATGGCTTGGAGAGCAAGGGTTTTCGCCTGTAGAGCCGGTGGTGGTGGCCGACGGCGGACCGGTCGGCGAGGCGCTGCACGACGCGCTGGACGCCGGCGTCGACCTGATCATCACCTCCGGCGGCACTGGCATCTCGCCCACCGACAGCACCCCCGACCAGACGGTGGCGGTGCTGGACTACATGATCCCCGGGCTGGCCGACGCCATCCGCCACTCCGGCCTGCCGAAGGTGCCGACGTCGGTGCTCTCGCGCGGGGTGTGCGGCGTGGCCGGGCGCACCCTGGTTGTCAACCTGCCGGGTTCACCCGGCGGGGTGCGCGATGGCCTTGGGGTGCTTGCCGGCGTGCTCGACCACGCGCTCGAGCAGCTCGCGGGCGAAGATCACCAGCAATGACGCTGGTGCTGCGCGCCGCCCTGACCGACCAGCTGATCTCTCTTAGCGAGCACGAGGATCTGGTGAGCCACCAGTCGGCCGGGGCCATCGTCGGATTCGTCGGCGCGGTCCGCGACCATGACGGCGGACGCGGCGTGCTACGGCTTGAATATTCCGCGCACCCGTCGGCCGCGCAGGTCTTTGCCGACGTGGTGGCCGAGGTCGCCGAGCAGTCCAGCGGGGTGCGTGCGGTCGCGGCCAGCCACCGGATCGGTGTCCTGCAGATCGGCGAGGCGGCCCTGGTGGCCGCGGTCGCCGCCGACCATCGGCACGCGGCGTTTGCTACCTGCGCACAGCTGGTGGACACCATCAAGGCGCGGTTACCGGTGTGGAAGCACCAGTTCTTCGCCGACGGCGCCGACGAATGGGTGGGCTCGGCCTAGCTTGGACCGTCAGTTGACGGGCGACGGCTGCGCCAGTGCGTCCAGCGCGTCGTTCCCTTGCACGTCCTCAGACCGGATCGCCTGCCACAGTTTCTTGGTGTAGCCGACGGTCGAGGCCTGCTGAGGGTCCGCGGGCGGCGGTGGAGCGTCGGCCGGGGGCGCGGGCGGGACGGCGTCCGCAGGCGGCGCCGGCGGTGCCAAATCGGCGGGCGGCGCCGGCGGTGCCAAATCGGCGGGCGGCGCCGGCGGTGCCAAATCGGCGGGCGGCGCCGGCGGTGCCAAATCGGCGGGCGGCGCCGGCGGTGCCAAATCGGCGGGCGGCGCCGGCGGTGCCAAATCGGCGGGCGGCGCCGGCGGTGCCAAATCGGCGGGCGGCGCCGGCGGGATGGCGTCCGCGGGCGGTGTCGGCGCGGGGTCGGCCAGCGGAGCGGGCTGGTTGCTGGCAGCCAGCTGTACCGGCGGAGCCGGGTCGGCGGGCGGCGGCGGAGGCGGTGGCGGTGCGTCCGGGGGCGGTGGGGCCTGCGGAGCAGGGTCGCCGTTGATTCCGGGCGCGTCCAATGGCGCGTCCATGCCGGTGGGAAGGACGTTGCGCGGGGTGGGACCCGACAGCGGGCCACCACACACGGGCCAGGCGCCGCGCCCCTGGGTCGCCAGCACTCGCTCAGCGACCGCGATCTGCTGTTCCCTGGTGGCGAGCTGGGCCGAAGGGGCGAATTCGTTACCGCCGTGCGAGGCCCAGGTGCCGGCGTTGAATTGCACGCCGCCGTAATAGCCGTTGCCGGTGTTGATTCTCCAGTTGCCGCCGGACTCGCAACGGGCTACCTGATCCCATTCGCCATCGGTGGCCGCGGCTGCCTGGCCGGCGAGGGCGATGCTGCCGCCACCAAGTACCGCCCCGGTAAAGGCGATCTTGGCGACGCTGATGTTAGAAGTAGTGGGCTTACGGTGACGTCCACTCATACGCGCCGAAATTTCCTCTCTCGGTGCGCCTGCGAGGTCAGCTGTCGGGTTCGGGTGGGAGAGGCTACCCGGCCAACGTCGTTTCCCCGAGGGAGACGACGCCGACTTCACCCCATGGAGCCGTAAGCGGCTCCGGTCCGATCACGGTGGACCGGTGGGTCCCCCGCCTCCATCCACTTTTCGGTTTTCCCCCGCCTACTGGATGGAGCTTGGCGCGATAGGGAGGGAAGTACGCCACCGGTTGCTTGGCGAACTTCCGGAGACGCTAGCGGGTTCTGTTGGGCGAGTCACTTTTTACGAAACTCGGCGTTTCCCTCACGGCCATCTCCGAAAACCCCAGGAACACTTAGGGTTTGCGCAGGTCATTACTGCCGAAATCGGGCCGTGTCCGCACCGTTATCGTTCCGTTACGTGACATATTTCACATTCTCATCCGCCAGCAAACGGTGGTAGCACGTCGAGCGTGTCATGGGAGCGCAACGCCACGCTCTCGTCTCGAACTGCGACTCCGTCGCGCAGGTAAGAGCATCGGTTCAACACGTTGGCGAGGCGTTCGCCGCGCCCGGCGAGAGTCTTGACCAATTCGGCCACCGTGGTGCCGGGACGCAGGGTCATTGTCTCCGAATCAACACCGGCGGCCGCGCGCGCGGCGGCGAAGTACCGGACCGTCACTTGGAGTCCGCCCGGTTCGTCGGGGCTAGCCACCGATGGCGCTCATCGGGCGGTCGGGCTGGATAAAGTCGGGGTCGTTGATGCCGTGGCCGGCCGGTTTGGCCCACATCGCGGCGCGCCACGCCGCCTCGATCGCGTCGTCGTCCGCGCCGCCGCGCAGCAGGCCGCGCAGGTCGGTCTCCTCGGTCGAGAACAGGCAGCTGCGGATTTGACCGTCGGCCGTCAACCGGGTGCGGTCACACGTCGAGCAGAAGGCGTGCGACACCGAGGCGATAACGCCAAACTTGCCCGCCGGGGTGTCCGGACCCGTGTCGACCAGCCAGAGCTCGGCCGGCGCCGAACCGCGCGGCGTCGGGTCCGGCTGCAGCCTGAAGTGCGGCCGCAGCGCCGCCAGCACGTCGTCGGCGTTGAGCGCGGCGTCCCGGCTCCACTGGTGTCCGGCGTCCAGCGGCATCTGCTCGATGACCCGCAACTGGTAGCCGTGCTGCAGGCAGAAACGCAGCAGCTCGACGACGTCCTCGCGGCCGGTGACGGGGTCGAGAACCGCATTCACCTTGACCGGCGCCAGACCCGCTTCCTTGGCGGCGGCCAGCCCGGCGAGCACGTCCGTGAGCCGGTCGCGCCGGGTGATGGCCGCGAAGCGGGCCGGATCCACGCTGTCCAGCGAGATGTTGACCCGGTCCAGGCCCGCCTCGGCCAGGGCAACGGCCCTGCGCTCTAGCCCGACACCGTTGGTGGTCAGCGAAATCTCCGGGCGGGGCCGCAGGCTGGCTGCCGCTGCGATCACCTTTTCCAGGTGGCGGGCCAACAGTGGTTCGCCACCGGTGAACCGCACGCTGGTCACGCCAAGCCGGGTGACGGCGATATGCATGAGCCTGCCCAGCTCGTCGGGCCGCAGCAGGTGGCGGCTGGGCAGCCAGTCCAGGCCCTCGGCCGGCATGCAATAGCTGCACCGGAGATTGCAGCGGTCGGTCAGCGAGACCCGCAGATCGCTGGCGACCCTTCCGAAGGTGTCGCGCAGTGGACCAGCGGTGGGTACGTCGGCGAATCCGGCGTGCGGGCTTGCCCGGCGCACGGTCGGTAGCCCCAGCGCGGTCAGCGTCATGCCGGCACCCGCTCGAAGCCGAGCCAGCTGGCGTTCATGATCAGGGGCATATCTCCTCCAGCGGTAATGCCACCCTACCCAGTGCCGGCCAAACTGGGGTGCTTGCCGAGCAACGACCCGAGTAGGATCACACTTCGCATATCGCGTCCTGCGCAGGCGGGACGCTTCTTCTGTTAGCCATCCGAGTGACCCGTCAGACAAGCAGGTGAGACCAGTGCCGACCGGCAAGGTGAAGTGGTACGACTCCGAAAAGGGGTTCGGCTTCCTGTCGCAAGAGGACGGCGAGGACGTCTACGTCCGCTCCTCGGCGTTGCCTGAGGGTGTTGAGGGCCTCAAGGCCGGGCAGCGGGTGGAATTCGGTGTCGCTTCCGGCCGGCGCGGACCTCAGGCATTGAGCCTCAAGCTGATTGATCCGCCGCCGAGCCTGACCCGGACACGCCGCGAGGCGCCGGCGGAGCACAAGCACACCCCCGATGAGCTGCACGGCATGGTCGAGGACATGATCACCCTGCTAGAGGGCGCGGTGCAGCCCGAATTGCGTAAGGGCCGCTATCCGGACCGCAAGGTGGCGCGCCGGGTCTCTGAGGTGGTTAAAGCGGTGGCGCGGGAGCTCGACAGCTAGCTCGGCTTCGCTTGGCCGCTCGTCACATCCGCCACAGTGGTCTCTGATGGGGAGGATGCCCGTTGTGTCGGCCTACGAGCGACAAAATCTGCTGTCGCTCGTAGGCGGACAAATCGTGCGCCTGCCGGCGTAGAGACTCATGTGACATGTGCGACCAATGTGAACGCGATTGCCTCGAACTGACGCGTGCGCGGTAAAGCTACTGGCGCGTAACTTGGACATCAGTACGTCGATGTGATTCTTGGCGAGGAGGCGGCGATGGCACAGCAAACGCAGGTCACTGAGGAGCAAGCGAGAGCCCTAGCTGAGGAATCTCGCGAAAGTGGTTGGGATAAACCGTCTTTCGCCAAGGAACTCTTCCTCGGTCGCTTTCCGTTGGAGCTCATCCACCCGTTACCCAGGCCGTCCGACGCCGAGGAGGCTCGAAGCAAGGCGTTTCTCGGCCGGCTGCGGGAGTTTCTCGGCACCGTCGACGGCAGCGTCATCGAGCGCGATGCCCAGATTCCCGACGAATATGTGAAGGGCCTGGCCGAACTGGGCTGCTTCGGCATCAAAATACCGTCCGAGTACGGCGGCCTGAATATGTCGCAAGTTGGCTACAACCGCGCCCTGATGATGGTTTCGACCGTTCATCCCAGCCTCGGCGCATTGCTGTCGGCCCATCAGTCGATCGGGGTACCCGAACCACTCAAGCTCGCCGGGAGCCCGGAGCAGAAGCGAAAGTTCCTGCCGCGCTGTGCCGCCGGCGCCGTATCGGCGTTTCTGCTCACCGAACCGGACGTGGGCTCAGACCCGGCGCGCCTGGCTTCGACGGCGACGCCGATCGAGGACGGGCAAGCCTACGAACTTGAGGGCGTGAAGCTGTGGACCACTAACGGTGTGGTCGCCGAACTGCTGGTGGTCATGGCCCGCGTCCCCAAGAGCGACGGGCACCGCGGGGGAATCAGCGCATTCGTTGTCGAGGCCGATTCGCCCGGGATCACCGTGGAGCGGCGCAACAAATTCATGGGAGTGCGCGGGATCGAAAATGGCGTGACCAGGCTGCACCGCGTTCGAGTCCCCGCCGAAAACCTGATCGGGCGGGAAGGTGACGGTCTGAAGATCGCGCTGACCACACTCAACGCCGGACGGCTGGCCCTGCCCGCCTTGGTCACCGGTGCCTCCAAGTGGTCGCTGAAGATAGCGCGGGAATGGTCCGGCGAGCGAGTGCAGTGGGGAAAGCCGGTCGGCAAACACGAGGCGGTCGCGGGCAAGCTCGCTTTCATGGCGGCCACCACTTACGCGCTTGACGCTGTGCTCGAGCTGGCCGGTCAGATGGCCGATGAGGGTCGCAACGACATCCGGATCGAGGCGGCACTGGCCAAACTGTGGTCCAGCGAGATGGCCGACCAGATCGTCGATGAGCTGTTGCAGATCCGCGGTGGCCGGGGCTACGAGACCGCGGAGTCCCTTGCCGCCCGCGGGGAGCGCGCGGTGCCTGTGGAGCAGGTGGTGCGGGACCTGCGGATCAACCGCATCTTCGAGGGATCCAGTGAAATCATGCGACTGCTCATCGCGCGGGAGGCGGTCGACGCCCATTTGACCGCCGCCGGTGATCTCGCGAACCCGAAAGCCGATCTGCGGCAAAAGGCCTCGGCGGCGGCCGGTGCGAGTGGGTTCTACGCCAAGTGGTTGCCGAAGCTGGTTTTCGGCGAAGGTCAACGGCCCACGGCGTACCGCGAGTTTGGTGCCCTGGCGACTCATCTGCGTTTTGTCGAACGCTCCTCACGCAAGTTGGCCCGCAACACCTTCTACGGGATGGCGCGCTGGCAAGCCGGCCTGGAGCAGAAGCAGGGATTCCTCGGGCGCGTCGTCGATATCGGTGCGGAGCTGTTCGCCATGTCCGCGGTTTGTGTGCGCGCCGAGGCGCAGCGAGTCGCCGATCCGGCGGAGGGCAAACAGGCATACGAACTGGCGGACGCGTTCTGCCAGCAGGCCACCCTGCGGGTGGAGGCATTGTTCCACGCGTTGTGGACCAACACCGACGGCGTCGATGTGCGGCTGGCAAATGACGTCCTGGACGGCCGTTACGCCTGGCTGGAGGAGGGGATCCTCGACCAGTCGGAGGGCACCGGACCCTGGATCGCGCACTGGGAACCGGGCCCGTCCACCGAGGCCAATGTGGCCCGGCGGTTTCTGACGGCGCCATCAACCGAGGCGAAACTCTAGCCGCCGTCCTGGGTGAGGCAGGATTGTCGCCATGGCCTCCTATGTCGGCACCGGCGAGTTCAACCGCGACACCAACTACATCACCACTCGCATCACCGCCGACGGGCGCGACGGCTATCCGGTTGAGCCCGGCCGCTACCGGCTCGTCGTTGCCCGTGCTTGCCCATGGGCGAACCGCGCAATCATCGTCCGCCGGCTGTTGGGCCTGGAAGATGTTCTCTCCATTGGATTTTGCGGCCCGACCCACGACCAACGCAGTTGGACGTTCGATCTCGATCCGGGCGGAGTCGACCCGGTGCTCAAGATTCCACGGCTACAAGACGCCTACTTCAAGCGGTTCTCCGACTACCCGAAAGGCATTACCGTCCCGGCGGTCGTCGATGTCCCGACCGGCGCGGTGGTCACCAACGATTTCGCGCAGATGACCCTGGATTTCTCCACCGAGTGGACCGCCTACCACCGCGACGGCGCGCCACTGCTATACCCCGAGCCGCTGCGGGACGAGATCGACGAGGTGAGCAAGCGGGTCTACACCGAGGTCAACAACGGCGTCTACCGCTGTGGTTTCGCGGGCTCGCAGCAGGCTTACGACGCGGCCTACGATCGGCTGTTCACCGCGCTGGATTGGCTGAGCGATCGGCTGGCGCGCCAGCGATACCTGGTGGGCGACACCATCACCGAGGCCGACGTGCGGCTGTTCACCACGCTGGCTCGCTTCGACCCGGTCTACCACGGGCATTTCAAGTGCAATCGGACCAAGCTGTCCGAAATGCCGGTGCTGTGGGCCTACGCGCGCGACCTGTTCCAGACACCGGGCTTCGGCGATACCGTCGACTTCGTCCAGATCAAGCAGCACTACTACATCGTGCATTCCGATATCAACCCCACCGGTATTGTGCCCAAGGGCCCCTACCTGAGCGGCTGGTTGACCGCACACGGCCGGGAAGCCTTGGGGGGCAGGCCTTTCGGCGACGGGAAGCCTCCGGGCCCGACGCGCGAGGGTGAGCGAGTGCCGGCCGGGCACGGCGCGTAACGGATGTTAGAGTCCGCGCATGGTAGTGGCCGCGTTCGTTTTGGCGGTGTGCGCGCTCGTCGTATCGGTGGGCTCAATGATCGCCGCGATCATGTCGGTTCGCTTTGCGCGGCTGTCCGCGAACGCCGCGAGCCGCTCGGCTGATCTGGCCGAGATCGTCGAGGGGGGCAGGCGTTACGGCTGGCGCATCGAGGCCAGGACCAGCGACAAGCCGCGCAGGTTCTACACGCTGCGCAATGTCGGCACGGTCAACGCGCGCGACGTCACGCTGACGGGGGAGTACAAGGAGCTCGCGTTCCTCGACGGTCAGGGTTCGGTGAATGTTGCGGCGGGTCAGGCCCGGCTGTTCTCGACGATGCAGCCCAGTGAGAACCAGCCATGTGAAATACACATCACCTGGACGCCGGACCTGCCCGACGCCGAGCCGTTGACGTGGACCGAGACACCACCGTCGGCGCGTCAATAGTTCAGTCGCACAGACCATTCCGCGTGCGGCACGTCGTGTAGCTCACCGGAGGAGTCGACCACCAACGTCAGCAATTGCACGACTATCCCGGTCAGCTGCCCGCGCTGCGGGTCGACGGTGGGGATGGTGACCGCCAGCCGGCTGTTCGGCCGGAACAGCGTGCTGGTGGTGTTGGTGGGGTCCTGATACACCTGCAGCAGCCGCCACGGTGCGCGCGAAATGGCTTCGGGCACCGAGAGCTGCACCGGGTAGCGCGCGCTCGCCGGCAGCTCACCTTGGGCTTGCGGGGTCTGACAGTCGTCGAGGTTGAGCACGTTGCAGTACTGGTACGGTCCCACGCGGATCAGGTGGCCGTGTGAATACGCGCTGATCTCGGGTGGCTGCGGGCCGGGCTTGCGCACCAGCAGCCACGCGCCGACCCCGGCCCCGACGGCCAGCAGCACCACGACGACCGCGAGCAGCGCGGCCGCGCCGCGATTGAATCCACGCTTCACCTACGCACCGCCGACGGGCTGTCGGCGCCGCGGCGCTTGCTTTCCTGCTCGACCATGACGGGCCGATTCCCGCCGAGGCCGGGGATCAACGAGTCACCGCGGAAGCTGACGACGGTTTGGGCCAGACCCAAAATCAGCAGGGCGCTGACCGCGGTAAAGCCCACCCACAATTCGGTGTAGACCAATACGCCCAGCGCGCCGCCCAGCACCCAGGCCAGCTGCAGGGTCGACTCCGAGCGCCCGAAGCCCGAGGCGCGCGATTCTTCGGGCAAGTCGTTTTGCAGTGAGGCGTCCAGCGAGGCCTTTGCGATTGCGCTGGAGCCCGAGGTGACCAGGGTGGCGATGGTGGCCACCACCAGGTTGCCGGCCACCGCGGCCGCCAACGCGAACACCGTCACGGCCACGGTGCAGCGCACCACCAGAACCGCCGGCCTGCCCAGTTGCAGGCGCGCGCTGGTGAAGTTGCCAGCGAAATTGCCGATCGCGGCCGCGGCGCCGATCATGCCCAGCATGCCCAGCTGATACCAGGCGCTGGCTTGATGCGCCTTGGCGACAAACGCCGGATACAAGAATAGGAAGCCGACCATCACCTTGATGGTGCAGTTGCCCCACAACGAGGTGATGATATTGCGGCCCAACGGTTGTCGAAGCGTACCGCTGACCTTCTTGACTTCTTCCGGCCAGCTGCGCGACGGCGGGTACAGCGGGTCGCTGTGCCGGCGATAGCTCAACGTGGCGGGAACCTCGCCGGTGGTCACCTCGACCCAGCGCGGAATCCGCATCGACAGCAAGGCGCCGGCGACCGTGACCGCGATGACGACGAACAACGCGCCGGGCAGCTTGAACAGGTGGGTGCAGACGAACTCGACGCCGCCCGCGATGGCGCCGCCGGCGATGGTGCCGCCCAGCAGTCCGAACACCGTCAGCCGGGAATTGACCCGCACCAGGTCGATGGTCGGCGGCATCACCCTCGGCGTCACCGCGCTGCGCAGCACGCTGAAGGATTTGGAGAACACCATCATGGCCAGCGCGCAGGGATACAGCACCATCGACGGGTAGCTGCCGGTCGCGCCGTCGTAGTTCATGATCAGCACCACCGCCAGTACGGTGCGCAACGCGAACGAGGCCGCCAGCGCGACACGGCGGCCGTGCTGCAGCCGGTCCAGCGCCGGACCGATGAGCGGTGCGATCACCGCGAACGGCGCGATGGTGATCAACAGGTACAGCGCGACCTTGGACTTGCTCTCCCCGCTGGCCGCGGCGAAGAACAGGGTGTTGGCCAGCGCGACGGCCATTGCGGCATCGACGGCGAAGTTCGCCACCACCGGCCACGTCAGCGCGGTCAGCCCGGACTTGTCGGCGCCGTCGGCGGTCGCGGCTCGCTGGACCATCCAGTACATCCGGGAACCCATTTCGCGGCTGCGCATCGCCGCCGCGCGGGTGACGGTGATCCGTTCGTTGGGGGCGGGACCGCGGGGCGGCGCGCCGCTGGGTTTCGGTTGTGGCCGCTGCTCTTCGCCCAACGGCGGGAGATAGCGGTTGGCGCTGGGCATCGGCGGCGGGCGGCGCCCGCGGCGATCGTCAGAGTCGTCGGCGGGGTAGTTGGCCATGCCCGGATGCTGGTTGGCCGATCCGTTACGGGTGCGGTGGCCTGAGGTTGAGGCCACTCGGCCCGGGTGATCACGCCGCCGTCCTGACACATATCAATTCTGTCCTATGCCGTCAGGCAACCGGGCGTGGCTCGCCAACCTAGTATTGGAGGCGCATTGCAGAAAGGGGACAGCGTGACCGGACCCGTTAACGGATCCGTGGACTCAGCCGTGGCGACACTGGCCGAGTGGCCCACGGAGACGGCGGCGCTGCTCACCGGCGCCGTCGATCAGGCCAGGGCCGCCGTCGCGGAGTTCAGCGGCCCCGACGCGATAGGGGACTACCTGGGCGTCGGCTACGAAGATCCAACCGCCGCCACCCACCGGTTCCTGGCGCATCTGCCCGGCTACCAGGGCTGGCAATGGGCCGTCGTCGTCGCTGCCTATCCCGGTGCCGAGCAGGCCACGGTCAGCGAGGTGGTGCTGGTCCCCGGACCGACGGCGCTGCTGGCGCCCGAATGGGTGCCGTGGGACCAGCGGGTCAGGCCGGGGGATCTCAACCCTGGAGACCTGCTCGCGCCTGCCAAGGACGATCCGCGGCTGGTTCCCGGTTACACCGCCAGTGGTGACCCGGAGGTGGACGAGACCGCCGCCGAAATCGGGCTGGGCCGTCGCTGGGTGATGGGTCAGTGGGGCCGAGCGGAGGCCGCCCAGCGCTGGCACGACGGCGACTACGGTCCGGACTCGGCGATGGCGCGCTCGACCAAACGGACGTGCCGCGACTGTGGGTTCTTCCTGCCGCTGGCGGGATCGCTCGGCGCCATGTTCGGTGTGTGCGGCAACGAACTGTCTGCCGACGGGCATGTCGTCGACAAGTACTACGGTTGCGGCGCCCATTCCGACACCCCCGCGCCGGCGGGCACTGGTTCGCCGATGTATGACCCCTACGACGACGGCGTGCTCGACGTCATGGAAACGCAGACAGCAAGCCCGGCCGAGCCGTCCGAATCGGAGTCGCCCGACTAAGACTCGGCGGCGGCTTTGAGTTTGGCCAACGTGGCGAGGCGACCTATCTCGGGTCGAGAAAAGTCTCGAGTCCGGACTGTGCACCGCGCGCGCCCCGGCGCGCAGCCGCAAGCTGCAACAGGAAAATGCTCGTCCCCACCAACCCGGTTCCCAGTCCGGCCAGCATCATCGGACGCCAATTCTGCAGGGCGGGCACCACGAACGCCGCGACCGTCGCCAGCAGCCAGCCCAGCTCGCCGACCGCGATGATCGGCCAGACTGCGAGCAGCCTGGGGGGTAGCGGCGGCGGCTCGCAACTGGGGCCAGGCTCGGTGCTCATCGCGATCAACATAGCCCGGCCACGAGGCGGGACCAAGGCCCCAAGTCTGTCGTTTCTGATAACTGGCTCACAGGTTCGATGTAACCTCGCGCCATGGCTGACAGCGATGCGCGGCTGGCCGCCGACCTGTCGCTGGCGGTCATGCGGCTGGCCCGCCAGCTGCGGTTTCGGAATCCGCAATCGCCGGTGTCGCTGTCCCAGCTGTCGGCGCTGACGACCCTGGCCAACGAGGGCGCGATGACGCCCGGCGCCCTGGCGATTCGCGAGCGGGTCCGACCGCCGTCGATGACCCGGGTGATCGCCTCCCTGGCCGACGAGGGCTTCGTGGATCGCGCACCGCACCCCGTCGACGGCCGGCAGGTGGTGGTGTCGGTGTCCGAGTCCGGCGCCGAGTTGGTCAAGGCGGCGCGACGTGCCCGCCAGGAGTGGCTGGCCGAGCGGCTCGCGACGTTGGATGACAACAAGCGCTGCACCCTGCGCGAAGCCGCCGACATCATCTTGGCGTTGGTCGACGAAAGCCCGTGACCGCGCCGGACGTGGACGTTCAGGACGTCCAGGATGTTACTGACCCCGACGATCCCCGGCTCGACGACTTCCGCGACCTGAACAGCGTCGACCGTCGCCCTGATCTGCCGACCGGCAAAGGCCTGGTGATCGCCGAGGGCGTGCTGGTGGTGCAGCGCATGCTGGCGTCTCGGTTCACCCCGCACGCGATGCTCGGCACCGACCGCAGGCTGGCTGAACTGCAGGACGATCTGGCCGGGCCCGGCGCGGTCCAGGCGCCGTACTATCGGGCGTCCGCCGACGTCATGGCCCAGGTGGTGGGCTTCCACCTCAACCGCGGGGTGCTGGCCGCCGCGCGGCGGGTGCCCGAACCGACCGTCGCCCAGGTGGTCGACGGTGCCCAAACCGTCGCCGTGCTCGAAGGTGTCAATGACCACGAGAACCTCGGCTCGATCTTTCGGAACGCGGCGGGGTTGGGCGTGGACGCGGTGGTGTTCGGCAGCGGCTGCGCCGATCCGCTGTACCGTCGCGCCGTCCGGGTGTCGATGGGTCATGCGTTGCTGGTGCCGTATGCGCGGGCAGCGGACTGGCCCGCCGACCTGGTGACGCTGAGGGAACGCGGCTTTCGGCTGTTGGCGATGACGCCACACCGGGAAGCGCGGGCGCTGCCGGAGGCGATGGCCGCGGTGCGCGACGAACGGATCGCGGTGCTGGTGGGCGCCGAAGGCCCCGGACTGACAGCGGCCGTCCAGCGGTTGAGCGATGTGCGGGTGCGCATCCCGATGTCCCGGGGCACCGACTCGCTGAACGTCGCAACCGCCGCGGCGCTGGCCTTCTACGAGCGGGCTAGGGTGGCCTCGTGAGTGACGCGCCCGTGCCATGGGGAACGGGTTTGACGGTAGCCGGGTTCGTCGCCGCGGTCACCGCCATGGCAGTTGTGGTGCTGAGCCTCGGACTGATTCGGGTCCATCCGCTGTTGGCCGTCGGGCTCAACATCGTGGCGGCCGGGGGGCTGGCGCCGACCCTGTGGGGTTGGCGGCGCACTCCCGTCCTGCGCTGGTTTGTGCTCGGCGCCGGGGTAGGGGTGACCGGCGCGTGGGTGACGCTGCTGGCCCTGACAGCTGCCGGCGGCTAGCCCCGCCCGCCTGAACGGACCCCGAGCAGCACATCTTCCCAGGCCGGAATGGCCGGCTTGCCGCGCCGGCTGCTTGCCGGGCTGCTCACCGGTTGTTCGGCGGCGGGGGCTGGGGGAGCTTGGGCGGCTTGCGCTTCCTGGACGGCCTGGGCGGTCACCGCCGCGGGCTCGTCGAACGCGAGGCGGGCCACCGGCGCCAATGGCCGCAGTGGGGGTTTGAAGTCCGGGTCGATCAGCTCACTGGCCGGGTCGTCCATCGCGGTCACGGTTCCGCCGTGAGCCCCGGGAGTGAAGCAGAAGTGTGCGAGGTTGTCGGACCGGCCGGCCTGCCACGAAAGCTGTACCGTCCAGCGGCCGTCCTCGTTGCGCCAGGCGTCCCAGCTGAGCCTGGCCGGATTGAGGCCGCGCGCCACCAGCGCGGTGGAGACGGTCTCCAGGAGTGTGAGCACCGCGGGGCCATCGGCGAGAAGGGGGTGTGCGGCGGTGGCCAGCTCGGCGGCCCGCGAACGTTCCAGCAACACCGGGTGGGCGAATCGCCGGATCCGCGCGATGTCGGAGCCCGACGCCGTCGCCACCTGCTCGACCGACCCGCCGGAACGGATCCGGGCCTGAATTTCTTTGGGGCTCAGCATGTCGGTGATTTCGATGTCGAGCTGCGGTTGGTCGAGCGCCACCGCGTCGCCGCGCACGGCCGCGCGCAGCCGGTCGTCGACCGGGAGCTTGAACTGTTCGCCGGGGGTGCCGCCCTCGCAGATGATGTTTTTGCCGTCGGCATCGAATCCAACCACTTTGAGTTCCCGCATGGCTTCTCCTCGCAGGCTCCGTGCAGATCAGCGCCGGACCCTTCAGGGCGCACTCTAATGCGCTAGGCGTCGTTAACCTGGCTGACACGCGGAGCTGTGGCGAGCAGACGTAAAAGCACCGATTTTCGGTAAGAAAAGGGTGCTTTTACGTCTGCTCGCGCCCTTAGGTGCTGAGCCGCTCGACTACCCAGTCGACGCACTCGGTGAGGGCGCTGACGTCGTCGGGCTCGACGGCGGGGAACATCGCGACCCTGAGCTGGTTGCGGCCGAGTTTGCGGTACGGCTCGGTGTCGACGATGCCGTTGGCCCGGAGGACCTTCGCGACGGCCGCGGCGTCCACGTCGTCGACGAAGTCGATCGTGCCCACCACCTGAGAACGCAGGCCGGGGTCGGCGACGAACGGCGTGGTGTAGGGCCGCTCCTGCGCCCACGAGTACAACCGCTGCGACGAGTCCGCGGTGCGCTTGACCGCCCAGTCCAGCCCGCCATTGCCCAGCAACCAGTCCAGCTGCTCGGCCATCAGCGCCAGGGTCGCGATCGCCGGCGTGTTGTACGTCTGGTCCTTGAGGCTGTTCTCTATCGCGATCGGCAGCGACAGGAAGTCGGGAACCCAGCGACCCGACGCCGCGATGGACTCGACCCTGGCCAGCGCGGCCGGGCTCATGACGGCCAGCCACAGGCCGCCGTCGCTGGCGAAGTTCTTCTGCGGCGAGAAGTAATAGGCGTCGACCTCGGTGATGTCGACCGGCAGGCCACCGGCGCCGGAGGTGGCGTCGATGAGGACCAGCGCGTCACCCGAGCCGGCCGGGCGGTGGACCGGCACCGCGACCCCGGTCGAGGTCTCGTTGTGTGCCCAACCGATCACATCGACCGACGGGTCGCTCTGCGGCTCCGGGGCGCTGCCGGCGTCCGACTTGATGATGATGGGATCGCCGACGAACGGATTCTTGGCAACGCAGGAGGCGAACTTCGCGCTGAACTCGCCGAAAGACAGGTGCAGCGAGCGCTTGTCGATCAGCCCGAACGCCGCGGCATCCCAGAACGCCGTCGCGCCGCCATTGCCCAGAATGACCTGGTAGTCGTCCGGCACCGAGAACAGATCGGCCACCCCCGACCGAACCCGGCCCACCAGGTTCTTGACCGGCGCCTGGCGGTGCGATGTGCCGAACAATGCCGCCGCGGTGGTGGTCAGTGCCTGTAATTGCTCGGGTCGGACCTTCGACGGGCCACACCCGAAGCGGCCGTCGCGGGGTTTGATGTCTGCGGGTATCTGGAGCTGGTCAGCCATAGTCCCCAGCGTAATGAGCGGCCAAGGTGTGACTCCGCACACACCGCAGCGCGTGACCACTGGTCAGCCCACAGTGCTCCGCACGGGCCTGGCGGATTACCAGTACCGGCGGTACCGTGTTCTGCATACGTCCGAAGGTCAACCTCGTTGGGGGAGGATGCTATGGCTCCGGTGAAGGCTAGGACGCGAATGGTTCAGCGTTGGCGCCGCAACATGGAGGTACGCGACGACGCTGAATATGTGGACATGCTTGCCACACTGTCCGAGGGGTCTGTGCGGCGAAACTTCAACCCCTACACCGATATCGATTGGGACTCGCCGGAGTTCGCTGTCACCGACAACGACCCCCGGTGGATCCTGCCGACGACCGACCCGCTGGGCCGGCACCCCTGGTATCTGGCCCAGTCGGACGAACGCAAGATCGAAATCGGCATGTGGCGTCAGGCCAACGTGGCCAAGGTCGGACTGCACTTCGAGTCCATCCTGATCCGCGGCCTGATGAACTACACGTTCTGGGTGCCCAACGGGTCGCCGGAATATCGGTACTGCCTGCACGAATCGGTTGAAGAGTGCAACCACACCATGATGTTCCAGGAGATGATCAACCGCATCGGCGCGGACGTTCCGGGAATGCCGCGCAAGCTGCGCTGGGTCTCGCCGGTGGTGCCGCTGGTGGCCGGTCCGCTGCCGGTGGCGTTCTTCATCGGGGTGCTCGCCGGCGAGGAGCCCATCGACCACACGCAGAAAAACGTTCTGCGCGAAGGCAAGTCGCTGCATCCGATCATGGAGCGGGTGATGGCCATTCACGTGGCCGAGGAGGCGCGGCACATCTCGTTCGCCCACGAGTTCCTGCGTAAGCGATTGCCGCAGTTGACGCCGATGAAGCGATTCTTGGTCTCGATCTACCTGCCGCTGACGATGTGGCGGTTGTGCCGGGCGATCGTGGTGCCGCCCAAGGAGTTCTGGGTGAAGTTCGACATCCCGCGGGAGGTCAAGAAGGAGCTGTTCTTCGGGTCGGCGGATTCTCGAAAGTGGTTGCGCGACATGTTCGCCGACGTCCGGATGCTGGCCTACGACACCGGGCTGATGAATCCGATCGCAAAGCTGGTGTGGCGGATGTTCAAGATCTACGGCAAGCCGTCGCGCTACCGCAGCGAGCCGCAGCGCCAGCACCTGGCCGCCTAACCTACTGCGAGTTCCTTTATGCCGCATGTCATTACCCAGTCGTGCTGCAACGACGGGTCCTGTGTCTTCGCGTGTCCGGTGAACTGCATTCACCCGACACCGGACGAGCCTGGCTTCGCGACGGCGGAGATGCTCTACATCGATCCGGTGGCCTGCGTGGACTGCGGCGCCTGTGTGAGCGCCTGTCCGGTCGGTGCGATCGCGCCCGACAATCGGCTGGAGCCCAAACAGCTGCCGTTCGTTGAGATCAACGCGTCGTTCTATCCGGAGCGGCCCGCGGACGTGAAGCTTCCGCCGACGTCGAAGCTGGCTCCGGTGATCCCGGCCGCCGAGGTGCGGGTTCGCCGCCAGCCGCTGACCGTGGCCATCGTCGGGTCCGGCCCGGCGGCGATGTATGCCGCCGATGAGCTGCTCACCCAGCATGGCGTGCGGGTCAACGTCTTCGAGAAACTGCCTACCCCTTATGGTTTGGTGCGCGCCGGGGTGGCTCCCGATCACCAGAACACCAAGAGGGTCACCCGGCTCTTCGACCGGGTCAGCCGTCATCGCCACTTCCGGTTCTATCTCAACGTGGAGATCGGCAAGCACCTGAGCCACGCCGACCTGTTGGCCCACCATCACGCCGTGCTGTACGCGGTCGGTGCGCCCGACGATCGCCGGCTGGACATCGACGGGATGGGTCTGCCGGGCACCGGAACCGCCACCGAGT
This sequence comes from uncultured Gemmatimonadaceae bacterium, assembly GCA_963775915.1. GTDB lineage: Bacteria > Gemmatimonadota > Gemmatimonadetes > Gemmatimonadales > Gemmatimonadaceae > JAGWRI01. The sequence continues at coordinate 662,964 of CAVZKH010000007.1, forward strand.
TGGTCGCGTGGATCAACGGACATCCCGACTTTGCCGATCTGCCAGTCGATCTCAGCCACGAACGCGTCGTGATCGTCGGCAACGGCAACGTCGCCCTCGATGTGGCCCGCGTGCTCACCGCCGACCCGAACGACCTGGCCCGCACCGACATCTCCGACCGTGCACTGGAAGTGTTCCGCGGCTCCGCGGTCCGCGAGGTGGTGATCGCCGCCCGGCGCGGGCCCGCGCACTCGGCGTTCACGCTGCCGGAGCTGATCGGGCTCACCAGCACGCGCGACGTCGTGCTCGACGCCGACGACCACAAGCTGGTGGAAAGCGATCTCGCGACCGTCTCGGACGGCTTGACCCGCAGCAAGCTGGAGATCCTGAGCAAACTCGGCGACGCTTCGGCGCCCGGCCCCAGGATCCGGCTGGCGTATCAGCTCACGCCGGAGCGCGTCCTGGGGCAGCAGCGCGTCACCGGCGTGGAGTTCTCGGTCACCGGCACCGAGCAGGTGCGCCGGCTCGACGCGGGCCTGGTGCTGACGTCGATTGGCTACCGCGGCAAGCCGATTCGCGATCTGCCCTTCGACGAGGCGGCGGCCGTGGTCCCGAATGAGGGCGGCCGTGTCGTACCCGGTGCGTACGTCGCGGGCTGGATCAAGCGCGGGCCGACCGGCTTCATCGGCACCAACAAGTCGTGCTCTTTGCAGACCGTTCAGGCCCTGGTCGCCGACTTCAACGCCGGCAAGCTGACCGACCCGGTCGACAAGCCGACCGCGCTGACCAAGCTGGTGCGCGCTCGCCAGCCCGACGCCGTCGACTCGGCGGGGTGGCGTGCCATCGACGCCGCCGAGATTGCGCGCGGCGCCGACGAGGGCCGGCCGCGCAACAAGTTCACCGACGTCGCCGACATGCTCGTGGCCGCGGCCACCGCGCCGGCGCCGCCGCTGCGACGCCGGCTGGCGGCTCGGTTGCGGTGAGGACCATCCGCCGACCATTAGGCGGTTCACAAATGCGATATCGCAGGCGGTATCACATTCCACAGTCGCCTATTGGTCAGTCGCGCAGCACTAGCCAGCGCCCGACATCGCCGCCTGGATCTCTTCGACGCTGACCTCGCGCACCGGCTGCCCCATCGACCAATGGTGGCCGAACGGGTCGGCGA
>CAVZKH010000008.1:0-200960 GCA_963775915.1 uncultured Gemmatimonadaceae bacterium
CCAGGGACTTTAGGTGTTTCGGTCTTTCTGGGGTGTAGCGCCTTTCGTGTTCTTGTACGCGTCAGAGTCTGTTTTCGTGGTGGTGTCGCCGGCGTGCGGGCATGGGCGAGACCCGCGTGTCGCGGCGGGTCCGGCGCGCGGTTCCACGGTCCGCGGCCCCGGGGCGGGGGCGGTTCCTCCTTCCTGACGGCCTGTATCCGGGGCGGTGAGAGAGTAAAAGCCGGGGGCGAAGACGGTGACCTGGGGTTTCCCGGTGACGGTCGTCTTGGTGCCTGCGGCGTGCGGAAATTTCGGGCGTGCCTTCTGGGCGCGCCCGGAGTGCCGCTGCCGTCCGGGGACGTTCGGCACGTGCAGCGCGGCGCGGGCGGCGCCGTCTGCTGCGGCGGTGATCGCGTCCAGTGACGAGGTGGCCGTGACCTGGGTGGATTCCATGGAGCGGAGCATGTGGAGGCGGCGGGCGGCGGTGAAGGATTCCTCATCGGTGGTGACCGGGACGGCGTCCCGGCGGCGCAGCGCGCGTGCGGCTGCCGCCTCGCTGCGCAGCGCGGGCGGCTTCGCTGGCGCGCACCAGCTGGGTGGCGGTGAGCCAGGCCCAGGCTTCCGGAGATGACCAGGCGGGGGGAGCCGGAGCGCGGGACGGGGCCGGAGGGTGCGGTTCCCCGCCCCGGTGATCGTGGTCTTGTCCTCCCCGAACGTGGTCTCCGACGCGCTCCACCGGGTGAGATACGTGTCCCGCACCGCGTCCGCGGGGGCGGCCTCGTGATCGAGGAGGGTGGTGATCACGGTGCAGGTCCGGGAGACCTCCTGCTTCCCGTCGCCGGAGGCCATGATCACGTTGTGCTCGGCGGCCCGCACGGGCAGCCGGTCCTGCTTCTTCCCGGACGGGGCGTTCAGCCAGGTCATGCGGGATCCGTCGGGAAGCCAGCCGCCGCCTTCCTCCTGCGGCAGCGCGACCGTGGCACTGAACCCGGGCGATCACGTGGCCGCCGGCGTCCAGGATCGCGGTGATCAGCTCATGGCCGGGAAAATTACGATCGAAGCAGGTGACAGACGGCGGGCGAACAGGTCCGGGCGGCGACTTCGGCGAGCCGTTTCAGCAGGGTCTGCTCCCCGGCATGACTGCTGCCGAGGATCGCGCCGGGCATCGCGCGGCCCGCGCGGGCGGTGACCGCGACAATCCTCAGCGGCGTCGACGCTCCAATGGGAGAGCTGGGCCGCGGTCACGAACTCCGGCAGCGGCGCCCCGCTCTTCAATTGTCGATCAAAGAATCCCACCTGGGTGAGTCGAGCGCCGATATCTTCGTCCTCTTGGAGGCCCCGCGCGTGCTCTGCGCGCGACACCACTGCTGGCAACGTAGTGAGCCATCGGTTCTAACGTGAACGTTATTGGCGTTGTATCGCGAGGTGAATTGTCAAGAGGCAGGAACGCGACGCGATACCCTAGTTTCGTAATACGCAGTAGTGTCCGCGTCGTGTCGATAAAGAAGAGGCCAGCAGTTCCCGTTGCTGTCGTTGTCACCGACAAGCCAGATGCCATATCGCGGATGACCGCGCCTTCAATGGGTGCGCCCGTGGTCATGTCGAAGACGCCAAGAATGCGGACATGGCGCGCCGTGTTTGAATCCGTTTGAGCCCATGCGGGCGAAGCAGCCAAACCCATAGCCACACCTCCTACCATCACCCACAGCAAACGCGACACAAGCCTGGAAGTCCCCATTGTTGTGACCCTCACGATATGCAGCAGCAGTCGCTTAACTTACCGCCCACGGATCCCAGTACAACTCAGTTGTTCTTCTGGGCCACTCCCCCAGATTGGTCCCTGAGCATTGTCAATTGAGTGGTCTCTGATCTGGTGTCAGCGGGGTCTCGGCCGGGACGTCCCCGATGGGTCAATGCTCGGGCCGAACCCCTTCGTGTCCGACCGCCGGCAGGAGGCGAGCGGAATTCAAGATGAACGTCATCTCCGACGCGACATGGATGAACGCGGCGAGAAGCGGGTTGAGATAGCCGAACGCTGCGAGACCGACTCCCAGCACATCGACCGCCAGTGTACCGGCGAAATTGAACCGTATGATCCCGCGGGCACGTCGCGCGATTCTCACGGTCTCGACGAACTTGCCGAGATCGTTTCCCAATAGCACGATGTCGGCGCTCTCCCGCGCGACGTCCGTGCCGGAACCCATCGCTACGCCGACGGCCGCGTGCGCGAGTGCGGGCGCATCGTTCACGCCGTCTCCCACCATCACCACAATTCGCCCGCCGGCCGCGAGTCTGTCCACCGCCGCCACCTTGTCGTCGGGCAGTAGCTCGGCCTGGACGGCGTCCGCCCCAAGCTCGCGGCCGACGACTTCCGCCACTCGGCGCGCGTCCCCGGTGAGGACCACCGTCCTGATCCCCATCGAGCGCAGATCGTCCATCGCATCCGGTGCCTCGGGACGAATTGCATCCGCAACGGTCATGGACCCCTGCAGCTTACCGTCCTGAGCAACGAATACGACCGTGGAGGCCCCGTCGTCCTCGGGCGCCTCCAACCCGCCGGTATGAACCCCACGGCCGGCCAGAAAGTCGCGGCTCCCGACGAGAATCTCCGCACCACGAAAGCGAGCGCAAACGCCGCGTCCCGGAAACGACTCGAAACTCTCCGCCTCGACCGGCGCCAAGCCGAGGGCATTGGCGTGGCGCACAATGGCCTTGCCCAGGGGATGTTCGGACCGCCGCTCCGCGATCGCCGCCGCCCGCAGCATCGCGAGTTCAGCGACCCCGCCGGCCGGCGTGACGGCCCGCACAACGGGCGCACCAACGGTGACGGTTCCGGTCTTGTCGAACGCGACGACATCAACCGACCACAGGGCCTCGAGGTAACGCCCCCCTTTGATGATGGCGCCTGCCCGCGCTGCCCGCCCGATTGCGCCCAGCACGGCGAGGGGCGTACCGGCGGCGATTCCACACGCGCCGGCGACGATGATCACGGAGATCGTGGACCGGGCATCACGCGTGACCGCAAACGTGACCGCGGCGCACGCGAGCGCGAAATACACGAGGTATCCCGCGAGTCGATCCGCGGTCTTCTGCACCGGGGCCCGCGATTGCTCCGCGCGCTCGACCGCTTCGATGATCTTGCCAAAACTCGTGTCAGACCCAACGCGCTCGACCCGCACGTCGAGGGCGCCGGATTGGTTCGTCGTGCCCGCATATACGGGAGCTCCGACCGCCTTCCGCACCGGCGCGGACTCGCCGGTGATCGTGGCCTGGTCGACAAATGACTCACCGCCGATCACGATCCCGTCGGCCGGCAGGTAGGCGCCAGGCGCGACGAGGATGACGTCGCCGACTCGCAGCTCTTCAAGGGGAACCAGTTCCGTCACCCCATCCCGCCGTACGGTAGTGCTCCGGGGAAGAAAGTCGAGCAGCGTTCGAATCGCCCGGCGGCCGCGGCCGACGGTAAGGCCCTCCAGGATCTCAGCCACGAGCACGAACGCCGTGATCACGAGCGCGGTGAAGAATTCGCCGATGACCAGCGCCGCGAGCAGCGCGATGGTCATCGACAGCTCCATCGTCATGCGGCGTTCGCGGAGGTTCTCCCAAGCCTCGGTGAATATCGGCCATCCACCGATGGCCGTCGCGACCACACCGATCGCGCTGACGCGCCCGAACGGCTCCCAGACATGCAGCCAGACCAATACGGCAGCGAGGGCGACGAATGCCACGCGCCCCACCTCGCGCCTGTCCAGGCGCTCCGCCGTGTCGGGCTCGAGAGGCGGTTCGTCCCGCATACCCGGTACATGCAGCATTTCGTTGGTCACTGGCCCGGGGGCAGACGAAAAATGCTCAACTGGGGGAGGAGCGCCGCGGACAGCGCCTTCGTCCCGGGTGCCGCAAATGTGAGCGTCACCGTCGATACGCCGGCCGGAGTATCGAGCCGGTGGAACGACATGGCGCCGGGCTCCATGGCGGCCAGCGACGTGTCCGTGGTTACCGCGGTAACCGGCAGCGGGAATGGTTGGGGGCCGGCCAGCGTCTCCCATTCCGTCCAGAGCTGACGAACGTTCCGGCTCACGAAGCGGTCAACCGCCGGCGCCGTGCCGCGCGGTAATCCAGGAAGGCTGTCGGTGTACAGGGCCAGGCCGAAGTTCCCGAACAGCGCCGGAAAGGACTGGCCGGCCGCGGCCTCGATGTCGGCTATTCCGTCCGACGGGCCCTGCTCCAGCTTCCTGTAGTACCCGCTCCCCATCTGATCGCCCAGCCACCGCGCCAACGCCCAGTCGCCGCCCCGCCACGAAAAGCCGTTCTCGCCGTCGTCGTGCAACGTCAGGCTCGCCGTGTCCGGGTCCTGCGCGTAGTGGTAGGAGTCGTACGTGAACCCCAGCGCAAAGCCCAGCGACGAATCCGGGAACAGCTGCTGCGGATTGGTGCGGCAGGCAGGCGGCGGGCACTCGGCTTCGTACGGGAGCGATCCCAGCTCCTCGGCCACGAGGCTCAGGCCCTCGTCGAGCCAGCTCGATCCGGCAGCCCCGGCGTGGACGATCGCGTGCTGCGAGAAGTTGATCAGGTGCTGCAGTTCGTGCAGGAAGGTGGCCGGCAGTTGCGAGGAGACACTCGATGTCGAATGCGCGCAACTGAACAGGCCCTCCGGATCCGGAACGACGGCGTAGAAGATCTCGCCCTGGTTGGAGACCGTATCGGCCGGGCCGGCGAAGTCCTGTGGGTCGAAGAATCCGGCGATGTACCCGTCTTCCGCGCACGTCGCCGCCGGAGTGTCCCCATTCACCAGGGGCGACATCAACACGATCACTCGGCCATTGTTGTCCACGTCCGATGGTTGGCCGAATGCCGCCGTATCGGTGGGGTACAGCGTCTGGTCGAAGCGCTGGCCGAACTGCTGCCACTGCGCCGGCGTGAACCCGTCCGCCGGCGCCAGTGTGTCGACGTAGACCAGGATGTTGCTGCCCACGTACTGGAGCCGGGCGGCCACGCGCTGCCACACGGCGCTGGCGGCGTCGAAGCTGGCCAGCACGTGAAAGCTGCGGATGCTCCCAGCGGGCGGCGGCGGATTGACGGCCGCCGCGACCACTGCGGCCCGCCGGCGCATCGCATCGAGCGCGCCGCCCGCCGCGAGGCCGCGCCCGCGTGCGCGCAACCAGGCGTCGGCGGCCTCCTGGCGCGTCCCGGTCAACTCCGCCCCACCCGTGGAGACGACCGGCGCGCCGAGCCGGGCCGCGAATGCGAGCGCACGGGCGCGATCGGCCGACGGGTTGGCCGCGGCCGCGTCCGCTGACAGGCGGTATGGCACGAACTGATTGGGCGCCTGGCTCGTGGGGAACTGCGCGACCACGAGGTAGCTCGCGCCGTTGCCGGCAAGCTGGACGTGCATCCCGCCGTTGGAGCAGTCCACGCGTGCCGCTTGGGCAACGCCGAGGTTCACCGACCCCGGCGCGCAGGGCAGGAGCTCGACCACCGGCGGTGCTGTGGGGGCATCCTTGGCTCCCGTGCATGCCGAGATCAGAATCAAGAGCATGAGTCGGGACGCGGTGGAGCCGCGGGCGAGGAATTGCATCGCGAACAGTCTGGTCGAGCGGGACCGTCGGCGCAACGACCTTTCGCACGCTCGCGACCATGGCGCCGCACGATGCTCGAACGGCCGCGATGGCCACCGGTGCCGCAGCCGTCCATCCGCCAGCACGAACCGGCCGTTCATGCGCCCAAACAGGCCGTTCGTTGGGCGGCATGGAAGCGCTGGGAGCAGGATTGCTTACCTTAACGGTCGGGTCCGGCGACCAATCGGGCGGGGCCACCCCCTTCGTATCCTGCCGACGTGACGACGCGCGAGATCGTAACACTCATCCATTTGATGGGCTTCCTCACCGGCATCGCGCTGTATGCGATGCTGGCGGTGATGATCGCTCGCCGCTGGTCGGGGCCGGAGGCCTCCTGGCGCGGCGCCGACGCCATTCCGTTCGCGACGGCCGGTATGGGCCTGCTCTGGAACGTGGGCGCGCTCTTTCTCTACGCACTGCGCGACACGGGACTGCCCGAGCCGCAGTATCTCGCCGCGGCCGCGTTCAGCGCGCTGGGCCTGCTTCCGGCGTTCGTCGTCCACTCGGCGCTGCCGCCAGGGACCATCCCCCGGCTCCGCCGGTGGCTGATCGGCGCCTCCTACGCCCTCAGCGGCATCGCGGCGGCGATCAACTTCGCGTCGTCGGCCGCCGGCGCGCCTCCGCAACGCCTGGGCTTGCTCCTGCTCTCGATCGGATTCGTCCTGATCCTCACGGTGATAGCCATCGCGCTGCGCGGTCGCAGCGACGCCCGGCGTTCGCTCACGGTCGTGGCGCTGGCCGCGTTCGCCGTCTCGGCATTCCATTTGAGCACCGCGCACAGCGAGGGCAATGAACTGTGGGCGCTGGCCCTGATCGGGCACCACGCGTCGATTCCGTTGGCGCTCGTGATCCTGTACCAGGACTACCGGTTCGCGCTGGTGGACATCGTGCTGCGGCGGGCGCTCGGGCTCGTGGCGCTCGTGGCGGTGGCGTCGTTTGCCTACGCCTGGCTCGCAGCACCGCTGCTGGAGTACGCCGTCACGAGCAAATTGCGCGACGTGCTGGTGCCAGGCGGGATCATCGGTCTGGTCGTGGTGACCGCGCTGTTGTACCCGCTGCTTCAGCGTCTGGTGGGCGTGTTCGTCGATCGGGTGCTGCTGCGGCGCGGTGACTACCCGGCGCTCCGCCGCGAGCTGGCGGAGCGGCTCGGGGCGGCCGACACGCCGCCGGCAATTCTCGCCACGGCCTGCGAAGCCTTGGGCCGGGTACTGGGCGTACCGGTCACGGCACGCCCGGCGGCCGCGCTGGAGACAGAGGCCGAGGTTCAGGTGGACCGGTTCGCATACACCGCCCGGGTCACGGTGCCGACGACCGATGCCCCCTCGTTTGTGCTCGAGACTGGCCCGCTCCACGGAGGGCGGCGACTGCTCTCTGATGACCTCGTGTTGTTGGAAGGCGTGGCGGTGCTGGTGGGCCGGCGGATCGATGCCGTGCGGGTGACCAACGAGCGCATGGAGCGCGACGTGCGCGAACAGGAGGCGTTGCGACTGGCGGCGGAGGCCGAGCTGCATGCCGTACGCGCGCAGCTGCAGCCCCACTTCCTGTTCAACGCGCTGACCACCGTGGCGCACCTCATGCACGAGGCGCCCGACCGGGCGCTGGACGCCCTGTACCAACTCACGGCGCTCCTCCGCGCCGTGCTCCGGTCGCCCACGTCCGGATCGGTGGCGGTGGGGGAGGAGCTGGAGATCGTGGAGGCGTACCTGGCCATTGAACGCGCGCGGTTCGAGGACCGCCTGCGGGTCACGATCGATGTGCCGGCCGAGTTGAGAGCGCTTCACATTCCTCCGCTCCTCCTTCAACCGCTGGTCGAGAACGCCGTGAAACATGGAATCGGGCCGCTGCTGGGCGGGGGGCTCATCCGCGTCACCGGGGCGCTCCGCCCGGCCGCGAAGTCCGCCGCGGGCCCGGCCGCCTTGCCCACGTTGGTGCTGTCGGTAGAGGATGACGGGGCCGGCGTCGCGCCGAACGAACTGGCCGCGCGGCGCGCCCAGCGCGTGGGATTGGCGAGCATCGAGCGGCGCCTGGAGCACCAGTTCGGCGCGGCGGCTTCGCTCACGATCGACAGTTCGCCCGGCCGCGGCACCCGTGCCGAGGTGCGGCTTCCGGTGGTGCTTCCGGAAGGTTGGCCCGTCCCCGCGCTGGCGACGCCAGCCGTGCCCGCGGGGTCGCGCCCCGTCCGCGCGGCGGGGAGGGACGCGTGACCATCGGGCATCGGCTGCGAGTGATCGTCGTCGACGACGAACGACCCGCGCGGGCCTTCCTCACGGGACTGCTCGCACCGCAGCAGGACGTGGAGGTGGTTGGCGAGGCGGCCAGCGGGTCCGAAGCCGTGGAGTTGATCGAACAGCTGAGTCCGGATCTGGTGCTGCTCGATCTGCACATGCCGGAGCTGGACGGGCTCGGCGTCGTGCGCCTGCTGCGCCGGGACCGGACGCCGCTCATCGCGTTCGTGACGGCCTACGACGCCTACGCGTTGCAGGCATTCGAGATGAATGCCGTGGACTACCTGCTGAAACCGGTGGAACCCGCCCGTCTGCGGCGGACGATCAACCGGGCCATGGAGCGGCTCGAGGCCGCGGACTATCAGCCCGCCGAGGTGGATCGCGTGCGGGCGGCCGCGGCTGCGTACGACGCGGCGATGGGCGAGCCGATGCTCCGGCGAATCCCCGTACGCCGGCGCGAAGACATCGTCCTGCTGCCCGTGGAGCAGCTCTCGTCGGTGGTGGCCGACGGCGAGCTGCTCAATCTGACGACGCACGGCCGCGACCGGTTCACGATCACCTACCGGCTCAAGGATCTCGAGGCCCGCCTCGATCCCGCGCAGTTCATTCGCCTGTCGCGCGGCACGCTGGTGAATGTCGGGATGATCCAACGGGTGACGCCGATGCCGGCCGGCACGTACACGGTGATCATGGCGAACGGGGAGCAGTTCGCCGTCAGCCGTCTGCGGTCGCGTGTGCTCCGCGACCAATTACTGCGGTTGTAACGGCCAGGCCGGCCAACCGCCGACCGCCGCTCCGCGGCCATTCGTTGGCCGCTCAAGGCCGCTCATTGAATATGAGGTGCCACGGGCGGCCGTACCCTCTACGATGCGGGGTCCTGAAAATCCGCCGGCGGGTAGGGCGCATCGCGCCTGCCGTCCGGCGTCGACTTCATTTCTGGAGCCCCGATGACGTTTCGTTCCGTATTGCGTGGCGCGGTGGTGTTCGCCTCACTTGGCAGTTTCGCCATTCCGGCGCTGGCGCTCACCCCGGGCGGGAGCCGGGCCCACCGTTCCGTGCGAACGTTTGCGCGGCCCGACTCCACTCCGCGCGGGCCCGTCGGCGGCGACGTCGCCGGTTCGGTTACCGACAGCGCCTCCGGCGCCCCGCTCTCCGCCGCCGAGGTGAGCGTGCAGCAGGGCGCGGCGGTGATCGCGAACACGTCCACCGATGCCTTCGGCTCCTATCGCGTCCACAACCTCTCGGCCGGCACGTACACCGTCTCGGTGCATTTCCTGGGGTTCGCGCCCCAGTCCCGGTCGGTGGCGATCACGAATGGGGACGTGACGATCAACTTCCGGATGCGCGCCGTGCCCGTCAGTCTCGAGACGGTGAGGGTGTCGGGCGCCGAGCCGGTGGCCGTGGACACGCGCAGCGGCGACCAGGTGTTCCAGCAGAACAACTATCACGGCGCGCCGAGCACGACCACATCGCAGATCCTGCAGCAGTCGATCGCCGGGGCGGCGCGTGCGCCCACAGGCGAGGTCCACATCCGCGGCCAGCACGCCGAGTACACGTACTACATCGACGGCGTGCCGGTGCCCCCGGGCATTTCGGGAAGCCTCAACGAACTCTTCGACCCGCAGGTGGTGAACCAGATCGACTTCCAGACCGGCGGCTGGGACGCCGAATACGGCGGCCGCAACGCGGCGATCGTCAACGTGACGACACGCATTCCCACGGGCGCCTTTCATATGAACGTTGGCGGCTACGCCGGCCAGTTCGACAGCAAGACCACCGTGGGCGACAGGAACGAAGACGGCCAGAGCATGAGCATGAGCGGCAATAGCGGGCCGTGGGGATTCTTCCTGTCGGGCGCGCGCCAGTACAGCGGCATGCGTCAGGAACCGGTGATGCTCGATACCCTGAACAACACGGTCACCAATCTGCACAATTCGGGCGACGACGCCTTCGGCTTCGGGAAGATCCAGTACAGCGCCGGAACCCACGACGTCTGGACGCTCGAGCTCAACGATTCGCGCACGCACTTCGCCATTCCCTACGACACGTCGGGGGGCGCGTCGCTGGACGACCACCAGACCGACGTCAACAGCTTCCTGAACCTCGGGTGGCACCATCTGTTCGGCGACTCGACCAGCGCCCAGGATGCGCCGTCGGACCTGTTCGGCGGGCTGTTCATGCGCTCCGGCAGCCTGCACTACGTGCCCGGTGAGACGGACCAGGCGCAGTTCATCTTCTACCCCGATACCACGCCGTACAACCTGACGGAGAATCGGAACTTCACGGTGTACGGGCTGAAGGCGGATTACACCTATCGGCCTGAACGCGAGACGGAATTCAAGTTCGGCACGCTGTCGTCGGTGACCACGGGCCACGAGGATTTCTCCACGACGACGCAGTCGGGAGCGCCGGGGCCGTTCTCCAATTCGGGTCTCACCGGCAGCGACCTCGGGCTGTATGCGCAGACGGCATACTCGCCGACGGAGTGGTTCCAGCTGCGCGCGGGCGTTCGATACGACGCGCACACCGCGCCGTACGCCGGCACGACCACGCAACTCAGCCCGCGCATCCGGTTCAACTTCTTCCCGGATCCCGAGACGTCGGTCTGGGTGTACTACGGCCGGCAGTTCATGCCCACCAACATCGAAGACCTGCGGGCCATCACGACCATCTCGCAGGCGGGCACGGCGACCATCCCAACACTGCCGGAGAGGGACAACTTCTACGAATTCGGCATCACGCACCGCTTCGCCGATGAGGGCGTGGTGGCCAAGGCATCGTACTACAAGAAGGACAGCAGCCCCGGCATCGACGACAACACGGTGCCCGGATCGTCGATCGTCACCGACGTCAACATCCAGAACGTGCACATCCAGGGCATCGAGGGGGTGCTGCAGTATCGCCCCACCGGTCCATTCTCCGCGTACGTCAACGCGGCGCTCAACCACGCCGATGGCGCGGGCACCATCACCGGCGGCTTCTTCCCCTCGGCGCCGCCGTCCGGATACTTCGACCTCGACCACGACCAGCGGTTGTCCGTTGTGGGCAGCTTCAGCTATGCCCCGCAGCAGTGGTTCTTCAGCGGCACCGCCATATACGGCAGCGGCCTCACCAACGGCGTGGATCCGTCCGACTGCGGCTGCTCGTACGGCACCGGCCTGACGGCGTTCAACACCGGCATCAAGGTCAATCCGAGCACGATCGTCAACGCGAGCATCGGGTACACGTTCCTGTTCGGGCAGACGGTGGTGCAGCCGCAGATCTACGCCGAGAACGTGCTCGACCATACGTACATCCTGAAGGGAGCCTTCTTCAGCGGAACGTCGGTGGGCCGCCCTCGGAACATCGAGTTGCGGGTCAACGTCGGGATGTGATGGCACCGTCGCCATCCGGGCGCGGCCGCCGCCGCGCCCGCCGACTCCGCGAGCTTCGTGGGCCGGAGGACAGGATGATTCGGCTGCGGCGCCGCCGCCCCACGTCGGTCGAGGATCAGGAACGCGCCCTGGTTCAGACGCTCGGCTTGCTGTTGCTGGTCGTGGCGCTGGGCATGTTGGCGCTGGCACTATACTCCCCACCACCGTGAGCGCTTTCCAATCGTTCTGAACCTGCCGTATCCCGGAATACCGCCCGACATCCTGCGCATCGGACCGTTCCGGGTGCGCTGGTACGGCGTGATGTACGTGGTCGGCTACATGGTGGGCACGAGCATCGCGCGGAACCGGGGACGCCGCGGTGTCGTCGCGCTCGACCGGGCGGCCATCGACAGCCTGGTCGGATATCTGCTCGTCGGGATGCTCGTGGGCGCCCGGATCGCATACGTGTTCATCTACGGACGCGCGGAATATGCGCTGCACCCGCTCGACGCGTTCGCCATCTGGCACGGCGGGCTCTCGTTCCACGGCGCGGTGGCGGGAATGCTCGTCGCGTGCGGGGCGTTCGCCCGGCGGCACCGGATACCGTTCTGGGAGGTGGCCGATACGCTGGCGCTCGCCGGGGCGCCGGGGCTGTTCTTTGGCCGCATCGGCAATTTCATCAACGGCGAACTCTACGGTCGGCCCACGCATGTGCCGTGGGCGATGATCTTCCCGAGGGACCCGTTGCACGTGCCGAGGCATCCGTCACAGCTCTACGAGGCCCTGGCTGAAGGAATCGTGCTGTTCCTGATCCTCAGGATTCTGGAGCGCCGGTCGCTGCGCGGCGGCTGGTACTGGCCGGGCCTGCTTTCGGCGGCATTTCTGATCGGATACGGGGTGTTCCGCTTTCTGATCGAATTCACTCGGCAGCCCGATGCCCAACTCGGGCTTGTGGCGGGGCCGTTGAGCATGGGGCAACTCCTGTGCGGTGCGATGGTGATTGCCGGAATTGGCGTGATGTGGGCGACATCTCGGCACAGCAAAGCGACTGACGCGTCATCGGGCGTCGGGCCATCTTCGCGCATATAATTGACCCATGCTCCGGCAAGTCTCCGGCCTGGTCGCCGCGCTCCTCATGCTCCACCTGGTCATGGCAAGGGCGGACACGGTGTGCCCCATGCATCAGCTCATGCACGGGGAGAACGCCATGCCGATGGGCGACCCTGGCGCGCATGGCGTCCCCCTGGCTCCGGGGCGAGTGCCGCCGGGCGGGCATCACGGACCGTGCAATGAGCCGGGGTTGCCTCCCTGTTGCCAGGGGATGTGCAGCTGCGTGGTCGTTGCACCGGCCGGCGCGACGCGCACGACCGAGCGCGCGGCGCTCCCTGACGCACCGTCAATCGCGGTCGAGACCGCGACTTCCGTCGGCGCGCCGGCCCCAGAGCCGCCACCGCCCAAGGGCTAATCGCTCGACATCTCGGAGGCGTTCGTGATGTCCACCGGGCAATCGCCCGGTGAGCGCGGACGCCCGTGCCGCCCGTCGCGGTACGATGACTCCAAACCCTTGAGCGGACTATGCCTCGATCGCTTCTCACGGAGCGCCGTTCACGCACGGCGCCTATCCACATCGTCCTCTACTGGACCGCCTTGTGGGCTGCCTTGATCGCTCCTGCAACAGCCGCCGCGCAAAGGGCGCGGCCGCATCGGTCGGCGTCGACCGGTCCGACGACCGCCGATACGGCCATGACGAGCGCCATGCTTGGACCGCTTGGCATTCCCATGGCGCGCATGGCCTCAGGCACCGCGTGGATGCCAGAACGTGCGCCACTCCCGAGCCGCGAGTTCACGGCGGGGGCGTGGATGCTCATGGTGCACGGCGCCGCCTGGGGCCAGTACGACTGGCAGGGCGGGCCGCGCGGGAATACCCAGTGGGGCGGGCTCAACTGGGGAATGCTGATGGGCAGTCGCGCACTCGCCGGCGGACGTCTAACGCTGCGTGGCATGTTCAGTCTCGACGCGCTCACCGTGGGGGAATGCGGGTATCCGTTGCTGCTGCAGACCGGGGAGAGCTGCAACGGGAGCGCGCTCGTCGACCGCCAGCATCCGCACGACGCGTACATGGACGTCTCGGCCATGTACGAACGCGCCGTCGCGTCCAACCTCGCCGTGCTCGTCTACGGCGCGCCGGTCGGCGAACCCGCATTGGGACCGGTGGCGTTCATGCATCGCGCGTCCGCCTCGCACGACCCGTTCGCGCCCATCGGCCACCACTGGCAGGACGCCACGCACGTTACCTTTGGCGTGCTCACCACGGGAATATTCACGCGAAACGTGCGGCTGGAGGCGTCGGCGTTCAACGGCCGGGAACCCGACGAAAATCGGTGGAACGTGGATCCGATCCGGTTCGATTCCTACTCAACACGCGCGACGTTTGATCCTACGCCGGCGTGGAGCTTCACGGGCGGCTACGGATTCGTTCACAGTCCGGAGGCGAGCCGCCCGCAGGAATCGATGCACCGGATCGTTGCGTCGGCGTTGTTCGGCACGCAACTCGACGGCGCCCGATCGGTGGCGGTGACGGCCGTGTTCGGCGAGAACATCATGGGAGCGGGCAGCGCCCCGTCCCACAGCTTTCTGCTCGAAGGCGACGCGGACATTGATACCCTGAGTGCGATATTCGGCCGCGCCGAATTCGTCCAGAAGTCCGCCGAGGACCTGTCGCTTACGGGGTTCGGTGCGAACTATGTGTTCGACGTCTCGACCGTCGGCGTGGGCTACGAGCGTACGCTGATGCACGGCCTTGGATCAACAATCGGCGTTGGAGCGATGGGCACGGTGAACATCGTTCCACCGAGCCTTGCGTCGCTCTACGGTTCGCGCACCCCGCTCGGATTCACGATGTTCCTTCGCATTGCGCCGGCGCGTGGCCCGGCAAGCGAGATGCACGGGATGGAGATGCCGGGTATGGACCCATTGGCGAGCCGGGGGGGGCGATGACGGATCGCTTCTCCCTGAGGGCGCTTGTGGTATGTCCCGCGTGGGTGCTTGGACTGTGCTGTGCCATCGCGACGCCGGCGTGGGCGCATGTGCACCTGGTGCGCAGCGCTCCCGACAACGGTGCGCGCCTCTCCGCCGCGCCGGCGGCCGTCCGTCTCTGGTTCAGTGAATCGCCTGAGCTCGCGCTCCTGCGCGTCACGATGAGAAGCGTCGGTGGGGCTTCCATAACGGTCGGATCGCCCTCGACGGTGCCGAGTGACGCCCTCGAGATTGTCGTACCACTCCCGCGGGGCGTTCCGTCGGGGCAGTACATCGTCGAGTGGCACGCCGTAAGCCGGGATGGGCATCCGTCGAGCGGCAGCTTCCGGTTCGCCATCGAGGGCGCCGCACCGCCGCTCCCAACGAGTGCCACCGGCGCTGGCACGACGTCCCCTTCACGCCGCGCATCGGCGAACGGGAGCCTCGCACCCGCCTACGTGGCGATCCGCGCCCTGTGGTTTGTCGCGCTCCTGGCTACGATCGGTGCCGTCATGTTTCGTGTCGCGGTCCTCAGTCGCGCCGATCTTCACCAGTCGCTACGCCGCGACGTGGCCCGCCAGGTGGCGCGGTTCGGGGCCGCGGGGGCGGTGACACTGCTCGTCAGCGCGGTCCTGCGCCTGGCGGAACAACGCGGCGTGTTGGAGAATGCGATTGGCGGGCCGATCGCCCTGTCGGAGATCCTCGTGCACACGGGGTGGGGCGCTGGGTGGGTGACGGAAGCCGTGGGTGGGTTGGTCGTAGCCATTGCGTTGGCCGCCGCGGCCCGGCGGGATTCTGGCGCCGCGTGGGCTTGGAGCGCGCTGGGCTGTGCAGCGGTGGCCGTGGCGCCAGCCCTGACCGGACACGCCGGCGCCCTGCCTCACCTCACCATCTTCGCCGTGAGTGACGACATGGCGCACGTGGTCGCGGCGTCCAGTTGGCTCGGGAGCTTGCTGTGTCTCATGGCCGTCGCGGTTCCGTTCGTGGCAGCCCAGGGCGGACACGACGCATGGGGAGACATCGCGAGGCTGGTGAACGCCTTCTCGCCGGTGGCGCTTATCTCTGCCGCGATCGTCGCCTGCACGGGAGTGGTCACCGTGCTGTTGCACGCAGACAACGTCTCAGCGCTTTTGGCATCGCAATATGCTCGCGTGCTCGGCGTGAAGCTCGCCCTCGTGCTGGTGGCAGGGGCCATCGGCGCATTCAATTGGCGCCGGGTCCGTCCGGCGCTTGGCACCGAGGCGGGGACGCGCCGGCTGCGGCTATCGGCGGCGAACGAAATTGCCATCGGGCTTCTCGTCGTCATCGTGACCGCCGTGCTTGTAGCTACGAAGACGCCGACGTGAGCTGTGACCCCATTTCACCGCCCTTACGGTTCACAGAGGGTGTCGGCCCCCACCCAGGTCGTGCAAGGGTGGATCGTCGCTATCGACTGGGGCGGCGCGGCTGGGGTGTTGCGGGCACGCTATGGTGCCCCGACGCCGGTCGGGAAGAACTGCTGGTCCAGGATGAAGTCGCGGCAGACCGGCCATATCGGGCGTTAACGAGGCATCAAGCGGTGATTAAGGCAGGTCCCGCTCCGCCGCGCACTCTCTCCCAGGCCGCCGGCCCGGTCGAATCACGCCGCCGGTCTGGACCCGGGCGGCGGGGTGCGCTTAATTCGTGAAAGTGAACCGTTGGGTCGGGTTATGAGCACTTCTATGACGCCCGACGACCGCGCGCGGGACCTCCCCGAGACACTGTCCGAGCAGGCCCTGCTGCGCATCGTCACGGATAACGCACGCGTCGGCCTGGTCGTCGTGAGCCAGGACCGGCGCTACGTGTACGCCAACCGCACGTACAGCGAGATCCTCGATCTGCCCACGTCGGGCCTGGCCGGTCGGCCGCTCGAGGAAGTCATGGCCGGCGTGTACGAAGACCAGATCCGGTCGCGGCTGGACCGCGCCTTTGCCGGCGAGCGGGTGGCCTACGAGTTGCGAAGGCCGGCGGCCGGCGGCGACCGCTTCTACGCGGTCCGATACGAGCCCACCGCGGTGGGCGACTCGGTAGCGATGGTCGTCGTGGTCATCACCGACATCACCGACACCCGCCGGAGACAGATCGACCTGGGTCGGTACGCGGCGATCGTCGAATCGTCGGACGACGCCATCGTGAGCAAGGACCTGAACGGCATCGTCACGAGCTGGAACCAGGGCGCCGAGCGCCTGTTCGGTTACTCGGCCGCCGAGATGGTGGGCACGCCCATCCTGCGGATCGTTCCCGAACATCTCCAGGACGAGGAACGGGAGATTCTCGCCAAGATCCGGCGCAACGAACGCACCCAACATCTGGAAACGTCGCGACGCACCAAGGACGGCCGCACGATCGCGGTGTCGATCAGCACGTCGCCGATCCTGGATCGATCGGGCAAAGTCATCGGCGCCTCGAAGGTCGCGCGCGACATCACCACCCGGAAGCAGGCCGACGACGAGCTGCGCTTTCAGCGCGCCATGCTGCTCACCGAACGCGAGCTGACGCTGGACGGCATTCTCGCGGTGGACGCGCACTCCTCCGTTCTCTCCTACAACGGCCGCTTCGCGGAGATGTGGGGCGTTCCTCCCGATCTTCTCGCGGCCCGAGCTGACGCGGCCTTGCTCGAAGCGGCAAAGCGGAAGGTGCTCCACCCGGAAGCATTCATGCGGCGGGTGCAGGAGCTGTACGACCGCCATGACGAAACGTCCGCGGACGAGGTCGAGCTGCTGGACGGCCGCATCTTCGACCGCTATTCGGCGCCCATGCGGGACGCCGACGGGCGGTACTACGGGCGGGTGTGGTACTTCCGCGACGTCACCGAGCAGAAGCGGGCCGAGGAAGCACTGCGCCAGGCGCTGGATCGGGCGCAACGGTATCTGGACACGGCCGAAGTGATGCTGCTCTCGCTGGATGCCGCGGGGCGGATCACCTCGATCAACCGCAAGGGCTGCGAGATTCTGGGATACACCGAACGTGAGCTCCTCGGCCGCAACTGGATCGAGACCTGCCTGCCGCCCCGGGCCCGCGCGGCCATCGCCGAGACGTTCGACGACCTGCTCACCGGCAACACATCGTTCGTCGAGAATCCGGTGCTGACCAAGAGCGGGGAAGAGCGCCTCATCGAATGGCGCAACCGGGTGCTGCACGACGAGATGGGCAACGTGACCGGGACCTTCAGCTCCGGCGCCGACATCACCGAACGCCGGTCCCTGGAAGAGCGGTACCACCAGGCGCAGAAGATGGAGGCCGTCGGCCGGCTGGCCGGCGGCGTGGCCCACGACTTCAACAACCTGCTCTCCGTGATTCTCGGGTACAGCCAGCTGCTGCTGGAGGAATCGGTCCGCTCGACCCACGCCGGCCCGACATCATGGAGATTCACCGGGCCGGCGAGAGCGCCGCGGGGCTCACCCGCCAGCTGCTGACGTTCAGCCGCAAGCAGATGATCGAGCCGAAGGTGCTGGACCTGAACACCGTCGTTGCCGGTGTGGAGAAGATGCTCGATCGCCTCATCGGGGAAGACGTCGCCGTGATGCTGGATCTGCGGCCGGGGCTGGACCCCGTGATGGCCGATCCGGGCCAGGTCGAGCAGATCGTCATGAACCTGGCGGTGAACGCCCGCGACGCGATGCCCGACGGCGGCACGCTCACCATCGAGACGGCCAACGTCGAGCTCGACGAGCACTACGCCAGGACCCACGTGGCCGTGAAGCCGGGACGTTACGTGCAGTTGATCGTGAGCGACACGGGCACCGGCATGTCACCCGAGATCCAGTCGCGGCTGTTCGAGCCCTTCTTCACCACCAAGGAGCCGGGAAAGGGCACCGGGCTGGGCCTGGCCACGGTGTACGGCATCGTGATGCGCAGCGGCGGCGCGGTGGGGGTGTACAGCGAGCCGGGCAAGGGCACCACGTTCATCGTGTACTTTCCGCGCGTGGCGGTGGGGGCGACGGCACCCGAAGAGCCGCGGCCGGGGGTCGAAACGCACGCGGGTGGACAGACCGTGCTCGTAGTGGAGGACGCCGAGCCGCTGCGCGAGCTGGCCAGGCGGCTGCTCCAACGGGAAGGGTATACCGTGCTCGTCGCGGCCAACGTCGCGGAGGCGCTGCAAACGTTCGAGGAGCACCCGTCGATCGACGTCGTCCTGACCGATGTCGTCATGCCGGGCGGCAGCGGTCCCGGGTTGACCAGGCAGCTCGTGCAGCAGCGCCCCGGGCTCAAGGTCGTCTATATGTCCGGCTACACGGAAGACGCGATCTCGCACCACGGGGTGCTCGATCCGGGAATCGCGTTCCTCCACAAGCCGTTCACCAGGGAGTCGCTGGCCGCCAAGCTGCGGGAAGTGCTGGCCGGTTAGAGGTTGGTAACCATGTCCATCGTGTATAGCTATCTCTTTCCGGTGATGTGGTGCGCCTTCTTGGCCTATTGGTGGGTGATGTCCCGAGGCGTCAAGGACACCGCGCGCCGCGAGGCCTTGCCTCGCGGCTGGTGCGCGGGGCCGCGTTCGCAATGGCCGTCGTTCTGCTCTGGTATCCCAGCCTTCCCCTTCCGATCCTCGGCGACCGGTTCCTCCCACGGGGAACCTGGTGCTTCTGGATCGGCGCGGCCGTCACGGCCGGGGGCCTGCTCTTCGCGGTCTGGGCACGTCGTCACCTCGGCCGCAATTGGAGCCAAGCCGTCACGGTCAAGGAAGATCACGCGCTCATCACGACTGGTCCCTATGCCATTGTTCGCCATCCCATTTACACCGGGCTCCTGCTGGGATTGCTGGGTTCCGCCGTCGCACGCGCGGAGTGGCGCGGGCTGGTGGCGGTGGCCCTCGTTCTGGGCGTGCTGTGGCCGAAGCTGAAGCTGGAGGAGAACTGGATGCGCGCGCAGTTCGGCGAGTCGTATGACGCCTACGCCCGCCGCGTGTCAGCGCTAATGCCCCACGTGCTTTGAGATGCTCATTCGGGGTACGCGGATATTCGATTCGGAGTACGCGGTATTCGTTCGGAGTACGCGGATATTCGTTCGGAGCACGCGGATATTCATTCGGAGTGCGCGGTCCGCCGTTCGGAGCTTGCGGACTGCGCGTCGGTCAACGCGGGAAACGCACCGGAGTGCCCGGGCCGCACGTCGGAGTTCCCGGTTCGCGCCCGGCAGTCCCCGGATTTCCGTTCGGAGTGCCCGTACCGCGCGTCGGAGTCCTCGGTTCGCCCGTCGGAGTCCTCGGTTCGCGCGTCGGAGCATGCGGTCGACGTCCGGGAGTCCGCGGGCAGCGCCACGGAGTCCGCGGGCAGCGCCACGGAGTCCGCGGACTGCGTCCGGGGGTCCGCGGGCAGCGCCACGGAGTCCGCGGGCTGCGTCCGGGAGCCCGCGGGCAGCACCACGGAGCCCGCGGGAAGTGTCACGGAGTCCGCGGGAAGCACCACGGAGCCCGCGGGAAGTGTCACGGAGCGCGCGGGCAGCACCAGGTTGCCTGCGGGCCGCGCCCGGTTGCCTGCGGGGCAAATCCGGGTGGCCGCGCCGAGCGTCCGGGAGTCAGCGCATCAGGCCCCACGGCTCGCGTCCACTCACGCCCGGCACACGTAGTTCTCCATGCCGCACTGGTGCGCCACCACGGGGGCCGGCGCGCAGGCGACGGAGTCCGTGTTCGCCACGTTGAACTGCACGACGTGGACGATCAGGGCCGTGACCGTGAAGTTGCTGCTCGTGGCCCCCGGCGCGAGGGTCGCGACCTTCGCGCTGTCGAACAGCACGTCGTACGGGTGCTTCACGACGGACAGGTTGGAGAAGCTCACCTGCGCCGTGTTGTGCGTGACGCAAGCGGCCTGCACGCTGGGCGCATACGGGTCCGCGCCGGAGCAGGCGGCGCCAAGGGCCAAGGCCGCGATCGGCAGCATGGTCATCAATCGTATCACGGTCATGGTTGGTCGCGGGAACGGGAACGGGAACGGGGCGGGCCCGGATCGGACCCGCCCCGGCAATGCAACAGCCCCACTCTAATGAATGGGCCCGCCCTTCTCCACCTGCGGCAACCCGTTGGCCATCCAGTCCGGCATGGGCTTGCCCATCAGGTAGTGGTCGAAGAATTGCTTCATGCGGATCGCGAAGTCCTTCTGATCGTCGCGGTCGGTAAGGTTGTGCGGCTGGCCGGGATACGACAGGAAGATCACCTGCTTGCCCTGCTCCCGCGCCGCGTTGAAGAACTGCAACCCCTCCACGTAGTCCACCGCGTTGTCGTCGCCGCCCTGCAGGATCATGAACGGGGTCTTGATGTTCTTCACGTGGAAGATGGGCGACTGGTCCTCGAACATCTTGGTTTCGGTCCACGGATCGACGCCTTCGCCAAGCCGCACCTGCCCGACGGTCGTGATGCCCTGCTGCACGGTGCCGGTGCTCTTGTACAGCTCGTCGTAGAAGCTGGTGAGGTTGGTGGGCGGCGCGCCCGTCACCACGGCGGCGAAGATGTCGGTCTGCGTCACCGTGAACGACGACTGGTAGCCGCCCCAGCTGTGGCCGTGCAACCCGATGTGCTTGGGGTCGGCGTAGCCGGCCGCGATGGTGGCCTTGACCGCCGCCGTCAGGCAGTCCACCGCCGACGTGCCGGGCTTGCCGATCTCATACACGATGTCGGGTTGCAGCACCATGTAGCCGTTGCTGGCGTACATGCCGATCTGCGGACTGTCGGCGTAGCCGGGAATGGGGAAGTTGTGGTGCGTGTTGGACATGATCTCGTAGAACTCCACGAGCATCGGATACCGCTTGCCCTTCTCGTAGCCGGCGGGCAGGGTGAGCGTGCCCTGCAGCTTGTGCCCGAACCGGTCCTGGTAGTCGATCAGCACCTTGCCGGCCGACCAGGCGTACTCCGAGAGAATCGGATCGGCGTCGGTCACTTTCTGCGGCGAGGCGAACTGCGTGTTGGCGGCCCAGTAATCCGGGAACTCGTTGTAGTCCTGCTCGGTGAACACCAGGCGGTCGGCGTCGGCGGCCTTGATGGCGCCGCCCACGTTCTTGTCCTCCCAGATCATGGGCTCGGGCTTCTGGCCGGCCGTAACCTTCCAGTAGCCGAACTTCTTGGACCGCACCCCGTACGCCGAGAGCGTGACGGGCTGCGTCAGATCCACGGTGTTGGTGTCGGGGCCAAGGCCGCCGCCGCCGAATCCCCCGCCGCCGCCCCGGCCGCCGCGCCCGCCGTCGTTGAACCGCACGACGCGGAACTGGATGCCCTGCGCGCGGCCCACGCCGCCGGTCAGGTCGACGGCCTTGCCGCCGTCCAGCGGCGCTTCCCACACATCATATTTGTCATATAGCAATACGGACTTGCCGTCCTTCGCCCAACCGGCCACGCCCCAGATCGGCAGTTCGTACGCGTGGTCGTCGTCCTCGTTCACGTACGACCTGGTGGGCTCGGCGGACGCGTCGAGCGTCGAGACCTTCGCGTTGTCGAGGTCGAACGCCTTCACCTGCTTGTTCTTGAGGTAGATGAACCACTTCGAGTCGGGCGACGTGCCGTAGGTGCGCGACAGCTTGCTGTCGATCAGCGTGCGCTCGCCCGTGGCGAGGTTCACCTTGTAGATGTCGGCCGCGCTGGCGCCCCACTGCACGCCGCCGCGGTAGGCGTAGTCGTCGCGCCCCAGGGCCGTCTTGTCGTCGGCCGTCGGGGTCACGGTGCGCATGCTGTCGTTGCCGAGCTGCACGAGCTTGTTGCTCGACACGAGAATCTCGGCGGGGAACGTGGCGCGGCGCAGCTGCTGGAGCTGCACGATCTGCACCGATTGCGCCATCTGATCCTTCCAGTGCCAGATGTCGACGTTGGCCTTGTTGGAGTCGGCGGCCGGCACGTCGGCCTCCTGCTCCTTGACGCCCACGAACAGCCGCGAGCCGTCGTTGCTCCAGCGCGGCGCCGCGTACTCGCTCAGCACCATGCCCCTGGGGAACGACGCGTCCGCCGAGGGATCGTAGGTGTACGGCGAGCCGCCGGAGGCGCTCACGCCCATCCAGGCGAGGAGCACGTTGGCCTTCTGCTTCATGCCGGCCACCTTGTCGCCGCGCAGCACGGCCAGGTTCTCGCCCTGCGTCGCTCCAGGCGAGATCCTCGTAGTCGGCCTCAGCCGTGTTCAGCGCCCGCGTGGAGCCCGAGAGCGGATCGAGCAGGTAGACGCCGTTGCCCAGCCGGTCGGTGGCGTCGACGGTATAGGCGAGCAGCTTGCCCGCGCCGTCGAAGTCGTACTGGCTCACGTTGCCGATGTTGCGCGTGGCGCCGGTGCTCATGTCGCGCACGAGCAGATCCGACGCGGTGGACGCGCCGCCGCCGCCGAACCCACCCCGTCCGCCGCGCCCCGCGGGGGCCTCGGCAGGCGCCGCGGGGGCGTTGGCCCGGTTGAGCTTCACCACCAGCCAGCGCGAATCGTCGGAGAACTTCCACGACTGGGCGTTGGGAATCTCCACCTTCTCGCCCGTCGCGACGTTGAGCAGCTCGAGATGCGCCACCGCGGCGGGCTCTTCACCCGCGGCCGCGCCGCGGCCGTTGGCCGGCGCACCGCGTCCCGCGCGGCCGCCGCGTCCGGCGCGACCCGCGGGCTGTACGGTGTACGCAGCCCAGCGGGAGTCGTCGCTGAACGACGGATTCCCGCCGCCGCCGCCCCCGCGTCCCCGGCCGCCGGCGGCGCCGCCGCGCCCGGTGTCACCGGGGCCGGCGACCACCGTGTAGTCCTTGCCGCCGTCCAGCGACTTCACGTGCAGCATGTTCTGTCCGCCCTCGTTGGGCGAATACGTGAACATCATCCACTTGCCGTCGGGGGAGACCGCCGGGGAGGTGATGCGGTTCCAGCGGCCAAAGTCCTCGAGTTCGAGGACCTTCGTGCCGGCGGCCGGTCTTGCGACGGCGGCCGATTGCTGGCGGGTGGACGGAGCGGCGGTGGGCGACTGCGCGCCGGCGGCGATGAATGGGGCCGCAACGAAGGCGATCGCGATGGCGCGCCGGAGGGCGGGGCGGTAGCGCATGGGCGGGTCTCCAAACGGGAGGGGAGCTGGTACGGCGGGGCCCGACCGGGGGAACCGGCGATCGAGGGCCACGAAGGGGTACGCGGCAGCGGGCGGGAGCGTTCGGACCCGGCCCGCCGGGGAGCGTTGGGGCGGCCCGGCAGCGGATCCGGCGCGGGTGGCGATTCTCCGCTCCATTCTGCATGATCTCCAATCCGCCGCCCACGCCGCCGCCGCCGATGACCGTCTCCAACGCCAACTCCAAAGCCATCTACGACGGCATCAAGGCCGCCGGCGTGCGCTCGCTGTCCGCGCTCCCGGAGACCTGGCTCGGCGTGCTCCTGCAGATGGCCGAGGACGACCCGGACGTGTCGCTGATCCAGGTGTGCAAGGAAGAGGAGGCCATCGGCATCGCCGCCGGCGCCTACTTCGCCGGCGTGCCGCACATCCTGCTGATGCAGAACCACGGCTTCCTGGCGGCGATCAACGGCATCGTGTCGCTTGCCGAGCTGTACCACGTGCCGCTCTGCATGCTGATCGCGTATCGCGGCCACTGGGGCGAGCCGTATCCCTGGCACACGCGCGGCGGCATCGTGACCGAAGAGGTGCTGCGCGCGCTCGACATCCCGTTCGAACACGCCCGCGACCCGCTGCTCGTGGGCAAGCAGATCCGCGAGGCGTACACGTTCTCGCAGAGTTCCCTCTCGCCGGTGGCGCTGCTGCTCACGCGCGACCTCATGGAGAGCTGACGTGGAACGCGCCCGCTGCATCGAGATGATCTACCCCGAGCTGGGGGACAAGCTCGTGGTGACGATCATGGGCGCCGCCGCGCAGGAACTCTACGACCTCGGCCACCGCGAGAACTTCTTCTATCTCCAGCACGCCATGGGGCTGGCGTCGTCCATCGGGCTGGGGCTGGCCACGCACGCGCCCGCGCAGCGCGTGATCGTGCTCGACGGCGACGGCTCGGTGCTCATGAACCTCGGCACCTTCGCCACGCTCGCCCGCTACCGGCCGCGCAACCTCATCCACATCGTGTTCGACAACGGCAGCCTGCTGTCCACGGGCGGCTTCGATTCGCACACGCTGTCGGGCACCACCGACCTCGCGGCGATCGCGCGCGGCGCCGGCATCGAGCACGTGGCCGCGGTGTCCGAATCGCTGGCGTTCGGCGAGGCGTTCATGGAAGCGCTGGAGCGCGACGACCTGTCGGTGATCGTCGCCCGGGTGGCCGCCGTGGGCCCGGAGAAGTACGGCATGGATCTGCAGCTCCCGGAGAACGCTTTCCGGTTCCGCCGGCACATCCAGGGGCTGCGCCAGCGCGCCTGATGGCCGCCCGCGAGACGTTCTCCTCCCGCCTCGGCGGGCTGCTGACCATCGTCGGCGTCGCCATCGGACTCGGCCACGTGTGGCGATTCCCCTATATGGTGGGGAAGTTCGGCGGCGCGGCGTTCGTGCTCTTCTATACGGTAGTGTCGGTGGTGATCGGCGTGCCGGCCTTGATGGCCGAGCTGGCGCTCGGGCGCCGCACGCGGCGGGGACCGGTGGGGGCGTTCGCCGGCGGCGGGCTGCCGTTCGGCAAGCAGGCCGGCTGGTTCCTCTTCTTCGTGGTCACCGCGGCCACCGGCTACTACTCGGCCGTCATCGGCTGGGTGCTCTACTACACGATCGGCCAGGCGGCCGTCGCGCTTCACGTCTCGTTCGACGCGGCGGCCATCCTGCCGCCCGACCACGGGTTCGTGCTGAAATCGTTCGTGCTCCAGCTCGCGGCCACCGGCGTGGTGATTCTCGCCTGCGCGGCGGTGCTGCTCAAGGGCGTGCGCTCCGGTATCGAGCGGGTGAGTCTCTACCTGCTGCCGGCGATGACGATCGTGACGCTGCTCGTGATGGTGCGGTCGCTGACGCTGCCCGGCGCGATGGCGGGCGTGCGGTGGTATCTGCTCGAGTTCCGCTTTTCCGACCTCACCGCGAACGTGATGGCCGCGGCCATCGGACACGCCATCTTCGCGCTGTCGCTGGGCGGCACCTACATGGTGGTGTACGGATCGTACCTCAGCCCCGACGAGAATCTGGCGCGCCCCGCCATCTGGACCGTGGTCGGCGACACCGGCTCGTCGCTCATCGCGGGGCTGGCCGTGATTCCGGCGGTGTTCGCGCTGGGCATCGAGCCGGCGTCGGGGCCGGGCCTCATCTTCAACACGCTGCCGCGGGTGTTCGCGGCGATGCCGGCGGGCTGGGTGTTCGGCACGCTGTTCTTCGTGAGCCTGCTCTGCGCCGGATACCTGTCGGACATCGGCGCGCTGGAGGTGGTGGTGGCGGGCCTCACCGACAACACCGGAATCTCGCGGCGGCGCGCCGTGTGGATCATGTCGGCCGTCTGCTTCCTGCTTGCCGTGCCGCCGATTGTCAACAACGCCATCTTCGTGCCCTGGGACCTGACGTTCGGCTCGGGGATGCAGACGCTCGGCTCGCTGATGGCGGTGATCACGGTGGGCTGGTGCATGCACCGCTCGGCGGCGCTCCAGGAACTTTCGCGCGACGGTTCGGGTTCGGTGCCCCGCTGGCTGGTGGCGTGGATCCGCTACGGAATTCCCGTGATCATCCTCGGCGTCGGCGTCTACTGGCTCCTGTCGAACGTTTTCGGCATCGTTCGGAGCATCTGATCGCTGTTTCCCGCCTCACCGCCTCACCCTCTCACTTTTTCACTTTTTCACTCTCTCCCTCTCTCCCTCTCTCCCCATGCCCGTCCTCACCGATCTCGTCGCCGCGCTCGCGTCCGGAGCCGTGAAAGTCGTGGACCTCACCCAGCCGCTCGGCCCCGATACGCCGGTGATCGGGCTGCCGCCGATGTTCGGCGCGTCGCCGGGGCTGTCGATGGACGTGATCTCGAAGTACGACGACAAGGGGCCGGGCTGGTACTGGAACGTGCTGCATCTCGGTGAGCACACCGGCACGCACTTCGACGCGCCGGTGCACTGGATCACCGGCAAGGATCTGCCCGACAACCGCACCGACACCATTCCCGCGGGCCGCTTCGTGGGGCCGGCGTGCGTGTTCGACGTGACGGCCGATGTCGAAAAGAACGAGGATTTCCTGCTGATGCCGGAGCACGTGGCGGCGTGGGAGAAAGCGCACGGGGCAATTCCAAAGGGCGCCTGGGTGCTGCTGCGCACCGGGTGGAGCAAGCGCACCGATCCGGCGAAGTTCCTGAACGTGAAGGCCGACGGGCCGCACAATCCTGGGTTCCACGCCAGCACGTCGGAACTGCTGGCCACCAAACGCGACATCCTGGGCGTGGGCGTGGAGACCGTGGGCACCGACGCGGGGCAGGCGGGGACGTTCACGCCGCCCTTCCCGAACCACACGACGATGCACGGCCACGGGAAGTTCGGGCTGGCGAGCCTGCGCAACCTCGACCAGCTGCCGGCCACGGGCGCGGTGGTGATCGCGGCGCCGCTCAAGATCGTGAACGGGAGCGGCAGTCCGCTGCGGGTGCTGGCGCTGGTGGCAGCGTAGCGCCACCCGGTGGTGTAGCTTGCAATAATTGCAAGCAATCGTTGCATTTATAGCTATCCCCCGTTAGACTGGATTCCGATAATCAGGAGTCCCGGTCATGGGCGCGACACCCCTCGACGGTTCGGAAGACATCGGCCGCGCGCTCACCCTCGTTGGCGAATTGTTGGCCGCCGAGGGCGAGGCATACGCCGTCGTGATCATCGGCGGCGCGGCCTTGAACCTGCTCGGCATCGTGCGGCGCACGACGAACGACGTGGATATCGTCGGGTTCGGCGAACGGCGCCCGGATGCGACGTGGGGCGTTGTGGCTGCGCCCGCGCCGCTTCCCGAGACGCTCGTGAAGGCGATCCGAACGGTGGCTCGCGATCTGCACCTGGGCGAGAACTGGATGAACGCCGAGCCCGCACTGCAGGCGAGATTCGGATTTCCGGCCGGAATGGAACGTCGAATTCACTGGCGCAACTTCGAATCGTTGCGGGTGGGGATCGCGGATCGAACGGATCTCATTTGCTTCAAACTCCACGCCGCCGTGGACAATGCCATGCAGGGGCGCCACGAACGCGATCTGATGGCGCTCAACCCCACCGACGATGAACTCGACATGGCGGCAGCGTGGGTGAGGACTCAGGACGCCGGCCCGGACTTTCCCGGGCAGGTGGGCGAGGCCGTGGAATATGTGCGCGCGAAACGCAGATCCCGTCAGCGATAGGTTCCACGAGGCCGCGATCGACGCCCTGTGGCGGCAGTGGCGCGTCATCGGTGCCCCCGCCGCGGGTGGCGTGGCGAAGCGGCAGGTGGATCCGGAGACATTGTGCCTGGCGTCGCTCGCGCTGGAACCGGAAGAGCCGCGTCTCTGGGACACGATGGCCGACTGGATTCGCGTGGGCGCGTCGTTGATCGGCGTCCAGCGGCTCAAGAATCTCGCCCCGGAATTCGCCAATGCCGAGCCAGCGCTCGCGCGTCTGGCGCGCGTAGCCGTGGGCGTGGCCAAGGATTCGCGATGGCGCACCCTGTTGGGAGCTCCGAGCCTCCAGGATGGCCGCGTCGCGAGGCCACGGCGCCCGATGAGCGGCGGGCCCGCGCTCACCGCGCCGCCGGCACTCGTGCTTCGTTTGCGAGCCGCGTTCGCGGTCGGTGTGAAGGCAGACCTGATCGCCTTCCTGCTGGGTCAGGAGCACCGCGTTTCGGTGGCCACGGCAACGGCGGGCCTCGGTTATTCGAACTCAACCGTCTTCCGGGCGTTCCAGGATCTGGAGCTGGCGGGATTCGTCCTTCGCGCCGACCAGCCGTCGGCCGCGGAGTACTGGATCGACGCGGCCAGATGGGAACGCGTGCTGGACGGCCCCGGTCCGATCCCCCGCTGGGGATACTGGCGGGAAACACTGGGCTACGTCTGTGCCGTGGTGTTGCGGGATCGGAGCGCCGCGGCGCGCAGTCTGAGCGAATACGCGCGGGGCACTGAGCTTCGGAAACTGGCCGAGCAGCATGAATCCTCGCTCGTCCGGGCCGGCATCCTCGGCCAGAAACAGTTGAAGCCTCCGGCGACGGTGAAGCTCGCCGAGTGGCGGGCGTTTCACGACGAGTTCGCGCAGGCGCTGGCCGCGCGATAGCTCGGACGACCCCGGTTCCGGCCCCTTGGCGGGCCACTCTGCGCCTCCGGTCGGCAACCTCGGCAAATCTGTCGGGGAATTCCGGGCAATAACGGCTCCTTGACCCTACAGACTTTGCGCGCTCCCTGAGGCGAATTGAGCGTGTCGAGGTTGCCCGCAAGACGCCGCGCGCCGTGAGTCGCGCGCGCTGTCGTCGCAGACGTCTCGACTGCGTTCGGACTAACCAGTCACTGGCTGCGCGGTCGTCCAGGCTCCGTTCCGGGGTTGCACCAGCCGCGCCAGCGCGAATTACGAGGCATGCGCGGCACGATGCTGACCGAAACCGCAGCGAGGCCCTCCGCCACCGGACGGCGGCCGGCGCTTCGCGTTCCCGAACACACCATCGAGATCGTCTCCGATTCGGGCGAGGGGGCGCAGAAGTGCGGCCAGATCTTCGGCGCCGTCTCCGCCAAGATGGGCAACGGCGTGTGGACGGTGGAGATCATTCCCGCCGAGATCCAGCCGCCGGCCCGCGTGCCCGAAGGCGCGAGCGGCTACCGCATCCGCGTGGGCTCGCAGGCGGTGACCAACTGGGGCGACGCCACCACGCTCGCCGTGGCCTTCAACGAACAGGTGCTGCTGGCCCGCCACCGTGTGGACGCGCTGGCCCCCGACGCGGTGCTGCTGATCGAGAACAAGTGGGCGTCCGACGAGGACCCCGAGATCCGCGCCGCCTGGGACAAGGCGATGGCCGAGCTCTCCACGCGCAACTACCGGATCATTCCGGTGCCGATGGAAGAGCAGTGCCTCACCGTGGTCGACAATCCGCGGAAGGGCAAGAACATGTTCGCGCTCGGCATGCTGGCCAGCATCTACGACCGCGACATGGACCGCATCCGCGACCAGATCGCCTACGCCTTCCGCAAGAAGAGCGAGGAGGTCTACGCCAAGAACGTCGCGCTCGTGGAACTGGGCTACGCCTGGGCCGACGAACACCTCGACCTGCACGTGGAGATCGCGCCGGCGCCGAGCAGCGAGGCCTTGGTGGTGATGAACGGCAACGAGGCGCTGGGCCTCGGCGCCATCGCCGCCGGCATGGAACTGTGCGCGATGTACCCGATCACGCCCGCCACGTCGGTGTCGCACTACCTGAGCGAGGTGTTCGAACGGTTCGGCGGCATCGTGCACCAGGCGGAGGACGAGATCGCGGCGGTCGGCGTGGCCATCGGCGCCTCGTACTCGGGCAAGGTGGCGTTCACGATCACGTCGGGCCCGGGGCTGGCGCTCAAGACGGAGTTCCTGGGGCTGGCGGCGATGATCGAGATGCCGCTGGTGGTGGTGGAGGTGCAGCGCGGCGGGCCGAGCACGGGGCTCCCCACCAAGGTGGAGCAGTCGGATCTGCTGGCGGCGCTCTACGGCCAGACCGGCGACGCGCCGCACGTCATCATCGCGCCGGCCACCATCGAAGAGTGCTTCCACGTGATGATCACGGCGCGGCGCATCGCCGAAACGTTCCGCGCCGTCGTGATGGTGCTCTCCGACGCCAACCTGGCCACCGGCGTGACGCCCTTCGCGCGGCCCAAGCCCGACGAACGCTGGTTCGCCGAGCCGGTGGACCTGAGTCCGGTGCCCGAGGGGCTCAAGCCCTACCAGTGGGATCCGCGCACGGGGCTGTCGACGCGGGTGATCCCCGGCCAGGCCGGGGGCATGCACACGGTCACCGGGCTGTCGCACGACGAGGGGAGCAAGGTGGCCTACAGCTCGGGCGTGCATCAGCGGTCGTCGGCCATGCGCAGCCGCAAGCTGGCCGTGCTGCAGAGCATGCTCACGCCGCCGACCGCGTACGGTGAGGACAAGGGCGATCTGCTGATCGTCGGCTGGGGGAGCACCAAGGGCGCCATCGAAGAAGCGGTGGACCGCGTGCGCGCCGACGGCCTGGCCGTCTCGTCGCTGCACCTGCGCTTCCTGTCGCCGCTGGAGCCGGGGCTCAAGGAGATCTTCCGCCGCTTCAGGAAGGTGATGACGGTGGAGATCAACTACAGCGACGACCTTGGGGATCCGTTCATCACCGAGGAGAACCGGCGGCGCGGGCAGCTGAGCATGCTGCTGCGCAACGCCACGCTCGTGGACGTCGACTGCTGGACGCGCGTGCCGGGCGAGCCGCTGCGGCCGGGAGCGATCGCGGACGCCATTCGCGGCCACATGCCGCGTGGAGGACGGAAGTCATGACGCTGATCCACGGCCAGCTTCCCGTGCTCGACCTGCACGCGGAAGACTACGAATACGAGATGAGCGACTACGAGGGCGCGCGGGCCCGCTGGTGTCCCGGCTGCGGCGACCACTCGATTCTCGCCGCGGTGCAGCGCCTGCTGGCCGCCGAGCAGCTGACGCCGGAGAACACGGTGTTCGTGTCCGGCATCGGGTGCTCGAGCCGATTCCCGCACTACCTCAAGACCTACGGCTTTCACGGCATTCACGGCCGCGCCCTTCCCGTGGCCACGGGCATCCGCCTCACGCGCCCCGACCTGACGGTGTTCGTGGTCATGGGCGACGGCGACTGCACGTCGATCGGCGCCGGCCATTGGGTTCATGCCCTGCGGTACAACCTCGACATGGTGGTGATGCTGCTGGACAACGGCATCTACGGGCTGACGAAGCAACAGACGTCGCCCACCACGCCGCAGGGCTTTCGCAGCAACACCCAGCCGCGCGGCAGCTGGCTGCCCGCTCTCAACCCGCTCCAGGTGGCGCTCGGCGTGACCAACGCCTCGTTCGTGGCGCAGACGGCCGAGTGGGTGCCGGCGCACCTGTACGCGACGCTGCGCGCGGCGCGGCAGCACCGCGGGCTCAGCTTCGTGCGCATCCTGCAGCGCTGCCCGATCTACTCGAGCGCCATCTTCCTCAGCGCGGTGCAGGACCCGGCGAACATCAACCTGCTGGTGCACGACGACGGCGTGGTGGTGCCGGAGCTGGGCAAGCTCTACAAGAACCAGATGGCGCACGACCTGCACGACATCGACGCGGCCCGCCGCGTGGCCGGAGCCACCGACCGGCTGAACCTCGGCGTGCTCTACCGGGACGATACCAAGCCCCGCTACGAGGACATGCGGCGCGTGCCCCCGCGCACCGCGGCCGAGCGGGTGGCCCTCATCGACGCGGAGCTCGATCGCTATGCCGTCTGATCCCCGCACCGCGCAGGCGCTGGCCGCGCTGGCGCAGCCGATCGCCGAATTCCGCGCCCTCGTGGAGGGCGCGCTGGCGCACGCGAACACGTTCCTCGCCGCACAGGACGCCACGGCGGACGTCACCGCCGGCGCGGCCCGCGCGTCCCTGGGCCGGTTCGCCGAGGGGCGCATGGACGCCGCGGCGTTCGCGGCGCTCTTTCCCACCGCCCGCCAGGTGGACGCGGCGGGCGTCGCCGCGCTGCGCCGCGCGGTGGCGATGCTGCAGGCGGTGCGCGCCCGGGGCGACGCCCTGTTCGTGGCCGACGTGCCGCCCGGCGGCCGGATGGCCGCGGTGGTGGACGCCGCGCTGAGCGCGGCCGGCCGGGCGTTCGGCGCCGTGATGCTCACCGAACTCGTGCGCGGCGGGCGGTACGTGCCGGCCGAGCACGATCGGCTGCTCGACGACGTGGAGTTTCATCTGTGGACCAAGACGGAGCGCCGGTTCGCGCCGCCGCTCGTGGTGGAAGTGGACGGGTCCGACGTGCACGCCGGCGCGCTCACCGATTTCGCCGACGGCCGCGAGAAGCTGGTGCTGGTGGTGCGCGGCCCGAGCGCGCCGGCGCCGCTGGCGCGGTGCATCACGCCGGGCGCGTTCGTGCTGCAGACCGCCGACGGATCGGGCCTCGACCGCGCGGCGGCGTTCGACGGGCCGGCCATCGCCGCCATGGTGCCCCAGGGCGCCGCCGTCTTCGTGCACGATCCGCTGGGCGGGCGCGAGCCCTGGCAGCGGCTCACCGTGCAGCACCTGCCGGAACCGCCCAAGCACGGCATCCGCGGCATCAGCGCGTTCCAGATGGGAGAGGACCTGCGCCTGCTCGCCGACCTCGCGCGCACGCCGTTTGCCGTTCCCTCGGCGGGCGGCGCCGGCGCCGGCGGCGCCGGCGGTCGGGGCCTCCGACGCCGTGGACCGCATTGCCGCGTGGCTGCTCACCGAGTCCGGGCTCAAGGGTCAGGCCTGAGGTGAGCACGCTGACGATCACTCTCCACGCGATCCTGGTGCTGGGTGGGGTCGGGCTGGTGTTCGGCGTGTTCATCGCGCTGGCCAACAAGCGGCTCTGGGTGTGGGAGGATCCGCGCATCGAGATCGTGTCGCAGATGCTGCCCAACGCCAACTGCGGCGCCTGCGGGCATCCGGGCTGCCGCGCGTTCGCCGAGGGCGCGGTGGCGGGGACGATCACCGCCTCCGAGTGCACGGTGGCGAGCGACTCGGTGCACAAGCAGATCGCCGACTTCCTGGGCGTGGACGCGGGCAGCGCGTCGCGCCGCGTGGCGCGGCTGCTCTGCGCCGGCGGCACCGACGTGGCGGTGAGCCAGGCCGAATACCGCGGGCTCTCGACGTGCGCCGCGGCGGCCGCCGTGGCCGGCGGCGGCAAGGGATGCGCCTGGGGCTGCCTCAGCCTCGGCGACTGCAAGGTGGCGTGCACCTTCGACGCCATCCGGATGAGCGACACCGGATTGCCGGTGGTGGACCTGGCCCGGTGCACGGCCTGTGGCGACTGCGTGGACGCCTGTCCCAAGGAGCTGTTCACGATCCTGCCGCTGGACGCGCACCTGCTGGTGCAGTGCCGGAATCTCATCGACGGCGACAGCGCGCTGGACCAGTGCAAGGTGGCGTGCACGGCGTGCGGCAAGTGCGTGCAGGACGCGGCGCCGGGGCTGATCAGCGTCGCCAGCGGGGTGGCGGTGGTGGATTACGAACGAATCACGCAGGCCGAAGAACGCGCCGTCGAGCGATGCCCGACCGGCGCGATCGTGTGGCTGACCGGCGCGCAGTTCGCGCGCGTGCCGGAGACCGTGGGGAGTGAGAGCGCATGAAACTGTGGACGAAGACCCAGCCCGCGACCGGCGCGCCCAAGGCGCCGCCGCACCCCGGAATACCGCGCGCCCTGGACGGCAGCGCCGCCGTGGTGGCGATGGAGACCGCGGCCGGCGAGGCGGCGGGCGCCTACCCGATCACGCCGTCGACGCAGATGGGCGAGGGGTGGGCCGCGGCGGTTGCCGAGGGCAAGGAGAACGTGAACGGCCGGCGGCTGCTCTTCTTCGAGCCCGAGGGCGAGCACGCGGCGGCGGCGGTCACGGCCGGCATGTCGATGGCCGGGCTCCGGGCCACGAACTTCTCCAGCGGGCAGGGCATCGCCTACATGCACGAATCGCTGTACGCGGCGGTGGGCAAGCGGCTCACCTACGTGCTCAACGTGGCCGCGCGGGCGATGACCAAGCAGGGGCTCAACGTGCACGCGGGCCACGACGACTACCACGCGGTGGACGACACGGGCTTCTTCCAGCTCTTCGCCAAGGACGTGCAGGAGGCCGCCGACCTCAACCTCATCGCGCACCGCATCGCCGAGCTGTCGCTCAACCCCGGCATCTGCGCGCAGGACGGATTCCTCACCAGCCACGTGATCGAGAGCGCGCTCGTGCCCGAGCCGGCGCTGGTCAAGGCGTATCTGGGCGATCCCTCCGACCGCATCGAGTCGCCGACGCCGGCCCAGCGCCTGGTGTTCGGCGAAACGCGCCGCCGCATTCCCGAGATGTTCGACCTCGACTATCCGGCCATGCTGGGCGTGGTGCAGAACCAGGACAGCTACGCGCAGGGCGTGGCCGCCCAGCGCCCGTTCTACTTCGACCACGTGGCGCCGCTGGCCGACCGGGCGTTCGATGAGTACGCGGCGCTCACCGGCCGCCGCTATACGCGTGCCGCCGGCTACAAGCTGGAAGACGCCGAGTGGGTGATCGTGGGGCAGGGTTCGGTGGTGCCCAACGCGATGGCGGTGGCCGACTACCTGCGCGACGCGCGCAAGCTCAAGGTCGGCGTGTTGAACCTCACGATGTTCCGCCCCTTCCCGGCGGACCTCGTCGGCCTGGCTGCTGGCCGGCAAGCGCGGCGTCGTGGTGCTGGAGCGCCTCGACCAGCCGCTGGCCGTCGATCCGCCGATGCTGCGCGAGATCCGCGCCGCCATGTCCAAGGCGGTGGAGAACGGCCGCGACTACAGCGACCACGTGCCGCACGCCGGCATCCCGGCGCTCCGCGGCGACCAGGTGCCCGACTTCTACTCCGGCTGCTTCGGACTCGGCAGCCGCGACCTGCAGCCCGGCGACCTCGTGGCGGCGGTGGACAACATGCTGCCCGGCGGCCTGCACCGGCGCCAGTTCTACCTCGGCGTGGACTTCATTCGCGAAGGCACGCGCATTCCGAAGCTCCAGAT
The DNA here is from genome assembly GCA_963775915.1 of uncultured Gemmatimonadaceae bacterium. Classification (GTDB taxonomy): domain Bacteria; phylum Gemmatimonadota; class Gemmatimonadetes; order Gemmatimonadales; family Gemmatimonadaceae; genus JAGWRI01. The sequence continues at coordinate 34,699 of CAVZKH010000008.1, forward strand.
CTGGCAGGAGCAGCTCGTCGACGCGTATCCGCACCTGAAGGAATTGTCGCTGCCGCCGGCCACGGTGCCCAACCTGCTGCCCAAGGGGTCCACCGCCGTGCGCATCCACTCCGTGGGCGGGTGGGGCGCGATCACGATGGGCAAGAACCTGGCGATGACGGCGTTCGAGCTGTTCGGGCTCCACATCAAGGCCAACCCGAAGTACGGCTCGGAGAAGAAGGGGCAGCCGACGACGTTCTACGCCGTGCTGGCGCACGAGCCGATTCTGCTCAACTGCGAACTCAAGCACGTGGACGTGGTGCTGTCGCCCGACCCGAACGTGTTCCGCCACAGCGATCCGCTGGCCGGGCTCGCCGACGGCGGCGTGTTCGTGATCCAGAGCGACGTCGCCCCCGACGTCGTTCTGGGCCGGCTTGCCGTCGCGCGTGCGCGCGTCCATTCGCGAGCGCCACATCAAGCTGTTCGTGCTCGACGCGTTCGCCATCGCCCGCGAGGAAGCCTCGGACGTCGAGATGCGCTTCCGCATGCAGGGCGCGGCCTTCCTCGGCGCGTTCTTCAAGACGTCGTCGCTGATCTCCAGCGAGGGATCGAGCGAAGGCAAGGTGTTCGAGGGCGTGCGCAAGCAGTTCCAGAAGAAGTTCGGCCACCGCGGCGAGACCGTGGTGGAGGACAACCTGCGCGTGATCCGCCGCGGGTTCGACCAGGTGCGCTCGGTGACGCCGGTGGACGTGGAAGAGCACGACGAGCCGGGCACGGTGCCGCACATTCCGGCGCTGCTCGACATGCCCGACGCCGAGCAGGGCGTGGGCAACCCGGGGCGGTTCTGGGAGCAGGTGTGCACGATGTGCGCGCTGGGCCAGGACGGAATTGCCGATCCCTTCGCCGCCATCAGCGCCATACCGGCCGCCACGGGCGCGGTGCGCGACATGAGCGGTGTGCGCCTGGAAGTGCCGTCGTTCATCGCCGAAAAGTGCACGGGGTGCGGCCAGTGCTGGGTGCAGTGCCCCGACTCGGCCATCCCGGGGCTCGTGAACAGCGTGGAGGATCTGCTGTCCACGGCCATCGACGTGTCCACCAACGGCGTGACCTTCGACCGGCTGCGGCCGGTGGTGAAGCACTGGGCGCGCGAATCGCACAAGCTGCTCGCCAAGGACGCCACGCTCGGCGTGCAGGCGGCGTTCGAGAAGGGCTACACGGCGGTGGCCGACAAGATGGGGTGGGACGCCGGGCGCCGCGCCGAGACCGACGCGGAGTTCGCGATCGTCAGGGAGCGGCTGGCCACGTTCCCGCTGGCGCGCACCAAGCCGTTCTTCGACGCCGTCGAGGCGCGGGAGAAGGGCGGGGGCGGGCTGCTCTCCATCACCGTCAATCCCGAAGCGTGCAAGGGGTGCAACCTCTGCGTCGCCGTCTGTCCGGACGGCGCGCTGGAGACGGTGCGCCAGGACGAGCCGGCGCTGGCGCAACTGCGCCGCAACTGGGCGCTGTGGGAGAAGCTGCCCGACACCGCCGACCGGTTCGTCAACGTTTCCGACGTGGACGAGGGCATCGGCGTCCTGTCGTCGCTGCTGCTGCGAAAGGAGAACTACCGCTCGATGGTGGGCGGCGACGGCGCCTGCATGGGGTGCGGCGAGAAGACGGCCGTGCACCTGATCGTGTCGTCGATCAACGCGTCGATGCAGCCGCGCGTGGCGGCGCACGTCGCCAAGCTGGACGCGCTCATCGAATCGCTGGACGGCCAGGCGCGCGAACTGCTCGCCGCAGGCGCCGACCTCGAGGCGGCGGCCTCGTCCAAGGGCAGCGTCGCCGTGCCGGTGGACGCCGCCAAGCAGCAGCGGCTCAAACGGCTCAACGACACGCTCGCACGATCTGCGCGACCTGCGCTGGCGGTACGTGGAAGGCCCGAGCGGCAACGGACGCGCGGCGATGGGCATGGCCAACAGCACCGGCTGCTCGTCGGTGTGGGCCAGCACGTATCCGTACAACCCGTATCCGTTCCCCTGGGTGAACCACCTGTTCCAGGATTCGCCGTCCATCGCCATCGGGCTGTTCGAGGCGCACATGCGCAAGATGGCCGACAACGTGGCCACCGTGCGGCGGGCCGAGCTGCTGAGCCAGGGTGCGTACGACGCCGCGGCGCACGAGCCGCAGCTGCGGCTGCTCACCTGGCAGCAGTTCACCGACGACGAATTCGCGCTCTGCCCGCCGATCGTGGCCATGGGCGGCGACGGCGCGATGCTCGACATCGGGTTCCAGAACCTGTCGCGGCTGCTGGCCTCGGGCAAACCGATCAAGGTGGTGGTGCTGGACACGCAGGTGTACTCCAACACCGGCGGCCAGGCGTGCACGTCGGGCTACACGGGCCAGGTGGCCGACATGGCCGCCTACGGCAAGGCGCAGCACGGCAAGACCGAGACGCGCAAGGAGCTGGCGCTGCTCGCCATCGCGCATCGCGGCGCCTACGTGCATCAGTCGTCGCAGGCGTCGGCGTCGCACCTGGTGGCCGGCGTGCTCAAGGGGCTGCACAAGCGCCGCCCCGCGGTGTTCAACATCTACACGCCCTGCCCGGTGGAGCACGGCCTGGCCGACGACTGGTCGCAGACGGCGGCGCGGCTGGCGCTGGAGAGCCGCGCCTTCCCCTTCCTCACCTTCGACCCCGACGCCGGCAGCTCGTACGCGGAGTGCCTGAGCCTGGACGGCAACCCGGACATCGACCAGACCTGGCCGACGTACACCATCAAGTACCTGGACGACGCCGATGCCGAGCAGACGCTCGACCTGCCGCTGACGATCGCCGACTGGGCGGCCACCGAAGCGCGGTTCAAGCAGCACTTCGACGAGGTGGCGCCGGACGCCTGGTCCGACGCGATGATGCCCTTCCACGAATTCGTCGCGGCGAATGCCGACGACCGCGAGGGGCGCGCCCCGTACATCCTGGCCGTGGGCAAGGACCGGAAGCTGCGGCGGCTCGGCGTGTCCCGTGAGATGGTGGCGCTGGCCGAGGAGCGGCTGCACTTCTGGTCGCAGCTCAAGGAACTGGCCGGGCTCGAGATCTCGCCGTCGGTGCACGACGCGGTGGAGAGCTCGCTGCAGGCGGAGTTCGGCCAGCGGCTCGCGGCGGTGCGGGCCGAGTACGAGGCGAAGATCGCCGACCTCAAGGCCAGCTATCCTCCGCAGATCGCGCGGCAGCTTGCCGAGGGGCTGATGCGGCACGGCGGCGGATCGGCCATTGCCGAACTGCTGTCGTCGCTGCCGGCGGCGCCGGTGAACGGCAACGGCGCGGCGAACGGCGCGGCTCCGGCCGCCGTGGCGTCCGCGCCAGTTTCCGCCCCGGCCCCGGTCTCCGCCCCCGCGCAACCGGCGGCCCCGGCGGCGGCTCCGGCTCCCGTTGCGGCGGGCACGGCGACGGTGGCGGTGGAGGAGGACGACGACGGGCTCGCGCTCGAGGCCTACATCGACTCCATCCGGTGCACCACCTGCAACGAGTGCACCAACCTGAACAAGCGCATGTTCGCCTACAACGCCGACAAGCAGGCGTACGTGAAGGACGCCAGCGCCGGCACCTATCAGCAATTGGTGATAGCCGCCGAACGCTGTCCGGTGTCGATCATCCACCCGGGCACGCCGCTCAACCCCAAGGAGAAGGACGTGGAGAAGTGGGTGAAGCGCGGCGCGAAGTTCAACTGAGCTGACGATGGCGATCTCGCTGGGATTCCGGCACGGCGTTCACCCGCCCGAGGAGAAGGAGCTGACCAACCAGCTCCCGATCCGCCGCATGCCCTATCCCGAGGAACTCGTGCTGCCGCTGCGGCAGCACGCCGGCAAGCCGGCCGTGCTGTGCGTGAAGGTCGGCGACCACGTCGAACGCGGTGACACGCTGGGCGAGGCCGACGGGTTCATGTCGGTGCCCATCCACGCCTCGGCCGCCGGCACGGTGGTGGACATCGACTGGTGGCCGCACCCCGACGGGTCGATGGCTCAGGCCGTGCGGCTCAAAGTGGACAAGTACGCGCCGCACATCCCGCGGCCGCGGCTCGTGCCGCGATGGGAAGGGCTGTCCACCGACGAGGTGGTGCGCGCGGTGCAGCAGGCCGGCGTCGTCGGCCTGGGCGGCGCGGCGTTTCCCACGCACGTGAAGCTCGCCCCGCCCAAGGACGCCACCGTCCACACGCTGATCATCAACGGCGCCGAGTGCGAACCGTACCTGACCTCCGACCACCGGACGATGGTCGAGTACGCGCCCCGCGTGCTGTTCGGCATCCGTGTGATGATGCGCTCGCTCGGCGTCACCAAGTGCGTCGTGGGCATCGAGCGCAACAAGCCCGACGCCATCGCGGCCATGATCGCCGCCGTGCCCGCCGACCTCGACGTCGAGATCCTGCCGCTCACGGTCAAGTATCCGCAGGGCGCCGAGAAGATGCTGATCAAGGCGGTGACCGGGGTGGAGGTGCCGTCGGGCAAGCTGCCGGTGACGGTGGGCGTGATCGTGCAGAATGTTGGATCGGTGGCCGCCATCGCCGAGGTGTTCGAGACCGGACTGCCGCTCGTCGAGCGCATCGTGACCGTCTCGGGCCACGGCCTGCGCCGGCCGGCCAACCTGATCGTGCCGGTGGGCACCAAGCTCAAGGACCTGCTCGCCTACTGCGACGGCGTGACGGCCGATGCCGCCGAGGTGATCATCGGCGGCCCGATGATGGGGCAGGCGCAGGCGAATCTCAACGCGCCCGTGATCAAGGGCACGACGGGCGTGGTGGTGCTGGCCCGCGAGGAAACGCGCAACGAGCAGTCGTGGCCGTGCATCCACTGCGGACGCTGCCTCGACGCCTGTCCGGTGTTCCTCAATCCGTCGATGCTCGGCGAGCTGGCGCGGGTGCGCCGCTACGACGACATGGCGGACATGCACCTGGCCGACTGCATGATCTGCGGCTCGTGCTCCTACGTCTGTCCGTCCAACATACCGCTTGCCCAGCTCTTCCAGGCGAGCAAGACGGCGCTGCGGCGCCAACTCGCAACGGTCAAATGAGCGAACCGACGGTCGACCGGCTCATCGTCACGGCGTCGCCGCACCTCAAGCCCGCCGACTCCACGCCGCGCATCATGTGGAACGTGGTGGGGAGCCTGGCGCCCGTGGTGGCCGCGTCGGCGTGGTTCTTCGGCGTGAGCGCGCTGCTGGTGATAACGGCGGCGGTGGCCGGCGCGGTGCTCACGGAGCGCGCCTTCGGCAAGGGCGGAGCGCTGGCCGACGGCTCGGCCGCGATCACGGGGCTGCTGCTCGGCCTCACGCTGCCCGCGGGCATGCCGCTCTGGATGGTGTTCGTGGGGGGCGCCTTCGCCATCGGGTTCGGCAAGACGGTCTGGGGCGGGCTCGGGCAGAACGTGTTCAATCCGGCGCTGGTGGGGCGGGCGTTCCTGCAGGGCGCGTTCCCGGTGGCGATCACCACCTGGCCCACGGCGGGGGGCGGCTTCTTCTCGCTCAAGGGCGACCTGTTCGTGGCGCCCTTCCTGCATCCGACGGTGAACGCCGTGACGTCGGCGACGCCGCTCGGGCTGCTCAAGTTCGAGGGCAAGACGACGGGGCTGAGCCATCTGATCCTCGGCACCACCGGCGGCTCGCTGGGCGAGACGGCGGCGCTGGTGATCCTGGCCGGCGGCGCCTATCTGGCGCTGCGCAACTATCTCAACTGGCGCATTCCGGCGAGCATCCTGCTCACCGTGGCGGTGTTCGCGACCATCCTGCACGCCGTCAACCCGGCGCGGCCGGACGCGCTGTTCATGCTCTTCTCGGGCGGGCTGATGCTGGGCGCGGTGTACATGGCCACCGACATGGTCACCTCGCCGGTGACCAATGGCGGCCGCTGGGTGTTCGGCGTCGGCATCGGCGTTCTGGTGGTGGTGATTCGCATCTGGGGCGGCCTGCCCGAAGGCGTGATGTACGCCATCCTGTTCATGAACGCGCTGGTGCCGTTCATCAACCGGGCCACGCAGCCGCGCGTGTTCGGCACGGCGCGGAGGATCGCGTCATGACCGCCGCGCCGCAGTGCCACGTGCCCTCGCCGCCGCCGCCCGAGCGGAAGATCACGCCGGCGTGGAAGCTGCTGCTCACGCTCGCCGTGGCCGGCGCGGCCGCCGGCTGGCTCATCGTGACCGTGTACGACCTCACGCTGCCGGCGGTCCAGCGGCACGCCGCCGAGCAGGAGAGCGCGGCGGTGCGCGAGGTGCTCGCGGCGCCCGCCCGCTGGGACACGCTGTACCTGGTCGGCAACGCCGTGATGGCCACGCCGCCGGCGGGCACCGACAAGCGCGAAGCGGTAAAGGCATACGTGGGCTACGACGCCGGCGGCCGCCGCATCGGAGTCGCCGTGACGGCCGCCGAGCCGGGGTTCCAGGAGCTGCTCACCCTGATGATCGGCTTCGACCCTGCCACCGGCGCGCTCACCGGCTACAAGGTGCTCGACCAGCAGGAGACGCCGGGGCTGGGCGACCGCGTGGAGTCGGACACGTCGTTCGGCAACCAGTTCACCGGGCGCGTGGCGCCGCTCAAGCCGGTGAAGCAGCGCGTGGCCGGCGACCCGAGCGCCGTGCAGACCATCACCGGCGCGACGATCTCGTCGCGCGCCGTGATCCGCATCATCAACGACGCGGTGGCCAAGTGGCGGCCGCTGATCCAAGCCTACGATCATGGAGGCCAGCAGTGACGTCCGTTGCAGTCGCGGAGCCGGTGGCGGGCCAGCCGCCGGGCGGCGTGGAATTCGTGCCGGGCGCCCCCCCGCCGGCCACGGTGATCGCCGACATCTGGCGCGGCATCGGCCGCGAGAATCCCGTGCTCGTGCAGCTGCTCGGCATGTGCCCGACCATGGCCGTGACCAACGTGCTGGCCAACGGGCTGGCCATGGGCCTGGCGACGACGTTCGTGCTGGTGGGGTCGGGCCTGTTCGTGTCGCTGTTCCGCAAGTACATCGCCAACGAGGTGCGGATCACCTCGTACATCCTGATCATCGCGACGTTCGTGACGCTCGCCGACATGATCCTGGCCGCGGTGCTGCCGGACATCCGGAAGGCGCTGGGGCCGTTCATTCCGCTGATCGTGGCCAACTGCCTGCTGCTCGGCCGCGCCGAAGCGTTCGCGGCCAAGGTGCCGGTGCGCCGCGCCGTGGCCGACGGCCTCGGCATGGGGGCCGGATTCACGCTGTCGCTGGCGCTGCTGAGCACGATTCGCGAAGTGCTGGGCAAGGGCGCCATCCTCGGGCACCCGCTGTTCGGCCCCCGGTTCGAGCCCTGGGTGTTCATGATGCTGCCGCCGGGCGGGTTCCTGGCGCTCGGCATCGCGCTGCTGGGCGTCGCCTGGGTGATGGAGCGGCGCAAGCGCCACGCACGGGAGGCCGTCGCATGAGCAATCTGTCATGGATCTTCATCTCGACGATGCTGGTGAACAACTTCACCCTGGTGATGTTCCTGGGGCTGTGTTCGTTCTTCGGCGTCACCGGCAAGATCGAGACGGCGTGGCGGCTCGGGCTGGCGAACACGTTCGTGCTCATCCTCACCGCGGTGAGCGTCTGGGTGCTCAACACGTTCGTGCTCACGCGCACGCCGTACCTGCGGACCATCGCCTTCATCGTCGTGATCGCGTCGGTGGTGCAGATCGTCGAGATGGCGGTGAAGAAGTACCTGCCGGTGCTGTTCCGGCAGCTCGGCATCTACCTGCCGCTCATCACCACCAACTGCGCCATTCTCGGGCTGGCGCTGTTCCAGACCAGCCGCGGCTACACCCTGGTCGAGGGGCTGGTGTTCGCGCTCGGCGCCGGGCTCGGGCTGACGGTGGCGCTCTCGCTCATGGCGTCCATCCGCGAGCGCATCGAACTCACCGACGTGCCGATGGTGGCGCGGCGGATGGGGCTGGTGCTCGTCATCGCCTCGTGCCTGTCGATGGCGTTCATGGGATTCGCCGGCATGGGGAGCGCCGGATAATGACAACCATCATCGGGATCGTGGTCGCCGCGGCGCTGTTCGCCGCCTACGGCCTGGTGCCTCACCGCAGCTGCACGGGCCATTGCGAAGGATGCTCGGGCGGTTCCTGCGACCGCTGGAACGAAGGAGACCATCATGCCATCTGATCCAATGCCGGGCTGGACGCTGGGCCGGCGCGAGTTCCTGACCCTCGGCACCGGGATGTTCGTGGGGCTGTCGCTGCCCCTCGCGGTCCGGCGCCGCGGCCTCACGATCACCCGGCGCACCATCCCCGTGATGGGCACCATCGCCGAGGTGCAGGTGGCGCACGCCAACGTGCGCCTGGCCGAGTCCGCCATCGACGCCGCCATCGCCGAGCTGCAGTGGGTGGAGCGCACGATGACCCGGTTCACGCCGACCTCCGACATCGGGCGCGCCAATCTCGGCGCGTCGCGCGACGCGGTGACGGTGACGCCGGAGACCGCGTTCGTGGTGCGGCGCGCGCTCGAGTGGGCGTCGCTGAGCGACGGGCGGTTCGATCCGGCGGTGGGCGAGGTGTCGGAGCTGTGGGACGTGCTGCACCGGCACGAACCGCCGCCGGACAATCAGGTGAAGCGGCTGGCCCGCCGCGGGTTCTGGCGCAAGGTGGATGTGTCGACCTTCCGCGGCGCGCCGGCACTGCGCTACGACGACCGCGACATCCATCTGGACCTGGGCGCCATCGCCAAGGGCTACGGCATCGACCGGGCCACCGACGCGATCCGGGCGCGGGGCATCGCGCATGCGATCGTGACGGTGGGCGGCGACCTCTATGCGCTCGGGCCTTCGCCCGAAGGCGAGCCGTGGAAGGTGGGCATTCGCGATCCGCACGACCTGTCGGCACTGGCCGCGCAGCTGAGCGTGGCCGACCGCGCGGTGACCACGTCGGGGGACTACGAGCGCTTCTTCCGCTGGCGCGGGGTGCGGTACCACCACCTGATGGATCCGGTCACGGCGGCGCCGCGGCGGACCCCCGTGCACAGCCTCACCATTCTGGGCGGCGACAAGGCCATCGACGCCGACGCCGCGTCGACGTCGGGGTTCGGCCTCGGCCACGAAGCGGCCGCCGCCCTTGCCCGCAAGCGAATTCCCGGAGCGGAAGCCATCGCGTTGACCTGAGGAGGGCGATATGAAGAGCCACCGGCTGTTCTGCAACGCCTGCGAGCGTGAAGTGAACCTCGTCATCACGGATGCACCGGAGCACGAGGGGCAGGCCACGCTCCTCGACTCGGAAATCGTGTGCCTGGAGGTGGGCGACAAGTGCACCGGGGCGCTCTGCCCGCTGGGCGCGGTGGGTCCCGACGCGATGGCCGCCCGGATCGTTCGCAACGGGCTGCCCACCGGGGGGCTGCACACGCTCAAGGCGTGCTGCCCGTCGTGCGGGCGGGAGACCGAGATGGTGCTCTATGGAAACGGCCGCGCCGCCTGCACCGAGTGCGCGAGCGTGGCGCAGTGGTCGGTGGACCACGCCGAGCCGCTGAGCTGACGCGGGCCGCTTCCTGACGTTCAGGCATGCCGGTATCTTCGTCCGGCATGCATGACATCTTCTCGGCCATCATCCTCGGACTCGTCGAGGGCGTGACGGAGTTCCTCCCCGTGTCGTCCACCGGCCACCTCATCCTGGCCGGCCACGCGCTCGGGTTCGTGGGTCCGCGCGCCGACGCCTTCGAGATCATCATCCAGCTTGGCGCAATCCTCGCCATCGTCTGGCTCTACCGCGATCTGCTCTGGCGAACGGCCAGGCAGGGTGTGGCCGTGGCCGAGTCGCGGCGGCTCATCGTCGCGCTGTTCATCGCATTCTTGCCGGCGGCCGTCGTGGGACTGGCCACCCATCACTGGATCACCGACCACCTGTTCGTGCCGCCGGTGGTGATCGCGACGATGCTGCTGGGCGGATTCGCGATTCTCGCCATCGAGCGGTGGCGCCCCACGCCGCGCATCGAGACGGTGATGCGGATCGGCTACCGCACCGCGCTCTGGATCGGCATCGCCCAGGTGCTCTCGCTCATCCCCGGCGTGTCGCGCTCGGGGGCGACGATCATGGGCGCCCTGCTCGCGGGCGTTGACCGGGCGGCGGCGGCCGAGTTCTCCTTTCTGCTCGCCATTCCGGTGATGTTCGCCGCCACGGGGCTCGAGCTGTGGGAGAACCGGCACCTGCTGGCCGGCTCCGACGCGCTCATCTTCGCCATCGGATTCGTGGTGGCGTTTCTGAGCGCGCTGGTGGTGGTGAAGTGGCTGGTGCGCTTCGTGTCGCACCGGAGCTTCGACGTCTTCGCCTGGTACCGGATCGCGTTCGGCCTGGTGCTGATCGCGGTGGCGCTGAGTGGAACGGGGTGGATTACGAAGTAGCGGCTGCCGCCGTCCGCCGCGTGGCCGCGCTCACCGCCACCATGACCACCGCGTTTACCACGAGCGCCACGATCCCCACGTTGAGATCCTTCACCACCTGCGGCGCCCAGGGCGCGAGCGTGGCCACCGACGCGCCGCTCATCGTCAGGTAGGCCACCGTCGCCTCGCCGGCCACTATGCCGGCGAACGCGCCCGCCGTCGTGGCGCGCGGCCGCTCGCCCAGGCAGGCCAGCAGCGAGGGAAAGAGCTGCGTCACCATGTTGTAGCCCATGAGCAAGAGCGGCACGATCGCCTCGCCGCCGCGGAGCGTGAGCAGCACCGACGCCAGCGCGATCACGCCCACGAGCGCCCGCGCCAGCAGGGCCACCGTGCGATCGGTGGCCGCCGGCACGATCACCCGGTAGACGTTCTGCGCCAGGATCGTCGCCGCCGTGATCAGGATCATCGAGCCCGGCACGAGCGCCGTGAGCAGCCCGGCGGCGCCGATGACGCCCACCGACGCCGGAGAGAATGCCTGCTTCGAGATGCGCAGCAGCGACAGGTCGCCGTCGGCGCCCTTGAGCCCCGGCACCTGCAGGATGGCCGCGAACCCGGCGAAGAACACGAACAGGATCACCAGCTGATAGAGCGGCAGCATCACCGCGTTCTTGCGGAACACGTCCTCGCGTTTGGCGGTGTACGTGCCGGCGAAGTACTGCGGCCACATATAGAACCCGCACGACGTGAGCAGCACGGTGGAGACGAACCAGGCCGGGCTCATGCCGCTCGACGGCAGGGTGAGAAAGCCCGGCTTCGCCTTGTCGATGGCCTCGAACATCGCCCCGTAGCCGCCGTAGTAGTGAATGGGCAGGTAGACGCCGAGCACCACGGCCACGCTCAGGATCATCATATCCTTGAGCGCCGCGGTCCACGCCGAGCCCCGCACGCCCGACACGACCACGTACACCGTCAACGCCGTGGCGCCCATCCACACCGCCGCCGTGGACGACACGCGGCCGTAGCTCGCCTCCGACACGATGATCCCGAGCCCCTTGAGCTGCAGCACCAGGTAGGGCACCAGCGCCGCCACGCTCACCAGCGCCACCAGCACGCCGAGGGCGCTGCTCCCGTACTTGGCCACGAAGAAGTCGGCCTGCGAGACGAGCCTGCGCTCCTGGGCGTAGCGCCAGATCACCGGCAGCAGGAAATATGAGAACGAGTATGCAATGGCGCCGTAGCAGAGGATGTACAGCGCCGGGCCGCCCTTGCCGTAGGCCCATCCGCTGCCGCCCAGGAAGGTGAAGGTGGTGTAGATCTCCCCGGCCATGAGCAGGAACACGAACATCGTGCCGAACGCCCGGCCGCCCACGCTCCACTGCTCCAGGTTCATCGGGTGCCCGCGCCGGGCGAACAGCCCGAGCCCGATCGCCACCGCGAAGGTGACGGCGAGAATGACCAGCGGCGCCGTCACTGGTCGCTGCCCGCGCGCGAGCGGTCGAGATACAGGATGAGGCCCATCGTGGCCGAGGTGGCCACCACCCAGAACACGATCCAGGCCATGAGCAGGGGCAGCCCGAACACCATGGGATGCACGCGGTTCACGAACGGGATGCCGCCCAGCAGCACGACGGTGGGCACGGCGGCAAGCCAATGGTAGGCGCGGGCGCGGCGCGGGGGCGGGGGTGAAACCGGGGATTCGGGCACGAGCCAGCTTACCGCGCGACGCCGACCGGGGAAAGGGTCCGCCCGGTTGCCCGCCGCGCTACCGCTGGCTCTTCAACGCCTCCAGCACGCCCATCGTCGTGAATCCGTGGAACCGCCGGTCGCTCTCGTTCCGCGCCACCCACGCGTGGGCGGCGATGCCCGGCTCGCCGTCCCGCTGCCGCTTGACGCCGATGCACACCGCCGCCGGCACGCCCGACCGGCGCAGCACGAGGCACTCGGCCACGCTCTCATAGAGGCAGCTGGCGCGCCAGCGCCCGCCGGGCACTCGGGCCAGCACGCGCAGGGCGCGCCGCGCCGAGCGCAGCGCGGCGTCGGGCTCGGGGCGCGGCACCGCCGGCGCGTCGGCGGGCAGCGTCATCAGCGCCGAGAGCCGCTCGGATTCCACCCACGCCGGGGCGTCGAACGCCGCCCGGGCCCCGCGCCATTCGTCCAGAAGCGTCATGGGTAGCAATCTGCGCGCCCGACCCGCCCGAACGCCAAGGCGCCCAGCTGCCTCCGACGTGTGGTCGGCCACTCGCTGATGGATCGGCAGCGCCGGGCAGTACTGCTTTGGCCGTACGTCTAAAGATGAAATTAATCCCCCGTTCGTCGGGTTGCCAGCAGATTGATTCCCAGCGAATTTGGTTATTGGCGGTTGATAAGTGCCTTGTTGCATCGCTCGCTACCGCGAGCAGCAACCGCCGGATACCGCGCCAATGAGACCCTGGCAGCGTCCGGGGCCGGGCGCGCCATGGACGCCTCGGGCCGATTCGTGATCATGACGAAACACCTCGGTATCATTCAACTTGGATGGAGACTGCTACATATGCAAAAACGTCGTCTGGTTATTCCGGCGCTCGTCGCGCTCGCGTTCGCCTCACCCGCGATGGCGCAGCAGAAGGGGACCGTCGAACTCGGCGGTTTCGGTCAGTTCTCGCACATGGATACGCCCTGGGCGCTCAAGAACGGGTTTGGCCTCGGCGCTCGCCTCGGCGTGTTCGTCACACCCCGCTGGGAGCTCGAGGCGGACTTCGCCACGGCCCACCTGACGGGTCAGCCCCCCCGCATCAACACGGATTCGAAGTCGTATCAGACGTACGCCGGCCGCATCACGTACAATCTTCCGGTGGCCGGCAATCAGTTTCTGATCGGCGTAGGGCTTGGTGGCGAATCGATTGACGGGGGCCGAGACTTCTCACTGACGCCGGGCATCGGCTATCGCTGGAACCTGACTCGGACGGTCGCCCTGCGGTTCGACGCGCTGGTGCAGTACGTCGAGAACCCGGCCGACAAGCGGTTCGCGTTCCCGACGGCGCCCAACGACACCAACAAGAACGCCGCGCGCTCGTCGAACGTCGACCTGCGCGCCGGGCTCAGCTTCCTGCTCGGCAACGAGCCCGCGGCGGTTCCGGTCGCGGCGCCGGTGGCGATCAATCAGGACAGCATCGACGCCGCGCGTCGCCGTGATTCCATCGCCGCCGCCGACGCGGCTGCGGACGCGGCTCGTGCGCGGGCGCGACAGGATTCCATCGACGCGGCCAACCGGGCGCGCCAGGACAGCATCGACGCGGCCAATCGCGCGCGCGAAGCCGCCGAGGCCGCGGCGGCGCAGGTGAAGGCGGTGCTCGAGACCAAGATCTTCTTCGATTACAACAAGGCGGATCTGCGCGACGACGCGAAGAGCACGCTCGACGCCAAGCTGCCCCTCATGCAGGCCAACCCCGACGTGCGCATCCGCGTGGAAGGGAACGCCGACGAGCGCGGGTCCGATGAGTACAACCAGGCGCTCGGCATGCGCCGCGCCGAGAAGGCGCGCCAGTATCTCGTGGACAAGGGAATCGACGCCGCCCGTATCGACATCATCAGCAACGGCGAAGAGCGCCCGGTGTGCACCGATCACCAGGAGTCGTGCTGGTCGCAGAACCGCCGCGACGAGTTCGTGATCGTGGCCGGCGGGATGAACCTCAAGCCGGGGAACTAATCCGGGTAGCAGCCAACCGGCCGTCCCCCCGCCGCCAACGGAGCATGGGCGGTGGCGGGCCGGACCGGGACGGGACAGGGAAGGGTCGCGGGGGGCGCTAAAGGCGCCCCCCGCGCGTTTAAAGGGAACCCCGCGTTGCCGCGGGCGGTATGCTGTAGTAGCGTACGAAGGTGAGCACGCGGGCCGGAGGTTCCATGCGATTCAGAGGCGCGATGATGCTGGTGGCGGGCGGAACGGCGCTGTGGGCCGTGCCGGCGCTGGCGCAGGGACGTCCGCTTCCCCTGCCCAAGCCCCCGGCGCACTCGCAGCAGGCATCCGCGGGGCCGGCCACGCCCCCGCCGCAGACCGTGACGCAGCAGCAGGAGACGAACTACGGTCCGTACCGCCGGTCGCGCGTCCAGATGGTGCGCTACGCGGCGCAGGTCTCCGTGGACGGCCGCGTCTACGCCAACTTCGGCAACGGGCTCTCCCTCGTGCAGGCCGAGTGTTCGGCGCAGCAGTTGGGCGTCGCGCCGGCGCAGCAGCAGGCGTACGGCCAGCCGCAGGTCACGCAGCCGGTGCCGCAGGTGCAGAGCGTAACGGCGCAGGCCATGGCGCAGAATCCGGGGAGCGGCGGGTCCACCGTGAGCGCGTACCCGTCGGCCTGCTGGACGCGCGCCGCGAACGGCGCCGTCGAGGTCTACCGCTACTCCTACTAGCGGTCGAGCTTCGCGGGAGCGGGGGTGCGGACCGGCGGGGCGACGGCGATCAAGCTGTCGCCCTTTTGCACGCTGCTGTCGGCGGCGGCGAACAGCCGGCGCACGCCGCGCCAGGCACGCACCAGCGACGAGCCGCGGCGGTCGAGCGTCGACTCGATCACGCGGCCGGCGGCGACGCTGGCGTGCACGTAGTGGCCGTCGCCGACGTAGATCGCCACGTGGCTGGCCCCCTGGCTCGAGCGGCCGAAGGTGAGCAGGTCGCCGGGCTTGAGATCGTCGCGGTCCTTGGGCACCGCCTCGCCGAGCCGCGCCTGCTGGCGGGCGGTGCGCGGCGTGACCACGTCGAGCAGCCCGAGCACGTACTTCACGAGCCCGCTGCAGTCGAAGCCGTGGTCGGGCGAGGTGCCGCCGCGGACGTACCGCCTGCCGATCTGCGCCCGCGCCAGCGCGACCACCGAGTCGCGAATCGCGTCGGTGGGATCGGTGAACCGGGCGAAGGGGCGGGGCGCGTCGGAGAGCGCCGCCGCGTCGAGCACCTCGCTCAGCTTCGAGCCCGCGATCACGATCGACCCGTGCGTGGCCGGCGTCTGCGCCACCTCCTGCGCTCGCGCCGCGCGCGGCAACGCGCATGCGGCGAGCACGAAGCTCGCGGCACGGACGGCGCGGCGGAGGCGAATGTCGAGGGAGGCGGAGTGGGGCATCGTGGCGGGAAACGGTGTCCAAAGATCGCCGGTTGTGTACCCCCGGGTCAACCGTATGTGCCCGTCCGGGTGGCCGGCGCCCCGTCGGACGGGACCCGCGCCGTCAGCGGATGCCGAGGGCCTTGTGCGTCTGAAGACTCAGCTGCCACTGGGGGTGGGCCAGGCAGTAGGCGAGCGCTGCCTGGGTGTTGCGCGCCAGATCCGGGCCGTCCATGGGCTGCAGGGAGAAGCGCGTGAACGCCAGCCCGGCGTAGCGCTCGGGCTCCGCGCCCTCCTGCGGATAGACGAGCTTGAGTTCGTCCCCGCGCGTCAGCACGAGCGGTGCGCCCGCCTTGGGACTCACGCAGATCCAGTCGAGCCCCGGCGGCGCCGGCTGCGTGCCGTTGGTCTCGACGGCCACTTCGAATCCTCGTGCATGGAACGCGTCGACGAGCGGTGCGTCGAGCTGGAGCAGGGGCTCGCCGCCCGTGCAGACCACGTACGGCACGGCGCGGCCGGCGTGCGCCGCCGGCCACCGGGCGGCGACGGCATCGGCGAGCGCATGGGCCGACGCGAACTTGCCGCCGTCGGGCCCGACGCCGAAGAAATCCGTATCGCAGAAGGTGCACACGGCGTCGGCGCGGTCCTCCTCGCGGCCGGTCCAGAGATTGCAGCCGCTGAACCGGCAGAACACGGCGGGGCGGCCGGCATGAAAGCCCTCGCCCTGCAGCGTGTAGAAGATTTCCTTGACGGTGTAGGTCATGCGCCGGTCTGATACCGCACCGGATCCTTCATGCCCGCCTCCGCGAACCCCTTCAGCCGCAGCGTGCAGGCGTCGCAGCGCCCGCACGCGGCGCCGGAGTCGTCGGGATCGTAGCAGCTCGTGGTGAGCGAATAGTCCACGCCCAGCGACGTGCCCAGCCGGATGATGTCGGCCTTGGAGAGCGCGATGAGCGGCGCGTGGATCCTGACCGGCGCGGTGCCTTCCACGCCGCCGCGCGTGGCGAGATTGGCCATCTGCTCGAACGCCTCGATGTATTCGGGCCGGCAGTCGGGGTAGCCGGAATAGTCCAGCGCGTTGACGCCGATGAAGATGTTCCGGGCGGCGAGCACGTCGGCCCAGGCGAGCGCGAACGAAAGAAAGATCGTGTTGCGGGCCGGCACGTAGGTGACCGGAATTCCGCTCGCCATCTCGTGGGCTCCGCGGTCCTTGGGCACGGGGATGTCGCTGGTGAGCGCCGACCCGCCGAAGGCGCGCAGGTCGATGTCCAGCGTCACGTGGCGGGCCACGCCGAAGGCCGCGGCCACGCTCGCCGCCGCCTTCAGCTCGTGCGCGTGCCGCTGGCCGTAGCGGAACGAGAGCGCGTAGATCTCGTTTCCCTCCGCCTTCGCCACCGCCAGCGCGGTTGTCGAGTCGAGCCCGCCGCTCAGCAGCAGCACCGCCCGGGTCGTGTCGGTCATGCCCGAAAGCTACTGCGCCCGGGCGGCGTCGAGCGCGCGGCGCAGATCGTCGATGAGGTCGTCGGCGTGCTCCAGTCCCACCGACAGCCGCAGCAGCCCCTCGGGCACCCGGCTCCCGGGCGGCTCGACGCTGGCCCGGTGCTCGACGAGCGACTCGGTGCCGCCGAGGCTCGTGGCGCGCGTGATCAGTTCGAGACGCGCGATCGTGGCCAGCGCCGCGTCGCGCCCGCCGCGAACCTCGAACGACAGCATGGCGCCGGGCCCGCGCATCTGGCGCGCCGCCAGAGCGTGCCCCGCGTTGGACGCGAGCCCAGGGTAGTGCACGACCGACACGGCCGGGTGCGACTCCAGCGCTTGGGCAATGCGCTCGGCATTCGCGGTCTGCGCCCGCACGCGCCAGGGCAGGGTGCGCACGCCGCGCAGCGCCAGCCAGCAGTCGAAGGGCGAAGGCACGGCGCCGCCCGTGGCCTGCACGCCGCGCACCCGCTCCCAGAACGCGCCGGCCTCGCCGGTCACGAGCGCGCCGCCCAGCACGTCGCTGTGCCCCCCCAGGTACTTGGTGGTGGAATGCAGAGCGACGTGCGCGCCGAGTTCGAGCGGGCGCTGCAGCACCGGCGTGGCCCAGGTGTTGTCCACCACCACCTGCGCGCCGGCCTCGCGCCCGATGGCCGAGAGCGCGGCGATGTCCACCACGCGAACGAGCGGATTGGAGGGCGTCTCGATCCACAGCAGGGCGACGCCGGCCCGGGCGGCGGCGCGCACGGCGTCGAGGTCGGTCATGTCCACCAGGGTGAGGGCGAGCCCCCAGCGGCCGAACACCTCGCGCATGAGCTTGACCGTGCCGTAGTAGGCGTCGGTGGGCGCCAGGACTCGCGCCCCCGGCTCGAGGGCCTGGCAGAGCGCCATCGCCGCCGCCGAGCCCGAGGAGAAGCACGCCGCATCGACGCCGCCTTCGAGCGCGGTCAGGCACTGCTCCAGCGAGCGCCGGTTGGGGTTGTCGTTGCGGGTGTAGAGGAAATCGCCCCGGAGGGCGCCGTCCTCCCCACGTTCGAAGGTGGTGGAAAGCTGGATGGCGGGGGTCACGGCGCCGGTGACGGGGTCGGGCGCGTGACCGGCGTGGACGGCAATGGTTTCGAGGTGCATGATCGTGTAGGAAAAGGCGGGAACGGCAACCGAAGGCTGTGAGCTGCCAGCGGTCAGCGGACAGCTCAGAGCCTTCTCTTGGGGCCGGGTGGGGAGCTTAACACGGTTTTGGCGGATTCGCAGTTTCCAGCCGGAGTCCGACTGTCTGACAGCCCGTCCATCCCAGCACCCCGCGCCTTCCCCGCGTAGTTGAGTTGAGTCCCCACCTCCCTCAACCGGACCCCTCCGTGAACTCCCTTTCCACCCTCGGGCGCGCCTGCGCCCTGCTGGTCCTGCCGGCCGCGCTCGCGGCGCAGGAGCCCCAGCTCCCGCTCAAGCACAAGGCCCAGCCTACCGGCGCCGCCATCTCGGCCGGCGATCTGATGACCCGGCTGTACATCTTCGCCGACGACTCCATGCAGGGCCGCGAGACGGGCACCATCGGCCACGTGAAATCCACGGCCTACATCGCCGCCCAGGTCAAGAAGATGGGCCTCGTGCCGGCCGGCGACCACGGCACGTACTTCCAGAATCTGCCGGTGTTCCAGCGCGCGCTCGACCCTGCCTCCACGATCTCGGTGGGCGGCACCAGGCTCGCCGCGATGAAGGACTTCGTGGCCTCGCCGGGCCGCGGCGGTGAACCGCGCTCGATCGACGGCGCGCAGGTGATCTTCGGCGGCGAGCAGGGCGACACGGCCAACGCGCTCACCGCCGAGCAGGTGCGCGGCAAGCTCGTGGTGGTGGTGGCGCGGCCGGGCGGCCGCGGCCGTGGACGCGGCGGGTTCGGCGGCGGACGCGGGCGCGGGGCCGGGGCGAACCCCCTGGCCGACGCGGCCGGCATCGCCACCATCGAGACCGGCGAGGCCTGGACCGCGGCGGTGCAGGGCGCCAAGCCGCGTCCCGGCAACGTGGTCTTCAAGAATCCGGCGGCGGCGCCGGCCCCCGAGGCGGCGGCCACGCTGACCATCGACGAGCACGCGGCCGAAGTGCTGCTCGGCGTTCCCGTGGCGCAGGCCACCAAGGGGATGCTCGGCAAGACGGTGAAGGGCAACCCGCGCTTCACCGAGAAGCCGGCGCCGGCCCGCAACGTCGTGGCCATCCTGCGTGGGTCGGACCCCGCGCTCAAGGGTGAGTACGTCGCCATCGGCGCCCACAACGACCACATCGGCATCCGTCAGGGACCGCCGGTGGACCACGACTCGCTGCACCTCTACAACGCGGCCCGCTACGCGATCACGGGCATGCTGGCCCGCGGCGAGCGGCCCACGGCCGAGCAGCAGGCCGCGCTCGACGCCATCCACATCAACCTCGACAGCGTGCGGAAGCTGCGGCCCATCCGCCTCGATTCGATCAGCAACGGCGCCGACGACGACGGGTCGGGCACGGTGAGCGTGCTCGAGATCGCCGAAGCGTTCGCCAGAGGAAAGATCAAGCCCAAGCGGTCGATCATCTTCGTCTGGCACGTGGGCGAGGAGAAGGGGCTGTGGGGTTCGGAGTGGTTCACCGACCATCCGACGGTGCCGCGCGACTCGATCGTCGCCCAGCTCAACATCGACATGGACGGCCGCGGCGACGCCACGGACCTGCCCGTGGGGAGCCCGACCTACCTGCAGCTCGTGGGCTCGCACCGCCTGTCCACCGAACTCGGCGACATGGTCGAGTCGGTGAACAAGACCGAGAAGATGCCGTTCTCGTTCGACTACCGGTACGACGCCGCGGGTCAGGCCGACAACATCTACTGCCGCAGCGACCACTACAACTACGCGCGCTACGGCATCCCGATCACCTTCTTCACCACCGGCCTGCACGGCGACTACCACCAGGTGACGGACGAGCCCGAGTACATCGACTACGACCACATGGCGCGGGCGAGCCAGCTCGTGTTCGACGTGGCGGTGCAGGTGGCCGATCTCGACCACCGCGTCAAGGTGGACGGTCCGGTGCCGGCGGATCCGCACGCGCGGTGCGTGAACAACGGAGCGCCGCTTGCAGGCGCGGGGAACTGAGATCGGATTCGCCGGAAATCGTGAGGCAGTGAAAAAGTGAGGCAGTGAGGCGGTAACGGCGTTTGTCGTTATCCGGCTTCACTGCCTCACTGCCTCACTGCTTCACGGCCTCACCCTACGTCTTCAGTCCGCCCACCAGCTCCTTGAGCTGATTCGACTCCGCGAGCAGCACATTGCTCGCCGACGTCATCTCCTCGCACGCCGCGCTCTGCTCCTCGGTGGAGGCGTTGACCTCCTCGGCGGCGGCGGCGTGATTCTCCGCCGTCTTGGCGATCGTGTCGAGCCCGGCGGCGGCGCTGGCCACGGCGCCGGCGTTCTGCTCGGCCGCTTTCGACACGCCGCTGGCCGCGGTCTTCGTGCGCGTCGCCGCCGCGGAGATGATGCTCAGCGCCTGGTCCATCTCCCGCGACAGGCGTTCGATCTCGCCGACGCGCGAGCCGCCCGACTCCATGGCGCGCGAACTCGTGCCGACGCGGGCGGTCACCAGCCCCGTCACGTGCACGACGTCCTGCGCCGCCTTCTGCGACTGCTCGGCGAGCTTGCGCACCTCGTCGGCGACGACGGCGAAGCCGCGGCCGGCGTCGCCGGCGCGGGCGGCCTCGATGGCCGCGTTCAGCGCCAGCAGGTTGGTCTGCTCGGCGATCTGGCTCACCGACTGCACGAACCGCGTGATGTCGGCGGCGGCGGTGCTGAGCGCCGCCACCTCGCCGGCCGCCTGCTCCACGCTCGTCTTCACGTCGGCCAGGATGCCGAGCGCCCGCTCGATCTCGGCCCGCTTCTCGCCCGCCGAGCGCTCGATGCTGCCGGCCAGCTCCACCACCTCGTCGGCCCGCTCCTTCACCTCGCCCGACGCCGTCCGCACCGTCGCCAGCGTGTCCTCGATCTCGCGCAGCTGGTGCACCTGCGTTTCGGCGCCGTGCGACACTTCCGACATCGCGTTGGCCATGTGGCTGGCCGACACCGCGATCTCCTCCGAGACCGAGGACAGTTGGTGCGCCGACGTCGACACGCTCTCGGCGGTGCGCGCCGCGGCGGCGACCACGCGCGACAGCGAGTCGCCGCTGCGGTTCATGGCCTCGGCGAGGATGCGGAATTCGGCCGGCATCGGCGCCGTGGTGCGCGCCGTCAGATCGCCGCGGCTCAGCCGTTCGGCGTGCGTGAGCAGAGCCTGCAGCGGGCGGCTCACCGACACGACCGTCACCACCACGACCGCGATGCCGATCACCAGCGCCAGGCCGATCAGCGCCAGCAGCAGCGTCGCCCGGTGCCGGGTTTCCGACGCCAGCTCGGCCGACGCCTCTCCCACCTTCTGCGACTTGAGTTGGGCCAGCCGGTTGATGTTGGCGAGCAGCGGGTCGACCACGGCGCGGGCCTTGGCGGCGGCGGCGTGGGCGTCGGCGTTGCGTCCGAGGTCGGCGAGCCGGTGCGCCACGGCGTACTTCACCTCGAGGTCCGAGAGGCGGGCGTCGATGGCGGCGAGCACGCCGATTTCCTCGGTGGTCTGCCCCGGGCGTTCGTTCATGCGCCGCTGGATGGCGTGCGCCGCCCATCCCTGGTCGCGGAAGACGCGCTCCGCGGTCGAGTCGCGGGTCTCGACGTACTGCGCGCCCGCCTCCAGCATCTGCGCCACGGCGCCCGAGAGCTGCGACGCGAGCTGCGACTCCTCCTGCACCGACGTCAGCGTGGCCGCCATCGTGTCGGCGAGCGTGTCCATGGAGCTCCGCGACACGATGCCCGCCACCACGAGCAGCGCCACGAGAATGCCGAAGCCGCCCCACAGCCGGCCGCGAATCGTGCCGAACTCGGCGAGCGAGAGCTTCATTGCGAGCCCCCCGCCACCTGGAGGGCGCCGTTGTGGATTCTCGTCATCACGACGCTCTTGCCCACGGGGTCGCCGTTGGCGCCGAAGTGGATGTTGCCGGTCACACCCTTCCAGGCGGTGCTCTCGGTGAGACCGGCCAGGAACTTCCGGATCTTGTCGCGGTCGGGGCCTACCTGCGTGAGCGCATAATACAACAAGTTGGTCGCGTCGTAGCCCAGCGCGGCGTTGCCGTCGGGCGTGAGGCCGAACTTGGCGCGGAACTCCTGGACGAACTTCTGCACCGCCGGGTCGGGATCCTCGGCGCTGAACGGCG
Source organism: uncultured Gemmatimonadaceae bacterium (assembly GCA_963775915.1). Lineage (GTDB taxonomy): Bacteria > Gemmatimonadota > Gemmatimonadetes > Gemmatimonadales > Gemmatimonadaceae > JAGWRI01. The sequence continues at coordinate 56,794 of CAVZKH010000008.1, forward strand.
CGCCCACGTAGACGCCCTCGGCCAGCGCCGTGTCCACGGACAGCCCGGTCCATCCGTCGCCGCCGAGCAGCGTGGCCGCCATCTGCTGGCGCCGGTATTCGCGCAGGAACGACAGGCCGGAGGCGTCGGTGCCGGGCACGAACACGAGATCGGGATTCAACGTCTTGAGGTAGGACACGTAGGGCTCGAAGTTCTGCGCGCCCTCGCCGATGGGGTCGAAGGCGACGACGGCGCCCGCGAAGTTGCGGCGGAACGCGTCGGCCAGGCCCCGCCCGTAGGCGTTGTTCTCGTAGAGGATGGCGGCGCGCCGCTTGCCGAGCCGCGTGCCGGCGAACCGCGCCATCGCCATTCCGTTCATCGAGTCGCTGGAGATCACGCGGAACACCCAGGGCGAGATGCCGGTGAGCGCCGGCGATGTCGCGGTGGTGGCCACCGAGACCAGATGGCCGGCGTCGTAGATCCTGGCCGCCGCCACCTCGGTGCCCGAGTTCACGTGACCGATCACCGCCGCCACCGAGAGATCGGTGACGAAGTGCCGGGCGATCGTGGTCGCCTTCTGCCCGTCGGCCTGGTCATTCTGCCAGTCGATCTCCACGGGGTGGCGGTCGTAGTCGGGGAGCGCCTTGATCTGGTCGTAGGCGAGTTCCATGCCGCGCCGGTTCATGGCACCGTAGGCCTCGTTCCAGGGACCGGCGGCTCCGAACCGCACGACGCCGTTGGTGCCGGATCCGCCGCAGCCGATCAGGGCGAGACAACAGAGAATGGTGAACTTGTGCACGACGGGTAGGGGTGACGACGAGGAGAGAGGCTGGGGCCAGCGTCGTCGCCAGCGAATCGGGCCGCGCGCGACCACGGCGGCCCGAATTGCATCAATGTAATGCTGAAGGAGACGAACCGGCACGGGCCCCGGTCACCGTCGCCGATGAACATCCGGCCCCGGGCGGTCAGCGTGACCGCCTCACAGCCTCACAGCCCCACGGCCTCACTTCTTCGCTGCCGCCTGCTGCTGCGTGAGACAGTGCAGCGTGCCCAGTCCCCAGACGAGGTCCAGCGCGTGAATGCCGACCACGCGATGGTCGGGGAAGATCTCCGTGAGGATATTCAGCGCCACGCGATCGTTGAGGTCGTTGAACGTGGGCACGATCACGACGCCGTTCGCGATGTAGAAGTTGGCGTAGCTCGCCGGCAGCCGCTCGCCGTTCATGATCACCGGGCGCGGGAAAGGCATCTTGATCACGGTGAAGTCGCCCTTGCGTCCGCCGGCGGCCTGGAGCCGCTCCATGTTGTCCACCGACCGGCGGTGGTTCTCGTCGGCGGGATCCTCCTCGTAGGCCAGCAGGACCACGTCGTGGGCCGCGAAGCGCGCCACGTCGTCCACGTGGCCGTGCGTATCGTCGCCCGCGCATCCCTCGCCCAGCCAGATCGTCTTGCGGATGCCGAGCCAGTCGGCGAAGGCGCGCTCGTAGTCGGCGCGGCCCATGCCGGGGTTGCGTTCCTGCACGCCGGAGAGGAGGCACTCCTCGGTGACCATGAGCAGGCCGCGCCCGTCGGTGTCGATGGCGCCGCCCTCGAGCACGAGCGGGGCGCCGTCGGGGCGCACCGCGTCCACGCGGTGGAGCTTCGTGATCCGCTCCATGGCCGCGCCGACCTTCCGGTCGCGGGCGAAGTTGTCGTACTTGGCCCAGGCGTTGAACTGCCAGTTCACGAGTTCGACGCTGCCGTCTGGACGCACCACGCTGGTGGGCGCCGAGTCGCGCAGCCACACGCGGTCGGTGGGCACGAGGTGCAGCCGGACGTTCGTCTTCACGCCATGCGCGGCGAGACACGCCTTGGCCCGCGACCGCACGTCGTCGTCGTGGCAGAGGATCTCCACCGGTTCGTGCGCCGCGAGCACGCGGGCGATCTCGGCGTACACCCAGTGGATGGCGTCGAGCTTGCCCGGCCAGTCGGGCTCGTGGTGCGGCCAGGCGATCCACGTGGCCGTGTGCGGCTCCCATTCGGCGGGGAACCGGCGGTTGGCCACGGGCGTGTTCCTTCTACGCGCCGAGGTAGCGGTGGAGGATCGGGGGGTAGGCATCGATGCGGCGGTCGCGAAGGAAGGGCCAGTTCCGCCGGGTGTCCTCGATGAGCTTCGGATCGCAGGTGGCGATCAGCACTTCGGGGTCGGTGCCGGCGTCGGCGAGAAGGCGACCGAACGGGTCGCTGATGAACGAGTGGCCGAAGAATTCCAGGCCGTCGGTGCCCGGCTCGGCCTCGAAGCCGACCCGGTTGGGCGACGCGACGAACACGCCGTTGGCGATCGCGTGCGCGCGCTGCGCGGTGCGCCAGGCGTCCACCTGCGCCTGGCCGAACTCCGCCTTTTCCGCGGGATGCCAGCCGATGGCGGTGGGATAAAACAGCACCTCGGCGCCGAGCAGCGCCGTGATGCGCGCCGCTTCGGGGTACCACTGGTCCCAGCAGATGAGCACGCCGATGTCGGCGTAGCGCGTCTTCCAGACCTTGAACCCCGACGCCTGCGCGGCCACCCGCGGGTCGAGCGAGGCGTCGGGCGTGCCGTCGCCGGGAGTGAAGTAGTACTTCTCCTCGAACAGCGGATCGTCGGGGATGTGCATCTTGCGGTAGACGCCGAGCAGCGAGCCGTCGGCGTCGATCACCGCCGCCGAGTTGCGGTACACGCCGGGGGCCTGCTTCTCGAACAGCGGCACGACGAGCACGATCGCCAGTTCCCTGGCCAGCCGCTGCATGGCGTCGGTGGTCGGTCCGGGAATGGGCTCGGCGAGGTCGAACCGGTCGGCGCGCTCGACCTTGCAGAAGTAGGGGGCGTTGAAGAGTTCCTTGAGACAGACGATCTGCGCCCCCCGCCTGGCCGCCTCGCGCACGCGCGCGACGGTGGCCGCCACCGACGCGCGCGGCGTCGGCCGTGGCGGCGTCCTGCACGATGCCGACGGTGAATGGCTGCTTGCTCATGCGGGAAAGTTGGCGCCAAGGCGCGGGCGTAGGAAGGGACGCACCGAATTCACGCCGGCTCCCGGGGCACCACCACGCGCAGAACGCCGGGCCGGCTCTGGACGCGGACCTCGGTGCCGGCCGCGCGCCGCAACTCGCCGTCGGCCTCGTACACGGGGGGCGTCAGAAAGCGCAGCGTGAACCCGGCGGCGCGGTGGGCGCGCACGTACGGATGCGTGAGGTGCGTGCCCCGGGCCGCCCGGGCCAGCAGCCCCGGCCGGAGCAGGCGCGGCACGTCGGGAATCTCGACGGCGTCGAGCAGGCCGTCGTCGATGCGCGCCCCGGGGGCCACGTGGAAGGCGCCGCCGAAGTGGGCGCCATTGGCGAACGCCAGCAGGAGCAGGCGCCTGTACCTCCCGCCGTCGAGCGCGACCGCGAGCCCGCGGTAGGCGAGCAGTTCCCGCAGCGCGGCGATGGCGTAGGCCGCCGCGCCGCCCCATCCGCGCATCCGTTCGACGCGCTCCAGCACGGCGACATCGAAGGCGAACCCGGCCACGTTGAGAAACAGTTGATCGTCCACCGCCGCCATGTCGATGCGGCGCTCGGCGAAGTCGCCGGCCACGAGGCGCGCCATGGCGTCGATGTCGCGCGATGGTTCCGGGAGGTTCTTTACGAAATCATTGCCCGTGCCGGCCGCGAGCAGCGCCATCCGCGCCGGCGACCCGAGGCGGGCCAGCTCCGCCGCCGCCTTGCTCCACGTGCCGTCGCCGCCGAGCACGGCGATCGTGTCGCAGCCGTCGTCGAGAGCGGCCCGAATCTGGTGCGCCTCGTCGCCGGGCGCCGCGGTGAGCCGGACGTCGGTGATGCCCTGCGCCGCGAACGCTTGCGTGGCGCGCGGGATGAGCTTGGCGCCGCGGCCGCGCCCGGCGGCGGGATTGGCGATGAGGCAGGCTGGCACGTGGGGGAGGTTGGGGTGCCGCTTGGGAACTGCACCTGCAACTGCAACTGACTGGGAACTACGATCACTGCCGAAATAACGGATCAATCGGATACCGCAACGGCAACGGCAAACAACATGGGAACTACCGTGGCATTAGGATCGCGGGGGGGCACCCCGATCCCAATGGCGGGGCAGTTCCCACAGCAGTTGCAGTTGCGGTATCGGCTGTTATCGGCTCCATCCGTTTGATCGTAGTTCCCTGGCAGTTGCAGTTGCAGTTATCCGGTGCCCGCGATGAGCCCGATCACGACGTCGGCCACGTTGGTGCCCGTGGCTCCGGTGCGCAGCAACGCGCCCACGGCGTCGAGCGCCGGGTAGGATTCGTGTCCCGCCAGCGCCGCCGCCGGGTCGCGGCCCGCGTCGCGGATCGCGTCCCAGGTCGTGGCGTCGACGCAGGCGCCCGCGGCATCGGTGGGGCCGTCGCGGCCGTCGGTGCCGGCGGCGAGCAGGGTTATGCCGCGCGCGGCATCGCCCGCCTCGGAGAGCACCCGCGCCGCGGCGAGCGCCAGCTCCTGACAGCGGCCGCCCTGCGGCTGCGGCACCGGCGGCAGGGCGCCCGATTCGCTCCGCGCGCGGAGACCCGGCGTGAGCATCGGATGGGGAATGGACACGGTGGTCTCGCCGCCGCACACGAGCAGCGATGACGCGCCGCCGGCCTGTTCACGGCGGGCGATCAGCGCCCGTGCCAGCGCGGCGCCCGCCTCCGCCGCTCCGCCCTCGAGCGGCGCGTCGGCCACGGTCACCTGCGCGACGCCCAGTTCGGTGGCCTTGACCCGCGCCGCGTCGAGTGCCACGCGGTTGTTGGCGATCACTCGCGCGGTCACGTGCGCGAACGCGGGGTGCGTGGCCTTGGGCGTCTCGGGCACGAGTCCCTTCTGCGTGCCGGTCAGATGGTCGCGGAACGAGGGCGCCAGCCGCTGGTAGAGCTTGGCCCGCTGCAGAATGTCGATCACGTCCTTCACCGTGTACGGATCGGGCACGCAGGGGCCGGAGCCGATCGACGAGATGTCGTCGCCGATGACATCGGAGATGGCGAGGCAGTGCGTGGCCGCGGGCGCCAGCGCGAGCGCGAGCCGGCCGCCGCCCCAGCGCGAGAACCGTTTGCGCACCGCGTTCATCTCGCGGATGTCGAGCCCGCTGCTGAGCAGCATCTCGAACAGGTGCGAGTAGTCGGCCTCGCTCATGCCCCGCAGTGGGGCGCCGATGAGACTCGACGCGCCCCCCGAGATGAGCACCACGGCCAGGTCGTTGCTCCGCATCCCCGCCGCGACGTCGGCCAGGCGCGCGGCGGCGGCGAACGAACTGCGACCCGGCACCGGATGGTCGCCGCGCAGGGCGGAGACCGTGGCCGTGGGCGGCGGCGAGTCTTCGGGCGCGACCACGAGTCCGCCGGCCACGGTGAGCAGGGAGCGCTGCAGCGCCGCCACCGCCGAGGCGGCCATGGCGGGCGCGGCCTTGCCGACGGCGAACAGCCACAGCCGCTGGTGCCGCGCCGTGGGAATCTTCGCCACGGCCTGCGCGGTGGCCGCGCCGGGATCGGCCCCCGCTACCGCGCCCCGGAACAGCGCTTCGGCCGTCTCGCGTCCCGCCGGCGTCATGCCTTCACCCGCCGCGCGGCCGGCGCGCGCCGGCCGCGCGGCTCAGGGCGAACCACCGCCCGCCCCTTTCGAGGCGCTGTCCACCGCCGCCTGCAACTCCTTGTAATCGCCTGCCGAAAGCACGTTGAACGGCACCATGCGATGCGTGATGCGGCCGTCGGGTCCGACGACGAACAGATAGCGGAGGTCATAACCCCTGGGACTGGCGGCGCCGTACAGCTTGCCGACCACCTGGCCGGTGTCGCTGCCGAACAGCATCGGGAAGTGCGCGTCGCGCGCCCACGCATAGAGCGCCGTGTCGGCGTCGCTGCTGACCGCCAGCACGACGACCTTGTTTCCGTTGTTGAAGAGCGTGGCGTACTGATCACGGTACGCCTCCATTTGCACCGTTCAACCCTTGGTTCGCGCCCTGATGAAGAAGGCGATCACCACCGTCTGCCCGCGGAAATCGGACAGGCGCACCGGATTCTGCAGCAGCCCGTAGCGCGTGGCGCCCGGGATCGAGAAGTCGGGCGCCACCTGGCCCACGGCGGGAACGCCGGGTGGAATCGCCGGCTGCTGCGCATGCGCGACGGCGGTTGAACAGACCAGCGCCAGTGTGGCGCCGATGGTGGACATGCGGGTGCGGCTCATGGGAACCCTCGATGGCGGAAGCACCGAAGGAACTTGGGGATAGCCCGCGCTTTGCGCAATGCGCGGACGCGGCCTGGCGTGGGTCCCCACGCATGGCGTGCGCCGCCCGCCCGCCACGTGACGCCGGTGGCGAAACCATTCTGCCCGACGCCAGGTCTCTAGTACTGGAACGGTCGAAGCCGACCCCGAACTCCCGATCTTCACATGAGCCAACTCGAGACACAGCTCGACCAGGTACTGGAAACGCTGGTGCACGACGTCGTCGCCGCCGTGCACGCGATGTATCGCGGCGAAACGCGCCAGGAAACGGCCAAGCTCAAGACGTCCGAGCAGCGGGCCGTGGCGCGCAACGCCCTGCTCAATCTGGTGGGCGTGGCGCAGCCCGCCCCCGAGGGCACCGAACCGCAGGCTATTGCCGCCTCCGCGCTCGCGCCCGACGAGGTGGCAGCGGTCACGCGGTGCATCATGGGCTGGCTTCCGATGGGCGACCCCCGCGCCGCCACCCCCGGCATGCGGTGCATTCCCGCGGCGCGGGAGATCGCACCCACCTGGGGCGAGCGCGAGAAGGCACGGCTGGCCATGCGCCGCGCGGCCGGCCCCTGAGGCGCGTCCGGATGCGAAACCGGCCGCCGCGGACGATCCGCGGCGGCCGGCGGGCGATCGAACCGCGCCCCTACTTCCGGCCCACCAGCTGCCGCAGCACGTACGGCAGGATTCCGCCGTCGCGGTAGTAGCGCATCTCTTCCGGTGTGTCGATGCGGGCGAGCACGGTGAATTCCTGCTTCGCGCCGTGCGCTGCGGTCGCCCGCACGGTGAGCTTCGCCTTCGGCGTGAGTGAATCGTCGAGGCCCACGATGTCGAAGGTCTCGAAGCCCGTGAGCCCGAGCGACCGCCGCGTCTGGCCGCCGGTGAACTCCAGCGGCAGCACGCCCATCCCCACCAGGTTCGACCGGTGGATGCGCTCGAACGATTCGGCGATCACCGCCTTCACGCCGAGCAGAATCGTGCCCTTGGCCGCCCAGTCGCGCGACGATCCGGTGCCGTACTCCTTGCCGGCAATCACGACGAGCGGCGTGCCCTGCTTCTGGTACGCCATCGAGGCGTCGTAGATGAACTGCGGCTCGCCTCCCGGCTCGGTGGCGGTCCAGCCGCCCTCGGTGCCGGGCGCCAGCTCGTTGCGCAGGCGGATGTTGGCGAACGTGCCGCGCATCATCACTTCGTGATTGCCGCGGCGGGAGCCGAAGGAGTTGAAGTCCTTCCGCTCCACGCCGTGCGCAACCAGCCACTCGCCGGCCGGACTCTTGAGCGGAATGGAACCCGCCGGCGAGATGTGGTCGGTGGTGATCGAGTCGCCGAGCATCGCCAGCGCGCGGGCGCCGGAAATCGGCCGCACCCCGGGCGACGTCATCGTCATGCCCTCGAAGTACGGCGGATTCTTCACGTAGGTCGAATCGTTCTGCCAGGCGTACGTCTGGCCGGCCGGCACGTCGAGATCGCGCCATTCCTGGTCGCCCTTGAACACGTCGGCGTATTCGCGGCTGAAGAAGTCCTGCTTCACGCTGCGCAGGATTTCATCCTGCACGTCCTTCGGGTTGGGCCAGATGTCCTTGAGATACACCGGGCCGGTCGCGCCCTCGCCCAGCGGCTCGGTGTTGAGGTCGACGTCCATGCGGCCGGCCAGCGCGTACGCCACCACCAGCGGCGGCGAGGCCAGATAGTTGAACCGCGTGAGCGGATTGACGCGCCCCTCGAAGTTGCGGTTGCCGCTCAGCACCGAGGCCACCAGCAGCTTCTTCTGCTCGATGGCGGCCCCGATCGACTCCGGCAGCGGTCCCGAGTTGCCGATGCACGTGGTGCAGCCGTAGCCCACGAGGTTGAAGCCCAGCGCGTCGAGGTACTCGGTGAGTCCCGCCTGCTTGTAGTAGTCGGTGACCACCTTGGAGCCCGGCGCCAGCGACGTCTTCACCCACGGCTTCACCTTCAGCCCCTTCTTCACGGCGTTCCGCGCCAGCATGCCGGCGGCGATCATCACGCTCGGGTTCGAGGTGTTGGTGCAACTCGTGATCGCGGCGATCACCACCGCGCCGTCGCGCAGCTTGAAGTTCTGCCCGTTGTGGGAACAGTCGACCTCGTTGTGCTCCTGCGCGCCCCCCTCGCCGTCCATGCGCGCCTTGGCCGCCGCCGTGTCGGCGTTGACGGCCGCCGCCGCCGGCGCCGCGATGCGCGCCGCCTCGGCCTTGTACGCCTCGGCGTACATCGCCTTCGCTTTCGCCAGCGGCACGCGGTCCTGCGGACGCTTGGGGCCCGCCAGGCTCGGCTCCACCGTCGACAGGTCGAGCTCCAGCGTGTCGGTGAACGCCGGGTCGGGCGTGTCGTCGGTGCGGAAGAGGCCCTGCTCCCTGGTGTAGGCTTCCACCAGCTTCACGTGGTGCTCGGGGCGCCCGGTCAAGCGCAGGTACTTGAGCGTCTCGGCGTCGCAGGGAAAGAAGCCCATCGTCGCCCCGTACTCGGGCGCCATGTTGGCGATCGTCGCGCGGTCGGCCAGCGACAGCGACGACAGGCCGGCCCCGTAGAACTCCACGAACTTGCCCACCACCTTCTTCTTGCGGAGCATCTCGGTGCAGGTGAGCACCAGATCGGTGGCCGTGGCGCCCGGCGGCAGCTTGCCGTGCAGCTTGAACCCCACCACTTCGGGAATGAGCATCGTCACCGGCTGGCCCAGCATGGCCGCCTCGGCCTCGATGCCGCCCACGCCCCAGCCCAGCACGCCGAGCCCGTTGATCATCGTCGTGTGCGAGTCGGTGCCCACCAGCGAGTCCGGATACGCCTCGCCGGTCTCGTCGTTCACGAAGACCGTCTTGCCCAGGTATTCCAGGTTCACCTGGTGGCAGATTCCGGTGCCCGGCGGCACGACGCGGAAGTTCTTGAACGCGTCCTGCCCCCAGCGCAGGAAGACGTAGCGCTCGGTGTTGCGCTCGAACTCCTTCTCGGTGTTCATGAGGAAGGCCGCCGCGCTGCCGTACTCGTCCACCTGCACGGAGTGGTCGATCACGAGATCGACCGGCTGCAGCGGATTGATCTTCTGCGGATCGCCGCCCAGGGCGGTGATGGCGTCGCGCATCGCGGCCAGGTCGACCACGGCGGGCACGCCGGTGAAGTCCTGCAGCAGCACGCGCGAGGTGCGGAACGCGATCTCCTTCTCGACCCTGCCCGTCACGTCCCAGTTGACCATCGCCTCGATGTCGCCGCGCCGGACGAACGCGTCGTCCTCGTTCCGCAGCAGGTTCTCGAGCAGGATCTTGAGACTGAAGGGGAGCCGGGCGGATGTGCCGCCCAGGTCGCGCAGCCGGTAGACGGTGTAGGTCTTGCCGTCGACGGACAGCGTCGCGCGGGCGCCGAAGGAATTCTTGCTTGTCATGGGCTTGCCTCTCGATCACGGCCGCTCAGTGGGGCCGGGCGAGGGTTCTCGGTGGAGCCACTGCCGCGCGAGCGGCAGGCTGACAGGGAATCTAGCCGAAGCCTCAGGAGCCGTGCATCCCGGGGGCGAGGCCACCGATCGGGGCCCGGCGGTCTGCCCCGGGACCGATCGGCCGCCCGGCATGAGCCGCGCACGTGGGGGAACGGCAACAGCAACGGCAACTGCAACTGCCAGGGAACTACGATCACGGCCGATGCGTCGGATCAAAGGCGATACTACAACTACAACTACAACTACAGCTACAACGGCAACCACAACTGCTGTGGGGACTGCCCCGCCATTGGGATCGCGACGGGGCGCCGCGATCCCAATGGCGGGGCAGTTCCCATTGCTGTTGCAGTTGCGGTTGCAGTATCGGCAGTTATCCGCGGAATCCGTTCTGATCGTAGTTCCCGGCAGTTGTCGTTGCCGAGCCTATTGACGAACCCCCATGCGTCCGCGTAGATGCACGGCAACCCATCCACCCCCGTGCCGGCGATCGCCGACCGGCGATAGGACTCCCGATGCCCGAACCCCTCGACGTCGTCGCCCTCGCCCAGCAGTTGATGGAGATCGAATCCACCAGCGGGCACGAAACCGAGATGATGACGCGCGTGCATGCCCTGCTCGATCAGCGCGGCTGGCGCGTCACCCGCATACCGGTGAGCGAGGGTCGCTTCGCCGTGTTCGCGCACGCCGGCGAGCCGTCGTTCGTCACGCTGTCCACCCACCTCGATACCGTGCCGCCGTTCATCCCGCCGCGCCTGGACGGCGACACGCTCTGGGGGCGCGGCGCCTGCGACGCCAAGGGCATCGCCGCCTCGATGATCTGCGCCGCCGACGCGCTGCGCGCCGAAGGGCGCGCCGTGGCGCTGCTGTTCGTGGTGGGCGAGGAGGTCTCGCACGACGGGGCCCACGCCGCCGACGGCTGGATCGCGAAGAGCGGTCTCACCAGTCGCGCCATCGTCGACGGCGAGCCCACCGAGAGCATGCTCGGCCGCGGCACCAAGGGCGCCATGCGCGTGATCGTGCGCACCAAGGGCCAGCCCGCGCACTCCGCCTACCCGCACCTCGGCCACTCCGCCATCGACGACCTTGTCGCGCTGCTGGCGCAGATCCCGTCGCTCGAACTGCCGGCCGACGACCTGCTCGGCGAGACGACGGTGAATATCGGGCACATCAGCGGCGGCGTTGCCGACAACGTGGTGGCGCCCTGGGCCGAGGCGCGGCTCATGGCCCGCATCGTCACGCCAGCCGCCGAGGTCATGCGGGTGCTGGAGCGCTGGGCCGCCGGACGCGCCGAGCTGGAAGAGGGCGTGATGGTGCCGCCGGTGAGGCTCGGCGTCGTGCCCGGATTCGAGACCACCGTCGTGGCGTTCGCCACCGACATTCCCGCGCTCGGCAACTGGGGAACGCCGTACCTGTTCGGACCGGGGTCGATTCACGTGGCCCACCGCGACGACGAGCATGTGAAGCTGCCCGAGCTCCGCGCCGCGGTGGACGCCTACGCGCGGATCGTTCGCGCCCTCGGCTAGGCCTTCGCCCCAGCGGCTTCCGCCGGGGTGTGGTCCCACTCCGCGGCCCACGCCTCCACGGCGCGCAACGCCTCCTCCAGCGCCTGCCCCTTGGGGCTCAGTTCGTAGTCCACGCGCACCGGCGTGTCGGGCGTGACCACTCGGACCACGATGCCCTCCGCCTCCAGCTCCTTGAGGCGCTCGGAGAGCATCCGGTCGCTCACCTCCGGAATGGCGGCGCGGAACTCGCAGTAGCGGGTCCGGCCCCCCATGAGAACCTGAAGAATGGCCCCCGTCCACCGGCGGCCGATGAGCTCGATGGCGCGGTGGAAGTAGGGGCAGACCGCATCTGAGTGGGTTGGCATGGCAATAACCTTTTGTTACATGGCCGACTTGACAATAGGAACTTATCTTTCTAGAGTCCCATACGCAAGATAGGTAACACATCACTTTTTTCTGTCGGAGATTCACCCATGAACACCAAGACGAACTGGCAGATCGACGCTTCGCACAGTGCCGCGGAGTTCGCGGTCAAGCACCTGATGATTTCCACGGTCAAGGGCCACTTCGCCGACGTGACCGGAACCGTGGCCGTGGACGACGCCAACCCGCAGCACCCGTCGGTGGACGTGTCGATCGGCGTGGCCAGCATCGACACCCGCGAGGAGAAGCGCGACGCCCACCTCCGGTCGCCCGACTTCTTCGACGTCGAGCGGTTCCCGAAGATCACGTTCAAGAGCAAGCGCGCCGAGGGTCCGTTGAACGGCGAGTTCAAGCTCGTCGGCGACCTGACGATTCGCGACGTGACCCGCGAGGTCACGCTGAACGTCGAGTCGTCGGGCACGGTGGTCGATCCGTGGGGCGGCCAGCGCGCCGGCTTCGCGGCCACCACGAAGATCAACCGCAAGGATTTCGGCCTCACCTGGAACGTGGCGCTCGAGGCGGGCGGCGTCGTGGTGGGCGACGAGGTGAAGATCTCCATTGAAGTCGAACTGGTGAAGCAGGCCGGCGTGGCGGAGCTGGCCGGCGTGTAGCACTTTCCGCATCCCGGGGGCGACGCCGCCCCCGGGCGCCGCGGTGGAGGGAGAACCGATGTCCATTGATCCGGGCGCCGCGATCGGCGGCGTCCAACTGCGCGTGAGCGACCTCGACCGGTCGCTCGCTTTTTATTCGGACGTGCTCGGGCTCGAACTGCTCGAGCGCGACACGGGGCGCGCCCGCTTGGGCGCCGGAGGCCGCACTCTCGTCACGCTCCGCGCGCTGGACGGGGCGGTGCCGCGGCCGCGTCGCAGCACCGGGCTCTACCACACGGCGTTTCTCTTCCCGGATCGGTTGAGTCTGGCTCGGGCGCTGGCCAGGGCCGTCGCCGCGCGCTGGCCGCTGCAGGGCGCCTCCGACCATGGCGTGAGCGAAGCCGTATACCTTGGCGATCCCGACGGGCTCGGCATCGAGATCTACCGCGATCGGCCGGGGGCCGACTGGCCGCGCGACCCCACCGGGCTGGCGATGGGCAGCGACCCGCTCGACCTCCGGGCCCTGCTCGACCAGGCGATGGCGGCCGGTGAGATTCCGCCGCGGGCGCCGGCGGACACGCGCGTGGGCCACGTGCACCTGCAGGTGCGCGACATCGCCGAGGCGGAGGCGTTCTATCGCGGCGCGCTGGGCTTCGACGTCATGCAGCGCATCGTGCCGAGCGCGCTTTTCGTATCCGCCGGCGGGTACCACCACCACGTCGGGCTCAACACCTGGGGCGTGGCGGGCGCGCCTCCGCAGCCGGAGCTGGCGCCGGGGCTCGACCATTTCGACGTCTTGCTGCCGGACGCGCCGGCGGTGGAAGCGGTGAAGACCGGGCTGGCCGCCGCCGGGATCGCGATCGAGCCGCGCGACGGCGGCTGGCTGGCCCGCGACCCGTCCGCGAACGCGGTGCGGATCGCGGCCGCCTAGGGGACGAGCAGATCCTCGCGGCCGGCGTCGTCGTCGGTCGCGCCGGGGGTGAGGAGGTCCAGCCGCGCCGCCCGGATGGCGTTGGTGGGGCAGTGGTGCACGAAGTCGCCGTCGGCGGCCGACCACTCCACCTCTTCGGCGCGCGGCACTGCCGTGCCGTCCACCGGGTCGAAGGCCATGGCCTCCGGCGCGATCGCCACGCACAGGCCGCACTTCACGCACGACTCGCGGACCACGTGCAGGCGCATGCGCTTGCGCGGGTACACGCCCGACGGCTGTTCGAGGTAGGCCTCGATGTGTTCGAGGGCCTTGGTCGTGGCCCGGTAGCCCTCACGGATGTTGTACTCGGACTGGGCGAAGCTCAGCCAGTGGGAGTCGATCTTGGGACGCACGAGCAGCATCGGGGGGCCGCTCCACCGCTGGAGCGGCTGCAGTTGCAGATGGTGCATCATCGTGGTCGCCGAGCGCATGTAGATGGCGGCGAACCCCTGGGCGGCGATGCGCGGCTGCGGCCGCACGTCGGAGCTGCCCACGTCCACGGCGATCACGGCGTCCATGCCGAGGCCGGCCGCCGCGGCCGGCAGATTGTCGATCACGCCGCCGTCCACGCACGGCCGCCCGCCCACATTGGCCGGCGGAAAGAAGCCGGGCAGGGCGCACGACGCGTACACCGCGTCGCGCACCGACACGTCGCGCAGCCCCGGCAGTCCCCACACGAGCCGGGTGGCGCGCTCGAGATCCACCGTGTTCACGAGCAACGGCCGGCGGAGGTCCTCGAAGGTGCCCGCTGGCACGACCTCGTCCACCATGTTGCGCAGCGGCTCGCCGAGATAGATGGCCGGGGAGCGCATGCGCTCCATCAGCATTCCCAGGTGGTTGATGCGGAACAGATCGCGACGGCGCAGCGATTCGGCGCGCTGGGCGAGCTCGTCGGCGCTCATGCCCGCTACCGCGGCGGCGGCGATCAGGGCGCCAATGCTCGTGCCGGCGTACAGCGCCGGGCGGATGCCCGCCTCCTCGAGGGCCCGCAGCACGCCGATGTGCGCGAAGCCCTTCATGCCCCCGCCGCCCAGGACGAGGGCAATCCGGGCCCGCGAGGCGGCGCCGGCGCCGCTACTGGAGATAGTCGTAGAGCCCAACGAGGCCCACCACCGCGCCGCCGACCATCACCAGGGTGCCGGCCGTGTTGCCGATCACCGCGCCAACGACGAGCGCTACTCCGCCCACGACCATCATGGCGCGCGACTGCGTGCGGCTGGTGGCCACCAGCGGGGATCCTCCGGCGCCGAGCGCGGCCGCGCGGCGCGCCGGCTGCGCCGTCACCGCCGAGGCGCGGAGGACGGGACCGCCCGCGGCCGCCTCGGTGGGCTGCACTGGCCGCGCGGTGTCCGCGGGGCCGTTCGCCTGCGGCGCCGGGCGGGCGCGAAGCTGGGCCTGGGCCGCCGCCGGGGCAGCCGCCAAGGCGAGGGCGGCGGTGAGGATCATCGTACGGGCGTGGTGGAGCATGCACATCCTCCGTCTGAGTGTTCGTCCTGCCGTCGGCCCCCTGCTGGACGGGCGCCGGCACCAGTAGAATGGTGGCGTTGAAGGGCCGCGCGGTCTAGTGTTGTAGTCGGTTCTGCGCGCGCGGTTCCCGGCGCGGTCGCCGAGCGTCCACCCACCCCCGATCATCCGCATGAGTCAACGCGCAGTCATCGAATCGTCGCTGATCAGGGCCGTGGGGGTCTGGGGGCTGGCGGCGAGCATCGTCAACCTGATCATCGGCGGCGGGATCTTCCGCATCCCGTCCGATCCGGCGGTTGCGGGCCTGCTCGGCGCCGCGGCGCCGCTGGCTTATCTGATCTGCGCGGTGGCGATGGGGTTCGTGGTGCTCTGCATGGCCGAAGCCGGCAGCCGGGTGTCGCTCACCGGCGGGCCATACATGTACGTGGAAACGGCCTTCGGGCCCTACGCCGGATTCCTCGTCGGCGTGCTGATCTGGATGATCGGCGCCACGGCGGTGCCGGCCATCGCGATGATCTTCGCCGACAACTTCGCCCGCGTGGTGCCCGGCTTCGACTCGCAGGCCGCCAAGATCGCGCTCCTGGTGGTCACCTATTCCGTGGTGGTGTGGATCAACGTGCGCGGGGTGAAGCAGGGCACGCGGCTCATCGGGGCGGCGACGATCGTCAAACTGGCGCCGCTGGTGCTGCTGGTGGCGGTGGGCGTGTTCGGCGTTCATCTGCAGAACCTGCATCCGACGGCGATGCCGCCCAAGCGCGACTTCGCCCGGGCGGCGATGGTGCTGGTGTTCGTCTTCGCCGGCTTCGAGAGCGCGCTGGTGCCGAGCGGCGAGGTCCGGGACTCCGCGCGCACCGTGCCGCGCGCCCTGCTCACGGCCATGGGCATGGTGACGGTGCTGTTCGTGGCGCTCCAGCTCGTGGTGCAGGGCATTCTCGGGCCCGCGCTGGTCGGCTCGCCGACCCCGCTGGCCGACGCGGCCGCCGTGGTGATGGGGCCGTGGGGCGCCAAGCTGTTCGCGGTGGCGGTGGTGCTGTCCACCTTCGGCTTCATGACCGGTATGGCGCTGGCCATGCCGCGGGCGCTGTTCGCCTTCGCCCGCGACGGCTACGCGCCGCGCATGTTCGCCCGCGTCCACCCCAGCTACCACACGCCGCATGTGGCGATCATCGGCCAGGCGGTGCTCACCGTGGTGCTGGCCGCGACGGGCGCCTTCGACCGCCTCGTCGTGATGGCGAACCTCGCCGCGCTCCTCGCCTACCTCGGCTGCTGCGCCGCCGCGTTCGAACTGCACCGCCGCGACGTGCGCGGCGCCGGCGAACCCTTCCGGCTGCCCGGCGGCAACGCGATTCCGATCATCGGCGGATTCCTCGTGATCGGGCTGCTCTCCTCGATCACGCTGCGGGAGTGGCGCGTTGCCGGGCTCGTGCTGGCGGTGGCCACGCTGGTGTTCGTGTCGACGCGGCGCGCCCGCGCCGGCCGGATCGCCGATCCGGGTGCGATGATGGACTGCCCTGCTCGTCGTTCCGCCCCGAATTTCCGATTCTCGACCGTACGACGTACCTCGTCTCCAACTCGCTCGGCGCCATGCCGCGCACGGTGCCCGAGCGCCTGGCCGAGTACGTGGACGAATGGGCCGAGCGCGGCGTGCGCGCCTGGGAGCACGCCTGGTGGGGGATGGCCGGCGGCGTCGGCGACGAGATCGCCCCGCTGATCGGGGCCGACCCCGGCTCGGTGGTGATGATCGGCAACGTCACCCTCGGCCAGGCCACGGTGCTCTCGGCGCTCGACTATCCCAAGGAGCGCAACCGGATCGTGATGACGGCGCTCGACTTTCCGTCGGTGCGCTACGTCTACGACCGGCTGGCCACGCGGCTCGGCGCCGAGATCGTCGTCGTGCCGGCGGCGGCCGACGGCATCAGCGTGGACGCCGACGCGGTGGTGGCCGCCATCGACGAGCGCACGCGGCTGGTGTGCATCTCGCACGTGCTGTTCCGCTCGGCGTACGTCATGGACGTGGCGCCGATCGCACGGCGGGCGCACGAGGTTGGGGCGCTGCTCTCGCTCGACGCGTTCCACGCCGTGGGCGTGCTGCCGGTGGACGTGAAGGCGCTGGGCGCCGACTTCCTCACCGGCGGCGTGCTGAAGTGGCTGTGCGGCGGGCCGGGCGCCTGCTTTCTCTACGTGGCGCCGGCCGTGCAGACCACCCTCGAACCGTCGCTCACCGGGTGGCTCGCCCACGAGCACCCGTTCGCGTTCGAACCGGAGATGGCGTACGCGCCGGGCATCTACCGCTGGCTGGGCGGCACGCCGGCCGTGCCGGCGATGTACGCCGCCATCGAGGGGCCGCGCATCGTGCGCCGGGCCGGCATCGAGGCCATCCGGGCCAAGAGCGTGCGGCAGACCGCGCGGCTGCTCGAACTGGCCGACGAGCGAGGCTATCCGACCCGCACGCCCCGCGACGCCGCGCGCCGTGGCGGAACCGTTGCCTTCGACGTGCCCCACGCCTACGAGGTCTCGCAGTATCTTCTCTCGCACGGCGTGCTGGTGGACTTCCGTCCGAACGCCGGCATTCGCGTGGCGCCGCACTTCTACAATCGCGACGACGAACTGGACGCCGTGGTCGCGATGATGGACGAGGCGCTCGCCGACGACCGGTGGAAGCAATCTCAGCAAGCCGTTTGACTGCCTCTCTGCCTCACTGCCTCACCGCCAATGAAGAAACCCACCGCCATCCGCATCCGCCGCCGCTACTCGAACGCCGACCACC
This sequence comes from uncultured Gemmatimonadaceae bacterium, assembly GCA_963775915.1. Taxonomy (GTDB): domain Bacteria; phylum Gemmatimonadota; class Gemmatimonadetes; order Gemmatimonadales; family Gemmatimonadaceae; genus JAGWRI01. Next base: position 74,156 of record CAVZKH010000008.1, read on the forward strand.
CGCTCGTGGTGCTGCGCTTCGAGGACGGCCACGAGATCAGCGTCAAGAAGGGCCAGGGCAAGGAGTTCGACGCGTACGAGGGGGAGACGATCAAGGTGATCGCGATCTACGATCCCACCTCCAAGGAGCGTGAAGTGATCGCGTCGCGCAAAGCCGAGGCCTTCGACCCCGCGTGATCCGCCTGCTCCCGGCGCTGCACCGCGCCTTCCAGGCCGACCAGCCGGTAGTCGCGCTCGAAAGTTCGGTCATCGCCCAGGGCCTGCCAGCCCCGGCCAACCGCGAGTGCGTGGACCGCATGACCGCGGCCGTGCTCGCCGCCGGCGCGCACCCGGCCATTGCCGCCGTGGTGCGCGGTGTGCCGGCGCTGGGGCTGGAGCCCGACGAACTCGAGCGCTTCCTCGCCGGCGTGGACGTGCGGAAGGTGTCGGCGCGCGACCTGCCGGCGGCCATCGCGCAGGGCGCCGACGGCGCGACCACCGTGGCGGCCACGCTGGCGCTGGCCCATCCGGCCGGGATCCAGGTGTTCGCGACGGGCGGCATCGGGGGCGTGCACCGCGAGCCCGCGTTCGACGAATCGGCGGATCTCGTGGAATTGTCCCGCACGCCGATGCTCGTCGTCTGCGCCGGCGCGAAGGCGATTCTCGATCTGGCGGCCACGGCCGAACGGCTCGAAACGTTCGGCGTCCCGGTGGTGGGCTACCGCAGCTGGGATCTGCCGGGCTTCTATACCGCCGAGACGGGGCTGCGCGTGCCGGCGCGCGCCGAGTCGCCGGAGGAGATCGCTCATATGTTTCGCGCCCACCGGGCGCTGGAGCGACCGCAGGCGATGCTGGTGATGCAGGCGCCGCCGCCGGAACTGGCCCTATCGCGGGTCGAGGTGGAGGAGGCGGTGGACCGCGCGGTCGCCCGGGCGCGCGCCGCCGGGGTGCGCGGCGCGGCCGCCACGCCGTATCTGCTCTCGGCGGTGACCGAGGTCACGCAGGGCCGGTCACTCCAGGTGAATCTGGCGCTGCTCGAGCAGAACGCGCGGCTGGCGGGCGAGATCGCGCGAGCGCTGGTCGCGGCGGCATAGCACCATCATTTTATTGCCGATCGGTCCAAAACTCACCGTTGAACTTCGCTGGCGACTGCATGTACTATAGGCATGCCCTCTCGATCTGGAGGTCTTCGTCCTCATGCCCACCCCGTTCCTGAGTTCCGAGGAGTACGATGAACGTGCCCACCAACTCTACAACGAGGGGTTGTACGACGAAGCGCTGGACGTTCTCCGCGAGGGGCTGACCCTCTACCCGAACTCGGTCGAACTCCACATCGGCGTCGGCTATGCGCGGCTGGCGCGGGAGGAGTTCGCGTGGGCGCGGCGCAGTTTCGAGGAAGCGCTGGTGCTCGAGCCCGAGCACGAGGACGCGCTGGCCGGACTCGGCGAGACGCTGATGCGGTTCGGCCAGGAAGAGGCCGCGGCGCGCTGCTTCAACCGGATCTTCGAACTCGGCTACGCCGACGATCTCGATCTGATGCTGCAGGTGGGCCGGGCGCTGTTCCGAGAAGGGTCGAGCCGCGAACGCGCCGAGCTGTTCCGTCTGTCGCTGCGGTTCTTCGAGGAAGCGGCGCGGCAGGCGCCGGAGTCCGCAGAGGCGGTGGCCTGCGTGGGCTACGCGCAGCACCGGCTGGGCGACGACCCGGCGTCCATCGTCTCGCTGCGCGGCGCGCTGCAGCTGGACTCCGAGCACGCCGAAGCCCGCATCTACCTGGCCAACATCCTCTACGACCGCGCCGAGTACGAGGGCGCGCTCTACCACTTCGAGCAGACCAAGCCCGAGGAGCACTGGGACGAGCTCGGCATATGGCGCCTGGTCGAGCTCAAGCGCTCGGTGTACAACCTCGACGAGGACGATCCCGAGCTGACGCCCTGGCAGGCCCGCGTCACCGAACTGAACGAGGACCTCGACGAACTCGACGAGATGCTCGTGGAGCTCGACGCCGGCGCCGCGGCCGAAGGGGACGAAGGCTCGCGCAACCAGCTCGAGATGTTCGGTGCGCTGCTCACCGGGCTCGCCGGGCGCGATGCCGACGCGCCCCCCGAACACCAGATCGTGGGCGGGGACGGGATCAGCTACGAAGGGTCGTGGGAGGAGATCGTCACCCGCATGCGCGATGCGGACGCCGTCGCGGCGGCCGACACGGGCGCCACGCTCGAGGACTACATGAAGGGCCGCGCCCGCCACGTCTTCACCGAAACCGGAATCGAGCTTCCCAGCCACGACGCGGAGAGTTTCCTGCGGGCGAGCGCGCGCGCTGGCCTGCTGCGCATCGTGCGGTGACGCCAGGGGACCCCGGGGCGGCGCTCGCCGCCGCCCGGGCCGCCGTCGCGCGGCTCGATCCGACCCGACACGGCGAAGCCCTCGCGGCCGACCTGCTCGACGCGTGGGCGGCGGTTGAGGCGGCGCTCCGACAACTCGTGAGCGGCACCGGCGCCGCCGGCACGGAGCTGGTCCGGGAGGCGCGGCAGCGTCAGCTGCTGACCTTCGATCAGGCCAACGCGCTCGCCGCCTTCCACGCCGTGCGCGAACACACGCGCGAGGCGGACTACCGTCCCTCGGGCGCCGACGTCGACGTGGCCCGCCTGGCCGTCGCCGCGCTCGACGGGGCGTTCGGCGCGGCGGCGTCGACACGCGCCGTTGCCGCGCCGCCCGCGGCGGGGCCTGGCGCCGCGCCCGCCTTTCCGCCGCCCGACGCGTTCATGCCGCCGGGCATGCGCCGATCGCCGCTGGGCGTCCCGGAGTACGTCCCGCCCCCCGAGGCGGCGCGCGCTCGGCGCGGCCTCTGGATCGCGTTCGCGGCGGTGGTGGCCGTCGGGCTCGCCGCCGCCGGCGCCTACTACTGGTTCGGCGGCCCGCGACGCGACGCCGTGGTGCGCCAGGCGATCACCGAGTACGAGGCCGGCCAGCGCGACGCGGCCTCGGCCGACTTCCGGCGCGCCCTGCTCCTCGATCCCGGCTACGCCATCGCCCACGTGTATCTGGCGCGCATTGCGCGCGACGCCGGCAACCTGCCGGGCGCGAACGAGGAGCTGCAGCTGGCGCTCACCGCGGACCCCGCCAATGCCATCGCCCTGCGCGAGATGGGGGCGTATCTGTTCACCGCCGGCAACTACGAGCTGGCCCGCAAGTTCTACGTGCGCGCCGTGTCGGCGAACCCGGACGATGCGGCGGCCAAGGGGTTCCTGGGCTGCACGCTCGTGCGGCTCGGGCGGATCGATGAGGGCGAGCGGTGGATCACGCGCGCCGGGCCCGGCGTGTGGACGTCGTGCGTGAGCGGCGCCACGCCGCCGGACTCGGTGGCGCGATGATCGAATTCCGCAATGTCGGCCACACCTATCGCTCGCTGCTCGGGCGCCGGGTGCGGGCCGTGGACGATGTCTCGCTGACGGTCAATCGCGGCGAGGTCGTGGGCGTGGCCGGCCCGAACGGCGCCGGCAAGAGCACGATGATCTCGCTCATGCTCGGCTACATGCCGCCCACCGACGGCGCGGTGACCATCGACGGGCGGGCGCCCCGGGCGTTCATCGAACACCGCGGCATCGGGTATCTGTCCGAACTGATCTCGATGCCGCAGCGCTGGACGGTGGACGAAGCGCTGGGGCGCTACGCTCTGCTCGCCGGCGTCGAGCCGGGGCGCATCGGCGAGCGGCGCGACGCCGTCGTGGCGCAGCTGGGACTGGACGAGCACCGGCGCAAGCGGGTCAAGCAATTGTCGAAGGGAAACCTGCAGCGCGTGGGACTGGCGCAGGCGCTGCTGCACGACGAAGAGGTGATGATCTTCGACGAGCCCACCCACGGCCTCGACCCGCTGTGGACGCAGCGCTTCCGCGATCTGGTGAATGGCCTGCGGCGCCCCGATCGCGCGATCTTCATCGCGTCGCACAACCTCGACGAGCTGGAGCGCGTGGCCGACCGCGTGGCGATCATCGACGGCGGACGGCTGCAGCGCGTGGTCGAAACGCGCGGCGCGGCGGGCGCGGCCACGCCGGCGCAGCCGTACCGCCTGGTCGTTGCCCGCGGCGACGCGATGGTGGCCGAGCACTTTCCCGGCGCCGCCGCGATCGGCCCGATGGCCTTCGAGCTGGCGCCGGCGACCGTCGAGTCGATCAACGCGTCGCTCGCCGGGTTCCTCGCGGCGGGCGGACTCGTCGCCAGCATCGCCCCCTCGCGCTCCGCGCTCGAGCGAGAGTTCCGGGAGGCGGTTTCCCAATGACCCGCCACGCCTACCTCAGGCGCTACGCCGCCTGGCAGCTGCTCGACTATTTCTACCCGGCCGGTCTGGTGACGCTCCTCGTGATCAGCTTCGTCACCTGGATCGTGGTCAAGCAGGTACGGATGATCGAGACCATTCGCACCACGCACCCCAACATGTCCGGCCTGCCGGCCGATCCCTGGGCGGGCGGGCTGCCGCCGGTGTTCTATATCCTCGCGTTTCTCGGCACCATGCTCGCGGTCCACGGCATCGTCTCCGAGGGCCGGCGGCTCGGCTACTATCGCTTCCTGTTCGCCAAGCCCCTCAACCCGCTGGCCTATCACGGGCAGACGTTCGTCGTCAACGGCATCGGGTTCGTCACGCTGGCGTCGCTGATGATCGCGCTGTTCTCGTGGATCGAGCATCCGATCTGGTCGTGGCACTTCGTCACCGCGCTCGCGGTCATCTACGTAGCGCTGGGCGGCATCGAGTTTCTCTTCTCGACCATCGCGGGCGGCGACGGGCTCGTCCTGATGCTGGTGATCGGCGTCGCGTACTCGCTCGGCACGTCCTGGGAAACCGCGGTCGGGTGGCGCCACTGGGCGCTGCGCGCGCTGCCGCCGATGGCGCGCGTGGCCGATCTCGCCCACCTCGCCTTCGGCACGGCCACCGTGTTCCCCTGGCAGTCGGCGCTCTGGCTTTCCGGATACGGCCTCGGCTGCCTGGCGCTCGGACTCGTCGTGCTCCGCTTCCGTTCGTTCGGCGAAGTCTGACCCCGCACTCAATCCGATGACCGAACTCCTCGACCCGCGCACGGTCCACCGCCACGTGCTGCGCAACGGACTCACGGTGCTGGTCCGCCGCGACCCCTCGGCGCCCGTCGCCGCCATCGTCACCCACGTGAAGGCCGGCTACTTCGACGAGACCGACGAGGTGCAGGGCATCGCCCACGTGCTCGAACACATGTACTTCAAGGGCACCCCGCGCCGCGGCGTGGGCGAGATCGCCAAGCAGACCAAGGCCGTGGGCGGCTACCTCAACGCCGGCACCATCTACGACCACACCGTCTACTACACGGTGGTGCCGTCGTCGGGGTTCGCCGAGGCGCTGGACATTCAGGCCGACGCCTATGCCAATTCGCTAATAGATGCCGGCGAACTGTCGCGTGAGCTCGAGGTGATCGTCCAGGAGGCCAGGCGCAAGGCGGACAGCCCGGGCGCCGTGGCCACCGAGACGCTCCACGAGATGCTGTTCGACCGGCACCGCATGCGCCGGTGGCGCATCGGCCGGGAGGAGGGGCTGCGCCGCCTCACCCGCGGCGACGTGGTGGACTTCTACCGCAACTTCTACCGCCCCAGTTCGACCATCCTCGTCGTGGCCGGCGACGTGGACGTGGACGACGCGCTCGCGCGCATCGAGGCGCGTTATGGCGCCGCGCCCTCCGGCGAGCCGGATCGCTCCCCCGGTCCCTCGGAAACGGGCCAGCCCGGCTTCCGCTACCGCGAACTGGCCGGCGACATCACGCAGGCCCAGCTGGTGTTCGGCTGGCGCACGGTGCCCGCCATGCATCCCGATACGCCGGCGCTGGAACTGCTCGGCACGGTGCTCGCCACCGGACGCGCGTCCCGGCTCTACCGCGCCGTGCGCGAGCGCAAGCTCGTCTCCTCGATCACCGCCTACGACTACGCGCCCACCGAGATCGGCGTGTTCGTGATTCACGCCGAAGGGCAGCCGGACACCGTGGGCGACGCGGCGCGCGCCGTGTGGCGCCAGATCCTCGGCCTCCGCGAGCACGGCGTGCTCGCCGGCGAGATCGAGCGCGCCCAGCGCATTCTCGATGCGCGCGTGATCCGGCGGCTGGAGGACATGGAAGGGCAGGCCAACCACCTGGCGGCGTGGGAGGCGCTGGGCGGCTGGCGCCTGGGCGACGAGTTCTACGACCGGCTCATGGCCTGCACCGCGGACGACGTGCTGGACGTGGCCCGCCGGTATCTCGACCCCGACAACGCCGGCGTGCTCGCCTACCGGCCCGCGGCCGCGCCAGCGCTGGCGGCCGACGCGGACGCCATGCGCGACATGCTGGGCGCGCTGGCGCCGGCGCCGCCGCCGGCCCCCGTGGCGCGGCGCGAACCGCGGCCGGCCGCCCCGCTCCCCCGCGCCCGCTTCGAACGCGAGGAGGCTGGCGTCCGCGTGTACCGCACCGCGAACGGCGTGCCGGTGCTCGTGCACCGCAAACCCGGTTCGCCGATGACGCACGTGGGGGTGTTCGTGCGGGGTGGGGCCGTCGACGAACCGGCGGCCACGGCCGGCCTCACCGCGCTCATGACGCGCACCGCGGGCAAGGGCACCGCCACGCGCTCGGCTGAGGAGATCGCCGAGGCGGGCGAACTGCTGGGCGGCAGCGTGAGCCCCGTGGTGGGGGCCGAGTCGTTCGGCTGGTCGATCTCGGTGCCGACGCGGCGTTACGCCGAGGCGGTCGAGCTCCTGGCCGACGTGGCGCAGGCCGCCACGGTGCCCGCCGACGCGTTCGAGACCGAACGCGACACGGCCATCGCCGAAGTGATCTCGCTGCGCGACGACATGTACCGGTACCCCACGCGGCTGGCCATGCGCTCGGCGTTCCCGTCGCATCCGTACGGGACGCCCACCGGCGGCACCGAGGAGTCGCTGCGCGCCGTCACCGCGGACGCGGCGCGCGCCTGGCACGCGTCGCGCGTGCTGCGCGCGTCGTCGGTGGTGGGCGTGGTGGGGGACGCCGACCCCGACGCGCTCGCCGACGAGGCGGCGCGGGCGTTCGCCGGTCTCGCGTACGCCGACGCGGCGCCGTTGGCGGCGCCGGTGTGGCCGGCGGCCGTGCAGACCGTCGTCGAGCCGCGCGACAAGGCCCAGACGGCGCTGCTCATGCTCTTTCCCGGCCCGTCGCGCCTCGACGACGATCGCTACGCGGCGGGGCTGGTGGCGGGGATCGCCAGCGGACTCGGCGGGCGGTTCTTCGACGAGTTGCGGGAGCGCCAGTCGCTGGCGTACACGGTGCACGCCTTCGCGCTCGAACGCCGGATGGCGGGCAGCTTCGGGGCCTACATCGCGATGTCGCCGGACAAGGAAGAGGTGGCGCGGGCCGGCCTGCTGGCCGAGTTCGCCAAGCTGCGCGAGGCGCCGGTGAGCGCCGAGGAGCTGGCCCACGCGCAGACGTACGCGCTGGGCGTGCACGCCATCCAGCAGCAGCGGGGCGCCGCGGTGCTGAGCGAGGTGATCGCCGCCTGGCTCGACGACCGGCTGGGCGAGCTCACCGAGTTCGAGGAGCGCGTGGGCGCGGTGACGCGCGACCAGATCCAGGCGCTGGCGCGGCGCTGCTTCGATGCCGACCGGCGCGTGGAGGGGATCGTGCGCGGGGTGGGGAAGGCGGTGTAGCGGCCGTTCAGGCGGCGCGGAACATGAAGTACGCGGCGCCCACCATGCACAGCCCCGCCCACAGGAAATCCAGCCGCGGCGGCTGCTTCATGTAGAGCACGGCGAAGGGGACGAACACCGACAGCGTGACGATTTCCTGGATCATCTTCAGCTGCCCCAGCGTGAGCACCTGGTAGCCGATGCGGTTGGCCGGCACCTGGAACAGGTACTCGAAGAACGCAATCGACCAGCTGATGATCGCGGCCACGTACCATTTGCGGTCGGACAGATTCCGCAGGTGCGCGTACCAGGCAAAGGTCATGAAGGTGTTGGAGACGACCAGCAGCATCACGGCGCGGAACACGGGCGAGCGGAAGAGTGGCGACATGCGTGGCGTGGCCTCGACGGTGATCGGGGTAGCGGCCGGGGGTGCCGGAAGGAAACGCGAGTTGTGGGGTCGAATGCCGGGCGGCGCCCGGGCGCGCTAGAACATCGACATCGCGAGGAACGACCGCAGGGAGTCGTTGGTCTGGCGCAGCCGCCCCGAGAGCAGGCGCACCACCGCCCAGAGGATCTTGTAGGCCAGCTCGCGGTCGAAATCGAGGAGCATCTCGAAGTCGGGGCGGCTGATCGTGAGCGCCGTGGTGCCGCCGTTGGAGATGGCGTGCGTGGATCGCTCGCTGCGGTCGAAGACGGCCATCTCGCCGAACAGGGCGCCTCGCTTGAGCACGGCCAGCGCTTCCTCGCCGCTGCCCGGCACGTCGCGGCTGATCCGCACCTCGCCGTCGGTGATCAGGTACAGGCGATTGCCCGCTTCGCCCTCGCGGAAGATGTATTCCCCGGAGACGAACTTCTCTTCCTTGCAGACCTCGGCGATCGCCTTCAACTCCTCGTCGTCCAGGCCCTTGAAGATGGCCACGCCGCGCAAGAGTTCGATCACATCCGGCATCCGGACCTCGGGAAACGGGGGCGGAAGAGGCAAGCTAGGTCCCGCCCGGAGCGGTGGCAAGCACGCCCGGCGCTCCTTAACTTCCGGGCATGCACGCTCGGCGGGGACTCCGCCAGGTCCCCAATCTGCTCTCGCTCTCGCGGCTCCTCATGGCCGGCGCCTTCGTCGCCAGCGATGCCGCGGAGAGCCGCATCGCGCTGATCGGGCTCGCCGCCGTCACCGACTTCCTGGACGGGTTCATCGCCCGGCGGGCCAACATCACCAGCCGCGGCGGCGCGCTCATCGATCCCATCGCCGACCGCGTGTTCGTGCTCACGGCGGTCTCCGTGTTCCTGTTCACCGGCGGCATCGGGACGCTCGGGTACTTCGTCATCATCTTCCGCGACCTGATGACGGCTATCGGGTTCCTCGTGGCGCGCATCATTCCCTGGCTGCGCCCGGTGGCGTTCCGGTCTCGCGCGTCGGGCAAGATCGTGACGGTGCTGCAGCTGCTCACCTTCGCGGCGATCGAGCTGCGCCCGGCGTTGGTGGAGCCGCTGCTCGCGGTGGTGTTCGCGGCGTCGTGCTGGGCGGTGTACGACTACACGATGGCGCTCTGGCGGGAGCGGGCGCGGTGAGGGGGCGGATGGCGGCGGCGGTGGCGGCGGCCGGCCTGATCCTGGCGCCGGCGCGCGGCCGGGCGCAGATCGCGCCCCGGCCGGAGCTGCGCGCCGACCTGATGGGCAACGCGCCGTTCGCGGCGCAGCTGGGCGGCGGCGTGGACCTCGGCGCCGGCTACTACCAGCGGGTGGAGCTCGACGCGGCGGCCGGCGCGCTGCGGCGCGACGGCGTGCTCAAGGGCACGGGCCGGGTGGATGCGCTCATGCGCCTGTTGCTGGACCCCTTCGGGCAACAGCACTGGGCGCTGTCGCTCGCCGGCGGCGTCAGTGCGCGCTACGAAGCGGGCGACCGGGTGCGGCCCTATCTGACCGGCCTGCTGGATTTCGAAGGGCCGCCGGCCCACGGGGTGCGCATGGCGTACCAAGTGGGGTTCGGCGGCGGCGTGCGATTCGGCGTCGTGCTGCGCCGAAGTCCGACGATCTGGCGGTGAAGTCCTGACTATGCCGCGGTAACGGCGTTCTCTTCTTCGGCCGCGCGGTTCGTCTTCGGGGGCTGGGCGAATCGTGCACCCAGCTTCTTCAACTCCTCGAAATCGCCTTCGGCCAGTTCCGGATACCGGTCGGCCATGTATTTCATCGTGTCGTCGAACCACTCCTGCTGATGCTCCGGTGTGGAGCCGATCACTGCACACCGAATGATGTGCTGGAACAGTTCGTCGCGCGCTTCATCGAACGGATTGGGCATCGCCATGGACGGCGCGCCGCTGCGTCGGTTCTTGCTCTTAGCCATTTAACCCAGTGAAATGTGAGAGGAACATTGCTCCGGTAATCTAATGAGTGTCGCAGGCCCGTGCAGGCGCCACCGGGGTGCGCGGAAGCCCATGTGGCCGCCCGCCTTCGCCCCCGGCGGCGGATTGCTTGCGTGGCGCGCCGAGCCCGGTCTAGGTTTCCCGGGACAGCACCGCGACAGCGGTCCATCCCAGTCAGACGCAGCAGGGGGCGAGCAGACGCAATGGCCAAGAAACCAGCCGATTCCGGGCGGGCCGGGCACTCCGGCAAGAGCAACCCGGCGATGCGCGGGTTCTACATCCTGATCATCGCCATCGCGGTGCTCGGCATCGGGGCCCTTTCTTACCTGTCCACCCGGTCGAAGTCGGGCGTGGCCCAGTGGGACAGCACGCTGCCCAAGCTGGGCGCCCAGGGCCACGTGGAAGGGAGCGACAGCGCCAAGCTCGAGGTCCTCGAATTCGCCGACTTCGAGTGCCCGGTGTGCGGCCAGTTCGCCACGCTCTCCGAGCCCGACGTTCGCACACATCTGATCGATTCCGGCGTCGTCCGGATGCGCTACATGGACTTCCCGCTCTCCCAGCACCGCAACACCTGGAACGCCCACCGGGCGGCCTGGTGCGCCGGCGACCAGGGGAAGTTCTGGCAGATGCACGACATGCTGTACAACCGGCAGGACCAGTGGAACACCGAGGCCACCGACAAGCCGGACAACGTGATCGCGGGCTACGCGCAGGGGCTGGGGCTGAACATGGACCAGTACAACCAGTGCGTGAAGGACCGGAAGTTCCAGGCGCAGTTGCAGGCCAACGAGCAGGAAGCCGAGCGCCGCCACATCGACGCCACGCCCACCTTCGTGTTCGGCACCAAGGTCGTGCCCGGCTACCTGACGTACGACCAGTTCAAGAAAGAGGTCGAAGAGGCGCTGGCCCGCCAGCAGGCAGCCGCCAAGAAATGACCCGGCGGATGTCGCTCGCGGTCCTCGCCCTCCTGGGCGTCATGGTGGCCGCGTACCTCGCCCTGCACGATCTGGGCTACATCGGCACGCTGGCCTGCGGCTCGGGCAGCTGCGAACTCGTCCAGACCAGCCGCTGGGCGGTGTTCCTGGGCATCAAGGTGGCCGTGTGGGGCGTGCTCTACTATCTGGTCGTGTTCGCGGTGGCCCTGGCGGCCACCCACGAGCGGTTCGCCGACGAGACGCGGGTCTCGCTGGCGCTCCTCGGGCTCACCGGCTGGGGCGTGCTGTACAGCGCCTGGCTCACCTACCTCGAACTGTTCCGTATCCACGCCATCTGCCGCTGGTGCGTGGGGTCGGCCACCCTGGTGGTCGCACTCTTTGCACTGGCGTTGCTTGACTATCGCGCGCAAACGCGCACAGTAGTTAACGAGTAGCGGCTCCGGCGCCGCCCGCGTGCGGCGCCGCCGGAGCGGAACCCCGTTCGTGGGGCGGCCCCGTGGACCGCGCCACTGGAGCGAACCACATGCCCGACTATCAACTCACCGTGAACGGCGTCGCGCGCACCGTGTCGGCCGACGCCGACGCGCCCCTGCTCTGGGTGCTGCGTGACAAACTGGAGCTGACCGGCACCAAGTTCGGGTGCGGGGTCGGCGCCTGCGCCGCCTGCATGGTGCACATCGACGGCGACACGGCGCGGTCGTGCCAGTGGAGCGTCGCCGACGCCGCCGGCCACAAGATCACCACCATCGAGGTGCTCGAGCAGTCCGAGGTGGGGCGCCGGCTGCAGCAGGCGTGGATCGAGGAGCAGGTGCCGCAGTGCGGCTATTGCCAGTCGGGCCAGCTCATGGCCGCCGCCGCGCTCCTGGCGTCCAAGCCGCACCCCACCGATGCCGACATCGACAACGGCATGAGCGACAACCTCTGCCGCTGCGCCACGTATCTCCGCATCCGCAAAGCGATCCATCGCGCCGCCGGGGAGGCCAAATGAGCAAGAAGACGATCAGCCGCCGCCAGTTCGTCGCCGCGTCGGCGGGCACCGGCGCCGCGCTCGTGCTCGGCTTCAGCACGCTCGACGCCTTTGCCGCCCGGTTGATGCCCGCCCAGGGCGCGCCCGCCGGGTGGACGCCGAACCTCTGGCTCTCCATCGACTCCGACGGCACGATCACGATCCAGTCGGCCAAGTCCGAGATGGGGCAGGGCGTCTGGACGGCGATGCCGATGATCGTGGCCGAGGAGCTGGACGCCGATTGGAGCAAAGTACGCGTGGCTCGCGCGCCCACGAACGGCAAGTACAACACGAGCACCGGGGGAAGTCAGAGCACCCGCAGTTCGTACATGCCGCTGCGCAAGGCGGGCGCCACGGGGCGCTCGATGCTCGTGGCGGCCGCGGCCGCCAAGTGGGGGGTGCCGGCGTCACAGTGCACGACGATGGCGAGCGTCGTGACCCACGGCCCGTCGAAGCGCAGCGCGACATATGGCGAACTGGCGGCGCTGGCCGCCAAGCAGCCGGTGCCCTCGGGCGACGTGCCGCTCAAGGACCCGGCCTCGTTCCGGCTCGTCGGCAAATCGACGCCGCGGCTCGACATTCCCGACAAGGTGAACGGGAAGACGCAATTCGGCATCGACGTGCGCCTGCCGAACATGCTGTACGCCAGCGTGGCCCGCTGCCCGGCGTTCGGCGGATCGCTCCGGAGCGTGGACGACAGCAGGGCGCGCGCCGTGACGGGGGTGCGGCAGGTCGTGAAGCTCGACGCCGTGGAGCGCACGCTGCCGGCGCGCGTCGTCGTGCTGGCCGATGACACCTGGGCGGCGATGAAGGGGCGCGACGCGCTTGTGATCGATTGGGATCCCGGTCCGAACGCGCAGTACTCCACCGACGGTGCGAACGCCACCTATCACGCGCGGGTGAACGACGACGCCGGCGCCGGCATGACGGCCAGCAAGGGCGCCGTGCGGCCCGCCGGCCCGGGCGAGAAGACGGTGGAGGCGATCTACGAGTACCCGCTGCTCGTGCACGCGCCGATGGAGCCGATGAACTGCACCGCCGACGTGCGCGCCGACGGCGTGGACGTCTGGGTGGGGTCGCAGTCGCCGGACAGCGTGCGCACCGCGGTGGCGCGACTGCTCAACGTGCCGCCCGACTCGGTCAACGTGCACATGACTTTCCTCGGCGGCGGCTTCGGCCGCCGGTCGCAGACCGACTTCGCCATCGAAGCCGCGCAGATCTCGAAGGCCGCCGGCCGGCCGGTGAAGGTCACCTGGTCGCGGGAGGAGGACATCCAGCACGGCTTCTACCGCGTGGACGGCATCCAGCGCCTGCGCGCGGTGATCGACGCCGGCGGCAACCTGGTGAGCTGGGAGGACCGCGTGGTCGGTCCGTCGCTCGAGGCGTACGCATTTCCGAGCCGCGGCGGTGGCGGCGGCATGGGCGGCCGGCACTTCGACGCCGCCGAGCCGCCGCAGTACGAGATTCCGAACTACAAGCTGGACATGGTGTTCGTGGAGAGCCCGGTGCCGATCTGGTTCTGGCGCTCGGTGGCCAACTCGCAGGACGGCTACTGCAACGAAGCGTTCATGGACGAGTGCGTGCGCGCCGCGGGCAAGGATCCGATCCAGTTCCGGCTCGGCATGCTCACGCACAATCCGCGCGCCCAGCACGTGATCCAGCTGGCCGCCGACAGGGCGGGGTGGGGCTCGAAGCTCCCGGCCGGCCAGGGGCGCGGCTTCGCCTACTACGACTACGACGGCACGCTGGTGGCCCAGGTGGTCGAAGTCGAGGTGCCGACGAACGGCAAGGTGAAGGTGAACCGCGTGGTGTGCGCCTTCGACTGCGGCCAGCTCATCAATCCCGACACCGTCGTGGCCCAGGTGGAGAGCGCCATCGGCTGGGCGCAGAGCGCGGCGCTGTACGGCGAGATCACGGTGAAGAACGGCGCCGTGCAGCAGAGCAACTTCACGGATTATCAGATCGTTCGCATGAACGAGATGCCGAAGGTCGAGGTGCACCTGGTGGAGAATCACGAGTCGCCCACCGGCGTCGGCGAGCCGGGCGTGCCCGCGTTCGCCCCGGCGCTCCTGAACGCGATCTTCGACGCCACCGGCGTGCGGATCCGCAAGCTGCCGATCGGGACGGTGGTGAAGACGGGGGCGGCGACGGAACTGTAGTAGGGCGTGAGGGCGGGAGGTCGGTAGGTCGGTAGGTCGGACAGTCGGGATGCGGAAGGGCGGGACGATCGTGACCGATCGTCCCGCCCTTTCATATCATTCGCCGTTTGCCCGCTTCCGAATTCCGCGCCGGTGTTGCCCTGCGCCGCATTTCAGTTTCGTCGGTTCGGCCCTGTGCCGTACCGGCCCTGCGTGATTTCGGCCCTGCGCCGTTCAGCTCTCGGTCGCTTCGTACTGCTCCTTGAGCTTCGCCACCACCGCCGGATCCGCGAGCGTCGTCGTATCCCCGAGGGTTCGCCCTTCGGCGATATCACGCAGCAGCCGGCGCATGATCTTTCCCGAGCGCGTCTTCGGCAGATCCGCCGAGAACAGCACGTCGTCGGGCTTGGCGATCGCTCCGATCTTCTCGCCCACGAACTCGCGCAGCTCGTCGTGCAGCGCCGGCGACGGCTTGAATCCTTCGCGGAGCGTGACGAACGCGGCCAGCGCCTGGCCCTTGAGTTCGTGCGCCTTGCCCACCACCGCGGCCTCGGCAACCGCCGGATGCTCCACCAGCGCCGACTCCACTTCCATGGTGCCAATGCGGTGGCCGGCCACGTTCAGCACGTCGTCCACGCGGCCGAGGATCACGTAGTAGCCCTCGGCGTCGAGCTTCACGCCGTCGCCGGGAAAGTAGAGGTCGGGGCGCCCGGGCCATTTGGAGAAGTAGGTGTCCACGTAGCGCTGGTCGTCGCCCCAGATGGTGCGCAGCATCGACGGCCACGGCTGGGTGAGCGCCAGCAGGCCGCCGCCCACGGGGATGTTCTTGCCGCCGGTGTCGAGCACCGCGGCCGCGTATCCGGGCAGCGGCCGCGTGGCGCTGCCGGGCTGCGTGGCGGTGATTCCGGGCAGGGGCGAGATCACGATCGAGCCCGTCTCGGTCTGCCACCAGGTGTCCACGATCGGGCAGCGCTCGTCGCCGATCACCTTGTGGTACCACATCCACGCTTCGGGATTGATCGGCTCGCCGACGGATCCGAGCAGCCGCAATTGCGAGAGGTCGTGCTTGGCCGGATGCTGCGCGCCCCACTTCATGAACGCGCGGATGGCCGTGGGCGCGGTGTACAGGATCGTCACGCCGTACTTCTCGCACAGTTCCCAGAACCGGTCCTTCTCGGGCCAGTCCGGCGCGCCCTCGTACATCACGCAGGTGGCGCCGTTGGACAGCGGACCGTAGATGAGGTACGTGTGGCCGGTCACCCAGCCGACGTCCGCGGTGCACCAGAATACATCGTCCTCCTTGAGGTCGAACACCTGCCGGGTGCTCGTCGTCGCGCCCACCAGGTAGCCGCCGGTGGTGTGCACGATGCCCTTGGGTTTGCCCGTCGTGCCCGACGTGTACAGGATGTACAGCACGTCCTCGGCGTCCATTGCCTCCGGTTCGCACCACTGGCCCGCCGTGCGCATGAGCCGGTGCCACCAGTGGTCGCGGCCCTCCTTCATGTCCGCGAACGCTTCGTCGCCCCCGGCGCCGGGGCGCCGCTGCACCACGACCACGTTCTGGATGGACGGCGTGTCCTCGAGCGCCTTGTCGCAGTTGCGCTTGAGCGGCACCACGCCGCCACGCCGGTAGCCGCCGTCGGCGGTGATCAGCAGCTTGCACTCGGCGTCGTTGATGCGGTCGCGCAGCGACTCCGGCGAGAACCCGCCGAACACCACCGAGTGCACCGCGCCGATGCGCGCGCAGGCGAGCATCGAGATCACCGCTTCGGGGATCATCGGCAGGTAGATGGCCACGCGGTCGCCGCGCCGGACGCCGAGCGCCTTGAGCACGTTGGCGAACTTGTTGACCTCGACGAACAGATCCCAGTACGTGAGCGTCCGCCGGTCGCCCGGCTCGCCCTCCCAGATCAGCGCCGCCTTGTTGCGGTGCGGGCCGCGCACGTGCCGGTCGACGCAGTTCACCGACGCGTTGAGCTTGCCGCCCACGAACCACTGCGCGTGCGGCGGCTTCCAGTCGAGCACCGTCTCGAAGGGCTCCATCCACTCGATGCCCTTCGCCTGCTCCGCCCAGTAGGCGGGGATGTCCCTGGCCGCCTTGTCGTAGATCGCCGGGTCGTTGATGACGGCGGTCGCCTTGAACGAAGCCGGCGGCGGGAACTTGCGGTGTTCGGTGAGGAGGACGGAGATATCAGTCATGGGGAGCAGCGAAGAGAGACGAACGGCGCAGGACAACAGATAGTGCGAATTGATCCGCGCGGCGGCAAGGTTGGGCGTGGCAGGCGGGCGACGGGGCGGTATCTTCCGGCGGAACCGCCATCAGGCGGCGAGCCCGCGCCCACGAACCGCATGACTCCACCGCCAGAATACACACCCCAGGCAAACGCGCGCCCCCTCGCGGGCGCGCGGGTGGTGGTGACGCGTGCCGCGGACAATGCGGCCGGGCTCGCGGGCCCGCTGGCCGCGCTCGGCGCCGAGGTGATCGAGATGCCGGTCACGCGCCTGGAACTGCTCGACACGGCGCCGGTGCTCGAGGCGCTGCGCTCGCTCTCGTCGTACGACTGGCTGATCTTCACCAGTCAGAATGCCGTCGCCTTCTTCCGGCAACTGCTGCGCGCGACGGACCAGGACGCCGCGGCGCTTGCCGCGATCCGGGTGGCCGCCGTTGGACCCGCCACCGCGGCGGCGCTCGAAGCGCTCGGCATCGCCGTGGCCGTGACGCCGCGGCGCTTCGTGGCCGAAGGACTGCTCGATGCGTTCCGCGCGCGCGACGACGTGCGCGGCCGCCGCGTGCTCTGTCTCGCCGCCGCCGGCGCCCGCGAGGTGCTGCCTGCCGGGTTGCGCGACATGGGCGCCACGGTGGACGTGACGCCGCTCTACCGCTCGGTGGCCGGCGTTGCCGGCGCCGGCGCGCTGCGGGCGCGGCTGCTCGCCGGCGAGGTAGATCTGGTGACCTTCACCGCCGGTTCCGCGGCGCGCGCGTTCGTGGAAGCGGTGGGCGCCGACGCGGCGTCGCGCGCCGGCATCGTCACCATCGGGCCGGCCACCTCGGCGGTGGTGCGCGAACTCGGGCTCCCGGTGCGGGCCGAGGCCGATCCGTCGACGATCGAGGGCCTCGTGGCGGCCGTGGTGGCCGCCCGCCGCTGAACGCGGCTACATTTAGGCACCTCCACAAACATTCGAATTCCATGGACGCACAGGCCCCCATTCGCATCGCCACCCGGTCGTCCGATCTCGCGCTCTATCAGGCAAATCTGGTGAAGCGGCTGCTCGCGGCGAACGGACACGCCGCCGAACTGGTGACATTCAAGACCGTCGGCGACAAGAAGCTCGACGAACCGCTGAGCGCGATCGGCGCCAAGGGGCTGTTCACCAAGGAACTCGAGCACGCGCTGGGCCGCGGCAAGGTGGACTGTTGCGTGCACTCGCTCAAGGATCTGCCCACCGAGTCGCCCGAGGGGCTGGTCATCGGCGCGGTGCTCGAGCGGGAGGATCCGCGGGACGTGCTCGTGGTGAGCGACGTGATCGACGCGGAGTCGCTGGACGAACTGCCGCGCGGATCGCGGGTGGGCACGTCGAGCCTGCGCCGCCGTGCCCAGCTCGCGGCCCATCGCAAGGACCTCGACATCGTCGAACTGCGCGGCAACGTGCCCACGCGGGTCAAGAAGGTGGACACCGGCGTCGTGCACGCGGCGATTCTCGCCGCCGCCGGACTCCACCGGCTCGGCGTGGCGCAGCGCATCACCGCGGTGCTCGCGGCGCCGCAGTGGCTGCCGGCGCCGGGGCAGGGGGCCATCGCCGTGCAGATCCGCGCCGACGACGCGCGCATGCGCGACGCCGTGGCAGCGCTCAACCACGCGCGGACGATGACCGATGTGCGCGCCGAGCGCGCGTTCCTGGGCGCGCTGGAAGGCGGATGCCAGGTGCCGATCGGCGCGCTGGTGATGCCGCGCGACGGCGGCTACGTGCTGCACGGGCTGATCGCCGACCTCGAGGGCGCGCGCGTCGTGCGCGGCGAGATCGCGCTGGACGAGCGCGATCCCGAACTGTGCGGCGTGCGGCTGGCGAACCAGCTGCGCGGCGAGGGCGCCACCGAAATTCTCGAGGAGCTGCGGCGGGCCCAGCATCTGCCCTCCCCGCAACCGGAGTAGATTCCACGGACGACGGCGCCGGATCCCAGCCGGCCGCGGCGCCCGCACGCTGAGCCAATCATGTCGAACTTTCCCGAATACCGCCCCCGCCGGCTCCGCCGGACCGCCGCCCTCCGGCGGCTCGTCCGCGAGACGCATCTCGCGCCGTCGCAGCTCGTTCTGCCGATGTTCGTGCGGCTGGGCGCGCACGTGCGCGTGCCCGTGGCGTCGATGCCGGGCGTCTTCCAACTGTCGGTGGACGAACTGGTGCGCGACGCGGCGGCCGCCGCCGCGGCGGGCGTGGGCGGCGTCCTGCTGTTCGGCATCCCGGAACACAAGGACGCCACCGGCACCGGCGCCTGGGACGACCGGGGCCCGGTGCAGCAGGCGGTGCGGGCGCTCAAGCGCGAGCTGCCCGACCTCGTCGTGATCACCGACGTCTGCATGTGCGAGTACACCGACCACGGCCACTGCGGTGTGCTCAGAGACGGCGACGTGGACAACGACGCGACGCTGGAACTACTGGCGCGCGAGGCGGTGTCGCACGCCGCGGCCGGGGCCGACATCGTCGCGCCGAGCGACATGATGGACGGGCGCGTGGGCGCCATCCGCCGGGCGCTCGACGCCGCCGGCCGCGAGAACACGCCGATCCTGAGCTACGCCGCGAAGTTCGCCGGACCGTTCTACGGGCCCTTCCGCGACGCCGCCGAGTCGGCGCCGCAGTTCGGCGACCGTCGCAGCTATCAGATGGACTCGGCCAACACCGACGAGGCGCTGCGCGAGGTGGAACTAGACATCGCCGAGGGGGCCGACATGGTGATGGTGAAGCCGGCCGGCCCGTTTCTCGACGTCATCCGCCGGGTGAAGGACGCGTTCGGCTATCCGACGGCGGCGTACCAGGTGAGCGGTGAATTCAGCATGATCCGCGCCGCGGGCGAACGCGGGTGGATCGACGGCGAGCGGGTGATGATGGATTCGCTGCTCGGCATTCGCCGCGCCGGCGCCGACGTGGTGATCACCTATTTCGCCACCGAGGCGGCCGCGCTGCTCGCGCGCGGGGACTACACGGCGTGACCAACTACTGGCGTGACCTGACGCCCGGCGTCCACCCGCCGGAAGTGATCACGGCCGTGATCGAGATCCCGCAGGGGAGCCGCAACAAGTACGAACTCGACAAGGCCTCGGGTCTCATCAAGCTCGACCGCGTGCTCTACTCGGCGGTGCACTATCCGGCCGAGTACGGATTCATTCCGCGTACGCTGCACGACGACGGCGATCCGATGGACGTGCTGGTGCTGCTGAAGGAGGAGACCTTTCCCGGGTGCATCATCGACGCCCGTCCGATCGGCGTGCTGCACATGGTGGACAAGGGCGAGCCGGACGACAAAATCCTCGCCGTGCCGGTGCACGATCCCTACTCGCAGGAGTACTTCGACATCGCCGACATCCCGCAGCACCTGCTCAGGGAAGTGGCGCAGTTCTTCGTGAGCTACAAGGAGCTGGAAGGGAAGAAGGTGGAGATCGTGGGGTGGGGAAAGAGCGGCGAGGCGATGCGGCTGATCGCGCGGTCGATCGAGCAGTACGACCGGGCGTACGTGACGCCGGGTCCGTGAGCCACGGCCAGGCGGCCGGACGGATGGCGTGCCGCCGGCGGTCCGCGCCTCCTGATCCGCCGGCCGTGTGCCCGTTTCGCGAATCCCGGGCTCGCTTCTACTTCGTAACGCAAAGTACTTGACACAAACGCGCTAATCGGGCTACCGTACACTCCATGGCCGACCCGCTTCACATGTTTTTCCGCGATCCGCCGGCTGGGCTCTAGGCGCCCGATGCCAATGCCAACGGCCGCTCCCCCCAATCGCGCCCTCCGGAGCGCCGTGCTCGCGGCGCTCGTGCTGGCCACGGTGGGCTGCGCGGTCTTCGCCGGCTGGGTCGACCTGCACAACGACGATGTGCAGGCGAGCATCCTCATCGTGGCCGGCGCATCGTTCGCGATCACGGTGCTGTTCTCGCGCGGCGGATGGCTGGGCGGCTTTCTCGTCGGATTCGGCGTCCCGCTGGCGCACTGGTATGCCAAGGCCGCCCACATTCCGCTTCCCTATTCCCTGCCGCACGCCTCGTCGTCCCTCGAGGCGCTCATTCCCGCCGCGGGGGGCATGATCACGGGGCTGGCGCTGCGCGCCGGGATCGCGAGCATGAGGAAGTGAGAGTGTAACTGGGTGAATGGGCGAACACCGCCGTGACTCGCTCACTCTCACGCTCTCACTCTTCCACGTCTCTCCGCCGCACCGACACGTCCGACATCACCGCCCACCCCGTCACGCGCAAGACGGGCGCCCCGCGCGGGGGCACCGGACCGCGCTCCGTGCGGTCGCTCACCGATGCCAGGATCGGATTCGTCTCGGTGACCACGTGGACGCCGGCCGGCACGGTGATGCGCACGGACGCCATCGTCGCCTTGACGCGGATTTCCGTCACGCCGGCCGAGAGCTGCGCCTCGCGGAGATCGAGGTGCGTGTCGGACATCACCGCGATCAGATCGAGTTCCTGCGGCGGAATCCACACGCCCCGCCGCACGCGGCTGCTCATGAACGACACCAGCCGCGCGCGCACCGTCTGCGACGGCGGCGGCGCCGCGCGCACGCCGGCGCCGGTTCCCGGCGCATCGGGTTCGCGAAGGTCCGCCACCAGCGTCCGGACCTCGGCCACCGACTCGGCGCGGTAGGCGAGTTCGAGGCGCGTCTCCAGTTCGTCGATCGACAGGTCGTCGTTGGCGAAGTGGCGCGAGAGGAGCGCGATCACGCGCTCTCGCTCGCGTTCGAGCGCCTGAATCGAGGTCGGCTGGTCGGGGGTGGCCATCGCGCGCGCTCAGCCCGCCCCGTCGGCCGCGTCGCCCTTCAGGAAGGTCCAGTCGTAGACGAGGCCGGCCAGGGCGCCGCCCACGATGGGCCCGATCCAGTAGATCAGATGGCCGGTGAAGTAGCCGCTCACCAGCGCCGGCCCGAACGAGCGCGCCGGGTTCATCGACGCACCGGTGAGCGGCCCGATGGCGAGAATGCCCGCGCAGACGGCGAGCCCGACCGCGAAACCGCCCACCTTTGGCGCTCTGGCGTCGACGAGCGCGGCGCAGGCCACGAACACTAGGAAGAAGGTCGCGATGGCTTCGAGCACGATGGCGTTCCACGTGCTGACGTTCCCGGCCACCCACTGTCCGCCGAGGCGGGCCGCGTCGGCGGCCGCCGGCGGGAAGACGCCCTTCAGCGCCACCGCCCCCGCCACCGCGCCCGCGCACTGGGCGACGATGTACACCATCGCCGCGCCCGGGCTCAGTCGGCGCGTCACGGCGACGCCGATGGTCACCGCCGGATTCAGATGCCCGGACACGCGCATCGTGGCCGTCACGAGCAGCGCCATGATCAGCCCTTCGGCGAGCGCGACGTCGATGAGCGGCACGCTGGCGGGCGGGTGGGCCACATAGCCGTTCATGATCGTGGCGCCGCCGATGAATACGAGCGCGAACGTTCCGATGAATTCGGCGACGATCGGCCGCTTGAGGTCATGCATGTCGAGGGCTCCGCTGGTGGAGGCGAGGGCGATATTCCACCCACAAGGCTACGCGCGGAACGATGCGAGGTCCAGCGCCGCGGGGCGCCGCGCCATGCGCATCGCTCAGCGCCCGCCGTCGGCTTTCAGCGGCGAGCCGGGTGCGGCGAACGCAGACTACGTGGCTCGCCTCAGGACCAGCGCTGCGTTGATTCCGCCGAACCCGAACGAATTGCTCAGCGCGTGCTCGGCGCGCGCGGCGCGTCCGGCGTTGGGGATGTAGTCCAGATCGCACGCGGCGTCGGGCGCGTCCAGATTGAGCGTGGGCGGCAGCCATTCGCGGGCGATGGCGAGCGTGGCGATGGCCGCTTCGATGGCCCCCGAGGCGCCGAGCGCGTGGCCGTAGTAGGCCTTGGTGCCGCTCACCTGAAGGCGGGGCGCGTGATCGCCGAACACGAGCTTGAGGGCCGTGGTCTCGGTTGAATCGTTGAGCCGCGTGGCGCTGCCGTGGGCGTTCACGTACGCGATCTCGTGCGGCGCCAGGTGCGCATCGTCCAGCGCCAGGCGCATCGACCGCGCGGCCTGCGCCCCGTCGGGCCGGGGCGCCGAGATGTGATGGGCGTCGTTGGAGAATCCAAAGCCGGCGACCTCCGCGTACACCGGCGCGCTGCGGGCCAGCGCCCGCCCCCGCTCCTCGAGCAGGAGCACGCACGCGCCCTCGCCCATCACGAATCCGTCGCGGTCCCGGTCGAAGGGGCGCGATGCGCGCGCCGGCTCGTCGTTGCGCGTGGACATGGCGCGGATGATCGTGAACGCCCCGAAGCAGAGCGGCGCCAGGGGCGCCTCCGCCCCGCCGGCGAACATCACGTCGGCGTAGCCGTCGCGGATGGCGCGAAAGGCCTCGCCCACCGCGATCGTCCCCGACGCGCAGCTCATCGCGTTCGTGCAGTTGGGGCCCTGCACGCCAAGCTCGATGGCGATGTTGCAGCTGGCCGCGCCGGCGAACACCGTGAGCGCGAGCGACGGATCCACGGCCTTCATGCCGTCGCGCATCTCGACGCGCACCTGGTCTTCGGCGAACGCCAGCCCGCCGAGCGCCGAGCCCATCATCGCGCCCACCCGCTCGCGATTCTCCGCAGCGAGGTCGAGATGCGCGTCCTCGGCGGCCAGGCGGGCGGCCGCCACGCAGAAGTGCCCGAACCGGTCGAGCCGCCCGGCGCGCTTGCGCTCGAGGAAGTCATCGGGGTGAAAGTCGTCGATCTCGGCGGCGTTGCGGCTCCTGAGCATGGACGGGTCGAAGCGCGTGATCGTGCGCACGGCGCTCTGCTGGCGCCGCAGTCCCTCCCACAGGCCGTCCCGGGTGATCCCGATCGGCGTGATCGGCCCGATTCCCGTCACCACGACCCGTCTGCGTTCCGGCATGCGCCGCTCCATTAGAGATTCCGCACTCGATCTTCCGCCACGCCGGCCAGCCCGGCGAGCGTGCGCTCGGCGATGCCGTGCACGAACACCGGCCCGATCACGCGCCGCGCCGCGAACGTGCCGATCGCTGGCCACGGCGGTCCGTTCCACATATGGAGGATAGTCACGGTCGTGCGTTCCGCGTCCGGCCGGAACGCCCACAGCACCTCCATGCGCCGCGTGACGCCCCGCACGTGGCGGAAGCGGATCCACGGAGGCGCCCCCGGCTGGCCGTCGAAGACCTGCATCTCCGACACCCACCAGGTGGGCCAGTCGAACAGCGCGAATGGGCGCCAGGCCGCCATCTCCACCACGCCGCCGCCGTCGCGGGTCCGCGAGATGAAGCGGACGTCCCGATAGTGTGGCAGCAGCGCCGGCCACTGCTCGACGTCGCGCGCCAGCAGGTAGATGGCGTCCACGTCGGCGGCCACGACCCGCCGGTTCACGGTGATCATCCGCGCCGACGGCGGCATGGGGCCGAGTTTGAACGGGTCGCTCCGCGGATCGGTCACCGGATGCTCGCCTCCGCGGAGACACGCGCCGTGAGGCGGAAGCCGGCGTGGCGCCGGACGCGGGCTTCACCGCCGGCGCCGCGGCTCACGATGTCGGCCAGCTCCGCGGCCGTGAATCCGCGCAGCACCGACAGCGCGCCGTCGTGGCGCGTGACGGGGTGGAAGCGCAGCGGGAAGCTCACCAGCCAGAACCCGGCCATGGCGATCCAACTCCTCCGGAGGTCGCTGACGATGACGGCGCGGCGCGCCACGCGGCGCATCTCGCGCACGAGGCGAATGGCGTCGTCGCGCTCGAAGTGGTGCAGCAGCTGCGAGCAGACGACCAGGTCAACACTGGCGGTTCGAAAGGGAAGCGCAAGGGCGTCGGCGCAGACGGCGTGCGTGAGGGCGCCGCGCGCGGCCTCGAGCAGAGGGGCCGACGCGTCGCACCCGATGGTGGTGAGCGTGACGCCCCGTTGCCCCGCCAGCCGCGCGGCGCGGCGCGGCAGATCGGCCAGCCCGGTGCCGACGTCGAGCAGGGTGGCCTCGCCGCCGGCCGGCAGCGCGCGCCGCAGTTCGCGCATCAGCGCGCGGGCGCCGCCGAGCAGCGTGTTGGACCGCACGACGTCGCGCTGCGAACGCAAACGGACATCGCGCGCAACGGCGGGATCGTCGAGGTATTCGAACCCCCGCCGGCGCCCGGGGGTGAGCGGCGTCATCAGCGCTCGAGCTGCGCGTAGCCGCCGCGGTAGTACAGCAGCGGGCGGTCCTGGCGCGTTTCGGCCCGCTCCACGGCGCAGACGAACAGCGTGTGGTCGCCCGCCGGATGGCGGTCGCGCACGCGGCACTCCAGATGCGCCAGTGCGTCCTCGAACAGCACCACGCCGCTCTCGCCGCGCAGGTAGCCCAGCCCGTCGAAGCGGTCCGACTCGAGCTCGGCGAACCGCCGTGACAGCGCTTCCTGCGCGGCGGCCAGGATGCTGATGCCCACCCGGTCCTGCCGCATGAGGAGGTCGTGCATCCTGGCGGTGCGGTCGACGCAGGCCAGCACGAGGGGCGGCTCGAGGCTCACCGAGCAGAACGCGCTCACCGTCATGCCGTGGTCGCGGCCCTCGGGGTCGCGCGCGGTCAGGATCGTGACGCCGGAGGCGAAGCGGCCGAGCACGGCGCGGAAGGTGTCGGGATCGATGGTCATGCGTGGGTCGCGGCGCGGTCGGCGGGCAGGGGGCGTGCGAACAAACTAAGCAGAAAGGCCGGGCGCATCACCAGCCGCGGCGGCACGAAGTCGCCGGCCACGCCCACCAGCAGGTCGGCCATCGCGGGGCGCGCCTCGCAGGCGCGGGCGGCGCGGTTGATGAGCGGGGCGCTGGCCACCACGGCGCCGATGGCGCGCTCCACCATCCACTTGCCGCGGAACTCCCGGCGCCGGGCGCGGTCGTAGGCGGCGAGGCAGCGGTCGGCGTCGCGGACCGTCGGCGCGTCGAGCGCGGCGGCGGCGTGCTCGGCGGCGAGTTCGCCCCCGCGGAGCGCGGCGTAGATGCCCTCGCCGGTGAACGGATCGAAGAAGTCGGCCGCGTCGCCCACGAGGAGCGCGCCCGGGGCCCAGGCGCGCCGGGCGTGCGACGCGAAGGGGCCCACGGCTCGCACCTCGTCCACGCGGCGGGCGGCGGCGAAGCGGGCCGCCAGGTGCGGCTGCCGGGCCAGCCAGCTCTCGAGAAATGCCGCGCGGTCGGCGGCGATCGCGCGGCCCGCGCGAGCCGGAAAGACGGCGGCGACGGTCGTGTCGCCGGCCCCGACGTCGGCGATGCCCACGAAGCCGTCGCGCGCCACGTGCATCTCGCCGACGTCGGTGATGCCGCCCACGCCGCGGTAGTGCGCCACGAGCGCGATGCGCCGCGGCCAGGGGAGCCGCCGGGCGACGCCCAGCCGGTGGGCGACCACGGAGTTGAGGCCGTCGGCGCCGATCACCAGTCGGGCGGGCCGCGTCGCCGCGGCGCCGCGCGCGTCCTGCGTCACGACGCCGACCACGCGCCCGGATGCGTCGCGTGCGAGGTCGACGGCGCGCACGCCCTCCTCCACGCGCGCGCCGGCGCCGCGGGCGCGGTCGATGAGGATCTTGTCGAGCAGTTCGCGACGCACCGAGAGCGCGCGGTCGCGGAAGGCGCGATACCCGTGGCCGGCCACGAACCGCCCGTCGATCCGTGCCCCGTTGGGCGCGCGGACGACCATGCCTTTGAGCTGCGCCGCGCCGGCCGCGATCACGGCGTCCAGAGCGCCCATGTCGGCCAGGATGCGCGATGCCTGCGGGCTCAGGCACTCGGCGCAGGGTTTGGGGCGCGGAAAGTGGGCGCGGTCGAGCACCAGCACGCCCACGCCGCGGCGCGCCAGCGCGTACGCGGTGGAGGCGCCGGCGGGTCCTCCGCCGACGATGATGACGGCGGCGCCGTTCACGCGCCGGCCGCCACGACGACCGCCACGGCCGCGCCGACGGCGGTGCACAGGAGATTCACCCCGTCGTTGTCCAGCCAGGGCAGCCCGCCGCTCACGCGCGTCCCGGCGCCGCAGGCATGGACGCGGCGCTCGGTGGCCGTGCCGCACCGATCGCACCAACGCCGCTGCTGCACGAGGGCGCCGGCCAGCGAATCGGCCACGGAGCCGGCGACGCCGCCGGCGAGCACCCCGACGACGACGCCCGTGGGCCAGCGGAGCAGGAGCGCCGCCATCTCGATGAATGCCGCCCCGAGCACGGCGCCGAGCAGGCCGAGCAGGGTGACGCCGCCGGAGGTGCCGGGGGGAAGCGCGCGGAGCGTGACGATGGAGCGCGGCGCTCGCGGCGAGAGCATGCCGATCTCGGTGGCCCAGGTGTCGGAGGTGGCGGCGGCGAGCGCGCCGGCGCCGGCGGCCTGCCAGGCGGGCGACGGGGCAAGCGCGAAGGCCACGGCGCCGGCGGCGAAGAGCGCGCCGTTGGCCAGCACCTGCACGGCGTCGCGCTCGTCGCCCTTGGCCACGATGCCGTCAGCCGTCGCGGCGGCGCGAGGACGCTTCATGCGGGAGAGCAGCGACGAGGCCACGAAGAAGGCGATGAGCAGGGCGCCCCAATCCCACCCCGCGGCCACGGCCGCGGCACCGACCGCCGTCGCCGCCACGGCGCCCGAGGCGGACAGGGCGCGCGTCCGGCGGGCAGCCGCGGCGATGAGCGCGGCGACCACGAGGCCGGAGAAGAGGCGAACGGGCACGGGCATGTGGACGGTGTTGGAACGGTGACGCGGCTCACGGGCCTCACGCGCCGCGCCTCGCAATCTGCCGGCGGCGCGGGCGGCGGGGCAAGCGGGTAGATTAGAAAGCGCACGACGGCGCGCGCCGTTCCCGCTTGTCGCGCCGAGTCGCCATCCATAGCTTCGCACGCTGCTTCTCACTTCCGGCATGCTCTCAACCGTTGACGCCCTCCTTCCCCTGAGTCTCCTCGAGGCGGTGCGCGACGTCGACACCCCCGGCGATCTGGACGCCGAATTCGTCGACGAACTGCGCAACAAGCGCCTCGGCCTCAGCGACACCGTTTACTCGCAGATCAAGCGCTACACCGAAGCGGTGAAGCGGCGGCAGCGCGCGTCGCAGGAGGAAGCGATGGCGCTGGCCAAGCTGATCGGCCGCCGGCCCGACGCCGAAGCGGTGTTCCGCGCCGCGGGACGGTACCTGGCGCGCGAATCGTACATGACGCTCTCGCCGGTCACGCGACAGTTGCTGCGGCTGCTGCCGTCGATCATCTCCCGCCCCTGGGCGCTGCGGCGGGCGCGGCGGCTGTCGGCGCGGTACCTGAACGGCACGGCCCGCCGCGTTGGCGGGTACGTCCTCCTGGAAGTGCCGCGCTCGGTCACGCTCGGCTCGGCGCCGGGCAGCGTCGGCTGCACGTACTACGAATCGGCGCTGCGCGAACTGCTGCGCCTGCTGATCGGCAGCATCGGGTCGGTGGATCACATCCGATGCGACGCCCGCGGGGAAGGGACGTGCGAGTGGCGGGCGGATTGGAGATCGGTGGCGTGACGAGAGTCGGACAGTCGGACAGTCAGACAGTCGGCCAGTCAGAATACTAGAGGCTACGACGAATGCTCAACGAACAGAATCTTCCCGCGCTCCAGAAAGCCCTTGCCGCCGCCGACCTCGACGGCTGGCTGCTGTTCGACTTCCACGGCGCGAATCCGATTGCCGGCGGGATGCTGCGGCTCACCGGGCTGGTGTCGCGGCGCGTGTTCGCGCTCATTCCGCGCCAAGGGCCGCCGGTGGCCATCACGCACGCCATCGAGCAGGGGCCGTGGGCGCGCTGGCCCAAGGCGTGGACGCGCGAGGTGTATTCGTCGTGGCGGTCGCTCGACGAGCACCTGGCGAGGCTCGTGAAGGGCAAGCGCGTGGCCATGGAGTATTCGCCGCGCGATGACGTGCCCTATCTCGACCGCGTGCCGGCCGGCGTGCTCGAACTGGTGCGGGCCGCGGGCGCCGAGGTCGTGTCGTCGGCGCCGCTCGTCACGCAATTCTACGCCGCCTGGAACGCCGACAACGTGGCGTCGCACGAGCGCGCGGCGAAGATCATCGCGAAGATCGCCGAAGACGGCATGAAGCTGGCCGGCCAGCGTGCCCGCACGCCGAATCCGATGACCGAGTACGAGCTGATGCAGTGGATCCTGCAGCAGTTCAAGGCCGCCGGCGTGGAGACCGACCACGGACCGAACGCGTCGGTGGGCGCCAACGCCGCCAACCCGCACTACGAGCCCACGGCCACCGACTCCAAGCCGATTCGCGAGGGCGACGTGCTGCTGGTGGATCTGTGGGCGCACGAGCCGAACGGCGGCGTGTGGGCCGACCAGACGTGGATGGCCACGGTGGGCCAGCCCTCGAAGCGCGCGCACGAGGTGTGGACGGCAGTGCGCGACGCCCGCGACGCGGCGATCGCGCTGGTTACCGAGCGGCGGGCGGCCGGCAAGCCGATTCTTGGCGCCGAAGTGGACGACGCGGCGCGCGCCGTGATCGAGCAGCGCGGGTTCGGGAAATACTTCACGCACCGCACCGGGCATTCGATGGATCCGCGCGAACTGCACGGCTCCGGTCCCAACATGGACAACCTGGAAACGCACGAGGACCGCCAACTGCTCGACGGCGTCGGGTTCTCCATCGAGCCCGGCATCTACGTGCCCGGCGAGATCGGCGTGCGCAGCGAGGTGAACGTCCATCTGCTCCCCGGCAAGGCGGTGGTGACGCCGGCGGTGATCCAGCGGGAGATGTTCGTCGTTTGATGGGAGGCGGCCACGCCCGGCAGACGCGGGTGAACGAGAGGCGTGGGGCGGCGGTGGGCGCGAGGACGGGCCGGTGGCGGCTGCTCGCGTTCGCGGCGGTCGCGGCGCAGGCCGCGTGCGCCGGCGGCGGCGATGCGGTGAAGGGCGGCGGCGGCGCGGCCGCCGTCGCGTCCGCCGCCAGGACAGCGCCCGACCCGCTCGCCGCGGTGGCGAGCGCCATCGCCCCCGACGGGCCGTATCGCGTGGTGCCGGTGCCGAACCCCGGCGCCCTCGCCGGCCGCATCACCGTCGACAGCGTGCCGGCACTTCACGATACGACGCTCTCCGGCGACGACTCGTCGGCCTGCGGGCCGCGGATTCCGGACCGGTCGGTGGTGGCGGCGGGCCACGGCCTGGCCGACGCGCTGGTCTGGGTGGCCGACGCGCGAGAGGGGCGGGCGCTGCCCCGCGTGCGGCGCACGGATCTGGCGATCGTGCGCTGTCAATTCGTGCCGCGCGTGCTGGCGCTCGTCGCCGGGACCACGATCAATCTGCAGAGCCAGGACGCCACGGTGCATCACACCCGGTTCTACAGCGAGTCGGCCGATTCGCTGCTGAGCCGCCTGTTCACCGTCGATCGGTGGGCGGTGGTGCCGAGCGCGACGATCGCCGCCGACCCGGGCTTCGTGCGCGTGCGGCTCACCCGCCGCCCGTTCGTCCGCGGATACGTGGCCGTGTTCGCGCATCCCTACTTCGGGGTGACGAACCGCAGCGGCCGCTACCGGATCTCCGGCCTGCCGGCGGGCACGTACCGCGTGCGCGTGTGGCACGAGCGGGAGGGTGATCCCATCGACCGCGTGGTCACGGTGAGGGCGGGGCGGCAGGCGACCTTCGACACGACGCTCGTGCTGCATTGATCCGTCGCGTCTCGAATTCCGGTGCGACGCGCCCGTACCTTTGATACGAACGTGAACGGACACCCACGGACCCGAACGGAAGAACTTGTGGGGTTTCGGGTTCGATATCCTTGCGCATGAGCGTACGCGCCCACTGCGGGCACCCCGCCCGGTGCGCTATGGCTCGGGCGCGGCGAACTGCGTCCGGTAGAGCCGCGCGAACAGCCCGTCCTGCGCCAGCAGCTCGTCGTGCCTGCCGGCCTCGACGACGCGGCCCTTGTCGAGCGCCACCACGCGATTGGCGCGGCGCACCGTGCTCAATCGGTGCGCGATGATCAGCGTGGACCGGTTGCGGAGCAGATCCTCCATCGCTTCCTCCACCAGCCGCTCGCTCTCGCTGTCGAGGCTCGACGTCGCCTCGTCGAGCACCACGATGGCCGGATTCTTGAGGAACACGCGGGCGATGGCGATCCGCTGCCGCTGGCCGCCCGAGAGCTTCACCCCGCGCTCGCCGACCAGCGTCTCGAACCCCTGCGGCAGCCGCTCGATGAACTCCAGCGCGTGCGCCGCCCCGGCCGCCGCGCGCACCTCGTCGTCGGTGGCCGGATGCGCCGTGCCATCGGGGCGCGCGTAGGCGATATTCTCGCGCACCGTGCCGCTGAACAGCGCCGGCTCCTGCGGCACCATCCCGATGGCGCCGCGCAGATCCGCGAAACTCAGCTCGCGCACGTCCACGCCGTCCACGGTGATCGCGCCCGCGGTCACGTCCCAGAAGCGCGGCAGCAGCGACGCGACGGTCGTCTTGCCGGCGCCCGAGGGGCCGACCAGCGCCACGACCTCGCCCGGCGCGATGTCGATCGAAACGTCGTGCAGCACGTCGGCCAGGTCCGGCGCGTAGCGGAACGACACGTGGTCGAGCCTCACCGCACCGCGCACGGGGCGCGCCGGCGGCGTCGGATGGGCGGGCTCCGGCACCGTGGGCGTCGTTTCCAGAATCTCGAACACCCGCTGCGCCGCGCCGATGGCTTCCTGGTAGCTGCCGAAGAGCGACGCCAGCGTGCTCACGGCCGCCGCGATGAAGATCGCGTACAGCAGGAACGACACCAGCGAGCCCGGGGTGAGCTGGCCGGCGAGCACCATCCGGCCGCCCTCCCACAGCACCGCCGTCACGCCCGCGAAGGCGATGAAGCCCACGACGCCGAACAGCATCGCCCGGATGCGCGCCCGCACGATCGCGGCCGCCACCACTTCGTGCATCAGGCCGGCATACCGCGCCGCTTCCACGCCCTCGCGGTTGAACCCCTGCACGGTGCGGATCTGGCCGAACGCCTCCTGCGCCATCCCCATGGCGCGCGCGATCCGGTCCTGCACGCCGGTGCTGGCGCGCCGCAGCCGGCGGCCGAACAGCACCGCCGACGCCACGACCACCGGCACCACGGCCAGCGTGGTCAGCATCAGCTGCGTGTGCGTGAGCGTGAGCAGCACCAGGCCGCCCGCCAGGAACAGCGCCTGCC
Organism: uncultured Gemmatimonadaceae bacterium; assembly: GCA_963775915.1. Taxonomy (GTDB): domain Bacteria; phylum Gemmatimonadota; class Gemmatimonadetes; order Gemmatimonadales; family Gemmatimonadaceae; genus JAGWRI01. The sequence goes on from CAVZKH010000008.1 coordinate 105,511, forward strand.
GCGCGATCTCGGCCAGCTGATTGTTGAGCACCGACTGCAGCACGGCCAGATCGGCCGACAGCCGGCTGGTGATGTCACCGCTGCGCCGGTCGGTGAAGAAATCCGCCGACAGATGCACCAGGTGCGAGAACACCCGGTCGCGCAGCCGCGCGATCACCCGTTCGGCGGTGGCCGAAAGCAGGTACACCTGGATGAAGTTGACGACCCCCATGAGGGCGAACAGCCCGACGAGCAGCAGCGCCACGCGATCGAGCAGCGCGCCATCGTGCTTCTGGAAGGCCGCGTCCAGCAGCCAGCTGACGGCCGCCGGGAAGGCCAGCTGCATGGCCACCGAGGCGACGAGGCAGACCGTGGCGACGATCAGCGCGCCGCGGTGCGGGCGCACCCAGGGCGCGAGCCGTGCAAGCGGCCGGGGCGACGTCAGGCGCCTCCGCTGACTCCGCGCTTCGTCCGTCGTGGATGGGAGGGGCGAAGGCGGGGCGTCCGCCCGCGTCCGCGATGCATCGCTCACGCGAAGAACCCGCGATCCACCGCCATCGCGGCGAACAGCAGGGCGAGGTAGAGGAGCGAGAACTTGTACACGCTCCACGCCGGCTTCGAGAAGAGTTCGGCGCGCATCACGCGCACGATCCCGATGAGCAGCCAGGCGTCGAGCGCCGCCGCCACGACCAAGTAGAAGAGCCCCAGCGCGCCGAAGGCCACCGGCAGCAGCGTGAGCGAGACGAGGATGATCGTGTACCAGAGCATCTGCCGCTTGGTCTCGCGCACGCCCCAGACCAGGGGCGCCATCGGCACGCCGGCGCGGCCGTAGTCGTACTGCTTGTTCAGCGCCAGCGCCCAGAAGTGCGGCGGCGTCCAGTAGAAGATGATCAGGAACAGGTACACGGCCATCAGGTCCAGGCCGTTGGTCACCGCCGCCCAGCCGACGAGCGGCGGAATGGCGCCGGCGGCGCCCCCGATCACGATGTTCTGCGGCGTGCTCCGCTTGAGCCACCGCGTGTAGAGCAGGATGTAGGCGTAGAAGCCGAGCAGGGCCATCGCCGCCGTGAGCACGTTGGCGTACCGGGCCAGCAGGAAGGTCGCCGCCGTGGCCAGGATCAGCCCGAACACCAGCACCTCGCGCGGATGCATCCGCCCGCTCGGAATCGGACGCAGCCGCGTGCGCGCCATGCGGTCGTCGATGTCGCTGTCGAGGTACATGTTCACGGCGTTGGCGCCGCCGGCCATCAGATAGCCGCCCACCAGCAGCACGAGCACCAGCATGAAGCTCGGATGGCCGGCCACGTACATGGGCGCCACCGTGGTCACCAGCAGCAGCGAGATGATCCGCGGCTTGGTGAGCGTGAGAAAATCGCGCGTGAGCGACGGCGGGGCGGTCGGCGTGGCGGCGGCGTCGTCCGTCATGACTCCACCTCGGCGAGCGGCGGCGGCGCGGGTGCGCCGGCCGTGCGCCCCTCGCCCAGCGGCCCCATGCCGGCGGCGATCCGCGCCAGGTAGGCGAGCGTGAACGCGGCCAGCCAGATCGCCACGCCCGTCGCTTCGTGCAGCGACCGCAGCGCGCTCGGCATGTGCCCCAGCACCATCGCCGCCGCGATCGCGATCTGCACCACCACCAGCGCGACGGCGACGTTCAGCGCCCGCTTGATCGTGGCGCCCACCGGCTGGCGCCGGACCCGCACCGCCATGACGATGAGATAGAGCGCCAGCGCCACGGCGACGGTGCGGTGCGTGAGCTGGATGTGCACGGCGCCCGGCGGCGCGTCAGGGTTGGGCCCGCAGAAGGGGAAGGTGGTGCACCCCACCGCGGCGAAGGGGAAGTTGGCGGTGAGCCCGCCCATCACAACCGTCAGGAACGCGAGCGCGGCGGCGCCGTACGCGGCGCGCGCGAACCCCCGCGGCGCCGACTGCCGGCGCGCCCCGGTGCCGCCCATCGCGCCCGCGCGCACGGCGGCCGCGGCGAGGATTGCCAGCAGCGTCATGGCGAGCGTCCAGTGCGCCACCACCGTCCACGGCGCGTTGCCCAGCTTCACCGTGACCGCGCCGAGGATGGCCACGGCGAACACCGTCACCACGCCGCCGCCGGCCATGCGGAGCACGCCGCCGCGTCCGGCCACGCCCGGCTCGCCGCGCCGGCGCCAGGCCGCCACGAACAGCGCGAGCAGCGCCAGCGTGACGATCGACGCCAGATACCGGTGCGAGACCTCGATGATGAGGTCGGGCCGGGAGAGCGGCGGGAACCAGTAGCCGTAGCACTTGGGCCAGTTGTCGCCGCAGCCCATGCCCGACCCGCTGATGCGCACCACGGCGCCGAACACGAGGTGCAGGCAGGCCACGCCGAGGGCGGCGTACGCGTAGCGACGGAGGGCCTTCATCGCGCCGCGTCCCCCGGCGCCGCCGCGCCGGGCGCGGGAACGATCGGCACGGGCTGGGCCACGCGCATTTCGAGAACCGCCGGCTGCTCGTGGATGGCCCGCCAGGTGAGCGCGAACACGCCGATGAGCGCCAGCGCCGGCAGCAGCACCCAGACGGCCTCGACGATCGTCCGCGGCCGGGGCACCCGTTCGCTGCCGGGCCCGGGCACGTGCGGAATCAGAGTGGAACGAACGATGGCCACCTGGGCCACCAGACAGCATGCGGCGGCGATCCAGAAGATCGCGTCGCCCAGCAAAAGTCGCATGACGTTGGGTCTCGGGGAGCGGCAATCCGCTCTCGAAAGCTCGCCGGAGCGGCGGAGCGGGTCAACCACGATTTCTTGACGCGCCTCCGTGAGGATTCCCGGCTAGTTTTGCGTGATGCCGCGTCCGCAGCCCTGGCCCAGCGCCGTCGTCTGGCCGCCCGCTCCCAAGTGGGTGGATGTCGCCATGCTCAGTTTCGTGGCGGCCGTGGGCTACGTCGTCACGCACGCCGGCGTGGGCTGGGGCACGCCGATCGCCAGCAACGTGCACGTCTCCACGTCGCCGGTGAACCTGCCCTGGTACGCCGCGCTCTCCACCCTGCGCATGGCGGCCGCCTACGTCCTGTCGCTCGTGTTCAGCGTGGCGTACGCCCGCGCCGCCGCCAACAGCCGGATCGCCGAGCGATTCCTCATCCCCCTGCTCGACATCCTGCAGAGCGTGCCGATCCTGTCGTTCATGCCGGGCGTCGTGCTCGGACTCGCGGCGCTGTTCCGCGGCCGCGTGATCGGCCTCGAACTGGCGGCCGTCCTGCTGATCTTCACCAGCCAGGCCTGGAACCTGGCGTTCGGATTCCACCAGGCGCTGCGGGCCATCCCGACGGAATTGAGCGAGGCCTCCACCGTCTACCGCCTGGGACGTTGGCGGCGGTTCACGCGCCTCGAACTGCCTTCGGGCGTGATCTCGCTCGTCGCCAACAGCATGATGAGCTGGGCTGGCGGATGGTTCTTCCTCATGGCGTCCGAGCAGTTCACGCTCGGCAACGACAGCTACCGCCTGCCCGGACTTGGCTCGTATCTCGCGGCGGCCGCGGAGCGGGGCGACGTGCGCGCGCTCCTGCTCGGCCTCGCCGTGCTCGTGTTCGTGATCGTGCTGCTGGACCAGATGCTCTGGCGGCCGCTGGTGGAGTGGTCCGACCGGTTCAAGCTCGAGCAGGCCGGCGGCGCCCCTCCCCAGGCCTCGTGGATGCTCGAGGCCCTGCGGCAGTCGTCGCTGGTGGCGGCGTTGCGCGACCGGGCGATCGGGCCGGCCCTGCGGTGGCTGGACCGCCGGCTGAGTCCGCCGCCGGTTCCCGTCGGCGCGCTCGTGGAGCCGCCGCGTCCCCGCGCCCGGTCGCGCCTCGCGCTCGCCGCTCGGGTCGCGGCGCTCGCGGCACTGCTGGTGCTGGTCGCCTGGGGCGCGCTGGCCGCCGCCCGCGTGCTCGTGACGCTCGACGCGACGGCCTGGCGGCGCATCCTCATCGCGTCGGCGGCCACGCTGGCGCGCACCACGCTCGCCCTCGTCATCGGCGCCGCGTGGACCATTCCGCTCGGCGTGCGGATCGGGCTCGACCCCGTGTGGTCGCGGCGGCTGCAACCCGTGGCCCAGATCGCGGCGTCCATCCCCGCCACGGCCCTCTTTCCGGCGCTGCTCCTCGCCCTGCTGTCGCTGCCCGGCGGGCTCAACATGGCGGCGGTCGGGCTGATGCTGCTCGGCACCCAGTGGTACGTGCTGTTCAACGTCATCGCCGGCGCGATGTCGATTCCGTCGGATCTCAAGGAAGCGGCCACCGTCTACGGCCTGACCCGTTGGCGCCGGTGGAAGACCCTCATCCTGCCGGCGATCTTTCCGTACGTCGTCACCGGCATGATCACGGCCACGGGCGGCGCCTGGAACGCCAGCATCGTGGCGGAGTACGTGACCTTCGGCGGCGAGAAACGGGCGACCACCGGACTCGGCGCCGTGATCGCCGCCGCCGCCGATCATCGCGACTTCGCGACCCTGCTCGCGGCTACCTTTGTGATGGCGGCAATCGTCATCGCCATCAACCGGCTCGTCTGGCGGCGGCTGTACGCGCTCGCCGAATCGCGCTACCGTCTCGCCTGATCCCCGTCCTCATGGCCAGCGTCGTCTCCGACTCGTCGTTCGCCGGTCCGCCGGCCGCGGTTCCGCTCATCGCCGTCCGCGACGTGAGCAAGATCTACGGCAGCGATCGCGCCGCGGCGCTCGAGCACGTGAGCCTCGAGCTGCAGGCCGGCGAATTCGTGGCCCTGCTCGGGCCTTCGGGATCCGGAAAGTCGACCCTGATGCGCATTCTGGCCGGCCTCATCGAGCCGTCCGACGGCGAGTTGCTGGTGCACGGGCGGAACTGGACGGGGCCGAACCCCCAGGTCGCGATCGTCTTCCAGAGCTTCGCGCTCTTTCCCTGGCTCACCGTGCTGCAGAACGTGGAAATGGGGTTGCTGGCGCTCGATCTGCCGGCCGGCGAGCGCCGCTCGCGAGCCATCCGAGCCATCGACCTCATCGGCCTCGACGGGTTCGAGGAGGCCTTTCCGAAGGAACTCTCGGGCGGGATGAAGCAGCGCGTCGGCTTCGCGCGGGCGCTCGTGGTGCAGCCCGAGGTGCTGTTCCTGGACGAACCGTTCTCGGCGCTCGACGTGCTCACCGCCGAGCACCTGCGCTCCGAATTGAAGGAGCTGTGGATGGACCGGTCGCTGCCGACGCGCTCGGTGCTCATGGTCACGCACAACATCGAAGAGGCGGTCACGCTGGCCGACCGCGTCGTGGTGTTCGGCACCAACCCCGGCCACATCCGCGTCGAACTGCCCGGCGTGCCGCGCGAGCAGCGCAAGGCGCGGTCGGCGGCGCAGAATCGGCTCGTGGAGACGATCTACCGCATCATGACCAACCCCGACGAGGATCCGGCGGCGCTGCTAGAGCGTCCCAAGCGGCGGACCACGCGGCGGCCGCCCAAGCCGCGCTATCCGGCGCTCCCCGACGTGCGGTTGGACGAACTCGCGGGATTCGTCGAATTCCTGTCGAGCCTCGGCGGCGCCGCCGAACTGCACGAGCTCTCGCGCGACCTGCAGATGCGCCACGACGACCTGCTGGCGCTCGTGGAGGCGACGGAGCTCCTCGGACTGGCCGACGTGGTGGACCGCCGCGTGGCCCTGGTGCCGCTCGGCGCCCGGTTCGCCGAGACCGATCTCGACGGCGAGAAGGCCCTGCTGCGTGATGCCGTGGTCGAGCACGCGCCGATCATGCGGTTCGTGATCGGCCTCCTGCGCGACTCGCCGGGCCACACGCTCGAGGCGGAACGGCTGGAAGAGGAACTGCGCAAGGCGTTCGGCGCCGAGGAAGCGCGCCGGCAGTTCGAGACGACGGTCGACTGGGGGCGCTACGCCGAACTGTTCAACTACGACACGACGGCGGGAGAGCTGCGGCTCGATCCGGAACATCCGGCGGAGGATGAGGGAGTGAGAGAGTGAGAGGGTTCACCCTTTCACTCTCTCACTCCCTCACCCTCAGAAGATGTGCACGCTGATGTACCGGGCCGGATGCGCCTTGATGTCCGCCAGCAGGGAATCGGCGCTGGCCACCGCGTTCCGCATGTTCCGATAGAGCGTGGTGTCGCTCATCAGCAGCCCCAGCGTTCCGCTCTTGCTGTTCGCCTTGGCCAGGAACGCGTTCAGCTGCGATGCCGCGGAGTCGAGTTTCGCCGCCGTGCCCGCCACCCGCTCGCTCGAGGCCCGGAAGTTCCGAACCGTCGAATCCACCTGGGCCGTGTCGATCGATTCGGCCACGTGCTGGTAGGCCGCCAGCGTCTTCGTCAGGTGATCGTTCTGCTCGGCGGCCATCTGCTGGAGCTGCCCCGCCAGCGCGGCCGTGGCGGCGATCGTCTGCCGGAGATCCTTAAGCCCCCCGGCGTCCACCACCTCCACCTGCAGCGCCTGCGTGATCTTGCTCAGCGACCCGCTGATCGAGTCGGCCTTGCTCATGATCTCGGCCACGCCCGCCTCGGTCGGCCCGGCGGGCACCGTGTCGCCGGGGGCGAACGCCGCCGCCAGCGACGCGCCGAGCCGCGGCGTCAGCGCCACCGCCACGTCGCCGAAGAATCCGACGGCGCGCACCGTGGCCTTCGCCGACTTCGGCACCAGGTACCGGTTGTTGATCCGCATCACGACGTCGAGGTAGCCGTCGGGCTGCAGCTCGACGTCGTCCACGTAACCGATGTTCACGCCGGCCAGCAGCACCGGCTGCCCCTGCTTCAGGTTCTGGCCCCAGGAGAAGCGGGTGTACAGCGGGTAGCCGGACGACAGCCCGCCGCGGGCGAGCCAGAGCACGCCCGTCAGCAGCACGACCACGGCGACCGTTATGAGAATGCCCACCGAGACTTCGTCGCGTCGTTTCATGATTGCAGGTACGGGGCGAGGAGGACCGCGGTCAGCGCATCGAGCACGAGAATGGCCACCGACGTGATCACCACCGCGTTGGCCGTGGACCGGCCGACGCCCTCGGCGCCGGCCTCTGCAATGTAGCCCTCGAACGATGAGAAGAAGGAGATGGCCCCCCCGAACATCGTCGCCTTGAGCAGGCTGTACACCACCTGGAAGGTGCCGAACCCCAGCCGCAGCCCGTCTTTGAAGTCCGACGGCGTGATCCCCGTGGCGTACACCCCCATCGCGTAGCCGCTGGACACGCCCACCGCGTCGGCCAGCACCGTCAGCACCGGCAGCATGATGATGGCCGCCAGCAGCCGCGGGACGATGAGGAACGCCACCGGGTCGTAGGCGAGCGTCTCCAGCGCGTCGATCTGCTCGGTCACGCGCATGGTGCCGATCTCGGCCGCCATCCGGGCGCCCACGCGCCCCGCCAGCACGAGGCCGGTGAGCAGCGGCCCCAGCTCCAGGATCACCATCTGCCGCGTGGCCAGCCCCACCAGCGACAGCTGCACGCCGGGGAAGAGCTGGTAGCGCGTCTGCAGCGCGATGACGCTGCCGATGAAGCCGGAGACGATCACGGTGAGCGGCACCGAATCGACGCCGATGTTCTTCATCTGCCGCAGGGTTTCCGGGCCGTAGGTGGCCGGCTCCGACAGCGCGCGCGCGATGTCGCGCAGGAAGTACGTCCAGGCCCCGACCTTTCGGAGCGACCCCAACGCCCCCCGCGACATGCGCCGGAAGAACCGGATCCCCGACCGCTGGACGACCGGGAACGTCTCGGTGGGGCGGGGATGCGGATGGTGGGGGAAGTGGGTCACGGGCTCAGGTGCGGACGCGGGCCAGCAGGGCGAGGCCGACCACCGCGAACGTCGCGTTGGGGATCCAGGCGGCGTAGTCCGGCGGCACCATGCCGGTGCCTCCGACCGCCTTCGTCACCTGAACGGCCATCAGAAACGTAACCGTGGTGGCCAGGGAAATCGCGATCCCGAACGCCGCGCCCCCGCGCTGGTTGCTCGTGGCCAGCGGCGCCCCGAACAGGGCGATGATGATGCAGGTCACGGGAATGGCGATCTTCAGCGCCCGCTCAACCTTCCATTCGTTGACGTCCGTGCCCGAGCGCTCCATTGCCTTGATCACCCGCGACAGCTCCTCGTAGCGCATCTCGTCGGGCAGGTGCGCGCGCGACATCATCTCCTCCGGCTGCTCGGTGAACTGGTAGTCGCGCATCCCGGCGAACGAGGCCGTGAATCCGGGCCCCGAGTCGGTGACGATGTGCATGCTCCCCCGGCCCAGCAGCCAGTCGCTGCGCTCCCACCGCGCGCCGCCGGCGGCCACGATGTACGTGGGGTAGTCGGGCCCGGTGCCCCGCCGCTCGATCTGCACGCTCTCCGCTGTGCCCACCGTGCGGTTGAGCGTGCCGATCTTGTAGACCCGCCCCAGCTCGTTATCGCCGGCAAAGGCGAAGTTGAACCGCTGGTTCTGCCCGCGAAACTTGTCCTCGTCCAGCAGATCGTTGTGCGCCCGGTTGGCCGCCGGCATCACCTCGGCCACGCCGAGGTCAAGCCCAGTGGCCAGCAGGGCGCCGAACAGGATCGGCGCGATGAACCGGTAGAAGCTCGTGCCCGAGGCCTTGGCGGCGGTGATCTCCGAGTGCCGCGTGAACGACGATACGGAGAACACGGTGGCGAACAGCACCGCCGCCGGCAGCACCATGAACATGGACTGCGGCACCCAGTACACGTAGCTCAGCGCGATGGCCTGCGGCGTCAGGTGGCGGGCGAGGTAGGCGTTGAGATGGTCGGTGAGATCGATGATGATCGTGATCACCGGGAAGCCGAGCGCGGTGACCAGGAAGATCTTCCAGAATTCGGTGAAGACGTAGCGGTCGAGGGGCTTGATCGGGTTCCGCATCAGGGCGCCGGGCGCGGGGCGCGGCCGAGCAGCCGCTGGAACACGTGCCGGGCGGTCTCGCGCAGCTCCGTCCAGTCGCCGCCGCGGGTGGCGCCCGACACGCGGTTCATGCGCAGCGTCATCACCGCGCCGACCAGGAACATGATGAGGTTGGCGCCCCACATCGCCCAGAAGGGCGAGATGATCTCCCCGTCGGCGAGCGTCTCGCCGCCGATGAGCCCCACGTAGTACAGCGCGAACACGGAGAAGCTGACCCCGATCACCAGCCCGACGCCCCCGCGCGGGAAGCGCAGCGCGATGGGCGGGCCGAGCAGCACGAAGATGAGGCACGCCGCGGCGAGCGAGAACTTCTTCTGGATCTCGATGTCGTAGCGGATGCGCATGAAGCGCATGATCTTCTCGCGCGCGATTGCGCCCTCGACCTGGCTGCGGAGCTGGAGTTCGTTGAGCCCGTTGTACGGCGCCTGCCCGCCCGGGGGCAGGGAACGCAGGATCGGCTGGCCGTTGGCCGCGGCGGCGGCGCTCCCGGCGGTGGCGGCGCTCTCGGCCTTCTGGATAACCGCCGCGCTCTGTTGCGACGGCGGCAACGGGCGCGGCGGCGCGGCTTTCTGAGGCGGCTGCTGCTGTTGCGCCGCCGGCAGCGTCGCCGCGCTCGCCGTCTTCACCGCGAACAGTCGGTTCACCACCGCGCAGTAGATGCGCCCCAGCCCGAACGGGTTGCCTGGCTGCGGCTTCGCCGGCCACTGGATGTCCTGCCGCCCCTGCGCCGCGGCCAGCTGGGCCTCGGCCTCCAGCCGGTCGTAGCGGGCCTGCCGGTACCGCAGGTCGGAGTCGGCGAACCGCGACTGCATCTCGCACACCGTCATCTCGCGGTCGCTCTTGGAGGCGGAATCGGCGTCGGTGGCCTGGAACGAGTTGGTCACGTTCTGCACGCGCAGGATGTCGCTCTTGTAGAACAGCCGCGTCAGCTGGTCGGACTGCTGCGTGGGCACCTCGATCATCGACCCGTCGTACAGGTGCATCAGGAGGTCGGTGCCGTTCTCGGCCACGCCCAGCGTGCCGCTGTCGGCGTAGATCGTGCGGCGGTGCGCCGGGTCGCTCACGTCGTAGATCACCACGTCCTTCATGTGCTGCGTGCCGCGGTCGATGCGCGCCGCCCGCAGGTAGAGCTTCTGGTCCACCACCGTGTTGATGATCTGCTCCTTGAGCACGAAGCTGGGCTTGGTGCGGGAGATGTCGTCCTGGAGCACGGCCAGCTGGTGGTTGGCGCGCGAGAGGACCTGGTCGTTGAACACCAGCATTACCAGCCCCACGCACGTGCCGGCGATCAGCGTCGGGATCATCAGCGTGCGCATGCTGATGCCGTTGGCCCGCATGGCCGTGATCTCGTTCTCGGACGCCATCCGGCTGTAGGCGTAGAGGAGCGCGACCAGCACCGCCATGGGCAGCGTCATCGCCACGGTGAAGGGCACCGACAGCACGAAGAACTCGGCCAGCACGCGCCAGGGCAGCCCCTTGCCCACGAGATCCCCGAGCCGCTTGCCCACGTACTGCAGGAGCATCAGCGACGTCAGCGCCGTGATGGCGAAGACGAAGGGGCCGACATGCTCCTTGAGCACATACTTGGTCAGTATCTTCACGAATTCGGAGTTGACGTAGCGGCGACGGTGGAACTTCAAGCCTGCCAGAGGGTTGTGGGCCGTCACACGGATAGTATATTCCACCCGCCGACCTCTCAAATTCAAGGTCCAAAGGGACCGATTCGACGAAGGACGGCCGACGCGCCTGAAAGCTCCCGGCGGCGTCATACCCCACGTCACGGGTTTGGTGCGCGCCTCTCGCCTCCTCGCCGCCCTCCTCTTCCTCGCTCCCGCGCTCGCCGACGCGCAGCGCCCGGAGCAGGGAAACGCCGTGCCGTCCACCGCCGTGCCCATGCGCCTCGTCATGCGCGGCGGCGCCATGCAGTGGGTGCCGCGCGCCGACACCGACTCGGTGCGCCGCTCGCTGTTCGGGCCGGGGAGCGACCTCAACCTCCAGTTCGACGCGCGCCTCGAGGCCAGAACCGAGCGCGACAAGAACGAGCGCTGCGTCTTCAGCCAGTACTACGATCCCGGCCGCGCCTGCAACGGCACCTTCGCGCCCAACTTCGACTTCCAGTTCTCCGTCAAGAGCACGGGCACGGTGGGCGACCACGTGCACGTGGACGTGGACTACGACTCCCAGCGCGAGTTCGATGCCTCCAACAACATCTCGCTCGTGTACCAGGGCAAGCCGGGCCCGGGGCTCAACGAGCTGCAGGTGGGCAACGTGTCGTTCGACATGCCGGCGTCGCGCTTCATCACCGCCGGCATTCCCAGCGGCAACTATGGGCTGCAGGCCATCGGCCAGGTGGGACGGCTGCAGATCCGCGCCATCGCCGCCCAGCAGAAGGGAAACGTGGTCCAGGACCGCGACTTCGAGATCGGCGACAGCACCGCGTCCAGCGGCCGCCTGGACATCGCCGACTGGCAGGTGGAGGCCCGCCGGTTCTTCTTCACCGTCGATCCGCGGCTGTTCAAGGGCGCCTACCCGAACATCGACCTCCTCGACCGCGGCCAGCTGATGCGCGTCGCTGCCCAGCTGCCCGACACGCTGCGCCCCACGCGCGTGCTGCTGTACCGGCTCCAGTACGGCACCCAGCCGCAGAACCCCAACGGCCCGCGGTTCCGCCTCATCGGCGACCCCTCGCCGGCGCGGCAGACCTACGATCTGCTGCGCGAGGGCGTGGACTACTACATGGACCCGTCGCAGCTCTGGTTCGCGCTGGTTCGGCCGCTCAACCCCAACAACGAGCGGCTCGTGGTGGCCTACTACGTGCGCGTGAACGGCCGCGACACGGTGTGGACCACCACCGGCGGCAACCCCGATGTGCAGTCCGCCGCCGCCGACCAGTACGCCAATCTCGTCTGGGACCCGAGCGTGGGCCCGGCGTCGCCCGCCTTCGACCGCGAGATCCGCTCGGTGTACCGCATCGGCGGCGAGGACCTGGTGCGCCAGTCCGTCCAGCTCCGTGTCTTCGCGGGCACCGGCGACCAGGAGCGCCCCATCGCCGGCGGCGCCCAGACCTACCTCGAGATGTTCCACCTGGCGCAGGCGAACAACAGCGAGACGTTCGACGTCGAGAACCGGCTCTGGCCGAGGCCCAGCGATCCCAATGTGAATCTGAACGCCGGCGCCGGCGACCCGCGTCTGCCCGGCAGCACCAAGATCATCCACGACTACTTCCTGTTCATGCCCTCGCTGCGCCCGTTCGCGCAGCGCGACTCGGGGCTCGTGGCGCTGGGCAACCCCACCAACGCCGCCATCTACACGACGCCCGACGACTACCTCGTGTCGTCCAGCCAGCATCCGGCGTCGGTGTACCGGCTGCGCGTGCTGTACGAGACCCAGGACAACGCCGACCGCGGCACGATCGTGCTCGGCTCGGTGCAGATCCGCCGCAACTCGGAGCGCATCCTGCTCGACGGCAGGCCGCTCACCCGCGACATCGACTACACGGTGGACTACGACCTGGGCCGGGTGACCTTCTTCCGTCCCGACACGCTGTTCACTCGGCGGCGCACGGTGAGCGTGCGCTACGAGGAGAACCCGCTGTTCGCGCCCACGCCGACGAACATCTTCGGGCTCACCAGCGCGCTGCCGCTGCCGCACGGCGTGTTCAACTTCACGGCCATCTCGCAGTCGCAGGCGTCGTCGTTCACGCGGCCGCAGCTCGGCTTCGAACCGGCGGCGTCGCTGGTGGCCGGCGTGAACGGCGAGTTCGCCTGGCAGCTGCCCGGGCTCACCAGCTTCATGAAGCGATTCTCCTCGGCCGATCCCCGGAAGACCGCCCGCCTCACCGTCACCGGCGAGCTCGCGGCCAGCCAGCCGCAGGCGAACGCGAACCAGCAGGCGTACATCGATTCGTTCGAGGGATCGGGCGGCATCAACGTCAGCCTCGCCGACCCGCTCTGGTACTTCTCCAGCCTGCCGGCGCTGGGCCAGCGGCTGCCGCCCGGGCTCGCCACCACGCTCGACCCATCGCGCCTGGCGACCATGGCCTGGCAGAACAACGGCACCGGCGCCGACGGCAAGCAGGTGGTCTACACCATCACCGACATCGACCCGCAGGTGGCCCTCGGCGGCAGCGGCTTCGCCGCCCCCGAGACGATGCTCTGGATGACGCTCTACCCGCTCGGCGTCGGCGGCGACCTCGACCGGCTGCACGGCGACTACCGCTGGCGCGTGGCGCAGACGCCGCCGGGCCGCCGCTTCCGGTCCATCCGCACCGTGCTCAGCCCCACCGGGCTCGACCTCACCAACACCGAGTACCTGCAGTTCTGGACGCTGGTCGACACCAGCGTCGTCGGCCGCTCGCGGAACCCGGCGCTCATCTTCGACCTCGGCACCGTTTCCGAGAATTCATATACGTTTGCGCCGGAGACGCTGTACCTTAAGCCCAACGGCAGCGGAGGCGTCGACAGCGTGTTCGCCGGCAAGCGGGCCCAGGGGCTCGACGTCCTCAACAGCGAGCGCGATCCGTTCACCCGCGCCTTCAACGTCGACGTCAACGACACCGGCCTCCCCGGCGACGTCATCGATTCGCTGGTGGTGGTGGCCGCCGACGGCACCACGCACAAGGAGCGGAACTACGCCCTCTGCCAGGGCGTCTTCCGGGCCATCCTCCCGCTGGGCGACACGCACGTGAACTGCACCGTGCACAACAACCGCCTCGACGAGGAGGACATCGATCAGGACGGCGTGCTCAACATCGACAGCGCGCACCGCGAGGACGAGGCCATCCTGCGCTACGTCGTGGACCTGAGCGATCCGTCCACCTACACGCGCGTTGGCAACAGCGTGCTCGTGGCCGATTCCACGGGCGGCGCGGTGACCGAGGTCCGCAAGCAGTGGGTGCTGGTGCGCGTGCCCTTCAACTCGCCCACCGACTCCATCGGCGCCGTGCAGCGGCGGCGGATGCAGGCGCTCCGCATCACCATGGTCACCAGCGCCGCCACCGGCGACAACGACTTCGTCCAGCTCCCCATCGACCAGCTCACGCTTGCCGGCCCCCCCTGGCTCACCCGCAATCCGCAGACCCTCGCCGGCATCGCCGGCGACCAGGCCGCCGGCGGTTACGTGATCACCTCGCTCATCGGCACCGCCGACCACGATTCCGCCGGCGGCGTGTTCTACGAGTCGCCGCCGGGCGTCACCAACCAGGCCGACACCCGGGCCGCCGCCTACGCGCCCACCGCCGTGCAGATCAACGAACAGTCGCTGCGCCTGCTGGCCGGCAACCTCCCCGTGTACGGGCGCGCCGAGGCGTATTACCGGTTCCCCGCCGGCCAGCAGAACTTCATGGGATACGAGCAGCTCCGCCTCTGGGCGCGCGGACGCAACCACGGGTGGGGCATCGGCGGCGAACTGCAGATGTACGTCAAGATGGGGCGCGACGAGAACAACTTCTACATGTACCGCACGCCGGTGAACTCCGGCGACGGGCAGAGCGCCTGGCTTCCCGAAGTCACGGTCGACTTCAACCAGTTCTACGCGCTCCGCCAGCAGCTGCAGAACGCCTACCTGCACGGCGGCACCGTGGGCGCCGACTCGCTCGCCTGCACCGGCGTCGACTCGGCGATGATCGCCGCCTCGGGACTGCCGGCCAGCGGCGTCAACCACCGCTACGCCGCCTGCAGCAACGGCTACATGGTGTACACGGTGGAACCCGGCGTCACGCCGCCCAACCTGAACGCCGTGCAGGAGATGGCGGTGGGCATGGTGCGCGTGTCGGGCAACGGCGGCGCCACGTCCATCGTGCCCGGCGACACGCTCGAACTGTGGATCGACGACATCCGCCTGGCGCACGTGGTCAACGCCACCGGCTACGCCAGCGCCCTCGGCGCCCAGCTCACCGCCGGCGACCTCGGCGACCTGCGCGTGAACCTCGTCCGCCGCGACCCCAACTTCCGCCAGCTCGGCGAGCAGCCCACGTTCCAGGACCAGCGCACGCTCGAGATCGCCGGCACCGTCCACCTGGAAAAGCTGCTGCCGTCGCGGCTCAACCTCGCGGCGCCCCTCACCGTGACCCACGTGCTGTCCACGTCGGCGCCCCAGTTCCTCTCCGGGAGCGACCTGCTGGGCAACGGCATCTCGGGCCTGCGCACGCCGCGCGACGCGATGACCAGCTACACCCTCGTCCTCCGCGCCGACAAGCCGGTGACCGGCACGCCGCTGGCGCCGGTGATCAACCACCTCTCGGCCAGCGGCACGCTCACCACCGGCGACACGCGTGACGAGTACGCCACCGGCACCAGCCGCCACTTCACCTTCGATCTCGACTACAACGTCACCGGCAGCGGCGACCGGACGCCGCTGCCCGGCTGGATGCGCGGCGCCCTGGGTGCGCTTCCAGGCGCCCTCCAGGGCGGCCCCGTGACCGCGCTCGAGAACGGCACCTTCCGCTGGGCGCCGACCCAGTTCCGCCTCACTACCGGCATCACCGACAACGACGACCGCCGGCTGTCGTATCTCACGCCCTCGGTGGCCGGCGGCGACTCGGCGGCCACCTCGCTGGCCCTCGACCAGCTCTGGCGCAACGGCGGGTCCATCGAGTTCCGCCCCACCGACGCCCTCAGCGCGCGCTGGGACGTGCTCTCCCTGCGCGACCTGCGCCAGTACGGCGACACCAACCCCCAGGCGGTGCTGGCCACCGCCGACCGCCGGCGGCTGTTCGGCCTCGACGTCGGCATGGAGCGGACGCGGATGATGCAGAGCGGCGTCAGCTACGCGCCGCGGATCTCCCAGTGGTTCCGGCCGCGGTTCGACTTCGGCACGCAGTACGCCATGCTGCGCGACCCGAACTCGACCTCGCTGCTGCTGCCCACCGACAGCGCCGGCCACTACGTGCTGCCGGCCCGCATCAACGCGTCGCAGACCCTCGGCCTCGGCGCCGCCATCGACCTCGGCAAGCTGTTCGGCGCCTACTCCGCCGACACGCTGCTCACCAAGCGGGTGGGCGCGCTCTTCTCGCCCATCGACGTGCAGTATTCACGAAGTCTCATCGCGGCGCTCGAGGGCGCGCCCAGCACGGGCTCGCTCGGGCTCCAACTCGGCCTCGGCAACGTGGGCGGCTACCGGTACGTGGACGGCGCGCCCGCGTCGACGGCCGGGTTCACCGGCACGCTGAGCGCCAACGGCGCGGTCAACCTTCCGTACGGCGTCACCATCCTGAACCGATTCCAGCAGACGAGCAACCACAACTGGGTGCTCCGGCTCGACAACACGCAGGCTGCCGTACAGGGGCTCACCACGACCTTCCCGGATTTCACCGTGCGCTGGAACTGGCGCCCGCCCGGCGCACCGACCACCCCCTGGGTGACCTCGGTGGGGGCGACGCTCGGCTACACGCGCTCCCTGGCCACCGCGACGCTGCTCTCGGATCTGAACTCGGCGCAGCCCGACCTGCGCCGCGCCTGGGTGTATTCGTACCCGGTGAGCGGACGCATCACGTGGGGGTTCGGCGGCCTCAGCACCGCCGGCGGCTACACGCTCACCCAGCGCATCGACTCGCTGCCCGGCGCCTTCGCCCGCGGCCATACCGAGGACGTGAACGTGGACGTGGGACGGTCGTTCACCGTGCCGAAGTCGTGGGGGCTGGGGCTCCAGAACGCCGTGCGGGCGCGGTTCGGGCTGCAGCAGAGCCACTCGCTGACCTATGTGTACGCCGACGACGGCAGCCAGCAGAGCCGGCTGGTGGACAACGGACGGTCGGCCGTCAACCTCAATGCCGACACCGACCTGTCGGAGACGCTGCAGTTCACCTTCCAGATCTCGCGCGTGATCACGTACGACAACAACCTCAACCGCCGGATCAACCAGTTCGTGCTGTCGACGATCCTGCAGATCCACTTCTCCGGGGCGAGCATGTAGCGCGGTTGCCGGCCCGCCCGGCGCGTCCGCCGCTCAATCAATAGTACAGTTGATAATCGAGCCGGAACCCCCGCCCCGGCTGGGGCACGAAGTCCTTGATCACCGACAGATTGTCGCGGTACAGCGTGTTGAACGCGTTGTCCACGTGCAGCCCGATCTCCGACACCATCCCGCCGTGCACGATGCGGCGTCCCACGCCGAGGTTGAGAATCGCGTATCCCGCGGTCGGCGTGTCGCCGTCCCCCAGGCGACTCTGCGCCGCCGCGGCGCGCGACTCGACCATCCCGTTGTACGTGCCGTCTTCGTACGTGAGGCGAAGCAGTCCGCGTAGCGGCGGAATGAAGGGCAGGGGCACGTCGTGCTGCGTGTCCTGCGCGTTGACGTAATCGGAACTCGCGCGCACGGCCCAATGGTCGGCCGGCTGCACCGTCACTGCCGCCTCGAATCCGGCCAGCCGGGCGTCGGTGGCGGCGAACTGCCGCACCGGGAAATCCTGAATCGTGTCGCCGCGCAGGAACCCGTAGATGTAGTGACTGATATAGTTGATGTACGGCGAGAACTCGAACCGCACGCTGCCGTAATTGCCCTTGAGGGACGCATCCAGCCCCTGTCCGATCTCGGGCCCGAGATCCTCCGTGCCGACGGAATACGTGCCGCTGGCGGCGTCGAGCCCGTTGGCGAACAGCTCCTGCACCGTGGGGGCGCGGAACGACCGCGCCAGGCTCATGGACCCGGTCAGCTCCGGCGTGAACTGCTGCACGATGCCCAGCGACGCCGTGAATGCCGTGTGGTGGCGCGACACGTCGAGCGTCTGGAACACCGAATCGGTGGACTGGGGATACGGATTCGTCTGGATCCGGTCGTAGTCGAACCGCGCGCCGGCCTGCAGCCGCGTGTTCTCGGCCGCCCGGTACTCCTCGTAGGCGAACGCGGCCACGTCGGTCGTCACGGAGTTCGGGCCCAGCGGCTGGTCGCCCGAGATCGTCAGGTTCTGGATGTCCGACCAGAGGCCGATGGTGCCGCTCCAGGGCCCCGAGGCGCGTTGCTCCAGCTGCAGCGTCGCGTTCAGCTCGGTCTTGTGAAAGTGATTGGCCTGCGGGTCCGAGACGCCCGTGGAGTCCTGGGCGGTGGGGAACTCCGAATGGTTGTAGTCGTTGTAGGCGGCGTTGAACGTCACGCGCTGCGTCCAGGCTCTGTCGGTGTTGAACAGGCTGCGAAGCTCCACGGTGTTGCGCTGCTGCGAGATGCGCGACGTCGTCGGCGGCACGTTGATCCAGTCGGCGTTCGGCGGCACGCCCGGCACGCCGTAGTTCATCTCGTAGTGGTTGGCGCCGATGCCCACCATGCCGAAGTCGCCCTGGTACGAATAGCCGAGCCCGGCCTCGCCGGTCCGGTCGTCGGACTGCGGAATGCGGCTGAGATCGAACTGGGCGCCGGTCCCCGGGTCGGTGTACACACCCTTGGGAATCGCGATGTCGCCGTTGTGCAGCCCGCCTGCTGAGATCCGGAACGCCGACGCTCCGTTCGTATACACGTTGTTGATGTACCCGGTGTACTCGTCGCTCGCCGTATTGCCCTCCACCGCCATCGTTCCCGACATCGTGTGGTCGGACGCGGTCGGCACGATGTTGGTGACCACGTTCACGAGGCCGCCGATGGTGTTGGGGCCGTAGAGGATCGCCGCCGGCCCGCGCACCACGTCGATCTGCGCGATGCTCATCGCGTCGATCGGCGTCGCGTGCGCCGGGTCGTATGTGGCGATGTCGCCCATCCGCAGGCCGTTCTCGAGGATCAGGACCTCGTTGTCCCCGAGCCCGCGCAGGATCGGCCGCGACGGCGCCGAGCCGTTCCCGCGTACGTTCACGCCCGGCAGGTCGGACAGCTTCTCGGCGAAGCTCATCCCCGCCGCGTTGTCGAACTCCAGGCGCGACTTCGACTCCGCCGACTGGTACTCCTCGTCGGCCGGCCGCGCGGTGGGAGACGCCGAGACCACGATCTGCTCCAACGGAATCGCCGACTGCTTGAGCTCGAAGGCGACGGTGGCCGAGTTGCCGGTGAGGCGGACCGTATCCGTCTGCGCCGCGTATCCGGTGAGGCCGGCGAACACGCGGTACGTTCCGCGCGGGACGTCGTCGAACCGGAATTCGCCCTGCGCCCCGGTGCGCACCGCGCGATCGAATTCGAGCAGGCGCACCGAAGCGCCCACCACGGGCTGGCCGCCGGACCGCACGGTGCCGGAAATGGTCTGCGCCGCGGCGCTGCGCGTGGTCAGCCCGAAGGCGGCGAAGCCGAGGGCGATGGCGAGGATGGAACTTGTGGCTCGATTCACGGTCCGACTCCGGTGTGTGGCGGTCCTGAAAATGTGCTGTCATCTTCGTGACAGCTTGAGATTGCAATGGGGGCCATGGCAGCGCCATGAAGATTTCACAAAGATCCCATGGGCGGGGACTTAACGCCATGGGGGGCAGGCGCTTCACCATCGTTCGACGCTCCGTGTAGCGGGCGGACGGCCGGCTTCCTTAACTTGCCGGGACCCGATCTCTTCCACTCCTTCAATCCGGCCGAACGATCCGTGCGAATGTCTCTCCTTGCGTGTCTGGTCCTGCTCGGCCTCTCGGCCTGCGACCGCTTCAGCGGCCCGAAGACTGCCTTCGACGGCCAGGCCGCGTATGCGATGGTGAAGACGCAGGTCGACTTCGGCCCCCGCGTGCCCGGCACGCCCGGCTGGCAGAAGACCGGCGACTGGATCGTCGCCCAGTTGAAGCAGCTCGGCGACTCGGTCACCGAGCAGCGCTTCCGGCACGTGACGCCCTCCGGCGACACGATCCCGATCCGCAACATCATCGCCCACATCGCGCCCGAGAAGACGCAGCGGGTGCTGTACGTCACGCACTGGGACACGCGGCCGACGGCGGACAACGATCCGGTGATCGGCAACCGGAACACGCCGATCCCGGGCGCCAACGACGGCGCCTCGGGCGTCGCCATGCTGATCCAGGTGGCGGCCGCCCTCAAGAAGACGCCGCCCAACGTCGGCGTCGATCTGCTGTTCGTGGACGGCGAGGACTACGGAAGCTTCGACAACTACTCCGACACCCTGAGCAATCCCAACGTGCTGATCGGCTCGACGTACTACGCCGCGCACATGGATACCACGAAGAAGCCGCTCTACGGCGTGCTCTGGGACATGATCGGCGACAAGAACCTGGATATCTACCAGGAAGGCAACTCGGTGTCCGAGGCGCCGGAGGTGGTCACGCGCGTGTGGCAGGTCGCCCAGCAGCTGGGATACTCGAAGTACTTCATCAGCAGCGGCGGCGAGGCGTTCTACGACGACCACACGCCGTTTCTGTACCGCGACATCCACGTGATCGACGTGATCGACGGCGACTACGGGCCCAAAGACGCGCTGCACTCCGACGGGTGGCACCACACGCTCGAAGACACGGTGGACAAGGTCTCGGCGCAGAGCCTGCAGATCGTCGGCGATGTGGCGGTGAAGCTGGTCACGAGCTGAACCGTCGGCCCCGCCGCCCCCCAACCGAAGGCTGTGAGCGATCGCTCACAGCCTTCGGTTGCAGGGGCCGTTCCCGCCGTTATCCCTTCTTTGTATCATCGACGATCCGCGATTTGTAATCCGCCTTCACCGCTTCGGGAATCGCCGGCGACTGGAGCAGGCAGCGGATCCGATCGACCCGCGACAGCTCGGCCCGGCCGTCGCGCAGCTCGACGTGCAGCCGCGTCGCCTCGAACGTCGCCTCGAGTTCCATCTGCGGATCGCCGTACGTCGCCGCGGCGGCGGCCAGCTGATCGAGCGTCCGCGCCAGCTTGGCATTGTCGTCCGTGAAGTCGTACGCCATCGCCAGGTGCCAGAGCGCGTCACGCGCATACCGCCCCGCCGACGCCTGCTCGTCGATCACGTGGTGCAGCAGATCTTCGGCGGCGCCGATGCGGCCGGCGAGCGCCAGGGAATCGGCGCGGGCGATGCGCCCATCGATCGAGGGCGCGAGGTCGTCGGCGCGCACCGGCGCCGACCGGGCGGCGAATACCGGAGCCGCCGCCGGGAGTCGGGTGACGGGAACGGGCGCGGCGGCCTGCGCAACCGAGAAAACCAGCGCGAGCGTGGTGAGCATGGTGGTACCCCCGCGAAAGAGATGATGAACCGTCTCATCGTGTGAGACAGCCACCAGTACTCGCGCGGTTGCGCGGGTGTTTCGGGGTTTACGGGAACGCTACAATTCGCGAGCAGCTGCTTGCAATGCGCGAACGCGCGGGCAACGGCGCCGATACGCCTGGTGGTCACACAACGGCAACCGCAACGGCAACAGAAGGCCGTGAGCGGTCAGCCCTCAGCATCCAGCCGACAGCAAGAACCCACCGAAGGATCATGCCGCGATCTCTCGGTGGGTCGTTGCCGTCAGCTGAACGCTGTCAACTCACCGCTCACAGCCTGCGGTTGGGGCTGGGAAGGGCCGCTACCAGATCACCGCTCTCAGAGAATCCGGCCGCACCATCGGATCGCCGTCCTTGCACCCCCACGCCGCCTTGAACGCCGGCATGTTGCTCAGCGGTCCGTCCACCCGCCACTTCCCCGGCGAGTGCGGATTGGTCTTGATCTGATTCAGCTCGGCTTCCGGCCGCTGCAGCTCGTGCCAGATCTGGGCCCAGGCCAGGAAGAACCGCTGCTCCGGCGTGAATCCGTCGATCTTCCGCCGCTTGGCCGGATCGTTGCCGAGCGCCTTCTCCAGCGCCGCGTAGGCCACCGTCAGTCCGCCCAGATCGGCGATGTTCTCGCCCAGGGTCTGGCGCCCGTTCACGTGCGTCTCGCTGTCGATCACCGTGTAGCCGTTGAACTGATCGACCACCCGCTGGGCGGCCACCTTGTACTTGGCCGCGTCCTCGGGCTGCCACCAGTCGCGCAGATTGCCGTCCGCGTCGAACTGCCGGCCCTGGTCGTCGAAGCCGTGCGTCATCTCGTGGCCGATTACGGCGCCGATGGCGCCGTAGTTCACCGCGTCGTCGGCGTTGGGGTCGAAGAAGGGCGGCTGCAGAATGCCGGCCGGGAACTGGATCTGGTTGAGCGACGGGCTGTACGACGCGTTCACCGTCGGCGGCATCATCGACCACTCGCTCTTGTCGAGCGGCTTGCCGACGCGCGCCCAGCTGCGGGCCGAGTTCCACTGGGCCACGGCGCGGAGATTGGCGTAGAACTCGCCGCTCTTCACGTCGAGCGTCCCGTAGCTGCGCCACTTGTCGGGGTAGGCGACCTTGCGCAGATAGGCGTTGAGCTTCGTCACCGCCTGGTCCTTGGTCGGCCGGCTCATCCAGTCGAGTCCCTCGATCCGGTCGCGCAGCGCGTTGACGAGGTTGTCCACCATCTTCGCCGCGCGCGCCTTGGCTTGCGGCGAGAAGTTGCGCTTGATGTAGTCCTGCCCCACGGCCTCGCCGAGGGCGCCGTTCGTGGAGCCGGCGCACTCGCGCCAGCGCGGCGGCGCCTCCTTGATGCCGCTCGTCACCTGCTGCCAGCGGAACGCCTCGGCGCGAAACGGAGCGCTGAGGTTCCCCATGGCCCCGCTCGTCGCGTGCCACCGCAGATACGCCTTCCAGTCGGCCACCGACACCGTCGGCAGGATGGAATCGAGCGCCGTGAAGTAGGTGGGCGTGCGCACGTTCACCTCCGTCACGCCTTTGGCGCCCTGCTGCTGCAGGTAGCGCGACCAGTCGATGTGCGGCGTCATCTTCTGGAAATCGGCCAGCGACATCTTGTGGTAGGTCGCGTTCGGGTCGCGCATCGCGACGCGCGACACCTGCACCCGGGCCAGCGCCGTCTCCAGCGTCAGGATCGACTGCGCGTCCGCCTGCGCCTCGGCCGTGCTCTCGCCGATCAGCTCCAGCGACCGCGTGACGTGGGCCACGTAGTCCTCGCGCATCTTCGTCGACCGCGGGTCGTCGTTCAGGTAGTCCTCGCGCGACGCCAGGCCGAGTCCGCCCTGATTGGCGGAGACGATGATGTCGTTGGCGTTCTTGGGGTCGCTGCCCGGCGAGAGCGAGAAGGGCGCCATGCCGCCGCCGCCCCCGCGGCCGCCGCCACCGCCCTCGCGGCGGCCGAACGCCTTCACCACGTCGTCGGTGGTGTTCACCGGCGCGATCGCGTCGAGCGCCGGCTTGAGCGGCTTCATGCCCAGCTTGTCGATCGCCACCGTGTCCATGCAGGCCATGTAGAAGGTGCCGATCTTCCACTCGTTGGTGCCCGGCTTGGTCTCGCGGCTCCGCACCAGACTGGCGTCGTCGTCCATGATGTGGTGCACGACGTCCTGGTTCTTGTCGCCCAGCATGCCGAAGGCGCTCAGGCCCGTCTTGTCAGGCGGGATCGTGTGATCCTTGAGCCAGCCGCCGTCGGCGTATTCGTAGAAGTCCGTGCACGGCGCGCAGGTCGTGTCGAAGTTGGACTTGGCAAAGGTGCCGGCGCCGCGCTGGGCGGCGGCGGGGGTGAGCGCCGCGAGGCTCACTGCTCCCGCGGCGGCGATACGGAGAATCCATCGGTGTGACATGCTCGGCTCCCGACGATGGGATGGGTGGTGGGGAAGCAAAGTATGGAGGCGGGACCGGAAAGCCGAAACGGGGGGATGACGGCGGGCCGGGCGCAACGTTCCGGCCCTGGCCGCGCGAATTGGATGGCGCAGCACCGGCCGGCTCGTGGTACGCTGTTCCCATGCCCACCCGGTCCGAACGCAAAGCGCTGCTCTTTCTTGGGGTCATGGCCTGCCTGGGCGGCGGGGTCCGCGTGATGCGCGCCCGGGCGCTGCCCCCTCCGCCACAGTCGGCGCGCCGTGCGCTCGACGCCCGGATCTCCGGGGCGTCGGGCCAGGGCGGCGGAATGCCGGCCCGGCCCGGCGCCTCGCGGGCGAGGGCCGATACCGACCCGCCCGCCCGGCCGGCCCGGCGCCCGCGAAAGCCCGTGGAGGTCAAGCCGCAGGTGACCGTGGTGCTGCGCGGACCATCGCCCCCTGCGCCGCCGCTCGACCGGTTCCACCGCGTGGACGTGGACCGTGCGCCGGCGGCCGAACTGCAGCGGCTGCCGGGCATCGGGCCCGCGCTGGCGGCGCGGATCGTCGCCTATCGCGACTCCGCCGGACCCTTCGGCAGTCTGGCGCGGCTGCAGCGGGTGCGGGGCATCGGGCCCGCCACCCTCAAGCGGCTCGACACGCTGGTCACGTTCACGGGCGAGCCCCGGCTGTAAGTCTGCGGCGGGCCGGACCTTGGCGGAACGTGCGCTACCTCACTGAGCCGGGGGGCCGTGAACGGCCCTAACCCGTTCTTGACAGGGAGGTTACGCGTGGGCACCTTCACGATCGCGGCTTTCCATGCATTATGGAAGCCGAACGGCGCCCCCCTTCGCCGCCGCGCCACCCCTCGCACCCATCGTCATGGCAGCACCTGCCGCGTCCAGCGAACGCATCGGCGACCTCCTCGTCCGCGAGGGGTTGATATCCAAGGAGCAGCTCGAGAAGGCGCTCCAGGAGCAGAAGCAGAGCGGCACACGGGTTGGCTACAACCTCGTGAAGCTCGGCTTTATCCATGAAACCGAGCTGACCAAGATGCTGGCCCGGCAGTTCAAGATGCCGGCGGTGGACCTGTCGAAGTTCGAGGTCGATCCTCGGGTGGCGAAGCTCATTCCCGGCGACCTGGCGCTCAAGCACCTCGTGCTGCCGCTCAAGCGGGACGGGCGGACGCTCACCGTGGCGATGGCCGACCCGACCAATCTCGGCGTGCTCGAGGACCTCAAGTTCATCACCCGGTACGACATCTTCCCGGTGATCGCCGGCGAGTTCACGATCAAGAACGCGCTGGAGAAGGTGTTCGAGACCGCCGATACCCAGATGACCTCGCTGCTCGAGGACATCGAGGACATGGGGCTCGACGGCGACGTCGAGCTGGTGGAGGACACCGAGGAGGACGTCTCGGCGGCGGCGCTGCAGGCGCAGATGGAAGACGCGCCGGTGGTGAAGCTGATCAACGCCATCCTCACCGACGCCGTGAAGAAGGGCGCCTCCGACATCCACTTCGAGTGCTTCGAGCACGAGCTCCGCGTGCGCTACCGCATCGACGGCGCGCTCAGCGAGGTGATGAAGCCGCCCAAGAAGATGCAGGCCGCGCTCGTGTCGCGGTTCAAGATCATGGCGTCGCTGAACATCGCCGAGCGCCGGGTGCCGCAGGACGGCCGCATCAAGCTGAAGATGGGCAATAAGGTGATCGACTACCGCGTGTCGACCCTGCCCACGCTGTTCGGCGAGAAGATCGTGCTGCGCATTCTCGACAAGGGCAACCTGACGCTGGATCTCGAGAAGTTCGGCATCGAGCCCAAGGCCGAGAAGGACCTGATGGAAGCGGTGATGAATCCGTACGGGATGGTGCTGGTGACGGGGCCGACCGGTTCGGGCAAGACGACGACGCTCTACTCGGCGCTGTCGAAGGTGAACTCGATCGACGTGAACATCATGACCGCCGAGGACCCCGTGGAGTACAACATGTTCGGGGTCAACCAGGTGCTGGTGCGCAACGAGGTCGGGATGACGTTCGCGGCGGCGCTGAAGGCGTTCCTGCGGCAGGATCCGAACATCATCATGGTCGGCGAGATTCGGGATCTCGAAACCGGCGGCATCGCCATCAAGGCGGCGCTCACGGGCCACCTGGTGCTGTCCACGCTGCACACCAACTCGGCGCCGGAAACGATCACGCGTCTGATGGACATGGGGCTGGAGCCGTTCAACGTGGCGTCGGCGCTCAATCTGGTGCTGGCGCAGCGCCTGCTGCGGCGCATCTGTCCCAAGTGCAAGGAGCAGTACACGCCGAGCCACGAGGAGATGGAGGCGGCGAAGGTGAATCTGAAGACCACGCTCCGCGAGCTGCGGTTCACCGATTACGCCATCGACGCGGCGCGGGCGCGGGCGACCAAGGAAGCGGCGCCGTTCCTGGCCAAGGCGACGCTGGACACGACGTTCGGCGAGCTGGGCTTCTTCCGGGGCAAGGGGTGCGATGCCTGCGGCGGTACGGGGCTCAAGGGGCGGCAGGGCGTGTACGAGGTGCTGCCGATGTCGCCGAACATGCGCAAGCTGATCATGCAGAGCGTCGGCGCCGCCGAGATTCGCGACGCGGCGGTGGAGGAGGGGATGCTGACGCTGCGCATGGACGCCTGGATGAAAGTGATCAAGGGCATTACCACGATAGAACAGATGGTTCGCGAGACCTCGGCATAATTCCGAATTCGGGACAGTCAGCAACGCCCCACCACCCCAAGGATCGATGACGACCCCAGCCACCCCCTCGTCCCTGAATCTCCGCGTGCTGCTCGAAGAAGTGATCGAGCGCGGCGCGTCGGATCTCCACATCACGGCCGGGGAGCGGCCCAAGATGCGCATCGACGGCGACATCACCGACTCGCGGCTCGAGGTGGTGATGCAGCCCAAGGACACGATGCAGCTGGCCTATTCGGTGCTGACGGAGAACCAGAAGAAGCGCTTCGAGATGGAGGACGAGCTCGACTTCTCGTTCGGCATCCAGAACCTGGCGCGGTTCCGCGGCAACTGCTTCAAGCAGCGCGGGTGCGTGTCGATGGTGATCCGGCAGATTCCCTTCAACATCAAGACGTTCCAGGATCTTGGGCTCCCGAAGGTCATCAGCGACCTGTCGGACAAGCCGCGCGGGCTGATCCTCGTGACGGGGCCGACGGGATCGGGCAAGTCCACGACGCTGGCGGCCATGATCGACAAGATCAACAAGGAGATGAAGGGGCACATCATCACCATCGAGGATCCGATCGAGTTCATCCACCGGCACCAGGCGTGCATCGTGAACCAGCGCGAGGTGGGGTCGGACACGAAGAGCTTCGGGGCGGCCCTGAAGTACGCGTTGCGCCAGGACCCCGACGTCGTCCTCATCGGAGAAATGCGCGATCTGGAGACGATCCAGGCCGGGCTGACGATCGCCGAGACGGGCCACCTGGCGTTCGCCACGCTGCACACCAACAGCGCGGCGGAGGCCATCAACCGCATCATCGACGTCTTCCCGTCGCATCAGCAGTCGCAGGTGCGGGCCCAGCTGGCGTTCTCGTTGGAGGGGATCATCACCCAGACGCTGCTGCCCAAGATGGGCGGCAAGGGACGGGCGATGGCGGCGGAGATTCTGGTGGTGACGCCGGCGATCCGCGCCCTCATTCGCGACGACAAAATCCACCAGATCTATTCGATGATGCAGTCGGGCAAGAAGTGGGGCATGCAGACGATGAACGATGCCTTGTACAATCTGTACGTGACCCGAGCCGTATCGTTTGACGATTGTGTACGGGCGTCGCACGACCCGATCGAGCTCGCGCGCATGTGCGGCGTGGCGCTCGAAGGCGCCGACGACAAGAAGCCCGGATCTCCCACGCCGAGCCTGGCCGGCAAGCGGTAACCCCTGGAGGCGACTGGCGGCATGCCTACATTCACGTACACGGCCCGGACGGCGAACGGGCAACTGAAGAGCGACACGATGGAGGCGGCCAGTCGCGACGAGGCGATTGCCAACCTCCGCAAGCAGCGGCTGACCGTCGTCAAGATCGACGAGGGCGCCGGCAAGAAGAAGCGCATGGGCAAGATCGCCATGCGCGACATCGTGATCTTCACGCGGCAGTTCTCGACGATGATCAACTCGGGGCTGCCGCTGGTGCAGGCGCTCGACATCCTGGCCCAGCAGAGCGAGAACCCGGCGCTGCGCGACACCACCCGCCAGGTGGTGTTCGACGTCGAGTCGGGACACACCGTGGCCGACGCGCTGCGCAAGCATCCCAAGGCGTTCACCGAGCTGTACGTCAACATGGTGGCCGCGGGCGAGGCCGGCGGTATTCTGGACACGATCCTGCTGCGCCTGGCCGTGTTCATGGAAAAGAACGACGCCCTGGTGCGGAAGGTGAAGGGCGCGATGATCTACCCCGGCGTGATCATGACCGTGGCGGCCACGGCCATCGCCGTGCTGCTGATCTTCGTGATTCCGGTGTTCCAGAACATGTTCGCGAGCGTGAACGTGGCGCTGCCGCTGCCGACGCGCATCGTGATCGGGCTGTCGAGCTTCCTCAAGGGCTACTGGTGGGCGGTGGGCGGCGGGCTGTTCATCGGCGGCGTCATGGGCAAACGCTACTACGCCACGCCGGACGGCAAGCTGGTGATCGACCGCCTGGCGCTGCAGGCGCCGGTGCTGGGCGACGTGCTGCGCAAGTCGGCGGTGTCGCGGTTCACGCGTACCCTGGGCACGCTGATCGGATCCGGCGTGAGCATCCTCGACGGGCTCGAGATCACGGCCAAGACCGCCGGCAACCGGGTGATCCAGGACGCGATCATGGAATCGCGGGCCAGCATCGCCGGCGGTGAGACCATCAGCGCGCCGCTCAAGAAGAGCAACGTCTTTCCGCCCATGGTGATCAGCATGATCAACGTCGGCGAGCAGACCGGCGGCCTGGACGAAATGCTCTCCAAGATCGCCGACTTCTACGACGAAGAGGTGGACGCGGCGGTGAGCAACCTGCTGGCCCTGATGGAACCGGTGATGATCGTGTTCCTGGGCGTCGTCGTGGGCGGCATGGTGGTGGCGATGTACCTGCCGATCTTCGACATGGTGAACGCGGTGCAGTAGGGGCACGACCCCCGCGCCCGGGCGCGCGGGGCGCGCCGCATTGACGCGCCCGCCGCCGGACCCGATGTTCGTGGACATGACGGCCGAGCAACCCCCGCAGGGCCACCCGCCCCGGATCTTCGTGCTGGCGCTGGCCGTCGGCGTGTCGCTGCTGTTCCTGGTGATGGTCCGGCCGTTCCTCCTGTCGGTCCTGCTCGCCGCCATCCTCTCGGCGCTCGTGCGTCCGCTGTTCCTGGCGATCCTGCGACGGTTCCGCGGGCGGAAGACGTTGGCGTCCATGACCACGGTGTTCATTCTGCTGCTCGTGGTGGGGCTGCCGTTGCTGGCGCTCCTGGGCGTGGTGGCCAGCCAGGCCGTGGCCGTGAGCCAGGCCGCCGGCCCGTGGATCGAGCAACAGATCGCGCAGGGCGGACCGCTCGATCAGCGCCTGCGCCAACTGCCCATCGTCGACCGGGTGCCGGCGCTGCAGAAGCTGGTGCCCTCCAGCGAACAGCTCGCGGCCAAGCTGGGCCAGGCGGCATCGGGAATGGCGAGCTTCCTCCTGCACCTCCTCGCGCAGGCGGGCCTCGGAGGGCTCAGCTTCTTCATCCAGCTGTTCGTCCTGGTATACGCGATGTTCTATTTCCTGGCGGACGGCCCGGCAATCCTCGCCCGCATCCTGTACTACGTGCCCCTCGCGCCGGAAGATCAGGACCTGCTGCTCGAGCGCTTCGTGTCGGTGGGACGCGCCACGCTCAGAGGCTCGCTGCTCATGGCCATCCTGCAGGGCGCGCTGGCTGGCTTGGCGTACTGGGCGGTGGGGGTGCCGGCCGCGGCGTTCTGGGGCACGGTGACGGCAGCGGGCTCCCTCGTCCCGGCCGTCGGCGGCGCCGTCGTATGGGGCCCGATGGCGATCTACCTGCTGGTTACCGGTCACGCCGGCGGGGCGATCCTGCTGCTCCTGTGGGGCACCCTGGTGGTGGGCACGGCCGACAACTTCCTGCGGCCGCGGCTCGTCGGGCGCGACGCGCGCATGCCCGATCTGATGGTGCTCCTGAGCACGCTGGGCGGCCTCATGCTGTTCGGCGCCACGGGGTTCGTCGTGGGGCCCATCGTGGCCGCGCTGTTCGTCACCGTGTGGCACCTGTACGGCGCGGCGTTCGCCGCCTGGCTCCCGCGGCCGGCATCTGAACCGCCCGAGGACTGAGGCCCCCACCATCGGGTAGATTGCACGATGGGCTACCGGCGACGGTGCTCCATGCAAGCAAACAAGTCTTCCAGGGAGGGTACATCAGTGAAGACAAAACTCGGACTCGCGCTGATTGGCGCCGTGGCGTTGTTCGCGGCCCGGCCGGCACGCGCTCAGAATCCCACACCGGACAGCATCTACACGGCCAGATGCGCGATCTGCCACGGCGCCAATGGCGACGGCAATACCGAGGCCGGCAAGGCCTCGGAGACCCCCAACTTCCGCTCGCCGGACATCCTCAAGATGACGACCGCCGAGCTCATTGCGACCACGAAAGATGGCAAGGGCAACATGCCCCCGTATGCCGGCGAGTTGACCGACGCGCAGATCAGCCAGGTCATCGCCTACGTTCAGCTCTTGCAGAAGAAGGAAACGCCGGCGCCGCAGGGCGGCACGAAGACGCCGTAGCCGTTTCCGGAATCCGCTCGATTCCATGAGGGTTCGACGGACATCGAACCGGCCGGGGATCAACTCCCCGGCCGGTATTCGTTTGACAGTTCCCTGATTCGGTCACCCGGCCCGGGCCTGTCGCAACCCGCCGGTAACGATTCCGTTGCCCGCCGTCGTCTGCGGGATAGATTGCGTCGGCCGACGACGGCTCGCCCTGCCTCACCCGTTAATGCTCCCGCCAATCTACGGAGAGACGACGCCCCGATGCCGACGCCACCACCGCCCACCTGGACCGCCACTCCCACGCCCGGCCTGCAACTCAACTCCGTGGCCGTGAGCCCCGACGGCGCCCTCGCGCTCACCGGCACTTCCAACGAATTCAGCACCGGCCAGTTCGGCTTCTACTGCTACAACGGCGCCGGCGCCCTGGTCTGGCAGGTGCCGGTGACCGGCGCCAACGCCACGCAGGGCGTGTTCTGGGTGGCCGTGAGCGCCAACAAGGCCTACGCCGCCGCCGGCGGGGAGAGCGCCGACGGGGTCGGCTTCCTGACGATCTGCCGCGCCGGCGACGGCACCGTCCTGTTCAGCGACGGCGACCTGCCAGGGCGCGTGAACCAGCTCTCGTTCTCGGACGACGGCAGGCTCCTGCTGGCCGGCTTCTCCGACGCCCTGCGGCTTTACCGCGTGCAACCCGACGGCACCTTCGGGCTCCGGAGCATCGCCGCCGTCGACTCGCAGTTCGACTGCACCAGCGCGCTGCTCGCCGCCGATGGGAGCCGGGCCTGGCTGGCCGCCATCAACTACAACACCCAGCCCTACACCGGGCTGGTGGAGAGCATCGACATCAAGGGCGGACTGTTCGCCATCGTCACCAGGTACCCGCTGAGCACCGGCGCCATGCGCATCGCCGTCACCGCCGACGGCCGCTACGCCGCCGCGTCGCTTCACGGCGGCGGGTGCGCGCTCTTCGGCGCCGACCAGGCGGGGACGCCCAAGTGGACGTACACGCCGACTCTGCCGAACCTGAGTCTCGCCTACGCCGTCGGCATCACGCAGACGTTGGCGGGCTCGGTGGTAGTGGCCTGCGGGACGAACCAGGAGAACAGCGAGGCCGGCTACCTCTACGTCGTGGACTCGGTGCCCTCGACGTCGCAGATCGCCGTGCCCGCGCAATGGACGCCCAAACTTCGCTGGACGGCCGCGCTCGAATATTCGGCCAATCCCGGCGTCTGCCTCGACCGCGAGGCCACGCGGGTCACGGCCACCGACGGCAAGCCCAAGGAGAAAACGCCGCACGGCGCGCCGCCGCGGACGTTCACGGACATTACGATCTCCGAATCGCCGGGTAACTTCTATCTGTACGACGGGACCACCGGCGCTCGGCTCTGGCAGTACCCCACGAAGATCATGAACTGGCCGATGGCGATCACCCCCGACGGCGCGGTGGCGCTGGGCGGCAGCGACGATGGCAGCCTCTACTACTGGAAACTCGGATAGGTGACGCACGACGCCGTGGGGCCCGCGGCCGCCTTCGGCGACGGCAACCGGTGGGTGGTGCTCTTCCGCCGGTCGGCCCTGGCGCGCCAGGCCGCCCTGCTGGCCGCCTGGCTGCTGCTCTGGGAAATGGGCTGGCTGCTCGAATACATCGACCACGCCAGCGTCTGGTTCCCGGTGGCGGGGCTCACCGTCGCCGCGCTCATGGTGATCGGGCCGCGCGCGCTGCCGGCGCTCGCGGTGGGGTGCGTGCTCATCACCTTCGCCGACGCGCGCCACTACCACCTGGCGCTCTCCGGCGGGCAGGTGCTGCAGGCGGGGCTGCTGTTCGCGGTGGCGCACCTGGTGCCGTACGGCACCGCGGCCGCGTTCCTCCGGCGGCAGGTGCGGCGCGGCGGGTGGGACCTGTCGCGGCTCATCGTCCAGTTCCTGGTCACGGCGGCCGCGGCCGCGATGGCGGCCACGGTGCTCGTGCTGTCGTCGCTCGTCTTCACCGGCGTGATGCAGCGGAGCGAGGTGGCGCAGGCATGGCTTCCGTTCTGGGTGGGCGACATGGCCGGCGTGCTCGCCCTGGCGCCGCTGTTCGTCGGCCTCCTGAGCGCGCTCCTGCCCGGCGCGTTGTTCGAGCCCACCGACCTGCCGGGCTTCCCCTTCCAGCGCCCCACCCGGCGGTTCGTCGACAAGCTGGCGCTGACGGCGGTGCTGCTGACCGCGTCGATGCTGCTGGCGCGGCTCACGCGGTCGCCCAACAGCGCCTTCGCGATCTTCTTCCTGGTGATCCCGCACATGTGGATCGCCAGCTCCGAGTCGGCCCTCATGAACACGCTGAGCGTCGCCGTGAGCAGCTTTCTCATCGCCTCGCTGGCGCACCTGTTCCACCTGATGGATTTCGTGATGGTGTACCAGTTCGCCATCTGCGTCATCGCCGCAAACACGCTGTTCGGACTGGCCATTCCCACGCTGCTGGCGCACAACGTGCAGCTGCGCTCGGCGGCGTTCACCGACAGTCTGACGCAGGTGGCGTCGCGCGACCGGCTGGTGCAGCGCGCGGCCCTCGAGATTCTGCGCTGCGGGCTCGAGTCGCGGCCGCTGTCGCTGATGGTGTTCGACATCGACCGGTTCAAGGAGATCAACGACACGTACGGCCATCTGGTGGGCGATCAGGCGCTGCAGCGCGCGTGCGAGGTGGTGCAGCAGTCGCTGCGGCCGTCCGACGTGCTGGGGCGTGTGGGGGGCGACGAGTTCGCGGTGCTGCTGCCCGGGACGACGCTCGCGGCGGCCGATCAGATCGCGGCGCGGGTGATCGACCACCTGCGCGGCGCACGCGTGACCGGAGCGCCGGCCATCACCGCGAGCTTCGGGCTTTCCGAATGGCAGCCCGGCGAGCGGTACGAGAGCCTGTTCATGCGCGCCGACCGGGCGCTGTACCAGGCCAAGCTCGAAGGGCGGAACCGCGTGGTAGCCGAACGGCTGACCGTCGGGTGACGCAGGTATGCCGCCTTCCATGCATCTCGTCCGTCCCGCCGCCGAGCACCTGCCCGGTTACGTCGCCGCCCTCGAAACCGGATGGTCGGCGGACAACGTGCGCGGCGTCGTGGCCGCGCGGGAGGAACTGGCGCGCATCGCCGAGGACGCGGAAGCGTTCCTGGCGAGCATGGACGACCTGGAAGGGAACCAGCCGCCCATCCAACTGCCGGATGGCACCACCGCGCGGCGTCTGCCGGGCTTCCGTCGCTGGATGTGGGACGGCGAGTTCGCCGGCAGCATCGGCTTCCGCTGGGAACCGGGCACGACCGATCTGCCGCCGCACTGCCTGGGGCACATCGGCTACGCGGTGGTGCCGTGGAAGCAGCGCCTCGGTTACGCCACCGAAGCGCTGCGGCTCCTGCTGCCGGAACTGCGGTTCACCGGGCTGCCGTTCGTCGAGATCACCACCAACGTCGACAACCGCCCGTCGCAACGGGTGATCGAGGCCAATGGCGGCGTGCTCCACGAGCGGTTCGCCAAGCCCGCGGCGTACGGCGGAACTCCGGCGCTGCGCTACCGTGTCGCGCTCTGAACGCTGCCATTCAGCATGGAGGATTCATGATGGCCCAGCCTGACGACCGCCGGGGCGCGGCCACCGCGATCCACGTCTTCCTGGGCAAGGGCGGGGTTGGCAAGACGACGTGCGCCGCGGCCACGGCCGTCCATTTCGCCGAGGCGGGCGAGCCGACCCTGGTGCTGTCCACCGACCCCACGCCGTCGCTGTCGCACATCTTCGACCGGCAGCGCTCGGAGCCAGGGCGCGAGGTGGTCGAGCATCTCTTTCTCACCGAGTTCGGGCTGGCCGAGCTTCGCCGCATGTGGGACGAGCGTTTCGGGCGCGACGTGTACGCGGTGTTCTCGTCGTTCGTGGACGTGGACTACGACACGTTCGTCGAGTTCATGACGTCGGTGCTGCCGGGGCTCAACGAGGAGTTCATGGTGGACTACATCCGGCGGCTGGCCGCCGACGGCCGCTATCGCCGCGTGGTGTGGGACACCGCCCCCCTGGGGCAGACCCTGGCGCTGCTGGGCATGCCGGCGCTCCTCGCCCGCCACCTGCGCATGGCGCCGAGGGTATACTCGCACCTGCGAACGTCGGGCGAGGAGCGCGAGTCGATCATGGCGGTGCTGCGCCGATGGGAAATCCTGGCGGAGACGTGCATGGCCTTCTTGCGCGATTCGGTCCGATTCGTCATGGTGACCATACCCGAGGCGCTGGCGGTGCGACAACTGGACGACGTCTTCGGAGAACTGGCGCGCTACGGGCTCCAGGTGGAGCGGCTGATCGTGAACAACGTGGTCACGGACGCGGATTCCCCCTTCCTCGAGCAGAAGGCCTCGCAGCAGCAGGCGCATCTACGTCAACTCCGCGAGCGATACGGCCACCTGCCGGTCACGGAGATCCCGCTGTTCTCGCAAGAAGTCCGGGGACTCGAGCGGCTGCGCCAGGTCGCGGCGGTGTTGGGACCGGCGACGGGCTGAGCAGTGGGGTCCGCGGTCGCCGGGCGTCCGTCAACCTTCCACGCTTCCGCATGAGGGGGCAGCCATGATCAGGGCATCTCGCAGTCTCGCCGTCGCCGCGTTGGGGCTCCTCGCCGCGATTCTTCCCGCTCCCGCGCGTGCCCAGCGCGGCGGGCCGATGTCCGACGAGATGAAGGCGCGCCGGCTGGCCGCGGAAGCGCAGCTCGAATCGCTCGCCGTCATCGACCGCAAGGTGATGCTGCCGATGCGCGACGGCGTGCGCCTGGCCACCGACGTCTACTACCCGAAGCACGCGGCGGGCAAGGTGCCGGCGATCTTCGTGCGCACGCCGTACAACTTCAACTACTGGGACGTGAAGAACGGCGTGCCCGCCGACATGACGGCGGTGCTCGACGCCGTGAAGCGCGGCTACGCCTACGTGGAGCAGAACGAGCGCGGCCACTTCTTCTCCGAAGGAAACTACGACATCCTCGGACCCCCGCTCACCGACGGCTACGACGCCATCAAGTGGATCTCCACGCGGCCCTGGTCCAACGGCAAGGTCGGGCTCATCGGCTGCTCCTCCACGGCGGAATGGCAGTCGGCCGTGGCGGCCACGCATCCGCCGGGGCTCTCGACGATCATCCCCGAGAGCTTCGGCGCCGGCGTCGGCCGCGTGGGGCCGTACTACGAGCAGGGCAACTGGTACCGCGGCGGCGCCGTGCAGATGCTGTTCATCGACTGGCTGTACGGCGAGCAGAACCAGGTGCGGCCGATGTTCCCGAAGAACGCCTCGCAGGCGGACCTGATCCGCGAATCGAAGTTCTTCGATCTCGCGCAGCAGGCGCCGGCCGTGGACTGGATGAAGGCCTTCTGGACGCTGCCGGAGAAGGACATCATCACGTCGGTGGACGGCCCGCACGGCATCTTCGCCGACCACATGCCGGGCATCGCCACCGGCGGCGCGATGATCGAGCGCACGCCGAACGACCCGGCCTGGTACAAGGGCGGCCTCTGGCACGACAACATGAAGATCAACGTGCCGGCGCTGTACTTCATGACCTGGTACGACGTGTCCATCGGCCCCAACCTGGCCGAGTACAACCGCGTGCGGCAGACGGCGGATCCGGCCATCGGCAAGGAGCAGTACGTCATCATCGCGCCGACGCTGCACTGCGGCTACACCCGCGCCACGGAGAACACCATCGTCGGCGAGCGAAGCATGGGCGACGCGCGTTACGACTACTCGGCGCTCACCTACGGCTGGTTCGACCATTTCCTGAAGGGCGAGAACAATGGCCTGCTCGACACGCTGCCGCGCGTGCGCTACTTCACGATGGGGCTCAACAAGTGGCAGTCGGCCGACAGCTGGCCGCCCAAAGGGGCCCAGCCGATGACGTTCTACCTGTCGAGCGGCGGCAGCGCCAACACGCTCAACGGCGACGGCGCGCTGACCACGCAGGTGCCGGCGTCCGACGCGCCCGACAAGTTCGCTTACGACCCGATGCATCCGGTGATGTCCCACGGTGGCAACGTCTGCTGCCAGCCGGGCCTCGTGGGCGGCGCCATGGACCAGTCGAAGATGGAGCAGCAGCCCGACATTCTCGTCTATTCGTCGGCGCCGCTCAGCGAGGGGATGGAGGTGAGCGGGCCGATGGACTTCACCGTCTATCTGTCGTCGGACCGCAAGGACACCGACATCACCGTGAAGGTGATCGACGTCTATCCCGACGGGAGGGCGTACAACCTGGACGAGAACATCCAGCGGGTGCGCTACCGCGAGGGGTACGACAAGCCGCCGGTGTTCATGACGCCCGGCAACGTCTACAAGGTGACGATGACGCCGATGCAGACGAGCAATTACTTCGCGGCCGGGCACCGGATCCGCATCGAGGTGTCGAGTTCGAACTTCCCGCGCTTCGACCGCAACCTGAACACCGGCGGCAACAACTACGACGAGACCAAGCCGCTGATCGCGCATAACGTGATCCACCACTCGGCGCAGTATCCGTCCAAGCTGACCATCACCGTGGTGCCGAAGCCGGGGGGCGCGAACTAGCTGATCCGACCGGCGCGAGGCGCCATGGCGCGCGATGCGGTAGAATTCCCGCCATGGCCCTCTCGTCCACGATGTACACTTTCGACGTCGCGCTCAGCAACATCGACCGCGGCGTGTACGAAACGCTCACCATCAAGGCTGCCTGCCATCCGTCGGAAACCGACGAGTATCTGGTGACGCGCGTGCTCGCCTACTGTCTGGAGTACGCCGAGGGGATCGCGTTCTCCAAGGGGCTGAGCGAGCCGGACGAGCCGGCGATCAGCGTGCGCGACCTGACCGGGGCGCTCAAGGCGTGGATCGAGATCGGCGCGCCCGACGCGGCGCGGCTGCACAAGGCGAGCAAGGCCTCGCCGCGGGTGGCCCTGTACACGCACAAGGATCCGCGCCTGCTGCTGCGCGGCTACGAGGGCGAGCGCATCCACCGCGCCGAGCACGTCGAGGTCTACGCGCCCTCGCCGGCGCTGATCGCCGCCGTCGTCGAGCGTCTCGACCGGCGCATGGATTTCGCGCTCACCGTCACCGACGGCGAGATCTTTCTCGACATCGGCGGCAAGACGGTGACCGGGCTGCTGGAGCGGATTCCGCTGGCGTGAGTAACGTCAGCGGGAGCCGCGCGCCGTACGACGCCATCGCCGGCGAGTTCGCGGCGGCGCGGGCCGGTCTGCGCCCGAAGGAAATCGAGTACCTGCCGCGTGTGCTCGAATCGCTGGCGGCCGGCAGCGTGGTGCTCGACCTCGGATGTGGAAACGGGCACCCGATCGCGACGTACCTGGCGGAGCAGGGACATCGCATCGTCGGCGTCGACGCATCGGGGCGGATGCTGGCGAGGGCGCGCGAACGGCTGCCCGGCCATCGCTGGATTCACGGCAAGATGGAGGCGGTGAACCTGGACGAGCGCTTCGACGCCATCGTGTGCTGGGACGCCCTGTTCCACGTGCCCCGCGACCGTTGGGCCGGCGTGCTGGCGAAGGTGCACGCGTGGCTGCGTCCCGGGGGCCGTTTGATGCTGAGCAGCGGCGGCGTGGTGGAGCCCGACGGTCACGGCTTCACCGACACGATGTTCGGGCACGAGTTCTATTACGACAGTCTGCCGCCCGGCGAATTGCTGACGCTGCTCGCCGATCTCGGCTTCGACATCGTGCTGGCGGAGATGTGCGACCTGCCGGATGGCGGGCGCAATCGAGGCAAGTGGGCGACGATTGCGGAGCGCCGGGGGTGATGCGCTATTCCGCCCGCAGCGCTTCCATCGGATCGGCGCGGGCCGCGCGCCGCGCCGGCAGGTAGCTGGCGACGGCAGCCACGACGAGGAGCGCCAGGGCGGCGCCCGCGAGCGACCTGGGATCGCGCGGCGACACCTGATACAGCAGCGACGCGATGAATCGTCCCGCGCCCAGGGCCGCGGCCACGCCGACGACGGCTCCGACGAGCGCCGTGGTCAGGCCGCTCGACACGACCATGCGCACGAGCGTTCCGCGTTGCGCGCCGAGCGCCGCGCGAATGCCGAGTTCACGGGTCTGCTGCACAACGGCGTACGCGAGCATGCCGTAGAGTCCGATCGCCGCCAGGACCAGAGCCAATACGCCGAAGGCGCTGAACATGTCGGCGCCGAGCTGCCACGGACGATACTGGGGGTCGAGGATATCGACGAGCGGCTTGACTGACGGGTAGGGGATGTCCGAACCCACCGACTCCATCGCGTGTCGGATCGGTTCGACCATCGCGCGCGGGTCGCCGGCGGTGCGGATTTCCATCTTGCTCACGTCGTTCGAGCCCGGGATCGACGCCGTGTCCTCGATCGGAACGTACAGCTCCTGCGGGACGTCGCCAGTGAGTTGGTAGAACGGGGCGTCGGCTACGATACCGACGATGGTCGAACACGGCTTGCCTTTCCCGTCGTCGTCGATGCACGCGCCGAGTGCACCTCCGCGCGGCCAGTAGTACTTCGCCGCGGCTTGATTGATGATCGCGACGTGCGA
Organism: uncultured Gemmatimonadaceae bacterium; assembly: GCA_963775915.1. Classification (GTDB taxonomy): domain Bacteria; phylum Gemmatimonadota; class Gemmatimonadetes; order Gemmatimonadales; family Gemmatimonadaceae; genus JAGWRI01. The sequence goes on from CAVZKH010000008.1 coordinate 144,048, forward strand.
GGTAGGGGTGTGTTCGGCATGGGCGAACGCGCGACCCTCGACGAAACGGCGCGAAGTCGCTTCAAAGAAGCCGGCCGATACCGCCCGCCCCATCGGCGAGAAGTGCGGTTGCTTCACCGCCGCCGCCGGGCCGCTCGCCGGTTCGATCCCTGCTCCCCAGCCACTATAAAACGGTTCGCCGTTGGAGATGCTTGCGGCCGTTACTCCCGGCATCGCGCGCACCCGCTGCAGCATGTCGTTGTAGCGAGCCAGGATTTGGGGGGCCGAAACGCCGGCGGCGCGGAAATCGACGCTGGCGTACAGCGTCTGGCGCACGTCCATGCCAAGATCCTTTCCGCGAATATTCCGCAGGCTCCGCACGAACAGTCCAGCCCCGGCCAGCAGCAACACCGTGAGCGCGACCTGGCCGGCTACCAGCGCGCGTTGGACGATGAATCGGCCCGTGCGTCCGCGAGCCTCACCCTTGAGCACGGCATTGAGGTCGGCACGCGCCATCACGATGGTCGGCGCCAGGCCGCACACGACTCCAGTGCCTAGCGCTACAACACCCGCGAAGCCGAGCACCCGCCAAGAGACCGAGTGGCCGAGCAGCGGCACGTCCGGAATCACCACCCGCCGCACGAACGCCGACGTCCACACGGTGAGCACCAGTGCGGCCACCGCGCCGAGCGCCGCCAGCACCATGCTCTCGGTGAGCAGCTGTCGCGCGATGCGCCATCGGCCGGCGCCCAGCGACAGCCGCACTGCGATCTCCCGTGACCGCGCCACGGCGCGGGCCAGCAGCAGATTGGCCACATTCGCGCAGGCGACCAGGAGCACCAGCAGCGACACCAGACCAAGCCAGAGCGAAACCTTGGTGTTGTCATTCATCTGGGGGCCGCGCCCAATGGGAATCGGCGCGAATTCCACCCGCGCGCCCTTCGCATCGGGCGCTTTGGCATGCTCCGCGGCGAACGCCGCGGTAGCCTGCGCGGCCGCAACGTCGGGTGATACGCCGTTACGCAGCCGCCCGAGCGTGCTGAGCCAGTAGCTGCTCGCATGCGAAAGCGCGTTGGGGGCGAAAAGCGTTGTAGCAGCGCCGATCGGGAGCCAGGCATCGACGCGCTTGAGCTCGATTCCCGTGAACTCAGGCGGGGCGACGCCGATCACGGTGTACTGTTGCCCGCCCACGTCCACGACTCGGCCAAGCACGCCTCGGTCGCCGTTGAACCGTCCCCGCCACAGCTCGTAGCTGAGCACGATGGCCTTGGTGTTCTCGGCCCGTTCCTCGTCGGGGGCAAAGAACCGGCCCAACGCCGGCTGCGTGCCCAGTGCGCGGAAGAAACTCGGCGTCACCAGCACCGCGTCGAGCGCGCGCGCGTTCTCTCCGCGCCCGATCGTCGTCGGGCTGGCAAAGTAGGCTGCCACTTCTTGGAACGCGGGCACGTCATCGCGGTACGCTTCGTACGTGCCGTAACCGGTGACCTGGGTGGCGATTGCGGGCTGGCCGTTCGCCGGCTTGTACGCAACGTAGATGCGAACGACCCCGTCCGGCCGCGCGATATGGGCCGGCGTCTTGAACATCAAGGCGTCGACGATGCCGAACATGGTCGCGTTGGCGCCGATGCCGAGGGCGAGGCAGATGACGGCGACCACGGCCATTCCGCGATGGCGCGTGAGCCCGCGCAGCGCCTGGCGCACGTCCTTCAGGAGGATGTCCACGGGGCCTCCGGAGCGGTAGTGGATGCGCGGCGAGCCGCCGCGCGATCCCGACTTCCCGACGATATCGATCTTGGTGCGGGACCGCCAGACCTCGGCGGCCATCTGGATTGTGCAAAGTCCGCCGGGGTGCGCCAAATTCCCGCCGTGGCCGGCCCAGCGGCCCTGGAGGATTCCCCGGATGCAGCCATCCGCCATCCGTCTCCACCGCCTCGTCGAGGCGAATCCGCCGCCGTTGCTCCGGTTGGCGGACGAGCGCGCCCAACTCGAGGACGCGCTCGTGCTCCTGGACTCCGAACAGGAGACCTGCGTGGCGGAGCGGCACTGCCGGGACGTGCCCCGGGAGAAGCTCGTGCGCCTCTTACAATGACTAGATTGATCACGTGGAGCACCACTTGCCACAGAAGCTCAGCGACGTCGCGGTGACAGGGAGCGGGATCTCGTGACGAGCGTCGGCCTTGGCGGCGGGCCGCCGGTCCTTCAGCGCCAAAGGGAATAGCGATCATGTCCGTATCGTTCCGTTCGGTGTTCATCGCGATCACCGTCAGCGCGGCGCTCATTGTCACCGCGCTGATCGTGAACGGCCGCCGCCCGGCGGTCGAGGTCCAGCAACCCACCGCGCAGCTCGTGGAAGCGAGCGGCAAGTGCGCTGAGTGCCACGCCCGCGAAACGTCGGCCATAGTGATCGAGTATCGGCGGAGCCACCACGCGCTGAAGGGCGTGACGTGTCTCGACTGCCACCGGGCGGTGAAGGGCCAGCGGTCGATCGAGCATCGGGGGTTCACGATCGCCGACACTGTGACGCCGGCGAATTGCGCGTCGTGCCACGCCGCCGAGTATGCGCAGTTCGAACGCAGCCGCCACGCCGCGCCTGCATGGGCGGCGCTCTACGGATCGGCGCCCTTCACCGCCGAACAGATCGCCTACGCCGAGCAGTACCAGCCCGGAGCCGTGAAGCGGGCCCCCAACGCGTTGGTTGGCCCCGAGGGGCCCACGGCCATCTCGGTCGGATGCGCCACCTGCCACGCAGTGGGCAAGCCGCACGCCGACGGGTCCATCGGGTCATGTACCGTCTGCCACTCCCGTCACGCGGCATCGGTGGCGCTCGCCCGGCTGCCCACCACCTGCGGCCAGTGCCACATGGGCCCCGACCACTCGCAGCTCGAAATCTACAGCGAGTCGAAGCACGGCGTGCTGTTTGCGCTCCGGCGCAATCAACTCAACCTCGACGCCGATCCCAAGCATCTCACCACAATGGACATGTCGGTGCCCACCTGCGCCACCTGCCACATGAGCGGACTGGGAGGGATGAACGTTACGCACGACGTCACCGAGCGCCTGTCGTGGTACCTGTTCCAGGCGGTGTCGACCAAGCGGCCCGACTTCGAGCAGGCCCGGGCGCACATGCAGCAGGTGTGCGGCAACTGCCACGCCAGCCCGCAGATCAAGAGCTTCTACGCGCAGGGCGATTCGGTGGTCGCGGCCACCAACACCATGGTCGCGGCGTCGATCGCGCTCATGGACAGTCTCAAGGCCGAGGGCCTGCTCACCGCCGCCCCCTTCGACCAGCCGATCGACTTCGTCGCGTTCGACCTCTGGCACTTCTACGGGCGCACCGCGAAGCACGGCGCGTTCATGGGCGGAGCCGATTTCACGCAGTGGCACGGCAACTACGAACTCGTGGTCAAGAGCGTCGAGTTGCGGCAAATGGCCGAAGAGCTGCGCGCGGCGCATCGGCGTCGATGAAGCTGCCTGCCCTCCGCGACCGCCTGCTGCTGGTCGAGCTGTTCGTGTGCTCGAATCTCGCCTTCCTGGTGCTCGACGTGGCGATCGCGCATGCCGTGAACGCGTTCGCCAGACCGGCCGAGTGGGTGCCCGTCGCGTTCGCGGCGCTCGGAGCCGCGGCGCTCGTGCCGGGCATCGTTCGCATGTGGCGCCGCGGAGCCCCACCCGGCGGCGCGGGGACCACCGTCGGATGGGCGGGCGTCGTGACCGGTGTGGCGGGACTCCTCTTCCACCTGCAGAGCCAGTTCTTCGCGACGACCACGCTTCACAGCCTCGTGTATTCCGCCCCCTTCGTGGCTCCGCTGTCCTTCGCGGGGCTCGGGCTGCTGCTTCTGGCCAACCGCATGATCCCGGCCGGATCCGCTGAATGGGCCCGGTGGGTGCTGTTCCTGGCACTTGGCGGATTCGCGGGCAACTTCGTGCTCTCGCTCACGGATCATGCGCAGAACGGGTTCTTCAATCCGCTGGAATGGGTGCCGGTGGTCTCGAGCGCGCTCGCCGTGGGGTTCATGCTGACGGCGCTGCTGCGGCCGCTCACGCCGACCTTCGTCCGCGCCTGCTGGGCCGTGCTGGTGCTGCAGGCCGCTACAGGTGTGTCGGGATTCGGCCTGCACGTCTGGTTCGACTGGCACGGACCCATGCGGCGGGCGGCGCAGGACTTTCTGTACGGCGCACCCGCGTTCGCGCCGATGTTGTTCGCCGACTTGGCGGTGCTGGCCGGGGTCGCCCTGTTCTATCTGCCGCGACCGGAGGCGCCGGGCGACGGCATCGCCGAAGGATAGGCGCCGATGACCACTACCCGCCGTCAGCCGGCGGCGCCGCCCAGGATGTCCCACACCCGCGCCCACGCCTCCAGCCCCTCGCCCAGCCGGTGCACCCGGAAGAATTCGTTGGGCGCGTGGTAGTCCTCGTCGGCGGTGCTGAAAGAGAAGAACACCGTGCTCAATCCCATGTGCCGTTGAAACAACTCTGATATCGGCACGGTCCCGCCCATCCGCACCACGAGCGGCTTCACGCCGTAGACGGCCTGCAGCGCCTGGCCCGCCGCCTTCAGCGCGAAGTGATCGGACTCGATGTGCGCCGCGCGCGCCCCATGATCGCCGGGGCGCACCATGAGCCGCGTGCCCGGCGGCACGTTGGCGGCCAGATGCCGCGTCACCAGCTCGACGACCTCGGCCGGATCCTGGTCGGGAACCAGCCTGCAGGTGAGCTTGGCGCGCGCCTCGCTCGGGATCACCGTCTTGCCACCCGGCCCCTGATACCCGCCCCACATGCCGTTCACTTCCACCGTCGGCCGCGTCCACTGGCGCTCCAGCGTGGTGTAGCCCGCCTCGCCGAACCCCGCCGGCGCGCCGACCTGCGCCAGATACTTCGATTCTTCGAAGGGCAGGGCCGCCAGGTCGGCGCGCTCCGCGGGCGTGAGTTCGCGCACCTTGTCGTAGAAGCCGGCCACCGCCACGCGCCCGTTGGCGTCGTGGAGGCTCGCGATCAACTGCGCCAGCGCGTGCAGCGGGTTGGCCACGCTTCCGCCGTGGCGCCCCGAGTGCAGATCCTTGGACGCCGCGGTGAGCGTGATCTCCAGCCCGGCCAGTCCGCGGCTCGACACGGTGAGCGAGGGCTCGTCAATGCGCCACATGGCGCCGTCCGCCGAGAGCACGACGTCGGCGGCGAGCAGATCCTTGTGGTCGCGGATGAACGCGTCAAGGCTGGGGCTCCCGATCTCCTCCTCGCCCTCGAACATGCACTTTACGTTCACCGGCAGCGCGCCCGACACGGCGAAGAACGCCTGGGCCACCTCGATCGGGATGAGCATCGGCCCCTTGTCGTCGCTCACGCCGCGAGCATACAGCCTGCCGTCGCGCACCGTGGGCGTGAAGGGCGCCGACGTCCACTTATCCAGCGGATCCGGAGGCTGCACGTCGTAGTGCCCGTACACGAGCACGGTCGGCTTGCCCGGCGCGCCGAGCCACTCGCCGTACACCACGGGGTTGCCCGGCGTGGGGATTGTCTTGACGGCGAACGGACCGGCGGCGGCGAGCCGGGCGGCCACCCAATCGGCGGCCGCCTTCATGTCGGCGGCGTGCGCCGGGTCGGTGCTCACGCTCGGGATCGACGCGAACTCCACCAGCGCGCCGAGTATGGCGTCGTGACGGGAGCGGAGATGCGCCAGCACGCGGCGGTCGGTCATCACTTGCCGCCGTCGATGGAGATCACCTGGCCGGTGATCCAGTTCGCCTCGTCCGAGGCGAAGAAGAGCACGCCGTGCGCGATGTCGGCGGGGGTGCCGAGGCGCCTGAGCGCGATGCGTTCGACCAGCGCCTGCTGCCCCACCTCGCCGTACGATTCCCATTGCCGCTCGGTGGTGGGGTTCGACCGCACGAAGCCGGGCGCGATGTTGTTCACCGTGATGCCCCACGCCCCGAGTTCGTGCGCGAGCTGGCGCGTGAGTCCGATCTGCGCCGCCTTGGCCGACGCGTAGGCCTGGATGCCGGTGAGGCTGACGCCGAGTCCGGCGCCGCTGGAAATGTTGACGATGCGGCCGTTGCCGGCGGACTTCATGCCCGGCGCGACGGCCTGCGCGAAGTAGAACGCCGCGGTCACGTTGACGTCGAAGATGCTCTGCCACTCCTGCGGCGTCACTTCTTCGAGCGGGCGTCCCACCTGGCCCAGCACGCCGCCGGCGTTGTTGACGAGGATGTCCACGCGCCCCGTGGCCGCGCTGGCCTCGGCGGCGAACGCGTCGACGGCGTGCTTGTCGCGCACGTCCACCGTGCGCACCGTGCACCGCCCACCGCTCACCGCGCACAGCCGGGCCGTCTCGTTCAGCTCGTCGCCGAGGATGTCGCACGCCCAGACGGCGGCACCTCGCTCGGCGAACGCCACGCTGATCGCGCGTCCGAACCCGTGCGCGGCGCCGGTGACGATGACGGTCTTGTTGGCAAATTCGTGGTTCATGTTCCTTCGCCGTTGGGCGATTGATGGGATTCCCGCCTCGACTGCCTCACTGCCTCACTCTCATCGCATCAAGCGTCTCGCGTGACTGCTCGCGCTTCCCGTTCTCGATGTCGTGAATCAACTCGACCAGTCGCGCCGTGAGGGGCACCGGCACGCCGGCCTCGCGCGCCGAGCGTCACGACGATGCCGAGCTGCGCGTCGACCTCGGTGGGGCGCTTGCGCACGGCGAGGTCGCGCCATATGCCGCTGTGCGACTTGGCCGACCGCCGGTTGTGGGCCACGAGCGCGTCGAGCGATTCCTCAGCCGCGCCAAGCGGAGCGCGGGGCAGATACGCGGCGGGGTCGAACCCGTCGAACGCCTCAGGCGTTACGCCCCGCGCGGCGCCCACGGCCAGCGCTTCGCGCGCCAGCGCGACGTACAGCCCGCGGTATTCCGGCATCGCCAGCGCGTCGGCGATCGAGTCGTTGGTGAGCGCGGTGGCGAAGAGCATCGCGCCGTAGGCCTCCTTGCCCCACAGAAAGCCCCAGATGTTCGGCGTCACGATGGCGCGGTCGTCGAAGTCGGCCCACGCCTGCCGGATGGCCGTCACGCGCGGGCTGACGCGCCCGTCGATCTCTCCCACCACCACCGCGCCGTGTCCGCCGTAGTGGATCACGCCGGGTTCCATGTAGTCGGCGCCGAAGTTGACGAACGAGCCGACGGTGCGTTCCGCGCCGACCGCTTGCGCGATGGCGAGTTCGTTGAGCCCGTTCTGCACCGAGATCACGCAGCCGCGCTCGCTCAGGTGCGGCGCCAGCGCGCGCACTGCCGAGTCGGTGTGGTGCGCCTTGGTGGCGAGCATGATCGTGTCCCACTCGCCGGCGATCGCATCGGTGGTGAACGCGGGCGCGTGCGCAGTGAATTCCTCGATGGGCCCGGTGATGCGCAACCCGTCGCGGTTGATCGCCTCCACGTGGTCTTCCACCGTGTCGACGAACGTGACGTCGTGGCCGGCGCGCGCCAGATACGCGCCCATGGTGCCGCCGATCGCGCCCGCGCCCCAGACGAGGAACCGCATGGTCATGGGCGTCGAGACGACGCGCTGCTCCGGGTGCTTGTATGCATGGCGTGTGCGGTTCCGGTGGGAGACTGGGGAGAAGCTACGCGCGGTGCGCTTGCGGGGGTATCCCGCGGCCTTGCCCGGTCCGCCCCGCCGGTGCAACGTCCAGACCTGGCCGGCCGGCAGACCGGCGGATCCTCACCGTCAATTGAAAGGGGACATCATGTCGTTCCGTCGTGTCATCGGTGCGTGCTCGGTGATCGGAGTGCTCGCGCTTCCGGCGATGTCGCTTGGCGCTCAATCGGCACCGGCGCCGGCCACCGGCCAGGAAGTCTTCCAGCGCATGCACGACGCGTACGCCGGCAAGTGGTACCGCACCCTGCGCTTCGTGCAGAAGACCACGCAGTACCGGCCCGACGGCTCGATCGTGATCGCCACCTGGTACGAGAGCCTGCGGCAGACCGACGCGGCCACGCAGCTCCGCATCGACCTCGGCGATCCGCGCCAGGGCAACGGCATCATGTACACCGCCGATTCCACCTGGCGCGTGGTGGACGGCAAGGTCACCAACACGCAGGGATCGGGCAACGAGTTCCTGCCGCTGATCGAGGGCGTGTACATGCAGCCGGTGTCGCGCACCGTGGCCCAGCTTGCGGGCACCGGTGTGGACATGGGCCACGTGATGGCGGGAGCGTGGGAGAACCGGCCGGCATGGATCATCGGCGCCGCCACCGCGGCCGACTCGGCGAAGCCGCAGATCTGGATCGATCGGGACCGCAACGTGATCGTGCGGATGATGCTCGTGCCGGCGCCCAACGCGCCGCTCATGGACATTCGCCTGGGCGATTACGTGCAGGCGGGGCAGGGCTGGCTGGCCACCAAGGTCACGATGCTCGTGGGCGGCAAGCCGCGGCAGATCGAGGACTACGCGGACTGGAAGACCGGCATCGAACTGCCGAACAGCCTCTTCGCCATCGCGACGTGGAAGACGACGCCGCACTGGGCGGAGCGGTAGCCGCCGCTACGACGCACCGCCCCAGGAGCCGTTGAGCAGGGCGCGGGTCTCTTCCACGGCCACCTTCCACAGCGCGAGCATGTCCTCGTCGGGACGCTGGTAGAGACCGCCGTAGTTGCCGTCGCCGAGGTAGGCGCGGAGCGATGCGGGATCGAGCGCGCGCACGCGGGCGATGTCCACCATCGGGCGCTGCGTGGCCGGCATGGCCACGCCGGGGATGCGCGTCCACGGGAAGTTCTCCATCCAGGAGCCGTGCGACGCCACGGGGTCGATTTCCTGCACCTTGGCCCAGGTGGCCGGCGCGTTCCACCAGTTATGGAAGAGCACGCGGCAGTGGGGGTGGTCGGCCGTCCACTCGGCAACGAACTGCTGCACGGCGCTGTTGCCGCCATGGCCGTTGACGATGAGGATGCGCCGGAATCCGCTGTGCGCCATGCTGTCGAGGATGTCGCGGACCACGGCCAGATGCGTCTCGACGCGCAGCGAGATCGAGCCCGGGAACTCGCGGAAGTACGGCGTCACGCCGTAGGACACCACCGGGAATACCGGGACCCCGAGCGGTTCGGCGGCTTCGGCGGCCACGCGTTCGGGAAGGATGCAGTCCACCACGAGGCGCAGGTGGCTGTGCTGCTCGGTGCTGCCAAGGGGGAGCACGGCGCGATCGTCGTGCTTGAGGTACTCCTCGACCTGCATCCAGTTCATGTCGCTGATGCGCACGGGTGCTCCTGTTCGTTTGGCCACTCGCGAGGAAAGGTACGCGGCAGTCACGCGGATGGGGGAGGGGTGGCACCCGGCCGGCGTGGCCCCTCGCTGGCGGGCGTCCGGCGTCCGTCGCATGTTCAAGCGTCCGCGCAACCGTTCACCGCTCACCGCCGATGTCAAAATGAAGAGACTCGTTGCCCTCGCGGCACTCTCCCTCGTCGCCGCCTGCAGCCCGAAGGAATCCGCCAAGCCCCCCGCGGCGACCACCGCCGCCTCCACCACCGCGCCCGACACCTTCCGCGTGGCCTTCGTGACCAGCCGAGGCCCGTTCACAGTCGAGGTCGACCGTGCGCTGGCGCCGCTTGGCGCCGACCGGTTCTACCAGCTCGTGACCAGCGGCTACTTCACGGATGTGCGGTTCTTCCGCGTGGTGCCCGGCTTCGTGGCCCAGTTCGGCATGAACGGCGACCCCAAGGTGAACGACGAGTGGCAGAAGAAGACCATCCTCGACGACTCCGTGAAGACCACCAACGCGCGGGGGACCATCGTGTTCGCGACGTCGGGGCCGAATTCGCGCGCCAACCAGTTCTTCATCAATCTCGTGGACAACACGCGCCTGGACGGCATGGGGTTCGCGCCGTTCGGGCGCGTGACGGACGGGATGGCGGTGGTCGATTCGATCTACTCGGGGTACGGCGAGCAGCCGGACCAGGGGCAGATCGGGCTCAAGGGCAACGCGTACCTGACGGCGGCGTTCCCGAAACTCGACTACATCAAGAGCGCGACCGTCGTCGCCGGCGCGACGGCCGCGGCGCAGACGCACTGACCGATGCGCCGTCACCTCTCCCCGTTCTCCCGGCGCGCCTGGGTCGCGGCGCTTGTGTTCGCGGCGGCGGCCTGCGCCGGAGCACCAAAGGGCCCCTCGCTCGCCGGCGACTGGGACGCCTATCTCGCGGCCGGCTCGGTGGCGCACGCCGGGTTCGAGGGATGGCGGCGGATGGCGTTCGCGCACTTTGCGGGCGCGGACTCGGGCCTCGTCGGCGCGGTCCGCCGGCGTACCGGCGAGTCGATGGTCCGGGTGAGCAAGGTCGAATCGAAGGGCGACTCGGTGTTCCTCACCGGCGACGGCGGGCAGTCGATTGCCGCCGGCTGGCACGGCGACACGCTCGTGGGCGTGATGATGCGCGACGGCAAACCCGCCGGCCGGCGGATTCGCCTCGTGCGGCGCGCCACGCCGTTCGCCGTGGAGAAGAACTACGCGCTGTGGCCGGGCGCCGTGTCCGACTCGCAGTACGCGGTCACGGAAGACACGCTGGTGTTCATGAAGACGCGCGACGGGGCGAAGCTGGCCAGCTACATCGCGCGTCCCGTGGGCAAGGGGCCGTTCGGCGTGGTGCTGCAGCGCACGCCGTACACGCGCATCCTGCATCCGGCGGGGCGCTTCTGGGCGTCGCGCGGCTACATCTTCATCGCCCAGCACGTGCGCGGGCGCGACGTGTCCGACGGCAATGACTTCGGCGACTACGACACCGACATCCAGGACGGCTACGACGCCGTGGAGTGGGCGGCCCGGCTGCCCGGCGCCAACGGCAAAGTCGGATTGATCGGCCATTCGGACGAGGGGCGGCTGGCCTGGTACGCGGCGGTGAGCGCGCCGCCGCATCTCGCCGCCATCGCGCCCTCGGCGGCCAGCGGCGATCCGTGGCGCATCGTTCCATATGAAGACATGGTGTTCTCGCCCATCAACGTGGACTGGGCATGTCTCATGCGGGCGCGCACGCTGCAGAACACGGCCGAACTCGACATCGGCTCGGCGCTCACGCACCTGCCGTTGAGCGACCTGCCGCAGCGGCTCGGGTGCGGCGACGTACCGCTCTGGGATCGGTGGATCGCGCATCCGACGCTCGACGCGTACTGGCGCAAGCACGCCGTGACCACGTACATCGCCAGGGTGAAGGCGCCCGTGCTGCAGATCTCCGGCTGGTACGACGACTCGCGCGGGCCCATCGACTATCACGGATGCGCTGCAGAAGGTGCCGGGGCATCCGTTCATCCGGCTGGTGATGGGACCGGGCGCGCACAAGGGCGTGGACTACGTGTCCGGCGACTTCGGGCCAGAGTCGCGCGTGGACACGCGGATGCTGCAACTCCGCTGGTTCGACCACTATCTGCTGGGAAAGCACAACGGGGTGGATACCGAGAGCCGCCGGTGGACATCTTCGTGTTCGGCGACAACACGTGGCGGCACGGAAGCGACCTGGCCGCTCAAACGCGCGGTCGCCACCAACTGGTACGCGTCGTCGGGCGGGCATGCGAACACGAGCGCCGGGGACGGCGTGCTCGACACGCTGCCGCCGACGGGCGCGGCGGCCGACACCTTCACGTACGATCCGGCGAACCCGACGCCCTTCCTGATCGACTCGCGCGAACTCGAGACCTCGCTCAACGAGGACTACACGCAGATCAACGCCACGCGACCCGACGAGCTGGTGTTCACTTCGCAGGCGCTGACCAAGCCCGTCGAGGTGACCGGGCAGATGTCGGCCACCTTGTGGGCGGCGACGGATGCCAAGGACACCGACTGGGATCTGATGATCCTGGACGTGTTCCCCGACGGGCACGCGCAGCGCGTGCAGGACGGCGTGGTGCGGGCGCGGTTCCGGAAGGGGTTCGACCAGGTGGCGTGGGCGACGCCCGGCCAGGTGGAGCAATACGACATGGACGTCTGGTTCACGTCGCGGGTGTTCGAGCCCGGGCACAAGATCCGCGTGACCATTTCCTCGGCGCTCTTCCCCGAAATATGATAGAAACCTGAACACCGGCGGGAACAACGAGCGCGACAGCACGTTCGTCGTGGCGCACCAGCGGTTGGTGCATGACGCCGGGCATCCGACGCACGTCACGCTGCCGGTGATCCCGAGATAAGGTGTGGCGAGTCCTTGGATCAGGCCGACCTCAATCCCCCGGAGCGAACCATATGAGTCGAGTCACCGGCATTGGCGGCATCTTCTTCAAAGCCAAGGACGCCCCGGCACTGCGGGCGTGGTACAAGCGGCACCTCGGAATCGATGTTCAGGAGTGGGGCGGCACGGCCTTCACCTGGACCGACGGGGAAGGGAAGCCGGTTGCCGGAACGACCGTCTGGTCCATTGGATCGGCGCAAAGCGACCAATTCGCGCCCGGCACGGCAACGTTCATGGTCAATTACCGGGTGGAGGATCTGGACGCCCTGGTGAAAGTCCTGCGCGAAGAAGGCTGCAACGTTCTCGAAAAGACCGACGATTCGGAGTATGGGAAGTTCGGCTGGGTCATCGATCCAGAAGGAAACAAGGTAGAACTCTGGCAACCGCCAGCCGGACAATGACCGGGGGTAGTCGGCGCCCGACCCCGCCCGCAACACCGGAGACTCCCTGACCGAATCGACAGCAAGGCCAGAACTGCGCCGCGTCCTCCGGGTGCGCGACCTCGTGTGGTTCTACGTAGTGGGCGTGGTGGGGATGCGCTGGGTCGCCGTGGCCGCCGCGGCGGGGCCGAGTTCGCTCGTCATCTGGGTGATCGGAGCCGTCGCGCTGTTCATCCCGCTGGCGTTCACGGTGCTTGAACTCTCTTCCAGATACCCGCAGGAAGGCGGTATCTACGTCTGGTCCAAGCAGGCGTTCGGCGATTTCGCGGGGTTCATGACGGGCTGGACGTACTGGGGCGCGAACCTCACCTATCTGCCGGGCCTGCTCTACTTCGCGGCCAGCACCGCGCTCTACGTGTTTGGTCCGCGATTCGCCCATCTGCAGGACAGCGGCGCGTACTTCATCGCCGTGTCGCTGGCCGGGCTGGCCCTGGCCGCCGCGCTCAACATCGCCGGCCTGCAGTTCGGAAAGTGGCTCACGAACATCGGCGCCTACGCCACCTGGATTCCGATGGCGGTGCTGGTCGTGATGGGGTTCGTGGCGGCGGCGAAGTTCGGCGCTGCTACACCGATCACGCCGCGCAGTCTGCTCCCGAATACGGGGCTCAAGGACATGATCTTCTGGGCGACGCTGGCATTCGGGTACAGCGGACTCGAGGCCGGCTCGTTCATGGGCGGCGAAATCGAGAACCCTCGCCGCACCGTGCCGCGCGCGGTGCTCATCGCGGGAGTGCTCATTCCCGCGATCTACATCCTGGGCACGCTGGCGATTCTGTTGGCGCTGCCCCAGGGGCAGGCCACGGGCTTGCAGGGGATCATGGACGCCATCGTGCGCACGGGCGACCGCGTGGGCATCCCGGGGCTGGGGCCGTTCGCCGCGGCCCTCATCGTGCTGAGCGCGTTGGGCGGTGTTGGCGTGTGGCTGGCGGCGCCGGCGCGGCTTCCATTCGTGGCCGGTATCGATCACTTCCTGCCGCGCGCGTTCGGCAGGCTGCACCCGCGCTTCGGCACGCCGTACGTGGCGCTTCTGCTTCAGGTCGGGGTGGCGGCCTTCTGCGCGGTACTCGGCCAGGCCGGGGAGACCCCCAAGAAGGCGTACGACATCCTGGTGAGTCTGGGCATCATCGCGTATTTCCTGCCGTACCTCGTGATGTTTCCCGCGATGATCCGCCTGCAGCGCGAACCGGCGGGCCCGGAAGTGATGCGGGTGCCCGGCGGAAAGCCGGCGGCGATTCTCTGCGGCGCGGTCGGGTTCCTCACGTCGGCGGTGGCCGTCGTGCTGGCGGCGATTCCACCGGCCGACGAGGCGCATCCGGAACGCTACGTACTCAAGGTCGTGGGGCTGAGCGCGCTGTTGGTGGCCAGCGGCGCGGGGACGTACGCCGTGGGGCGTCGTCGCGCCGCTGCATCGTAATGGGAAAGGCCCCGCCGGAGCCGCGGCAGGGCACCACTTCGCCCAACTTCGCACACAACGTCAGATGAAGAGAATTCTCCTCGCGGCGATCGTCACCCTCGGGCTGATTCTCTGGGCACACCAGCTGCCCACCATCGGCGGGCGGGTGCCGATGGTATTCGTGGCCCTCTGGTTCGGCTCGGCGGCCATCGTCGCTCAGATCTTCGCGATGGAAGGATTCCACCCGCAATTGCCGTGGACGCTTCCCGGTGATCGCCCTGCGTCAGGTCTCTGGCGTTACAAGATGCGCGTGACCGTGTGTTGCCTCTTGCCGTTCGCCCTTATTCCCTTGTTGGAACGTCGCGGCGTTGGAAATGATCCGGCGGTATGGCTCCTCGATTGCGCTCTGTGGATTTCGATTTGCACCGTGCCGTACTTCACGTTGGTCGCACGAACGGTTGTGGGTGGTTTTGCGTTGAGCGTGGGCGCGTTTCAGGCACTGTGGATTGTCGGCGCGTCCGCGCTGTTCCGGGTCATGGAGCAGTCGGTCAGGGCCAGGGGAGGCCAAATCGCGCAGGGAGCGGCCTTCGAGGAGTTCTTCAGGAGGCCCGAGTATCGCTACCTGTTCTACATTCTTTGCGCGGTGATGATACTGGGCTATTGTCCTGCGCTGCTCTGGTTGGGGCATCGGCGGTTCACACGGGACCGCTGACCCCTCCGATCGCTCCCGGGAGTCCGCGCGTGCGTCCGCCGACGTCTCCCCGCGGTCACCGGACGCCGCACCTCGGTCCCCCGGCCCCGCACCTCGGCCACTCGATTCCGCACCCCGGTCCGCAGGCAGCGCGCCCCGGTTTCCGAGCACCGCGGCTTGGGCACTCTATTCCGCAGCTCTGCCCGCCGGGACCTCCCGTCTGCCACCCGGCACCGCACGCCGGTCACTTGACTCCGCACCCCAGTCACGCGGCGCCGCGCCTCAGTCCCCCCGCTCCGCGCCTCCGCCCCACGACCTTCCACCCCTGACCGCTGGCCTCTCCACCGGCCCCCCGCGCCGCTCCGCGCCGATCGACCACCACCTCCCGGCGATCGGCAGGGTCGCCGCCGTCGCCGTGGCAACCGCGGGGCGCTCGGCTTATCGTATCCTGACGGACGGCGAGCGCGCCGCTCGCTTCCGATTGAGCGCTCGCTGACGCGCACGGACGCCGGCCCGCATTTTCCGACGCAACCATCGCACGCACTGCCACTTGGAGCCCGACGCCGTGACCGTCGTCCGCATCGCCCTCGCGAACCTTCCGTACGCCGCTTCGCCCGACGACTCCGTGAAGCGTGCGGTCGAGGCCATCGCCTCTGCCGGCCGCGCTCACGCCGACATCGTCTGCTTTCCCGAGTGCTACATCCCGGGCTACCGAGGGCTCGGCTACGAACCGCCGCCACCCGACGCGGCGTTTCTCGAACGTGCGTGGGCGGCCGTGGCGGGCGCGGCGCGGCGCGCCAGCGTTGCCGTGATACTGGGCACCGAGCGGCTCGTGGACGGCGACCTCCGCATCGCCGCGCTCACCATCGACCGCGCGGGCACGATGCTCGGCTTCCAGGACAAGGTGCAGCTCGACCCATCGGAAGACGGCCTTTACTCCCCCGGCAGCAGACGCCGCACGTTCACGCTGGGTGAGGCGACGGTCGGCGTCGCGATCTGCCACGAAGGCTGGCGCTATCCCGAGACGGTGCGGTGGCCGGCGCGCCACGGCGCGCAGATCGTCTTCCACCCGCACTTCCATCCGGCGGAGCCGGGCGGCTTCCGGCCGACTACATTCGCCGATCCCGCGAACACCTTCCACGAGAAGGCGGCGCTCTGCCGCGCCGCCGAGAACGGCTGCTACTTCGCGACGGTCAACTACGCGAGCCCCGGGTCGGCCACGACGTCGGCATTCGTCGCGCCCGACGGCGCGTTGATCAGCTACCAGCCGTACGGCGTCGAAGGACTGCTGATTGCCGACCTCGACCTCGACGCGGCCACGGGTCTGCTCGCCTCCCGGCTGCGTCCGGCGACCGGCGCCATGGAGGCCCGATGACCGACCTGCGTCCCATCCTCTCGTTCCTGGCCGACCTTGGCCGCCACAACGAGAAGGCCTGGTTCGAGGCCAACCGTCCGCGGTACGACGCCGCCCGCGCGACGTTCGGGGAATTCCTGGGCGAGGTAATCGACGAGCTGCGCGCGTCCGACCGACTGGGCGATCTCGAGCCGAAGAAATGCATGGCGCGGATCTACCGCGACGTCCGCTTCTCCCGCGACAAGTCGCCGTACAAGACGAACTTCGCGGCGATGATCGCCCCCGGCGGGTGGAACTCCGGCGAACGCGGCTACTACCTGTCGCTCGCGCCGAACGGCAAATCCATGGTGGCCGGCGGCATCTACATGCCCGACGCCACGGAGCTCGGGAAGTTCCGCGACGCGATCGCCGAGGACTCGTCGAAGTTCAAGCGCATCGTGCGGCGGAAGGAGTTCGTGGCAATGTTCGGCGAAGCGAACGGCGAGCGACTCAAGACGGCTCCCAAGGGATATGACCGCGAGCACCCCGACATCAACCTGCTCCGGCTCAAACACGTGGTGGCGGCGCGCGAGTTCTCCGACGCCGAGGTGGTGAAGCGCGACTTTCCCAAGCGCGTGCTGGCGGCGTGCCGCGCGCTGCGGCCGTTCGTGAATTATCTGAGTTCGGTTGTGGGGTGAGAGGGGGACGGGGAGGGGGAGGGGGGCCGCGGCCGGCGGAGTACTGCGTCAATGCTACTCCCGAGGGCGGATCGCCCGGGGAAGACAACGCGGGCACCCGGATGCCCCGGGTGCCCGCGCCGTACCATTCGTTCGAATGCATGCTACCGCATTTCGACCGGCGTCTTGAGCTTGATGGTGATGTCGCTGCCCCTGGCGATGCAGCCCTCGAAGTTGGCCGTGGTCGCCGCGACGCCGGCGCCCGCCGCCGCGCCGGCCACGCCGCCGATCACCGCGCCTTTGGTGCTCTTGCCGATCAGCTTGCCGGCAATCGCGCCCACGGCGGCGCCCACCGCCACCTTCTGCACGTCCTTCGACGTCGGCTCATTGCGCACCCGGTCGATCTTCTCCGCCGTCACCTCGGCGCTCAGCGCCAGCGTGCGGCCGTCGAAGCTCACCGACACCGGGTCGAGACCGATGTCGATCGGATCCTTCACGTTCTCGCTGCGCTTGAGCGCCGTGATGCGGAGTTCCACCGTCGCGCCGGCGGGGATGACCGCCTGCTCGGTGCCGTGCACCGCTTCGGCCACCGTCGCGTGTATGGTCTGGCCCACGGAGTTGGTGTTGGTGCAGATGCTGTCGGCGGGGTGCAGCGTGATCACCGTGCCGGCGGCAATTGTGCCCATGGGGCGATGTTCGGCGGGCGCCGCCGCGGCGGGGGCAGGGGTGACTCGCTCGGCCCGCTCGGCCTTCGGCTTAGTCTGCGCCGGCGCCGCAGCGGCGTTCGCGGCGGCGGTGTCGCTGAGCGCCGGCTGAGCGGTGGTTGGGGCGTTGGCCATCGCCAAGCTCGCCGAATCGGCGTTGGCGGCCTTCTGCCCTGCGCAGGCGGCGAGCCCGACCAGGACGGCCAAGGCGGTGCTCAGGGGAAGCGTGTGCTTCGGCATCGGAACTCCCGGGGTTGGTGTACGGTCTTCATGGAATCTAAGCAATTCCATGGAGACCGAAGCGACCCGGGCGAGCGCCGCTCAATGGCTGTATTCGGCCGTCCAGGTGCCGTTGGCCGCTCCGCCGAATACGCCGCTGTAGCTGATCCGGTAGGTGCCAGACATGGACGTCGCCTTGCCGTACGACCCGTTGGCCGTGCCGTCCATGGTGAGGATGTAGCCGGCTCCGCAGTTGCCGCCCGTGGACGTCATGTGCACGGCGGTGCCGCTCCAGTTGCCGCTGATCGGCACCGTGTAGTAGCACGCGTCAGTGACGTAGACCTGGTACGCGCCCTCGCCCTGATTGACGGCGCCGCCCCTGTCGATCGAGAGATACGTGGTATTGCGGATGCCGCCGCCGATCTCGTTCTGCTGGTCGATCAAAACCCAGGTCTGCGTCGACGGCGTCCCCAGAAGGTCGGCCGCGCTGCACGACGTGAGAAGCGCGAGCGGCAGGACGAGGGCGGGCAGGCAGCGGCGAAGGCGCGAAAAGGTCATGAGGTGTGCCTCGGAAACCGGGGGGAGGGAGCGCGCCGCATGGCTTGGGCCGGGGGCGGGCGGTATATTCGCGCGACTATCGTAGTGCCGGCGCGTGTCCTGCCTGGCCGGTCGGGCGTTTCTTTGGCGTTACAGGAGCTCGGGACCCCCATGATCCGGCTCGCACTGATCGGAAACGTCGACCTGACGCGCGATGGCCGCGCCGAAATGGACGCGCCCCTCCGGCGGTCCAAGCGCGTGGCGCTGCTGGCGTATCTGGCCGTGGCCAGGCCCCGGGGGTTCCACCGCCGGGACAAGGTCGCCGCGGTGTTCTGGCCGGAACTGCCCGCCGACCGCGCCCGCGCCGCCCTCCGGACCACGCTCAGCCGTCTGCGCGACGACCACGACGCCGATCTCATCCTCGGCCGCGGCGCCGACGAGATCGCGGTGGACACCTCGCTGCTGACCTGCGACGTCCTGGAGTTCGACGCCGCCCTCGACGCGTCTCGCTTCGAAGACGCCGTGGCCCTGTTCCGTGGCCCGTTCATGGACGGCGTGCACGTGGAAGGCGCGGGCGAGGAACTCGAGAACTGGATCGCCGCAGAGCGCTCGCGTCTGCGCGACGGCTTCCTGCGCGCCCTGGGCGCGCTGGCCGCGGCCGCCGAGCAGCGGGGCGATCTCGCCGCCGCCATCGCCGCGGCGCGGCGCGCGTCCGATGCCGCGCCGGCCGACGAACCGATCGCGCGGCGCCTGATCGGCCTGCTGGCCGCCGCCGGCAACCGCGGCGGCGCGATGCAGGCGTACGCGGACCTCGTCCAGCGCCTGCGCGACGAGTTCGACGTCGAGCCGGCGGCCGAGACGTCGGCGCTCGTGGCGGCGCTGCGCATGCCGGCCGTGGTGCCGGGGAGCACGCCCGCCGGAACGGCCGCGCCGGCCGGCGACGTGCGCGCCGCGCTATTGGAGGGCGTACCGAGAACCGTTGCCACGCCCCGGAACCGGACCGCGCGGTATCTCACGGGCGCGATCGTCGCGGCGATCCTCCTGACCGGCGCGGGGCTGGTGCAGGCCCGCTTGCGCGGGTCGCCGCCGCCGGAGCTGGCCGCCGCGTGGCGGCCGGTCACGCCCGTGGGGAGCGCGCCGGCCGGGTATTACGGATCGCGCGCCGTGCTCGACTCAACGGGGAACGCGCTGCTCGTCTTCGGCGGCGTGGCGGATCTTGCGCGTCATGCGCTGGTGCCGCTGGGCGAGGAGTACTGGCGGCTGCGGGGACTGGGCGCGGGGGACGGCGCGGCGTGGACGCGCATCACGCCGGCGGCGGGACCGCATCCGGCGGCGCGCTGGCTGTTCGGCGTGTCAAGCGACGCGGCGCACGACCGCGTGATCGTGCACGGCGGCGCGCTCGGCTTCACCTCGCCCTGCGCCAACGACACGTGGGTGCTCGATCACGCGTCGGCGGTGGGGCACGCGGCGGCGTGGCGCCGGGTGGTGGTGCGGGGGCCGGCCCCGCCGGCGCGCGCCGACTTCGACCAGGTGTTCGACGCGCGGCGTCTGCGGCTGATCGTGTTCGCCGGCCATGACTGCTTCTATCCGAGCTACGAGGACACGTGGGTGCTGTCGTTCGACGACTCGAGTCTGTCGAGCGGCACGTGGCGTGCGCTCGCGCCCGACAGCTCGGCGGGCCTGCCCGTGCGGCGCGACAGCTACACGGCGGCCTATGATACGAACACGGAGCGGCTGTTCATCTTCGGCGGGCGGGCGTCGACCGTGCCGACGGGCGAGATCTGGGAGTTGGAGCACGCCGGCGGCGCGGGCGGCGTGCCCGCCTGGCATCCGGTGCGCTGCGGCGGCGAGGCGCCGGTGATCACGAGTCCCGCGTCCACGATGGATCCGGCGAGCGACACCTGGACCGTATTCGGCGGCATCGATGCGAACCGGCAGCCCACGCGTTCCGTGTGGCGGCTCACCGGCGTGCTGCGCGACGTGGCGCATTGCCGCTGGGAGCGGCTGGCGTCGGCCGATCCGTCACCGGCGGCCCGCTACGGCGCGAGCGCGGCGGTGCTGCCGCGCTCGGGCGAGATGGTGATTTTCGGGGGCGAGTTCGTGAACACGCCGCTGTCCGACGCGTGGGTGCTGCGGGCCGCTAACCCCATGGCGGCCGGCACCACGCTCCTCGTCCGATAGCGCGCGTTCGTCCCGCGCGGCGGCCGTCTGAACGCGCGCACCGCGCCGCATCGTCAAAGCGTGAAACTGTCCAACCAGCGGCGCCGTTTGAGTGTCCAATGGTCCTGACGGATCGGACCCCGACACACTCTCCCACCGAGCGGCGCGGCAATGGTGATTGCGGGACTCTTCAAACTCGCCCTGAGCTTCCAGATCCAGGCCGGCGCGCCGCAGGGCGCGCCCCGTCACGCGACGGCGCCCCGCGTGCCGCCCCCCACCGACAGCAGCGCCGTCGCCGTGCGGGCCGACGTGCCGCCGGTGATCGACGGCAGGGACGACGACGCGGTGTGGCGCGAGGCGCCGCCGATCACGCAATTCCGCGAGTGGAAGCCCACCGAGGGCAAGGCGCCGCGCTTCCGCACCGAAGCCAAGGTGGCCTACGACGCCGCGAACCTCTACGTGTTCGTGCGCGCCTACGACGCCGCATCCCGACAGCATCATCCGGCTGCTCGAGCGGCGCGACACCTTCACGCCCTCGGACATGATCTGGCTGTTCGTCGACTCGTACCACGACCGGCGCACCGGCTACGAGTTCGGCGTCAACGCCGCCGGGCGTGAAGATCGACCAGGCGATCTACAACGACGGCAACGAGGACGGCGCCTGGGACGCCGTCTGGGACGTGGCCACCACGATCGACTCGCTGGGCTGGACCGCCGAGTTCCGCATTCCGCTGTCGCAGATGCGCTACAGCGCGGCGACGCGCGCACACCTTCGGCTTCACCATCGACCGCGACATCTACCGGTACAGCGAGCGGGTGAGCTGGCCGCATGTTCAGCCAGGCGAAGGCGGGGATGGTCTCGCAGTTCGGCGACGTTGAGCGGGCTCGACGGATCTGGAGACGCCGCGCCGCTCGGAAGCTGACGCCCTACGCTCGTCACCAAGAGCGCGTCGACGATCGAGAACAACCGGTTCGCCGATCAATCGAACGCTCACGGTCGGCGGCGACCTCAAGTACCGCGTGGCGCCGAACGTGACGCTCGACGCGACGATCAACCCGGACTTCGGCCAGGTCGAGTCGGACCCGGCGGTGCTGAACCTCACCGCGTACGAGATCGTTCTTCGACGAGCGCCGGCCGTTCTTCGTGGCCGGGCGCGGGCTGTTCCGCTTCGACGTCAACTGCAACCAGGTCAACTGCAACAGCGAGGGGCTGTACTACAGCCGGCGCATCGGGCGCACGCCGGAGCTGGCCGGCACCTACGGCGACACGGTGCCGCAGCAGCCGACCACGATCCTCGGCGCCGCCAAGCTGCTCGGCCGCTTTCCGGGCGGGCTCACCTTCGGCCTGCTCGACGCGACCACGCAGCGCGCCGCGAGCCCGGGCGACACGACGTACGAGCCGCTGACGAACTTCACCGTCGCCCGCGTGACGCAGGACTCCCGCAACGGCAACAGCACCGTCGGCGCGATGCTCACGGCGGTGAACCGCAACAGCGACCGGTGGTCGGCGCCGTACCTCCCGTCCGCCGCCTACGCCGCGGGGCTCGACTTCCGCCACCGCTTCCTCGGCAACAACTACGAGGTGTCGGGGTCGTTCGACCAGAGCCGGGTGCAGGGGAGCGCGTCGTCGATGCTCGCGCTGCAGACCGACGCCGTGCACTACTACCAGCGCCCGGATGCCGCGCTGCCGCTCGATTCGGCGCGCACGGCGCTCGGCGGCGACGCCGAGGAGTTCAAGTTCGACAAGGTGGGCGGCGCGCACCTGATGTTCGAGTCGGCGTACCAGCGCCGGTCGCCGGGGTTCGAGGTGAACGACATGGGCTACCTGCGCCGCGCCGACCAGCAGTCGTGGAACACCTGGGTGGGCTTCTTCGACCGCAAGCAGCGGTCGTGGTACAATCGCTTCCAGTGGAACAACAACTGGTGGCAGTACTTGACCACGGCGGGGCTGCCGCTGGAGGCGGCGTACAATACCAATCTGCACATCACGCTTCCGGAACAACTGGTCGTGGAACATGGGCACGACGGTCGGCCAGCTCGGCACCACGTACGACGACCGCGGCGCGCGCGGAGGGCCGGCCATCCGCCAGGACCAGTACCTCTCCCCGTGGATCAACGTGTCGGGAGACGACCGGCGCTCCGCGGTGCCGTCGCTCAGCGTCAACTACTTCAAGGGCGACGCCGGCCGCGACTGGTCCTGGAACGTGAGCCCGGAAGTCGACTTACAAAATGCTCGGGCGGTTCAGCTCGTCGTTCTCGCTCAGCTGGTCGCACAACGTCTCGGACAACCAGTGGTACGGCAACTTCAGCGACACGCTGGGCATGCACTATACGTTCGCGCATCTCGACCAGACGACGACGTCGGCCACGGTGCGGCTCAACTACACGTTCACGCCGTCGATGTCGCTGCAGGCGTACGTGCAGCCGTTCGTGTCCAAGGGCACGTACACCGACGTGCGCCAGCTCTCCGCCACGCCGCGGGCCGCGCAGTACGACGACCGGTACGCGCCGTACGACAACCCGGCGGTGACCGGCGATCCCGGTGGGTTCAACTTCAAGGAGTTCCAGTCGAACCTGGTGTTCCGCTGGGAGTACCGGCCCGGATCGACGCTGTTCGTGGTTTGGAACGAGGGGCGGCAGGGGTACCTGCCGCAGCAGGGGACGGCGAACGTCGACGGCGACATCCGGAACCTGTTCAGCCTGCATCCGGAGAATACGATTCTCGTGAAGATGTCGTACTGGATGAATCGGTAGGTCGGTAGGTCGGTAGCTCGGGGCTGGCGAGGGTACGGGCCGGCGGATATGGTGAACACCGCCCAACGCCCACCGTTCGCCGAAAAGGAGTCCCCGATGAGCGCCGCAGGCTGGTTCGTCTGGTATGAACTGTTGACCAGGCAGCAGGACACGTTGAAGGCCTTCTATATGAAGGTGTTCCGGTGGGACACCGAACCGTTCGGCGGCCCCGACAAACCGTACTTCGTATGGAAGAATGGCGTCGCCGTGGGCGGTTGCATGGCGGTGCTCCCGGCGTGGGACACTCCGGAGCTGCGGACGCGCTGGTGGGGGTACGTCGCCGTCGACGACGTGGACGCGATGGCGGAGCGCGCGAAATCGCTGGGCGCGACGCTCACCACGCCGCCGACGGACATTCCCGGCGTGGGCCGCTTCGCCATCTTCCTCGATCCGCAGGGCGCGATGCTCGGGCTGCTTCAGAGTCGCGACGCGAACGCCGGCGCGCCGCCGATGAAGCCAGGTTTCGTGGCCTGGAACGAGTTGGCGACGAACGACGCCGAAGGGGCGTGGACGTTCTACTCGCAGCTCTTCGGGTGGGCGCAGGCGATGTACTACGATATGGGACCGGCCGGGACCTACCGCATCTTCCGGCCGGCCGATGCGCTGGAGGAACTCACGATGGGCGGCATCTTCCACTCGGCGGCGCGCAGCGGCAAGCCGGCGAGTTGGATGTACTACGTGAACGTCGACTCGATGGAAGGCGCGCTGGAACGGGTGCGCGCCGCCGGCGGAACGGTGCGGAGCGGGCCCAACCCGGTGCCGGGCGGCGAGAGCGCCGTCTGCCGCGATCCCGAGGGGAACGGGTTCGGGATCTTCGCGTTGGTGTAGCCTCGCCGGCGCGCGGGAGCCTCAGGGCTCCCGCATCTGCTCCTGCTTGTGCCGGACGTTGTACCGCCAGAATACCGCGAACAGTCCAATCTGCGCGACGATCAGAGACGCGGCTCCGAATCCGATCATCACGACGATGCCGGTGACGGCGACGCTGGCCAGCCCCCAGACGAAAGGCGACAGCCGCTCGTAGTCCGCTACACGGTAAAAGAACGCGGCGAATGCGACGGTGAGCAGGAGGAGAATTGGCATCGGGCGGTCGGTTGGTCAGGCGCGAGGCGGCTTGCGCTTGCGCGCAAGCCCGCGGTGAGCTGTCGTGAGCGCTTCACGCACGTCGTCGATGTTTGCGGCACGCAGTTTGATGGTCGTGGATCCGCCACGTCCCCACGCGCCCGCCGCCCGCGCGAACGCCTCCGGGTGTTCGCGGACGAAGTCCTCCTGGCCGGGCAGTGCGAGAGCGAGCCGCCGAAAATCGTGGGAGGTCATCGGGCGCTCCGAGGGAAACGCCTCCAACATTCGACAGATTGCCGCGGAGCGCCAGGGCTCAGCCTTCGCGCAACGCCGTGAGCGGATCGACTCGCGTGGCCCGTCGGGCGGGAATGAAGCTGGCGACGGCGGTGACCGCGACCAGCACCACCGCGACGATGGCGAAGGTCACCGGATCGCGCGATGAGACGCCGTGCAGTTGGTTGCCGACCAGTTGCGTCGCCCAGAACGCGGCCACCGATCCGATGCCGACGCCGATGATTCCAAGGGCAAGTCCGTGGCGCACTACCATCGTCACCACCTGGTTGCCGGTCGCGCCGAGCGCCATGCGCACGCCGAATTCATGGGAACGCTGGACGACGAAGTAGGCGATCACCCCATAGATCCCGACGGCAGCGAGGGAGAGCCCCGTGAGGCCGAGCAGCATGAAGAGCGTCATGCTGAACCGCGACGATGCCATCGAGCGCGCGACGATCTCGTCCATCGTGGCCGTCTGGCCGAGCGGCAGGGCGGCATCGACGGAGGCGATGGCGCGGCGCACGGCGGGAATCACTGTCGCGGCCGGAACCGCCGTGCGGATGAGCATGGTCATGTTGGGCTGAGGCCATTGCGCGAACGGGTAGTATACTTCGTCGCGTGGCGGTGACCCGAGTCCGTTCGCGCGAATGTCCCCGGTCACTCCGACGACGGTCAGCCAATGCGGATTGCCGGCGGCGGGGTCGGTGCAGGCTGAGAGTCGGCGGCCGACGGGGTCGGCCGACCCGTAGAGTTCCCGCGCCAGCGACGCGTTGATCATGACTACCGGTGGGGCGCCGGCGACGTCGGCCGAGTTGAAACTCCGCCCGCGAACGAGCGGAACTCCCATCGTCCGGAAGAAGTTCGGCGCGGCGATTCGCGTGTTGGCGCCCGCGCTCGCCGCCGCGCCTGACCCGACGTCGGGAAAGTAGCTGCAGTCCCATCCGCCGGCGGCGATCGGCGCGAGCGACACCATGGTGACCGACGACACACCCGGCGTACTGGCGATCGCGTCCGCGATGCGATTCAGGGTCAGCATCTCCACGGTGTCCGTCGGATAGCTCGCGCGCGGCAACTGCACACCTGCCAGCAGCAGGTCATGCGTATTGAAGCCGGGATTCACGCGTTGCACCTGAATCGCGCTCCGCACGAGGAGCCCGGCGCCGTCGAGCAGCACCAGCGCAACGGCGATCTCGGCGACCACCAGACCGCCGCGCAGGCGATCGCGCACCGAACCGCCGGACCCCCGCTGGCCGTCGCGCAGTGCCTCCTGAAGATCGAACCTGGACGTGCGCAGCGCCGGCGCCAGTCCGAACACGAGCCCGCAGATCACCGAGAGCCCGACGGTGAACGCCAGCACCGGGAGGTCGATGGTGGCGTCGCGCAGTCGCGGCACCGACGCGGGCCCCGATTGCACGAGGAAGTGGAGAATCGGTGTCGCGACGGCGATGCCCAGCGCGCCGCCGGCAACCGCGAGGAGGAGGCTCTCGACCAGCAGCTGGCCCACCAGCCGCCGCCGGCCCGCCCCGAGTGCGCCGCGAATCGCGACTTCCTTTCGCCGCGAAGCGCCGCGCGCCAGCAGCAGGTTGGCGACGTTCACGCAGGCAATGAGCAGCACGAGGCCGACCGCGCCGCTCAGCAGGTAGATCAGGTTACGCGACGACGCCACCACGCTGGATTGCAGCGGCGTGGCCAGGATACCGCCGTCGAAATACGAGTGCGGATACTGGCGCGCGAGTCCCATTTCGACGCGCGCGAGCTGCGCCACCGCGGTCGCCGTGTCGATGCCTGGGCGTACCAATCCGACCACGGACAGCTCGTGATCGGCGTGCTCCTGGAGCTGGGCCGAGGTGATGCGCAGCGGCACCCAGAGGGCCGGCGCCGTCGAATAGAGGGCGTAATCGGGTGACGCGACCCCGAGCACGGTGTAGGGTTCGCCGTCGAGGGTGATGGCGCGACCCACGATGCCTGAATCTCCGCCGAAGGCGGAACTCCAGAAGGCGTGCGAGAGCACCACCACGTGCGGCGCACCGAGCTGGTCCTGTGCGGCGCTGAAATAGCCGCCGATCGCGGGCGGTATGTAGAGCGTCTTCCAGTAGTCGGCCGTGACCCGGTAGGCCGAAACGCGTTGCGGTGTGCCGGCGCCCGTGAGCGTGAAGCTCCCGTACCAGATACCTGCCAGGGATTCGAAATCCGTCGCCTGCTCCTTCCAGACCCCGTAGTTCCCGAAGGTCACCACCATCTGGTCGGCTCCATTCCGCTCACGCAGGTCGAGCAATCGTTCGCCGTGGGCGTATGGCAGCGGTCTGAGCAGCACCGAGTAGGTCACGCTGAAGATCGCCGTGTTGGCGCCGATGCCGAGAGCCATTGTGAGCACCGCCGCGGCGGTGAACACCGGGTGGCGCGCGAACTGGCGGAGTGCGAAGCGCGCGTCCTGACGAACCCGGTCAACCCGCTCGGCGAATCGCACGGTGTGCTCCCGCTGGGTACCCAGCCGGTGGAGAGTGGTGGCGATTGAAGCGACGTCGCCGAACCGCTGCATTGCTGCCGCGCGTGCCTGGTTGGCGCTCATCCCCTGGGCGATGTACTCCGCGATCTGAGACTCGATGTGGAAGTCGATCTCAGCGTCGGCATCGGCGGCCGGGTCGGCGCGCCAGAATCGCCAAAGCCGGCGTCCGCGCAGCGGCCTCGCGAAGGGGTCACGGTCGGCGGGCATCATGGCAACCATTTACGCGGGCTGTCCCGCCGCCGAGAAGACCTTGGCCATCGCCTCAGCGAAACGTGCCCAGTTGTCAGCCTCGCGCGTGAGCTGGCGGCGGCCCGCGGCGGTGAGCTGGTAATACTTCGCCCGCCGGTTGTTCTCGGTGAGCCGCCACTCGGCGCGGATCCACCCGCGGTTCTCCATTCGGTAGAGAGCCGGGTAGAGCGTGCCCTCCTCGAGCTGCAGCGCGTCGTCGGTCACGCGCCGCAGCCAGCGCGCGATGCCGAAGCCGTGCATCGGCTCCCAGGACAGGGTCTTGAGCACGAGTCCGTCGAGACTGCCCTGGAGGAGGGCGAGGCCGGGTACCGCCATGGGTGCTCCCTTAGGACGTCTGAGGAACTTTACGGTCTCTTGCCTAGAGCGTCAAGGGGAAGGTGGGCGGCGCGGTGGGACCGTATCGCCGGCCAGCCCTACGACCCCCCGGCGGCGATCTTGATTGCCCGCAGCAGCTGCGGGTCCCGGAGGTTAAGGGAGTCGGAGCGCGTCATGCGCACGTAGATGTCGGGCCCGATGCCGACGTTCTCCACGACGCGCTTCTCGGCGTCGTACTCGATCCACTGCGGCATGCGGTACTCCCACCCGTTTGGGAGCGTGCGGATGAGCGGGTTGCCAAGCGCGCCGGCGGTGGTGTCGCCCACGAAGACGACGCCGGGTTCGAGGCGCAGCGCCAGCAGAAAGTCCTCCGTGGCGCTGGCGCATAGCCGGTTGGTGAGCACCACGATGCGGGCCGCGGTGTGCTTGCCCGAGGGGCCGACGGTCCGCGCCCGGTAGTCGGTGAGGTCGGCGTGCGCCGGTCCGTTGCGGAAGCGCACGTAGGCGTAGTCGCGCGTCTGGCTCACGAAGCGCGCCGCGAGAGCGCCCGAGTTGTCGGTGCTCCCGCCGCCGTTGTCGCGCAGGTCGATCACCAGCCCGCTCACACTCCCCAGCGCCTGCAGCACGCCGTCGATCTCTGATGCCCACTGGCTGCCGGCGAACGACGGAATCCACACGTAGCCGATGTTCTGCGCCGTGGTGGCCGTGATGCGGCCGTAGCGCATCTTTCCACTCGGCGACAGCGTGGTGCCCGCCAGGTACAGGAGCAGCGATGTGCCCGGATTGAAATACGTATGGATGGTGCTGGTGTTGACGCTCGTGTAGCGCGTACCGCCGGGAACGGTGAGGTCCACGTGCAGGTCGTGCAGCGACGCGAACATGGCGCCGATGACGGGCGCCACAGAGTCCAGCGTGACCGCCGAGTCGGCCTGCGGCTTGAACTGCGCGTACGCGGCGTTCCAGTCCACGGCTTTCACCGGGAAGAGCGCGTAGTTCCGGTCGAAATCGTGCCAGACAACGTCGAACACGCCGGCCGGCGTGTTTGGCGGATCCGTGCCCACGAGCCCGTCGACGCAACCGGCGCACAACGCGGCCGCCGCCAGGACGCCGAGCGTCCAGGCCCGTTTCATCGGGGGCCGCTCCGCACCGGAACGCTCAGCACCGCGGTCAGCGATTGGCGCGCGTAGCGCCGCGGTTGGCCCAGCTCGTACGTGAAGTACGAGACGCGGTAGGTCCAGGCGACGTGCGGCGCCCCGTCGCGCCCGAACCGGAGGCTGACGCCGTCGGCCACCGCCCGCCATTCGGCGACGGACACCGGTCGCAGATGCAGCGCCTCGCCGTTCATGCGTCCGTCGCTGTAGGGTAAGTCGACGAAGCTGGCGAGCGGCACGGTGAGATCGTTGGTGACGGTGGCGCCGGCGACGCGCCAGATGGTGCGCGCGGCTGGCCCGGCGCCGATGGCGACGTAGCCGAAAACGTCGCTGGAGTTGTACGCCGCGTACCGGTCGCGCACGCCGTCCACCGTTCCATTCACGGCGACGCCGAACATCCACTCCGTGCCGCCGGGGCTCCAGCCGACCCGGCGGAGGTATCGCGCGTCGAGCGCCGCCGCCGCGCGATCGGAACGCTCGCCCGTCACGTCCGAGCGCAGCGACGCGAGTCCCAAGTCGAGCGTGAGCCCGAGGGCCGACGCGGGGGTCTCGCGGCCGACGCCGAGCAGCACCGTCGGCCCGAATCCGGAGTAGGTGTACGCCGACTCGCCCGGGTTGTGCTGCGCTGCCTGTTCCACGCCCACGGCGCCGCGCAGCCAGACGACGCTCTGCGCAGGCAGCGCGGCCGGGAGGAGTAACGTGAGGAGCAGGCTTCCGGCCGGGACGAGCGCTTGGCGCATGCGGTCGGCGTTGGGGGTGGGGGAAATGGCAAGATAACCCACGGTGAGCGTGGATGTTCCGCCGGGGCGCCGCCCCGGCTGGCGGCGCTGAGTGGGTTCTGCCTACATCGCGTGGTCGGAGTCCCGATACTGCGGCGGGTATCGCCCCTCCACATTCAGAGGTGATGTCACGAATCGCGATGCGGCGGCCGACGGCCGCGCTGATGCTCGGCCTTGTGGTGGCGGCCTGCCACACGGGGGCCGGCACGCGGCCGGTGCCGGAGCAGGGACCGTCGGCGGGCGCTGTGCGCGCTATTGCCTCGGCGGCGACTCTCGCGGCGGCGCCGGCGAGCGATTCGCTCGCCGCGCTGGTGGACGTGTTGGTGGCACGGCGTCCCGACTACCGTGCGCTGATACACGCGCTGGCCCGCTACCGGGCGCTCGCCGCCGACACGACGATTCCGGAGTTTCCCGCCGTGGCGATGCTTCCCGTGCGGCCGGGCGATTCGCTCCCGACAATCGAGCTGTTGCGCGCGCGTCTGGCTGCGCTCGGTGATCTGGACAGTTCGGCCGCGGTCTCGCCCGGCGATTCATCCACGCGTTACGCCGGCGCCATCGTCGAAGGGGTGCGCCGCTTCCAGCGCCGGCACGGCCTGGCCGACGACGGAATCATCGGCCCGGAGACCGTGGCGCAATTGCAGACGCCGCTGGCGGCGCGGGCGGCGCAGATCGAGTCGGCGCTCGCGCGCATTCGCCGCGAACCGGCGGTGCCGCGCGGTCCGTACGTGGTGGTCAACGTGCCGGCGTTCCGGCTGCTGGCCTTCGACGGCGCGGACGACGACACGGGGCCGGCGCTCGACATGAAGGTGATCGTTGGCAAGGCCGGCACCAACGAAACTCCATCCATGCACGAAGAACTGCGCTACCTGGACTTCTGGCCCTACTGGGACGTGCCGCGCAGCATTCTCATGAAGGAGATCCTGCCCGTGCTCTCGCGCGACAGCGCCTATCTGCAGCGTCAGGACATGGAACTCGTCGCGGTGCCCGGCGACAGCGCCGTGGGCGACACGGTGTCGCCGGACGTGCTCGACGCGCTTCGCGCGGGGGCGTTGCGCCTCCGCCAGCGGCGCGGTCCGACCAACGCGCTCGGCCGGGTGAAGTTCGTGATCCCGAACGACAGCAACATCTACCTGCACGATACGCCGGACAAATCGCTGTTTGGGCGCGAGCGCCGGGACCTGAGCCACGGGTGCATTCGCGTGGAGAACGCGCGCGCGCTGGCCATCTGGGCGCTGCGCGGCCGCGCTGCCTGGACGTCCGACAGCGTGGACACGGCGCTGGCCGGTCCCGAGTTCCGGCGCGTGGCGCTGCCACGGCCGATTCCGGTGATCATCGAGTACGTGACGGTGATGGCGAACCATGCGGGCACGGTGTGGTTCGCACCCGACATCTACCGGCGCGAGGGCGAGACGTTAAACGGATGGTAGGCGAATTCGGGTGAGTTGCCGCCCGACGGTTGCAGGGCGCAACGGCGCTGGCTAGCGTCAAGCGTGTCCCCCGCAACTCCGAGGTATCCCCTGGCTCATGCGTCGATCCGCCTGAGGGTGGCGATCGTTGCGCTGCTGCTGATCGCGCCCGGCGCCCGTGTGTCCGCCGGCGCGCCGCGGCTTGGCGCGCATGCCGCGCCCGTGGGGCCCGATTCCGCCGCCGTGGCGGCCGTCGAGCAGTCGGCACTCCGCTCGGGACTGCGACTGCCCGTGCTGCGGGCCGCGCTCCGCGGCTACCGCGAGGCGCTCGACGCGGGCGCGGTGCGGCGCGCCATCCTCACTGTGATCGACTACACGCTGCCCAGCCGGGTGCGCCGGCTCTGGGTACTGGACCTGGCGCACGGGCGCGTGCTCGCGAACGAACTCGTGGCCCACGGCCGCGGCAGCGGCGACTCGGTGGCCACGCGCTTCTCCAATCGAGAGGCCAGCTACGCGTCGAGCCTCGGCACCTTCGTGACCGGGGAGACCTACGACGGCGCCAACGGCCTGTCGCTGCGGCTCGACGGACTCGACGCCGGCGTGAACGACCACGCGGTGGAGCGGGGCATCGTGATGCACGGCGCGTGGTACGTGAGTCGAGACATGATCCGGAAGTTCGGACGGCTGGGGCGGAGCGAGGGGTGCCCGGCGTTGACCGAGAGCGCCGCACCGCGAGTGATCGATCTGATCGCCGGCGGGTCGGTGCTGTTCGCCTACTATCCGACGCCGGCGGTGGAGACCCCCGCGGGGAGCGGGTGAGCGAGGGGGCGGAGCCCGGCGAGCCGGGCGCGCGGCATCGCGGACTCGGGCACGACGCGCGCGTCGTGCTCCTCATCATCGCTGTCGGTCTTTTGGCGCGCCTGGTGCTGGCGGCGACGATCGGACTCGGCGTGGACGAATCGTACGAAGTGGTGGTGTCGCGGGCGCTGAGCTGGGGCTACCTCGACCATCCGCCGCTGTCGTTCTGGATGGCCGGCGGGCTCGCCAGGCTCGCCGGCAGCGAGAACCGGGTACTGCTGCGGCTGCCGTTCATAGTGACCTTCGTCGGCACCACGTGGCTGATGTTCAAGCTGGGCGCGCGGCTGTTCGGCGCGCGGGCCGGCATGTACGCGGCGCTGCTGCTCAACCTGGCGCCGGTGTTCAGTCTCAGCACGGGCGGATGGGTGCTGCCCGACGGGCCGCTCGACTGCGCGATGGTGGGCGGGGCGCTGGCGCTCACGCACGTGTTGCTCGAACCCCGCGCGTCGAGCGCGCGCCGCTGGTGGGTCGCGGCCGGAGCGGCCGCCGGCCTCGCGCTGCTCTCCAAGTATCACGGCGTGTTCCTGCTTGCCGGCACGCTGGCGTTCCTCGTCACGCGGCGCGAGGCGCGCGCCTGGCTGCGGCGCCCAGAGCCGTATCTGGCGGCGGCGCTGGCGCTGGCGATCTTCTCGCCCGATCTGATCTGGAACGCGCAGCATGGATTCGCGTCCTTCCGCTTCCAGGGCGCGCGCGCGGTGCCGACGCACGGCCACCATCTGACGGCGCTCGCGCAGAATCTCGCCGGGCAGGCGGGGTACCTGCTGCCGTGGATCTGGGTGCCGCTCGTCTATCAGATGTACCGCGCCCTGCGGGCCGGTCCGCGCGATGGCGCGCGCTGGCTGCTGCTTTGCCTGGGCGCGGGTCCGGTCGTGGCGTTCACGCTCGTGTCGCTGGGCGGCAACCCGGGGCTGCCGCACTGGCCGGCGCCGGGCTACCTGCTGATCCTGCCGCTGGTGGGCGACGCGGCGGCGCGGTACGAGGCGCGGGGCCCGCGCGAACGCGCGCGGCTGCACCGCTGGCTCACGGCCGCCGCCGTGGCATTCGTATGTCTCGCGGCATTCGCGGCAAGCGATGTCGCCACCGGATGGGTGGCGCGGCTCGCGCCGCAGTGGTTCACGCGCGGCGACCCGTCACTCGAGGCGTACGACTGGAGCGGCATCCGCCCGGAGCTCGCGGGGCGTGGCCTGCTAAGCGACACGACGCAGGTGGTGGCGGCCACGCGTTGGATCGAAGCCGCGAAGATCGGCTACGCCATGGGGCCCGGCGTGCCGGTGCTCTGCCTGAGCGACGATCCGCGGCATTTCGCGTACGCCGATCCGCCGGCGCGTTTGCTCGGGCGCAACGTGCTCATCCTGGTGCAGGTGCCGGCGAAGGGACTGACGCGCGACATCGTGAAAGAGTACGCGCCCTACTTCGCGTCGGTCGAACCGGAGGGTGCGGTGCCGTTGGTGCGTGGCGGCACGGTGGCGTTCGAGGTGGCGGTGTTTCGGGGCACGCGGATGACGGCGGCGTTTCCCGGGTCGGGCGGGCACTGACCGCCGTCGCCGTCGAGCGCCGCTGAACCGAGCCCGGCTCGACAGGGCTGCCGGCGGGGGCGAGATTGGGCCCCGGACTCCTCTCCCTCCGATGCCAATGCCTCGCCTCACTTCCAGCCGATCGTTCGGTCCTCCGGCCCGCGCGTTCGCCCTCGCCATGCTCTGCGCGACCTCAGCGCAGGCGCAGCGAGGCGCGCCTCCTCCGCGCGCCCCGGGAGCGCCCGCCGCCGTGGCGCAGGCGCAGTTCGACACCACGCGCACGACCATTCCCTGGTTCCCGCTCGGCGACTCGCCGCTCGCGCTGCGCGGCGAGGTGCGGCCGAACATGTTCGTCTCCGCAGTCGGGCGGCGCGCCATCGCGATGGGCACCGAGAACGGCGACCTCGAACTCTGGTCGTGGCCCATCAAGTGGCTTCACGACTTTCATCTGTCGTTCCGGGTGCCGAAGTACACGCAGCCGATCGCCGGGCGCGACGTGGCGCAATCCATGGACGAGCGGCCCGAGGGCGTGACCATCACGTACGCCTACGAGCAGTTCACGGTGCGCGAGCACGTGTTCGTGCCACTGGACATGCCGGCGGTGGTGATCCTGCTCGAAGTGGACGCGATCCGCCCGCTCGACATCATCGCCAGCTTCACGCCCGACATTCACTACGCCTGGCCGGCCGGGCTCGGCGGCCAGTATCTGATCTGGGAGCAGAACGCGCGCGCCTTCCTGTTCTCCGAGGGCAAGCGGTCGATCAATGCCTTCCTCGGGTCGCCCGCGGTGACGCAGGCGTCGGACGTGCCGGCGCACATGCTTGCCGCGGCGCCGCCCCAGCTCGTTCTCGGCGTGGGAAGCGACTCCGATCGCTACGCGGCGCCGAGGCTGGGCGAACCGCCCGGCCACAACGTGGACGTCCACGAGGCGTACATCCCGATCGTGCTCGCCGGCGGCGAGATGCCGCACGACTCGGCGCTGGCGATGTACCGGGCCCTCATCGCGCCGGGTGCCGCCGAGCGGGAGTGGAAGCGCCGCGTGGCGCACGAGGACTCGATCCGCACCACGATGTTCGCGCTGCATTCGCCCGACACGCTGCTGAACAAGGCCGTCGAGTACGCCAAGGTGAATCTCGACGAGGGGTACGTGTGCAATCCCGACCTCGGTTGCGGCATGGTGGCCGGATACGGGCTCTCGGGCGCGGCCAGCGACCGGCCTGGGTTCGGCTGGTTCTTCGGCGGCGACGGGGCGATCAACTCGTTCGCGATGGACGGCGCGGGCGAGACGCAGGAGGTGCGCGACGGCGTGCTGCGCTTCTTTGCGAAGTACCAGCGCGCCGACGGGAAGATCACGCACGAGATCTCGCAGGGCGCGGGCCACGTGGACTGGTTCGACTACCCGTACCCGTACTATCACGGCGACACGACACCGTTCTACATCCTGGCGTTCGGCGAGTACTGGCGGCAGACGGCGGACACCGCGCTCGTGCGCGAGCTGTGGCCGAACATCGTGCGCGCCTACGAGTGGTCGCGAAAGACGGACACCGACGGCGACGGGTTGATGGAGACGCCAGCGGCCGGCGCGGGCGCGCTCGAGGTGGGCGACCTGCAGATCGGGATCCTCTCCGACGTCTACATGAACGGCGTGTGGGTGGCGTCGCTCGACCGGTTCGCCGCGATGGCGCGGGCAATGGGGCAGCCGGCGCTGGCGGACAGCGCGCTGGCCATCCGGAAGCGGGCGCTCCAGACGATGGAGGCGAAGCTCTGGATGCCGAAGCTGGGGCAGTACGCCTTCGCGCTGCTGCAGGACGGGTCGGTGAACGGGAACCTCACCGCGTGGCCGGCCACGGCGATGGCGTTCGACGTCTTCGATCAGGCGCGCGGTGCCGAGATGGCGGCGCGACTGGCGTCGAGCGACATCATGACCGACTGGGGTGCGCGCCCGCTCTCGGCGACGAGCCCGCTGTTCGACCCGCTGCACTACAACAACGGCGCGGTGTGGCCGTTCGTGACGGGATTCGTGTCGCTCGCCGAGTACCGGTATCACAACGCGTCGGCGGGGTGGTTCGCGCTCGAGGCGATCGCGCGAACGACCTTCGATCAATCGCGCGGCCGCAACCCGGAGGTGATCTCGGGCCGGCTGTACAAGCCGCTGGACACGGCGGTGCCGCAGCAGTTCTTCGCCACGTCGATGATTCTCACGCCGCTCATCCGGGGGCTGCTGGGCATCGACGTGGACGCGCCGACGGGGCGGGTGACGATCGCGCCGCATCTGCCCCCCGGGTGGGACACGCTGCGGGTGTCCAACGTGCCCGTCGGCCGGGGGCGGGTGTCGTTCTTCATCTATCGAATGCTGAACGAGATGTCGGTGGAGGTGACGCGATCCGGCGGCGACCCGGCGCCGCTGGACGTCGTATTCTCCCCGGCGCTTCCGCTGGGGGCTCACGCGATGGACGCGAACGCCTCGATCCGAACGTATGCGGGCGACGTTCACGAGACGGTCCGCGGTACGCTGACCAACTTCCTGCGGCTCACGGTGCGATACGCGGGAGGGTGGACGCTCGTCCCGCCGACCATGCCCCCGGCAATCGGCGAGCGGTCGCGCGCGCCACGGCTGTTGAGCGAGCGGTTGGTGGCGGGGCCGACCGGCTCGGCTCGCGGCGCGACCGCCTGTGACGTGGCGGTCGAGGGGCTCGCTGGGGACACATACACGTTCGAAGTCGTCGCGCCGTCCGACGCCGACGCGCGGCTGCTCGCTGTGCGCGCCACGGCGGGCGAGGCGGCGCTGGGGCCGGCCGACGGCGGGCGGCGGCGCGAAGTGCGCGTCACCTTTCCGTCCGCCGAGCCGAACGCCGATGGCTATACGCGCGCGACAATCACGCTGTACGCCAAGCGCGACGCCGAGCTGCCGGGCCGTTGACGCCGCCTCGAGAGCGGCCGGCCGAGTAGCCGCGCCTCAGCCTGCGCAGGCGCTGACGACCGGCAGCAGCGCCGCGAAGGTCGTGACGATGAAATCCGCCTCCTCGATCACCTTCCGCCGGTGGGTGAACCCGGTGTACGCCGCGAACGCGTCTGCCGCCCCCGAGCGCTTCATCTCGACGTCGGTGCTCCCGTCGCCCACGGCGAGGATCGGGTGCGGCAGCGCCAGCGTGCGCAGCACGGCGGCCTTTCCGGGCTGCGTGACCAGCGGCGACATGTGGTTGAATCCGGCGTACGCTCCCGTCGCTTCCCAATCGGCGTGCACCGCGCGCACGTCGGTCTCCGCGATTCCCAGCCCGACGCAGAACGGCACGACCGCCGCCGCGAGGCCGCCGCTGATCGCCGCCACGCGCGCGCCGCCGCGGAGCAGCGCGGCGATGGTCGAGCGGGCATCGGGCGCGACGGCGTCGCGATAGGCCTCGGCCAGTTCGCGCACCTCGTCGCGCGTGGGAGCGATGCGGTCGAGGCGCACGGCATATGCCGACTCGATGGGAAGTTCGCCCGCCATCACCCGCTCGGTGAGCTTGAGCACGAACGCCGCGGTCTCCGGATCACGGCGCGCGGCCAGCCAGTCCACGCCCTCGAGGCCGGTGAGCGTGGAGTCCACGTCGAACACCACCGACGCGAACGCGAAGCGCGGCGCGCTCACAGGATGTTGCCCGGCGCGAAAAGACCGGCAGGGTCGAGTTCCCGCTTGATGGCCCGCATTACGTGAATTTGTATTGGCGCGAGCTGGAGCGGAAGCCACCGCGTCTTGAGCTTGCCGACGCCATGCTCGGCGGACACGGTGCCCCCCATGGCGATCACGTCGCGGAGCGTGCGCTCGACCACGGCCTCCATGGCGGCTACCTCGCCGGGATCGCGGGCCACGAAGTTCTGGTGCGGATGCCCGTTGCCCAGGTGGCCGTACACGATGCCCGGGGCAATGCCCGCCTCCGCCGCGTGGTGCCGGGCCATGGCGACGGCCCCGGCCGCCAGCCGGTAGGGCACCGCCCAGTCGGTGGAGACGCGCCGTCCGCCGTCCTTGAGAAACGGCGCCACGCGCTCGTGCATGGTGGCCGGCACGGCGTGGCGCAACCGCCGCGCCTCCCGAATGGCCGCGTCGCCCTCGAACACGCGAACGTCGCCCGCATGGGCGCCGAACGGCTCGGCCAGCGCCAGCCACTCGTCGAGCGGCGGATCGCCGCCATCGGTGGTCTCCTCGCTGTACACCATCGCGCCGGCGCCGGGGGCCCACGACGACGCCTCAGCTTCGCCGCGGGCGATGGCGAACGACTCGGCGTCGAAGTACTCCAGGCAACGCGGCCGCACTCCCGGCGACTCGCGCGCCGCGACCACGAACGCCAGCGCCCGCGGCTCGTCGGGAAAGGGAATGGCGAGGCCGATCTCGCGCGCCGGCTTGGGCAGCAGCGCCAGCTCGGCGGCGACGACCACGCCCAGCGTGCCCTCGCTACCCACGAACCAGTCCACGGGGTCCTGCGCCGGATAGAGACCGGCGGTGTTCTTCTCCACCATCGGCCGCCGCACCTCGAGGGTCGACCCGTCGGCCGTCACCACGGTGAGCGCCCGCACGTGCGCGCGCGTCGGCCCGTAGCGCAGCGTGCGCGGCCCCGAGGCGTTGCAGGCCACGGCGCCGCCAACCGTGCACGCCTGATCGCTGGTGGGGTCGGGGGCGAAGAACAGCCCGTGCGGGGCCAGCGCGCGCTGCAGGTCGCCGAGCAGCACACCGGGTTCCACGCGCACGGTGCGCGCGGTCTCGTCGAGGTCGAGCAGGCGCGCCATGGCCCGTGTTGAAAGCACGATGCCGCGATCGCAGATCGACGCGCCCGTGGTGCTGGTCTGGGCGCCGGCGGCGGTGACGGGCGTGCCGTCGGCCGCGGCTTGCCGTACGATCGCCGCCACCTCGCCGGCATCGGCGGGGCGGGCGACGGCGTCGGGCACGCGCCAGAGCCCCGACGCGTCGCGGGCGTACGACTCGCGCACGGCGCGATCGCGTTCGAGCCGTGCGGCGGGCACCGGGTCAGCCGTCGCCGTCGAAGTGCACCGCGGTGGCCGACCGCACGTCGGGCAGCGCGAGCAGGGCGCGGCGCACCGGCTCGGTGACCGTGCCGTCGATGGAGATCACGGCCAGCGCGTCGGCGCCCTGTGCCAGCCGGGCCTGGTGGTACTCGGCGATGTTCACGTTCGCGGCGCCGAGCGCGGTGCCGACGTGGCCGATGACGCCGGGCACGTCGCGGTTGGTGAGCACGATGAGCGTGCCTCGCGGGGCGACGTCCACATGGAAGTCGCCGATGCGGGTGAGGCGCGGCGGCGCGTCGAGGGCGGCCACGCCGCCCACGCGCAGTTCGCCGCCGTCGGCCGTGAGGCGCACCTCGGCCGCGCGGCCGTGCGGCGGGATGCCGGCCTCGGCGTAGTGGAGTTCGATGCCGCGCGACGTGGCGACGCTGCGGGCGTTGATGATGTTCAGGCGCTCCCGTTCCACCACGCCTTCGAGGGCGCCGAGCGCGGCGGCGGCGAGCAGGGGGCCGCGGGCGGGGGCGAGTTCGGCGCCCAGCCGCAGCGTGACCGAGGAGATGGCAGGCGCGCCGCGGTCGGCGAGCATGGCGCGGGCCACGGCGGCGGCGCGCCGCACGAGCCGCATCGCCGGCTGCAGCGCCTGCCAGTCGCCGCCCGACTCGGCGACGTTCAGCGAACGCGAATATTCGTCGTTGAGCAGGGCGTCGCGCACGGCGGCGCAGACGTCCACCGCCACGTTGCGCTGGGCCTGGTCGGTGCTGGCGCCGATGTGCGGCGTGAGCAGCATGTGGGGCGCGTGGCGGAAGGGATGGTCGTCCCGCAGCGGCTCCCTGGTGTAGGCGTCGACGGTGGCGCCGCCCAGGTGCCCCGACCGAAGGGCCTCGGCCAGCGCCGGTTCGTCCACGATGCCGCCGCGGGCGAGGTTGGCCACCACGGCGCCGGCGCGGAGACGCGCCAGCTGGTCGCGCCCGATCATCCCGCGCGTCTCGTCGGTGAGCGGCGTGTGCACGGTGAGGATGTCGCTGGCGTCGAGCAGTTCGTCGAGCATGGCGCAGCGGAACACGACGAGCCCGTCGAAGCGTTCGCGGGCGATGTAGGGGTCGTAGCCGACGACCGTCATGCCGAAGGCACGGGCGCGCGTGGCGATCTCGCCGCCGATGCGGCCCATGCCCACGATGCCCAGCGTCTTTCCCTTGATCTCGCCGCCGAGCAGTTGCGAGCGCTCCCAGCGTCCCTCGTGCATCGACTGGTCGGCGCGCGGCACGTGGCGCAGCAGGCCGATGAGCGAGGCGAAGAACAGCTCGGCCACCGCCACCGTGTTGCCGGCGGGCGCGTTGATGACGGCGACGCCGAGTGCCGTGGCGGCGTCCATGGCCACGTTGTCCACGCCGACGCCGGCGCGGCCCACCACCCGCAGACGCGTGCCGGCGCGGAGCAGGGGCTCGGTGATGCGGGTGGCGCTGCGGCCGACGATGGCGTCGTAGTCGCCGATGCGGGGCAAGAGCTCCGCCTCGGGCATGGTGGGGAGCACGTCCACGCCGAATTGCGTCACCGCGGTCAGGAGGGCGATGCCCTCCTGGTCGATCTCGTCGGTGACGAGGATGCGGTACCGGGTTTCCGGATTGGTCATGGCGTGGATGCTGCGGCGAAACTGGGGCGGCAGGACTCGAACCTGCAACTTCCTGATTAACAGTCAGGCGGTCTGCCAATTGACCTACGCCCCATCGATGAACCCCAACAAAAAAGCGCCTGCCGGTGAGATCTGGCGGGCGCTTGGCAATTCGACTGAGCCGCGTGCGCGCTAACCAGACCTCGAATTCGAGGGCCGATTGTTCGACCAATTATTGGAATTGCGCGACGCGTGCGGCATGTGGATTCGGTTCCTCGGGGAGGATCACTGCTCCGAATTCGAAGGATACGGGGGCGGGCGGCCCGGTGTCAAGCGAATCCGCACCGTTGCGGCCGGTTCATAACGGGTTCGCCCCGCGGGCCGACTCCGGGGTAGCACTCCTGCGGTCGTCCGGCGCCCGGGGTAGCTTATCCGGGCGGCTGCGGTCCACCACCACCCCACCGTCCCATGCCACGCGACATCCCGCTTTCGAACGGCAAGCTGCTCATCGCTTTCGACCGCGAGTACCGGGTCCGCGACCTGTACTTCCCCCACGTGGGAAAGGAGAACCACGCCACCGGCCATGAGTTCCGCTGGGGCGTGTGGGTGGACGGCCGGATGGCCTGGATGGGCGCCGACTGGAATCCGCGCCTCGCCTACGCGGCCGACTCCATGGTGTCGTCGGTGAACGCGCGGCGCGACGATCTGGCCGTGACGCTGCGCTGCGAGGACGCGGTGGACTTCTACGAGAACGTCTTCATCCGCCACGTCACGGTGGACGAACGTGGCCGACCGGGCGCGCGAATTCCGCGTCTTCTTCCACCAGGACCTCTACATCCGCGGCACCGACGTGGGCGACACGGCGCTCTTCTCACCCGAGACCAACGCCCTGCTGCACTACAAGGACGACCGGTACTTCCTGGTCAACTGCGCCGCCGGCGACCACGTGGGCGTCACGACCTACGCCTGCGGCCAGAAGGGGGTCGGCGGCGCCGAGGGCACCTGGCGCGACGCCGAGGACGGCGTGCTGAGCAACAACCCGATCGCGCAGGGGTCGGTGGACTCGACGCTCGGCGTGACGCTCTCGATTCCCGCCGGCGGCACCGGCGACCTCTACTACTGGATGGCGGTGGGTCGCGACTTCACCGAAGTGCGCACGATCAACCAGGTGGTGACCGACAAGACCCCGGCCGAGCTGATCCGCCGCACGCGCAACTACTGGATGCTGTGGGCGCGCAAGGACCGGCGGGGGTTGGACGACCTGTCGCCGCTGCTCGTCGACCGCTACCGGCAGAGCCTGGTGATCATCCGGTCGCAGATCGACCACGCCGGCGCCGTGATCGCCGCCAACGACACCGACATCACGCAGATGGCGCGCGATACGTATTCGTATATGTGGCCGCGCGACGGCGCCCTGGTGTCGGTGGCGCTCCTGCGCACCGGGCACGCCGGCGCGCCGGAGGCGTTCCTCGGCTTCTGCTCCCGCGTCATCTCGCCGCACGGCTACCTGCGCCACAAGTACAACCCCGACGGCACGCTCGCCTCGTCGTGGCACGGCTACGTGCGCGACGGGAAGACCGTCCTCCCGATCCAGGAGGACGAGACGGCGTTGGTGATCTGGGCGCTCTGGCAGTACTTCGACCTCTACCAGCGGATCGAGGAGACGGCGCCGTTCTACCGCTCGCTGGTCACGCGGCCCGCCGACTTCCTGGTCTCGTTCGTGGACAAGGAGACCGGACTGCCCTCTCCGTCGCACGACCTGTGGGAGGAGCGCTGGGGGGTGCACGCGTTCACCGTGGCGGCGGTGGTGGCCGGCCTCCGCGGCGCGGCGCGGATGGCCGAGGCGTTCGGAGAGCGCGCCCGCGCCGCCCGCTACCAGGGCGCCGCCGAGCAGATGATCGAGGGGTTCCGCGCGATCATGTGGAGCGAGCACGACCAGCGATTCGCCCGCATGGCCACGCCCGGCCCGTCGGGGTACACGCTCGACATGACCATCGATTCCAGCCTGTTCGGCCTCTCGGAGTTCGACGTGCTGGAGCCCGATGACCCGCAGCTGCAGTCCACGCTGCAGCAGGTGGAGGAGCGGCTCTGGGTGCACACCGACATCGGCGGGCTGGCCCGCTACCAGAACGACTACTACCACCAGGTGGAGCGGCAGGACGTGCAGCGCGTGCCCGGCAACCCGTGGTTCATCTCCACGCTCTGGCTCGCCCGGTGGCGGCTCAGGCGCGCGAAGACGCCCGCGGACTTCGACCACGCGCGCGAACTGATCGACTGGGCGGCGCGCCGCGCCCTGCCCTCGGGCGTGATGGCCGAGCAGCTGCACCCGTACACCGGCGAGCCGCTCTCCGTGTCGCCGCTCACCTGGAGCCACGCCGCCTACGTGCGCGCGGTGCGCGACTACGCCGACCGCTCGGCGCGGCTCAGCATCTGTCCCGCCTGCGGGCAGTCGACGAAGCGGACGCCCCGCCGCAGCGACGCGACGACCGTGGTGCCCGCCGTGTGACGACCGTCCTCATGCTCGGCTGGGAGTACCCGCCGCACGTGACCGGCGGACTGGCCGCGGCCACGGCCGGCGTGGTGGGCGGGCTGCTCGCGCAGGGCGTGCGGGTGATCCTCCTGCTGCCCGCGGCGTCGGGGGTCGAAGTGCGCGAGGGGCTGCGGGTGATCGAGGTGCTGGGCGAGCATCCCAACGCGCCGTATGCCGAGCGGCACGTGGCGGGGGAGATGTTCGACGCTGTCGAGCGGTTCGCCGAGCGCGCGCCGGCCGCGGCGTCCGGCCTGGCCTTTGACGTCATCCACGCGCACGAATGGCTCACGGCGCGGCCGGCCGCCGATATCGCCGCGGCGTCGGGGCGGCCGTGGGTGTTCCACGTGCACGCCACCGAGTTCGACCGCGCCGGCCCGCACGGCAATCCCCACGTGCTGGCGGTGGAGGGCCGGGCGGCGCGCGAGGCCGACCTGGTGATCGCGGTGAGCGAGTACACGCGGCGCATGCTCATCGAGCACTACGGCGCCGATCCGGCGCGCGTGGTGGTGGTGCACAATTCGGTGCAGCGCACGGCCGGGTACGCGCCGCCGGCGGGCGGCTTCGCGCGGCGCCGCCCGCTGGTGCTCTTCCTCGGGCGGCTGACGTTCCAGAAGGGGCCCGACTACTTCGTGGAAGCGGCGGCGCGCGTGGCGGAGCGGCGTCCCGACGTGCTG
This sequence comes from uncultured Gemmatimonadaceae bacterium, assembly GCA_963775915.1. Classification (GTDB taxonomy): domain Bacteria; phylum Gemmatimonadota; class Gemmatimonadetes; order Gemmatimonadales; family Gemmatimonadaceae; genus JAGWRI01. The sequence continues at coordinate 187,071 of CAVZKH010000008.1, forward strand.
TTCGTCGTGGCCGGCGACGGCGAAATGCGGTCGCGGCTCATCCGCCGGGTGGCCGAACTCGGCCTCGGGCGCCAGGTGCTGTTCACCGGCTTCGTATCGAGCGACGACGCGCGCCGGCTGTTCGCCCGCGCCGACCTGTACGTCATGCCGTCGGTGTCGGAGCCGTTCGGGATCTCGGCGCTGGAGGCGCTCGACGCCGGCGTGCCGATCATCGTGTCGCGTGGCGCCGGCGTGCGCGAAGTCGTGCGCGACGCACTGGAAGTGGACTTCTGGGACGTGGACGCGCTGGCGGCGCAGATCCTCGCCGCGCTCGCGTATCCCGTGCTGCGCCGCGAACTGGCCGGCCGCGGCCGCGCCGCGCTCGACCGCTGGACCTGGAATGACGCCGGCGCGCGCATCGCCGGCCTCTACGGCCGCCTCCTGCGGCGGAGCGCCTGAACCGTGCCCGCCGTCTGCTTGTACTTCCAGGTGCACCAGCCTTACCGCCTGCGGCGCTTCTCGGTGTTCGACATCAGCCAGCCCGGCCCGCCGCGCTACTTCGACGACGCCACGAACGCCGCCGTCATGACGCGAGCGGCGGGCAAGTGCTACACGCCGGTCAACGCCATCCTGCTCGACCTCATCCGGCAGTTCGAGGGGCGCTTCCGGGTGGCGTTCAGCATCACTGGCACGGCGCTCGACCAGATGGCGGAACACGCGCCGGAAGCGCTCGAGAGCTTCCGGGCGCTCGCCGCCACGGGCGCCGTGGAGTTCCTGGCCGAGACCGACCAGCACTCGCTCTCGTCGCTGTTCTCGTGGGAGGAGTTCGACGCCGAGGTGGCGGCGCACCGCGCGCGCATCACGCAACTGGCCGGCGCGGCACCCACCGTGTTCCGCAACACCGAACTCATCTATTCGGATGCACTCGCCCGCCACGTCGCCGCGCTGGGGTTCGCCGGCGTGCTCGCCGACGGCGTGCCGCGCGTGCTCGGCGGCCGGTCGCCCGGATACGCGTACACCGCGGCCGGTCATCCGGAGCTGGTGGTGCTCACCAAGCACCCGTCGATGTCCGACGACATCGCGTTCCGCTTCGCCGACCGCCAGTGGAGCGAGTGGCCGCTCACGGCGCCCAAGTACGCCGCCTGGATCCGCGCGCTGGAGTCGTCGGCGGACACGGTGAATCTGTTCATGGACTACGAGACCTTCGGCGAGCACCAGTGGGAGAGCACGGGCATTCTCGATTTCCTGCGCGCGCTGCCCGGCGAGGTGCTGCGCTATCCGGAGAACCGGTTCGCCACGCCGGGTGAGCTGGTGCGAGCGCTCAGGCCGCGCGGCGAATTCCACTCTCCAGACTGGATCTCGTGGGCCGACGTGGACCGCGACCTCACCGCCTGGCTGGGCGACGATCTTCAGTGGGACGCCGGGCGGGCGATCTACGCGCTGCGCGAGGCGATCCTCGGCGGCGGCGATCCCGAGTTGATTCGGGTCTGGCGCCGGCTGCTCACCAGCGACCATCTCTACTACATGTGCCTCAAGTGGTCCGCCGACGGCGACGTGCACCGCTACTTCAGCCCGTACGACTCGCCGTACGACGCCTACATCTATTTCATGAATGTGGTGACCGATCTGCGGCAGAGGTGCGGACTCGACCCGGCGGCCGGCCGCGACGGCGCCGGCTGGCCCGCGGGGGCCGGCGCGTGAACCTGCCCGTCACGTTCGAGCAGCTGTCGGCGCTCGAGTGGCTCGATGCCAACGGGCTCGGCGGGTACGCTTCGGGCACGGTGTCCGGTGCCGGCACGCGCGGGTACCACGGATTGCTCGTGGCCGCGGTGGGGCCCGCCGGCGCGCGGCTGATGACGGTGACCGGCTGCGACGAATGGCTGGTGGACGATCCGCCGGCGTACCTCTCGTCGCACCAGTATCCGGGCGCCGTGGCGCCCGACGGCTGGCGGCAGCTCACGGCCTTCGAGGCGGCGCCGCTGCCGCGTTGGACGTACGCCGCCGGCGCGCGCCGGGTGGAACGGCGCCTGTTCATGGTGGCGGGCCAGAACACCACGGTGGTGCGCTACCGCCTGGTGGACGGGCCGCCCGGGCGGCTCGCCGTGCGTCCCTTCTTCGTGTTCCGCGACCATCACGGGCGGCGCCACGAGGACGCAAGCTGGCACGTGGTCGCGTCATGGGACGGCGACGCCATTCGCTGCGCGCCGTCGGACGGCGGCACCATGATGTGGGTGCATGCGCCCGGCGCGTCGTATCGCGACGAGCCGTACTGGTACCACCAGTTCCAGTACGCCATCGAGCGGGAGCGCGGGCTCGACGACGAGGAGGACGCGTACGCGCCGTTCGTGCTGGAGTTCGCGCTCGAACCGGGACGCGACGTGGATCTCGTCTACACCACGGAGTCCGTTGCGCCGGCGGCGGCCGACGAACTCGAGCGCCGCGAGACGGCGCGCCGCGCGGCGCTCGCGTCGGCGATTCCGGACGGCGACGCGGTGGGGCGCCGTCTGGCCGTTGCCGCCGACGCCTATCTCGTGCGGCGCCGCGGGGGCGGGCCCACGGTGATCGCCGGCTACCCGTGGTTCACCGACTGGGGACGCGACACGATGATCGGCCTCTCCGGTCTGGCGCTCGTGACCGGCCGCGTGGAGGAGGCGGGTCGCATCCTCAGCACCTTCGCCGCGTACCGGCGCGACGGGCTGATTCCCAACCGGTTTCCCGACACGGGCATCGAACCCGAGTACAACACCGTGGACGCGAGCCTCTGGTTCGCCATCGCCGTGCGCCGATTCCTTGCCGCCGGCGGCTCGCCGGCCCTCGTGGACGGGCCGCTCACGGGGGCGCTGGCGGACATCGTCGAGGCGTACGAGATCGGCACGTCGTACAACATCCGCGAGGATGACGACGGGCTGGTGACCGCCGGCGCCGACGGCGTGGCGCTCACCTGGATGGACGCCCGGGTGGGCGACTGGGTGGTGACGCCGCGCCGCGGCAAGGCGGTGGAGATCAACGCGCTCTGGTACAACGCGCGCCGGGTGCTGGCCGATCTCGTGGAACGGCAGGGCGACTCCGAGCGGGCCGAAGAGCTGCGGCAGCGGGCGTATCGCACGCGCGACGCGTTTCGGGAACGGTTCGTAGACGCGGCCACCGGCGCCGTGGCCGACGTGATCGCGGCCGACGGCGGGCGCGACATGTCGTGCCGGCCCAACCAACTGTTCGCGGTCGCGCTGCCCTATCCGCTGCTGCCGCCCGACCAGGCGCGCGCCGTGCTGGATGTCGTGACGCGCGAACTGCTCACGCCGATGGGGCTGCGCAGCCTGGCGCCGGGCGACCCCGCCTACCGGCCGCGATACGAGGGGGACGTGAAGGCGCGCGACAGCGCCTACCACCAGGGCACGGTCTGGCCCTGGCTCATCGGCGCCTATGCGGACGCCGAGTGGTATGTGAACGGACGGACGCCGGAGACGCGCCGCCGGGTGCGCGACGCGCTCTCGGGGCTGGTGGCGCACCTGGACGCGGGGTGCATCGGCCAGGTGGCGGAGATCGCCGACGGCGACGCTCCATACCAGGCGCGCGGGTGCTGCGCGCAGGCGTGGAGCGTGGCCGAGCTGCTGCGGGTCTGGCGCGACGTGGCCGACTAGCGTCCCGCCGGCAGCACCTCCACCGCGAGGGCGCTGGCGTGACCCGGCTCGTGGTAGATTCGCTCGGTGGCCTTGATGAAATCCGCCGCCGTGGCCTGATAGATGTTGGGCACGAAGCGCTGCGGATTGCGGTCGAAGGCGGGGAACCAGGAACTCTGCACCTGGATCATGATGCGGTGCCCCTTCCTGAACGTGTGCAGCACGTCCTGCAGGCGGAACTGCACTTCGGTCACGCGGTCGGGAACGAACGGCAACGGCTTGTCGAAGCCGTTGCGGTAGCGGCCGCGCATGATCTCGCCGCGCACGAGCTGCTGGTAGCCGGCGTAGTGCACCGTGGTGTCGGGGCGGTACGGGCTGTCGGGTTCGCCCATCGGATAGACGTCGATGAGCTTGACCACGTAGTCGGCGTCGGTGCCCGTGGTGCTCACCCAGAGCTTGGCGGTCATCTCGCCGCCCAGGGTGACGTCCTGCGCCAGGCTGTCGGTCTCGTACGTGAGGACGTCGCGGCGGCTGTCGAAGCACCGCTGGTCGTCGCTCATGTACTGGTACATCGTGAGCCCCTGGATGGTCGGGATGCGGCAGCGGCTTGGCACGGGCTCGGCGGGGTCGCTCACGTACGAGTCCGACGCGTTGCCGCCGCGCGGCGGATCGAACGACAGCTTGCCGCCGGGCCGCAGGTAGAGGTCGCGCTTCACGGCGGCCCGGGGCGGCCAGGCGTCGTAGGAGCGCCACGCCTTGTCACCCGTGTCGAAGATGAGCGCGTTGGGCAGCCCCACCTGGCCCTGCCCGGCGTCCTTGAGGAAGTGGTGGAAGAACTTCGCCTCGACGTCGCGCTGGAACTTCGTCTCCAGTGAATCGCCGAAGTAGATGTCGCCGTGCACGGTGTGCTCGATGCCCGTGCGCGACCACCCGCCGTGGCGGAAGGGGCCTTCGACGAGCCCGGTGTAATTCGCCGGGTGCGTCGCGTTGACCGACCGGAACACCTCCAGCGGCCCGTAGAGATCCTCGGCGTCGAACCAGCCGCCGACGATGAGCATGTTCGGCATGTGGTGGCCGGCGATGTCGGGCCCCACGGCGCGCGCGCGCCAGAAGTTGTCGTAGTCCGGGTGCTGGATGATCTCCTGCCAGAAGAAGTTGGTCTTGTAGTAGCGGTTGGTGGTGGCGGACAGCGGCCCGAGGCCGAGCTGGAAGTCGTAGTCGTCGGGAAGGCCGTCCTTCACCATGCCCACCTGCCACCAGGCGTCGGGCGTGGGCGCCGCGTGCTGGATGCCGAACAGCGGATACGTATAGAAGTAGGCCTGGGTGAGGGCGCCGTTGTGGTGGAAGTCCTCGAAGTAGAAGTTCGTGACCGGCGCCTGCGGGGAGGCGGCAACGAGCGCGGGATGGCCGGAGAGCGCGCCCATGGTGGTGTAGAAGCCCGGATACGAGATGCCCCACTGACCCACGCGCCCGTTGTTGTCGGCCACGTGCTTGAGCAGCCAGTCGATCGTGTCGTAGGTGTCCGATGCCTCGTCGATCTTCGTGCGGTCGCGGGCCTTGATCGAGTCGGGCACGAACGGGCGCACGTTCACGAACGTGCCCTCGGACATGTACCGCCCGCGCACGTCCTGGTACACGAAGATGTACTTGTCGCGCATCATGAACGGATTGGGGCCGAGCCGCGACGGATATTCGTCGGGGCCGTAGGGCGCCACCGAGTAGCAGGTGCGCTGCATGACCATCGGGTACGTGCGCGCGGGCGACGCGTCCCTCGGCACGTACACGATGGTGAAGAGCTGCACGCCGTCGCGCATCGGAATGCGGTACTCGTGCTTGGTGTAGTTGGCGCGGATGAAGTCGGAGTCGGACTGCTGGGCGGAAGCCGTGGCGGCGCACACGAGGGCCAGGCACACGGCGCGGGCAACGAGGCGGAGTGTCGTCATGCCGCCAACATGCAAACAGGTGCGGCCCTTTGGCCAGCGCTGCGTGACCGGTACCGCCGCACCGATTCCCGGGTAACGGCGGCAATCCATGCGTTTACGGCGCTGCGGGAAGCCGCCCCTACACGCGCAAGGGGAAAATTCCGCAAAGAAATCAGGCTTTCCACTATGGCTGGTGTCGGTGGCGGATCGCACCTTGAGGGCGACACCTCCCCGTAGGGAGGCGTGTAATTGCCGGTACCGTGTGCACCGGGGCCTGCGTTTCCGCCCCCGGCCGCCCGAACGCCGACAGGAGGATGGTATGGGCGCCGTCGCATTGATCGTCGTCTTGGGTGGAATGGTGATACCGATCGTGGTGCTGCTCGGCACCCTGTTGTTCGATCTCGGCGTCATCAGTTGGGCGGGGTACAGGTACTTGCACGAGCGCCGGCACCCCCATCTGAACCACTCCCTCCCAACGGGCGGCGGGCTTCCGGGAAAGATCAAGTAGCGTCCGGCGGATCATCGCCGACCGGGAACGAGAACGGGGCCGCGCACCGCGCGGCCCCGTTCTGCGTTCCGGTCCCGTCTCGACGCTACTTCTTCGGATTCAGGATGTCGTCGATCCGATGGTCGGCGCCCTGCAGGTGCCAGCGCGTCTCCCGGTCGGTGGTCTTGGGAATCGCCGAGCGAATGTCGGCCTGCAGCGACAGCAGTTCGCCGCGCAGTTCGTACTTCGCTTCGTCGGACAGCGGCTGCGCGCCGCCGCGGCCGCCACCCCCGGCGCCGCGCCCGCCGGCCGCCGCCGCCGTCTCCGGCGGATTCAGCTTGCGGTCGATGAGCGTCAGGTAGTTGTTCTGCAGCGTCCGCCGGTAGATGTCGATGTCCGGATGCGTCGAGGCGAGTTCGCTCCAGATGCCGTGGCGCACGTCGTCCAGGAACGCCGGCAGCGGATAGGCGTCGGCCGGATTCTTGGCCAGCGCCTGCAGTTCGAGCAGCCGGTCCATGCGCTGGTCGTTGAGCAGCGTGTTGAGCACGCGGCTCTGCGCGCTGCCGATGCGGTCCACCATGCCCGTGGGCTCGATGCGCGCCGCGATGTCGGGCCGGATGAGGTACGCCGGCGTCTTGAACACGCTGTCGTTGAGGAACTTCACCGCGCCCGCCTGCTGGGCGCGCGAATTCACCGTGTACACCGGGCCCGGCTGGCTGCCCGACTTGTACCACACGGGACCGGCGCCGATGACGTTCGCCGGATGCGCCGCCTCGGTGGCCCACTGCTGGACCGTGCGGTTGTACAGATCCTCCAGCAGCGTGTTGTCCTCCATCGGGCGCGTACCGGCGCTCACCACGTAGCCCATCACGCGGGCGATGTTCTTGAAGCCGAGGCCGGTGGCCCACCGCGGATCGGCGTCGGCCACCGCTTCACTCTGCGTGCCGAACTGCCCGAATGCGTTGTTCACCGAGAAACGCAGCCAGGGCACCGTGTCCTGCACTGCAATCCACTTCTCGAGCGTGGGCTTCTCGGCGTCCGGCGTGGTGGCGCCGGGGATCGGCCGGTATCCCCAGCCGATGGTGTACTTGTCCCAGGGGCCGACGCGCGGGATGACGCAGCACAGCGGCACGTGATCCTCGGGCTGGGCCACGTAGTTCATGCGCGAATAGTCCATGATGCTGGGGCTGCTCCCCATCTTCAGCACCCAGCTCGGACTGCGGACGCTGTCGGGCGGGTACGTGGAACTGCCGATCTGGTCGTGCTGGAGCCCGATGGTGTGGCCCACTTCGTGGCCCACCAGGAACTCGAGCAGCCGGCCCATGAGCGAGTCCGGCATCGGAATCTGCCGCGCCCGCGGGTCGAGCTGGGCCATCTGCGTGAAGTACCAGAACTGGCCGAGCTCGATGAGGTTGTGGAAGATGCGGGGCGAGCCATTGAGGATCTCGCCGGTGCGCGGGTCGCTGACGTGCGGGCCCACCGAGTTCTCGACCGTCGACGGCAGCCAGCGGATCACGGTGTGGCGGATGTCCTCCATGGACCAGTTCGGGTCGTTGGTCGGCGCCTCCTTGGCGACGATCGCGTCCTTGAACCCGGCCGCTTCGAACGCCGGCTGCCAGTCGTCCACCGCCTTCTCGAGCCACGGCTTCCACTTGTCGGGCGTGCCGGGATCGATGTAGTAGACGATCTGATGCTTCGGATAACAGAGATTGCCATCCATGCGGTCCGAGCACTCGAGGCGCCAGCGGGTGATGTACTCCTTCGGCACGGCCACCTGCTGGTCGGTGCCGAAGTCCACCGTGCGCACGGAGAAGAATCCCATCCGCTCGTCGGAATACCGCTTGGGCATCGGATCTTCGGGCAGCTTGATCATGCTCCAGTGGGCGAGCACGCTCTGCGCTTCTGCGCCGCCGCGGCCGCCACCGCCACCGCCGCCGCCGCGGGCGGCCGTGGCCGCGGCCGCGGGCGTGCCCGTCTGCGCCGCCTGGATCTCCACGTTCTCCGGGAACGACAGCGCGCTCTCGACGTACGAGCGGTTGGCGTCGATGTTGCCGCGGATGGCTTCGATTTCCGGCACCGTGGTCGTGAACAGCCGCGTCACGTCGATCACCGGCGCGCTGTCGGGGCCGAAGCTCTCGATGCTGAACATCATCACGATCGGCGGGAAGTTCGACGACTCCACCGAGCGCCACACCGACAGCGTGCTGTCGGCGGTGATATTGAACGACGGGGTGCGGAGGACGATGTGGTCGCCCTCGCGGTCCCAGCGCAGCGTGCGCTCCATGAACTCGTCGCCGCCGTAGTCGCCAAATCCGCCGCCACCGCCGCCGCCGGCGCGCCCCTGCGGCGCCGGCGCCGCGGCGCGGTCGAACCGGCCCACGATCAGCATGTCCTTGCCGAGCTCGTGCGTCGGGATCTCGAAGAACAGCTTGTCGCCCACGCGGTGCGTGATGAACAGGCCCCGGTGCGTTTGCGCGCTGGCCGGAATCACCCGGCCGTACGGCTGCGGACCGGCTGCTTCGGCGCCCGCGGCTCCTCCGCGGCCGCCACCGCGTCCGGCGCCGCGGCCGGCGGCGGGTGTGGTCTGCGCGGATTCAGGTGACGGCGTGGGTGCGGGCGTGGCGGCGGGCGTCGGCGTGGCGGTGCCGGTGCAGCCCGCGATGCACGCCACGGCGAGGAAGCGAGCGATGCGAGTGGACATGGCGGGAAACGGTTGAGGGTCTCGAACGGCGGCGGGCGCGGGGGCGGCGCACCGGACGAACGCCGCTAACATGGAGGATGTACCGGGGGGGCAACAGGGGAGGCCGGGCCGCGAACTGTAAGGGGCGGTGGGCGCTCCCCCAGCCGCGAACGGCGGCGCGACGCGAGGGCCCCGTGGCCCGGGTCGCCGGGCGCGTCTAGTTTCCGCGTCGGGCCGCCGCACGGCGGCGCCCACGCCTGGACTCGCCACCACCGGCGCCCACCGCTGAGGACTGCCATGCCAGCCACGTTCCGTTCGTTCGCTCCATTCCGCGCCGCTCGCCTGGCCGCGCTGCTGCTCGCGTCGACCGCCGCGGCGGCCCCCGCCGTCGCACAGATCCCGGCGCCGGTGGACTCGACACTGCACACGCTGTTCGCCTCGCGCACTTACGCGAGCGAGCGGTTCGGGCCGGCGCGATGGGCCGACGGCGGGAACTCGTACCTCACGCTGGAGCTGTCGCACACGGCCCGCGGCTACGACCTGGTGGAGTACGACGCGGCCACTGGCGCGCGGTCGGTGAAGGTGTCGGCCGAGGCGCTCACGCCGGCCGGCCGGCAGGAGGCGTTGATTCCACAGGACTACGCCTTCTCCTCCGACGGCAAGCGGCTGCTGGTGTTCACCAACACGCGCAAGGTGTGGCGGCAGAACACCCGCGGCGACTACTGGGTGCTGGACCTTGGCACGCGCAAGCTACATCAGGTGGGCGGGCCGCGCGTGCCCGAGTCGCGCCTGATGTACGCCAAATTCTCGCCCGACGGGTCGCGGGTGGCCTACGTGCTGAACGGCGACCTGTACGCGGAACCGTCAAACGGCGGGCCGGCCACGCGGCTCACGCACGATGCCACGCATACGCTGGTCAACGGGATGAGCGACTGGGTGTACGAGGAGGAGTTCGACCTGCGCGACGGCTTCCGGTGGTCGCCCGACGGCCGCAACATCGCCTTCTGGCAGTTCGACATGGCGGGCATTCGCGACTTCCTGCTGCTCGACGTCACCGACTCGCTCTACCCGTTCACGGTGCCGGTGCAGTACCCCAAAGCGGGCACCACCAACTCGGCGGTGCGCGTGGGCGTGGTGCCGGCCGCCGGCGGCGCGGTGACTTGGGTGAAGCTGCCCGGCGATCCGCGCAACAACTACGTGCCGTGGATGGAATGGGCGGGCCCGCGCGAACTGCTCGTCCAGCACATGAACCGGGCGCAGAACCGGGACGCGGTGATCCTGGCCGACGCCCGCTCCGGCGTGCCGCGCACGGTGTTCACCGAGACCGACAGCGCCTGGGTGGATCTGGTGGAGGACGTGCCCTGGATCGACAACGGCGCGTCGTTCCTCTGGACAAGCGAACGCGACGGCTGGCGCCACGTGTACGCCGTGTCGCGCGACGGGAAGACGGCGCGGCTGCTCACCCCTGGCGCCTACGACGTGGAGGGCGTGAATGGGGTGGACGAAGCGAACGGCTGGCTGTACGTCACGGCCAGCCCCGACAACGCCACGCAGCGCTACCTGTACCGGGTGTCGCTGGCCCACGCGGGGGCGCCCGAACGGCTCTCGCCCGCCGCCGAGACGGGCGTGCACGCGTACGACTTCGCGCCCAACGCGCGGTGGGCCTTCCATACGTTCTCGACCTTTGACACGCCGCCGGTGATGGACCTCGTCCGCTTTCCGGACAACACGACGGCGCGCGCGCTCGTGACCAATCGCGAACTGCGCGGCGCCGCGGCCGACGCCGTGAAGACGCCGGCCGAATTCTTCCGGGTGACGGTGGGCGACGGCGCGACGCTCGACGGGTACGTGATCCGCCCGAACGACTTCGATCCGGCGAAGCACTACCCGATTCTCGTCAACGTATACGGCGAGCCGGCGGCGCAGACCGTGATGGACCGTTGGGGCGGCACGGAAATGCTCTGGCACCAGATGCTGGCCGACCAGGGATACCTGGTGGTGAGCTTCGACAACCGCGGCACGCCGGCGCCCAAGGGGCGCGCCTGGCGGAAGGTCATTTATGGGTCGATCGGCCCGCTGTCGAGCGCCGAGCAGGCGGATGCCGTGCGGGCCTTCGCGCGGACGCGTCCCTGGGCCGACAGCGCCCACGTGGCCATCTGGGGCTGGAGCGGGGGCGGATCGAGCACGCTCAATGCCATGTTCCGCTATCCCGACGTGTACCGGCTGGGGATGGCGGTGGCGCCGGTGGCCGACCAGCGCCTGTACGACACGATCTATCAGGAGCGCTACATGGGCACCCCGGAGGGGAACCCGGAGGGCTACCGGAAGGGCTCCCCTATCAATTTCGCTGACGGCTTGAAGGGGAAACTCCTGATTGTCCATGGGACCGGAGACGACAACGTGCACTATCAGGGCACCGCTCGGCTGATCAACCGGCTGGTGTCGCTGGACAAGCAGTTCGACGTGCAGATCTATCCGAACCGCACCCACTGCATCTGCGAGGGCGCGGGCACGACGCTGCAACTGTATTCGACGCTCACGCGGTACCTGCTGACCAACATGCCGCCGGCGCGCTAGCCGGCGGCGCTTCGATCCCGAGATGCCCGACGCTCCGTCCACGCCGCCGAGTTCGCTGTCCGTGCACGTCCGCGGGCGGGTGATCGGGCTGTACGGCCTGTTGCTGGCCGCCAACCTCGGGGCGTGGGCGTGGGCGCTGGTGGCGTTCCGGCACTATCCGGTGCTGCTCGGCACCGCGCTGCTGGCCTACGGGTTCGGCCTGCGCCACGCGGTCGACGCCGACCACATCGCGGCCATCGACAACGTGACGCGCAAGCTGATGCAGGACGGGCAAGCGGCCGGTGGCGGTCGGCTTCTTCTTCTCGCTCGGCCATTCGACGGTGGTGGTGCTGGCCTCGGTGGCCATCGCCGCCACGGCCATGGCGCTGGGCACGCGCCTCGAGTCGCTGCACGAACCTGGGCGGGATGATCGGCACGATCGTCTCGGCGCTGTTCCTGCTCGCGATCGCGGTGATGAACCTGTTCATCCTCGTCGCGGTCTACCGCACGTTTCACCGCGTGCGGCGGGGCGGCGCGTTCGTCGAGGAGGACCTCAATGCGCTGCTGGCCGGGCAGCGGGTTCCTGGCGCGCATCTTCCGGCCGCTGTTCGGCATGATCCGCGAGAGCTGGCACATGTACCCGCTCGGCCTGCTGTTCGGCCTCGGCTTCGATACGGCGACCGAGATCGGCCTGCTCGGCATCTCGGCGGCCGAGGCGGCCAAGGGAATGTCGCTCTGGTCGATCCTGGTGTTCCCGGCGCTGTTCACCGCCGGCATGTCGCTGGTCGACACGACCGACAGCGTGCTGATGCTCGGCGCCTACGGCTGGGCCTTCGTCAAGCCGATTCGCAAGCTCTACTACAACATGACCATCACCTTCGTCTCGGTGCTGGTGGCGCTGCTCGTGGGCGGCATCGAGGCGCTGGGGCTCGTCGGCGACGAAGCTCGACCTGCACGGATGGTTCTGGACGCGAGGTCGGCGCGGCTGAACGGCAACTTCGGCGCCATCGGCTACCTGATCATCGGCGTCTTCCTGGCCAGCTGGTTCGTTTCGGCCACGGTGTATCGCCTCAAGGGCTACGACCGGTACGAGGCCGCCGACGTCGCCGAGTAGGGGCGCGGGTCAGTCGTCGGCGGCGACGCGCAGCACGCGGGCTCCGCGGATCGCCTCGCCCGAGCGGAGCCAGGCCAGCGCCGCGTTCGCGTCGGCGAGCGGAACCTCGGACACGGTGGGCCGCAGGCGGAGCTCGGCGGCGGCGTCGAGGAACTCCCGCACGTCGGCGCGCGTGACGTTGGCCACGCTCTTGATCTCCTTCTCGCGCCAGAGGTGCGTGGGGTAGTCCAGCCGCAGCAGCTCGTGCTGGTCGGCGGACTCCTTGCGGATGGCGTTGATCACGAGGCGGCCGCCCGGGGCGAGATGGCGCAGCGCTTCCACCACCGGCTTCCACGCCGGCGTCGTATCGACGATGGCGGCGAGCGGCTCCGGCGGCGAGTCGGCGGTGTCGCCCGTCCACGCGGCGCCCAGCTCCTGGGCGAACTCCCGCTCGCCGGGGCTGCGCGCGAAGACGAACACCGGCGAGTTCGGGTAGCGGTGCCGCGCCGCCTGCAGCATCAGGTGCGCCGACGCGCCGAAGCCCGTGAGCCCCAGCGGCTGGCCGTCGGCGAGGTTGGTGAGCCGCAGCGATCGCCAGCCGATGGCGCCGGCGCAGAGCAGGGGCGCGACTGCGGCGTCGGGGAGGCCGCCGGGAATGGCGTGGGCGAACGCCGCGGGCACGACGAGGTATTCGGCGTACCCACCGTTGGCGTCGCAGCCGGTGGCCATGAAGTGCGGGCACAGATTCTCGGCGCCTGACGCGCAATACCGGCAGCGGCCGCACGCCGAGTGGATCCAGGCCACGCCCACCCGGTCGCCCTCGCGGAATCCGGTAGCGCCGGCGCCGAGCCCGGCCACGCGCCCCACCACCTGGTGGCCGGGAATCACCGGATAGGCGGGCGCCGCGAGCCGGCCTTCGGCCAGGTCGAGATCGGTGCGGCAGACGCCGCACACCGACACGCGCACCAGGAGCTCGCCCGCCGCGGGCGTGGGCGCGGGCACGTCGGCCGCTTCGAGCGCGACGGGATTCTCGGCCAGCGGCGCCGGCCGCCAGAGCAGCATGGCTCGCATGTCTCTAAGCATGAACGCGTCGGCCGCAATCGGGAACCCCGCGCGCCGGCGGCGGTCGGCATGTGGCCGGCCGGCGCATTATCTTCGGAGAAGCCCCGCCACCCCGTCATTCCGGAGGAATGTTCGTGACCCCATGGGTCAAGCGACTCATCGCCGCCAACATCGTCGTCTTCTTTCTGCAGCTCGCCCTGCCGGAGATCACCAACGCGTTCGCGTTCGTGCCGGCGCTGACGTTCATGCGGCCGTGGACGGTGGTGACGTACATGTTCCTCCACGGCGGCTTCATGCATATCGCGTTCAACATGATCGTGCTGTTCTTCTTCGGTCCCCGGGTCGAATCGCGGCTGGGGTCGAACCGTTTCATCGCGCTCTACTTCATTGCCGGGATCTCGGGCGCGGCGCTGTCGTTCGTGCTCGCGCCGAACGCGGCGATCATCGGGGCCTCGGCGGCGGTGTTCGGCGTCGAGATGGCGTTCGCCAAGTAC
>CAVZKH010000009.1:0-14669 GCA_963775915.1 uncultured Gemmatimonadaceae bacterium
GCTCCAGAGCCGCGCCGCCATCGGCGCCGTGGTCGATTCGCTCCGCCTGGAGGTCCAGCCCCGCACACCGGGCCGAGTGCCCCCGGCCGTGCTCGTCGATTCGGTTCACCTGCCCGAACGCTTCAAGCCCGTAAAGCTCACGCTCGCCGCCGGGGCGAACACCGTTCCGCAGGGCGTCATATACGCGTCGAAGGCTGGCGCCGGCGCGTACATCCGTTTGGTCGACCGCGAGGACGCCATTACCGACGTCGCCGACCGGCTGGAGATCCAGAAGGCGGGCGGCGACGCGGTGGAGATGGTGTATGAGGGGCGCGATTCGATTTCCGCGGCAGAGGTGCCGAACCTCCTCGCCCGCGTCTACATGGCCCGCCGCATGACGGTGGACCGCGGACTCGACCAGCGCCGCTTCGAGTTCCTCTCCGCCCGCGCCGACACGGTGCGGCACGACCTGCGCAAGGGCGTCGACTCCCTGGCCCGTCTGCAGCAGGAGAGCGGCGCCGGCGTGGACGCCGCCATCGCCGCCAAGGGCATCGCCGACCAGTACGCCACGGTCGAGGGCCAGCTCGCCCAGCTCTCGGCCTCCCAACGCGCCCTCGACTCGCTCGTGAATCTCGTCACGAGCGGACGAGCCGACCCGCGCGCCCTGGCCGGATTCCCGACCTGCTGCGCAGCGTGGCCGTGAACGACCTGGTGGCGTCCATCGCCCAGGTGGAGACCCAGCGCACGATTCTCCTGGGCCGGGTGGCGGCCGGGGCGCCGCAGGTGACGGCGCTGGCCCGCGCCCGCGACTCGCTAACGGCCCAACTGATTCCGCTGGCCAATGCCTACCGCCAGTCGCTGGCCCACCAGCGCGCGTCGCTCCAGGGCGTGGCGGATTCGCTGGAAGGCGAACTGGTGCGACTGCCCGGCCGCGAGGCCTCGGTGGCCAAGCAGCAGGCCGACGTGACCCAACTCGCCCAGCTCGACGCCGGCATGGGCGCGCAGGTGCTTCAGGCCCGGCTGGCCGCGATGATCGAGGGCGGAGACGTCCGCCTCGTGGACTCGGCGGCGGTGCCCCGCCGGGTGTCGTTCCCAAGGCCGGTGCCGACGTGGCTGATCGGGCTGTTCGGCGGATTGCTGCTGGGGTTGATCGTCGTGCCGATCGGGGCGCCGGAAAAGGCGTAACGGCAACTCATAGCCTTCGGTTCGGCAGTTCCGCCCTGCCCCGTTGACATGTACATTTTCAGTGTACATGTTGACCCCATGCCCAAACGCACCACCATCTCCGACGCCCGCCGCCGCCTGTTCGACCTTGTCGATTGGGTGCTGGACAACCCGGACGGCGTGGTCTACATCGAGCATCGCGACCGTGCCGCGCGCGTGGCTCTCGTGCGCGAGGACCGCCTGGCCTATCTGGAGCGCCGCGAACGCGCGTCGGAGTCGCAGCCGACTCTCGTCGGCAGCGTCAGCCTCGTCGGCGACGCCACCGTCGGGCAGATCGTGGCCGATGTGCGCGCCGAGGCGGCTTCCGGGGCCGCGCGCCGCCTGAGGGAGCTGTCCGGGGAGCACCCGGCATTCGATGGCTGACCGCTTCGTCACCGATACCCACGCCCTGCTCTGGCACCTGAGCGGTGCGAAGCGCAAGCTTGGCCGAAATGCGCGTCGGGCCTTCGATCGCGCCGAGTCGGGCCGGAGCATCATCCTCGTGCCCGTGATGGTGCTCGCCGAGGTGCTCGAAGGGTTCGCCAAGGGGCGGTTGCATCTCGACGGCAGCTTTGCACAGTGGACCGCCCGCCTTCGCGCCCACCCCGGCTACGAAGTGGCGGACTTGACGGCGGAGGTGATTCTCCGATCGGCGGAGCTGATGTCCGTGCCCGAGCGTACCGATCGGCTCATCGCCGCCACGGCCCTGGGAGTCTCGGCGTTCCGCTGATCACCCGCGATCCCGAATCGCGCGGCGTCGGAGTCGAGGTGGTGTGGTAGGCGCGGCCGGCGGCGGACGGCCGTGAGCTAGCAGTACGATCATCGGCCCCTCGCCATCCTTCCCCGCACAGTTGCCGTCAGAGAATAGCGCCTGGTGCTGGTCGACGTCGAGAAGCTTCAGGCGGTGAACCTGGAGAGCTGTCGATGTACCGGGCACGCTTCGCCGTTACTGGACAATGCGCGCGAACGGGCGCGACGATCCGGGCCGATCCTCGCGGCGTAGACCATGCCCCCAACCCTGAGCGACACTCTGTGGGCTCATCGACTGGCACGGCAGCCAGGAGTAGCGGGCAGCATCACGCGGCACTTCGATCCGGCGCGCGGATTTCGACCTCGGCCGCGGCCCTGGATGGATGGCCCACCACTTTCCGGACGATACGGGATGCTCGGCCCGCCCGATGCGGCGCGATCGCGCAGGAGCGGGGACGCAACGTCATTCTTGGCAACGTCGACGAGCCGTTGCCCTTTCCCGAGGCATCGTTCGACGCGGTCGTGATCAAGGACGTTCTGGAGCACATCAACGATCCGGTGACTCTGGTAACGCGGGCGCGGGCGCTGCTTCGGCCTGGGGGCGTGCTGTACGCCTCGGCTCCCGACGCCCAGCGCTGGGTGTGGGACGACTACACGCACCGACGTCCCTTCTCCCGGAAGGCGTTCCGACTGCTCTTTGCCGACCAGGGCTATGACGTTGTCCGCGTCGGCTACGAATCCGTGACGCCGGGGATCGGGAGAATTTCGAAGCTCACGCGCCGCAAGCGCCGACCGCGCGTGTTCGCCGCGCTGGCGCTGCTACCCTTCCATCGGAGGAACGTCTGGATCCTGGCGCGGCGGCCGGTGGAGGGCGAATGACGAGACGGAGCGGACCGGGGAGCGTTACGAGGCCTGGTGCTGTCGGTTCTGCTGTCGGTTGAACCAAGCAAGAGGCGGGGCCCGCCGTTTCCGCCTTCCGCCCCTTCCCCGCCCCCGCCACATTCCCCCGGTGAAACTCTCCGCCCGCCACCTCGCGGCCCTCGGCGCCGCCGCCATGGCCCTCGGCAACGTCGGCCGCATCCCCATGGGCGCCCTGGGTGGCCGCACCGCTCCCTTCGTCGTCGCCGACGTCGTCATCGTCGGTCGTCTGGTTCGTCATCGCCGCCCTGATCCTGAGCGGCCGCATCCGCGTCACCCTCGACGACATCTCCCTCCCCGCCTCGGCGTTCATTCTCGTCGCCACCGTCTCGACCATTCTGGGAATCCACCGCTACGGCATGGACTTCAAGGACGCCGTGGGCACCGTCGCCTTCCTGGTGCGGTGGGTCGTGTATTTCGGCTGGTACCTGTTCGTCGTCGGTGCCTCACCCCGACGAGGCCCGCTCGTGGGCGATCAAGACCGCATCCTGGTGTTGTTGCACCTACAGTCGGCTTCGTCGCGAGCTTCGCCGAGATGATCCAAAGCGAGCGGCTTCGTGGAGACGTGCGAGGGCAGCCGCCTGGTGTCCACCAGCGCTCGTCGTCGGGCTGTTGTGTCGCGCGCGCCCAGGTACCGCGGCCATCGAGGATTTCCGGTCGGCGCGTCGTCTGCGGTCCCGACCTTCTACTTCATGGCCGGCTACGCCGCCCAGCTCAACAAGCTGAGCGTCGACACGTCGGGTCTGGAGCGCGTCATTCCCTGGTTCTTCTGCGCCATCCGGCTGATCATCGAGCATCCCGTGCTCGGGGTCGGCTTCAACGCCATGAAACAGGCCGAGCTGGCGCACGGCTGGCTGATCGTCGGCGGCGCCGGCGTCTCGCTGATGGCGGGTTGATCTTCGTCGCCGCGCTCACCGGGCTCCTGGGATTCGCCGCTATCTGTGGCTCCTCTGGAGCGTCGTGCGCCTGGCCCGCCGCACCTGCAACGACCCCGACCTCGACCCGGCCGACCGCGCCCACGGCGTGGCCACCTTCGCTTCCACGCTGGCCGTGGTCGCCCACTCCTTCTTCGTGAATTCGCTTCTCCTGCCCTTCGTGATGCAGATTCTGGTGATGTGGGGCACTCTCATGCGCATTGCCGCCAACCGTCGCGTCCGCCTGGGCGCCGCAGCCGTCCTGCCGCTGCTCGTCTTCGTCGCCGGGTGCGAGCCCTGCGCCGGCACCAACGTCTGCGCGTCCGCGTCACGCGTCGATCTCATCGGTCAGATCGTCGACGCCAAGACCGGCGCCCCCGTATCGGGCGTGGGCGTGAGCGTCGCGCTCTCCACCGGCGGCCAGGCGGGCGCCACGACTGACGCCAACGGCAACTGGGAGATCACGAGCGACCTCAAGAGCGCCGACAGCATCACCGCCAGCGTCACCGTCACCGCCCCCGGCCACTCGGGCTACACCGTGCACGCCCTCAAGGTGGGCATCGCCACCCGCCAGGGCGACGCCACCCTGCTCGGCGCCTGGCTCTCATATCCCCACGCCCGCTACCAGGCCACGCTGCTGCACAACGGCAAGCCGCTCTCCGGCGCCACGGTGAAGTTCACACGGGTGAGCGGCGTCGCCGTCACCGGCACCCTCTCCGCCACCACCAACACCGACGGCATCTTTTCGCTGGACGTGAGCGCCGAGCAGCTCGGCAGCGCCGTCGGCACGCTCACCGTCACGCAGTCGTCGCTGCCCCAGCCCTCCACGCTCGCGTCATACACCATTCCGCTGGACTACCGGTACGTCATCTCGGCGCCGCAGGCCACCTACAACGTCGGCGGCCTGCTCACCTACGGCGGGCAGGTGTTCTTCCGCGGCACGGGCCAGCACATCAAGGGCGTCGCCGTGAAGTGGACGCGCACCGGCGGCATCGCCGCCACACCGTCCACGCTCAGCACCACCACCGACTCCACCGGATTCTTCGTGCTCGGCCTCACCGCGCCCACTGACGGCGCTGTCACGGGCACTCTCACCTTCACGCCGCCGAGCGGTCCGGTCACGAGTTATACGAACCTCTCCCTCGCCACCTACGATTCGACCGCCGCGCGCTATCTCGGCGACTTCGGCTACGGGCAGCGCTGGGCGTGGGCCATCGAACTCTGGCGCGACGACTCGCTCAAGCAGGCCAAGGGAGTTCCTGTCACCTTCCGCCGTACCGGCGGGATCGCCACCACGCCCGACTCGGTCCAACTCGTCACAGGTTCCGACGGGCGCATCGTGGTGCAGGCGTCGGTTACCGACACCGGCTACGTGGACGGCCAGATCACCGTGCGTCCCGCCACTGGTCCCGCGCGCCTCATCACCGGCCTGCACCTGCGCACCTACGCCGCCGATACGCTGGGTTTCGCCGGCGTCTTCACCTTCGGGCCTTCGCTCCGCTATGCGGGGCAGATCCAGAATGCCGCCGGCACGCCCATCGTTGGCGCCACCGTCACCTGGACGCGCGACTCCGGGCTCGCCGCCACGCCGCCCACGCTCACCGCCACCACCGACGCCACCGGCTACTTCAACGTCATCCTCTACCCGCCCGACAACACCGACGGCACCGTGGCTGGGCACTTCACCGTGAAGCCGCCGCCCCCCTACGCCGCCAACAGTTCCTACACCATCAACAGCGTGAACCTCCCGACCTTCCAGACGGCCGATCTCCGCTTCGCCGGCGTGTTCCTGATCCCGAATCCGTGAGCGACGCCCGCTGGCGCGCGCTCACCCACGACGCGCTCCTCGAACGCAACGTGCTGGTGAACATCGCGGCGTGGGCCCTTCCCGCCCTCGCCGCGCTCGTCAGCATTCCCCTCCTGGCCCGCGGCCTCGGCCCCGTGCGCTTCGGGTTGCTCACCTTCGCCTGGGGCGCCGCCGGGATCTTCTCGCTGTTCGACTTCGGCCTGGGCCGGGCGCTCACGCGCCTCGTATCGGTGCGCCTCTCCACGAGTCTCGACCACGAGGTGGCCGACCTGGTCTGGGCCGCCAGTTGGATTCTGCTCGGACTCACCAGCGTCCTGGCCGTCACCGGTGTGATCGCCGCGCCGTACCTGGTGGACCACTTCATGAAGGTGCCCGCCGAGTATCGCGATGAGGCCGTGGGAGTGCTGCGGCTGCTCGCCGTCGCCGTTCCGCCGCTCGCGCATGGCGTGACCCTGCGCGGCGTGCTCGAGGCGGCGCAGAAGTTCTCCTATCGGCACGGCTGCGCGTACCCATGGGCGTCGTGGTGTACGCCGGTCCGCTGATCGCGTTGCTCGCCGGCGGCGACGCGCGCGTTGCCGTGGGCGTCATCGTGGTCGGGCGCACTCTTTACTGGCTGGGCCACTTCCTCGTGATCGGCGCCGTCGTGCCGGGCCTGGCCCGGCCGCGCATTCCGCACCACGGCGCCGTGCGCGAACTCTTCGCCGTGGGCGGGTGGATCACCGTCTCCAACGTGATCGGTCCGGTGCTCAGCAACGCCGACCGCGTGGTGGTGGCATCGGCCTTTCCCATCGCCGCGTCGGGATGGTACGGCACCGCCTCGGAGGTGGCCACCAAGCAGTTCCTGTTCACCGGGGCGCTCCAACCGGTGCTCTTCCCGGCGCTCGCCGCCTCATACGGTCCCGATCCCGACCGGGCGGTGGCGCTCATGTGGCGCGCCACGAAGGTGACCCTGCTCGTCATCTTCGCGTCGGCGTTCGTGCTCGCCGCGTTCGCGCGCCCCCTGCTCCAGGTCTGGATGCGGAGCGCGTACTCGCCCATCGCCGCGCAGGTGCTTCCGTGGCTCGCCATCGCGGTGTTCATCAACTGCCTGGCGCAGGTGCCCTTCGCCATGCTCCAGGGCGCGGTCGACGCGAAGGGCGCGGCGTTCATGTACATGCTCGAACTCCCGCTCTACGTCGGCATGCTCGTCTGGTTCGGCCACCTCTGGGGCATTCCCGGCATCGCCTTTGCCTGGCTGGGGCGCATGTCCATCGACGCCATCGGGCAGTGGTCCATCATGGCGGCGCGCTTCCCCGCCTCGCGTGGCGTCGTGCGCCGCACGGCGCTCCTCGCCTGCCCTGCGCTCGCTATCCTCGTAACCGCCGCTCTGCTCGGCGCGCGCTGATCTCCGCCCGCCCGGCGCGTGTGAATGCACTGAGGTTGGGCGTATGCCCGAGGGTGCGGCGGACGAGTTGAATGATCCGGTCCACGTTCTTCGCGCCGAGCAGGGAGATGGCGCGGTACCAGGCATGGAAGGTCCAGTACTTGTCGAACCCCAGCGCGCCCAGGTCCTTGTAGAACTGTCGGAATTCGGCGCGCGGCACATGCGCCTGGTGGGCCAGTGTGTGGTAGCTGTAGTTCGCGTAGTCGCGCTCGATCTCTTTGGCGATGGGCACTCCGCGTTCTGCCTCCACGGCCCGCGCGATGGCCATCAGCCCCGTCGTCATGCGGAGATCGGCAACTGGCGGCTGCACTCCCGGTGTGAACAGTTCGCGTTCCCGTTCGGCCGTGCCGAATATCGGAGTGCCTCCGCGCCGGAACAGGGCCATCAGCTCGGGCACATACACCGCGTCGCGCTCTGTCAGGATGTTCGCGGCCAGCCACTGCTGGTAGAACAACGTCCCGTCCCACCGCTCGGTCGCTGCCGCCTGTGCCAGGTCGCGGTCCATCACGATCCCGCTCATGCACACCAGCCGCCGGTAGCAGGCCACGATGGCGCGCGGGCCGGCGGGAAACACGCATTCGCGCGGGTAGTACCGATTCACCTGCACAATGTTGTCCGGCGTGCCCTCGAACACGGCGAACGCGCGGAGCAGCACACCCATGTTCGGGTACTTCTCGATGGTGCGTGCCGCGGCGCTGAACGCCCCCGGTGCCACGAAGTCGTCGTCCCCCATGACGAAGAGGAACCGCCCCGTGCCAGCTCGACGAGCTTTCTGAAGTTCCCGTCGTACCCGAGGGTTTCTCGGTTCGCGTGAACCCGGATGCGCCCGTCGGTACTGTTCGAGTAATCGGTGGCGCTGATTTCCACCACTCGATTCTGCAGCGGTGATCCATCTTCACAGATCACGCACTCCCAGTCGTCGAACTCCTGCGCGACGATCGAATCGAGCAGGGGACCGATGTGCTGCCAGCGACCGTATGTGGGAACGATCACCGAGATCAGCGGACGCGTCATCGGCTCCGCGCGCCAGCGGCGTGATCGTGAACTTCAGCTCCGTCACCGTTACGTCCACGGTGTTGAACCCGGGGATGTAGGTGCCGTTCTGGAACAGGTAGTTGAGGCGCTTCCCCCGCTCAACTCGACGTGCACGTCCTGCCCTGCGATACACGCTCCGCCGCGCACGCCCGGCCCTGAACGTGACGTCGTGCCGGTTCAGGTACGGCAGATACTGGCGCAGGAATGCGTCTTCGTTCCACCGCACCCGTTCGATGAACACGCCCGTCGAATGGCTTCGGCGTCACCCAGTCCACCGCGAACCACTGCGATTGTCCGCCCGGTCCGATGCCGTCGCCCAGGATCTGCCCGCGCTGCGTCCACCCCTGCGGGATGTCGCTGCTCGTGTAGAAATCCTGCGTCGCCTGCCCGCGGATGTCGGTGGGCTGCTCCAGGTCCGCCGCTTCGCCGGTGAGCAGCAGCGTGCCGCCGTGCATCGCGATGGCGCGCTCCGCGCCGAACCGGTAGGTGATTCCCTGGTACGGCACCGTCATGAACTGTCGCATGCCCGGCAGCGCGCCGGCGCCGCCGATCTCCACCCACGCCCGCAGTCCGTCGTCGGGCGCCTGCACCCGCGCGTAGAGCGACGTTCATCTGGTCGGTGGGGCCCGTGAGCGTGTGCGAACCGCCGCCGAACATCGAGCCCGTGCGCATGCTCAGGTGCGCGAAGCCGATGGAGGTGCCGCTCGAGTCGCTCGGGCTCCAGGCCACGTTCCACGCCGTGAGCGTACGCAGGTCGTTGGCCGGGTTGCTGTCGAAGAAGGGCGATTCGGTGAGCGTTCCCACGAACGCCGTGCCGGACCAGGCGCCCGCCGCCGTGCTTATCGGGTGGTTGGTGCGCACGAAGACGCGGGGAATTCCCGGCGCGTCGGGCCCGAGCAGCAGATGGCCGCGAATGCCCGGGCCCCACGACTGCGAGCTGTTGGAGATGCCGATGTCCGCGGCGCCGAGCGTGGCCCACGCCGCCGACTGGCCCAGCGTCGCGCCCGTTACCGACGACGCTCCGTACCGCGTGGGCAGGTCGATCGAATAGGGCGGCGCATACCAGTTGGACGCGAACTGGCTGCGCCCGCGGGCCGTGTCGGGATAGAAGGCGAAATTGCTGTTCTGCGCGTACGAGAATTCGGGCGCCAGCACGCGCGTGGAACCAGCCCCGGTCGAACGTCACGCCGACGCGCGCGAAGACATTCAGCCCCAGCCCGGTCCAGACGTCGCCGCCGTTGCGTTCGTCCGGCACCCCGCCGTTGTACAGCACCCGGCCCATCGGCAACACCACGCCGAGCATCGAATGCAGCACCCGCGTCTTGATGGAATCTTTCGCGCACGCGGTGGCATCGGCCATCACGTCACCGCCGTCGCGCCGCGCGCGCGGCAGATCGCGACAGCTGCGCTCCTCGCGCCGGGATCCGACAACTCTCGCGTAGTCGGCGTTGCACGGCGTCTGCGCCGATGCCATGCCGGCGGCGGTGCTGAGCAGAATCGCGAGCCTGAAGAGAGTCGGCATTCGGCGAGGAAACACGGGGTAGGAATCCCCGGCAACTTCGCGTATCTTCTCGCGCTGAACAAGGGGCCGCGCGCCGGTCATCCCACTAGAGTGGACATGCGAATCACCACATGATTCCGGTCGCGTTCGACCTCCGCGATCCCGATCGATCCGGCATCGCGCGGCTGGCCCGATCCCTGGCCCGCGCGCTGGCCCGCCGGCTCGATACCGACGTTCCCGGTCGGTTTTCGCTCACCCTGTGCGGTCCCGCCGAACGAACTGGAGCGCCTCGGGGTGCGCGCGTGGAGCCGGAGCGTGATCGGCGTCGAGAATTGGTCGTCGGGCCGTCATTCGCTCAAGGCCCAGTTGCAGTGGCTGGACGTCCGCCGCCGGGTCGGCGATGCGGTCTGGTTCTTCCCGCACTGGGACGTTCCGTGGTATGCTCTACCCCGTCGCTATGTCGTCATGGTCAACGATCTGATTCTCCTGCGCGTTCCCGGCGCCACCAGACCCGCCCGGCGTTTCCTGGCCGAGCGGTGGATTCGTCGCGCCGTGCACCACGCGGCGCGCGTGGGCGTGTTGTCGAATCACGGCCGGGAGCGACCTGGCGGCGCTCGTGCCGGAAGCGGCGTCGAAGATCCGAATCATCCCCATGGGTGTCGATCCCGCGTTCTTCGCCGGTGGCGCGCCGCTTCCGCCGGCGCTTGCGCGCCTTCGCCGCGGCCGGTCCTTTCATGCTGAGCGTCGGCAACCGGAAGCGGCACAAGAATCCTCGCCGTCGGCGTGGAGCTGCTGGCGCGCATTCCCGCGCTGCGCTGGGTGGTGCTCGGCGAGTGGTTTCCGGACTGGGAGGAAGTCGAGTCTCGCGCCGTCGATGCCGGCGTGGCCGAACGCATCTTCGTGCTCGACCGGCAGAGCGACGACGTTCTGCGCGCCCTGTATCACGCCGCGGCCTGTCTCTTCTTTCCGTCGCGCATGGAGGGTTTCGGCCTTCCCGTTATCGAGGCCATCGCCTGCGGCACGCCGGTGGTGTGCTCGAACGCCGCGTCGCTTCCCGAAGCGGCCGGCGCTGCGCGACGCTCTGCGACCCCGACGACGTCGACGCTTTCGAGGCCGCCGTTCGCGACGTTCTCGCGCGGCCGCGCCGCCAGTCGCCGCATGCATCGATCGCGTGCGACGAATGACGTGGGACGCGAGCGCCGAGCGTCTGCTGAGCGTGCTTGAGGAGGTCGCGTGAAATCGCCGTTTTCGCAGCGCTCGCCGTTTTCCCGACCTGCTGACCTACTGACCTACCGACTCGCGGCGTGTTTGTTCGTGGCGCTGGCCTTGCCAATCTCCAGCCGCGCCCAGGGCACTCAATGGAACGAAGCCACCGTCGGCAGCGACTGGGACGTGTATGCCCGCGCCCTCGCGGTGCGGGGTCTGCTCACCGACGAGCCTTGGGCAATCCGTCCATTCTCGCCCTCGGTGCTCGATCAGTGGAGCGCGTCGCTTTCGGCGGCGCATCCGTGGAAGGAGCGACTGCCGCAGCGCACCGCCGAGCCCAGACGCTTCGAGTGGTTGCGCCCATCCGTTGAGGTTTCCGACAACACCGGGTACGCATGGGGATACAACGACGGACCCGTGTGGCAGGGAAAGGGCGTGAATGCATGGGCAACCGTTGGCGCCGTCGTGCGCTGGGGGCATTTCTCGGCGCGGTTCGAACCGCTTGTGGACTACGCGCAGAACGAGGCGTTCCAGCTCGAGCGGGTGCCCTCGTATGCCGCGAATCCGTACGTCGATGCCATGCGCCCCACGGCCATCGACCTTCCGCAGCGGATGGGACCGAACGCGTACCATCAGATCAACGCCGGCCAGTCGTATGTAAGATATGATATAGCCAGCTTCGGGCGCCGGCTTCTCCACCGAGGATCTCTTCTGGGGCCCGGGCGTTCGCAACGCGCTGCTCTTCGGGCCCAACGCGGCGGGCTTTCCGCACATCTTCTTCGGCACCAACCGCGCCGTGCCCACCCCCATCGGGCGGTTCAGCGCGCAGGTGATCTACGGCCAGCTCCAGCAGAGCAGCGTGGTGCGCGCCCAAGGACAGCTGCCGCGCTTCGCCTCGGCGCCGGACTCATTGCCACCTGGCAGCCGCCCAGCACGCCCATCACGATCGGACTCGCGCGCTTCTATCACCGCGATTGGCCGACGCCACTGGAGTAAAGCGGACTACACGCTGCCCTTTGGCGCGTTCTTCAGCCGCGCCGCAAGCGCTCGAGTACGAATGCGACCAATACCGACAATCAGCTGGCGTCGGTGTTCTTCAGTGCCCGCGCGGCGAGCATCGGCCTCGACGTGTACGGTGAGTTCGGGAAGAACGATCGCAACACCGACGTCCGCGATCTGCTCGCTCGAGCCGGAGAGCAACAGCGCCTGGCTGCTCGGCTTCTTCAAGGTCGTCGGCCTCGACTCCACGCACTCCGACTTCTGGACGATTCGCACGGAGGTGGCCGACGGACGCGTCGTGCCGCTCACCAGCCTCGGTCGCGGCCAGTCGACGTTCTACGATCACTCCAAGATCGCGCAGGGCCACACCGAACTCGGCCAGCTGCTCGGCACTCCGCTCATCGACCGCTCGGGCGGCATCGACTTCTCCGTCGATCATTTCACCACCGCAGGGCCGCCTCGGCGTCGAACTCTTCGAACGCCAGATGCCGCCCGACCTTGGCGTCGGCATGCCCGCCGACTCCGCCCGCTCCCAGTGGGACCTTGGCTTCGGCGGCACCATCTTCCGCGGCAGCGCCGACATCACTTTCAAGATCGGCCACGTCTGGGACCTGAATCGCTTCCCCGGGCAGGACGTCGGCAACTCCTACATCCAGATCGGAACGCGGTTCGCGCCCCCCAAGCTCCGCTGATCCGTGAGCGCCGGCCGCGTCGCCATCGTCCACGAATGGCTCGTCACCTACGGCGGCAGTGAACTCGTCCTGGCCGAGCTGCTGAAGATCTTCCCCGGCGCGCACGTCTTCACCCTGTTCGACCACATGTCCGACAGCGACCGCGCGCTGCTCGGACTTGGCGCCCGCGGCGGCGCCGACGGCCCGCGCATCACGACGTCCTTTCTCCAGCACTTTCCCGGTGTCGCATCGCGCCACCGGTCCTTCCTGCCGCTCTTTCCCGCGGCGGTGCGCAGCTTCGATCTCCGCGGCTACGATCTCGTCATCTCCAACTCGCACGCCGTGGCCAAGGGCGCCCGCACCCGCCCCGGCCAGCGCCACGTCTGCTACTGCCTCTCGCCCATGCGCTACGCGTGGGATCTGCGCGACCAGTATCTCGCTCAGACCGGCCTCGACCGCGGCCTCCGCGGCTGGGCGGCTCGCGCGCTTCTCGAACGCCTGCGCCGGTGGGATCTGCGCACGTCAGCCGGCGTCGACCGGTACCTCACCCTCTCCCACTTCGTGGCCGATCGCATCGAGCGCGCCTACGGCCGCGACGCGACAGTGGTGTATCCACCCGTGGACGTGGATTTCTTCACGCCGCCGCCGGATGCCGGCGCAGGTTCGATCGATACCTACGTCACCGCCGGCCGCCTCGTGCCCTACAAGCGCGTCGATCTCATCGTTCGCGCCTTCGCGCACATGCCCGACCGCAAGCTCGTGGTCATCGGCGCCGGTCCCGAAGAGCAGCGCGTGCGCGCGGCCGCCCGGGAGCTGCCCAACGTCACGCTGCTCGGCTACCTCTCCCGCGAACAGCTTCGCGCCCACTTGAGAACGGCCCGCGCTTTTCTCTTCGCCGCCGAAGAGGATTTCGGCATCGCGCCGCTCGAGGCGCAGGCGTGCGGCACGCCGGTCATCGCCTACGGCAAGGGTGGCGCCGTGGAGACCATCCGCGGCATCGATGCTCCCGAACCCACGGGGCTCTTCTTCGACCGGCAGACCGAGGATTCGCTCGTTGCCGCCGTTCGGACGTTCGAAACGCTGCGGATCTCGCCCGCCGCTTGCCGCGCCAACGCCGAGCGTTTCACTCCCGGTGAGTTCAGACGGGGAATCCTTAACGCCGTCGGGGGAACCTGACCGCGGTCGCGCCGCCTATCGGCAGTGCTCGGCCCTCATTTCCACGGCATGTTCTTCGGCACTTCGATGTCGTCGAACGTCCGCGCGCTTCTGACCCCCGCCGTCCGCGCCCACGCCGCCATCCGCCGGATTCCCTCCTCCAGCGGCACCGTGCGCTCCGCACCGAACAGCTTCCGGAGCTTCGTGTGGTCGGCCCACGCCTCCACCACCTCGTTCCGCGCCGGCAGGTGCACGATCTCGGGCTTCACCGCGAACTCGCGGCTCACAACTTCGGCAAGCTGGTTCACCGTGTACGGCTCGTCGGCGCCGATGTTGATCGTCTCGCCGTAGGTCCGCGGCATCGCCACGCACTTCGCTATATGGGGCGCCACGTCGTCGATGTAGCTGAACGCCCGCGTCTGCTCGCCGTCGCCGAAGATCGTCAGCGGCTCGCCGCTCATGATCTGGTTCATGAAGATCCCGATCACGTTGCGGTACTTGTCGCCGAGGTTCTGGTGCTCCCCATAGACGTTGTGCGGCCGGAAGATCACGTACTCCAGGCCGAACATCTCGTGCGCCGCCGCCAGGTCCAGTTCCACCGCGTACTTGGCGATGCCGTACGGGTCCGCCGGCCGCGGCGCCATGTCCTCGCGCATCGGCGGGGCCAGCGCCCCGTAGGCGGCAACCGAACTCGTGAACACGAAGCACTTCGTCTCGTGCTTCACCGCCGCGTTGATCAGGGTCACGCTCCCAATCACATTGTTCGTATAGTTGAACCGGCGGATGAAGTGGCTCAGCCCCTCCGCGGCGTACGCCGCCAGGTGATACACGAAATCGAACCGATGCTCGGCGAATAGCCGCTCCACGAGATCGGCGTCGGTGATCGACCCCTCCACGAACGCGGCGCCGGCCGGCACCTGATCGCGTGATCCGCCGCTCAGGTCGTCGAGCACCACCACCTCGTGCCCCATGGCCACGCAGTGCCGGGCCACGTGCGATCCGATGAATCCCGCGCCGCCGGTGACGAGTGAACGCATGCCGGTATAATAACCCGCCCGGCCCGGCGTCCCCAACCCCGACGCCCAGCCCGCACTCGCGGCCAACGTTG
>CAVZKH010000010.1:0-1174592 GCA_963775915.1 uncultured Gemmatimonadaceae bacterium
CCACCGTGGCCTTCCGCCGCACCGGCGGTCTTGCCATCTCGCCCGACTCGGTCACCTTCGTGACCCGCGCCGACGGGCGCTTCACCCTGCAGGCGTCCATCACCGACACCGGCGCCGTGAAGGGCGATCTCATCGTCACACCCAAAACCGGTCCGCGTCATCCCCGGACTGCAGTTCCACTCGTACGCCTCCGACGCGGTGCCCTTTGCCGGCCGCCTACACCCTTGGCCCATCCCTGCGCTACGCCGCGGAAATTCAGGATTGGGCGGGCACTGCCAGTCGTCGGCGCCACCGTAACCTGGGTGCAGGACTCCAGCTCCCGGCCACGCCCACGACGCTCACCGCCACGACGGACAACATCGGGTATTTTCATATTCTCATATACCCGCCCAACAACACCGACGGCAGCGTCACCGGCCACCTGCTCGTCAAACCGCCGCCGCCCTACGCACCGGCAGCGCCTTCACCATCGGCAACATCACGCTGGCCACGTATATCGGCACCAACGAGCCCTTTGCCGGCGTGTTCGCGATCCCCAATCCGTGACCGACCCGGGGACTCGATTTCGAGCGCTCACCGACGACGCGCTCCTCAAACGAAACGTCCTCATCAACCTCGCCACCTTCGCCCTGCCGGCGCTGGCGGCGTTGGTGAGCATGCCCATCCTGGCCCGGGGCCTCGGCCCCGCCGGCTCGGCCTGCTCACCTTCTCGTGGGCCGCGGCCGGCGTATTCAGCCTCTTCGATTTCGGCCTGGGCCGCGCGCTCACCCGCCTGGTGTCGGTGCGCTTGCCCACGGCCACGACCACGAAGTGGCCGATCTCATGTGGTCGGCCAGCTCGACGCTGCTCGCCCTCACCTCCGTGCTGGCCATCGCCGGAGTCGTAGCGGCGCCGTACATCGTGGGCCACTTCATGAAGGTGCAGGCGCACGACCGCAGCGAGGCGGTCGGGGTCATCCAGCTCCTGGCCATCGCGGTTCCCTTCCTGGCCCACGCCGTCGAGCACTTCGCGGAGTGCTCGAAGCCGCGCAGAAATTCCACATCTCCGCCCAACTGCGCGTTCCCCTCGGCGTCATCACCTATGCCGGCCCCCTGGTGGCCCTCCCTTTGGCGCCGATGCGCGGGTGGCGGTGGGCATGATTGTGCTCGGACGCGTGCTCTACTGGCTGGCCCACTTCTTCGTGCTCGGGCGCGTGGTGCCGGGCCTCGCCCGGCCCCGTATTCCCCACTGGGGCTCCGTGCGGAGTCGGCAAATGTGGGCAGTTCGATCTCGTGTCCAACATCGTTGGCCCCGTGCTCACCAACATCGACCGCATCGGCATCGCTACGGCCTTTCCCATCGCCGTGTCGGGGTGGTACGGGATTGCCGCCGAGGTTGCCGGCAAACAACTCCTGTTCACCGGGGCCCTGCAGCCGGTGTTCTTTCCCGCGCTGGCCGCCGCCTACAATCGGATCCCGACCGCGCCGTTGCGCTCATGTGGAGAGCCACCAGGGTCACGCTTATCGTCGTGTTCGCGTCGGCGTTCGTGCTTGCCGGCTTTTCCGCGCCACTGCTTCGCGCATGGATGCGCAGCGCGTATTCGCCCGTGGCCGCCCAGGTGCTGCCCTGGCTCGCCGTCACCGTGTTCATGACGCGGTGGCACAGGTGCCAATTTCTGCGTTGCAGGGCGCGGTCCACGCCAAGGGCGTGGGGGTGATGTTTCTCCTCGAACTCCCGATCTACCTCGGCATGATCGCGCTTTTTCACGTGTGGGGGGTGGTGGGTGTTGCCTTCGCCTTTCTGGCGCGGGTCAGCATCGACGCCGTCGGCCTGCTGGTGGATTCTCGCCGCACGCTTTCCGCCTCTCGATCCGTGGTGCGCCGTATGGTGGCCTGGTCCGTGCCCGCGCTCATCCTGCTGGTTGGCGCGGCATTGATGGCCGCTCGATAACCGGCCAATGAATGACCCTGCTGAGCGCCCTGTACCCTCCGTATCAGGTTGGCGGCGCCGGAAAAGGCCGCCGCACTGCTCGCCGAGGCACTCGGCCGCCACGGCCACGACGTGGTGGTGGTCAGTCTCCACCCAAAATCCAACGAGATCGTCGAGCAGTACAACGGAGTCCGCGTCTATCGACTCCCATCGACAACATCTATTGGCCCTTTGCGCGAAAGCGAAAACCCGCCGCGCCGCTGCGTCTGCTATGGCACATGCGGGAATCTGGAATCCAAAGGCCGCGCGGCGGCTCGCCAAGGTGCTGGACATCGAGTGCCCCGACGTCGTGCATACGCACAACCTCTCAGGATTCTGGTCTCCCGTCTGGCGCGAGGTCAAGCGGCGCAACATTCGCCTGGTCCATCGCTGCACGACTACTATCTGCTCTGTTCCAGTTCCTCGCTCTTTCGACACGGCAAAAGCTGCGAGCGCCGGTGCCTCGACTGCCGCGCGCTCACCTTCAACAGACGCGGCATGTGCCAACTGCCCGACGCGGTGGTGTCGGTGAGCGAGTACACACTCGATGCGCACGTGCGGCGCGGCTATTTCGAGAGTGTGCACCGCGCGGTGATTCCGAACATTTGCGCCGCCGAACAAACTTCTCCGCCGCCGCAATCGCCGGCGCACGAGCACGACGCCCCGGTGGTGTTCGGTTTCATTGGCAGAATCGAGGAGCCCAAGGGAATCGAAACGGTGCTGGCGGCCGTGCGCCGCCTCGAACGCCCAACTGGAAGCTGAGAATCGCCGGCACCGGACTCGACGCCTATGTGGGGATGCTGAAGGCGAAGTCTGCGGATCCGCGCATCGAGTGGCTGGGCTTTGCCGACGCCTCGCAGTTCTACGCCGGCGTGGATGTCGTGATCATACCCTCGCTCTGGGCCGATCCCCTTCCGTATGTTGCGGTGGAGAGCCTGCACGCCGGCAAGCGGATGCTATGCGCGTCGTCCGGCGGCATTCCCGAAGTCGCCCGGTTGTCCCCGCGGCTCAACTCTTTCCCGCCGGAGATTCAGCCGCCTTGGCGGACAGAATGAACCACGCCATGTCTCACCCGCACTCATCGCTGGACGTGGACCCCGCACGCGAGGCTGACGCCCGTCTTCGGCGAAGTTCACGTAATCCGCAGCTATCTGCGCGGAGTCGCCCCGCCGAGTTGGCTTGATTGCCGCTTTGGGCGCGTGACGCAAAGGGGTTGATGCTCACCTTCAGCTCCGTCACCGTCACGTCGGTGGTGTTGAGCCCCGGGATGCCCGTGCCGTTCTGAAACAGATAGTCCAGCCGCCGCCCGCCGCTCAGCTCTATGTGAACCGACCGATCGCGCCACGTTGTCTCGCCGCGAATGCCCGCGCGCAGGGTGACGTCCTCTCGAAAGAGAAATGGAATGTACTGGCGCGTGAATGCGGCCTCGTTCCACCGCACCCGCTCCACGAACAGGCCCATGCTGCGCGTGGGCGTGACCCCAATCGAACGACACCCATTGCGACTGTCCGCCCGGGCCGGGGCCGCCTCCCAGCAACTGCCCGCGCTGCGTCCAGCCCTGCGCAATGTCGCTGCTCGTGTAGAAATCCTGCGATCGCTGGTCGCGAATGTCCGTGGGCCGTTCCAGGATCGGAAATCTCTCCCGTGATCAGTAGCGTGCCCCCCTGCATCCGCACGGCCTTCTGCGCGCCCACCATGTACACGAGCCCCTGGTTAGGATCTCGAAGAACTGACGGAGGCTCGGCAGCGCGCGCGCGCGCGCGATTTCGAAATACGCGCGCACCCCGTCCGTGGTGCGCTCGCGCGCCCATATACGCCGTTGAGTTGGTCGGTGGGTCCGGTGAGTTTCTGCGATGACGTGCCCAGCGGCGAACCGGTGCGCATCGCGAGGTGCTCGATCCCGATCACCGTCGGGCTCGCCGAACTGGGGCTCCACGCCACGTTCCACGCGGTGAGCGTGCGCAGATCGTTCGATGAATTGTTGTCAAAGAACGGCGATTCGGTGAGCGTGCCCCAGAACGCCGTTCCCGACCAGCTTCCGATGGGCGTTGCAACCGGGTGGCGGGTGCTGATGAACGCGCGGGGAATTCCCGGCGCGTCCGGCCCCAGCAGCAGGTGCGTGCGAACGCCGGGGCCCCACGACACCGACGCCGTGGAGACGCCGATGTCGGCCGCGCCCAACCCGGCCCACAGCGCTGACTGTCCGAGACTCACATTTCCCGATGTGCGAGCGCCCCACCGCGACGGCAAATCGATGGAATACGGAGCGCTGTACCAGCGCGACCCGAACCCGCTGTGTCCGGCCACGGTGTCGGGGTAGAACGCAAAGAGCTGGTTCTGCGCTGCCCATGCCTCGGGCGCGACCACGGCGTGCAGCCAGCCCTTGTCCACGCCCACACCCAGGCGCGCAAATCCATTGAGCCCCACACCCGTCCACGCGCCTCCGTTGTCTCGCACGTCGGGCACGCCGCCGCTGTACTGCAGGCGCAGCGTCCCCTGCGGCATTCCCACCGACATCCCGAAGTATCGGCGCCGGCTTGCGCTGTCGGTGCATACGGTGCCGCTCCCCATCACGTCGGCCGATCCCGCCGCTGGTCTGTTGATCGCCGAGAGCTGCGTTCGCGCGGCGGGGTCGGAGAGGTCGCGCAGGTCCGCATGGCAGCGGGTCTGTGCCGAGGCCGCGCTGGTGGCGGCAAGCAGTGCGGCCAACGAAATCGCGAACCTGGATATGATCGACATGCAGCGGGGATGCAGGGTAGGAATATCGCGCAATCTGCTGTATCTTCTCGCCGTCAACAAGGGTCCGGAGCCTGCCGATCAATCCCGCCTCCCGCTGCAAATCGCTCGATGATTTCGGTTGCCTTCGACCTTCGTGACCCAGTCAGGTCGGGCATTGCCCGCGTCGCGCGATCGCTGGCCGAGTCGCTGGCGCGGCGGGTGGACCGGGACTCCCCGCCACACGTATCGCTCACTTTCTGCGGACCCGTGCGACAGATGGAGTCGCTGGGCGTTCATGGTTGGAGTCGCCACCCGATTCGCCTCGTCGATTGGCCGGCCGGTCGCCACTCCCTGCGCGCCCAGGCCCAGTGGCGGCGCGTCAACCGCGCCGTGGGCGACGCGGTCTGGTTCTTTCCGCACTGGGACGCACCCTGGTACTCGCTGCCCCGCCGCTACGTGGCCACCGTGTACGACCTGACGCTCATTCGCGTGCGTGGAGCAACCACCAACTCAAGACGCCATGTCACCGAGTGGTGGATGAAGAACACCGTGTGCCATGCATCGCGCATTGTCGTCCCGTCGCACTACACCGCCCGCGACCTCGCGGCCCTGGTGCCGCAGGCCGCGGAGAGAAATGCGGCGTGGTGCCGGCTGGTGTGGACCCGAGCTTTTTCTCCGTGCCCGCTCCGCTGCCGCACCCCATCCAGCGCTTCGTCGAAGCCGGACCCTGCATGTTGAGCGTCGGAAACCGCAAGCCGCACAAGAATCTGATCGTGGGTGTCCACATGCTGGCGCGCATTCCGGCGCTCCGCGGGTAGTGATGGGGGAGTGGTACGAACCCTGGCAGCAGGTGGCGGATGCCGCCGCCAGGATGGGCGTTGCCGATCGGCTGCTGGTGCTCGATCCACAGAGCGATGAGGTGCTCTGCGCCCTGTATCATTCCGCCACCTGCCTGCTCTTCCCCTCCAGAAGCGAGGGATTCGGACTTCCCGCAGACCGAAGCCGCTGCCTGCGGGCTGCCCGTGGTGTGTTCCACCGCCGGCTCCCTTCCGGAAGTCGGTGGAACGTGTGCAACGTATTGCGACCCGGATGACATCGATGCGTTCGAGGCCGCCGTCCGTGCGATCGTTGCATCGCCGCGCCGGCAATGGGCGCATTCGTCGACCGGGCCCGCAGGATGACCTGGGACGCGAGCGCCAATCAACTGCTCGAAATTCTGGAGGAAGTGGCGTGACCGGTTTTGAGACTCGGGCTCGGGTGCGAAGCGCCGTTCGCGCGCTGTTGCCGGCCGCCCTGCTGTGCCTTGCCGGCTTTGGCCCGCGCTTGCTGCGCGCGCAGGGAACCGAGTGGAGCGAGGCGACCGTGGGCAGCGAGTGGGACGTGTACGCCCGCGCGCTGGCGGTCAAAGGGCTGCTGTCCGACCAGCCCTGGGCCATTCGCCCCTTTTCGCCCTCCGTGCTCGATCAGTGGCGCGCCTCGCTCGGCACCAACCACCCCTGGGCCCAGCGGCTGCCGCATGCGGACACGTCAACCGCGCACGTCCGCTGGCTGCGTCCCTCGGTGCAAATGTCCGACAACACCGCCTTTGCCTGGGGGTACAACGACGGACCGGTGTGGCAGGGCAAGGGCGTCAACGCATGGGTGACCGTCGGGGCCACCTGGCAGTCGGGGCGTTTCTCCGCCCGCATCGAACCGGTGATAGAGTACGCGCAGAACGCCGCATTTGAGCTCGAGCCGGTGCCCGCATACGCCACCAACCCGTATCAGAACCCCGTTGTCCCCACCTCCATTGACCTGCCGCAGCGCATGGGGCCGGACGCCTACAAGCTGATCGCTCCCGGAAATTCGTACATCCGGTACGACATTTCCGACCTCGGCATCGGCCTCTCCACCGAGAACGTCTTCTGGGGCCCCGGCGTCAAGAACGCCCTGCTCTTTGGGCCAAACGCCGCCGGCTTCCCACATCTCTTCTTTGGCAGCAACCGCGAGATCGACACGCCCATTGGCAGCTTTGCCGCCCAGGTGATCTACGGCCAGCTCCAGCAGAGCGCCTACCATCCGCCCGCCAAGGAGTCGCGCCGGCTCGGCGGCGGGTTGATCGCCACATGGCAGCCGCCGCACACGCCGCTCACCATCGGCCTCGCCCGCTTCTATCACCGCTTCTGGCCCACCCATTGGACCAAGGCCGATCTCACCCTGCCCTTCGGTGCGTTCTTCAGCCGCCCGCAGGAGAGCAGGCGCATCCGGCGTCGACAATCAGCTCGCCTCTGTCTTCTTTGCGCTCCGCTCCACCTCTCTTGGGCTGGATGTGTACGGTGAATTCGGCAAGAACGATCGCAACATCAACCTGCGAGACCTTCTGGTGAAACCGGAGAACGCTTCCGCATGGTTGTTGGGTTTCTTCAAGGTGGCGGGACTCGACTCCACGCACAGCGATTTCTGGACAATTCGCACCGAAGTCGCCAACGGCCGTATTGGAGCCACCGACCAGATCGAGTCAGCACACTCGGTTTTCTACCAACACTCGCCCATTACGCCCGGGCACACCGAGTTCGGCCAGCTCCTGGGCACGCCGCTCATCGAACAATCGGGAGGCGTCGACTTCTCGGTGGATCGCTACACCTCAGCGGGGCGGCTCGGCGTCGAGATCTTCGAACGGCAGATGCCACTCGATCTGGTGATCGGCATGCCTGCCGATCAACTGCGCTCGCAGTGGGACCTGGGATTTGGCGGCGTCATCTTCCACGGCGGGGCCGATATCAACTTCAAGGTCGGCCACGTCTGGGATCTGAATCGATTCCCCGGACAGGACGTGGGCAACAACTATCTGCAGCTCGGCATGCGCTTCGCACCCCCGCACCGCCCTTAGCGTTCGGCTGCCGCCTCCGCCACCACCTGCGTCACCACCCGTCGCATAGCGGCCCTGAACGCCGCAGTGTTGAACCGGTCCGCGTTGCGCCGGCACGCCGCAGGATCGA
This sequence comes from uncultured Gemmatimonadaceae bacterium, assembly GCA_963775915.1. GTDB lineage: Bacteria > Gemmatimonadota > Gemmatimonadetes > Gemmatimonadales > Gemmatimonadaceae > JAGWRI01. The sequence goes on from CAVZKH010000010.1 coordinate 7,644, forward strand.
TGTGCGCGTCGTCCAGTTGCTCCAACGCTTCAATAAGCGCCTCGGTGGTCTGCGCATGAAAATGAATGCCGGTGGTTCCGTCCATCACGGTTTCGAGCGCGCCACCGGCTCCGTACGCTACCACCGGCCGCCCCGCCGCTTGTGCCTCCACCGGCGCGATCCCAAAGTCGTCCAGCCCGGGAAACAAGAATGCGCGGCAGCGCGCATACAGCTCGGCAACTTCCGCGTCCGGAAGTGAGCCCAGAAACCGGACCGTGGGCCCCGCCACCGCGCGCAGCCGTTGCTCCTCCGGCCCCACGCCAACTATCCGCAACGGACGGCGCAGTGCATTCGCGGCCTCGATCGCGATGTCCACCCGCTTGTACCGCACCAGGCGCGCCACCACCAGGTAGAACTCTTCCGGCTCGCGGCCGTTGGGCTGAATGAGCGCAGTGTCCACCGGTGGATAGACCACAATCGACGTCCGCCCATACGCGCGCCGGATGCGCTCGGCAACGACGTTGGAGATGGCCACGAATTGGTGCACCCGCGTTGCCGAGCGGCGGTCCACTTCACGAAGCCAGGTGAGCGCGGCCCGCAGGGGCCGTTCCAGCAGGCGGCCTTGGGTGTATGCGTCCCGCATATCCCACATGTACCGCGGTGGGGTGAAGCAGTAGCAGATGTTCCGCGTTGCGTTGGCCGTGGTGATGTGCTTGGAAAACGCCGATGAGCACGTGATGACGGCGTCGTAGCCGGAAAAATCAAAGCGGTCGAACGCCCATGGCATGAGCGGCAGCAACGCGCGCGAATATCGACGCACCCCGGGCAGGTGTTGCAGCACCGAGGGTCGGACGTCCCACGTGCGCAGCGCCGCCGGCACGCCGGCCGCGTCGTACACACTCGTGAACACCGGCGGAGTGTCGAACTCCTGGCGCAGGGCGGCGAGCACTCGCTCCGCACCACCGAATGACGTCAGCCAGTCGGTGGTGAGCGCCACCCGCATTCAGTAGGCGCCCTTGCCGCTCAGCACCACCACCGCCGTCTTTGCGAGGATCTTGGCGTCGAGTCCCAGCGTCCAGTCTTCGATGTACTCGCGTTCGATCCTCACCACTTTCTCGAAATCGGATATCAGGTTCCGCCCGGACACCTGCCAGGGCCCGCTCAGGCCCGGCACGACCGTCAGCCGCACGAAGTGATGCGACTCGTAGCAGAGCACTTCCTTCGGCAGCGGTGGGCGCGGTCCCACCAGGGACATGTCGCCGAGCAGGATGTTGATCAGTTGGGGCAGCTCGTCCAGACTGAACCGCCGCAGCCACCGCCCCACGCGCGTGATCCGCGGATCGTCCTTCAGCTTGAACAGGTTTCGATTCGGGTACTGGTTCCGATCAACGAACTCCTCGTGCCGCTCCTCGGATCCGATGCGCATGCTCCGGAACTTCCACATGATGAACTCGTGCCCAGCCAATCCCACGCGCCGCTGCTTGAAGAACACCGGTCCCCGCGAATCCAACTTGATGCAGACGGCGATCGCCCCCATGAGTGGAGCCGCCACGATCAGTCCGATGCTCGTGAGCGTCAGGTCGATCGCGCGCTTCACCGCCACCGTCGGCATGCGCAGTCGCGATGGGTGCAGGTGGTAGGCCACGCTGCGGCCGATGCGTACCGGCTCCGCCCACCCATGCAGGTGCTCGCGCCCCCACGGCAGTACGAGCACCGCGATCCCGCGCTCGAAGCACACGTCGGTCACTTCTTCCACCGACGCGGCCGCCACCGGCGAGGTGAGCACCACTTCCTGCACGTCGATCTCGTCCAGGATCTTCGCCAGCTCGCCAAGCGTGCCCAGCGCTTCCGGACTGCTCACGGGACCCGGCGTGACATACCCCACCACGCGCTGGTCGGGATTCCGGTCGTCCTCGAGGTCGCGCAGGATGGCGTCGAGATCCGCCGGCGCCGCCACCACGATGGCGTTCCGCAAGCCGATTCCGCGTTCGTACATGCGCCGAACCACCGCATCCACCAGCATGCGCTCCAGCGCCAGAAGCCCCACCGCCAGCGCCGCGAACAGCGCGATGGCGGGGATGGAGAGAACCGTGGTTCCGGTAAGCAGCGGTATGGCCAGCAGAACGAGTCCCGTGATGCCCATACCGGCAATCAGCCGGTGAAGCTCGCGGCGCGCGGGGCCCGGCCGATAGGCCGACTGTGTATTGAGGGCAATCAGCGACAGCCCCACCAGACCGATGATCGCCGTTTCGAGGTTGCCTGGCACCCCGTCGATCCTGGCCACGATGAAACCGGCCACCGCGATGATCGCCGCATCGAGCGCGTGCAACCCGATCACCCGCATCGCCTGGCGCGTGACCGCGATCAGCTTGCGGCGGTATGCCAGTTCCGCGCGCAGCCGGACATCCAACTCCTGCGCCAGCCGCTGGCGTGCATTCGGCACCTCCGGCGCGTCGGCGTCGGCATCGGGCCGGATCATCCTCAGCAACGGAGTATCGGATTTAGCTCGGCGCGATGCAGACGGAGGTCTCGGCATGCGTGGTAACTAAATGTCGCCGGCGTACCTTGGCTAGGCCATTCGGGTCATTACACCAACCCCGCTGACCAACCCCATACTCGGCATCGCGCCACCCTTCGCAGACCCAGTCCGGGCGATTGGAGAACTGGTCGGCGGGTTCGATCGGTGCGAGTATTACTGCGATGCCGTTCTGGAGTCCTGAGTTCGAGTTGATCGCGCGCTTGTCGCGCATTGCGCCAAGCCCCGACGACGACTCGCGGGCCGGCGAACTCGCCGCACACCCGCTCGATTGGCCGCGATTCCTCAGGCTGGCGAATCACCACGGCGTCGCGCCGCTCGTTCACGCCAACCTGTCGCGCGTGGCCGGGGTGCCCGCGCACATCCGCGAGCGCGTCCGCCAGATGCGCCTCGCAACCGCGCGCGGCGACCTGGCGCTGTACGCCCCATGGCTGGAGCTGTGCCGGGCCTACGACGAGCGGGGCATTCGGGCGCTGACGCTCAAGGGGTTTCACGCGGTGCTCTCGATCTACGGCGAGGTCGGGCTGCGCCCGGTGGGGGATCTCGACTTCCTCGTCCACCGCCGCGACGTGAGCGCGGCGATTCACCTGTTGGAGGAAATGGGATACACGCTGTTTCCGGAATGGCAGGCGGCCCTGCGACATGTCGGACTCGAGCACATCCTGAATTCCACGCACGAGCTCGCCCTCGTCTCCGGGCGCGGCACCGTGGTGGATCTCCATTGGGAAGCGGGGCCGCGCGGCACGATGCCGAGCGGCGAGTCGCTCATGGCCGGCGCGGAGCGGCTGCGCGTGGACGGCCAGTGGGTGCTCGTGCCTCCGCGCGACGCCGCGATGGCGATTCTCCTGCTGCACGGCCACATCTCGGCGTGGGCGCGTCTGCGCTGGCTGGTGGACGTGGCCGAGGGCATCGACCGCCTGTCGGCGCCGGAGTACGAGAGCACGGCGCGGCGGCTGGACGCGCTCGGCATGCGATGCGCGCTCGCCAACGCGCTGCAACTCGTCGAGCGCTTGTGGGGGCGGCTGCCGGCGCCGTGCCTCGTGGGGGGGCGCCACGAAGACGCCGTCCACCCCCTCACGCTGCATTACGGCGAGCTGGCGCTGGAGCGCGAACAGGACTGGCCCCACGTGTTCGACCTCTGGCGGCCGGCGCGCATGCTGTGGGACCGCGCCGGGCGCGCGCGATCGCTTCCGTCGGCCGCCGCGGAGGCACTGCGGCCCAACCGGTTCGATTGGGCCGCGGTGTCGCTGCCCCGGCCGCTGCGCCTCGGCTATTACGCCGTGCGTCCGATGCGCATCCTCGGGCAGGCGGCGGCCAAGGGCACGCGAAGACTCCGGGACGCGCGGACGCCGGCCCGGAATTCCGACGCGCAATCGCCCGTGCCGCTGACGTTCGTGACGGCCATCTACGACTCGGGACCGTCGTCGCTGCTCGGCGGACGGGGATGGGGCATCGACTACTATCTGCCGTCCCTGATCAACATCGCGAAGATGGGCGCGCCCATTGTCGTGTACTGCCCGCGCCGCGACGTGCCGGCCATAGAAGGGGCGATCGCGCCGCATTTCGCGGATTACCGCGTGATTCCGTTCGAGCTCGCGCAGTTCGAGCACTTCGAACGCTTTCTGGCCTGGAAGGAGACGTACTGGAAGACCCTTCAGATCAACAACCGGAACGAGGTGCTCTGCTTTCTCAAGTCGTACTGGGTGCAGGACGCGATCGCGGCGAACCACTTCGGACACGACCGCTACTTCTGGATCGACGCGGGGCTCACCCACCACGGGATCTTTCCCGAGAAGGTGGGGGGCGTCGAGCTGCGCACCAGCCCTCCGGCGTCTCACTATGCTCCCGCGAATCCAGCAAACATCTTCACACCCGCGCTGGGCAACGCGCTCGCGCACGCCGCGCCCGAGGGGCGGCTGTTCTTCTGCGCCCTCCCGTTCAGCCAGCGCCACGCGCAACGGCCCGTGTACGAAGCGGTGACCGCGGCGACGTTGGGCACACCGGCGAGCCAGGTTCACATTTCCGACCATCTCGTGGGCGGCCTGTTCGGCGGCCGAGCGCGGGATCTGCGCACGGTGCACCGCCTGTACGCCGAGTTGCTGGCGGCGTTCATCGAGGCAAGGGCCTTCACCCTGGAGGAGCAGGTCTTCAGCGGGCTGAACGCCGGCCGTCCCGAGCTGTTCTCCCTGCGTCGGTTCCAGACCTGGTGGTTCCACTCCCCGGGAGAGCGAACCAGCCGCCTTGACGCCGAAGGGGATTCCTTTTACAAGATCTTCACCCGCCTGGCGGAGCCCCGCGGGGCCGACTTGCCGGATCTGCCGCGGCTTTCTGGAGCCCATCTGTGACGATCGTTGACGTTCAGCCGTGTGACGAGCGGGAATCCACGTCCCACCGGACGTTCGAGACCTACGGCGTCAGGATCGGCGTTCGCGCCAACGATCCGTCCCTGCTCGATCGGGTGCCCCAGTGCCTGCCGCCCGGGTGGACGCCGGCGTCTTCGCCGGCGGCGGACGTCTGGTATTCGATCCGGCGCCGGGAAGTCGACGGCGGGTTGCGCACTCACTACGAGCTGCTCGAGAACGACGAGAAGCTGGCGGAGGGGTTCCGGCTGTCCCGGCTGCTCGACGCCATGGATTCAGCCGTGCGCCTGCAGGTCGGCGTGAAGTCTCCCGACCGGTTGTTCGTTCATGCGGGCGCGGTGGTGTGGAATGGCCGGGCCATCGTCATTCCCGGCCGCAGCGGGGCCGGCAAGACGAGCCTCGTCGTCGCGCTGGTCAAGGCGGGCGCGCTGTACGGTTCGGACGAATACGCCGTGCTCGACGACCGGGGATGGTTGCACCCGTACGCGCGGCCGATCTCCCGCCGGCAGGGCGCGCACCGCCGCGAGACGCTGCGTGCGGAGGCCGACCTCGGCGGGCGCGCGGCCACGGTCCCGGTGCCGGTCGGGCTCATGGTTCACACCCATTACCGCCCGGACGCGGAGTGGAGCGCCCACGTCGTGTCGCCGGGCGAGAGCGCCCTCGCGCTGTTCGCCAACGTTCTCGCGGCGCGCCAGCGACCGGCATTTGCGTATTCGGTGCTCTCCAATGCAGTTTTGAACTCGGTTTCTCTGCGGGGTGACCGGGGCGACGCGGTGCCGCCGCCGCCGCCATCCTCCGCTACGCAGACGGCATCCACTCTTCCACCGAAGGCACTTGACGATGAAGCCAGTTGCGCGCACGGATCGCTTGCTCAAGCAGAGCGTGGACCAGGAGATGCTGGTGTACGATCCGGCCGATGATACCGCGTGCTGTTTGAATTCCCTGGCGACGTTCGTCTGGCGCCTGTGCGACGGGAAGCATTCGGTGGAAGAGATCACCGACTTGCTCTCGCGAGGGTTCAAGCTGCCCTATGGGGTGGAGCCGGAGGACGCGGTGTGGGAGGTGCTCGACGAGCTGAAGGCACACCGTCTGCTCGTCGCGCCGGCGGAGGGCGCGCCCGAGGAAGCGCCGGCCGGCATGCGCCGTCGTGACGCCGTGAAGCTGCTGGCCGCGATCCCGCTGTTCCCGGCCATTCAGGGCATCACGGCGCCGATCACGAAGCAGACCACGTCGCCGGCGCCTACGCCGACGCCGTCGACCTCGGGGCCGGGCGCGACTCCGACGACCACGCCGACCATGTCGCCAACGCCGATGGTCACGCAGAGCATGACGCAGACGCCGATGATCACACCGAGTGTGTCGCAAACGCCGATGATCACACCGAGCGTGTCGCAAACGCCGATGATCACGCCGAGCGTGTCGCAAACGCCGATGGTCACGCCGACCAGCACCCCGACGCCCACGCCGACCCCCACCATCTAGCGGCTCGCGCGGTCGGTCGCTTCAACAATTCGAATGACCGGCGACATCTTCATTCAAGTCGCGGCGTATCGAGACCCGCAGCTGGGTCCGACGCTGCGGGACGCGATCGCCCAGGCGGCCGATCCGCGGCGGCTTCACTTCTGCGTGGCGTGGCAGCACGGGAGTGACGAAGCCAGGGAGGCGGTGTTCTCGGGCATTCCCGATTCCGTCGGGCTCACGATTCTCGATATCCCGCACGTGGAGAGCCGGGGCGCCTGCTGGGCGCGAAACCAGATCCAGCAGCAGTATCGGGGTGAAGCGTACACGCTGCAGCTCGACTCCCACCATCGGTTCGTGAGCGGCTGGGACGACGTGTGCATCGGCATGGTCGAGGATCTGCGCGCCTCCGGCGTCGCCAAGCCGCTGCTCACGGCGTACCTGCCCTCGTTCGACCCGGAGAACGACCCGCACGCGCGCGTGCAGGAGGCGTGGTACCTCGCGTTCGACCGGTTCATACCCGAAGGCGCGGCGTTCTTCCGGCCGGCCACGATTCCCGATTGGCGGAGCCGGTCGCGGCCGATGCGATCCCGCTTCTATTCCGCGCACTTCGCGTTCACGCTGGGGGAATTCGCCCGCGCCGTGCAGCACAACCCCGAGTACTATTTTCACGGCGAGGAAATCAGCATCGCCGCCCGGGCCTACACGCACGGCTACGATCTCTTTCACCCCCATCGCCTGGTGGCGTGGCACGAGTACACCCGAAAGGGCAGAATGAAGCACTGGGACGATCACGCCGGCTGGGGGGGCGTGAACGTCTCCTCGCACAGCCTGAACCGGCAGCTGTTCGGCATGGACGAGTACGCCGCGCAACCGGACCTCGTGGCGGACGCGCGGCGGGGCAAGTACGGATTCGGAACGGCGCGGTCGCTGGAGGACTACGAGCGATACGCCGGCGTCTGCTTCCGGCGTCGTGCGGTGACGCAGGCCGTATTCGACGGAACCGAGGCGGGCCCGGGCGACAATTCGACCGGGTCGTACGCCGACTTCGCCGCCACCTGCATTCCACGCTTCCGGCACTGCATCGACGTCGCGGGCGACCGCGTGCCGCTGGACGACTACGACTTCTGGTGCGTCGTGTTCAAGGACCGCGACGGGAACGATCTCTTCAGGCAGGATGCGCAGCCTGACGAAATCTCGAAGATGAAGCAGGACCCCGACGGATACTGCAAGGTCTGGCGGGACTTCGACACGGACGTGCTGCCGAGAACCTGGATGGTCTGGCCCCACAGCAGGGAGCACGGCTGGTGTCCGCCCATTGTCGGGACGCTGGGATGAGCGACCTCACCATCGTCACGGGAATCTGGGACTTGGGCCGGAGCCGCGCCGGCGCGGGGTTCGAGCGCTCGTTCGACCATTACAGGGCGAAATTCGCCGAGCTCCTCGCCGCGGACGTCCCGATGATCGTCTTCGGCGACGAGAACTTGCGCGCCTGGGTGCACGAGACGCGCGGCACGAAGCCCACCGACTTCCGCGTGCGGCCGGCTTCGCACTTCAGGGAGCATTTCGACTTCTACGACCGCGTGCAGGAGATCAGGCAGAGCGCGGGGTGGCGAAGCCAGGCGGGCTGGCTGGCCGATTCGCCGCAAGCGTCGATGCCGCTGTACAACCCGATGGTGATGTCGAAGATGTTCATGCTCCACGACGCGTCGCTGTGGAATCCGTTCGCGACGGACCATTTCGCATGGATCGACGGCGGCATCACGCATACGGTGCACCCCGGCTACTTCACCCACGACCGTGTGCTCTCCAAGGTCGAGCCGCTGCTCGGCAAGTTCTTCTTCGTGTCGTTTCCGTATGAGGGGGGCAGCGAGATCCACGGATTCGATCGCGCGGGAATGCGGCAGTTCTGCGGCGCGGATCCACGCTTCGTCTGTCGCGGCGGATTCTTCGGCGGCCACGTGGACTGTCTCTCGGAGGTGAACGAACACTACTACGGGCTGCTCAGCAGCTCGCTGCACGAAGGCTACATGGGCACGGAGGAGAGCGTATTCACGATCATGGCATACGAGGAGCCCGCGCTCTACGACCGGTACGCCCTGCGCGACGAGCACGGGGGGCTGCTCCGGCATTTCTTCGAGCACGTGAAGGGGCTGCCGGAGGTCGAACGGGTGGCCGCGGCCGGACCGGCCCGGGCCCGGCCGCGGCGGCGCGTGGAGCAGGCGGACATCTCCAAGAAGACCGTGGCGGCCTATGTCGTCACCTTCAATGCCCCGGACCAGCTCGCCGCCGTGCTCGAACGCTGGACCAGGGAGTTCCGGTTCGATCGGGTGTACGTGCTCGACAACAGCACCGACGCCCCGTCACGGCTGGAGAACGCGCGGATCGCGGCGCGATACGACGCCGAGGTACTGTCGCACCCCAGGGGCAACGGCGGCGTGTGCGGCGGGCGCCAATTCGTGGCCGAGCACTTTGCCGCTTCGGAATACGATTATTGCATCTTCCTCGAAGACGACATGTTCCTGAACGGCGCGGCGGACACCGGCGTCTGCCGGAATGGGCTTCGCCGCTCCGTGCCGAATCTGCGCGACGTGCTGCTCAAGATCATGGAACGCGAGGGGTTCGACTTTCTGAAATTGTCGTTCACGGAGTTCTACGGCGACAATCAGACGCAGTTCGCATGGTACAACGTGCCGCAGCCATTTCGGGCCAAGCAGTGGCCGGAAAAGCCGCACCTGCCGGCCGAGGGATTGGATCCCGACGCGCCGGCCACGAGGTTCGGCCACGTCGGCACGGTGGACGGCGTGTCCTATCTCGACGGCGAGGTGTACTACTGCAACTGGCCGCAGATCGTGAGCAAGGCGGGAAACCGCAAGATGTTCCTCGACACCGTGTACGAGCATCCGTTCGAGCAGACGTGGATGTCGCACATGTATCAGCTCACGATCAAGGGAGCGCTGCGCCCCGCCGTGCTGCTGGCGTCGGTCGTGACGCACGATCGGTTCCATCACTACGACGCGGCGCAGCGGCGCGAGAACTGAGCCGGCGGAACGACCCCCCGTACACACTTCGCCCCTTCGGGGCTCAACTCTGCGTGATCGACAGGATGTTGCCGTCCGGGTCCTTGAACCACGCGACTCGCGCCCCGCTCGGCGAGCGCCAGATGCCCGCGGCGTCCTGATCCATGCCCGGATAGCGCTCGAACGTCACGCCCCTGCCCGCGAGTTCGCGCACGGCGCGCTCGGCGTCCGCCACCTGCCACCCCAGAATCGTGAACGACGCCGGCTGGAATTCCGGCACGGCCGAAACGTCGGCGATGCGTATGGTCGTGCCGTGCGAGGTGAACACCAGCGCGAATTGGTCCGCGCTCACGAACCGCAACCCCAGCGTGCCTTCATAGAATCGGCGCGCCCGACCGGGGTCGCGCGTCGGCACGAATGCAACGAGTCCCGACGATCCCAGTGCGTCGAATGCCATCATGCTTACCGGCGGTTTGTCGTGTAGATCATGAGGATGGGAATCAGGATCACGATGATCCAGAACAGCACCGACTTCACAAGCCGATCGCGGGTCCACCGTCGGTACCCGGGCACTCCGGCGCCGGAGCTCGCCGGCGTCGTGGCGTTCAGCGCGCCTGCCCCCTCGACGAACGCACGCTGGGCCGCGCTCAGCGCCGCCGGCGCCGTACCCGGCCCACGGTACATCTCGGGCGTATCACCCACGCTCGTTCGTCCGCAAAGACCCTCGACCGATCAGACGCCCTATTATAGTTGCGGCACTCACATGCGGCGAGCCGGCCCATTTGCGATTCGCAACCTATGAACGAGGCCGGTTCACGCCTGCATGCGATCAGCCACGGCGCCTTGATCTATGCGCATATGTCTTGTACGTTCATGCGCATACTCCGCTGGAGGCGCGAGTGGCCGAAGGCAGCCGAAAACCCAGGAATCTCTCCCTCGACTCCGAGGCGGTGGCCCGCGGAGAGCGCTACAGCCGCCTGCACGACACCAATCTCTCGCGCCTCGTCGACAACTTCCTCCGCGCCCTTCCCCTCCCAGCCGACCCCCGCGCCGAGCCGCGCTCGCCCGTGGTCAAACGCCTGCTGGGCGTCGCGCGGGGGGGGAACACCGATCGGGCCGCATACCGCGAGCACCTGCATCGCAAGTACGGCGGCCGCTGAATCGTGCCCCGTGCCTACACGCGACCCCGACCCCGCTCACGGACGCGGGCCGTTCGCGAGCCCGAGCCGGCGCCCACCCTGCTGCTCGACACGAACGTCCTCCTCGACGTGGTCCTCGCCCGTTCGCCGTGGGCCGATGACGCCGCGCGCCTCCTGGACCTCGTGGCCGGCGGGGCCGCGCGGGGATGCGTCGCGTCCCAAGCGGTCACCACCGCGTACTACGTTGTCGAGCGGGAACGCCACCGGACCGCCGCCGTCACCGCGGTCGGCGATCTCCTGACGTTGCTCGAAGTGGTGCCCGTGGACGCGGATGACTTTCAGCGGGCGCTGGCGCTCGACCTCCGCGACTTCGAAGACGCGGTGCAGGTCGCGGCCTGTCTTCGCGCCGGCGCCGGCTTCCTCGTCACCCGCAACCGGCGCGACTTCGCCGGCGCGCCCGTCGAAATTCGCGCCCCGGGCGAAATCGTGGCCATGCTCGCGCGCTGATCCTTGCCCGCGAGAGCCAGCGCCATCACGGTTCCTTCACCACCCCCGTTCCCTTGCCCGGCGACAGCCGCCTCGGCACTACCGGCAGCCGCAGCGTGAACACCGATCCCTGGCCCGGGTTCGACTCCACGCTGATCATCCCCTGCGTGCGCCGCACCAGATCGTCCACGATCGCCAGCCCCAGCCCCGTGCCCGCCCCCTCCGGCTTGGTGGTGAAGAAGGGCTCGAACATCCGCGCCTTCACCTCTTCCGAGATTCCCGAGCCCGTGTCGCGCACCACGATCTCCGCCGCCGGCTGGCCCGGCCACAGCTCCGAGGGCCGCATCAGGATCTCGATCTCCCCCTTCTCCTCGATCGCGTCGCGCGCGTTCAGCACCAGATTCACCAGCGCCTGCTGCACGTCGTGCGAGTCCGCCAGCACCTCCGGCACGTTTGCGTCCACCTTCATCGTGAACCTTATCCGCGCCGGCAAGAGCGGCGTCAGCATCCGCGACGCCTGCTCCGCGATGGCCCGCAGGTCCACCATCATCGTGGCCGGCGTGCGCGGCCGCCCGTACGCCAGCAGGTCGCGCACCAGCGACTTGCCCCGCAGCAGCACCTTCTGCGCGCTCCCCTCGATCTCCTTGCTCGCCGCCGGCAGCTCCTGGTTCTCCGTGATCAGCGCCAGGTAGATGCCCAGCGAGTTGAGCACGTTGGCAAAGTCGTGCGCGATCTGCGCCGAGAGCTGGCCCAGCGCCTCCAGTCGGTTCCGGTGCGCCGCCTCCCGCGCCAGCCGCCGCGTGGCCGTCACGTCGCGCAGGTAGAGCTGGAGCATCGGCTCGTCCTCCCAGTCCACCACCCCCGCCATTCCCTCCACCTCGCGCGTGCTGCCGTCGGCGCCCGCCACCGCGGTCTCCAGCATCTCCCCCACCGCCCCCGACCGCAGCAGCGTCGCCAGCCGCGCCTCGAACGCCGAGCGCGCCCCCTCCTCCACGCAATCCGCCACCGGCATCCCCAGCCGCAGCGGATGCCCGGGCCGCGACAGCAGCGTCGTGGCCGCCGGATTGGCCACCTGCACCCGCAGATCCTGGTTCACCAGCAGCACCGCGTCGGGCGACAGGTACAGCAGCTGGTCGTACCGCTCCCGCTCCTGCAGCAGCCGCTGAGACCGGTTGAGCTTGCACAGGTGCCGCACCCGCGCCCTCAGCTCCAGCGAGTCGAACGGCTTGGTGATGAAGTCGTCGGCTCCCGCCTCCAGCCCCTTCAACCGCGACTCGTGATCCCCCAGCCCCGATACGATCACGATCGGCACGTCGCGCAGCACGGCGTGCGCTCTCAGCTTGGTGCACACGTCGAACCCCGACATCCCCGGCATCACCACGTCCAGCAGTATCACGTCCGGCCGTAGGCTCACGGCCAGCTCCAGCGCCGAGTCGCCGCGGTCGGCGTTCACGATGTGGTACCCTTCCCGCGCCAGCATCGCGCCTATCGAGTGCCGCGATTCGGCGTCGTCGTCGGCAATGAGAATGGTGTGCTGGGCGGTCATGGCGCCCCCGGCCGGTTGAGCTTCTTGCGCAGCGTGCGCGGATGGATGCCCAGGAGACGCGCCGCGTGCGTGCGGTTGCCGCCGGTTGCCGAGAGCGCCCGCTCGATGGTCTCCCGCTCCAGCCGCGCCAGGTCGAACGACTGCGCATGTGCCGCCGCCGGGCCCGCGGGCAGCGCCGGCGCCGCCGGCGGCGACGAGATCGTTCCCGTGCTCTCGTCCATCTCGAAGTGCTCGGCGCCCAGCACCGTGCCCTCCGACAGCACCACCGCCCGCTCCACCGCGTGCTTGAGCTGGCGCACGTTTCCCGGCCACGCGGCGTGCAGCAGCAGCTCCGCGGCCGACGGCGAGAGCTGGCGCGCCTTGCGGTTGTGCTCCAGCGACGCCTGCACCAGGAAGTAGTCGGCCAGCGGCACGATGTCCTCGCGGCGCTCGCGCAGCGGCGGCACCCGCAGGCGCACCACGTGCAGGCGGTAGTACAGATCGTCGCGGAACGCCCCCGCCCCCACCGCCTCCTGCAGGTCGCGGTTGCTCGTGGCGATGATCCGCACGTCCACCTGGATCGTCTCGCTTCCGCCCACCCGCTCGAACCGCCGCTCCTGCAGCACGCGGAGCAGTTTGGACTGCAGGTCGAGCCGCAGCTCGCTCACCTCGTCCAGCAGCAGCGACCCCCGGTTGGCCCGCGAGAACGCGCCCTCGCTGCGCCGCATGGCCCCCGTGAACGCGCCGCGTTCGTGCCCGAACAGCGTGCTCTCCACCAGCCCCTCGGGCATGGCCGCGCAGTTCACCTGCACGAACTGCCGCTGGTGCCGCGCCGACAGTTCGTGCACCGCGCGCGCCACCAGCTCCTTGCCCGTGCCCGACTCCCCCTCGATGAGCACCGTGGAGCTGGACTCGGCCGCCCGGTGGATCTGCGCCACCAGCCGCCGCATCGACGGCGCCTCGCCGATGAGCAGGTGGCTCGGCGTGTCGAACTCGTCGCGGTCGCGCGCGCGGCGCACGTCGCGCTCAAGCCGCCCGTGCTCCAGCGCCCGGGCCACCGTGCCGCGCAGGAAGTTCGGGTCGGCCGGCTTCTCCACGAATTCGGCCACCCCCGCCTGCACCGCCCGCACCGCCGTGTCGATGGTGCCGTGCCCCGTGAGCAGGATGAACGGCACCCGGCTCCCCTCCTTCTGCAGCAGCGAGAACAGGTCCAGCCCGGTGAGGTCGGGCATCTGGTAGTCGGCCACGATGGCGTCCACCACCTGGCGCCGCACCACGTCCAGCGCCGTGGATACGTCGGGCACGCACACGATTTCGGCGGGCAGGGTGGAGAGCAGCAGCTCCAACGCGTGGCGGATCGCGATGTCGTCGTCTACGACGAGCACCGTGGCCGGCGGCCGAGTCTGATGGCTGATCATCGTCCGCAATCGGAATGGGGGCCCTGTCGGCGCCGGCGGCTTCGCTGCGGCTCAGGACGGGGGGATCCGTTCCTCGGAGCGGCGCTGCCTGCGCGCCGCTCGCCCTCGCAGAGGGGCAAGACGTGTGCCATGGGTCACGCGCGAATTTCATCGCGGCGCACAGTTCCGGTCATCTGTGCCCGGCGCGGTTGCCGCTTCGTCAACGTTGTCGGCACCGCGAGACATCGCGTCCGAATCGCCCGCTGCGTTGGTTCGCGCGCCGTTTCAGCCCGGGCAAGGAGTTCCTGTTTTCCGTGCCCCTCGGTCAACGCGCCCTATCGGCGCTCGTGCCCCGCCGGGCCCAAATTGCCCTCACGCGTGCGCTTTCTGGTCGCTGTGGTGGAACGCGCCGCCATGAGCGTTCGCGTCTTGCGAGACGCACCCCCGTTTTGCCGCAATCGCACGCGCCGTTTCCCGACCTACCGACCTACTGACCTACCGACCTACTGTGTTCCCCACTTCCCCACCCACACCTCCAGCATCTCCGGCCCCAGCGCCCTGACTACGTAGTTCCCCTGTCCCACGTCGCACTCGGCTTCGCGCAGGTGGTCCCAGTCGCTCCGGTGCCGCACGCCGTCGGCGATGGTCGTCACGCCCAGCCGCCGCCCCAGCGCGATGGTCGCGTCGAGCACCCCCTGCTTGAGCGGCGACGTGGAGCAACCCTGCACGATTTCGCGGGCCACCTTCACTTCGGTGATCGGCGCGTGCTGCAGGTGCCGCAGGCCGAACTCGCTGCCGCCGAACTGGTCGATGCACACGCCGAACCGCTTGAGCCGGAGCCGCGCCGCCACATCGAGAATGGTCATCGGGTCGGCCGACAGCTCCTGCTCGGTGACCTCCACGCGCAGCATCTCGCTGGGCACGCCGGCGTCGCGAACCAGCGCCGAGAGCCGGTCGGGGAATTCGAGCAGCTCCAGCGACCGGCCGGGCACGTTCATCGACACCGGCTCCCGGCGGCCCCACTCGAGCCACTGCGCCGCGAACGCCACCGTCCGTTCGAGCACCAGTGCCGTGACCCGGGCGGCCAGCGCGTCGGACGCGCTCACCGTGCTCATGAAGGTGTCGGCGGTGAGCATGCCGCGCTCCGGGTGCCGCCACCGCAGCAGCGCTTCCACGCCGTACAGCCGTCCCGACTCGATCTCGAGCTGGGGGTGGTAGAGAAAGGTGAACTCGCACGCGTCGAGTCCGCGCTCCACGTCGTGCGCCGTCGGCGCCGGCGCGTGCGGTCCGCCCGCCTCATCGGCGGTGAATTCGCGCATGCGGTCGAGCGCCGCGATGAGTTTGGCCGACGTCAGCGGCTTCTCGATGCTGCCCACGAAGCGCAGCCCGTGCGCCTCGGCCAGGAATCCCGCCCCCGCCAGGATCTGCTCGTCCTCCACGCTCAACAGCGCCACCGCGCCGTGCACGCCCAGGTACGACAGCGCGCGGATGGTCTCGATGCCGTCAAGCTTCGGCATCTGCAGGTCGCAGAGGATCAGGTCGAACTCGTTGGCCGGATCGGTGAGGATCCGGATCGCTTCGCTGCCGTCGCCGGCTTCCACGACCTGCGTGATGCCCTGCGACCGGAGCACGTGCCGGTGCTGCTCGCGCACCTCGTCCAGGTCGTCGATCACCAGCACCCGCAGCGCCGAATTCTTGACCGTCATGCGACCCGCCTGCCTTCGGGGGGAGCCAGCGCCGGCCGCGAACTCCGGTCCCGGTCGGACCGGTCGGCTGACCCCCGATAGGAGGGCAAGACATGTGCCATTGCGGTGGCGGGCCCGGGTCTTGATCCGCGGCGGTCGCCGGTGCCGGACGGTGGGCGGCCCGAACGCCCCAGTGACCGGACGTTCGTTCCTATATGCTGGGGCGGCCGGCCCGTGCCGGACGGACGGCCACCGGCGCCTTTGTAGTAAATTTCTTCGGGATTCCGTTACGGCCTTCGCAATTTTGATGCAAATGCACGACGACAATCGAAAGACACCGCACCTCTCGCTGGTCATTCCCGTCTATAATGGCGGCAAGCGCATGCGCGCCAACCTCGACCAGGTGCAGACGTTCCTGGCCGCGCAGTCGTACCACTCCGAGCTGGTGCTGGTGGACGATGGGAACGCCGAGGCCGGAGCCAAGGCACTGCGCGAGTTCGCGGCCTGCCATCCCGCCGTCACCCTGATCCGGAACGAGACCAATCGCGGCAAGGGGTTCAGCGTCACGCGCGGCATGCTCGCCGCCGGCGGCGCCTACCGGGTGTTCACCGACGCCGACCTGGCCTTCCCCCTGGCCGAGGTGAACCGGATCCTGTGCGATCTCGAGACCGGCGCCGACGTGGCCATCGCCTGCCGGGTGCTGCCCGAGTCGCGCTACCTGATGAGCCCCAGCTACTTCCATTACCTGTACACGCGCCACGTGATGAGCCGCGCCTTCAATCTGATGGTGCGGTCGGTCATGCTCCGGGGCGTGCTCGACACGCAGGCCGGACTCAAGGGATTCTCGGCCCGGGCCGCCGACGTGGTCTTTCCGCGCGTCACCATCCCCCGCTTCGGCTTCGACCTCGAAGCGCTCTACGTGGCGCAGAAGCACGGCTTTGTCGTGCGGCAGACGGCCGTGAACTTCCGCTACGACAACGAGCCCAGCACGGTGAACTTCGCCCGGGCGGCGCTCACCATGGCCGGCGACCTGGTGCAGGTGAAGCTCAATGACTGGCGCGGCCGCTACGACTAGCGCCGCGCCGCCGGACAGCACGCCCGCGCGGCGCCTGATCGTCAACGCCGATGATTTCGCGCTGTCCCCGGGCGTAACCACCGGCATTCTGGAGGCGCACACGGCGGGCATCGTCACCTCCACGTCCATGATGGTGTTCTGCCCCGGGTGGCACGACGGCGTGAGCCGCGCCCGCGCCACGCCACGGCTTGACGTGGGCCTTCACTTCAATCTGCTCGTCGGTGCCCCCCTCACCCTGGCGCCCTCTCTGACCCGCCCCAACGGCGACTTCCTTTCACTCGGCGGCTTGGCGCTGAGCTCGGTCATCAACGCGCTCAGCACCAACGAGATAGCCGCCGAGTGCGAGGCGCAGCTGGCCGCGCTCAAGGACGCCGGCATCCGGGTCACGCACATCGACTCGCACCGCCACACGCATGCGCTGCCGGTGGTGTGCCGCGCCGTGGCCGCCGTGGCCACGGCGCACCGCCTGCCCCTGCGGAGGCCGGTGGAAACGCGGCAGGTGGCCCGCGGCAATTTCGGCGGCCGGTTCCGGGCCGGCCTCGTCGCCCGATCGTGGCGGCTGGCGGCCAGGGGCGGTCCGGCGGTCCGCGCCCCGGATCATATCGCGGGCCTCTCCCTGCGCGGAGGTCCGGCGTTTGCCGCCGACCTGGCCCGGCTTGTCGACACCCTGCCCGAGGGCACCACGGAACTGGTGGTGCACCCCGGCTATGCGGATCGCGCGCTGAAGACCGTGGACGGCTACACCGCGGCGCGCGAAATCGAACTCCGCGCGCTCACCGATCCCGAATTAGCCGCCCGCCTCGACCGCCGGGGCGTCACGCTCATCGGTTTCGGCGCGCTCTGAGCGACTGCCGCCGCCGAACGCGCCAAACAGCTCGCACTGCATCGCGATCCAGAGCGGAATGAGCGGCGTGGTCTTGAGCAGGTATTTCACGTAATAGGCGTCGTACAGCGACTGCGGCATGACGGCCGTGGACATCACGTTCACGATCAGGAGGCAGGCCACGAGCAGGGCCAGGCGCCAGCGGCCGCGGTCCGAGGCGGCGTACCACACCGCCGCCCCGATCATGGCGATGGAGTATGACGGCGACTCCGCCTGGTGGTTGAACAGCACGCAGAACACCAGGATGGACGCCAGGAAGTTGAGCCGGAACCGGGCGGTCCACGCCGAGGGGCCGCGCAGGAGCGGCGCCAGCAGGACGGCCGTGCCCGCGAGCTGCGTGGGCCAGAAGGGCCACTGCACGCCGAACCAGACGCGGAACTGCCCCATCAGTCCGGCGTAGAGCCCCGAGCCGGCGGTGCCGTAGCGTTCGAGCGGCACCGAGTCGCCGCGGACTTTCTCGGCCCACCAGTGGTACTGCGCCGCGAGCGAACTCCAGCGCACGGCGACGAGCGGCAGCGCGGCACCGGCGAGCACGGCGGCGAGCACCATGAGCGCGAACCGGAGCTTTCGTTTGTGGAAGATGGCGCCGGCCAGCGCCGTTACCGGAAACAGCTTGATGAACCCGCCGGCCACGATCGCCACCGCCGCCGGCCACTGGCGCTCCCGCTCCATCCACACCCACCCCAGGATCATGAGCCCGGCGGAGAGCGCGTTGGTCTGCGCGCGCTGCATGTCGCCGAGCACCGCCAGCCAGCAGATGGCCAGCGCCAGCGCCGCCTGGCGCGCCGGCAGCAGCAGCGTCACCCCCGCGAACACGGCCATGGCGCAGATCGCCGCCCACAGGAAGTACGCCGGGATGGCCGGCAGCACCGCGAACGGCGCGAACAGCAGCGCGAAGGTGGGGCTGTACTTGAAGTAGTCGGCGTACTGCGCCGGATAAGCGGCGTAGAGATTCTGGCCCGCGATCAGATGATGGAACGTGGCGCGGAAGATCAGGAAGTTGTTTTCGGGCGCCGGCTGCATGCGCTGTATGGCCACCACGAGCGCGCTGAACAGGTAGAGCGCGAGCAGCCAGCGCAGGGCGCGGTTCTGCAGGGGCATGATCAACTCAGAAGCCGGTAGCCGGCAACCAGATAGTGCCGGTCGAACGCGAACGCGTCGGCCAGCCGCTCGCGCTTCATTAGTTCGAAGCTCACCGCGTCGGTCAGTGAGAAATCCTGGTCTTCAAAACGTTCCAGCCACTCGCTCACCGCCGCCGAGACGAGGGCCGTGGTGGTGTCGAGCCACCGGGTTCCGGGATCCGCCAGCAGTTGTGATACGGCCGAGCGGGCGGCGGCCGCGCCCATGCGATACAGCACGTGGCGGTGGAATTCGTCGAGCACCAGCACGCTGCTCACCCACTGGCCGCCGGACTTCTCGCGGGACGCGGCGATCTTCAGCGCTCGCTTGTGGTGCTGGTCGCGCGGCGATGCCAGCGCCAGGAGCGCGCTGGTGTCAATCCACGCGGGACCGCCGGCCATGCGCCTCGTCCGCTTTCGCGAGATAGTGGTCGTGCCGTTCGGCCAGATCCGTCGGCACCGACTTCTTGTCGCCCAGCACGCCCGCCAGGGTTCGGAGCGAAGCGCCCGGCGCTCGCTCGGTGAGCGCTTCCGCCGCCAGCGTTCGCAGGCCGCGCCGCAGCACCTCGGCTCGGGCGACTCCCGTCCGTTCCGCGATACGCTCGAGCAGCTCGCGGTCCTTCTGGTCGAGATAGACCTGGAAGGGCTCGCGAACCTGCGCCGGAGGAGGGGCTTGGTCCTGGTACCGCTTCTTCACCATGCGACATAATGTACGGCATACATGAAGTCCATGCAATTGGGGCCGCGGCTCCTGGTGGTCGATGTGAGCGCCAGGGCGAACCGCCGAACACATCGCGGGTATCGTATCCAGCCCGCCCGCCCCCGCATCACTTCCCATGCGCCCATCCCCGACCCTGGCCCTCGCGCTCCTCTTCCTCGTCGCGGGCTGTTCCTCGCCCGCCGGCAACGGCGCCCCGCCGCGGACCCGCCCCATCGCCGGCATCTTCAATGGCACGCTCGCCAACGGCGGCAGCGTCTCGTGGACGCTGACCCAGGCGGACACCACGATAACCGGAACGGGCACGTACACGCCGCTGGCCTCGGGAGTGGCCGGGGCGAGGTACGCCGTCCGCGGCGTGTTTCGATACGACCTGCTCACCCTGCGCCTCGTCGGGTCACCGGGCGACGCCGACGCCGATTCGGTGGTTTACAGCGCCGCCTTCGACGCCGAACTCTACACTGCCATCGCGTTCGACGGCGCCGTGACCGGAGGCAGCGGGTCGCCGCTGGCAGGCCAGCTACAGATCCTGCGGCAATCCGACATCACCCCCACGAACTAAGAAATCCTTGTGGGACCAACGTATGGGAAACGGTGACGAACCGGCGAGCATAGCGGGTCTCCTTGGGGATGGTGGCGGAATTCACGGCCGCGCGCCGGTCCCGACGGGCCGGATCGAATCGGCCGGTCTCCCAGGAGAATCGAACGATGCACGCGTCTCGCGTCTTGCCGGTGGCATTGATCGTTGCGGCCGGCGTACTGTCGGCGTGTCACAAGAAGCCCGTGGTTGCGCCGACGCCTGTTGCGGCGCCGATCGACAGCTCCGCCATCAGACAGCGCATCGCCGATTCCATCGCCGCGGCCAACCGGGCGCGTGAGGCGGCCGATTCGGCGGCCCGCGCGCGGGCTGTGGCCGACAGCATCGCCAGGGCGCAGGCCGAAGCGGCAGCCCAGGCGGCCATGCGCGCCACGCTCACCGAGGCCATTCACTTCGACTTCGACAAGTCGGAGCTGCGCTCCGCCGATCAGGCGATTCTCGACGCGAAGATCCCGATCCTGCGGGCCAATCCCGGCGTCACCATCCAGATCGCCGGCAACACCGACGAGCGCGGATCCACCGAGTACAACCTCGCCCTCGGCCAGCGCCGCGCCGCCAGCGCCAAGCGCTATCTCACCGACCATGGCGTTCCCGACGCGAACGTCGAGACGATCAGCTACGGCGAGGAGCGTCCCCTGTGCACGGACCACGACGAGTCCTGCTGGTCGCAGAACCGGCGCGACGAGTTCGCGATCGCCGCGGGCGGGTCGGGGATGTTGAGGAAGCCCGGCTCCTGACCGCGCGGCGCGTTCAGGCGATTCCCTTCCTGATCGCCTCCACCATCCGATCGCCGAAGTAGTCGATCTCGTCGATGGACGTATAGACGTTCGGCGTCACCCGCAGGCCCGCGAACTCGGGGGTCACCATCGGCGTGCTCACGATGTGGTGATGCTGCTCCAGCCACCCGCCGAGCTTGCCCATGTCGAGCCCCTTCACGCCCACCACGCCGATCGCGCCGCCACGGCCCGGCTCCAGCGGCGTGAACATCTGCACCCGGTCGCTCTCGGCCAGCAGCCGCTTGGCCCACCGGTCGCGCAGATAAAGAAAGCGCGCGTACTTCCGCTCGGCGCCGATGCTCCGGTGGAACGCCAGCGCCACCGAGATCGCGTTGTGGTTGGCCGCCGGGTGCGTGCCGATCTCCTCGTACTTGCGGATGTTCGCGTCCTCGTCGGGGCCCGCTGCGTACATGCTCCAGATGTGCGGGATCTTCTCCCTGCGCACGTACAGGAACCCCGTGCCGATGGGCGCCAGGCACCACTTGTGCAGGCTCGTGCCGTAGTAGTCGCACCCCAGCTCGTCGCGCGTGAACGGGAAGTGCGCGAACGCGTGCGCCCCGTCCACCAGCACCTCGATGTTGTGCCGCCGCGCCATGGCCACGATCTTCGCCACCGGCGCAATGAAGCCCGTCTGGAAGCTCGTGTGCATCACCTCGATCATCTTCGTGCGCGGCGTGATCGCCGCCTCGAACGCCGCCACCACCTCGTCGTCGCTCGGCGGCGGCGTGGGCAGCTTGATCTGCCGGAACACGATCTTGTTCCGGCGCTCGCGCTGCAGCCACCCGTTCACCATGCGCGGATAGTTCTGCGTGGTGGAGACGATCTCGTCGCCCGGCTGCAGGTCGAGCCCGAAGATCACGTTCAGGTTCGACTCGCTGGCGTTGCGCGTGATCGCCATCTCCTCGGGATCGCACCCGAACTCCTTCGCGAGGTCCAGCCGCACGCTCTCGATGCGCGGCTCGAGCACCCGCCACATGTTGTCCACCGGCAGTTCGTTGCTGAACCGCAGGTCGCGGATCATCTGCTCCAGCACGTGCGTCGGCGCCGGACTGCACCCGCCGTTGTTGAGGTTGATCATCGTGTCGTCCAGGTCGAACGACCGGCGGATCTCGCCCCAGTAGTCCTCGTCGGTGGCCAGCGACGCCGCCGGCCGTTTGCCGGCGATCAACGTCGCGTTCTCCAGCCGCCGGAACGCTCGGGTGTTCATGACCGGAAGCGCGACGGCCGCATTGAGCATCGTCGCCATGAAACGGCGTCTGTCTTGCATCGTGGGGTCCTGAGGTGGGTTGCAGGATTCTCTCGCGCGCCGGGGCCGGTGTCCAGGGGCCGTTCGCCGGCGCGCTGGCCCAACGGCCGGGCAGGCGCTAGACTCTCGCCGCATGAGTGAGTTCCGGTGGCTCGCCGCTTCAGTTGTCGCCTGTCTGGTCGCCTGCTCGCGCCCGTCCGGCGGCGGGGCCGCTTCGTCGGCGCGCTCCGCCGCGGCGGCCGACACGGCCACGCTCGACGTGATGAACGCCGCGTCGATCACGCGTCCGCTGCATGCCGTGCTCGACAGCTTCGCCGCGAGCGCCGGCGCCCGTTACGCGCTGCAGCCGGGGGCCAGCCTCGAGCTGGCACGCCTCATCACGGAAACCGGCCGCCGGCCCGACGTGCTCATTCTCGCCGACCCGGATGTATTCCCGAAGTTCCTCGAGCCGCAATTCGTGACGCGCTACGAGATCATCGCGCGCAACCGCATCGTGCTCGCGTATACGCCGCAGTCGCGGGGCGCCGCCGGCATCACCGCCGACAACTGGATGTCGGTGATCACGCAGCCCGGCGTGCAGGTGGGCCGCGCCGATCCCAACACCGACCCGTCGGGCTATCGCACGCTGCTCGCCATGCAGCTCGCCGAGCGGCACTACCGGCAGAAGGGTCTGTACGCGCGGCTTCTCGCCGCGGCGCCGGATCGCAACGTTCGCCCGCGCGAAGCCGACCAGGTGGCGCTCCTGCAGACGCACGCGCTCGACTACATCTGGACCTACGAGAACCTCGCCGAGGACAACGGGCTCCAGCATGTGAAGCTCCCCGACGAGATCGACCTCGGCACCGCCGCCGATTCGGCGCTCTACGCGCAGGTCTCGGTGCGGGTGCTCGGCAAGAAGCCCGGCGACACGCTCACGGTGCGCGGCGCGCCCATTCTCTTCGGTGCGGCGGTGCTCGTCACGGCGCCCCACCCCGCGCTCGCCCAGCGCTTTCTCGCCTACCTCATGTCGCCCGACGGGCGCCGCATCGCCCGCGCCGGCCACTTCGACGTGCTCGATCAGCCACTGGTGGTCGATTCCACCTCCGGCGCGCAGGATCCGCGGGCGCCTGGTCGTTAGCTCACAGCCTTCTGTTGCAGTTCAATCGCCGTTTTCAGCGCCGTTATCGCTGTCTCGCAGAGCTTGCTCCCCGCATCCGAATCGATCAACTCGAACGCCCTGGCCGTTTCCATTCCCGGCCGGTACGGCCGGTCGGTAGTCAGCGCGTCGTAGATATCCGCCACCACCAGACACCGCGCGCTCGCGTCGAGATCGGCACCGGTCAGCCTGTACGGATACCCGCTCCCATCCAGCTTCTCGTGATGCGTTGCCGCCGTCCACGCGAAGTCGCGAAACGCCGACACCCGCTGCAGAATCTCGAAGCTGTTCGCCGGATGCCGCTCCATCGCCGCGCGCTCTGCGCCGGTCAGCGGCCCCGCCTTGTCGAGGATCCGGTTCGACACCCCCAGCTTTCCGATGTCGTGCAGCAGCCCGGCGCGGTAGAGCCGCAGCTGTTCCTCCTCCGCGAACCCCAGCACTCGACCCATGGCCACCGCGTAGCCGGCCACCCGCCGCGAATGGTCGAAGGTGAACGGCGACTTGGCGTCGATGATGTCGGCGAAGGCCCGCGCCACTTCGTTGAGCCCTTCCTCGTCCACGTACCGCACGCGGTCCGCCGGCTCTTCGGCGAGCACCAGCGCCGTCACGTCGTCGCCGCGCAGCCGCGCCCAGAACTCCCGGTCGCGCGCCCAGCCACACACGATGCGCACGAGCTGCGGATCGAACCAGCTCTCGCGCCGCTCCGTGGCCACCGTCAGCGCGCGCTCGACCCCTTCGGCGGCTTGGAACGCTTCAACGGTCTGCGCCAGATTCGCGATCCGCGCCAGCAGCGGGATCTCCTCCCCGGCCAGTCCTTCGGCGTACCCCAGCCCCGACCAGTGCTCGTCCAGCGACCGGATCGCGTTCGCCGTGTCTTCGGGAAATCCCAGCCGCCCGGCGATCCTTGCGCCGCGCTCACAGCGCAGCGTGATCAGTTCGCGCGTCATGTTCTCCGTGCGCGCGACGGTGACGAACTGCCGGACGCGCCTGAACAGCGACTGCCCCCGCGCCACGTGCCGGGCGGTGTACAGCGCCAGCCGCACGCGCTGGTGCCAGTCCACCATCTTCATGCTCGCTTTGGTTTCGTTGTCGTCCGACCCGAACAGCGCCGCCATGCGCGACGCATTCCCCGAGCACCCGGCGTCCTTGAGCAGCAGCGCGTAGTAGAGCGCCGAGAGATCCTGGTCGCCGAGTCCGATCTCCTTGCCCATGCGCATGCCGATGAGACACGACCGCATCGTGTGCCCCATCGGCGCCCCCTCGGTGAGGTCGAGCGCGTGCGACAGTGCGGAGAGGACTTCGGAGAGACTGACGGTGGAGGGCAATTCTGTGCTAGCGAATGTGCTTGTACATGAGATCGATGATCTCGTCGTTCATCGCTTCCGCCTCTTCCCCGCCCTTTTGTATCGCCGCGGTTGCGCAGTGCCTCAGATGATTCCGCATCAACTCCCGCGCCACCGCCCGCAACGCCTCTTGTGCCGAGGAAAGCTGGGTGAGGATCTCCGCGCAGTACCGATCCTCTTCCACCATCCGCTGCAGCCCCCGCACCTGCCCTTCGATCCGCTTCAGCCGGCGGAGATTCCGCTCCTTGATCTCCGGATCAACCGCCACCGGCTCTACGCTCGGCGCGCCCGTCGCGTCCGCGTCCGGATGGTGATTCGTCGTCATGCGATTTTCACGCGCCGCAGGCGGAGACTGTTGGACACCACGCTCACCGAGCTGAACGCCATCGCGCCGCTGGCGATCACCGGGCTCAGTTGGATCCCGAACGCCGGGTACAGCGCCCCGGCGGCGATCGGGATGCCGATCACGTTGTAGATGAACGCCCAGAAGAGATTCTGCTTCATCGTGCCCATCGTCCGGCGCGACAGTTCGATGGCCTGCGCCACGCTCCGCGGGTCCCCGCGCATCAGCGTCACGTCGCCCGCTTCGATGGCGACGTCGGTGCCCGTGCCGATGGCGAACCCCACGTCGGCCTGCGCCAGCGCCGGTGCGTCGTTGATGCCGTCGCCCACCATGCCCACCACGCGCCCTTCTTTCTGCAACCCGCGGATCGCCTCGAGCTTTCCCTCAGGCAGCACGCCGGCGATGACGCGCCCGATGCCCGCCTGCTTCGCCACCGCCTCGGCGGTGCGCTGCGTGTCACCCGTGAGCAGCACGGTGTCGATGCCCAGCCGGCGCAGCGCCTTCACCGCCGCGGCGGCCGTGTCCTTGATCGGGTCCGCGACCGCGATCAGCCCGGCGAGCGCGCCGTCCACCGCCACGTAGGCAGGCGTTTTCGCCTCGCCGCTCAGCCGCTCCGCGTCCGCCGACAGTGGAGTGACGTCGATGGCGTACTGCCGCATCAGCGCCGCGTTGCCGATGGCGACCGCGGAGCCGTTCACCACCGCCGTGATCCCCTGCCCCGGGATCGCCTGAAATGATTCGGCGTCGGTGAGCGCGAGTCCGCGCGCCTTTGCGCTCTCCACGATCGCGTCGGCCAGCGGGTGTTCGGATTGCCGCTCCGCGCTCGCCACCAGCTGTAGCAGTTCGCTGTCCGACTGTCCGACCGTCCGACTGACTGACGGTCCGACCGTGATCACGTCTGTCACCACCGGTCGGCCGACCGTGATCGTTCCCGTCTTGTCCAGCACCACGACGTCGATGTCGTTGGCCCGCTGCAGCACGTCTCCGCCCTTGTATAGAATGCCCAGGCTCGCGCCCTTTCCCGTGGCCACCATCATCGCCGTCGGCACGGCCAATCCCATGGCGCAGGGGCAGGCGATGATGAGCACGGCCACGGCCGCCGTCATCGCGTGCACCACGAGCTGTCCGTTCTGTGCGTTCTGTGTGCTCTGCGGCAAGACCATCCAGAGCACGAACGTGAGGATGGCCAACCCGATCACCGAGGGCACGAAGATCGCGCTCACGCGGTCGGCCAGGTTCTGGATGGGCGCCCGCGTGCCCTGCGCGTCGCGCATGAGCTGGACGATGCGCGCCAGCGCGCTGTCGGCGCCGAGTGCCGTGGCCCGGATGCGCAGGGCGCCGGTGCGGTTCATCGTGCCGCCGTACACCGGGTCATGTTCGGCCTTTGCCACCGGCATCGACTCGCCCGTGAGCATCGACTCGTCCACCGCGCTTGCCCCGCTCGTCACCTCGCCGTCCACCGGCACGCGTTCACCGGGCCGGATCAGGATCGTTTCGCCCTGCCGCACCTGCTCGATCGGGACGTCGAGTTCCGCGCCGTCGCGCGTTACACGCGCGGTTTTCGGCTGCAGGTCCGCGAGCGTGCGCAGCGCTTCCGACGTGCGCTGCTTGGCGCGCGCCTCGAACAGGTTGCCCAGCAGAATGAGCGCGATGATCGCGTCCACCGCCTCGAAGTAGACGTGCGGCTGGACGCCGCGCGCCAGGAACGCGTTTGGCGCCACCGTGGCCGCCACGGAGAACAGGTAGGCCGATCCCGTGCCCACCGAGATCAGCGTGTTCATGTCCGAGGAGCCGTGCTTGAGGGCGCTCCATGCGCGGGTGTAGAAGTGCCGGCCGGCCCACGCCATGACGAACGTCGTCAGCGCGAGCAGAGACCACCGGACGAGCGGACTCTGCTCGCTCATCGCTCCCGCGGAGCTGCTCCCCATGCCGATCATGGAGAGCCCCATTGCCACGACGGCCAGCGCCAGCGCGACCGTCACCTTTCGGGTCAGCGCGCGGACCTCTTCGCGATGCGCCTTTTCCGACTCCTCCTGCTCCTCGAACGCGCCGCGCGACGTGGCTGGCAGCTCGGCGCCGTACCCCGTCTCCCTGATCGCTTCGACCAGCTGCTCCGCCGACACGGCCTTCGGATCGAACGAAACCGTGGCGTTGTTGAGCATCAGATTCACCGTCGCGTCGGCCACCCCCGCCGTCCGCGCCAGCGTCCGCTGGACTCGCGCCTGGCACGCCGCGCAGGTCATTCCGGTTACGGGGATGACGAGCCGCGCCTCGGAGTCGGTGTTGGGCCCGGAGTGCTGGGCGGACGTCTTCCCTGTCGGTGCTGTCGCCGTAGCCATGATGAACTATACCCCCATGGGGTATACTCGTCGATCCCTGACGTAAAGAAAGCCGGATGCGCCAATGCGCACCCGGCTTACGTAGTTTTGGAGGTTACTGTTGCGGCCTATCTCCCGAACAGCGCCGCCGCCGCGGTCAGCACCGCCACCACCTTCATCCAGCCGCGCGGTCCAATTCGTCCGCGCAACCTTTTAATATCTTCTTCATCGGTTAGCGCTGCCACGAACTCGTGCCCGGTCGCCCACCGGTCATCGCGCTCCTTGGCCAGGCACCGTTCGACTGCCTTCACCACGCGATCCGGCGTGCCCGCGGGCGCCAGATCCGCCAGCGGCGGCGGCGCGTTAACGATGTGCTGCGCCGCCAGCGCCACGAAGCTGGTGCCGTGAAAGGGCAGGGTGCCCGAGAGCATCAGGTACCCCAGCACGCCCAGCGAATACAGATCGCTGCGCCGGTCGATGTCCGGCTCTCCCGCCGCCTGCTCCGGTGACATGTAGTGCGGCGTCCCAAAGGCGTGCGACCGCTCCCACTCGTCCGGACTCGCGTCGCGCAATCTGGCGACCCCGAAATCCGTGAGCAGGGCGCGGCCCGTGCCGCGTTCCATCAGCACATTTTCCGCCTTCAGGTCGCGGTGCACCATCCCCTCGCCGTGCGCATAATCCAGCGCCTCGGCCAGGTCGTACAGGATCGCCGCCGCTTCGGCCGGCGGCACCGCGCCGTCGCGCTGCAGCCGGTCGGCCAGCGACTCGCCGTTCACGTACTGCATCACGATGTAGACGAGATCCTTCGACTCGCCGAACGTGAACACCGGCACGATGCCCGGATGCGTCAGCCGGGCCGTGAGCCGCGCTTCGCGCCGGAACCGCTCGCGGTGGTCTTCGGAGTCCACGAATTCGTGGCGCAGCACCTTGATCGCCACCGTGCGGTGCAGGGCGACGTCGCGCGCCAGGAACACCACGCCCATGCCGCCCCGCCCGAGCTCGCGCACCACCTGGTACTGGCCGTGCACGCGCGCCTCCAGCCGCCGCCGCTCCAGATCGGAGAAGGCGTCGGTGTGCGGTTCGGTGTGTTCGGCCAGTTGCGATGACATGTGCGCGCTCGATTGCTTTCCGCATGAGACACCCGTGCGTCTCATTGGGTTTGCTCCGGTGGACGGCGCAACCCTCGTGCTGTTAATACGGAGGCACGAGTCAATTGGTTGCAATGATGCCTCCCATACGAAAACGGCCAACCGTCGAGATGCCGGTTGGCCGTCTTATCGCGATCTTTCTCTGCGTCGTTGCCGTCAGCTCATAGCTGTCAGCGCACAGCGCACAGCCTTCAGTTGCCGTTCCCCGCCCGTTCTCAGTACCCGCGGGCCCCGCCCACCGACCGCGGCTCCACCATCCCCTCCCATCCGCCGGTTCCCCGCATCACCGCGTTCACATTCGTCAGATGCCCCACATCCTTCATCTCATATCCCATCGCCTTCAGCGAATCCAGCACCGCGGGGCTGATCCCGTTGTGCTCGTAGGCTACCACATCCGGCCACGCCTGCTGATGGATTCGCGGCGCCGACATCGCGTCGGCCAGCGTCATGTGATGATCGATCACATTGAGAATCACCTGCGTCACCGCCGTGATGATCGTCGGCCCGCCGGCCGCGCCCACCACCAGCAGCACCTTGCCCGTTCCATCGATGACGATCGTCGGCGACATCGCGCTCAGCATCCGCTTGCCCGGCGCGATCGCGTTGGCCTCGCCCTGCACCAGCCCGAACTGGTTCGGCTGCCCGGGGGCTGACGCGAAATCGTCCATCTCGTTGTTGAGGAAGAACCCCGCGCCGCCCACGTACGTGCCCGACCCGAACAGGCTGTTCAGTGTGGTCGTGGTCGCCACGGCGTCGCCCGCCGAATCCACCACGGAGTAGTGCGTCGTGTGCATCGGCTCGGCCGCCTTCTGCGCGAACGCCGGCGTCTTCGACGCCCTGTCCGGCAGGATCGAGTCGCGCAGCGTCCGCGCGTACGCCTTGCTCGTCAGCCGGTCCACCGGATTCTTCACGAACGCCGGGTCGCCCAGTTCCGTGTTGCGGTCGATGAACGCCCGGCGGAACGCCTCCGCCACGTCGTGGTCGTACATCGTGCTGCCGAAGCGGGGCAGGGTGGGGAAGGTCTCGAGGATGTTGAGGATCTCCACCTCGATCACGCCGCCGCTGGAACTCGGCGGCATGGCGTAGATCGTGTCGCCCCGGTACGTCCCCTTGATCGGGTCGCGCCACTCGGGCTGGTACTTCGCCAGGTCGGCCTTGGTGACGATCCCGTGGTCGCGGTGCATCTCGGCCGCCAGGCTGTCGGCGATCCACCCCGTGTAGAACGCGCCCGGCCCCTGGTCGGCGATCGCCTTCAGCGTGCGCGCGAGCTGCGGCTGCTTGAACAGTGTGCCCGGCGCCACCGGCTGGCCCCCCGGCAGGAACACCGGCGCGCCCTCGTAAGGGCCGATCAGCCGAGCGCCGGCGCCGATCGATCGGGAGAGCGCGCTGTCCACCGTGAAGCCGGAGTCGGCGAGGCGGATGGCCGGCTGCATCACGTCGTGCAGCGACATCGTGCCATATTTCTTCAGCGCTTCGGCCATTCCCGCCACTGCACCGGGCACGCCCACCGCCAGGGCGCCCTTGGTGCTCTTGTCCGTCAGCTTGCCGCTCGCGTCCAGATACATGTTCCGCGTGGCCGCCAGCGGTGCAATTTCACGGTAGTCCAGCGCCGCGTTCCGGCCGTCGGCCATGTGGATCACCATGTACCCGCCGCCGCCGATGTTCCCGGCCTGCGGATAGGTCACCGCCATCGCGAAGCCGGTGGCCACCGCCGCGTCAACGGCGTTGCCCCCCTTGCGCAGGATCTCGGCCCCGGCCTGACTGGCCAGATCGCTGTTGCTGGCCACCATGCCGTGCGGCTCCTCAGCGGCCGGGCGGTTGGCGCCCACGGTCCAATCGGGGGGGAACCCCGCCGGCTTCCCGGCCGGCGGGGTTGCCTTCGCGCAGCTGCTTACGGCGGCCGCGCCGACCGCGAGAGCTATCAGAGTGCGATTCACTGGCCCACCGAGAATCTGAGGTAATAGAACGCCCCGTCGTACCCGAACGGGGACAGCCCGCTGTACAGGAAGATGCCGCCGCTCGAGTTGGCAGCGATCGTGCGGTCGGGATAGATGTTGAAGAGATTGTCGGCTCCGCCGCTCACCGTCAACTGGTCGCCCAGCCGGTACGACAGGGATAGGTCGGTGATCCACTTGGCGCTGTACGTCTGGTCGTTGGCCGCCGTAGAGGCCACGCTCGTCACCGCGCCGTACCACGATTCACCCAGGTTGGCCCCCAGCTTCTTCCACTGCCAGTCGGCGTTCAGCCGCAGGTTGTCGTGCGGCTGGGCCACGGTCGTCAGCCCCACCTCTGTGCGGTCGAACAGCACCGATTGGAACGCCGCGAGCTGCGGCGGCGTGGGGTCGATGTGCGTCACATGCGTGTAGTTGTGGTTGTAACCGCCCGTGAACCGCAGCATCCCGGCGTACCCCAGGTCCTTCCCCGCCTGCAGCACCACGTCCACGCCTTCGGTGCGCGTATTGATCGCGTTGGTGAAGAACCGGCCGCCCTGTACGCCCGGGAATCCGGCGTTCGTGAGCAGCGTCTGGATCGCCGTGCCGATGAAGTTGCCCGACAGCACGATGCGGTGCGAGATATCGATCTTGTAATAGTCCGTCGTGAACGACACGTTCGGCGTGGGCTGCATCGTGACGCCGAGCCCGTAGTTCATCGAATTCTCCGGGCGCAGCGGCTTGGCGCCGAGCGCCTGCGCCTCCGGGCTGGTTACCGGGAACGTCCGGATGTCGAACGGCGTCGCCACTCCGTTCACCGCGATGAAGTTCGTGGACGTCGTGGAGAAGTACTCCTGGCCCAGCGACGGCGCCCGGAATCCGTTGCTCAGCGAACCGCGCAGCGCGTAGTGTTTGATCGGTTCCCACCGCATCGAGAGCTTGCCCGTGGCGGTGCCCCCGAAGTCGGAGTAGTGCTCGGCGCGGCCCGCGACGTCGATCATCAGCTGTTGCACCGGGTTGCTGGCGAAATCCACGTAGCCGGCCACGTTGTCGCGCGACACGTCCTGCGCGTCCGACGGCCGGAATCCCGGGAACACCTGCGCCCCGGCGGCCGCCGGCTTCCCCGCGTCCGGCCCATCGAGAATCGGCACTCCGCCGTTGATCCACGAGGCCTGGTCGCCCGCGCTGATGCCGTAGTGGTCGCGGCGCGCCTCGCCGCCCCAGGCCACGCTCAGCGGTTCCGCCCACCCGACGTTGAACGACCGCTGCACGTCCAGCGTCGTCGTCCACTGGTCGAACGACATCGTGCCGGCGTTGAACGAGGTCGGGCTGTTCGTGCCCATCGAGACGTTCACGCTGTTGTCCACGTCGTACCGGAAGGTGTTCCGGCCGAAGACGCTGCTCAGGTCCCAGTTCCAGTCGCTCAGCGTGCCCTTGAGCCCCGCCGCTCCCGAAAAATCCCAGATGTGGCTGCCGATCAGCGGCAGGAACCCGTTGGGATAGTACGCCCGCAGGGTCCGGTCGTCCTGCGCGCGGCGGAAGAAGCCCGCCGCAAGCCCGCGCGAATAACTCACGCCGCCGAACGAGTAGAAGTGCACGCCGTTGTCCATCGGCAGGTCGAGATTGTAGAATCCGGCCCCGCCGTTCATCTTCGGATCGCCGACCCAGCTGTCGATGCGGTTGTTCAGCTCCGCGATGCTGTTCCGCGGATCGCCGTTGAAGTACTGCGGCCGCGTGTCGGCGCCGGTCCGGTTGGTGCTGTCCCGGTTGCGCATCTCGGCACTCAGGTTCAGATACCCGCCGCTGGGCAGCGCCCAGCTGTAGCTCCCGTCGCTGACCACGGTCTGCCCGTCGCCCGCCTTCGTCTTGCCCGTCTGTACCGACAACTCCGGCGGGGCGTCGGTCTTCAGGATGATGTTGATCACGCCCGCGATGGCGTCCGAGCCGTACTGCGCCGCGGCGCCGTCGCGCAGGATCTCGATGTGGTCGATCGCGGACGTCGGGATGGCGTTCAAGTCCACGGCCATCGCGCCCCGCCCCACACTGCCATTGATGTTCACCAGCGAGCTGTTGTGCCGCCGCTTGCCGTTGATCAGCACCAGCAACTGGTCGGAGTTGAGCCCCCGCAGCGTCGCCGGCCGGATGTGGTCCGTGCCGTCGGTTACCGACGGCCGCGGAAAATTGAACGACGGCGCCAGCATCTCGATGATCTGGCTCGTCTCTGTCCGCCCGCTCTGCCGGATCTCCTCCGCCGTGAACACGTCCACCGGCGCCGGCGCGTCCACCGCCGTGCGGTTCGGTTGACGCGTGCCCGTCACGACCACCGCGTTCAGTGTGCCGACGGCCCGCGGCAGCGCGAAGTTCTTCACCGTCGTCTGGCCGTCGGTCACCACCACGCTGTCCACTTGCACCGCGTAGCCCAGCAGCCGCGCCCGGATCTCATACCGGCCCGGCGGCGCCGTGAACGAGTAGTGGCCGTCGGCATGCACCAGTGCGCCATGCCCTGTGCCCGTCAGCGACACCGACGCGCCCTGCAGCGGCTCACCCGTCGTCGAGTCGGTCACCGCGCCGCTCACCGTTCCCGCGGCTACGTGGGGAATCGGCGCCGGCGGCGGCCGGCGCACCAGCATTGCCTGGCCCTCGTCCGTGAAGATCACGTCCAGCGACGTCCCCAGCAGGACGTCGGTCAGCGCCGCCGCCGTGGTGATGTCCGTCGCATCCAGCCGCACGCGCCGATCCACGGGCACGTCGTCGCGGCTGTACGCGAACCGCAGTCCGGTCGAGTCGCCGATTGTCTCCAGCGCTTGGGCCAGGGTCACGTTCTCCAGGTGCAGCCCGATTCGCTGGTTCAGCATCGGGGTTCGGGCGACATCCACCGGCACGCGTGCCGACGCGGTCGTCGTCAGGAAGTGTGGTGCGCTGTCGCGCAGATCGGCCGA
This sequence comes from uncultured Gemmatimonadaceae bacterium, assembly GCA_963775915.1. Lineage (GTDB taxonomy): Bacteria > Gemmatimonadota > Gemmatimonadetes > Gemmatimonadales > Gemmatimonadaceae > JAGWRI01. The sequence continues at coordinate 40,800 of CAVZKH010000010.1, forward strand.
TGGCCCCCCGGGATATTGGGGCGATTTCGCGAATGCGGCCTGTGCCGTCGCGGCTACCGCTGCCAGTCCCACCAGTGCTTTCATCCAGTGGCGCATCATGATGATCTCCTTTCGAGTGCTTGTGCGCTCCGTCTCACTGCTTCACCCGCGTGCCTCATCTCCGATACAGCACCACGCCGATTCCGCGCCGCACCGCTCGAACGGGCAGCACGGTGGTCAGCGTCCTCACCACCTCGCGGAACGACTCCGCCGTGAACGACGCGCTGAACGGCAGCCGCTCCAGCGACGCGTCGCCGATCGTCACGTCGGTGTCATACCACCGGCCCAGTTCCCGCACGACCTCCGACAGCGGCGTGTCGGCGAACATCAGCTGCCCCCGCATCCACCCGGTGTATTCCGCGGGGTCGACCCGCGACACCGTGATTCCCGGAGCGCCGGTTGTGACCACGCCCCGTTCGTCGCGCGTCAGCACGGTTTCGGCGTCCGGCGACTCGTGCCGAGGGCCCATGGCCACCGAGCCGTCGCTCACCACGACTTCGGTCTGGCGATCGCCCGGGTACGCCCGCACCACGAACTGCGTACCCACGTCACGGGTGACGGCGTTCGCCGTGTGCACGGTGAACGGTTTGGCGGCATTGTGCATCACGTGGAAGTACGCCGTTCCGTTCAGGTACACGTCACGCCGCCCGGTTTCGAAATCCGACGGGAACTCCAGGCGGCTGTCCACGCCCAGCACCACGCGGGTGCCGTCGTCGAGGCTGATTTCGGCGCGCTGTCCGCGTGTCGTGGCCACCCGGCGCATTGTTGCCGCGGGCACGCCAGGCGCCGGTCGCGCTCCCTCTCCTACCAGGCGGAACCCGATCCCCCCGATCAGGAGCACCGCGGCCGCCGTGAGCGGCAACGGCCAGATACGCCGCCGGACGCCGAACGCGCCCAGCAGCACCCGCGGCGGCCCGCTTCTCCGCGTGCGCACCGCCATCGCCGGCGCCTCCCATGGGGCAACGAACCGCTCGGTCTCCCGATGGTCGGGGCGTTCGAGCTGGGCCGCGACGCGCGCCCACGCGGCCACGCCCTCTTCGGCCCGTCCGTGCGGAGTTCGCCCGCGCAACTGGAGCAGCGCATGCAGGTACCGCCGGCGCTCGGCCGACTCCAACCCCCATGCCTCTACGCGGCGGCGCTCCTCCTCAGAGCTCGCGCCCACGACGTACCGACGGAGCACCGGAAGTTCCATCCCCCGAAATGAAGGGAATCCGGCCAGCGGATCTGAGCTCTCCGGACCGTCAGGATGGTTGGTGTGGTCGCTCGCCATGCTCCTGTAGAGACAGCGGACCCCTCCCTACCCTGAATGCCGGTTTTCGGCTGGGCCGGCGGTCTACTCGTCCAGCCACCGGGCAAGGCGCCGGCGCATGAACCGCAGCGCCCGTCCCATGTGCGTTTCCACCGTCTTCACCGAGACGCCAAGCCGCTCGGCGATTTCCCGGTTCGACAGCTCCTCGTCGCGCCGCAGCAGGAAGACGTCTTTCGCCCGCGGGGACAGGGCGGCCGTCGCCCGTTCGGCGGCGGCGGCCAGATCGTGGAAAATCGCCTGGTCGGCCGGGGTCGGACCCGCATCGGCCACCGCATGCGCGGTGCCTTCCTCCAGCGGCGCATGCCGGTCGACGTCGCCGCCACGAGATCGTGACGCCCGGGCTCGCGCCGCCGTGTTCTGGACCGCCCGCCTGAGGTACGCCCGCAATGAACTCGCAATTCGCCAACGGGACCGCCCTCTCCAGATGGCCAGAAACACGTCCTGCACCACCTCTTCACCGACGTCACGAGATCCGCTGATGCGTTCCGCCAGCCCGACCAACTCGGCGTGGTAGTTCAGGAAGATCATCTCCAGCGCCAGCGGATCCCCGTCGCGGACGCGCGCCGCGGCTTCCTGTTCCGCATGCCGTGCGGCCAGGTCGAGGTCGGATTGCCGGGGCGACGGCTGCCGGTTCACGCTCTTGGGGCAGGTGGGCGTTCCATGACCTACCCAATACTGCATTCCGGGGCCTTGCGCCAATTCCGGGCGGCGGTGCGCCGCGCCCACTCACCGACGCAAGCGGGCTCCGGAGCAGCTGCTCCGGAGCCCGCATGTTCGCCAGGGCAGGGTGTCACCGACAGTGGCCAGGGGCAGAATCGAACTGCCGACACGCGGATTTTCAGTCCGCTGCTCTACCAACTGAGCTACCTGGCCAAGACCGCGAAAGGTAACCGGCCCTCTGGCCGTAGATCAACCGTTCGCCATGAGTTACGCCCACTTGCAGCAACGTCGCGCCGTTGTTTCGGAGCGTCGAGAGACCCGTTCAGCCGAGCGGCCGTCGGTCTGCTGTCCCCGATCTTTGATATAAATGGTGCCCCATTTATGTTTTTCAATTGTCGATTCGGCTCCGCGCCTGGTGCGGGCATTGTCCGCTCGTTTTGCCGCTGTATTGCTCTTACATTCCACTCCACTTTTCAGGGCGCGTCGGGGCACACGAGCGCATGTACCGGTTACGGCCTCGTTACAGCCGTCCCTCTGTCAGAACGTGACTCGCGTTGCTGAATTTCGGGTTCTTGTTATCGCCGTCACCCCTGATGGCGATGACAGTCGTGGCGCCAGGAGAGGTGCCTTCACTCATCTCAGGACGCTTAATATGAAAATTTCCCGTTGGACGCTCGGCGGTCTGCTCGCGGTCGTGGTCGCGTTCGCGATCCCGGCGGCGGCGACCGCGCAGGGTGTGACCACCGGCGCCATTGCCGGTACCGTGACCAGCGATCAACACCAGCCCATCGAGGGCGTGCAGGTCCAGGTCACCAATCGCACCACCGGCTTCTCGAGCCGGGTCACCACCAGGACCGACGGCCGCTATACCGTGCCCGGCCTCGACGTGGGCAACGACTACGCCGTCACCATCCGTCGCATTGGCTTCCAGCCGCAGACCCGTGAGAACGTGGTCGTCGTGCTCAGCCAGGTGACCCGCCTCGACTTCGAACTCGTCACCCAGGCCGCGCAGCTCGCCGCGGTAACCGTTGTCGGCAACCAGGATCCCGTCATGTCCGCGTCGCACACGGGCGCCACGACGACGATTTCCGACACGGCGCTCCGTCGCCTGCCGAGCCTGAACCGCAGCTTCTACGACTTCGTCGCCCTCACGCCCCAGGTCTCCACCGTGGGACCCGGCCTCTCCGGCGGCGGCACGAACAACCGCTACAACAACATCCAGATCGACGGCTCCACCGAAGCCGACCTGTTCGGCCTTGGCTCCACCGGCCAGCCGGGCGGCCAGGCCAACGGCAAGTCGATCAGCCTCGAAGCGGTGAAGGAGTATCAGGTCCTGCTCTCGCCGTACGACGTGCGGCAGGCCAATTTCTCCGGCCTCCTCGTCAACGCGGTCACCAAGAGCGGCACCAACGACTGGCACGGGTCCCTCGTCGGCGTGAGCCGCAACCAGGGCATGACCCGCAGTCAGGCCTACATCACCAAGTTCGACCAGTCGCAGGGCGCCTTCTCCCTCGGCGGCCCGATCATGCGCGACAAGGTGCTCTTCTTCGTGGCGGGTGACTGGCAGGCCCGCACCACGCCGGCCAGCGGCCCGTACGTGGGCAGCACGCTCTCTGGTCCGTCGCAGGCGCAGGTCAGCGAAGTGACCACGGCGCTTCACGGATACGGCATGCCCATCGGTTCGGGCGCGCTCGTCAACAACGGCAACCCGCTGGCCAATGCCTTCGCCCGGCTCGACTTCAACCTGCCCGGCAACACGCAGCTCGTAATCCGCGACAACTACGGCAACGCGGTGCAGGACATCTTCAGCCGCTCCGCGTCGGCGTACTCGCTGGACAACAACGGCTACCACTTCAAGTCCAAGAAGAACGCCGCCGTGGCCCAGCTCCGCACGCTGTTCAGCGGCGGGTCGTTCAACGAACTCCTGCTCAACTACGAGACCATCCGCGACCGGCGCCAGCCCAGCGTGCTCGCTCCGCAGGTCACCGTCTACGACGGCGGCTTCGGCATCATCGACGGCTCGGAGCGCTACTCGCAGGGCAACCAGCTCGACCAGGACCTCATCGAACTGACCGACAACTACACGATGCCCATCGGCGCCCATCGCATCACCTTCGGCGCCACCGGCCAGTGGTACAAGGTCCGCAATCTGTTCACGCAGGCGTCGTACGGCGTCTGGACGTTCGGCACGCTCGACTCGCTGAACACGGCATCGCCCGCCAGTACGTCATCGGCGTGCCGCTCTCCGGCGACGGCGCCGTGCGCTTCCGCGCCGGCAACTACGGCGCCTACGTGCAGGACGAGTATGCCGCCACGGATCGCCTCTCGCTCACCTACGGCATCCGCTTCGACGATCCGATCTTCTTCACCAAGCCGCCGCTCAACGCGTCGGTCCAGAGCGAGTTCGGCCGCAACACGCAGGACGTGCCGTCGGGCAACATCCAGTGGTCGCCGCGCGTCGGCTTCAACTGGGACGTGACCGGCGATCAGAAGAACCAGCTCCGTGGCGGCGTCGGCCTGTTCACGGGCCGCCCGGCCTATGTCTGGCTCAGCAACGCCTTCCAGAATTCGGGCAGCGTCGGCGTCGGCGTGCTCACCTGCAACGGCGCGCTGGCTCCCCACTTCAGCGCTTCCGTCGTCAGCACCCCACCGCAGGCCTGCTCCAACGGCCTCACCGCCAAGGCCGGCGGTGAAATCGACCTGCTCAGCAAGAACCTCCAGTTCCCCCAGAACCTCCGTGGAACGCTGGGCTACGACCGCCAGTTCAAGGACCACTGGGTAGGCACGCTGGAAGCGATGTACACCAAGGGCGTGAACAACCCGTTCTATCAGAACATCGCCCTGGCCGGCCCGCAGGGCACGGATCCGCACGGCCGAGTGCTCTACGGCCTCACGCCGTTCAACCCCGTGCTCGCGCATTCCGATCGCAGCGTCGTGCTCGACGTGTCGAATCAGTCGAACGACTACTCCTACAACCTCACGGGCGGCATTCAGCGCCAGTTCTACAACAACTTCGCCGGCTCGATCTTCTACACCTACACCCACGCCGTCGACGCCCAGAGCCTCACCTCCAGCACGGCCTCCTCGCAGTACACCTACGGCCGTGACTGGGCGGGCAACGAGTCCGACCCCACGGCGACGCGCTCGGATTTCGAGCAGAAGCACCACCTCGTCGCCCAGGGCACCTACAGCTTCCCCACCCGCACCGACCTGACGTTCACGTACCAGGGCGGTTCCGGGCAGCCGATCGACTACGTGTACAGCGGCGACCTCAATGGCGACGGGTACTCCAACGACCCGATCTACATTCCGAAGGACGCCACCAACTCCAGCGAGGTTCAGTTCGCGAATCTCACGTCGAACGGAGTCACGTACACGCCGGCCCAGCAGGCCGCGGCGCTGAACAACTTCATCCAGTCGCAGCCCTGCCTGAACAGCGAGCGCGGTCAGATCATGACCCGCAACGCCTGCACCACGCCGTGGACGAACCTGGTCAACCTCGCCGTTCGCCAGAGCTTCGGCGCTGGCCAGCTCCACAACATCACGCTCGAGGTTCAGGTCTACAATTTCCTGAACCTGGTCAACAGCAACTGGGGCCATCAGCAGTACGTCGGCTTCTCCGGCTCCCAGACGCTGCTCACCGAGAAGAGCATCGCCGGCGGCAACCTCACCAGCGGCGTGCCCGTCGTCACGTTCAACCCCAACTTCGCCACCTGGAACGCGAACAACCTGGCGTCGAACTACCAGCTTCAGTTCCAGGTGCGGTACGCGTTCTAACATCCGCGTCGCGGATGGTGTACGTCAGTACATCAGTCGGTCGGTAAGACAGTAAGTAGGCAGAAAAAGAGCGGCGGGGATCCGAACCTGGATCCCCGCCGTTTTCTGTCTGACTGTCCGACCTACCGACCTACCGCTTTACTCGCCGTAATGACCGACTTTATCCCCCCCCGCACATTGAAATCCCCCACCACCGTCATCGTCCGCGGCCGGCAGGCCTTCACCAGATCGTCCAGGATGCGGTTCACCGCCCGCTCGTAGAAGATCCCGTCGTTCCGGAAGCTCCACAGATAGAGCTTCAGGCTCTTCAGTTCCAGGCACTGCTTTGCCGGCTCGTACGTGATCGTGATCGTCCCGAAGTCCGGGGCGCCGCCCTCCAGAAGCTGCAGCTCCTCGGCGTCGCTCTCGATGCCCCCCACCGGACACAGCGAGGTGAATTCCGCGCATTCCATGCGGATTTCGTAGGCGCGCCCCGGGTAGGGGTTGGGAAAGGTCTCCAGCAATTTCTGGTTCGGCATGATTCGTTCTGGCGCTCGGCGCCGATGTTTACTACGTTGGGCCTGCGCAGGCGAACTCTTCTCGCCTGCCGTCGCCGCCGCGAGAACGGCGTGGCGGTACCGCCCCCCGGCAAGTCCGGGGGGCTTTCTCGTTAGCGGCCCCGGAGCCGGCGCGACATCTCTTCGAGCAGCGTGCGATCCTCGCTCGACAGGCTGTCCAGCCCCTGCTCCGAGATCTTGTCCAGCACCCGGTTGAGCGCTTCACGCTTCCCGTCGCGCGCCGGAGCGGCCTGCGCCGTGCGCGCCGGCCGCTTGGCTACGGCGGCCTTGCTCTGCGCCACAATTTCATCCACCTCGTCGCCACGCCGGCTGCGCGGCATCGAACGGGGAATCGCCCGCGGCGTTTCGTCCGTCGGATCTGGCGCCGGCGCCATCCGCTGCCGCAGCTCGTCGATGCTCACCGGAGCCGGCCGGCGCAGATAGAGCGCCGCGAAGACGAAGCCGCCCAGATGGGCCAGGTACCCCCAGCCGTTGGCGTTCTCCCCGGTAACGCCCAGGGCCAGCAGCGAGCCCGCCATCATGGCGACCATTGTCCACACCCGCATCGGCAGGACGCCGAACAGGAACAGCTCTTCCTTGGGCCAGAGCCATGCGTACGCCGTCATCACGCCGAACAGTCCCGCTGCGGGCCCCGAGAGTGTCCCGCCGTGCACGAACAGCGCTTGCGCCAGCGCCCCGCCAGCCATGCACCAGAGGAAGTACAGCGTGAATGCCTTTGTTCCCCACGCCCGCTCCACCCGTACGCCGAACACCAGTAGCGTGAACAGGCCCGCCGCCGCCAGCCACGGGTCCCCGGGAACGAGGGAATACGTGAGCAGCGTCCACCAGGCATGCCCCAGCCGCGACGGGTCGAACCCGAGCACGCCGGTCACGTCAGCCGGGGTCGTCACCGTGCTCTGGACGAGCACCATCGCCAGCCACACGATCGTCAGCCAGCGAACCGCTGGCGTGAGGTGAGGTTGGTCGCTCTGTCGCACGCTGTCGGAAGTTGCCATCGTCGGTTCCAGGGCCCCCGCCGTCCGGACCGTCCGGCGGCGTCCATCTGATGGAGCATGCCGAGGGGGGCGCCTTGGCGCTACCCCCTTGAGCTACCCTACCGCATTCCGGTCGGACGCGAAAGTCGCGGTAGCAGCCGCACGTCGCCGTGCAACCCGACGGCCTGCTCCATGAACGTCAGCCAGCGGCGATCGTGCTCCGTGCTCTCGGCGGGCGGATGCACGATGACGGCCGTCTGGGCGCTGGCGGAGTGGACCTGCGAGATCACGCGCAGGATCGGTCCGTCGGTAGTCGTTTCGCGAGGGGCCAGCACCAGCGCGTGCAGCACCGAGGCCCCGGCAGCGGCCTTTACCGTGGCCACGGCCCGTTCCACCGTGGCATCGGCGGGCGTCCCATCGAGTGTCACCTGAACCAGCGCCAGGAACCGGGCCACGTCGCCGATCACTTCCGGCCGCTGCCCGTCGCAGTCCAGCATCACCGGCAACGCCGGCGTGTGCGTCTCGAGCGTCGTCCGCAGGAAGGCCGCGTTGGCCAGCGGGTCACGGCCGCTCACGCTGATCGAATGGTAGGTCGAGCGCGCGATCAGCCGCTCCAGCTCCCCGCCGAGCGCGTCGGGCGTGTACATCGTGGCCGTCTCGGCTTCGGCCGCAAACCGCACGAACAGTTGGCGCCGGCCGATCCAGAGCCCGTTTGCCTGGACACCGGCGGGGACGCCGGCCAGCGCCGCGGTGGGTCGTACGACCGGCATCAGCGCCCCCCCTTGTCGTCCAGCGCCAGTTTCGCGATCCGCTCGCACAGTTCTGGAAAGGAAATTCCGGCGGCCCGGGCCGCCTGCGGAATCAGGCTGAGCTCGGTCATCCCTGGCAGGGTGTTCGCTTCGAGACAGTACGTGTCGCCCGTGGTCGTCATTCGGAAATCGATTCGCGCGTAGCCGCGCAGTTTGAGCGCGTGGAAGGCATCGAGCGCTTGAGCCTGCAGCACGCGCGCCTGCTCTGAGGTGAGGTCCGCCGGAAACCGTTCGTCCGCCATGCCCGGCGTGTACTTGCACTCGTAGTCGTAAATCTCGTGCTTCGGAATGATTTCGCCAACCGGCAGCGCTTCCAGTCCCAGAATGCCCACCGTCAGCTCCCGTCCCGGAATGTACTCCTCGATCATCACCTCGTCGTCGTACCGCGCCGCTTCGGCGATCGCCGAGGCCAGGCCAGACTCGGCGGTGACGAGCGTCAGTCCCACCGTCGATCCCTCCCGCGCCGGTTTCACGATCACGGGAAACCCGACCGCCATGCGGACAGTGTCAGGTGTGGCGGGCGCCATCAGCCACCGAGGCGTCCGGACGCCGGCCGAGCGCATCAGCCGCTTCGACAGGTCCTTGTCCATGGCCAGGGCGCTCGCCAGGTGCCCGCTGCCCGTGTACGGCAGCCCCGCCAGATCGAGCAGCGCCTGCACCGTGCCGTCCTCCCCGGTGCCGCCGTGCAGCCCCAGAAAGACCACGTCGGTGTCGCCCCGAGCAGGCAGGAACCCCGCCAGCCGCTCCAGGGCATCGCTCCCCATGCGATCCAACTCATCCTGCGTTGGCGGCGTCCGCTTCATGACCGGCGTCCCGAGGATTGCCGCTTCGTCGGCCGCCGTCAGGGGGCCGTTCACCGTGTCGATGGCCGTTACCATGTGGCCACGGCCGCGGAGCGCCTCCGCGATGCGGAGCCCCGAGGCTATCGAGACGTCGCGTTCCGATGAGGTGCCGCCAAGCAGGACGGTGATGCGCACAAGAGCGAAGGTGGAAGGGAGGGGGGAAGGGAGCGTTGCTGGCCGGCGGTGCGTCACCGCGCCATGAGATACGACAGCATGTCCGACCTGGTCACGATTCCCGAGACGACGCCGTTCGCGCGCACCAGCACTGCCGGGTTGGCCTTGGAGAGCAGCGTTGCCACCGCGTCCACCGGCTGCGCTGCGTCGACCACCGGAAATGGCGGATCCATGACTTCGCTCACCGCGGCATCCAGCAGCTTCGAATTTTCGAGGCCCTTGGCCGAGAGCGACCACTCGCTCACCGATCCCACGCAGTTGGCGCCGTCCATCACCGGCAGCTGCGATACGTCGTGCAGCGACATCAGCCGCAGGGCCTGCCGCACCGAAGCGCCGGGTGCCACGCTCACGATGGCTTCCGCCGTTTCCGGCTTGCCGCCGATCACCTGTGCCAGCGTCGCCCGGTCGCCGTCGAGCAGCTGGTTTTCCCGCATCCATTCATCGTTGTACATCTTCGACAGGTAGCGCTCGCCCGTGTCGCACAGGAACGTCACCACGAATGCATCCGGATCGTCGATCCGCCGCGCGACGTCCAGCGCCACCTGCGCGATCAGCCCCGTCGATCCTCCCACGAACAGCCCTTCCTCACGCGTCAGGCGCCGGGCCATGGTGAACGCATCCCGGTCGCTCACCGTCACATAGTCGTCGATGAGCGAGAGATCGAGCGTGCCCGGCAGCTTATCCTGGCCGATGCCCTCGACCTTGTACGGCGCGCCCTCTCCATGACTTTTGCCCTTGGAGTGCCAGAGATCGGCGAGGATCGATCCCACCGGATCGCCGGCGATGATCTGGATTTTCGGGTTCTTCTCCTTGAGGTACCGCCCGATACCCGTCAGCGTGCCTCCGGTGCCCGCCGCCGCCACGAAGTGCGTGATCCGCCCCTCGCTCTGCTCCCACAGCTCCGGGCCCGTCGTGTCGTAGTGCGCCTGCGGGTTCGCTTCGTTGTAGAACTGGTTCGCCAGCATCGCGTTGGGCGTTTCCTTGGCGATGCGCTTGGCCATCATCACGTAATTGTCCGGATGGTCGGGCGGCACCGCCGTGGGCGTGATGATCACCTCGGCGCCGAACGCCTTGAGCAGCCGCACCTTTTCCTGGGACATCTTGTCCGGCATCGTGAAGATGCACCGGTATCCCTTGAGCGCCGCCGCGATTGCCAGCCCGATGCCGGTGTTGCCGCTCGTGCCTTCCACGATCGTGCCGCCTGGCTTGAGCGTGCCGTCGCGCTCCGCGCGTTCGATGATCGGCAACCCGATGCGGTCCTTCACCGACCCGCCGGGATTGAAGAACTCCGCCTTGCCGTACACCGGCGTCCGAATGCCCCGCGCCACGCGATGCAGGCGGATCAGGGGCGTCCAGCCGATGGTCTGCAGCACGTCGTCGTATGGCCTGCGATTGCGGATGATGGTCATGGAGCTTGGAGGGGAGGGGATGGAGGGGGAGGGGGAGGGGGAGGGGGAGGGGGAAAGCTAGCGTTTCGCGGAGCACCTTGAGCGGCGCACCGTTCCCCGTTCACCGTTCGGCGTTCACTGCTCGCTCTCATTCTTCAGTTCGTTCAGCACCGTCAGCGCTTGCATTGGCGTCAGGCCATTGATATCGAGCTCCTTCAGCCGCTTCACCACCGGGTGCGCGTCGGCGCCGAACAGCCCCAGCTGCGCCGCCGGCTCGGCCCGTGCTGCTCGCGGCTTCGGCGGCCGGTGCTGCAGTGCCGGCACCATCTGCTCGCCTTCCAGCAGCTGAAGCACCTCGCGCGCCCGCGTGATGACCTCGGCCGGCAGGCCGGCCAGTCGTCCGACTTCGATGCCGTAGCTCCGGTCCGCCCCGCCCGGCTCCATGCGATGGAGGAACAGCACCTGGTCGCCCACCTCCCGCACGCCGACGTTATAGTTTCGTACTGCTACTAATTCGTCCGCCAGTTGCGTCAGCTCGTGGTAGTGCGTGGCGAACACCGTCTTGCACCCCACCGCGTCGTGCAGGTGTTCGCTCACCGCCCAGGCGATGGAGACGCCGTCGTAGGTGGAGGTCCCGCGTCCGATCTCGTCCAGCAGGACGAGACTTCGCGTGGTCGCGTTGTGCAGGATCGCGCTCGCTTCCGACATTTCCACCATGAACGTCGACTGGCCGCGCACGAGATTGTCGCTCGCGCCGACCCGGGTGAACACGCGATCGGCCACGCCGATGTCCGCGCTCGCCGCCGGAACGAAGCTCCCCATCTGGGCCATCAGCACAATTAGTCCTACTTGGCGAAGAATTGTCGATTTCCCCGCCATGTTCGGGCCGGTGAGGATGATCACCCGCGCGTCTTCCGCCAGCGTCGTGTCGTTCGGGATGAACTTGTCCCGCGGCATCATCCGCTCCACCACCGGATGCCGGCCCGCGGTGATCGTCAGCGCGAATCCGTCGTGCAGGCGCGGACGCACGTAGTTCTCGCGCACCGCGGTTTCGGCGAGCCCCGAGAGCACGTCCAGCGCCGCCACGGCGCGCGCCGTGCGCTGCAGCCGCGTGATCTCCGCCCCCGCGCACGACCGGAGCGCCTCGAACAGCATCCGTTCCCGCGTCTCGATCCGTTCGGCCGCGGTCAGCACCTTCTCCTCGTATTCCTTGAGGGCCGGCGTTACGAACCGTTCGCCGTTGGTGAGCGTCTGGCGCCGCTGAAAGTCGTCGGGCACCAGATGCAAGTTCGCCCGCGTCACTTCGATGTAGTACCCGAACACCCGGTTGTAGCCCACCTTGAGCGAGCTGATCCCGGTGCGGCCGCGCTCTTCCGTTTGAATGCGCGCGATTGATTCCTTGCCGCCGTCCCGCAGCGCGCGCAGCTCATCCAGCTCCTGATCCACGCCGCCGGCGACGGTCGCCTCCTCCCCGATCGCCAGCGGTGGACGTTCCACCAGCGTCGCGTTGATCGCCATGGCGACTTCGGCGCACGGATCCCACCCTTCCAGCACCTCGCGCAATACGCCGACGCTTCCGACGCGCGCCACGGCTTCGTGCACCGCGGGCAATCGCGACAGCGAGACGCCCAGCGCGCGCAGATCGCGGGGCGTGCTGCGCCCCAGCGCCGCTTTGGTTGCCAGCCGTTCGAGATCGCGCACCCCGTCCAGCGCCCGGATAAGCGCGTCGCGCGCCAGGGCATCGGCCGTTAGCGCTTCCACGGCGTCCAGCCGCGCTTCGATGGCCGCGCGATCGGTCAGCGGAGCCAGCATCCATTGGCGCAGCAGCCGCGCGCCCATCGGGGTCTTCGTCTGATCGAGCACGCTTGCCAACGTGCCTTCGGCGTCGCCGCCACGCAGCGATTCCACCAGCTCGAGGTTCCGCCGAGTCATCTCGTCCAGCGGCATCACGCCGCCGGGCCGTTCCACGATCGGCCGGCCCAGCCGCACGCCGGCGGGCTGCAGTTCGCGCAGGTAGCGGAGCAGGGCGCCCGCGGCGCTCACCGCCGGGCCGTCGTCCGCGCCCAGCCCCAGACCGTCCAGCGACAGCACGCCGAACTGTTGCGCCAGGTCGTCGCGCGCCATCGCTTCATCGAACTCCCATCCTTCCCGCTCCGACACCAGCGCGCCTTCCGCACCCGCCGCCGCCGGCGCATGGACGTCCGTCCCCCGCGCCACGAGAACTTCGCGCGGCCCGAGCCGCGCCAGCAATGGCTCCAGATCGGCCGCGTCGCTGACGATCAGCCGCAGTTCCCCGGTCGAGATGTCGGCCGCGGCCACTCCGACGCGGGCCGCCGTCCGGTGGATGGCGCAGACGAAGTTGTTCCGCCCGCCGTGAAGGAGCTCGTCCGCCAGGGCCGCTCCCGGTGACACGGTCTCGATCACTTCGCGCCGCACCACGCCCTTGGCGAGCTTCGGATCTTCCACCTGCTCGCAGATCGCCACCCGGTGGCCCCGCTCCACCAGACGCCGGATGTAGTCCGCCGCCGCCTTCACCGGCACGCCCGCCAGTGGCACGTCCGCCGCCCCGCCGTTGTTCCGCGACGTGAGCGTCAGCCCCAGCACACGGGCTCCCAGCTCCGCGTCGTCGAAGAACATCTCGTAGAACTCGCCCATGCGAAAGAACACGATCGCGTTCTGATGGCGAGCCTTGATGTCCCGGTACTGCTGCATCAACGGCGTCTGCGCCATGGTGCGCTACCGTCCGTCGATGACGGCCACGAAGCCGTCCAGGCCCGCCTTCTTGAACTCGGCCAGCGCCCGGCTCGCTTCCGTCCTGGTCTTGTAGTGCCCGATGCGCACCCGGAACGGCTTGGCGCTCCCATCCACGCGCGCTTCGATCCCGCGCTCGTGCAGCCGGTCCACGGCCCTTTGCGCCTCGGCCGCGATGCCGTACGCCCCGACCTGCACCGCATATTCCCGGGCGGTTGCTGCGCCGCCGGTTCGCGGCTTTCCGGCGGCCGGCGGCCTGGGCGATCTCGCTGCCTTTGCCGGCGGAGCGTGCGCACGTGCCCCGGCCTGCTTGATAGAATCCGCGCGCGCCGTTGAATCCACTCGGGCGCTGTCCGCCTTCGCGGTCGAGTCCGCCGTTGCCCGCGCCGCGGCTGCTTCACACCGCGTCGTATAGAAGTTCATCTGGTTCTGCAGTTCGATGTCGCCCGGCGTAAGCGCCGTTCGGGCGGTGTCGAGCACCGCGCATGCCGCCGTGTCGTCGTTCTCCTCGAACAGCAGCTGCGCCAGCCAGAATCCCGTCCGCGCCCGCTTCGGGCTCGCGGGGTTCTCACGCAGATAGCGCTCGAGGTGGCCGATCGCCGTCGCCCGATCCCCCTGCGACCGCTCCAACTGCGCCATCTGCAGCAGCGCATCGCCAGAATGCGGCGAGAGCGGATACTCCACGATGATGCGTTGGTAGTCGCGCTCGGCATCCGCGGCTGTCGGAGCCACCTGCGCGCGCCCGTACAGCGCCGCGCCGTATGCCGGCGTCCCGATCGGCGTGGCGGCGACGATCGAGTCGGCAAGGTGCCGGCCCGCAGCCGTCTGTCCCGAAATCACCAGCTGCCGCGCCTCAGCGAACGCCGAATCCATCGCCGCCTGGCGGTGCGCTGTCGTGCTGTCAGCGGCCTGCGCGCTCGCAGCCGCGGCCGGCGCCAGAACCAGCACGGCCACCATCCACGAACGTTGCATTGTACGGCTTCCCATTTTCGTCATGCTACTTTCCGTCCCGCCGGTGCACGGCACAGCGTCAGTATCAAGGTCGAGAGGAGCTGTTCGTCTGTTGACAGCCGCGATTCCTTAAGCGCTTCGTCGGCCCGGGCCAGCGCCTCGAGCCCATCGGTCAGCTCGCGGGCCGACCACCGCGAGGCGAACCGCGTCCACGCCGATGCCGCTTCGCCCCACGAACGCCCCGTGTAAACGGAGCCCGCTTCTTTGAGGAGGGTGAAGTACTCGCGCGACAGCCGGGCGGGGGGCAGCCCGCGCGCTTCGCCCCAGGCGAGGGCCAGCGTTTGCACGGCGAGCGCCATCACGATCGTCACCGCCGATACCTTCGGTTGCTGCAGTACCAGAGGAAGCGCGGCCAACGCCTCCCGGGCATCCCGTTGCGCCACTGCGTCCAGCAGGTGCCCCAACGTCTCTTCGCGGCGCACGCCCGCCACGGCTCCCACGGCTTCTTCCGTGATCGGATTGCCGCCGCAGAAACTGAGCAGCTTTTCCACCTCGAGCTGCAGCAGCGATAGGTCGGTTCCCGCCACGTCCTGGAGCAGCGCCACCGCGCCCTCGGTGATGGTCCCGCCCGCCTGCTCCACCTGCTGTGTGATCCACTTCGGCAGCTGGGTGCCGGTGAGCGGACCGTATTCCACGGCGATCGCGGCGCTCGCCAGTCGCTTGTCCGCCTTCTCACCACTCCCGGCGACCAAAATGAGCATCGTATCGAGAGAGGGCGCCTTCAGGTATTCGTCGAGCGCCGCGCGCGCGTCCTTGCGCAGCGCCGCCACGTCCTCGATCACCACCACCCGCCGATCCGCCATCATTGGCGGCGTTCCCACCATCACACCCAGCGCCTCGCCCTGGAGTTCAGCGCCTTTGCGCTGATCCAGGTTGAACGCTTGCGTCGCCGGATCGACCGCGGCCGCTACCAACTGCCGTACCGCTTCGGCCTTGAGATAGTCGTCGTCCCCGTACAGGTAATAGACGGAATCGAACTTTCGATCCCGAATTGCCGTACGGAACGCTTTTTGGTCGGCTGCGGTCGTCATGCCGGGAATATACGTGCTCCGGCCGCACGTGGCCCTGCTACGCCGAGATGCTGGCCCGGTGCGCGGTCGCTTCCCCGCGGTCCGCCTGGGAGCGCGCGAACGGGTCGCCGGACGCCATGGCGTCCAGCTGCTGCTGCAGCCGGCAGCGGAATTCTGGCGACGGCTTGATGGAGGGCAGGTTCCGCGCCACCAGCAGGCCGCGCCGCACCGCTGCGTCGAACCGCGCGCATCGCTCGCAATCGTCCAGATGCTCGTACATCGCGACGACTCGGCGTTCCGGCATCAACCGGTCGACGAACGCGACGTGCGACTTGCGAAAAGCGCGACAGTGCATGGGTTCCGGGGTGGCGGGATCCGTATGCCGGGGGATACCCGGCGATGCCTGGCCGGTTCCCAACCCCGGGAAATGCCGCGGAAAGCCCCGCTACCGGTCCGGCGCCCTACGACCTCAATCCACCAACGGCTCGATGATCGCGGAGAATGCGTTGCGGGCCCTGTTCAACCGCGATTTGACCGTCCCCAGGTTGCAGTTGGTGATCTCGGCGATCTCTTCATACGACTTGCCCTCGATCTCCCGCAGCACGAATACCTGCCGATGATGTTCGGGAAGCTGGGCGACCGTCTCTTCAACCAGCGCCCGCAGATGACGCTTCTCATAGAGGTCGTCGGGGCGGCTCGTGTAGTCTTCGAACTGCAGTGGACGCTCTTCTTCCGTCCGGTTGCTCGTGATCGTCTGGAAGAGCACCAGCGGGTTGCGCGACCGGTTCCGCAATTCGTTCTTGGCCAGATTCGAGGCGATCGTGTAAATCCAGGTGGAGAACTTCTTCGTCGTGTCGAACCGGTGGATGTGCCGGTAGACACGGATGAAGACCTCCTGCACCAGATCCTCGGCACGTTCCCGGTCGCCGATGGTTCGGTAGATGAAGTTCAGGAGGCGGGTCTGGTACCGCTCGACCAGCTCCTGGAAGGCCCGCTCCTCACCGCCAAGAAAGGCAGCGACAACCGCGGTGTCGTCGGCGCTATGGAGGACTTCGCGGCGGGAGGGTTCCTGAAGCGCGGCGGTCCTGCGTGCGAGTTCGGCCATGGGACTGCTCCTGTGCGCCATGTGAATTGGAGGCCGTTCGCCGATGGCGATCGTCGCTCCGTTGCACCCACACAGAAAGCACGTCCCGTGCCGTTGTCGTCAGTTTTGCATTCGAATTATAAGGCGTTGTGCTGCAATAGTTTAACTGCGTTGTGCCGCTGCAGAAGAGATGCCTAAGTGTCCTCTGGTTCGGACACTTGAGTGATTGGTGACCCTTTCAGGGAACATTCTTAATGCGCGGCCAAACGCTCGCCAACTCCCCTAGCCGGCCGTCTTTGGAGCGGCGGAGAGGCCGAACTGGGCGGCATACAGGATGGCGAGGGCCGTCTTTGCGTCGCTGATCTCGCCGCTCCTGATCAGTTCCAGCGCTCGCGACAACGGCATGCGCTCGACGCTCATGAACTCGTCGGGCTCCCGGGCGGCGGCGCCTTCGTGCAGGCCGGTGGCCCGGAAGACGTGGATCCGTTCGTCGGTGAACCCCGGTGTCGTGAACATCGTGTACAGATGATCCACGGCCTCCGCATGGTACCCGGTCTCTTCCACCAGTTCGCGCGCGGCGCACTCGCGCGGCGATTCGCCGTCGTTCAGGCGCCCGGCCGGGATCTCGTACACGTATCCGCCGGCGGCATACCGATATTGCCGGATCAGGACGAGTTCCGGGTCTCCGGCCCGTTGGTCGCCCAGCACCGGCACGATGGCGCTCGCGCCCGGATGCCGGATGATCTCCAATTCGCCCACCGATCCGTCCGGAAAGCGCACCTCGTCCAGATCGAGGTTGATCACGCGTCCGGTGTAGACCCGGCGGGATCCTAGCTGCCCTGCCTGTTCGCTCATCGTTGGGGTCGGCGGCCGCCGGTTAGAGTTCCCGCTCCACGGCGGCGGCGGCCGTCACCGACACCGGGCCGAGGTCAAGCGCCGCCAGGGGTGCCTGGATCACCGCCGGGTCCCCCACGGCTACCACGAGCAGTTCTTCGGAGTGCAGATGATCGCGCGCCGCTTGCAGAATGTCGCGGGTCGAGACGGCGTTGATCTTGTCTCGATAGGTGTCGAAGTAGTCGGCGGGATAGCCGTAGGTGACCAGCGCCGCCAGTGCGTTCGCGATCGCTGCAGTTGTTTCGTAGCGAATCGGAAAGACTCCTCCCAGGTAGCTCGTCGCCAGTGAGAGCTCTTCGGGCTCGATCGCGCCCTCCCGAATCCGGGTGATTTCCGCCACCACTTCCCGTGTGGCATCCGCCGTCACTCCGCTCTCCACGGCGGTGGAGACGACGAACGGACCGTGGTTTCGCCGCCACTCGAAGTTTGAGTGCGCCCCATACGCGTATCCGTGCCGTTCACGCAGGTTCAGGTTGATCCGCGACGAGAACAGGCCGCCCAACACGGCGTTCATCACGACCAGCTTGAAATGGTCCGGGTGACTGCGCGGTACGCCCCGGTGGCCGATACGGAGCTCCGATTGCGGTGCGTCGGGCTTCGCGACGATTTCCACACGAGGCCCGGTCATCCTTCGGTCGTCCGTGATGGTCCGGGCCGGACCGGCCTTTCCCGTCCAGTCGCCGAACGCCGCGGTCGTCAACGCGGCCGCCGCCTCGTGGCTCACGTCTCCGGCCATGATCAGGGTCAACCGCTCGGGCACATACGTGCTCCGATAGAATGCCACCACGTCGTCCCGCGACATCGCGGCGATCGAATTCGTTCGGCCACCCTCCGGCTGCGCATACCGGGACTCCGGCACGTAGAGCAACCGCTCGAACGACTCGTCCGCCAGTTCGCGCGGCTCCGTGCGGACCTGGAGTCGCTCCGCCTCCCGTTCCGCCTTCAGCCGCGCCACATCGCGCGCGGCGAACGCCGGCTCGCGGAGCACCTCGCGCAGCAGGGTCAACGCCGGTTCCAGGTTGCTCCGCAGGACGGTCAGCTGGATCATGGCGGCGTCCCATCCCGCCCCCGCGTCCACCGTCGCGCCCAGCTGTTCGAACGCGTCGGCGAGCGCGGCTCCGTCCCGCTGCGCCGTCCCCTCGAGCAGCAGCTTTACCGTCAGCGCCGCCAGTCCGTCGCGCCCCGCGGGATCGTGAGTTGCGCCGGCCTCCACCACCGCTACGATGGATACCAACGGCAGCTTCGCCACGGGCGCCACGAGCAGCCGCACGCCTGCCCCGATCGTCTGCCGACCGAACCGCGGAAACGCGTACGGCCGCGGAGGTCGTGCCGCCGGCCGGCCGGAAGGATTCGCGTTCATGGCCGTGCCTCCGTTCCGCCGGGGCTGCCGTCGCGGGGCACGTAGATAAGGCTGGCCCGGTTGTCGGCGCCCAGTCGGTCGGCGATGAACGCATTCACGAGCTCCGGCGTCACCTGCTGATAGCGCGCCACCTGTTCGTTCAGCAATTCCGGCTTGCCGAAGTACGTGGCGAACAGCGACAGCCGGTCCGCCCGTTCGCCCGCGGACTGCAGGGCGCTGACGAGATCCGTCTCGATGAGCGCCGCCGCCCGCGAGACCTCGCCCGCCGTCACGCCGTCGCGCCGGAGCGCCTCCACTTCGCCCACCACCGCATCGTGCAGCGCCTCCGGCGATATCCCGGGCCGTCCGGTGACGTCCAGAATCAGGACGTCGCTCCCCTCGGGAAGGTCGAACGTGTACGCCGCGGCTTCGGCGGCAATCTCACGCGTTCGCACCAGCTCACGATGCAGCCGGCTGCCGCTGCGCAACCCGAGCACCGCGCCGCACACGCTCGCCGCGTAATACGCCTCGCTCCCGAACACCGGCGACCGGAACGCGAGGAACAAGCGCGGCAACGCGACATCGTCCGGCACCATCTCCACCGTCCACCCGCCGAACCGGTCGGCGACCGTCGTTGACGGCCGGTTCGGCGTCACGGCGCCCCGCGGGATCGCGCCAAAGTATTTCTCGATCCACCGGCCCACTTCAGCGCGATCGAAATCGCCGGCGATCGACAGCACGGCGTTGTCCGGCGTGTAGTACGTGCGGAAGAATTCGCTGATGTCTTCCAGGCTCGCCTGCGACAGATCGTCCATCGAGCCGATCAGCGAGTGATGAAACGGGTGGTCCGGCGGATAGCAGAGCGCCTGCAGCCGCTCCCAGCAAGTGCCGTATGGCTGGTTGTCCACCGACCAGCGGCGTTCGTTCTTCACCACGTCGCGCTGGGTGTCCAGCTTCTCCTGCGTCATGGCCGGCAGGAGCTTCCCCATGCGGTTCGCTTCCAGCCACAGCACGAGTTCGCACTGGTTGGACGGCACGACCTCGAAATAGTTCGTCCGGTCGATCCAGGTCGAACCGTTGAGCGTGCCGCCGGCGCGTTGGATCAATTCGAAATGCTCATTGGCCCCGACATCCGCCGATCCCTGGAACAGCATGTGCTCGAAGAGATGCGCAAACCCCGTGCGCCCGGGACGTTCGTTCGCCGACCCTACGTGGTACCACAGATTGACCCCGACGATGGGAGCCGTGTGGTCCTCCGACAGCGTCACCCGGAGTCCATTGGCCAGCGTGTAGCACTCGATGGGAAGTTGCATTCCTGTAAGGTGCATGCCGGCGGCGTTCACTGGAACCCGGCGGGCGACACGAAGAACGAGAGCGGCGCCTTTATCGATTCGCTGAGCCGGTACGCCCAGCGCTCCTTCCAGTTCTCGCCGATCGGGCTCTGCCGCGTCGGCGAGAGCAGCGGAACGAGGCCAAGCCGGCGTCCAAGAATCGTCAGGCGCAGCATATGGAAGGGGTCGCTCACGAGAATGACGGTGTCGTTCTGCTGGGCATGCATCATCGCCGCCACGGCGCGCATCGACTCGGCGGTGGTGCGTCCCTTGGCTTCCAGCGTCACCGCCGATTCCGGCACCCCCTGTTGCACCACGAACCGCCGTCCGACGGCGGCCTCGCTCGTCGTGTCCCGTTCGCCGGTGCCGCCGGTGAGGATCATCCGGGGCGCCAGCCCCCTCCGCCACAGCTCCACGGCATGATCCAGCCTCGCCCGGAGCACGGGCGATGGGTGCCCCACATACTGCGCGGCTCCCAGTACGACGATCGCCCCCGCCGGTCGCGCCGTGTCGCGCATTCCCCACGCGATCACGCACACCAGCGACGCCAGCCACCCGCACGCTACGACGATCGTGATCACCGCGGTGATTCGCTTCCAGGGAGAGGGGCGCCGCGGCAGCATGCGCGACAAACTAGCGGGAGACGGCCGGCTGTCGGAAGTGATCCGGTCAATCGCCGAGCGTCAGCATGCTCAGCCAGAGTGATTCGAGAACCTGCTGCGCTTCGCCGCCTCCAGCCGCCAGGCCATAGCTCGCCGCGGCGAAGCTGTCGACAATGACCGCCATCGAGATCCGCGGAGTCAGCCCCACCGCGTCGAACACGGCCGTCACTCGGCGGCTCAGCGAGGCGCGGAACACCTCCAGGGCTTCCGCCGCCTCGCTGCGCACGCGGCTATCCTCCGCGCTCGTGAGCTGCAGCGCGATCCGGACGTCGAGTGCCTGCAACTCGCCGGTCATCCAACGCACGAATGCATCCACGGGAGCCGCTCCGCCGCGAGCGGCGCGAGGCGCCTCTATGTCCCGGCCGGTGATGTTGGCCCGGCATGACTCGGCCACGGCGACGAGAAGCGCGGTCTTGTCGCTGAAGTGGTAGTGGATCAGCGCCTTGCTCACACCGGCTTTTCCCGCGATTGCTCCGGAGCGCGCCGCGTCCCAACCGCCAGACGCAATCCGCTCCCGGGCTTCGCTCAGAATTCGCGCCCGGGCATCCATGATCGTCTCGCCGAGATCATTCACACCTGAGACCGGGGGATGTTCTCCGCCTTCGGATCCTGAACGCGACTCGCAACCGACCACAGTCGAATTTCAGGCAGAATACATTCCTGAGCATATGGTGGCGCTATGCAGTGATCGTACTGTCGCGTAATCGCGCGCTCACTTGCGCTCTTCCGCGCAGCCTGCGCCATCTCAGGACTCTCGGTCGCTGGGCCGTTGGAATATCACCGTCAACCGCTCGCCGTCCTGCGACATCATCGCCGGTTCCCAGCCCGACCGGCTTCGCTCATTCAACAGGTCGGTCAACAGATCTTCGTCGTCGCGCAGGTGACGCGTCAGCCGCACGACCACCGCCTGGTATTCTTTCATGTCGGCGAAGATAGTACCTTCTGCGCCATGCACACCACCCCCGACTTCCCGACGCTTCGTGTGGTGGATCACCCGCTCGTGCAGCACAAGCTGACGTTGCTTCGGGACCGCGCGACGCCCACCAAGATCTTCAAGGAACTGGTCGACGAGATCGCCACCTTGATGGCCTACGAAGTCACGAGCGATCTGGCCCTCGAACCGGCCCCGGTGGAAACGCCGCTGGAAGCCATGGTCGGCCGGCGCGTGATGGGCAAGAAGTTGACGCTCGTTCCGATTCTCCGCGCCGGCCTCGGCATGGTCGAGGGTATCTGCCGCCTCGTTCCGTCCGCGCGCGTCGGACACATCGGCCTCTACCGCGATCACGACACGCTGAAGCCCGTGGACTATTACTTCAAAGTTCCCGGCGACGCAGCGGAGCGTGATTTCTTTCTCCTCGATCCGATGCTCGCCACCGGCGGAAGCGCCGTGGCGGCCGTCGCGTCGCTCAAGCGCGCCGGTGCGCAGCGCATTCGGTTTCTGTGTCTCGTCGCCGCGCCTGAAGGCGTGCGGCGCCTCGCCGCGGCGCACCCCGATGTGCAGGTCTTCTGCGCCGCGCTCGATCGCCAGCTCAACGAACACGGCTACATCCTTCCCGGCCTCGGCGACGCCGGCGATCGTCTGTTCGGCACGCGCTAGCGCCGCCGCGCGGCGTGTACGGCGTTCTCACTCTTGTTCCGCTCCGGTCGCGTCTGTATGATTCCGCGTCCGCGAATTGCTGGCGCCGCCTTCTTCAGACCGGCCGAATGCTCATTAACCTGCTGCCAGATTTTTTTGCGGTTCTCGACAGCACGGATCCTTTCTCGGCCTATCAGCGCTACCTCGCCACGCATCGTCGTATTCTCGATGCCTACTGGAACAACTACGTCATCCCGCCCGAGGGCCCGCATTTCCGCGAGGTCGTACGCGGCGCCGTAACCGCCGATCGGGGCGATTTGCGCTCGATGCTCGAGCGCACCGACGTCGTCACCCTTGCCCGCCAGGTCGAAGAGCGCTGCGCGCGCGCCTTTCAGACGGATGTTGACTTCGACGTCGTCCTCATGGTTGGCGTCGGCGGCGCCAACGCCGGCGAACTCGTGGTCAACGGCCGCGGCATCGCGTTCGTCTGCCTCGAACACTTCACCGGCGTGAGCAATCCCGAGACCTTCGGGCTCGGGCTCGATCCCGAACTCGTTCCCCTCTGGCTCGCCCACGAAGTGGCGCACGTCGTGCGCTACACCGCGCCCACCAGCCGGTCGGAGATGCGCACGGCCATCCAGGACACGGGGTACTACTCGTATTGGGACACCGGACGCACCGTGTCGCTGCGCGAGTTGGTGATCAATGAAGGATTGGCCGTTCACGCGTCACAGCTCGTCAGTCCGGGTCATGCCGCCTGGGAATATTTCGGCTACGTGCGCCGCCAGTACGCCCGGGTCCGGGAACTCGAGCCTGTCCTGCACCAGATGATCGAACCGGAGTTCGACCGGGCCGCCCTCGGTCTCCGGCTTCGCTATCTCTCCGATGGCATGAGCGATGATGCCCGCATGGCGGGCCGCCATGTCCTGCCCGAACGCTCCGGGTATTACCTCGGTGCCCGCCTGGCCGCCGGCGCCGTGGAGGCCCGCGGCCTCCCTTGGGCCCTCCGCGCCAGCGCTGCCGAGATTCAGTCGCTCTCCAGTGGAGCGGCAGCGTCTGCCTCCTGACGCACGGAGGCCGAGCCGCATGTCATCCACCGATCGTGACCGAAATGAACGCCGGCGCAATCAGCCGCTTCGCGAACTGCTCGACGAGATGATCAGCCTCGCTCGTCGGCTGTCCAATGAGAGCCCCTCGCTGTCCCCGGCCGAGCTGGACTACGCCCACGAACGCATGGAGTGGCTGGCCGGAGAGATCTGGGCACAGGCTACCGGTCGCGACGACGGTCTCTAGCGCTCTACTTTCCCACGCAGAAGCTGCCGAAGAGCTTCCCCAGAATCTCTTCGATATCCACCGATCCAATCAGTTCTTCCAGAACGCGGACGGCCGCTCGGAGGTGTACGGCATTCACCGTCGCCGGAAGACTTCCCTCCTCTCGCGCTGCCCGAAACGCACGCACCTCCGCCGCGGCGCTCATCAGCACCGCTCGGTGGCGAGCGTGCGCAAGTACGGGCGACTCCGGTTCCGGCAGCTGCACCTCGTGCGCGATCAAACTCGAGACGCGTCGCACCAGATCGTCCAACCCATGTCCCGTCACGGCACTCACCGCCAGTGCGTCACCGTCGCCGGTCGGCGCGCCGTTGGCGGCCAGATCCGATTTGGTCCGAACCGCCAGCACGCGCCCGCGTGCCCCCTCGTCCGCCAAGGCGACG
The DNA here is from genome assembly GCA_963775915.1 of uncultured Gemmatimonadaceae bacterium. Classification (GTDB taxonomy): domain Bacteria; phylum Gemmatimonadota; class Gemmatimonadetes; order Gemmatimonadales; family Gemmatimonadaceae; genus JAGWRI01. Next base: position 64,699 of record CAVZKH010000010.1, read on the forward strand.
GCAGCCGCCAGCGACTCGACGGAGTCACCGCATGCCAGCACGACACTCGCGCTCTGCATGTACTCTCGACTCACGGCGATGCCAAGGCGCTCGACTTCGTCCGTAGCCTCCCGCAATCCCGCCGTGTCCACCAGGCGCAGCGGAATGGGCCGCACATCGAGCACCGCCTCCAGCGCATCGCGTGTCGTACCCGGGGTCTCAGTCACCAGCGCGCGCTTGCGTCCCAGCAGCGCGTTGAACAGTGATGACTTTCCGACGTTCGGCCGGCCGACGATGGCGACCACGGCGCCCGCCCGCACCAGCTCGCCTGCCGGACTCGTGGCGATAAGGGCTTCGATCGCAGCCGCGACTCGCGTGCTTGCGCCGCGTATCGTCGCCGCATCGACCGGCCCATCATCCTCCTCCGGAAAATCGATCTCGTACGCAACCATGGCTTCCAGCGCCAGTAGTTCGTCGCGCAACTGCACGATCCGGCGGGAGAGCCCCCCGTCCAGCTGTCCGAGCGCCAGCGCCGCCGCCGCGCTCGACTCCGCACGAATCAGATCGTTCACCGCCTCAGCTTGCAGCAGGTCCATCCGGCCGTTGAACACCGCGCGGCGCGTGAATTCTCCCGCCGTCGCCGGTCGAGCCCCCGCCTCCACCAGTGCGCTCACGATTCGGACCGATGTCGCCCACCCTCCATGGCAGATGATTTCCGCTGCGCATTCCCCGGTGTACGACCGGGGCGCGTCGTAGCGGATCACGATTGCCTCGTCCAGTGGGTCGCCCCCAATCGATCGCAGGGTGCGCAGCGCGGCCGTTCTGGGAGGTGGCAGTGGGGCCCCGCTAAGACGGGTCAGCAGGGCGTGGGCCCCTTCTCCCGATATCCGGACGATCGCCAGCGCTCCGATTCCCGGAGCGGTCGCCGTCGCAACGATGGTATCCGCGTCACCTACGGCAGTGTTCACGGCTCGGGCTCGCTGTTTGATCAACTCGTGCTTCGTCGGTCTCCGCCATTCTGCGCCATCGCCAGTCCCGCGCGCTCTTTCGACAGCAGCCACTGCTGCGGAAGCGCGGCCAGGTTCTGCACCGCATAATACAGATTCAATCCAGCCGCAAAACGCAGGAACATGAAGGTCAGCACAAACGGCATCATGTAACTCATCATCCGAGTCTGCGGCGTGGGCGGCGTGCCTCGCATACCGATCCACGACAGCACGAACATAGACAGCCCCATGATCAGCGGCGTGATGAAATACGGATCTGCCGCTGAAATATCATGCATCCACAGGAACGAAACCCCACGGAATTCGATCGTATTCAGGAATACGAAGTAGAGCGCGAACAGAATCGGCATGGGCAGCAGCATCGGCAGACATCCCATCATCGGGCTGAAGGGCGTCATCCCATGCGACTGATACAGCTTGACCAGTGCTTCCTGCTGCTTCTTCGGGTCGCTCTTGTACTTCTTCTGCACTTCCGCGAGCTCGGGCTGTAGCCGCTGCATGCGGATACTGGTGCGCATCGCACTCTGGTTCAACGGCCACAGCAGCAGCCGCACCAGCACCCCGAAGATGATGATCACCCATCCATAACTCAGCCCCGACGTCTGCTTCATCCACAGCAGCACTCGCGTGACGATCGTCCCGAACGGCTGAACGACGGCATGCATCCAGCTGGCATACTGATTGATCTGGTCCAGCTGGTGGCCGAGGCTGTGAAGGCGCTCGTATTCCTGAGGGCCCGCGTACAGCTCGAAGGTTGCCCGTCCGTCGTGCAATGGAACGATGATCTGGCCCGTCGCGCGCGGCGCCAGCTTGTCGACCCGCGCCCCTCCGGTCAGGTTCAGCTGCCTGATCGAGCTGTCCGGCATCAGTACGAGCACGGCGAAATACTTGTTGCGCACGCCGGCCCATTCGAGTGGGCCGGCCACGGACTTCGTTACTCCAGAGTCCAGCTTCGCAAAGGCGGTATTAGCGACGTCCCCCGCCTTCGGCCGATAAGCAAAGGTCAGGTGCCGAATGTCATCCGTCGTATCAGCTTCCGCGGAGGCCAGTGTCGGCGGGAGCGTGATCACCAGACTGCCATCTCCCACTTCGCCACCGACCTGAATGCTGGCCCGCACGAGATACCGATCCGCATCCGTTGCTGGGTTCACATATGAGACGTCGACCGAGTGCCCTCCGGCCATGCCACGGAATGACACCTCCGGCGCTCCGTTCACAGCCCCGACGCTTCCCGAAAACATGGTGCTCATGAGCGCGACGCTGGTGTCCTTGAGCCGCAGCGTATACTCAAGAAGGGGCCTTGATTCTTCCGTCCGCAGTACGACCGGTCCGCGACCGCCTGCCTTGTCACGCGACTGGTAATCACTCAGCGATACCTGCAGAGGAGACCCGCCGGCGCTCGAATACCAGGCTGTCATGTGCGCGCTGCGCGCGCTCAGGCTGTCGCCAGGTGAAACGCCAGCTCCTTCCGGCCGCGGGGGTATGGTTTCACTTCCTGCTCGCGGCGTTTGCTGAGCTTCCGCCTTCATTGCCGAAGCGTTCGCCGCTCGTCCAGATGATGAGTCTGTTGCTACTCTTGACGCCGACACGGCACTGGTGTCAGCTATCGGCAATCGTGTCTGCCCTGGAAAGAGCAGGGGAGTAACCACGATCACAACAGCGGTCAGGATAACGGCGAAGAAGACGCGGCGGTCCATGGATTGCAGCGTTATGGGTCAGGGAACGGGATCGTAGCCGCCCCGATGAAATGGATGGCAGCGCAGAATCCGGCGTACGGCCAGCCATCCTCCTCGAGCAGCGCCATGTTTCTCAATCGCTTCGAGGGCGTAACTCGAACAAGTTGGATAATAACGGCACGATGGAGGCAGCAACGGTCCGATCCAGATCTGGTACGAGCGAACCAATGCCATGAGCAACTTCTTCACCCTGGTTCCTCCCGTGCTCCGGTCTCCCTGATGTGCTCAGCAACGCCTTCCACTCGCCGCTTGAGTTCTTCAAAGGAACAACGGTACGCCGCGGGACGGCACCAGAGCACGATATCGACAGATTGCTCTACAGGCAGCAGAAGTCGTCGAGCCAGTTCTCGAAGACGGCGTTTCAGCCGATTCCGCGCCACCGCGCCTTGTCCGTGCAGTGGAGCAACAATCCCTACTCGTACATAGCCGACAGGGGAGGCAAGGTACCGGGCATCAATGTCTGACGCACGGACTCGCTTCCCCTGTTGCGAAATGCTGCGAAAGTCGGAGGCCTGGCGGATCCGCTTCTCTGGCGGATACCGCAATCTCATTTACGCACCAGCATACTTGCTCGGTAGCCTGACCGTCAGGCGCTTCCGGCCCTTCTTTCGCCGCTGACTCAGGACTTCACGACCCCACTTCGTTTCCATCCGCGCGCGAAATCCGTGCTTCTTGATCCGACGCTTATTTCGCGGACGGTAGGTTGGTTTCCCCATTTGATGCTCCAAACTATTTCAGTAATGAACTTACGACCAAGACCTCTAAGGTTAATCCCTTCTTGCAGATAGGTCAAGCACCTTAGTCTTCCACATCACTTCTTTGCCAGCTATTTCTTCCAGTTGCCTTCCCTTTCGTTCAGACATAGTTTGGCGAGCAGAATAGTTATCCACATCTAAATGCCATCTGACGCTAAGGAAATCTGGGACCGTTTACTGTCTCAGGCTCGAACGGCTATTCCGGAAGATGTCATCCGGACATGGCTCGAGCCAATTACGCCCGTGAGTTGGGCAGAGCCAACGCTTACGGTCAGTGTCCCTGATCGGTTTTCCATGGAGTGGACGGAATCCAAGTACTCCGAGCTTCTGTCTTCGATGGCTCCAGTGGCTCTTGGGCATCCTGTAATTCTGAGCTTTACGATCGATGCGGAACGGCAGCAACGGCCTCAGATGGACTTGTTTGCCATCAAAGAAGTAGCGCCATCAGCGAATCATTTTAGCGCCACTGCAACGCCACTTTTGAACGAACGCTACACTTTCGAACACTTTGTCATTGGAAAGTCAAACGAGCTTGCCGCGGCGGCAGCCCATGCCGTTGCTCAAGCCCCGGGAAGAGTCTACAACCCGTTTTTTATCTACGGCCGAACGGGTCTTGGCAAGACTCACTTGATGCAGGCCATTGCCCATGAGGTATTGGCCAAGCAACCAGCGATGCGAGTCACCTATCTCAGCACCGAGCAATTTACGAATGAGATGGTAGCGTCAATTCAAAACCGTCGAAATGCTGAGTTCAGACGTCGCTTCCGCGAAACCGATCTCCTTCTGATCGATGACATCCACTTTCTTAAGGGAAAGGAAGGAACTCAGGATGAATTTTTCCACACCTTCAACGCGCTCTACGAAGCTGGCCGCCAGATCGTTCTAACGAGCGATCGTCCTCCGGCGGAAATTGGAGGTCTTGAGGCACGGTTGGTCAGCCGCTTTCAATGGGGCATGGTAGCGGATATTGAGCTTCCGGATATCGAGCATAGAATTGCCATTCTACAGCACAAGGCGCTGCTCGATCACCTTGAGTTGACCTTCCCCCAGGATGTTCTCCAGTACATTGCTGAAACGGTCAGTTCAAGTGTTCGCGAACTTGAAGGCTCGATCATCAAGATCCTCGCCTATGCCTCTCTAAAGCATCGTCAGATCGATCTTTCCCTGGCTCATGAAGTTCTCACAACAGGTTCCAAGCTTTCATTAATCAACGGTCATTCCACAGCCGAGACCCAGACAATTACCGCCATTCAGCAAGCTGTAGCACAGGTTTGGAATGTCACGGTAGAAGGTCTCTGTTCCAAGGCTCGAGTCCATACTCTTACCGTTCCGCGGCAGCTTGCTATGTATCTGGCCCGTACTGCACTACATGCCCAGCTCACAGAAATCGGTTTGGCTTTTGGAGGCCGGGACCATTCCACCGTTATCCACAGTATTTCTCGAGCCGAAGAACTTCTCCAAACCCATCCAGATTTACAGCTCAAGTTCAACAATGCTCGCAGCCTCTTGGGTATTCACTAAGTATTTCTCAACAACTCATCAACACCATTCTTTGGCACTTAACATCACTTCACAACGGCTAAGCTTCTTCACCAACATAACTTACTGACTTTCTCCAGAGATCTTGAAGCACTACTAGTACTACTAGCTACCAGGAATCAAACAGCACTAGGCTCTTACACCACTCTCCCATTTCCACGAGTAGGCCATGCGTCTGACCATATCGCGCGAGAAACTGCAAGAGGGCTTAGCAGCTGTTGGAGCCACCGTGCCTTCTAAGAGTACTCTTCCGGTGCTCAGTAATCTGTTGATTGAGGCTACTGACAAAGGTGTGATGTTTTCTGCAACGGATCTTGATATTGGCGTCAGCACAGAGGTTGCAGCTGATGTTGAGGAAAAGGGTGGAATTACCGTTCCGGCGAAGAAACTGATCGATATCGCTCGGGAACTGCCGCCAGCTCCAGTGAAACTGAGTTCTTTGGGTGAGCAGCGCTTAATCTTGGACTGCGGGCGTGCGCACTTCAAAATCCTTGGTTTGCCGAAAGATGAGTTTCCAGCGTTTCCGGCGGTAAAATACACGCAGAACTGGAGAGTTGCCTCCTCGACACTACAGGCCCTCATAGGGCACACTGCATTTGCAGTGTCTACAGAGGAAAGTCGCCCAATTCTGAATGGTGTTCTGTGGGAAGTGAAAAATGACTCGATGGCAATGGTAGCTACAAATGGACATCGGTTAGCAAAGATGGAGATTTCGGTGAAAGCACCGAAGAGTGCTGTTGGAAATTTGATTATCCCGCCAAAAGCACTAGAGCAAATTCGACGGCTCTTTCCAGCTGACGAAGAATTGGAGATTGGCAAGGGAGACAATCACCTGGCATTTCGGTCACCCTTTACGGCGGTCTATACGCGGTTGATTGAAGGCCCGTACCCGCCGTACGATCAAGTGATTCCGCGAGACAACGATAAATCCGCAGTCCTAGACAAGACAGCATTGGCAAGTGCTCTTCGCCGGATGTCTGTGATTGCATCTGATCAAACGCACCGAATTCGAATGACCTTTAATGCCGCGATCTTGCGCTTCAGTGTACAGACTCCCGATCTGGGCGAAGCGCAGGATGAATTGCCAGTGCGTTATGTAGGAGACCCGCTCGATATTGGCTTCAATGCCGCATATCTGCTTGAAGTCTTGCGCTATATGCCAAGCGAAGAAGTAAAGATGACATTCAAGGCACCGGAGCGAGCTGCTACGATAGAGCCGGAAAACTGGAATGGAGATGGAACGTACACCTGCTTGGTCATGCCGTTGCGGCTTGTTGACTGAATGATCTAGGAACAGAAAAAGGCGAGATGAGATAAAGGGGAACGTTGCGGACTATTCTCCGCAGCGTTCCCCTTTATCGTTCGTTTCTGACTGATAAGCCGGATTCTGTCAGCGATGAAGCCGGACGATCATTTCTCTTGGGGTACGATTACTCGAACCCTCTAGCAGCCTACCCGCAGTGTCTTTGTCGAGTTGAGCGACTCTCACTGCTTATTTGGCCTTGCACCAGCTGGGGTTTGCCGTGCCCGAAATGTTGCCACTTCGGCGGTGAGCTCTTACCTCGCCGTTTCGCCCTTGCCTGATCTTCTTACGAAGCCATCGGCGGTTTGATTTCTGTGGCGCTATCCGTCGCATTGGAAAAATGCGCCCAGGTGTTACCTGGCAGCTTGCTCAAAGTGTCCGGACTTTCCTCGAGTGCTTAACTCGCGATCGTCTCGTCAGAAACGGTGTTCATCCCGGAAGACCAGAGGAAGTATACTATGTCGATTTCGCGAGTAGGAGTAGACTGATGGGTCTGTAATGTAAGTTGTTGTCGATTAAATGGTTAAGCGCATCGTCAAAGACTCGAGATGACGCACACGTGACGCACGGGCAGACCCTCCCTCCCCAGGGAAACTCAATTACTCCTGGGGGATCAGAATGGGGTTAATCCGCGCGGGAAAGACCACTGACATTGGGGTCTCAACGATCCTTTCAGTCGAAGAACGCGCACGTGTTGATGCTGCAGGCATTGGCGTTTACCGCGCGCATCATCGGACTGAGGTGAAGGAAGTCATTCAGGACGTCCGGGAAGAAGTGGCCAAAGCTGTTCTCATCTCGGTCGGCGAATACCAAAGGCAAACATGGGTCCGTGTGTCTGCGCTGATGCATCAGATCTCGCGCGTTCCAGCGATTGCGCTTCTTACGTCTGAAGAAAATGCGCAGCCCGAGGTGCTCCTTCAGCTTGGACGGCTTGGAATCCGGGATGTTATTGACGTGCGAACGCCTAAGGGGTGGGACCGTTTGCGAGACATCATTGCGGAGGAGGAGATAGATGCAATGAAGGCCGTATTGCTGGGCCGCCTGAGAAGGCATGAGGAGTTCTTGACGGAGGAAGTCTGGCATTTTTTCGAAACGCTTGTGCAAATGTCTCCGCGAGTCTCATCGGTTCGAGAGCTGGCTATGGGTCTGGAAATCTTGCCAAGCACGCTGATGAGTCGGTTCTTTCGCGCGGGGTTGCCCGCGCCCAAACAATATCTGGCGATTGTTCGACTGGTCCGGGCCGCCTTTCTTTTCGAAAACCAGGGCTTCTCAATTGCCAATGTGGCAAACCACCTGGATTATTCCTCTCCGCAGAGCTTTGGTCGTCATGTTCGTACTTGGATGAAAGTGACAGCGTTGGAATTTCGGCGGCGCTATGATGGGGATGAAATGCTCGACCTGTTTGAACGACAGCTCATTACGCCGTACTCTGCCATTCTGAGGCGGTTCATGCCATTGTCGAACATGAAGTATGATGTCCTGAAAGCCAGAGCGGCTATGGTGAGGGAATCCGGACGAGAATGAGCAATATCCGTGAATTATGGCGCACCGGTGATCGAGCCAGCCTGTTCGTGCTTTCGCTGGTTCTACTACTGGTGTTGTTGGTGATCGGTCTCGTATTGGCCGATCAGTCCCTGCGGCGGAGTACGGATGAGCAGGCACTCGTCGACGCGACGACCTCGGCGAGAATAGTCGCACAGGAAGTGGAGCTTGTCGGCGAGCGACTGCATGAACTGGGTACCAATTCCGCGGGCGACAAGGAGCAAAGGACGCTAGCCGAAGGCGTGCAGACCACCACGACAGATAGGGAACCACTGCGAGCTGTGTGGCTGTTGAATGCGACCGGGACCGCGGTAGTCGACTCAACATGGCTCAGCGATACCTTGCATGTGGCGATCGATCGAATCGCGATCCAGCAACTTGCCCATCATGTAGCAGCGAGCGGGCACCTGCAGCTGCAGGGGCTTCCTGGCAGCACGACTCATGAAACATTGGCCTTGCTCGGCGAGCCTGTAATTGAACAGGGCGCCATCACGAGCATTGCCATTGCGCTGGTAGACGAGCGTCAGCTCTTGGCGCCGGCGGGAAGCGCCGACGTCGAGGGGCGATCCTTTCTTGCGTTGCTGGTAGACAGCGATACTGTGCAGACGCCGCATAGAAGCGTGGTAAGCCGGCGAAGCAGCCCCGTACGCGTGCCGTTGCCGGGGCAGCCCGCATGGTTCGTGATCTCTGGACAGGCATCACGTCACGATGCGGTTCGTATGGCCATCTGGGTGCTGGGAAGCGGAGCACTGGTGTTGCTGCTCTTCGGATTGATCCGAGAACGACGACAGACCGCGCGCATTGCGGAACGTTCCGTGGAACTTGAACGTCTTTCGGCAGAACTTCTCCGCGCCAACCGGATGAAGAGCGAATTCCTTGCCAATGTGTCGCACGAGTTGCGAACGCCACTGAATGCAATTGTCGGCTTCGTGGATCTGTTGCGCGATGGGGGATACGGTGAACTGTCGGAGCGGCAGAAATCACCGGTCGAGCGAGTGGCGACCTCCGCGGCCCGTCTGCGCGCGCTGGTCGATCAGGTCCTGGACGTTGCGAAGATCGCCGCCGGTCGCGTGGACGTCCGGCTGGAAGCCTTGGTGCTTCGCCCGTTCCTGCTCAATGTGGTGAGCGAGATCGAGCCATTGCTGACGGGCAGAGGACTTGAAGTAGAGGTCGTGACGGCCGTCGAGACACCGAAGGTGCGAACGGACCCGACGCACCTTCGGCAGATTCTGATCAATCTGCTTGGAAACGCGGCGAAATACACGAACTCGGGACGAATCATTCTGCGAACAAGAGTGGAAAGAGTCGGGCCACCGCCACGAAACATCACAGCCACGGGACAACACGCGATTCCGCGAATTGATCAGGCGGGCGGCTGGTTGGTGATTGATGTGGTCGACACCGGGATTGGAATTGCCGCGAGCGACCTCGAGCGAATATTCGAAGAGTTCGAACAGGCGGGACCACAGAGCGGTGGAGAGTCGGCGGATCGCGGAACAGGTCTGGGACTCGCAATCTCGCGGCGACTCGCAACGCTGCTTGGTGGAGACGTGAGCGTGGAAAGCGTGGTCGATGTGGGTTCGACCTTCAGCATCTGGCTGCCCCTACGTGAGGATGGAGCGCGCTAGAAGCTGGGCTGCCCGCCGGTGGGCTTAGGAATTCTTGCCGAAAACGGACTTGAAACGAGCGACAAGTCCGCCCTGCGGAGAGGGGGCGGGAAGTGCGATTGCTTCGCGGAGAGCTCGCGCAAAGGCGATGGTGTCTGGGTATCGTTTGCCGGGGTCCCGTTCCAGGCCGCGCATTACCACCGTCTCCACAGCGGGGCTGAATCGAAGCCCCTGGCGTGCCATATTCAGCGGAATCGGAGGCTGCGTTAGCAACTGGGTGAACATCTCGCGGGGAGACTTGGCGAGGTATGGCAAGCACCCGGAAAGCAAAAAGTATGCGATCGTCGCCAGACTGAACTGATCCGCGGCCGGCGAGACCAACTCTCCGGAAAGCGCCTCTGGCGCGACATACATGAGGGTGCCGACGAAAAAACCAGCCCGGGTCAAGCGCTGTTCTGGCGCCATGTCGGTGTCGGTTGCGATTCCGAAGTCGAGCAACTTGACTTGGCCCGTTTCCGGATCGTACATGACGTTTTCAGGCTTCAGGTCACGATGGATGATGCCGACCTGATGGGCGGCATGCACTGCTTCGGCAATCTGGGAAACGATGTTGGCCACCTCGGTTGCCGGAAGGGGACCCTTGCGCTTGGCGTATTTTTCAAGGAGCTCGCCGGGGGCCCACTCGATGGCGAGGAAATGGAGCCCGGGTTCGGCTTCGCCGATCTCGATGGTCCGGACTACATTCGGGTGCTGAACCCGTTCGCCGTAGTGGGCCTCGCGAAGAAAACGAGCCACGGCGGTCTTGTCGTTGCGAAGCTTTTCGCGGAGTACCTTCACAGCCACCGAGCCGTGCTCGGCGTGGCGGGCACGGAAAACGGCGGAGGTTCCGCCTTCGCCGACTTCGCCTTCCAGTGTATAGCCGGCGAGGTTCCGCCCTAGCATAGATTCTCGAGGCACGCGGCGAACCTAACGAGTGCTGACGACGCCGGCAAGCCAAACCCTGCCCGAGTATGGGCGCCGGGTCGGGTACGGTCGCCCAGGACGATATCCTGCAAGGGAGGATCCACGTGGCATCGACGCCCAACGCCCCGCCAACGGAACGGCGGCTATTCCTGGTGGATGGCTATGCCATCATCTACCGGGCCTTCTTCGCGCTGATCGCGCGGCCACTGACCACGGCCCGGGGAGAGAATACCTCCGCGGCATGGGGCGTCGCGAACTTTCTGCAACGCCTCGTGAGCAAGCATCAGCCCGAGTATCTGGGATGGGTACATGACTCGGGACTGTCCTTTCGGCACGAACAATATCCGGCGTACAAAGCCACGCGGGAAAAGCTGTCCGATGAACTGCAGGCAGACTTCGATCGCGGTGTCGATCGGATCGAAGAAATGCTGGCGGGATATCGGGTTCCGGTCATCAGAGTCGAAGGGTACGAGGCGGATGACGTCATCGGGACGCTGGCGGAGAAGGGAAGGGGCCAGGGGTTGAACGTCGTGATTGTCTCCGGCGACAAGGACTTCTATCAGCTGATCAAACCGGGTGTTTGGCTTCTTAACCCGGGACGGGGAGGACCGGCGGCCGTTGACGAACAATGGGTGGGCGTTGGAAACGCGAGTGAGCGACTAGGCGTTCCCCCGGACCGGGTTACGGACTATCTGGCCCTGGTCGGCGACTCGTCCGACAACGTGCCTGGTGTGAAAGGCATCGGAGAGAAGACAGCAGTCGCGCTGATCAATGAGTTCGGATCACTCGACAGCATCCTGGAGCGGGTGGATGAAATCGACAAGAAGCGTCCACGAGAGGCGCTCAAGGCCCAGGAAGGCAACGCGCGGCTGTCCAAGCAGCTGGTGACGATTCAGCGCGATCTGTCCGTTGAGCTGGATCTCGACGCACTGCGCGTCGGCACGCCTGACACGGCGCGGCTCCGGAAGCTGTTTGTCGAACTCGAGTTTCACGGCCTGGCCAAGAATCTTGGAGAAACCGGGGAAGAGATCGCGAAGCCGTCGGCTATCGCCCGGGAAGCGCGGTACGAGGTGGTTCAGCGGATCGAAGACGTGCACCGCATAATCAGGCAGGCCCGGCAACAGGGACGCCTAGCTTTCGACACGGAGACGGTGTTGGACGCGGGCGTGCCTACGGCCGTTGATCCACTTCGATGCCGCTTGGTCGGATTGACGCTGGGTGTAGGCGTGGGGGAAGCGTACTATCTGCCCTTTCGCCATCGAGGGAGCGTGGAAGGACCTGGTGGGCAGGAGGCGTTGGCGCTCGAAGGACCAGCTCCATCCGTGGGAAGCACGCCCGATGGCAGTACCCCCGAACTGTCGCCTGAGCCCGTGTATCAGAACCTCCCGGGTCTTGCCAGCGCGGAAATGCAGCTTCTTCGGGACCTCCTCGGCGATCCCACGGTTTCGAAGATCGCGCAGAACGCCAAGTACGATCTGCTGGTGTTGCAACAAGAGGGAGTGCCGGTTAACGGAGTTCAATTCGACACGATGATCGCCAGTTATGTGCTCGACCCGGGGCGCCGCTCACACGGGCTCGACATGCTGGCGCTGGAATTTCTGAGCTATGAGATGATGCCCTATGAGGCCGTGTGTGGAAAGGGCAAGAATGCGATCGGTTTTGATCTCGTTCCCATCGGCGCAGCCGCGCGGTACTCGTGCGAGGATGCCGATGTCACGCTGCGGCTGGCGGGCCTCTTCGGCGAGCAGATGGAGCAGCTCGGCCTTACTCCGCTGTTCCGAGACATCGAAATGCCGCTCGTGCCAATCCTCGCCGATATGGAGGCAACCGGAATTGCGATCGACGTTACGGTGTTCGAGCGATTGAAAGGAGAACTGGCCAAAGAGCGAGACCGCGTTGAAGGTGAGATCTACGCCGCCGCTGGCGAGGCGTTCAACATCAATTCGAACGCGCAATTGAGGCAGATTTTGTTCGAAAAACTGGGCCTGCCCGTGCTGAAAAAGACGAGCACCGGCGCATCGACGGACGCCAGCGTACTCGAACGGCTGGCCGAAGATGGACATCTCCTGCCGACGCTGATCATGGACTACCGGGAGCTGAGCAAGCTGCAGAGCACGTACATCGAAGCCTTGCCTGCTCTCGTCAATCCGCGCACCGGACGCTTGCACACGTCGTTCAACCAGACCGTTGCCGCAACGGGCCGGCTCTCTTCAAGCGACCCCAATCTGCAGAACATTCCGGTCCGTACAGCACTGGGGCGGGAGATCCGGCGCGCTTTCATTCCGCATGCCGGATGGACAATGGTCGGCGCCGATTACTCGCAGATCGAACTGCGACTCCTCGCGCACCTGTCGAAAGACGCCGCCTTTCTGGAGACATTCAGGAACGGCGGAGATATTCACCGCGAAACGGCGGCGCGCATCTTTGGCGTAGATCCGTCAGCGGTATCGAGTGAAATGCGGAGCCGGGCGAAAACGATCAACTTTGCCACGATCTACGGGCAGGGGGCCCACGCCCTGTCGCAACAGCTTCGTATCGCGCACGCCGAAGCCAAGGAATTCATCGAACAGTACTTTGAACGATTCACGGGAATTCGAACCTACCTCGATGCGGCGGTTGAGTCCGCACGAACCCTGGGATATGCGGAAACGATATTCGGCCGGCGACGCTTCATCCCCGAACTGCGCGACAAGAATTTCAACATCCGGGCATTTGGAGAACGGACTGCGCAGAATACGCCTATCCAGGGCTCGGCTGCCGACCTGATCAAAATCGCTATGATTCGGATAGCGGGCCGCCTGAAGGCGGAACGATTGGCGAGCAAGATGCTGCTTCAGGTCCACGACGAATTGGTGTTCGAAGCGCCGCCGAATGAAGTCGAAGTCCTGAAAGCACTTGTAAAACTGGAAATGGAGCAGGCTGCGCCCCTGGACGTACCCCTGGTAGTCGATATCGGGACCGGGCGAAATTGGCTGGAATGCAAATAAAATTCCTGGGCGGGCGAATATGGCATTTTGCCAGAACCCGGGCGGTTCGTGGAACAAAGCGTTTTGCGGCAGAAAAGCCACAAACCGGATAAGTATTGGCCCAACAGGAGTTTACAGCTTATTATGGTGACCGGCACCGGGCTTGCGAACCGTAGGGTTAGGCGAGCTCTCTGGGTTCGTCCCCTTTCCTCTCCTGCGTGGGACTTATGGGCCACCAGCGTCGCGGATTCACGCTGATCGAATTGCTGATCGTCGTCGTGATCATTGGTATTCTGGCGGCTATCGCTGTTCCGAAGTTCCAGAATACCAAGGGCAAGGCGTACGTAGCCTCGATGAAGAGCGACCTGCGCAACCTCGCCGTTGCGGAGGAGGGCTACTACTACCAGTACCGGACGTACACGACCGTCCTCGATTCGCTCTCCTTCGTGCCGTCACACGGCAACATCCTGACGATCACGCAGGCAGATGCAACGGGCTGGGCGGCGACGTCCACAAACCCGGTTGCGTACCCGCACACATGCGCGGCGTTCGCCGGTTCCGTCACCCCTCCCCCGCCGGCAACGGTCGAAGGCGAAGTCGCCTGTCAGTGAGGCTAGGGACCTGAGCTTGCCGGGCACGCTGGCCAGCCCCTCAGCCTGGTACGAGGAATTTGCGTCACGGCGCGAGGGCATGATCCACGCCATGGACGGTGGCCTCTGGCTTCACCGCCACATCTGGAAAGGGCGCCCGATGGCCCATCTGGTGTCGACGAACCGGGAACGGCTGCTCGCCTACGGCGCACTGGTCGGCCTGCCGGAGACACGGCTTCAGTTCAAGCCGCTGCGCGATCCGCGATCGGGGGAGCAGCGAAACGCCTGGCACTGGGACCTTGGCGGCCCGTACCTGCCACTACGGACGCGGTAATGTCAGCCCCGGCAACGGGCACAACGCGCTACGAACAAGCCGCGGTCAAACGCGATCCGCGGCAGGCAGTCGCCGACGCGAGCGTTCGGTGTCTGGGACACTCAGTCTGAGCGGGCGAGCATGGCAGGGGCCGCGCCGCGCGGCGCGAAGATGAGCGCCGCCAGGGTGAGGACGTAGGGCAGTGTGAGAACCAGTTCGTACCGAACGTGCCAGCCCAGCGACTGCACCGCATATTGCAGGGCCGTGGCGAGACCGAACACGAAGGCAGCGAGTGCCACACCGCCAGGGCGCCACTGGCCGAGCGCGACGATGGCGATAGCAATGAAGCCACGACCCGCCGACATGCCCTCGGCAAAGGTACCGGCCTGTGCCAGCACGAGCGCTGCACCGGCCAGCCCCCCGCACGCAGATCCAAAGAGAATAGCCGCCGCACGGATACGCCGCACACTGACGCCCGCGGCCCTGGCCGCATCGGGTGCCTCGCCGATCGCACGCAGAGCGAGACCACCCTGGGTTTGATACAGGTACCACCAGAGTGCGGGCCCAAGTAGGTAGGCCGCATAGGCGATCGGGGGCTGGTCGAACAAGGCCGACCCGACTACCGGAATGGCGGCAAGGAACGGAAGACGTACGGGAGGCGACGTTGGGATGGACAACGCAACTCCGCTGGCGCCGTACAGTGCCCGGTACAGCGCGGCTGTCAGTCCAAGGCCCAGCATCGCGATGGCGGTTCCCGTGATGATCTGATCGGCACGCAGCGAGACGACGAAAGCCGCCAGCACGACACCGGTGAGAACGCCGGCGACCGCCCCGCCGGCGTATCCGGCGGTCAATCCGAGCCACGGCGTGATCGCCGTGGCGGCAAAGGCACCTCCGATGATGGCGCCCTCGAGGCCGATGTTGATGATGCCGGCGCGCTCTGTAACGAGCTCGCCGAATGCCGCGAGCAACAGAGGCGTCATGGTGCGAACCGTGGCTGCGAGCACTGCATCGAGACCAGTCACGCATCGCTCCCTAACGAAGCGCGCCGATTGGTGAAGGCGACGCCCCCAATGATCACGAGGATGAGGCAGGCTTCGACCACGGAAGCCCACGTCGCGGGAACCCCTGCGTCCCGTTGCATGGCAGTGGCCCCGGTCTCCAAGGCGGCGAAGACCAGGCCGCCAACCAAGACACCCGTTGGACGCAACCCGGCCAGAATAGCCACCGCGATGGCTGTGAACCCGTAGCCAGGCGACAGATTGTCGTAGAGCGCATAGGTCACCGCCGTGACCTCGATGGCACCCGCCAGCCCGGCTAATCCGCCGCTGAAGAGAAAGGCATTCGTGGTCACGCGCGAAACGGAAACATGACCGGCCGTGCGTGCCGCGGTGGGATTCGCACCGACTACCCGCAGTCGAAATCCGGCGGCCGTGCGCGAGAGCGTCCAACTGGCAACGAGGACCAGCGCGACAGCGATTGCGAACCCCCAATGCAGCCGCGTCGTCGGCCCGAAATGGGGCAAGCGAGCGTTCGGTGGAAGCGTGGGCGACTGGGGATAGATGTGCAGCGGCTCCTGCAGCGGCCCCCGGACGAGATAGGAAACCAGGTCGACGGCGACGAAGTTCAGCATCAGGGTGCTGATGACTTCGAGAACCCCGAATCGCCTGCGGAGGATCGCGGCCACGCCTGCCCAGGCGGCACCGGCCAACACGCCGGCGAAGAGCGCCACCGGCACGAGGATGGCGGTCGGCGCGCTCCCTCCGTGAAGTCCCACGACCGTGGCCGCGGCCGCGCCGGCGAGCAGCTGGCCTTCCGCTCCGATGTTGAACACGCCCGCTCGGAATGCGATTGCTACGCCGAGTCCCGTCAGAATGAGGGGGACGGCCCGGACCAGAGTTCCGGACGTAAAGGCGTACCAGGAACCAACGGATCCGACCCACATCGCCCGCATGGCGGGACCGCCGTAGGCAGCGTCGATCGCCAGGGCGGCCGCCGCGAGCACCACGACCACCAAGCCCCAGGGAATGAAATGGCGTAGCTGGCCGCCCCGCCCCGCCCCCTGGGCCATCTCGGCCGCCCTGCCGCGCGCCTCGGCGCTCACCAGTCGCCCACCATCGCCCGCGCGATCGTTTCCCGTCCGCCGCCGACCTCACGCACGGCGCCGTCGTGGACCACGAGCACGCGATCGGCCAGGGTGATGACTTCGTCCAAGTCACTCGAGTAGATCACAACCGCGGCTCCGGCGTCGGCCGCGGCACGGAGGCGAGCGTGAATGGACGCCGTGGCGTGCAGGTCGAGCCCGCGGGTGGGGTTCTCGGCGACGAGGAGCGCGGGGCGAGGCTCGAGCTCGCGGCCGAGGACGAAGCGCTGCTGATTTCCACCAGAAAGCGCCCGGGCAGTCGTTCGCTCAGAGTCCGCGCGCACGCCGAATTCGGCCAGCACGCCACGCGTCTTTTCGCGGAGGGCGGGCCAGTCCATGAGTCCACGCCGGAACCCGGCGCGGCGGAGCGCGAGGTTCTCGAAGAGCGGGAATTCGAGGATGAGAGCGTCGCGATGCCGATCTGCCGGCACGAAGGAAACCGTGTCCGGAATGCGGAGTTGTCCTTCACTTGGCGCAATCAGGCCGGCCAGAGACCGCAACAGTTCCGCATGGCCGGCTCCCTCAACCCCTACCACTCCGAGGACTTCCCCGGCGCGGATTTCGAGCGTCGCGTCGACGACCGATGTGCCGCGGCCGCGTCCGGGAAGCGAAAGGTGGTGAGCCGACGCGACAACGGGACCGTGAACCGATCCGGCCTTTCGAACGACCTGTCGTTCGAGGGGCGCGTTGGGAAACATCGCCTGTGCCAGAGAGGGCGCGGAAGAGTCCCGCACCGGGCCCGTGGAAACGCACCGGCCCGCGCGAAGCACGGTCACGTCGTCGGCAACGGCGAGCGCTTCGTTCACCTTGTGGGTGACGATGGCCACCGCGCCTCCGTCAGCGGCAAAGCGGCGGATCCACGTCAGAAGTACAGCGCTTTCCTCCGGCGCCAGCACGGCGGTGGGCTCGTCGAGAATCAGCACCCGGGCCCCATGGGCGAGCGCCCGGACGATCTCGACACGCTGCTGGGCTTCGACGGAGAGATCGCGCACGCACGGCGAGGGATCAACATCGAGGCCGGCGGCGGCGGCGACTCGACGGACACGATCAGCAGCGGCGGCGGGTCGAAACACGCCACGCCCACCCAGTGCGACGTTTTCGGCGACCGTGAGCGCAGGCACGAGGGAAAAGTGTTGGTGTACCATGCCAATGCCCAGGCGAAGCGCGTCGCGCGGCGATCGAAGCAGCGTCGGAATCCCGGCGACGCAGACGCGCCCCCGGTCGGGCTGAAGCAGTCCGAACGCGACGCCCATGAGAGTAGACTTGCCCGCGCCATTCTCGCCCAGCAGGGCATGAACCCGGCCCGGGCGCAAGGTCAAATCGACGTCGGCCAGGGCTGCAACCGAACCGAACCGTTTGGAGATGCCGGAAAGTGCGATCTCCGGGGCGATGCTCACAGCCCGGTCGGGATATGCAGGAACGACCACGGAAGGGAAAAGCCTCGAGCCAATTCATCCCCCAGGGCCTGCACGCCGAGCGTCTCCGTGGCATAGTGACCGGCGTAGACAACGGCCAGTCCACGCTCTCGCGCCTCGACGGCGGTATGGTGCGGTCCTTCGCCGACGATGAGCGTGTCCAGTCCCCGCTCAGCGGCCTCCTGAAGCGTTGCGCTGGAGGCTCCGGCACCGGAGATGATCCCCCATGACTTCGTCCGGCGGCTCAGATCGACGGCCGTGGCGACGACGTGCGTCCCCAACGGCTCGGCAAATGCTCGAATGCGATCGAACAGATCAACCGTCGAGATGTCGGCCTGCCCCGAGAGCCCAACTTCAATCGAACGAAAGCGGCCGAAACCACCGCTGGAAACCAGGCCGAGGACGGCTGCGAGCCGAGCGTTGTTTCCCAGCGTGGGATGCAGGTCCAGGGGCAAATGGACCGCGTATACGGCAAGATCATGCTCGATCGCGAGGCGCAGGCGGTCGTATCGATGAGCGACGAAGGGCTGCGTTCCACCCCAGAACATGCCATGGTGTACCACCAGCAGATCGGCGTCTTCCGCGATGGCTCGATGTATGGTCTCGGTAGAAAAATCTACCGCCGTCGCTACGCGATGTACGGTGCCGCCGTTCTGCAACTGCAGGCCGTTCAGTGCCTGGTCGTAGTCAGGGACGGTACCGACGGAGAGCGTTTCGTCGAGAAACCGCACGCAATCGGCCAAAGCAATCACGGGCGTGTCCCACTGGCAGAGTCTGTTGCCGAAAATCCTCCGCGGCGCATGAGGGCCTGTACGGAATCCATGCGAGCCAAGGCGGAAGCTGGAATCCGCGACTTCAAGTTGGGATTCAGCACCAATCCAACGACGTCGTCCTGCATGCCGAGTGAGATCACGTGACCGTGAAACTGTCCAGCCCTGACCTCGCGCGCCAGTGTGAGAAACGCGTGCGGGAGATCGATCACGACGCTCCCCAGGATCACCTCGGGTGCGACTGCATTCTGGTTGGAGTTCGAGCCAAACGCCCAGACCCCCGGGGTCTGCTTCACGGCCTGGATGACGCCGAGTCCGGCGGCGTCCGCATTCTGAAAAATCACATCGGCGCCTTGCGCGATCTGGGCCAGGGCCTGTTCCCGCCCCGCACTGACGTCATCCCAATTGCCGATGTAGGACGAGACGACCCTGACCTTCGGGTTCACGCTGGTTGCGCCACGGGTAAAAGCCGCGAAGCTCTCGCGTACCGGCGGAAGCTCGGTGCCGCCAATGACCCCGATGACGTTGGAGTGGGTGATGCCACCAGCGATCATGCCGGCGAGAAACGACGGGTTCGCGAAATCGAACTGCAGCCCGGCGAGATTCGGGCCTTCAGTGTTGCCGGAGGTGGTAACGAAGACGGTGTTGGGAAAGTCCGGCGCCACGCGCCGCGCCGCGTCCTGGAATTCGAACCCGTGTCCGATGACGAGCGAATAGTGATCGGCGCCGTACTGCCGAAAGCTCTCGTCAAATTCCGCTGGCGTCTTGGTTTCGATGTTGCTGATCTTGGCTCCAAGCGAGTCGCGAATGCGCAACAGACCCTGATAGGCGCCGGCGTTCCACGACTGGTCGGAGACTGGTCCAGGAGTCAGGAGCGCAGCAGAGAACTGCTGACCAGTGGCCTCTTTCGTGGGCGACTTCGGTGTTCCGCAGGCCGAGATAGCAAGAGAAAGCGCAATGTTGACAACTGTTAAAAACCTTTGTTTGTCTATTGGCGCCATGAATATAACCTATTGCGTTATCGTCTGTTACTGAAGTTGATAACTATGTGTACAATGCGCGACGAAACATATGCTCTAGTAACAGAACCTCCTCGAAGTCAGTCCCCAATTTCCGGGCGCTTGCTCAGCAGCGCGAGGAGCCGGTTCAGGTCCTCGGTGGAGTAGAACGCGAGTTGAATAGTGCCCTTGCCGGGGGTTTGCATCTGGACGTGCACGTCTGTCTGGAAGCGGCGGCGGAGCGAATCTTCGATCTGACGAATTGCAGGATCGGTGGACGGGCGGGGTGCGTCGGACGATCGCTTGAGCGGTGCCCGTTTCGAAGTCTCTCCGGGCGTGGCGAGTTCCCGAATGCGCTCCTCGGTTTGTCGCACGCTCAATTCGCCGGCTACGACGCGAAGTGCGAGAGCGTGGGCGGTTCGAGGATCGGCGATCGCAAGGAGGGCTCTGGCATGACCCATCGAGAGCTTCCCCCGCTCGAGCAACTCCTGGACGGACGTGGGGAGCGCAAGCAGGCGCAGGAGGTTGGTTACAGTCGAGCGATCCTTCCCGACCGCCTCGGAAATCTGCTGATGAGTGAGCTGGAACTCGTCGTGCAAGCGCTGATACCCGCGGGCTTCTTCGATAGCACTCAAGTCAGCGCGCTGCAAATTCTCGATCAAGGCAAGAGTGAGCATGGTGCGCTCATCAGCCTCCCGGATCAGGGCGGGGATCTCGTGCCATCCCAGTTGAAGTGCCGCGCGAAAGCGCCGTTCACCGGAGATCAACTCGAATGAATTACCGACCGACCGCACGACGACCGGCTGCAACATACCCGATGCGGCCAGTGACGCGCGCAGATCTGCCAACTCGGCTTCGGCAAAGTCCCGGCGGGGTTGAAATGGATTGGGCCGAACACGCGAGAGTTCGATACGGCGCAATTCGTTTTCTGGAGAAGCGGAACTCGATGCCACAACAGGGCGGGCGGAGGACGCGTTCCCGAGCAACGCTTCGAGTCCGCGGCCGAGTCTCCTGGGCTTTTCTGGGCTCATGAGGTGGGAGCGATTAGGAGGGAGGGGCCCCGCGCGCGGCTATGCAACCGGGTTCGCAGCGCTGGAGAGGCGCTGAAGGAGTTCCGAAGCGACCTTGAGGTATGCCTGAGCTCCAGCGGAGGCCACGTCGTAGAGGATGATCGGCTTGCCGAAACTAGGGGCCTCTGCTAAACGTATGTTTCTAGGCACGACCGTCTCGAATACTTTCGAGCCGAAATAATCGCGGGCGTCAGCAGCTACCTGCCGAGAGAGATTAATGCGCGAGTCGTACATGGTGAGCAGTACGCCATCGATCACGAGTGCGTCATTGAAGTTGTGCTGTACGAGGTGGAAAGTGTTCAGTAGTTGAGATAGCCCCTCGAGGGCGTAGTACTCGCACTGCAGCGGGATCAGAAGCGAGTCGGCCGCAACCAGCATGTTGAGAGTGATGAGGCCGAGGGAAGGGGGACAATCGATGAGGACGAAGTCATAGGCATCGCTTACCGTGCGCAACGCCTGGCGCATGATGTGTTCGCGATCCTGCCGCCCCGGGAGCTCTACCTCCGCACCGGCTAGATCAGGAGTAGCGGGAAGCACATCAAGGCGTTCGAACTGGACGCCATGCAGAATCGCCTCCGGCGCACCTGTGTCGCCAAGCAGGACGTCGTAGACAGAGGCGGCGAGTCCCTTGCCGTCGATTCCCAGCCCGCTCGTTGCATTTCCCTGCGGGTCTCCGTCAACGAGCAGTGTTCTCTGCTCGGCGGCTGCCAAACTCGCGGCCAGGTTCACAGCGGTCGTCGTCTTACCAACGCCGCCTTTTTGGTTGGCAATTGCGATGATTCTCGTCACTTGAGCAGGTGTAGAGAGTTGAGGAGTGAGGCAATATAAAGGGCGCTCGACGAATTAGTCGGAGCGCCCTTGTCCATAATCGGGCCTATGTTCCACGTGGAACATCGGCCCGACACCAGCAAGTCACTGGTTTGCGATAAACACCCATCTTGCTGTCACGGAAGCAGTTACGCTCTCCTGTCCTGGAAGAACAGGAGTTTCGACTGCCATCGCTCCCATTAGGCGCGATGACCTCACCATTGGAGATGGCCAGTTCGCCCCGCTACTGGCGATCTCCAACAGCGCACCCAGATGTCCGCCAGCTGCCTCGGCAATGGAAGATGCTTCCATCCTCGCGTTCTTGGTTGCCAAACCAAGCGCCTTCTGGTAAGCAGACTCAGTGTTCGAAGAATAAAGCGAAACCGATGAAATCTCATTGGCGCCACTCGCGATCGCTGTATCGAGCACCGATCCGATGAGCGATGTATTCGACAGGTCAACCAGCAGCGAGTTGGTCACCAAGTAACTCACGACTCGCGGAGCATTGTCTGCCTTGTCGATTCTGGTTTCTGGCGTGACGGAATACCCTTCGGTCGATATTTGCATCTCACTCGATGCAAGCATCCGCAACGCCGCAATGACGCGGGTTTGCCGTGCCGCGTTGTCACTAGCCGCCTGCGCCGCCGACAGCGCCCGGCTTCGTACGCTGATCTGAATCTCGGCGCGATCCGGCACGACCTTCACCTCCCCGTGCGATGACACCGATATCACAGGAGGCCCCTGCTGCTGAGCCATGGCGTGCGGAGCGGATGACAACAACAAGCCAACAACCACGAGGAACAACGTCTTCACTCTTGTCGTCCGCTTCATATGCAACCTCCGTTGTGGCGGTCCCGATCCGCGTACGGCGGATCCGGCTCATGTTGGATTATTAGTAGCGTTCCACTACTATATTATCTATTTTATGTTCGCTTTGCTACTAAATAATCTCTGCCTCTCCGCCGGGAATCAAGATTCCGACACGCGCTGCCGACGGCGAGTCGCTTCAATGACCAGGTTCTGCAGATCGTTGGGACTGATGCCGGGAATGCTCGAAGCCTGGGCAATCGTCATCGGCTGTCGAGCCGCCAGCTTTTGCCGAGCCTCGATCGAGAGCGTGCGCATCGCCGCATACGGCAATTCGCGATCGAGTGTGAAATCCGCCATGCGGCGCAGCTGCTCCGCTTGAGCTCTTTCGCGGGCGAAGTACCCGGCGTACTTCAATTCGAGTTCGACCGCCGTAACGATTTCCGCGCTCCAGCTCTCCCGCACGCCAGCGGCGCCCAGCAGATCGGCGAGCGCAACACCCTGACGTCGCGCCACCTCGGCAATTCGTTGCGCATGAGGCAACGCCGTGCTTGCGGCCGCCGACAGAATGGGTTGCGCCTGGTCCGGGGTAATACTCGTTGTTCTCGCGATCTCGAGAATGCGATCCTCGGCTGCGAGACGTGAAGCGAGCAATCGATTCTCGTGGTCGTCGAACAAACCAAGGTCACGGGCCAGGGGCCCCAACCGCCGAATCGCATTGTCCTGCCGGACGGTCAAGCGAAATTCCGACCGCGAGGTGAACAAGCGGTACGGTTCGTCGACGCCACGCGTGACCAGGTCGTCGATCAGCACGCCGATGTACGAGGTCTCCCGTCCGAGCACAACGGGACCCCGTCCCAGCGCCGCACGGCCCGCGTTCAATCCAGCCACCAAGCCCTGCCCAGCGGCTTCCTCGTACCCCGTGGTACCGTTGATCTGGCCGGCGAGATAGATGCCAGTCACGGCGCGCACACGCAGTGTGGAGTCAAGTTGGGTCGGGATACAGTAGTCGTACTCGATGGCATAGCCCGGGCGTGTCATCCGGGCCTTCTCCAGTCCCGGTATGCTCTGCAACAGCGCGATCTGTACTTCGGCCGGGAGCGAGGTAGACAGACCGTTGACGTAGAGCTCCGCGGTATCCAGACCCTCGGGTTCCAGGAAGATCTGATGTCGCGCGGCGTCGGGAAAGCGCACGATCTTATCTTCGACGGACGGACAGTAGCGAGGCCCACGGCTGCCGATGGCGCCTCCGTACATCGCGGACTTCTGGAGATTTTGGCGCACGATCTCATGCGCCGGTTCGCCAGTGTACGTGATCCAGCACGGCAGTTGCTCGGGGTGCCGAGTTCTTCCGTCGTGCGCCCGTGGTGTGGGCCAGAAGTGCGACCACGAAAAGTCGAACGATTCCACCTCGCTGTCCTGGCGCGCCATGGCGTCATACTTGACGGTTCGCCCGTCGATTCGCGGGGGAGTGCCGGTCTTGAATCGCGCCATCTCCAGTCCCATGGCCTGGATCTGCTCGGCCAGCGAAACCGTCGCCCGCTCACCCGCCCGGCCGCCGGCAACGCTCGACGTGGTGCCGATATGGATGCGTCCCCGCAGAAATGTCCCGGTGGTGATCACCACGGCACGCGCGCCGAACCGCCGGCCTTCGGCGCTCTCTATACCGAATACGGTCGTACCGGCGTCATCCGTGAGGAGCCGGGCTACGGTCGCCTGGATTATCGAGAGCCGATGGTGCTGCTCGAGAAGCGAACGCACGGCCCGCCGATACAGCCCCCGGTCGCACTGCGCACGCGGCGCCCACACCGCGGGGCCCTTGCTGCGGTTGAGCATTCGGAACTGCAATGACGCCAGATCGGTCGCGCGCCCCATGATGCCGCCCATGGCGTCGACTTCACGGACGACCGTACCCTTGGCGACACCGCCGATAGCCGGGTTGCACGACATCTGCCCGATCGTCTCGATGGCCGTGGTGATGAGGGCTACGCGTGCCCCGGTGCGTGCCGCGGCTACGGCGGCCTCAGCCCCCGCATGGCCTCCGCCCACCACGATGACGTCGAAGTCGGCCTCGTACGCGCTCATATCCCGGCTACCGCGGATCGCAGGAATGGATCATGGCATTACCTTCCCGAAACCACTCAATCTATGGAGTACCGATGGCCCTGCACATTGTTGGCGATGCGCCCAGTCTCTGCGTGCGGCGTGAGGCCTACGAACGAACCGGCCTCACGCGCGGGGAACTTGATGGGCGACTGGGACTGACGGCCGAAGAATTCCGAGTCGAAGGGGATCTCGTCGTCATCGGGCCGATCTACGCCATGGCTCTCGACGAACTGTTTGACACGCTAGAGACCCTGGGACTCCGCTATTTCGACGACTACTTCGAACTCACGGGTAATTGGCCCGGGTGGTTGAAGCTCTACGCTGCCGGCTCCTGACTCAGGAGACACGCTCGCTGTAGAGGGGCGCACCGACGGCCGGACGCGACGGCTCATGGCGCAACAGACCCTCCCAACCGCACCGATAACACCAACTGGTGCGGAACCACGGCAGCACGCGGTTCCAACCTCGAGACGCGATGCGCAGGGTGACTTCGTCGCAATTCGGGCAGCGATTGCCCCGCGGCAAGAGGAACAGAAACACCCACGTTGCCGCGATCGCCCGCAGGACGAAGAATCCTACGAAGACGATGGCGAACCAGACGGCATCCGACATGGTGTGTCTCTCTGACAAGCGATCCGCACCCTATAAACGCTCCTCAACAATGGTCCAGCGCTCTACGGTCGCCAGATCGTCGTCGATCCGCTCGATCACGACCTCCGTGTCGGCAGGCAGCGAGCCCCCATCAATTGACTGCGCCCGGAGATCAAACCGGTGTCCGTCGATTTCGAAGACCACTCGCCCAGGCCGGGCTGGCTCCACCGCTTCGGTAAGGCGTGCCACGTGGCCCTGGAAACGATATCGCGGATCATCTTCAGGGTCAGTGGAGGGAACGGCAAAGGCGGCCCGCACCAACCAACGCGCCGCGAGAGCCGCCAACAACGCTACGCCGATAGCAACCACGAACTGCAACCCGACGCCCATCACCGCTGAACGATTGGCTAGGTATCCAGTGATGCCCGCTGTTGCGAAGAAGACGCCGAGCATTGGCAATATGGCCCGCGGCGTGGCGCCGCCGCCGTCCTGGCTTGGCACGCGAGGGACGCCGGCGATCATCAGATAGACGAGAATCAGGAGGCCGGCGACAACAACAAGAGGCCAGAGCATTGGCATGGCGTGGGGTAGCAACTCTAGGGGGTAGCGGGCGCGGAAAGATGGTCTGCGAAGAAGTCCATGGCGCGGTCCTCCGTATAATAGTCCGGCCTGGCCGGGTTGGCGCCGGCAACAAAGCCGACGTGCCCACCGTGAGAGCTGAACGCGACATCGAACACCGGATTGCTCCGAGCGATACGCTCTACCCGACGCAGAACCTCCGGCGGGAGGAATGGGTCGTCATACGCGCTGATCAGCAGAGTCGGGACGCGAATTGCCGGAAGAAAGCCAAGAGAACTGGACCGGGAATAGTAGTCGTGGGCATCGATGAAACCGTGCACCGGTGCAGTCACAACCCCATCGAAGCCAATGATGGTTCGAACGGCCTCAACCGCATGGCGATCGTACAGGTTGGGATAGCGCGCCAACTTGGCGAGTGCCTTGGCCTTGAGCGTACGGAGAAAATGCTGCTCGTACGCCCTGGAAAAGCCATGACTGATGTATGTAGCGCCTGCCTCGAGGTCGTATGGAACGGATACGGTCGCAGCGGCTCTGAGGTTGGGTGGGAGGTGGGCGGACGGTTCTCCGAGCCACTTGAGCAGGACATTGCCACCCAGGGAATACCCGATGAAGAAGAGCGGAGCGTCAGGGAACTCCGCGGCCAACCGCGCGGCAACGAGAGCGAGATCCGTGGTTTCGCCCGAATGATAGAAGCGCGGCGCGCGATTCAATTCGTCGCCGCACCCTCGAAAGATCAGCAAGTCCGCCCCCCACCCGGCCTGCGCCGCCCGCCTCAGAATGCCACGGGCATAATGAGAGCGCCGCGTTCCCTCGAGTCCATGGAGCACGAGAAGACGTGGCGCGGTTGGTGGAGCCGGCACCCGGAATAGATCGAGAAAATCGTCGTCCGGTGTCGGCCACCGCTCGAACGTCCCGGCCGGCAGGGGCGTTCGCCGCACGAATTTTCCCCAAAGGGTCTGTGCATGGGCGCCGGGAATCCACCAGGCGGGCAGAAACGCATCGACGGGATGCGGAGCGATTACCATTCAGCGGCGTCGCCAACGAACACGGGAGTTCCCCACAGCCGGAGGATCCGGGGGATGAATGTGCAGATCTTCGGCGTGAAGAAGAGCGCCGATACGCGAAAGGCCCTTCGCTTCTTCGCCGAGCGGAGGATCAAAGTTCACTTCGTCGACCTGAATGAGCGGGCAGCTTCGATGGGCGAACTCACCCGCTTCGTGCAGAAGTTCGGAATCGGCGCCTTGATCGATGAGTCGGGGACGCGGTATGTCGAACTCGGACTCAAGCATTCCAGGCTGAGCGACCGGCGGTGGCTTGAACTTCTGGCCGATGAACCGTTGCTGCTTCGTATGCCGCTCGCGCGCAACGAGAACAGCCTGACGGTCGGGCTGGCGGAAGATCAATGGAAGGAATGGGTCAAAAAGCGCGCATAATCTCCCAGGCGAACTACGCCAGAATTACACCATCACTGCGCCACTAACGAGCCCTTTGGCCATAAATGCAGGTCAACGCGATCCGTCCGCAATCGGAGATGTCTAGAATTCGCCGATGAACCCGATCTCGGGGGAGAGCCGAGTGCCGAAGCGGCGTTCCACCATGTCCTGAGCGAGTGCGATCAGTTCTCTGACATCCTCGGCCGTCGCCGACCCCAGGTTCACGATAATGTTCGCATGCACAGGAGATATCTGGGCTCCGCCGAGGCAATGCCCCTTCAGTCCAGCCTGGTCGATCAACCGCCCTGCCCCGACGCCTTCGATCTTCTTGAAGATGGACCCTGCGCTGGGATACCAGTCCAGCCACGGGTGACGGGTGCCGCGCCAGCTCAGGTTTTCATGCATGATCCGATGCAGGTCAACCGGATTGCCCCGCGTCAGTTGGAATGTGGCAGCAAGGGCGATGTCGTGTCCGTCGTGCAGAAGGCTGGTGTCGTACCCGAAGCGCATCTCGTCGGGTCCGACGGTGGCGCGTGACCCATCGAGGCGAAGGAGATCGGCCGACCGGAAGATCTCGGCGATGAACACGGTGCGATCGCGTGCGGGGGCGGGCGACAGGAAGTGGAGATTCTGCCAGATGGCTCCACCTACCGTGCTGGGGATGCCGACGAAGTGCTCGAGGCCGCTCCACCCGAGAGCAACCGACCGTCGAATGAGCGTTGCCACCGTAGCGCCGGTCTCGGCGCGAAGGAGGCCATCCGCGGAAATGGACCAATGGTCGGCGGCATTACGAATGACGAGCCCGCGGAACCCGCGGTCGCCGACGAGAATATTCGCCCCAAGGCCGAGGAGAAAGAACGGGACCTTCATCTCGCGGGCGGCGAGGACGGCGGCCGCCAACTCGTCGGCAGACGTTGCCTCATAGAAGAGGTCAGCAGGGCCGCCGATCCTGAATGTCGTGAAGGGCGCAAGCACTACATTGCGACGGGTCCGATCGGGACCGAGCCGCGCCGTCAACTCATCGAGCGCCGTGGACGTGGGAGTCATGGTGACCACAAAAGAAACACCGCCGGACCATATGCCGCTACGCCCCCAGGGCGCGCTGTCACGCGGGCTGATTCTGCTCGCCGCCGTGGCCACCCTGGCGCACGGGCAGCGTGCCGAACTCGAACGAAGCATCCGTCGCAGCACGCTTCCCAACGGTCTCGAGATGATTGTCATCGAGAACCATGGTGTGCCGCTGGCTACGGTGGAGATCGACGTCCGGAACGGATCGTTCACGCAGGATTCCGGCTATGAGGGGTTGTCCCACCTCTATGAGCACATGTTCTTCCGCGCCAACGCGGACTATCCGGAACCCGACGCATTCCAGGCGCGGGCCTCGACGCTGGGCGCCGTGTTCAATGGCTCTACGGAAGAGGAACGCGTGAACTACTATCTCACGCTTCCTTCGGACAGTCTCGAGGCCGGCATGCAGTTGATGGCGGCGGCCGTGGAGAAGCCCCTGTTCCGCGAAGACGAGCTGGAACGCGAGCGGGCGGTGGTGCTCGGCGAGTACGACCGCGACGAATCGGAACCAGGGTTCGCGTTCCAGCAGGCGATGGGACATGCGCTGTGGGGGGCGGCGTGGCCACGGAAGGATCCTCTGGGCCGGCGGAGGTCGATCGAGGCCACGACCCCGGACCAAATGCATGAGATCCAACACCGGTACTACGTGCCGAACAACTCCGCGCTGATCGTTGCCGGTGATGTGAATGCCGAACAGGTCTTCACGGCCGCGCGCCGGATCTTCGGATCCTGGCCACGGGCCGACGACCCGTTCAAGAAATGGCCGGTGCCCGCAATCCCCCTGCTCCAACGCGATACCGGGGTGGTGGTCGAGGCACCGATCGGCGCGGCACTCGTGATGTTCCAGTGGCAGGGGCCCAGCGTGTCGAACGACCCGGCGGCGACGTACGCCGCGGATGTATTCTCCGACGTGCTGAACCAGGCCGGCTCGAGACTCCAGCGGCATCTGGTGGACAGCGGGCTCTTCGAATCGCTGGGCGTGAACTACTACACCCAGAATCACGTCGGGCCGATCACGATCAGCGGAGAGACGGCACCGGGCCGGGCGCGCGAGGCCATCTCCGCCCTCGAAGCCGAAATCCAGGCATTCACCGATTCCGGTTATTTCACGGCCGCCGAACTGGAGCCGGTCAAACGCCAGCGCATCACCGGAACAATGCTCGGCCTGGAACGGGCCTCCGGATTCGCTCATCAGATCGGGTTCTGGTGGGCCGTCACGGGCCTCGACTACTACCTCGGCTACGTGGACGCAATGGCGAAGGAGACGGTTCCGGACCTGCAGCGATATGCACGGCGGTACATCGTGGGCAAGCCGCACGTGCGCGGCGTGCTGATCGATCGCGACGCCAACAGCCGGCTGCACCTGACGGTCCCGGAACTCTCGCACTGGAGGCAACGGCCATGAGGACGGGTTTTCGGCGGGTGGCCCTGATCCTCGCGTGTGCCGTGGTGACGACCAGTGTCCCGGTGCACGCCCAGACGGTGGCGCCCGACACGAGCACGATCAGTTTCACCGTGGACCATGTGCACGTAATCCTGCGGCGAAATCCGGCGAACGACGTGGTCGCGGCGAACGTGTACCTATTGGGCGGCACGCGTCAACTCACGGAGCAGACGGCGGGCATCGAAGTGCTGATGCTCGCAGCCTCCGAGGGCGGGACGCGGCGCTTTCCCCGCGCCGCGTTGCGGAGCATCACGGCGGCCACCGGGGCGACGATTGTGATCGATCCCTCTCTCGATTGGACGTCGTTCGGCCTGCGCACGCTCCGCCAGACGTTCGACTCGAGCTGGGCCGTATTTGCGGACCGACTCGTGGAGCCGCGGCTGGATTCCGCCGACGTGGAGCGCACCCGCACGCAAATGCTCACCGACGCCCGGCAGACGGACGCCGATCCGGACGCCGCCGTGACACGGCTGGCGGACAGCCTGCTTTACGCCGGCCATCCGTACCGGCTCGACCCGGGCGGAACACCGGCTTCCCTGGCACGCCTGTCCGTGAGTGCGGTGCGCGAATATCACCGCACGCAGGTGATCCAGACGCGGTTGTTGCTGGTTGTCGTGGGAAACATCGACCGGCCAACCCTCGAACGCGCGGTCGGCCGCACACTGGGCACGCTTCCCGTGGGGACATACCGGTGGGAGCCGGCTCCGCCGCTCACGCCCGCAGCGGGACGGATAGCTCTTGAGTCGCGAGCACTGCCCACCAACTACATCCTGGGATACTACCCGGGGCCGCGTGCCGGGAGCGCGGACAACGCCGCGCTTCGCATTGCCACGGCCGTGCTCGGTGGCCGCATGTTCGCCGAAGTCCGGTCGCGCGAGCACCTGGCATATGCGGTGGAGGCGCCCTTTCTCGACCGCGACATCTCGGCAGGCGGTTTCTACGTGACGACGACGGATCCGGCGGCTGCGTTGGCGGCGATGGCCGTGGAACTTCGACGGCTGCAGTCCACGCTGGTGGCCCCCGATGGCCTGCGAACGCTGGTCGGCCAGTTCATCACCGACTACTTCCTCAAGAACGAAACGAACGCCGACCAGGCGTCGTTCCTGGCACGAGCAGAGCTGTACGACGGCGACTACCGGAAGGCCGACGATTTCGTGGCATCGCTCCGCCGGGTGACGCCCGCCGACATCCAGCGCGTGGCGCTCCAATACATGCATGACACGCGCTTCGGCTTCATCGGTGACACGGCAAAGGCCCCGCCGTCGCTGCAGACGCGATTCTGAATCAGCGCCGGGCGCGGTTGCGCAGCACGCCAAGGACGGACTGGAGCGATTCTCCGAGCGCATGGAGCGCGGTGAGGCTGTGGTACCAGAGATCGGCGGCTTCGTTCACGGCCCGATCGCGGTCGCCGTCGGCGCAGGCCAGCACGAACTCAGCGGCTTCCTCGCCCACCTTCTTGAGGCGGAGATTGCGGTCGCCGAGCAGCCGGCGGGTGTAGCTGGTGCCGGGGTCGCTTGCCGCCGCGCGCTCGGCGATGGTGCGATCGAGCTCTGCGAGCATGTCGGACGCGAAGACAGGCGCGTCGAAACAGGACTGCCGCCCCGTGTGGCACGCTGGGCCGAGCGGTTCGACAAGAGCCAACACCGCATCGCCGTCGCAGTCGGCGGCAAGGGAGACGACGCGTTGGCGATTGCCACTGGTAGCGCCCTTGTGCCAGGGGCCGCGGCTGCGCGAGCGGTAATGCATCTCTCCCGTAGCGGCGGTTCGCTCCAGCGCTTCGCGGTCGGCGTGGGCGACCATGAGCACGCATCCGGTAGACGCATCCTGCGCTACGACGGTGACGAGGCCGCCGCCCTTCTCGAAATCGAGCCGATCGAGATCCAGCATCTATCGCATCTCCGCACGAAGTAAATCCACCGGGCAGCCGAGCGCCGAGCGGACGGCAACGGCCAGCCGAGCGTTTGTCGCGATGGCACTGCCGCCACGAATCGTCGACCGTCCCTCCCAGTCGGTGAACACGCCACCCGCCTCAGTGACGATCGGAAGGAACGGAGCGGCATCCCATGCCGCGAGCACCGGATCGACCATGGCCTCGGCGCGTCCGGTTGCTACCATAAGGTAGCCGAAGCAGTCGCCCCAACTCCTGGCGACGGCCACGTCGGACGCGAGAGCACGCCAGTGGGCGCGGCGGTCGGGGTGGTCGAGGAAGCGTTCATCGGTGGTCGTGATGGTGGCGCCGGCGAGCGCGGCGACGTCGGACACCTGGCAGCGGGCGCCGTTCCACCAGGCGCCCTGGCCGACGGCGGCGGCGACCATCTCCTCGAGCGCTGGGAAGTACGCGGCCCCCGCCAGCACCTCGGGGCCCTCCGCGACGGCTACCAGAGTGCCCCACAACGGCACGCCCCGGATGAAGGACTTGGTGGCGTCGATCGGATCCACGATCCATTGGCGCGTCGCGCCGGGGCGCTGCTCGCCGAATTCCTCTCCCAGAATGCCGTCAGCCGGGAAGCGACGTTCGATCCACTCCCGCGCCGCGCGTTCGGCCTCACGGTCAGCGACGGTCACGGGTGATCCGTCGGCCTTGCGCTCGGGCGTGAGCGCGGTCCGATAGCGCGCCAGCGCGGCTGCGCCGGCGAGCCTCGCCACCTCGGCCACCGCGTTGAGGAGAGACGAGCGGTCGACGGCGGTCATGTATCACGTACCGGAAGTCCCGCCCCTGCGATGCCGGCCTTGAGTTCGGCGACGGTGCAGGTGCCATCATGCACGATGCCGGCCACGAGCGCCGCGTCGGCGCCTCCCTCGCGCAAGACATCGACGACGTGCTCGACCCCGCCGGCGCCGCCCGATGCCACGACCGGGACCTGCACGCGGCCCGCGACCAGGCGTGTGAGTTCGACATCGTATCCGGTGCGCGAACCGTCGCGATCGATGCTGGTCAGCAGGATCTCACCCGCCCCGCGTTCGGCGGATGTCGCGGCCCATTCGAGGGCGTCGAGACCGGTGGGTCGCGACCCGCCATGCGTGTGCACGCGCCAGCGCTTGCCATCCCGCTTGGCATCGATGCTCGCCACGACGCACTGAGCACCGAAGCGCGCCGCGGCCTCCGTGAGCAGCGTGGGGTCGGCCACGGCGGCTGAATTAATGCTGATCTTGTCGGCTCCGGCGCGCAACACTGCGGCAATATCGTCGACGCTTCGCACGCCGCCGCCGACGGTCAACGGGATGAACAGCTGCTCGGCGGTGCGGCGGACGACGTCGAGCAACGTACTCCGATCCTCGCGACTGGCGGAGATGTCGAGAAAGACGATTTCGTCGGCGCCGGCCTCTTCATAGCGGCGGGCCAGCTCTACCGGATCGCCGACGTCGCGCAACTCCCGGAATTCGACGCCCTTCACGACCCGGCCTTCCTTCACATCGAGGCAGACGATCACGCGCCGGGTCAACACGAAATACCCTCCACGCGGGGGCGGGAGCTGGCGCCCATCATGGCGCGGCGCGGCCGATGGTGGCCGACCCTTTGGTGCTGAACACCGTGCCGGTCTCGCGGAGGGCGTCGCGAAGGGCGAGCCCGAGCGCCTTGAACGCCGCTTCCACGACGTGATGCCGATCGGTTCCGCGGATGACGCGCAAGTGCATAGTCGCCCGGGCGTTGTCGCTGAACGACCGCATCCAGTGATCGTAGAGCCCACTGGGCAGGGGGCCGCGATAGTACGGCCGTCCACCCAGGTCAAGCACGCACTGCACGAGCGCGTCGTCCATCGGAATGGTACGCTCGCCGTAGCGGGCCGCCGTTGCCGGCGCGTATCCGGCGACGAACATGCCAAGAGTGATCGCGACATCCTCGATCAGATGATGCGGCAGGTCGCCACGTGCGGCGATCGACAGTGGAAGTCCGGAGTACCGAGCGAGCGTGTGGAGCATGTGATCGAGAAATGGAATGCCGGTGTCGATGGTCGGTGCGGCATCCTCCGCGGCAAGTGCCACGGTGACGTCGGTTTCGTTGGTCGTGCGGCGGACGGGCTTCATTCGGAGAACTCCTGAGCGGTTGCCACGGGGTCGAGCGCGCCGGTATACAGCGCCATGCCGATGACCGCGGCGGCGACCCCGCGGTGTTGCAGCGCGCAGAGATCGTCGCGGCACGAGACACCGCCGGACGCGATGATGGGAAGATCGGACGCCTCGACGAGGTCCTGCATGAGGGGCAAATCGGGACCGGCCATCTGCCCCTCCCGGTGGACGGCGGTGACGAGGACTCCGGCCAGCGGGAGGACCCCGATCTCCGCGAGCAGATCGTGCACGTCGATCGAAGGCGACCGGGTCCATCCGTGGGTCAACACGCTGCGGTCGCGCACATCGGCGGCGACGATGATGCGTCCGGGATGCGCGGTGGACAGCTCGGCCAGCCACTCCGGACTCTCGACCGCGCGCGTGCCCACGATGACGAACGCGGCGCGCGCGGCGAACAACTCCTCCACGCGGGCCCGATTTCTCACGCCGCCACCCACGCGCACGTCCATGTCGACGTCATCGAGAATGGCGTTCACCACCGCGCCGTTCTCGCCGGCGCCGGTTGCCGCATCAAGGTCGACGACGTGCAATTGCTGGAACCCGCAGCGCGCCCACTCCCGGGCAACGCCCACGGGATTCCCGAGGCGCACCCGTTCGCGGTCATAGGCGCCGCCGACGAGCTGGACGCAGGCACCGTCGCGCAGATCAATGGCGGGGATGGCGATCACGAGCGGGCCTCCTGGAGGAACGCGTGCAGCAAACGAACTCCTGGTTGAGAGCTCTTCTCGGGATGAAACTGGACGCCGAGCACGCGACCGGAACGGACGGCCGCCGGAAACCGGTCGTGATCGTGCGTGCTCCAGGCCGTCACGACGCCGGGATCGTCGGGCGCACAAACGTAGCTGTTGGCGTAATAGACGTCACGCAGGCCGGCGTCGGCGATCGTCGCGTCCGCGACCTCGCTCAGCGAATTCCATCCGATCTGCGGAACGCGGCTCGCGCTCAGACGGCGTACCCGTCCGGCGACAACGCCGAGCCCGTGGCCAGGCCCTTCCTCGCTCGCCTCGAAGAGCAGCTGCATGCCGAGACAGATGCCCAGGCACGGCAGCCCGCGCGCAATAGCGGTCCGCATTGCCGGCGCGGCGGGCGCCAGACGTGCGACCGCGCTGGCGAACGCGCCGACGCCAGGGAGCACGAGCACGTCGGTGTCGACCGCGGCGACCGGGTCCGCTTCGACGCAAACGGACCACTCGGGGGTCTCGATCGCTTTCAGGAGGGAATGCAGATTGCCCGCGCCGTAGTCGAAGACGGTCACTCGCACGGCACGCCTCCCTGTTCGAGGGCGGCCAACAGGCGCTCCATCACCGGCCACGGTCCCACGGCGACACGCAGGGCGGAACCCAAGGAGGCGGAGAGCGCGTCCGTGATCGGAGGCAGATCGTGTAGCACGCGCACCGCGAAGCCGCGGGCCAGCAAATCCGCGGCCACGGCGTCTGCGTTGCGGCAGGGGATGCAGAAGAAGTTGGCGGCGGAAGGAAGCGGCCGGAATCCGAGCGTGACGAGTCGGGGCGCCAGGCGACTCCGAACGTCCACCGCCTCCGCGGCGCGGGCGCGCACCCAATCGAGGCCGTCGGTCAATGCGGCCACCGCCGCAACGCGGGCCGCGGCATTCACCTTGTACGGGCCGCGAACCGTCTCGAGCGCCCGCGCGAGCGCCGGCGCAAGCGCGGCGTAGCCGATTCGCAGGCCGGCGAGACCGAACGCCTTGGACAGCGTACGGGTGACGACGACGCGTTCGTTCGCGCGGACGAGATCGAATCCGGGCGCCGCCGTGAATTCCCCGTAGGCCTCGTCGAGCAGCACGACGCCAGGGGCCTCGCGCACGATCCGATCGATCGTTACCCGGGGCACCGCCGTACCGGTGGGATTGTTGGGCGAGCAGAGGTAGACAATGCGCGGAGCCGGTGCGAGCAGGGCGTCGACGTCGATATCGAAGCCCGGCGTCAGCGGCACCGGGTGGACCCGCAGGCCGTTGATGCGCGCGAATGCCGGAATCATTGAGAAGGTCGGCACCGCGAACGCGACGGTATCGCCGGGTTCGGCGAAAGCGCGCATCGCGCAATCGAGCAGGTCGTCGGAGCCGCACCCGGGCACGATCCGATCGGGCGTGACGCCGGCGTAGGAGGCGAGCGCCGCATCGAGATCCGCCGCGGGCTTGGTTGGGTAACGCGCGAGGCGTTCCGGCCCGAGTGTCTGAACGGCAGTCAGCGCCGGCGGTGGAGCGCCCCACAGGCTGGTGTTGTCGCTGAGATCGACGGCGTCGCCGGCGTCCGTGGCGGCGTATGGATGAAGCCCTCGCAGGGCGCCGCGCATGAGATCAGCCATTCGGACCTCCTCTGGCGCCGAGCCAGGCGCGCGCCGCATCGGCGTGGCCGGGCAATCCTTCGGCGCGGGCAAACACGTCGACATCCGGGGCAAGACGACGCGCGGCGCCCGCGTCGACGCGCTGGTAGGTGGTCCACCGCATGAAGTCGGCGGTGGAAAGCCCGGAATAGCTTCGCGCCAGACCGCCGGTGGGCAGCACGTGGTTGGCGCCGGTCATGTAGTCGCCGAACGACACGGACGCCCGCTCGCCAAGAAATACAGTGCCGGCGTTGCGAAGCTCGGGGAGCAGTACCTCGGGGCGGGCCACGCAGACGAGCAGATGCTCGGGCGCGTAGTCGTTGCTCCAGCCCACCGTGGCGGCCAGGGAATCGTCCCAGAGCACGGCTCCCTGGCCGGCAAGCGACGCCTCGATGATTTCGCGCCGTCCCTGGGTGGGGAGCAGGCGCCGCAGCGTGTCGCGCAGACGCATGGCGAACGCCGCGCCCTCCACCACTGCCACGACGCAGGCGCGTGGATCGTGCTCTGCCTGGGCGAGCAGCTCCCTGGCCACGACGTCCACGGCGGCCGCGGCGTCGGCGATAACGAGCAGTTCGCTGGGACCGGCCGGCGAATCGATTCCGACGACGCCGGACACCTGGAGCTTGGCTTCGGCCACATACGCGTTGCCGGGGCCGACGATCCGATCGACGCGGGGCACGGACGCCGTTCCGTACGCCAGGGCGCCGACCGCTCCGGCGCCGCCGACGGCGAACACCCGGTCGGCGCCGGCCAGTTCGGCGGCCGCGAGCACAACCGGTGCGGGAAGTCCGTCGGGTCCCGGGGGCGAGGCGACGACGACCTCGCGGACGCCCGCCGCTCGGGCGGGAACAGCACCCATCAGTACGCTGCTGGGATACGCGGCGCGCCCGCCCGGGGCGTACACGCCCACCCGAGACAGCGGGTCGGGCCGGCGTCCGACGACGATGCCCGGCTCCGGCGAAACTTCCATGGTCGCGGGAAGAAACGCGCGGTGAACTGTTTCGATGTTGGCGACGGTTCGCTCCATGGCGCGCCGCAGCGCCGGATCGAGCGCATCGAGTGCCACGCGCCAGAGGGGGCGTGGCACTTCGATCCGGTCGAGCGTCACCCCATCAAAGTGTCGAGCCAGATCGCGAAGCGCCGCATCTCCCCGTTGGCGCACGTCGGCGAGAATCCGGGCCGTCGCGTCGCGGACTTCAGAATCCATCGACGTGGTACGATCGAGCAACGCGGAACGGGTTGCAGGATCGATTGCGTCCAGCGGTCCGAAGTAGCGCAGCGCGGGATTGCCGGCGGCTGAGGGTGTCATGCCATGAGCCTCTCGATGCGCGTGATCAGAATGCCCTCGGCCCCCAACGCCTTGAGCCGGGCGATCGTGCGATAGACCGCGGCGGCGGGCACGACGGCGTGGACGGCAACCATGGATCCGCCATTGAGAATGTCGATGACGGTCGGGCCATTGAGTCCGGGCACGATCTCCCGCACTCCCGGCAACCGATCGCGGGGCACGTTGGCCATCAGGTAGCGCTGGCCCCGGGCGCGCAGCACGGAAAGCAGGGCCGCCGCCAACTCGTCCACCACATCGCGCTGTGGCGCCGACAGGCGATCGGCCCGGTCGGCGACGATGAGCCGCGCCGTGGACTCGAGCACGGTCTCGACCTCGCGCAGGCCGTTGACGCGCAGGGTCGACCCCGTGGACACGAGATCGACGATCACGTCGGCGATTCCGATGTGCGGCGCGATCTCGGCGGCGCCGGAAATGGGCACGATCTCCACGTCCAGCGCACGATCGGCAAAGAAGCGAGCGGCCACGCGGGGAAAGGTGGTGGCCACCCGGGTGCCAGGCGGGACGTCGTTCACGCTGGTGATGCCACTATCCTCGCGCGCCGCGACGGCGAGCCGGCAGAGCCCGAATCCCAGATCGGCGACCTCGCGGACCGGGCGCTCGGATTCCCGCACCAGGTCCCACCCGGTGACGCCGGCATCGGCCGCGCCATCGGCCACGAATTCGGGGATGTCCTG
This sequence comes from uncultured Gemmatimonadaceae bacterium, assembly GCA_963775915.1. Classification (GTDB taxonomy): domain Bacteria; phylum Gemmatimonadota; class Gemmatimonadetes; order Gemmatimonadales; family Gemmatimonadaceae; genus JAGWRI01. The sequence continues at coordinate 102,663 of CAVZKH010000010.1, forward strand.
CGCGCGAACGAACAGCGCCTGGAACTCGCCGCCGAGCGAAGCGGTGAGGGCGCGATCGCTCCGCGCCTGGACTTCGAGCCCTGCATCCCGAAACAGATCGCGCGCCTCGTCGGCAAGACGTCCCTTGTTCGGAAGAGCGATTCTCAACATGCGAGCACCCGTGATGGAAAAAGAAAAAGCCCGTCATTCGATGACGGGCCAGACAAGAACACGCGAGGGATGATTCGAACGACTATCCGCGCACGCGTGCCCCGCCCCGGCCCGTGGAGCCGTGGTGATGGTGCAGGTGGTGGTGCGCGCGAACGGTCGTCATGACCGGAAAAGCTAGTCGGGCCCCAGGGGCGGCGTCAACTGCACGCACCCGGAGCCGCCGCTACCGGCCGCGACGTTCCATGCGCTAGGATGCAGGGACCGTCGCGACGGAACCTTACGATCCCATGTTTGCCGACACTCTGCTCCGCGCCCAACACGAGCACCTCTTCCGCCTCCTGGTCTGGGGCGCGGGGAGCGTTCTGGTGGGAACCGCCATCTTCGTCAGTCTCGTCCGGCGCCGGCCGGCCCCGGCGATGCTCGGGCACTTTGCCGGACAGATGGTCGCCTGGGGGGCCTTGGAACTCGCGTTCGTCGCCTGGGCCTCGCAGCAGCTGACCATGCTCGATGTCTCGGGGGCGACACGGCTCGATCGGATCGTGTGGCTGAATCTCGGTCTCGATATCGGCCTGGTCGGCGTCGGGAGCAGCCTGGCAATGGCGGGCTGGTGGGGCGAACGCCGCGAGGGGCTGCTCGGCACGGGGGTCGGCGTGGTGCTGCAAGGCGCTGCCATGCTGCTCATCAATGGGCAGCTGGCGTCCGTGATCTCCCGATGACCGGCTCCGGACCTGTCAGCGTAGCGCGCGAGCGGACGCTGAAATCAACTCGCCTCGATGCGCGCGACGCGCTAGGTTAGACCGCAATTGGACGACGCGTCCCCCAGCACGAAGCCATTGACGATGGTCCACGGGTATTCCGACCGCATCAACCACGCGCTCGCCTTCGCCGCCAAGCACAACGACCGCGAAGTTCGGAAGGGCATGCGATTGCCCTATGGCACGCATGGGGCCAACGTCGCCATCATCCTGACGAAATACGACCGCGACGAGGAGACGATCGTCGCCGGCATTTTGCAGGACGTGATCGCGGACTGCGTGCGCGATCGGTACACGCGGGACATGCTGGACCAGCGCGTCGGCGACAAGTTCGGCGGCCGCGTCCTCGACATCGCACTGGCGGTGACGCTGCGGCTGGCGGACGACGACGGGGTGGAGTTGTCGCACGACGAGCAGCGTGACGACTATCTGGCGCGGCTCTGCCAGGCGCCAGAATCTGCGCGTTGGGTATGCGCGGCCACCGCGATCCACAGCGCGAGCACGATTCTCGCCGATCTCAATCGCACGATCGATCCGGATTCGGTGTGGAGCCGCTTCCAGTGGGGAAAGGCGGGGACGATCCGCTGGTATCAGCGCCTGTACGAGCGGTTGCGCGATGAATCGTTCGCGGCGCCAATCATGGACGAATTCGCGGGCGTAGTCGGTGCGCTGGAGCGGCACGACCACCCCCAGGGCACGACGACGCGGATCTGACGGCCCGGCCGGCCGGGGCTCCCTGCCCCGCTCGCCCCTCAGCTCACCGGCACGCCTTCGGCCGGATACGTGCGCTGCACGTATTCCTCGAGCATGACCAGAAACTCCTCGACGATGCGATCGCCCCGCAGCGTGCACGATAGCTGCCCGTCGACGTACACCGGAGCCTTCGGCTCTTCGAACGTGCCCGGCAGCGAAATGCCGATGTTGGCGTGCTTGGACTCGCCCGGCCCGTTCACCACGCACCCCATCACGGCAACCTTCAGATCTTCGACGCCCGGATGCCGGGTGCGCCAGACCGGCATCTGCTCACGCAGGTAAGTCTGGATATCTTCGGCCATGTGCTGGAAGAACGTCGACGTGGTGCGTCCACAGCCCGGGCACGCCGTGACCTGAGGGGCAAAGCTGCGCAGCCCGAGCGATTGCAGAATCTGCTGCGCCACCAGCACTTCTTCGGTGCGGTCGCCGTTGGGTCGGGGAGTCAACGATACGCGGATCGTGTCGCCGATGCCCTCGGCGAGCAGGATCGAGAGGCCGGCGGTGCTCGCGACGACCCCTTTCGTGCCCATCCCCGCCTCGGTCAATCCGAGGTGAAGCGGGTAATCACAGCGCACGGCCAGCAGCCGGTAGACCGCGACCAGATCCTGAACGCCGGACACCTTCGCCGAGATGATGATCTGATCGTGGCGGAGCCCCACCTCCTCGGCGAGTTGGGCCGACCGGAGCGCGCTTGCGATCATTGCTTCGATGTAGACGTCCTTCGCGTCCAGCGGCACCGGTAGCCGGGCATTCTCGTCCATCATCTGCGTCAACAGGTCCTGGTCGAGCGAGCCCCAGTTCACGCCGATACGCACCGGCCGGTCGTGATCCACGGCGATCTGCACGATCGTCCGGAAGTTCTCGTCTCGCCGCTTGCCGCCAACATTGCCGGGGTTGATCCGATACTTCGCCAACACCGCTGCACAGCCGGGATACTTGGCGAGGAGCAGATGACCGTTGTAGTGAAAGTCACCGACGATCGGGACGTTCACCCCGGCGTCGGCCACCCGACGGGCAATTTCAGGAACGGCGGCTGCGGCGTCCTCGTTGTTGACGGTGACACGGACCACTTGCGAGCCTGCCTGGGCGAGGGCGATCACCTGGCGGGCCGTCTGATCGGCGTCGCCGGTGTCGGTGTTGGTCATTGACTGGACAACGATCGGGTAGTCCGATCCGACCGGGACCCCGCCCACCCAGGCGGTGACCGTCTCTCGACGGGTTCCAAAGCTCACGAGCGCTCCATCCAAGTGTGCGCCTCAAGATAGTCATGGCGACCAGCCCATCAGAAGGCGCCCGGTAGGATTCCGTGGATACTTCCGGCGTCCGATGTCACCGGCGTCTCACGCCCAGCGGACGCCCGGAACCCGGTATTGACCCCATTTAGAGGGCATACTACCTTTGCCCCCGCTGAGCCAAGGCCTCAGGGTCTTGGCTCCGCGCATATAGGCCCCGTGGCGCTCGCGCGATCCGCGGAATCGGGAATTGTCAGGGCACGGCGCATTCCGCTCCCTAGACAATGGGTACTTTCAGGAGTGGGACATGCGTACGACAGGCAAGGTGAAGTGGTTCAACGACGCGAAGGGCTTTGGCTTCATTACCCCGGACAGCGGCGAGAAGGACTGCTTCGTCCACTACAGCTCGATTCAGGGCAACGGCTTCAAGACTCTCGCCGAGGGTGAAGCGGTGGAGTTCGACGTCGTGCAGGGCGCCAAGGGCCCGGCGGCGGAGAATGTAGCCCGGCTGGCTCAGTAGTCGAATCAGTTCGTAGTGCAAAGAGCCGGGGGACCCGTCAAGGGATCTCCCGGTTTTTTGCTGCGCGCTGATCAGAATTCGTCTGGGACGAGCCGTTGTCGCGGCGGCCGGCCACGGCGCACACGTGGGATGGACTCCGCGGCCTCGACGATCCGGTGCCGCGCTTCCTTAGCGGCGGCTTCCAGATCGATGGTGAGCAGAAGGCCGTCTGCCAGGGCAAATGCGCCGTTATCGGCGCGCAGGCAGGAGGACGCGACTTCGACCGCACGGGCGAGCGACATGCCAAGTTCAACATGAAGCGTCCGCACCAAACGAAGCACGATTACAGCATCGATTGAAAAGCGACGTTCAACACCGCGCCGAGCATGTTCTATTCCATGGAGAGCATGGTGCGAAACCAGGTTGTCAACCCACTTCCTGGTCGCACCAGCTGCGAATGCAGCGGTCGCGATGTCATAGCTCGGCATAATAATCCTTTTGCGCGAGGAGTTTTGGCAAGATGGCAGAATCTGGCATAATATTCCTGCAAGTCGAGGATTATATATGACAGCCGCAGGTACCGGTAGCCGCGCGTTCCAGTAGCTGCTGGGTTACGGCTGGTTCAGCGAATGGCTGCAGTGGCTGCCAGCAACTGTTTGCGAAGGGCAGCGGGGCCGGTTCCGCCCTCAACCTCCCGGTGCTCTACCGATCGCTCCGGGGAGAGGGCGAGTCTTGCGTCCGGCGCGAAAAGCGCATGGGCTGCCGGAAACGCCGAGTCGGGAAGCTGGTCGAGTTCGAGGCCGCGGGTTTCGGCTTCCCGGACGAGGTGGCCAACCGCCGAGTGCGCTTCGCGAAAGGTGGCACCCTTTCGCACGAGATAGTCAGCGAGATCGGTGGCCATGAGGCCGGCGGAAAGCGCGGCCCGCATGCGCTCGGGCCGGAACTGGAGCTCGGCGAGCGTCCCTGAAAACGCCGGCAGAACGAGAGCCATGGTGTCGATGGCGTCGAAGAGCACGCGCTTGTCGTCCTGGAGGTCCTTATTGTAGCTGCTGGGAAGCCCCTTGATGGTGGCCAGCAGCGCGGTGAGGTCACCGAGCAAGTGGGCGGCGCTGCCGCGCGCAATCTCCAAGGCGTCCGGATTCCGCTTCTGCGGCATCATGCTCGATCCGGAGGAAAAGCGCTCTCCGAACTGCACGAATCCGAATTCGCCGGTGCCGTAGATGATGAGATCCTCGGCGAAGCGGGAAAGATGCGTGGCCAGCAGCGCGCAGGCGAAGATCACCTCGGCCACGAAGTCGCGATCGCTCACGGCGTCCATGGAGTTCGGCCCTACCGCATCGAAGCCGAGCGTCCCCTGCAGGAGCGTGCGCGAGACGGGGTAGGCCGAGCCCGCGACGGCTCCGGATCCCAGCGGCAACACTGCCGCCGAGCGACCTGCGGCGCGAAGACGAACGCGGTCGCGCTCGAGGGGCCAGAAATGCGCGAGCAACCAGTGCGCCGCAAACACCGGCTGGGCCCGCTGCAGATGCGTGTACGCGGGCATGAGGACGGCTTCGACTTCCGTCGCGCGGTCGACGATGACGCGTTGAAAGTCCCGCACCATTCCATCGAGCCGGCTCACCGCGTCCATGGTCCACAGCCGCGTGGCGGTGGCGACCTGATCGTTGCGGCTGCGTCCCGTGTGCAACCGCGACGCGACATCGCCAATCTCCTCGTGCAGCAGGCGGTCGATCATCGTATGTATGTCTTCGTCCGCCGCCGCCGGCGACTCGCCGGCTTCGAAGCGCCGGGCCACGACATCCAGCCCGGCTTCCATGACCTTGCTCTCCTCAAGGGTGAGCACGCCGGCGTTCCAGAGCGCCACGGCCCAAGCCTTGGAGAGCGTGATGTCGAAGGGCCAGAGGCGAAAGTCGATGCCGATGGAATTGTTGAGGGCATCGAACGCCGGGGCGGGCCCGCCGCCGAACCGCCCGCCCCACAGCTTGTGCGCTTTGCCGGAACCCGCCGGCCCGGGCCGATCGCTCACGCGATGGCCAGGGACGGCTTCTCGGCCGGCGCGTCCTCGGCTACGGGGTTGGCGCCGCCGCCCGGGGCAAGGCCCATCTCCTGATCCTTGAGCGCGCGCACGCGCGCCGGCAGGGCGAACAGGCGGATGTAGCCGCCGGCATCGCTCTGCTGGTAGACGTCGTCCTCCCCGAAGGTGACGAACCGCTCGTCGTACAGGGCGTGGGCGCTCTGGCGGCCGACGATGGTGAGCGATCCCTTGTACAGCCGCAGGGTGACGGTTCCGGTGATGCGCTGCTGGGTGGTGTTTACGAAGGCGTCGTACGCCTCGCGCTCGATGCTCCACCAGCGGCCCTCGTACACGAGGTCCGCGTAGCGGGGCGCGACGGCGTCCTTGGCGGCGAGCGTCCGGCGGTCGAGCACGAGCTGTTCGAGCTCGCTGTGCGCGGCGTAGAGCAGGGTGCCGCCCGGGGTTTCGTACACGCCGCGCGACTTCATGCCCACCATCCGGTCTTCCACGAGGTCGATGCGGCCCACGCCGTGGCGGCCAGCGATCGTGTTGAGCGCCGTCAGCAGCTCCACGGCTCCCATGAGGGTTCCGTTCACGGAGACGGGCGTGCCCTTGTCGAAGCCGATGACCACGTCTTCGGGCGTGGCGGGAGCGTCAACCGGATTTGTGGTCAACATGAAGAGGTCGTCCGGCGGCGCCGCGTTCGGATCCTCGAGAATGCCGCCCTCGTGCGACAGGTGCCAGATGTTGGCGTCGCGCGAGTAGATCTTCTCCTTGGTGGCGGCGATCGGGATTCCGCGAGCCTGCGCATAGGCAATCGCGTCCTCGCGGCTGCGAATGTCCCACTCACGCCAGGGCGCAATCACGGGGAGGTCGGGCGCGAAGCTGGCGTAGGTGAGCTCGAATCGAACCTGATCGTTGCCCTTGCCGGTGCATCCGTGGGCGAGCGCGTCGGCGCCCACGCGTCGGGCCACCTCCACCTGACGGCGGGCGATGAGCGGACGGGCCATGGAGGTGCCGAGCAGGTACTTCCGATTGTAGACCGCCCCGGCGCGCAGGGTGGGCCAGATGAAGTCCTCGACGAACTCACGGCGCAGGTCCTCCACGTAGCACTCTTCGGCGCCGGACGCGATGGCTTTTTCCCGGACGCCGCGCAGTTCACCGGCGTCCTGGCCGATGTTCGCGGCCACGCAGATCACGCGCGCGTCATAGTGTTCGCGCAGCCAGGGGACGATGATCGACGTATCGAGTCCACCCGAATAGGCGAGGACGATGGTGCGAGACATGACAACTCCTGATGGACAAGTTTATGCAAACTCAGTGCATATTTAATCAGTCGGGCATCCGGCGTCAATCCGACCACGAGCAGCTGGCGGCGCGTCCTGGACCCGGGGTTCCGGCGGGCCAGGGGGCGGGCTCGGCGAGCTCAGAGCTTCCGGGCCAGCGTTGCGAGGCGCGTGGCGACGGTCTGGCGAGCGGCCCCCGAGCGGCAGACGATGAGGATGGTGTTTTCGCCCGCCACCGTGCCGAGGATCTCAGGCCAGGCCTCGGCGTCGATGGCCTCTGAAATCGGCTGAGCGCCCGAGGCGACCGTGTGCAGCACGACGAGCTCGCCGACGCCGGACACGCTGGAGAACAGCTGGGGGAGCAGGGCGTCGAGCGACGGCTTCGCCTCGTCGGACAGGGTATCGCGACGGACGTAGCGGGCGCCGGTGTCGGAGGGCACGCGCACCAGCCCCAGTTCGCGCAGGTCGCGCGACAACGTGGCCTGGTTCACGACGATCCCGCGCCGCGCCAGACGGTGGCGCAGCTCCTCCTGGCTCCCGATCGCGTCGGCTCCGGTGATCTCGAGAATGGTGGCATGCCGTGCCGCTTTGTTGGCCATGGGAGCGTCCGTGCCGCGGAATGAAGGGAACCAGGGAGTTGACGCCATCAATATGCATTATTATGCATTCCTTGTGAATAGGATACCCGTCGGAGTGCTCGGGGCCAGCGGTTACGCCGGTCGCGAGCTTTGCGCACTGATTCAGCGGCACCCGTCGCTCGAACTGGCGTTCGCCACGGCGAACGAGCAGCGCGGCCAGACCGTGTACGTGAACGGGCGGCCGGTGAGCTTCATCGCCACCGAGGATGCGCCGCTGGGCGCGGCGGAGTTGGTGTTCAGCTCGTTGCCGCACGGCGCCTCGCGCACGTGGGTGGATGCGGCGCATGCCGCAGGGGCCCGGGTGGTGGACCTGTCGGCGGACCTGCGGCCCGGCAACGGGGTGGAGGGGGTGCCATATGGGCTGACGGAGCTGGCGCGGGACCAGGTGCATACGGCGAGCGTCGTGGCCAACCCAGGGTGTTATCCGACGTCGATCCTGCTGCCGCTGGCTCCGCTGGTGGAGCGCCGGCTGCTGGCGGAGGGAAGCGCGATCATCGCCAACGCGGCGAGCGGCGTGACGGGAGCCGGCAACGGCGCCAAGCGCGAGTACCTGTTCGGCGAAGTGGCGGACGACTACCGGGCCTATGGCGTGGGCAACACCCACCGGCATCTGAACGAGATGCGTGCGGTGCTCGACCGGATGCAGAGCGAGGCCGATCTGGTGTTCACGCCGCACCTGTTGCCGGTGACGCGGGGCATCCTGTCGTCGATCACCGTGGAACTCCGGGAGCCGCTCGACGACGTGTTCGAGCCCTGGCGGCGGCAGTACGCCGGGGAACCATTCATCGAACTGATGAACGCTCCACCGCGGCTCCGCGACGTCGCGTACCGCAATGCAGTGCAGATCTTCGTGCAGCCGCTCGCCGGAACCCGGCGACCGATGCTGCTGATCCTCGCCGCCATCGACAATCTGGTGAAGGGCGCGGCGGGCCAGGCGCTGCAGAACGGCAACCTGATGCTCGGTCTCGACGAGACCGCGGGACTGATTTCATGACACGAGTGGTCAAGGTGGGGGGGCGGGTCCAGGGAAACCCGGATTTGGCGCTGCAGATCGCCGAAGTGTGGGACGCACAGACGCGGTCGCTGGTGCTCGTGCATGGCGGGGGCGACGAAGTGAGCGCGCTGCAGCAGGCCTTCGGGATCAAGGCGGAGTTCGTGAACGGCCGCCGGGTGACCTCGGTGCAGGACATCGAGCTCGTGCGCATGGGGCTCTCGGGCAGCGCCAACAAGCGGCTCGTCTCGGCGCTGGTGCGCGAAGGCGTGCGGGCGGTGGGGATCTCCGGAGAGGACGCCTCGCTGATCGCCGCCACGCCAATCGACGCCGCAACGCTGGGGCACGTCGGCGAAGTACAGCGGGTGAACGTGTCGCTGCTGCTCCATCTGCTTGACGGGGGATATCTCCCCGTCATCTCGCCGGTCAGCCGCAACATCGGGCTGGAACTCGGCCCGACGCTCAACGTCAACGCCGACGATGCCGCGGCGGCGATCGCCGTGGCGCTCGAAGCGCGGGAGCTGCTCCTGATCTCCGACGTTCCGGGGATTCTCGACGGCGACCGCGTGCTCGGGGCGTTGACGGCGGCCGCCGCCGCGGATCTCGTGGCGCGCGGCACCGCGGGCGGCGGCATGGCGGCGAAGGTGAATGCGGCGCTCACCGCGGTGCGCGGCGGAGTGCCGAAGGTGCGCGTTGGCGATCTCTCGGCGCTTGCCGATCCGGCCAGGGGCACGACCATCACGATGACGGGGGAGGGAACGTGAGTTCTTCGATGACAGCGGCGGAGCCAGCGGACCTGGGGGCGGGCGCGCCGGCCGAGCACAACCCGATTCTCGGCACGTACAAGCCGGCGCCGATGGAGCTGGTCCGCGGCGAGGGCGTCTACCTCTACGATGCCGAGGGCAAGCGCTATCTCGATTTCGTGAGCGGCATTGCCGTCAACGCGCTGGGTTATGGTGACCCGGGGCTCCGAGCGGCGCTGCACGCGGCGGCCGATGGGCTGATTCACACGTCGAACCTGTACCAGACGGCGCCGGTGCGGGCGCTGGCGGAGAAGCTCGTGGAGCGGTCGTTCGCGTCGCGGGCGTTCTTCTGCAATTCAGGCGGTGAGGCCAATGAAGGGGCGTTCAAGTTCGCGCGGCGCTGGGCACGGAGCGTGAGCGACGAGAAGCAGGAAATCGTCGCGCTCCGCGGAGCCTTTCACGGGCGTCTGTTCGGCGTGCTCGCGGCAACCGACCGGCCCGCGTACCGGATTCCCTTCCGTCCCCTGGCCGGCGGGATCACGATCGTCGAGCGGGACATCAACGACGTGGCGGCGGCGCTGAGCGCGGAGACCGGAGCGGCGGTGATCGTCGAACCGGTGCAGGGCGAGGGGGGCGTGCGGGTGCTTGACCACGGCTTCCTGCGCGAGCTGCGCGCCCTGACGAAGGAGCGGAACGCCGCGCTCATCCTGGACGAGATCCAGTGCGGGCTGGGGCGCACGGGCACGCTCTTTGCCTACGAGCAGGCGGGCATCGAGCCGGACATCCTGACGCTGGCCAAGCCGATGGCGGGCGGCCTGCCGATGGGCGCGGTGCTGGTCACGGAGGAGGTCGCGGCGGCGATCAAGCCGGGCGATCACGGCACGACGTTCGGCGGCGGTCCGTTCATAGCGTCGGTGGCGTCGTACGTCGTCGACCGGCTGTCGGATCCGGATCTGCTGGCGCACGTGCGGGACACGGGCGCGTGGTTCGGCGCGCAACTGCAGGAACTCGCCCAGCGGACGGGGCGGATCCGCGGGGTGCGCGGGATCGGCTTCATGTGGGGGATGGACGTGATGGGCACCGCCTCGCACGTGGTGAGCGAAGCGATGGCGGCGGGACTGCTCGTGTGCACCGCGGGCGACTACACGGTGCGCCTGCTGCCGCCGCTCGTTGCCACGCGAGAGGAATTGGCCGAAGGGCTGGCGGTGCTGGAAAGCGTTCTCTGATGTCCGACGGCGTCCACATCCGTCCGGCACGACCCGACGAAGCGGAGGCGATCTCGCGGCTGAACAACCAGTTCGCCGACGAGATGCTGATGCTGCGCCGGACGCCGGCGATGGTGGCGCTGACGATCGACGACTTCGTGGTGGCGGTGAACGCCGCGGGCGACATCGTAGGGTGCGGGGCGCTCAAGGAGTACTCCCCGTCGGTGGCGGAGGTGGCGGCGATCGCGGTGGCCAGGGAAGCGCACGGCCAGGGGCTGGGGCGGGCGATCGTGGAAGCGGTGGAACAGCTGGCGCTGAAGCGCGACATCTATGACGTGTTCGCGCTGACGCTGCAACCGCAGTTCTTCGCGGCGTGCGGGTACGCGCAGGTCGACCGGGCCCGGTATCCGGAGAAGATCCGCCGCGACTGTCTCGCGTGCGCCCGGCGGTTCGCGTGCGACGAGTACTGTTTCGCGAAGAACCTGCGGGTGGAGGCGCTGCACATCGCCGCCTGACGGGAGCGCCCAGAACATGCGGCGCCGGCCGGCCCTGCCAGGGGCCGGCCTTTTCGTGTCCGGAAAACCGGGGACTTGACGAAACGCCGGGGGAGTCATACTGTATCGGCACAACGATACAATTGTCGGGAGATCCATGTTCGAGCGTCTCGACCCCCGCAGTCCCGTTCCGCTGTACGCCCAGATCGCCGATCACGTGCGGCTGGCCATCGCCTCGGGCGAACTCGCCCAGGGCGACGCGCTGCCGTCGGTGCGGCAGTTGTCGGCCGAGCTGCGGGTGAATCCGGCGACGGTGGTGCAAGCCTACCGCGAGCTGGAACACGACGGGTTCGTGGCCACGCGGCAAGGGGCGGGCACGTTCGTGCAGGACGTGGGCAAGGATCTCCGGACGCGCGAACGGCGCAACGCAGCGCGGCGGCTCGTGCGCGATCTGGTGCGTGACGCGCGCCGGCTCGGCGTCTCGCCCGAGGATGTGCGCGATGCTCTCGATCACGAGCTGAATGGAGGCGGTCGATGACATTTGCCGTTGAGACCGAGCAACTCCGCTACCGGGCAGGTAAGGAGTTCGCGCTGACCGGCGTGAACCTGCACGTGCCGGTGGGATCGATCTATGGATTCCTGGGGCCCAACGGTGCCGGGAAGACGACGACCTTCCGCCTGCTGCTCGGACTGCTGCGCGCGGAGGGCGGCCGGATCACGGTGCTCGGGCAGCCGATGCCCCACGCCTACGTCGACGTGCTGGCGCGAGTGGGCTACGTGCCCGACCGGCCGCACGTACATCCGTCGCTCACGGTGGACGAATCGATGGACCTGCATGCGGCGTTCCACAAGCGGTGGAACGCGCGCTGGGCGGCCGAACTGCAGCAGCAGTTCCGCCTGGGCGGGAGCCAGCGGGTGGGCGCTCTGTCGAAAGGTGAAACCGGGAAGCTGATGATGCTGCTGGCGCTGGCGCAGGAACCCGAGCTTCTGGTGCTGGACGAGCCCACCGACGGACTGGACCCGGTGGTGCGGCGGGACGTGCTGGAGGCGCTGCTGGCCTACGTCTCGGAGCGGCAGGCGACCGTGCTGATCTCGAGTCATCTGGTGCACGAGCTGGAGCGCATCTGTGACTGGATCGGCGTCATGGACCGCGGCGATCTGGTGGCCGAGCTGCCGATGCGGGAATTCAAGAACGGCATCAAGCGGCTGCACGTGACCGACGCGCCGGCCCTGCTCGGCGACGTGCCGTTCACGGTGCTGAGTCGAGGACCGTCGAACGGCGCCGTGGAGCAATGGCTGGTGCGCGGGTGGGAGCCCGACATGCGCGGCAAGGTGGAGGCGATCGGGGCGACGGTGACGGACGTGATCGACCTCGACCTGGAAGACGGGTTCGTGGAGCTGTTGCGGTCGTTCCGCGAAAAGCCATAGCGAAGGGGAGCGCCATGTTCAGAGCGATTCTCAGAACCCAGTGGAAATGGACGAAGCTCGCGGTGTTGGTGAGCGTGCTGGTGGCGTTCGCGATGCCGTTGATCTCCCTGAACACCAACGCGGACACTCGGTACCCCCGCGTGCTGATCAGCAGTATGCAAACGTGGGGCGTGGCGTACGCGACGTTTGCCGGTGCCGTCGGCTTGTTGGTGGCCTGGCTGGCGTGGGCGTCGGACCACCGGGGGCACCACGTCTACGCGCTGACGCTTCCGGTGGCTCGCTGGCGGTACGTGCTGCTCCGGTTCGGCGCCGGCGTGGTGTTTCTCATCCCGATCGTCGTGGCGCTGGGGATCGGTTCGGTGCTGGCGACGTCCACCAATGTGGTGCCCGAGGGGCTCCACGCCTATCCGATGGCGCTCACGCTGCGGTTCGCGTTCGCGGCGCTGGTGGCGTTCGCGATCTTCTTCGCGATCTCGGCTGCATCCGCACGCTCGGCCGCCGTCATTCTGGGCGCGATCTGCGCGGTGCTGGTGGTTGAATTCCTGACGGACGCGATGGGCCTGGGGTGGCACGTCGGATTGCACGCGGTGGATTTCCTGATGGTCTATCCGGGCATCCTCTCCGTGTTCAGCGGCCGCTGGACGCTGATCGATGTGTAACGGCCACGCGGGCAGGACGCTGGCGTTCGCGCTGGCGGCGCTGTTCACGGCGGCGCCAGGCCGAGCACTCGGGGCGCAGACGCAGGCCGAGTATCGGGCGCGAGTGCAGGCGCTGGTGCCGATCTGGAAGTCGGTGACGGCGGAGGGTCGGCGGGAGGATTCGCTGCGGAAGCTCGCGCTGCCAAGGGATACCGTGCAGGCGGGCGTACTGACCATCCGCGCGGATTCCAATCTGCAGCAGCTCGCTCGGGACGCGGGGCTCCGGGCGACGTCCGCGCTCGTGGCGCGCTTCGGCGACCGGGCGGCGGACGTAAGGACCCACGTGTTGACGCTCAGCAATTCGACCATGAACGTGGGCGATCGCGTGACCGCCGCCGTGGGCGAGGTGGACAGCCTGGGGCGTGCGACGCTGACGTCGGACGTGATCGCTGCCGCCGACGCGGTCGGCGAATCGTTCGCCCTGCGGGGGTCTCAGCTGCTCACCGACCGGCTGGGGCGGAATTTCGGGCGGTGGTTGAGCAACGCGATTCCCGTAGACTCGGCGACGCGCGACGAGTGGGTGGGCGTGCGGATCGATCTCGTGACCTCCCCGTTCGCCGCGGCGCGGGAGTGCTACACGGGCGCCATTCGGTCGTGCGAATTCTCACTTGGGGTGGCGGGCGAACAGGATCCGGCCAGGCTCTGGTACACCGCAACGAAGCGCCGCGAGCTCGTGGAGCGCGATGGGTACGAATTACGGCGCGGCCACGAAGACTCCTTCGACCAGTGCGTGGTGCACGGGAACGACGCGGCGTGCCTGGAGCTGGCGCAGTTGATCCCGCTGGAAGGCGTGGCGCCGCCGCTGAGCGCCGACGCTCGGCAGAGCCTGGTGCGGCTGGCGATGTCCATGGGCGGCCCGCAGGCGTACGCGCGCATGCTGGGAGCGGCGAACACGCGGAGCGCGCAACTCGCGGCGGCGTCCGGCGTCTCCATCGATTCGCTGGTGAGTCGGTGGCGCGCGCAGGTGGTGATGACCGAGGCGGACCACACGACGATGACGCCGGGGGTCGCGCTCATGTCCCTCGTCTGGGTAACGACGTGCGGCGGGCTGGCGCTCGGGAGTTCGCGATGGCGCTGACTTTCAGGCGGTGGCTGGCGATCGCGCTGCTGGCGTGCGCGGCGATTGCCGTCTGGCAGATTCCGGGTCGCGGGAGCGCCGGATCGCGGCTGTATCGCGAGTTCACCGGCACGTACGTGCCAGACTACGGCTACGTGCGCCGACACGGATGGCCCGACGCAACCACGCGCCTCGGCGCGGCGACGCTGCACCTGCGGCTGCTGCAGATTCGCGATTCAGTGTTCACGCCCCAGGTCATGGCGCGGGCGACTACCGGGTTTCATGTGCTGGCCGATCGCCAATTTCCCGACTCGCTGCGCCGGTTCACAACGACGACGCTCGAAGATGCGTGGCGGGCGAACGCGCCGGGCGCGCGGTATCCGGTGATCGTGGCGCTGGTGCAGGATACGACGAAGACCCTGGGCGGGCTCCCGATGGCCTCGGGGAACTACACCTATTCGGAAGTGTTTCCGCCGGACTCGGCGACGCCGATTTGTCGGGTGCTCGTGCGCATGCGAGTGGACCTGGCCGCCCGGTATGGGAAGCAGGCCAAGGGCTACGTGCGCGGACTCGTGCTGCACCGGGCGCCGACAAGCGCCGTCTCGACGACGGTCCTCGGCCCATGCGCGTTGTACGCGAGCTACGGCCCACCGGGGCCCGGCATTGCTGCCTGGCTCAATCAGGCCGCGTGGAGTCCGACGCGCGCGCTCGATCCGCGGCGCCCCTCGCCGGTCTGGTTGGACGAGTATCAATACCAGTTCGGGTACATGTATCACTTGCTCGCCTCACCGACGGATTTCGGGGGAGTATCGACCGTTCCGTGGATGGTCCGGGAACGGTTGTCGAACGATGGCATCGCCTGCATCGCCGGCAACGACGAACGTTGCGTGGACGGGCTTCTGCAGCCCACCGCCGCGCCGCGCGAGGACCAGGCGTGGCGCCGGGACGTCATCGACGTCAGCGCAAACTGGTACGGGTGGGGGATGCAGGCGAACGGATCGCTCGGGCCATCGGTCGGCTGGATCGTGTCGGACATGATCCGTGACATCGGCCCGCAGCAGTTCGAGGCGTTCTGGCGGTCCGCGAGCCCGCCGCCGGCGGCATTCGAGGCTGCCACGCACCGCCCGCTGGGGGACTGGCTGCACCAATGGGCCGTGCGCACCTACGGCACGGACACGCTCGGGCCGTCGATTCCGCGACGCGGCCGGCTGGCCGGGCTCCTGGTGGTGCTGGCGGGGCTCCTCGTGGCCATGGGCTTCGCCCACGAGCGCCGGCTGGCCTGACGGGCAACGCATCGGCCCGCGGCCGGGTCGAACGTGAAGGGTCCATGAGCGCCGGATGAAGATTCGGTGAGCTTCCCGGTGCGGCCCTCGCATTTGGCGCCAGCCCTCCCACATTAGCAAACATTGCATATCGGCGCGTCTGGAGCGAATGTGACGCGCCCCCCTTCCTCTCGTAGCCGGGCAGCCACCACGCCGGCGGGAGCCGTCATGATGTCGTTTCGCCGTTGGCTGCTCCTTGCCGCGCTCGCGACCGGCGGCCTCGCCCAACCGGCGGCGGCGCAAGATGCGACGCACGCGCTGCCGCCGCCCCGGTCCATCTCCGTGTTCGTGGACTGTCCGTATTATTGCGACGGGGACTACTTCCATACCCAGATCGCCTATGTGGACTGGGTGCGCGATCGGGCAGCGGCCGACGTGGACGTGCTGGTGAGCGAGCAGAGCACGGCGGCACAGGGGGTCCGGTACACGTTCACCTTCCTCGGCGCGGGGCGGTTCGCGGAGCTCGTGGACACCCTGCAATTCACGACCGTCGCCGGTGCGTCCGACGACGACACGCGAAAGGCCATGGTGCACACGCTTGAGGAAGGCCTGGTCCGGTATCTGGCGCGCACGCCGCTCGGGGAGAAGATCAAGATCACAGTGCCGAAAATGACCGGCGGCGGCGATCAGACCAGTCCGAAACGGGATCCCTGGCACGCCTGGGTATTCACGACGAGCACGAACGGGTACGTGTTCGCCGAGCAACTGACGCGCCAGACCAGCCTCTACGGCACGGTCTCGGCGTCCCGCATCACCGACGACTGGAAGCTGAACGTCTCGGTGAACGAGAACTACGGAGAGAGCCGGTACACGGTCACCGATCCCGACACGACGATCGTGAACGTCCAGCGGGGGTTCGGTCTCTCGACGCTGGTCGTCAAGAGCCTGAGCGACCACTGGTCGGCGGGGTTGATCGGCTCGCTCAGTTCGTCCACCTATCTGAACCTCCAGCGCAATCTGGCCGTGACACCGGCCGTGGAGTACGACGTCATGCCGTATCGCGAGTCGACCCGCCGGCAATTGCGCATCCAGTACGGCATCGGGTTCGATGCCCTGGCATACAACGACACCACGATCTTCCTCAAAACGGCGGAGACGCTGCCCGTGCACACCCTGTCGGTGGCCTACGCGCAGCAGGAGCCGTGGGGCTCGGTCAACGTCGGCGTGGATGGCAGCAGCTTCCTGAACGACGGGGCCAAGCGGAGCGCGAATCTCTATGGCGGCGGCTCGTTGAATCTGGTGCGGGGCCTGAACCTGAACCTCAACGCTTCGTACAGCGTGATCCACAACCAGATCTACCTGCTCAAGGGCACGGCGACGCAGGCCGAGGTGCTCCTGCAGCAGCGGCAGCTGGAAACCGGCTATCGGTGGAACCTGTTCTTCGGACTCAGCTACACGTTCGGATCGCTGTTCAACAACGTGGTGAACCCGCGGTTCGGCGGCAGCAGCGCGAGCGTATCGATCTTCAATTGACCGCCACCGGGGGCGGGGACGCTGCCTCCGGGCCATTGCCGGAGGGGCGCGGCCGGTTTAATTCGTGGGTACCATTTTCCGCGAGTTTTCCGTGACGAGTCGGCGCTTCGTATTCGCTGCCCTGTTCGTGTTCGCCCTTCCCGCCGCCGCGCAGCAGATGCCGGGGTACACCGCCACCGCCGCGCAGCGCGAGCGAGCGCTGGAGGACAGCGCCATCGCCAGGCCGACGCCGGCGAGCGCCGAAGCGCACTCCAAGGCCCTGTCGAGCGTGATCCACGTGTCGGGGACGTCGGCGCAGGTCCGCACGCGCGACTACGTCGTCAACCAGATGAAGAGCTGGGGCCTCGAGACGGAGGTCCGCAGCTACGACGTGTGGATGCCGATCCCGAGCGCCGTCCACCTGTGGCGCGTGGACGGCAAGACGAAGGAACTCCCGCTGGCCGAGCCGCCGGTGAAGGGCGATCCGACCTCGGCGCTGCCCCAGTATCCGACGGTGAATGGCTACAGCGGGGTGGGGGACGTGACCGGCGACGTGGTGTACGTGAACTACGGGCTGATCGAGGACTACGCCCAGCTCGACTCCATCGGCGTGTCGGTAAAGGGGAAGATCGCCGTGGCGCGCTACGGCCGGAGCTTCCGTGGCATCAAGGCGCGCGAAGCCGAGAAGCACGGCGCGATCGCGCTCATCATCTACAGCGATCCCCAGGACGACGGCTACGTGCGGGGCGATGTCTACCCGGCGGGGCCGATGCGGCCACCGGCCGGCGTGCAGCGGGGAAGCGTGCTCAACGTGGACGGCGATCCGTCGACGCCGGGATATCCGAGCACGGCGGGCGCCAAGCGGCTGCCGCTGGATCAGATGGACGTGCCGCACATTCCGGTGATCGCAATCGGCTACGGCAATGCGGCCGAACTGTTGCGCGACCTGCACGGCGCGACGATCCCGGACCAGTCGTGGGAGGGCGGACTTCCCTTCCGGTACCATGTGGGCCCGGGGCCGGTGCGGGCGCGCGTGATGGTGCGGGACGACCGCGCCACGAACGGCTACAAGAAGATCTACGACACCTTCGGCATCGTCCGCGGCAGCGAGTTTCCCGACGAAATGGTGCTGATCGGCGGGCATCGCGACGCGTGGGGGCCGGGCACAGCCGACAACGTGAGCGGCGCGGTGAGCGTGCTCGAAGCGGCGCACGCGGTGGCCGACGAGGTCAAACGTGGGCACCGGCCGCTGCGCACGATCGTGTTCGCGACCTGGGACGCGGAGGAGTGGGGGCTGATCGGCTCGACGGAATACGTGGAGGACGACTCGCTCCGGCTGCTGAAGAACGCGGTGGCGTATCTCAACCAGGACGTGGCGGCGCAGGGCGTGCAGTTCGGCGGTGGCGGGTCGCCGTCGCTGCGGCCGACGCTGCGCGACGTCGCGCGCGAAGTGCCGGATCCCAATGGGAAGGGAAGCGTGTATGCGGAGTGGCGCCGGTCGGCCAAGGTGGCCGACAGTACTGAACCGTCGATGGAAGATCCGGGTGGCGGATCCGACTTCGCCGGATTCTACAACCATCTGGGCATTCCGATCGCCGAATGGGGCTTCGGCGGGCCGGGCGGCGTCTACCACTCGCAGTACGACGATCTTACCTGGATGTCGAAGTTCGGCGATCCGGGATTCAAGTACCACGCCGCCGCGGGGCGCATCGGCGCGGCGATGGTGCTCCGACTGGCCGACGCACCGGTCGTGCCGTTCGACTACGTGGAGTTTGCGCGCACGATGCAGACGTACCTGCCGGGCATCGACAAGGCACTGGCCGCGAAGCACTGGTCGAGCACGATGCAGCCGGTGAAGGACGCGCTGGACCGGTTCGCGGCGGCGGCAACGGCGTTCGACGCGGCACGCGATCAACTCCTCGAGGGTGATCCGTCGACATCGGTGCTGGCCAACACGAACGCGGCGCTGCGAGAGGTGGAGCGTGCGCTCACGCGCCCGCAGGGTCTGGTGAATCGGGAGTGGTTCCGCAACCTCATCTACGTGGCGGACGAGGACAACGGGTACGCGAACATGGTCTTTCCCTCAGTCAACGAGGCGATCCGTGCCGGTGATGCCGAGCGCACCGCGGGCTCGATTGCCGATCTTGCGGCGCACTTCGACGCGGCGACCGCGGCATTGAACGCAGCGCGCCAGGCCGCGGGCCACTGACCGCCCCGCCGCGAGGTTCACCGACGCGCCAACCGACGCCCCGACAGTGCTGCCCTGGCTGATCGCCGCCGGCGTGCTGGCGGCGGGAATCCTGGCGCTCCGGCGTTCGATCGTGCGGCGGGTCGAACGGGTCGACGCGCAGCGGCCGCGCGACCGCGAGGGCGTGATCGTGGGCGCGGAAGGGTTCGTGTACGACCGGCCGGGCGCGCCCGCCGTGCTGCTCGTACACGGAGCCGGCGACACGCCACAGACCCTTCGCGCCCTCGGGGACTACCTGCACGGTCTCGGGTTCGCGGTCTCGGCGCCGCTCCTCCCCGGCCACGGACGGAACGTACGCGACTTTCGCCACGTGACGCCGGATGCGTGGCATGCCGTGGTGAATGACGCGTACGACGCGCTGGCAGCCGGCCGGCCATGGACGGGAATCGTGGGGCTCTCGATGGGGGCGGCGCTGGCGGCAGCGACGGCGGCCGATCGGCCGGCGGCATCAGCGCTCGTGCTCCTCGCTCCGTACGTCGAGCTTCCGCGCTGGTTGCGTGTGGCAGCGACCATGTCTCGCATGGCGGGGATGGTGTCGCCGTACTTCAGCGCGGCCGACGACCGATCCATTCGCGACCCGGAAGCCGATGCCCGGAGCCTGGCCTACGGCGTGTTCACGCCGGCCGCACTGCGCGGATTGCGGCGCACGGCCGACCGCGGACGGGCGGCGCTGTCCCGCGTTCGAACGCCGACCCTCATCGTCCAGTCGCGGCAGGACAACCGCGTGCGTCCCGCCGTGGCGGCGCGCGCGCTCGAGCGCCTGGGCGCGGCGGACAAGCGGCTGGAATGGGTGTCGGATGGGGGGCACGTCATCACCGTGGACTACGGCAAGGAGCGCGTGTTCGCCCTGGCCGCAGATTGGCTGCTCGCCCACGGAGCCGCCTCGTTGCTCCGGTCGTAGCGGGGGCGTACAATCCGTGCAGTGTCACTTGTCATGGAGATCTCATGAGTCCGTACGTCGTCCCCCTCATCGTCGCCGCGGTCCTGGTGCTCTTCGTCGCGTCGAAATCGTTCAAGATCATCGGGCAGGCCGAGGTGATGGTCGTCGAGCGCCTGGGGCGCTTCCATCGCATTGCCCGTTCGGGGTTCAATATCCTGATTCCGTTCATCGAACGGCCGCGTGAGATCGACGTCCGGTTCCTGGAATCCGACGTCGGCGGCCAGCGGCGCATCGCGTCGCGCTCGGCGGCCCGCATCGACCTTCGGGAGCAGGTGCTGAACTTCCCGAGCCAGCCGGTGATCACGAAGGACAACGTGACCATCGACATCGATGCCGTGCTCTACTACCGGATCGCCGACCCGCAGAAGGCGACCTACGCGGTACAGAACCTGCCGTACGCGCTCGAAACGCTGACCCGGACGACACTGCGCAACATCGTGGGCGAGATGGAACTCGACCAGACACTGGCAAGCCGCGATCAGATCAACAAGCGGATGCGCGAGGTGATCGAAGAGGCATCGATCGGCTGGGGCGTGGACGTCACCCGGGTGGAGCTGCAGGCGATCGAGCCGCCGCGCGACATCCAGCAGTCGATGGAGCTGCAAATGCGGGCCGAGCGCGAGCGGCGAGCGGCGGTGACGAACGCCGAAGCGAGCAAGCGGGCCCAGATTCTCGAGGCGGAAGGCTCCCGGGAATCGCAGGTGCGGAAGGCGGAGGGCGAGAAGGAGGCGGCGGTGCTGCGCGCGCAGGGCCTGGCTGAAGCCCGCCTGGCGATGGCCGACGCCGAGGCCGAAGCGATCCGGCGCATCGCCGCGGCGCTGCCAGATGGGCAGGCGTCGACCTATCTGCTCGGCCTCAAGTATCTCGAGGCGCTGCCCAAGCTCAGCGAGGGCAAGGGGACCACGCTGTTTCTGCCGTCGGAAGCGTCGGGCGTGCTTGCCGCGCTGGGCGGCCTCCGGCAGATGCTGCAGAAGCCGACCGCGGAGAAGTGAGTGGCCAAGATCAGCAAGGAACGCGCCGAGCGCATCGCGCGGTCGCACGCCTGCGAGGTGTGCGGCGAGTACAACTACAAGAAGTTGTCGGTCAAGCCGGCGGACGCCGAGCTTCGGAAGAATCTGGGCGTCAGCTGGCTGGCCACGAAGACGTGCGGGGTGTGCGAGGCGATCAACGAATTGGGGATCAACGACGACGGCGACATCGTCTATGTCTCGTAGGAATGAAATGATGCGGCGTCCGCCGAGCGCCGACCTAGCTTGATGGCATGACGCCCCTCGATCTGACCCAACTGGCCGTCGGCCAGCGCGTGCAACACGAACTGTTGGTGGTCGAGCGATCGGAGCGGAAGCAGGCCACCGGCGAGCCGTTCGTCGTCCTGACCTTCGGGAACGCCACCGGCCGTGTCGATTCGGCGCCGATCTGGTCGGACAAACTGCCGTGGGCCGAGGGGGCCGAGCGCGGACGCGTCGTGCAGGTGATCGGCGACGTGGGGGCCTACCGCGGCAAGCGGCAGATCCAGCTCACGAGTCCGCTACGGCCGATTCCGGACGCCGACGTTCGCGTCGAGGAATTCGTCGCTCGGATCACCGAGGATCGAGAACGGCTGTGGGACTGGATCGACCGCACCAGGGCCGAGATGACCTCGGCAACGCTTCGGCGCGTGGTGGATCTCTTCTTCCGGGACGACCAGTTCCGCGAGCAGTTCCAACGGACGCCCGGATCGGTAGTCGGCCACCACGCCCAGATCGGCGGGCTGCTGAAGCACATCGTCGAGGCCACGGCGATCGCGAAGTCAGCCGCGCGGGCGCTTCAGGCAAACGTCGACCTCACGGTGACCGGGGCCTTGCTCCACGACATCGGCAAGGTCGAAGCGTATGCCATCGACCGCGGGGCGTTCGTCTATACCCCGCGCGGCAACCTGATCGGGCATGTCGTGCTGGGGTGCCTGATGCTCACGGAACGCGTTACCGCGGCGGAGCCTCCGGCATGCTCGCCGGAACAGCTCGTGGAACTCCAGCATATGGTCCTGTCGCACCACGGCGCCTTGGAATTTGGGAGTCCGGTGCAGCCGATGACGGCCGAGGCCGAGATCGTGCATTGGGCGGATGAGGCGTCCGCCAAGGGGAACGACATGATCGAGTCGATCGGTGACGAGACGGAGTTCAGCGGTGGCGGGGAGTTCTCCGACCGGCGCCCCTGGCGCGTGGGCCATCGCGTCTGGCGCCGCCCCCACGACTGGCCGTAGGCACATTTAACGGCGGGCGGGCGCCGGGAGGCCGTAGCAGCTTGGCCGGCCGGTGCCGGCCAGCGGCGCAAGCCGACCACAACGATCCCCATTAGAACGGTCCGTGCACGGGACCGGCCCGGTCAGCGGTTGCCCGCGGGGATGCGTATGCCCAAGGGACCCAGAAAGCCTTGCAGTGCCTACGGAGGATTCATGCGCAAGCCGAGACCGGCAACCTTCAACCCCGCGCAAGCGTTGCATCTTATCGCAAGCGACCGCAGCGGCGAGCCGCTCAGTTGCCCGTCGTGCTCAGGCCGGATCGAGCGGACTCCCCACGCGCATCCAGCGCCGCCGCGGTCCCAGGTGACCCTGCGGTGCCGCGACTGCGGCCGGGTGGCGCGTTACGTCGCGGGCGCCGCGGTGGGAGCGGCATGAACTGAACCCGTTCGTCGCAGGATCGAACCTTGCAACACCTTTTCGGGGCGAGATTTTCCGAACCGCGAGAGCGAGCGTAAACCAGAAGCGCCTCGGCATCAGCCGAGGCGCTTCGTCGTTTCGGGGAGAACGTCAGGGGACGCCGGCCAGGGCAGGAGCGAGGGGCGCCCGGAAGCGTCGGGGGGCGAACCATGCCTCGTCGGGCACCTCGCGACTCGGGGAGGCGAGCAGCTCGACGGTCTGGTAATAGAAGTGCAGGGCACGGGTCGGGGGCAGTCGGCCGGCGGCGCCGGCGCGCGCGATGGCCAGCGCTTCGGCGCGGACGGCGGGGGGGAGCGCGCGGGCCAGGGGATGACGGAGCTGGCGTCGGATGCGTGCTCCGTCGCGGGCCGACAGCGCCTGGCAGAAGGAATCGAGGAAAGCGAGCATGGGACCTCGGTAACTTAAGCACACATTGTTACTAATTCCGGTTCCTGTCAAGCAACGGCTGGGTAACGCGGGGGGCCGCGCGATCGGTGGCGTTGCGTCAGCCGGTGAGAAGGTCGAAACGCACCCCGCGGTGGCTCTCACGGCGTTTCTTCGGCGCGTAGCGGAACAACTGCGCGGGGCGACCGCGCCCCTCGCTGCGCCATTCGTCGGTTGCCTCGACCAGATAGGCCGCCTGCAAGGCGCGCCGGAAGCTGGCCTTGTGCAAGCGGCGGCCGAGCAGAATCTCGTAGATGGACTGCAGTTCGCTGAGCGTGAAGGTCGGTGGAAGCAGCCGAAACGCGACCGGTGACTGGTCGAGGCGGTCGCGAACGAGTTCGAAGGCGGCGTCGACGATGGCGCGGTGGCGCGGCGCCAGCGTGGGGAGGTCGCCGAGTCCGTACCAGGCCAGGTCGGATCCGGGCAGGGGTGCATCGCCGGCCGGCACGAGGACGACGAATCCCACGGACACTTCGGCGTCTCCGGGATGCCGGCGATTGTCGCCGAATGCGCGGATCTGGTCGACGGCGGAGAACGCCGTCCCGAGCAGCGCTCTGGCGGTGCGCGTGGCGGCGTCGGAGAGCGACTCTTCGCCGCGCGGGGCGTCCCAGGGCAGGAGCCAGCGTTCGCGGGACCGGGAGTCGGGTGCCCGGGCGAGCAACACGGCGAGACTGCCGGCCCGTGGGCTCATGACCGCGATGTCGACGGAGAGCGTGGTCGGGCGCGCCGTTGGGCGGGAGTCGGACGAGGGACGGTCGCGCATCACGCGCGAATTAGTAACAATCCGACACTAAAGTCAAGGGCCCCACAAATCGCGGGGCCCTTCAGCGCGCAGTTCGACGCGCGGGATATATACGCGGCCGCGATGCGACCGTCAATCAGTTTTCACGCCGGTTAAGCGATCACCACGAAATGGAGCCCTTCTTGGTGGTGTCTACGTCTTCTTCGTGACCGGCCTTGAAGAGAAAGGCCTGCAGATTCTTGGTGAGAAAACTGCGCGCCTGCGGATCCATGACGTTCAACCCGTAGTGATTGATGAGCATGGTCTGCTGCTTGAGCCAGAGCGCCCAGCAATCCTGACAGATTTCGGCGACAATGCGCGCGCCGATGGCGCCGGGGAAGGGCGCCCGGTCGAATGCGGGCCTGGTCTGGCCGCAACGCGCGCAGGTGATCTCAGCCATGACGAACCGGGGGCTGTTCGGGTACGGGGGGGCGGTTACCCGCGGGCGTACTCGACCTTGGCGAGGCCGATGAGCTGGAGGAGTCGAATGTAGAGCCAGCCGATATCGAACTCGTACCACTTGGCCTTGAACTTCGCGGACTTGGGATCGGCGTGGTGGTTGTTGTGCAACTCCTCGCCGCCGAGCCAAATGGCGATGGGCGCGATGTTCCGGCTCTCGTCCTTGACGTCGAAGTTGCGGTAGCCGAGCGCATGGCCGACGCCGTTGATGATGCCGGCGGCCCAGAAGGGGATCCACATCATCTGCACGGCCCAGACCAGCGGTCCGACGAAGAAGCTGAACAGATAGATGTCGATGGCCAGCATGAAGACGATGCCCAGCCAGTTGAGGCGGGAGAGCAGGTGCCGTTCGATCCAGTCGTTGGGGGTGCCCTTGCCGTACTTCTCGAGCATGCCGGGCTGGCGCACGGCCTTGCGGTAGTAGAAGGCGCCCTTGAGAACGATGTTGCGCAGGCCCTCGAGCACGGGGCTGTGGGGATCCCCTTCACGGTCGGCAAAGGCGTGGTGCTTCCGGTGGCAGGCCACCCACTCCTTGGTCACGATCGCGGTCGTGAGCCAGAGCCAGAGGCGCATGGGCAGAGCCGCCAGATAATGGAAACGGACGCCGCGGTGCGTCTGGGCACGGTGGAGGAACAGCGTGACGCAGACGTTGGTGAGATGACCTGCAATGACGACGAAGAGCAGCGGGATCCACCAGCGGCCGGCCAAGACGCCGAAACCTGGCATTCCACACTCCTGGTTGTTCGAACAAGTGACTGCCCGCACCGAGTACGGGCCGGGTAGGTGCGTCGCCCCGGGGACCCGGGGCACGCCAGCCCTAAATCTAACCCCGACGGCCGGGGGGGGCTACGCGGGGTTGGTGGGGACGGGGGAGGCAAACGGGTGGATCGGGACTGCGGCTACCTTTCAGGCATGACGCCGCCGCACCACGTGCCTGGGGGAGGATTCCGGAATCCGTGGCCCGGCGATCACCAGCATCAGTTCCGCGACTTCCTGCGCTGGCGTCGCGAGCGTCGCGCCGCGCCGCCGGCGCCGAGGCCGGCCGCGCCTCCGGCCACGGTCCCGAGCAACTTCGACACGCCGCACGCACCCGCGGACGCACTCACCGCGACGTGGATAGGGCACGCGAGCACGCTGCTGCAGATTGGCCGCCTGAACGTGCTCACCGATCCTATGTGGAGCCGGCGGGCGAGCCCCGTGTCGTGGGCCGGGCCGTCCCGGTTGGTGGCGCCGCCGGTGGATCTGCGCGCATTGCCGCCCGTCGACCTTATCCTGCTCTCTCACAATCACTACGACCACCTCGACCGGGGCACGGTGCATCGTCTCGCGAGGCTGCACCCGGGCGCCATCTGGTTCGCCCCACTGGGAGTGGCGCGCCTGCTGCGCGGGTGGGGCGCCGGCGATGTACGCGAACTGGACTGGTGGGACTCGGACTCGGGCACAGTCTCGGGAGCGACCGTGACGTGCACGCCGGCGCGGCACTTCAGCGGGCGGACCCCGTGGGACCGGGCGCAGACGCTGTGGGCGGGCTGGACGATTGCCGCCGACGGGTGGCGCGTGTTCTTCGCCGGCGACACGGCCTACCACCCGGAATTCCGCGCGATCGCGGAATGGAGCGGGCCGTTCGACCTCGCGCTGCTGCCGATCGGCGCGTACGAACCGCGGTGGTTCATGGGGAGCGTGCACATGAATCCGGAAGACGCGGTGCTGGCCTATGGTGATCTGTGCGCGGCGCATGAGGCCCCGGGCCCGGCGATGCTGCCGATCCACTGGGGTACGTTTCGATTGACGGACGAACCGATCGGGGAACCGCCGGCTCGCATCCGAACCGCGTGGGCCGCCGCGGGACTGGCGCCGGGCGACCTGTGGTTGCCGGCGCACGGTGAAACGCAACGTCGCGTGAGGCGGGGATGACGTGCTATACTGGTGCACCGATTCCCCGCTTCCGTACGCCCATGTCACGTTCAGCCTGCCTCGTTGCCCTTGCGCTCGGACTCCTGCTCGGTCCGCAGCGCGCGCACGCCCAGAATCCGGTGCCCGAGCCCCACGCCGTGACCGATATCATCGTCCGGCCCGGCGACCTGCTGCGGGTGAAGCTGTGGCCCGAGCAGCAGTATTCGGGCGACTATCAGGTCGAGACCTCGGGCATGGTGGCAATCCCGCTGCTCGGCGAGATCCACATCGCGGGGATGCCGCTGAGCGCCGTACGGGACACCGTGCGGGACCGCTACCGGTCGTTGACCACCAACGGCATCGCGATCGTGTCGCTGCAGTTTCGCGTGAGCGTGCTGGGGGACGTGGGCCGTCCGGGGCTCTATCAGGTGGACGCCACCCAATCGGTTTTCGACGCGCTGAGCCAGGCGGGCGGGGCAACGTTAGACGCCGATCTCCAGAACATCCGGCTGCTGCGGAACAATCACGTCGTGTTGCTCGATGCGGCGCAGGCCATGGAGACCGGCTCGCCGATGCTCAGCGTGCTGCTCCAATCGGGCGACCGGATCGTCGTGCCGGCGAAGACCGGCACGTGGCTGACGTGGCAGAACGCACTCACGCTCCTGCAGACGGTCGGTCTGGTGATCGCGCTGGCGCGGCACCCCTGATCACGAAGCCCGCCGCACGGGTCGCCGGCGGGGTGAATCGCTACCGCCGCGTGAGATCCAGCAAGATGCTTCGCAGCGCCGCCAATTCGGGGGGCGGTGCCGCCAGGAACCCCGCATTGCTCGAGTCCACGAACGCGTTGTAGGCGGCCACGGCGTTGGCGAGCTGCGTCGCGGTGAGCGAATTGAAGAACCGGGGGTCCATCGCGATCCCCCGGGCGAGCAGCCCGCGGAACGATTCGACGAACGCCTCGGCGTTCGCGACAGCGGTGGGCGAGGCGTTGTTCGCGGTGAGGATGGCGACGAGGCGAGCCGCCGCATCGGCACTGGCGCTGCCGCCGGACGAGACTTCGTACAGCAGATTCTGGGTAGTCGGCGGCGGCTCGGCGCCGTCCTGATTCACGAAGGTCTGGCTGCTGAGCAGCGCGTTGACGCGCGCCGAGGTCGCCTGGTAGGACTGGGCAATCTGTGGCGTGATGAAGGTGATCACCCGCACGGCGCCGCCGACCGACACGGTGAAGACCGGGCTGACGACGCTGCTCGTCGTGATCGGAATGCCGGTGACGTCGGATTGATTGCCGGTTTGCGCGGCGGCGAGCGTCGCCCAGGCCGGCATCAGCACCAGGCCAATGACCAGGGCGCCGCGCGGGATTCTACTGAGGTTTCGATATCGCATTGAGATCCTCCGGAGACAGCTTCCGATTATCTCGACGGGCATTGAACCCGAAGCCGATGCTCATGATGAACCGAGGCCCGTTGCCCGCCGACCGCGTGAGGTCGGCCATGCCGACCGAGGCGACGATGCCGCGTCCCGGAAACGGCGTGAAGGTGAACCCGGCGTCGAGATCCTGGCCCGTCCAGTCGGCGGCGGCGGCCACAGCGGTGGTGAGGCGGACCCCGAGTCCGCCGAATACGCCCACGGCGCCCTTGTGGGCGTCGATGTCCGATTCCGACCGGAAGCGCCCGTTGCCGACGCCCACCGACGCGCTCAGGACTCCAAAGTCCGCGTTATCGCCCGGGCGCAGCACGAACACCTTGGCGAGCAGCCCGTAGACACTCCGCCCTCCGTCGGCGAGGCCCCAGCTTGCGGCGTTCTCGATGCCCACGGCATAGAGCAGCAGATGCTGTGGATCGCGGTGGTGCAGTTTCAGGCTGACGCCGCCGATCGAAACCGGCGCGTGGCGGACGGACGAGTAGGAAGAAGCCGCGACCTCGAGACCCATCCCCGCTTCGGGATCTCCGAACCCCACGCCACCGCCGAACCCACCGTCGGGGAGGCTGGTGTAGCGGGTGCGTTCCTGGAATCCGGCCCCGATGAAATAGTCGCCCGACCCGACCCCCGAAACAGACGGCGACCCGAGACTGCTGCCGGGCGCGCCGAGGAACGTGGCGACGACGATCGGCTGGACTGGCGCCGGGGGCACGCGATACAGGCGGCGCAGCGAATCGAGCCGTGTGTTGACCGAATCGGACGAGACAGCGCCCTGCGCGGAGAGTCTTCCAAAGCCGCTGAAGACCAGACCGGCGCAGACCGCAACCGTAGTTGCGCGCAAACCGAGGGCCGCCCGTCGCGGGGCATTCATCCGACGCATCGATATGGAAGATAAGCCCCGCGGAGAGGCGTGGAGTCGCCGGCTTCTGTATTGGCTCTGGACGGGCGCGGACATTATATCTGTATGCCGGTTGCCTCTGGGGAGCATTCTGCTCTTTCTGGTGACTGCCGGGAGTTGCCCGGGGCAACAAACATTCGTTTTGGCGACGCCCGGTCGCCCCCTCCCTTCGAAACGCCGTGTCACACGGCCCGGCGACCGAGGCGCGTGCGCATCGTCTACCTCAATCCCAGCGGACAGCTCGGAGGCGCCGAGCGCTGTTTGCTCGACGTGATGGAAGGTGTCCGCCGGCAGGAGCCCGGGTGGACGCTGACGCTGATCGCGTCTCGATCGGGACCGTTGCTGGCAGCGGCGGAAGCGTTGGGTGTGGGGACGCGCGTGCTTCCGATGCCCGAAGAGGTCGCGACGCTCGGGGACTCGGCGGCCCAGGGGCGGCGCGCTCGATTAATTGGCGTCGGCGTTCGCGGGGTGGGTGCGCTCGGCGGGCTGGTGTCGTACGGACGGCGCCTCAGCCGAGAATTGAAACAGTTGGCCCCCGACATCGTCCACACGAACGGGTACAAGATGCACATTATGGGAGCGTGGAGCCGCCCGGCCTCGGCCGCGCTCGTCTGGCATCTGCATGACTACGCCTCATCCCGCCCGCTGATGGGACCAGCCATCAAGTTCTTTTCGCGTCGCACCGACGCCGCCATCGCGGTCTCGCAGAGCGTTGCGGACGACATCGCGCCAGTCTGGCGCGGCCGGAGACCGATTCAAGTGGTGTTGAACGCAGTGAATCTCGATGTGTTCCGGCCTGACGGACCGCACGCCGACCTCGATGCCCTGGCCGGAATGGCGCCGGCCGCGCCGGGAACAGTGCGCATCGGTCTGGTGGCAACGATGGGGCGATTCAAGGGGCATGACATCTTTCTACGTGCGATGGCGCAGTTGCCGCGGGAGCTTCCGGTGCGCGGGTACATCGTGGGCGGCGCCCTGTACGAAACTCAGGGGAGCGAGTGGTCGATGGCGGCGCTCCGGCAACTCGCCGAGGACCTGCACGTTTCCGATCGCGTGGGATTCACCGGTTTCGTGAGCGAGCCGGCGCCGGCGATGCGCGCGCTGGACGTGGTGGTGCACGCGACGACCGGTCCGGAGCCATTCGGGCTCGTGATCGCGGAGGGGATGGCGTGCGGCCGGGCCGTGATCACGAGCGGCGCCGGGGGCGCGGCGGAGATCGTGATGCCCGGCGAGGACGCATTGACGCACACGCCGGGGAGCGCGACGGAGTTGGCGGCCGCCATGGAGCGGCTGGTGCGCGACCCCGCGCTGCGCCAGCGGCTGGGCGCGGCGGCGCGCCGCCACGCGGAAGCGCGCTTCAACCGCGACCGCCTGGGCGGCGCGCTGGTGGCGATCTGCCGCGCGGCGGCGAGCGACCGGCGTTCGGCGGCGGCGGCGCGATGAAGCTGCTCCACGTGTACAGCGGCAACCTGTTCGGCGGGGTGGAGGCGATGCTCGTCGTGCTGGCGCGCGAGCGGGCGAGTTGCCCCGACCTGCAGCCGGAGTTCGCGCTCTGTTTCGAGGGCCGGCTGGCCCGCGAGCTGCGTGAAACGGGAGCGACGGTGCATCTCATGGGCCCGGTGCGGGCCAGCCGGCCGACTTCGGTGATCCGGGCCCGCCGGGCGCTGCGCAGCCTGCTCCGAGATGTGCAGCCGGACTACGTGATGTGCCATTCGGCGTGGTCGTATTCCATCTTCGCGTCCACGGCCCGGCGGGCCGGATATCCGGTGGGATTCTGGCTGCACGACGCGGTGCGCGGCACGCACTGGACGGAGCGGTGGGCGCGGCTGCGGACGCCGGACATCGTGATCTACAACAGCGCGTTCACGGGTCGCACCGTGCAGTCGGTGTTCCCGCAGGCGCACGCGGAGCTGGTGAACTGCCCCGTGTCGCCGCCGAGGATCGGGGAGAGCCGCGAGCTGCTGCGGCGCGAATTCGGCCTCGCGCCCGAGACGACGGTGCTCGTGCAGGTTGGCCGGCTGGAACGGTGGAAGGGGCATGCATTGCTGCTCCACGCGCTCGGGTTTCTCGGCGATCTGCCGGGGTGGGAATGCTGGATTGTCGGCGGAGCGCAGCGGGCGTCGGAGCGCGGCTACGAGTCGCAGCTGCGAACGCTGGCGGTCTCGCGCGGGGTCCGCACCCGCGTGCGGTTTCTGGGCGAGCGCAACGACATCGGCACGGTGCTGGCGGGGGCCGACGTCTTCGTTCAGCCAAACGCACAACCGGAGCCGTTCGGCGTGGCGATCATCGAGGCGCTATACGCGAAGCTTCCCGTAGTGGCGACGGACATGGGCGGGCCGAGGGAGATTCTGGGCGGCGCGGGATGCGGCATCCTGGTGCCGCCGCGGCGTCCGGACGAACTGGCGAACGCCCTGCGGTCGCTGATCGAGAATCCGAAACTGCGACGGACGATGGGTGACGCCGGGCCGGCGCGGGCGCTGGCGCTGTGCGAGCCCGGGGCCCGGTTGAAGCAGCTGCACGACCTGTTGGCCCCGAGCGTCGCCGCCCGGAGGCGGATGTGACCCAGGTGTCGCTCGAGCTCGAGGCGCGCGCGCGCCAATCACAAGGCACGAGCAATGACGCGATCTACGCCATGGTGGAGCGGTTCGTGGCCGAGCGGCATGCCGGCGGCGGCGTGCTGGCCGACATCGGCTGCGGCACGGGCACGCTCTGCGCGCGACTCCGGCCGCGATTCGCACGCGTGCTGGGCGTGGACGCGGTGCGCTATCCGGGGCTGGCGAGCGAGGTCGAGTTCGTCGCGCACGACCTCGATCGCCCCGAACTGCCGCTGCCCGACGGATGTGCCACCGTGGTCACGGCCGTGGAGACGATCGAGCACCTGGAAAACCCGTGGGCATTCGGGCGCGAGCTGGCGCGCGTGACGGCGCCGGGTGGGTGGGTGGTGGTCACGACGCCGAACCAACTGAGCGCGCTGAGCAAGATGACGCTAGTGCTGAAGAACGCGTTCAACGCGTTTCAGGCGCCGTCGTATCCGGCGCACCGGACGGCACTGCTCGAAATCGATCTGCGACGGATCGTCGCCGAAGCCGGGCTCACCGAGGCCGTGGTGCGCTACACCGAACGCGGCCGGTTCCCGTTGACAGGGGCGCACTATCCGCGGTCGATCAGCCGCGCCGCGCCGCGGGCGTGCTCGGACAACGTTGGGATCGTGGCGCGGAAGCCGGAGCCCGTGGCGTGACGACAGTGGCGTCGGAGCCAACGGCGATGGGAACCGATCAGCCGGGGGGCATCACCCCGGCGGAGCGGGAGGCGAATTTCTGGATCCTCTGGTTCATCGCCATCCAGGTTGGCACGCAGCTGGGGATCATCAGCCCGATCGCAAGCGCGCGGACGTTGTTACGCATGGCGGCGTTCACCAGCAGCCTGGCGTTCCTGTTCATGGTGCGAGGCAAGGCCGGCTTCCACCCGACGCGGCGCGTGGGCATGATGATCGTGGTCTGGCTCGTGGTCGGCGTATTCCACCCCACCGCCGCGATACTGCCGGCCGCCCTGGCACAGCTTGCCCTGTATGCGTCCATCTTGGCGCCGCTGTTCTGGGTACCGCGACTCACGGTCACCGGCAAGACGCTGCGAACGCTCCTCATCATCCTCTGGGTGTTCCACAGCGTGGGCTCGGCGCTGGGCGTGTTGCAGGTGTACTACCCTGGCCGCTTTCAGCCGAACGTGTCACCGGTGATCCTGTCGCTCGGGCGCGGCTATTACGAGAGCCTGAAGATTGTGACCACCGGCGGCGTGCGGGTGTTCCGGCCAATGGGGTTGACGGACGTGCCGGGGGGCGCCGCGGGGTCGGGGATGTACGCGGTGGTGCTCGGCATCGGTCTGTTCCTCACGACGACGCGGAAGTGGTTGTCGGGCGCGGCGGTCGGGACGGTGCTGCTGGGGCTGATGTGCCTTTACCTGTCGCAGGTTCGCGCGCTGATGGTGATCACCGGAATCACGATTGTCGGCGTGACGGTCCTCCTCGCCGTCCGGCGCGATTACAAACGCCTCGGCTGGTTCAGCATCGTCATCGTCGCGTTGGTGGTCGGGAGTTTCCGCGGCGCTGTATCGCTGGCGCGGCAGAGCGTGGAAACGCGGGTGGGGTCACTCACGGCTTCGGCGCCGGGGCAGGTCTACCAGGAGAATCGCGGGCAATTTCTCACCCAAGCGGTCACCCAACTGCTGCCCGAATATCCCCTCGGTGCCGGGATGGGGCGATGGGGGATGATGAACTCCTACTTCGGCGATCACAGCAACCCGAACGAAGCGCTTTGGGCGGAGATCCAGTGGAACGCGTGGATTCTCGACGGCGGCGCGCCGCTGGTGATTCTCTACGTCTGGGCGTTGGGAATAACGCTGCTGACCACGTATCAGGTCTCGCGTTGGCGATCCCGGGGCGATCCCACGCTCGCGCTCTGGGCGACGGTGATTCTGGGATATTCGGTGGGGGCCTGCGCGTTGACCTTCTCATATCCGATCTTCGCTTCGCAAGCGGGCATGGAGTTCTGGCTGTTGAACTCGGTGGTATACGCCGCCGCGCGGACCCAGGCGCGGAGGGACGCTGGCCTCCCATCGGTTCCATCGTGACGCCGTACACCGTGGTGACGGGGGATTTCGTCCGGACGGGTGGGATGGACGTCGCCAACTTTCACCTGGCGCGGCATCTCGCGGAGATCGGGCGCGAAGTCCACCTCGTCGCGCACCGGGTGGCCCCGGACTTGCTGGCCATGCCGGGGGTCCAGTGGCATCGCGTGGCGAAGCCGTTCAACTCGTACCTTCTCGGAGAAGGGGCGCTGGCCCGGGCCGGCAGCCGGTGGGGCCGCACGCTCGCGGCGCGCGGCGGGCGGCTGGTGGCCAACGGCGGCAACTGCGTGAGCCCCGATCTCAACTGGGTGCACTACGTGCACGCGGGGCATCCGCCGGCGGTGGCGGCGTCGTGGCGGCGGCGGCTGCAGGGCGCGTGGACGCACCGTCGGTTCGTCGCGGCCGAGCGTTCCGCCGTGCGCGCGGCGCGCCTCGTGGTCGCCAATTCGAACCGCACGCGCCGCGACCTGATCGCGCTGGTGGGAGCGGCGCCCGAACGGGTGCACACCGTGTACTACGGCAGCGACGCCGACTATCATCGTCCGCCGGACGCGAACGAGCGGCTCGAAGCACGCCAGGCGCTGGGATGGAGCGACGGCCGGCCAAGTCTCGCGTTCGTGGGCGCGCTGGGCGACCGTCGCAAGGGCTTCGACCAGCTGTTCGCGGCATGGCGGGCGCTGGCGCGGGAGCCGCGATGGGACGCGCGGCTGGCAGTGGTGGGGGCGGGGCGCGAGCTCGAGGCCTGGCGGCACCGGGCAGAGCAGGCCGGCCTCGGGCGAGACATCCAGTTCGTGGGCTTCACGCGCGACGTCCGACGGATTCTCTGGGCGTGCGACGCGATCGTCGCGCCGGCTCGATACGAAGCCTATGGCCTGGCGGTGCATGAAGCGGTGTGTTGCGGGCTGCCGGCGATCGTCAACGCCGAGTCGGGGGTGGCGGAGCGCCTGCCCGGTCTCGAGCCGTTGCGCCCGGAGCGACCCGACGACAGCGCCGCGCTGGCGGCGGTGTTACGGCGGTGGCACGGCGAGCGGGATCGCTGGACCACGGTGGCAGCCGATCTTTCGCGGCAGCTGCGCGGCTGGAGCTGGGACGACATGGGGGCGCGCATCGTCCAACTGATGGAGGGAACCGGGTGAGCCACCCACACGAACTGTTCACGCCGCTGCCGGCCTGTTGGGTCTGCGGGGGAACGGAGTTTCGCCCGGTCCACGACGCGGTGTTCGATTTCTCGAACTACGGCGACCAGGATCCGGGGCTCTCCGAATACACCGGTCAGACGGTGACGCTGATGCGCTGCCGGCGCTGCGGATTCACGCAGCCGCGGGCGCTGCCGTCGCTTCCGGGATTCTTCGCGCGGATGTACGACCAGCGCTGGGCCGAGGAATGGATGGCGCACGAGTACAACAGCGTGTACCGCGACCTGATCTTCCGCACGGTGTTGGGAGAGCTGGCGCGGCGACTCCCGCCGGATCGCCGCCGGCTGCTGGATCTGGGCGCGCACGTGGGCCGCCTGTTGCGGCTGGCGCGGGACCTCGGATGGACGGTGGAGGGCGTAGAGCTGAACCCCCAGACGTCCGCGTTCGCGGCGAAGGCGACGGGACTGCCGATTCACCGGGCCGACGCGACGACGCTGGCAGAAACCGGCCGCCGCTACGACGCGGTGACGTTCACCGACGTGCTCGAACACATTCCCGATCCGGTGGCGGCGCTGTCGGCGGCGCGCCGGCTGATCGCGTCCGGCGGCTGGATCGCGGTGAAGGTGCCGAACGGGCCCGTGCAGCTGCGCAAGGAACTGTTGCGCACGAAGATCGTGCCCGGATATCGCGCCACGGTGGCCGACAATCTCGTGCACGTGAATCACTTCACGCCGCGAACGCTGTGCCTGGCGCTGGAGCGGGCGGGGTTCGTGCACCCGGAGGTGCATCCCGCGGCGCCGGAGATCGTGCAACCGGACGACGCGCGGGGGCTGTCGCGCTACGGAATGAACGCCCTCCGCCGCGTGTCGTATGCGGTGACGCGCGCGCTACCGGGCGGCGTTCATACGCCGCTGGCGCTCCACCTCCAAGCCTACGCGCAGGTGCCGTGACCGCGCCCCGCCTGTCGGTCGTCATCGCCACCCACGACAACCAGCCGGTGCTGGAGCGCTGCCTCGGCGCGTGGCGGCGGCACGCGGCGCGCCAGCCGGTGGAATTGCTCGTGGTCGAAGACGGATGCACCGACGGCACGCGCGCCTATCTTGACCGCGCGGCGGCGCAGGCGTGGGGGGCGATCGCCCTGCGCGTACTGCACGAGGAGAACGTGCACGAACTCATGTGCACGAATCGCGGATTTCGCGAGGCGCGCTCGCCGCTCATCATGAGCTGGCACGACGACATGTTCCTGGAGGCGGACTGGTTCGTGCCCGAACTCCTGGCGACGTTCGACGCCTACCCGGAGATCGGGCTGCTCGCCCTGAGCCGCGGACTCGACCTGTTTCCGTGCGACGATCCGATCCGGACGTTCGACGATTCGGTGGACTGGCGGCGGCTGCGGAGCACGATCGGCCGGCCGCCGTTCAACTGGCTTCGTCTGACGGAAGTCGACGCCGTCATGCGTCCCTGGGTCGTGCGGCGCGCGTGTCTGGATCGGGTGGGTCCGCTGGACGAGATCTACCGGCCTACCGAGTGGGATGAAGCGGACCTCTGCTACCGCATTCGCGCGGCCGGGTGGAAGGTGGCAACGCACGGCTACGAACGGGACGGCGCGTATCAGCACCTGCTGAGCACCACGTACGCCCGAACGCCTTCGGCGGTGCGGCAGGCCAAGGTGCTGCGGAACGCTCTCATCTTTCACGAGCGGTGGGACGCCGTGGTCGCGCGCGAGCATGCGCGGCGGCGCAAGACCTGGCGCCGGCGTCTGAGTGCGCCGGCGGCGGGCGCCTTGCTGGCCGCCCTCGGGCGCCGCGTGATACGGCGACTCCCGGGGCGCTCGGCCTCGCCAGTGGCGGGCGCATGACGTCCGGACCGAAGGTGCCGGCGCACAGCGATCGCTACGGCCGGCCATCGCTGCTGGAACGGCTGGGAGCGCGCCTGGGCCGGCTGATCGGAGACGGTCCGGTGCGCCAGCTGTTGCGCGGCGGCTTTCGCCGCGTGCTCGGTTGGACGACGGGCGGCGGTCCGCGCAGCGTGCTTCCGCACGGCGAAGTAGTGCGAATCGCGCCGGCGTACCGGTTTCTGACGTGGAATCCGGTGGAGTACGAAGCGTTCCGGGGCGTTCTGCGCCCTGGCGACACCGCGCTCGATGTCGGGGCCAACGTCGGGGCGTACGCGCTCCTGTTCGGGCAGTGGGTGGGGAGCACCGGGCGCGTGATCGCATTCGAGCCGGCGCCCGATGCGTACCGCGGGCTCGCGCGGCATGTCGCCCTGAACGGTCTGGCGGCGGTTGTCGAGACGCGGCAGGCGGCGGTGTCGGATCGAGTGGGCGAGGCGGAGTTCGTGAGCCAGGGGTGGGCGGGCACCAACCATTTGACCGCGCGCGGGGCGGGTGGCGGCCGCATCATCCGCGTGCCGACGACGACGGTGGACGCGGTGTGCGCCGAGCGCGGAATCCGGCCGCGACTGCTGAAGATCGACGTCGAGGGAGCCGAGCTCGCCGTGCTGCGCGGAGCCCGGCAAACGATCGCGCGCATGGGCGACGACGGCATGGTGTTCGTCGAGATGCATCCCGGAGTGTGGCGCGATCAGGGACTGACGGCGGCCGACATCATCAACGAACTCGCGGCGCAGGGATTGCACGCCGTGCCATTGCGGACCGTCGACGATGCATGGTCGCTCGACGGGGAGTGCATGCGGCTGGAGCGAATCTGACCGATGCGGATCCTCTTCGTGAACGACGGCGTCGGAGACGCGGGCGGGGTGCAGCAGTACCTCGCCGCGGTGGCGCTGGCGCTGCGCGCGCGGGGCCACGAGCTGGCGTTGTTCCACGTCGACGCCCTGCGATCGGCGGCCGATTCTCCGATCGGCGCCGGGGCCCCGCACTTCTGCACCTCGACGGCGGGCACGCAGGCCGCGGTGGCCGCCGCGCGGGCCTGGGCGCCGACCCTGGTGTTCTCGCACAACATGCGCGACCTGGACGCCGAGGCGCTGCTGGCGCGGGAGGCGCCCGTGGTGAAGATGATGCACGGCTATTTCGGCACGTGCATCGGCGGGCACAAGATGCACGCCTTCCCTCGGCCGGAGGTGTGTGGGCGGCGGTTTGGCGCAGCCTGCGCGGCGCTGTACCTGCCCCGCCACTGCGGCCGGTGGAACGTCGGATCGCTGGCCCGGGACTACGCGTGGGCGCGCCGCCAGCAGGCGCTGCTGGAGGGGTATGCGGCGCTCGTGGTGGCGAGCGAGCACATGCGCCTCGAATATCTGCGCCACGGCGTGGCGCCGGAGCGCGTGATATCGAACCCGCTGTTCCCGTCCGACGTGCCGCCGCGGGCGGCGCCGGCACCGGCGGCGTTCCACGTGCTATTCCTGGGGCGGATGACGCCGCTCAAAGGGGGCGACGTGCTGATCCGCGCGGTAGCGCAGGCGTCGCGAGCGCTCCACGCACCGCTCGCGCTCACCCTCGCTGGCGACGGCCCGGCCCGCGCGGCGTGGGCGACGCTCGCGCGCTCGCTCGGGGTCGATGCGCGATTCCCCGGATGGGTGGATGCCGCCGGTCGCGCGTCGCTCTACGAAGCCGCGTCGGTCGTGGCGGTGCCGAGCGTGTGGCCCGAGCCGTTCGGACTGACGGGGCTAGAAGGCGGGGCGTACGGAGCGGCCGCCGTCGGCTTCGACGTGGGCGGCATCAGCAGTTGGCTGCACGACGGCGAGAACGGGTGGCTGGTGAATCCCAGAGACGGCGCCGACGGACTGGCACGGGCGCTGGTCGAAGCGGCCACGGACGCCGCGTTGCTGGCGAAGCGCCGCGCCGGGGCGAGGCGCATGGCCGAGCGGTTGTCGCTCGGACGGCACGTGGACGCGCTCGAGGCGGTGTTCGGCGCGGCCGCGACGCGGAGGAGCGTCTGATGACGGGCAGCTGGCATCTCGTCACGGGCGAGTATCCCCCACAGCCCGGCGGCGTGAGCGACTACACGAGTGGGCTGGCGCGAGCGCTGGCGGATTCGGGACTGAACGTGCACGTGTGGGCGCCGGCGATCGAAAGGCACGCGGCGACCGCGCCCGCACCTGGCGTGACGGTGCATCGGCTGGACGACGAGTTCGGAGAGCGCGGGCTGTCCGCCCTCGACGACGGGCTGGACGCGGCGCCTGAGCCGCGGACGGTACTGGTGCAGTACGTGCCGCACGCTTACGGCATGCGGGGCATGAACGTGCGATTCTGCCGGTGGGTGCAGACGCGGGCGCGGGCGCGGCGCGACGACGTGCGCGTGATGTTCCACGAACCGTACTACCCGTTCGCCTTCTGGCCGCTGCACCGCAATCTGCTGGCCCTGGCCAATCGGATCATGGCGGTTCTCCTGCTGTCGGACATTCGGCTGGCCTACGTGTCAACGACGGCCTGGCAGCGGCGACTGAGCAAGTACGCGCCGCGCGCACGTCGCTTTGTCTGGCTGCCGATTCCATCGTCGATTCCGGCCGCGCCCGCGACGGCCGCCGTCGCGGAATGGCGGAGGCATTTCAGCGGGGAGACCGGCGCGGCGGTGGTTGGACACTTCGGCACCTTCGGATCGCTGGTTGCGCGATCGCTGGCGCCGGCGCTGGCGCTCGTCCTCGCACGGCGGACCGACGTCCGGGTGGCGCTCATCGGCCCCGGCGGCGGCGCGTTCGCCGACCGCCTCTGTGCGCGGCGCACCGACTGGCGGGGCCGGATCACGGTCACCGAACGCCTGGACGCGGCGGAGGTGGCGGCGGCGCTCAAGGGCTGCGACCTCGTGCTGCAGCCGTACGCGGACGGCGCGAGTGGCCGGCGCACGACGCTGATGGCGGGGTTGGTGAACGGAATCGCGGTGGTCACCAACCGAGGCGCAGCGACAGAAGCGGTGTGGGCGGAGGCCGGGGCGGTGGAGTTCGCCGCGGGGTCGCATCCGGCGGCGCTAGGCGACGCGGTGGCGCGACTGCTGGACGACGAGGAGCTGCGCGTGCGGCGCGCGGCGGCCGGCGCGGAGTTGTACGCGCGCCACTTCGCCATGCAACGGACGGTGGCCGCGCTCGTGGCGACCGAGGAACCGGGCTCATGACGGTGTTGGTCGGGGCGAACTTCTATCCCGCTCAAGGGGACGCGGCGCGCCGCCAGCGCGGGGCGATCGCTGCGCTGGGAGCGCTGTGCGGCGCGATTCCGGTGAACCTGCAGTGGGCGGACACGCCCTTTCACGTCGAGGGAGTTGCGACGGTCGCCGCACTGCACGGGGACGCGGTACTCGTAACCGGACGGCCCGGACCGCGCAAGCCGATCGTCTCGGAGATGCTGCATACACTGGCCCGGGAGGCCGCGACCCGCGGCTGCCATTCCTTCCTGTTCGCGAACGCGGACATCGAGCTCTCGCCGGCGGTCATCGCGTTGATTGAACGAACCCGGCGCGACGGATACGCATTCGCGCGCACCGAGATCGACCCTGTGACGCGCGCGGCGACGGGGATGATGGATCACGGAGTCGACGCGTTCGCGTTCGCCGTCTCATGGTGGGAGCGGCACGGGCACCGCTTCCGGCCCTACATCGCCGGCGAGGCCATCTGGGACAACGCCTATGCGGCGATCATGCTGACACACGCCGACGGCGAGTTCGTGCGCCAACCGGGGCTGATCGCGCACGAGCGACACGACGTCCACTGGGTGGGCAGCTCGTTTGCCGACTACATCGCATATCTGGCGGCGCTCGACCGCCCGTATTTCTCGCTCTGGGCGAGGTTCCATGCCGAACTGTCGGCGGCCGCACCGGGCGAGCTCACGCCCGAACGGATCCGCCAGCTGTGCGATCGCGTCTTCCGTCCCGAAGCCGTGACGCGCGGCCGGGCGCTGCAACTGGCGCGGGTGGCCAAGGCGCGGGTGCAACTGTCCGTGCGAAACCTCAGGTGGAAGGCATGACGAGGCCGCTGCGTATTCTGCTCGTCGGCGATTACCCGGCCGATCCGCGGCTCGGGTCGAGCAAGGTGTCCTACAAACTGCAGGAGGAGTTCATTCGCCTGGGGCACCAGTGCGACATGATGCTGCAGCCGGACCTGGGCGCGTGGCCGAGGCAGGCGAAGGTACGCTGGGCGGTGACGCCATGGGTCACGGCGGGAGTGGTCGGGCGCATCGCCGACCGGTACGACGTGATCGAGATCGCGGGCGCCGAGGGCGCCGGCGTGGGAGTGCGGCGCGCCCTGACGCCGAGCGCCGGGTACGCCCTCGTGAGCCGGTCGCATGGGCTGGAGCACCGCAACTACCAGCGGATGGTGGACGATTCGGCGGCGGGGCTGCGGCACAAGGCATGGTATCAGCGTTTGTGGTATCCGACGGCCAAGCTCTCGCAGGTTGAGATCGCGGCGCGGCTCGCCGACCGTCTGATCGTGCTGAGCGCCGGGGACGCCGAGTTCGCGGAAGCGCGGGGCTGGACGCCGCGCGACCGAATCGACGTGATCGCGCACGGCGTGAGCACGCCATTTCTGGAATCGGCGCCGGCGCCCGGCGCGCCGCGGGGCCGCGGTGTGCTCTTCTGCGGAACCTGGGGTCCCGGGAAGGGTTCGCCCTATCTGGTGCCGGCGTTCGCGAAGCTGCTGGAGAACCGCCCCGACGCGAAGCTCACGGTACTCGGCCCCGGAGTTCCAGTGGAGGAGGTGCTGGAAGACTTCGACCCGGCGGTGCGCGCCGCGGTGACGGTGATTCCGCGGGTGGGCGAGGCCGAGGTGATGGGACAGTACCGGACGCACGACGTGCTCGTGCTGCCGAGTTCGTATGAGGGTTTCGGTATGGTGGTGCTGGAGGCGATGAGCCAGCGGTTGCCGGTGATCGCGACGCCGACGGGGGGCGCGGTGGGGCTGGTGCGGAACGGAGAAACCGGGCTGCTCATCGCGCCGCGATCGACGGACGAGATGGCCGCGGCGATGCAGCGCTTGCTGGACGATCGCGCGCTGGGGCGGCAAATAGCCGAGACCGCGTATGCCATGGCGCAAGGGTACACGTGGACGCGCACGGCGGAACTCACGCTGCAATCGTACGAGAAGGCGGTTGCCTGGCGCCGGGAGCGGCCGTGACGACGGCCGGCGGCGTGTCGGTGGGCATTGCCACGCGGGGCCGGCCGGCGTCGCTGGCGCGGTGCATCACCTCGCTCGCGCTGCTGGGCGACCTGCTCGACGAAGTGATCGTGGTGGACGACGGGTCGCCCGAGCCGGTCGAACCGGCGATGCGCGCGGCGCTCGGGCCGGCGATGAACGATCGGATTCGCCTGATCCGGTTCGATCCGCAGCGGGGATTGGCCGCGGCCCGGACGCGGTGCGTGGAAGAGGCGCGTTCGCCCTGGGTGCTGCACCTAGACGACGACACGGTGATGCTGTCGGCGGCCGCGGTCGCGCAGGCGGTGCGCACCATCGCGGCCGATCCGTCGGTGTTCGCGATCGCGTTCGCGCAGGCCCTCGCCGACGGCGAACCGCTGCCGCCGGCCGCGCAGCCGGCGCCGGTGGACTATCCGTGCGTCGTGCCGGCGTACATCGGGTTCGCGCATCTCGTGCGACGCGACGCGTTCCTGACGCTGGGCGGCTACCGGGCCCAGTTGATCATTCACGGCGAGGAGCGCGAACTGTGCCTGCGCGCGCTCGACGCCGGGTGGCGAGTGGTCTACCTGCCCGACGCGCGGGTCGCGCATCTCGCCGATCCGGCGGGACGCGAGATGCGGCACTATCTGCACCTGACGGTCCGCAACGGCGTTTTGGCATCGATTTACAACGACCCGCTGCCGCTTCTGCTTGTGCGCGTGCCCCTGCGCCTTCGGGCATACTTCGCCATGCGGCGCGGATGGAGGGTAGATGACCGGGGCGGTTGGTGGACGCTGCTGGCGTGGATCGGGCGCGACCTGCGCTCGGCGTTGGCGCAGCGGCGCGCGGTGAAATGGCGCACGATCCGCCGGTGGCGGGAACTGGCACGGAGCCCGCAGCCCTATCGAGGACCGGCATGAGCGCGGTACGGCGCGTCCTGACCATCGGCCATTCCTACTGCGTTCGGCGCAACCGGGAGCTGGCTGACGCACTGACGGCGGCGGGTCGCGCCGACGGGAAAACCGGGCGCTGGGAGGTGACGGTCGCGGCGCCGGCCGCCTTTCCCGGGGACCTCGGACCGATCATCACGAAACGCGAGGCCTCGGAGTTGGCGGATCTGCGTCTCCTTCCGGTGCGCCAGGCGCGGTGGATTCATGTGATGACTTACGGACCGGCGCTGCGCGAACTGCTGCGCCAGCCGTGGGACGTGGTGCACTGTTGGGAGGAACCGTATGTGCTCGCGGCCGCTCAGGTCGCGCACGGCCTGTCGCCGGCATCGGCGCTGGTGTATGCCAGCTTCCAGAACATCGACAAACGCTATCCGCCGCCCTTCGGAGCGATGGAGCGGTACGCGATGCGGCGGGCGCGCGGCTGGATCGCATTCGGCGACACGGTGGCCGCCACGCTGGAACGGCGCCGTGGCTACGCCGAGCGAGCGCACGCGGTGATACCGTTCGGCGTCGATCTGACGCGATTCGCGCCGGACCCGCTGGCGCGCGCCGCAACGCTGGCCGACTTCGGCTGGGACCCGTCCGGCCCGCCCGTGGTGGGCTTTCTGGGCCGGTTCGTAGAGGAGAAGGGGATCCCGCTGCTCCTTGGGGTGCTGGACGACGTGCAGCGGCGCGGCACGCCCTGGCGCGCGCTGTTCGTGGGCGGGGGCCCGCTGGAGCGCACGCTGCGCGAGTTCGCCGCGCGGCACGATGGCCGGGTGCGGATTGCGACGGACGTACCGCACGACGACGTTCCCCGATATCTGAGGGCCATGGACGTGCTCGCCGCGCCGAGCCAGACGACCGCCGGGTGGCGCGAGCAGTTCGGACGCATGATCGTGGAGGCGTTCGCCTGCGGCGTGCCCGTGGTGGGCAGCGACAGCGGGGAGATTCCGTACGTGATGCACGACGCGGGGCTGGTGGTGAACGAACACGACGGGTCGGCCTGGGCGGATGCGCTGGACCGGCTGCTGTCCGATGCCGGCATGCGTCGCGAATTCGGCGCGCGCGGCCGGGCGCGCGCCGAAGCCGAGTTCGCGTGGCCGGTGATCGCGGCACGCCACCTGGACTTCTTTCAACGAGTGATCGCCCGCTGATGAAAAGCAACGACCGCCAACTCGCCGACGGCACCTACGCGCGGAAGCAGCTCTTTGGCGGCTGCGCGCTGCTGTCGTGGAGCCACCGCCGCCGCTTCGAGACGGCGCTGACGCTCGTCGCGCCTGGCGCCGGCCGCCCGCTTCTCGACTACGGATGCGGCGACGGCACCTTCCTGGCGATGGCCTGCGATCGCTTTCCCGGGTCCGTCGGGCTGGAAGTGGATCCGGGCCTCGTCACGACGTGCCGCGAACGGTTCGGACAGCTGGGGGGCCTGCGGTTCATGCTCGTGGAAGAGAGCGACGCTCTGGCCGCCGGCAGCTTCGGCGTCGTGCTGTGCACCGAGGTGCTGGAACACTGTCCGCCCGATGCCGTGGACGCCGTGCTCGCGCGCGTGCGCCGGCTCGTCGCGGCGGACGGGCTCGTCGTGATCAGCGTACCGGTGGAAACGGGGCTGCCGCTCGTCGTCAAGCAGACGGCGCGGGCGGTGGCCGCCTGGCGCGTGTCGAGTGACTACCGGCACCGGGAGCAC
The DNA here is from genome assembly GCA_963775915.1 of uncultured Gemmatimonadaceae bacterium. Lineage (GTDB taxonomy): Bacteria > Gemmatimonadota > Gemmatimonadetes > Gemmatimonadales > Gemmatimonadaceae > JAGWRI01. The sequence goes on from CAVZKH010000010.1 coordinate 146,567, forward strand.
TACACGATGGGCGAGTTCGCGCGGATGCTGGCGCCCGGCGATCGGACGACCGTGGAACGCCCGGTGTACGAGACGCGCTTCGCGTCCGGCGCTCCCAATCGCTACCACGGCCACAAGGGGTTCAACTGGCGGGCCATGCGGCGACGGATCGGCGAAACCTTCACGGTGGTCGAGACGCGCTTCTCGCCGGTGCCATGGCTGGGACCGCAACTGGCCAGCCAGGCCTGGTTCATCTGCAGGCCGCGATGACGCACGGGTCCCCGCTGCAGGTGGGACTCGTGTGCGATCTGCTCGAGGAGCACTGGCCGAGCATGGATCTGGTGGCCGACGAATTGCTGCGCACGCTGCCCATGGTCGCGGGCGGACGCATCGCGCCGGTGCGCGTGCGGCCGGCCATGCCGCGGTGGCCGGCGGCGCTCGCCGGCGCCGCGCACCTTCGCGTGTTGGTGAACGCCAATCGGTATCTCGACCGGCACCGGCGCTATCCGCATTGGCTGCGCGAGAACCGCGGCTACTGCAGCGCCTACCACGTGCTGGACCATACCTACGCCCACCTGGTGCACGAACTGCCGGCCGAGCGGACGATCGTGACCTGCCACGACACCGACGCATTCCGTTCGCTCGTGGAGCCGGAACGGGAGCCGCGCTCGGCGATGTTCCGGCGCATGACGGCGCGGCTGCTCGACGGCCTGCGGCGCGCGGCGCTCGTCACCTGCGACAGCGAGGCCACGCGCGACGCGCTGGTCAGCAACGGGCTGCGATCGACCGGGCTCGAGGTCGTGCGGCTCGGCGTGCATCCGGCCTACACGCCGGGGCCGCCGCAGGCCGTTCCGGGCGGGGAGCAGAGCATCACACTGCTGCACGTCGGCAGCACGATCCCCCGAAAGCGCATCGATCTGCTCTTGCAGATCTTCGCTCGCGTGCGAGAGTTCGCTCCCGGCGCGCGGCTGGTGCGCGTGGGCGGGGCGTTCACGGCGGCGCAGGCGGCCGAGGCGCACGCGCTCGGACTGACCGGGGGCGTGACGGTCATGCCACATCTCAGCCAATCGGAGCTCGCCGGCGTGTATCGCGGCGCCGCGCTGCTCCTGCTGCCGTCGGACTCCGAAGGGTTCGGCCTGCCCGTGGTCGAGGCGATGGCATGTGGCACGCCGGTGCTGGCGACGGACCTCGCGGTGCTGCGCGAGGTGGGGGGGCCGGCGGCGGAGTACGCGCCGGCGGGGGACGCCGCGGCGTGGGCGGGAGCGATCCGGCGGCTGCTCGACGAGCGCGCGAATTCGCCCGTGGCCTGGGCGCGCCGGCGGCAGGCGGCGATCGCGCAGGCGTCGCGGTTCACCTGGGAAGCGTGCGCGGGGCGGATGGCGGAACTCTATCTCGAGGTGGCGCGTGCCTGAATTGCGGGTGTTGCAGGTCGGGAAGTTCTATCCGCCGGACGAGGGCGGCATGGAGACGCACCTGGAGGGGCTGTGCCGCCACCTGCAGCACCGCGTGTCGCTCGAGGTGCTGGTGGCCGGGCATTCGCGGCATACCACGCACGACGTCGTCGACGGCGTGCCCGTCACGCGCGTGGGAACCTGGGCGACGATCCAGAACGCGCCCTTGTGCCCGGGGATGTCCGGTCTGATGCGCCGGAGCCGGGCCGACATCGTTCACCTGCACCACCCGAACCCATCGGCCTTCCTGGCCTACCTGGTCAGTGGCCACCGGGGGCGGTTGGTCGTCACATACCAGAGTGACATCGTCAAGCAGCGGCGGCTGAACACGATTTACGAACCCATCGTGCGGGCCGTCCTGCGCCGCGCCGACGCGATCACCGTCGGCTCCCAGGAGTACATCGATACGTCTCCCATGCTCACGCGCTTCCGCGATCGTTGCGTGGTGATTCCGCTGGCCATCGATGCCCGGCGTTTCGCCGGGGCGAACCCGGCCGAGGTGGCGGCCATCCGGCAGACCTACGGGGACCGGATGATTCTCGCCGTCGGGCGGTTGGTGTACTACAAGGGGCTGGAATTCCTGGTCCGGGCGATGCCCGACATCCAGGGGCATCTGGTGATCGTGGGGCAGGGCCCGCTGCGCGAGGCGCTGCTGGCGACCGCCGCGTCGCTCGGGGTGCAGGACCGGGTGACGCTGGTGGGGCACGTGCCGAACACGACGCCCTACTACCACGCCGCACGCGTCTTCGCCCTGCCCTCGCACCTGCGGAGCGAAGCGTTCGGCCTGGTGCAACTGGAAGCAATGGCGTCCGGGATTCCGGTCGTGAACTGCCGCATTCCGTCGGGCGTGCCGGGCGTGTCGCTGGACGGGGAAACGGGGCTCACCGTGCCCCCGGCCGACCCGCGGGCGCTGGCGGGGGCGATCACCCGGCTGCTGGACGACCCCGCCCTGGCCCGCCGGATGGGCGAAGCGGGGAAGCGGCGGGTGGCGGAAGTCTTTAGTTTGGACGGCATGACCGAGCGCACCCTCGCCCTGTACACCAGGATTCTGGCCGAGGGCGGACCACGCTCCCCAGGGAGGGGCCGTGCCAGAGCCTAGACCGCCGGTTGAAACGGGCCGCCAACCGCGCGCCGGGCTGCCGGCCATTCCGTACCCGAACACCGCCGGTCTTCCACCGGGGTTCGGCGCCGAAACGGCGTCGATGGGGGAATCGAATTCCATCCGGCAGTACCTGGCCATGGTCCAGCGCTACTGGTGGATCATCGTGCTGGCGACGGCACTGACCATTTCCTACCAGTATTACAAGACGCGGAACATTCTTCCGCAATTCCAGGCATCGAGCGCGATTCGCCTGACGGACGAAGGGGCGTCGGTGAGCGGGAACCTGGTGCCGGACTACAACACCGGATTCGCCGGATCCACCGACCCGATCCTGACGCAGGTGCAGGTGATCAAGAGCCGCATCATCGCCGAGCGGGTCGTGGATTCGCTGGGGCTCCAGTTTCAGAGCGCGACGCCCGGCTTCTACATGGGGTTCTTCGAGCACGTGCACGTGCAGGCGACGGCGCCGCCGTCGTCGCTGACCTTCCACTTCTCGCCGTCGCACTTCACGGTGTACAGCTTCCGCGACTCGATCATCGGGGATTACGGCGTGCCGGTGACGATCGCGGGCGCCACGTTCACGCTTCCGCGGTCACCGGGATTCGCGGCCGCCGACCTGGTGGTCGTGCCGCGCGACGTGGCGGTGAACCAGGTGCTGGGCGGGCTCGAGGCCAAACCGCGGGACATGACGTCGGTCATCGACATCTCGTACACGTCGTCGGATCCGTACGTGGCGCAGAACGTGGCGAGCGAGGTGGCGAAGGTGTTCAAGGCGGAGAACGCCGAATCGGCGCGGCAGGATTCGCACCGGCGCCGCATCTTCATCGAGGGGCAGTTGCAGTCGACCGATTCGCTGCTCGCGATCGCGCAGGCGAGGATCGCCGCGTACCGGAGCCAGAACCTCTCGATGTCGGCGCAGGATACCTACAACAGCGAGCAGGCGGACCTCTCGACGATCGAGAAACGGGCCGCCAGCCTGCGCGACGCCCGTTCCACGTATCAGTCGCTGCTCGTCGCGCTGCAACGGCACCAACATGGCGACTCGGCGGCTCTGCGCACGCTGGTGTTCGTGGCGGACCCCGCGGGCAGCGCCGCGGTGAACAGCCTGTACTCGGAGCTGATGAACCTCGAACGCGCGCACGATTCGCTCACCACGGGGCTGTTCGCCAAGACGCCGGAGCATCCGGATGTGCAGCGCGTCAACTCGCTCATCGCCTCGACGGAACCGCAGTTGATGTCGGCGGTGCGGAACCAGATTTCCGCGCTCGACACCCAGATCAAGACGCTGGACTCGCTGCGCGGGCAGCGCGCGGCGCAGATCGCGAGGATGCCGGGGGTGGCGGAGACCGAGCAGCACCTGGAGCGGGACGCCGACAACATTCTCAAGATGTCGGACAAGCTGAACGACGAACTGCAGCTGGCGAAGATCGCCGAGGCGGTGGAAGCCGGCCAGGTCGAAATCGTGGACCTGGCGCAGTACCCCGGCGGCTCGCTCAACGCCGGACGCAAGCGGCAGCTCATGTACGGCGCGTTCATGGGGGTGCTGCTCGGCGTCGGATTGGCGGTGCTGACGGACCGCTTCAACAGCAGCATACGGCGCTGGGAGGATCTGGAAGCGGTGATGCACGTGCCGGGGCTGGCACTCATTCCGCAGATCTCCGGCGAACAGGGCGAGGGGTGGCAGGCCCGCCTGCGCGGGTCGGCACACCGGCTGCTGCCGAGTCTCGTGCCGCAGCGCGGCCTGATGAGCGAAGACGTGGGCAGCGAACTGGTGATGGTCAACGACGTGCGGTCGTCCAGCGCGGAATCGTACCGCAAGCTGATGACCAATCTGATGTACTCGGCGTCGCGTCCCGGATTGCGCGTGGTGGTGGTGACGAGCGCCTCGGCCGGCGAAGGCAAGACGACAACGGTGTCGAATCTGGCCGTCGCGTTCGCGCAGCAGGGGCGGCGGGTGGTGCTGATCGACGCCGATCTGCGCCGGGCGCGCGTGCACGATGTGTTCGGTCTGGGGCTGGAGCCGGGGCTCACCGATCTTCTGGTGGGCAATGCCACACTCGAACAGGCCGTGCGGCCATCCGGGATCGCGGGCCTCAGCATCATCCCCGGCGGTACGCTGCCGCCGAACCCGCTCGAGTTCCTGGGTGGCGAGCGGATGGCCGATCTGCTGGCAACGCTGCGCGAGCGGCACGACGTGGTGCTCATCGACACGCCGCCGGTGCTCGTGACCGCGGACGCGGCGCTGATGGGCGTGCAGGCCGACGGCGTGGTGCTCGTGGTCCGGGCCGGCAAATCGGAGCGCGCCGCGGCCCGCCACGCGGTGGAGCAGATCGTCCACCTGGGCGGGCGCATGCTGGGGGCTGTGCTGAACGATCCCGACGCGCGCACGCCGCGCTACGGCCGCTACGGCGACTACTACTACGGGTACGGCTACAGCGCGCCGGAGACCTGAGCCCGCATCTCGGCGTCGCCGATCGAATAGACGGTGTCGGCGCACGCCAGCGGCGCCGGCCGGTGGCTCACCAGCACCGTGGTCACCGTGCCGCGCAGGGCGACGATCGCCCGCAGAATGCGCGCTTCGCTCTCGGCGTCGATGGCGTTCGTTGCCTCGTCGAGCACGAGCAGAACCGGCTTCCGGAGCAGCGCCCGCGCCAGCGCCAGCCGCTGGCGTTCACCGCCCGAGACGCGCACGCCGCGATCGCCCACCACGGTATCCACGCCGGCGCTCAGCCGCCGCACGAAGTCGTCGGCCGCCGCCGCCGTGAGGGCCTCCCAGATGTCGGGCATGGTCGCTGCCGGGTTCGCCCACCGCAGGTTGGCGAGAATCGTGTCGTGGAAGAGCAACGGCTCCTGCGGCACGTAGGCCACCGTGCTCCGCCACGCAGGCAGCCAGTCGGCGGTCAACGGCCGGCCGTCCACGCGAATCACGCCGGCAACGGGGGTGAGCAGCCCCAGCAGCAGGTCCACGACCGTGGTCTTGCCGGCACCCGATGCGCCGGTGAACGCCGTGATCCTGCCCGCCGCGATCTCGCAGGTACAGTCGCGCAGCACCGGTGCCGCGTCGTAGGCGAACGACACACGGTCGAAGGTGACGGCCGATCGGATGGCAGCCGGGGCCGCGGCCGCGGCCGCGACCCCTGACGCGGGGCTCTCCCGGGCCGCGGCCGCCTCGTCGAGCAGACGGCGGACAATCGTGAATCCGGGCAGCTCGTGGACGGCGAAGCGCACGCTCTGCTGGACGTCCATCAGCCGCGGCACGAGCCGCCAGAAGAGAAAGGTGAGCACGAGCACGGCGGCGGCGTCGAGGTGGAGCACGCGCACGGCCACGTAGAGCACGACCCCCAGCACGGTGGCGGACCCGGCGATCGTGGCCACGTGCGCCCGCGCGTGGGCGCGGGTCGCCTGCACCGCGGACTCCGCCGACCGGTCGGCCACCCCGGCGAACGCCCGCAGCGTCCGTTCTTCGGCGCCATAGCTCTTTACTAATTTTATGGCGTCGACGTGCTGCGTCACGAGGGCGAGCGCGTCGGCCGACGCGCGACTCGTCGCCTCGCCGGTGGCGTGGGCCGACCGCAGGGTCGCCCGGAGCGACAGCGCGAGCAGGAGGCCGCCGGCGAGGGCCACGGCGGAGGCCGCCGGTGAGATGGCGACGGCCAGCGCTCCGTAGATCGCCACGCTCGCCAGCTGGGCGGCGGCGCGCACGAGGTAGCCCACCGCGGCGCCGGCCCGGTCGGTGTCGCGCGTGACGGCATGCGTCACGTCGGTGGTGCGCCGCGTGGTGAAGAATCGCCAGCGCGCCGCGAGCAGCTCGCGATAGAGCGTCTGGCGGAGGTCGCGCACGAGTTCCTGTTCGAGGCGGGCCGTCCCGACGAGTTCCATGTGATCGAGCAGCGCCTGCAGCCAGGCCGCAGCGATGAACGCCGCCAGCACCGCGGGAAGCGCCGGTGCCAGCCCGACGGCCGCGAACATCCCGCCGATCGTGCGGTCGACGGCGCCCAGTGTGCCGCCTGCCACCGGAACGCCCGCCACGCGCAGCAACGGAATGAGCAGCGCAACGGTGGCGCCCTGCGCCGCCATGTTTCCGACGGTCAGCGCGACGATCCACGCGGCGCGCCCGCCCTGCACGGCCATGAGACGGCTCGCGAGGGCGCCGAGATCGCCCGCGACCCGGTCAGCCATTGGCGCCTCGCAACTCGCGGCCCGCCGGCCGCAGGTAGCGCCAGGCGAGTCGCAGCGGGCGCCATGCGCGGTAGAGCACGAACAACGGGTCCGGAATCCGCGGGCCGGCCCAATCTTCCGGCGACGGCCAGGCCATCCACCGGTAGAGGTAGCGGGCGCGGGCTGGAAGGCCGCGCTGCACCCGGAAGTTGTACCAGAGTTTGGCGGCGGTGTCCTCACCGGCGCCGGCGGCTGTCCCGTCGAAGAGATGGCGCCGCGCCGCATCGGCCAGACGCGGCACCGCCGGGTCCGCCGCAGTGGCCGCTTGCGCCGCCGGATCGAGCGGCGCGTCGAGCAGATCGTGGGCGAGGAGACACCCGACCAGCACGGCGCGCGGGGCGGCATAAGGCGCGCGAACCAGCGCCGACACATCGCCGCCGCGTTGCCGCAGGAGCTGCGCCGTCGACGCCACCCACTCGAGCCGCTCCCACCGGTGCTTGGCGCCGTGGACGAGGTGCAGATAGAGCTGATCGTCGGCGCCGAGAGCGGGAATGGTCGCACCAGACATCGAAATGGTCCGCCGGCGCCGCCAGAGTTGGTCGGTGTCGAGCCCGTCCCCGAACCGCCGCGACAGGGCCCGCACGTGAAGTTCCACCAGGAGATCCGTGCCGGCGTGCACCATCGGATAGTCCCCGTCGACTCGGCGGAACCACCGGTCCTGGGCCGGCGAGAAGCGGTACTCCGACGAGTAGCCGAGGGCGGCCAGGACCGCGCGCGCCCGCTCCAGGTCGCGCGGCCGGATGAGGAGATCGAGGTCGACGAACGGCCGCGCGCCTACGTCGCCGTATGCATCAAGCCCCAGCACCGGCCCCTTGAAAGGAAGCACGTCGATGTCGTCCGCCGCCAGGCGCTGCAGCAGGCGCAGCAGTTCCGCTGCCATGGCGAGCGCGCGGGCCCGGGCGTTGAACGCCGACTCCCGAATGCGTTCCCAAGTGGCGTCCGGCATGCGGTCGCGCACGGGGGCCAGGCGGGCCGGGGCAAGGATGCCGAGCCCGTGCCGGGCGAGCAATGCGGGAAGCCCGTCCCAGTCGACCGCGTCGCGGGGGGGCGGCGGCCGGCCATGTGATCGCCGGCCGGCCGGGCGCAGAGACAGAGCAGGCGGTGCGTCGGCGAGAGTGCGCCGAACGGGTCAGCGCGGTCCGACATCGCGCTGCTCGTTGTTGCCCGACACGTCGGCAGCGCGATCGAGCGCCTGCTCCCACGTGTCGAAGACCTCGGGGTACTTTTCGCGGAGCAGCGTGGCAATCTCGCCCAGCGTCCGCCGGCCATCGATCGCCACGAGCGTGTCCCGCTCGATCTGCCCGTCGGCCGACAGTACCGGCACGTGCGGGTGCGCGCGTCGCTCGCGGTCCGCGGCCGGCAGGATCTGGCCGAAGAACGTCGACTGACGGTGGGCGGCCCGCTCCTCGCCGTGGCGGTCGCGGATGCTCGTTTCCCAGGTCCAGACGGGGTCACCGGCGCCCGGCAATACGCGAAAGTTGACGACCACCGTGTCACCAACCTGGAGCTCGTGCGGCGTGGGCCAGGGAAAGAACGCCCGGCCGTAGACGGTCCCCGGGTTCTCGGGGGCGTTCGACAACACGATGCCGTCGCCGAATTCGCTGTCGAACCATGCGACCACTCCGTGCGCGGCCCCGGCGCGGGTTACCGGGCACGCGGCGGTTCCGGTGACCGCGGCCGTGGACACCGATGCATAATCGATCGCCGCCCACGACACTGGCTCGCTGAGCGGCGTGTCCTTACCGTGGCCGATCGAAATCCACTCGTTGACCGCCAGGTGCAGTCCCCGGTGGAGATCGAGTCCGTGCGCATTCTCGGTCCACGGGCGGACCACCGAATCGTAGGGATGCGGTGCATGGACCACCGCCGCCCACAGCGTGTCGCGCCGGGGAATGATGGTCCCGCCCGGCTTGAGGAAGCGCGTGCGGGCGTCGATGACGGATTCGACGGCGCGCTCGAAGAACGGCATCGCCCCCCGAAGGTCGGCCAGCAGGACGTCGGCGCGTTCAGGCAGCGTGACCTCGGACGAAAGCGCCTCGTAGCACACGATGCGCTCGGCAAAGCCGTTGTCGGCGGCGAGCCACCGCGCGAGTTCCACGGCGGGACTGGCCTCGATGGCGTAGACGCGCCGGGCACCGAGGCGGCAGGCGAGCAGAGAAAAGAGCCCGGGGCCCGCGCCCAGATCGACCATGACCGTGCCCTCGCGAATCGCCGCCTCCAGCGCGGCCACGTAGGCCCGCGCGCGAGCGGGATCGGCGAACATCGCGGCGTACTCGTGCAGCGAATATGCGCCGTCGAACTCGGCGGCTCTTCGCGATCCACCGGTCATTCGTCCTCCGGAGAGCCGTCGGCGGGGCGGTCCGCGGCCTCGACCATCTCGCAGAACCGCTCGAGCTCGGCGGGGCTGCCGGGCGCCGCCACGCGCCACACGGGAACGTCGGCAACCAACGCGGAGAGGTCGGCGAACTCCCCCCTCCGCAGAGGCGGGTCCAGGAGCACGTTGGCGTAGGTGTTGGAGACGAGCGTCATCAGCGCGTCGCGACGGCTGAGGCGTACGGGCCTCACAGAGGCGCCGTCCTCTGGAGCGGCAAGGATGTACACCGCTCCCAGGAGTTCCGATCGCTCCGGATGAAAGCCCCCGCTCGTCTCGCGAAGGTCGAGCACCCGCTTGTCCCATCCTTCGGCCAGCCGCGGCAGCCGGTCGGGAGCGCCGAGCAGCATCGCGACCGAATCCTCCCAGAGACGAACGCCGGGCACGGACGGGTGCACGCGCCAGCCGCCGCCGGCGTGATCGAGCACGGCGATGTCGTCGGCGATCACGCGGTTGCCGCGCAGCGCCAGGGCGGCCGCGGTGGTGGACTTGCCCATGCCCGCGACGCCGGACAGCGCGAGAACCGCGCCACCGAGCACGACGGCGCTCGCGTGCAGGCAGGTGATGCCGCGGAGCCTCAGGGCGAATCCCAGCACGGGCCCCAACAGGTACGTGGCCGCCATGTCGACGGAGAATTCCATTGGCCACGTTGCCCAGATCGCGTCTCCGCCGCGGGCGAGCACGAAGCGCATACCGTCGGCATAGGCGATGGCGAGATAGGCGCCGTCGCCGGTGGCCTGCAGCGTGACGATGTCGTTGGGATCTCCCGGCTCGGCGTCCGATCGCCAGATCTCGCGCCAGGCCGGAGGGGCCGAGGCGAAGACCGACGGCTCGGACCCCATGAGCAGGCGAAGCTGGGGAGGGCCGGCGTCCGCCGGCGCGAAACCGGGGACGGGCGCGTCCGCCTCGATGCGGAGCCCGAAGGCGTGAAAGAAGAAGGGAGCCATCGTGCTGCCGGAGGATACCGCGCCGCGGCGGCCTTCGACAGAGCCGCGGCGTGCGCCGTACCGTCGCCCGTGGCGGACGATCCCAGCCGCCGGAACCGCTAGAAGCCCGTCTTCCGACTTCCGCTCATGTCCTTTCTGCCCTTTCGGCCAACGGCGTCGGTGAGCCGCTGCACGCCGCCGTACACCGTGAGCGACGGCGGAGAATAAGAGCACGCACGGGACTCAGCACCGACGGCTGAGCCTGTCGGTGCGGACTGCGGTGGCGGATCCGGCCGGCGGTCGATGACCACTCGATCCCGCCCGTCAGAATCCGGTGCGGTGTCCATCCCACCTCCCCATTCTTCGGACCGTACCTGTGATCTGTCGGACCGGGCCACAGTCCGGCAGACCGTCCATATCCTAATTCTATGCTAGCCCATCGACGCTCGCCGGGTCAATGTTCAAACGTTTCTCCCGAATGCCGAATTTCCGTCTTGATAACTGACTTCCACCGCCGGGGGAACGGATGCCGGCTTTGCGCGCCCCCGACCAGCGTCGAGCCGCCGTAGCCAGAGGGCGAAGCTGTACGCGCGAGTCCAATCCCAGGCGTCGTCCTGGTCCATCTCGGGGGTCACGGCGAAGAGCCGATCCGGATCGACGAATTCGAGCGCGCGTTCGCTGAACGCTTCGCGTCCAGGTCGCGCTTTCCCGCTGGCAGAGAAGGCCTGGGCGTAGGAATCTCCGGCGAGCGGCGTCTTCCCTCGCAGTCGCACACGGTCCGGGAGCCGGCCGCGCATAGCGGCGACGAGAATCCCCTTGTCGTTGGCCCATTGCGCCGCCGGCAGGGAGAGGAGGAATTCCACCACCCGCTCGTCGAAAAATGGGTGGCGCAGCTCGAGCGGAATTCCGGTGGCACTGGCGTGATCGGTTTCCGAGCAGCGCGGCCAGAACCCGGAGCGGAGCTTGCTGTAAGCTTCCGGTCGGCGAATGTCGGGGTCGGGCGGCAACTGCTCGGCGGCCTCCAGCGCCGCCCAGCGTTCGCGGAGTCCGGCCCGTTCGATGAGCTCGGGGCGCATCCATGGCGGCACCGGCGAATAGGGGGAGGCCAATCCGCGCTGCCGGGCGCGCCAGCGGCGAAATCCCGGGCGGGGCAGTCGATGGTGCCAGCGGATGTAGGTGAGCGATTCGGCGAGGGCCCGGCCCCAGTGCCCGCCGGCGAGCAGGCGGGCCAGATGGGATTCACGCTCGCGGAGCGCGGCGTCGCCGCCGTCACCGGTGAGCGCAACGCGCCCATGGGCAGCGGCCCGGGCAGCGAGGTCGGACTCGGCGGCCAGCAGCGCGGCGTCGACGGGTTCGGGGCGCCACAGGTCGTCGCGCTCCCACCCCTCGAACCAGCCGTACTCGTCCTGCACGACGAACTCGATGGGAATGTCCAGTGCCGCCGCGGCGATCGACGCGTACGTCCGCTCCTCGTCGGGGAGCGCGTAGTCGAACACCGCGGTGACGGCGCCAAGGCGCGGCATGGCCTCGCGATCAAGGCCGCACGCCGTGGCGGCCACGGCGGTTGAGTCGCGACCGCCGCTCATCAGCAAAACGGCGTGGTCGAGTCCCCGCAGGCGATCCGACACCGCGTCGCTGAAAACGTCCATGAAGTGTTCGGCGTATTCCTCCACGCGCCGGTAGGCGAGCGGGCGTCCCCGGGGGAGTTCCCAGTAGCGGGCCAGGGAGACGTCCGCGTCGGTCACGATCAGGCAGTGCGCGGGCGGCACGCAGCGGATGCCCGCGAACACGGTGGTCTCGAGATCGGTGTTGTAGCCGAGGCGGAGGAAGTCCCCGGCGCCGGCCTCGTCGAGCGCCGACGATACGGCGGGATGCGCGCGCACCACGTCGAGCGCATTTGAAAACACGAATGTGCCGAGTGTGTGCGCGTAGTACAGCGGGCGGGCGCCGAACCGGTCGCGCGCGAGGAACAGACGGCCGCGTGGCGCGTCCCACAGCGCGAACGCGAAATCCCCATGCAGGTGCTCGACGCAGCGCGTGCCCCAGGCCCGGTACGCGGCGAGCAGCAGGCGGGCCCCGGGGGCGTCCGCGGCGGCGCGAATTCCGGCGGCCCCGAGCTCGCGCACCAGTCGCGCGAGATCGTCCAGCGCCGCGTCCGCGACCACCCAGGTGCCCTGGTCGTCGGCCGCCGGCATGGATGCCGGCGGCGCCGGCGCGCCGGCGGGCAGCCGGGTGAGGCGCGATTCCGCGAACCCCAGCCCCACGCGGCCGGTGGCGCGCGCCGAGGCGCCGTCGGCGGCGAAATAGGTGAGTCCGTCGGTGAGGCGCTGCAGGAGAAGCGGATCGACGCCGCGGCCATCGAGCGCGAGCAGTCCGACGAACCCGCTCATCGAGCGCCGGCGGCCGGCGGCCGCCCCTCAGGCGTCACGAGCCGCCACGACCAGCACAAGGCCGTGCGCGTGCAGATCCCTGAGAAACGTGAGTACGTCATGCTCGCACCGGGCCTTGTCGACGTCATACTGCGCGACCACGTCATCGACGATGGCGCGGACGGCGCGCGGCTCGGCGACCAGCCGCCAGACGTGCGCCCCCACGGTGTCGAGTCCGTAGTATACGCCGTCCGCGAGGTTCAGGAGCACCATCTCACCGGCCAGGTCGCTGACCAGCAGTTCGGGCTTCCCCACGACGCGCGAATCGAGCGTCAGCGCCTCGCTCACCCGCGCCTCCGCCGGCACGGCGCGCTAGGCCTTGGCCAGGTGGCGGTGGCTCCGCGGCAGCGTAGGTCCCTCGTGACGACCCGACGGGCCCGTGGCGACCGGCCATGCCGACGCGCCCAACAGCCCGTAGTCCCGCAGCCAGAGGCCGCAGGCGCGGGCGAGCACGCGCGCGGCGCGCTGCACCAGTTCAGGTCGTGGTGAATCGTATTCTCCATGCCACACGCGAAGGAGCCAGTCATCGGATGAGCCGGACTCGGGCGCGGTCACGGGCACATCCAGATGCTCGCCGCGCCACGCGCGGCGGAGTCTGGGCCGCTGCCGGGAAATCTCGATGCGATCGAGACCGAACGCCAGCGCGCAGCGATCGAGCCCGGTGCGGAGATCGTTGAGGTCGCGCGCCGTCGCCAGTTCGCGTTCGGCGTCGCGCAGGCGGATCTCTTCCCGGATGAAGCGGCGCCACGAGCGGGGCCGCAGCTGCAGGGCCGAGCGCACGGCGGTGAATTCGTAGTAGTCGAGCCGCCGAAGGCCGGTGGCGGTGAGCGCCAGCGTGCCGGCCGCGCTGAGGAGCGCGACCGCGGTAAACAGGACGGGCGTGGCGAAGGAGGTCGCGACGCCGGCCAGCGCGAGAACCGCCGCCGCCGCTGCCAGCACGCCGACACTCTGGCGCTTGGTGAGCCCGAGGGCCTGCACCCGGTGGTGGATGTGCCGGTGATCTCCCTTCCAGACCGGCATCCGCCGCAGCCAGCGGCGCGCGATCGCCACGCCGCCGTCGAGCAGCGGCAGCGCCAGCGCGAACACCGGGACGTATACCAGCGCGGTGCTGGACGCCGACGTCGCGCCCACCAGCGAGAGCGTCGCCAGGAGATAGCCGACGAGCAGACTGCCGCAGTCGCCGAGGTAGATGCGAGCGGGCGCGAAGTTGTAGCGCAGGAACCCGGCCAGCGCCCCGATCAGCGCCAGACTCAGCATCATGACGTCGTTCCGCCCCAGCACGGCCGCCGAAATGAACGTGGCGCCGAATCCAACGATGCCGATGCTCGGCGCCAGGCCGTCGAGTCCGTCGATGAAGTTGAACGCGTTGGTGACGGCGATGATCCAGAACAGCGTGAGCGGAATGCCCACCCAGCCGAGCGAGAGCGTCGCGTGCGGCCCGAACTGCACGAAGCGCAGCGTCAGTCCGCCGGAGACCGCGAACATCGCCGCCATGCCCTGCGCGAGCAGCTTGACGGCCGGCGACAGATCGAAGAAGTCGTCGGCGAGGCCGACGGCCAGCAGCAGCGCCGCGCCACCAAGGATGCCGCCGTACAGGCCGCCGTTCCGGAGCATCGCGCCCACGCCCGGGGCGCCGGTGATCGCGGCAAGGCCGACGCCGGCGAGCGCCGCCACAAAGACAGCGACTCCGCCCACTCGAGGAACGGGTGGGGCGGAGCCGGGACGGTACGTGATCGGAACGACGCTGGGCTCCCGTTGGGCAGGCGCGATGTGGGCCAACCACCGCGTAAGCAGGAGCGCTACGAGCGCCGAAAATAGACTGATGGCGAATACCATCGGCGAACCGGAGTGAAGGGTCTCGACGCTTCGTCGCGCCAAGCCACCTGACGCCGAGAAATTACGTCAGATCAATGGCACCAAGTTGACGCTCGGCAAAATTATAGGCAACGTCCAGAAACATGACAGCGAGTCCCAAACGGACGCGCCATCATGACTTAGCTGGATGATCCATCACGCAGGTGACCGCGGTTGTCACAAAACCAGCGGTAAGTGGTCCGGATTCCATCCTCCAGCCGGATCGCCGGCTTCCAGCCGGTGGCAAACAGACGGCTCACGTCCAGCCGGCGGAGCGGGGTCCCGTCGGGCTTGCTGGGGTCGAAATCGAGGGCGCCCTCGTAGCCCACCACGCGCCGGATCATTTCCGCCAGTTCGCCGATCGAGACGTCCTCTCCGCACCCCACGTTTACGATTTCCGACGAGTCGTAGCGCTCCATCAGGTGCACGCACGCGCTGGCCATGTCGTCGACGTGGAGAAACTCGCGCCGCGGCGTGCCCGTGCCCCAGATGGTGACGCGCGGCGTCCCGTCGCGGCGCGCCTCGTCGAGCCGGCGCAGCAGAGCCGGGAGGACGTGGCTGTTCCTGAGGTCGAAGCTGTCGCCGGGCCCGTACAGGTTGGTGGGCATCACGCTGATGAAGTTGGTGCCGTACTGCCGGTTGTAAGCCTGGCAGAGCGAGATGCCGGCGATCTTGGCGATCGCATAGGGCTCGTTGGTCGGCTCCAGCGGACCGGTTAGGAGATACTCCTCGCGGATCGGCTGCGGCGCGAGCTTGGGGTAGATGCAGGCGCTGCCCGGGAACAGCAGCTTGCGCACCCCGAAGCGGTAGGCGGCGTCGATGACGTTGAGCTGAACCTCGAGATTCTCGCGGATGAAATCCGCCGGGTACGTATTGTTGGCCAGGATGCCCCCGACTCGAGCGGCGGCGAGGAACACGTACTCGGGACGCTCAGCGTCGAAGAAAGCGTCCACGCGCGCGCGATCGCGCAGATCGAGCTCCTCGCGGGTGCGGTGGACGAGGCGCCCGTATCCTCGCCGCGCGAGTTCGCGCTCCAGAGCCGAGCCCACCAGGCCGCGGTGCCCGGCCACGTAGATCTTGCTGTCGACGTCCATGCAGGAACTCCGGTAGCGGTGCCGGGCCAGCTGTGGCTCAGGGCACCCAGTCAGCGAGGAAGATATCGGTGTCGCCGAGCTTCTCCCCGTGCCGGTCGGACGCCCATACCAGGTGCTTCCCGTCGGGGCTGAACATGGGGAAGCCGTCGAATTCGGAGAACGTCGTCACCTGTTCGAGGCCCGACCCGTCGAGGTTCACGAGATAGAGATCGAAGTTCCGGCTGTGCGGATCCTTGTAGTTCGTCGAGAAGATGATCCGCTTGCCGTCGGGCGTGAAATAGGGGGCGAAGTTGGCGCCGCCGAGCGAGGTGATCTGATGCTGATCGCTGCCGTCGGCGTTCATCACCCAGATCTCCATGCGGGTGGGGCGCACGAGGCGCTGCTTCAGCAGATCCTGATAGTTGGTGAGCGCGGTGTCGGTCGGGTGCCAGGCCCGGTAGACGATCTTGGTGCCGTCGGGGGAGAAGAAGGCGCCGCCATCGTACCCGGGGGTGTTCGTCAGCTGCTTCACGTCGGAGCCGTCGATCTTCATCGTGTAGAGATCGAGGTCCCCGCCCTTGAGCGACGTGAACACGATCGTCTGCCCGTCGGGCGACAGCGTGCCCTCGGCGGTGTACACGCCGTTGCTGGTGAGACGCTTGAGATTGCTGCCGTCGGCGTTGGCCGTGTAGATGTCGTACGGATCGAGCCGCCAGACGTAGCCCTTGGACGGGTCCGGCTTCGGCGAGCAAGCGGTGTCCACGGCGTGCGTGGAGGCGAAGAAGATCTGCTTGTCGCCGCCGAAATAGTACCCGCACGTGGTCTTGCCGGCGCCGGTCGAGACGCGGCGCACGTTCGATCCGTCGACGTTCATCGTGAACTGCTGGTCGCACGTGCGCCCGTCGCGCGTGGACTGGAAGATCAGATGCGCTCCGTCGCTGCTGAAATACGCTTCCGCGTTCTGGCCGCCGAAGGTGAGCTGCCGGATGTTGGCGAGGTGTTTCTCTCCGGGCGCCGGGGCGAGCGTTCCGGCGTTTTCGGATCGCGCACACGCCACGACCACCGCCGCGATCGCGACGGCGGCAAGCAGGGGGAGCCGCATGTCAGACCTCAGGGTTTCTTGGAGGGGGCCGCCGGGCGCACGGCGTCGGCGGCGGCGAATAGGTCCTGCTGCGTCCTGGCCTGGTCCAGCAACCGCATGGCGTGCCCGAGGACGGCGTCGTCGCCCAACTCGCGGCGCTTGGTGGTCGAATCGCCCTCGACGAACTGCGAGACCCGGTCCTCGATGAGACGGTCCAGATAGTGCGGCGCCTCGGCGTACAGCTTGGGGTCGATCTTCACGCCGTGCGCGTCGAGCTGCTTGATGAACTGGCCGCGCCACGCGGGCTGGTAGGTGAATCCAGCCGCGAGGTGGTGCGACAGGTCGAGCGCGAACGCGTACAGCGCGACGTACACGTCCTGCGACTTGGGAACGAGCGCCCGGGCCAGCCGCTGCTCGGCGGTGGTCAGGGTGTCGTCGGGCACGATCACGTCGGGCGTGATGCCGCCGCCCCCGTACACCACACGCCCGCCGTCGGACTTGAAGGCGGGGCGCTTCTTCTTCGATTCCTGATCCTCGGTGGAATCGGGCGGCGTCTCGACAAAGTGGCCGTCGACGTACTTGCGCTCACGCTGGATGGAACGCCCGCTCGGCGTGTACCACTTGCCCGTGGTGAGTTTGAGGGCGTAGCCACCGTCGAGCGGGTAGACCGACTGCACCAGCCCCTTGCCGAACGAGGTCTGGCCGACGATCAGCGCGCGGTCGTGATCCTGCAGGGCGCCGGCCACGATCTCGGCGGCCGAGGCGGTTCCGCCGTCGGTGAGCACGATGAGCGGAATGGAGCCGAAGACGGGGGCGCCAGGCGCCGAGTCCACCTCCGTCGGTCCGGTGCGCGCGCGAACGGAGAGGATCTCCTGCCCCTTCTTCAGGAAGAGGCTGGCCAGGGCAAAGCTCTGGTCGACGTATCCCCCAGGGTTGCCGCGTTCGTCCAGGATCAGCCCGCGCGCGCCCTGCGCCGCGAGCGCGTGGGCCGCGTTGGCCACGTCCTGGGCGGCGGTCTCGTTGAACTGTTGCAGTGGGATGTACCCGATCTTGTCGGGGAGCATGATCGAGTACGGCACGGCCGGGATGTGGATCACGGCCCGCGTGAACTCCACGCTGATCGGCTGCGGCACGCCGGGCCGGCCGAAGCGCACCTTGACCTTGGTGCCGGGCGTTCCGGTGAGGTAGTCCGACGTCTGCGAGAGCGTCCACCCCCGCGCCGACAGCGTATCCACCCAGAGGATCTGATCGCCCTCGAGCACGCCGGCCTCTTCGGCGGGCGTGTGCGGGAAGACCTTGCTCACGGTCACGACACCGTTCTGGCTCTCGATCTGCATTCCAATACCGCCGTAGTGGCCGCTGGTATTGGTGTTGAACTGCTTGAGTTCTTCCGGAGTGAAGAGCTGGCTGTAGGGATCGTTCAACTCCTGAACGAGCCCCGTGGCCGCCTTCTCGTAGACGTCCCCGGGCGGCAGGGTGTCGACGTAGCGGTCGGAGACCAGCGAGACGACCTGATCGAGGAGCAGCGCGCCGCTGCCCGGCAGATGCTCCTGGAGGACGAATCCTCCGAGCACGACGGGAACGAAGAGAACGGCGGCGACGGCGAGCTTTCGGGAACGACGCATGGACGGCAAACCGAGGTAGAAGCTCCCGTAACCTATACCGGGTAGGGGCCTCTCGACACGGGCGGGTGCGCGTCCGGGGTTTCGTCGCCGCCATCCGCCGTGCCCTCGCGCCAGAGGGTCTCCCAGCTCAGCTCGCGCCCCGAGCGAAAGCGCTTGCGGGACAGCCGCACTCCCTGGGGGGAGATGACGACGGTGAAAGGCTCCTCGCCGATGGTGATCTCGCGCCGGATTTCGTGGGTCAGTTTGGTAGCCATGCAGTGTTGTACTCCAATCCGGCGCCGGCGTTCATTTCACCAGTTCCGGGCCCCTGCCCGCACCCCCGCCATCCCCTGGCGGCTGGGCGTCGTCGGCGCCCTCCGGCCCCGCCTCGGCCACCCCGGACGTCCGGCTGCCCAGCACGTAGTCCACGTACCATCGGCGGCGCTCCTGCCGCATGGACGCGCCGCGCAGGATGCCGGCCGCCAGAAGCAGATCGTGGGCGGGCTGCAGCACCCGCTGCAGGTGCGACGGATACCGCTGCACCAGGGGCAGCAGTTCCTTGAGCCGGTCCAGCGATACGCGCCAGGCCAGCCGCCCTTCCGCGCGGGCGACTTCGAGGAGCCGGTAGAGCCGCCGCGCCACCGGCGAATCCAGGTCCAGATAGCGAGCCATGGAGAGCGTAGTCGTGTGGCGAGCGGCGAGATTGTCCCGAATGGCCGGCGCGATCACGGCACGCGCTTCGCCGGGGTCGGGGGCCGTGCTCGTGTCGAAGAGCGCCAGCTGCTGGCGGTCGGAGGCGCGGCGGCGTTCGATGGATACCGCGCTGAGAATGCTGAACCGGCCGTCCACCGTGGCGTCGCCGCCGCCCACGCGGTAGGCCGCGGTCGATTCGAGCGCCGTGCGCTCGAGCCGGAAGAGCGCCGAGCGCAGCTGCTCGTAGGTGCGACCGTCCACGCGCCGGCCCATGGAGTGCAGAAAGGCGTGCAGCGTGAAGGTCACCACGCCGTCGGGAGGGCCGCCCGCTTCGTGGTACCGCCGCATGAGTTCGACGTACACGTCCTGGTCGAAGGTGCCGGGCAGCCGGTCACCGGGGCTGGGCACCACGCGCCAGCGGCCGCCGGAATCCGTGGCGAACACCAGAGCCGCGTCGTCGGACGAGTCGCTGAGCCGGAAGAGCGGCACCTGCTCGATCGAGCGGTCGAGCGTGACGATGCGCGGCGCGGCGCGGCGACGCGTCGTGGCGTTCACGGCGCCGCGAGTGGGCGTTCAGCCAAGGCGCAGCACCTGCCCGGTGACGGCGCGCGCGTCATCGGAGCAGAGATACCAGACGGCATCGGCCACCGCGTCGCGTTCGACGTAACGAACGTCGGCGCCCATCGCTTCCACGTTGGCGGCGGTGCGAATGGACGTCGGCGCCACGGCGTTCGCCCGGACGCCGGCGGCGCCCTCCTCACGCGCCACGGCGCGCATGAGTGCAACCACTCCGGCCTTGGCGGCGGCGTACGCCCACACGTTGGCCGCCGACGCGCCGGGGAGCACGGCCTCCGACGCGAATAACACCACGGCGCCGCGCCCCGCCCGGAGATGGGGCAGGAAGGCGCGGGTCACGGTGTAGGCGGTGAGCAGGTTGATCGTGCTCATTCGGGTCCAGTCGTCGGGCGCGCTGTCGGCCACGGGGCCCGAGCGCGCGAATCCACCCGCCAGGTTAACGAGCCCCTGCAGGGCCGGCCCGTGCTCGCGGGTGACGCGCGACGCCAGCTCCGCCACCTGCGCGGCGTCGGCGAGATCGCAGGCGTAGGGCAGCGCGTCGAACCCCGCCGCGCGCAGCTCCCCGGCACGCGCGGTGACCTCGTCGAGTCCGCGGCTGACCAGCAGCACGCGGTCGCCGCGCTCGGCGAAGGTCCGCGCCACGGCTTCCCCCACCTGGCCCGCGCGACCGACACCGGTGATCAGCGTCAGGCGCCCGGGCATGTTACCGGAATTCCTCGCGTCCGAGCGCCGCGCGCACCGCTTCGCGCATGGCCACGAGGGCGTCGGGGTCGGCGGCGGGCGAATCACCGCGCACGTGGAGTTCGATGCCGTCACCCACCACCACGCGGTGCCAGGCGGCGGCCGGCGTGTCGTCGTGCGTCTGCGCCGCGGTGTCGGCGCCCACGGCAAGCGCCGGAGCGAGCGCCGAGGCCACCCGGCGTTCGAGCGCGTCGCCGGTGACGTCGTGCATTTCACGCCGGATCATGGTGAGCGTGGCGCCCTCGCGCTGCCGGATCTTGATGCTCAGCAACTGGAGGAGGTGCCGGTAGCTGTAGGTGGCCGCCGTGCCCGCGCCCTGCGGATGATCGAGCAGCCCGCTCGCGACGTAGAACCGGATGGCCCGGGCGCTCGGCGCGGCGCGGGCCGACGCATTGGTGGGCCGCATGCCCGCCGCGTCGACCAGTGAGGTCGCATGGGCGGCCAGGCCGCGGGCGTTCCAGGGCGCGTGGCGCGCGTGCGCGCGCAGCAGCGCGACCGGCGCGTCAGACATGAAACGGGCGCGGGGCGGATCCGGGCGGAATCATGGGACAACAATAACGAGCGAGGGCGGGGGAGGTGAGAGGGTGCGGCGGTGAGGCAGTGAGGCGGTGGGGCGAACGAAGGGGCAGAAACACGGAGCAGCAGAAACGGGAACCGTCTCTGCTGCTCGTGAGAGGAGGGGTGCTGCGCGGAAGTCTGACTCAGCGGCGCTTCTTGACCGGCTTCTTGGCGACCTTCTTTTTCGCCTTGGCTGCCTTCTTCACCGGCTTCTTGGCGACCTTCTTCTTCGCCTTCACCGCCTTCTTGATGGGGTGCTTGGCGGCTTTCTTGGCCGGCTTCTTCGCCACCTTCTTCTTGGCGGCCTTCTTGGGCTTGGCAGCCTTCTTGGCCGGCTTCGGCGCAGCTGCCTTGACCGGCTTGGCGGGCGCGGCCTTGGCCGGCTTCGCAGGCGTGGCCTTTGCAGCTGGGGCGGCCTTTGCGACGGGCACGGCCTTTGCGACAGGCGCGGCCTTCGCGACGGGCGCAGCCTTTGCGACGGGCGCAGCCTTTGCGACGGGTGCCTTCGCCGGTGTGGCCGCGGCCGCCGCCGGTTTGGCCGCCGGTACCGGCGCGCCAGCCGGACGGGTCTCGACGAGGCCTTCTTCCTCCTCGTCGGCGGATTCGGCGAACACTTCCGCCTCCTCTTCTTCGTCCTCGACGTCTTCGGTGCTATCCCACAGGTCGTCGCTGTCGTCCTTGTGGGTCATCCAGCCGCCGTCCTCCTCTTCTTCCTCGTCGTAAGACGCCCCACCGCCATATCCCAAGTCTTCCGAATCATCTTCACGCTCGGAAAACCCGAACATGTCATGCAGCTCGTCGCCCCGCGGCATTTCCCGCCTCCTCGTGTTGGTCTAGAGATGTCCTGCGCGCGCGCAGTGAGTATAAGCGTTGGTCAGGCTCCACGGAGCACGATCGCGAACGACCGGCCGTTGCCATGAACGCGCCGGACCCCAATAGCGCGTCAACTCCCTAGTACAATCCGGCGCTCGTTCCGTCAAGCGGCGCGCGCGTGGTGTTCCACGTTCGCGACCGTTCACAGCGGCACATTCGATACGGCCGGCGCCGGCGGCTGGTCGCACGCGCTCCCGCTGGCCCGCCGGTCCCTGGATCCGCTAGCCGTCCACGAACTCGACGTTCACACGGTGCGGGATGATGCCGGCGTCGGCCCCCCGCTCGAGCAGCAGCCGCACTCCCTCCCTCCCGCGATCGCCGTAGTCCAGGGTCCAGTCGTTCACGTACATGCCGACGAAGGTGTCGGCGCGCGACCGTTCGAGTCCCCTGGCGTACTGCATAGCGTGATCGAGTGCCTTCACACGATGGTCCAGTCCATACGCTATACTGGCGCGAAGGTGTCGCGAAATCTTCTTAATAAGTGGCTCGCCAAGGTCTTTTCTGACGACGTTGCCGCCGAGCGGCAGAGGCAGTCCGGTCTCCTGGAACCACCATTCTCCGAGGTCCTGCACCAGGTGCAGACCCCGGTCGCCGAAGGTCAGCTGCCCTTCGTGAATGAGCAGTCCGACGTCCGCTCCTCCCTCCACGACCACGTCCTCGATCTGGTCGAAGTGGGTTGGGACGGGCTCGAAATCTGGCTGGTACAGCTTCATGGCCAGATAGGCCGTGGTCTTGAACCCGGGAATCGCGATCCGCTTGCCGCGCAGCTCTTCACGGGTCATCGGTGCGCGCGCCACGAGGCGCGGCCCGTAGCGATCGCCGATCGAGGCGCCGTGCGGCAGCAGCGCGTAGCGGTCGGCGAGGTAGGCGTAGGCGTGAATGGAGACCGCGGTGACTTCAAGTTCGGCGCGCAGCGCGCGCTGGTTCAGCGACTCGATGTCCTGGAGTTCGTGAACGTAGGTGAGTCCCTCGGTGTCGATCTTGCCCTCGGCCAGCGCGTAGAACATGAACGCGTCGTCCGAGTCCGGACTGTGGGCAACGTGGATCGTGCGGGTCATCAGCTCGATTGAAGAGGCGGCGCTCAGCCCTTGCGGGCCTTGGCGAGCGCGGCCGTGATGTCGTTCTCGTGTTCCTGATATTCGGGCAGCTTCTTGGCCTGCTCGGCCGGCGCGGCCTTGACCAGACGGTCGAGGTACTTCTTCTCCGCCGCGGTGTCCTTGCGCGCATTCGCGGCCTCGGCGGCGAGGATGAGGCCGAGCAGGTGGTCCGGATGCTTGCGGAGAATCGTATCGGCCTCCGCCGTGGCCAGCGGGTACGCCCCGGTGATCACTCCGATGCGGCCAAGGTCGTAGCGGTCGTCGAGCGAGAGCGAATCGAGCATCTCGTATGCCCCCGTGGCCATCGGCGCGAACATCTGCACCGAATCCGTGTGGCCCGCCTCCGACATGCGCATGATGAGGTCGTACAGCTTCGACGCCTGCTCGCGCGGGGTCATGCTGCTGATGTCGGGTGCCTGTCCCATCGGGCCGCTCGCGGCGGCACCCGCCAGCGGGGCACCGCCGGCGCGGCGCGCGTCGCCGCTGGAGCCGGAGCGCGCCATGCTCTGCCCGGCGACAATTGCCACGACCGCCAGGAAGGCGACGGCGACGAACGCCATGGGCAGATTGCCGCTCTTCTTGCCGCCGGCCGCCTGGTCCGGAGTCCCTGGGGACGCGGCTGGGGCGCGGCTGGCGGCGACGCCCGGCGTGGCGACGGGGGTGCCGCAGCTGTGACAGAACTTTGCGCCGGGGGCGAGTTCCGCCTGGCAAACACCGCAGGCGACGCCGCCGAGCGGAGTGCCGCAGTTGGAGCAGAACCGGCCGCTGGCCGGCTCGCCGCAGTTGGGGCAGGGCGTAGCGGCGGCGCCGGTGCCCGCAGAGGAGGAGTCTTTCATGGGGTGGAAAGCTAGCGACTCGAAGGACCACGGGGAGGGGCGATTCGGCGGGCCGGCCCTTTGACATTCCGGCGCGCGCAGGGGAGCTTGAACCGCACGAGACGCGCCCCCTCATGGCGTCCGATTCACTTCGCATCGCACCCCGCCCATGCCCGCCTCCGCCTCCCGATCGCTCACTCCGAACCTGGCCGGCGCCACGCCCAAGGACCTGCTGGCGCTCACGGACAAGCTCAACGTCCGCTTCATGCGCCTGCAGTTCACCGACATCCTCGGCGTGAACAAGAACGTGGAGATTCCGGCCTCGCAGTTCGAGAAGGCGCTGGCCGGCGACATCATGTTCGACGGGTCGTCCATCGAGGGGTTCGTGCGGATCGAGGAGTCGGACATGCTGCTGGCGCCGGACCTCTCGACGTTCGTGATCTTTCCGTGGGGCGACGCCGAGAGCCGCGTGTGCCGCGTGATCTGCGACATCAACCAGCCGGACGGCACGCCCTTTTCCGGCGATCCGCGCGGCGTGCTGAAGCAGCAGCTGGCCCGGGCGGCGAAGATGGGCTTCGCGATGAACGCGGGAATGGAAGCCGAGTTCTTCATGTTCCGCCGCGGGCCGGACGGCGAGGCCACGACGCGTACGCATGACGTGGGGAGTTACTTCGACCTGGCGCCGGTGGACCTGGGCGAGGACGCGCGGCGGGCGATCGTCGATACGCTTGAGCGGATGGGCTTCGAGGTCGAGGCGGCGCATCACGAGGTGGCGCACGGCCAGCACGAGATCGACTTCCGCTATGCCGACGCGCTGACCACGGCCGACAGCATCGCCACCTTCCGCTTCGTCGTGAAGTACGTGGCGCAGCAGTTCGGGCTGTTCGCGTCGTTCATGCCGAAGCCGATCTACGGGCAGAACGGCAGCGGCATGCACACGCATCAGTCGCTGTTCCGCGGCAAGGACAACGCCTTCTGGGATCCGAAGGCGGAGTGGGAGCTGTCGAAGACGGCGCTGCACTATATCGGCGGGCTGCTCAAGCACGCGCGCGGCTACTGCGCCATCACCAACCCGCTGGTGAACTCGTACAAGCGGTTGGTGCCGGGTTACGAGGCGCCGGTGAACGTGGCCTGGTCGATGCGTAACCGGTCGCCGATGCTGCGCATTCCGGAGCGGCGCGGACCGGGCACGCGCGTCGAGCACCGCGTGCCCGATCCCTCGGCAAATCCGTACCTCGCGCTGGCGGCGATGCTCGCCGCCGGTCTCGACGGCATCGAGACCAAGGCCGACTGGCGCGAGCCCGTGAACGAGAACATCTGGGAGATGTCGCACCGCGAGAAGCGGCGGCTGCGCATCGACGACCTGCCGCACGACCTCAACGAGGCCTGCGACGAGCTCGAGAAGAACGCCGTGATCCGAAAGGCGCTCGGCGACCACGTGACCCAGCACTTCCTGGCCGCCAAGCGGCAGGAATGGCGCGACTACATCTCCCAGGTGAGCCGCTGG
This sequence comes from uncultured Gemmatimonadaceae bacterium, assembly GCA_963775915.1. Taxonomy (GTDB): domain Bacteria; phylum Gemmatimonadota; class Gemmatimonadetes; order Gemmatimonadales; family Gemmatimonadaceae; genus JAGWRI01. The sequence goes on from CAVZKH010000010.1 coordinate 171,515, forward strand.
GAGGTGGACGAGTACCTCGGGAAGTACTGACGCCGGACGCTAGCGCAGGCCTCCGCGGCCGCCGCCGCCCATGGGCATGCTCATCTTGTTGAAGCCGTCGGGAATGGTGAACAGCGACGCGTCGAGCGTCTTCTTCTCGATCGACTGGTGGCTTCCATCTCCACCTGATCGCCGCGCATCACCTTGAGGGGGAACATCTGCCCGATGTGGCCCTCCCAGCCGCTGCCCATCGTCATGCCGCGGCCGCGCCCTCCGCGTCCGCCCATGCCGCCGCCCATCGACACGAAGCTGCCCAGCCCCTTGGCCAGGCAGACGTCGGTGGCCTGGCCCTGGTCGTCGGTGATCGTCGCGTGTTCGCACTCGTAGCCGGCGATGGTCTCCTTCTTGCCGGTCCAGCTGATCTTCGCGTTGGCCGCGGCCGAGTCGGCCGCGGCCGGCATGTCGTCGGCCGACCGCTCCATGTACATCTGCCGCATCGGCACCACCATGTCGATGGTCCTGGTGCTTCCGTCGTAGAGCGTGAACATGTTCATGCCGCCGGCCGAGATGTCCATGCGCACCTTGTTGCCCTTGACCGAGTACTGCATGGTCTGCGCTCCGCTCTGGCCGGCGCTTACCTGAAAGGTGACCACCCCCTCGAAGGTGCCCTGCGCACCGGCGGTGAAGGGGATGGCGGGCATCGCGGCGAGCAGGCCGGCGAACAGAAATGAGACGCGTGCGTGCATGGGGTGTGCCTCCGGTTGGTCAGACGAACAGTTGGTCGATGGACGGCGCCTGCGCGGTGAAGAACTTGGGGCCGCTGTCGGTGATGTGCAGGCAGTCTTCCAGGCGGATGCCGAACTCGCCGTAGATGGCGATGGTCGGCTCGTCGCTGAAACACATGCCCGGCGCGATGGGCGTCTTGTTGCCCTTCACGAAGTACGTCCACTCGTGGCCGTCGAGGCCGATGCCGTGGCCGGTGCGGTGCGGCAGGCCCGGCACCTTGTAGCCCGGCCCGAAGCCCGCGTCGGTGATCACCTTCCGCGCCGCCGCGTCCACGTCCTCGCAGGGCACGCCGATCTGCGCGGCCTTGAAGCCCGCGTCCTGCGCCTTGCGCTCGAGATCCCAGATGTCGCGCTGGCGCTGAGTGGGCTTGCCGAACACGCCGGTGCGCGTGATGTCGGCGGTGTATCCCTCCACCTTCACGCCGTCGTCGATCATCACCACGTCGCCTTCCTTGAGATGCTGCGGCGTGGCGCTGCCGTGCGGGAAGGCGGTGTACTTGCCGAACTGCACGCTCACGTCGCCGTCGGCGCCGAGTTTGTTGAAGGCGGTGGTGATGTTGCGAGCCAGCTCGTCCTGCGACATGCCTTCGCGCAGTGTCTGCCAGGCGGCCTTGTAGGCCGCGATGGTGATGTCGTTGGCGCGCTGCATGAGCGCGATCTCGGCGGGCGACTTGATCATGCGGCAGCCGGCGGTGACCGGCGTGGCGCTCACGACGTCGATGTGCGGCGCCTCGAGGTGGATGCCATCGGCAATGAAGAAGCGCACGCGTTCTTCCATGCCGACGCGGCCCGTGGCCACGCCGCGGTCGCGCAGGATGTCGGCCACGAGCTTGAACGGGCTCTCGTCCTCCTGCCAGGTGCGGATGTCGGTGCCGAACTGGATGAGTTCCCTGGCGCGTGCCTCTTCGAATCCCGGTGTCACCCAGGCGATCTCGCCCTTGCGCGGGATGACGATGCCGAAGGTGCGCTCGCTCAGGCCCCAGCGGACGCCCGTATAATAGAAGAGGCTGGTGCCCCCTTCCATGAAGATTGCGTCGAGGTGGTTGGCGGCCATGAGCTGGCGCGCCTGCTCGATGCGGGCTTCGCGCTCGTCCTTGGCGATCGGCACCGGCGGCGGGGTGAGCGGCTGGAGGGCGTCGATGGACTTGGGAACGGCGGGCATCCCGCTGTCGCTGGCGTTCCCCGCCGACGCGGTGGTTCCGGAGGGCGTGCAGCCGAGGGCGAGCGCGCCCGCGGCGACGGCGGAGGTGGCGATGAAGTCGCGGCGTTTCATTCGGAGAGGGGAAGGGGTGTTCGGTGGGAAAATGACAGAACGGGAGGCACACTAGAATGTGCCTCCCGTTCCCGGTCCGCCAGTCGCGCCGCCGTCAGACGGGGAAGAGCATCTCGCGGTACTTGGGCAGCGGCCACTGCTGATCGCCCACCGCCAGCTCGAGGGCGTCGGACGCGTCCCGCGCCGCCTGCATGGCCTGCGCGCAGGTGCTGGTGAGGAAGTGCGCCTGCTGTTCCAGCGTGGCATGCATCGACTCGGCCTTGTCGATGGCCTTGCTCAGCGCGGCGCGCGCTTTCTGCACGGCGGCGAGGAGCTTGGCCACGTCGTTCGCCGCGTCCACCTGCGCGGTGTTCGCGATGCCGGCGGCCTTGGCGTCGGCCGCGGCCCTGGCCAGCGCGCCGGCATAGGAATGCCCGGCCGGCAGCACCAGCGTGTCCACCATCTCGCGCATGGTGTGCGCTTCGATGAGCATGTCCTTCACGTAGCGCTCGAGCCGCACGTGAAAGCGCGAGTCGAGCTCCTCCTTGGTGAAGACGCCGAGCCCCGTGAGCAGCTTGCGCGACTTCGGCGTCAGGAGCTGGGCCAGCGCCTCGGGCGTGCGGCGGATGTTGAGCAGTCCGCGACGCTCGGCTTCCGCCACCCATTCGTCGGAGTAGTTGTTGCCCTCGAAGCGGACGTTCTTGGTGGCGCGGAACACCGGCTGCACCACCTTGAGCACGGCGTCGTCCACCTTCTTCGTCTTCTTGAGTTCGGCGCGCAGGGCCACGGTCAATTCACCCAGCGCTTCGGCCACGGCGGCGTTGAGCAGGCAGACGGGGAACGCGATCGACGCCGACGAGCCCACGGCGCGGAACTCGAACTTGTTGCCGGTGAACGCGAAGGGCGAGGTGCGGTTGCGGTCGGTGTTGTCCTTCTCGATGTCGGGCAGCTTGGCCACGCCGAGCTTGATCATGGCCTGGTCGGCGCTGCCCACCGCCTTGCCGCCGGCGATGCTCTCGATGACGTGGGTGAGCGTGCGGCCCATGAAGATGCTGATGATGGCGGGCGGCGCCTCGTTGGCGCCCAGCCGGTGCTCGTTGCCCGACGACGCGATGCCGGCGCGCAGCAGTCCGGCGTGGCGGTGCACGCCCTGCAGCACCGCGGCCAGGAAGAGCAGGAAGCGCACGTTCTGGTGCGGCGTGTTGCCCGGCTTGAGCAGGTTGAAGCCGTCGATCTCGGGCCGGTCGGAGGTGATGGACATGGACCAGTTGCAGTGCTTGCCCGAGCCGTTGATGCCGGCGAAGGGCTTCTCGTGCAGCACCGCCTGCAGCCCGTGGCGCAGCGCGACCTTGCGCAGCGTGGCCATGACGAGCTGGTTGTGGTCGACGGCGATGTCCGTCTCCTCGAACATCGGCGCCATCTCGAACTGCGAGGGCGCCACCTCGTTGTGGCGGGTGATGATCGGCACGCCGAGCTTGTAGAGTTCGTGCTCCACCTCGGCGATGCAGGCCTGGATGCGCTCGGGAATGCCGGCGAAGTAGTGGTCTTCGAGCTGCTGTCCGCGCGGCGGGGCGGCGCCCAGCAGGGTGCGGCCCGACATCACCAGGTCGGGGCGCAGCGAGAAGAAGCCGCGGTCGATGAGGAAGTATTCCTGCTCGGGTCCGAGTGTGGTGTACACGCGCTGCACGCCCTTGTCGCCGAGCAGCGAGAGCAGCTCGATGGCCTTCTCGGAGAGCACGTCGGAGCTGCGGAGCAGCGGCGTCATCTCGTCCAGCGCTTCGCCGTTGTAGCCGATGAACACCGACGGCACGCACAGCGTGCGCACGCCGCCCGACTCGACGATGAACACCGGGCTGGCCGGATTCCACGCCGTGTAGCCGCGCGCTTCCCAGGTGGCGCGAAGGCCGCCCGAGGGGAAGCTCGACGCGTCGGGCTCGCTCTGGATGAGCTGCGCGCCGCTGAACGACTCCATCGGCTGCCGCTGTTCGTCGAACGTCAGGAACGCGTCGTGCTTCTCGGCGGTGAGTCCGGTCTGCGGCTGGAACCAGTGCGTGAAGTGCGTCACGCCGCGGCCGATCGCCCAATCCTTGATCACCTGCGCCACGGTTGGCGCGATGTCGAGGTCGAGCTTGTTCCCGAGGCGGATGGAGGCGACGAGCTTTTCGTACACGGCCTTGGGCAGCTTCTCGCGCATCTGGCGCGCGCCGAAGGTGTTGATGCCGAAGTACGCGGAGGTCGGCGCGGGATAGGGTGACTTGGGAAGCAGCGGCGTGCGACCGACGAGGTCGCGCAACGCGGCGGCGCGGCTGGAGGACGATGAGCTGGGCATGGGCGGGGCGGGTTAGGGACCGGGGCGGCGGCGGAAGTGTGCTCGGAAAGTTGCGAAAAACGCAAAACTCGACCAACGAATTGCGAAAAACGATCGCGGAATCTACGTATATGTCGCCGTTCTGTGCAATGGGTGCGCAATGCGCGTGACGCAAGCCGGTTCTCGGCGGCGTTTCAGGTCTGCACCGGGCCCGTGACGAGTGGGAGCGAAACCGTCTCTTTGGTGGTGCGGAGCACGACGGTCATGCTGGTCCGGACGACGCCGGCGATGCCCCTGATCTCCTCGGTCACCACCCGTTCGAGGTCCGAGGTTCCTCGGCAGCGCACCTTGAGCAGAAAGTCGTCGGCGCCCGAAACGTGATGGCATTCCTGCACTTCGGACAGGGATGTCACCCGCTCCAGGAAGGCCTCGCGGTGCTTGGGGCGCTCCAGCGAGACGGTCACGAAGGCGGTGGCGTGGAGGCCCACCGAATCGGGATCGATGAGGGCCGCGTAGCCGTGGATGACGCCCTGTTCCTGGAGCTTGTGGATGCGGTCGGCCGCGGCCTGCGCGGTGATGCCGAGCAGGCTGCCGAGGTTCTTCCAGCTGTCTCGGCCAAACTCCTGCAAGCGTGATAGTGCTTTGAAATCGAGTGCATCCATGCCAGTCTCGCTTTAGATACAAAAGCAAGAATGCCATGTTATTCGATTGCACACAAGTGGAGGCTGACAACAGCCGTCCGCCTGCTGGGTTATCCACACTCGCCGAGTCCGGCGGGCTACTCCAGGCGTTTCAGCTCGCGCAGCGGCGGCACCGTGTGGGCAACGATGCCGACCACGCCCAGCGACGCCAGCCCTCCGAGGATCACGGCTGGAACGGTGCCCAGCAGTTTGGCCGTGACGCCCGATTCGAAGGCGCCGAGTTCGTTGGAGGAGCCGATGAAGATGGCGTTGACCGCGGAGATGCGGCCCAGCATCTCGGGCGGCGACATCAATTGAAGCAGCGTCGCGCGCACGACCACGCTGACGTTGTCGGCCATGCCGCTCAAGGCGAGCACGGCGAACGAAAGGTAGACATTTCGCGAGAGCCCGAAGGCGACGATGGCGATGGCGAACGTGGCGACCGCGAAGAGCATGGCGCGTCCGGCCCGTTCCATGGGGCGGCGGTGGGCGAGGTACACCGACATCAGCACGGCGCCCACCGCCGGCGCGGCGCGCAGGATGCCCAGTCCTTCCGGGCCCACGTGCAGGATGTCCGACGCGAACACGGGCAGCAGCGCCTCGGCGCCGCCCAGGAGTACCGAGAAGAGATCGAGCGTGAGGGCGCCGAGGATGACCGGGTTCTGGAATACGAAGCGGATGCCGGTGCGCAGACTCTGGCCCAGCGGCTCGCGGTTGTCGCGCGCGGCGGAGGGCGTGTAGCGGATGGCGGCGAAGCAGGCCAGCGCCACGAGCATCAGCACCGTGTCGGCGGCGTACGCCACCGTGGCCGACGAGAAGCCATACAGCAGTCCGCCGATGGCGGGTCCGAGCACGGCGGCCGTTTGCCATGCCGAACTGCGCCAGGCGGAGGCGTTGGCGTAGGAAGCGCGCGGAATGATCTCGGCGAGCAGCGCGGCGCGGGCGGGATTGTAGAACGCGCGGGCGATGCCGCTCACGAAGATCACGGCGAAGAAGGGCCACGCGCCGGGCGCGGCGAGCATGCGGGGATGCATGCTGAACGCGAGGAAGCTCGCCGAGCAGGCAACCATGGCGACGAGCGAGAGGAGCGTGATGGTGCGGCGGTTGCGGCGGTCGGCCGTATGGCCGGCGGGCAGCGATATACTAAGGAAGGGGAGCGCCTCGGCGAGCCCGATCAATCCCAGCGAGAGCGGGTCGTGGGTGATGGCGTAGATCTGCCAGCCGACGACGATGCCCTGGATCTGGGTGGCGATGGTCATCGTGAAGGTGCTGACGATGAACCATCGGAAGTTGGGCACGCGGAGCGACGCGTACGGGTCGTGCTGGGGTGGAGCGGGAGTGAGGCTCATGCTTGGCAGGGTGGGGAGCGGAAACTAAGTTCCACGGACCCCGGTGCGGTAGCCAAGTGGTAAGGCAGCGGTCTGCAAAACCGCTATTCGCGGGTTCGATTCCCGCCCGCACCTCTTGCACATCTCCTTGGAGAGCCACGTCTTCTAATAGAAGGGGTGGTGGCTCCACGGTCGGCGGGTGGCCCAAAAACGCCCCAAATCAGCCCCAATTCTTGAAAAGCGCGCAGCTTGCGCACGTGGCGGGGTCAGCGAGCGGAGTCCGGCGTTACTCGGAGTAAGAGCAGCGAAAAGGATGAAACAACTCCGAGCCTTCAGCCCCGCTCGCGCAACAAGATGTCGGGAAGACCCCAGGGCGGCTGGCTACGGCCGCTTCATGGTGAAGCTGCCGGTGTCCCTCACCGAGCATCCCGTGGTCCCGTACACCCCGCGCATCGCCGGCGTGTGGTCGCGCGTCCCGCGAAGGAGCCAGGTGCAGTGATTCGAGCCGGTGAGTTGGATCGTCACGGAATCAGACGCGGTCCAGCCGGTACCCTCGACGGTTCCGCTATCACTCATTGCCGCACCGGCAAAGAACGTGGACCAATTTCCATAGATCGCTATCTCGGCCGCGTCCCCACCGCCTGGCGTCGTCAAGGTCAGAGTCTCCGTTCCGAGGGCGAAGTTGAGCGCCCCATTGCCGTACGCACTCGAAGATGCCGAGCCAGACCAACTTCCCGATAGATCGCCGGCCGGGAACAAAACGTCTGATGCGGCGCACGCCATGAGCGTGAGAGTGACCGCGACGCGAACGAGCCTCAGCGCCGCCGTCCTCAGTTGTCTGGTTCGGATGGTCCCCGACACGCGGAGCCGCAGACTCATTCCTTGCTTACACCATAGGTGCCGCTATCGGCCAATGCACAACTTCTCGCCGTGAACGTGCCTGTCATCGATGAAGCGCCGGTCCGCGTTCCGGTGAGGGCGTACTTGCACCCGTCGGAATCCGTGAGCGTAAGGTCGACGCCGTCGCTCAGATCCGTCCCGCCCCCAGACACCGTTCCGCTATCGTTGGCGGCGGCGTTCGAAAAGGAAGTCAACCAACTGCCGCCAAGATCGAGTTCGCGACCACCGCTGGGGGTTAGGAACACAACGTGTTGCGTAACCGAAAGCGTGAGCACGCCGGTACCGTGCCCGGTCGTGAACAGCGCGCCAGTCCAGATACCGGCGAGGTCGACGGGCTGCCGAGTTACCGCAGTGGGTGCCGACTTCGCGCACCCGATGAGAGCCAACAGAACTGCGACCCGGCGCAGACGCATCACAACCTGTCCATGTTCATGAGCGTGCTGGGCGGGCGGGCCTTCATTGGGAGAGGGCGGAGGCTACCGACTCAATCGCGCTGTTCAATCTTAATACCATGATGGAATCAAGAGTCGGATTCAACCAGCGGAAGCGCTGATTGGCGACGACCGCCGTAACTCTGCCCATGTCAATACCGTAGCGTGCCCGGGTTGCCAGTAAGCGGCCCCGCAATTCGCCGCCTGGCATCGTGAACGCGTTACAGCTTGCTGACTTAGGCGTGGGCCGATCCCGGCCTCTGGATCAGGAGAGTCCTGGTTCGGTCCCAGGAGGGCCAACTGCAAGCGAGCCAACTAGCTCGGTTGGCTCGCGTTGTTGTGTTTCCGGGCGGCTCCCCCAGATTGGTCACTAAACAATCTCGATTCACGCGAGTCTAGGTAGACCCTGCACCAAATACACCCGTGATATCAGCCCCAGACCACCCTGCACCTGCGGCCCGCCTCCGTCAGGGCCACGAACCACCCGATGTCGTCGCCCGGCGAGGCTGGCGGTATCACCATCTCGGCATTCCTACGAGCGTCCCGCGGGCGGGCGAAACGTACCTTGAGAAGTACGGCTTGTACGTCTCAGGCTTTCCGACGAGCCCCTACGGAATCGAGTGGATGCGCTTCGAGGCCAGTTCGCCGCTTCATCCCCTGATCAAATCAGTGCCGCATGTTGCATTCGAGGTAGACGACCTTGACTCTGCGCTGATAGGGCAGCACGTCATCTCTCCACCTGGCTCGCCTTCAGATGGTGTCCGCGCCGCCATGATCGTCGTCGACGGAGCTCCCGTGGAGCTGATCTCGTTTCATAAGCAGAGCAATTAGAGCAAGCGTCGTTCGCTGGTGTGACCGCCAATCCGCCGAGGCGCTTGATAAAACGTCGATTGACCCCTTCTCCGAGGGTCGTCGGACGGACAAGCATCGGCGGGCGGCCGAGCGGGAGGGAGCAGGTGGACCCACACTGTGACATGTCCGCAAGAGATGCGCCACACCGGCCTGTCTCCGGTCGCTGCGTGGCGTGCGCCGAGTTGCAGGTTGGCGCGCCATTGGGTACCGAGGAAGCTGAGATCGCTTGCAGCAAGTGCAGATCAGGGATCGCGGCGTTTCCGCTCGCCGCAAGCGGCGGGTAAACCTGACGGGTTGACTCTGGCCGACGTCCAGCAAGTCGGGCGCGATGTGGGGATCGAGCCTTGCGTCATCGCGCGGGCAGCGGCCCTGCTGGACCAGGGTGCTGGCACGTCGGTCCGGACCTTTCTCGGCCTTCCGAAGAGCTCGATCCGTCGTTCAGCTTTCGCGAGGCACCCTGAGCCTCAGCCCGATTCTGAAACAGAACCGGGATGTTGTAATAACCCATCTGCTAGGTTATATTGCGCGTGTGCCCACCGTCCTGCGTGTCGATGGCTTCCGCGTCGTCATTTATCTGCCGCCGCGCGAGCATCACCCGCCGCACGTACACGTGTGGCGAGATGGGGCCGAGGTCGTGATTGAACTCGCGACCGCCGGCCGGCCTCAAATAGTGCGCACGGTATTCCGCATGCGCTCTGCCGATATCGTGAGGGCGTTCTGGGTCGTCGAAGAGCACACCGATTATTTGCTCAAGTGTTGGAGGCAATATCATGACTAAAGCGTCACGTACCATGAAAGAAGAGATTCGTCGGCAGATTCCCGCGGCACGTGCGCTCGAGGCACGCGAGCGAAAGGACGGCCGACGCGCGCGCTCGGCGTCTTACGATCGGCAGGCCCGTCGCGTGATGGTGGAACTGACCAGCGGATTCGTGTTTGGCTTCCCGGCCGCGGCCATCCCGGCGTTGGCCAAGGCAAGCCCCGATCGGCTCGCGGCGGTGGAAGTCAGCCCCGGCGGGAATGGCCTGCATTGGGAGGCGCTCGACGTCGATCTCAGCGTGCCGGCGCTCCTGCTCTCGTCGGTTGGTCACGCGGACAAAGCGCGTGAACTGGCACGACTGGCCGGCCGCACGACCAGTGTGGCGAAGGCCGCCGCCGCTCGGGCCAATGGGCGTAAGGGCGGAAGGCCGCACAAGGCCGGAGTTCGGTAAGGCGTCCCGACTTATTTCAACATTCGTCGGGACCGGTCAAGACGCTCTCCCATTCCGATTCAGGTGCCTTGAAGGGCGGGTCCTCCTGGAATTGGGACGGGTGACGTTCGCGGAATGCGGATAGGTGAGGGTCGGCCCGTGGCTCCAGGAGGGAGTCAGGCGGTGCGGTAGGCTCCCCGCTCCCCGCTCCCCGCTCCCCGCTCCCCGCTCCCCGCTCGCAGGGAGCGCCGTGCTCGCCCGTAGCGGAGTGTCGTACATAAATCGCGAAAATGGCACGATCTGCGTAACGACGCGCTCCGGCACAACCTGTCACGTTCCGCTGGACCGATCGCATAAGTAGCTGCTGGGTCGAGGCTTGAGTGGCGCAACCCAGCGGATCGCGACGGCGAACGCGGGTCTGCAAAACCGCTATTCGCGGGTTCGATTCCCGCCCGCACCTCTTGCAGAACTCCTTGGAGAGCCAGGTCTTCTAATAGAAGGACCGGTGGCTCCACTCTGGTAAGGTGGCCTAAAAACGCCCCAAATCAGCCCCAAATTCTGACAAGCGCGGTATTCGCGCATGCGGCGGGCGGAGCGGGCGGAGTTGTTCGTCATTCGTTGCCACAGCAGCGAACGACGTGCAACAACGCCGGTCATTCAGCCCGCGCTCACACATCGAGTGCACTTGAAAGCCCCGAGCGGTTCACCTGCGAGCGAGTCAACCAGTAAGGTTGGCTCGCTGTGTTGTATTTCTGGGCGGCTCCCCCAGTGACCTTCCCCCCGTCCTGAGGAACACCGATTATGGGTCCTGCACCGGGCGTGCGTCCGGTCGATCATCGCTTGGCGCTCAGCAGGCCGGCCTTGCCGAGCGCGTGTTCTAAAAAATCATTCTCCAGCGTGAGCTCACCAATCTTGGCGTGGAGCGTCTTCACGTCGACGGGCGGATCGGCCCGCCGGCCGTCGCTGAACACCTCGCGGGCGCCCTGCAGCAGCTGGTCCTTCCACGCGGTGATCTGGGCGGGGTGCACGTCGAAGCGCTTGGCCAGCTCGGCCAGCGTGCCTCTCCGGCTGGCCTCACGTGTGTTCATTCACTTTCGACGCGAGCCTCACGTCATTTGGCTCGTTCAGTTGCCCGTTATGACGCGCTTTAGAGCAAGTGCGCTATCCAGCACAAACACGACGCTTGGACCGTCACCTGTTCCATGTTCCAGCTTCGGGTCGAACGCAGCCCAGAAGGGGCCAAACGCAACCACGATCATTGCGCCGGTGTGAGGCACCGCTGCTTGAACCGTGGAGTCGACCGCCTGCGTAACACGAGTGCAGGTCGTGTCGTTTGTGACCAGTGTAACTGAGGACGAGTCGAATGACGACACACCCAAGGAGGTCAGGATCGCGGCGGACGACGCGTGGGTCCCCGTTGCAATCCGTCGCATGTACGTTCGAATTGCAATCGCGTTTGAGTCAACGCTCGGACAAGACCACACTTGTGCCGCCGCCTGCGGTGCCGCAACTGCGACAACAGAGCACGCCACCAGGACTTGCCATACATACCGGGAGCTGATTCGCATTATGAATCCTCGAAGATGCCGACGAGCCCGCATTCAGGGCTACGCGGCGAGTTACCAATCGCAGGCACCAAGCATGTTGTTCTTGTAGTTCACGAACGTGAAGTTCGATGTGCGCACGCTCTGGTCGGACGCTCCGGCTGCTGGCAGTGTCCACACCTCACCGTCGCCGTTGATGACATACCCCGGCACAACCCCTCCACCCATGGCCCAGTCATTTCCACTGCCTCCCCCGGCTGCCCATTGGTCCCCCTGGTAAGCCATCTGCCGGCCGCCGCCCGTGTCGCCCGGCCAACGCTCGAAGCTGACGTATGTATTTCCGAGAGAGTCCTTTTGTGGAGGACAACCGTAAAGCGGGTCTCCGGTTTGCGACGGATGCGTATGTACGATACCGACTTGAGTTGTCCTGGGTTCTGTGGACGGTGAGTTAGGCAACTGCTGCTGCCTGTTCGAACGCGACGGGAGAGTTGATTGCGTGCCGGGCGGGGCCCGGGTCCCTGAAACGTGGTCCGGCCGGACGCCTGCCTTTTCACCGGTGTGGCGCGTCCGGTTTCCTTGCTCTTGCGCTTCTACAGGGAGCCTATACGTTGTCTTGTAGAAGCCAAAGGGGAGACCATGGCGCACGACCGACTCGACCTCCCGCAGGGCACGCTTGATCTGTTGATTCTGAAGGCCCTGTCCCTCGCCCCGCAGCACGGGTGGGGGATCTCGGAACGCATTCGTCAGATCTCGCGGGAAGTGCTGAGTGTCCCGCAGGGGTCCCTGTATCCGGCCCTGCACCGCCTGGAACGACGCGGTTGGGTGAAGGCGAGGTGGGGCACATCCGATAACAACCGGCGCGCCAAGTACTATGAGTTGACGCGTCGCGGACGGGCCCAGCTCGCAGCCGAGGCGGACGCGTGGCATCGCCTGGCGGGCGCGGTTGGGCTCGTGCTGCAAACGAGTTGAGACCGCGTTCGAATGCGCTTCGACCTGCTCAGCGATATTCGCTATCGACTTCGAGCCTTATTTCGCGGGCAGGAGCTGGACCGCGAACTCGACGACGAGCTGCGCGACCATCTTGAGCGCGAGGCGGAGCGGAATCGCCGTGCTGGCCTGTCGTCCGAGGAGGCTATGCGCCGGGCGCGCGTTGCGTTCGGTGGCATGGAGTGGGCACGCGAGGCGAGCCGCGATGCGCGCGGGGTGCGGTGGGTGGAGATCTTGCTGCGTGACTTCCGGTTAGCGATCCGGTCGTTACGCGCGCAGCCGTCGTTCACGGCGATCGCGGTGATATCCCTGGGCGTCGGCGTGTGCATGGCCGCCGGCATCGCGCTGATGGTGCAGTCGGTGTACAGCGGCGGCCTCGCGTTCCGAAACACCGAAGGGGTGGTGGCGCTCTACCAACCGCAGGCGGGGATCACGGCGTCGCGATCCTATTATCTCGGAAGCGACCTCTTGCGGTGGACGGTGTCCCGAAGCACTGAACTCCGCACATTCGCCCTTATGGAGGCCAGCGCCGGTGGCCATCCGGACGGACACGTCGGATAGCCGCGTGGTCGGCGTCTTCACCACCCCATCGTTGATGTCACTGCTTGGCGGTCGGGCGGAACTCGGTCGCATCTTCGTTGCAGCAGACAGCGAGCGAGGGGCCCCGCCGGTCGCAATTCTGAGCTATGACTTCTGGCGCTCGCACTTTGGCGCCGATTCAGGAGTCATTGGTCGGTCCATTGAACTGCAACACCGCGTGTGCACGATCGTGGGCGTGATGCCACGCGACATGACATTCCCGTCCTACGCGCAGGTTTGGATTGCGCGGTCGGCCGCCGGGGTTCTCGCAGACTCGTCGCGCTACGCGTTGCAGGCGCTCGCGCGCCTTTCCCCCGGCGCGACGCCGGCGCGAGCTGGAGCCGAACTGACCGTGATCGCGCGGTCTGATTCACTGGCGTCGCACCAGCACGGTCCGCTTCCCACGATCGGCGCGGCCCCGTTTCGCGATTTCCTGATTGATCAGTTCGGCGGGCCGCTCAAGGTACTCGCCGCCATCGGCATCGCGATCGGTATCATCGCCGCGGTGAACTTCGCCGCTCTCGTGCTTGCCCGTGGGCATACGTCGACGCGAAGAGCTTGGCATCCGCGCGGCGCTCGGCGCGTCGACGTCTCGACTCGTGACTCACATGCTCGCCGAGTGCACGCTGCTCGGGGTCGTCGGTGGCATGGCGGGAGCGCTGGCCGCCCCGGCGGTCATTCACGGTCTGGACGCGCTTCTGCCGGGAGTGATACCCCCGTGGCTGCATCTCCGACTGGGCTTTGCCGCGGCGCTGGCCGCGATTGTGCTTGCCGTTGCGATCGGTGTGCTGTTCGGCATGGCGCCCGCTATTGAACTTGCCCGCCCCGCCGCGGCGGGATTCCTCCGCAGTGGCGCCGGGGGAGCTGTCGGTATGGCGCGGCAGCGATCGGGCCACCGCGCGCTGGTCACGTTTCAAGTATTCCTTGCGATTGGCCCGGTGGTGTTCCTGTCGTTCTTCATGGGGCCGCTGGTCCGGCTCCGGGCCGTCGATGCCGGGTTCGAGACGAGGGGACTGTACACGGGAAGCATCGGCGGAGACTACCGGGATACGACATGGCACAACGCGGAGAGCATCGCTCGGTTGGTCCAAGTGGTCCGGTCCGCGCCCGGCGTCCGATCCGCGGCGGTCACCGTCAATTCGTACGTCCAGACTTCAGGTGTGGAAGTCGACTCCGCGAGCAACGGCACGTTCGTGACGATGAACGGTCGCGGGGGGCCATGGAATCTTGTCTCCGCTGGGTATTTCGACGCCGATGGAGTTCCGCCTGGTGGCCGGTCGGCTTCCGACCGATGCAGAACTGGCCGGCGGCGCGCCGCTCGCGGTGGTGTCGGAGCACACGACTCGCGCACTCATGGGTCGCCTGGTCACCGGCTGGCGGGTCAGACTCGCCGAATCTAGTGCGCATCCGACGACGGTCACGGTTATCGGCGTCGTGGCCGACGCCGTGCCGACGCCATTCGCGCGCCCGCCGAACGTGCAGTTCTACACGCCCCTCGTCGGCGCTCCCCCGTCGGGGTACCTGAGCGGCTCCATCTTGGTTCGGGGCGCACCATCGGACAGAAGATTGGTAGCGGCGGTATACGAGGCACTCCACCGTGAAGATTCGGGCATGATTGTCGTGGACTTGGCGCCCGGCACGTTGAGCGATGCGGCAACCATTCGACGGTACAGAGGCCTGATCCTCATGGTCGTAGCGTCTTTCGGAGTTGCCATCGGGCTGGCCGCGGTGGGGATCTACGGGATCATCGGATACGCAGCTGTCAGTCGTCGGAAGGAACTCGCAATTCGCGTCGCGCTCGGGGCTGCGCGCCGCCAAGTCGCGTTTCTGGTTACACGCGAAGCGCTGTTGCAAGCGACGATTGGTGCGCTGCTGGGTATTGCCGGTGGATACGGGGCCGTCGCGTACATGGCGCCGAGCGCCGACCTGGCGAAAACGCCACCTGTGGATCTCATTGGCGCGGCGTGCGCGACACTGTTCCTGGTGCTCGGTCTCGCCTCGTTGGGACCCATCCGCCGTGTCTGGCACACCGATACCGCCACTGTTCTTCGCGAGGATGGATAGCCGGTGTTCATGGAACTGATGAGCGACCTCCGGTACCGCCTCCGCGCGCTGTTCCGCCGCGGGCAGGTAGACTGCGAGCTCGACGACGAACTGCGCGATCATCTTGAGCGTGAGGCTGCGGCCAGTCGGGCACGGGGGCTCGCACCCGAGGACGCGATGCGGCAGGCCCGCCTCGCGTTCGGCGGCGTCGAGCGCGTTCGGGAGGAGAGCCGAGACGCGCGCGGCGTCCGATGGATCGAGATCGTCGTTCAGGATGTGCGCGTGGCGCTCCGCACGCTGGCCGCCCAGCGGGCCTACACAGCCATCGCGATCGGCTCGCTTGCCGTGGGGATCAGTGTGTCGGCCGGCGTCATGTCGATCTTCGACGGCGTCCGTTATCGTGCGCTGGGCTTCCCCAACGCCGACCGGGTCGTTGCCCTATACGATCCGAACGGCTCACACGCATATGCTCGCGCGTGGAGCGTGCCTGGTGCATCCGTCGAAGCGGTGATCGAGCGACCGGCGCGGCTGTCGCCCGTCGTCCCCTACTGGCGTTCGTACCTCCCCGTCCAGGGGAACGGCTGGGCCACGTCGGCACCGGCGGTCTTCACATCGCCCTCGTTCTTCTCGCTGCTCGGGGTGCGAGCCGAGCTGGGCCGCGTGCTCACCGCGGCAGACTCCGCGGCCGGCGCGCCGGCAACGGTCGTCATCAGCCACGACTTCTGGCGATCCGCATTCGGCGCCGACAGCGGCGCGGTGGGCGCCACGATCATCCTGAATCACCGGTCGTACGAAGTCGTCGGTGTCCTGCCGCAGAGTGCCGTCTTTCCCGCGGACGCCGCGCTATGGTCCGCGCGTTCCGCCGCGACTTCACACTTCGACTCGGTGCGCACGCTGCAGGCCATCGCCGGTCTGCCTTCGCAGGTTCCGATCGCCCGGGCGGACGCCGCGGTTCGCGCTGTCACCGAGAGGGACAGCCGCCTTCAGAACGATGGTCGTCGCCGGCAGGCCCTTGGTGTCGCCCCCCTGCGAGACCTGCTGACGGAGTCGATCGCGCTCCCACTCATCGTTATGGGAGTCATCGGCGTATTCGTCGCGCTGATCGCGTCCGTGAACTTCGCGACGCTTGTGCTCGCACGCGGCATGCGCCGGCGAGCGGAATTCGGGGTTCGGGCAGCCCTTGGCGCCTCTCTGCCACGGCTCGTGTCGCACATGATCGCGGAATGCGTGGTGATCAGCGTTGTCGGTGGCGCGCTGGGTTCGGTGCTTGCGCCAGTCGTCGTTCACGCGCTTGGCGTTTGGTTCCCCGCGTTCCCGCCGGCGTGGATGCAGGTGACCTGGCATCTCCGCGATTCGCTGCTCGCCGTGGCATTTGCGGTGGGGCTTGGCCTGTGCTTCGGGCTCGAGCCCGCGCTGGAACTGGCCCGCCCGGCGGTGGGCGAGCTGATGCGTGGGATCTCCGGACGTTCCATCGGCGACCGGCGGCTGCAGACGCGCCGCAGATCGTTGGTCGCGTGGCAGGTCTTTCTCGCTGTCGGTCCGGCGGTATTCCTGTTGATCGGACTGGGGCAGGGCATGACGAACCTTGGCCAGCCGGAAGCGGGACTCGAGCAGCCCGACCTCGTCGTCGGCACGGCCGCGCTGACCGGGAACGACGCTGACCAGCTGCGCACGAGAAGCGCGGTCCTGCTCGATCGGATCCAGCAGACGCCGGGCGTCGTCGCGGCGAGCCTTTCCGAGGCCGGCTACCTTTCGGGGCCGCTGGAGCTGGACACGACGCTCGATGGGCACCCGGGGGTCGCGTCGTTCCGGTCCGTCGCCATCGATGGCGTGTCATGGAACCGAGTGACGCCGGCGTATTTCGGGACCGTCAAACTGCAGCTGGTCGCCGGTCGGCTCCCCAGCCCTGAGGAACTGCGTCGCGCGGATCCCGTGGCCGTCGTGAGCGCCTCCGCGGCCGAAGCGTTGATCGGACGGCCGTTCGTTGGCTGGCGGTTGCGCTTGCCTTCGACGACGGTGACGGTGATTGGTGTCGTCGGCGACGCGACCGAGACATCGGCCGCTCCGGTACCCACGGTGTTCACGCCGCAAACATGGCTGAACCCGAGGTCGCCCGCTCGCGACACCGCCGGAACCGTTCAGCGCCGATACGCGACGGTGTTCGTACGTCCCATGCCGGGAATAACAAACATCGTGCGCGATCTCTACGTCGGGCAGCGCGATCGGGACACAACCGCGATGCTATCCGACCTCGAACCGATGACAGCCCGCATCGAGCGCGAAGGCCGCGATCGCCACCGCACACAGGCAGTCATTGCGGTCCTGTTTGCCGGAGCCTTGGCCCTGGCTGCGGTGGGCGTGTACGGCATCATGGCGTATGCCGCCGCCACTCGACGGCGAGAGATTGCAGTCCGCGTGGCCCTCGGGGCCCGCTCGCTTGCCATCGCGATCCTCGTGATTCGGGAAGCGTCGCTGCAGAGCGGGATCGGCCTCGGGGTCGGCCTCGTCGGGGGAGTGGTCGCCGGCCGCTACTTGCTCGCGCGACCCGGCGCCTCTCCGCCGCCAGTACCCGTCTTCGCGATCGGTATGATCGTCATGGCGCTGATTCTCACGATGATGCTCTCCGCGATTGCGCCGGTCTGGCGATCGTGGCGGGTGGATGCAGCGGCAGTACTGCGTGAGGACGGCTAGCAGCGGACTACATGAATTTCACGCCGCTTTCCTGAAGCTGAACGATCATCCGAATATCAGCGTCCTGACCGGCATGATCGTAGTGATACTCGATCATGTCGATCCAGCGTTCGAGGAGCTCGCGCCCCCGCACCTCGCTGCAGCGGAAGCTGATTCGGCCCAAGTGCCGAAATCTGGACTTATTCCCTTCTGGAATCCGGCGCACCAGCGTGTCGAAATCGTGGTCCCAAGTCACCACAATTGCGGACAGACGATCGCCGATCGTTGCAATCACCGG
The DNA here is from genome assembly GCA_963775915.1 of uncultured Gemmatimonadaceae bacterium. Lineage (GTDB taxonomy): Bacteria > Gemmatimonadota > Gemmatimonadetes > Gemmatimonadales > Gemmatimonadaceae > JAGWRI01. The sequence goes on from CAVZKH010000010.1 coordinate 189,338, forward strand.
GTCGGGAGAGCCAGCCGGGAAGAGATCGCGAACGAATCGCACATCGTGGCCGCGCGCTCGGAATAGTTCTGCGACCGAGTTCGGCACGTTCTCGTCAATAAGCAGCAGCATGTGATCCCGTCTGCTGCCGCTTCTGACTAAGCCGCAGGCTGGCGAGCGGACTCGAAGCGAATCGCGGCCTCGACGTCGGCGTCGGTCAGTCTTGGATACTCCGAGACGATCTGAGCGGCAGAATAGCCGGCGTTGTGGAAGCGCCAAATCGCACCCGTGGGCACCCGTGTGCCCGCGACCACCCACGCATTATGCACTACGTATCGATTCCGCGTCAGCTGGCCAATCTGGTCGGGTCGCCGATCGCGTAGGTGGTCTGCGGCCATTCGCATCTCGTTTGCAATCGCCTCAAGCGCGATCGGAAGGACTTCCTGGCCAGCGCCCCGTGGCTCCACCGCCGCGCCGGAATCCGGGTCAAAGAAGACAACCTTCCGCCCCTTGAGGGCAAACCTCAGCGTCGACCACGGCGCGTCGTGCCGAGCATGCAGCCATTCCCCGACGCGACGCAGTTCCTGCAGAGGAACGTGGTGAGGCTTCCGAAGAATGCCGATCGTACGGAGCCCGACGAGATCTCGGAACGAATAGATCCGCCCGAACGCTCGACGCCGGAAACCGTCGACGAGGGTCGGCGAAAAGAACTCGGTCTGATCCCAATAACGCAGCTGTCGAGCCGACAACCCCGTCAATCGGCAGACGTGTTCGGCGGTAAACGCAGCAAGCTCCGGCATGATCGGGGTGACCTAGAGTGGGTACGCCCTGAAGTATGGCTAAGCTCACCACGCGTCGGCAAGCTCGGAGCTAAGCGGTCGTCGGAGCTCTCTGCGTACACCGCTCGTACTCGGGGATCACAGCAAAAGCGTTAGAGGGAGCCCGGGTCCTGCGATTCCGTCCCCGCCCAGATTGCCAGCCTCAGCGCAAGGTCTCCGAGCCGCGAGTGGCACTCTGGGCGGACCTATTGACCTCCGTCCGCGACCGCCACTCCAATGATATGAACGGAAGAACGTCCGTCTGGAATCCGCGTTCAAAGTACTGGCCGCCCCGGGTATGCACGTTGAGCTCGTAGAACAGTGTGGATAGGCCTAACGTTGCCGTTAGCGCGGACCCGACGGGAACGTCGAAGCCAACTCCCACCGCCCCAGCCAGTGGAGTGAGTCCTTCCGTCCCCGCGATATCCGCCCCCTGAGTGTACGCTTTGCCACCATGATCTACGAGTCCGGCGCCAGCACTCAACCATATGGGAATGCCACTAGGTTCTGGCCTATAGAGAATCTGTGCGCTCACAGCGGTCACTCTGGCGACTTCTGGCGACGTCGTGTATCCGGCGGGCGTGACCAATCCTCCTCCCACGTCATGTGAGGTTTCTGCGACCTGCAATTGGAGTCCGACCCCGGAGTTGAACCAAGAGCGCCCTTGAGCGCCGAGGGCCGCGCCCCGCAGTCGGCTCGGGCTCGTCGGAAGGCTTCCACCAATGGTTGGATGGCCGAACGACCCCTCGGGCATGTAGAAGCCAACTAGTGGACCGATCTCCAACCTCGTCTGCGCGGACGTACGGCTCGGCGATATCCCGAACAGGAGGGCAACGACGAGCAAGGCTCGACAATCCCTGACGCGCATGATGCCAATCCTGGCAGAGGGCAGTTCCAAGCAATCATAGAACACTTCCGCCGGCGTCCGGTGCCATGTGCTTCTCCGTCAGCGCTGCTAGTGCACCGTCGTGCTCGTCGGCGCCGACAACACGGGCGCCGTGGTCAGACGTCGGCATCAACGAGCCCGAAATATCTTCTAACTGCGGGCCGACGTGTTCCACGCCCCAATTCAGCCTCAAACAGACGGAAGCACGACGGAAGTGCAAGAAACGGACTGCACCAACCCGCGGTGTAAGATGTCAACTGGCGATAAGATCGGAGCACACGCAGATACGAGTGACAAGGACTCCGCCCGGCCTGCAAAACCGCTATTCGCGGGTTCGATTCCCGCCCGCACCTCTCGCACAACTCCTTGGAGAGCCACGTCTTCTAATAGAAGGGCCAATCTCTCCGCGGTCGGCGGGTGGCCAAGAAACGCCCCAAATCAGCCCCAAATTCCGGAAAGCGCGTTATTCGCGCACGCGGCGGGCGGACCGGGCGGAGTTGGTTGTCACCCGGAGTAACAGCGGCGAACGAGGTGAAACAGCCACGGTCGCGCAAGAAGTCAGATGCCCATGCCGCGCCAAACTGACCGAGCGGATTATAGTCCGCAGGATGATCGGCCACGATCTTCGGCGTATCGGGCGCCGGCGTCTCGGGCGGTGTCACGTCGGAAGACAGCGCTTGTAAGTCGTCGTCGATCTTGAGCCTACTCACGCCCTGAGTATAGAATGTGCTGGGGTCCAGCCGCCGAAGGCGGTTCTCCCCACATTGTATCCGAAGCGCCTGGCAGCCCGCTATCGAGAGGATTGCAAACTTGCAGATGGACCCGGACAACCACGTCGTCAGACTCTGCGCCGAGGGGATGCGCGCCGAGTCGGAGGCACGACCGGCTGCGGCGCAGGCGCTGTTCGAACAGGCGTGGGCGGATCACACGAACGACTTCGAAGCGTGTATCGCCGCGCACTATCTGGCGCGGCACCAAGCCACCGATCAGGATGCGCTCCGCTGGAACGAGGAGGCGCTCGCTTACGCACATCGTACCGACGCCGCGCTCGTCACGGGGTTCTACGCCTCGCTCCACCTGAACCTGGGGCACTCACTCGAGAAGCTGGGTGATCTCGACAGCGCGCGCCGGTGGTACGAGTCGGCACGCGGTCTTCTGGCCAGTGTTCCAGAGGGGCCTTACAAGGAAGTGGTGGCGCGAGGGATCGCGAGTGGCTTCGCGAGATTGGACGAGCGCGGGACGGACGGGCGGAGTGACGAGGCGTAGGCCCAGGCGCCCTTTACAAGCTCAAACCAGGACCTGTTATACAGAATCAGGAGAGTCCTGGTTCGGTCCCAGGAGGGGCAATGGCAAGCGAGTCAACCGGTACGGCTGGCTCGCCTGTTCTATTTCGGGGCCGCTCCCCCAGATTGGTCCCTGAACATCTCTCGGATCGGCGCCAGGAGTAGCGAGGCGAATCGAACCAGTGTCTGCGGTCCTTGCGATTCGCCGCAGCTTGGTCGACCTCCATGCGGACGACTTTGCCTTCAACGACGCCGAGTACTCCACCGGGATTGGCAGCTCCCGTAACGCAACCGTATATTCCGGAAGCGATATTGTCCTGCGCTGACGCCATTCAACCAGCCGACGACTCGTTTAATGGAAGAGCATCCCACCCGGTTTGACCGGTGGCGGCGGATTTGCATTCGCTTGTTCTGGCCAGCCGCTGGACTCGATCTGATCGCAATGGCCGTCAGCGGCTGGTACGCCAACTACGAGCTGGTGCTACCGGGGGGCCTCACTCGATATCCGGGGCCAGAACCGCGACCGGTTGCCGTCTTTATGCCGATCGCGCTGGTCGTCACCGCATGTGTTTTCGCCGCGTTCTTTGTTGTGGACGGGCTTCGAAATCGCGATCTGATCCGCCAGGCCGAGGCGCGGGGCGCTGGCCGCTCCAGTCCTTAATTGCGCGCGGCTCCTTGCCCGACGTGTTAGAGAATCTCAATCTGTTTGAGTTCCCCGCCTTGCTTGTCCAGTTTGGTTGGCTCGCTTCGTTGTACTTCTGGGCCGCTCCCCCAGTTTGGTCCCTGACCAGTTCGCTTTCATCAGGGTTCGGGGCCCTCAGCCGCCAATGAACAGACATCGGTCATCCCTTGAGGCGACACCATGCACATGAGCGCACGTGGCTCGGCCGAAGGCGTTCGTCGGATGCTGCTGACGGCCAGCGCACTGCCGTTGTGCATAGGGTTCGCGAGCATGGCTCCGACTCCGGCGCGGGCCCTCGTACAGGCCGCGACCGACGACCGCATGCCGGTCTCGTCGCTCGTTCCCGCCGCGGAGCCGCGGAAGTTCTACCCCAGCTACGTCCGCATCGACACGGTCGATGACGCGACCGTGACGTGGCTGCGAGCCGGCATCGCAGAGTATTTCCCTGATCTACTTGATACGGAGTCGCCTTACCTGTTTGTGTCGCTGTTTGTAGACAGTCGGGGATATGTAGTTGGCGCTGCGGCAGGGCCCAAGGTCGCGGAGCTGCAACCCGGCGTGGATCGATCGCTTCCGGCATTTCAGTACAACGGTCCACCGTTCCGGTACGGAGGAGACTCCGCGATGCGTTCGCGCGCCGATGTGTCGGCGGAGCGAGAGCGTCTGGCGAACGACGGCAACACACTGTTCGCCGGGATGGATCCCAACCGCTCCGTGATGGGCCTTCGCACCGTTTTTCCACCAACGTTCGAGTACGACTCAACGCGCCCACCATCCATCTTCGATCCATTCTTGGGTACGGATCCCCACGATTTTCAGTGGGACGCCAACGTCTTTCTGAAGCCGGGCATGATCGGCCCAGCGACCGTCGAGGTGCACATCCTGATGCTCAAGCCGGGTCGGAGCGGCGTTCGTTACATGCGGCGTTCCAGCACCCCGAAACACCGCATCCAATCAGCCGGTCGACGTACGTAGCGTGAACTCAATGGCCTGGCAACTTCGCTCAAATGGCGAACCCGTCGGCGTAACAGGCCCAGAGCTTGCCCAGCAACAGGCGAACATTCGCGCCTGGCCCTTTCGACCCGGCCCTGGGTTCGACCGCATACGGCCAGTCATCGACGCGATGAGCGATCTGAAGCTACCCCGCATTCCAGCGGAGCTTACGTTGCCGGATGAGCGAGCAGAGGCAATGGCGGCCTGGCAGAAAAGCCCAGAGGCGCAAAGTCAACGCGAAACGTATGCCCGGTTTGCCGCGCTTGAACTTCAACTCGTGGACGAGGTCGGCAGTGTGCTTGATGCCTGGCTCCTCGGAGTTTCGGAAATCCCCCATTCCGGCAGCGACATGTCACCAGCCATGGTCAAGGACTTCCAGGAAGATGGCTTCGGCGAGGAGCCGCCGTTCTACATGGTCGTCGCGATGATTCGTGAGCCAGAGGCAACTAGGCTGGCGGCCGATGGCTCTTGAAGATCACGAATGTTGGCCGGATGCTCGCACTCGACGCTGGTGCCGGGGAGGCGTAGTTTGAGCAGTCTACGGAGGGTCCCGTGACAGAGCAGCCTCGAACGCCGAGGGACCATGGACGGCGATGGAAGACGATTCTCTTCTGGCTGGTCGTCCTCCTCATTCCCGTCCTGGGCATCGAAGCGTGGAACTTCGCGATCGCGCGGTTCATCTTCGCGCTGGTGATCATCGTTCTATGCGGGCGACTGATCGAGCGGGAGTTTGCGAAGTTTCGCAGGCGAACGCCGCTCGTGGTTGTCCAGGCAGTGACGTATGCGTTCGTCGTCGTCACCTGGAGTCTGATCGTTGCTACGGAAAGTGCTCCCCGATACCGGCATCCGCTGGACCTCGCGGCCCCCGCGCGAATGTTTCTCGTCCCCGAACTGTGCTGGTTCACGTACGAACTCCTTCGGCTACGTCGGATGCCGCCTGTTGCCGGCCAGCCGTAGCCTGGTCCGCTCTCGAACCCAACGCGGCGCCCTTTCGAAAGCGTTGGTTGACCTAGCCCCCGAAATGTCATCGGATGGCGAAACATGGGCGGGCGGCAGATGGGCGATCACGAAGAAGGAGATCGCGAATGGACCTACACTGTGATATCTCCGCAAGCGATGCGCCACGCCGGTCCGTCGAATGCCGCGTGTGTGGTGGCGCCCAAACGGAACAGCGCGGCATCGCCTCTCTGTGTGGCGGGTACGTTTGCCTTGAATGCCTGCATGCCGCTGTGAACGTGGCCAATGGCTCAGGTGACGCGGTTTTGACGGTCGTGCTTACCTGCCGGTGACCTTACCCCCGTCCTGAGTACGGGATACTCTGGGTCTCAGCCGCTGAAGGCGGTTCTCCCCGTTTTAGGACAGTCAGATGCGCAAGGTTGCGAGGCGATCAGGGTTCGGCGTGAAGTAGCCTCCGGGGAACGGAGACCGTGGGGATTGGTCGTGTAAGCTGCTGCGCGGTCGCTCGTTGTTGTACTCGTCTCGCCACGTGTCCAAGATGTGCTGTCCGTGAGTGGTGTTGCGATAGGTACTCGCGCCGCAGCGACCCGGCCGGCGAGGGTGAGGCGGGGGACGGACAGCGCGCGATGGAACCACGGGTGCATGCGATGGCCCCGGTCGAGTCACGCTAACATACCACTGAACGGGCGGGGAGTCCCTGGGGGCGAGCGAACCCGATTTCGCGACGCGGGAACCCGGCGACCGTACGCGGTGTCCCGGAGGCGCGACGCGAGGACCCGGGGGCGCGATGCGGGGCGGGGACGCGACGCGCATTGCCGGCGACTCTCCGCGGACTCCGAATTCCCCGACGCGCGCTCCCGTGAGCGAACCGTCGGCTCCGAATGCGGGGACGCGCGTTCCGGGCGCCGTGCCGCGGAATCCATGTGACGCGACGAGTGCACCGGCGGGCGTATCGCGGACTCCGGGTACTGCGACGCGCACTCCGACCGGAATTTGGTGGGGTCCGGGTGCCGCGACGCGCGGTCCGATCGGATTTTCGTGGGCTCCGGATGCCGCGACGCGCGGTCCGATCGGCGTACCGTGGACTCCTGGTACTGCGAGGCGCACTTCGACCGGCATTCCGTGGACCCCGAAGCCCGCGACGCGCACTCCGATCGGCGTATGGCATACTCCGAGACCCGCGACGATTAGTGCCTCTGACGTTTCGGGGAGTCCGAACCAATCTCGTCAGGCTGCTTCTTGGCGGCCGAGAACCCCGTTGTACACCCACGCCACGACTGCGCCACCCACCGCGCCGTCGAGCAGCGCGTATAGCGTGCCGACCATGGCTTCCCGCAGCCCGCCCACGTGATAGCCGGGGTAGATCGACGCTATCAGATTCAGGAACTCGACGCCGTAACTCGGCCAGATGCGGTGCAGCACCGCGACAACCAAAACGCATCCGCCCCAGATGAGAGCGGACGTGATGGCGAGGGCTTTCGTATTGATCTTCATGGCGACCTTCCGGGAAGCGGGTGATTGCCTGCACGTACGACCGCCGGGGCGATCGGGCGCACGATCCGTAAACTGCGCCGCGCTTCGACTGGGCGCCAGCATCAACGGGCGCGGGGGCGGCAAGGTTGGGTCGCGTTGTTGTATTTCCCGGCGGCTCCCCCAGATTGGTGCCTGAACATTAACGGAGTCGTTTTCAGTGATCGCCCGAAACAGAGCGGGACAGATCGTGGTCGCGATCGGCAGCGGTCTGCTCTTTGCGTCCGCAGCGCTCCACTCCTACGCCGGACACAGGCTCGGCTTTCCTGCCCTCGCCGCGTCCAACCTTGCGGCGGCGATGCAGTCGGCATTTCGCGTCGTGTTTCTGTCGGTCGCGTGGGATTGGATCGTGCTCGGCTTCGTCGCGATGGTGGCCGCATTCACGGCAGGTCCGCGACGCAGAACGCTTGTCCTGATCTGCGGGTTGGGGGTGCTGATAGAAGCCGTGGCCGGCGCCGCCGTCATGGGCGTCTTCATCGGTAACGAAATGATCGGCGCGGCGGCGATCCTCACGATCATCGGCGGCTCCATGCTCGAACCCACCCACGGGTAGGGACGGGCAACTCAAAGCGGCCCAACCGCTAAGGTTGATTCGCGTTATTGTGTTTCAGGGCAGCTCCCCCAGATTGGTCCGGCCTCCTCCCTGAACCTTGGACGGCGCGGACTGGCGCGAGGAGCGGTACCGTCGCACGGCAAGCGGCACTCGCTCACGTCACCGTCCAGGGAATCCAGTACAGCTCAAACGATTCGCGTGGCTCGTGTGTCCTAATGGGAGTATGCCGCCGCGCCGCGTTATTCTGCGCGTTGCTCGCCCGTCCTTCCGCTCGCCAAACGATGACCGACGCTTCGGGTCTCCGCCTTGCCGCCGCCGACTTCGCAGCCGATGTGCGCCACGCCGTTCGCCAGCTCCTACGCCGGCCGTCGTTCTCAATCATTTTCGTCGTCACGCTCGGACTCGGGATCGGCGCGACGGTCGCAATGTACTCGGTGGTGAACGACCTGCTTGTCCGGCGCCTTCCCTACGCAGCCGAGAACCGCATTCGGGTGTTCTGGGACGACTACGACTGGCGTGGCGAAGAATACGATTTTGTGCGCGACCGGCTGCACGCATTCGAGTCCCTGGCGGAGTTCTCCACCAACGGCGCGCCTTACCACCCCACCACGACCCCCTCCGGAGCGGCGACCGTGCTGCCGTACGTGGTGAGCTCGCCCTCACTCTTCGAGGTGCTCGGCGTGCATCCGGTGGTTGGCCGTGCATTCGATGACGCCGACAACCGGCCGGGTGCCCCGCCAGTCGTGGTCATTAGCTACGGGATGTGGCAGGACGATCTGGCGGGTGCGCCCGACGTACTGGGCCACCAGATCCTCCTCGACGGCAAGGCGGTGACCGTCATCGGCGTCATGCCCGCGGGATTCTTCTTCCCCAATCCAGAGTATCGCGCATGGAGGCCGCTGCAGCTCGATCCGACGAGCGACTTCTATCATAACGTCGGGTACCTCGTGCTCGTCGGACGCGCGCGTGCTGGTGCGACAGCCGCCGCCGTCCAGGACGACATCCATGACGTCGCTACCGCGCTCGGTCAGCGATTCACCTATCCGGCGGCATGGGACAAGACCAAGAACGCCGGCTCGACGCCAATTCACCAGTATCTGCTGGGCGACGTGCGCGATCCGCTGCTGTTGTTGCTCGGCGCCGTTGGCCTATTGCTGCTGATCGCCTGCGCCAACGGCGCGGCGCTCGTGCTCGCTCGCACGACCGATCGCTCCGCGGAACTCTCGCTTCGCGCGGCGCTGGGCGCTGAGCCCGGTCGGCTCGTACGCCAACTGGTTGCCGAATCGCTGGTACTCGCAACATGCGCTGCGGTGTTCGGCGCGGGAATCGCGATCGGCGGCTTTCGCGTGTTAGTCGCACGGCTACCGCTGCACGACGGGTTCGGTCAGACGGTGAATGCGAGCTGGGCGACGCTCGCCACCGCATTCGGTCTCGCCCTCGTGACCGGCGGTCTCGTCTCGATCGCGCCGGTGCGCAACCTCCTGCGCGGCCAGTTCGAGAACTCGTTCGGGCGTGAGCGCGGAGACCACGGGCTCGGACGGGGCACGAAGCGCCTGCACCGCCTCATAGTCGCGGTGCAGGCGGCGTTCGCCGTGCTCCTCGTAGTCGGCGCCACGCTCCTCATTCGGTCGGTCGGAGTCATTCGGTCGCTCGATCTCGGCATGGATCCGCACGGGGTGGTCACGATGAACCTCGTCGCTGCTACGACAAGCATCGACGAGCGCGGCCGTCAGTTCCTGCGCGACGTGGTGTCGCGCGTGTCGGCGCTGCCCGGCGTAGCAGCCGTGGGCCTCACCAACCGGCTCCCTCTCCGTGACGGCGGTTATCAGGGTCCGGTGACGATCGACGACCGTCCGGACCTAGCGGGTAAGGCGAGGCCGAACGCGCTCTACCGCACGGCCACACCGCAGTACTTCACGACGATGGGCATTCGTTTGCTCGAGGGGCGCGGCATCGAGGCCGCCGATCAGGCCGGTACCCTTCAGGTCACGGTGATCAACGAATCATTCGCGAAGCAGATGTGGCCCGGCCAGAGCGCGATCGGGAAGCACATCACCACGGGGTACAGCGGCACCAACGTGTCGCGCACGGTGGTCGGTGTGATTCGGGAGGCGAGACTCAGTAGCGTGACCGGCGCCTCGCCATTCGCGATGTTCGTTCCGCTCGAACAGCATGCGTCGGCGAGCTCAGATGCCGTTCTCGTATTTCGTGTCGCGCAGAATCCCACGAGCCTTGTGCCTGAGATCCGCCGCGCCATTGGCGAGCTGAATCCGCAGGTCGCGATTGCGCGCGTGGAGACCATGCAGCAGGTAGTGGACGGCGCGCTCGCAGAACCGATTCGCCTCCGCTTCTTCCTCACCCTGTTCGCCGGGGTTGCGCTGGTGCTCGGTGCCGTCGGCGTATACGGCGTTGCGTCGTATGCGGTCGATCGACGGCGCGCCGAATTCGGTGTGCGTCTCGCACTCGGCGCTTCGCCGCAGCGCGTGCGGCGAGAGATAATGTGGGGCGGGCTCGTGCCCGTCCTCTTCGGTATCGGCGCCGGCCTCGTGATGGCGGCGGGACTTGGCCGGGCACTCCATCGCTTCCTGTACGGCGTGAGCCCATCCGATCCCACCAGCTTCGCGGTGGCGGCGGCCGCGCTCATTGCCGCGGGACTGCTCGCCGCCCTCGTCCCGGCTGTGCGCGCCGCTCAGGCGAATCCGCTCGAGGCGATGCGGGCGGAATGACATGGCCTGGGTCCGGCCTGGGTCCCCGAGAACCGATCCAGCCGGACACGCGTCATAACACGTAGCTGACATGCCCCAAATCAGCCCCAGATCGGCAGAAACAGGGTCAACCGCGTTCGCCGAGCAAGCAACAGGGAACGACAGCTGCCTCTGCAAGGGATGAACGGGCAGTAACTTCTGGAGACCGCGCGCAACTGCCGAAAAGCCAGACCGTTGGCCTGCAACCCCGCTATTCGCGGGTTCGATTCCCGCCCGCACCTCTCGCACAACTCATTGGCGAGCCACGTCTTCTATATAGAAGGGCCGGTGGCTCCACTGTCGCGAAGCGCAAGGTGAACGGTACCGATTCCGCTCGACGACGAGGCAAGAGACCCGGTCCAGTTACCGCCGAGATCAACCGGCGGAATTCCGGGCTTCTTACACGCGGACATTGCGAGCGCCAGCGCCATCAGGCGCCGCAGGAGACGTGGTGCCGTGCCACCCAATCGGACTCCAACAGGGAGCCATCGGGCGCTTAAGTCGATTCCCATTCCTTGCTTACACCCTAGGTGCCGCTATCGTTGGCGGCGGTGTTCGAGAAGGAAGTCAACCAACTGCCGCCGAGATCGAGTTCGCGACCACCGCTGGGGGGTTAGGAACACAACGTCTTGCGCAAGCGAAAGCGTGAGCACTCCGGGGATGTGACGGCGAACCCCCTGGATGCGCCGCCGACCTCCTTGCTGACGCACCCGATCGCCTTGCACACGCGGTCAGCCCACCCTGCGCGTCGCCCGAATCACTAGTCGCGACGGACAATCGCCTGTACCAGTCGAACAGGCGACCGGATTAGCCGGTGGGAGCACTCGCACGGACGGTTGGAGCACTCGCACGGGCGGTTGGAGCACTCGCACGGGCGGTTGGAGCACTCGCACGGGCGGTTGGAGGGCTCGCACGGGCGGTTGGAGCACTCGCACGGGCGGTTGGAGGACTCGCACGAGCGGTTGGAGCACTCGCACGGACGGTTGGAGGCCTCGCACGGGCGGTTGGAGGGCTCGCACGGGCGGTTGGAGCACTCGCACGGGCGGTTGGAGGCCTCGCACGGGCGGTTGGAGGACTCGCACGGCCGGTTGGAGCACTCGCACGGGCGGTTGGAGGACTCGCACGGGCGGTTGGAGGGCTCGCACGGGCGGTCGAGGGAGTTGCACCTCCCGGCGATCCGCTCGCACCGGGGAACCAGCCACCTACATCGGCCGACGGGGCATTCGCACCGGCTGCCGGCCGAGCCGACGTGACCGCCGAGCCTCGATCCGATTGTCACGTCCCAACCGGCCCAGATGCCAGGCACCCAGGCCGCCGACGGTGAGCGCTCCGGTGCAGCATTTCAAGCCCGCGGATACTCTACCGGAGATCTCGGCGTGCTCGCGTTGGCGGCGCCGATGTTCACGCTGGCCGCGATGTTCACCGTTGCCGGCCAGCTGAACGTCATCGGAGCAACGCTCCTCTTCGGCGCGGCGGGGCTGTGGGTCGGACTCGGCGGCGGCCTGGTGATCGCCGCCGCGACATCGGCCATGCGGCTGCGCTGGCGCCTCGGATTACGGCATGCAGAGGCGATCGCATCGCGTTCCGAGGCCCGGCCGAGGCTCAAGCTGCCTGCCGACCTGGTCTGCTCATGACTCCAATCGCCCGGGGAATGGAGCCGCCGGAAGTTCCGGGGCGATTCAGTCGATTGATCGCCTACGGGACCCTGGACAACTCCACGCGCCCTGATACAAGGTTGGAGACGCGATTGGAGGAACTTCATGATTCCCTGCCTCGAGACTGAACGGCTGATCCTCCGCGGCTGGCGCAACCACGATTTCGATGACTACGCCGGGTTCCTGGCCGATCCGGAAGTTGCGCGTTACATGACGGGACCCCCCATGAGCCGCCCGGACGCCTGGCGGAACATGGCGATGATGATCGGGCACTGGGGTCTCCGTGGCTACGGAATGTGGGCCGTGGAACGGAAGGGAGATGGGGCGATGATGGGCCGTGCTGGTCTCTTCTACCCCGAAGGCTGGCCCGCTGCCGAGGTGGGCTGGATGTTGGGCCGAGCGTATTGGGGCCATGGTTACGCCACGGAAGCCGCGCGGGCCGCGTTGGCATATGGATTTCTCACTCAGGGCCTGGAGCGCATCGTTTCCGTTATTCACATCGACAATAGGGCGTCGCAGGCAGTGGCTCAGCGGCTCGGGGAAACGCGCGGGCCGCGCCATGATGTCGTCCATGGCGGCGGGACGTTCCCAAGTGAAGTGTGGAGCATCGCACGTGTTGATTGGCAGCGCTCTACGAGCAAACAAGAATACAAATGAACTCCTGCTGTATGCTCCGGTTCAAAGTTGCCATGGGATGTACCGGGTTCGATTCCCGCCCGCGTGGTGACCCGCTCAGACCACGGCCACCTTCACGTTGTGAATGGGCGGCAGCGCATCGAACAAACACTCCCATTCATCACCGCCGTCGCGCCCGATCCAGAGTTGGCCCGTGGTCGTTCCGAAATACAAGGCCGGCGACTTGAGCTCATCGATGTCCATCGCGTCGCGCTGGATCGTGAAGAAACTCTCCTTCTTGGGCAGTCCCTTCGCGAGCCGCTTCCACGAGTCACCGCCATTTTCACTGCGCCATACGGCGGGCGCGCCATCGGGACAGGTGCGCGTCGCTCCCGTGAGCGGCATCACGTAGACGGTATCCGGATCGTGCGGGTGCACGACGATCGGGAATCCAAAGTCGGATGGCAGTCCCTTCGCGATCGACCTCCATGTGCGGCCGTAATCGTCGCTTCGCAACACGCCGATGTCGGGCCGCCGGCCGCCGGGCCCGTCCCACTCGCCCCAGCCGCCGTGATTCTGCATGTACAAGCGGCCGGGGGCGGCCTTGTGTCCCACGATCTTGTGCACGCACTGACCGAACTCGGGATAGGGATCCGGCGTGAATCCCGCTCCAACGCCGGAGTTCGACGCGTTGAACGTCTCCCCGCCATCTTCGCTGACGTAGTGGCCGCCCGTCGAAATGCCGAGGTGCATGCGGTTGCCGTCGCGGAGAATCGTGTGCAGGCAGAGTCCTCCCGCACCGGGCTGCCATTTGCGGGCGTGCGCGTGATTGCTGATTCCGTCGACCATCTGCCACGAGTCGCCGTTGTCGCGGCTGCGGAACAGCGCCGCCGGCTCGACGCCACACCAGATCTCGCCCTTTGCGGCGCCCGGCTCGAGCGACCAGATGTTGGCGAGCGCACGGCCGTCATCCTTCGGGAATGCCGGCGCCGACTTCGTTTCCTTGAATGTCTTCCCGAGGTCGGTCGAGCGGAGAACCTTCATGCCGAAGAACGGATTGCAACTCGAGGCGTATATGCGGGGCGCGCTACGCGTGTCGATCATGCTCGAGTAGACGGCGACGCCGCTCGCGAACGGGCCGCGCAGCGCGAACTTCCCGCGCGCTTTGGCCGATTCGGCAACGAAGAGTCCCTTGCGGGTTCCGATGGTGAGGACCACACGATCTGGCATCGTCAGCCTCCTGAGACGGCGGGAAGGATTGTCACGACGTCGCCGGCCGCGAGCGCGGAATCGAGGCCGTCGAGATCGCGCATGTGCGATTCGTTGACGAAGATGCCTATGTGCCGGCGAACGGCGCTGGTCTCGTCGCAGATGTTGACGTAGAGCAACGGGTACTCGCGCGCAATCTGGGCAAGCACCGCGCGAACCGTTCCCCCGGAGACGTCGAGCGTGCGCGCGTTGCCGCAGTACGGGCGCAGCATTTCCGGAACGAAGACTTCGACACCGATCGTCGCTGGCATAGGAATCGCCAATCTAGTGCGCCCATGCGGCCCGGCGGAATAGGCGACTGAGCGGGCTGTGCCGGGGGTGACACCCCCCTGGGGAACTGCCCCACGGCCTTCACCGTGATTTTCGACGGCGCTTCCGCCAGCACGACGTTCTTCGTAACCCACTGAGGCAACCGCGAAGGCGGAGGCGCATTGCCGGTGCGCAATCCGCAAGGGACGCCGATCCAGTCGTTAACTAGCGCATTCGGGGACTTGGTCACGTTTGCGCCACGCAAGGTGAAACATGAATCGGGAGGCCGGGGTAGCGACCGTCGTACCACGCAGTCTGCTGAGAGGCCCGCGGCGACCGGGCACTTCACGCCCGATCGCCGGGCAATTCCAGAGGAGGCAACATGCGCGCGACGCATCTCTTCACCGCGGTACTGATCGGCACCTTCGCCGTGGCGCCTGCCGACACGCAGGCCCAGGTGTCGGTGAGCATCAGCCTCGGCGCGCAACTCGGCCCGCCCGTGCCCGTCTTCGGGTACTCGGCGGAACGGTACGGCCCCTGGCGGGCCGACTACGTGCACTGGACGCCCGTCGTTCTCTACGAAATGAACGGACGCTACTACCACCACCACGCTCCGGGCGCACGCGCGATCGAGGTCTACGCCTACAGCGGCGACTACTTCTTCCCGCCGAGCGACGCGGCCTGGGTCGGCGCCGACCGGCGGTATCACTACGACCAACGGCCCAGGCACGAGGACGTCATTCGCGGGGACCCGTACCCTCACGGACGGGTCGTCATGGCCCCGCTCGCCGTCGGCGCCTACGCGGCCGGCGAGGTGGGCGGATGGCAGACCAGCTTCACGCTCTGGACCCCGGTGACCGTGTACGAACTCGAGGGGCAGTACTATCCGCGCGCCGTGTCGGGAGGCCGGGCCGTGGAGATCTACCGCTACCGCGACCGCTACTTCATGCCGCCCGACGACCGCCACTGGATCGGCGCCGACCGGCGGTACGACTACCGGCTGCGGCCAGTTCGAGATGGGAATCGCAGTGGACGGTGAGCGGGACGGTAAGCCGCCCCAATCACCCCAACGGAGGAACGTACCGTGAAAAAGACTTCTCTCTTGTTGTTGCTCGTCCCGATGCTCTTCGCCTGCGACACCGCGGCGAAGCAGCAAGTTGTCGCGCTGGCCATGACCGATTCGCTGCAGCAGGATTCGCTTTTGAACGTGAAGAACCAGCTGCTCAACGACATGCTGGTGTCCACGCAGTTCATCAACGACATCAACGTCGAGATCGCCAAGTCGCGCAGTCTGCCCAAGGCGAAGTACGCGGCCGCACTCGCCACGCCGGCTGAGGCGGCGAGGATCGCGAACGATCGCGAAGACGCGCTTGGCAGAATCCGGATGGTGATCCAGCGCCTCGATGCCGCCGATGCACGCATCGGCAAGCTCCGGCGCGAGGCCGCGTCGCTGTCCCAGCACGATTCCACGCTGATGCAGCAGATCGCCCAGTACGAACAGACGATCGAGGACTTCCGCACCACGATCGAGAGTCAGAAGCAGCAGTTCCAGGCGGTCATCGACTCGCAAAACATCCATATCGCGTCGCTCAACAGCACCGTGGACACGCTCAATGGCGTGAAGGCCGCCCTCGCCGATACGCTGGGCCAGCTGACCGAGCAGCGCAACACCGCGTACTACATCGCGGGCACGCGCAGCGATCTGGAGCACGACGGCGTGATCGTGGAGGAGGGCCACCGGCAGTTCTGGCTGGTCGGCAACCGCCGCGTCGAGCCCTCGCGCACGCTCGAGCCCGCGGCCTTCACGCGGGTCGACATCACCTCGGACACGAGCATCACGCTGCCGGATGGCGAGTACACGATCTTCTCGCGGCAGGACCCCGTGTTCACGCAGCCGTTCGCGGTGAAAGACGGCAAGATCGCCGGCGGCCTGCACATCACGAACCCGCGGGAGTTCTGGGCGCCGTCGAAGTTCCTCATTCTAATGAAGCAGTAGTCGATGGTGGGTGGGGAAGGAAACGGCCCGGGAGGCGCCAAGTCTCCCGGGCCGGTTCCGTTCGCATGCGATGGTCGAACGGCGCCGGTTCCATCGCCCCCGTAGCCCCGCGACCGCCCTGGAGTTGACGGAGGTATAAGCCGGCGGAGGAACTGAAGGGAATCTTTGCGCGGCCCGATGCATATTTCCCGTACCGTGAATCCCGGTCTCGTGTATCCTGCCCCGCTTCCCCGGTTCGTGTTCGCGTGGTCCGACGACCGCTCGCGGCACGTCGGCGTGGGTGGACCATGACCCGGTGGGCCTGGGTCATCGACCAGACCAGGTGCATCGGCTGCCATGCCTGCACCACGGCCTGCAAATCGGAGAACGAAGTCTCCGTGGGCGTATTCCGCACCTGGGTGAAGAACGTCGAGGTGGGAACATTCCCCAGCGTCAAACGCCACTTCGCAGTCCTCCGGTGCAACCACTGCGCCGAGCCGCCGTGCGTCGAGGTGTGCCCGGTGACCGCGATGTACCAGCGCCCCGACGGCCTGGTGGACTTCGACCACGACACGTGCATCGGGTGCAAGGCGTGCATGCAGGCCTGCCCGTACGACGCCATCTATATGGATCCGGAATCGCACACGGCGGCCAAGTGCAACTTCTGCTCGCACCGGGTGGACGAAGGGCTGCTCCCCGCGTGCGTCGTAGTGTGCCCCGAGGAGGCGCTGCTGTTCGGCGATCTCGAGGACCC
Organism: uncultured Gemmatimonadaceae bacterium; assembly: GCA_963775915.1. Lineage (GTDB taxonomy): Bacteria > Gemmatimonadota > Gemmatimonadetes > Gemmatimonadales > Gemmatimonadaceae > JAGWRI01. The sequence continues at coordinate 206,280 of CAVZKH010000010.1, forward strand.
GACGAGCAAGGTGAGCCGCGCGCTGGCCGAGCGCTCGGTGGCCGTGCGGCGGCCGGAGCAGGGCACCCGGCCACAGGCGTACTACATCGGCGCGCACCCGGCGACGCTCGATCCGCTGGCCGCGCGGCACGACGCCTCGTACATGTGGTCGGAGCGCGGCCCGGACGACCACCGCGAACTGATTCAACTCGCACGGCAAGCCACGGCGCGGGAGCCGGCCCGCGTGGCATACGACGTGCCGCGCCAGCGGGTGTGGGGATGGCCGGTGTCCTCGTACATCTGGACCAAGGGGATCGCCGCGGGGCTGGGCGCGCTGGCCGCGATCTGGCACCTGGCGGGGTTGCCGAGCGGGACGCTCGCGGCGCCCGTCCTCGCCCTCGCGTTCCTCGGTGCCACGGGCGCGCTGCTCGTGGGCGACCTCAAGCGGCCGGAGCGGTTCTGGACGATTCTCACGCGCCCGCAGTGGAGAAGCTGGCTCGCCCGCGGGGCGTTCGTCATTTCCGCGTACTCGGCGTCGCTGGTGGCGTGGATCGTGCTGACGCTGATGGGCGCCGGGGGCGCGCTCACCGCGCTGGCGCCGGTGGTGATCGTGCTCGCGGGGCTCACGGCGGGATACACGGCGTGGCTCTTTGGCCAGTGCGAGGGGCGCGACCTCTGGCAGACGCGGCTATTGCTGCCGCACCTGCTGCTTCACGCGCTCGGCGCCGGAGCCGCGGTGCTGGTGATCGTCGTCGCGCTGAGCGGCGGGGCCGTGGGCGGTGTGTTGCGCGCGCTGTTCCTGACCGGGGTCGTCGCCACCGGGGCGATTGCGCTGGCCGACGCGTACGGGCGGCATCGCACGGCGAACGGCGCCGCGGCGGCACGTGCGCTCAGGCGCGGATCGCAGGGCCCGATGTTCTGGACGGCGCTGACAGTCGGCGTGGCGGCTCCGGTGCCGCTGGCATTCGTCGGAACGGCCGGAGCGGCCGCCGCCGCGCTGCTCGCCCTGGCCGGGTGGTGGCTGCACAGCCACGCCTTCGTGCTGGCGGGGCAGGGGCCGCCCATCTCATGAGCATAATACTATGACACCGCGCAGCCTTCACCCCGGTGACGATGGACAGATGCAGCAGGGGTTCGCCGCCTTCCCGCCCCTCGATCGCTGGGACGACTGGGAGGAGCGCGGCCGGCGCTACCGGCTGGTGGCCACCACCTGCTTCAACTGCGAGGCGGCGTGCGGGCTGCTCGCCTACGTGGACAAGGAAACGGGCGACATCCGGAAGTTCGAGGGCAACCCGTACCATCCGGGGAGCCGGGGACGGAATTGCGCCAAGGGGCCGGCGACGCTCAATCAGGTGCTCGACCCGGAGCGCATCCTCTACCCGATGCGCCGCGTGGGGGCACGCGGCGAGGGCGGCTGGGAGCGCGTGACCTGGGACGAGGCGCTGGACGACCTGGCCGGCCGCATTCGCGCGGCGATCGCCCGCGGCGAGCCGAACAAGGTGATGTATCACGTGGGACGGCCGGGCGAGGACGGCTACACCGAGCGGGTGCTCGCGGCGTGGGGCGTGGACGGGCACAACAGTCACACCAACATCTGCTCGGCGGGCGCCCGCGCCGGGTACGCGTTCTGGATGGGGATGGACCGGCCGGCGCCGGACTACGCGAACGCCAAGTGCATTCTGCTCATCTCGGCGCATCTCGAGAGCGGCCACTACTTCAATCCGCACGCGCAGCGGATCATCGAGGCCAAACAGCGGGGGGCGACCATCGTGGTCATGGACCCCCGTCTCTCGAATACGGCCACCCACGCCGACCACTGGCTGCCGACGCATCCGGGCACGGAGCCGCTCGTGTTGCTGGCCATCGCGCACGTGCTCATTCGCGAACGCACGTACGATCGCGAGTTCGTGCGGCGGTGGGTGAACTGGGAGGAGTATCTGCACGCGGCGCATCCGGGCGAACCGGCCACGTTCGACCGGTTTACCGGAGAGCTGGAGCGCCTGTACGCGGATTTCACGCCGGAACGCGCCGAGCGCGAGACCGGCGTGCCGGCGGCGACGGTGGTGGAGGTGGCGCACGCCATCGCACGCGCCGGCCCGGCGTTCAGCGCGCACAACTGGCGCGCGGCCGCGGCCGGGAACCTGGGCGGGTGGATGACGGCGCGCTGCCTGTTCTTTCTCAACGTGCTCACCGGGAGCGTGGGCACGGAGGGGGGCACGGTGCCGAATTCGTGGGCCAAGTTCGTGCCGGCGCCGCACGCCCGGCCGCCGCACCCGACGACGTGGAACGAGCTGACCTGGCCCAAGGAATATCCGCTGGCGTTCTTCGAGATGAGTTTCCTGCTCCCGCACTTCCTGAAGGAGGGGCGCGGCACGCTCGACGTGTACTTCACGCGGGTCTACAACCCGGTGTGGACGAACCCCGACGGGTTCACCTGGATGGAGGTGCTGAAGGACGAGGCGCTGATCGGGCGGCACGCGGCGCTCACGCCGGTGTGGAGCGAGACGGCATGGTTCGCGGACTACGTGCTGCCGGTGGGGTTGGGGAGCGAGCGGCACGATCTGGCCAGCTTCGAGACCCATGCGGGAAGTTGGATCGGGTTCCGCCAGCCGGTGAACCGCGTGGCCGCCGAGCGTGACGGCGTCGCGGTGGCGGACACGCGCGAGACCAATCCCGGCGAGGTGTGGGAGGAGAACGAGTTCTGGATCGAGCTGTCCTGGCGCATCGATCCCGACGGCGCGATGGGGATTCGCCGGCACTTCGAGTCGCCCTACCGCGCGGGCGAGAAGCTGCGGGTGGACGAGTACTATCGCTGGATCTTCGAGCACTCGGTGCCCGGCCTGCCGGAGGCGGCGGAGGAACAGGGCCTCACGCCGCTCGAGTACATGCGGAAGTTCGGGTCGTTCGCGCTGCCGGTAGGTGCGTACAGCCGGCACGAGGACGAGGTGAGCGCGGGAGAGATGGCGCGCTCGGCGGTGAATCCGGCCACGCAGCGGGTGTACACCGCGAGCCCGCCGGAGCCATCGGCAAACATCGCGCCGATGCCGGCGCCACCGCCGGACGCCGAGGGACGGCGCGCGGTGGGCGTGGTGGTGGACGGCGTGGCGCGGCGCGGATTCCCCACGCCGTCGGGGAAGCTCGAGTTCTACTCGTCGACGCTCGCCGAGTGGGGGTGGCCCGAGCTGGCGATCCCGACAATGGTCGAGAGCCACGTGGCGCCGGCGGCGCTGGACCCAGGCGCGGGGGAGATGGTGCTCGTGCCGACGTTCCGCCTGCCGGTTCTCATCCACACGAGATCCGGAAACGCCAAGTGGCTCAATGAGATTGCGCACGCGAATCCGCTCTGGATCCACACGTCGGACGCGGAGCGGCTGGGCGTCGCGCTCGGCGACCTGGTGCGCGTGTCCACGGACATCGGCCACTTCGTGTTGCCGGCGTGGGTGACGGAGGGGATTCGCCCCGGCGTGGTGGCGTGCTCGCACCACATGGGGCGGTGGCGGCTGAACGAGACCAAAGGGGTGGACCGGTGGAGCTCAGCGCTCGTGACCCTCGAGCAGCGGGGCGGCAAGTGGCGCATGCGGCGGGTGAAGCAGGTGGAACCGTTCACGAGCCGAGACGCGGATTCTGGGCGGGTGTGGTGGCACAGCGCCGGGGTCCATCAGAATCTGGTGTTCCCGGTGCATCCCGATCCGGTGAGCGGGGCGCACGCGTGGCATCAGAGGGTGCGTGTGACCAAGGCCGACGCCGACGACCGCGAGGGGGACATCGAGGTGGACACGGCGAAGAGCCACGCGATTTACAAGGAGTGGCTGGCCATGGCGCGGCCGGCGCCGGGACCGGGCGGAATGCGCCGGCCGTACTGGCTGCTGCGGCCGTTGCGGCCGACGGAAGCCGCGTACAAGATGCAGCAGCGCCGCTGACCACCAGCGGCTAAGGCTCGGTCGTGCGCTCACCAGTGGCGCGCCGCCCGGGTTCAGGCCGATCAGCGTCAATCGGAGCGGACCCTCCTTCACGAGCGTCCGGGCAATCCGCTCGTGGCCCGCGGCGAGCTCGTCGCGCACCGTGCGCATCTCATGGGCCAGGTCGAACGCGAGCACGTCGCCTTGCAGCGTCCTATGCACCGGGGTCATGACTTCCTCCCTAGTCCTTGGGCGCCGCCGCGCTCGTGGGCGCCCGTGCGGGCCGGCATATTGCCGCGCTGATATCGTGCTCCTATTAAGGTATCGTTGAACACGCACGGAGGGGGTATCAATGGCGCGAAGGCAGTTCGGACGCGGTGGTCCTGTCTTCACCATCGGCCACTCCACGAGGACGCTGGCTGAATTCGTGGCGCTTCTCCGAGAGGCGGGCGTTACCCTGCTCGTGGACGTGCGCTCGATCCCCCGCTCGCGGACGACGCCCCAGTTCAATCAGGAGACGCTGCCCGGTGCGCTGGCCGCCGAGGGCATTGGCTACCGCCATCTGTCGGCGCTCGGCGGTCGCCGGCACCATCTCAAGGGGGCACCGCCGTCGGTCAACGGCTTCTGGCGCGTGGCCGCATTTCGGAACTATGCGGACTACGCGGAGACTGCCGAGTTTCGCGCGGGGCTCGCCGCGCTCGGTGCTCTCGCGCTCGACGATCGTTGCGCCATCATGTGCGCCGAAGCGGTCTGGTGGCGCTGCCATCGGCGCATCATCGCCGATTATCTATTGGCCGGGGGCGCGCGCGTCGAGCACATCATGGGGCCTGGCAAGATCGTCCCGGCGACGCTTACCCCGGGCGCGCGAATCATGGCGGACGGGACGCTGCGCTATCCGGCGGCGGACGGCGCCGATCTTCCGGCGGCGAAGTAGACAGGACTCAATGACCGAGTAGCAATTTGCAAAACAGGCCATTTTGTCGTCCAATATGGCCATTTATCGGTATTGCTGGCCTGTATAGCGGATTATATACAGTGCAGACTGTCTAAACACTAGACAGTCAGAGGCTGCCAGGCGAGCCTTCTCTCCGTAACGCGCGACGCCGCGCTGAAGCACGTACTCGCCCTTCGGGCGAACGGAGAGTCTCCCATGCTGCAGCGCTCGCTTCTGACGAACACCGACGGCGTCGTCGGTACGGTTTCCTCCTCCGCCCCGAGCCTTCGGTTCGCCCGCGCCGCCCGCTGGACGCTGGCTGCCATTTGCGCCTCGGCCTTTACCGGATGCGCATCGATGCAGGCGGGTGGAGCTCTCGGGAGCCTGCGGTATTCGTCGATGGCGCCCGCGGGTGCCACTGGCCAACTCCGGATCGCGGGGGGCGCGGCCGCAAGCACGACGGCCGCCGTGTCGCGGCCGGTCGGGGCCAACATCGTTGTCCGGGACTCCACGCTCGCCGCCACGATCGCCCGCCTGCGCAGAATGTCGACGTCCTTCGACTCGGCGATGGTGGCCCTGGAGAATTCCGGCATTCCGGTGGTAATCGGCACGGAGCAGCAGCTCCGTGACCAGCTTCCGAGGGGCTACGCGCAGGTCGGCGGCTGGCAGGCGCTCACGGCGTTCTACCCGCTCACGCCCACGAACGCCCCCGGCAAAACCATCGAACACATCTCGGTCATCGTGCGTCTCTCGGACCTGCAGTCCGCGTTTCGCGACGCCAGCCGGTCCGGCGAAGACACGGTGTTGTTCAACCGCTATCTGGAGCGCGTGCTGGCCCACGAGATCTACGGGCACACCATGCCGCAACTGGCTTTCGGCAAGACGGCGCCGATCGCGTGCGATGACCCGACGAGCGCGGAGGATTGGTACTCCGCCTGCGTCATGCAGCGGGAGCGGCACGTGGCCGCCCAGCTGGTCGAGGCGCGCGGCACGTACGCGGCGCTCGGCTTGACGCCGCCCCCCGCCCCCCGGCCGGCCAGCGCGGGCCCGGCGCCGCGGCAGTAGACCATGGGCACGGCCCTCGCGTCGTGACCCAGCGGGGGACGCGCCGACAACTCCGCGAGCCCGAGGCGGCCAGTTCCGATTATGATAGGGCACAGCGCGCGCGGATTGCCGAGGCGGTCGGTGCACGTTTCAAGCGAGGTGCCCCACTGGAAACGGTCTACCGGGGATGATGAGGCCATGAATCTCTTCAAGCGTTTTGAATTGACATGGTGGCAAGCCGCCGCGTGGTGGAAGCAATGAGGTCCGGGCTGCCCTGACCGCTTTAGCCGGCACCGAATGTTCCGGGCATCAAGCACCTTCGTTTCCGTGTCTGATTGACGCGGCAGGTTGTGCCGGACCTCACTAGCGTTTGCGGTGTAGCGGGAGTTGACTTCATGTCTGGAGGTTCGATGAAGTCATATCCCGCTGTCAGTCCATCCGCGCCCGAAGGTGAGCGCGTCCATTCGCCTGCAGTCCCGACCGACCCCGCCGACATGGGCATTGAAAATCTCGGCTGCTACCTCTGCGGGGCTGTCTTCATACGGAAGGCTACCAGAGACTACATCCGCCGGGCCGGTAGCGTCTACTGCGCAAACTGTCACGTCTGGTCGCAGTCCAAACCTCCCGGACCCCTTCCCGACGACAGCCGGATCTCGGCCGCCTGACCCGCGCGCGTCAACTTGCGCGCGGACCTAGGGATCGACAGTCTTGACCAGAGACCGGCCAAACCGGGTGGAACGCGGTGGGCGGCCTACCGGGACGGTGCTGACTCAGCAGACCCTCGAGGCTGAACATGCCGGCGATCGCGCGAGTGCGAGTAGTGGTTGACGACAACATTCCGGAAAACGTCGAAGGGCTCCTTCACTGCCGGTCGGTGATCTCGTTGGACGAGCAGCTCCACGAGATCGCGGATTTTCGGCAGCTCCTGGAGTCCGCCGAATTCCGGTCGGAAGCCGAGTTGATCGGCGAGGTGGCCAGGCGTGTCGGCGTAGACCCCTCGATCGTCGAGATCGCCCGCTGATCCTGCCGCAGGTCGCCGATGGGTGCTGCCGCGTGGGCCGGCCCTGAGCACCGGTCGCGGTCATCGCGGCCCCGTCAGTCGGCCGCTCCCCCCCCGGCATGTCGATCTTCGCGGTCCTCGTTCGACGTATCCTTGGAAGCCGGTAACACTGGACGGCGACATCATCGAAGTGCGTCAGATAATGGAACTCGAGGACTTCCCCCCCGACGTTCAGGCGGCGGCCCGCGGATAACCCACCCTCTCACACTCGGAGGTTCGAACATGCGGGTCCTGGCATTGTGGTATCCCGAGGGCGACATCAGCGCGCCCACGCAGGAAACGATGGCGAAGATGGGCGCGTTCATTCAGGAGGCGGCCACCGCGGGCGTGCTCCTGGACACCGGCGGATGGAATCCGGACGCGCCGGCCACGGTGATCACCCGGAAGAAGGGAAATGTGGTGGTCAAGGACGGGCCGTACACAGAGGCCAAGGAAATCATCGGCGGATTCGCGGTGATGCGGTTCAAGTCGCAGAAGGAGCTGGTGGAGTGGAGTACGAGATTCGTGAGTATCGCGGGTGATGGGCGCTCCGTGGTCAGGGCCATCGCCGACCAACCCATGGGGCACTAGCCCAGGGGGCTCCGGCTGCGTACGCCGGGCCCCGCCGCGGGGGAGTCATGAACAAGATCAGGGACTCGGATGCCCGTCGCGCCATCGATGCCGCCTGGCGCATCGAATCGCCGCGCGTCATCGCGCGTCTGGCGCGCATGGTGGGAGACGTGGGACTTGCCGAGGATTTCGCGCACGACGCGCTCGTGGCGGCTCTCGAGCAGTGGCCGGCGTCCGGCGTTCCCGACAACCCGGGCGCCTGGCTCATGGCCGCGGGCAAGCGGCGGGCCGTCGATCATCTGAGGCGCGGCGAGATGCTCGATCGGAAGCACGCCGAGTGGAAGGGTGAGATCGAGGAGCGCGAGGACGTCGAATCCGAACTGGCCGATGCGATCGACGACGAGATCGGGGACGACATGCTCCGGCTCATCTTCACCGCATGCCACCCGGTGCTCACGGTGGAGGCGCGGGTGGCGCTCACGCTCCGTCTGCTGGGCGGCTTGACCACCGAGGAGATCGCGCGCGGGTTTCTGACCACCGTGCCCACGGTGCAGCAGCGTATCGTGCGCGCCAAGCGGACGCTCACCGCAGCCCACGTGCCATTCGAAGTTCCGCGGCGTCCGGAGCTGGCGGCGCGCCTCGCCTCGGTGCTCGAGGTGATCTACCTCATCTTCAACGAGGGGTACTCGGCAACCGCGGGTGACGACTGGGTGCGGCCCGCGCTCTGCGAGGACGCGCTGCGGCTTGGCCGCATCCTGGCGGAGCTGGCGCGCGAGGACGCCGAGGTGCACGGACTCGCGGCGCTGATGGAGATTCAGGCGTCGCGGCTCCGGGCGCGGGTGGGCGGATCCGGCGGGCCGATCCTGCTCATGGACCAGGACCGCAGCCGGTGGGACCGGGTGCTGATCTCACGTGGGCTGACGGCGCTCGACCGCGCGATGAAGCTCGGCGGCGCCGTGGGCCCGTACACGCTGCAGGCCGCGATCGCCGCCTGTCACGCGCGAGCGCTGAGCGCCGAGGACACCGACTGGACGCAGATCACCGCGCTCTACGACGCGCTCGCCGCCCTGACGCCGTCGCCGGTGGTCGAGTTGAACCGGGCCGTGGCGTATTCCATGGCGTTCGGGCCGGTGGAGGGGCTGGCGATCGTGGACGCGATCGCCGGCGATCCGGCTCTGGCGCGCTATCACCTGTTGCCGAGCGTGCGCGGCGACCTGCTGTTCAAGCTGGGAAGGTTCCGCGAGGCGCACGCGGAGTTCGAGCGCGCGGCGTCCCTCACGTCGAACGCGCGCGAGCGCGATCTGCTGCTGGCACGGGCGGGCGAGGCATCCGCGTCCGGCGCGCGTTCCACCACATTGCCGCCCCTGTGAGCGCCTGGCTCGCCAGCGCCAGCGCCGCCAGGAGCCACAGCACCTCGGTGGGCCGGCCGAAGAGATCCCCGGTGTGGACGGAGCGCAACACGTTCAGAATCCGCGTCCCCGTCTGCGCGGTTCGCGTGCTCACGGCGAGCAGTACGGCCCCGCTGTAGCGGTCCACGAACACCCGGCTCCGACCCGCCGGCGTGTGGTCCTCGGGATAGCGCATGTAGACGACGTCGGGGTCGCCGCCCCCGCGTGACGGCGCCACGACCATCGGGATCGCGCCCGGGAGCGCGTGCCGCCCCACCGCCGCCAGCGAATCGAACCCGATGGGCAGGGCACCCGCCACGGCGGCGGGCTGCGCGGGGACCGTCGGCGGCGGCACGGCGTCGAGCCGCCCGATCCAGGCGGCGATCGACCGGTAGGACATCACGACGCCGCTCGCGCTGATGGCCAGGAGGAACACTGCGGCCGCGACCCCGGTGGCGTGATGCAGATCGAACGCGACGCGCTTCCACGACGCCGACCAGCGCACCCGCCACAACCGGTCGGGCCACCACAGCCACAACCCGCTGAGCACGAGGAAGAGCACCGCCGCGGTCACCGCCGATACCACCATCCCCCCGATCCGCCCCGCCGAGAGCGTCGTGTGGAACACGTGCAGGCGTCGCGCGAAGGTTCTGTTCCACTCGGCGATGGACCGCGTGCCGAGCACCGCGCCGGTGTAGGGATTCACGAACACCTGGGTTGCGCCGACGGTGGCGACGTCGGCGATCCCCGGCGCCTTGCCCAGGGAGAGCGCGTCCACCGGGGCGCCCGCCGACGCCGCCACCCGTGCGGCGAGCGTATCGAGCGGCACCGGCGAGCCAACGGGCCCCGCATACCAGAGCGCCGGATTGAGCGCGCGATCGATCGCGCCTTCGAACACGAGTCCCGCTCCGGACAGGCCGAGCGCGAGGACGACGACGGCAGCGACCAGCGCGACGTAGCGGTGCAGGACGAGAACGAGCGCACGCATGAGCCTGGAGGTGGGAGGGGAGCGAACGCCTGGCGGGTGAGATGAAACTATAGACACGGAACCGCCGGGCCGGGTTGCCCTCAGGGAGATCACGTCAGCAGCTCAAACCCAAACGATTTCCCCACTGTCCAAGCCTCATCCGGGCAAGTGTCGGGCCGGTGGAGGGTCATGGAGGGCCATCGGGCCGACCGAATCCTCGGGCCCTGCTTCCTTCGTAGGCATCCGCATTCCGCCGACTCCAGGAGACGAACCCGTGCCGACCGACTCTCGCCCGCGCCGCCTCGAATCGCTCGCGCTGGACCTGCGCTTCGCCCTACGCCAGTTCCGCAAGGCGCCCGGCTTCGCCGTGGTCACGGTCACGATCATTGCCCTCGGCATCGGCGCGAGCACGGCGATCTTCAGCGTCGTCAACGGGGTCCTCCTCCGGCCGCTTCCCTATCCGGACGCCGGCCGTATCGTGCAGCTGTGGGAGGTCGGTACCCGCGGCGGACACATGAACTTCCCCGATCCCGACTTCGACGACCTGCACACGCGATCGCGGGATTTCAGCGCCCTCACCGAGATGGCCGACTACGGCGTGCTGTCCGTGGTTGGCGCGGGCGACCCGGTGCGCGCCCACGCCGCGAGCGTCGGCCGGACTTCTTCCGCGTGCTCGGCGTGCAGCCCGTGCTCGGGCGGGTGTTCAGCGCCGCCGAACAGCAGGTGGATGCCGCTCCCACGGCGATCGTGAGCTACGGCTTCTGGCAGCGCGCGTTCGGCGGACGCTCCGACATTCTCGGCACGGTGATTCACACGGCCGGCCGAGCGTACACGATCGTCGGCGTGATGCCGGCGACGGTGGACGAACCCGTGGGCACCGAGCTCTGGTCGCCCCGCGGGCTCGAAGGGCAGAATCCGAGCCGTACGGCGCACAATTGGCAGGCAATCGGCCGGCTGGCTCCCGGCGTCACGCTCGCCCAGGCCCAGCGCGACATGAGCGGCGTCATGCGGTCGCTCCGCGCGCAGTACGGCAATCAGATGGACGCCGTGAACGGCGCGCTCGTTCCGCTGCGCGACCAACTCGTGGGACAGGCCCGTCCCACGCTGTTGGTGCTGCTCGCCGCGTCGCTCGTGCTGCTGCTCATCGCGTGCACCAACGCCGTGAATCTGCTCGTGGCCCGCATGGCGGCGCGGCAGGGCGAGATCGCGGTGCGCGCGGCGCTCGGGGCGGAGCGCGGCAGGCTCGTACGGCAATTCCTGGCCGAAAGTCTCGTGCTCTCGATCGGCGGCGGCGTGGTGGGCGTGGCGCTGGCACAGGGAGGAGTGTCGCTGCTGCTCGGGCTCCAGACGGGGGAGCTGCCCCGTGCCGCCGACGTGACGCTCGACTGGCGCGTGTTCGCGTTCGCATTCGTGGTCTCTCTTGCCGTGGCGGTGCTGATGGCGCTGGTCGCCGCGTGGCGCGGCGCGCACGCCGACGTGCGCGAAGCGCTTTCCGAAGCGCAGCGGACGCTCTCCGGGGCGGGGGCGAGCTACCGAATCCGCCGCGGGCTGGTGGTGGTCCAGATCGCCATGACGCTCGCCATGCTCGTGGCCGCCGGGCTGCTGGGGCGCAGTTTCGAGCGCCTGCTGGGAGTGCAGCCCGGGTTCATCACCTCGGGCGCGGTGGTACTGGACGTGTCGATGCCGTTCGCGGCGAAAGACTCGGGCGTGCTCGCCGAACGCGTGCGGACGTACGACGCGCTGCTCGCCCAGCTGCGGTCCATTCCCGGCGTGACCGGGGCCGGCGGCGTCAACGTCATGCCCCTGGCGGCCGACTTCCAGGCGAACGGCACGTTTCTCGTCATGAATGGACCCAACGACAAGATCGACCCTTCGCAATTCGAGACGCTCTTCCGAAATCCGGCGCGGACCGGTTCCGCCGAATTCCGGGTGGCCGGCCCCGGGTATTTCGAGACCATGCACATACCGCTGCTCCGCGGGCGGCTGTTCGACGACCGCGACGCATCGGCGTCGGGGCACGTGGCGCTGATCAGCAAGTCGCTGGCAGACCGGCAGTGGCCGGGACGCGACCCGCTCGGCCAGATCATCGAATTCGGAAACATGGACGGTGATATCCGGCCGTTCACGGTGATCGGCGTGGTGGGCGACGTGCGCGAGGGGGATCTGGCCGCCGCTCCGCGGCCGACGTTCTACGCCGACTATCGGCAGCGGCCGGTCGCGGCGGGGGACTTCAACTTCGTGATCGGCACGGGCGCCGCGGCCGACCAGGGTGCCGTGATGGCGTCGGCGCGTCGCATCGCGCGCCAACTCGCGCCCGACGTGCCCCCGCGCATACGGACCATCGAGGGCATCGTTTCACGCTCGGTGGCGGACCGCGGTTCGTGCTGGCGCTGGTCGCCACATTCGGCTCGGCCGCGCTGCTGCTGGCCACGCTGGGCATCTACGGCGTGGTGTCGTTCCTGGTGGCCGAACGGCGGCGCGAGTTGAGCATCCGCATGGCGCTGGGCGCGGCATCCGGGGACATCCTGCGCCTGGTGGTGGGGCAGGGGGCGAAGATGGCGGTGGCCGGCATCGGCGTCGGCGTCCTGCTCTCGCTTGCCGCGGCGCGAGTGCTCACGGGTCTCCTGTACGGGACGACGGCCACCGACCCCGTGGCGTTCATCGGGGTGGCGCTGCTGCTCGGCGCGGTGGCGCTCGCGGCGAGCTGGGTGCCGGCGCGCCGGGCGGCGCGCATGCCGCCGAGCGAGGTGCTGCGGGGCTGATGGCGGAGCCGCGCATTTGATGGGCCGAGAACGCACGCGCGCATTTGACGCGCGCCGCGTGCGGGCGCATACTTGCCGCGACTCCCACCAGGATCGCGTTCCATGATCGCCAGTCGTGCAATCGTCGTCGCCGGCATGTTCGCGGCAGCCCTCAGCGCGGCGCCGGTGAGCGCGCAACAGTCAGGCCGTGGCGGGCGCGGCGGCCAGCCGGGCGAGGCTCGCCCCCAGGAGCCGGCCGCCCAGGCCGAGCGCGCCGGGCCGCCGCTCGAAGAGCACACCGTGGTCACGCACCACAGCGTGCGCATCGGCGGTGAGACGATCAACTACACCGCCACCACGGGCACCTACGTCATTCGCGACGACGCGGGCAAGCCGAAGGCGAGCTTCTTCTACGTGGCGTACACCAAGGACGGCGTGGCCGACACGGCGAGGCGTCCGGTTTCGTTCGTGTACAACGGCGGCCCGGGCTCGGCGTCGCTGTTCACGCACATGGGGATGGGCCCCAAGCGCGTGGTGCTCACCGACGACGGGCATGGCATGCCGGCGCCCTACCGCATCACCGACAACGACGACTCGTTCCTCGACGCCACCGACATGGTATTCATCGACGCGATCGGCACGGGCTACAGCCGGCCGGCGGCGGGGGAGAACACGGCCCAGTTCTACGGCGTCGTGGAGGACGCCAACTGGTTCGCCGATTTCATCTATCAGTACATCACGCGCAACGAGCGGTGGGATTCACCGAAGTTCCTGATCGGCGAGAGCTACGGCACCACACGGTCGGCGGAACTCTCGGGCGTGCTGCAGAACCGGCATCAGATCTATCTCAATGGCATCGTGCTGCTGTCGACGGTGGCGTTCGCCCCGTGGGGCGCGGACGACCGCACCGAGTTCTTCCTGCCCACGTACATCACGTCGGCGTGGTATCATCATCTGCTGTCGCCGGAGCTGGAGAAGCTGTCGGCCGATCAGATCGCGCAGCAGGCGCGGGACTTCGCGCACGGCGAATATGCGCAGGCGCTGGAGAAGGGCGACGAGATCTCGCCGAACGAGTACGCCAAAGTCACGGCCGACATGGCGCGACTGACCGGCACTGTCACCGGATTATATCGACGAGGCCGACCTGCGCGTGAGCCCCCAGCGCTGGTTCGCGCAACTCGAGCGTGACAAGCGCTTGGTGGTAGGGCGGCTCGACTCGCGATTCACGGGCATGAATCGCGACGCGGCGGCCGAACGCGCCGAATACGACCCGAGCGAGGCATCATATGAAGGGGCCTACACCGCCACGTTCCAGGATTACGTGCGGCGCGACCTTGGCTGGAACAGCGACGCCTACTACTTGGTGAGTGGCAACGTGCGGCCATGGGATCAGACCGGCAACACGGACGTGGCCGAGGTGCTCCGCTCGGCGATGACGCAGGAGTCGTCGCTCAAGGTGCTGGTGCTGTGCGGGTACTACGACCTGGCCACGCCGTTCAACGGCATCGAAGAGACCGTGTCCCACATGCAGCTCGAGCCGTCGATTCGGAAGAACATCAGCTTCGATTACTACGAGTCGGGGCACATGGTGTACATCGATCGCAAGGCCCACGATAAGCTTCACCGTGACGTGGACGCGTTCATCAACGGGAGCTACACGCACTAGCCGGGGGTCGATGGCCGGAAGCCGCACCATGCGGAAACCCGCGGGCAAGAAGGCGGTCCCCGAACCGCCCGCGTCGGCCGACGCGGAGCAGGCGCTGCTCGCGTCGATCGCGGATGCCGCCGAGGACGCGATCTACGCCGGGGACGTCGACGGGCGAATTCTCGTGTGGAATGCCGGCGCCGAGCGGCTGTACGGGTACTCCGCCGCCGAGATGATCGGCCGCTCGGTGGCCGTGCTATACCCACCGGGCAGCGAAGGCGAGTTGACCGGCCTCATGGAGGCGGTGGGGCGCGGCGTTGCGCCGACCCATGTAGAAACGATCCGCCGGCGAAAGGACGGCACCACCGTCCCGGTGGCGATCACCGTCTCCCCGATTCGGGACGCGTCGGGCGAGGTCATCGGGGCGTCGGCGATCGCTCGGGACATCACGGAGCAGAAGCGGGCCGAAGAAGAGCTGCGACGGAGCGAGAGCAGATTTCGCGCCATCGTGGAAAACAGCCATGACGGCATTCTGTTTACGGATGCCGCCGCCACGATTCTCTACCGAAGCCCCTCGTACGAGCGGATCAACGGCTACTCCGATGAAGAGCGCATGGGGCGCAGCGGGTTCGAGACGGTGCACCCGGACGATCTCGCGACCGTCCGGCAGGCGTGGGCGGACGTGCTGAGTCATCCGGAAACGGTCTTCCACACGCAATACCGGATCCGCCACAAGGACGGGTGGTGGATGTGGATCGATACGACGATCGAGAACCTGTTGACCAATCCGAACGTCCAGGCCGTCGTGGTGACCAGCCGGGACGTCACGCGCCGGCATCTCGCCGAAGAGGAGCGCGGACGGATCGCACAGGCGTATGCAGAGTTGGTCCAGAGCGCCCGCGACGTCATCTTCTCGTTGGCCCCCGATGGCACGGTCACGTCGATGAACCGGGCGTTCGAGGTCATCACCGGAATTCCTTGCGACCGAGTAGTGGGCCGCCCGTTCTCGGAACTCCTGCATCGGGACGATATTCCTCTGGCGAACAGCCGTTTGCTCGCGGCGATTCGCGGCGATCCTCCCGGCGTGGTGGTTCCGCTCCGCATCCGGACCGCGGACGGCGGCTACCGCATCGGTGAGATCCACGTGGTCCCACGAACGCAGAATGGCCAGGTGGTGAGCGTCTTCGGCATTGGCCGCGACGTTTCAGACCGCGTGCAGTTGGAGGCGCAGCTGCACCAGGCACAGAAGATGGAGGCGATTGGCCGTCTCGCGGGCGGCGTGGCGCATGACTTCAACAATCTCCTCACTGTGATCATCGGATGGGGCCAGTTGGCGCTGCAGGAGCTGGAGCCCGAGGGGTCCGCGCACGAGGAAGTCGAGGAGATGATGCGCGCGGCCGAACGGGCGGCCGAATTGACGGGGCAGCTACTCGCATTCAGCCGGCGCCAGGTGCTCGAGCCGCGCCATGTGGATTTGAACGGCATCGTTGCCAACATCGAAAAGATGCTCCGGCGCCTGATCGGTGAGAACATGGTTCTTGTCACCAGGCTTGCCCCGAAGCTGGGCTTGATTCGTGCGGACCCGGGGCAAGTCGAGCAGGTGATCACGAACCTTGCCGTGAACGCCCGCGATGCCATGCCGGAAGGCGGCACCCTGACCATCGCGACGGCGAGCGCCGTGTTCGACGAAGCCTTCGTGCAGACCCACCCGGGCGCCCATGTTGGCCCCAACGTGAAGCTGTCGGTGCGCGACACCGGCGCCGGCATGACGGAAGAGGTCATGTCGCGGAGCTTCGAGCCATTCTTCACCACCAAGGAGCCGGGCAAGGGAACCGGCCTGGGCCTGTCCACCGTGTACGGCATCGTGAAACAGAGCGGCGGCTACATCACGGTCGAAAGCGAACCGGGCCGCGGCACCGGCTTCGAAATCTTCTTCCCCATGGTCGTGGGCAGCGCGGCCGAGCCCGCCGCATCTCATCCCGCGAGTGGGCTGGCCCGACGGGGCGAGACATTCTCGTCGTCGAGGACAACAGCGCCGTCAGGGGGCTGGTCGTCAAGGCCCTCGGCGGGTACGGCTATCGCGTACTGTCCGCCGAGCATGGTGATGCCGCCATTCGACTCGTGGAGCAGCACCACGAGCCGATCCATCTGCTCGTTACGGATGTCGTCATGCCGGGGATGAGCGGTCGTGAATTGGCGACCAGATTGACCGCGATGGTGCCGCGGCTCAAGGTCCTCTGCATCTCCGGCTACTCCGAGGAGGCGATGAGCGCGGAGGGTGAACTGCTTCCCGGGATCATCCTGCTTCGAAAGCCGTTCACGCCGGCGGCCCTCTCGCAGAAGGTCCGCGAGCTGCTGGACGAAGATGGGCCGGGGTCCGTCACCGCAGGAAGGTGAAGGCTCCTCCGTCGACCCGCCACGCTCCAGGCGGCCTTTCTCGACCGGCCATCGAGGGCGTAGTTTGATCGACCCGACCGACGGTGAAGATCCGATGGACACGTGGCGCAACGACCTCGTACACGGATTCCGGCAGCTCATGAACGCCCCGGCGTTCGCCGCGGCAGCGCTGCTTGTCGCTGGCGGTGGGGATCGGAGCAACCACGGCCATCTTCAGCGTGGCCGACGGCGTCCTGCTGCGGGCGCTTCCGTACGCCGGCGCCGATCGGATCGCCATTCTGTGGCAGCGCTCACCGGGTCTCAACGTCGCCCAGGACTGGCTGTCGATCGGGCAGTATCTCGACGTTGCCGGCGGCAACACCGCGTTCGAGCAAACCGCGGCGGCGATCAACGCGAGCTTCAACATGACGGGCGGCGCGCAGCCGGAACGCGTCGACGGCATCCGCGTCACGTCGTCATTCTTCCCACTGTTCGGCGGCCAGCCGGTGCTCGGGCGCGTGTTCACCGCGGACGACGCCCACCCGGGCGGGCCGCCGGCTGTGATTCTCTCGAACGGCTTCTGGAAGCGCCGCTTCGGCTCTGACTCGGCGGTAATCGGCAAGACGCTGACGCTGAACGGCAGCGCGCTCACGGTGGTCGGCGTGATGGGCGAAGGCTTCGTGCTCAACCGGGAGGTCATGCCGACGGTGAACGGCATCGAGCGAGCGGACGTGCTCCTCCCGCTCCCGCTGCCCGCCAGCGCGCAATCGCGGCGCGCGGGGGAGGACTTCAACGTGTTCGCCAAACTGAAGCGCGGCGTCACGGTGGCCGAAGCGCAGGCGCAGATGAACGCGGTGGCGGCGCGGATGAAGGAACAGTACCCGGCGTTCTACCCGCCCAACGGAGGACTGACGATCAGCGTCGTGCCGCTGATGGACCAGGTGGTGGGCGACGCGCGCCGGACCGTGTACGTGCTGCTGGGTTCGGTGGCGCTCCTGCTGCTCGTGGCCTGCGCCAACGTGGCCAACCTCCTGCTCGCGCGCGCGGCGGTACGCGAAAAGGAAATGGCCATCCGGGCCGCGGTGGGCGCGCGACGCGCCCGGTTGATCAGGCAGCTGCTCACCGAGCAAGCAGTGCTCGCGTGCGGCGGCGGAGTCGGAGGCCTGGCGTTGGCCGTGCTCGCCATCGGGAGTCTCCGGATGTTCGGTCCGGCGAACATCCCGCGAATGAACGAGATCGGGAGTCGACTGGCGGGTACTCGCGTTCACCGCCGCGATGTCGCTGCTCGCGCCGCTGGCGTTCGGGCTGGTTCCGGCGCTCCGGGCGGCAGAGGTGGACCCGAACGAATCGCTGAAACAAGGCGGTCGCGGTTCGATCGGTTCGAAGTCGCTGGGATTCGGGCACGGGCGACTGTCGAAGGTGCTGATTGCCGCCGAGGTGGCCCTTTCGCTCCTGCTCCTCATCGGCGCGGGCCTGCTGATCCGCAGTTACGAGCGGGTGACGAACGCGAACCCCGGATTCGATCCGCACAACGTGCTGTCGTTCCGCCTCTCGCTTCCCGGGGCCCGCTACGGCAAACCGGGAGCAGTCGGGCTGTTCTACCACCAGCTCGGGGATCGGCTCAGGGCGCTACCAGGCGTCGAGGGTGCAAACGAGACGCGAGTTTCTGATATCTGCAGCGGTTGCCGGCGGCGCGCTGGCCACCGGAATCAATCCATTCGCGCGGCCGGACGCGTGGCACGCGGGGACGGCAGCGGCCCCGCTCGACATTCTGGTGCTGGGCGGCACCGGGTTCATCGGGCCGTACCTGGTACGGTACGCCGTGGCGCGCGGGCATCGCGTGACGATCTTCACGCGGGGCCGGCACCAGGCCGATCTGCCGGAGTCGGTGATCCATCTCGAAGGCGACCGCAACGGCAAGCTGCAGGCGCTCGAGGGAAAGCGGTGGGATGCCGTGGTGGACGATTCGGCCAACATCGCGGACTGGGTGCGACAGTCGACCGCGCTGCTGAAGAACGCGGCGGGCCGCTACCTGTTCACGTCGTCCACCGGCGTGTACTACCCGTATCTGCGCCGCGGATTGGACGAGTCCGATCCTGTGCACTACGACCTGCACGACCCGAAGGACGGATCGGAGGCGTTCGGCGTGGCGAAGGCGCAGGGGGAGCGGTACGTGATGCAGGCGTTCGGCGACCGGGGGCTGGTGGTGCGGCCCACGTACATCGTCGGGCCCAACGATCCGAGCGACCGGTTTCCCTACTGGCCGGTGCGGCTTTCGCGCGGCGGCGAGGTGCTGGCGCCGGGCAAGCACGACGATCCGGTGCAATTCATCGATGTGCGGAATCTGGCCGAGTTCATGGTGCGACTGCTGGAAGACGGGCGGTCGGGGGTGTTCAACGCGGTGGGCCCCGAGCACCCGATGACGGCGCGCGAGTTCTATCCGGCGGCGAAGGCCGCGCTCGACGCCGACGTGCAGTTCACCTACGTGGACGACTACGACTTCCTGGCGGCGCACGGCATCGAGGAAGCGATTCCGTGGGCGATGCTGCGCGGCAACGACGACGGCATGATGAGCATCAGGAACGAGCGGGCGATGGCCGCCGGGCTGACCTTCCGGCCGCTCGCGGAAACGGTGCGCGACACGCTGGCCTGGTGGCCGACCGTGGCCGAGGCCAGGCGCGCCAAGCCAAAGTTCACGATCACGCCGGAGATCGAGGAGAAGGCGCTGGCCGATTGGCACGCGCGGGGCGCGGGTTGATGGGGCTGCTCGCCGCGCAAGGCTCATGAACAATGGACTTCCGGCGACGCGCGAATAACTTCGTGTCGCCCGGCCTACTCACGGCCCCACCGATCCAGGAGCGCCCCCTTGCACGAGTCCGACTCCGTCCCGACCACTCCTCGTCGTGAATTCATCGGCCAGTTGGCCACCGCCGCGGCCGCCCTGGCCGCCACGGCATGCGTGAGCGGCGCCGGCACGCTGGGCGCGGCCGCGCCGGAGACAACGCCGACGTCGGCGGGCCCGAAGCTGCCCCCGATGCCGCCCCTTCCCAAACTCGAGTTCGACGACGCCTGGACCAACCGGCTCACGGGCAAGTATCGCGCGGTGTTCGATTCGCCCGACATCGAGGACGGCACGGCGGTGTTCAACGCCTATTCGTACATGAAGGGGTTCAAGGACATGTACAAGCTCGAGGACTCGGACGTGAACGCCGTGGTCGTGATCCGACACAAGGCCATCCCGATGGTGCTCGACGACGAGATGTGGAGCCGGTACAAGCTGGGCGAGTACACCAAGATCAAGGCGTTCGGCTCGGACAAGTGGGCGACGCGCAATCCGTTCTACCAGGCGGCGCCTGGTGACGAGGAAGACGCCGCCTATTCCATGGATGCGTTGACGAAGCGCGGCGTCGTGTTCCTCGGCTGCGCGATGGCCACGCAGGGGATGGCGGGGATCCTGGCCCACCGAACGGGCGACAAATCAAGTGCGATGTTCGACGAGCTGCGCCGGCATCTGATCCCTGGCCTCACGCTTCAGCCGTCGGGTATCTTCGCGGTGATGCGGGCGCAGGCGTCGGGGTGTCATTACATGCGGTCGACGTAACCCGGGCTCGCGCAGGGACTACTCGCCACTCCAGGCGGTGGCGTTCGCCAACAGGGCGGCGACGGCAGCCGTCTCGCTTGATTCGATTGCCGTTCGCAGTTCCCGCGCCCGCGTCTCGAAGAGCGAGAGCGCCTGGGTCAGCGACTGCCGGTTCTGGGCCGCGATCTGGGTCCACAACTCGGCGGAGCCGCCGGCCAATCGCGCGACGTCGCGCCCGCCGGGGCCGAGCATGGCGTGCGTTGCGCCGGCGCGCTGGAGCGTGAGCGCGAGCGCGACGCTCACCATGTGCGGCAGGTGGCTCACCAGCGCCATGCGGTCGTCATGCTCGGCGGGGGTCAGTGTTTGGACGCAGCCCCCGAGCGCGGTCCAGAAGGCGGCGGCCGCCGTCAGGGCGTCGGGCGCGGTCTCGCTCGACGGGCAGACGAACACGGTGGCGCCGCCGAACATCCCGCTGCGCGCCGCCTCCCATCCCGAGCGGTGATCGCCCGTGAGCGGGTGGCAGCCCACGAATCGCGCGGCGATGCCGAGTTGGGTTGCCATCTCCGCGATGTCGCGCTTGGTGCTGCCCACGTCCATCACCACGTGGGCGCCGGAGACACGCGGCGCGAGGGCGGCCAGCACGTCGAGCGCCTCGCCCACGGGGACGGCGATCAGCACGAGCGGTGCTTCCATTACGGCGCCGGCGCTCTCGACAAGCCGGATGCGCCCGCCAGTTTCGGCGGAGAGATTCGCGAGCTGCCCGGGGTCGCGATCGTAGCCCACGACCTCCACTCCGCGCGCGACGAGATCGCGGGCTACCGACCCGCCGATGAGCCCGAGTCCGACGATGCCGACGCGCGGCGGCACTGCGGGCATGGTCATTCCTCGATGAGTTGCACGCGGCGCGACATGCCGATGATGTGCCAGAAGAGGTAGCGCACGTCCTCTTCGGGTGCGCCCTCCTCGCGGGCCACTTCGCTCACCCGGCGGATGACCGCGGCCTCGCGGCTGGGATCGAGCGCCGGAAGTCCGGCGGCTCGCTTGACGGCGCCCACCTGTCGGGCCAGCTCGACGCGCTTCGCGATGAGCTTGATCATGTCGCGGTCGACCTGCTCGATCTCCACGCGCAGGCGCGCGAGATCCTCGCGTTCGGGCTCCGGGGTCTTCGGCGGGGTGGTCATGCAGCGGCCTCCGATGGGGCGACGGGAAATGCGAGCGTACGATCGGCCGCGGCGGCGAACGCGGCCACGCGGTGCATCAGGCGGCGGAAGCTGTCGAAGGCGATCGACTGATCGCCATCGGAAAGGGCCTGGTCGGGGTGCGGGTGCACTTCGATGATGAGGCCGTCGGCACCGGCCGCGACGGCCGCGAGCGCCAACGGCAGCACGAGATCCGCTCGGCCGCCGGCGTGGCTCGGATCGACGATCACCGGAAGATGCGTCTCGCGCTTGAGCACGGGAATGGCCGCGATGTCGAGCGTGTTGCGCGTGGAGGGCTCGAAGGTGCGGATGCCGCGCTCGCAGAGCACCACGTCGTGGTTGCCCTGCGCCATGACGTACTCGGCCGCCATGAGCAGCTCGGCGATGGTGGCCGACAGCCCGCGCTTGAGCAGCACTGGCCGCTGGGTGCGGCCGACTTCGGCAAGGAGCGCGAAGTTCTGCATGTTGCGGGCGCCGATCTGGAGCATGTCCACGTGCTCGGCCACGAGTTCCACCTGGCGCGTGTCCATGACCTCGCTCACCACCGGGATGCCGGTGGCGGCGCGGACGTCGGCGAGCATGCGCAGGGCGGACTTGCCCAGCCCCTGAAACGCGTAGGGGGAGGTGCGCGGCTTGAAGGCGCCGCCGCGGAGCATCGAGGCGCCGGCGGCCCGCACGGCCCGCGCCGTGTCGAGCAGCATCTCGCGTCCCTCCACGGAACAGGGCCCCGCGATGACGGTGAAGTCGCGGCCGCCGATGGTGACGCCGCCGGTGTCGCCGAACTGGACGACCGTGCCGAAGGGCACGAACTCGCGGGCGGCGAGCTTGTACGGCTTCATCACCGGGGTCACCGACTCCACGCCGGGGAGGGTGAGGAGCCCGGCGTCGGCGAGCAGCGATTCGTCGCCGATGCAGCCGATGATGGTGCGCTGCTCGCCGCGCGAGAGGTGCGTGCGCAGCCCCAGCGCCTCGATGCGCTCGCGGATGCGGTCGAGTTGCGCGTCGGTGACGCCAGGCGAGGTGATGATGATCATGACGGCTCCACTGCGGGTGCTGGTGATAAAACGAAAGAGCCCGTGGACATCCACGGGCTCCTGGTGAGTCGAGTGAGTTGACGCGGTTCAGCTGCGCAAACGCCTCCGATCACGGCCCGTGGCGGGAACCGTGCGGTAGTAATAGGAGGCCGAAGCCAAAGGCGTGCGCGTCATGGGGGAGAAGATACCGCCGGGCGTTCGGCGGTCAAGGGAGTGGGCGGACCGGCTACCGGAACCGCCCCACGTTCCAGGTGAGCCCCGCATAGAGCGCCGGCGGCTGCGGGCCGGCGACGTTGAAGATGACGCCGGCGTCGGCCACGAACCAGGCGTGCACCATGTACGTGGGACCGGTGAGAAATCCCACCGACGCCGTGGAACCGGAGAACGCGTAGCCGTACAGCTCCGCGGCCCAGGCAAGAGGACCGTCGATCGTGGTGCCGGTGGACACCGTCCAGAGGGCGCTCGAGCTGGCATCGCTGCGTTTCGTGTACCCGGCGTTGATGTCGAGCGAGGTGGGTCCGATGACGTGGCTGGAGATGGCGAGAAAGGAGAAATCGGTCGTCCCCGTTCCGGTGCCGCGAACTTGCGAACCCGTGGGGAACTTGATCGACGGCTGCACGGCGAAGTCGCCGAGCAGGGGTAAGTCTTCGGCCAGCCGCCACTTGACGCCGATGCCGCCGTCGCCGACGCCGAACGACTCCCGGCTCGACGGCTGCACGGTGGTGAGCGAAACGTCGAACTGCACGCGCGGCGCGATGCCGAACTTGAGCAGCGTCGGCGTGGCCAGCGACGCGATGCCGGGCGCCATGCGATCGCGCTCGACACCGGACTCGATCTCGAACCACCCGGGCGCCACGGTGCCGGCGTGCGTGGCGACCGTGGGCCGCTCGGGCTGCGCGTCGTGCGGGTTCCGCGCGTCCTGCGCGGCAGCGCGCGGGGCGACGGCGCACACCAACACGACCGCGGCGGACGCCAGCGCCGCAGGAGCACGAAGACGCTTCATTTAATGTCCAGTTGCTACTTAAAGATGTTCTTGGGGATCATCACGTGAACGCCGAGCGTGCCGTCCACGAGTTCCGTGACGTCGACGTCGGAGGAGACGCTGACGAGCATGTACGCGTCGTCGCGCGAGAGCCCCTTCTGCGTGACCAGGAAATCGATGGCCTGCCGGATGGCGTTCTTGGTGGCCGTCACGAGGTTGCTGTCGATGCCCATGGCGATGTAGTGCGTGGGCGTTTCGGCGCGCGGCCACTGGAGGTGCAGGTCCTTGCGCACGATGAGCTGGAAGCGGCCCACGAGCGAGGTCTCCATGGCCGTGATGTCCACCTCGCCGTTGCCCTGGCCGGCGTGGCCGTCGCCGATCTCGAGCAGGGCTCCCTTGGTCCACACGGGGATGTAGAGCGTGGTGCCGGCGACGAGTTCCTTGTTGTCGAGGTTGCCGGCGAAGATGCCGGGCGGGGCGCTGCTCACGCGCCCCATCGACGCCGGCGGCGCGTCGCCGATGCTGCCGAAGAAGGGGTGAAGGGGGATCTCGATGCCGGGGGCGAAGTGGGCGACCATCCGCTGCTTGTCGAGCGGGATGATCCTCATCTTGGAATACGGGAAGTCCTCGGGCAGGTAGCCGCTGGTGCGGCCGAAGGCGTTGTAGGCGTACGGAATGGAGAGGTCGATCTTCTCGATGCGCACTTCGAGCACGTCGCCCGAGTCGGCGCCCTCGACGTAGATGGGCCCGGTGAGGATGTGGCCGCCGGGGCCGCGGTCCTTCACGCTGTCCACGATGTTGCGGAGCGACTGCTGGACGTCGGCGGAGTCGACGCCGGCGCCCTCCAGGCGTTTGGGCGTGGACGTGATGAGGGTTCCCACCTCGACTTCGTCGCCAGATCTCACGCGCAATGCCGGCTTCGCCTGCGACCAGTAGTACCCGTAGGCCACGGTGCTCGGCGTGGGATCGAGGTGATACAGGTGGCCCGGTGGCACAGCGCCACCGGCGGAACCCTGGGCATTGGCCGCGGGGACGGGGGCGGCGGCAGCAACGCCGGCGCACAGCGCGGCGGCGAAAAGTCGGGCGAGCTTCACGTGACGGTCCTCGAAAGGGCGGGGATGAACTCGACGTGCAACGGCTCTATCTTGCATCCACATCCAACCGCGGGCCAGAGCGATGGCGAAAGGATCGGAGTGGACGAAACTGGCGACGTTCGGCTCGGCGCTGGAAGCCGACGTGGCGGTCTCGCGGCTCGAGGCCGCCGAGATTCCCGCCGTGTCGCGGGGCAACGACATCGTGGGCATCTTCGGGCCGGGCTTTCAGGGGACGACGGCGAAGGGCGTGGACGTGCTGGTGCCGGCGGCGGCGCTTGACGATGCGCGCGCCGTGCTGGAACTGGACGAAGAATAGGAACTGCGAACGCAAAGCACGCCGGGCGGCATCTCCGCCCGGCGTGCTTCGTCCTTCCGGACGCGAAGCGCCGCCTACGGGGGCAGGAGCGCGTGGTTGGGCTCGTTCATTCCGCGGTGGCAGGTGACGCACTCGATCTTGGGCCACTCGCCGCGCGGGTTGATCAGCGCCTTCAGGTACGGCGCCGCGTTGTTGATGGAATCTTCCATGGCGATCATGACGCGGGTGGAGTGCTTCTCCTTGCGGGCGTCGCTGTCGAACTTGCCGGCGACGTGGCAGAAGTTGCAGCTGCGGCCGATCGCCTTGGCGTAGTTGTCGTTCATCGTCTTGATGAACTCGCCGGCCGGCATGTCCTTGAGCAGCTGGACGTTCTTGAAGACCTTGCCGGCGGGCTCGGTCTCGCGGCCGGCGATGGTGGCCATGACGGAATCGGCCAGGCGCTGGCGGTCGGCGTTGATGGAGTCGCGCCGAGCGGCGCGCTGCTCGGGGGTGAGCGGCACTCGGCGCGGGCGGAAGCCGGGCGGCGGACCGCCGCGACCTTCGGCGTTCTGCGCCATCGCACCGGGGCCCGGCGCGGGAGCGGCGGCCGGCTGCGGCGCCGGCGAGGCCGACCGGCAGGAGAGCCCGGCCAGCAGCAGGCCGGGAATGGCGAGACGTACAGCTCGGTGCATGAAAATCCTCATGAGTTGGAGATGCGCGGCGCGAGCGCCGCTCGCCAACAGCCCGCCGGTACGAGTGTACCGGCGGGCTGTTGGTCGCGAGAGGCGACAGGTTCTACTTATGATCGTCCGTGGTGCCGCCGAAGCCGCCGTTGTCGCTCACAGGCGCGGTGTCGGTGCGCTCCACGCGGAGCACCTGCTTCTCGGTCTGGCCGTTGACGGTGATCGAGACGAGGTAATCGCCGGCGCCGACGAGCTGGGCGCCGCCGCGACCGCCGCGGCCGCCACCACCGCGACCGCCGCGACCCATGCCGAGGAGATCGGCGAGCTGCTGGAAGCCGCCCGGGAACGCCGACGCGATCTGCTCGGGTGTCAGCGCTGCACTCAGCGCCGCCGCCCCACCGCGACCCCGTCCACCGCCACGAGCGCCCACCGGCGGACCTTCCGCCGGACGCTCCTGGAAGCCGGCCTCGCCGCCCCGGCCGCCGCGTCCGCCGCCGCCACCGCGCCCGAAGGCCGCGGCGGCGGGATTGGCGCTCGCCGTCGCCTCACGCAGGCGATCGACGATGGCCTTGCTCATGCCCGCCTTTTCCAGCGAGTCGAGCACGGTCTTGGTGCGGTTGGCCTGCACGATGCTGTCGCGCAGTTCCGACGGCGACAGCGGCGGCGACGGGGCCCGCTTCAGCGACTGATAGTTCCAGGTCACGGTGTGAATGCCGGCCTGGCCCGGTCCGCTGACGTTGCCGATCGTGTCGCCGTTGATGTCGGTGATGATCACGTGCACCGGCCCGCGCACGGCGGCGCTGATCCGGTAGCTGATGTTGGCGCCGTACTCGGGGCTCGGGGCGTTGAACACCTGCTGTCCTTCGCCGTTTGCCGAGGCGCCGATGGCCGGACCCTGCCCGTACTGGTAGGCGGTGACCGGCTGGAAGAGGTGCACGGCGGACGCCAGCACCTTGGAATCCATCTGCTCCACGGGCGCGATGTTGGCGATCCAGATGCCGCGTCCGAAGGTGGCCGCGATCAGGTCGTGGTCGCGGGGATGGATCTTGAGATCGTACACCGGCACGGTGGGCATGCCGGACATGAACGTCGACCAGTGGGCGCCGCGATCGATGGAGACGTACGCCGCGCGCGAGGTGCCGACGAACAGCAGGTCGCGGTTGTACGGATCCTCGCGGATCACGTGCACGTAATCGGGCTCGCCGTCGTTCGCCGGCAGGTCGCTGGCGACGGAATGGAAAGTCTTGCCGCCGTCGGTGGTCTGATAGACGTAGACGCCGTAGTCGTTGTTGCGGTGATTGTCGAACGCGACGTAGAAGGTGTTGGTGTCGAAGTGCGACGGCTCGATGCGGCTGACGTAGGTGCCGGCGGGCACGCCGGGGAACCGGCCGTTCAGGTTGTCCCAGGTGGCGCCGTCGTTCTTGGTCATCCAGACGTTGCCGTCATCGGTGCCGGCGTACAGCCAGCCGGGCCGCAGGTACGATTCGGCGAGCGAAATGATCGTGCAATAGTTCTCGGCGCCCGTGGCGTCGTTGGTGATGCCGCCGGTGGTGCGGAGACTGACGTGCACCTTGGCGGTGTCGTGCGTGGTCAGGTCGGGCGAGATCGGATACAGGTCGTCGCCGCGATTCATCGACTTGAGTACGCGGTTGCCGGACATGTAGAAGACCTTGGGGTTGAACTGCGAGATGATGAACGGCGTCTCCCAGTTGAACCGCATGTCGTTGTCGATCGAGTCCTGCTTCTGCGCGGCCTTGAGCTTGGCGATCTCGGCCTTCTGCGCCGCGGTCTCGGCCTTGGTCGTGTCGCCGCGCACGGCGAGAATCGAATCCTCGAAGATGTTGTAGTGGTCGCGCCACGCCGGCTTGCGCATGGAAGAGCGCTCGCCGGTGCGGAGGTCGGTGCGCTGGACGCCGCCTTCCTGCGACTCGCCCCACACGATGTTCGGGTCGTTGGGATCCTGGGCGGTGTAGAAGCCGTCGCCGCCGGAGATCGTGAACCAGTAGGCGTTGGTGACCGGGCCCTGCTTGCGGGCGCTCGGGCCGCACCAGCCGCCGTTGTCCTGGGCGCCGGAGCAGACGTTGTACGGCGTGGCGAAGTCGTAGCTCACGTCGTAGAACTGGGCCAGGGGCAGGGTGTTGAGATAGTCGAAGTTGCCGCCGCGGTCCCAGGTCTGGGCCACGCCGCCGTCGTTGCCGATGAGCCAGTGCTGGCCGTCGTTGGGATCGATCCAGATGGCGTGGTCATCGACGTGCACTTCGCCGGTGGCGCTGCGGGCGGTCTTGCCGCCGTCGTCGGAGAAGAGGAAGGGCGTGGAGGAGAAGTAGACGCGATCGGGGTTGGCCGGATCGACGTCGACGCGCGAGTAATAGAAGGGGCGCGTATCCTGGTCGTTCATCCAGCGCCAGGTCTGGCCGCCGTTGTCGGAGCGGTAGAGGCCGCTCAGCAGGCGCTGCTTTTCGGGAGCGCGCGGCGTGTCGCCCACGGAGTCGCTGGCCGGCGCGAGCACCGGGTGGTTCTTGCCGCGCATCGAATCGGCCTCGACCAGCGCGTAGACGACGCTCGGCTTGCTGCGGGAGAAGGCGACCGTCATGCGGCCCTTCTCGGTGGACGGGAAGCCGCCGCCCTTGATCTCGGTCCAGCTGTTGCCGCCGTCGGTGCTGTGCCAGAGGCCGGAGCCCGGGCCGCCCGACTTGAGGTAGTACGGCCCGCGAATGCGCTGCCAGGCCGCGGCGAAGAGTTCGTTCGGGTTCGACGGGTTGATCTTCACGTCCACGAAGCCCGTCTTGTCGTCGATGTACTTGATCCGCTTCCAGGTGGCGCCGCCGTCGGTGGTCTTGTAGAGGCCGCGCTCGCCCTTGTTGTCCCAGGCGTGCCCGAGTTCGGCGATGTAGACGGTGTTGGCGTTGGTCGGGTCGATGGCGATGTTGCCGATCATCTGCCCGTCCTTGAGCCCCATCATCTTCCACGTCATGCCGCCGTCGGTGGACTTGTACACGCCGTCGCCGGGCTCGATGGTGTTGCGGCTGTTCGGATCACCGGTGCCGGCCCACACCACGTTCGTGTCCGAAGCGGCCACGGCAAGGGCGCCGATCGCCGCGGTGGGCTCATTGGTGAACAACGGACGGAAGGTGGTGCCGGCGTTGGTGGTCTTCCATACGCCGCCGCCGGCGGCGCCGACGTAGATGGTCTTGGATGGAAAGCCGATGCCGACGATCGCGTTGACGCGGCCGTCGAAGTTGGCCGGTCCGATGTTGCGCCAGCGTATGCCGGCGACGGTGGCGGAGTCGAGGCTCTGTGCCCCTGCGGCTGGCGCAGCGGCGATCAGGGCTCCGGCGAGGAAGGGGAGGAGCCGGTAGCGATGCATGGTAGGTCCCGTGAAGGTGCGAGGAACCGCTCGGGGGAACGGCGCGGCGCCGGCGGGTTGGAAGCCGGTGCCTGACAAGACAATACCATATACGGGAGGGGGTTGGCGAGTGTTGAGGCCCGGCATTTGCCCAACCCGCGCGACTCATGTATGCTGGGGCACCGGCCCTTACCGCCCGCCACCCCCACCGGAGGCCCTGCCATGTCCCTGGGCGACTTTCTCAAGAAGCAGTTCATCGACGTCATCCAGTGGACGGAGGACGGCGACGGGACGCTTGCCTACCGTTATCCCATGCGGGATATGGAGATCCAGTACGGCGGCCAGCTCACCGTGCGCGAGTCGCAGATGGCCCTGTTCGTGAACGAGGGCAAGGCGGCGGACACCTTCGGGCCCGGGCTCTACACCCTGGAAACGCGGACGCTGCCCCTGCTCACGAACCTCATGAACTGGGACAAGCTGTTCAAGTCGCCGTTCAAGTCCGACATTTACTTCTTCTCCACACGCACGCAGACCGACCAGAAGTGGGGCACGCAGCAGCCGATCACCATTCGGGACAAGGACTTCGGCATGGTCCGGCTGCGGGGCTTCGGGATCTATTCCTACCACCTGACCGAGCCGCTGAAGTTCCATCAGAAGGTGAGCGGCACGCGCGAGATCTATATGGTAGGGGACCTGGAAGGTCAGCTCCGCGATACGATCCTGGCCCGGTTCGCCGACGCCTTTGCCACGAGCGGGGTGCCGTTCCTGGACATGGCCGCCAACCAGGGGCTGCTGGCCGACAAGCTCAAGCAGACGCTGGCGCCGGCGTTCGGCGACTTCGGGCTCCAGCTCGATTCGTTCGCGGTGGAGAGCCTTTCGCTGCCCGACGAGCTGCAGCAGAAGCTGGACGAGCGCATCGGCATGAACATGGTGGGCAACATGCAGCAGTACACGCAGTACGAGGTGGCCAAGTCGATGCCGATCGCGGCGGCCAACGAGGGCGCCGGGGGCGCGGGGCTGGGTGCCGGGCTCGGCGCGGGCATGGCGATGGGCAAGGCGATGGCGGACGCGGTGGGCGCGGGCACGGGTGCCGGCGGCGGAGCGGCGGCTGGCGCGGCCGGAGCTGCGGGCGCCGCTGCCGGCGCGGACACGAAGTTCTGCATCGCCTGCGGCAAGCCGATTCCGCGGAGTTCGAAGTTCTGCCCTGAGTGCGGCGGCGCGCAGGCTTGATGCCGGAGACCGGCCGCGGCCGATGACCCAGACGCCATGACGACACCCTCGGCCACCTGCCCGAACTGCGGTGCGGCCATTCAGTTCGAATGGTCGCGCGCCGTGCAGACCAGTTGCCCGTTCTGCCATTCGATCCTCGTGCGCGGCGATGTCGATCTCAAGACCGTTGGCACGGTGGGCGATCTGCCGGCCACCAGTTCGCCGCTGCAGATCGGCACCACGGGTTCGTTCCGCCACCGGAAGTTCGCGGTGGTGGGCCGAGTGGTGTATCAGTACGAGCGCGGATCGTGGAACGACTGGCACGTGCGGCTGGACGACGGCGCGAGCGCGTGGTTGAGCGACGCGCGCGGCGAGTACGCGTTCTCCATCGAACAGCCGGCCGGGGGCGGGGGCGGGGGCGCGCCGACGGTGGAGAAGCTGCACATCGGCGGCAACTTCGTGTGGGACCGCCGCATCTACAAGCTCATGGCGGTGACGCGGGCGCGATATGGCGCCGCCGAGGGCGAACTGCCGTTCACGACGTGGGACCGGCACGAGGCGACGCTGGCCGACCTCGACGCGAACGACGGCCACATCGCCACCGTGGACTACCGGAGCGATCCGGCGGCGGTGTATCTGGGCGAGTGGACGACGTTCGACGACCTCAACCTCGAGCGGCTGCGCGAGATCGACGGATGGCCGCTCCCCGCGTAGCCGGGCTCACCTGCCCGAACTGCGGCGGCGCGATCACGATCCGCGCGCTCCAGCAGACGCAGACCGTGGTCTGCCCGTCGTGCCACGCGGTGCTGGATTCTCGCGACCAGCAGTTGAGCGTGCTCCAGCAGTACCAGGAGAAGATGACGTTCACGCCCGACCTTCCCCTGGGCACGCGGGGAACGCTGCGCGGCGATCTCTACGAAGTGAGCGGCTTCCAGGTGCGCGGCGTGCAGCAGGACCACGTCGAGTACTTCTGGCGCGAGTACACGCTGTGGAATCCGTACAAGGGCTACCGCTATCTGATGGAGTATGACGGCCACTGGTGCGACTTCGATATCACGCGCATCGCGCCGTCGGAGCTGGTGTCGGGGCGGCAGCCGTTCGTGCGGTACGGCGATGCGCAATTCCTCCACTTCCGCACGACCACCGTGACCACGGTGTTCATCCTGGGCGAGTTTCCCTGGCAGCTGCGGAGTGGAGACCGCATCACGTCGCGCGACTTCATCGCCCCGCCGCGTCTGTTGTCCGAGGAAGTGTCGCCCGCCGCGACCGTGTGGGCGCTGGGCTCGCTGATTCCCGCCGGAGCCGTGTGGCGCGCGTTCGGCCGGCCGGGCGCGCCGCCGCCGGCCAAGGGAGTGTTTCTCGCCGACGAGAACCCGCACACCGCGCGGGCGAAGCAGCGCGCCTGGTACGGCGGACTGGCGATGCTTCCCGTGATCGCGCTGCTGCTGCTCCGCTCGGCGTTCCCCGCGCGGCTCGCGTGGCTGCACGCGCCGTGGCCGTACGTGTTGCTGCTTCTCGTGTGCGCGCTGCCGGCGGCAATCGAAGCGCGGCGCAGCCAGCAATTCGAACGGGAGCGCTGGGCGGCGAGCGATTACGCGCCGGACGAATCGTAAAGAAACATCTTGTGTTCCGGCGCGGAAACCACAATTGTTCTACGTGCGTAGGGTGAGTGTCGCGGTTTCGCGCACGCGCACGACGCAGAGTTCAGGGATCGTCACGCTACCGGGAGCGTGGCGCGGAGTCGAATCGGCTGCGGGGGCCGGCTCGTACTGCGCGAGATCCGCAAGCAGCCCCGCTAACGCCACATTGCTTGCGGATCTCGACCCTGACTGCGGTGAACGGTGGGCGGTTACCGCCCACCGCTCACACTGCGTCTTCGGACTGTGCCGGCGTCGGCTTCTCACCCGTCAGCCGCTGCTGCGCCATCGCCGCCGCCCCCATCATGCCGCCCAGGCCCATCGACTCCACCGCCGTGCTCGGCACGAGCATCAGCGCGCCCTTCTCCTTGATGCCCTCGTACAGGATGTTCATGGCGCGCAGGTGGAGCGCCGTCGGGTTGTTCTGGTAGGATTTGGACGCCTGCTCGAACAGCTGGGCGATCTCGACTTCGGCCTGGCTGAGAATGATGCGCGCCGACTTCTCGCGGGAAGCCTGGGCCTCGCGCGACATCGCGTCCTGAAGCGATGTCGGGATCACCACGTCGCGCATCTCCACCGACTGCACCGTCACGCCCCACGGCGTGGCGCGTTCGTCGATCAGCTTCTGGAGATCGGCTTCGATCTGCTCGCGGCCGCGCAGCAGGTCGGCCAGCGAGGTGCGGCCGATGATGTCGCGCAGGGCGGTCTGCGCCGCCCAGCTCACCGCCTGCGCGTAGTTCTGCACCTCGAGCGCGGCCTTCTCGGGGTCGTACACCATCCAGAAGAGCACCGCGTCCACGTTCACCGGCACCGTATCCAGCGTCAGCGTCTCCTCGGCAGCGAAGCTCGTGGTGACCACGCGCTGGTCGATCCACGAGGTGACGCGATCGATGAACGGGGTGACGAAGAAGAGGCCGGGCCCGCGCAGGCCGGCGAACTTGCCCAGGTGCAGCACGACGCCGCGCTCCCACTGGTTGGCGATCTTGGGCGCCTGGGCGAGGATGCCGCCCAGGATGACGCCGAGGATCACGCCGGCGGGCCGCTGCGTGCCGGCGGAGACGAGCAGCCCGAGCAGGGCGAAGACGAGGAAGACGATGGTGGATATGATGTTGAAGCGCGGCCCGTCGGTGTTCAGGACCGTGATCTTCCCGTCTCGGTTGTTCGTGATCTGGAGGGGCATGTCAGCGAGTCTCCCGTGAGCGTTGCTGGAGGTGACGGATCACATCGGTGGCCGGGATGCCGACGGCCGCGGCCTCGGCCAGCGTCCGGTCGGCAATGCCGCGCAGGGCCCGTTCGCGGTCGCGCGCCGACTTGTTGATGGCCGCGGGGTCGCGAACCGTCGTGCCCACGCCCCGTTGCGTGGCGAGCACGCCGGCCCGTTCGAGTTCGGAATAGACACGGGCCACGGTGTTGGCGTTGACTCGCAGGTCCACCGCCAACTGGCGGACGGTGGGCAGACGGTCGCCGGCGCGGAGCACGCCCGCCGCGATGGCGGCGCGAATGGCGCGTTCGATCTGCGCATACAGGGGGACGGGGCTGGCAGGGTCGATTCGGAACATCGGTCTGTACTATTGTACCATTGTTTTGGGACAATGCAAGGGAGTGAGGCGGTGAGGCAATGATGCAGTGAGGCAGAAACTCCGAACGCTGTTACCGCCTCACAGTTCACCGCCTCACTGCCTCACCCCATCACCGTCCCACCACAATGCCCGCCAACGCCTCCTTCACCCGTGGGTCCGACGACCGGCCGAGCACCGAGACCGCGCGACGGCGGGCGGCAACGCTGTCGTCCTGCCGGGCGATGGCGAGCAGCTTGTCGGTGGCCGCGCGATCGCCGATCTCGCTCAGGGCCGAGATGATGGCGGACTTGGTGTCGGGATCGGTGGTGCGATCGTAGAGCGCCACCAGATCGGCGGTCTTCACACCCGCCCGCGTGGCGGACTCGAGCGCGCGGCGGCGTACGTTCGCGGTGGTGTTCATATTGCTCGCCAGCGACAGCAGCCACGCCGCGTTGTCGGCGCCGCCGAACTCAGCGGCGGCGGCGATCGCGGCGCCCTGCGAGCGCTCGCCCGTGAACTTCGGGAACGCGTCGCGGATGAGCTTGATGTCCACCGCGGTGGCGTACTGCTGGCCGAAGCTCCGGACGGCGGCCGCCAGCGCCTCGTCGGGCAGCGCTGCCTTCTGCACCACGCCGCGCAGGTAGTCGCGGGCCCGCGGGTCGCCGGACTGCGCGATGACCGATAGTGCCGTGGTCGCCATCCATCCGCCCTGTGCGTCGTCGGCGAGATGTGTGAGCGTGGGAATGCCGGCGCCGCCTGGCAGCCTGGCGAGCGTGCTCAGCGCCTGCTGCCGTACGGACTGATTGTCGGTTTCGTCCGTCGCGAGCGACACGAGCGTCTGCACGAGGGACGCCGGCGCATCGGCGTCGCGGCCGAGCCACGACACGGCGCTGCGGCGGACCTCGCGCGACTGCGCCTTGTCGCGGGCGAGCGACACGAGCGCGTCGCGGTTGTCGACGCTGTCGGCGAGCATGGCCGGCATGATGGCATCCCGGGCCACGGCGCCCTGCGCCGACTCGGCCAGATGGAGCAGATAGCCGGCGGCATCGCGGGCGGACACGGGTCCGAGATCGTTCACCCGCTCGCTGTCGGGCGGACCGACGAACACGCGCAGCCCCACCACCTCGCCGCCGGCGCGATCGAGCACGACGCGGGCCGGTCCGTGCACGCACGGTTCGGCGGTGACGTCGTTGAACGATCCATAGAACGAACCTCCGCGGTCGGAGACCACGCGCACGTACGACCGCCCGTCGCCGCAGACATCGGCACGGGTGGCGAAGCTGAACTGCACGCGGCCGGCCGGCGCGGCGGCTACACGCTGGGCCAGCGACTGCGCCCCGGCGTTTGGCGACGCGCAGGCCAGCACGGCCAGCGCCCCGAGTGCGCCCCACGCACGGGCGCTCACTTGCCCACCAGGTCGAGCAGGAACTTGGTGACGCGCGGATCGTCCTTTCTCCGCGACAGCACGGCAATCGCGTCGCGGCGGGCATAGGGGTCGGTGCTCGTGCGCGCGATGTCCATCAGCTTGTCCGTCGCTTCTGGTTCAGTCCGGCGTCCAAGCACGCCGATGACCTGTTCGCGCAGGTTCCGCGACTCGGAGGCGTCGTAGAGCTTGGAGAGGTCGGCAATGGACACGCCGCTGTCGCGGCCGGCGTAGCTGATGGCGGTGCCGCGCACCTCGCTCGACTCCGCCGTGTTGCGGGCGACGCCGAGCAGGAACTGCTGGTTGTCGGCGCCGCCGATGCGGGCGAGCGTGCGCAGGATGGATTCCTTCAGCCGCTCGCTGGGCATCTTCGGATAGACGCCACGGAGATACGCGGCGTCGTCCGCCGAGCCGTGGTCGCCGGCGAGGGACATGATGGCCTCGGACCGCAGCCCCTCGGACACGTCGGTGCGCTCGATGAGCGCGCGCACGCCCTGGTGCGCGCGCGGACTGTCGTTCTGGGCCAGGGCGCGCACGGCGGCGCGCTGGATCGATTCGTCGGGGCTCGACTTGACGAGGGTCTCGAGCGTGGCGAGCGGTGCGTCGCCCGGCATGCGGCCGAGATACGAGATCGCGTCGGAACGCAGATTGGGGTCCTCGTCGGCGTTGGTGGCCACGCCGATGAGGGCGTTGGTGGCCACGCTGTCGCCGCGGCGCACGAGCATGAACAGCGCCGAGCGCTTGAGCTGGGCCGAGCAGGTATCCTTGCGGGCGAGCACGCGCTGGAGAAGCGGCGTGGCGGTGGCCGGGTCCATCTGGCCGAGCGCATTGAGTGCCTCCGCCTTGACGCTCATGTCCTCGCGGTCGCAGCCGCCGTTCTTCTGAGCGTCCTGCGCGATCTGCGCGGCGGCCTGCTGATCGCCGCGCGCCGCGAGCGCGCCGCGGATGCGGGCGGCGAGGGCCGTGACGTCGGCCTTCATCGAACTGCGCAGCGCCGGCGTGTTCTGGTCCGTCAGCAGGGCGAGCGCGTTGTGCAGCTCGTCCGTGGTGCCGATGCGATAGCGGGAGAAGGCCTCGTAGTAGGCGCAATCGGCGACGTACGCCGAGCGCGGGAACTTCTGCACGACGTCGTGGAAGGTGTCCGACGCGCGGCGCCAGTCGCCGTCGTTGAACGCCTGGCGGGCCAGCCGGTAGAGCGAATCGGCGGGATCGCCCTGCGCCCACGGCGAGCGCGGGGCGCGGGCGTAGCGCCCCTCGCCGCCGCTCAGATTCCAGCCAATGGACGACAGACTGCGCTGGGCGTCGGCCATCGCCTCGGCGGCGCGGCTGCCGGCCGCGTCCGAGATGGCCCGCATGTCGATGCTGGCCATCGCGCGATTGGCCTCCGCGGTGGCCATGTCCTGGATGCGCTGGACGTCGATGTTCTGCATGGCGCGATCGGCCTCTGCCCGGGCCTGGTCGGCCATCTCGAGCGAGCGCATCTGCAGGTCACCCAGGCGCGA
The DNA here is from genome assembly GCA_963775915.1 of uncultured Gemmatimonadaceae bacterium. GTDB lineage: Bacteria > Gemmatimonadota > Gemmatimonadetes > Gemmatimonadales > Gemmatimonadaceae > JAGWRI01. Next base: position 242,405 of record CAVZKH010000010.1, read on the forward strand.
CTGAAGGTCGAGGTTGAGCGACGGCTCGAAATCGAAGTCGAAGTTGAAGTCCGGCGTGGGGCGCGGAGCGGCGAGCGGCCGCGGGGCCGGCGCCGGCCGCGCTGGCGGCGGCGGGGGGGGCGTGGGCGGGATCTGTTGAGCACCGGCGGCGGCGGCGCAGAGGGCGACGGCGGAAATCGAGAGCGCGAGCTTCATGGGGGAGATCCTCAGTCAGCGGAGATGTCGGCCGCCGCGGTACGCAACCGGGGGAGCACGTCGTGCTGCTCCAGGGCCTGATTGATGAGATCGATATCGGCGGAGTTGCGTTCGTCCTGCAGGCGGACCACCTGGGCGAGCACCAGTTCGAGGTCGTCGAGCAGGCCGTGCAGCTTGGCGTCCTGCGCGGCCGGCGAGTCGAGCAGCAGCCGGGTGGTGAGCAGCAGATTCCGGGCGCGGCCGACGAACTGAGCGTCGGCGCGCCCGCCGTGCACCTCGGACGGCAGCGCGACGAGCAGCGCCGCCGTCTGGCCGAGGTACTGCGACGTGGTGGATTCGTAGAGCGCGGGCACGGGAAGCCGGGCCGGTGCGGCGGCGACCGTGGCCCCGGGAGCCACCGGCGCGGTACCGAACAGCCGGTCGATCGGCGCGAAGCGGCCGATGCCGATGCCGATGACGAGCGCGGCGGCGAGCCCGATCCAGGGCGACACGCGCCAGCGGCGCCGGGCGGCGCGGGCGTCGAAGTGCCGGGTTTCGATGCCGGCCCAGATGGCGTCGCGGGTGGCGTCGTCGAGCGGCGGCGGCTGGCGGTAGCCGCGCACGGCGTCGCCCAGCGGTGGTTCGAAATGGTGATCCTGCATCTGCTACTCCTTCATGAACGGGGCGAGGGCCTGTCGAAGCATTCCCCGCGCGATGAACAACCGGCTCTTGCTGGTCCCCTCGGCGACGCCGAGCGTGCCGGCGATCTCGGGGTGCGTATACCCTTCGACATCATGCATCACGAAAGTCGTTCGATAGATCTCCGGCAGGGCGTCGATGGCGGCCGCCATCCGGTCGCGCAGATCGGGGTCGGCATCGGCCGGGCCGGCGGTGGCCATATCGGCGGCGGCGGTCAGGTCGGTCTCGCGTTCGCGGCGCCGGTAGCGGCGGCGCATGTTCGAGGCAACCGACACCGTGACGCGATAGAGCCAGGTGGCGAGCGCGGAATCGCCGCGAAAGCGCCCGAGCTGGTTGAAGGCCCGGATGAAGGCTTCCTGCGTCAACTCGCGAGCCTGTTCCTCGTCACCGGTCAACCGGTAGGCAAGCCGGAACACCCGGTCGACGTGCGCGTCGTACAGTTCGCGCGCGGCGGACCGGTCTCCCGTCACGGTGCGGCGGATGAGCGCGCGCTCGTCGCGTCGCGGATCCGGCGGGTGAGGGGAGGCGGGGGTGAGGGCGGGGTCGATCGGCTTCGGGAAAGTCACGTGGCGCCAGGAAGGTAGACACACCCAGGGGCAAAAGCGTTCGATACGGGGGCGGCCCTGGCCGGACCCACCGCCCTCCCACGGCCGCCGCCCCCTGACATGCCGCCCGGCCGGGTGCATGTTTCGGCGCGCCGAGCCGCTACGTTCCTCGCGGCCGATCCACGGCACCACCACCCACCCACCGGCATGCCGCAACCCTCAGGAGCACCAGAACTCGCCCGCCGCCTCGGCGTCTTCGACGCGACGATGATCGTGATGGGCGGGATCATCGGCGCCGGCATCTTCATCAACCCGTACGTCGTGGCCCAGCAGGTGCACACCCCGGGGCTCATTCTCGGGGCCTGGGCGGCGGGGGGGCTGATCGCGCTCGCGGGCGCGTTCGTGTACTCCGAACTCGCGCAGTTGCGGCCGCAAGTGGGCGGCCAGTACGCCTATCTGCGCGACGCCTTTCATCCGATGGTGGCCTTTCTATATGGCTGGGGGCTGCTGCTCGTCACGCAGACCGGCGGAATGGCCGCCGTGGCCGTGACCTTCGCCAACTACTTCAACGAATTGACGGGCCTCGGCACGTCGCCGGCGCTGCTGGCGGTGCTCGTGCTCGCGGCGCTGACGATCATCAACTGCTTTGGCGTACGGTCGGGCAGCAACGTGCAGAGCGCGCTGATGGTGACGAAGATCGTGGCCATTCTGGCGCTGGTGACGGTGGGGTGGATGGCGGCGAAGGCGCCGGCGGTCTCGATCGTCGCGGCCGGCGCAACGCCCGCGAAGCCGGTGCCGATAGCGTTCGCGGCGGCGATGGTGCCGGTGCTGTTCGCGTACGGCGGGTGGCAGACGTCGAGCTTCGTGAGTGGCGAGCTGAAGAATCCCACGCGCGACCTGCCGCGCGGACTGCTCATCGGCGTGGCCGGCGTGATCCTGCTCTACCTGGCGGTGAACGTGGTGTGTCTGCACGCGCTCGGGCCCGACGGACTGGCGGCGACGCGCACGCCGGCGTCGGCGGTAATGCAACGGGCGCTTGGGTCGACGGGCGCCAAGCTGATCGCCGCCGGCATCGCGGTGTCGACGGTCGGGTTCCTGAGCCAGGGGATGCTGACGGCGCCGCGCGTGTACTACGCTATGGCGCGCGACGGGGTGTTCTTCCGCGCCGTGGGCTGGCTCGATCCGCGGTCCCGCGTGCCGAGCGTGGCGATCGCGCTGCAGGGCGTGTGGGCGGCGGTGATCGCGCTGTCGGGGCGCTACGACCAGATCCTGAACTACGTGGTATCGATGGACGCGGTGTTCTTCGGGCTCACCGGCGCGGCGCTGCTGGTGCTGCGCCGGCGCGAGGGACGTGGCGGCGCGGCGGGAATGGGCGCCGTGACCATGCGGATGCCGGGCCACCCCTGGACGACACTGGCGTTCGTGATCGCGTTCTGGTCGCTGGCGGTGAGCACGATCGTGCAGTTCCCCGGCGCGTCGGGGGTGGGCGTGCTGATCATGCTGGCGGGAGTTCCGGTGTACTGGCTCTGGGCCCGGCGGCCGCAGTCGAACTGACGCGGGAAACGATCGTCCAGCCGCTCTGCGTCAAAAGGATTGCGATCGCTCTGAAAGGGCGAGGGTGTCGAACTTGCGCGCCATACGTTCGACACCATGCATCGCATGGGATTGATCGTGGCGGCGGTCTGCGCCGGACTCTCGGCGTGCCGGAGCGGGGCGCCGGGGCTGACGGACACGTCGGAGGCCGAGCACCCGCACGCGCTCGTGGTCCGCGTGCTCGACGTGGGGCAGGGTGACGCGGTCTACATCACCAATGGCGGCAGCCGCGTGATCATTGACGGCGGGCCGGACGAAGCGCGGTTCGCGCACCTGCTCGACTCGCTGGGCATTCACGACGACACGATTGACGCCGTGGTGCTGTCGCACCAGCACTACGATCACTACAGCGGGCTGCGCGCGCTGTTCGATACGTGGCGAAACGTCACGGTGCGCTACTTCTTCGAGAACCGGGACTCCTCCGACGCGTCGTCACTCCAGGAATTGCGCGACTCGATCGCGTCGCGCGCGGCCGACGGCTCGCTGACGTACCGCGACACGGACGACCCCTGCGGCGACGGGCGGGCGATCTGCACGCTCACGATGCGGGGCGGGGCGGAGCTGCATCTGATGCGCCCGTACCCGTACGAACTCACGGTGAACGACCGGTCGGCGCCGGTGAAGCTGGTGGGGCCGGACTCGGCGTCGTTCACGATGTGGTTCGCCGGCGACGCCGAGGTCACGGCCATCGGCTGGTTCCTGGGCGACGCCGGATACAATCTGGATCCCGGCATGCGGGTGAACGTGCTCAAGGGCGATCATCACGGCAGCTGCAACGGGGTGACGGCCGGCTATCTCGCCGCGCTGCATCCGGACACGGCGGTGCTCTCGCTGGGTGCGCAGAACGACTACGGGCACATGCACGCGCAGGCCAAGGCCGTGTATCAGGCCGCGGGCGTGCCCTGGCTGCGCACCGACGAGAACGGCACGATCACGATCTACTCCCCGGGCACGCCGGGGAGCGGATACCGGATTCTCGACGCGCGGCCGCGCGTCGATCGCAACGGGCACTCGGATCGCGAGGCGTCAGCGCGGGGGTGCGAAGATAATTAACGCGCCGCGCCCCCGCTCCAGCCTAGTACCGGTAGTGATCCGGCTTGTACGGGCCGTGCGGCTTCACGCCGATATACGCCGCCTGGCTCGGCGTGAGCTCGGTCAACTTCACGCCCAACTTGTCGAGGTGGAGTCGCGCTACCTTTTCGTCGAGATGCTTGGGCAGCGTGTACACCTTCCGCTCGTACTTCGCGGAGTGGGCGTGCAGCTCGATCTGCGCCATCACCTGGTTGGTGAAGCTGGCGGACATCACGAAGCTCGGATGGCCGGTGGCGCAGCCGAGGTTGAGCAGGCGGCCCTCGGCCAGGATCATCACGCTGTGGCCGTCGGGAAAGCGGTACTCGTCGTACTGCGGCTTGATGTTGATGCGCTTGAGGCCCTTCACCTTCTTCAGGCCGGCCATGTCGATCTCGTTGTCGAAGTGGCCGATGTTGCCGACGATCGCTTTGTCCTTCATTCGCGCCATGTGGGCGGCGGTGATGATGTCGCGGTTGCCGGTGGCCGTGACGAAGACGTCGGCCGCGGCCAGCATGTTCTCCACGGTGTTGATCTCGAATCCTTCCATGGCGGCCTGCAGCGCGCAGATGGGGTCGATCTCGGTGACGACCACGCGCGCGCCCTGGCCGCGGAGGGCCTGGGCGCAGCCCTTGCCGACTTCGCCGTAGCCGCAGACCACGGCGATCTTGCCGGCCAGCATCACGTCGGTGGCGCGGTTGAGCCCGTCGATCACCGAGTGGCGGCAGCCGTAGATGTTGTCGAACTTCGACTTGGTGACCGAGTCGTTGACGTTGATGGCGGGAAAGAGCAGGGTGCCGTCGCGCATCATCTCATAGAGACGGTGCACGCCGGTGGTGGTCTCTTCGGAGACGCCGCGGATGCCGGCGGCGATCTTCGTCCAGCGGACGGGGTTCTTCTTCTGCTCGGCGCGCAGGAGGCCGAGGATCACGCCCCACTCTTCGGGGTCGTTCTCGGCGTCGAACGCCGGCACCTTGCCCGTCTTCTCGAACTCGGCGCCCTTGTGCACGAGCAGCGTGGCGTCGCCGCCGTCGTCTAGCAGCAGGTTGGGGCCGCCGCCGTCGGGCCACATGAGCGCCTGCTCGGTGCACCACCAGTATTCGTCGAGCGTCTCGCCCTTCCAGGCGAACACCGGCGTGCCCTTGGGCTTCTCGGGCGTGCCGGTGCGGCCCACGGCCACCGCGGCGGCGGCGTGGTCCTGCGTGGAGAAGATGTTGCATGACACCCAGCGCACGTCGGCGCCGAGGTCGACGAGCGTCTCGATGAGCACCGCGGTCTGCACCGTCATGTGCAGCGAGCCCATGATGCGCGCGCCCTTGAGCGGCGCCTTGCCCTTGTATTCCTCGCGCAGCGCCATGAGGCCGGGCATCTCCTGCTCGGCAAGGCGGATCTCCTTGCGGCCGAATTCGGCGAGCGAGAGGTCGGCAACCTTGAAGGCCGGACGTGCCGGGGTTCTGGGTGCGGCGGTGGTCGTCTTGGAAGCCTTGACGGCGGTACTCATGACGTATGCCTCGATTGAGTCCACGGAGCCGGCCTTCGCGCGTTCGCGGGGCCGTCCGAGTGGTAAAGCTATCGACTCCGTGGGCTGCATTGCCAGCGGTGGCACGAGGAACCATCGTTGTGGCATGCGAATTCCTCTCCTAGCCCTGCTGCTGGCCGCCGCGTCCTCGGCCGCCGGCGCCCAGACCGCTGCCGTGCCGCCGGCGCTGATTCCGGCGCCCCGCCAGGTGACGCCGCTCCATAACGTGACCCTCAAGCGCGGCGTCACGATCACCCTGCCGGCCAACGCTGACGACCGGTTCGCCGCCCGCGACCTCGGGGACGAACTCAAGGCCCGCGGCATCCGGACCGTGTACGACGGCACGGCGTCGGCGCGCGTGGAGTTTTTGCGCACGGGCACCGCCAGGGCAAAGGCTTTGCTGGCCGACGCGAAGATCGCGTGGACCGACGCGATGGACGGCGAGGGGTACGCGATCGTGTCGGCCGACTCGCACCTGACGGTCATCGCCCATGGGCCCGCCGGCATCTTCTACGGCGCGCAGACAGTGAAGCAACTGGTGGAAGGCCAGGGCGCGACGGCGACGCTGCATCTGGCGGACGTGAGCGACTGGCCGGCGATGCGCTATCGCGGCTTCCACGACGATCTGTCGCGCGGGCCGATGCCGACGCTGGATTTCCAGAAGTACCAGATCCGCACGCTGGCCGCGTACAAGATCAACGTCTACTCGCCGTATTTCGAGAACACGCTGTACTACGACGCCAATCCCGTGCCGGCGCCGCCGGGCGGGGCGATGACGCACGCGCAGATCAAGGAGCTCGTGGCCTACGCGGCCAAGTACCATATCGACGTGATTCCGGAGCAGGAGGCGTTCGGGCATCTGCACCACATGCTCAAGTACGATCTGTATTCGGATCTGGCCGAAACGCCGCACGGGCACGTGCTGGCGCCGGGCCAGCCGGGCTCGATGGCGCTGATCAAGCAGATGTTCTGGGAGATCGACTCGCTGTTCCCGAGCAAGTTCGTGCACCTCGGGGCCGACGAGACGCAGGAGCTGGGCAAGGGGCAGACGCGGGAGCAGGTCAAGACGCAGGGGCTCGGGCCCGTCTACCTGGGATTTCTCAAGTCCATCGATTCGACGCTCAAGCCGCTGCACAAGCGGCTGCTGTTCTGGGGCGACATCGCCAGCGGCAGCCCCGAACTTGTGAAGACGCTGCCCAAGGACATGATTGCCGTGGCCTGGGGGTACGGTCCGTCGAAGAGCTTCGACCGGGCGATCAATCCGTTCCGGCAGGCGGGCATGGAGACGTGGGTGGCGCCGGGCGTGAGCAACTGGAGCCGCGTGTATCCCGACAACGACGTGGCCCTGCGCAATATCCAGGGGTTCGTGCGCGACGGACAGCGGCTGGGCGCGACGGGGCTGCTCAACACGTCGTGGGACGACGACGGCGAGGCGATCTTCAACGAGACCTGGTACGGCGTGCTGTTCGGCGCCGCCGCGGGGTGGCAGCCGGGCGAGTCGAGCATTCCGCAGTTCGAGGCCGCGTACGGCCCCGTGTTCAACGGCGACACCACCGGCGCCATCAATGAGGCGCAGATCCTGCTGTCCCGGGCGCACGCGCTGCTGGACAGCGTGCAGGTGGGCGACGCCAGCGACGGCCTGTTCTGGATGGATCCCTATTCACCCGATGGGCAGCTCACCGCGCAGAAGATCCGGCCGGTGCTGCACCAACTGCGCGTTTTCGCCGAGTCGTCGCTGGTGCTGATCGACCGCGCGCGGCCGTTCGTGACGCGCAATGCCGATGCGGTGGACGCGATGGCGCTGGGCGCGCGGAAGATCGACTTCATCGGGATGAAGTTCGAGTTCGCGGACGAGATCGTCCAGAAATACGCGCAGGCGGCGGACACGGTCACGCCGAGCGATCAGCGCGCGGACTCGCCCGGGGGCGAGTTGATCGACATCTCGGGCATGAACGGCCGGGCGCTCGATCTGCGGGACGGCTACTCGCTGATCCGCGACATGTACCAGGCGATGTGGCTCAAGGAGAACCGGCCGTACTGGCTGCACAACGTGCTGGCGCGCTACGACATGGCGACGCAGCTGTGGATCCAGCGCGCGGACGCCGTGGCGGCGGCGCGGAACGTGCTGGCGCGCACGCACCGGGTGCCGGCGGCGGAAACGCTCGGGATACCGAGCAGCATGCCGGGGCTTGGAAAGTGAGAAAGTGAGAAGGTGAGAGAGTGAAAGCGTGAAAGAGTGAGAGGGTGCGGGCCCGCCCTCTCACTCTTTCACGCTCTCGCGTCTTCACCAGATCTTCGGCCTCAAACTGTCCGCCCGCACCATGGGGTCGGTGTCCTTGCACCCCCACGCCGCCTTGAACTCGGGCATGTTGCTCAGCGGGCCGTTCACGCGCCACTTGCCCGGCGCGTGCTCGTCGGCGCTCACCAGCATGCGGGCGTAGGCGGGCCGGTCGAGTTCGCGCCAGACCTGCGCCCAGGCAAGGAAGAAGCGCTGCTCGGGGGTGAAGCCGTCGATCTTCGTGCGCGGCCCGTCGCCCAGCGCCTTTTCCATGGCGCCGTAGGCCACTGTGAGCCCGCCGAAGTCGGCGATGTTCTCGCCGAGGGTGAGCTGGCCGTTCACGTGGGTCGTGGAATCGATCACGGTGTAGCCGTCGAACTGCTTGACGACCTTGGCGGCCTCGGCGGTGTACTTGGTGGCGTCCTGCTTGGTCCACCAATCCTTGAGGTTGCCGTCCTTGTCGTACTGGCGGCCCTGGTCGTCGAAGCCGTGCGTCATCTCGTGCCCGATGACGGCGCCCATGGCGCCGTAGTTCACGGCATCGTCGGCGTCGGCGTTGAAGAACGGCGGCTGGAGGATGCCGGCGGGGAACACGATCTCGTTCATGAGCGGGTTGTAGTACGCGTTCACCGTGGGCGGGGTCATGCCCCACTCGGTGCGGTCCACCGGCTTGCCGATCTTGTTCCAGTCATAGGCGGCGGCGAACTGGTCGCCGGCCTGCACGTTGGCCAGGTACTCGCCCGGCTTGATGTCGAGCGCGGAATAGTCACGCCACTTGTCGGGGTAACCGATCTTCTTGGCGTAGGCGTCGAGTTTGGCGAGCGCCTGCACCTTGGTGCTGTCGCCCATCCATCCGAGCTGCTGGATGCGGTCGTGCAGCGCGCCGACCAGCGTGTTGACGATCTTCACCGCGCGGGCCTTCGCTTCGGGAGGGAAGGCCTCCTTCACGTATTCCTGCCCCAGCAGTTCGCCAAGGCGGCTGTCCGACGAATTGATGCACCGCTTCCAGCGCGGAAGGTTTTCCTTGGCGCCGCTGAACAGCTGGTTGAATTTGAAGTTCTCCTCGACGAATGGCGTGGACAGCGCCGGCGCGGCCCGGTGGACGAGGTGCCAGCGGAGGTACGTCTTCCAGTCGGCCACCGGCACCGAGGTGAGCATGCCGTCGAACGCCTTGAGGAACTCCGGCTGGCGGACGTCGATGGACGAGACCGGTGGAGCGTTCTGCGCGGCGAAGAACGCGTCCCACTTGAAGTGGGGCGTGAGCGCGTCGAGCTGCCCCATCGTCATCTTGTGGTAGTTGGCGTTCGGGTCGCGGAGTTCCACCGGGCTCTTCGATGCCTTGGCGAACTGCGTTTCGACCGCCATCACGCTCTTCGCTTCGGCCGCGGCGTCGGCGGGCGCGTCGCCCAGGAGCTGGAACATGCGCGTGACGTGGGCGACGAAGTCGTCGCGGATCTTCTTCGAGGCGTCGTCGGTCTTCGTATAGTAGTCCTTCGTGGGGAGGCTCAGCCCGCCCTGTCCCAGCCCGGCGATCTCCTGCGCGGCGTCCTTCGAATCCTGTGTGGACCCGTCGGAGAAGGGCGCCAGCCCCGCCGCGTGTTCGAGCGCGCCGAGCGCCTGCTCGAGATCGGCCGGCGTCTTGATGGCGGCGATCTGGTCGAGTTCGGGCTTGAGCGGCGTGATGCCCTTCTGGTCGATGGCCACCGTGTCCATGCAGCTGGCGTAGTAGGTGCCGACCTTCCAGGGCCCGGTGCCCGCGGCAAGCTTGCCATCGGCCGCGTCCTTGGCGTCGCGATCGAGGATCGTGTGCAGCACGTCCCAGTTGTGATCCTGCACGGCGAAGAAGGCGCCGTAGGACGGGTACGCCGACGGGATGGTGTCGCGCTTGAGCCAGCCGCCGTTGGCGAATTCATAGAAGTCGGTGCACGGCGCGCAGGTGGTATCGAGGTTCGCGCGATCGAGCGGCGGCGGCGCGGTCTGGGCGGGCTTCGGTGCCGAGCAGGCGGCCAGGGCGCAGAGGAGGAGCGCGAGGGCGGAAACGGATGGACGCCGGATGGAGGTCATGGTCTGGCCTGAGGTCTAGGGAGTTCGGTTGCGAGCCGACGGCGAACGATACTTGGTATCAATTCGCCACCAATAACAGCTTCATAAGATATTTAATAGCAATGTGTTGCCGGTATTGCCACAATATGGACACTTCAACGAGGCAGTGTGAAGTAGAACGTAGCGCCCTGTCCCTCGATGCTCTCGGCCCAGATCCGGCCGCGGTGCGCCTCGATGATGGCTTTGGCGATGGGCAGGCCAAGACCGGCCCCGCGGTTCCGGCGGCTCGATTGCCAATAGCGGTCGAAGATGTGCGGCAGGTGCCCCGCGGAAATTCCTGGGCCCGTGTCGGTGACCGACACCAGCACGGCTTCCGGGCGGCCGGCGGCGCTGATCCGGATCTGACCGCCGACCGGGGTGAACTTGATGGCGTTGCCGACGACGTTCGAGACGACCTGGATGATGCGCTCGGGATCGACGCGTACCTCCGGCAGCAGCTCGGTCCAATCCGTCACGAGCGAGACGTTCTTATCCTCGGCAAGCGGCGCGAGGGTGCGGAGCGCGTCCTGCAACAGGGCGCCGGCCTCGATCGCGCGGACGTCGACGCCGAACCTTCCCGCCTCGGCGCGGCTCATGTCGAGCAGATCCTGGATCAGCGCATCCATCTGCTGGGCGGCGCTCTGGATGACCTTGACCTGTTCGATGACTTCGAGCGGCACCTTCTCCCGATGGGACCGCTGCAGCACGGCACCCGCGAGCATCTTCACCGCATTGACCGGATTGCGCAGGTCGTGCGACACCACGCTCATCGTGTCGTCGCGCGCGCGGAGCGCACGCTGGAGCTGATCGTGGAGCCGGGCGTTCTCGAGCGCAATGGACGCACGCCGGCCCAGGTCTTCGGCCAGCACGAGGTCTTCGGAGCCGAGCGACGCCTTGCTGCTGGCGAAGACGATCACCCTGCCGAGCGATTCGCCGCGATGCGAGAGTTGGACGGACAGGGCCATGCTCGCTCGGCAGCATCGCGCGTCCTCGTGATAGCACTCGGGGATCGCATCGAGCGCCGCGTCGACCGGCACCAGGGTGACGGCCGGCGAGTCGCCGGCGCCGAGGAGGGGCACCAACCCGGTCCCGCTCCCGATGGTGACCGGGGTGAGGTCCACGGCGCCCTCTTCCCGTGCCAGCGCTCGCAGGTGATGCTGGCCATTGGGCATTGGCATCTCGACCACCGTGAGATCGCCGAACATCGGAATCCAGAGGCGGGCGAGGGTCTCCAGCGTCTCGTCGAGCTCGAGCGAGGAGGCGAGCCGCTCCGACGTCTCGACGAGGAATCGCTGGCGGCGTTCCGCCCGCTTCCGCTCGGTGACGTCGCGAAGCACCACCGAAGCGAACACCTCGTTGCCCGCCTTGAGCTTGGCGATGGCGGCCTCGGCGGGGAACTCCTCGCCGTTCTTGCGGCGACCGGCGAGCTCCTGGCGTTCGCCCATGCGCCGCGCAGTGGCGCCGGAGTTGACGAACCGTTCCACGTGGTGACGGTGAACGGGCCGTGCCTTGGCCGGGACGAGCATGTCGAGTGACTGGCCGAGCACTTCGTCCGGCGTGTAGCCGAAGATCCGAACCGCACCCTCGTTGAAGAAGATGATGCGCTGGTCGCCTCCCACGCAGATCACGGCATCGGAGGCGATGCCGATGATTTCTGCAAGCAGAGACGCGGGTAGAGACGCGGTCATCGGGGGGAGCGGAGGGTCGTCGTCGAATCTTAATTCAACGCGCGACGCGTAGGGGATCACCGTGTCGGGGATTCCCTCACAATGTTCCTGAAAACCCCTTAGCGCAAGCCCGTCCAACCCCGACACTGTAGGGGGGTCATGAAGCGGTAGGTTGCCGCTCGGATCCACGATTGGCGAGACCCATGCGATTCTCAGGCGATCACCAGATTGAACCCCCGAAGCGGGGTCGGCCGAAGCGCGTCCGCTGTGGGCGAGCTTGCCGACGCCCGGTCGAGGCTGCCCGGTGACCGCCACTCAGGCCCCGAGCGGCGCGATTCCCACCACCAGCACTCCCAGTCGATTGTCATCTCCGACCCGAAGCCCGCGCGAGTGGTGGCATCGCGTATTGCGGCTGCCGCTGATCTACAAGCTGTTGGGCGCGAACATGTTGGTTGCGCTCGCGGCGCTCAGCGTGTCGGCCATTTTCGGCCATCCAGGGTTGTTCGCACTGGTGTGCCTGGCCCTCGCGGTGAGCTTCGTGGCGAACGCGGTGCTGGTGCGGCTGGCGTTGTTACCGCTGGACGGACTGCAGCAGGTGGCGCAGCTCGTGTCGGAAGGCGACTTCACGGCCCGCGTGCCGGCGTCGCCGATTGCCGACCGGCAGATCGGGGAGTTGGGGGAGACGTTCAACCGGCTGCTGAGCCGGGTGGAGAGCGACCGGGCGCGGATCCGGCACCTGGTGCGGCAGAGTCTCCGCGTGAGGGAAGCGGAGCGTGCCGGGATCGCCGACGAACTGCGGGAAGCGACGGCGCAGCAGCTGTCGGCGCTGACGATGCATCTCTCGGCGGCGGTGCGGGAGTGCCAGAACCCGGAGCAGGCGCCCAATCTGTCGGCGGCGCGCGACATCGCGGCGCACATGGTGGAGGAGATCCAGGGCGTGGCCGAGTCGGTGTATCCCGGGCTGCTGGGAGAGTTCGGGCTGGCGGCCGCGCTGGAGGCGCTGGGGCGCCGCGCGTCGCGGCGGACGAATCTGGAAGTGAGCGTAACCACCGACGGTGACGACCGTCCGATGTCGCTGGCGCTTGTGACGGCGATGTACCGGGTGGCGGAGGAGTCGGTGCGGAACGTGGAGCGTCACGCGCACGCCGGTTCGATCTGGATCAGCCTCACGCACGAGGGCGACAAAGTGCGGTTGCAGATCGAGGACGACGGACTCGGATTCGACGTGGCGATGGCGGATCGGATGTCGACGGGCATCGGGATATTCCGGGCGCGCGAATTGCTCGCGCACTCCGGGGGGGACATGCAGATTTCCAGTGCGCCGGGCAGTGGAACCAGCGTGGTCGCGACGGCCACCGTTCACGAGGATATGAACCAGTGACCAACGACATCATTCGCGTCGTTCTAGCAGACGACCACACGGTAGTGCGCGCCGGGTTGAAGGCTGTGCTCGGCGGCGCCAAGGACATTCAGGTGGTGGGCGAGGTCGGGAACGGCGCCGATGCGGTGGCGATGACCGAGAAGCTCGACCCCGACGTGCTGATCATGGACCTGTCGATGCCGCAGATGGACGGCGCCGAGGCGACCAAGGCGCTGTCGGCGGCCGGGGCGCGGACGAAGATCCTGATTCTGACCATGCACTCGCCGGACGAGGCGCTGGTGCCGCTGCTGGAGAGCGGGGCGAGCGGCTTCCTGCAGAAGAGCGCCGCGGACCGGGAATTGGTGGATGCGGTGCGGGCGGTGGCGCACGGCGACACGTATCTGCAGCCGTCGGCGGCGCGGGTGCTGGCCGGCGGGCTCCGCAAGAAGGCGGAGCACATCGACGAGCGCACCAAGTACGAGCGGCTCACCCAGCGGGAGCGGGACGTGCTGCGTCTGGTGGCGCAGGGGTACTCGGCGCCGGAGATCGGCGAGCGGCTATTCATCAGCCCGAAGACCGTGGACACCTACAAGCAGCGCATCCAGGAGAAGCTGGGGCTGCAGCACCGGTCGGAGTACGTGCAGTTCGCGCTGCACCTCGGACTGCTGACGGAAGACTAGCGGCGGCCGGCCAGGCGGACGGGGCTCCGCGGCGCCGTGCGGGCGCGGCGGGGCGACATTACTATACAGGTCCATCCGGACATCCCGTCCGCGATGCAGCAGAGTTGCCGCCATGACCGCCAATCGGAATTCGGAGCCGGCCACCCACGTCCGGCCGGCGAGCGCCGCGCACGGACTCCGGCCGGTGCTGGTGACGTCCGCTCGCCCGGCGCCGCCGGCCGCCCACGTGGACCGCAACCCCGGGATGCCGCTCGACCTCGACGTCGTGCGGGCCATCCGGGTGAACCGCAGCGCGGTGGAGCGGCGCGCCGCCACGATTCCGGCCCGGCGCACGGTGAAGAAGGAGTGGCAGGCCGCGTGGCTGCTGCGGGCCGTCACCCTCATCGACCTGACCACGCTGTCGGGCGATGACACGCCGGGCAACGTGCGGCGGCTGTGCGCCAAGGCGCGGCGCCCGCTGCGGGACGAGATCGCGGCCGGCCTGGGCGTCACCGAACTGGGCATCACGGTGGGCGCCGTGTGCGTGTACCACGCGATGGTGCAGACCGCGGTCGAGGCGCTGCAGGGCACGGACATTCCGGTGGCGGCAGTGTCGACGGGGTTTCCCGCGGGGCTGAGCCCGTTCGCGCAGCGGCTCGAGGAGATCCACGCGTCGGTGGCGGCGGGGGCGCGGGAGATCGACATCGTGATCACGCGCGCCCACGTGCTGACGGGCAACTACGAGGCGCTGTACGACGAGGTGAAGGCCTTCCGCGCCGCCTGCGGCGACGCGCACATGAAGGCGATTCTCGCCACGGGCGAACTCGCGACGCTGGGCAACGTGGCGCGGGCGAGCATGGTGGCCATGCAGGCCGGGGCCGACTTCATCAAGACGTCCACGGGCAAGGAGGGCGTCAACGCGACGCTGCCCTTCGCGCTGGTGATGGCGCGGATGATCCGCGAGTACTTCGAGGCCACGGGATACGCCGTGGGCTTCAAGCCCGCGGGCGGGATCCGCACGGCGAAGCAGGCGCTGGAGTTCATGTATCTGATGAAGGAAGAACTGGGCAACCGCTGGCTGCGCAACGATCTGTTCCGGTTCGGCGCGAGCTCGCTGCTCACCGACATCGAGCGGCAGCTGGAGATGTTCCTGACGGGCCGCTACGCGGCGGGGTACCGGCAGCCGATGGGGTAGGTCGGTAGGTCGGTAGGTCGGTTGATCTCAATACGAGCGATCCTATGGCAAGCATTTCCGCGATATTCGAAACGATGGAATACGGGCCGGCGCCGGAGAGCGACGCCGCAGCGGTGAAGTGGCTGGAAGGCCACGGGCGCGCGTTCGGCCAGTTCATCGGCGGGAAGTGGACGAAGCCGGGGCGGACGTTCGACGCGATCGATCCGGGCACGGCGAGAGTGCTGGCGCGCGTGACGCAGGGCAGCGCGCAGGACGTGGATGCCGCGGTGGCGGCGGCGCGGCGCGCGCTGCCGGCGTGGAAGGGATTGAGCGCTCACGCCCGGGCCCGCTTTCTCTACGCGCTGGCGCGTGAGGTGCAGAAGCATGCGCGGCTGTTCGCCGTGCTCGAGAGCATGAACAACGGCAAATCGATTCGCGAGACGCGCGACATCGACATCCCGCTCGTATCCCGGCACTTCTATCACCACGCCGGCTGGGCCCAGCTGCTCGAATCCGAATTCGCCGGCTACAGCGCGGTGGGCGTGGTGGGACAGATCATTCCCTGGAACTTCCCGCTGCTCATGCTGGCGTGGAAGATCGCGCCGGCGATCGCGGCCGGTAACACGGTGGTGCTCAAGCCGGCGGAATTCACGCCGCTCTCGGCGCTGCTGTTCGCCGAGGTGGCGGCGCAGGCGGGAATCCCGGCGGGCGTGATCAACATCGTGACCGGCGACGGCGACACGGGCCGCGCGATCGTCGAGCATCCGGACGTGGACAAGATCGCCTTCACCGGGTCGACCGAGGTGGGGCGCATCATTCGGCGGGCCACGGCCGGCAGCGGGAAGAAGCTGAGCCTGGAACTGGGCGGCAAGAGTCCGTTCATCGTGTATGACGACGCCGACCTGGACAGCGTGGTGGAAGGCGTGGTCGACGCGATCTGGTTCAATCAGGGGCAGGTGTGCTGCGCCGGGTCGCGGCTGCTGGTGCAGGAGGGAATCGCCGACCGGCTGATCGAGAAGCTGCGCGCGCGCATGGAGACGCTACGCCTGGGCTCGCCGCTCGACAAGGCGGTGGACATGGGGGCGATCGTGGCGCCGGTGCAGCTGCAGCGCATCCGGCAGCTCGTCGACCAGGGCGTGGACGAGGGCGCCACGATGTGGCAGCCGTCGTGGGCCTGTCCCACCGAAGGCTACTTCTATCCGCCGACGCTGTTCACCGACGTGGATCCGGCGTCGACGATCGCGCAGGTGGAGATCTTCGGGCCCGTGCTGGTGGCGATGACCTTCCGCACGCCGGAAGAGAGCGTGGCGCTGGCGAACAACACGCCGTACGGACTGGCAGCGAGCGTCTGGACGGAGAACATCAATCTCGCGCTCGACATCGCGCCGAAGATCAAGGCGGGCGTGGTGTGGATCAACTCGACGAATCTGTTCGACGCGTCGGCCGGATTCGGCGGGTATCGCGAGAGCGGGTTCGGGCGCGAGGGCGGCCGCGAGGGGATGTGGGAGTACCTCAAGGCCGACTGGGAGCACGATGCGCCGGAGCGGCATGCCGCCAGAACGGGAGCCACAGAACACACAGAGCACACAGACACGGCGGCGAAACGATCCAAAGAGCCGGCGATTAACCGCACGCCGAAGCTGTTCATCGGGGGCAAACAGGCGCGGCCGGACGGCGGGTACTCGCGCGCGATCGCCGGGCCGAAGGGACGCCTGCTCGGCGAGGTGGGCGAGGGGAACCGCAAGGACATTCGCAACGCGGTGGAAGCCGCGCACAAGGCGTGGCCCGGGTGGGCCAGGGCCAGCGGCCACCTGCGGGCGCAGATTCTGTACTACGTCGCCGAGAATCTGTCGGCGCGGGAGGAGGAGTTCGCGGCGCGCGTCGACGCGATGACGGGCGCGGGACGCAGGGGCGCGGCGCGCGAGGTGCAGGCGTCGATCTCGCGGCTGTTCACCTACGCGGCGTGGGCCGATAAGTACGACGGCGCGGTGCACAGCGTGCCGATTCGCGGCGTGGCGCTGGCGATGAACGAGCCCATCGGCGTGATCGGCATGGCCTGTCCGCCGGAGCGTCCGCTGCTCGCGTTCGTCTCGCTCATGGCGCCGGCCATCGCGACCGGTAACGCGGTGATCGTGATTCCGTCGGAGCCGCATCCGCTTGCGGCGACGGATTTCTACAGCGTGCTCGAAACGTCGGACCTTCCGGCGGGCGTGGTGAACATCGTGACCGGCGCCACCGACGCGCTGGCGAAGGTGCTGGCCGAGCACGACGACGTCGAGGCGATGTGGTACTTCGGCGGGCGTGACGGCGCGAAGATGGTGGAAGCCGCCTCGGCGTCGAACATGAAGCGGACGTGGTGCTCGTGGCGCGAACGCGACTGGCTCGACGTGGGGCAGGGCGAGGGGCGGGCGTTCCTGCGCGCGGCGACGCAGGTGAAGAATATCTGGATTCCGTATGGGGAGTGAATGGGTGAAAGGGTGAAAGCGGAACGGCTCTTGCACTCTTTCACTTTCTCGCTCTCTCACCCCTCAGCATCGCCCCCATCTCCGCCGCATTCGTCGTCCCGTAGTTCGCGTAGCAGTTGTTGAACACGAGGTGGATCTCCTCGGCGCGTTCGGCCAGTTCGGCGATGCGCGGAACCCACTCGGCGAGCTGCCCGGTGTCGTAGAGATAGCGAAACCGTTCGCTCACCGTCGCGACCTTGCCCTCCCAGAACTCGGCGCGGCGGCCGTGGAAGCGCACGATCGCGAGCGCCGGCGCGGTGACAGCAGCGACGGGCGGCACGCTGCTCTCGAGGCCCTGCGGCTCGTCGACGCAGACGTAGGCGAATCCGTTCCGCTGCAGGAGGGCGAGGGTGCGATCGCGGATCCCGTCGGCCATCCAGTCGCGGTGACGGAATTCGACGGCGGCCAGGCGGTCGCCGAGGCGGCGGCGGGCGTCCTCGATGAGCGCGGCGCTGGCGCGCGAGGGCCGGACCCAGCGCGGATACTGCAGCAGGATGGCCCCGAGCTTGCGGCCCGCGCGCAGCGGTTCGAGAGCGTCGAGGAACATCGACCACGCCGCGTCGAGCAGTTCCGGCGGCAGGTCCCGGGCGTAGAGGCGTTTCTTGTTCCGCGCCGGCGCCGGCAGCGCTTCGCGGATGGACGTCGGGAGCCGGGCGGTTTCGGTCGGCTGCCCGGTCATGAGCGCGTGTGCTTTGACGTCGAACCGAAAGTGCTCGGGCGTGCGTTCATCCCAGACGGCGGCCATGCGACGCGCGGGGATTGCGTAGTAGGTCGAGTCCACCTCGACGAGGGGAAAGCGCGACGCGTAGTAGCGGAGCCGTGCTTCGGGCGTCGCCACGCCGTCGGGATAGAAGACGCCTGGCGCGACCATGGTCGGGTCGGTCCAGCTGGCCGTGCCGATGCGAATGCGAGCGCCCCGCGTGGTCGGCAGCACCGGCAGGTCGGCGATCGCCGCGGCGTCGGACCGCGCGCGGGCTTCGGCCACGCCCGGATCGTGCATCGCGTCGGTCACGGCATGGGTGCCTCGAGTTCCGGGGCGGGCTCGGCGAAGGGTTCGGTGAATTCGGGCGCCTGCGTGTGCAGCACGAACGCCGGGAGCAACGTGTTGACGACGGTGTAGACGACGAGGGCGCCGATGAGCCAATCGGGCGCGTCGAATTGGGCGTGCAGAATGGTGCTCAAGACCAGCGTGAAGACGAGGGTGGGGACGAGCGCCACGCCGATGCGGCGGCTCTGGACGAAGGATTCGCGGAGCGCGAGCCGGCGATGGACGGCCACGGCGGCGATGCGGAGGGGCGTGACGACGACGAGCATGACCGCCGCAACGCCGGCGCCGACCCACCCCAACTGATGCAGTTCGACGTGGGTGCCGGCGGCGAAGAAATAGAACGGGATGAACACGGACCCGAATGCCTCCAGCGCGTCGACCATCTTCTCCGACGACATGGCGGGCAGCTGCATGCGGAACCGCTGGGCGGCGACGCCCACCAGGAACGCGCCGACGAGGTAGTACACCCCGAGCGCCCGCGTGGCATAGGCGCAGACCACGGCCACCATCAGCAGGAAGGCGAATTCGGAGCGCGGCGCGAATGGGGCGATGCGCGTGGCGAACACGCGGAAGGCGAACGGAATGAACGCGACGATCAGCACCATGGCGATCGTGGCGAGCGCGAACCGTTCCCACGAGGTCGTCTGGAGGATGAAGAACAGGGCGGCGAGCGCCACCAGTTCGGAGCTGACGGCGTTGGTCTTGACGGCGAACTGCTCGCCCGGTTTGAGTCCGAACGCCCGCAGCGACGAGAGGATGAACCCGGTGGACGGCGTGACGAGCGCCAGCGAAGTGAGGGCGGCGGCGCGCCAGGACAGGTGAAGCAGCTTCGCGGCCAGCGCGGCCACCAGGATCATGAGCACGGACCAGGCGACGAGATGCTGCGCGAGCGTGGTCGTATCGCGCCGCAACTCGCTGGCGTCGATTTCCAGTCCCGCGAACAGGAACAGGGCCGTGATGCCGAACGTCGAGAGCAGTTCGACGGTGGGGTTGCCCCTTTTCATGCCCAGCGCGGCGGCACCGAAGCCGAGCAGAAGGCAGGTCACCGCGTCGGGGATGCGGTAGCGCTGGAGGGCCTTCGGAACGACGAACAGCGCGAACAGAAGCGCGATGTACGTCAGGTCACTGGGGAGCGAGAGCAGGCCGTCGGCGAGGGGGGGCGGCATGCGCGGATCATAACCCTGGCACATGACCGCCGACCAGTGGCGGGGGCGGACTCCCGGCGCGACTCGCTATGGGGCCCGCTTGATCGCGGCTCCCTCGCTCGCCAGCAGTGCTTCCTTGCGCCCGGCGCCCCAGCGATAGCCGCCGAGTCCGCCGTCGCTGCGCACGACGCGGTGGCAGGGAACGACGACGGCCACCGGATTCCGGGCGCAGGCGCTGGCCACGGCGCGGACAGCGCGCGGCGCCCCGATGCTGCGCGCCACGTCCGCGTACGAGCGCGTCTGCCCCAACGGAATTCGCTGGAGCGCCTTCCAGACCTTCCACTGGAATGCGGTGCCCTGCACGTCGAGCGGGACGTCGGCGGTAGGGGCGTGGCCCCGCGTCTGCGCGACGATGCTCGACACCCAGGCATTGTCGTCGACACCGGCGCGGACGATCGCGGCGCCGGAGAAGTCGGCGCGGAGCGCGCGCTCCAGACCCGTCGCCGAGTCGCCCAATTCCACGGCGCACACGCCGTCGTCGGTGAAGGCCACGAGGAGGCGGCCGAGCGGAACGGGGACCACCGTGAACCGGATCTCCATGCCCGACGCCCGGCGCCGGTACGTGGCCGGTGTCATGCCGGCCCGCACCTCGGCGCGACCGTACACGCGGCTGCTCGATCCATATCCGGCATCGTAGGTGGCGCGACTCACGGTGTCTCCGGCGCGGAGCCGCTTCACGAAGCGGCGGTGGCGCAGCGCGTCCTGGAACTCATGCGGCGAGACGCCCACGTGCTGTTTGAAGGAGCGCTGCAGGTGATACGGACTGAGCCCGGTGTGCGCGGCGAGCGCGGCGAGCGTGACGCGCTCGGCGGCGTGCGAGCGCAGATAGGCCGTGGCGGCGGCGATGGCGGCCGAGGCGCGCGACGGCGCGCCCGAGGCGGGGCGGCAGCGCTTGCACTCCCGGTAGCCGGCCCGCCGGGCGGCGCCGGCGTCGTCGAAGAAGCGCACGTTCTCCCGGCGCGGACGGCGCGACGCGCACGAGGGGCGGCAGAACACGCCGGTGGTTGAAACGGCGTAGACGAAGCGGCCGTCGAAGCGCGCGTCGCGCGACGCGACGGCGCGCCAGGCGGCACGCGCGGGAATCGATTCGGGTGCAACGGCGCGAGGCGTAGTCATGTACCGGAAGCTACGGCGGCAGGAGCGCGGCGCTATCCGATCCTTGCGGGGCATTCGACGACGGCCGCGCTACGCCTCGTGGTGGCTGAACGCGGCGAACAACACGCTGGCCAGCGAGCGGTGCGCGCCGGCGCGCGCGACGATGGACACGATGACCCCGCCGGCCATGACGACCGCGCCGAGCATGATCAGCACGCCGTTGCGGGACGCGAACCCGCTGACGCACGCCGCGGCGCCCGCGAGCGCATTGAGCGCCGCCACGACGACGGCCCCGTCCGTGCCGTCGACCGGCATCATGAGCAGCAGCCCGAATCCGAACGCCAGCGACGTCATCGTGTCGAACACCCACGGGGTGGGCGGATAAACGACGAGGTACGCCAGCATGCCGCAGATGAAGGCGGCCAGGGGGCCGTTGACGAAGGCCTGCCGCCGGTAGACGACCGGGAGGGAGGTGATCCAGGCCAGGTGCCGGCCCGCGGCGACGACGGTGGCCGAAACGGTGATGGTGCCGAACAGCACCGCCATGCCGAGGGCGGCCATCTCCGGCCGCGGGATGAACTGCCCCGTCGCGACCCGCGCGTGGTAGTCCGCGATGCCGGCCAGCGCGCACGCAAAGGCGCCCAGCGAGAGCACAATGGCCAATCGCTTCTGCATGTGGGGAAAGTAGCGAATGACAGCCTGGAAGCCGAGGATTTCAGTCGGCTTGGAGCGGCCGGCGGATGGCGGCGGCGCGAGCGGCGGCCGGTGGAAGGGCCGTGGCTCGTGCGCTCCCAAACTACCCGTGCAACGTGTTATGATTCGAGCGCCTGCCCGTCCCACCGCCGGTTGCCTCGGCGGTACTCAGCGCGAGATGACGGAAGCGGGCCGCCGGCTCCGGCCGGTGGTGCCCGGAGCCGATTCCGGTCCGGGGCCCAGCCGACGGGTGTGGCCAGTCGGCGTCCCGCCGCCCGTCGGGCGGAGGACGAGGCAAGCGGCGTGGCCGGCGAAGGACCGGCCGTGCCCACCAGCACCGGATCGATGGAGCCATTGATGCCACTGAAAGTCGCGGTACTGAAGGAGACGCGCGCCGGGGAACGGCGCGTGGCCATGGTGCCGGCCGTCGTCGATAAATTGGTGAAGCTCGGCGCCGAGGTCCGTCTGCAGGCGGGCGCCGGCGACGCCGTGAGTCTGCCGGACTCCGCGTACACGAACGCAACGTTCGCCGCCGACCTGCCGGCGCTGGTCGGCGACGCCGACATCGTGCTGGCGGTGCAGCCGCCGTCGCTCGACGCGGTGCGGGCGATGAAGGAAGGCGCCGTGCTCATCTCGTTCGTCTACGCGCACCGCGAGCCCGCGCTGGTGAAGCTGCTGCGCGACCGGCGGATCACCTGCTTCGCGATGGAACTGGTGCCGCGGATCACGCGCGCTCAGGCGCTCGACGCGCTGTCGAGCCAAGCGGCACTCACCGGATATTACGCCGTGCTGCTGGCGGCGACCGACCTGCCGCGCATCCTGCCGCGGATGACGACGGCGACGGGCGCGCTGCGGCCGGCGACCGTGCTGGTGATCGGCCTTGGCGTGGCGGGGCTGCAGTCGATCGCCACGGCGCGGCGGCTGGGCGCGGTGGTCGAGGGCTACGACGTGCGTCCCGAGACGCGCGAAGAGGCGGCATCGCTGGGCGCGAAGTTCGTCGACACGGGCGTCGACGCGCGGGGCGAGGGCGGCTACGCGCGCGAGCTCACGGCGGACGAGAAGGCGAAGGTGGCGGCGGCGCTGACGCGGCACATCCAGGCGGCCGACGTCGTGATCACGACCGCCGCCGTGCCCGGCCGGCCGGCGCCGAAGCTGATCAGCAAGGTGCAGGTGGACGGCATGAAGCACGGCGCGGTGATCGTGGATCTGGCCGCCGAGGGCGGCGGCAACTGCGAGTACACCAAACCGGGCGAGACCATCCGCGTGGGGCAGGTGACGATCGCGGCGCCGTTGAACGTGCCGTCGCTGCTCGGCGAGCACGCGAGCGAACTCTACGCCAAGAACGTGTTCAACCTCCTCGAGCTGCTGGTGAAGGACCAGGCGCTCGTGCTGGACTGGGAGGATGAGGTCGTCGCCAAGACGGCCCTGACGCACGGTGGCGAGATCAAGAACGACGCGGCCCGCGCGGCCGTGGAATCGGCCTAGGCCACGGGGAGAGGTTCATGACCGTCGAAACGGGACTCGTCGGGTTCGTCGCGCTGTACATCTTCATGCTCGCGGCGTTCACCGGCTATGAAGTGATCGGGCGGGTGCCGGCCATCCTGCACACGCCGCTGATGTCGGGTTCGAACTTCGTGCACGGCATCGTCGTGGTGGGGGCGATGTTCGCCCTGCTCAATGCCAGTACGACGCCCGAGCAGGTGGTCGGGTTCGTCGGCGTGTTCCTCGGTGCGGCCAACGTGGCCGGGGGCTACGTGGTGACCGAGCGGATGCTGGAGATGTTCAAGTCCAGCCGTCCCACGCCGGCGAAGGAGTGAGGACGCGACGATGATAAGCACTGCGTGGATCATTCAGGCCACCGACTTCGTGGCCGCGTTCCTGTTCATCTACGGCCTGAAGCGGATGTCGTCGCCGGTCACGGCGCGATCGGGCATCCGCGTGGCGGGCTATGGCATGCTGCTGGCGATCCTGGCCGGCTTTCTGTACGTCTTCGGCGTCACGCCGGACGCGGCGCCGCATCTGACGGTGAACTTCGTGCTGACGCTCTCGGCGCTGCTGCTGGGCGTGGGCTGGGCGTGGCGCGGCGGCAAGCGCGTGGCGCTCACCGACATGCCGCAGATGGTGGCGCTGTACAACGGCATGGGCGGCGGCGCCGCCGGCGCGATCGCGGCGGTGGAGCTGCTGGGCGGCAAGGCCGACAACGCCACGCACCTGGCGGTGACGCTCGTCGGCGCCGTGATCGGTTCCGTGTCGTTCTCGGGCTCGCTCGTGGCCTGGGCGAAGCTCGACGGCCGCGTCAACAAGCCGTGGCGCGTGAACGGCCAGCACCTCTACAACGCGCTGGTGCTGCTGATCACGCTCGCCGTGGGTGTCGCGGTGGCCGTGGGGGTTCCGGGCGTTCCAGCGAGCGTGGTGATCGCCGTGTTCTTCGGCATCGCGCTCGTCTACGGCGTGATGGCGACGATGCCGATCGGCGGCGCCGACATGCCGGTGGTGATCTCGCTGTACAACGCGCTCACCGGTCTGGCCGTGGGGCTCGACGGCTTCGTGCTGCAGAACCCGGCGCTGATGATCGCCGGCATGGTGGTGGGCTCGGCGGGCACGTTGCTGACCCTGCTGATGGCGAAGGCGATGAACCGCTCGGTGGCCAACGTGCTGTTCAGCAACTTCGGCGACGTGAACATCGAGCATCAGGGCGAGATCAAGGGGTCGATGAAGCCGGTGGAGGCCAGCGACGCCGCGGTCGCGATGCGCTACGCCGGCAAGGTGATCATCGTGCCGGGGTACGGCCTGGCGGCGGCGCAGGCGCAGCAGAAGCTATATGAGTTCGTAAAAACCCTGCAAGCGGCCGGCGTGGAGGTGAAGTTCGCCATCCACCCGGTGGCGGGGCGCATGCCGGGCCACATGGACGTGCTGCTCGCCGAGGCGGGGGTGCCGTACGACCTCATCGCCGAACTCGACGAGGTGAACGACGAGTTCGCGAGCACCGACGTGGCGCTGGTGATCGGCGCCAACGACGTGGTGAATCCGGCGGCGCGCACCGACAAGTCGTCACCGATTTACGGCATGCCGATCCTCAACGTCGATTACGCGCACCAGGTGTACGTGCTCAAGCGCGGCAAGGGCAAGGGTTACGCCGGCGTGGAGAACGAGCTGTTCTACGCCGACAACTGCAACATGGTGTACGGCGACGCGCGCGAGACGCTGGTGAAGATGATCCAGGCGGTGAAGGACCTGGGCGGGGAAGCCGCGGCCTAAGCGGCCGGCCAGTCCATCCGCTCGCGAAGGGCCGTGACGTGCGCCACGTGGTGGCGCCCGTGCCACGCGTAGAGCGCGAGCATCGTGTCGAGCGTCATCGGTGCGCCCGGGCGCTCGGGGTGCACGAGCGTGCGCGCGAAGTCGCCGGGCGCCATGGCGCGGAGCAGCGCCACCCACCGCGCGTGCAGGGCGTCGACGAGCGCCAGCGACTCGGCCACGAGCGGGCCGCGCGCGTCGGGCAGCTCGGCCCACTTCGCCTCGTCGTAGGGCTTGATCGTCGGTTCCGGCTCCGTGAGCGCGAGGCGGAAGCGGACGTACGCGTTGAGGTGGCTGTCGGGCACGTGGTGCACCACCTGGCGCACGGTCCACCCGCCGGGGCGGTACGGCGTGTCGAGCTGCGCGTCGTCGAGGCCGCGCACGGCGGCGCGGAGCGCGGCCGGCGCGGCGGCGACGGCGTCGACGAATTGCGCGCGGTCGGCGGCGGAAACCGCCGCCGGGCGTTCGAACCGGCCGATCGGATAGCGGAGGTCCACGGGCAGTCTCAGTTCATGGTGACCGGCGCGCCGAGCGTCAGCACCAACGAGGCGCCCTCGGGCAGGCAGGTCTGGTAGCTCTTCTGGGCGTGCGCGACCACGGCGCCCGTAGCGGCGCCGGCCGCGGCGCCGACGATCGTCGACTTGGTGTCGTGACCGAGCAGTTGGCCGAGGATCGCGCCGACCACGGCCCCCCCGGCCACCTTCTCCTTGTCCGACGCTCCCGTCTGGGGCGCATCGGCGCGTTGCATGGCGCTCGTGGTCGAGACGTCGCCCGTGATCGCATACGACATGCCGTTAACGTACATGGCCGTGGGGCGGAGCACGATGCGGCTGCTATCGGGCGAGTCGCCGGGAACGACCTGCGCCACCTCGAGGACGACCCGCGAACCCGCGGGGATCGTCGCGCCGCCCTCACCCTCGACGGGGCTCGTGACGGTGGCGACGAGCTTGTCTCCCACCTTGTTGGTGTTGGTGCACACCCGCATCCCGGAGCTGAGCGCGAGGCCGGTGCCGGCGGCGATCGTCTTGGCAGCCGGAGCCGGCGCGGCGGCGGCCATGGCGGCGGAGTCGATGGCCGGCACCACGGGCGTCGTGGCTGTTGTGCCGGCGGGTTGCGGGGCGGCCGGGGCCGGTTGCGGCACCGGCTGGCGCACGGGGCTCTGCGGCTCGGGTCGCGCCGCCGCGGCGGGGAGCGCCTGGCGGTCGGGCTGCGGCGCCGGGGCGACGGCGGTGTCCTTGAGCGCCGGCTGCCCATTGATCTGGCCGGCCAGCGCCAGATCGTGCGCCAGGTCGGAATCGGCGCGCTCCGCGGTGCGGCGCTCGGAGCAGGCGGTGGCCACGGCGAGCGCCGCCGTCAGCGCGACGGCGCGGGCAAGGCCGGCAGCGGAATGGAACATGGCGAACTCCTCGGAGCGGTGACGAAGCGTGATACCGGAATGATACACGGCCCGGCGGACGACGTTCACCGGGGCGACCCCGGCCGGCGAGGCTCGCTCAGGAGGCCCGGCGGCCGGCGGTACGACGGGCCGGCGGCCAGAGCTCGGTCTGCGGCAGGTCATCGGCGAGCGCGGCCTGCACGCGGGCGGCCACATCCTCGATGGCGTCGGGATCGGCCACGAGGTCGTACTCACGCACGTCCAGTCGCAGCACGGGGCAGTGCGTGAATCCGGCGATCCAGCGCTCATAGCGACCGTGCAGGTCGTGCCAGTACTCGGGGGCGGTGTCGCGTTCGCCGGGCCGGCCGCGGGTGGCGATGCGATCGAGGATGGTCTCCACGGGACCGTGCAGGTAGACGAGGAGCCGCGGCGGACGCGCCGCCGGCGCATGCAGCAGTTCGCCGTAGAGCTGCTGGTAGAGCGTCCAGTCGTCCGAACTCATGTATCCCTGTTCGAACAGACCGCGCGCGAAGACCTCGGCGTCCTCGTACCATGTGCGGTCGAGCACCCAACTGCCGCCGGTGCCGATCATGTGCCGCATGGCGGCGAAGCGCGTGGCGAGGAAGTGGAGCTGGAGGTGCAGCCCGAAGGCGCGCATGCCGTCGGGGGCGTCGTAGAACCGCGCGAGCCAGGGGTTCTCGTCGCCGACGCTCTCCAGCGCGAGCTGCAGCCCGAACCGGGCGGCGAGCGCGCGCGCGAGTGTCGTCTTGCCGGATCCGACCATGCCTGCGACGCCGAGCAACATGGGGGAAAGCTAGCATTCCCGGGCGGGCCGCGGAGGATCGGGCGCGGGGGCAGCCGGCGATGCTACAGCTTGAGGAACGCCGCCTTCCAGAGGTCCGGGTCGTCGTCTTCGCGATAGAGCTTGTCGAGGTTCACGGCGACGTTGCCGCCGTCGCGGGCCACCGCGAACCGGTCCATGCTGCGCGTGGCCCGCCCGTCGATGAAGACGCCCGTGGGCGTGTAGATGGAGTGATGCTTGGGGCACCGGAACTCCTGATCGTCCGGCTCCCAGCGCAGCGCCGTGTTCTGGTGCGGGCAGGCGAGCGAGAAGGCGTACAGGTCGCCCTGCCACCGGGCGATGATCACCGACTCGTCCTTGTCGATCGTGACGCCGTCGGCCGACGGGATGGCGTAGCTCTTGAGCGATCCGGCGGAGCGCAGCGCGCGCACGAAGCGCGGTTCGAGGGCCGCGGCAGATACCGGCGCGGCGGTCAGCGCGGCCAGCGTGCCGGCCACCATCAGCGCGGCGTCGCGGAGAAAGCGGCGACGGCCGGCGTCGGCGATGGCGCAGCCGGCGCAGTCGCCGCCGTCGGTGAATGTTGTCTTCGCAGGGTGTTTCGAATCGTGCACGCGGTCTCCCTTCACGGCGTTACATGTTCACGAGGATGATGCCGGCGAGCGCGATCGTGAACCAGAGCACCATGCTCACGCCGGACGTCAGGCGCAGGGTCTTCCACCCGGCGGCGATGTTCGCGCCGGGTCCGCGCAGCGCGCGTTCGGCGCGCACCATCAGGTATCCGTTGGTCAGGAGGACGGCGATGAGTGCCATCTTCGTCCAGAAGACCCACGAGCCGAAGAACGTCTCGAGGTCCGACGTGAACAGCAGAAGGCCGGAAATGAACGAGACCGTGAGGCCTCCCACGACCCATGGATGGACGCTGCCGAGGTCGTCCAGGTGGCGGCCCTGCGCGGCTTCTCCGGCGCGCGACGCGCGAAACGTGTCGCGGTCGGTGGAAAGCGCAAAGCCGCCGGCGAGGATCAGCGCCCCGACGTGGGCAAAGGTGACCACCGTGGCGGCGACCTTGGAATGGCTGTAGAACTCCGCCCACGGCTTCATGACGTGCACGAGCCCTTCGGGAGGCATGAGGATCATCGGAGATCGTGGTGGATGCGATGGAAGCGCGTGAGACCAGAACACGGGGGGATGACCCCGCGTCTCTGTGTAACGCACAGCGCGCCGCGGACGTTCGCGACTGTGACGGTCCGCACGAACCCTAAGGGGAGCGGCCCGGCATCGCCACCCGGAACCGAGTGTGGATTCACGCTGCGTTCCCTCATCCGATGGTGAGCAGATCGGTGGCCGGGTCGTACGACGTGGCGTACTGCCCCAGCGCCCGCGGCGCAGGGCCGCGCGTGACCTGTCCGGAGGAGTTGAACTGCGCGCCGTGGCAGGGACAGAAGAACGCGTTCGACTGCAGTTGCGTCAGGCATCCCTGGTGCGTGCACACCATCGAGTAGCAGACGAACGTCGTGTCGCCGGTACGCTTGACGGCCTGATAGGAATTGATCTGCACGAGCGTGCCTACCTTGGCGAGACCGGCGTAGTTCCCGACCTTGATCGAATTGCCGTTGGATGAACCACCCGAAGCGCCGGGAATGACGGCGGCCGTGGGTCCGATCTGTCCGTTTCCGCAGCCGATGGCCACGGCCGCGGCCGCGGCCGCCATGGCGGACCGCGCCAGGAACTGCCGCCGGTTGACGCAGTCCTCACACCCCATGTGAACTCCCGGTGCCGCAGCACCCATCGTTGCATCGCGTCGCGTCACCGTGGGCTCAGCGATTGTAGAAGGTCATGATCAGGGAACTCAGCGCCGTCACGCCCATGGCCGAGAGCGTGATGGTCTTGTGGAGCTGGCGTTTGGCGAGGCTGTTCTGCGCCTGCGTGGCCAGGGTGCTGCCGGCATAGCTGAACGCGCCGTCGGCGAGGAGCATCGTGATGGCGTGCGTGTAGCGCATCACCCGGTGATCGGGGTCGTCGCGGGAATCCCAGAGATTCCAGAGGCCGGTCACGGTATTCACGCCGAAGGTGCCGACGAGCGCCGTGGCGAACACGCGATGGCCGGTCTTGGCCCAGGTGGGCGCGTCGCGGCTCTTCTTCCAGAGTTCTTCACCGGCGATATACTGGGCCACGAACAGCGGATAGGTGGCGTAGCTCATGTAGCGGTGAATCGTGAGCCGGGTGTAGTAGTCGTCATCGTATTCGATGGCGACCGGGCGGGGCCGGCGGCGAACGGTGTCTTGCGGCATCTCGATCGCGAACGGAATGACCGGCACCGAATCGCCGGCCGGCGAACGCACGGCCGGAGTGGTGTCGCCAAGCGAGGCGGCGGCGATGGCGGCGGCGAGCAGTGCGTTCACGAGCATGACGCGCAGGACCCCTGGAGGAAGGACAAGCACGGACCCGACGGGAACACGAAGGAAGGGCTGCCGATGAGGGAACTACACCGGGCCGAATTGATTGATCCATCATCTAATTCGATGCACTTTCCTCGGGATTCGCAAGGCGTTGCGCGGCGCCCCGTGGACAGCGCGGGTACCCAGGGCTAATTGATTGCACATGCAGATCGCGATTTCCGGCGCGTCCGGGTTCCTGGGCAGGTTCCTAACGCAGCGGCTGGAGTCTGCCGGGCATTCCGTCCGTCCGCTGGCGCGGGTGGGGTCGAGTCCCCCGGGCGGGCCGGCCATCCCCTGGGATCCCGCGGGCGGCGTGCTCGACCCGGCGGCCATCGCCGGGATGGACGCCATCGTGCACCTGGCGGGAGAGCCGATCGGCCACCGGTGGACGAGCGAGCGGAAGCGCCGGATTCGGGAGAGCCGCGTGCGCGGTACGGAAACGATCGCCCGGGCGATGGCGGCGACGCGGAACCGCTCGATGACGCTGCTCTCGATGTCGGGCATCAACATCTACGGCGACCGCGGCGATGAGGTGCTGGACGAGCAGAGCGGCACCGGCAACGATTTTCTGGCGCGGGTGGCGAGCGAGTGGGAGCGGGCGACGGATCCGGCACGGGATGCCGGCGTGCGCGTGGTGCTGCTCCGGACGTCGCTCGTGTTGGCGGCGGCGGAGGGCGGGCTGGCGAAGATGCTGCCCATCTTCCGGGCCGGGCTCGGGGGGCCGCTGGGTTCGGGCGCGCAGTGGCTGAGCTGGATCGCGCTCGAGGACTACGCCCGATGCGTGCTCTTTCTGCTGGGCGCGGCCGGGGCCGCCGGGCCGATCAACGTCACAGCGCCGCACCCGGTGCGGAACGGCGAGTTCTCCCGTGTCCTGGGCGGAGTGCTTCATCGGCCGGCCGTGCTTCCGGTACCGGCGGTGGCCCTCCGCCTCGCCTTCGGCGAGATGGCGGAGGCCACCGTACTGGCGAGCCAGCGGGCGCTGCCGCGCCGGCTGGGCGAACTCGGCTTCCAGTTTCGATTTCCGCTGGTCAGCGACGCGCTGGCGTTCGAACTGCAGCGTGACGGCTAGTCGATCAGGGCGTCCAGGCGATCGCTGAACACGCGGCTGGCCGACAGCCGGGTCCCGTCCTCAAGGAGGACGACATACTCGCCGTGCAGCCAGGGCTGCAGCTCGCGAATGCGATCGACGTTGACGATGGCCGAGCGATGGATGCGCACGAACAGATCGGGATCGAGGCGAGCCTCCATGTTCTTCATGCTCTGGCGGAGGACGTGCGCCGTGCCACGCACGTGGAGGCGCACGTAGTTGCCCGCGGCTTCGACCCACTCGATCTCGTCCTGACGCAGGAAGAGCAGGCGCCGTTCGGAGCGGACGACGATGCGAGCGCGCTGGCGTTCGGCCCGGAGCAGGTCGATCACGGCCCGAGCCACGGCGTCGATGCGCGAGGGCGCTCGGAGGTGCGATTCCTCGTCGGCGCCCGGCGTCGAGAACGGCGTGTCGGGGTGTTCGTCGTCGGAGGCGAGGGTCAGCGCTCGGGTGGATTCCATCATGGCACACTTCCACGATTTGAGGGAGAGGTTCCGTGGTGTACGACTCACGGAATTGGACACCCGGCCCTACGAAATGGTGTGCCGGTTGGTGTCCGTGATGTGTAAAGTCCTCGCGCGCCGCGTGTTGCGCGTCGGCACGAGGCCCAGAGAAACGAGAACGCCCGCCACGAAATCGTGGCGGGCGTTCTCGGCAACCGGGGGGCGAGGCTCAGCTGCCCGGGGTGAGGCTCTTGAAGAGCTGCACGACGTTGAATCCGACGGGGTCAAGTTCGAAGTACCGGTTGTCCTGGAACTTGCCGGTGGTGGGGAAGTACGGGGGCGGGTTCACGGCGGCGCACCGGTCGTAGGTGTACTGCTTGATGTAACCCTGGCCCGAACTCAAGCCCACCGGGCCGCGGTTCTCCTGGATGATCCCGCCGGTTACGTAGAGGCATCCCCGGCCGACGTTGGTGCCGGAGCAGTTCAGGGCGCTCGTGGGGCCCGTCGTGTAGTTCTGAACGATGAACGAGGTATTGAGCGCCATGATCACCGCCTGAATGTACGTGTCCTGCGAGTCGTCGAAGGACTTGTACGTGGAGCCGCCGGTAAACTGTTGCGGGTCGTTGATGGCGTTGTCGGCCACGACGACGTTGTTGTCGGCCAGGAGGCCGAGGATGTCGGCGCAGGTGCCGAGCGACGGATCGTAGGCATCCCGCTGGTCGTCGAGCACGACGATTGTGCCGCCCTTGGCGTACATGGTTTCCCGGCCGCGCAGCGTGCCGCTGACGCCGACGGTGCCGGCGAAGGTGACGACGCCCTTGACGTTGGTGTTGTAGCCGCGATAGAGCGGGTACAGGTACTGGGCGTCGACGCGCTTGGCCGAAACGGCGGCGAGCGGCGTGGCCGAGTACTGGGACCAGGAGCCGTACTGGTCGACGGGCGTGAAGGTCGTGTCCTCGCCGCCCTTCTGGATGGCGGCCGTGGTGTAGTTGGATCCGGTGTGCGGGTCGACGATGCTCGTGGTACGGGCGACGGCCACCAGATGGGGATCGCCGCCCAGGTAGCAGCGGGCGCCGGCGTGATTCATAATGGTCGTGGCCGCGGCGCTGATCTCGGTCGTGGCGTTGGCGGAACTCATGCCGCCGGCGATGAGCAGGGTCTTCATCCAGGTGTTGGTGCTCTTGTGCACGCCCACCGGGAAGAAGACGAGCGGGCCGCCCGCGGCCTCCTGATGCCAGTCGCCGCAGTTGTTGCTTTCCGACGACGCGTCGCCGCGCAACCAGGCGGTCTGGCCCGATTTGGCGGTGTAGACGCGGAAGAAGCCGTCCTGGATGGACAGGGAGTCACCGGTGCCCATGATGTCTGTGGCGACGAACTCGATGCGCTGCCGCACCGTGGTCTCGTCGCCGTTCGTCGGCGGGGTGAACGCATAGCCGGCAAGCGCGGCGTACGACGTGAGATTGGCCAGGTTGGTCGTGGTGGGCAGCGTGATCGCCGGCGCGTGTTGCGTGTACCCCTGCATGAAGGTGCCATAGCTGATGCCGCTGATGGTCTGGGCCGTGCTCACGTTGCTGTGGAAGGTGGCGCCGCCACTGCCGATGTGGATGATGTCGTTGGAATAGACCGGGCCCCAGAGTTCGTCGCCGTTGTTGAAGTAGATCGTGATTCCGCCGCAGCACGTTTCCTGGTCGGTCCAGTAGGCGAACTTGGCGAAGCTCTCCTGGTCGAGTTCCAGGCGACGCACGAAGCCCGAGCCGCGGTTGTCGACTGCCTGGGCGACCACGCTGGCGAAGCGGCCGAACTGTCCGGTGGTGGAGCCGGTGGGTCCCGCCCAGACGTTGACCGTCACGTTAGGCAGCTTCGTGCCGTCGGCGGCGTAGACCGGCTGGTTGTTGATGAGCAGGACCTCGCCGCTGTCAGGGAGGGCCGCCGGATCGAAGTTCAGCTGGCTCTTGCCGATCTGGAGGGCCGCCTCGGCGGCGTACCGCATCTCGGTCTGCCGGTCGGTGGCCTTGGCGATGAGCGTGGCGTTGGACGACAGAATGATCGCCGACGTGGCGAGCGCCCCGATGGCAAGCGTGAACATGAGCGCCAGCCCGAGCGCGAAGCCGGGACGATTGCGGCCGCGACCTCCGGCGCCGGCGCCGCGAGGCGCCGATCGGGGACGGACAGGTGAGAGCGAACGAGACGAGCGCATAGGAGTCCCTTCCTCTTATGGTACGATGATCGTGCCGGTGGCGCCGATCGGGGAACTGGATGGCGTGCAATCCTGCGCGGACACGCCGTAGATCCACTGGTCGCCGGACAACACGTTCTGATCGGTCCACGAATACGAGGCCAATCCCGCCGGGACGCTGGCAATCGGTTGGTTGAACGATCCACCGACGGCCTTGCGGTAGATCGCGTAATTCTCCACGTCCTTCTCGCCGCCGCCGTCATCGATGGAATGCGCCCACATGAGCGTGATGAACGGCGTCACCGCTCCGGCGTGGGACGTGCTGTCGGTTACGGTCACGCCGAGGGGCGGGTTGCCGCAGGTGACGGCCTGGACGAGGCCGGCATTCTGGATGACCAGCGTGCTGCGGATGGTGCGCGTGGCGGTGGTCGAGGTCTGATGGGGGTCGTGATACACGGCCACCAGCTTGACCTTCACCGTGGTGATGCTGTCCACCAGCGCGAACTTGCCCGTGTCGGCGATGGTCCCGTGGATCGTGGCCTTGTGGTAGAGCGGCAACGACGACATCGGGATGGCCGTGAGCTTGCCCGTGGTATCGGCCTTGAAGAACTGGAAGATCGTGTCGCCCGCCGTGTACTGGATACCGCGGGCGATGATCTGCGGCGTGGTCGCGTTCACGCGCCGGTACAGGTTGTACTGGTTGGCGTAGCTGGACGACGAATCCTTGGCGATGTAGTAGGCGATCGTCTCGGCGCCGCTCACCGTTCCGCTGGACTGCACGTAGGTAGAATTGGGGTAAAAGGTCGACGACATCCCCGGCAGCGCGAGCTTGTTGACCGACTTCATGGCCGACGTGGCGCTGGAGTCGGCACTGGTATCGACGTACACCGACCCCACGTCGCCCACGACGCGGGAGATGAGGTCGGCGTTGAAGACGATGGCGGTGGTGTCGGCCTCGACGAGCAGCGGCTGACCGGCGACGATACCGACGCCGGCGACGCGCAGATCGCGGTCGATGGAATTGATCGCGAACCGCGCGTTCTGCTGGGCCTCGAGGCGTCCGCCCTGGGCGCCAAGCAGGATGGAACTCTTGCGGAAGGTCTGGATGGTGGTGGCCATGACGACCATGAGCAGGATCGTGGCCACCAGCAGCTCGATCATCGTGAACCCGCGGCGCGCGTGCAGTCTTGGCATGGGATGCTCGGCTAGAAGGCCGCGATGGCGGTGGTCTTTTTCACCGTCGCCGACATCACCGGGTTGGTGATGATCACGGTGACGATGCGATAATCCACCGAATCCGTCACGCCGCCGCCGACGTGCTTGATGAGCGTCTGGCGCTTGAACCCGACGTAGCTCGTCGAGCCGGGGACGGTCGATTCGGTAATGGCGCAGCTGTCGATGGAGGCGTAGTTGGTGATGGCCTTGATCGCTTCGATACGGTTGACGACGAGTTCATTGGCCGTGCCGAGCAGGCGCGAATCCGAGGTCGAGTGCGCCATGCGGGAGACGAACAGCGCGAGGCCGAGCAGGGCCGCCGTGAGAATGCCCAGGGCGACGATGACCTCGGCGAGGGAGAACCCGGGACGGGTTCGGAGCCGGCGCGTCATTTCAACCCCCCGAGAACCCACTTGTGGCTCTGGCTGTTGTAGAGGTACCAGTCGGTGCGCCCGGTGCCGAGCGTAAGCTGCACGGCCCGCCAGGTGACGTTGGGTTGTGCCGGACCGGCGATATAGAGCTGGAGATCCGTGGTCGACGCGCCGTCGCGATGGAAGGTGACCGTGGGCAGGCCGTTCAGCGTGCCTAGGTGAGACCCGACGAGGGACGTCGTCACGGTGCCGCTGATGCCGACTGGAGGCACGGCGAACTTGACCCCGTCGTTCAGCGGGTAGGCGCGCTTGTGCTCGCTCGCCTGGATCGTGCCGTCGTTGTTGGCGTCTTCCGCCCACTCCAACAGGTTGTGCGCGGTGTCGATGCTGATCACCACGTTGTACTGGCGGACCAGCGCCGTGCGCTGGGCCTGCATGAGCACCGTGCGCAACTGCTGGATTGCGGCGTCCGTACGATAGCGTTGCAGATCGAGGTGCGGAATGGCCAGCGCCGTGATCACGCCCATCATGATCATGACGATCACGATCTCGACGAGCGTGAACCCGAACCTGAGGGTGCGGTGGCGACTCTTTTGCTGCATACTAGTAGCCATGGCGATGGGCACCGGGAAGAATGGCAGAAGCAGCCGATGAGGTGGGCGGCTGCGCTACCCTGGCAACGAAGATCTGATATCGAGGGTAACCCGCCCGGTGACTGCAAACGTCACTGTCCTGGCAAGTTTTGTCACATTGTGCTACTGACTACCTAGGCTGTAACGAACAAAGCACTCCGGCACTCCAAGCTTAGCCCGGGATCCCTGTTCGGCGCGACCAACATAACACGGTTCACTCCCTCGCATCCATTATGAGCGTCATTGCCACGCTGTTGCCCAACGCCAGCCACCTGCACCGGCTGCGGAGCGCCATTCGCGACCGGCACGAGCTGCTGCCGTGCGCCACGTGGGATGAGCTGGCCGACACCTGCGAGATGCATCCGGTGCGCATTGCCGTGGTCGATCTCTACGCGGCGGGGGAAGCGAATTTCGAACGGGTCCGTCAGCTGAAGCAACGATGGCCAGGGCTCTCGCTGCTGAATTACTCGACGATCACGATGGACCGGATGCGCGACGTGTTCGACGCCGGACGCATCGGGATGGACGCGCTGATCGTGGCCGATCAGGACGACACGCCGCGGCAATTGCTGGCCCGCATCGAGCGAGCCGAGTCGCGAAGTCTGGGGGCCGAGGTGCGGCTGGCGCTCGGCGAGGTGGACCTGAGCGTCCGCGACGCCGTGTTGCTGGTGATCACGCGGGCGCACGAACGGCTGTCGCCGATGGGGCTGGCGCGGCTGCTGGCGCTGCCGAGGCGGACGGTGAGCCAACGGCTGGCGGCGGCCGGATATCCGCCGCCCCGGCGGTTGCTCACCTGGGGCCGCCTGATCGTCGCCGCCCGGATGCTGGAGGATCCGCATCGCACGGCCGACCGGGTGGCGGCCAACCTAGGCTTCCCGTCGGGGAGCGCGTTTCGTAACGTCTGTCAGCGGTACCTCCACTCCACGCCCGGCGACATCCGCCGGCGGGGAGGAGCGGCATTCGTGGTCCGGGCGTTGCTGCGGCAGGTCCGTCAAGCCAACACGCCGCATCAGGGGACACGGATCGGGCTACGGTCGCCCGGCGTGGCCCTGTAGGTTCCAGAGCTTCTCTCTTCCCTACTCCGCACCACGTCTGGAGAGCGTTCTATGCGACGTCGCATTTTCACGATCCCCGCGCTGCTGGCCGGTGCAATAGTCTTCGCGGCGTTCGGATGCCGCGACGCGGTGCCGGTGACCTCGTCGTTCGCGGGCCCGGCATTCTCGCGCGGCAGTCAGGGCACCGGAACGCCCAGCCTGGTGGCGTGCGCGGCGCACGATTCGGCCTCGACGAGCGCGTGGGTTGGTGCGCGCGGGGCGAGCATCAAGATGGGCGGCGTCCACCTGGTGATCCCCGGGAACGCGCTGTCGGATTCCGTGCTGATCACGGTCACGATTCCGGCCGACACGCTGGCCGAGGTCCAGTTCGCCCCCGAAGGGTTGCAGTTCTCGAAGGACGTGCGCCTCCTACTGAGCACAGCGAGGTGCAGCCTCGGCGGCCAGTCGCCGGCGCACGTGGTGTACCTGGATGATGCCGGCCACGTGCTCGAGACGCTGGACGGCGTATTCAACGGCGGGCAGCACACCGTCACCACCACCATCCACCACTTCTCGTCCTATGCGATCGCACTGTAGGGGCGAGCCGGCGCATTCGGGAGCCGCGGCATGGGACATGACGGAACCCGAGCGGCGTCCTGCGCTGCCGACGCTCGCCGAAGGCGAGGCGGCGGAACAGCGGGGCGACTACGTGCAGGCGGCGGCCGCGTACAGCCAGCTCGCCGAGAACCCCGATCGGGGGACGGCCGCTGAGGGGATGTTCCGACTCGGCCGCGTGGACTGGCGGCAGGCGCGTTACGCGCAGGCGCTCGGCTGGTACGAGCAGGCCCGGATGGCCGCGCGAGACGCGGGGCGACGCGATCTGGAGGCGCGTTCGGAGAACGGAATCGGCGCCGTGCACTATTCGCGCGGCGAGTACGCGCAGGCGCGGGCATCGTACCAGTTGGCGATGGAGCTGACCGACGAGCCGGTGCTGGTGGGGCAGATCATGCTCAATCTGGGCGTGATCGCGAACATCGAGGGAAATCTCGAGAGCGCGCTCTGGCACTACCTGCGGTCGCGCGCGCTGTTCCGCGACAACGGGGATCGGGGGGGCGAGGCGCTGGCATTGCACAACCTCGGCATGGTGCATGCCGACCGCGAGGAGTGGGAGGCGGCCGCAGACGCGTACGACCAGTGCCTGGGGCTCTGCGAGTACATGGGCAACCGGCCGATGATCGCCAAGGTGCTGCTGAATCAGGCCGAGGTGTTCGTGGTGCGTGAGGCGTACGATCGGGCGGTGCGGAACTGCGCGCTGTCGATGTCGATCGCGGTGGAGATGGGCGACGAGGTGGAGCGCGGGGAGGCCTTCCGGTGGCAGGGGTATGCCTATCGGAAAGCGGGCAATGCCGAGGCGGCGGAGCGGGCGCTGACCGAGGCGGCGCTGGTAGCGCAACGCTTCCGGGTGAAGCTGCTGGAAGCGGAAGCGAGCCGGGAGATGTGGGAGCTCAAGCGGGAGAACGATCCGGCGGCGGCGGCGCGGTGGCGCACCCGCGCGCTGGGCCTGTTCCGCGAGCTCGGCGCCGAGCGCGAGGTGGAGGCGCTGGAGTCAACTGGGTAGGAGCGGCGTTCTGCCGGACCGCTACTTCAGGCCGCCGAGCTGCCAGACGCCGGCGGCCGCGTTGTATCGGTAGAGGTCCGTGCGGCCGGTGCCCTGGGTGAGGCGTATGGCGCGATAGGTCACCGACGGGTTGGCCGGGCCGGCGATGTAGAGCTCGAGGCTCGAAGTCGCGGCGCCGTCGCGGTGGAAGGTGACTGACGGCAAGCTGTTCAAGCTGCCCAGCTGGGAGCCGACCACCGACGCGTGCACGGTGCTGTCGAGGCCGACCGGCGGCACGGCGAACTTGACGCCGTCGTTGAGCGGGTAGGCGCGCTGGTGCTCCGTGGACTGGATGACGCCGTCGCCGTTCACGTCTTCGTACCAGCGCAGGGTGTTGTGCGCGGTGTCGATGGTGACGATGACGTCGTACTGCCGGAGGAGGGCCGTGCGCTGGGCCTGCATGAGCACCGTCCGGAGCCCCTGGACTGCGGCGTCCGTGCGGTACTTCTGAAAGTCGAGGCGGGGGATGGCCAGCGCCGCGACCACCGCGAGCATTACCATCACGAGGACGATCTCGATGATGGTGAACCCGGGACGGGCCGGGCGGCACGCGTCGGGGGTGTCGGCGGCGGT
The DNA here is from genome assembly GCA_963775915.1 of uncultured Gemmatimonadaceae bacterium. Lineage (GTDB taxonomy): Bacteria > Gemmatimonadota > Gemmatimonadetes > Gemmatimonadales > Gemmatimonadaceae > JAGWRI01. The sequence goes on from CAVZKH010000010.1 coordinate 280,862, forward strand.
CATGCCAATGGACTCCGGAAGGTGGCGGTGGAGCGGAACCCACGGGGCGGGGTTCGGAACGGTCAGTTGCCGCTCGAGATGCTCTTGTACAGGCTGACGACGTTGAACGTCACCGGGTTCACTTCATAATAACGATTGTCGGAGAACCGGCCGGTAGCGGGGAAGTAGGGCGGCGGATTGGCGGCCGCGCAGGCATCGTAGCTGTAGCGCTTGCTGAACCCGTTGCCCGCCGACGTGCCGACGGCGCCGCGGGTGACCTGGATGAGCCCGCCGGTGACGTACAGGCAGCCGCGGCCGACGGAGGCGCCGTTGCAGGTGAGCGCCGCGGTGGGGCCGGTGAGGTAGTTCTGCACGCGGAAGGAGGACCCCAACGCCATGACGACGGCCTGGATATACATATCCTGGGTGTCGTCGAGCGACCGGTAGACGTTGGCCCCGCCCGGATTGGCGTTCTGCGGCGTGTTGATCCCGTTGTCTTCGACGACCACGTCCTTGTCGGCGATCAATCCGAGCACATCGAGGCACGTGTTGAGCGCCGGATCGTTCGCGTACTTGACGTCGTCGAACAGCGCGATGTAGCCGTTGTGCGCATAGAGGGTGACGCGGCTGCGCACGGTGCCGCTCACGCCGATGGTGCCGTTGAAGTAGATGACGCCCTTGAACTTCGAGTTCAATGCGAGCGACAAGGGGAACAGGTACTTGGCGTCGGCGCGTTTGGCGGCCACCGTGGCGTTAGGGGTCGTGGTGTACTGCAGCCACGAGCCGTTGGCGCCGACGGGCGTGAACGTGGTGTCGTCGCCCCCCTTCTGGCGATCGGCCGCGCTGGGATACAGCGCGGACGTGCGCGAAATGGCGACAAGGTGCGGGTCGCCGCCGAGGTAGCACCGCGCGTTGGCGTGCTGCATGATCGTGGCGACGGAGGCTCCCTGTTCGGCCGTGGCCTGAGGGCCCGTCATGCCGCCGGCCACCATGAGCGATTGGAACCAAGGGGTGTTGTGCACCGAGGCGGGGAAGAACTTCAGGGGTCCGCTCGGCGTGACCGCGTGCCAGTCGCCGCAGTTAGTGTACGAGGCGGCGGTAGTGGTGCCGGGGTAGTCGCCGCGCAGCCAGGAGGCCTGGCCTGTGTTCGCCTGATATAGGCGGAAGAATCCTTCGTTGTCGTCGGTGGAGTCGCCGTCGCCGTTGAGGTCCGTGGCGACGAACTCGATGCGTTCGAGCACGTTCGTTTCGTCGCTGGTGTTGGGCGCCGTGAAATTGTACCCCGCCGTCGTGGCGTAGCCGGACAGTTTGGACAGCTTCGTGGACGATGGGAGCGGGATGGTGCGCTGGCTGAGCTCGTACCCCTTCTTGAACGTGCCGTAGCCGACGCCGTTCATGGTGGAGGCCGCCGAGGCGACGCTGTCGTAGAACGTGACGCCGCCGCTTCCGATCGTCATGACATCGTTGGACCAGACCGGCCCCCACAACTGGTCGTTGTTGAACTGTAGCGCGCCCTCGGTGTTCGACCAGTAGACGTATCTGGCGAAGCTCTCCTGCACCACGTCGAGGCGCCGCACGAACGCCACGCCCTTGGTGTCGACCGCCTGCGAGACGATCGTGGCGAAGTTGCCATACTGGCCGGAGATGGCCCCTGTGGGGCCCACCCACACGTTCACCGTGATGCCGGGCAGGGTGACGTAGTCTGCCGACTGAATGGTCGCGTTCGTGAGCAACTGGGTTTCGTTGCTGTCGGGCAGGAGGGTCGCGTTGAGATCGAGCCGGCTCTTGACCATCTGCAGCCCGGCCTCGGCGGCGTACTTGATGTCGCGCTGGTGCTCGACGGACTTGGCGAGCAAGGTGGCGTTGGACGACAGGATGATTGCCGTGGTGGCCAGGGCGCCGATGACCAGGGTGAAGATCAGCGCGATGCCGAGCGCGAACCCACGGCGCGCGGCCGCGGGCTGCGCACCGCGGCCACGCGCCGGGCGGGCCGGCGTCGGCTGACGGTATGGCGTCATGGCGTTTCCATCCTACGGAACAATGACCGTGCCCGTGCTACTCGGGGAAGAGGTGCTGGGGGTGCAGTCCTGCGCCGCGACGCCGTACACCCACCGGTCGCCATGGGCCACCGAGTTGTCGGTGAACGTATAGCTCGTCGAACCCGAGGGCACGCTGCTGTACAGCTGAGTGAAGACGGTGGCGGCGGTGGGTCGCCGGTAGATGACGTAGCGGGTGATGTCGTTCTCGCCGGCGCCGTCGTCGGCAGACGGCGACCAGCTGAGCTTGACCCATGGTGACGGGGCGCCGACGCCCGAGGTGGTCGCCGTGAGCGCCGGCCCGGTTGGCGTCTGTCCGCAGCTGCTGCGCGATACCAAACCGGAATTCAGCAGCTTGACGGTGGCCTGGAGAGGGCGCAGCACGTCGCCCGCCCGCGGATCGTGGTACACGGCCTTGAGGGTGATGCGCACGGACCGGATGCTGTCGATGAGCGCATAGACGCCGGTGTCGGCGGCCGACCCGTGGGCGGCGGCGTAGTGATAGGTGGGCAGCGAAGCCGTGGGCACCGGGGCGAGCGTATCGGCCGCGGTGACGCGGAAGTACTGAAACACCGTGTCGCCGGGCGAGTACTGAATTCCCATGGCGACGACGCGCGGCGTGGTGTTGTTGACCCGCCGGAAGAGGATGTACTCGGTGCTCAGCGCGGTGGTCGAATCCTTGGACAGGTAGTACGACACGGTCTCGGCGCCGCCGAGGATCCCGGTGGCCTGGTAGTAGGTGCTCTCGGGGTAGGTGAACGAAGAGCCGGGCAGCGTGATCGTGCTCGTCGTGCGCATGGCCCGGGTGGCGTTGCTGTCCGCGCTGGGGTCGTAATAGACCGCGGACGGATCGCCGGCGGCGCGGGAGATGAGGTCGACGTTGAAGGTGATGGCCGTGTTGGAGGCCTGCACGAGAATCGGCTGGGCCGCCGTGACGCCGGCCCCGGCTACCCGGAGGTCGCGGTCGATGCTGGACAGGCCGAACCGCGCGTTGGCCAGCGCCTCGAGGCTGCCCGACTGCTTGGCGAGGAGCGCCGAGCTCTTGCGGAACGTCTGCACGGCGATCGAGACGATGACCATCATCAGGATCATCGACACGAGCAGTTCCATGAGGGTGAACCCGCGGCGAGCGCAGGTGCCAAGCGGCCGCATGCGCTAGAAGGCCGCGATGACGGTGGTCTTGCGCACCGAGTCGACCATCGCGGGGTTGGTGACGACGACGGTGACGATCTTGTAATCGAGCGTGTCGGTCGTACCGCCGCCGATGTGCCGGATGATCGTCTGCCGTTTGTAGCCCGTGTAACCGGAGATGGACGACTCGGTGGCGGTGTACTTGGCGTCGAGCGTGGAATAAGTGAGCGCGCTCTTGACGGTCTCGATGCGGTCGGCGGCGAGCTGGCTGGCGGTGCCGAGCATGCGCGAACTGGTGCCGCCGTGAGCCATGTTGGACACGAAGAGCGCGAGGCCGAGCAGCGCCATGCCCAAAACGAGCAGCGCGACCACGACCTCCACCAACGTGAATCCATACCGCGCGCGCCAGCGGCGACGGCGCAGGTTCATCACGACTCTCCGGTCGACGAGACAGTTCACGGGGCCGGGCCCCGGCAACGGCAAGAAACTAGGTCGAAAGCGCACGAATGGCGATTCCGGATCCACGGACATTTTGCCCGCCCGGTGGCAGCATGCGCCACCCGGCGCGGGGCACCGAAACCGCTAAGTTTCCGTGATCGACGCCTTCACCGCCGGATCGCACCCATGCCATTGATCGATTTCTCATCACTGCCCACCGATGCCCGCGTCTGGGTGTTCGCCTGCGACCGTCCACTCGCGGGAGAGCGGGCCGGCACGCTGCTCGCCGAGGTGGACGCCTATCTGGCTCAGTGGAAGGCCCATGGGAGCCCACTGCGCTGCGCCCGCGACTGGCGGCACGAGCGCTTCCTGGCAATCGGCATCGACCCCACGGCCGAGCAGGCGTCGGGCTGTTCCATCGACGATCTGTTCCGGACGCTGCGCGCACTCGGCACGGCCGCCGGCACGCAGGTGGTGGGCGGCGGCCGCGTGTTCTATCGCGATGCGGCGGGAACAGTGCAGACGGCGAGCCGGGCGGAATTTTCGGCGAAGGCCATGCGCGGTGATGTGACCGCCGACACGCCGGTGTTTGACACGAGCGTCATTTTGGCCGAGGACTGGCGCGCGCGGTTCGAGCGGCGCGCCGGCGAAGCCTGGACGGCGGAGTTGATTCCGGCTAGCTGAGCCAGCGCTCCAGACGGTCGCGGACGAACGCGTCGTCGGTGAGTTCCGGATGCGCGGCGCGGACGCGCGCGATGGCCTGACGCTGGCCCGGTGAGAGCGCTTCCCGCGGGTCGAGACACCAGACGCCGCGCATGAGCCCCTGCGCGCGGAGAACCTCGTGGATGCCGGGCACGCAGCCGGCGAACCCGTTCGCGGCGTCGAACAGGGCGCCGTTGGCCGCGGTGAGCGCGGCGCCGAGCGCCAGCAGCGAGGCCGGCACGGCGGGCGCGGCCCGGGCGGCCTTGGCGGCGGCGAGCAGTTCGACCGCGCGGTGCGTCCACACGGCCCACTGGCCGAGCAGACCGCCATCCATGTAGCGGGTGCGGATGGCTCCACCCACGGCGGCACGTACCGGGGTGACGAGATCGGCGAGGATGTTGTCGTCGTTGCCGGTGTAGAGCGCGACGTCGTCGCGTCCCGATTCCATGACGGCGTGCACCACGTCCAGCGTGGCGTACCGATTGAACGGCGCGACCTTGATGGCCCAGAGTCCCGGCAGCTCGCACAGGTCGCGCCAGAAGCCGCGCGACAGCGCGCGGCCGCCGACGGCGGGCTGGAGGTAGAAGCCGAACAGCGGCATCACCTCCGACACCGCGCGGCAGTGCCGCACGAGCGCGCGATCGTCGAGCGCGTCGAGGCCGGCGAGGCTGACGAGCGCCAGCTGGTAGCCGAGCGTTCGGGCGACGGCGGCCTCGCGGCAGGCAGCCGCGGTTGACCCGCACACGCCGGCAACGAGCGCGAAGTGGCGTCGGGGTGCGAGGGACGCGCGCGCCGTTTCGGCCGCAAGTTGGAGCACCGGCCGATAGAGTCCGTGCGCGCGGATGGCGAACTGCGTGGTGTGGACGCCGACCGCGATGCCGCCGGCGCCGGCATCCACGTAGTACCGGGTGAGGGCGCGCTGGCGGCGCTCGTCGAGCGTGCGGCGCGGCGTGAGCGCCAAAGGGTGGGCCGGAATCACCTGGCCCTCGCGCAGGTGGGCGCGCAGTCCGTCCATCAGAATGCTCCGTCGCGCACGTCGAAGTGGGTGGGCTTGCCGAGCAGGGGTCGTTCGGCGGCGATCCATTCGGCTACCCAGTCGAGCATCGTGTCCACGGTCACGGCCGGCGGATCGAGGAGGCGCGCCATGCGATCGGTGTTGCTGAGCAGGGCATCGGGGGCCTCGCTGCCGTTGAAACGGGGCGCGCGCCCGAGGCGCGCGCCCAGCCGTTCCGCGAGGTCGCGCACCGAGAGCGTTTCGCGGCCGGTGACGTTCACGACGCACGGCGTGGCGTCGGCCTGCGGCAGCAGCTCGAGCGCGGAGCGATTGGCGTCGCCCTGCCAGATGACGTTCACGCGGCCCATGGCGAGCGACACCGGCTCGCCGCGCCGGACGCGCAGGGCGAGGTCGGTGAGCACGCCGTAGCGGAGGTCGATGGCGTAGTTGAGCCGCATGACCGCCACCGGCGTGCCGGCGGCCGCGGCGTGTTCGAACACGCGTTCTCGTCCGAGGCACGACCAGGCGTACTCTCCCATGGGCGCGGGCGGGTCGCTCTCACGGGCGCCGCCGGCGCACACCGGGGTGAGCGGGTACACGTTGCCGGTGGAGAACACGACGGTGCGGGCGCCGGCGTAGCGTTCGGCGCAGATTGCGGGAAGGACGACGTTCATCATCCAGGTGCGCGAGGGCGCGTCGCGGGTGCCGAACTTCTGGCCGGCCATGAAGACGACGTTGGCGGCGTCGGGCAGCGCGTTTACGGCGTTGCGGTCGAGCAGGTCGCAGCGAATGGTGTGAACGCCGGCGTCGCGCAGCGCGGCTTCGGCGCGCGGAGACGAGAACCGCGAGACGGCGATGACGCGGCGCGGCCGCGGACCGTCGGCGAGGCGGGCGGCGGCGATCGCCATGCGGGCGAGCGTGGGCCCCATCTTGCCGCCGGCGCCCAGCACCACGAGATCGCCGGGACAGCGCGCGAGCGCGGCGACGGTGGCGGCACGCGGTTCGGCGAGGAGCGCGTCGAGCGCCGCCTCGTCGGGGGGGCATGCGGCGGGCACGGCGGTGCGCGGCTCAGGCACGCACGACGTCGGGGCGCCAGATCTTGATCTGGCGCTTGACGTCGTCGGCGGTGGCGAGTTCGCCGGCGATGCACCGGCGCACGAGGCCCTCCATCTCGCCGTCGCTGGCGAAGCGCAGGCCGATGGTCTGGCGCAGGGTGAGGTCGTCGATGCGCGGCCGGAGGTCGGCGGGGAGGATCGCGGTGAGGCGCAGGCGCATCTCGAGCCCGACGAGGCGGTTCTGCACGATCAAGGTTGACGCGCGCATGGCGACCAGTCCGGCAGCGAGCGCCATCGAGACGAGCACCCACCAGCCGGCGCCGGCCGACGGCTTGGCCACGAGGTCAGCAACCGCGACGATCACGTTGACGACGAGGATCGGAAGGGCGAACAGATGGTAGAGCGGGAAGATGCGCCGATGGTTGGCGTACGTCTGCGGTTGGGCGGCCATGCGGACTCCGGAGGCGGTGGGCCGACGACTACTGGGGGTGGGCGGCGGCGCGCGCCGCATGGGCTTGCACGCGGGCGACCATGGCGGAGAGCCCGGCCTCGCGTCCGGCGAGTCCGATGCCCTCCATCATCTGTCGCACGAAGTCGGTGGGGATGGCGAGGGTCGTCTCGGGGGGTTCGTCATTGATCGCCGAGAACAGGATGGCCAGAAAGGCGGCGATGGTCGGCGACTGGCGCACGTTCACGTCGGCGTAGAAGTGCATCCTGCCGTCGTGCACCTCGGGAAAGAGGTCGACGCGCGTCTGGCATTCGGGAATGGAATAATTGCTGCGGTCGAGCGCCTGCAACCGGTCGGGGAGGGGCTCCAGCTTCCGGGAGTAGTGGAGCAGCGTCTGCATCTTCTCGTCGCGGCCCAGCGCGGCGAACTGGCGGAGCACCCGGGCGATGGACGGCGGGAGCGGCGGAGTCGGGTCGGTCTGGGCCATGCCGGAGATAAAACGGCGGGCCGGGGGCGCGTCAAGCACTGGCGGAGGGGCGGTGCGGCCTTCCATTTAAATGGGCGCAACCTGCCGCGGTCCGTCCGGCGCCACCGGCGTTCGGGCGCGCGAATCACCCCTCACCCCTTCCGTGTCATGTCGAACTCCCCAGGATCCGTCACCTTCTATCGCTGGGACGAGATGCCCCGCGAAAGCGTCTCTCCGATGCTCGACCGCCGGCTGATCACCGGCGACAAAATGATGCTGGCCCACGTGTACCTGAAGGAAGGGTGCGTCGTGCCCAAGCATCAGCACCACAACGAGCAGCTCACGTACATCCTCGAGGGCGCGCTGCGCTTCTGGATCGGCGAGGACGAAAAGGAGGAGCTGGTCGTGCGCGCGGGCGAGGTGCTGCACATCCCGTCGAACGTGTGGCACAAAGCCGAGGCGCTGCAGGACACGCTGGACGTGGACATCTTCAGTCCGCCGCGCGAGGACTGGCTGAACAAGACCGACGCCTACCTGCGTCGCTGACCATGGATCTGGGGCTGAAGGACCGGACGGCGATCGTCTGCGCGGCGAGCCGAGGCCTCGGCTACGCCGTGGCGCGCGAGCTGGCGGCGGAGGGGGCGCGGGTGGTGATCTGCGCCCGCGGCGACGAGCGGCTGCAGGCGGCGCGGCAGGCGATCATTGCCGAGACGAAGGCCGACGTGCGCGCGGTGGCCGCCGACCTTGCGACGACGGCGGGCATCGACGCGGTGGCCGGGGCGGCCGAGCGGGCGTTCGGCCGGGTGGACATTCTGGTGAACAACACCGGCGGGCCGCCGTCCGCTCCGTTCGAGAAGCTGCCGTGGGAGCTGTGGCAGCAGCAGGTGGACAACCTGCTGCGGGGCACGGTGGAGCTGACGCGGCGCGTGCTGCCGGGGATGCGCGCACGGAAGTGGGGGCGGATTCTCAACGTCACGTCGATCACGGTGAAGCAGCCGGTGGACGGGCTGATGCTGTCGAACAGCCTGCGGGCGGCGGTGACCGGGTTCGCGCGCACCCTCGCCACCGAGGTGGCGAAGGACGGCGTGACGGTGAACTGCATCCTGCCGGGGTTCACGAAGACGGAGCGGGTGGAGCAGTTGGCGGCGGCGAACGCCGAGCGGGAGGGTGTGCCGGTCGATCAGGTGAACGCGCGCACGGAGGCGCAGATTCCGATGGGGCGGATCGGGGAGCCGCGGGAGTTCGGGGCCATGGCGGCGTTCCTGGTTTCCGAAAGGGCGAGTTACGTCACGGGCCAGTCGGTGGCGGTGGATGGGGGGTGGATTCGCGCGTTGTACTGATCATCCCGCCGTCTTCCTGAACCTCCGCGTGGCGGCGGCGATCACGACGGTGCTCATGGCCAGCAGCACGAGCGCCTGCGGATACAGGATCCGCCACCCGGCGCCGCGGAGGAACACGCCGCGCACGATCTCCAGGAAGTAGCGCAGCGGATCGAGATAAGTGAGGTACTGCAGGGCGCGGGGCATGTTGGCGATCGGGAACATGAACCCGGAGAGCATGATGGCGGGCAGGAAGAAGAAGAACATCGACATGAACGCTTCCTGCTGCGTGTTCGACACCGTGGAAATGAAGAGGCCGAGCCCGATGCCGGTGAAGATGTAGAAGGTGCTGGCCGTGAGCAGGAAGGGCACGCTGCCGCGGAACGGAATGTGGAACCAGAGCAGCGACACGGCGGTGATGAGGGTCAGGTCGACGAACGCGACGAACACCGACGGCAGCGTCTTGCCGATGATCAGCTCGATGGGACGGAGCGGGCTCACCATCAGCTGTTCCAGCGTTCCGATCTCGCGCTCCCGCACGACGGCCAGCGACGTGAGCAGCAGCGTCATGAGCAGCACGATAGTGCCGATGACGGCGGGCACGTTGTACACCCGGCTCTCGAGATTCTCGTTGAACCAGGCGCGCATGCGGAAGTCGACGCCGGGCCGCGCCTGGACGATGGCCGGGTCGATCGCGGCGCTGTGGGCGAGCCCCCACTGCGAGATGATCTGCGTGGCGTAGCCGAGCGCCACGTTGGCGGTGTTGGCCGAGCTGCCGTCGACGAGCAGCTGGACATGGGCGTCGCGGCCGGCCCCGAGGTCCCTGGAGAAGTTCTCGGGGATCTCGAGCCCGACGAGCACGTCGCCGCGGTCGAGCGCGCGCACGAGGTCGCGGGGCTCCTGGCTCCGCTCGGCCACCCGAAAGTAGCCGGAGGAGGTGAGCGCGGAGACGAGGGCCCGCGACTCGTACGTCTGGTCGTGGTCCACGACCATGGTCGCGGCGTTGCGCACGTCGGTGTTCACGGCGTAGCCGAACATGACGAGCTGCACGACGGGCGCGGCGAACAGGACGCGCTTGGCGCGCGGGTCGCGCAGCATCTGCCGGAATTCCTTGCGCAGCATCTGGCGCACGCGAGTCCAGTTCAGGAACCGGCCGCTCACGACACGATCTCCTTGCGGAACGCGCGGACGGCCAGCGTGAGTCCGAGCACCGCGTAGACGATCATCGCGAAGCCCTGTTGCCAGAGCACGCCGGCGCCCACGCCCTTGAGGAACACGCTGCGGAGCACGACGACGAAGTAGCGAGCGGGCACCGCCATCGACACGAGGCGCAGCGGCAGGGGCATGCTGGCGATGTCGAAGATGAGCCCCGAGAGCAGCAGCGAGGGGATGAACGTGGCGAGCATGGCCGTCTGCGTGGCCAGCAGCTGCGACTTGAGCGCCGCGCTGATGAAGATGCCGAGGCCGAGCGACCCGAGGAGGAAGAGCGTGGCCATGCCCGCGAGCAGCAGCGGGCTGCCGCGGAAGGGCACCTGGAAGACGAAGACGCCGATGAGCACCGCCGCCGTCACGTCGACCAGGCCGATGGCCAGGTACGGCAGCAGCTTGCCGGCGATGACCTCGACGCGGCTGACGGGCGTGGCCGCGAGCTGCTCCATGGTGCCGCGCTCCCACTCGCGGGCGATGGTGAGCGCGGTGAGCATGGCGGCGATGATCATCATGATCACGGCCACGAGGCCGGGCACGATCATGGGCGCGCTGTCCAGCGCCTCGTTGTACCACACGCGGCTCTGCACGTCGATCGGACTCGGAACGGTGCTGCTGCCGAGAACGGCGCTGGCGGAGAACGCGCCGACGATTGCCGTGGCGTAGTTCATCGCGATGGACGCGGTGTTCGCGTCGGCGCCGTCGAAGATGGCCTGCACGGGCGCCGGCTTCCGGGACGCGAGGTCCTCCTCGAAGCCGGAGGGGATGACGAGCGCCATGCGGACGGCGCCGCGGTTGAGCAGGGGGTCGATCTGGGACTCGGCGTCCAGCCGGTTGGTGACGTCGAAGCGGCCGGACGACACGAACGCCGAGACGAGCGCCCGGCTCTGCGCGCTGTGGTCGCGGTCGAGCACGGCGACGGCGATGTCGCGCACGTCGAAGCTGATGATGTAGCCGAAGACCACGATCATCGCGGCCGGCACGAGGAACGCCATGGCCAGACTGCGGGGATCGCGCCGCAGCTGGACGGTTTCCTTGCGGGCCATGGCGAGCAGCCGCTGCAGACTGAAGCGCACCGGTCAGCCCTCCACCGCGCCGCCCTCGCGGCGCACGAGCGAGACGAAGACGTCTTCCAGCGACGGCCGCACCGTGGTGATGCGCTCGCAGTGGCGATGGTGTTGGTCGAGGAACTCCGGCAGCTCGCGGCGGGCGGCGGCCTCGTCCTCCACCACGACGTGCACGGCGCGCCCGAACATCGCCGCCTCGATCACCCCCGGCGCGTGCTGCAGGTCCTGCACGGCGGCGGGCCCGTTGTCGGTGGCGAGCTCCAGGATCGGGTCGGCCATGCGCGAACGGAGCGCGGCCGGCCGGTCGAGCGCGATGAGACGCCCGCGGTTCATCAGCGCCAGCCGGTGGCAGTACTCGGCCTCCTCCATGTAGTGCGTGCTGACGAAGATCGTCGTGCCGCCGCTCGGCGAGCGTGTAGATGAGATCCCAGAAGCTGCGGCGCGACACCGGGTCGACGCCCGAGGTGGGCTCGTCGAGGAAGAGGATCGGCGGCTCGTGCAGCACCGCGCAGCCGAGGGCCAGGCGCTGCTTCCAGCCCAGCGGCAGGTCGGCGGTCATCTGGTCGCGGTGCTCGGTGAGGCCCGCCATGCGCAGAACCCAGTCGCGCCGCGCGTCGAGGCGCTCGCCGCTCACGTCGTAGAGGCCGGCGAAGAAGGCGATGTTCTCGTCCACGGTCAGGTCGCCGTACAGCGAGAAGGCCTGCGACATGTAGCCGATGCGCTGCTTGATCCGCTCGGTGTCGGCGCGGATGTCGAAGCCGGCCACGCGTCCCGTGCCCGAGGTCGGGGCCAGCAGGCCGGTGAGCATCTTGATCGTGGTGGTCTTGCCGGCGCCGTTGGGGCCGAGGAAGCCGAAGATCTCGCCTTCGGGCACCTGGAAGCTGACGTGGTCGACGGCGGTGAAGTCGCCGAACCGGCGCGTGAGTTCGCTCACCTCCACCGCGTAGGTCACGCCGGCACCGCCGCGTCGGCGGAGGTTTCCGAGACGCGCTGGATGAACACGTCCTCCAGCGAGGGGTCGAGGTCGTGCACGTCTGTGACGTCGATGCCGGCGCCGGCGAGCGCGGCCCGGATCGTGGGCCAGTCGGTTTCGCGCGAATCGAGGGCGAGATGGATCGTGTCGCCGAACAGCGCGGCGTGGTGCGCGGCCGGCGTGCGCTCCAGCACCTGCAGGGCGCGCCGCGGGTCGGAGGCCTCCACCGCGACCATGCGTCCGGCGAGCGAGCGCTGCAGCGCTTCGGGCGTGTCGAGCGCGATGATGCGGCCGTGGTCGAGCAGGGCCACGTGGTCGCAGCGCTCGGCTTCGTCCATGTAGGCGGTGGTCACGAGCACGGTGACCCCCTGGGCCACCATCTCGTGCACGATCAGCCAGAGGTCGCGCCGCGAGATCGGATCGACGCCGAACGTGGGTTCGTCGAGGAGCAGGATCTCGGGTTGATGAATCAGCGCGCAGCAGAGGCCGAGCTTCTGCTTCATGCCGCCGGAGAGCTGGCCGGCCAGGCGGTGTTCGAACTGGCCGAGGTTGGAGAAACGGTAGAGGCGTTCAAGCCGCGCCGGCCGTTCGGCCGCTGGCACGCGGTAGAGGTCGGCGTAGAAGTCGATGTTCTCGCGGACGGTGAGGTCGGTATAGAGGCCGAACCGCTGCGACATATACGCGATGTGATGCTTCACCCCTTCGGGATCGCGGGCCACGCTCACGCCGCGCACGAACGCATCGCCTCCGGTGGGCGGGAGCACGCCGGCGAGCATGCGCAGCGTGGTGGTCTTGCCGGCGCCGTCGGGACCGACGAGGCCGAACAGTTCGCCGCGTCCGACGTCGAACGACAGGCCGTCGACGGCCAGGACGTCGCCGAAACGGCGCCGGAGATCGCGCAGCGAGATCGCCGCGCCGGCGCGATCGCCGTCCGTCACTTCGCCGCGCCTCCCAGGCGCACGTCGGCGGGCATGCCGGGCTTGAGGTCGTAGGTCGTGGTGTCGCCGGTGATGCGCACCTTCACCGCGTAGACGAGCTTCACCCGCTCCTCGGTGGTCTGCACGTTGCGCGGCGTGAACTCCGCCTGGCTCGAGATGAACGACACGGCGCCCGGGTACGTCCTGCCGGCGTACGTGTCGGTGCTGATCGACGCCGGTTCGCCGAGGCGCACCGCGGCGATGTGGTCTTCCTGGACGTAGATGCGCACCCAGCGGTCGCGCAGATTCATGACCGTGAGCACGGGCGCGCCCGCCCCGACCGTCTCGCCCGGCTCGCGGTCGCGCACGGTGACCACGCCGTCGAACGGAGCGCGGACGACGGCGTTGTCGAGCGCGGCGTCGGCCTGGCGCACCGCGGCCTCTGCCTGCTGCACCGCGGCGCGTTGGGCGTCGATGGTCTCGACGCGCGGGCCGGCCGCCACGAGCTGCAGTTGCTGACTGGCCTGCGCCTTGGCGCTCCGGGCGACGTCGAGGGCGAGGCCGGCCTTGTCGAATGCTTCGCGCGGAACGGCGCCGCCCTGGAAGAGGCGCTGCGTGCGGTCAAAGTCGCGCTGGGCGTCGGCCAGGCGGGCGGCGGCCGTGCTGTCGGCCTCGCGCGCCTGCGCGAGTTCCTCGCGCCGCGATCCATGCTCCATCTGGGCGAGCATCGCGCGCGCGGCCGCGAGCGCGGCGCGGGCCTGGGCCTGCTGCGCCAGGAGCTGCGTGCGGTCGAGCAGGGCGAGCGTATCGCCGGCCTTCACGCGGTCGCCTTCGTGCGGACCGACCATGGCCACGCGTCCCGGCAGCTGGAACCCCAGGTCGGCCTCGGTGGCTTCCACGGTGCCCGACACGGGCGGTTCGGCGGCGGCCGCGCCCTTGCGGAAGGCGAGGAGATAGGTGGCCGTGGCGATGACGAGCAGGCCGACGACGACGGGAATGACGCGTTTGCGGTTCATGGCTGGGACTCCACGTTGCGGGCGAGCCAGTCGCGCGACAGCTCCCCGAGAGTGCGGGCGAGGTCGACGCGGGCGGCGATCTCGGCGTGGCGGGCCTGAATGAGCCCGGCCTGCGCGAGGAACAGCTTCGCCTCGGCGTCGAGGTAATCGGTCTGGACCACGGTGCCCACGTCGAGCGCCAGCTTCTCGATGCGTTCCACTTCCTGCGACTGGGCGACGGCGCTCTCGAGCGCGGCCACGCGGGCGTGCGCTTCGCGCAGCGCGGCGAGGCTCTGATCGACGTTCTGCTCGACGTTCATCTGCGCGGAGCGCACCTGCTGGTCGGCGGCGCGCTGGTCGGCGGCGGCGCGTTGGACGGCGCTGGCGCGGCTGCCGCCGGTGAACACAGGGTACGAGAGTTCGAGGCCTACCTGCCATTCGGACGAATAGTTGGCCGTCGCCCGGCCCCAGTCGGAGTAGCCGCCCTGCAACCGCAGGGTCGGATACCAGGTGGCGCGGGCGGCGGCGACGCCGGCCCCGGCGGCCGCCGAGCGCTGGCGCAGCTGCTGGACGTCGCTGCTCGAGCGGTCGGCGCGGGCCACCAGGGCGGCGCGCGCCGTCTGCGACGTGTCGGCGAGGGCGCTCGTATCGGCCAGAGTCAGCTGGGCGAGCGCGGCTCCGTGCACGGACGCGAAGGGGGTGCCGGTGAGCTGTGCGAGTTGCCGTTCGGCGACGTCGAGGCGGGCCGCGGCGCTGATGCGGTCGGCCACGGCGCTCTCAACCTGGGCGGCGATGCGAAGGACGTCGACGTGGGCCGCCTTGCCCTGCACTTCGAGCTGCGTGGTTTGTCCCTGGGCGGACCGGAGCGCGGCGACCAATCGGTCCTGCGCCGCCAGCGTCTGGCGCGCGTCGAGCACGGCGAGGTACGCGTGCACCGTGGACGTCATCAGGTCCTGCTCGGTGGACGTGAGCGCCTCGCCGGCCGCGGCCTGCAACGCGGCCTGGGCGCGGATCTGCGAGGCGCGCTTGCCGAAGTCGAGCACCGTCCAGTTCACGGCCAGCCCCGCCTGGTAGGGCGTGCGATCGAACAGCGGCGGATTGCGGAGGTCGAGCCCGTGGAGCGGCGCGACGATGTTCGGCAGCTCGTACCGCGTGAGCGATCCGTCGAACCCGACGGAGGGCAGGAGTTGCGAGCGGGCCCCGCTGAGGTCGGCGGCGGACCGGTCGCGCGCGGCGCGTGCGGCGGCCACCGCCGGGTGCGTGTCGAGGGCGCGATCCACCAGCGTCTGGAGGGTGAGGCGCGTGGTGTCCTGCGCCTGCACGGCGAGGGCAAGAAGCAAGGCAGCGATCATGGCGAGACCTGCGGTGTGTTGGCGATGGATCGGCGGACGCTCTCCACCACGTGATCGGTGATGCGGGTCTGCTGTTCGGCGCTGCTCGGATCGACCCCGATGGCCGCGCTCACCATGCGGCGCGCGGCGCGGATGAAGAACGGCTGCGAGATGACCGTGAGGGCGAGGAGCAGGGGATCGCCGGCGCGGATCGAGCCGTCCTTCTGCCCCTCGGCGATCACTGTGGAGAGCGCCGTGATGTTGCGGCGCATGAGGTTCGCCATGGGCGGTGGCAGGGGCCGGTCGTTGGCGAGTTCGCGCAGGAGGACGATGGGCGCGCCGGGGTTGTCGAGCAGGTGAGCGAGCGCGCCGCGAACGATGTGTTCGACGCGCTGGAGCGGAGTGCCGGGGGAAGCGGCGAACTCGGCGATGCGGGCGGCGAACGGCTCGGCCATCGACTCGATGGCGGCGTGGAAGAGCGCCTCCTTGGAGCCGAAGTGGTAGGTGACGGCGCCGAGGTTCACGTCGGCGGCGGCGACGATGTCGCGGACGGAGACGGAATCGTAACCGTGGCGGGTGAACAGGTCGCGTGCGGCGTCGAGGATGCGGTCGCGGGTGTCTGTTGTGGCGTGAGTCATACGTTCGTATGATGTCATACGATCGTATGACTGTCAAGGGGCTAGCGGCCGGATTTCTGCCCAAAACCCGAGACGCGAAATCGCCGCGCCGGAGCGTTCACGGCGCGGCGATTCCAGGCATTCGCCCGCGGTCCAGCGGATCGAACTAGACCGTGGCGACCGGCGTCGCGGCCTTGATCTCGATTTTCCGCGGCTGGGCGACCTGCGCCTTCGGAACCGTGATCTCGAGCAAGCCGTTGGCCGCGTTGGCGCTGATGTGGTCGCCGTCGACGAATTCGGGCAGCCGGATCGACCGCTCGAAGGGGCCGGCGACGCGCTCGTTGGCGTACACGCGTACTTCGCTGTCGTCCGACGCCGAGAGCGCCGTGGTCTTGTTGCCGCGCACGGTGAGCACGTTCTGCTCGAAGCTGATGTCGACGTCCTTCGGATCGACGCCGGGCAGCTCGAAGGTGACGAGATAGGCGTCCTTGCGCTCGACGACGTCGAGGGCCGGCATCCAGACGCGGCCGGCGCCGGCATCCCAGCCGGTGGTGAAGGCGCGGTCGAGGGCGCGGTTGAGCGACTGCATGCGATCGATGGTGGACGCAAGAGAACGGGTAGCGATCATGGCAATCCTCCTCGGAGATACATATGGACGGGCGTCAGGGCCGCGCCCTGTCGCGGCCCGCGCCTCGGCCATCCCGGGAGGCAACCGGCGTGCCAGACCGAGGCGGTCAAAGTGGCAAACCGCAGGGCGGGCGGTCTTCCGTCGTGGCAGACGGAGTGGAGATGTCTGCCAGAACGCGAGTGAACCGAATCGGGCTCAAACCGGTATCTTGGGGGAGCGCGGCCCCACGCCGAGGAGAACGACGATGCTGATCCGGAAACCCGACGACATTCCCTCGTCCGAAATCACGCCCGAACGCGACTATGTGAATCGCCGGGCGTTTCTGAAGCTGGCGGGGGGCGTAGGCGCGATCGCCGCCGGCAGCGCGCTGGCGCCGCACGTGCTCCGCAGCGCGCTGGTCTCGGAGAACGCACAAGAGGACAAGCCCAACAGTTGGGACCAGATCACCTCGTACAACAACTACTACGAGTTCGGCACCGACAAGTCGGATCCCAAGGCCAACGCGCAGCAGCTGAAGACGAGTCCCTGGTCGATCGAGGTGGCGGGGCTCTGCAAGAAGCCAGGCCACTGGGGGCTGGACGTGCTGTTCAAGCCGGCCGATCGGGTGGATCGCGTGTACCGGCTGCGCTGCGTCGAGGCGTGGTCGATGGTGATTCCGTGGAACGGGTACGTGCTGGCGGACATCCTCAAGCGGTTCGAGCCGGAGCCGGGCGCGAAATACGTGAAGTTCACCACGCTGTACGATCCGGATCAGATGCCGGGCCAGCAGCGCTCGGTGTTGCAGTGGCCGTACGTGGAAGGGCTGCGCATGGACGAGGCGATGCATCCGCTCACGCTGCTGGTGACGGGGCTGTATGGAAAGCCGCTGCCCAACCAGGACGGCGCGCCGGTGCGGCTGGTCGTGCCGTGGAAGTACGGCTTCAAGGGCATCAAGGCGATCGTCAAGATCGAGTTCGTGGCGCAGCAGCCGATGACGGCGTGGATGCTGGCGGCGCCCGACGAATACGGCTTCTACGCTAACGTGAACCCGCACGTGGACCATCCGCGCTGGACGCAGTCGGTGGAGCGGCGGATCGGGGAGTTCCGGCGACGCCCGACGCTCATGTTCAACGGCTACGAAGACCAGGTGGCGTCGATGTACGCCGGCATGGATCTGAGGAAGTACTTCTGACGCTGTCGCAGACCCTGGCGAGGCAGCGCTGGCTGAAGGCGGTGGTGTTCGCGGCGTGCCTGCTGCCGGCGGCGGATCTCGCGTGGCGGGCCCTGCATCCGGACGGACTCGGCGTCAATCCGATCGAGGAGGCCGAGATCTTCACCGGGCTGTGGACACTGCGCTTCCTCGCGATCACGCTGGCGGTGACGCCGGCGCGCGAGCTGCTGCACCTGGGATTCCTGGCCAAGTACCGCCGAATGTTCGGGCTGTTCACCTTCTTCTACGCCTTCGTGCATCTGTCGATGTGGGCGGGGGTGGACTGGTTCTTCGCCTGGGGGCTGATGGGCGGGGAGATCGTGAAGCACAAGTACATCCTGGTGGGGATGGCGAGCTTTCTGCTGCTGGTGCCGCTGGCGCTGACATCGACGAACGGCTGGGTGCGGCGGCTGGGCGGCAAGCGGTGGCGCCGGCTGCACGCGCTGATCTATCTGATCGCGATCGGGGGAACGGTCCACTACCTTTGGGCGGTGAAGAAGGACACGCTGTTCCCGCTGGTGTACCTGTCCGTGTTCGCCGCGCTCCTGGCGTATCGCGTGGTGGTGCGACGGGGACTGCGGCGTCCGCAACCTGCCAGGACCCGTTCCGGTGCCGCCGACGCCACTGCCTTCCAGCGCAGCGAATAGCCCGTTCGAATGCTTCGCGATCGCGGCGCCGGGACTGGAGCCGCTGGTCGCCGCCGAGTTGACGGCGCTGGGCGAGAAGGCGGCCATCGAGGAAGGGGGGGTGACCTGGCACGGCGACGCCGCGTCGCTGTGCCGCGCCAATCTCTGGCTGCGCACGGCCAGCCGCGTGGTCGTGCGGGCGGCGCGGTTCCGGGCGCAAGCGTTCTACGAACTGGAGCGCCACGCGCGGCGCGTGCCCTGGGAGCGATTCATAGCGCCGGGTGGCGCCGTGCAGTTTCGGGTGACCTGCCGGAAGTCGCGCCTCTACCATTCCGACGCCGTGGCGCAGCGCCTGGCGGCGGCCATCGAGCACCGGCTGGGCGCGGCGAGCGGCTTCGAGGCGGGCGAAGACGCGGGCGATGACGAGTCGCCGGATGCGGGGCGCCGGCAGCTGATCGTCGTGCGTATCGCCCACGACGAGTGCACGGTGAGCGCCGACAGCTCCGGCGCGCTGCTCCATCTGCGCGGATACCGCCAGGCAGTGGGCAAGGCGCCGCTGCGCGAGACGCTGGCGGCGGCGCTGCTGGCGGCGGCGGAGTGGCGCGGCGACACGCCGCTCATCGATCCGCTCTGCGGTTCGGGGACGATCGCCATCGAGGCGGCGCTGCTGGCGCGCCGGATGCCGCCGGGGCTCAACCGCCAATTCGCGTGTCTCGACTGGCCGGGTTTTCCGCGGGCGGAATTCGCGCGACTCCTGGCCGAAGCCCGCTCGGCGATGCTGCCGGCGAGCCCGGTGGCGATCCGCGCCTCGGATCGCGACGCCGGCGCCATCGAGGCGGCGCGGAGCAACGCCGAGCGGGCCGGGGTCGCTGCCGACGTCGCGTTCGCCGTCCATGCGGTGTCGGCGATCGAGGCGCCGCCGGGCGCTCCGGGCGTGGTGGCGACCAACCCGCCGTACGGCGTCCGGGTGGGCGAGCGGCACGAGATCCGGAACCTCTACGCCCAACTCGGACACGTGCTGCGGCGGCACTGCGTCGGGTGGCGGCTGGCGCTCTATTCGCCGGACGCGCAGCTCACGGCCCAGGTGGGGTTCCCGATGCGCACGGCGCTACGCACGCGGAACGGCGGCATTCCGGTGGAGATAGACGTCGGGCAAATTGCGGGGGAAGAGCCGAGGGGGCGGGTCTATTTCTGATGGGGAGTGCACCGTCTGCGGGGCGCAGCGGCCGGGGGCGGTGACCCGTTCACTTCGCACTGCTTACACTTCATCGCGATGACGCACCCGCCACGCGCCCACGAGGGCACCGTCGAATCGATCAACGTCTCCGACGGGGGCGTTCCCAAGCTGCCGGTCGAACGGGCGCTGGTCTCGGCGGACGGGCTGGCGGGCGACCGCCAGCGGAACCTCGAGCACCACGGCGGGGAAGCGCGCGCTCTCTGCATCTACTCCGCCGATCTGATCGACGCCCTGCGGGCCGAGGGACATCCGATCGCGACGGGAGCGGCGGGGGAGAACCTCACTGTTCGTGGCATCCGTTGGGAGGCGATGACGATCGGCGCGCGCATCCGCGCGGGCGAGGTGGAGGCCGAGATCACGGCGTTCGCCAATCCGTGCCACAACCTGCGTCCCTGCTTCGTCGACGGAGTCTTCTCGCGCATCTCGGAGAAGGTGCATCCGGGGTGGAGCCGCGTGTACGCGCGCGTGGTGCGGGGCGGGGTCGTGGCGCGGGGCGACGCCGTGGCGGTGTTCGAACCCGAGTCTCCGGCCGGATGATCGGGCGGGCGCTGCGCGCGGGCGGCATGCGGGCGACGGCGGCCAGCGAGGACGCCGTTCAGGGCGACGGAGTGATTCGCGCAGTCGGGATGGTCGGGGTGGGCGCCGCGCGGTAACTTGGCGCACGCACATGCGGAACTCCTTCGCCGACATCAGGAATACCATCCGGGCGTTGCGCCGGCTGCGCGGGCACATCGCCGTCACGACGCCGCAGGCGATCGGCGTCGTGGTCACGATCGTGCTGGGCACGGTGCTCGAGGTGGCCGGTATCGGGCTGCTGGCGCAGCTGCTCAACATCGTGCTCGGTACGGGTGGCGCGGGCTCGCGCATGGTGGCCGTGGCGCTGGAGTTCAGCCCTGGTGCGTCCACGGTTCGGCTAACGGTGATCTTCTCGGCCGTGATCGTGCTGGTGATGGCGCTCAAGAACGCGTCGGTGGCGGTGAACACCGTTCTGATGGCGCGCATCGAGCGGTGGAGCACCGAGCGCATCCGGGCGGCTCTGTTCGCGCGGCTGCAGCAGGCGCCGCTGGAGGTGTTCGAGCAGCAATCGTCGGCGGCGCTGTCCGATCTGTTCATCACCGAGTCGCGCCGCGCCATCGAGTGTCTGACGGTGCTGTTCGGCCTGGTGCAGACGACGGCCACGGCGGCGCTGTTCTTCGCCGTGCTGCTGTGGATCTCGGTGCCGCTGGCGGGCGCCACGCTGCTCGCCGGCGGGATCGTGGCGGTGCTCGTATCGGGGCTCTACAAGCACTTTGGCCGGCTGGGCGTGGCGCTCACGGACGCGAACATGCGGCTCACGCGGGCGGCCGCCGAGGCGTTCAACGGCGTGCGCGTGGTGCGGGCGGTGAACGCGCAGGACGTGATGCGCGACCGGTTCGGCGTGGCCAGCGGCCGGCAGGCCGGCACCGAGGAACGATTCCGCCGGGCCACCGCCGTCCTGCAGCCGGTGGTGGAGACGGCGTCGATCTTCATGGCGCTGGTGCTGCTCACCGGAACCTTCGCGCTCCTGGTGACGCCGGGGCATGTCTCGCAGGCGAAGCTGACGGCGTTCGGGCTGGTGCTGCTGCGGCTCGTGCCGCTGGTCAACCGGTTCTTCGGCACGCAGGCGCAGCTGCTCTACCTCGGCGCCAGCATTCGCGAGATCGTGCGCTGGATGGATGCCCCGCAATTTCCCAGGCGGCCGTTCGGCACGAGGCATCTGGCCGACATCAGCGCTGGGATCAGCGTCTGCAACCTGTCGTACCGGTATCACGAGCACGCGACCGCGCTGGACGACGTGTCGTTCGAGGTTCCGGCCGGGAGCACGGTGGCGCTCGTGGGGCGGTCGGGCAGCGGCAAGTCGACGCTGGCGCTGCTGCTGATGCGGCTGCGCGAGCCGTCGGCGGGCACGGTGCTGGTGGACGGCGTGGACTACTGGGATTTCTCGCCCCGGGACTGGCACTCGCACGTCGCATTCGTGGAGCAGGAGCCGTTCCTGTTCAACGACACCCTGGGGGCCAACGTGGCGTTCGGCTATCCGAAGGCGACGCCGGAGGACATCGAGTTCGCGCTGCACGTGGCGCATCTCGACGACTTCCTGGACTCGCTGCCCGACCGGCTGGGGACGCCGATCGGCGAGCGCGGCGTGATGCTCTCGGGCGGTCAGCGGCAGCGGCTGTCGATCGCGCGGGCGATGGTGCGCAATCCGCGGCTGCTGGTGCTGGACGAGGCGACGTCGAATCTCGACACGGTGTCGGAGGAACTGGTGCAGGCGGCGCTGGACGGCGCGATGCGCGGGCGGACGACGCTCGTGATCGCGCACCGGCTCTCCACCGTGCGCCGCGCCGACCGGATCGTGGTGCTGGACGGCGGGCGGGTGGTGGAGGCGGGAAGCTGGGACGCGCTGGCGGCGGCGAACGGTGCGTTCGCCGAACTGCTGCGGAGCGGGTTCGGCGCCGCCGGAGCGCCGGCGATCGACGGTGGGCCCGATCAGCCGCCGCGCGTCGAGAGCACGGCGCGGTAGCAGTCGAGCGTCTGAGCGGCCATCCGTTCCACCGTAAAGGTGGCGGCGCGCGCGCGGGCGGCGCGCGCCAGGGCGTCGCGGCGCCGGTCGTCGGCCAGCAGCTCGAGCAACGTGCGCGCGAAACGCTCCGG
Source organism: uncultured Gemmatimonadaceae bacterium (assembly GCA_963775915.1). Lineage (GTDB taxonomy): Bacteria > Gemmatimonadota > Gemmatimonadetes > Gemmatimonadales > Gemmatimonadaceae > JAGWRI01. Next base: position 302,886 of record CAVZKH010000010.1, read on the forward strand.
GTCCCGCGTATCGGCGAACTGCACGGCGTCACCTCCCACCTCGCGCATCGCCGACTCGCCGGTGGTCACGCAGCAGGCGCCGCAGGCCATGGCTTCGAGCAACGGATAGCCGAACCCCTCGATCAGCGTCGGGAACGCGAACACGGCAGCCGTGGCGTAGAGCACGCGGAGTTCCTCGTCGGGCACGAATCCGAGCCGGCGGATCTTCGGCTCCACGCCCAACGCGCGCACCTCGGCATCGAACGCGGCCTCGCGGTCGCCGAACACGCGCGAGCTGCCGTACAGCCAGAGCTGCACGTCGGGACGCACCGCCAGCAGCGCCGGCAGGGCCCGCACCAGTCCGGCGAGGTTCTTGCGCGGTTCGAGGTTGTAGGGCGAGAGGATGAAGGGCGCGCCGCCGGGGCGCACAGCGCCCGCGGGTTCGAAGACGAAGCTTGGCGAGAGCGCGAGGTGGACGGTCGTGATGCGCTTGGGGTCGAGGCCGAGGAAGTGGACGGCGTCGTCCTTGCTGGCGTCGCTGATGGAGATGACGCGGTCGACGAGCCGGCGGAGGGCCCACTGGTAGTATCGGTGCGGGCGTGAGTCCAGCAGGCCGCGGTCGCCGACCCGGTGAGCGCTGCAATCGTAATGGGTCGCGACGTATGGGCACGGCTTGACCGGCGGCAGGTGGGTGTGCATCTGGTGAAAGAGATCCACGCGATGGCGCCGCAGCCACCGCGCCTTGCGCCAGAGGTCGCGATAGTAGCTGGCCCGGCCGCGGGCCAACGGCAGGTGGTGGTAGCCGAACTGCGGATCTCGCCGGCCGAAGGCTTCGGCGAGCTCGGGCATCGGCTCCGGTCGGGAGCCGAGCACGAGCAGGGTCATCCCGCCGGCGTCCACGGCGAATTGACGCAGCAGGTCCACGCCGTACCGGTACTGGCCGGAGTTCAGCGACTGGTCGTCGAATTGCGAGATGTCGATGGCGACGCGGGGCATGCGGGGATCTGGGGTCGACGATGCAACGCCCGTGCGTCCGTGCACCGGTCGCCGGGCGACGCGCACGGCACATTGCGCGGGTGGTGGACGGTCGGCAGAATGTGGGAGGGGCGCCGCCAAACGGCAATCGGCGGGCCCCTTCTGCCGCCGGACGCGCCGGCTCCGGGCTCCCGCGGCGACACCTCATCGCAACCAACATAATGAAGACTCTTCTCGTTACCGGCTCCTCCGGCCTCATCGGCTCGGAGGTGGTGCGGCACTTCGCGGCCAACGGCTGGCGCGTTCACGGCATCGACAACAACATGCGGGCCGATTTCTTCGGCAAGGACGGCGACACCCGCTGGAACCTCGAGCAGTTGCGCCGCGAGCTGCCGTCGTTCACGCACCACGAAGCGGACATCCGCGACCGCGTGCGCATTCCCCAGGTGGTCGCCGAGGTGAAGCCCGACCTGGTGGTGCACGCGGCGGCGCAGCCGAGCCACGACCTGGCGGCGTCGCGGCCGTTCGACGACTTCGACGTGAACGCCGGCGGCACGCTGAACATGCTCGAGTCGGTGCGGCTGCGCGCCCCCGGCGCGACGTTCGTGCACATGAGCACGAACAAGGTGTATGGCGACCGCCCGAACACCCTGCCGATCGTGGAACTCGAGACGCGCTGGGAATACGCCAACGCCGACACGTTTCACGGCGTGGCCGAGACGATGAGCATCGACGGCAGCAAGCACAGCCTGTTCGGCGCCAGCAAGGTGGCCGCCGACGTGATGGTGCAGGAGTACGGGCGCTACTTCGGCATGCATACCTGCTGCCTGCGCGGCGGGTGCCTGACCGGGCCGGCGCACAGCGGCGTGGAGCTGCACGGGTTTCTGAGCTATCTGGTCAAGTGCAACGTGGAGGGGCGCACCTACCGGGTGTTCGGCTACAAGGGCAAGCAGGTGCGCGACAACATCCATTCCGCCGACGTGTCGGACTTCATCGAGCGGTTCGCGGCGCATCCGCGCATCGCCGAGGTGTACAACATCGGCGGGGGGCGCGGCAACAGCTGCTCGATTCTCGAGGCGTTCGCGGCGGCGGAGCGGCGCACGGGGCGGCCGATGCAGCACGAGTATGTGGACCGCGCCCGCGAAGGCGATCACATCGTCTACATCAGCGATCTCCGCAAAATGCAGGAGCACTACCCGGGGTGGGGCATCCAGCGGAACCTCGACACGATCCTCGACGAGATCGTGGCCGCCTGGACGGCGCGGCTGGGCTAGTTTCGGCGCCCAGAGGCGGCCGTCGCGATCATGCGCGGCCGACAGCGCGGTAGCGTGCCCGGTAGTAGAGGTTCTTCGTGCCCTGGTAGCCGCGTTGCAGGGCGGAGATCGGCGCGCCGAATACCTGGCGCAACCGGTTGCGTTCCCAGGCGGCATCGATCCGGCCCTGGCTCTCGCGCCGTGCCAACACGGGGTTGTAGTAGGCATACCACCGCTGGAAGTAAATCCAGTCGAGCCGGGCCAGATACCACCGGTAGTCGGAAAACGGAGAGTCCGCCCAGATCACTTCGTGCGACACGTGCCGGGTGAGCGGCTCGGTGTTGTGCAGGTGCGTCTCGCCGTGCGACAGCAGGATGCTGGTGTAGATCACGTCCCAGGGCATCTCGCCGATGACGTAGTTGCGGAACCGATGCCGGTGGCGTTCCCAGAACGCCGTGGCGACGGCGAACGTGTCCTGCCCGGAAACGAAGATACCGCCCGGCGGCGCGGCGCCCTGGTCGCTTTCCGCGCGTGAGAAGACGTGGGCGTCGCCGCCGTCGGCCCGGATGCGTGCGAGGGCGGCGTCGGAGATGATGATGTCGGCGTTGGAGAATGCGAAGTAAGTCGCGCCCGCGGCGCGCGCCTCGCGGCAGAGGACGTCGAACACTTCCTGCATCACCGGCTTGCGCGTGCCCGCATGGCCGGTAACGCCGTTCGAATCGAGCGTCAGGCCGCGCACCGTACGGAATCCGTCGTGTTCGAGCGCCGCTCCGTTGGCGAACTGGAGATTGACCAGGTCCACGCCGAGCGCGCGCCATCCGGCAAGCGCGGCGGAAATCCGCTCGCCGGCGCCGCCGCTGGCGGGATAGACGTGAGTGCCGAGGACGAGGCGGCTGGAGGGGCGGTTCGACATCAGGCGCGGGACGGAAGAGGCCGGAATATGTCTGCCGGGACCGATGTCTGCCAAACGCTTGGCGGCCTCAGCGCTCCGCCTCGGCCGTGATGCGATGGTACAGCGCCGCGTACTGCTCGGCCACCGAGCCGCTAGAGAAGCGCTCCCGCACCAGCGGCGGGCCGTTGGCGCCGAATCGACGGACGGCATCGGGATGCTCGATCAGCCAATCGAGGCGTTGCGCCAGCTCGGAGGCATCGCCGGGCTCGACCAGCAGCCCGTTCTCGCCATCGTGCACGAAGTCCGGGATGCCGCCCACCCGTGACCCGACGACGGGAGTGCCGCAGGCAAGCGCCTCGATGCCCACCTGGCCGAAGGGCTCGGCCAGCGAGGGCAGCGCGAAGACATCGGCCGCCGAGTACGCCTCGGCCAGCTGGTGCGGTTCGCCCAAGTAGCCCAGGTGGCGCCACTCGGCGCCGCCGAACGAGAAGTCGCCGGCAAGGGGGCCGCCAAACACGAGCAGGAACACGCGGTCGCGGTTTCGCATGCGGGCGAGGGCCTCCGCCAGCACCCAGCCGCCCTTGAGCCGGTTGTCCGGTTCCACCGCTCCAAAGACGACGACGAACCGGTCGCGCGGCACGCCGAGGCGCGCCCGCGCCGCGTTGGAGTCATGCGGCATGAAGCGCTCGAGGTCGACCCCGTTGGGAATCACGGTGATGCTGCGAGCCCCGGCCATCGTCGCCGACGCGCCGGCGTCGCGGGCGATGGACCGGCTGACGGCGACGGCGTGCAGATCGAGACGGCGGTACCAGCGGCGTTTGCGGCGGCAGGTGATGGCCGAGAGGTCCCAGGGGTTGCGCAGGCCGTTGAGCTGCGGGCACCGGCCGCAGCGCGCCTCGAAGCGCCGGCAGGTCAGGGCGCTGTGACAGCCGCCGCTGAACGGCTCCGCGTCGTGGAGGGTCCACACCACGGGGAGGCCGTCGGGGATGCTGGCGAACAGGCTGCCGTAATCGAATCCCTGGGCGATCCAGTGCAGATGGATCACGTCCGGGCGCACGAGGTCGAAGGGGAAGGGCGTGGCCGCGGGCAGGCTCGTATACGAGAAGACGCCCGCGGCCGGCGGGCGGCCGCGGGTGTACAGTTTGAGCGCGACCCGATACGCCAGCTGCCGGACCGGGCCCCGGGTCCGCATCGGGCGGAGCAATGCGTCGCCGCCCAAGCTCCGCGGGTCGGCCACGAAGAGACGGCTGTCGATGTTCCGGCCGGCGACGCCGCGGTGGATCCTTGCCGTCGCGATCCCGGCCCCGCCGCCGAGGCTGGTGACCATATGCGCGACGATCATCGGGCGGCTCTGGGCATCGCTCATGTTACGCCCCATCAAAAGGCGCCGCCAGCCGATGCGCTCCGGCGCCGGCGGGCGCTGCCGGAGCGCGTCGCCTTGACGCGCGGAACGCGGTCCGGCCAGTGTTCACCGGTGAGCACTCCCAGCGAGTTTCTCAAGACTCCGCCGCACGCGGCCGACGAACAGGCCGGCCCCGCGGGCGAGCCGGTCGATGCCCGGGCCGCCATGGACGCGCTGGGCGACGCCGTGGCCGTGGTCGACGCCGACTGGCGCGTGCGCTACATGAACGCGTCGTGGGAGCGCATTCTCGGCGTGCGCCGCGACGCGGCGTGGGGCCGGGAGTTCTGGGCGACCTACCCCGGGTTTCTGGTCGAGCCGGGCGCGGCGATGATCCGCGACTGCGCCGGCGACGGCGTGACGCGGCGCTTCGACCTCGAACACAACGTGGGCGGCGAACTCCGCGCCTACGGAGTGCGCGTGGCGCGCGACCGCACGGGCGCGCTCGTGGTGGCGGTGTCGCGCGCCTTCGCCACGCTGCGCACGGCGCGCGACAAGGCGCTCGAGGAGCGGAGCGAGGAGAACGAATCGCTGCGCGCGCTGGCGCGCCAGATGTCGGAGGTGGCGGATTCCGCGGAACTGCTGGCGCTGCTCTGCGACGCGGCGGCGAGCCTCTGCCGCGGGCACGGCGCGGCGGTGCTGCGCGCCACCGACACCGAGGCCGAGATCGTGGCCGCCGTCGGCATCGCCAAGCAGGTGGACGGGCTCAAGTTCTCCCTCGCCGGCTCGCTGGTGCAGGAGGCGATCGTCACGCGCGAGGTGGCGGCCGTTGACGATTTCGGCCACTCGGACCGGCCGCGCGCCCAGATTCTGGGCCGCGCGCAGGTGGGGCCCCTGCTGATGGCGCCGTTGATCGCGCACGACCGCGTGCTCGGCACACTGGCCGTGATGCGCGACTTCCAGTCGATCCCGTTCAACGCCCGCGAATCCCAACGGCTGCGCGTGATCGCCGACCACGCGGCGCTCGCCCTCTGGAAGGAGCAGCTCTACGAGCAGGCGCAGGCCGCCGGCGAGGCCAAGGGCCGGTTCCTGGGGACGATCTCGCACGAACTGCGCACGCCGCTCACCGCGCTCACGGGCTACGAGGAACTGCTCACCGACCAGGTCATCGGGCCCCTGTCCGACGCGCAGATGGACGTGCTCGCCCGCATGCGCGCCGTCACCCAGCATCTGGCCTCGATGATCGAGGAGGTTCTGGCCTACACCAGCCTCGAACAGGGGCACGAAGTGGTGCGCCCCACCGACTTTCTGGCCGACGACCTGCTGGTGGCGGCCGCGGCCGTGGTCGAGCCCGCCGCCCGCCGCAAGCAGATCGCCCTGATCTGCGCGTCGTCGGTGGAGCCCATCCGCCTGACCAGCGACGTGGACAAGGCGCGGCAGGTGCTGGTGAACCTGGCGGGCAACGCCGTGAAGTTCACCGACGCCGGGGAGATCCGGCTGTCGGTGGCGCGCGAGGGCGCCGAGGTGCGTTTCGCCGTTCAGGACACGGGCATCGGCATCTCGCCCACCGACCTGGCGCAGCTGTTCCACCCGTTCGCGCAGGTGGAAACTGGGCTCACCCGGCGCTATGGCGGCACGGGGCTGGGGCTCTATATCTCCCGCCGGCTGGCGGGCCTGCTCGGCGGGCGCGTGGAAGTGGAATCGACGCCGGGCCTGGGCTCCACGTTCACGCTGGTGCTGCCCACCGAGGGGCCCGCCTGGACGCCCTGATCGGCTGACGGGGCCCTCCCGCGGCTGATTAGATTTTTCCCCCATGAGCGGGCTTCCGATTACCAGCGCATTCAATGATGGCTACATCGCCGAGGCGTATGAGGCCTATCGGCGCGACCCGGCGTCGGTCGACGAGTCCTGGCGCCAGTTCTTCCGGTTCGCGGAGTCGCTGAGCGGCGCGGCGCCGGGGGCGGCCGCGGCCGCGGCCGCCGGCGGCGGATACGGCGTGGACGTGCTGCGCAAGGCGGCGGGCGCGGGCGCGCTGGTGGCGGCGATCCGGCGCTACGGCCACTTTGCGGTGCCCATCGATCCGCTCGGCACGCCGCCCATCGGCGCGGCCGAACTGACGCCGGAGTACCATGGGATCACGGAAGCCGATCTGTACGACGTGCCGGCGTCGGCGCTCGGCGAGAGCGAGGGCACCGCGGCGGACGTCGTGGCCAAGCGGCGCGCCTGGTACCAGGGCGGGCTGGCCTACGAATTCGTGCACGTGAGCGACGAGCACGAGCGGCTCTGGATCCGGGCGCAGATCGAGGCGGGCACCTTCAACGCGCCACTCACGAACGACGAGAAGATGGGGCTCCTGCGCCGCCTCTCCGAGGTCGAGGGGTTCGAGCGGTTCCTCGGCTTGGCGTTCGTGAACGCCAAGCGATTCTCGATCGAAGGCGTCGACGCGCTGGTGCCGATGGTCGACGAAGCGATCGGCGGGGCGGCGCGCCACGGCGCGCGCACGGTGGTGCTGGGGATGGCCCACCGCGGGCGGCTCAACGTGCTGCGGCACGTGATGGGGAAGCCGGCTGCCGACCTGTTCGCCGAATTCGCCGGCGAGCGCGTGTCGCCGGATCCCAACCGGTCGGGCGACGTGAAGTACCATCTCGGCTACCGCGCCCGCCGCGAACTGGGCGGCGCCGAGGTGGCGCTGGAACTGGTACCCAATCCCAGCCACCTGGAGCTGGTGAATCCGGTGATGATGGGCGCGGCGCGGGCGCTGGAGCGCAACCCGCAGAACCTGCACGAGCGCGACGAGCGGTCGGTGCTGCCCATCTGCGTGCACGGCGACGCGGCGTTCCCCGGCGAAGGCGTGGTGGCCGAGACGTTCAACCTGGCGCTGCTGCGCGGATACCGGGTGGGCGGCACGCTGCATATCATCACGAACAACCAGGTGGGATTCACCACCGATCCCACCGACGCGCGCTCCACGCACTACGCGAGCGATCTGGCCAAGGGGTTCGAGGTGCCGATCGTGCACGTGAACGCCGACGACATCGAGGCCTGCATCCACGCCGTGCAGCTGGCCACCATGTACCGCGAGAGATTCCGGAAGGATTTCCTGATCGACCTCGTGGGCTACCGGCGGCACGGGCACAACGAGGCCGACCAGCCGGCGTTCACGCAGCCGAAGATGTACGAGCTCATCAAGGCGCACCCCACGGCGCGCGAGGTGTGGGGGGCGCGGCTGGTGCGCGAGCGGGTGTGCTCCGAGTCGGACGTCGGCGCGATGGCGAAGGCGGTGGCCGACGAGCTGGGCGAGATCTTCAAGCAGGTGAAGGCGAAGAAGGAGGAAGACGTCGGCGTACCGGCCGAGGTGCATCCGCCGCGGCTCGATCATCCGGAGACGCAGGTGAGCGCGGCGCGGCTGACGGCGCTCAACGAGGAGATGCTCGGCTGGCCCGCGGGCTTCAAACTCCACCCGACGCTGCAGCGCACGCTGGCCCGGCGGAAGGAGGGGCTGCAGGCGCGGGGCATCGACTGGGGGCACGGCGAGGCGCTGGCCTTCGGCTCGCTGCTCGAGGACGGGGTGGCGGTGCGGCTCACCGGGCAGGACGCCGAGCGCGGTACCTTCTCGCACCGCCAGGCGGTGCTGCACGACGTCGAGACGGGCGAGACCTACACGCCGCTGGCGCATCTCGCCCACGGCAAGGCGCCGTTCCGGATCTACAACAGCCCGCTCTCCGAACTCGCCGTGATGGGGTTCGAATTCGGATTCAGCACCGAGGCCGTGGGCGACCTCGTGCTCTGGGAAGCGCAGTACGGCGACTTCGCCAACGTGGCGCAGCCGATCGTGGACCAGTTCCTCTCCGCCACCCACTCCAAGTGGGGGCAGGACTCGGGGCTCGTGCTGCTGTTGCCGCACGGCTATGAGGGGCAGGGGCCCGAGCACTCGAGCGCGCGGCTCGAGCGCTATTTGCAGCTCACCGCCGAGGAGAACATGTCGGTGGCGTATCTGTCGACGCCGGCGCAGTACTTCCACGCGCTGCGGCGGCAGGCCAGGCGCGCCGTGCGCCGCCCGCTGGTGCTGATGCAGCCCAAGTCGCTGCTGCGGCTGCCGGCGGCGATGTCGTCGCTGGAGGAGTTGAGCGCCGGCCGGTTCCACGCCGTGCTCGACGATCCGGCGACGGCCGCGGACCGGGCGGCGGTGCGGCGGCTGGTGTTCTGCACCGGCAAGATCTACTACGACATGATGGACGCGCGCGCGAAGTCGGGTAGCGAGACTGGCGTGGCGCTGGTGCGCGTGGAAGAATTGGCGCCATGGCCGCACGAGGCGATCGCCGCGGTGGTGGATGCCTATCCGAACGTCGAGGACGTGGCGTGGGCCCAGGAAGAGCCGCGCAACATGGGGGCGTGGACGTACGTGTCGCCGCGGCTCCGCGCCTCGACGGGCACCCAGCTCCCGGTGCGCTACGTGGGGCGCCCGGAGCGGGCGAGCCCCGCCGAGGGGTATGCCTCGATGCACGCCGAGGAACAGGCGCGCATCGTGAGCGACGCGCTGACGCTGGCTCCGGCCGGAGCGTCGCGCCGCAGGACCGTGAAGGTATAGCCCGCAGGAGCGCGCGCCGCCGGCGCGCGCTCGGAGTGAAGATTCCCGCCATCCGGTGATTGTCGCGTGCGAACTCGTCTCCTCGTTCTCGCCGCCGCTCTACTCGTCGCGCCGCGAGCCCTCGTTGCCCAGGACCGCGGCGCCGCCGCGTTGGGGGAAGCCGTCGAAGGGCTCGGCACCTCGGCGCGCGTGCTGATGATCGGGGCCCACCCCGACGACGAAGACACCCAGCTCATCACCTACCTCGCCAAGGGCCGCCACATCGAGACGGCATACCTGTCGCTCACCCGCGGCGACGGCGGGCAGAACCTGATCGGCAACGAACTGGGGCCCCTGCTCGGGATGATCCGCACCGAGGAGCTGCTGGCCGCGCGCCGCATCGACGGCGGCCGCCAGTACTTCACGCGGGCCTACGACTTCGGCTTCTCGAAGACCGCCGACGAGACGTTCAAGCACTGGCCGCGCGACTCGATTCTCCGCGACATGATCAGCGTCATTCGCGCCTACCGGCCGCAGGTGATCATCTCCGTGTGGTCGGGCACGCCGCGCGACGGGCACGGGCACCATCAGGTGTCGGGCATCCTGTCGCGCCAGGCGTTCGACCTGGCCGGTGACACCGTGCGCTATCCGCGCGCGACCACGAACGGACTGGGCGCCTGGACGCCGGCGCTCTTCTACCGGTCGGCGCGGCGGTTCGGCGGCCGCGGCGGCCCGGTGACGGGCGCCGTGCCGTTCGACATCGGCGCCTACGACGTGCTGGAAGGACGCACCTACGCCGCGATCGCCGCCGAGAGCCGCTCCCAGCACCGCTCGCAGGGCCAGGGCAACGCGGCGCCGCTCGTCGCCGGGTTCGACCACGTGCAACTCGAAGCGGCGCGCGCGCCCGCCGACAGCGGCGACACGACCACCCTCTTTCCCGGCCTCGACACCAGCTTCGCGCGCTTTCACGCGCTGCCGCTGCCGGCCGCCGCGCGCGCGGCGGTCGATTCGCTCGACGCCGCGCGCGCCGAGATCGCCCGGCGCCTGAGTCTGGTCGATCCGTCGCCGATGGTGGCCCCGATCGCGCGCTATCTGGCGCTCGTGCAGACGGCGCGCGCCGCGGCCGCGGCGTGCGAGACGCCGGCGCTGCCGGTGCCGGTGTGCGCCGGCGCGATGGGCGACTTCGCGACGACGATGGACGAACAGGCGCGCCGCGCCCGCCGGGCGCTGCTGCTCGCGTCGGGCGTCCAGGTGCTGGCCACGGCGCCGCGCGACCTGGTCGCGTTGGGCGACAGCGCGCCGGTGACGATCACCGTGCTCGACCATGGCCGGGTGCCGGTCACCTTCCTCGGCCGCGACGGCCGGGCGGCGCCGAAGGTGGTGACGCCGGGCGGAATGGCGGAGCAGTCGTTCGAGCTGGCGCCCACCGGGCGGCCGACGATGCCGTGGTGGCTGGAGCATCCGCTCCAGGGCGACATGTTCCGCCTGCGGGCGCCGGGAGACAACTCGGGCACTCCCGTTCCGCAGCTGCTCGAGGGCGCCGATCGCGTGAAGAGTTCCGGCGTGGACGTCGGGCTCGAGATCGCCGGCACGCGGTTCGTGACCGACGCGTCGCCCATCGTGCACCGGTTCTCCGACCCGGCCTCGGGCGAGGTGGACCGCCCGATCGCGTTCGTGCCCGAGGTGACGGTGCTGCTTGACCGCGAGATCGAGTATGCGCGGGCGAACACGCCGCTCGACCGCGTGGAGCACGTGCAGGTGACGTCGTACGCGTCGGCGCGCCTCGACGTGCAGGTGGCGATCAGCCCGCCGGCCGGGCTCGCCGCCGACAGCGCGCAGCGCCGCGTGAACCTCGCGCCGGGGGAGAGCGCCGATCTGTACTTCCATCTGCGGGGCAGGCTCGCCGCCGGCCGCCACACCGTGTCGGCGCTCGCCACCAGCGGCGGCCAGGTGTTCGACGAAGGGTTCGTGTCCGTCGACTATCCGCACATCCGCGCCCAGCGCTACTACCGCCGGGCGACGCTGGACATCGAGGCCGTGCCGGTGACCTACGCCGCCGGCATGCGGATCGCGTACATCCCCGGCGTGGGCGACAACGTGGAGCCGATGCTCGAGCAGCTGGGCCTCGCCGTCACCACGATCACGCCCGAGGAACTGCCGCACGCCGATCTGTCGCCGTACACGGCGGTGGTGGTCGGCCCGCGGGCGTTCGACGCTAGCGACCTGCTGCGCGCCAGCAACGGCCGCCTGCTCGCGTACGCCAGGAATGGCGGCACGCTGGTGGAGCAGTACGGGCAGTACGGCATGGCGCAGCCGGGCATGCTGCCGTATCCGATCACGCTGGCGCGGCCGGCCGACCGGGTCACGGAAGAGGACGCGGCGGTGACGGTGCTCGATCCCGCCTCGCCGATTCTCAACACGCCGAACAGGATCGGGCCCGCCGATTTCGACCACTGGGTGCAGGAGCGGTCGTCGTACATGCCGCACACGTTCGACAGCCGCTATCACGCGATCCTGTCGATGCATGACACGGGCGAGCCGCCCAATGACGCCGGCATTCTCGTGGCGCCGCTGGGCAAGGGGACTTTCGAATACGTGACGTTGACGTTCTTCCGCCAACTGCCGGCGGGCAATTCGGGCGCGGCACGGCTGTTCGTGAACATCCTCTCGGCCAGGCCGAGCGCCGCGGCGGGCCCGCTGCGCCCGGTGCCGCCCCTCCCGTGAGCCGGGCGCGCCGCGGGCGGCACCGGTGGCTCCTCGCGGGGGCAGCGTTCGCGCTCGCCGCCTGCGCGCGCGACTCGCGCACGCCGCTCGTGGTGTATTCGCCGCACGGCAAGGACCTGCTGCAGTTCTACGAGCAGGGGTTCGAGGCCGCGCACCCCGATGTGGACGTGCAGTGGGTGGACATGGGATCGCAGGACGTGCTCGACCGGCTGCGGTCGGAGAAGGCGAACCCGCAGGCCGACGTCTGGTTCGGCGCGCCCTCGGAGACGTTCACGAAGGCGGCGAGCGAAGGGCTGCTCGAACCGTACAAGCCGACCTGGGCGGCCGACGTGCCCGACGACGCGCGCGACCCGCACGACCTCTGGTACGGCACCTACCTGACGCCGGAAGTGATCACCTACAACTCGCAGGCCGTGCCGGCGACCGAGGCGCCCAAGGATTGGGACGACGTGCTCGATCCGAAGTGGAAGGGCAAGGTGATCATCCGCGATCCCATCGCGTCGGGCTCGATGCGGGCGATCTTCAGTTCGATCGTCGCCCGGTCCATCGCCCAGACGGGCTCCGAGCAGCAGGGGTGGGACTGGCTGCGGAGGCTGGACGGCCAGACCAGCGAATACGCGCTCAACCCGACGCTGCTCTATCAGAAGCTGGGGCGGCAGGAGGGGCTGATCAGCCTCTGGGACATGCCCGACATCGCGATGCTGAAGCGGCAGTCGGAGTTCCCGCTGGCGTACGTGATCCCGGCCAGCGGCACGCCGATGCTCGTCGACGCGATCGCGATCGTGAACGGCACGAAGCACCAGGCGCTGGCCCACGAGTACTACGAGTACGTCACCACGCAGGCGGCGCTGCTCGCCGCGGCGCGGAAGTTCGTCCGCATCCCGGTGCGCACCGACGTGCCGGCCGATTCGCTGCCCGACTGGATCCGCGAGGCGCGGGCAAAGATCAAGCCGATGCAGATCGATCGGCAGATGCTGGTGGACAGCACCGACACCTGGATGAAGTACTGGGACGCGAACATCCGGAACAGCAGGCGCGGCAAGTGAGCGGGCCGAGCGGGCTGCGGCTCTCCGCGCTGTCGCGCCGCTACGAGGGATCGGGCCGCGGGGTCCAGGAGCTGTCGCTCGCCGTCCGCGCCGGCGAACTGCTGGCGCTGATCGGTGCCTCGGGGTCGGGCAAGACGACGACGCTGCGCATGATCGCCGGCTACGAGCCGCCCGACGGCGGACGCATCGCGCTGGTGGGCGCCGACGGCGCAGAGCGCGACATCACGCGCGAATCGCCGCAGCGCCGGGGGTTCGGCATGGTGTTCCAGCACTACGCGCTGTTTCCGCACATGTCGGTGCAGGAGAACGTTGCGTTCGGGCTCGAGGCGCGGCGCGTGCCGAAGGCCGAACGGCTGGCGCGCGCGGGGGAGGCGCTGGCCAGCGTGGGGCTGGGCGGGTATGGGGCGCGCAGCGTGCAGGCGCTGTCGGGGGGCGAGCAGCAGCGCGTGGCGCTCGCGCGCGCGCTGGTGATCGAGCCCAATGTGCTCCTGCTCGACGAGCCGCTGTCGAATCTCGATCCGATGCTGCGCCAGACGACGCGGGACGAACTGCGCGAGATGCTCCACCGCCTGCGCGTGACGGTGGTGTTCGTGACCCACGATCAGGAGGACGCGTTCGCGATCGCCGACCGGGTGGCGATGCTCTGCGCGGGCCGCCTGGAGCAGGTGGGCGCGCCCGAGGATCTCTATCGGGCGCCGGCGTCGCACGTGGTGGCGCGGTTCGTGGGGCGGGGCGCGTTGGCGCCGGCGCGCGTGGAAGGAAACGAGGCCGTCGTGACGCTGGGCGCGGTGGGCCAGCGCGCGCCGGCGGGCGCGGTGCACGGCGCCACGCCGCACCTGGCCGTGCTGCGTCCCGAGACGCTCACCCTCGCCGGAGGCGACGACCCGCTCGCCTGGCGGGGGCGGGTGCAGACGCGGCGCTTCGCCGGCGACCACTACGTGTATCGGGTGGGCGAGATCGCGGGCGCCGGCGAAGCGCTGGAAGTGATGTGCGATCACGGGCGGTTCGCCGAAGGGGAGGCCGTGGGCGTCCGGTTGCGCGCCGAGCCGGTGGCGCTCGTCTCCGCCGTTCGCGCGCCATGAACAAGCGGTTCACCGGCCTCGCCCTGGCGGTGCTCGCGCTCCTGGCGTGGAGCGTGGTCTATCCGAACGTGTCGGTGGTGGCGGGGAGCTTCGCCCGCGGCCTCGCCGACTGGCGCTCCTTCTTCGCCAGCCCGGCCGATCACGAGGCGCTGACGAACACGGTGATCATCTCCGTGGCGTCGGTGGCGGCCTCGCTGGCCATCGGCATTCCGCTGGCGTTCCTGCTCACGCGGTTCGAGTTCCGCGGCCGGCGGGTGATGAGCGCCTTCGCCACGCTGCCGGCGGCGCTGCCGCCGCTGGTGGGGGTGATCGCGTTCCTCTTCCTGTACGGGGAGAGCGGCGTGGTGACGCGCGGCGTGCAGCGCCTGTTCGGGCTGACGCACGCGCCGTGGACGTTCACCGGCGTGTGGGCGATCGTCTTCGTGCACGCGTACACGATGTACGTGTACGTGTTCCTGTTCGTCTCGGCGGGGCTCGAGCGCTACGACACGTCGCTGGACGAAGCCGCCGAGGGATTGGGGGCGGGCCGGACGCTGCGGCTGCGGCGCGTCACGCTGCCCCTGCTCACGCCGTCGATCATCGGCTCGATGCTGCTCGTATTCATGAGCGCGCTGGGGTCGTTCTCGGCGCCGTACATCTTCGGCGGCGGCACGCGGGTGCTGAGCACGCAGATTCTGGTGTCGAAGCTGAACGGCGACATGGGGCTGGCGTACGTGGAGACGTCGATGCTGGCGCTGACCGCGGTGGTGGCGCTGTTCGCGCTGCGGTGGGTGGAGCGCCGGCGCGAGTATGCGATGTCGGGCAAGGGGCGCACGACCCGCGCGGTGGTGCGCTCGCCCTTCTGGCGCCGGGCGGCACCGGCCATCGCCGCCGTGGCCGTGGTGTTTCTGATTCTGCCGCACGCGATGGTGGTGCTGGTGTCGTTCGCCCGCGACGGCGCCTGGACCACCCAGGTGCTGCCGCCCGCGTACACGCTGGACAACTTCCGGCGCCTGGCCACCGACCACGACCTCTGGCAGCCGATCGCGAACAGCGTCAGCATGGCGGCGATCGCCACGGCCGCCAACGTGGTGGTGGGACTGCTGGCGGCGTACCTGCTGGTGCTCACGCGGGCGCCGGGCAAGAAGCTGCTCGGCCTCTTGGTGGCGCTGCCGTGGGCGATCCCGGCCACCGCCATCGCGCTGGGGCTGGCGGCGACGTTCGACCGCAATTCGCTCGTCACGGGACGGATGCTGCTCGTGGGCACGTTCTGGATCCTCCCGTTCGCGTACTTCATCCGGAACATTCCCGTGGTGACCAACGCCATCGAGGGATCGCTGCGGCAGATGGATCCGACGATCGAGGACGCGGCGCGCGGGCTCGGCGCGTCGTGGTGGCTGGCCATGCGGCGCGTGGTGCTGCCGGCGGCGCGGCCGGGGCTCGTGGCCGGGGCCATGCTCGCGGCGGTGGCGGCGGTGGGCGAATTCGTTGCCAGCATCGTGCTCTTCACCCACAACAACCGCCCGATCTCGATGGAGATCCTGTCGCAGCTGCGCGGGCTGTCGTTCGGCACCGCGGCGGCGTACAGCGTGCTGCTCATCGCGCTCGTGCTCGCCATCACCACCGGCGCGCGATGGGCGGAGTCGAGGATGGCGTGACGCTGGAGCGCCCGCGCGTGCTGATCGTGGGCGGCGGGTTCGGCGGGCTGCACGCCGCGCGCGCGTTCGCCCATGCCGCGGTGCGCGTCACCGTGGTGGACCGCGCCAACCACCACCTCTTCCAGCCGCTGCTCTACCAGACCGCCACCGCCACGCTGGCCCCGAGCGACATCACGGCCCCCATCCGCTGGCTGCTCCGCAAGCAGAGCAATACGGAAGTACTGATGGCCGACGTCGAACGCATCGACACGGCGCGGCGGGTGGCGGTGGCCGACGGCGGGGCGCTGACGCTGCCCTACGACTACCTGATTCTGGCCGCCGGCGCGCGCCATTCGTACTTCGGGCATCCGGAATGGGAAACGGCGGCGCCGGGGCTCAAGAGCATCGGCGACGCGATTCGCATCCGGCAACGCGTGCTGCTGGCCTTCGAGCGCGCCGAGAAGGCCGACGATGAAGCCGAGCGCCGCCGCCAGCTGACGTTCGTGATCGTGGGAGGCGGCCCCACCGGCGTCGAGATGGCGGGCATGCTGCCCACCATTGCCCGTCACGCGCTGGCGCCCGACTTCCGCCGCGTCGACACCCGCCGGGCGCGCGTGATCCTGGTGGAGGGCGGGCCGCGGCTCCTCCCGGCGTATCCCGAGGATCTCTCGGCGGCGGCGCGCCGCGCCCTGGGGGATCTGGGTGTCGAGGTGCGCACCGACACCCGCGTGACCGGCGTGGCGGCCGGGGTCGTGACGGCCGGCGACGAACGCCTGGAGGGGGCCACGATCATCTGGGCGGCCGGCAACGAGGCGTCCCCCCTGGGCCGGTCCCTCGGCGTTCCGCTCGACCGCGTGGGGCGCGTGATCGTCGAGCCCGACCTGTCGATCCCCGGACACCCGGAGGTGTTCGTGGTCGGCGACCAGGCGCAGATGCACTCCGGCGGATCGCCGGTGCCGGGCGTGGCGCCCGCCGCCATCCAGAGCGGACCGGCGGCCGCCGCCAATATCAAGCGGCTGATCGCCGGCCGGCCGACCCACCCCTTCCACTACCTCGACAAGGGCGACCTCGCGACGATCGGCCGGTACAAGGCCGTGGCCCGCTTCGGCCGGCTCCACGTGTCGGGGCCGCTGGCGTGGTGGATGTGGCTGTTCGTCCACATCATGTACCTGGCCGGGTTCCGCAACCGCGCCAGCGTGCTCGTCGAGTGGGGATACGCCTTCTTCACCTATCAGCGCGGGTCGCGGCTCATCGCGACGCGGGAGTGACCCGGGCGTGCGGCCGGGGACCTCACGCAGCGGTACGGCCGGCACGGGCTCCGGGCGACGAGTCCGTGTGCTTCGATCGGGTAAAATGTCCGGCGGGCCCGACCCGCGCGTACCCACTGTATTGACTTTGACCGTCGCGGGGTCTCACTCTAAGGAAAGAACCGGCCCGGCGCAAAGCGTTTGCGCCCGCCGCTCCGACCGCCTTCTCCGCCCGGGATCGTGCCGCCCGTGAACTCCGAGTCCGCCCACGGCCAGACGACCATTCCCACCGCCCGCTTCGAAGCGCTGTTCGAAGCGATCGGCCACGCGATCGCCCTGTTCGACGCCAAGCTCGAACTGGTGAGCGCGAATCCGCGCTACTACGAGCTGATCGGCATTTCGGCGGCCGAGTGCAGGGGCCGGTCGGTGTACGACGCGTTCCCGAACGCGCACGCCGATCTCACCGAGCAGATCGAGTCGGCGGTGCACGGCAACCCGGTGATCGCGTATCCGGTGGCGTTCCAGCACGGGGACGGTCCGCGGGTGGTCGAGGTGACGTTCGTGCCGAACCGGACGGAGTCCGGCGAGCTGGGACTGATCTTCGCCGGCACCGACATCACCGAGCGCGAGGAGCTGCGTCAGGACCTGGCCCGCAGCGTCGCGCAGCTGGAAACCATCTTCGACGTTATCCCGGACTCGGTGCGCGTGGTGGACGCCGAGGGAAACACGCTGCGCACCAACACGCAGGCCCAACTCGACCACGCGCCTAACACGCCCACGACGCTGCGCGAGGTGTGGCAGCTCGACCGGCCTCGCACGCTCGACGGCACGAGCCTGTTCGTGCACGAACACCCCACGGCGCGCGCGCTGCGCGGCGAACGGGTGCGGGGCGAACGGCTGGAGGTGCGGCGCGGGCCCGACGCGGCCACGATCATCGACGTCAACGCCAACCCGCTGTACGACGAGCACGGGCGCATCCGCGGCGCGGTGACCGTGGAGCGCGACGTCACCTTCCGCACGCAGCTGCAGCAGCAGCTCGAGGCGGAGGCGCGGCGCACCGCCGAGCTCTACGAGCGGGTCTCCACCGAAGCCGAGCGCCTGGAGCGCATGGTGCAGGAGCGCACGCGGGAGCTGCTGGCGCTGCAGGAAGCGCGATCGCGCGAGCGGCGCCTCGCCGCCGTCGGCCAGTTGGCGGCGGGCGTGATGCACGACGTCAACAACGCGCTCAATCCGATCATGGCGGCGGCCTACCTGCTGGAGACGAACGCCGACAAGCCGGACGCGGTGCGCGACTACGCGGTGCGCATCGCCAAGGCCGCGGAGACCGGGGCCGCCACGGCGGCGCGCGTGGGACGGTTCATCCGCCAGGAGCCGATGAAGGGGGAGCGCGAAGAGCTGATCGACGTCGCCGCGCTCTGCGACGAAGTGGTGGCGATGACCCGCCCGCTGTGGGCGGAGCGCGCCCGGGGCGGGCAGGTGCAGCTGCAGCGGTCGTTCGCCGCCGGCGCGATGATTCGCGGCATCCCGGGCGAGATCCGCGAGGCGCTGCTCAACCTCGTGCAGAACGCGCTCGACGCCATGCACGGCGGCGGCACGCTGGGCATCGTCACCCGCATCGCCAACGGCGAGGTGAGCCTGGAGGTTCGCGATACCGGAAGCGGGATGTCCGACGAGGTGCGGGAGCGCGCCTTCGAACCCTTCTTCACCACGAAAGGGCAGGCGGGCACGGGGCTGGGCCTGGCCGAGGTGTACGGCATCGCCAAGCGACACCGCGGCCGGGCCGAGATCGAATCGAAGCTGGGCCGCGGCACGACGCTCCGCCTCGTCTTTCCGCTGGCCATCGACAGCCCGCCGGTCCCTGTTGCCGACCTCGTGGCCCGCCGCATGCCGCGCCGGGTGCTGCTGGTGGAAGACCATGCCGACAGCCGCGAGTTCATGCAGGCTCTGCTCGAGAGCGACGGCCACGCCGTGGACACCGTGACCACCATCGACGAGGCCATGACCCATCTGGGCGATGGCGCCGAGCCGCCGTACGACGTGCTCGTCACCGACATCGGGCTCCCCGATGGCAGTGGGTGGGATCTGGTGACCCACGCGCGCAGCCGGTGGCCCAAGCTCCGCATCGGGGTGGTGACCGGATGGGAGCCACGGGGTAACACCTCGACGACCGACTTTTTGCTTCGGAAGCCGGTCAGAACGTCCGACCTCCTCAATCAAGTGGCCGCCGGCGCCGGCGCCACGCTGGCGCACTGAGCGGTCGAGTCCCTAACTTTGTCGCAATGACTGAAGGCAGCCCCCAGATCCGGATCCTTGTCGCGGAAGACGACACCAATGCACGCTCCCTCTTGGTGGAGCTGCTCTCGGCGTTGGGGCACATCGTCGTGTCCGAAGTGGGAACGGGTCGCGAAGCGCAGGAGCGGGCCATCGAGCTCGTGCCCGATGTGGTGCTTCTCGACGTCCACATGCCGGACGGTTCCGGCATCGAGGCCGCCGAGGTGATCACGAACACGACGCCCGGCATCGCGGTGGTGCTGTTCAGCGGCGACCAGGCACTGACGCTGTCGGACCACGACGTGGCGGCCACAGCGGCCATTGCCTTCCTGCCCAAGCCGGCGCCGCCGCGCGTGCTCGACTCGACGATTCGGCTGGCGGCCACGCGGGCCAAGGAACTCGCTTCGGCGCGCAAGGACGCCGAGGGCGCCCGTCAGGCGCTCGAGAACCGAAAGACCATCGAGCGCGCCAAGGGCATCCTGATGCGGCGCACCGGGTCGTCGGAGCAGGAGGCGTACCGCATCCTGCAGCGCACCAGCCAGGACCGCTCGGTGCCGATGGTCGAGATCGCGAAGGCCGTGCTGGCCAGCGAGCCCGGGGCGTCGGAGAGCTGACGCCCGGGCGGTCAGCCGCCCTGCACCACCACTTCCCGCTCGCGCCGGCCGACGTGCGCCTGCAGCCCCGCGCTCAGGAACAGCGTCATCACCACCAGCGCCGCCGAGACGAAGAAGGGCAGCTCCACCACGCGGTCGAACATCCACCCGGCGAGAATCGGGAACACCACGCGCGCCATGCCGCCAAAGGTCTGCTGCACGCCCATGTAGAGTCCGCGCTCGTGGCTCGGCGTCACGTGCGACAGCATTGCCGTGACGCAGGGGAAGGTGAAGGCGGTGCCCAGCGGCACCAGGGCGACGGCCAGGGCCAGGGGCCCGTACTCGAGCAGCGCCGTCATGCCGGGCGGAATGACGCTCCCGAACAGTGAATGGAGCAGCTGCGGATCGGCCAGCCGGTGCGTGAACGGAATCATCGCCAGTCCGAGCGCCAGCAACACCGTTCCCAGCCGGGACAATCGGAGCTCACCGAACCGGTCCACCGCGCGGCCGAGAATGATGGCGCGCGTGAGCACCGAGATGATCCCGATGTACATGAAGAAGTAGCCGATGGTCTGGGCGGTGACGCCGAACCGGGCGGCGAGGAAGAGCGCGAGGATCGCGGTCACGCCCTGGAAGGCGCCCATCGCGAACGCGTAGATCCAGATCAGGCGCGACGACGCTTCGCGCGAATGCGAGATCACGCGCAGCACCGCTTCGCGCATCCGTCCCTTGGCCTGCGGCCGCGTGCGCGCCTCGTTCATGTCGCGCGACTCGGTGAGGAAGCGCATGGCGAACAGGATGTTGATCAGACAGAGCGCGGCGGCGGCGAGCCCCGGCGCGTGGCTGCCCGCGCCCATGCTGAGCGAGCCCAGCACGGGGCCGATGGCGACGCCGGCGTTGGTGGACGCCGAGAGCCAGCCGAGGCTCTTGGCGCGATCCTCGGGCGCGGTGGCGTCGGCGACGTAGGCCTGGATGACGCTCACCGTGCCGCCCCCCGCGCCCTGCACGATGCGCGACAGGAACAGCAGCCAGAGCGACGTCGCGTAGCCGAAGATCACATAGGCGATGGCCGACGCGGCGAGTCCCACCAGCAGCGCGGGCCGCCGGCCATGCCGGTCCGACACGCGGCCCCACAGCGGCGCGCTGATCAGCTGCGCCACCGCGTACGACGAGATCAGCAGTCCCACCATCAGTCCGTTGCCGCCCAGCTTCTCGGCGTAGAACGGCAGCAGCGGCACGATCATCAGCAGCCCGACCATGTCGACGAACGCCGTCACCATCAGCACGGCGAGCTTGCCGAACGGCGTTCCCTGATACTGACCGGACTGCGCGGGTGGAGTGGTGGCCACGGAGTTCATGCGGGCGGAATGGTGAGCCCGAAATCAAGCGCCATCGCGGCGCCGAGACAAACGCGAATTTGTCAGGATCCGGCCAGGACCGCGGGCGGTCACTCGTCCGTCTTGCCGAGCGCCGCCGGCGGCACCGCGCGCCCCACCACGCCGGCCAGCGCGACGATCGTGAGCAGGTACGGAATCATCTCCACGAACTGCGAGGGGATGAACGCCACCCCTTGCAGCCGGATCTGGAAGGTCTCGGCGGCGGCGAAGAGCAGGCAGGCGAGGCCGATCCGCGCGGGGTCCCAGCGGCCGAAGATGATCGCCGCCAGCGCGATGAAGCCGCGTCCGGCGGTCATCTGATCGGTGAACTGGTGCTGATCGAGCGCCAGGTACGCGCCGCCCAGCCCGGCGATGGCGCCGGAGAGCGCCACGGCGAGCCAGCGCACTCGGTGCACCGGGATGCCCACCGACAGCGCGGCGCCCGGATGCTCGCCCACGGCGCGGACGCGCAGCCCGAAGGGCGTGCGGTAGAGCAGCCAGGCCACCGCGGGAATCGCCAGCAGGCCGATCCAGATGAGCGGATTCTGCGCCAGGGCCACGAACCCCGCTCCCGACTCGGTGATGTGGAACCCCGGGATGCGCGGCGAATTCGACGAGCTGCCGAACGCGAAGCGGAGGAAGAAGCGCGTGAGTCCGATGGCGAGCAGGTTGATCGCGACGCCCACCACCACCTGGTCGGCCTTGTAGCGAATGGAGCAGAGCGCGTACAGCAGCGCCAGCGCCGTTCCGCCGGCCACGCCCGAGAGCACGCCCGCCCAGGGGCTCCCCCCGTAGTAGCTGCCCAGCGCCGCGCAGAAGGCGCCCGAGAGCATGTAGCCCTCGAGTCCCAGGCCGATGAGCCCGGCCTGCTCGGAGAGCACGCCGCCGGCCGACGCGAACAGATAGGGCATCGCGATGCGCACGGTCTGCGAGAGAAAGGCGAGGAGCATCATGCGCCCGTCCCCCGCGGCCGGCGGACGCTGCGCAGCACGCGGCGCACTTCGGGCACCGACGTGGCCACGGCGATGATCACCACCGCCTGCAGCACGTCCACCATCTGCTTGGGCACCAGCGCGTTCACGGCCAGCCCGCCCTGCGACAGCGTGCCGAAGAGCAGCGCCGCCAGCACCACGCCCACGGGATTGTTGCGGCCTACGAGCGCCACGGCGATGCCGAGAAAGCCGGCGCCGCCGGCGAAGCCGTCTTCGTAGTAGTGCTTGTAGCCGAGCACGAAGTTGAGTCCGCCCATGCCGGCCACCGCGCCCGAGAGCATCAGCGCCCGCCACCACACGCCGGGCACGTTCACGCCGCCGTATTCGGCCGCCGCCGGCTGCAGCCCCACCGCGCGCAGCTCGAAGCCGGCGCGCGAACGGAACAGATACCACCACGCCGCGGCCACCACCGCCAGCGCCAGCAGCAGCACGACGTTCGCCGCCGACCCGTGGAAGGCCGGCAGCGCGGCCGACAGCCGCGGCAGCGCGCCGCTGCGGATGTCGGCGGTGTGCAGCGTGTCGAACACCTTGAAGTGCGCGATGGTGAGGTAGTTCAGCAGCGCGAGCACGATGAAGTTGAGCATGATCGTGGTGATCACCTCGTGCGCGCCCCACCGCGACTTGAGCACGCCGGCGGCGCCGCCCACGAGCCCGCCGCCGATGGCCGCCGCCAGGATGAACAGCGGCAGCACTACCAGCGCCGGAATGCCGGGCGGCAGCAGCGTGCCGACCACCGCGGCCGCGAACCCGCCCGCCGCCAGCTGGCTCTCGGCGCCGATGTTGAACAGTCCGGCGCGCAGTCCGATGGCCACGGCCAGCCCCGTGAACGTGAGCGTGGTGGCCTTGTACAGCACCTGGCCCAGGCCGTAGGCGTTGCCCCACGTGCCCTCGAGCAGCAAGCGGTAGACGGCGCCCGGCGACTGGCCGTAGGTGATGATGAGCAGGTCGCCCACCAGCGCCGCGACCAGCAGCGCCACGACTGCCGGCAGCACCGCCTCTTCGAGTTGCGCCCTCATGCGGCCTGCCCCGACGCGCCGGTCATGTAGGCGCCCAGCACTTCCTCGGTGGCTTCACCGCGCGCCAGCACGGCGGCGAACCGGCCGCCGTACATCACGGCGATGCGGTCGGAGAGCGCCAGCACCTCGGTGAGATCGGCCGACACGAGCAGCACCGCCTTGCCCGCGGCGCGGGCGTCGCGCAGTTGCGCGTGGATGAACTCGATGGCGCCCACGTCCACGCCGCGCGTGGGCTGCGACGCCACCAGCACGCTGAAATCGCGGCCCATCTCGCGGGCGATGACGATCTTCTGCTGGTTGCCGCCGGAGAGGGCCCGCGCCGGCGCCGCCGCGTCGGTCGGGCGGATGTCGAAGCGCTCGATCTGGCGGCGGGCGTTGTCGGCGATGCGGGTCTCGTCCAGCGCGCCGCGGTGCGAGAACCGGTGCTGCTGGCCGAGCACGAGGTTGTCGGCGATCGAGTAGTCGAGCACGAGGCCCCGCACCTGCCGGTCCTCGGGAATGTGCGACAGGCCGGCGTCGCCGCGCTCGCGCACGCTCTGGCGCGTCACGTCGCGGCCGTCGAGCAGGATGGCGCCCGAGGTCACCGCGCGCAGGCCGGCCAGCGCCTCCACGAGTTCCGTCTGCCCGTTGCCTTCGACGCCGGCAACGCCGAGGATCTCGCCGGGCGCGATAGCGAAGCTCACGCCGTCCACGGCGCGCGCCTTGCGCGGGTCGGCCACCGTCAGCTCCCGCACGTCCAGCGCGACGCGCCGGTCGGCGCTCACCGTGTGCGCCGGCATCGGCGGGACGCCCGCGCCTCCGGCCAGCGCCACGTCGCGGCCCACCATCAGCCGCGCCAGCGCCGCCGGCGAGGTATCGGCGGTGGCCACCCGGCCCACGGTCTCGCCATGGCGCATCACGGTGACCGTGTCCGAGATGTCCATCACCTCGTCGAGCTTGTGCGTGATGAGCACGATCGTGTCGCCGGCTTCTCGCATCCGGGCGAGCACCTTCCAGAGTTCGCCGACTTCGGGCGGCGACAGCACGGCCGTGGGCTCGTCGAGAATCAGCACCCTGGCACCGCGATAGAGCGTCTTCAGGATCTCCACGCGCTGCGCCTCGCCCACCGACAGGTCGCTCACCCTGCGGTTCGGGGCCACGACGAGGCCGGTGCGCGCGCACAGATCGGCCACCGCGTGCTCGGCGGCGGCGCGATCGAGCTGCCCGGCACGCGTGATCTCGCGGCCGAGCACGATGTTCTCGGCCACCGTCAGCGTGGGCACGAGCATGAAGTGCTGATGCACCATGCCGACGCCGGCGGCGATCGCCTGCGCGGTGGACCACCCGGTGACGTCGCGGCCGTTCACGTGCATGGCGCCGGCGTCGGGGGCGTACATCCCGCTCAGCACGCGCATCAGCGTGGACTTGCCGGCGCCGTTCTCGCCCACCAGGGCGTGAATCTCGCCGGAGGCCACCTCGAGCGAGGCGCCGCGGTTGGCCCGCACCGGCCCGAACGACTTCTCGATGCCCGAGAGGCGGATGGCGGGCGTGCCCGCGGCGGGCTGGGGCGCGACGCGTGTGGTCATTGGATGGTGCTCGGCACCTTGATCTTGCCGGCGATGATGTCGGCCTTGATCTGCTGGAGCTTCGCCTGCACGCTGTCGGGAATCAGCGCCCGGTTGTGCTCGTCGTACACGTAGCGAACGCCGTTCTGCGCCAGGCCGAACGAGTAGATGCCGCCTTTGAACGTGCCGTCCTTCACCCGCTTGATGGCGTCGAACACCGCCGCGTCCACGCCCTTCACCATCGACGTCAGCACGTGGCCTGGCGCTTCGGAATACTGATCTGCGTCCACGCCGATGGCGAGCTTGCCGGTCTGCCGCGCGGCCTCGAACACGCCGAGTCCCGTGGAGCCCGAGGCGTGGAAGATCACGTTGACGCCGCTCTGGTACTGCGACAGCGCCAGCTCCTTGCCCTTGCCAGGGTTGCGGAAGGCGTCGGGCGTCACGCCCGCGTACTGCGCGATCACCTGGCAGCCGGGGCACACGTAGTGGACGCCCGCGGTGTATCCGGCCTCGAACTTCTGGATG
The DNA here is from genome assembly GCA_963775915.1 of uncultured Gemmatimonadaceae bacterium. GTDB lineage: Bacteria > Gemmatimonadota > Gemmatimonadetes > Gemmatimonadales > Gemmatimonadaceae > JAGWRI01. Next base: position 327,923 of record CAVZKH010000010.1, read on the forward strand.
AGCGGCGAGTTCATGCCGCCCACGAAGCCGACCTTCCTGGAGTGGCCCACCATGGCCGCCAGCGCGCCGACGAGGAACGAGCCCTCCTCCTCGCGGAACTTGAGCGCCGCCAGGTTGGGCGGCGGCTGGATCGCGTTGCCGGCGGTGTCGGTGGCCACCGAGAAGTCGACGCCGGCGAAGTCGGTGTTCGGATACTCCCTGGCGAGCTGGATCAGGTCGTCGGTGAAGATGAAGCCGATGCCGATGACCAGCTTCATCTTTTCGGCGGCCAGAATGCGCAGTCCCGCCTCGCGGTCCGAGCCGTCCCCGGGCTCGATGAACCGCACGTGCACGCCCAGTTCCTTCTCGGCCCGCTCGCCGCCGATGTACGCGGCGTCGTTGAACGACTTGTCGCCGCGGCCGCCGACGTCGAAGACGATGCCGACGTTCACGGCATTTGGGTCGATGGCGGGCGACGCCGCGCCTGCGGGATGGACGAACAGCAGCCCCACATGGGCGGCGAGGAGCAGGCCCACGAGAATGAGCAGCTTTCGCATGGGCAGAAGAATCGTGCGGCCGCGCGGGATACCGCAAGGACGGCGGGGGCGGCCCGCCGCTGCAACGCGTCCGGAGAGCGACTAATATCAGAGGTATGGCGACGACCCCGACCTCCCTCCGCGATGCGGCGTTCGGCGCGTTGCACGACGAGATCCGTACCCTCGCCGCCAAGCGGCACGCCGTCATCCTCGCCCACAACTACGAGCGCCCCGACGTGCAGGACGTCGCCGATTTCGTCGGCGACTCCCTCGGTCTTTCGCGCGAGGCGGCCCGCACCGACGCCCGGACCATCGTGTTCTGCGGCGTGCACTTCATGGCCGAGACGGCGGCAATTCTCTCGCCGTCGAAGACGGTGCTGCTGCCTGACCTGGCCGCCGGCTGCTCGCTGGCCGCCACGATCGACGCCGCCCAGCTCCGCGACTGGAAGGAGGAGCACCCGGGCGCGGTCGTGGTCGCGTACGTCAACACGACCGCCGAGGTGAAGGCCGAGAGCGACTACTGCTGCACGTCGGGCAACGCGGTCGACGTGGTGAACGCGATTCCCGCCGACCGCGACATCCTCTTCCTGCCCGACATGTTCCTGGGGGCCCACGTCCGCCGCACGACCGGCCGCGACAACATCCACGTGTGGATGGGCGAGTGCCACGTGCACGCCGGCATCTCGCCGGAGAACATCGCCGCCCAGCGGGCGGCGCACCCGGGGGCGGAGTTTCTCGTGCATCCCGAGTGCGGCTGTTCGACGTCGGTGCTGGAAGCGATGTCGGCCGGCGACGTGGCGGCGGACGGCGCCGAGATCCTCTCCACCGAGGGGATGATGCGCCGCGCCGCCCAGTCGTCGGCCGACGAATTCGTGATCGCCACGGAGGTCGGGATCCTCCACCGGTTGCGGCGCGAGAATCCGACCAAGCGGTTCTTCGCCGCCAACGACCGCGCCAGCTGCGCCTACATGAAGGTCACGACGCTGCCGAAGGTGCTCAACGCGCTCAAGCGAAACGAACACCACATCACCGTTCCACCCGACATCGCGCGCCGCGCGCGCCGCGCCATCGAGCGCATGATCTCGATCGGCGGCACGAGCGCCCTTGCCCCGGTGGGCGACCCGGGGGAATAGCCCCATGCCAGAGCAACCGCACGCCCCGCGGCCCAACGCGCCTCGCACGATCACGCCCTTCTCCGTTCCTGCCGCGCGCGAGATGGGCCGGCTCGATTTCCCGCTCGACGCGCCGGCGCTCGACGTGCTGGTGCGCGCGGCGCTGGAGGAGGACGGCGCGTTCAACGACGTCACCACCATCGCCACGGTGGTCACCGAGCGCCGCGCCCGCGCCTCGCTGGTGGCGCGCCAGGCCGGCGTGCTGGCCGGCGTGCCGCTGGCGGTGGACGCGTTCCGCCTGCTCGATCCCAAGGTCGCCATCCGCATCGACGCCGAGGACGGCACGGCCGTGAAGGCCGGCGACTCGGTGCTCTTCATCACGGGGCACGCGCGCCCGATTCTCGCCGCCGAACGGGTGGCGCTCAACTTCCTGCAGCGGCTCTCGGGTGTGGCGACGCTGACGGCCCGCTACGTCGACGCGGTGAAGGGCACCCGGGCGCGCATTCTCGACACGCGGAAGACGACGCCCGGCTGGCGGAAACTCGAGAAGTACGCGGTACGCGCCGGCGGCGGCATCAACCATCGCTTCGACCTCGCCTCGGCGGTGCTGATCAAGGACAACCATCTGGCGGCGCTCGACGGCGACGTGGCGGTGGCCGTGCGCCGCGCCCGCGAGACCGCCGCGCCGGGCACGCGGGTGGAGGTCGAGTGCGAGCGGCGCGAACAGGTCGAGACCGCGGTGCGCGCCGGCGCCGACATCATCATGCTCGACAACATGACGCCCGCCGAGCTGCGCGACTGCGTGGCGTTCGTGGCCGGACGGGCGACCGTCGAGGCGAGCGGCGGGGTGAACCTCTCCACGGTGCGCGAGATCGCGGAGACGGGCGTCGACTGGATCTCGGTGGGGGCGATCACCCACTCGGCGCCGGCGATGGATCTGGCGGTGGAATTCGAGTAGTCCGCGCGTCTTCCGGACTTTCCCTGCGCCGTTGCGGTCAGCTGAATGCTGTCAGCCGGCAGCTCACAGCCTTCAGTTGCCGTTCCGCCGTTACAGGTCCGCGCAGCTCTTGTTGATCTGCCGGCAGTTCCCGCAGATCAGCTTGCACTTCACCCAGCGCAGGTCGGTGCTTCCGCAGTAGTCGCAGGTCTCCGCCGCCGGCCCCTCGCCCGCCGGCGCCGTGACCGGGGGCCGCCCCGGCGGTGGGGCGGCAGGCTTGCGTGGCGTGGCGGCGCACATTGTCCGAATCATGTCCGGCGCGACAGATTCCCACAACTCGCCACCTGCCACCGGAGCACTCCGATCTCAAACCACAGCCCGTCCAACCACGGCCCGCACGGGCACGACCAGCTGCCGCGCCACGGCGTGCCCGGCAACGTCGACCTCGACGCGATCGCCCGCCGCATCGCCGCCAAGTACGGCTTCACAACCGACTTCGCCGCCGAGGCGGACGCGCAGCTCGGCACCCTCAATGCCCCCGCGCCCATCCCCGACGGCGTCCGCGACCTGCGCGCGCTGCTCTGGTCGTCCATCGACAACGCCACGTCGCTCGACCTCGACCAGGCGGAGGTGGCCGAGCGCCTGGACGACGGCTGCATCCGGCTCATGGTCGCCATTGCCGACGTCGACGCGCTGGTGGGCAAGGCGACGCCGCTCGACGCGCGGGCGCGCGCCAACTCGACGTCGGTGTACACCGGCGTCGAGGTGTTCCCGATGCTGCCCGAGAAGCTCTCCACCGGGCTCACCTCGCTCAACGAGAACGAGGACCGGCTGGCGCTGGTCATCGAGACCGTGGTCGACGCCGACGGCGCGGTGAAGAAGCAGGATGTCTATCGCGCCATGATCCGGAACCAGGCCCAGCTCGCCTACGACGATCTGGGGGCGTGGCTCGACGGCGGGCCGGCGCCGGCCAAGGTGGCCGCGAACCCGGCGCTGCAGGAGCAGGTGCGGCTTCAGTCGGAAGCGGCGCAGCGGCTCAAGGCGCAGCGCGAGCGCAACGGCGCGCTCGAGTTCGACACCATCGAGGCCACGCCGGTGGCGAAGGACGGGCAGGTGGTGGACCTCGCCCTCACCCGGAAGAGCAAGGCGCGCGACTTGATCGAGGACTTTATGATCGCGTCGAACATCGCCATCGCCGTCTTCCTGGAATCCAAGGGGCGGTCGGGCATCCGCCGCGTGGTGCGGGAGCCGGAGCGGTGGAGCCGGATCGTCGACCTCGCCAAGCAGTACGGCACCACGCTCCCCGCGGCGCCCGACTCGCTGTCGCTCGCCAGGTTCCTCATCGCCCGCCGCGAGGCGGACCCGGTGCGCTTTCCCGACCTGTCGCTGACGGTGATCAAACTCATGGGACCGGGCGAGTACGCGCTCGACCTCCCCGGCAAGGATCCCGGCATCCACTTCGGCCTCGCCGTGCACGACTACTCGCACGCCACCGCGCCCAACCGGCGGTACGCCGACCTCGTGACGCAGCGGACGGCGAAGGCGGCGCTGGCCGGCAGTCCGCCGCCGTATACCAACGACGAGCTGGCCGCGATCGCCGCCCACTGCACCGAGCGCGAGGACGCGGCGAACAAGGTCGAGCGCACGATGCGGAAGGTGGCGGCGGCGCTCCTGCTCGCCCACCGCATCGGCGACGTGTTCGACGGCATCGTGACCGGCGTGTCCGACCATGGCACCTTCGCCCGCCTCTTCCACCCGCCGGCCGAGGGCATGGTGGTGCACGGCCAGCACGGGCTGGACGTGGGCGACAAGGTGCGCCTGCGGCTGGTGCATACGGATCCCCACCAGGGGTACATCGACTTCGACGCGCTGCGCTGAAGCGCTTGCGGTCCGGCACCGGCGGGGGCAACGTGCAGCCGCCACGGTCCCGGATCGTCGCCTCGCGGCGGACCCTCCGGCGCCGCGGCAGGGTACCTATACCGGGCCACCCGATTCGCGGTGGGCCCGCGCCGGGACCGTTCCGGCCACTCCGGCACTCTCTGCCCTCTGATGCAACGCACTGCTGCACTCGCACTTCTCGCGGCGAGCATCGTCGCGATCGGCTGCTCTCATGGCTCGCCGTTGCTGCGACCGACGCCCGAGGAACTCCTCGCGCCGGCCCCCGACAGCTTCCGCGTCGAGTTCCAGACGACGCGCGGGTCGTTCGCGGTCATGGCCCATCGCGACTGGGCGCCGTACGGCGTCGATCGATTCTACTTTCTCGTCGACAACGGCTACTACGACGGCACCTACTTCTTCCGCGTGGTGAAGGGGTACGTCGCCCAGTGGGGCATCTCCGGCGTGCCCCGCATCGACTCCGCCTGGCGCGGACGGACGATCGGCGACGATCCGGTGGTGCGCGGCAACCAGCGGGGCATGATCGCGTTCGCGCGCAGCGGGCCGCACAGCCGCAACACGCAGCTGTACGTGGATCTGGCCGACAACCCGAAGCTGGACACGCTGGGCGGAATCGGCTTCGCCCCCATCGCCCAGGTGGTGGACGGCATGTCGGTGGTCGAGACGCTGTACGCCGGCTACGGCGAGGGTCCGCCGCGCGGCAAGGGCCCATCGCAGGACTCCATCGCGCGCTCCGGAAATGCCTATCTCAAGCGCAACTTCCCGCTGCTCGACCATATCCTCACGGCGCGCGTGACGCGGGCGTGGGGCGACACGCTCAGGGCCAGCATGATGCTGCGCGGCGGCGACGGATTCGACGGCTCCAGCCGCGGACGGCGGGGCGGCGGCGGCTGACCGCCGCGCCAGCGGTCGGGGCGCGTCGATCGCGGGCGGATGTCGCCGCGTTTCCGGAGGCCGGCGCTATTCGCGCTCCGGCACCCGCCAGGCGAACCCGTCCTGCGCGATCAACTGGTGGGCCGACGCCGGCCCCCAGCTTCCGGCGTCGTACGTTTCCATGCGCTGCGGCGGATGGGACTCCCAATAGTCGAGAATCGGATCCACCACCTTCCACGCGGCTTCCACCTCGTCGCTGCGGGTGAACAGCGTGGCGTCGCCGAGCATGACGTCGAGCAGCAACGTCTCGTACGCCGGCGGGTTGTGGTCGCCGAAGGCGTCGCGGTAGGCGAAGTCCATGGCCACCGGCGCCACCTCCATCTGCTTGGCGAGCTGATAGACGGCGCCCGGCGTCTTCACCTGGAACGACAGCGAGATGCCCTCGTCGGGCTGGATGCGCATCACCAGCGTGTTCGGCGCCAGCAGCTTCCGCATCTCGTGGCCGAACATGAGGTGAGGCGGATCGCGGAACTGCACGGCAATCTCGGAGACCCGCTCGGGCAGGCGCTTGCCTGAGCGCAGGAAGAATGGAACCCCCTTCCACCGCCAGTTGTCGAGATAGAGCCGCAGGGCGGCGTAGGTGGGCGTCACCGAGTCCTCGGCGATGTTGGGCTCGCGCCGGTAGCCCGGCACCTCCTTGCCCCGAATCACCCCGGCGCGGTACTGCGCGCGCACCGCCGAACTCTCCACCTCGGCGGGGCCCATCCACCGCACCGAGCGCAGCACCTTCACCTTCTCGTCGCGCACGGCGTCGGCGCTCATCGTCACCGGCGGCTCCATGCCGGTGAGCGCCAGCAGTTGCAGGAGATGGTTCTGGAACATGTCGCGCAGCACGCCCGCTTCCTCGTAGTAGCCGCCGCGCTGCTCCACGCCCACCGTTTCGGCCACCGTGATCTGCACGTGCGCCACCGACTGCCGGTTCCAGAGCGGCTCGAAGATCGCGTTGGCGAACCGGAAGACGAGGATGCTCTGCACCGTCTCCTTGCCCAGGTAGTGATCGATGCGGAAGAGCTGGCACTCGTGGAACAGTTCGAGCACCAGCGTGTTGAGTGCCTGGGCCGTGGCCAGGTCGTGGCCGAACGGCTTCTCGATCACCACGCGGCGCCACGGACGCTCGCCGGGGCCGGCCGCTTTCGGCGCCAGGCCGCTCTCCGACAGGTGGCGCGCGATGGGCTCGAACACGCTCGGCGGCACCGCCAGATAGAACAGGCGGTTCCGCAGCTCGCCCGGCCGCTCTTCCTCGATCGCTGACAGCCGCTCGGCGATCCCCCGATACGTGCGCTCGTCGGTGAAATCGCCCGACACGTAGCGGATCCGGGCGCTCAGCCGGTTCCACACGGCGTCGTCGAGGCCGTCGATCTCGTCGGACTTCTCCAGCTCGGCGCGCATCAGCGTGCGGAAGTCGTCGTCGCCGTACGAATCGCGGCCCACGCCGAGGAACTCGAACGGCTCGGGCAACAGCCCGTCCTTCGCCATCTGGTACAGCGCCGGCATCAGCTTGCGCCGGGCCAGGTCGCCGGATGCGCCGAGCACCACCATGGTGCACGGGTCCGCGGCGCGGCGTTCGGGTCCGATGGAACGCAGCACCTGGCTGGGGCGCACGGCCACCCGCTTGGGCGCCGTCATGACGCGAGCAGCACGGCGCGCGCCGGCGCGCCATCGAGGCCGGTGAGCCGGAGCGGCAGGCAGCGAAAATCGTACACCCCGGGCGGCGGCTCGCTCAGGTCGAGCCCCTCCACGATCACCACGCCGGCGCCGAGCAGCGTACGGTGGGTCTGATGGTGACCCGAATGGAACTGTTCCACCGACAGGTAGTCCACGCCCACGAGCTTGACGCCATGGTCCACCAGGTGCTGGGCGCCGTCGGGCGTGAGGTACGTGAAGTCGCGGTGGAACTCGCGGTCGCCGATGAACGATGAGTTGCGCGTGCGGATCAGCACCCGCGACGCGTGCGTCAGGTCGTGCGCCCCCAGCTCTTTGGCCGACACCGCCATCACCGTCGGGGCGACGGCAATCACCAGCGCCGGCCCCATGAGCACGTCGAGCGGCAGCGCGTCCACGCCAGAACCGTCGTCGAAGAAGTGCTTGGGCGCGTCGACGTGCGTGCCGGTGTGAGACCCGAACTCGATGCGCGACACGTTCGCGGTCGCGCCCCTGGCGATGGCGCTGTCGAGTTCGATCCGGATCGGCGGATTGTTGGGGTACACCAGCCCTCCGGTTTCCACGGGCACCGAGATGTCGTAGATGCGTCGCATGTCACTCCGTCCGTTCGGGCCATTCCAGCAGCGCGTCGGAGACGGCGTATCCGCCTCCATCCCGTATGGACCTCGCGACGGCGCGCCGCGTCTCATCCTGCAGCGACTGCAACCCCTCGCGGGCGGCGCGGAACCGCCGCCCGGCCTCGATCACGAAGAGGTCGCACAGATCCACTTCATGGCCGCAGCGGCCGAGGCCGCGGTCGTCGATCAGGCGCTGCGTGCGCGCCAGCACGGCGGCGGTGGCGAACAGCATCACCGCCATGTCGGCCAGCCGCTCCAGCTCCTGCTGCCGGTCGACAATGTGCTCACGGTACACCTCGACCAGCCGCTGGGTGCCCTCGCTCAATTCGCGCACGTGCAGTTCGAAGTACCGCTTGTGCCCCTGGATGCGCGGGTGCAGTGGCGCGTCGAGCGTGCCCGACGCGCCGAGACGGCTGCGCAGCCGCGAGGCCGCGAACCCGCTGATCAGCCCCAGGTGGCGCAGCGGCTGCCTGAGCGCCGCGGCGATCTCGCGCAGCTGCCCGGCCGGACCCTGGATGCCGTTGAGCGCCACGAACAGCCGCAGGATCTCGTTCGTGCCTTCGAAGATGCGATTGATGCGCGCGTCGCGCAGCATCCGCTCGTACGGATACGGCTTCACGAAGCCACGTCCGCCCGCCACCTGCACCATCTCGTCGGCGGCGCGCCAGAGCAGCTCGCTCGCGAAGATCTTGCAGCAGGCCGCCTCCAGCGCCGAATCGGCCGCGGGCTGCGCCGCCATCGCGGTGAGCGCGCCGAGCATCGCATCGGCGGCGTAGGTGTCGGCGGCGAGCGTGGCCAGCTTGCGCTGCGTGATCTCGAAATCGGCGATCGGCCGGCCGAACTGCACCCGCTCCTCGGCGAACGCGGTCATCTGGTTGAGCAGGTGCTTGGTGCCGGCCGTGCAGCCGGCGGCGAGCGACAGGCGACCGCCGTTGAGCACGTGCACCGCCACCGAGAATCCCTTGCCCACCGCGCCGAGCACGTGGTCGTCGGGCACCGGCAGGTTCTCGTAGACGAGTTCGGCCTGCGTGCTCCCGCGAATGCCGAGCTTGCGCACCGTGCCCATCACCGTGAAGCCGCCCATGTCGGGTCGGATGATGAACGCCGTGGGGCGCGCGACGCGTTCGCCGCGTCGCTCCACCGGGGTCTGGGCAAACGTGACGATCACGCCCGCGCGGTGCCCGTTGCCGATCCACTGCTTGTGCCCGTTGAGGATCCACGACGCGCCATCGGCACCGCGCTCGGCGCGGGTGTGGATGTGCTGGGCGTCGGAACCGGTCTCGGGCTCGGTGAGCGCGTACGCGGCCAGCGTGTCGCCGCGCGCGAGCAGGGGCAAGTACCGCGCCTTCTGCGCCGCCGTGCCGTAGAGCGCGATGGCCCGCGCGCCGAGCCCGCAGTGCACGCCCACCAGCACCGCCACGCTGGCGTCGATGCGTGAGATCTCGCCGAACACCCTCGCGTAGCCCGCCGGGGAGAGGCCGGCGCCCCCGTACTCGGCGGGAATCGAGAGGCCGAGCAGCCCCGCCTCGGCCAGCGCCCGCACCACCGGTTCGCTCACCGTCTCCCGCTCGTCGATCGCCGCCGGATCGATGAGATCGCGGGCGATGCCGCGCAGCCGGTCGATCAACGCCGTCACCCGGCGCGCCTCGTCCGGATCGCGGCGCTCCAGGGAATCGGGATACGGAAAGAGCAGGGCGTCGTGGACGGCGCCACTGAACATGCCGCGCACGAAGGACGGCATCGTCGAGGTCATGCGTGGAGTTTGCCGATTGGCCGCGGACAGTCAAGACGGGCGCAGGACGCCGGGGAACGTGGGCCCGCTGTAAGCCTTTCGTAAGACACCCCGCCCCGTCTGGCTCCTCCACCCCCGGGGCGTTTCATTTTGAATCACCATGCCCCATCCGCGCCCCTCCCGTCTCGTCGGTACCGTGGTCGTCCTCGTGCTCGCGCTCGCGGTCACGGCGGTGCTCGTGTACCAGGCTCAGGTGGCGGCGCGTGGCCACCGGCTCTCCGCCGAGCACACTCTGCGGGACTACGCGTCATTCGCCGACTGGCAGTTCGAGCAGCAGGTCAAGAATCAGCTGCTCACCACGATCATTCCCTCGCTGGCCCAGGCGGCCATGCGCGTCGATGCCCAGCGCCTCCCCCAGTCGCTGCTGGCGCCGGAGTCGGTGAAGGCGCTGGCCCACGACTACGCCGGGTGGTGCAAGTGCCTGGACAGCGCGCGCTACTTCTTCCGGCTCGACTGGCCCGACGGCCCGCTGCTCACCACGAAGACCAACGCGTCGTCGGCTGAGTTGCGGTGGGCCCGCGACACGATCGTGTCCTACGTGAAGACCATGCCGCCGCTCAAGGAGATGCTCCCCAAAGCGTATGGCTCCCCGGATGTCGCATCCACGCCGCAGGCCCTCATGCGGGTGATCGTCACCAACGATTCGTACGTGATGGTCCTCGGCGGACTCGAGGTGCGTCCCCGCCTGCTCGTGTTCCTGGTGTCGCGCAACCTCGACGGCGTGCCGGTGGTCATCTACGGCTACGAGACCCCGCCGCTGCCATTTCTCACGCCGGCGTTCGACGCTGTGTACCGGCGGGGCAGCCTGCTGCCGCCGTCGCTCGTCGGCTCGACGCCGCTCGACTCCGTGCTCTCGCTGGCCGTCGACGACGCCCGCGGCGATCCGCTCTTCGGAACGCCGGGCCAGTACGACCTCACGTACAGTGCCACCGACACACTGGAAGACAACTTCGGACGGCTGGCCGTGCGGGTAGCACTGCGTCCCGACGTGGCCGGACGCCTCGTCGTGGGCGGCCTGCCGCCGTCGCGGCTGCCGATGCTGCTCACCCTCCTCCTGCTGATGGCCATCCTGCTGGCCATCGCCCTCGTGCAGCTGCGCCGCGAACAGGAGCTGGCCCGGTTGCGCACCGAGTTCGTGTCCGGCGTCTCGCACGAACTGCGCACGCCGCTGGCCCAGATCCGGTGGTTCTCCGAGCTGCTCCACATGGGCAAGTTGCGGTCGGAAGAGGAACGCGTGCGCTCGGCCGGCATCATCGACCAGGAAGCGCGCCGGCTGACCTATCTCGTGGAGAACGTGCTCAACTTCTCGCGCGGCGAACGCCGGCAGAACCGGATCGCCCCCGTGCCCACGGACATGGAGAAGGAACTCCGCGACGCGCTCGAACTCTTCGCGCCGCTGGCGCGATCGCGCGACATGAAGCTCCGCGCCGAGCTCGAACTCGGCGTCGTCGCGATGGCCGATCGCAACGCCCTGCGCCAGATCGTGCTCAATCTGCTCGACAACGCCGCGAAGTACGGCCCCGAGGGGCAGACCATCACCCTCGGCAGCACTCGCGTGCACGACCGCGTGCGCATCTGGGTCGAGGACGAAGGCCCCGGCATCACGCAGGCCGACCGGGCCCGCGTCTGGGAGCCGTACGTGCGCCTCGGGCGCGATACCGACCGCGGCACCGGCGGCAGCGGCATCGGCCTGTCGGTGGTGCGCGAACTCGTGGAAATGCACGGCGGCCAGTGTAGCATGGAGCCGTCACGAAGCGGCGGCGTTCGCGTCTCGTTCACCCTGCCGGCCAGCGAGGCCGACGTGCCGGAGGACTCCCCCGTATGAGTCGCATCCTGATCGTCGAAGACAATCCCGATCTCGCCTACGGGCTCCGCACCGGCCTCGAGATCGAAGGATACGAGGTGGAGGTCGCCGCCGACGGCGAGCAGGGCCTGGCCCGCGCCCGCGACTGGAGCCCCCACCTGGTGATCCTCGACCTCATGCTGCCGGGCATGGACGGCTACCGCGTGCTGCGCGCTATGCGCGACGGCGGGCTCCAGATGCCGGTGCTCATCCTCACCGCCCGGGGCGAGGAGACCGACAAGGTACTCGGCTTCCGCCTGGGCGCCGACGACTACGTCACCAAGCCCTGCGGCGTGCTCGAACTGCTGGCCCGCGTGGCGGCCCTGCTGCGGCGCGCCCGCCAGTCCGAGGCCCCCGATGGCGGCGACGCCGTCGAACGCTTCGGAGCGGTCGAGATCAACCCGGCGTCGCGCGCCGTCACCCGCGGCGACGAACCGGTCGCCCTCAGCCCCAAGGAGTTCGACCTCCTGCTCACCCTCGTGCGCCGGCGCGGCGCCGTGGTCTCCCGCATGGAACTGCTCAAGGAAGTCTGGGGCTACAGCGCCGACGTCATGACCCGCACGGTCGACATCCACATCGCCGAGCTGCGCCGCAAGCTCGAAGACGATCCGTCCAAGCCCCGCCACATCCTGACCGTGTGGAAGGCCGGATACCGGCTCGAAGCGTAGATTTCCCCCGATCCGCAACAGTGGAGTCCGCAGGCATGGGCGACCGTCAAGTCGTGGTGGCAAAAGCGGAGCGGGTGTCCGCCCCGGCGCGCCTCGTCGCGGCGGCGCTGGTGTTGGCCGGCCTGCTCGGCGCGCCCGCCGGCGCGCAGGGCCCCGCGTCGATGCCGCAGCCGCCGTGCGCCGCCCGGCGGTTCGTGCCCCCGCTGGCCCCCGACAGCATCGCCGAGGCGGTGCTTGATTCGCTGGGCACGGTCGGCGCGCCGTCGCGCCCCGGGGTGCGGTATCTCCGCAACCTGATCGCCGCGCGCTTCGACTCCGCGGCCCCGCAGGCCCAGCGCCAGGCGGCGGTGGACCGCGTATGCGGACTGGTCGTGGGCGGCGATCACAGCGACGGGGGCGTGGACGGGTACTACCTGGTCCGCCTGCGCGGCGCGGAATCCGTGAGCGCGCTCGATGCGGCGGCCGACGCGATGCGCCACATGCCGGGGGTGAGCAGCGCCCAGACGCTCGCCCTGCGCCAGGCGACGGCGGCGGATGCGTCCGTCGCCCCCAGCGGCTCCGCCTGCGCCGACGGTTCCAGCGGCGGCTGGCTGCGGGTAGCGGCGATGAAGGAGATGATCGCCTCGCGCAACGCCGACGAGGTCCACCTGGTGAACGCCGCCGGCCTCGCCGGCGTGGACACGAGCACCGTGCAGGTCGTGGCCGACGGCGCGGTGTGCGGACGCGTCGCCGCGGCCATCAAGTCGGGCGCCAGCGTCACCCTGGATGGCACGCCCTTCCTGGTGTTGCGGGCCGGCCCGCGCTACGTCGCGTTCGATCCCCGCGGCATCAACCGCGCGTTCTTCCTCGTCGACACGTCGTTCGTGTTCCGCACCGTCCTGCGCTGATCCGGCACCGACGGGCTCAGCCGCGCGCCGCCCGGTCGAGCTGTTCGGCCAGCGCCGCGGCGTCGGCGGCCGGCGCCTCGCACGCGTACCCTCGGCAGAGGTAGGCCGCTGCGCCGCCGGCCGCCCCCGCCCCCGCCCCCGCGCGCAAGGCGAGCAGGGGAATGTCGCCGTTGGCGGCGGGCGTCCCGCCCGCCAGCACTAGCGACGGCACGAAGCGCGCCGCCGCGGCCGCGGCCAGCGCGCCGAATTCGGCGCTCGCCGGATCGCCCACGATCGCCAGCTCCACCGCGCCCCGCACCGCGAGGTCGGCCGCGCATAGCAGATGCCCGAAGGCCAGCGGAAACTGCCCCATCGCCGCCGCCGATCCCGACAGCTCGCGCTCGGCGCGGCGCCGGTGCGCCGCGTCCCCGAACAGCTCGGCCAGGCGCAGCGAAAGCTCCACGGCCAGCGAGGGCCCCGACGGTGTCGCGTTGTCGCTCACGTCGCGGGGGCGGGTGATCAGCGGTTCGTGGTCGGCGGCGGTGTCGAAGAACCTCCCCGACGCCTCGTCCCAGAACCAGCGCGCCATTGCGTCGCCCAGCGCGCGCGCCCGGTCCAGCCACGCGCGGTCGAACGTCAGCTCGTAGAGCGCCAGCGCGCCGAGCGCCACGGCCGCCTGGTCCTCCAGGTATCCGGTGATCCGCGTGACGCCATCCTTGTGCGAGCGGAGCACCCGTCCGTCGTGCACCATCTCGCGGAAAAGGAATGCGCCGTTGGCGACCGCCAGGTCGCGGCATCGTGGCGACGCGAACGCCCGCGCCGCTTCGGCAAGGGCGCGCAGCATGAGTCCGTTCCACCCGGCGAGGATCTTCTCGTCGCGCTGCGGCCACGCGCGCCGGGCGCGCGCCTCGTACAGCACCGGCCGCGCGCGGGCCACCGCGTCGCGCATGCGCTCGGCGCTCGTCCCCACGGCGGCGGCCGCGGCATCGAGGTCGCGCGGTACGTGCAGGATCGACCGCCCCTCGAAGTTGCCGCCGGGGCGCACGCCGAAGTATGCGCGCACGACCGGGCCGTCGGCGCCGAGCAGGGCGTCGAGTTCCTCGGGCGTCCACACGTAGAACCGGCCCTCCTCGCCCTCGCTGTCGGCGTCGAGCGAGGAGTAGAACCCGCCGGCCGGCGAGGTCATCTCGCGCGCCACCCAGTCGAGCGTCTCCTCGGTCACGCGCCGCACGTCCTCGTCCGCCGTCGCCTGCCACAGGTGCACGCCCAGCCGGGCGAGCAGCGCGTTGTCGTAGAGCATCTTCTCGAAGTGCGGCACCAGCCACTCCGCGTCGGTGGCGTAGCGCGCGAAGCCGCCGCCGATCTGATCGCAGATGCCGCCGCGGGCCATGGCACGGAACGAACGGAGCGCCATTTCCAGCGGGAACGACTCGCCGGTGCGCGCTCCCGTGGTGAGCACCGCCTCGAGCGCCATCGCCTGCGGAAACTTGGGCGCGCCGCGAAAGCCGCCGCGCTGCACGTCGTACTCGGCCGCCATCAGCCGGTAGGCGCGATCGAGCAGCGCCGCATCGAGTGGCGCGTCGGGCGCGTCGGGAGCCGCGGCCGTGGTGTCGTACACGCGGCGCAGCATCTCGGTGGTCTTGCGGACGTCGCCCTGCCGGTTGGCGTAGGCGTCCGCCACCGCGTCGAGCACCCGGCGGAACGAGGGCAGGCCGTGCCGGTCGTCGGGCGGATAGTACGTGCCGCCGTAGAACGGCTCGCCGTCGGGCGTCAGGAACACGGTCATCGGCCAGCCGCCGTGCCCCGTGAGCGCCTGCACCGCCTGCATGTAGATCGCGTCGAGGTCCGGCCGCTCCTCGCGGTCCACCTTGATGTTCACGAACCGTTCGTTCATCAGCCGCGCCGTGTCCGCGCGCTCGAACGACTCCCGTTCCATCACGTGGCACCAGTGGCAGGCCGCGTACCCGATGCTGAGCAGGATCGGGCGGTTCTCGCGCCGCGCCCGTTCCAACGCCTCAGGCCCCCATGGGTACCAGTCCACCGGATTGTGCGCGTGCTGCAACAGGTAGGGACTGGTCTCGCCGGCCAGGCGGTTGGGCATTCGTGCGCTCCCGCGAAAGTCGTACTACCTTACCGTCTTCGAAGACTAACCAGGCGATCGCCGGACCAGCCGACACCCTCCGCTCTGCCATGGCCGCAGATTCCCGCACCCCCCCCTCAGGGTCCCGCAGCCCCGCGGACCCGGGCTCGCGATTCGCCGCCCTCCGCTGGATCCCGTGGTGGGCCGTGGGGCTCTCCGCCCTCGTGATCCTGTCGGCGAACTTTGCCGTCGAGCCCATCCGCGACGCCTCCAACCTGCAGCCCGTGAACGGCGTGCAGATGGTGGTGTCGAGCGGCTACCTGCTGCTGGCGCCCATCTGCAACGTGTTCGACACGCTGTCGCTGATGAGCCTCGGCCAGCACGTCGCGATTCTGGTGACGCTGGTGGTGCTGTTCGCGGCGTGGCGGCTGTGGCGCGCCCGCCGGCGCGGCGCGCGGCTGTGGGGCGAGGTGAACGCCGTGGCGCTCGGCCTGGCGGCGCTCGTCGCCGTGTACGCGGCGGCCATTCTGGTGCCGCGCCCGATGGCCGCGATGGCCGTGAATGCGCCGTTCAGCGACGTGCTGGTGGTGGTCGACTTCCATTCGCACACCAACTACTCCCACGACGGCGCGCCCTGGTTCACCCCCGAGGCCAACCGCCGCTGGCACCGCGAGGCCGGCTTCGACGCGGCCTACATCACGGATCATCGGACGGTGGCCGGGGCGGAGGCGGGGCTGGCCAAGAACCCGCCGCTCGCCGGCGAGGGAACGACCCTCCTGCAAGGCCTGGAGGTCGTGTGGGACCAAGCGCACGTGAACCTCCTCGGCGCTGAGCGGTCGTACAGAGGAGTCACCGACCCGAACCTGCGCGACATCGACGACAGCTCGCTCACGCTGGCCAGCCTCATCCCGGGTCATGAACCGATCGTCGTCTACACTTTTCCCAACCTGCTCCGACACCTGCATCCGCCGCGCGGACCCGGCACGCCGGGCGCGCGGGCCATGGAACTGCTGGACGGATCACCGCGCGGCCTCGGGGACTCGCGCCGTAAGCGCACGGTCATCGCCGCGATTGCCGACACGCTGGACCTGGCGCTCGTGGCCGGCAGCGACAATCACGGGTGGGGCTACACGGCGCCCGGATGGACGCTGCTCCAGATCCGCGGGTGGCGCGAGATGAACGCCGATGGACTTGCCGCCGCCATCGACCAGACGATTCGCAATCGGAAGTTCGAGGCCACCCAGGTGGTCGAGCGGCGCGAGGCGAACACGAGCAACACCGCGTGGCGGCGCGCCGCCACCGCGCCGCTCGTGGCGTGGCGCATGCTCACCATGCTGTCCGACAACGAGCGGGTGTCCTGGCTGATCTGGATCTGGGCCATCGTGCTCGTCCGGTTCGCCTGGCGCCGTCGCAAGCCTGGAGCCGCGACGGCCGCCGCATGACGTCGTCCTCCGCGACGGCGGGAGAGGCGCGGCGCAGTCCGAACGAGTGGGATCTCGCCCTCGCCGTGCTCGGCGGGGCGGCGCTGGTGCGGCTGGCCTTCGCCGCGCTCATCCCCCTCTTCCCCGACGAGACGTACTACTGGGAATGGTCGCGCCACCCGGCCGCCGGCTACTTCGACCACCCGTGGGGAATCGCGGCCCTCATTCGCGGCGGCACCTGGCTAGCCGGGGTCGCCGGCGTCGGCCTCTCCGCGTTCTCGGTCCGCCTGCTGGTCATCGCCGCCGGCTTCGCGGCGTCGGCCTTCGGCGCCGCCGTCGCGCGCCGCCTGGGTGGCGATCGCGCCGGCCTCGTCGCCGCCCTCGTGTTCGTCGTCATGCCGCTCGCCGCGTCCGGCCTGGTGCTCGCCACGCCCGACGTCCCCGTGCTGGCCGCCGGCGCCGCCGGCCTCTACGCGGTGATCCGGGCGCTCGAGCACCCGCCTCGGACCCTTCCGTCGCTCGCCTGGTGGACGGCGGCCGGCATCGCGCTCGGCCTCGCGTTCTCGTCCAAGTACACCTCGATCCTGCTGCCGGTGGGCGTCACCGCCGCCGTCGCCACTCGCCGCGGACTGCGCGCGCGGCTGCTGGAACCGGGACCGTATGCGGCCTGCGCCGTCGCCACGCTCGTGTTTCTGCCCGTGCTGCTCTGGAACGCCGGCCACGGGTGGATCTCGTTCGGCTTCCAGCTCGCCCACGGACTCGGTGCGCCGAAAGGTTCGCCGCTGAGCCGCGAACTCGACCTGCTCGGCGGCCAGGCGGGGCTCGCCACGCCGATCGTTCTGGTCATGCTGGGACTCGCTGTCTGGCGCGCCCTGCGCCGCCCAGTCTCCGATCGCCATTATTTGCTGGCGGTCGTTGCCCTCGCGTGCTCGGGACTCTTCGTGGTGAGCGCGCTCCGCCGCCCGGTGGAGGCCAACTGGCCGGCCCTCGCCTACGTGCCCGCGATTCCGCTCCTCGCCCTCACCGACTGGAGCGGGACGGCGCGGAAATGGCTCGCGGGCGGCGTGGGGCTCGCCGCGCTCGTGTCGCTCGTGATCTACATGCAGTCGGTGGCGCCGGTGCTGCCGCTCCCGGCGTCGCGCGATCCCGTGGCCCGCTCGGCGGGATGGGGGCAGCTGGCCGACAGCGCCGCCGCCGCCCGCCGCGCGATCATCGGCGACACGGTCCACGTCTGGTATGCCGCCGACAAGTACCAGGACGCGTCCGAGTTGGCGTTCCACCTGCCGGGGCGTCCCGCCACCTTCTCCGCCAACCTGTCGGGCCGGCCCAATCAATACGATCTCTGGCCCGGCTTTCCGGAACTAGCCCACCGGGGCGACGATCTGGTGCTCGTGCTCGACGACGTGCCATGGACGCACCACACCGCCGAGGTGCTCGCCCCACACTTCCGGTCGGCCACCAAGGGATCGCTCGTGCCGCTTCGCCGCCGGGACGGCGGCCTGGCCGCTCAGCGGCGCATCTGGATCCTGCGCGGGTGGGACGGCACCTGGCCGGCGACGGACCGGCCGTAGATCGGCGGGTCGGGAACCGGAATCCGGTTCTGCAAGTTCTGTCCGACTGTCCGACTGTCTGTCAGCCCTTCTGCCCCTGCCGAACGCGATCGAGTAGCGCCACAAGTTCGCGCTTCTCCGCCTCCGACAGCATCTCCACCGCTTCGTCGTCGTAGGCGCTCACCGGCGCGTCCAGCCGGGCAAGCAGTTCCAGGCCCGCCGGCGTGATGTGGCACATGACCTGCCGGCGGTCGGGCGCCGACCGATTGCGCCGCGCGTATCCGGCCCGTTCCAGGCGGTCGATGAGCCGCGTTACCCCCGGCGACGCATCCACCATGCGGTCGCGAATTGCGAGGGTGGGTATCCCGGCATCGCCGGCGCCGCGCAGAATGCGCAGCACGTTGTACTGCTGCTGCGTGATTCCCTCGTGCGATACGACGCGCTCGATTCGGCGCTGGAGCAGCGCCGACGTACGGATGATGCCGATGATCGCGACGGCGCCGATCGAGTGGAACGGCCGCGTTTGCTGGATCTCCCGCTGGACGGCGCTCGTGGGCTCCGCGGGCTGGGGCGGCTGGGGCGGCTTGCGCGGCTTGGTTGGCATGGACGTTCAGTATATCCCCAGATCGTGCGCCGACACCACCCGCCCCGAAAAACGCGTGGCCACCTGGCGGACCAGGTCGGCGTCGGTTCCTCCCCAATACAATTGGTGCACCAGCAGGAGGAGCTTCGGCTTGGCGCGGCTGGCCAGCGATCCCAGCTCGTAGCTGGAGGTGTGGAATTCCTTGTGGTACGCCTGCCACTCCGGCGGCCGCTTCTTGAACGTCTCGGCGTCGTACACCTCATGGACGAGCACGTCGCACCCCCGGCAGGCATCGACCACGGCGTCGCTGGGCCGCGTGTCGCCGCTCACCACCACGACGCGGTCGCGGGTTTCGAACCGATAGCCGAACGCGTAGTCCCAGGTGCCGTGCTGCACCCGGAATGCGCGCACGATGACGTTGCTGTCGCGGTACACCACGCCGCTATCGGCGATCTCGTGCACCTCGCTGCGCCACCCGGTCGGGTTCGTCGGCTCGCCGCCGTGGAGCCGGATGTCGATGTCCTTCACGTACGCCGAGTCGATGAATCGCGCCATGTTCGCCGTGCCGGGCGGTCCGTACACACGCAGCGGCGCCGTGCGGTCGAGCACCCAGGGCGACAGCATGAGATCGGGGAGCCCGAGCGTGTGGTCGGAGTGCAGGTGCGTGAGAAAGACGATGTCGAGCTTCGGCATTGCCAACTCGCTCACTCCTTCCTTGACCGCGGCCGCGGCGCGCCTGACGATTCCCGGCCCCGCGTCCACGAGGTAGGCGTGCCCGTTCGTGACGATCGCGATCGCCGGCCCCGAGCGATCGGGGTCGGCGTTCGGCGTTCCGGTGCCGAGGACCACGACGCGCGTATGAGGCGCCTGCGCGGCCAGCGTCACCGCCAGCAGAAGCCGCAGCAAGGGCATGGATCGCTCCGCTCGTAAGGGTGGGAAGATCGGACAGAATGTAGGTCGGTGGGTCGGTAGGTCGGTAGGCCGCTCGCTTCTTCATGCAACTCGCCGTTTGTTCCATTCCGATTTCCCGCCGGCGTTGCCCTGCGTTGTTTCTCGGTTTCGTGGGTTCGGCCCTGCGTCGTCTCGGCCTTGCGTTGTTTCGGCCCGGCGCTGTTTCTTAGGTGCATGCTTCCTCCCGACCTCGACGCCTTCTTCGTCGCCAACGACTCCCGCATCCGCGACGAGCTCTTCGACTTCCTGCGCATTCCGAGCGTGAGCGCCCGCTCGGAGCACAACGCCGACACCGCGCGGGCCGCCCAGTGGGTGGCCGACAACATGGCGAACGCCGGCCTGCGCGCCACCGTCCATCCCACCGCCGGCCACCCCATCGTCGTCGGCGAGTGGCGCGGCGCCGGCACGGACGCGCCCACCGTGCTCGTCTACGGGCACTACGACGTGCAGCCCGCCGAACCGCTGGAGCTCTGGCAGTCGCCCGCCTTCGAGCCCGCGATCCGTGACGGCAAGCTCTTCTGCCGCGGGGCGGTGGATGACAAGGGCCAGCTGTTCATCCACATGAAGGCGCTGGAAGCGCATCTGAAAGTGCGCGGCGCGCTGCCCGTGAACGTGATCGTGGTGGCCGAGGGCGAGGAGGAGGTGGGCAGCGACCACCTGGCCGAGTTCGTCGAAAGCCACAAGCAGGAGCTGGCCTGCGGCGCCGTCGTGATCTCGGATTCGGCGATGTTCGCGCCCGGGCTCCCGTCGATCCTCTCGTCGCTGCGCGGGCTCGCCTATTTCCAAATCGACGTCACCGGCCCCGCCACCGACCTGCATTCGGGCAGCTACGGGGGCGCCGTGATCAATCCGGCCATGGCGCTCGCCCGCATCCTCGCCACCATGCACGACGCCGACGGCCGCGTGGCCATCTACGGCTTCTACGATCGGGCGCGCGACTGGGGCGAGAAGGCGCGGCGCGAGATCAAGGCGCTGCCCTTCGACGAGGAGCAGTTCCGCGCCGAGACGGGCGCGCCGGCACTCGGCGGCGAGAAGGGCTACACGACGCTCGAACGCATCTGGATGCGGCCCACCTGCGAGGTGAACGGCCTGCTCAGCGGCTACACCGGTGAGGGCGCCAAGACCGTCCTGCCGTCGAAGGCGATGGCCAAGGTGAGCTGCCGCCTCGTGCCCGAACAGGACCCGCGCGAGATCGAACAGCTCATGCGCGCCCACGTGGAGCGCGTCGCGCCGGCGAGCGTGTCGGTGACGGTCACGGCGCTGCACGGCGGCCGCCCCTGGCGCGCCGAGCTCGACGGCCCCCTCTACGACGCCGGGCGCCGCGCGCTCGCGGCCGCGTTCGGCCGCGAACCCGTGATCACCGGCGAGGGCGGCTCCATCCCCGTGGTCGGCGACTTCGAGCGCATCCTCGGCGCGCCCGTGTTGCTGATGGGGTTCGGCCTGCCGGGCGAGAACGCCCACGCGCCCAACGAATGGCTGAGCGTGGAGAATTTCACCAAGGGCCTGCGCGCGGTGGCCGTGCTGTACGAAGAGCTGGGAAAGAACCCGTGAGGCGGTGAGACAGCCACGGCGCTGGTAGTTTCCGCCTCACCGCCTCACCGCCTCACCGCCTCACCGCCTCACCGCCTCACCGCCTCACAGCCCTTCCAGCAACGCGTCGTTGTTTGGCGTCGCCGCGATGCGCTTGATCAGCCACTCCATGGCCGCCTGCGGCGGCATCTGCGCCAGCCCGCGCCGCAGCGTGAACACGTTGTCCATCTGCTCCGGCCGGAACAGCTTTTCCTCGCGCCGCGTGCCGCTGGTCGCGATGTCGATGGCCGGATAGATCCGCTTCTCGGCCAACGGCCGGTCGAGCTTGATCTCGCAGTTGCCCGTGCCTTTGAACTCCTCGAAGATCACGTCGTCCATGCGCGACCCCGTCTCGACGAGCGCCGTGGCGATGATCGTGAGCGAGCCGCCGCCGGCGCTCGGCAGCACGTTGCGCGCCGATCCGAAGAACGCCTTGGGCTTGGCCATGGCGGTGGCGTCGAGGCCGCCCGACAGCGTGCGGCCGGTGCCGCGCTCGGCGGTGTTGTGCGCCCGCGCCATGCGGGTGAGCGAGTCGAGCACGATCACCACGTCGCGGCCCAGTTCCACTTGGCGCCGGGCGTGTTCGAGCACCATTTCGGTCACGTCCACGTGCCGCTGCGCCGGCTGGTCGAAGCTCGACGCGATCACTTCGCCCACGCCCCACGAGATCGCCTCGCTCACTTCCTCGGGACGTTCGTCCACGAGCAGGATGAGCAGCACGACGTTCGGGTGGTTGATCGCCACGCCTTCGGTGATCGCGTGGAGCAGGGTCGTCTTGCCGGCGCGGGCCGGGGCGACGATGAGGGCGCGCTGTCCGAAGCCGATCGGGGCGATGAGATCGATGGCGCGCCGGATCAGTTCGGCCCCGGCCTTGGCCGGGCGCCCCGTCTCGAGGAACAGCTTGCGTTCCGGATACGATGCGGTGAGCGAGGGAAAGTCGGGGCGCTTGGGGCTGGTCGCCGGATCCTCGCGGTTGATCGTGCGGATCTCCATCACCGTCAGCCGGCCGCGGTGGTCGCGGCCCAGCACGCAGTCCAGCGTGTCGCTCTTCCGCAGGCCGTACTGGCGGACCATTTGCGGCGGCACGAACGCGTCGCCGGGTTCGGCCAGGTAGCTCGCCTCGGGACGGCGCAGGAAACCGCCGTCGCGCTGGGGATCGAACCACCCGGTCTGCTCGCCGGCCGGCGTGAGCACCACCGGCGCCTGGATCTGCGGTTCGCGAATGTCGGCACGGGGCTCTCCGCGAGCGTCGGGACGGGGCTCGCGGTTGTCGCGCCCGCGGCCGCGGCCGCGATTCCGCCGGTGGCGGCGGCCGTTGCGTTCGTGCCGATTGAATCCCTGCTCCGACCTCGCCTGCGCGTTCTCGCCGCCGTTGCCGTTCGGGGAGGAACCGTCGGAGGGTGCCAGGCTCGCCGGCGCGTCCGGCGCTTCGTGGGCGGCCCTGCCATTCGATTCGCCAACGGCCTCGGCGGCATCAACGGCGGCGGGGGTCGAGGGGGCGTCGGCGCGGCTCTCGGCGCCGCCGGCTTCACCATCGGGGGGCATGTCCATCGAGGCGTCCCGGTACGGGTTGGTCTCGTCCGTCGTGTCGCCCTCGGGGCGGGGCGGACGCGAGCCGCGTCCGCGGCGAGGTGGGCGGCGGGGTTCGGTCATTCGGCTGTTGATTGGGGGAACGATTTCATGACTGATTGGAATGCCCGCGTTCAGCCGCGGGCTGGCTCTTCGATGCACCCGCGTCCCCTGCGCTCCAGTGCGCAAGCGCTCGATGGTGACCCGGGCGAACGGATTCGCAGCGCGGTCGAGCGCGAAGTGCGGGGACGTGATGCGACGCTACTCTGGCGTTGACTTGTCTCGCTCGCGCCGCGGTCAACTCACGCGTCGGCGGGCGGGGTCCAGCGGGGCGCGGCCTGCTCGCCATCATCCACTCGCACGTGAGGGACGGGCGGTCGCGCGATCGGCCGGAAGGACGGTACTGGTCGTGCCGGCGGACGTATGGAGTATCGGCAGTCGGGCCCGTTCGCGCAACCCTGGGGCCGCCGGAGACCGCCGGCCTCGGCCGCGGCCGGTAGGCGGGCGGCGGGCGGCGCCGTAGCTTTCAGGCATGATCTCTCCCAGCATCGACGCGGCCGGCGAGTTGCGCGCGGCCGTCGAGGAATACGAGCGCACGGACAACGTGGGGGTGCTGTTCGACCGCGTGCGCGCTGTTGCGGCGGTGGTGTCGCCGGAACAGCTCAAGGCCGCCTGCGCGGCTTTCCGCGACCGCCCCGAAGTCATCATCCCGGCCTACGAACGCATCGTTTCCCAGGCGTCCGACGACGCCCAGGCCCTGGTGGTGCTCGCCAACGCTTACTGGCTCACCGGCCGCGGTCCCGACGTGGTCGGGGATCTGGCATCCCGGGCCATCGCCGCCGACGCCGGCAATCGCGGGGCCTGGCACCTGTGGGCGCTCGCCGAGTCCAACGTCCGGGAGCGGGTGGCGCGCTGGCAGCAGGTGGCGCAGCGGTTCCCCGACGATCAGATCGCGCGGGCGGCGCTGGCCGACAACGCCACCAGTCTGGCCGGGGCCGAACACGATCCACTGGCGCTCGCGTTGGCGATCAGGACCTATGAAGGGCTGCTGGCGGAATCGACGCAGCCCGCCCAGCGCTCGGCGCTCGAGAACGCCCTCAAGACGTTGCGGGAGTGGAAGCTGTGAGCGCCGACCACGAGCACGGCCAGTCGCTGGCGGAGTTCCGGGCCTATCGGGAGCGCATGAACGCCGAAATCCTGGGGGAGAACAACCTGGTGATCAACCGGTTCTTCGCGCTCGATGGCCGGGCGTACGAGGCGGGGGCGTTGGATGTGCGCACCAAGGAGCTGCTGGGGCTGGTGGCGTCGCTCGTGCTGCGGTGCGACGACTGCGTCACCTACCACCTGGTGCGGTGCGCCGAGGAGGGGGTCACTCGGGCGCAGGTATTCGAGTCGCTGTCCATCGGGCTCATCGTGGGCGGATCGATCGTGATCCCGCACCTGCGGCGGGCCGTCGACCGGTGGAGCGCGCTGGAGCAGGCCTCAGGCTGACGCGTCGTTGGCCTGCGGGGCCATCGACGTGACGAAATGGATCAGATCGCGGAGTTCGAACGGCTTGCGCAGGAGCGGGCAATGGCAGGCGTCGATGATCTGTTCCGCGCGCTCGGAGATGTCGCCGGTCACGAACAGGGTCCGTTGGGCGAGTTCGGGACGTTCGGCCTTGGCGAGTTCGAAGATCACGTCGCCGCGCATGTCCTGCACGCGCAGGTCGAGCACGAGGACGTCGAAGGGCTCCTTCTTGAGCAGGCGGATGCCGCCGTCGCCGGTGAGGGACGTCTTGACGAAGAACCCCGCCCGCGTGAGCGCAATCGAAAGGGCTTTGCAGATGGCGGGCTCATCGTCGATGATGAGCACCCGGGTTGGCGATCCCTGCACAGCGGTATCCTCCATCATCGGAGGGAGGCCGGTCAGGGCCCTCCGTCCTCGTCGTGCTGCTCGGTGCATACGCGTGTGGTGAGCAGCATCACAAACTGATCCGGCGTGAGCGCGCCGCGAACGGCGCTTGGCACGTACCCGGTGTACTCCCGCATCTGCTTCGTGAGCAGCCAGGGGCGGGTGTAGCCGACCCTGGCGGCGATCTCCTTCACCGAACGGCCGGGGTCCCGCAAGTACCCGTACGCCCGGACCAACCGCGCCGAAACCACCAGCGCCTTCACCGACGGCATGCCGACCGCCGCCATGTGCCGGTAGAGGGCGCGCGTGGTCATGCCACTGGCTTCCGCCAGTTCCCGGGCGCCGTGAACGCGTCCGGGGGACCTGTAGAGTTGTTCGATGGCTCTGCCGACGGTCACGGGAAGCCGGCCGATGGGTTCGCGCAGTGCGCGTTGCATCTGGTCGCCGAGGGCATGGCCGGGCACGGTCTCGAGGAGTTCGAGGAAGCGCCTGGGCTCGTCGTCGAACCGGGCGAGCACGACGTGCTCGATCCCGAATCGGGCGAGTTGGATCACGCCCTGCATCGCCGACGCGCTAAGCGTCGTGTAGAGGACGATGGGCAGCGACGGGTAGAGCTCCCGGATCTCTGCCAGCTCCTCGGTGTGGACGCCTCCGTCGAACGCGGGGTCCGCGACGACGACATCGACGATGCGGCTCTGGACCGTGGCGCGGAGCGCGGCCCAGTCTCGCGGAGACGAGACGGAGTGCGCCGAGCCAAGGATTTGGGTCAGATGGTCGAGTAAGGGCCGGGGCAGGATGGCGACGACGTCCACGCCTTAATGGGGCTCGATGTCATAAAAACGCAATATGGTGTCATAAAATGCGAGTTTACGCACCGAACGGCGACCCTAGCTTGGCGAGCAGCAGTTCCCCGTCAAGAAACTCACTGCTCTTCATCTGGGAGTACGCCCCATGTCGCGCCGCAAAATTGCTTACCTTGCCCTGGCTATCGCCTCCTATGTTGTGGCCGCTTGTGCGAGTCCGACCGCTCCGCGGCACGATGGAAATTGTGGTTCTGGTGCGGACAGTAGCTGCGGGATCAGCGGGTACATCCTTCCTGGTTCCTAACGCCTGAACCGCCGGCGGATACGTTGTCGGAGGCACCGCGTCGACACGCGGTGCCTCTTTGACTATCCCACCTCTTGCAAGACGTGAGCACGAAGATTCTTAATGGCGGCCACGACCTCCGCAACCGATTCGGAGGGCTGCGCCGAACGCATTGGTACAAGTTCAGGCACAGTCCGAAGTTCGCGCTCTGCTTCAAACAGTTGCCTGGTTAGCCCGTGATGTTCCGCGAGCTGGATCGCCTTCGAAAAGGCAATCTGAGCCAGATCGTCGTGGTGCAGATCGCGGTGCGCGCGGCCAAGATGGAGGAAGTAGTCGACCTTCATGTCCGGCGGCATTGCCGCGGTTGAAATGCGCCGCCGCACCCGCGCGAACTCCGGTTCCGATCCCTCCTCAGCGGCGATCGTCATCAAGGTGAGCATCGCGGCCCACCTCGTGTATTGCTCCTGCGCTGTGACAGACAACACCAGGAAGGCATCGCGAGCTGCGGTCCGGATGCCCAGCATGTGGAATGCTGTGCCAATGTTGCTGAGGATGCGATCTCGCTCCGTGACGTTCTCCGAGACCGTCAGCGCTTCGTAGGCGAATCGAATTGCGATCTCGTGGTCGCCTCTGAAGCCGGCGACTGCCGCTCGGCCGTCCAGTGCCTGCGACTGAGGTTCCGCGAGTCCCAAACGCTGGGCGTTCGTGGCGATTCTCTCGAACGCACGATCTGCGTCCGGCAAGTCTCCGCGGGCCGCAACGATGTTCGCCTGGCCGATCTTGGCATGGAGCAGGCCCATCATGTCCCCGGCCTGTTCAGCGATTGCCTCCGCCGTGCCATAGGCATCGGTCGCTTCCTCGAAACGACCCATGGTCCGAAGGCAATACCCCCGACGCAGATGGGCCAGGGCCGCGCTGTCACTCTCCTGAACCGGGTGCGTATGCGCGATGACCGTGTCGTAGGCGTCCATGGCCAGAAACCATTTCGCCTCATATTCGAGCGCCCGGCCATACGCGAGGACCCTCGGCATCACCTCGTGGGTGTCGCCGGCTCGCGCCTCCTGCATGGCGGCCACGATGCTTCGCAAAATGCCCGGAATCGTCGACCCATCGTCCATCTTGTCGATGGCCTCGAGTACGGCGAGAACGGTCCGCGAATCCCGAGCAACGACGTCGGCTCCCTCCTCAATCCACGCATCGACGAGACGCAGCGTGACCAGCCCCGCGGTTGCCGCGCGCCATTCCGCCTGATGCTCTTCATGAGCCGCGATTTCCTCGAAGAACGGGAGGTGTCGCAGCGAGGTTCCGTTTCCGAACACCGGGTCCTGCCTCCCAATTACAGGTGGGGTTTCACTCAACCGACAAGATTGAGGGCCGCCGAGCGCCGAACAAGTGCTGTTTCATGTCATGACATGTTGCGATTCGTGACATCGCACAGCGGGGACGTGATCCGATTCACATCGGCTGCCATTTGACGAACCGCGCGGCGCGGAGAATGTTCCACGACGGCCGAATCGGTTCCGGTTCCGATTTGCCGATGAACCGTGTCTGTTCGGTGCTCCCCAATCTGCGCGAGGATCCCATGGCTCCCCCCGATGCGATGCTGCCGGACTCTCCCACTCCCGGGCCCGAGACGGCCTCCGTCTGGGAAGACTTTCTGGATATCTTCTACGCGCCGTCGCAGGTGTTTCGGCGCCGCGCCAACGGCAACTTCTGGATTCCCCTCCTCGTCGTCACGGTGCTCATCAGCGCCCTCGGCTTCGCCAACCGCAACGTCATGCGCGGCGTGTTCGAGGGCGAGTGGGCGCGAAATACCGCCAAGACGATGCAGGCCAATCCCCAGATCACACAGGACGCGATGAACAAGATGCGCGACCTGAGCTACAACGTCGCCCTTTACGGCACGGTGGTGCTCATCCCGATCGGGATCCTCGTCATGGCGTTCGTCGTCTGGCTGCTGGTCAAGCTCTTCCAGGCCAAGATCTCGTGGAATGCCGCGTTGATCATCGCGTCGTTCGCCATGGTTCCGCGCATCCTGCAACAGGTGGCGCTGTCGATTCAGGGCCTGGTGCTCGACCCGGCCAAGATCGTCTCGGCGGCCAGCGTGGCCATCGGGCCGGCGCGATACATGGACCCGGCCACCACCGGGGCGTGGACCGCGGCGCTCGCCAACCATCTGGATCTGTTCATCGTGTGGGGAGTCGTGCTGAGCGCGATCGGCGTGGCGACGATTGCCAAAGTGCCCAAGGCCAAGGCGTGGGCCTTCGGGTTGAGCTACTGGGTGATCACGCTGCTGCCGGCGCTCTACGGCGCCTGGAAGGCGGGCTAGCAGGCCAGTCAGCCAGGCGCGAGGTCGAATACGCGGGCCGTCCCTGGCGGGACGGCCCGCGCTTCACGCCGGGATGTTGGCCGCTTCGCGGAGAGCCCGCACGGCGTCGGCGACACGGGCCAGCCCGACAGGCATCGCGTGCAGGATGGGCGCCCCGTCCGACGCTCCGCGTTCAGGTCGTGATACGAGTCGCGCGACGCCGAATCCAAAACGCGTTGCAAGGTCCCGCGCCTCATCGACCGCTTCAGCGGACTTGCGTACATCGCCCAACAGATGCCGCGCCAACGCGAGATGCTGGAGATAGTCGACGCGAAGTGACGCCGGGAGGGCGTGCGCACCAACCTGGCGACGGTGCTCCTCGAACAGCGGCCAATTCCCATCCTGCGAGGCCAGCAGCATGAGCGAAATCAGAGCCGCCGACCTCGTGAACTGTTCCTCCGCAGCACAGGAGAGGATGAGGAAGGCGTCCCGGGCCGCGGCGGCGAACCCAAGGTTCCGGAATCCCTCGCCGATGTTGTGCAGAATGCGGTCGCGCTCGCTCGGCTCGGGCTCATGCTCGAGCGCATCGTAGCACAGGCCGATTGCCGCTTCATAATCGCCGCCAAGCCCTGCGATCGCGCCGAGGCCATTCAGCAGCCGCGCACGAAGAAAATCCGGGCAATCTGGCGGCGCCGTGTCGTACGCATCGCGGATCAACTCATCCGCCTGCGACAGGTGTCCCTGCACCATGTAGTGCATCGCCGACGAAATCTGGGCCTGGATGTGCCATGCGGAATTGCCGGCCGTGGCCGCTAGTGCCTGCGCCTTTCGCGTAGTGGCGACGGCTTCCGCCATCGGTCCTGTGGTTCGAAGCGATAATGCTTTTCGAATGAGCGCCAGAAACACATGCTCCGCCGCCCCGGTGACGTCCCCGTGCTCGATCACCGCGTCGTATACGGCGATTGCCTGCGCCCACCGCGCGTCGCGCTCCAGGATCTGCCCGTAGGTCACGAGCCCGCCGACCGCGCGTTCGGATGCGCCGGGCTCCGTGCTCTCGAGTTCCGCCAACACGCGCGCCAGGACTCCCCGCGCCGGGTTGCCCGTATCCATCTCCGCCACGGCCGCCCGCGCTCCGCTGACATCCATCGGGCGGCAGCCGCCGGCCACCCATCGGTCCACCGCGCGCAACACGATCAGCCCAGCCACCGCAGCGTATGTCGTCTTCGCCTCGAGATCCGGTCGCGCGATCTCCTCGAGGAAGGCAGCGGGAAGCGCCCGGGCCCGCGCCCGCACCCGCGCTTCATGCCGCATCGCCGCGGCGGCAAGCCCCAGTGCGCCGCCGCTCACCGCCGCGATGCCGTCGCCCCGCCGCCCGGTCCGGCGGCGCCGGCGATGTACCGCGTCTTCGTCCGGTCCAGCATGTCGAGCACGCGCGCCAATTCCCCGCGCACCATCTGGATGCGCTGCAGACTCAGCGGGTTGAACCCGGGGCTTCCCGGCGCCGGGTTGGGGCCGCCCGACACCTCGAGAATCGCGTCGAAGTCGTACGTGGTCACGCGGCCCGTCTTGGGATCCGTCCACGATCCCCGCTTGGCCAGCCCCCGATTCTTCGGCCAGACGCCGAGCGGCAGCGCGAACGTGCGCACGCGATAGCCCGGCACCGCCGAATCGATGGCGATCTGCCCGCGCGCGATCTGCTCCTGCACCACCGCGTCGCTGTACTTGTTGAGCTGCGCGTGCCAGAGCGTGTGATCGCACAATTCGAATCCCGAATCGGCGAGCAGCTTCACCTTCTTCAGCCGCCAGGCGGTCTTCTGCCCCTGAATTCCTTTCTCGCCAAAGAAGGCATGGCCGGCCGCGGCGGCGGGCAGCATGCAGAACGTCGCCCGATTTCCCCAGTCGGGGTGCTTGGCGTGGAACGCCAGCCAGATTCCCACGCCGCTGGTCGAGTCGATTTCCAGCCTGCCGTCGTGCTCGATGTAGCGAAACTGGCCGGGTGACGCGTCGTCGAAGGTGAACACCACCGGCGACGTGCCCGCCGGAATGTCGAACTTGCCGTCGATGAACTGCGACACGGTCACCGGCCGGTATCCGCGCGAATACAGCAGCTCGAGGTCCTCCCGGAAGTGGCGCCAGCTCCGCCCCCACCGCGAATCGCTGTCGGCTATCAGGTGGTACTCGAGAATCGGCACGCGGCCAACCCCCGCGTGCGCTCTCGGTGTCGAACCTGACGGCGCCGGCGCCTGCGCGCCGGCCGACTGGAACGCCGCCGCGGCCGTGACGACACCGCAAAGGAACCGCTGGAACTTCCGGAATGACATCGGCGTGATACCTGTGAGAACGAGGACTCGGCGATGGACGTGAATTCTAGTCGGGCCGGGAGAAACCTGCATCGCCGGCCCCCGTACGCTTCTTCAGAGCCATTCACCCCGCGAACCCCGTGAACGCCACTTCACCTCCCCGCGCTCCGCTCGGCCGCCTTGCCGCCCGCGCCCGGCCCGCCTTCGCGGCGATCGGGCGCGCGGCGCGGGCGCCGTTCCGCGGCGGCCGGACAGTGCCGGCACTCGCGGCGCTGCTCGCCGGCCTCGCCCTCTTCGACGTCTGGCTTGGCACCTGCGGCTTCGCGGGCTGTCCGTCGCGCGCCGAGGTACAGGCCTACCGGCCCGACGAGGGCGGCCGCGTTCTCGACCGCTCGGGACGGGTGATCGGGCACCTCGCTTTCGTGCGGCGCATCGACGTGCCTCTCGACCGCGTGCCCAAGTACGTCCAGCAGGCCTTCGTGGCCACCGAGGACCGCCGCTTCTACCAGCACCATGGGCTCGACTGGCGCGGGGTCGCCCGCGCCGCGGCGCGCAACCTGGCGGCGCTCGGCGTCCGCGAAGGGTTCAGCACCATCGACATGCAGGTGGCGCGCAATACGTTCCTCGCCAACCGCTATCCCGGCCGGTCGCTCCGGCGCAAGCTGCTCGAACTCCGCTACGCGGGGATCCTCGAGCACGACCTCAGCAAGCATCAGATTCTCGACCTGTACCTCAACGCCATCTACCTCGGCAACGGGGTCTACGGCGTGGAGGCGGCAAGCCGCGATCTGTTCGGCAAGCACGTCTGGCAGCTGTCGCTCGCCGAGGGCGCCATGCTCGCCGCATTGCCCAAGGGCCCCTCGGCGTACACGCCGCGCCGCGACGAGGACCGCGCCATCAGCCGGCGCAATCTCGTGCTCGGCCTGATGGCTGATCAGGGCTACATCTCGCCCGAGCGCGCCCGCGACGCGCAGGACGAGCCGCTCGAGGTCGCCGACGACGGGTGGCGCCCCGACCAGCGCGATGCGTCGACGGTGATCGACGCCATCCGCGCCCTGGTCGATTCGGTGCTCCCCGCCGGCCGCCGCACCGGCGACCTCACCGTCCGCACCACCATCGACTGGCCGCTGCAGCGCGCCGCCGACCGCGTGATCGCGCGGCAGGCCGACGCGATCGAACGCGAGACGGAGGATGAGTACGGCGACGCGCCGGGCCCCGCCGAAGGCGCGTTTGTGGCGCTCGACGCCGCCACCGGCGACGTGCGGGCCATGGTCGGCGGCACCGCGGTTGCGCGCGGCGGGTTCAACCGCGCCACCGGCGCCCACCGGCAACCAGGGTCCGCGTTCAAGCCGTTCGTGTACGCGGCGGCGCTCCGGGCGGGACTGTCGCCGGCCACCGTGGTGGAGGACGAACCGGTGGACATCGATCTCGGCGGCCGGACGTGGAGCCCGGCCAACTACGGCGGCGACTACACGGGGCCGGTCACCTTCCGGCGCGCCCTCATGATCTCGTCCAACGCCGCCGCGGTGCGCGTGAGCCACGGCGTCGGCGAGCGGCGCGTGATCGCGGCGGCGCGGGACAACGGCGTCACCAGCACGCTGCAGCCGGTGCCGTCCATCGCCCTCGGCGCCTTCGAAATGACGCCGCTGGAACTCGTGACCGCGTACGCTCCGTTCGCCAACGGCGGCATGCGCGTGACGCCGCGGATGGTGGCCGAGGTCGACGGACCGGGCGGGCGAGTGCTCTGGAAGAGCGACGTGCGGCGGGCGCCGGCCATGGATCCGCGCGACGCCTATGAGATGACGTCTATGCTCCAGGGCGTGGTGAACTTCGGCACCGGCCGCGTGGTGCGCGACATGGGCGTCACCGGCGCCGTCGCGGGAAAGACCGGCACGACGAACAACAACGCCGACGTCTGGTTCGTGGGATTCACGCCGACCTTGGTCGCCGGCGTCTGGTTCGGGTACGACACCCCGACGCCGATCGGCCATGCGGCCACCGGCGGCCGGCTCGCCGCGCCCGCGTGGGCGTCGATCGTCCAGGCCGGATGGCGCGAGCCCGCCAACTCCGCGTGGACGCCGCCCGCCGGCATGGTGCCCGCCGTGATCGATCCCGAATCGGGGCAGCTGGCCGGCGCGTGGTGCCCGCAGCGACAGACCGAGTGGTTCAAGCCCGGCACCGCGCCGACGGACACCTGCGCCATGCACACGGCGCCACCGGTGCCGCGCATCGCCGAGCGGTTCGGCGACTTCCTCGAGCATCTGGCGCGCGGGCTCAAGCGGGTGATCATCAGGTTCTGACGCCGGCTCGGCGGCATGAAATTCGAACGGCCCCGGCGATGGTCTGCCGGGGCCGTTCAGGTTGGCGGCTGCCCTCACTCTCGCAAACGCTTGCGCGTTCCCCCTTGTTCACAGCACCCCAACCCACTGACTCTTATTCACCGCAAACCCTGGAAAGATCCGTTCGAACGCCGTCGCGCCGAGATGCTTGCCCACGACCTCCGAGAAGACGCTCCGGAAATCGGTGGTCAGCGCCAGATCCCGGCCTTCGTTGAGCTGCTCGGGCTCGAGGCCGGGCCAGCGGCCGTGCACCTTGTGCCCCTGCACGTCGCCGCCGATCACGAACATGGAACTCGCGTGGCCGTGATCCGTTCCCCCGTTGCCGTTCTGGCGCGCCGTGCGCCCGAACTCCGACATCGTGAGAATCGTGACGTCCCCCATGCGATCGCCCAGGTCGGTGACCAGCGCGGCGATCGACTTCGAGAAGTCGTCGAGCCGGCCGGCCAGCTGGCCGGTGGATCCGCCCTGGTTCACATGGGTGTCCCAGCCGCCGACGTCGGCGAAGGCGATCTCGAGTCCGACGTCCGACTTGATCAGCTGCGCGATCTGCCGGAGGTGCTGGCCGAACGGTGAGTTCGGATAGTCGGCGCCGTTCCGCGGCTGATACTGCTCCGGGTTCGCCGCGCGCAGCACCTTCATCGCCTCGAACATGTCGCCGCCGGCCGCATGCACGACGTCCGCCGACCCGGTCATGTACAGCGCCTCGATCTCCGCCTCGGCGCTGCCGCCGGTGCGGATCGTGAATTGGTCGAGACTGTTCATCGCGATCACCGGCGACTTGCCTTCGAGAATGCGCGGCGTCTGCGGCGTCATCGACACGGCCCGGAATGCAGGCCGCGGCGCCGTCACCTCGCATTCGGCGCAGGTGCCCTGCGCGGCCAGGTAGCGGTTCAGCCAGCCGTCGGGCGTGCCCTTGTTGTCGGGCGTGCCGCTTTCCATGTAGTCCTGGGCGTCGAAGTGCGACCGCGTGTTGCTGGGGCTCCCCACGGCGTGCACGGCGGTGAGCAGGCCGCGGTCCCACAGCGGCTTGAACGGCGCCAGCGACGGATGGAGCCCGAAGAAGCCGTCGAGATCGATGGCCGCGTCCGGCGTGTTCTGCGCCGGCCGCGGAATGCCGATGGTGGGCCGCATGCGGTAGTACGCGGCCTCGCCGTGCGGCACGATCACGTTGAGCGCGTCGGCGGCGCCGCGCTGGAAGATGCAGATGAGCGTCTTGCCCTTCTGCGCCTTCGGCAGGCCGGCCGCGAACACGCTGCGCCGCAGGAAGCTCGGCGACAGGCCCATCGTCACGAGCGCCAGCGCGCCCGACTTCATGAAGACCCGGCGATTCATAGGCTCTCCCGTCCCTACTTGCGTTGGAATTCGGGCGCGCCAAGTGCGAGCCCCACGACCTGCTGCAGCCCGGTAAGGTTCACCGGCCGCGTGAGCGCCGCCGCCCCCGGCACGCCGCGCCCCCCCTGCCGCCCGCCGCCGCCCAGTGCGTTGCCGCCCCGTCCGCCGCGTCCTCCCCTCATGGCGTTCGACGCCATGCCGTTCGCGTCGTTAGCGAGCGAATCGCTTTGCGCTTTCTTGAGGAAGGGATTCTCGCCGGTGAGCAGGACATCGCGCGTGACCTGCGACACGTCGCCGCCGAGGATCGCCCGGATCACACCATCCACCTGCTGCTCGTGCGGCGAGCGGCGCAGCGAGTCGGCGTACGGCCAGTTGGAGAAGGGCGCGCCGGGAATCCGGCCGCTGGCCAGCAGCAGTCCGAAGTTGATGCGGTTGAGAATGGCGCCGGTGTTCATCCAGGCGTCGGCCCGGTCGGGCCAGCCGTCGGGCGTCTGCCGTCCGAACTCGGGCTGGCCCAGCAGGGCCACCAGCCCGGCGAGCCGCGGCGTGGTGTCGGGCCGGGCGTCGAGGGCGCGGAGCCCGCTCGCGACGACCTCGAACGGCGTCTTCACCTTGGCGCGGTAGGCGGCGGTGCTGAAGAACTCGGGCGAGGTGACGATCGTGCGCACGACTTCCCGAATGTCGCCGTCGGTGCGGAGAAAGGTCTGCGCCGCGCGCTCGACCAACGCCGGCGGCGCGCTGTCGCTCACGAAGTGCACGACCAGCTTGCGAGCGATGAAGTGCGCGGTGGCCGGGCTCCGGGCCAGTATGTCGAGCACCTCCTCGCCGTCCTCCTCGCCGCGGCCGGCGGGAATCCGGTGGCCGAGCACCACCTTGGCGTCGGCGTCGTGGGCCTGCGGCCGGAACACGAACGCCCCGGTTCGCTGGTCGATGCTCCACCCCGTCAGGCAGCGGGCCACCTCGATCACGTCCTGCTGGGTGTAGCCGCCGTCGACGCCGAGCGTGTGCAGTTCCATCAGTTCGCGGGCGTAGTTCTCGTTGAGCCCGCGCTTGCCGGCCTGTTGCAGCGCCTGCTGCCGCTGCTCGGGCGGAAGATTGCGGAGCTGCGGCGGGAGCTGGTTGGGCCGCGCCCGCACGAGCGCCGCGATCACGCGACGGCGCTGCGCGGCGCTGGCCACCCGCCCGTTGGCGGTGAGCGTGGAGTGCGTGCTGTCGGCCTGGCTTTCCCAGTTGTCCAGGTAGAAGAGCATCGCCGGACTGTGCGCCACGGCGCCCAGTAGGTCGCGGAACTTGCCGAGCACGTGGGGGCGAATGACGTCGCGGTCGTACGCCGTGAGGAAGTTGCGCGTCTGGCCCTTGCCCACGTACACGCTGAAGTGGTTCTCCCAGAAGTCGACCATCACTTCGTTCAACTGCCGGTTGCTGAGCACGGCGCGGGCCAGCGTGGCCGATTCCAGTTCGTTCACCGGCCCCTGCACGCGCTGCTGGATCTCGCGCGCCTGCGGGTTGGCTCGCAGGTAGCGCTGCTGCGCGTCCTGCTGCGAACCCGTGTCGCTGACCTTCGCGGCGATCTGCGCCTGGCGCCGGATCTGCTGGATGTCGCGGAACGCCGCCACGATCTCGCTGGTGGGCGTGTCGAGCATATGGTACTGCGCCACGGCCGAATCGGCGGCACGATCGTCGATGCGCTCGGGCGTGAGCTGCAGGGCCACCCAATTGTCCACTCCCATGGCGCGCACCTTCGCCACGTCGCCGGGGCGAGGGCCGTAGCCCAGCCGGTTGAGCACCTGCAGCACCTGCTGATCGGGCAGCTGTTCGCGCGGGCCGGCGGGCTGGGCGACGGCGGCGGGTGCCTGAGCGGTGGCCGGCGCTCCGGAACTGCTGGCGCACGCCGCGAGCGCGACGGCAACGAAGAGCCATGGCGAGGGAAGGGGGCGACACCGCATGTTCGGCTCTCCCGGGGTTGGAATGGTGTCAGTATGACGGAACGGACCCATCGGCCGTTAACCGATCTGGAACGATTTCGCCCGCAACGTGACGTTGGCGCTTGCCTACGCGGGCCGTGACCGGGTACGGTTCGGGCACCTTCGGGGCGGCCCGTTCCAACCTCAGGACCGGACGACTGTAACCTCCGTCACGGATCCCCATGCGAGAGCTCCTGGACGTCGTGTCGGCGACGTTGGCCGAAGCGAGTGCGGCGGCGCGACCCGTGTCCGTGGTCTCGATCGAACTCGATCGACTGCAGGCACTGCAGGACGCGCTCGGCCCCTCGGGGGCCGATCAGGTGTGCGACCAGATCGCGCGCATGCTGCAAGCCATCCTCCGCACCGGCGATTACGTCCGGCGGGTTTCGGACGGAGAGCTGGTGGTGATGCTCCTGGGCGCGGGCGCCAAGGACGCCCGGCAGGTGGCGAGCCGGATCAGCGCCGCCGTGCGCGGCCACGACTTCACTTCCACCGAGTCGACGCGCGTGTTCGAGGCGCCGCCGCGGGTGACGGTTTCCGCGGGCGTCGCCGCTTCGCCGGATCACGCCGCGGAGTCGGAGTCGCTGGTCTCGGCGGCGCGCCGGGCCAAGGCGTCGGTAATCGAGCGCGGCGGCGACGGGGTGGGAGTCGCGGAGGGGCCGGCGGCTGGTGAGGGGGCGGCGGTCCAGCCCGACGTGACCCGGTTCGCCGGACGTCTTGCCGAGCGGCGCACGCTCTTCCGGCTGCTCGACGAGGCGGCGGCCGGCAACCCGCGCATCGTTTCGATTGCCGGCGCAACGGGGAGCGGCACGGTCACACTCGCGCGGCAGCTCGAGCCCGAAGTCCGGCTGCTCGGGGGCTCGATCGTCTACGGGCGCGGGCGTCCGCTGGCGGTACGGCAGCCCTACGGGCATTGGGCCGGCGTGCTTCAGACGATGCGGCGCATCGAGATTCCCGGCGAGCCGTCGTGGAACGAGCTGCCGAAGCTCGTTCCCACGGTGGCTCATGGGGGACGACCGCAGGCCGGCAGCAAGTACCGGCTGATGGAGGAGATCTCGGCGTACCTGCGCGCCGCCGCGGCGCGCTGGCCCCTCGTGGTCGTGCTCGACGACATGCAGTGGGCCGACGAGGCGTCGTGGGACACGCTCGACCACCTGCTGGACCAGCTCACCAGCGAGCAACTGCTCATCTGCGCCACGATGCGGACCGGTGTGGAATTCAGTGAAGCCGCCGAGCGGCTGGCCGGATTGCGCGGCCGGCCCGGCTATCACGAGATGCAGCTCTCGCGCCTCACGCGCGACGAGGTCAAACGGTGGCTCGAGGCGGCGCTCGACCATCAGGAGGTGGCGCGCGAATTTCTCGCCTTCGTCTACCGGCATACGGAGGGCAATCCGTTCCTCCTCACGCAGCTCGTGCGCGGACTCGCCGACGACGGCTCGCTCTGGTTCGACGGAGCGCGCTGGCGGTGGAAACCGGTGTCGGAGCTGCGGCTGCCGGCGGGGCTGGAAGGCATCGTGTCGCGGCGGCTCGACCGCTTCCCGGCCAGCACGCGGGCGGTGTTGGCCACCGCGGCGGTGATCAGTCGCGAGTTCGACGTGCCGCTGGCCGAGGCGGCGGGAGCCGGGAGCGCGCGCGCCGTGGAGCTGGCGGTGGAGGAAGCGATGGCGGCCGGCGTGCTGCAATACACGTACGAGCGCCGCCGCAAGGCGTTCGTGTTCGTGCACGATTCGATGGCCGAGGCGCTGGTCCGCGCCCTGCCCCCCGACCAGCTCCGGCAGCACCACGACCGCGTGGCGCGGGCGCTCGAGGCGCGTCGGGAGGGCACGTCGGCCGAGATCGCGCTGCACTACGACGCCGCGGAATCGGCCGCGTCGGCCTATCGCATGGCGCTGGCGGCGGCCGCCGACGCCGAAGGGTTGTACGCGCTCACGACGGCGGGCGATCTGCTGCAGGTAGCGGCGCGCAACGCGGCATCGCCGGGCGAACTGGCCGAGGTGCGGGTGCGGCTGGCGCAGATCGCCGACGCCCTCGGCCGGTACGACGAGGAAGAGGAGCTGTGCGACCTGGCCATCGATTGGTTCGAGGGGCACGGCGACCAGCGTCGGACGCTGACGCTGCGGCGCATGCGGGAGCGGGCGCGCAAGGAACTGGGGCAGCCGGCCCGCCGGTCCCTCGACGCCCTGCGCGCGCTGGATGCGGAAGCGACCAACCTCGGGTTCCACGAGGAGCGGGTGGCGATCCTGACGATCCTCTCGCAGGTGCACGGGCGCCTTGGGGAGACACGCGAGGCGGCGCGGATCGCGTCCGAATGCGTGGAGATGGCTGAGGGCATCGGCGATCCGCTGCTGCTGGCGGAGGCGCTCACCCGGTTCGGCATCACGATCGAAACAGACTCGCCGAAGCGGGCGCGCGAATGCTACGAGCGGGCGCTGGGACTGGCGCGCCAGGGGGGGGACATCCGGGGCCAGCTGCGCTGCTACAACAATCTGGGCATCGTGCTGCAGGCGGAGAGCCAGATCGGGGCGGCGCGGGAGTCGCTAGCCACGGCCATCTCGCTGGCCCGAGCGGCGGGGATGGCCGATCTGTGGGCGGCGGCGGCGCTCAACCTCGGCCTGATCTTCCAGAAGCTCGGCGACTACGACCGGGCCAGCGACCTGTTCAGCGAAGCGCTGGGGCTCTCGGCGTCGCTCAAGAACACGGAGTACCAGCTCTACGCGCTGTTCAACATGGCGCACACCGAGCGCGAACGCGGCGAGCACGCGCGGGCGCGCGAGCTCTACGACTCCACCGCGGCGCTGGCTCAGCGGATTGGCCAGTCCGACGTCGAGATCGGCGCCCGGGCCGGAGAGGGGCTGTGTCTGCTGGCGCTGGGTCGGCTCGACGAGGCGCGTCGCCCGTTGGCCGAGGCCGAGAGCCGGATGACGATGCGCAACGAATGGTTCCAGGGGCGGGAACTGGTGGAAGGGCTCCGGGTGCTCGTGGCCGCGGCCGAGAAGCGAAACACGGACGTGCTCGAGCAGTACGAATCGGCCCGCTCGCTCGGCGACCCGGCCGACGTGTACAGCGTCGCCTGGCTGACGGCGGCCTGCGCGCCGGCGCTGTT
Source organism: uncultured Gemmatimonadaceae bacterium (assembly GCA_963775915.1). Classification (GTDB taxonomy): domain Bacteria; phylum Gemmatimonadota; class Gemmatimonadetes; order Gemmatimonadales; family Gemmatimonadaceae; genus JAGWRI01. The sequence continues at coordinate 366,812 of CAVZKH010000010.1, forward strand.
CGCCATCGACCCGGGCGTGGCCCGGGCCGCAGTGGAGCGCTATGCCGCGCGGGTGCGCTCGCTGGGGTTCACGGCCTTGATCGAGCAGTTCCGAGAACTCGAATCTCGGACGTGACGCCGGGCACGAACTGCGCCGGTCCGGACCAACCGCTCGCGCCCGGGAACGCCGATTCGAGGCCCGGCGGGGCAGGCAAAATGACCTATCGGTGTCAAACCTCGACGCTGGCGGCTAGCGTCCGGCGTCCGTAACTTATCGGCCCTGTCCCCGACATCAGTTCGAGGTCGCCCGCCGAAGGGTGGCCGACATGTGGGGTACCCTCATCTTTGCAGGCAGGGACACATGCGCCGGCTTACCTCGGCACTCGCCATCACGGCCCTCGCTGTCACGGCCGGATGTGGCGACAACGCGTCGCCCACGGCGGCGGCTCCGACCCCCAACGGCCCGATTGCGTCGCAGTCGTGGTCCAACTGGGGCGGTACTGGCTACTCGTTCGACATCTCCTCCCGCGGCGGCGTGTACTGGCTCGGCCAGTATCTGCTCGTCGTGCCGGCGAACGCGGTATGCGATCCGGCGACGTCGTCGTACGGGCCGGGCACCTGGGACGCGCCCTGCCATCCGGCGGGCGGGTCCGTCCACGTCGACGCGACGGTCACGACGATCGACGGCCGCGACTACGTGGACTTCAACCCGCACCTCCGCTTCGTGCCGAGCAGCGATCCGTCGGGGTGGGTGACGATCCACACCATCCGGCTGGCGGCCATCGGCGGCCACGGCGATCTGCGCCGGTTCGCGATCCTGTTCTCTGAAACGCCGGGCGGTCCGGTGGTCGACGAATCGGCGAGCGATCCGACGCTGGCCACCCACGTCAACACGTGGACGGGCGGCGTGTGGCGGCGGGTGAAGCACTTCACCGGCTACAACGTCCACACCGGCATGATCGACGACTGCACGCCGGGCGTCGACGACGGGTGCTACGCGATCGGGACCATCATTCCTGACGGGCCGCAATAACCGCCGTGGTGATGCTGGTCACGAAGGGCCCCGCGCGGCGCGGGGCCCTTTCGTTTTCCGAACGTGACCCGATGCGCCGTGTATGAGTTGAGAGGGAAACGGCGTGCGCAGCCGCCGATGTTCGAGGGAACGAAGCGACGGCGCACGTCGTTCTTGTTGCAGCGGGAGCCGGCGGAGGGAGCGATGGTGAAACTCCACGCGACGGGCGCCCGTTGAAAGGAGCGAGGCGATGGTTTGGTCGTTTTTTCACAGGAGGAGGGGTATGGACATCCTCGTGATGCTCGAGGAGAACCCCGACCATTCGCCGGTGCTCGCGCACGTGAACTCCGTTCCGGCGCTGCTCGATCTTGAGCGGCCCTCCCGGGACGTCGTGACGCTGTATGGCGATCCGAGCACGGAGTCCGTGGCGTTGGCGTTGGCGGCGGCGGTGGAGTGCCACCGTTCGCGGGAGGGGGGAGTGGAGGGGAGCTTGGAGTCCATTCGCCACGTTGGCGTGTGGGCGGAACGCGGGGCCGTGGGCGACGCGGCCTGGCGGGACAGCACGGGACAGCTGGTGACCCGGGACCTGGAGATACCGCTGGACATTCTCCGCGCCACGGCCGGCCAGTTGATGCGCGAATGCGGCCAGGTGATCGGCCGGCTCGTGGCCGGGCTGTCGATGCCCGACTGGCCCGAGGGGGCCCGGCGGGCGATCACCGTGTCGCTGGGGCCGGTGGTTGGGCTCACGGCGCCGGTGCTCAAGCCGCTGGAGGCGATGGTCGAGCAGTGGCGTGAAGCGGATGGTCTGGCCTTTGACTACGAGGGAGAGTAAGACGACACCTGAATCGTCCGAGTGGTACGGAGGGGGCGCCGATCGGCGCCCCCTTTTGCTTGTCCGTTCAGGGCGCCCCGTGGACCGGACACGCGGGCGGCGTCGCCCTTGACGCCCCCATTCCGTTTGACCACGCTTCCCAGCATCGAGGATCATCGAAACGTGCCAAGGCAGTCCATCCGCACCACCCTTCGCCGCCCCTCGGGCGGCGAGCGCGTCTTCACCGACGAGCTCGGCCGCACGTGGAGCGCCGCGTACGTGAAAGGCGAGGCCGGCGGCAACGATGCCGTGGTCTTCACCTGCGTCAGTGAGGTGCGGCAGTCCGGTCGCGCCATTGCCGTGGATCTGCCCGGCAGCGTGGGCGACATCGAGGAGGAGACCCTCCGGGCCTGGCTGTCGGTCGCGCCGCGCATCGGCACGCTTACCTGAGCTGACGGGGATCGGGAGATGCCAGACTATAAAGGATCGGGGATCCGGAACGTGGCGGTCGTGGGACACGGGGCGAGCGGCAAGACCAGCCTGGTCGATGCGCTCGCCTTCGTGTCTGGCTCCAGCAAGCGCCACGGCTCGGTGAAGGATGGGACGGCGCTCACCGATTCGGCTACCGAAGAGGTCGAGCGCGGATACTCGATCAACCTCGGCTGCGCCTACGCCGAGTGGATGGACGCCAAGATCAACCTCATCGACACGCCGGGATTTCTCGACTTCCAGGGCGACGCGACGGCCGGCCTGGCCGCCGCCGACGGCGCGCTCTGCGTGGTCAGCGCCACCGCCGGGATCGAGGTGGGCACCGAGCGCATGTTCCGCGAGGCCGTGAAGCGCGGCGACCCGGTGCTGTTCGCGGCGTCGATGATGGACAAGGAGCATGCCAGCTTCGACTCCGTGGTGGACCACATCCGCGCCCGACTCACGAACAAGGTGATTCCGGTGGAGGTGCCGATCGGCGAGGGGCCCGACTTTCACGGGATCATCAATCTCTTCACCAAGAAGGCGCACCTGTACAAGCAGGGCGCCAAGACGGGCGACTACGACGAGGTGGACATCCCGGCCGAGCTGCGGCCGGTGTTCGACAAGTACTACGAACAGCTCATCGAGACCATCGCCGCCACGGACGACGGCCTGCTGGAGCGGTACCTCGAGGGCGGCGAGATCGACCGCGCCGACGCGGTGAAGGCGATGAAGGAAGCGATGAAGCGGATGGAGCTGTTCCCGCTCTTCTGCGTGTCGAGCGAACTGCTCTACGGTACCCAGGCCGTGCTCACCAACCTCGTGGAGCTGATGCCCAGCGCCTGGGAGATGGAGGAGCTGCACGCGTTCAAGGGCGCCGAAGGCGATCACACGGTGGAGATCCACGCCGACGATGACGCCCCCTTGGCCGCGCTCGTGTTCAAGACGATGTCGGAGCCGCACGTCGGCGAGGTGAGCTTCTTCCGCATCTTCTCGGGCAAGCTCGAAGCCGGCGCCGAGGTGTTCAATGCCACGCGCGACGGCGTCGAGAAGCTGAACCACCTGTCCGTGGCTCAGGGCAAGGACCGCACTGAAGTGCCGATCCTGCATGCCGGCGACATCGGGTGCGTGGCCAAGCTTCGCAACACCCACACCAACGACACGCTGTCCACCCGCCAGCATCCGGTGCGACTGCCGCAGATCGGGTTTCCCGAGGGCGCGCTCCAGATGGCGGTGCACGCGGCCGCTCGCGGCGACGAGGAGAAGCTGCAGGCCGGGCTCCACCGCCTGCACGACGAGGACCCGACCTTCGAGATGCACTACAACGCCGAGACGCACGAGACCATCGTCTCCGGCCTCGGGGAGCGGCACCTCGAAGTGACGATGGCCAAGCTCAAGCGGAAGTATGGCGTCGAGGCCGAGCTCACCAAGCCCAGCATCGCCTACCGTGAGACCATCCGCGGCACCGCGGACGGCCAGGGCCGCCACAAGAAGCAGAGCGGCGGGCGCGGGCAGTTCGGCGACTGCTGGGTGCGCTTCGCGCCGCTCCCCCGCGGGGGCGGCTACGAGTTCGTGGACAAGATCGTGGGCGGTTCCATCCCCAGCAAATTCATCCCCGCCGTGGACAGGGGCATCCAGGAGGCCGCGGTGCGCGGCGTCCTCGCCGGCTATCCGTTGGTGGACTTCAAGGTCGAACTGTACGACGGCTCGTTCCACACCGTCGACTCCAACGAGATGTCGTTCAAGATGGCGGGCATCCTCGGCTTCAAGGCGGTGGCGCCCAAGTGCAAACCGGTGCTCCTCGAACCGCTCGACGAGCTCGAGATCCTGACCCCGGACGAGTACATGGGCGACGTGCTCGGCGATCTGTCGTCGCGCCGCGGCCACATTCTCGGCACGGAGACCGCCGCCGACGGCACCCGCGTGCGGGCGGTGCTGCCCCAGGCCGAACTGTACATGTACGCCAGCGCGCTGCAGTCGATGACCCAGGGGCGGGCGACGTTCAAGCGGCGGTTCCATGGCTACGAGGAGATGCCGTCGGACGCGGCGCAGCGGGTGATCACCGAATCGAGCAGGGAGCACGAAGAGGCGCTCGCGCACTGACGCCGTCGGCGCGGCCGGGAGGAGGAGCACCATGCGATTGACCGCGGGTTTGGTGGGGGCGCTGCTGCTGACGGGATGCGCCACCGGTGGCGCGTCCGCCGCGGGCGCGAGTCCCATGCGCGACCCGAACGTCATCTCGTCGCAGGAACTGGCGCGGGAAAATTCGCCGAGCGTCTACGACGCCATTCAGCACCTGCGGCCAGAAATGCTGCGGCTGCGCCCCGCCAACGCCTCGTCGTCGATCAGCGCGCCCGACGACTACACGGTGCACGTCTATCTGGACAACACCCGTCTGGGAGAGATCGCCGACCTGCGGTCCCTGCCCGTGACGACCGTCAGGGAGATTCGCTATCTCGACCCGGCCCAGGCGATGCAGCGCTTCGGGTCCGGAAACCCCGGCGGCGTGATCCTGCTGATCTCGCGGTGAAGACCGCGGCCACCTTCATCCACACGACCATGCGCCTGCCGACCATTCTCCTCAGTCTCGCGCTCCTCACCGCCGGATGCGCGAGCAGCGGCGCCCCGGCGTCGACGTCGGGCAGCCGGACCAGCGTCCGCCGGGATCCCGACGTCATCACCGCCGAAGAGCTGGCCCAGTCGTCCTACTCCAACCTGTACGATGCCATCCGCAGTCTGCGGCCGGCGATGCTGGCCCCGCGCGGCGGGTCGGCGAGTTCGTCGATCAGCAATCAGGGCGGGTACACGCTCTCGGTGTATCAGGACGGCGTGAAGCTCGATGGCGTGGCCGACCTCCGGAACATTCCCGTGAGCGCCGTCCACGAGGTGCGCTACCTCAGCCCCACCGACGCCACCCAGCGCTACGGGACGGGCAACGCGGCCGGCGCGATCGTCATCTCGACCCGGTAGCCGCTAGCCGAGCTTCCGCCGCCGGGCCGCCTTCCGCCGCGGCTTGGTGATCTGGATGGGGAGCACCATGGGATCGGCGTCGGCCGTCTCGTCGCTGCACGCCGAGGCGGCCACCGGCAGCCGCGGCTGCTTGTAGACGAAGCGCTTCCCCTCGTAGTTCCGGAAGATCACCTCGTCCTCGGTGATCTTCTCGACGTACTCGGGCAGCAGCGGCACCTTGCCGCCGCCGCCGGGCGCGTCGATGCAGAAGTGCGGCACCGCCAGCCCCGACGTCCAGCCGCGCAACGCCTTGATGATCTCGAGCCCCGTCTCGACCATCGTCCGGAAGTGTTCGCCGCCGGCCACCTGGTCGGCCATGTACAGATAGTAGGGACGCACCCGGGCCTTGAGCAGCTTCTGCATCAGCTCCTTCATCGTCTCGGGATTGTCGTTCACTCCGCGCAGCAGCACGGTCTGGCAGCCCAGCGGCACGCCGGCCTCGGCCAGCCGGCCCAGCGCCGCCACGGTGGCCGGCGTCAGTTCGCTCGGATGGTTGAAGTGCGTGTTCATGAACACCGGATGGTACTTCTTCACCATCTCGCAGAACTCGGGCGTGATGCGCTCGGGCAGATGCGCCGTGATCCGGCTCCCGATGCGGATGATCTCGACGTGCGGAATCTCGCGCAGCCGCTGGAAGAGGTACTCCAGGCGCCGGTCGGAGAGCATCATCGGGTCGCCGCCGCTCATGATCACGTCGCGGATCTCGGGATGGCTCCGGATGTACTCGAATGCCGACTCGTACTGGTTGAGCGGGATCTTCTCCGGGTCGCCCACCTTGCGGCGGCGCGTGCAGAACCGGCAGTACGACGCGCACACCGGGCTCACCAGGAACAGCACGCGGTCGGGGTAGCGGTGCGTGATGTTGGGCACGGGCGAGTCGCCGTCCTCGTCCAGGGAGTCGATCACGCCGTCCACGACGTCCAGCTCCTGCACCGTCGGCACGTACTGGTTCCAGATCGGATCTCCCACTTCCTTGATCTGGTCCAGCACGGCGGGGGTGAGCCGCATTTGAAAATTCTCGAACGCCGGCTTGAGCGCCTCGACGTCGATCACGTCGGGGCCGAACTTCTCGGCGAGCTTGTCCAGCGTGTCGATGCCGGTGTGGACGATCTGTTGCCAGTTGCTCATGGCGGTCAGGCTCCGCGGTCCGCGGGTGAAGGAGAATTGCCCAGATGCCTCGTGAACACCACCCGGTCATCGGCCGGGGCGTAGAAATCGCGCAGGCGCGCCGTCATCTCGTAGCCGTGCGCGCCGTAGAACCGTCGTGCCGCTTCGTACCCGTCCTGCCCGGACGTCTCCACCACCAGCATGCGCGCCGCGCGCTCGGCGATGCGACGTTCCACCTCGGCGAGGAGCGCCGAACCCACGCCCGTTCCCTGCCGCGCCGGATGCACGGCGATCCAGTAGAGATCGTACGTCCCTTCGGTGCCCGGCGTTGCGCCGAAACAGCCGTACCCGGCCAGCGATCCGTCGCCGGCGAACGCGGCTACGAACTCGTAGTCGCCGGGCTCGGCGGGATCGGCGTTCGGGCCGTAGGTCTCGTCGAACAGCTCCAGCGCCACGTCGATCTCATCGACGCGGAACGCCCCCGTGGCACGGAGCAGATCGCCGAGCGCCCCGCGGTGGGAGGCGTCGAGCTCGCCGATCGTGGTCATCAGGACGCCTGCCGCGCGGCGTCGAACAGATCGGCCTCGAGCGACGGATCGACGCCGCCCGAGAGCTGGAACGCCAGCGCCCACAGGCGGTCTGCGTCGCCCGCTTCGACGCGGCGGCGCACGCCCAGCTGGCAAACCGCGCGGATCAACCGGCCGTAGTCCAGCCCCGCCACCGCGGCCATCCGCGCCAATCCGGCGTCGGGGGCAATGTCCGGATTTGGGTTCACCTCGAGAATCCACGGCCGTCCGTCGGCGTCGATGCGCATGTCGACCCGGCCGTAGCCCGAGCCGCCCACCAGCCGCCACGCCGCGAGCGCGACCCGCCGCACCTCGGCTTCCAACTCGGGCCCCAGGTCCGCCGGACAGCGGGGCGCCGTGCCCGAGTCTTCATCGCTCCCCGCCTCCCACTTGGAGCGGTAGCTCACGATCCGCCACTTGCCCTTGGGCATGCCGCTGAAGTCGATCTCGGCCACCGGCAGCACCTGGTCGCCGACGATGCCCACATTCACTTCGCGCCCCTCGACGTAGCGCTGCACCAGCACCTGGTTCCACCGTTCGTGCATCGCCTCGACCCGCCGGATGAGCGCGCGCTTGGTGCGCACCACCGACTTCTGCTCGATGCCGATCGACGCGTCCTCGGCGCTCGGCTTGCAGATGGCCGGGAATCCGACGGCCTGCACCGGGTCGCCGGAGCGCACGGTCACGAACTCGGGCACCGGGAGCCCGGCGCTGGCGAGCAGCGCGTTCACCACGTGTTTGCGCAGGCAGAGGCCGGTGGTGAAGCTCGAGCTGCCCGTGTACGGCAGCGCCAGCAGTTCGACCATGGCGATGACCGACGGTTCCAGCGCCGCGATGCCGTCGATGCCCTCGCACATGTTGAACACGAGATCGAATCCGCCCTTCCGGAGCCGGTCGACCCAGCGGCCGTCGGTGTGCACCGGCAGGTGCACTACCTTGTTCCCCTCTTCGATGAGCGCCCGCTCGATCGCCTCCACCGTCTTGAGAATCAGCAGGTCGGGAAAGGTGGCGATGGCCGACGCCCCGTCGAACAGGATGGCGATCTTCATGGCGCGCTCCGGCGTTGGATGACGACCCCTTGCCGCTCCGCGGCGTGAACGAGGCAGGTCTGGATCAGCTCGTCGTACGACAGCCCGGCCGCGCGCGCGGCCTTGGGCAGGCAGGAATTCTCGGCCGCATCCGGCAGGATTCCGGGCAACGGATTGATCTCGATGACGTTGGGCCGGCCGGCGGCGTCGAGGCGCACGTCGATGCGGGACCAGTCGCGGCAGCCGAGCGCGCGGTACGCCCGGAGGGCCGCGGCCTCGATGGCGGCGCGCAGTTCGTCGGAGACCCGGGCGGGGCACTCGAAGATGTCCAGGGGGTGGTCCGGCGTGTCCCACACCCACTTCGCCTCGAAGCCGTAGATCGGCACGGCGCCCCCCGGCAGCGTGTCGAAGCGCATGCCCACGAGCGGCAGGATCCGCGCGTCGGCGCCGTTGCCGAGCACGCCGCAGGTGAATTCGGCGCCGGGCAGATACGCCTCGGCGAGCACGGGCTGGGCGTAGCGGCGCAGCAGCTCGCGCCCGCGTTCGAGCAGCGCGCCGCCGTCGCGCACGAGATTCCGTTCCGTGATCCCTTTGGACGAGCCCTCCTGCACCGGCTTAAGGAAGAGCGGGAATGCCAGGCCGGCGGCGCGCCCCTGGGCGTGCCGCCCTTCGGCCAGCGCCACGAGGTCGGCCTCGTTCTCCAGCAGGACGAACCCGGCCGTGGGCACGCCGTGCGCGACGAGCATCTGCTTCGTGCGCGCCTTGTCCAGGCAGAGCGACAGCGTGAACGGGTCGCTGCCGGAGTACGGAATGTCGAAGAACTCGCAGATCGCGGGCACGTGCGCTTCGCGGTTCGGTCCCCGCAGCCCTTCGGCGATGTTGAACACGATGTCCGGGCGCTCGGCGCGGAGCCGCTCGGGGAACTCGGCGGTGGCCTCGAGCCGGATCACCTCGCCGTAGGCCGAGAGCGCCCTCGCCACAGCGTCGATCGTTTCGGGGGAATCCCACTCGGCGTAGGCATCGTCTTCGGCTGGTGCCGGGGCGGACGCGACAAGACCCGTGCCACCGCCGTTCGCGGCGAAAGGAGTGGACGGGACAGAATAGAAGTTCCGGGAGCCTTGGTCCCGGCGCGTACTGGGGGGCTCGTCGTCGGCGTCAACCGCGGCCGTCGCACCGTGCGGCGCGGGAGTCGACTCGGGCTTCTGATTGTACGCGAAACCGATGCGCGTCATCCGTTCTCGAAAGGACGCGCCAAGATACGCAGACCGATTTCGTCGCGCAACGGGAAATAATCAGCGCGGCGCCGCGACTACACTTTGTGGTACGAGATACGCGCCGCCTCCTGGCGGTCGTCGGCCGTGTAGATCTCGAAGTCGGAGAAGAACCCCGGCGCCTCGGCCGAGAGCAGACGGAGGACGGCCAGGGCGGCGCGGCGGATCTCCATCTCCGCCCCCTCGCTGCTCCGGAGCTCGAGCATCGTGCGCCAGCCCCGCACGTTGGCCGTGACCACGATCTTGGTCTCCGTCGAGTTGGGGAGCACGGCCCGCGCCGCCTCGCGGGCCATCTTCCGGCGGTGCACCTTGTCGGCCACCCAGCCGTACCGTTCCATGAGCTGCTCCACCAGCGCCACGTAGGTCTGCTGGGCGCCCTCGATCTGCGTGCGCCAGGCCAGCTCCAGGGCCTCGTCGCCGAGGATGGCCGGCGGCACCACGAACGCGGCGTGCGACTCGTCGACGTAGCGCTGCGAGAGCTGCGAATAGGCGAACCCCGCCCGGTGGCGCACCAGCTCATGGGTCAGCGAGCGGCTCACTCCCTCGAGCAGCAGCGAGTAGGTGGCGTGCTCGAGGACGCTGCCGTGCCCCTGCTTCTTGATGTTCTCCAAATAGTCACGGGTCGCCCGCCTGGCCGGGTTGTGCTGGCTCATGTAGCAGAGGCGGCCGGCGAACTCGGCCAGCCGCTCGCCGTCGGTGCTCTCGCCCTGCCACTCCACCGGCAGATGGGCCGGCTCGGCGAACGCGGGGCGGGCGAGGAGGGTGACGCGGGGCTCGCGGAAGAATTCGGGCATTGGGCGGCGCGTGGAGGGTGATACTGGAAACCGAGAACGCTCTGCTGTCTGTCCGTCTGGCTGTCCGGCGGACAGGGAAATCGGCATCAAGACTCCGCCGGCGCCTCCAACAGCGCAAGCCGGAACTGCGCGTACGCCCGGTCGCGCTCGACGGTTTCGAGGGCGAGGGCGGCGGCGGCGGGGAGGGGCGGGAGATTCGGGTCGTACTTCACGTCGGTCAGCGGCCGCTGTCCGGGCAGGGGCACCTTCACGCCGGGATTCAGGATTCCCGCCGGGTCGAAGCACCGCTTCACGAGCGCGAAGCGCTCCCGGGCGGCGTCGGTCCAGACGCGGGAGAGCAGCGGCGTGCGCAGCCGCCCGTCGCCGTGTTCCCCGGTGAGCGTGCCGCCGAGCGAGGCCGTCAGCGCCACGATGCCGTCGAGGATTCCTTCCACCCGGGCCCGCCAGTCGCTCTGGCTGACGTCGATGAGCGGATTCACGTGGATGTGCGCGTCGCCGGCATGGCCGAAGATGACGCCCTTGACCTTGTGACGGTCGAGCACGGCCCGCACGCCCCGCACGTAGTCGGCCAGGTGGTCGGGCGGCACCGCGCCATCCTCAATGAACTGCATCGATTTCACGCTGGGATCGAGCCGGGAGAGGATCGGGCTCACCGCGTGGCGCAGCTCCCACAGCTCGCGCTCGGCTGCTGGATCGAGGGCCAGAGTGACGCCCGAGGCGCCGATGCGGCGGAATGCCTGCTCGATGGAGCGCCCCCGGGCGCCGACGTCGCGCATCGATTCGCCGTCGAGCTTGACCAGCAGCACGGCCTCGGCGCCCGGGGCCACGGGCAGCGGATTGTTCCCGCCGGCTGCCACCTCGAGGAAGGTGCGATCGAGCAGCTCGCAGGCGCTGGCGCCGATCTTCCGCGCTTCGCCCGCGGCGCGCACGGCGGCGTCGAGCGAGCGGAACTCGCCGAGCAGGCTCCCGCCCGCGGCCGGCACCGGCTCCAGCCGCAACTCGACGTCGGAGAACAGGGCGAGCGTGCCCTCGCTGCCCACGAGCAGATCCACGAGATCGCCGCTCGCCGCGTAGGCCGCGGTGGCGTAGCCCGACGAGTCCTTGTACACGCCGCGGTGCACCGACGGGGTCGCGTGCTCGCGCCGCACGATCGCGTCGTGGGCGTCGCGCATGAAGCGGTCGACGGCCGCGATCTCCCGCGGCGGCAGCGCCCCGCGGCGGATCTCGGCGGCGGAACTGTCGTCAAAGACGCAGGTCAACGCCTGCACCCAGGGACGGGTCGGGCCGTGGCGCATCGTGTGGGCGCCGGCGGCATTGGTGGCGGCCATCCCGCCCACCGTGCAGAACTCACCGCTCGACGGGTCCACCGGGAATCGCAGCCCGGCGGCCCGCGCGGCCTGATCCACCTCGGCGCGCAGGACGCCCGCCCCCGCGCGAATGGTCCGCGTCTCGCGGTTCACCTCGCCCACGGTGCGGAACCGGCTCACGTCCACCGTCACGCCGTCGCCCACGGCGCCGCCGGCCATGCCGCTTCCCGAGCCGCGAGGCACGAGCGGGATCTGCTCCCGGTGCGCCCATCCCACCAGCGTCTGCAGGTCGCGCGCGTCCACGGGAACGGCCACGGCGCGGGGCCAGCAGCGGGCGACGCCCGCGGCTTCGCCGTACACGGCGCGCGCGGCGTCGTCGGTGCGAAACGTGCCTCGGAATCCCGGGGGAGCGGTGATGGTCACGACAACGACGTCCGGAGAGAGTGGTCGGGGGAGCCGGCGGGGAGCGCCGGCGATGCCGCGGCGGTAATTTGCAGCCAACGGCAACGCCGAAGTTTAACCCACCCGCTCCACCCACGACGACCCCGCTCCCATCCGTGGCGTCCTCCATTCATTCGTCCGGGCCTGCCGGACCTGCAGCCGACGATGCCCGTCTGTCGCAGGCGCTCCGCTTCTCGCGCGAGATCCTGCCGGCGGTGTCGCGCACCTTCGCGCTCAGCATCCGCGCCCTGCCTGGCGCCCTCGGCCGGGCCGTGAACTGCGCCTATCTGCTCTGCCGCATCGCCGACACCATCGAGGACGAACCGGTGCTGCCGGCCCCGGAAAAGGCGGCGCTGTTCGACCGGATGCTGGAATGCTTTGACGACCCCGCACGCGCCGACGACTTTCCCGCGGTGGCCGCAGGAATGACCGGCGACAGCGCCCACCTGCGCCTGGTGCAGCACGCCGATCTGGTGTTCCTGGCGTACCGCCATCTGGACGCCGCCACGCAGGCGCACGTGAAGCGCTGGGTAACCGAGATGGCGGTGGGCATGCGCAAGTTCGTGCTCCGGTATCCGCACGGCATCCGCATCCAGTCGCTCGACGAGTACCGTGAGTACTGCTACTACGTGGCCGGCACGGTGGGGTATCTGCTCACCGATCTCTGGCACGAGCACGCGCCCAGCATCGGCCCGCGCCAATACGCGGTGTTGCGGGAGCGCAGCCGCGCCTTCGCCGAGGCCCTGCAGACGGTGAACATCCTCAAGGACGTGGCGACCGACGCCGAGCACGAGAATTCCATCTACGTGCCGGAGGAATTGCTGGCCAGCCACGGCGGCAGCCACGCGACGATCCTCGCCGGCGACCGGGCTGCCAGCACGCGGGCCGCGATGGCCACGCTCATCGAACTGGCGTGGGCGAACCTCGAAGAGGCCAAGGACTACCTGCTCCTGATTCCCCGGCGGGCCGTGTCGATCCGCCTGTTCTGCGTGCTGCCGCTGCTGTTCGCCTACGCCACCCTGCGCGACATCACGCAGTCGCCCGCGGCCCTGGCGCGCCGCCAGGTCGTGAAGATCTCACGGGCCGAGGTGAAGACGCTCATCGCGCTGAGCGTGGCCGGCATCATGAGCAATCGGGCGCTGGCGGGCCTGGCCGCTTGGGCGAGCCGGCGCCCGGTGACGCTGTGGCCGCGGCCGGCCGCGGCTCAGTAGCGGCGCGAACGGGAGGCGCCCGCCGCCTGCGCGATGAGCTTGAGCAGCGACGGATTGTCGGCCCGTTCGCCGCGCTCCAGCCGGTCGAGCATCTGCTCCAGCGCCAGGTGCACGCGCGATCCGGTGGCGGCGAAGCTGTTGCGGGCGGCGAAATAACCGACGCCGGACAGGAGCACCACCGGCGCCGCCGCGGCCAGCGCGGCGAAGTTGAGCGCCAGGAGCACGCCGCCCGTCGCCACGCCGCCCACGATCGCGCCCCCCATGCCGCCGAGCGCGGCATGGCGGGCGCCCGTCAGGTCCGCGTCCAGTCGGACCAGCACCCGCCCCTCGTCAACGGGAACGACCGTCGCGCCGACGTCGGAGGCCCGGGAGAGCGCATACCCGCGCCCCCCAACGTTCAGCAGGCGCCGCACGCCGCCTTCGAAGTCCCGCCGCGGTTCCCAGATGATCCGGTCGGCGAACTGACGCTTGATCTGGAGCCACTCGTCCTTCTCCATCCACACGTCGAGCGCGGCGAACACCTCGGCCACGGTGCCGCGGACGGTCCGCTCGGCGGAGACGGTGCCGGCGGCGAACGGAAACCCGGGCCCGTCCGACCCGCCGGGCCGCGTCCGCTCCTCGGCCAGCGCCTGGCGCAGGTACGCCGGCGAAAGGCCGACCTCCTTGCCGAGGTCGACGATCTGGTCGTCGCTCATCAGGTCGGCGGGATCGGCGCTGCGCGCCTGCAATTCGGCGGCGCGAGCCAGCACCCGTTCCAGCGCGGCGCGGTCGAGCGGAGAGGACCCGGTGGCCGGGACCGAGGAATCACCCATGACGCCAAATATACGGGTGACGGCCCGGCTCAGGTTCCACCGAGCGCCGCGCCGATCTGACGCGCCATGTCGGCGGCGACGGCCGTCGGCACCTGGAAGGCGGCGACGAACGTGGGCTCGGCGTTTCCGGCGGGCGGTGCCACTCCTGCCTGCCGGAGGTAGAAGCGCATGTAGCCGTCGTCCAGCTCGGGGGCCACGCGGTCCAGGAGCATGGCGCCCGCGCGCACCGCGGCGATCGGCGTGAGTGCTGCCGCGGCGCCGCCGCGCTGCTCGGCCGGCGAGGTGTTGTCGGCCACCGCCGTCCCGGAGATCTGCTGCACCGCCTCGTGCGCGAAGCCGTAGATCGCGTCGGCGGCATCGGCGCGCGATCCGGGCATCGTGACCACGACCTCGTTGTGCTGCGGCGATGCATTGAGCGTGCGCCCCTCGCCGCCCAGGACCAGCGACAGGATCAACTCGCCGTCCAGTTGGTGCGTGCTGGTGAGGAACCGCTGGAAGCGCGGCCGCAATGAACTCCAGAGGGAATCCACGTCCTCCACCACGCCGCGGCGGTCCTGCTGCTGCGCGATCCAGTAGTCATGGTAGAAGTGGTCGGACTCGTCGCCGAGCGCCTGGGTGAACAGCCGCAGCCACTCGCGATCCTGCACCGTGGGGTAGAGCGACGCGATCACCGACCACTGCCCGCGGGCGGCGGGGTCGGCCTGGCGGATGTTGCCGTCGGCGCGCACGAATCCGTTCACTGCCTGCAGCATCTCGTCCCAAGACTTGAAGTACAGCGGCAGGAACTGCCCGTTGGTGATCTCCGGGTTCTGCGCCATGAGCGCGGCCAGCTTCTCGTGGTTGGCGTCGAGGCCGGTGAGCACGTTGCGCGCACGCCGCGCGGACTCGATGGAGTCCCGGTAGCCGCGGCGGAACACCGGCACCTGCGCCGCGTCCCGCGTGATCATCGCGTAGCCGTGGAGCCAGAGGTCGACGTGCTCGCGGGTGACCACCGCCCAACTCCGGGCCGGGGGAACGGCCCCCGCCGCGCCGCCACGCGCGCCCGTCGCGCAGCCTCCCAGGGCGATCGTCGCGGCGACCGCCATCCCGATCCGCCAACGGCCGCGCATCACGCCTCCTGGCCGGATCCCCGGCCGCAGGCCACACAGAACTTCCATCCTACCTCCAGCTCGGCACCGCAGGCGGTGCAGTTCATCACGGTCAGATTCTGGCCGCAGTAGGGGCAGAACATGACCTTTCGCCCCTGGGGAAGCTTCCCGCTGCAGTAGCGGCAGCGGAGTTCGTTGGCCGCGGCCGCGGCGGCTGCCACCGACGCCGGCGTCGAGAGGCGCACCGTCGACCCGCCGCCCTGCACCTGGTCGACCGGTCCCTCCGGCGTTTCGGTCTGCTGCTGGACCGCCGCCGGCGACAGGGCCACCTGGGCGTCGGCAAACTGACGGAACGCGCCCGGATCGGGGTTGGGCGCGCGGAGTTCGCGGGTCAGCGCGTCGCGCATCCGGTCGTCCACGATCAGATAGCCCCGCGCGCCGGCCAGCAGCTGCATCAGCGTGAGCTCGTAGTCCTCGTTGGTGTCGAGGTCCAGTTCGCGCCGGAAGTGCCGGTACGGGAGGAGTGTCTGGTACAGCTCCGCTACCTCGAACGGTTGCGTCAGATAGCGGGGCTGAGTGTCACGGACCGTCTTGGTGAGCACGGTGAACATGCGGTCGATCGCGTCCATGGCGTTCTCCACTAGTCGAGCAGCGTCGCCTGCGCCGCCGCTGGCAGCGGCCGCGATGGCTTGAATCTATGCGGATCGGGAAAGGGCGCGGGCTCGCCGTGCATCCGGCCGGCCGCGCGCTCAGCGGCCAGCCACTCGTCGAACCCCGATGCGACCGCACCGTCCGACGACGTCTGGTCGCGGGCGGCGCGGGTGGCGAGATGGTTGGCGTATTCGTTCTGCACGTGGCCCACATGGCCGCGCACCCACTGCCATTGCACCTGGTGCGGGCGCACGAGTTCCACCGCGTCCTTCCACAGCGGGAGGTTCTCGATCGGCCCGCCCTTGCGCCGCCAGCCGCGCCCCATCCACCCGGCCACCCATTCGCTCATCCCCTTCACCAGATACTGCGAGTCGCTCGTGAACAGCACGCGAAACCGGCCGTTCTTCTGCGCGATGATGCGGAACGCCTCGATCACGCTCACCAGCGCCATCCGGTTGTTGGTCGTGCCCGGCTCGGCGCGCCAGAAGTCGCGCCGCGTGATGCGGCCGGAATCCGCGGCGCGGTACTCGATGACGCCGCCGGCGGCGCCCGGGTTGTCGCCTTCCTGCCCGTTGCCCAGGCACGATTCGTCGGCGTAGATCGCCACCAGGGGGAGCGCCGCGGACCCGGTCACCGCACCACCTCGAGGGCGTCCAGTTCGTCGATGTACAGCGTGAGATGGTCTCCGGTGGTCGGGTTGCGCGCCTCGATCGCCTCGCGCCGTCCGCGGAGCGCCAGCCGCTCCGGCACCACGATGTATTCGGTGCCCCGACGATACACCGCAATGCGCTGGCCGTTCACCACCGCGCGCTCGAGCAGCTCGTACTGGGCATGCGTCAGCTCTGCCACGCGCCCTCCCCGGTGCCGCACCAGCGGCGGGCCAGCCGTTCGAGCACCGCGGCGGCCCGCGGAATCTGCTCGAGTTCGACGTATTCCTCCGGCCCGTGGGCGAGGGCGATGTCGCCCGGGCCGAAACAGACCGCCGGAATGCCGGCGTCGTTGAGAATGGCGCAGTCGGTCCAGGCGCTCATGCCCTCCACGCGCACGGGAACGGCCTGGTGCTCGAGGGCGTCGCGCAGCGCCCGCACGATCGGGGCGCCCGCGTCCACGTCGCTCGGGTTCTGGGCCAGCGTCATCGCCAGGTCCACGCGCAGATCGGGGCGCCGCGCCCGCACGCGGGCGCAGGCCGCCTCCACCTCGGCCGTCACCCGCGCCGGCGTCTCGCCCGGCAGGGTGCGGCGCTCGAGCTTCAGCTCGCAGCGGTCGGGGTAGGTCGACATGCCCGTGCCGCCGGCGATCAGCGAGGCGTGCAGCGAGGCGTGCCCGAGCAGCGGATGGGTGCGGCCGGCGAGCATCGACTCGTCGAGCGCGTCCAGTTCGGCCAGCACCAGGCCCGCATGGCGGATGGCGTCGATGCCGACGTCGTAGCGGCTGCCGTGCGCGGCGCGGCCGTGGAATACCAGGTCGAGCCAGACGAACCCTCGGTGGGCGGGCATGATCGCCAGCCGCGTCGGCTCGGCCACGATCGCGGCGTCGGCGCGGATCTCGCGCTCCACGAGTGCGCGCGTGCCTCGGCTCGCGTACTCCTCATCCACCACGGCGGCCACGATCAATTCGCCGTGCGTGAGGGCGTCGCCCGCGAGCGCGGCTGCGGCGCACATCGCGGCCACGCCGGCCTTCATGTCCGCCGCGCCGCGGCCGTACAGCCGGCCGCCACTCTCCGTGGCGTCGAACGGCGCGTGCGACATGCCATCCACGCCGACGACGTCGAGATGGCCGTTGAACATCAGCGCCCGGCCGCCGGGCGTGCCGATGCGCGCCACGACGTTCGGTCGGTGCGGCGCCGCCTCCTGCAACTCGACGCGGAAGCCCCAGGCTTCGAGTACGCCGGCGAGCAGATGCGCCGCCTGGCCCTCCCCGGGCCCGCCCGGTACGAGCGACGGATTGCGCGAGTCGGTCCGGACGAGCGCCCGGGCCAGCCCTACGGCGTCGCCGCGTTCGAGTCGCATTCGCTCAGTCCTGCCTCGTCGAGGGTGAAGGGCACCAGCTCTCCCAGCTCTGCCGCCGCCCGGCGAACCGCCGCTTCCGATCCGTCGCGCGCGATGGCCAGCACGCAGCCGCCGCCCGACGCGCCCATTGCCTTGGCGCCGAGGGCACCCGCCGCGGCTGTGCGCTCGACCATGGCGTCGATGCGCGGGGTGGGGATCGCGGGGTGCAGCGACCGCTGGTGCGTCCAGTGCTCGCCCACAAGCAACGCCAGCGCGTCGACGTCGCCCCGCGCGAGCGCCGCGATCATCTGTCGCGCCAGCTCGCGCATGCACGCCAACGCAAACGTGACACGCTTCTCCCCGCGGCGGTAGCCCTCCATGACGCCGGTGATCGTGTCGCCGGAGATGCGCGACTCGCCGGTGTACGCGAGCACGCACCGGCGCTCCAGGGCCGCGCGGAGCGGGGCGGGCAGCGGGATCCGCTCGACGACAACCGAGGCGCCGAACGTCAGGCCAAGCAATCCGCCGTGCGTCGCGCAGTAGTGATCCTGCCGGCCGCCGGCCACGCCGAGGTCCTCCACCTCGATCTCCCGTCCGCGCTCGGCGATCGCCACGCGGTCGATGGGAATGCCGCGCCACCGATCGAGTGCCCCGAGCAGCGCCGCGCTGGCGGCCGAGGATCCGCCGAGGCCGGCCCCAACGGGGAAGTCGCTGTGAAGCTCCACCCGCAGTTCGCCGTTCAAACCCGCCCGTTGAACCGCCGCTCGCACGAGCGGCGCCTCCGCTTCCGGCGCGGCATCGGCCCTGCGTGGCTTCGGCGCCGCGCCGTCTGCCGTTCGCACCCTGGCGGTGGCAAATCTCCCGATCGCCGCAGCGCAGACGACGCCTCCTTCCCGCTCGGCGTACGGCGGTACGTCCGTCCACCCGCCGCCGAAGTCCATGCGCGACGGCGCGCGCATGGTCACGGCGCCGGGCATCTCAGCTCGAGTGGTCGTGCACGATGCGCCAGCGCCCGCTGACATGGCGCATGACCAGTGAGGTCGGGCCGCGCGCCGTGATCGAGTCGCCGCGCGTGAGCACGTACCAGGCGATCGTGTTCACGACGTCGGGGCCGAGGACGTCGACTTCGACGTTCTGGAAGTGCAGCGAGTCGCGCTGGGCGCCGGGGGCGAATCGGGCGGCATAGACGCCGCGAATGGCCGCAACGCCGTGCAGTACGCCCGTCTTGGTGATGAAGGTCGTTCCGGAGTCGGGGAGATAGTCGGAAACGAAGTCATCGAGGTTGCCGGCGTCCCAGGCGCGGGCGCCATGGTCGAGCACGGCCATGACCTCGCGGCGGATCTGCGCCGCATCGACCGCGGGGGCGCTCGGAGGCGCTGGGCGCCGCACGACCACCAGCCACGCCGCGATCACGGCGACGAGCACCAATACGAGGCGGAGGGGGCGCACCATCGTCAGCGCACCGGGCTAACGCTTCTTGGGCGTTGCCTTCTTGGCCGGCTTCTTCTTGGCTGCGGGCTTCCGAGCGGCCGTCTTGGCCGGGGCCTTCTTTGCCGCTTTCTTGGGTGCGGCCTTCTTCGCGGCCTTCTTGGCTGCGGGCTTCGCGGCTTTCTTGGGCGCGGCGTGGGCGCCCTTCACCGGCTTGGGCATGAACACCTTGGAGGGCGGCTTGGGCGGACGCGGCGGATGGGCCTTGGCGAAGGCGGCGGCGGCAATCTCCGCGGCGCGCGCCGCCTGTGCTTTCGCGAGGGCGGCCTTCTCGGCGGCGATCTTCGACGCGGTCGGCTTGTTGCGTTCGGAAGCCGGCCGTTTGCCGTGCGCCGATTCGGCCTCACGGAGCAGCTTGTCGGCCTCGTCCTGCGTCATCTGGCCGCGCCGAACCATATAGTTGGTCAGATCGCGCGCGCTTTCGATGGCGAAGCCGGCGATGCCGACGGCGGCGCTGATCACGTCCTTCATGGCGGCGGCCACCTTGCTGCCTGCCTCGAGGCTGATCAACTGGGCCTTCTCCGCCAACTCGGCCACGGTGTCGCGGGCGTCGGCGCGATGGCCGGGGCCGCGTCGCGGCGCGGGTGCGGCGGGCGGGTGATCGGCGGCGGTTTTTGCGGAACCGGTGTGCGCAGAATCCGGCATCAGTTGCGTGCACTCATTGGAAGAAGGGGGATACTGCGCCCCCGTGACATTTGATGGTCGCGGGCGGCCGCGCTATGTTCGCGGGCCCGGTAGCCGAATGGAGAGGCGGAATTCGCCGCAAGTATATGATTTTTCGACAGCTATGCAAGGAGGCGGAGGCCAGAATGGCGGGTCAAGGCCATCGCAAGCGCGGCACAAGACGCGCTGGAATTAGCATCTCCATAGAGACAATATAGCGCCACTATATGCTCAAAAACATCAAAATCGTCGATCTGTCTCGTGTTCTCGCCGGGCCACTCTGCTCCATGCTCCTTGCCGATCTTGGAGCCGATGTCATCAAGGTCGAGCGACCTGGCCATGGGGATGAGACACGAGGATGGGGTCCGCCCTTCGACGCGCGCGGCGAGAGCGCCTATTTCCTCAGCGTCAATCGCAACAAGCTCAGTGTCGCCGCCGATCTCGACGATGCGGCTGACCTCGCGTTCGTCCGCCGGCTCATCGCGGGCGCCGACGTGGTGATCGACAACTTCCGCCGCGGCGCGCTCGAGCGGCGGGGTCTCGATGCCGACGCCGTGGTGGCGGCGCAACCGGCGCTCGTCTGGTGCACGGTCACCGGCTTCGGATCGAGCAGCGGCCGTCCCGGCTACGATTTCGTCGCGCAGGCGGAGTCGGGGTGGATGGCCATCACCGGCGAGCCCACGGGTCATCCAATGAAAGTGGGCGTGGCGCTCGCCGACATCGTGGCCGGCAAGGACGCCGCCATCGCCATCCTCGCCGCGCTCGTCGCGCGGAGCCGCACGGGGCGCGGCCGCCGCCTGTCGATCTCGCTGCTCGACAGCGCCACGGCGGCGCTGGCGAACGTGGCGCAGAACGCGCTCGTGACCGGTGAGGAGCCGGCGCGGTGGGGCAATGCGCACCCGAATCTGGTCCCTTATCAGCTGTTCGGCGCCGCCGATCGCGGATTGGTGATCGCCGTGGGCACCGACGCGCAGTGGACGGCGTGCGCCCGCGCGCTGGGGTTGGATGCGCTGGCGGACGATCCGGCGCTGGCGACCAACGCGGGCCGCGTGGCGCGCCGCGCGTCGCTCACGGCCGCGGTCGCGGCACGCGTGGCACTGCATCCGGCCTCGCACTGGCAGCGTACGCTCGTCGCGGCCGGGGTGCCGAGCGGCGTCGTGCGGACGGTGCTCGAGTCGCTCGCCGACGTGACGGACGCGTCGCCGCTCACCGGCGTGCCGTCGAGCGTCGGCGGGACGATCCGGCGTCCGCCCCCGCTGCTCGACGAGCACGGGGCGTCGATTCGGGAACGCGGATGGGAGGCCTTCGGGTAGCCGATCGCCCGGTGCGCTCGATCGCCCGAGCCCCCCGCGAAACGCCCCCCGGGTGCCGCAAAATGCATCCGTCGCCCGAGCACGCGCCGAAGGGTCGGAGCGGGTCAGGATGACCGCGCGGCGCCTCGTTACTTCCCCCTCCACCATTTCGTCTTTCTGGCGTGACACTCGTGGCGGGCGGCGGCGCGGGCGTCACTCCCTGTTCCAAGCGGGGGAAGTGCATTACTCTATCGTCGTGAAGACGACAGAATCCACCGCCTCGGTCGTTGATCAGGACGCGTCTGATCAGCTGGTCATCCAGCAGGTGCTCGCGGGAAAGCGCGACGCATTCCGGCTGCTGATCACCCGTTACAGCGATCCGCTGTATCGGCACGCGTTGTGCATGACTGGGAGCCCGGACGTCGCCGAAGACATCCTCCAGCTCTCCTTCATCAAGGCGTATCAACATCTGTCCGAAGTGCGGGGGCGGTTCGACGCCTGGGTGTTTCGGATCGTTGCGAACGGTTGCAAGGATTGGCTGAAGAATATTCGGCGGTCGCATCTGAGCTACGAGGAGGATGACCAGCCCTCGCAGCACGCGACCCCCGACGAGGAACTGGATCGAACGGAGTTGCGGTCGGATTTGGATCGTGCGTTGGCGTCGCTGCCCGCATCCTTGCGGGAAGCCTTCATCATGAAACATGTGGAAGGGCGCTCGTACGAAGAAATGGCGGATTTGCTGGGTACCACCGTTGGAGCGTTGAAGATGCGCGTGCATCGTGCCCGCGAGGCGCTCCAGGCACTCCTCGAGGAGAAGTACGCCTGACCATGTACGACGACCTGAGTTCCGAAGCCGGTCTCACGCGCGACGGCCAGAAGCGGCCCGTACAGGACACTCCGGCGCGCCCCCTCGTTGATCGAGAAGTGCCGTTGGGTCAGCAGGCGGAGCGTCCCCTCGCCGCACCCGTACATGCGTGGTTGGATGGGGAGCTGCCGGAGGCTGCCGTGCGCAAGAGTGAATCATCGAAGGACGTCGAATTCTGGCGGGGCTTGGACGCCGAGATGGCGCGGGTCCGACGCCTGCGCACGCCGCAGCACGTCGAAGCGCAGATCATGGCTGCGCTCCCGACCCACGCGCCGGCGGCGACCATCACGCCGTGGTTCCGTCGCGAGTTCGTGGTCACGCCGACCACGGCGCTGCTCGTCGGCGCGGCGCTCGTCGCCGCCGCCGCCATCGTGACGGCCTTGCTGGTGCGTTGAGCTTCGATCCAACGTCCGAATCAGGCGGCCGGGATCCCTCGCGAACCCGGTCGCCTTTTTCGTCCCCATTCCCTCACCTCCCCCGCGGATGAGCGAACACGCGCGCATCGCCGATCAGATCCGGCGGGCCGCCCGCGGCGATGCCTGGCACGGGCCGGCGCTCGCCGAGGCGCTCGACGACGTGTCGGCCGATGAAGCGGCCGCCCGCCCGATCCCCGACGCGCACACCATCTGGGAACTCGTCGGCCACGTCACGACCTGGACGGAAGTCGTCCGCCGGCGGTTCGGGGGCGAGCCCTGCGACCCCGCGGCCGCCGACAACTTCCCGGCCGTTGCCGACCCCAGCCCCCGCGCCTGGGCGGCGGCGTGCGACGCGGTGCTGGCCGCCCACGAAGCGTTGGCCGCCGCCGTGGAGCGCCACCCCGACGCCGATCTCGACGCGATGCTTCCCGGCCGCGGCTACAGCGCCTATGTCCTGCTCCACGGCGCCGTTCAGCACACGCTCTACCACGTTGGACAGATCGCGATCCTCAAGCGCGCTCTCGGCACCCGCGCCCCGTGATCGCGGGGCGCTTCCCCTTCCTCGCCCTCGGCGATTCGTACACGATCGGCGAGGGCGTCGCCCCGGAGGAGCGGTGGCCGGCCCGGCTGGCGGTGATGCTCCGTGGGCGCGGACTCGACGTGGGCGATCCGCAGGTCGTCGCCCACAGCGGCTGGACCTGCGACGAGCTGGCGGCGGGCATCGCCGCCGCATCGCCTGCCGGCCCGTTCGCGCTGGTGTCGCTGCTCGTGGGCGTGAACGACCAGTACCGCGGCGGCTCGGCCCTGGACTACGCGATGCGCTTCGCGCGGCTGCTCAATCGCACCCGCGCGCTGGCCGGCGGCGACGGGCGCCGCGTGCTCGTGCTCTCGATTCCCGACTGGGGCGTCTCGCCCTTCGCCGACGGGCGTGATCGGCGGGCCATCGCCGCCGGGATCGATGACTTCAACAGGGTGAACCGCCGCGCCGCCCAACTCGCGGGCGCCGGGTACGTGGACATCACGGCGGCCTCGCGGCAAGCGGCCGACCGGTCGTGCTTCGTGTCCGACGGCCTGCACCCGTCGGCGCCGGTCTACGACGAATGGGCGAGGCTTGCCGTGGATGCCGCGGCGGCCGTGCTCGGCGGTGCCTGAGGCCGGCGCCTACAGATCGCGGCGGAGGAAGACCAGGTCCACGCCGCGCCGGTAGTAGTCTGGAATCCGCGCTTCCTCTCCGAACCCCGACTCCCGCAGGCGCTGGATGGCGGTCGCGAACGGTGCGTCGTCGGGCCATTCGGCCATGGCGAAGCGGGCGCCCATGGCCCGTAGCACGTCGCAGGCGCGGGCCGCCAGGTGCGGATCGTCGCCCAGCAGCAGGTGGATCCGGCCGGCGCCGCGGGCTCCCGCCACGAGCCCGACCAGCGCCACCGCGCTCGCCGTCCCCTGGTGCTCGGTCCACACGGCGCAGCTCTCGTCGGAGCCGTCGTGTTCGGCGGCCTCCAGCAGCTCGAGCGCGCGCGCCAGGTACGGCGTTCCGCCGAGCGCGGAATCGATGAGCGCGCGGGCGCGGGCCGGCATGCGATCAGATGTGCAGGGCGCGTCCGAGCACGGCCAGCGCCGCTTCCTTGGTGGCCTCGGACAGAGTCGGATGGGCGTGGACGGTGATGCCGATGTCCTCGCTCGACGCCCGGTACTCGAACGCCAGCACGACTTCCGCGATCAGCTCCGAGGCGTTCGGTCCGATGATGTGGCAGCCGAGGAGTTCGTCGGTACGCGCATCGGCTACGAACTTCACGAACCCCGACGTGTCGCCCATGGACCGGGCGCGGCCGTTGGCGGAATAGGGGAACTTGCCCGTGCGGTACTCGCGCCCCGACTCCTTCACCTCGCGTTCGGTGAGGCCAACCGACGCGATCTCGGGCCAGGTGTACACGACCGACGGAATTGACTTGTAGTGCATGTGCGCCGGGTGCCCGGCGATCACCTCGGCGGCCACCACGCCCTCCTCCTCGGCCTTGTGGGCCAGGAGCTTGCCGCCCACGCAGTCGCCGACCGCGTAGACATCGGGCAGATTCGTGCGCATCCGGTCGTCGACGACGATCTCGCCCCGCGGTCCGACGGCCAGGCCGAGGCCGGCGGCGTCGATGCCGGTGAGCACGGGGCGCCGGCCCACGGACACGAGCACGTAGTCGCCCTCAAGCGTTTCGGCGGCGCCGTCCCTTTCCACGTCGACGAGCACGCGGTCGCCGTCGCGGCGGCCGCCCACGACCCTGGTGCCGGGTCGCAGGTCGAGTCCCTGCTTGCGGAACGTCCGGTCGGCCTCGCGAATCACCTCGTCGTCCATCCCCGGCAGGATCGTCGGGAACAGCTCGACAACGGTGACTTTCGCGCCCAGCCGCCGCCAGACCGACCCCAGTTCGAGGCCGATGACCCCGCCGCCGATGACGATCAGGTGCCGGGGCACCTCCGGAATCCTGAGCGCGCCGACGTTGGACAGCACCCGCTCTTCGTCGAATCGCAGGAAGGGGAGTTCCACCGGGACGGATCCGGTGGCAAGGATGACGTGCCGGCCCCGCCATTCGGTGGTGCCGCCGTCGGCCGCGGCCACGGCCACGAGGTTGCCCGGGCGCAGGGTCCCGCGTCCTTTAGCCCAGGAGATCCTGTTCTTCCTGAACAGGAACTCGATCCCCTTGGTATTTTGTGCTACGACGTCGTCCTTGCGTTTCAGCATCCGGGCGAGGTCGAGTTGGACGTCTCCGAGCAGCAGGCCGTGTTCGGCGGCATGGGTGCGGGCGAAATCGAAATGCTCGCTCGACGTCAGCAGGGCCTTGGACGGAATGCACCCGACGTTGACGCACGTTCCGCCGAGCGTCTTGTCCATTTCGACGCAGACGGTGGAAAGGCCGAGTTGGGCGGCACGGATGGCAGCGACATAGCCGCCGGGGCCGCCGCCAACGACGGCGACGTCGGCTTGATGGGAGACCGATTCTGTCATAATGTGGATGCATTCGGTGGCGACGTAGTAAATTAGCCGGTGCGCGAACCCTCAGGGAGTGAGCGCATCGGGTGCGGAAGGGCAGGCGCAAGGCGCGCGAAGGCTTGAGAGGGATTCCTTTTTCCGGAGTCGGTATATGACGCGGTTTCTTCGGTTTGCGTGTGTCGGTGTGGCAGTGGCAGGGCTGGCGTCAGTCGGCAACGCGCAGATCTGCGCGGGCACACCGTCGTTCTCGGTGGGCGGGGGGCGCCTGGGGGGGAACGCCATGTTCAGCGACAATTCCAAGACCTACGGCGGTCAGCTGGCGCTGGGTACGCAGAAGGCGCTGTTCGCCACGGGCAGCTTCTCCCACGCCGAGGACAACAATTCGGACGGGTCGTCCAATGCGTACGGCGGCGCGCTCGGGTACCAGTTCGAGCTCAGCCCCGGCCAGTCGGTGCAGCTGTGCCCGATGGTCGGCGTGACGGCGCAGGAAGGCTCGCTGATCGGCAACGTGCCGGTCCTCTTGCCCAAGAACACGCTCGACATCAGCGTCGGGGCATCGGTTGGCTGGGTCGCCTCGAACTCCGACGACATGCAGGTGATTCCGGCCGTGGGCGCGGCGATCGTGGCGCGCAGCTACAAGGACAAGATCGTCTACTCCGGCCAGGGGAATCCGAGCACGACCGACAGCTTCGGCCTGCTCACCGGCACCATCGGCTTCGTGTTCAACAAGCGGTGCACGATCTCGCCGATCGTCCAGATCCCGGTGTCAGAGTCGAACGGCAAGGTGTCGTACGGCGTCGCCGTGTCGTACAACTTCAGCCTTCCGAAGGGAATGCACATGTGATGCGCCGCCAGGCGGCGCACGGCTGACGAATGACGAAGCGGGGCCGCGCATGCGTGCGCGGCCCCGCTTCGCTTTCCGGCGGCCTTACCGGCTCACTCCACCAGCATCGCCCCCGGCTCCTCCATCAGCTCCTTCACGCGCACCAGGAACAGCACCGCCTGCTGGCCGTCCACGATCCGGTGGTCGTACGACAGCGCGACGTACATCATCGGGCGGATCACCACCTGGCCGTCCACCGCCACCGGCCGGTCCTGGATCTTGTGCAGGCCGAGGATGCCCACCTGGGGGTAGTTCAGGATCGGCGTCGAAATGAGAGACCCGAACACGCCGCCATTGGTGATCGTGAACGTGCCGCCGGTGAGGTCGTCCATCGTCAGCTTCGCGTTGCGCGCCCGGTCGGCCAACGCGTTCATCTCGCGCCCCACGTCGAGCAGGCCGAGGCGGTCGGCGTTTTTGATGTTGGGCACCACGAGCCCGGCGTCGGACGCGACCGCGATCCCCATGTTGACGTAGTGCTTGTAGACGATCGCGTCGCCGTCGATCTGCGCGTTGACGGTCGGGAACGCCTTGAGCGCCTGGCACGCCGCCTTCACGAAGAAGGGCATGAACGACAGCTTCACCCCGCGCTCCTTCTCCACCCGCTCGCGGATCCGTGAGCGCAGCGACATCACGGCGCTCATGTCGATTTCGTTGAACGTGGTCAGGTGCGCGGTGGCGTGCTGCGACTGGAGCAGGTTCTCGGCGATCCGCTTGCGGCGCGTGGACATCTTCTCCCGCGTTTCGCGCTGACCGTCGGCGGGCCGGGCTGGCGCGGCCGCGGGCGCCGGAACCGGAGCCGCTGGTGCGGCCGCCGCCCTTGCCGGCGCCGGAGCGGAGCCGGCCGTCGCCATCGCCTCGACCACATCGGGCTTGCTCACCACGCCGCCCAGGCCCGTGCCCTTGATAGCGGACGTGTCGAGGCCGGACTCGGCGGCCAGCCGTTCGGCCGCCGGCGACAGGCGCTGCGCGCCCGGAGCGGCCGGAGCGCTTGCTCGGGCCGCCGCAGCGGCCGGCGCCGCGGTCGGGGCGGACTTTGGAATCGATGCCGCCGGGGCGGGAGGCTTCGCGGCGGCCGCGGCCGGTTTCGCTGATTCGTCGATCTGCGCCAACTCGTCGTCCACGTGCACCGTGTCACCCTCGGCGTGCAGGCGCCTGGTGAGCACGCCGCCGCTCAGCGAGGGGACCTCGACGGTGATCTTGTCGGTTTCGAGCTCGACGATCGTTTCGCCCGGCGCCACCGGGTCGCCCTCGGCCTTCAGCCACCGGGAGATGATCGCTTCGGTGATGGATTCGCCGAGCGGCGGGACTTTGATGGACGTCATCGGATTCGGTGTCGGTTCAGGGCGGCCGGCCCTCCGCATGCCCCGAGCGGCCGATGCATATTTCGACGGTCGCTCGCGCCGCCGAACCGGGTCGGCCGCGGGGTTGGAATATAACCGCAGAGGAATTCGTTGCGAGGACTCACCATCTCGGCGCACGGCGGGCTCGAGCAGCTGCAGGTGCGCGACGACCTGCCGGAGCCGGCGCTGCGCGCGCCGACCGACGTTCGCGTGCGAGTGACGGCGGCGGCGCTCAACCATCTCGACCTGTTCGTGCTCGAGGGGCTGCCGGGCGTCACCATCGTGCCGCCCTGGATCGTGGCGGCCGACGCCGTGGGCGTGGTGGACCGGGTGGGGGAGGCCGCCACCGGCGTGCGGGTTGGCGACACGGTGGTGTTCAATCCCGGGGTGAGCGACCGTACCTGCGCCTACTGCCGCGACGGCGAGCAGTCGCTGTGCGTGCGCTTCGGCATTCTGGGCGAGCACCTGCCGGGGACGGCCGCCGAGTGCGTGGTGGTGCCCTGCTACAACGTCGCGGCGATTCCCGCCGGCACGCCGGCGCACGAGGCCGCGGCGTTCGGGCTGGCGACGCTCACGGCCTGGCGCATGCTGATGACGCGCGCGCGGGTGCGCGCGGGCGAACGGGTGCTCATCTGGGGCATCGGCGGCGGGGTGGCCACGGCGGCGCTGCAGATCGCCAAGCTGGCCGGCGCCGAGGTATGGGTGACGTCGAGCAGCGACGCGAAGCTGGAGCGGGCGCGCGCGCTGGGTGCGGACCACACGCTGAACCATGCCACGCAGGACGTGGCGCGCGAGATCCGCGCGGCCACCGGCAAGGCCGGTGTGGACGTGGTGGTGGACAACGTCGGCGCGGCCACCTGGAAGCAGTCGCTCGCCGCGCTCGGCAAGCGCGGCCGGCTGGTGACCTGCGGCGGCACGTCGGGACCGGTGGTGGAGACCGATGTGCGACGGCTGTTCTGGAACCAGTGGTCGATTCTGGGATCGACGATGGGCAACGACGAGGAGTTCGCGGCGATCGTGGCCCATCTGCGCGAAGGGCGGCTCCTTCCGCCGGTGGACCGGGTGTATACGCTGGAGCAGGGGCGCGACGCGTACGAGCGGCTGCGGGCGGGGGAGCAGTTCGGGAAGGTCGTGTTGCGGGTGAAGGAGTGACCGGGTGAATGACCACGCGCAGTTCGAGCCCGGCGAAGAGCGCGTCGTGCGCGAGGCATACGCCGCGGGCGGGGCCGTGCGCTGTCCGCGCGACGGGGCGGTGATGACGCTGCGCGAGATCGGCGGCGGGTCGTTCGGGCTGGGCTACGCGCGGCGGCGCGAGTGGCTGCTCTGTCCTCAGTGCCGGCGGAGCGTGATCTTTGACCGGCGGCGGGGAACGCGCACATAGCGCGCGCGTCCTCCTCCTCCGCCGGCGCCGCCCGGTGTAGCTTCAGGTGCATTCCCACGAGGGCGCATGCTCTTCCAAGTGCAGGACACGACGCAGGCCGCGAACTTCGCGCAGCGGCTGGGGACCAGCTTCACCCAGGTGTTCGCCGACTTCCTGCGCCCGCTGGGCGCGGCGGCGATCATTCTGTTCGCCGGCTATCTGCTGTCAAAGCTGGTGCAGCGGATGGTGGAGCGGCTGCTGCGCCGACTGCACCTGAACGAGCTCCTGGAGCGGGGCGGGGTGCTCGAGGCAGTGGAGCGCGGCGGCTCGCACGTGGTAAATCCGTCGCGGGCGGTGGCCGGCTTCGCCTTCTGGCTGGCGATGTTTGCCGTGATCCTGGTGGCGGCCGACGCGCTGGGTCTGCCGTCGCTGGCCAACGTGTTCTCGGAGCTGGTGAGCTACATCCCCAGCCTGATCGCGGCGATCATCATCGTGCTGGTGGGCATCGTGCTGGGCGGCTTCGTGGGCGGACTGATCGCGGCGTCGGCCGGGGCGCTCAAGGGCGGGCGCACGCTGGCGCGGGTCGGCCGCGGCGGTGTGATCTTGCTGGCGGTGTTCATGGCGGTGCAGGAGTTGGGCATCGCCACCGACATCGTAACGACGGCGTTCGCGATCCTGTTCGGCGCCGTGGCGCTGGCCTTGGCGCTCGCGTTCGGCCTCGGGAACCGGGAGCTGGCGGGCGAAGTGACGCGCGAATGGTACCGGCGTTACCGCGTCGAGCGCGCGGACGTCGAAGCGCGTGAGCGGCGAGCGGAGGCCCTCGAAGAGGCGGCTCTCGACCGGGAAGTGAAGGAGCCGGGGGCTTGAAAACGGACCTGGAAAACGGGGGCTGATCCGTGCCCCAGCCCGGGCCGCGACCGGGAACATCCGGCCGCTTCGCAAGTGGCTGTTTGGTAATGGGTTACGGCGCGTCCTGCCGGTTGATTTTCGCCCCTCCTGCGGTTAGCTTTGGAGGTCGCTTCCGCGCCGTGTTTTGGCCCCTTCCCACCGCCCGAAAATGACCGCTCCCAACAATCGCGAACGCATCCTGCCGCGTCTCATCGACGATGAGATCAAGGAATCGTTCATCAACTATTCGATGAGCGTGATCGTGTCGCGCGCGCTCCCCGACGTGCGCGACGGATTGAAGCCGGTGCACCGGCGCGTGCTGTATGCGATGAACGAGTTGGGGCTGGTGCCGGGGCGGCCGTACAAGAAGTCGGCCACGGTGGTGGGCGACGTGCTTGGCAAGTACCACCCGCACGGCGACTCGAGCGTGTACGACGCGCTCGTGCGCATGGTGCAGACGTTCTCGCTGCGCAATCCGCTGATCGACGGGCAGGGCAACTTCGGCTCCGTCGAAGGCGACCCGGCGGCGGCGTACCGCTACACCGAAGCGCGGCTGACGCCGGTTGCCATCGAGATGCTCGCCGACATCGACAAGAACACCGTCGACTTCGTGCCGAACTTCGACGACCGGCTGCAGGAGCCGTCGGTGCTGCCGTCGGGCATTCCGAACCTGGTGGTGAACGGGTCGTCGGGCATCGCCGTGGGCATGGCGACGAACATTCCGCCGCACAATCTGCGCGAAGTCGTCTCGGCGCTGCTGCATCTGATCGAGAATCCGGAGGCCACGCCGGGCGACATCCGCAAGTTCATCAAGGGTCCGGATTTCCCGACCGCCGGGTTCGTCTACGGGCGCCAGGGCATCAAGGATTACCAGGAGACGGGGCGCGGACGCATCGTGATGCGCGCGCGGGCGGTAATCGAGGAGAAGGAGTCGTCGAACAAGGCGCAGATCGTGATCACCGAGATTCCCTATCAGGTGAACAGCGCCAAGCTGCTCGAGGACATCGCCCATCTGGTGCGGGACAAGAAGCTCGACGGGATCAGCGACCTGCGCAACGAGTCCGACCGCGAGGGGCTGCGCATCGTCGTCGAACTCAAGCGCGACGCCATTCCGCGCGTGGTCCTGAACCAGCTCTATAAGCACACGCAGCTGCAGTCCACCTTCGGCGTGATCATGCTGGCGCTGGTGCCCGATCCGGCGAGCGGCCGGCTGGTGCCGAAGATCATGCCGCTCAAGGAAGTGCTGGAGCACTACATCGCGCACCGTCACGAGGTGATCGTGCGGCGCGCGCAGTTCGAGCTCGACAAGGCGCAGGAACGCGAGCACATCCTCGAGGGGCTGAAGATCGCCGTCGACAACATCGACGAGGTGATCAAGGTCATCCGCGCGGCCGAGGATACGCCGGCGGCGAGCACGCAGCTGCAGCGGCGGTTCAAGCTGTCGGAGCGCCAGGCGGAAGCGATCCTCAACATGCGCCTGGCCAAGCTCACCGGGCTCGAGATCGAGAAGCTCGAGGAGGAGCTCAAGGAAGTCCAGGGGATCATCAAGGAACTGAAGACGCTGCTGGCGTCCAAGCCCAAGCGCATGGCGCTGATGAAGGAGGAGCTGACCCGCGTGTCCGAGAAGTTCGGCGACGCGCGCCGCACCGAAATCACGAGCGACGACGGCGAATTCACGGTCGAGGACCTGATCGCCGAAGAGGACATGGTGGTCACGATCTCGCACTCCGGCTACATCAAGCGGACGGCGGTGTCCACCTATCGGCGCCAGCGGCGGGGCGGCAAGGGCGGCACGGGTTCGGGGCTCAAAGACGAGGATTTCGTCGAGCACCTGTTCATCGCGTCTACCCACGACTCGCTGCTCTTCTTCACCGACGACGGCCGGGTGTTCTGGCTCAAGGTGCACGAGCTTCCGCAGGCCGGCCGCGCCGCCAAGGGGAAGCCGGTGGTGAACCTGATCAACGTGTCGCCGGAAACGCGCATCCAGGCCACGCTGGCCGTGCGCGATTACCCCGACGACAAGTTCCTCCTGTTCGCCACGCGCAAGGGCACGGTGAAGAAGACGGCGCTGTCGCAGTACGCGAATCAGCGGTCCACCGGGCTCAAGGCGATCAAGATCGAGGACGGCGACGAACTGATCGACGTGCAGGTGACCGACGGGAACAACGACATCGTGCTCGCCACGCGCCACGGCCTGTCGATCCGGTTCCAGGAGGGCGACGTGCGCCCGATGGGGCGCGACACGACCGGCGTCAAAGGCATCGAGCTCAGTGACGACGACGTGCTCGTCGGCATGGTGGTGGTGAAGCGGGAGGCCAACCTGCTCGTGGTCACGGAGCGCGGCATGGGCAAGTGCTCGCCGATTGACGAGTACCGCGTGCAGCGCCGCGGCGGCAAGGGCATCATCACCGTGCATCGCACCGAGAAGACCGGCGACGCGGTGAGCATCAAGGAAGTGCTGCCCGACGACGAGCTGATGCTCATCACCAACCAGGGCATGATCATCCGCATGCCGGTGAAGGGCATCCGTGTGGCCGGGCGGAACACGCAGGGCGTGCGGCTGGTGGAACTCGATGGCGGCGACCTGGTGCGCGACGTGGCCCGGGTGGTGCCGGACGAGGACGAAGGCGCGGCGGCGGACGAGGAGGAGGGCGAGGGCGAGCCGGTGGGGGCGGAGGACGAAGAGTGAGGCGGTGACGACGGACCGCCTCACGGCGAAAATGCTTTACCGCCGAGGCATTGCACCGTAGCTTAGCGCGATTAGAAACGGCTAACATGGACTCCGCCCCCTCCCCGAACGCCTTTCAGCGCAGGAGTTCCACCTCCCTCGAGGTCCTCCGAGACTCCGTCGAGAATCGGTCCGAGTTGGGTGAGGCCCTGGCGCACGCCCAGGCCGACGCGCAGCGGGAGGCGATCCTCTGGCAGCGGTGGGTGCGGTACCTCGGGGCCCTGCTGGCGCTGCTCGTCGCGATCCTGTTCGGCGCCGCCCCCCACGAGAGCACGCTCGTTTCCACGCTGCTCGTCGCGTCGGCGTACATCGCGATCGTCATCGCCACGTCCTGGCGGGTGAAGCGCTCGGGCCGCGGGGCCCTCCATCCGCTGCTTCCCACGGCATTGGCCACGGCCGACATCGGCGTCATGACGGGGTTCTTCTACTTCGCGAGTTCGAACGCCGTGCACCATCGCATGCTGCTGATCGGCCTGCTCGCGGTGGTCCTGTCGGTGTTCTACTTCGACCGCTGGCTCGGCATCTACTCCGCGGCGCTGACCGCCGGCGCCTACCTGGCCATGGAGTTGGTGGCGCCGCCGTTCACGGGCGGGACCCGGGCGCCGAGCCAGCAGGTGGCGCTGACGGCCCTGGTGTTCGTGCTCGTCAGCGCCGTGGTGATCCTGGTGTTCGGCAGCTTTCGCGAGCGCATGAACGAACTGCGCCTGTTCTGCAAGCTGGTGGAGGACGGGGAGCTGACGGCCAAACTCGCCGCGACGAAGGCTCCGCACCCTGACGACCTGACCCTGCTGGCGCGGAGCTTCGAGGCGATGCGCGACCGGTTCGCCGAGCAGATCGGCACCGACCCGCTGACCGGGTGCGTGAACCGGCGGGCGCTGGAGAACCGGCTGCGCACCGACTGGCGGCTGGCCAAGCGGCGCGGATCGCACGTGGCCGTGGTGGCCATCGACCTCGATCACTTCAAGACGATCAACGACTCGCGCGGCCATCCGGTGGGCGACCTGGTGCTGCAGCAGCTGGCCGGCATCATGAAAGGCACGGCGCGCGACACCGACACGGTGGCCCGCCTGGGCGGGGACGAGTTCGTGATCGTGCTCCCCGACACGGGGTGGGAGGGCGCGGTTACCTTCGCGGAACGCGTGCGCCGGCGCGTGCAGGACTTCGCCTTCGGCTACGATCACGCCCCCGTCACGGCCACAGTGTCCGTCGGCGTAGCCCTGGCTCGCGGCACCGACCCGATTTCGCCCGACGTCCTGCTGAACGAGGCCGATCGTTCGCTGTACAAGGCGAAGACGGGCGGCCGCAACCGGGTCTACTCCTGATGCCGGCCACGCCGGGCGACCAGCCGCTCGTATCCCTCGACGACCTGCGGCGCGCCGCCGCCGTGCTGGCACCGGTGGCCGTGCGCACGCCGCTGCTGCCCTTCGACGCGCTGGCCGCCGTCATCGGCGGCGACGTCTGGCTCAAGCCCGAGATGCTCCAGCGCGGCGGGGCGTTCAAGTTCCGTGGCGCCTACAACTACCTGGCGAACATGGCGCCGGCGGTGCGCGCCCGCGGCGTGATCGCGCCCTCGTCGGGCAACCACGCCCAGGCCGTGGCGCTGGCCGCCCGGCTGTTCGGCGTGCCGGCCACGGTGGTCATGCCGACCACCGTCACCGCGCCCAAGCGCGCCGGCGCCGAGCGGCTGGGCGCGCGCGTGGAACTGGCGGGCACGACCACGGCACATCGCATGGATCGCGCCCTCGAGATCGCGCGCGCCGAGGGCTCGACGGTCGTGCCGCCGTACGACGACCCGACGATCATCGCCGGGCAGGGAACGCTCGGCCTCGAGATCACCGAGGACCTGCCCGCCGTCGCGACCGTGCTGGTGCCGGTCGGGGGCGGCGGGCTGAGCGCCGGCGTGGCGGCCGCCGTG
This sequence comes from uncultured Gemmatimonadaceae bacterium, assembly GCA_963775915.1. Taxonomy (GTDB): domain Bacteria; phylum Gemmatimonadota; class Gemmatimonadetes; order Gemmatimonadales; family Gemmatimonadaceae; genus JAGWRI01. The sequence continues at coordinate 401,170 of CAVZKH010000010.1, forward strand.
AAGCTCACGGTGCCCAACGCCCGCGTGATCGGCGTCGAGCCGGCGGGCGCGCCCAAGCTCACCGAGGCCCGCCGCGCGGGCGCGCCGGTGCGACTGGCCCACACGGCCGGCATTGCCGACGGACTGCTGGCCGTGGAGATCGGGCGCCTCCCCTTCGCGCACCATCAGCGGTACCTGGACGACGTCGTGCTCGTGGAGGATGCGGCGATCCGGGACGCCATCCGGCTGCTGCTCGACCGCGCGAAACTCGTGGCCGAGCCGAGCGGGGCGATCACGGTGGCGGCGCTGATGTCCGGCGCCGTGCGCTCGCCGGGCCCCATCGCTCTCGTGCTGAGCGGCGGCAACGTGGAGTGGGCGGGACTGCAGGCCCTGCTGGCCGGCGCATGAGCGATTTGCGGGGATATTTGACGCCAACAGCGCCGCGCGGCACCTTTTCCGCATGAAGCGCTGCCCAAGCTGCCGTATCGAATACGGGGACGACGCCCAGTTCTGCACGAAGGACGGCACCCGCCTCGTGGAAGTGCCCGCGCCCGCCGCCGAGGCTCGCGCCACGGCCGCCGCGACGCGCCCGCAGAGCACCGCCGATGCCAGCGGCGCCGGCCTGGTCGGGCACATGCTCGATTCCCGGTACCGGATCGAGAAGAAGGTGGGGGAGGGCGGGATGTCGTTCGTCTATCTCGCCACGGACGTCTCCCGGCAGCAGCGGTGCGCCATCAAGGTGCTCTCGGCCGCGCTGTCCCAGGACACCAACGCGATGGCGCGCCTGAAGCGCGAGGCCAGTCTGGGCATGCGCCTCGAGCACCCCAACGTGTGCCACATCATGCGCATGGGCGAGACGGAGGAGGGGCTCGTCTACGTCGTGATGCCGTTCGTCGAGGGCGAGATCCTGTCGGACCGCAACAACCGGCTCGGCCACATCTCGCTCGAGGAGACGGTGCGGCTGGTGCGGGACATGGCGGCGGGACTGCAGGTGGCGCACGAACTCAAGATCGTGCACCGCGATCTCAAGCCCGAGAACATCATGGTGTGCCGGCGGCCCGACGGGACCGACTACGCCGTGGTGATGGACTTCGGGCTCGCCAAGGAGCGCAAGGCGGGCGCCGAACTGCAGAAACTCACGGCCACCGGCATCATCCTGGGCACGCCGGAATTCATGAGCCCCGAGCAGCTGCGCGGCAAGCCGCTCGACGCGCGCACCGACATCTACTCGTTGTCGCTGCTCACGTACGAGATGCTCACCAGCCGGCTGCCCTTCCAGGGGCGCACCCAGCAGGAAATGATGATCGCGCGGCTGCGCAGCGACCCGATTCCGCTGCGCAAGATGCGCCCCGACCTCACCTTCCCTGAATCGGTGGAGCGGGTGCTGGCCAAAGGCATGGCGCGCAACCCCGATGACCGCTACCAGACGACGCTCGAGTACGCCGATGCGCTCGCCGAGGCCGCCGGCGGGTCTGCGCCGAACGGACTGATGGGCAAGCTGTTCGGCCGATGACGCGCCGGCGGATTCCCGCGCTCGCGAGCGCGGCGCTCCTGCTCGCGGCAGGGCCCGCGGGCGCTCAGCAGTCGGTGCCGAATCCCGCGCTCGACGTGCGGCACTACGATTTCGCGCTGACGGTCCCCGACACCGGGAGCTCCATCGCGGCGGACGCGAAGCTCCGCGTGGCCCGGCACGCCGCCGCCGACACGCTGGCCCTCGAACTCGTGGGGATGACCGTGGGCCCGGTGCGCGTGAACGATGTCGTCGTCACCCCGCGCCGCACGAGCGACCGGCTGTTCGTGCCGCTGCCCGCCGGCGCGCACGACACGCTGCTGGTGGACATTTCCTATTCCGGCGTTCCCAGCGACGGCCTCGTGATTCGCCGCGACGCCCAGGGGCGGTGGAGCTACTTCGGCGACAACTGGCCCGACCGCGCCCGGTACTGGCTGCCGACGGTGGACTACCCGACCGACAAGGCGACGGTGACGTGGACCGTGAGCGCCCCCGCGTCGGAGACGGTGGTGGGCAACGGCACGAGCCCGGGCCCGCACCCGGCGCCACCGCTCGCGCCCGGCGGCGCGCCGCGGCGGGTGACGGTCTGGACCGAGGCCCGTCCCATCTCCACCTACCTGATGGTGATCGCCGCGGGGCCGCTGGTGGAGGCGCCGCTCGGCGAGACCGCGTGCGGGTACGGCAGCGTGGCGCGGTGCGTGCCGCAGATGGTGTACACGGCGCCGGAGCAGGCCGATTACATGCCGGGGCCGTTCACCGCCGCCGACGGCATCGTCACCTTCTTCTCGCAGCTCATTGCACCCTTCCCGTTCGAGAAGCTCGCGCATCTGCAGTCGTCCACGCAGTTCGGCGGAATGGAGAATGCCAGCGCAATCTTCTATTCCGACGGGGCGTTCAAGCGCCACACGATGAACGACGGGCTGATCTCGCACGAGACGGCGCACCAGTGGTTCGGCGACGCGGTCACCGAAGCGGACTGGCCCGAACTCTGGCTGTCGGAGGGGTTCGCCACCTACTTCTCGGCGCTCTGGACACAGCGGGCACACGGCGACAGTGCGTTCCGCGCCACGATGAGCGACATCCGGCAGCGCGTGCTGCGCGACCAGCGGGTGGCCACTCGTCCGGTGATCGATTCGGCCGAGACGAACCTCATGGCCCTGCTCGACGCCAACAGCTATCAGAAGGGCGGGTTCGTGCTGCACATGCTGCGCACGTCGCTGGGCGACAGCGCGTTCTTCCGCGGGCTGCGGATCTACTTTCACGCGCACGAGTTCGGCAACGCCACGTCGGTCGATCTCCAGCATGCGCTGGAGGAGAGCGCCGGCACGCCGCTCGGCTGGTTCTTCGACCAGTGGCTGCGGCGGCCGGGCTTCCCGATCCTCACGGTGCACTGGGCCTACGACGCGGCCGCGCACGCGGCGCGGGTGACGGTGGATCAGAGCGACCGGTTCGGGTACTATCGCGCCCCGCTCACCGTGGAGCTGCGGGACGCGGCCGGGCACGCGCAGCGGGCGACGATCGATCTCGGCGCGACGGCGGAAACGACCGCGACGATCGCGCTGTCACTCGGCGAGCCGCCCACCGAGTTGGTGGCCGACCCCGACGTCGACCTGCTGGCGACGATTCAGGTGGTGAAGCAGCCCTGAGTGTGTGCGGCCGCGCCCCGGCAGGTGAGGCGCAGGGATCTCGCACGGCCGCGGCCGATCACTTCCCGATGCGCCGCGCTTCCACCATCAGACAGCGGTCCTGCACGACGTCGATGCCCGCGCGCGCCAGCCGCTCGGCGGCCTCGTCGTTGCGGATGCCGAGCTGGAACCAGACCGCCTTCGGCTGCTTGGCGAGGATGTCGTCGATGTGCTGCGGAATATCCTTGGGGCGCCGGAAGACGTCCACGAGATCGACCGCCCCGGGAATCGCGGCGATCGAGCGGAAGACCGGCCGGCCGAGGATCTCGGTGACCTCCGGATAATAGACCGGCACCGGAATGATCTCGAAGCCGGAACGTTGCAGAGCCTCCGGGATGAGAAAGGCCGACTGTTGCGAGTCCGCCGTCTTGATGCCGAGCACCGCGATCCGGTGCGATTGCTCGATGATGCGTCGGATGCCCGCGTCGTCTTCGACGAGATGGGCGTGCCAATCGGTATGGGCGTGCGTCATGGAACGATCCCCAAAGGTGACGTTCGCGCTCCCCTTTGCGACCCGGCCGTGTGTCGCGGGCCGCCGCGAGCGGTTAGCTTTGAATAATACAATAGTTTGCGCATTGAACCTTGGAGGCGTCACCGCATGAAGATGCTCGTGCTTGGCGCGGGGCTGCAGGGCTCCGCCTGCGCGTATGATCTCTTGAAGGACCCCGACGTGACCGAAGTGCGCATCGCGGATCTTCACGTCGACAGTCTGCCCGACTTCCTGGCCAAGGCGCCGGAAGCGGCAAGGAAGCTCAAGCCGATCCAGCTCGACGTGCGCGACCGCTCGGCGGTGCTGGCGGCGATGAAGGGCTGCGACGCCGCGATGAGCGCGATCCCGTACTACTTCAATTACGAGATGGCAGAGTGCGCGGTGGAGGCCGGCGTGCACTTCGCTGATCTGGGCGGCAATACCGAGATCGTGTCCAAGCAGCGGATGCTGGACGCCGAAGCGGCAAAGAAGAAGATCTCGGTGATGCCGGATTGCGGGCTGGCGCCCGGCATGGTGAACATCCTGTCGGAACACGGCATCGAGCAACTCGACACGGTGGACGCGGTGCGCATCTACGTGGGCGGGCTGCCGCAGCATCCGCAGGCGCCGCTCAACTATCAGATCGTGTATTCGCTGGAGGGCGTGCTTGACTATTACACGACCCTCTCCTGGGTGCTGCGCGACAAGAAGCGCACGCAGGTGAAGGCGCTGTCGGAGGTGGAGCCGATCCAGTTCCCGGCGCCGATCGGCACCCTGGAGGCGTTCCATACGGCGGGCGGACTCTCGACCATGGCCTTCCGGTACGAGGGGAAGATCCCGACGATGGAGTACAAGACGCTGCGGTACGCCGGACACGCCAAGATCATGGAAGCGATTCGCGATCTGGGTCTCCTCGAGCAGGCGCCGATCGAAGTGAACGGGCTGAAAGTCTCGCCGCGCGCGGTGGCCGTGGCGGCGATGGGTCCCCGGCTGACGATGCCGGAGAGCGCCGATCTCGTGGCGCTGCGGGTGATCGTGTCGGGCACCAGGGCCGGCAAGCCGAAGACCTTCGCGTGGGATCTGGTGGACCGGTACGACGCATCGACGGGCATCAGCGCCATGGAGCGCACGACCGGCTTCTCGCTGGCGATCACCGGGCTGATGCAGGTGCGCGGCCAGGTGAAGTCGCTTGGCGTGCGCACGCCGGACGAGGCGATGCCAGCCAAACCCTACATCGAAGCGCTCCGGAAGCGCGGGATCGACATCAAGGAGACCGTGCGGTAGCGCCCCGCCCGGCGAACGGCGATCTGCCCGATCAGTTCCGCGAGAACGAGGCGAGCAGAGCGCCGGACTTGTCCATCGCGGCACGGGCGTTCCAGCGGTCGGCGCCGTTGTAGATCAACGCGAAGGCGAGGATCTCGCCGTCCTCGGCCGTCACGTAGCCGGCCAGGGAAACCACGGTGTTCGTGGTGCCGGTCTTGGCGTGGAGATTGCCCTGCGCCGGCGTCCGCCGCATGCGCTTCCTGAGCAGCTCCGACTCGCCGGCCACGGGCAGCGACGAGTGGAAGGCCGAGGCCCACGAGGCCTGGTTGGCATACGCCAGCAGGTCCACCATGGCCCGGGGCGTCACCGAATCGCGCACCGAGAGGCCGCTGCCGTCGGCCACACGCACGTCGCCGGCGGGCACGCCAACCTTGGTGGTGAGGAATTCGTGCAGCGCGTTCTCGCCGGCCTCCGCGGAGCCCACGTGATCGGGTGCCGACGCGCGGGCGGCGTCGCGGAACAGCAGTTCGGCCACGTGGTTGATGCTCTCGCGGTTCATCTGCGACACGATCGTCGAAAGCGGGGGCGACTCGAGCGACGCGATCTTGGTGGCCGACGCCGGGGTCACGTCCTCGCGGAGCTGGCCGTCCACGGTGATGCCCAGCGCTTCCAGCGAGGCGCGCAGGGCGCCGGCGGCGAAGCGCGGCGGGTCGTTCACCACCACGGAGTAGCGCTCGGTGGGGGAGTCCGTGCCGATCCACCCGCGCACTTCGAGCTGGTCCTCCCCGCGGCGGTAGACGGCCACCGACCCGCCGCGCCGCCCGGCCCGCAGCGTCACGTTGTTGGCGACGGTGAACGCGGTGCTCGCCGGCTCGAGGGCGATGTCGGCATGGCCGCGGCCCGGGGAGATCGCGACCCACAGCACATTCTCGTTCAACGACAGCGCCGACACGGGGGCCGCGTAGGCGGCCGACAGGTATCGCTGTTTCCATCCGTCGGGAATCCGCTGCTCGTCGAAGGCGCTGGCGTCGGCCACGATGTCGCCGGTGACGTGCCGGATGCCAGTGAGTGCGATGGCGCGGGCCAGGTTGTCCATCGGCGAACTGGCCGTGCCGAGGAAGCGGGTGGAGAGCGCGGGGTCGCCGCCGCCGCGCAGGTAGAGATTGCCCGTGAGCGTCCCGCTGCCGCTCACGCTGCCGTCACGGAGGACGTCGGTGCCGAGCTGGTAGTCGGGGCCGAAGCGGTCGAAGGCGAGGCCGGTGGTGAACAATTTGAGCGTGCTCGCCGGCTGCATGAGCGCGTCGGCGCTGCGCGTGAACAGCGTGTCGCCGCGAGTGAGCGAGATCACGATGGCGCCCCAGTGCCCGCCGCGCACCTTGGAACTCAGCACGGCGTTCAGATCGAGATCGAGCGCCCGCACCGCCATCGACTTCGCCGTGCGCGCCGGCGCGGGCCGCGCGGCGCGCGGGGTCGGGATCGGCGCCACCGCCACCGAGGCGTCGGGGATGCGCGGAGCGGACGCCGCGGATTCGGCGCCACCGCGGGCGGCGGCGGCGAGCATGACTCCACCGAAAATCGTGACCAGGGCGACCGCAGGCTTCATGGCAGCGCAGTACCGGGTGGCGGGTGAGCGGGCGGCGCAAGACCGTCGGCGCTCAGACCTTCAGAATGATATGGCGGCGATCGAGGACGACGAGGATTCCGTACCAGAGTAACACAAAGGCGACGGCAAAGGCGAGCGACGCGTTCACCGGTGAAGCCCAGGGCAGGAAGAGGGACCGGTAGATCGCCTCCTCCAGCGACATGGTCTGCCCGTGGTAAGACACCGACAACACCGTATAGATCATGCGGGCCATGAAGAACGACCCCACGTAGGCGATGAGCGGGTTCCGCCCGTACGCCACCCACGGTCCCACCCACCGCTTCACCCGCCGCACGTCCACGATCCACATGATTGTCGCGAGCGACACGCAGGCCACGCCGGCGGTGAAGACCACGTATGAACTCGTCCAGAGGTTCTTGTTGATCGGGAGCGCCCAGTTCCACATCAGCCCCGTCATCATGCCCAGCGCGCCGACCGCGAACAGCGCGCTCAGGCGGTCGAGCAGGGGCCTCTCCTGGTTGACGATCCAGCGCCCCGCAAGGTTGCCAAGCAGGCAGGTGGCCACGGCGGGAATCGTCGAGAAGAAGCCTTCCGGGTCCCAGGTCACGCTGCTCGGCCAGATGTGGTTGCCGAGTCCGAACCGCGACCAATCGAGCAGGGTCCGGTCCCACCAGGCGGCCATCGTCGCCTCGGGGCGGTCGAGCAGCAGGGCGCCGATGGTGCCGTGGGAGCCCGGTACGGGCAGGCACGTAAGGACGAACCAGTAGCCGAGCAGGATGGCGGCGATCACGGCGACCAGCCGCTTGACCGAGGCGTGGCGGGCGATCAGGCCGGCGCCGATGTAGGCGAGCCCGATGCGCTGGAGCACGCCGAGCAGCCGCCAGTTGTACAGGCGGTCGGCGACGCGCTGGAGGAAGGTGGGGTCGGGAATGCCGGGGATGGCGGTCCAGGTGAAGAAGGGGACCCCGTTGAGCAGGAAGCCGAACAGGAAGATGAGGGCGCCGCGGCGGACGATCTGGCGCCGGAGGGTGGATTCATCGTCGCCCCGGGCCCGGCGCGCCGACAGCGAGAGTTCGGTGGTAATCCCGACGATGAACAGGAAGAAGGGGAAGATGAGGTCGGTGGGGGTCCAGCCGTTCCAGGCCGCGTGTTCGAGCGGCGGGTAGATGGCGCTCCAGGTGCCCGGCGTGTTGACGAGCAGCATCCCGGCGATGGTCAGGCCGCGGAAGACGTCGAGGGAGAGCAGCCGCTCGCGGGGAGCGGTGCTCACGACGGGCGCGACCTGCGCGGGGGCGGGAACGGGCGGGGAACTGGCCGGCGGCATCTGGGGCTAATACTATAGCTCCCGAGGGCTTCTGCCGAAACGATCCCAGGAGGTGACGGATGCGGAACGGCGTCATACGCGAGGGAAGCATCGCCGGCGTGCTCGGCGCCACAAGTGTCGCGGGCTGGTTCTTCATCGTCGACGTCGTGCTGCGCCACCCGTTCCAGACGCCGATCGCGCTGGGCCGGGGGTTCTTCACGCTGTTCGGCCAGACCACCAACGGCAACACCGACCTGCTGGTGGTGATCGGCTACACGGTGTTCCACTATCTGGCGTTCATCGCGGCCGGGCTGGTGGTGGCGGCGATCGTGCACTGGGCGGAGCAGCAGCCGAGCGTGCTGGCGGGCGCGATGATCCTGTTCATCGCCTTCGAAGTGGGGTTTTACGGGCTCAGCTCGGCCTTCAGCAGCGTGCCGGTGCTGGGGGTCCTGGCCTGGTACGACGTGGCGGTGGGGAACCTGATCGCGTCGCTGACCATGGGGGCATACATGTGGCGGGCCCATCCGCAGCTCAAGGCGGAGCTGATCTACGCGCTGGAGGGGAAGGAGTAGATCGTGGCGAATGCATGGAGCGAAGCAACACCGGACCACGCCGTCCCATAGAAGGGTCCGCCTCGTCCGCCCTCGTCCGCGTTCAAACTCGGAGAGACCCATCCGGCGCGAAGATCATTGCGCCGGATGGGTCTCTCTGAATTTCAAACGCGGATAGAGCTGACGAGGCGGACGAGGGCGGATGAGGAGCGGGGGACTTTTCATCAGAATCTCGGCGCCGGATCCGTCATCCGGTATGGATCGCCAGGTGCCCGAACAGGAACATGAGGGCGACGATGGTGGTCATGGCGATGATCAGCGGCCCGGTGAACAGGGCGCGGAAGAGCCGGTGGTCGTAGCGCAGGTGCATGTAGAACAGCACCACGATCGCGAATTTGACGGCCGACAGGATGAGCAGCGTCGGCACGAACAGGTGGGACGCGACGAAGGCCGGGATGTAATAGACCCAGACCTCGACCGCGGTGATGAGTGTGAGGACGACCGCGACCTTCCAGTAGACGGACCAGGTCGGATGTTCCTTCTCCATCCCCATCGCGGCGTGATCCACGTGGGCGACGTGTGCTTCGGCCGGGTGATCGTGAGCCATGATGGGTCTCGTTAGTGGATGAGGTACACGAGGGTGAAGATCGCGATCCAGACCACGTCCACGAAGTGCCAGTAGAGCGCGGCGATATCCACGATCAGGGCGTCCTTCGGTTTGAGTCCGCGCTTGACGTCGATGGCGAGCAGGGTCAGCAGCCACAGGACGCCGGCGGTGACGTGGGCGCCGTGGAACCCCGTGAGCGTGAAGAACGACGATCCGAACAGGTTGGTGCGGATGGTCAGCCCTTCGTGCACGAACGAGGTGAACTCGTACGCCTGGAAGCCGAGGAACGTGGTGCCCAGGAGCGCCGTCATGAACAGCCACAGCTTGGAGCTGCCGAGGATCTTCTCGCCGAGCGTATGCTTGATCTGGTCGGCGTTCTCGACCGCGGCCAGGGCGAGCACCATGGCGAGCGACGACATCAGCAGCACGAACGTGGAAGCCGACGTGACGGGGATGTTGAGGATCGGCTTCATCACCGTGTCGCAGACCGGCGGGCTGCAGATCTCATGCGGGAACGGGCCCTTCACGCTGCGGCCCTTGTAGATCAGATAGGTCGAGATGAGCGACGCGAACAGCATGCACTCCGACCCGATGAACGCCCAGATGGCCACCTTGCGGTGGTCGAGGCCGGTGGTGGTCGGCGTGTGTCCGTGGTGCTCGAGTGCGGCGGCAGAATTGGCCATTGCGGGAACCGTGAATGCCTGGAGCGGGGAACGGGCGGGCGGCTCGGTGCCGCGCGCCCGGCGGGTTCATTCGAGGGGACTGAGGAGCCAGCTGTAGAGCGAGATCACCATGCCGGCGGCGCCGCCGAACATGAACGTGTACGCCATCGGCCAGTTGTTCTTGTGGATGAACAGCAGGCCCGAGAACATCAGCGTCATGAACAGCGCCGTGAACAGCGGCTTGATGGTGGGGAAGGGCATTGGAATGCCGAGTTCCTTCGCCGTCTTGATCCGCTCGCCTTCGTGGTACTCCTGGACGTTGCCCTTGTGGTCCCAGAGGGGATAGCGCGACGTCACCGTGGGAATCGCGGCGAAGTTGTAGTCCGGCGGCGGCGACGGGATCGACCACTCGAGCGAGGGGGCGTTCCACGGGTTGTGGCCGGCCACGGCGCCGTGCTTGCGGCTGCGGATGAAGTTCCAGACGAAGAGCAGCGTGGCGAAGCCGAGCAGGTAGGCGCCGTAGGACGAGATCAGGTTGTACGTGTCGAAGCCCTGGCCGGCGTCGTACCGGTAGATGCGGCGCGGCATGCCGGCGAGGCCCGAGAAGTGCATCGGGAAGAACGTCAGGTTCATGCCGATGAAGGTGAGCCAGAAGTGCCAGTTGCCCAGCTTCTCGCTCATCAGGCGGCCGGTGATCTTCGGGAAGTAGTAGTAGATGCCGGCGAAGATGCCCATCATCGAGCCGCCGAACAGCACGTAGTGGAAGTGGGCGACGACGAAGTAGCTGTCGGTCTGCTGCAGGTCGGCCGGCGGCGAGGCGTGCATGACGCCCGAGATGCCGCCAATGGTGAACAGCGCGATGCAGCGCGATGGCGAACTTGCATGGCCATCGTGAACCGCACGTTGCCGCCCCACATGGTGAAGATCCAGTTGAAGATCTTCACGCCGGTCGGAATGCCGATGAGCATGCGTCGTGACGCCGAACACGCTGTCGGCGATCGGGCCCATGCCGACGGCGAACATGTGGTGCGCCCACACGCCGAAGCCGAGGAAGGCGATGAGCATGCCCGAGTACACCATCACCGGATAGCCGAACAGCGGCTTGCGCGGAGAAGGTGGGCAGGACCTCCGACACGAGGCCGAAGGCGGGCAGGATGAGGATGTAGACCTCGGGGTGCCCGAAGATCCAGAACAGGTGCTGCCAGAGCAGTGGGTCGGCGCCGGCGGCCAGCTCGTAGAACTGGGTGCCGAAGAACCGGTCGAACAGGAGGAACACGAGGGCGATCGTGATCACCGGGAAGGCGAGCACGAGCAGGAACTGCACGATGAACGCCATCCAGGTGAACATCGGCATGCGCATGAGCGTGCATGCCGGGCGCCCGCATGTTGATGATCGTGGTGATGAAGTTGAACGCCGCGGCCAGCGAACTGACGCCGAGGATCTGGATGCCCAGCACCCAGAAGTCGATGTTGAGGCCGGGGTTGAACTGCATGGTGGTGAGCGGCGCGTAGCCGAACCACCCGCCGTCCGGGGCGACGCCGAGGATCCACGAGAAGTTGATGAACAGGCCGCCGAACAGGAACACCCAGTAGCTGAAGGCGTTCAGCCGCGGGAACGCCACGTCGCGCGCCCCGATCTGCAGCGGGATCAGGAAGTTGAAGAACGCGGCCGACAGCGGCATGATCGCCGAGGAAGATCATCGTCGTGCCGTGCATCGTGAACAGCTGGTTGAACGTGTCCGCCGAAACGACGGTGCCGTTCGGGTGCATCAGCTGGGCACGGATGATCTCCGCCTCGAGGCCGCCGATCAGGAAGAAACACAGCGCGGTGACGAGGTAGAGGACCCCGATGCGCTTGTGATCAACGGTGGTGAGCCAGCTCCAGATCCCCGTGGTTGACGGTTCCTGCGTCGAGACGTAGGGAGGAGCGGCAGCAGTGGTTGCCATGCGTCAGAATCTCCGTGCGGTTACTTCAGGGTCTGCAGATACGCGACGATGTCGGCGATCTGCTGATCGGTCAGTTTGCCGACGTCGGTCGGCTTGCCTGTCATCGGGTCGATCTGTCCGGCGCCGAGCGTGTACATGAGCACGCCGGGCTTCATCACGCGCGCGTTCTTGATCCACAACTCGAGATGGCGCGCGTCGTTGGGGTAGAGCCCGCCGGCGATCGTGGACCGCGACGCGACGTGCGTCAGGTTCGGTCCCACGATGCCCTGCATCATCGGATTGCCCTTCACCGCGTGGCAGGCCAGGCACATGCTGGTGGGCGCCGACAGGTCCTTCTCGCCCTGCACCGGGTCGCCCTTCAGCGACTGGTCGAAGGTCAGCCCCGCGGGAATCGGTGTCTCGGGCACCGCGTAGCTCGGGATCTTCGACCGATCGAACGACACGAAGCTCTCCGTGGCCGGCGCCGCCTGCGCCACCGCGATCGCCGGCGCGGCCGCCGCCGCGCCCTTGGCGCCCTTCGCCGCCGGAGCGGTACCGGCATTGGTCGTGTCCGGAATGATCGAGACCGCCGGCTCCGCCTCGTGCTTGGCCCAGTCCGCGAACTCCGCTTGGCTCACCGTGAACACCTTGAACCGCATGTTGGCGTGCGAGGTGCCGCAGAATTCGGCGCAGAAACCGTTGAACACGTCGTCACCCACCGAATCGGGGGTGAACCAGAGATAGTTGGTATGGTTGGAGATCAGGTCGCGCTTGCCGCCCAGATTGGGGATCCAGAACGAATGGATCACGTCCGCCGTCTTGAGCGTGAAGTTCACCGTGCGGCCCACGGGCAGATACAACTCGTTGGCCGTGGTGATGCCGAGTTGGGGGTAGTCGAACTGCCACCACCACTGGTGTCCGGTCACCGTGACCTGGAGCGCGTCGCTCGCCGCCGGCGCTTCGGTCTTGAAGATCGTCCGCACGGTGGGCACCGCGATCACGGCCAGAATGAGGGCCGGAATGGCCGTCCAGGTGATCTCGAGCTTGGTGTTGCCGTGGGTGTGCACGGGCGCCGGCTGGCCGTCGCGCTTCCGGAACTTGATCAGGGTGATCAGCAGGATCACCTCGACGAAGACGAAAACGAACGAGCCGAGCCAGATCAGGATGTCGAACAGGTGCCCGACGTCCCGGTTGAAGTCGGTGTGGTTATGGAAGATCGAGTTGGGATGCGCGGGGGCGCAAGCAGCAACCAGCACTGCAAGCACGACCGTCAGCGCGGCGGTCGTCAGCCGACGCGGGCGGGAATCTGGTCCCATGCGAAGTCCTTGTACCGGCGTGGTCTAGGCGTCCCCAGGGGATGGGGCGCGTGCGGGCGAAAACAGCACTGGCAACCTACCGGTGGGTGATCGCTAAATCAAGCAATCAGGAGTCTCCCGACACGGCGTCCGGAAATCGGAGTGGACCGCTCTCGTGAGCCCCGCGCCGCGTGCCGCGGGGCGGGCCGGCGCTACCCCTTGGCGGCTTCGGCCTTTTCTTCGTGAACCGTGTGCTTCTCGATCGTCTGTTTGGTCGCGATCTCGATGGCCTGACTGATCTGGGCCACCCCCTCGCGCATCTGCCGGATCCGCGTCGGTTCGCTGGAACCGCGGGTGATCGACAGGGTCATCGCCGAGACCTGGTCGGTGATCATCCCGAACTGGCCCTTCAACAACCCGCCCAGCACCGGCAGCTGGCGCTTGAGGTTGTTGAAGAATGTACTGGTGGGGGTCTGCCGTTTGACCGCGAGCGCGTACTGCTCCACCAGGCCGTGGATGCGCTGGATGAGCGTGAGCGCGTCCTCCAGTGTCTTCAGCTTCGCCTGTCCGGCGCCGTCGAGTTTCAAGCCAGCCATGTCCAGGTGCTCCCGTCAGGTCCAGACGGGAACCTAAGCTGTCGGGTCGCGCGGTGCCGTCATCCGCTCCGGGTCGAGGAGTTCGTCGATCTGCGCGCGGGTCAGCAGCTTCTGCTCGAGCACCAATTCCGTGACCCCGCGCCCGGTATCGAGGGCCGTCTTGGCGATCTGCGTGCAGCGCTCGTACCCGAGCACGGGCACCAGCGCCGTGACGATGCCGATGGAGTGTTCCACGAAGTCGCGCATCCGGCCGGGGTTGGCCGTGATTCCGGTGATGCAGCGCTCGCGCAGCACGATGCAGGCGTTGCGCAGCGTGTCGACGCTGCGCAGCAGCCGGTAGGCGATCACCGGCTCGAACACGTTCAACTGCAACTGCCCCGCCTCGGCGGCCATCGTCACGGTGACGTCGCCGCCGATGACGTCGAAGCAGACCTGGTTCACCACTTCCGGGATCACCGGATTCACCTTGCCGGGCATGATCGAGGAACCGGGCTGCATGGCCGGCAGGTTGATCTCGCCCAAGCCGGTGCGAGGGCCGGAGCTGAGCAGGCGGAGATCGTTGCAGATCTTGGACAGCTTGACGGCGCACCGCTTGAGCACACCCGAGAGCTGCACGAAGGCGCCGGTGTCCGAGGTCGCCTCCACCAGGTCGGGGGCGGTGATCATGGTGAGGCCGGTGATCTCGGACAGGTGCGCGCGCACCTTCTCCGCGTACCCCGGGGGCGCGTTGATGCCGGTGCCGATGGCCGTGGCACCCATGTTGATCTCGCGGATCAGCGCCTGCGCTTCGCCCAGCCGGTCGACGTCCTCGAGGATCGTGTGGCCGAAGGCGGAGAACTCCTGGCCCAGGGTCATCGGCACGGCGTCCTGCAGCTGCGTGCGGCCCATCTTGATGAAGCCGCCGAACTCCTCGCCCTTGGCCAGCAAGGCGTTCACGAGGTCGCGCATCGCGGCGCGCAGCCCTTCGATGCTCGTGTGCAGCGCCAGCTTCACCGCCGTCGGGTAGACGTCGTTGGTGGACTGGCTGAGATTCACGTGGTTGTTGGGGTGGATCGTCGCGTAGTCGCCCCGCGGCTTGCCCAGCAGCTCCAGGGCGCGGTTGGCGATCACCTCGTTGGCGTTCATGTTCGTCGAGGTGCCGGCGCCCCCCTGGATGGCGTCCACCAGGAAGTGTTCGTGGTGGCGGCCGGCGCGGATCTCGCCCGCTGCCTCGTCGATGACGCCGGCCAGCGCCGGAGGCAGCAGCCCCAGGTCGGCGTTGGCGCGGGCGGCGGCGGACTTCACGGCGGCCAGCGCGTTCACGAGTGACGGGAACTCGCGGATCGCCACGCCGGTGATGGGAAAATTCTCCAGCGCGCGCAGCGTCTGGACGCCGTACAGGGCCTGCGCCGGCACGTCGCGTTCGCCGAGCAGGTCGTGCTCCCGGCGCGTCTCCCCGCCGCCGAAGCCGAGCGTCCGTCCGCGGCCGGCCAGCGTGGCGTCGGCGGCCTTGAGGCGCTGAGCGATGGCCCGGGCGGCGCGCTGGATGAGCGCCGCGTGCAGCCCGGGCTGGTCCTTGAGCAGCGGCGCCAGCCGCGCCCGGTCGAACAGCAGCGCTTCGGTCTTGACCAGGGCGCGGGCCGTGGTGCCGTGGGGGGTGTCGTCGAGCAGCATCCCCTCGCCCACCACTTCGCCTGCGCCCAGCGTGGCCAGGGGCGTGGTGCTGCCGCCGGTCCCGACGGCGACGCTGCCGCTCAGGACGACGGCGAAGAACTCGCGCGGGTCGCCCTCGCGGAAGAGGGTGGCCCCGGGTTCGAGCGTGGTGGGCACCCCGGCGCGGACGAGGTGCCAGCGAAGCGAGTCGGGCAGGCTGTCGAAGAAAGCGATGCCCTGGAGGTGTTCCTGCCAGGCGTGAGGCGTCATAGGACCCCAAAGCTACCCGCGGCGACGGCGCGTCGGTAGGAAGCGCGATTCGGTCCGCCTCTCGTCTCGGCCGGAGGAAATCAGTATGATTGCCGGGCTGTCGGTCCCTATCCGCAGGAGGAATGGTGTCGATTTCCCGTCGTGACTTCATTGGTGCCGGTGCCGCGGCCGCCGCGGGGCTCGCGCTGCCCCGGCTGGCCGGCGCCGAACCGGTGATCTCGTCCATGGTCGATCGCGCGCGGCCGGCCGCCGCGCCGAGCGCCTCGCGCCCCGTGATCATCTCGGCGGCCAACGGCTTTTCCCGCGATCAGAACGGCAAGCAGGGCATCCGGGTCGCGTGGGATCTGCTCGCCGGCGGCGCCGACCCGCTGGAGGCGATCGTGGCCGGCGTGAACATCGTGGAGATGAATCCCAACGACCAGTCGGTGGGCCTGGGCGGCTTGCCCAACGAGGACGGCGTGGTCCAGCTCGACGCGTCGTGCATGCACGGGCCCACCCGGCGGGCGGGCGCCGTGGGGTGCCTGGAGGACATCGCGTCGGCGGCGGCCGTGGCGAAGGCGGTGATGGACTACACCGACCACATCATGCTCGTGGGCGCGGGTGCGCGGAGGTTCGCCGTCGAGATGGGCTTCACGCCGCAGAACCTGCTCACCGACAAGAGCCGGCGCGACTGGCTGCGGTGGAAGGCGGACCTCAACCCCGACGACAACTGGCTGAACCTGCCCCCGCGGCGCCCGGCGGGCGGCGGCGACGACGAGGACGAGACCCTTCGCCAGTCGCTGCACGTGTATTACGACGCGCGCGGGGTGCCGCACACCTACGGCACGATCAACATGAACGTGGTGACGGCCGCGGGCGACATCGCCTCGGTGACGACCACCAGCGGGCTCTCCTGGAAGATTCCGGGCCGCGTGGGGGATTCGCCGATTATCGGCGCCGGCCAGTACTGCGACAATGAAGTGGGCGCCGCGGGCTCCACGGGCCGCGGCGAGGCCAACATGAAGGTCTGCGGCGCGTTCCTGGCCGTGGAGTTCATGCGCCAGGGGATGTCGCCCGTGCAGGCGTGCATGAAGGTCATGGAGCGGGTGGTGGCAATGACGGAGAGCCGGCTGCTGGACGACCATGGGCGGCCGTACTTCGACCTCGAGTACTACGCCGTGAACAAGAAGGGCGAGTACGGGGCGGCGTGCTCGTATCAGGGGAGCGACTTGGATCATCCGACCTCGTTCGCCGTGTGCGATGACAAGGGGCCGCGGTTGGAGCCGTTCGCGTACATGTACACCCGCGACCAGCGCCCCAAGGGGCACGCCATGTCGGGCACGCTCGCGATTCCGCGATGAGCGACCGCGCCTCCACCGTCGACGATCTCCGGCAGCGGCTCGCGGTCGCCGCGGGAGCGGTGGGGACCGTGTTCGTGGTCGGGGTGCTGGGCTATCACCTGCTGGCCCCCGGCGACACGTGGCTCGAAGCGGTCTACACCACGGCCACCGTGCTCACGACGGCTGGCTTCACCGGTCCGATCAACGTGGCGCGCGACGCGGGCGTGATGCTGTTCACCGTGGTGCTGCTATTCTTCGGGGCCGGTACGGTAGTGTACGCGATTTCGGTGGTGACGGCCTTCGTCGTCGAAGGCGATCTGACGCAGGGATTCAGGAGACGCCGCATGCGCCAGGCGATCAAGGACATGGAAGGCCACTACATCGTCTGTGGCGTGGGCGCCACGGGCATCGCCGTGCTCCGCGAGCTGGTGAAGACGGAGCGCCCCGTGGTGGCCATCGAGCACACGCACGAGCGCGTGCGGCGCATCGAAGAAGAGTTTCCCGACGTGCCCGTGCTCCAGGCCGACTTCACGGACGACCAGGTGCTGCTGCAGGCCGGCGTGCAGCGCGCGGCCGGGCTCGTGGTGTGCACCACGATCGACAAGGACTCGCTGGTGACCACGGTGACGGCGCGGCAGCTCGCCCCGGAGATCCGCGTCATCGCCCGCGCCGGTCAGGAGCGCTCGATCGCGCGCCTGCGGCAGGCGGGCGCCGACGGCGTCGTGTCGCCGGCCCTGATCGGCGGGATGCGCATGGCCAGCGAGCTGGTGCGCCCCAGCGTAGTGAGCTTTCTCGACATGATGCTGCGCGACACGAACAAGGGCCTGCGGATCGAGGAAGTGGCGGTGCCCCCGCATTCGCCGTTCGTGGGCCGCACGCTGGCCGAACTCGACCTGCACGCCCGCACCAACGCGCTCGTGATGGCCGTGCACGAGCCGGGAGGGCAGGCCTATACATACAACCCCCCGGACACGCAGCGGCTGGACGCCGGCGCCACGCTCATCGTGATGGGCGATCCGGCCACGGTGCGCGCCCTGCGCGCCGCCTGCGACGGTACCCGGGGAGCGGCCGCGGCGGCGGGCTGATGCGCGACGAGCGGTTCTTCCTTCCCGGGCCGACGGAGGTCCGCGCCGAAGTGCTCGACGCGATGCGCCATCCGATGATCTCGCATCGCAGCGCGGCCATGGAACTGCTCATGGACACGGTGCACGCCCGCCTGCAGCCGCTGTTCGGCACGGCGCGCCCCGTCTACGTCGTCAACGGATCGGCGACGTCGGCCATGGAAATGGCGGTGCGGAGCGGCAGCGTGGAGTACGTGCTGGCCGTGGTCTGCGGGGCGTTCGGCGAGCGGTTCGCCGAGATTGCCGACCTCACCGGCCGCGACGTCACGCGCATCATCGCCGAGCCGGGCGAGACGGTGTCGCCGGAACAGGTGCGGCTGGCGCTCGAACATGGCGCCTACGACACGGTCACGGTCGTGCACTCCGAGACCTCCACCGGCGCGCTGAGCGACGTGGCGGGCATCGCCCGCGTGGTGCGCGACGCGTCGAACGCCCTGCTGCTGGTGGACGCCGTCACGAGCGCGGGCGCGATGCCGGTGGAGATGGACGCCTGGGGCGCCGATCTCGTGTTCACCGGATCGCAGAAGGCGCTGGCGCTGCCGCCCGGGCTGGCCTTCGTCGCCGCGTCGGAACGGCTCCTCAACCGCGCCCGGATGCTGCTCGACCGCGGCTACGCGCTCGATCTCGTGCGGCACGACGACTTCTGGCACAAGTCGCAGAGCCCCGTGACGCCGGCGATTCCGCTGTTGTTCGCGCTCGACCGCCAGCTGGCCGACATCGAGATCGAGGGGCTCGGCTCCCGCTTCTCGCGCCACGCGGCCATGGCGCGCGCCTGCTGGGATTGGGCCGAGGTGAACGGCGGCTCGGATCTGGCGATGGAAGTGCTGGCCCGCGAGGGCGAGCGGACCCCCACGGTCACCTGTCTCCTGTGCGACCAGCCGGAGTGGGTGGTGCGCACGCTGAGCGAACAGGGCTACGTGGTCGGGGCGGGGCACGGCGAGCTGCGCCGGACGTCGCTCCGCATCGGCCACATGGGCGACCACACCGTGGAAGGGCTCGAACAGCTGCTCGACGTCATGGGGCAGGTCATCCGGTCGCGGCGCTGAGCTTCAGCGCACCACGCCGGCCCCGCTGATCCGGGCCATCCGGCCGCTCACCCGCGCCGCGCCGCCGCTGGCCCGCGCCGTTCCGCCGCTCTGCCGCGCGTCGCCGATGCGCAGATTGGCCACCAGCGACTTCAGCCGGTCGGCCGCGTGCGCCATGGCGCCGGCCGCGGCGGCGATCTCCTGTGTGCTCGCGCTCTGCTCCTCGCTGCCCGCAGCCACCTGCTGCATGGCCGCGGCGAAAGCCTCGGTGCCGCGCGCGATCCCGTCCAGCCGCTCGGTCATCTCGCCCACCAGCGCGCTGGTGCTGATGGCCGCGGTCTCGATGGATGCCGTCCACGCCTCGAGGTCGGCCACGCTCGCCTCGAGCTGCACGAACGAGGCCGACCCCTGTTCGGTGGCGCGGCGCACGTCCCGCGCCGCGGTCGCCATGCGCTCCATGTTCTCGCTCGAGCGCTCCACGCCCGCCAGCACGTCGAACACCACGCGCTCCGTCCGCTCGGCGGCCTCCGACGACATCGTCGACAGCCGCCGCACCTCCGCCGCCACGACGGAGAATCCCTCGCCCTGATCGCCGGCGCGGGCCGCCTCCATGGCCGCGTTCAGGGCCAGCAGCTTGGAGTTGCGCGCCAGCGACTGCACCAGTGACACGAAGCTGCGGATCTCCTGCGACGCGTCCACCAGCGTGCGCACCGCGCCCGCCGTGGCCTCGACGTCGGTGGCAAGCGCCGCCAGCGCCCCCGTGCTGTCGTCCAGCCGGCGACGGTTCTCGAGCGCCAGTTCGCGGAGCCGCGCATTGCGCGCCACGCCGTCGTGCGCGCCGGCGTTGATGCGCTCGGCGAGCGGCGCCAGGTTGCCCGCCGACGCGGCCAGGGTCTGGATGGACTGGGCCATCGCCGCCGATTGCGAACTGAGGTCGCTCGCCGTCTGCGCGATCTGCGCCGCCGACGCGGACATCTGTTCGGTGCTCGCGGTGATCTCGCCGGACATCGTGGCCGTCTCACCCGCCGATTCGTTGAGCGCGCGGGCCAGGCGCCGCAACTCGGCCACCATGCTGCCCAGGGCGCGGCCCAGCCGCTCGATTTCATCGGTGGACCGCACCTGCGTCACCCGCACCGTGAGGTTGCCGTCGGCGATGGCCTCGGCCAGCGCCGCCAGCTCCATGGCCGGGCGCCGGATGCGCTCGTTCACCAGCCGGTCGACGGCCAGGCCGATGCCCACCATGATCACGAACAGGAGGCCGGCTAGCAGGGCCAGCGCCTTGCGCACCTGGAAGTAGGTGGCGTCGGCGACGCCGGTGGGCTCGTGCGCCAGCACCACCCAGCGGCCGAGGTTGGCCGCCGCCAGCGCGCCGCGCTCGGCGCCGCGTGTCATTGTGAAGGTAAAGGGCGCCGCGGCGCCCCCCTTCACCGCCGAGGAGAACGCGTCCAGATCGGAGCCGGCCGCGCCCCGCGAGGTGACGAGGGCGACGCCTGAGGAATCGGCGAGTTCGACCGCGATGTCCGACACCGAGCCAGTGGCGAAGATGCCCTGAAGCGTGCCGCGCAGCGCCGAATCAGCGGCGATGTCGGCCGCGCCCAGCGAGCGGCCGGCGGCCACGACCTCCGCGAGGGCGGCGTAGCGCTGGGCCACGGTCTGGAGCCGGGCGTCGGCCTGGCCGCGCAGCGACCGGGCCAGCTGGCGATTGGCGACGAGCCCGAGCGGCAGGAGAATGACGAGCGCTGCCAGCGCCGCGAGCGGCGCCAGACGCATCGGGAGCGCGTTTCGGAGCGCGGAGATCCCCGACGCGGCTTCGCTCGGCGCGACGACGGGGGACGGGGAGGGCGGGACGTTGGCAGGCATCGAGGCGGAGGCAGGACGGCGAGGGGTACCCCGCGCCGGGCACCGCACCGCAATCTGGCTTGTTTGCCCTCTGGGGCCAAGTAAATTGCTCAAACATCAGGCAATCGCCTCGCGGCGCCGGGCGGGACCACCCTCGTCGGTCCGGGACGCGCCACCCAGAACGCATGACAGACACGAATCACTCGCCCACGGCCCCGGAGCTTCCGGCCGCGTACGACCCTTCCGTCGTCGAACGGAAGTGGCAGGAGCGCTGGGACGCGCGCGGCACCAACCAGACCGATCTGGCGGGGCCGCGGCCGTACTACACGCTCATGATGTTCCCCTATCCGTCGGCCGAAGGGCTGCACGTGGGGAACCTCTTCGCGTTCACGGGCAACGACATCCACGGGCGCTACCAGCGCATGCGCGGCCACACGGTGTTCGAGCCGCTGGGCTACGACGCGTTCGGCATCCATTCGGAGAACTACGCGCTGAAGGTGGGCGTTCACCCGAACGAGTTGATCCCGCGCAACATCGCGAACTTCCGCCGCCAGCTGCGGCGCGCCGGCCTGATGGTCGACTGGCGCTACGAGCTCTCGACCACCGACGCCGCGTACTACAAGTGGACGCAGTGGCTCTTCCTGCAGCTGTTCAAGCGCGGGCTGGCCTACAAGAAGAAGGGCGGGGTGAACTGGTGCCCGTTCGACAAGACCGTGCTCGCCAACGAGCAGGTGATCAACGGCGCCTGCGAACGCTGCGGCACGCAGGTCGAGCAGCGGTTCCTGGAGCAGTGGTTCTTCCGCATCACCGATTACGCCGGCCGGCTGCTCGACCACCTCGACACGCTCGACTGGTCGGAGAGCACGAAGACGGCGCAACGGAACTGGATCGGCAAGTCGGAGGGCGCCGAGCTGTCCTTCGGGGTGCAGGATCTGATGGAGTTCGCGGGCAGCGCCACGGTGAGCGGCGGCGGCCTCTCCGGCGAGGTGACTTCGACGCCGGTGGAGATCCGCGTGTTCACCACGCGGGCCGACACGATCTACGGGGCCACCTTCCTGGTGGTGGCGCCCGAGCATCCGCTCGTCGACCAGCTCGCCACCGACGAGCAGCGCGACGAAGTGGAGGCCTACCGCGCCGCCGCGGCCAAACAGGACATCGTCACGCGCAAGGTGAACAAGGACAAGACGGGCGTGTTCACCGGCGCCTACGCGATCAACCCGGCCAGCGGCGAGCTGATGCAAATCTGGATCGCCGACTACGTGCTCATGGAGTACGGCACCGGCGCGATCATGGCCGTGCCGGGCCACGACGAGCGTGACCACGAGTTCGCGCTCAAGTTCGGGCTGCCGATCGTGCGTGTGGTGGGCGCCGACGCCCGCGACACGGCGCCGCCGATGGACGCCGCGTTCACCGACAACGTGAACGGCGTGCTGGTGAATTCGGGGCAGTTCAACGGGCTCGCCGTGCCGGAGGCGAAGCACGCCATCGTCAGTTGGCTGGCCAAGCGCGGCGCCGGAAAGTCCGTGGTGCAGTACCGCCTGCACGACTGGTGCATCTCGCGCCAGCGCTACTGGGGCCCGCCCATCCCGATCATCTACTGCGACGCCTGCGGCCCGGTGCCGGTGCCGGAGCAGGATCTGCCGGTGGTGCTGCCCCCGCTGGAGGACTTCAAGCCCGACGATTCGGGCATCTCGCCGCTGGCGCGCGACGAGGCCTGGTACCGCGTGCCCTGCCCGCAGTGCGGCAAGCCGGCCCGCCGCGAAACCGACGTATCGGACACCTTCCTCGACAGCTCCTGGTACTTCCTGCGCTATCCGAGCGCCAACCGCGACGACGTGCCGTTCGACGCCGCGATCACGAAGCACTGGCTGCCCGTGAACTCGTACATCGGCGGCAACGAGCACGCCGTGCTCCATCTGCTGTACTCGCGGTTCGTCACCATGGTGCTGCACGACGCCGGGCTGCTCGATTTCGAGGAGCCGTTCACGCGCTTCCGCGCCCACGGCACGATCATCCGCGAAGGCGCCAAGATGTCGAAGAGCCGCGGCAACGTGGTGAACCCCGACGAGTACGTGGAGCGGTGGGGCGCCGATTCCTTTCGCACGTACCTGATGTTCCTCGGCCCCTACGAGGAGGGCGGCGACTTCCGCGACCAGAGCATCTCGGGCGTGCGGCGCTTCCTCGACCGCGCGTGGGCCTCGGTGCACGTGGCGGTGCGCGACGGCGAGCCCGATGCGGGCGTGATGCGCAAGCTGCACCAGACCATCCGCAAGGTGACCGACGACATCCCCGCGCTGAGCTACAACACGGCCATCGCGGCGATGATGGAGTACGTGAACGTGCTGCGCGCGCACGAGCGCACGCCGCACGTGCGCGAGGTGGAGCCGCTGGTGCAGCTGGTGGCGCCGTTCGCGCCCCACGCCGCCGAGGAGCTGTGGGAAGTACTCGGCCACGACCGCAGCATCTTCGATGACGGGTGGCCGGCGTTCGACGCCGCGCTCGCCGCCGAGGATTCTGTGACCGTGGCCGTGCAGGTGAATGGCAAGACGCGCGGCACCGTTCAGGTGCCCAGGGACGCGGAGCAGGCGGCCGCGGTAGACGCGGCGATGGCCGAGCCGGGCATCACCAAGTTCCTCACCGGATCGCCGAAGAAGGTGATCTACGTGAAGAACCGCCTGCTGAATCTCGTGGTGTAGGCTAGCGCCTCACTGCCTCACTGCCTCACTGCCACTCAGCGTAATGCACCTGCGCGTCCGGGTGCGCGAACGCCACCGCCGCCAGGTAGTCCACGCGGCCGATGTCGAGCAGGCGCACCCACAGCCGCTGCCGGTCGATCCCGGTGATGCCGGTGACGTCGATTTCCTGCTGCACGTCCTTGCCCAGCGACACGTTGAATGCGTCGAAGGCGGTCGCGATGCCGGTGCCGAGCGCCTTCACCACCGATTCCTTGCGGACCCAGGCGCGGAAGAACGCGTCGGCGCGCTGCGGCGCCGGCAGCGCGAGCAGGGCATCGTACTCGGCGCGGGCGAAGAAGCGCGCGGCAATCCGCTCCACGTCGGCGATGCGCGTCATCCGCTCCAGATCCACGCCGACATCGTCCGAGCGGGCCACGGCCACCAGCATATGGTCGGCCGCGTGCGACACGCTGAACTGCAGCGGCTGGTCGCCGCCCCCCGCTTCCACGTATGGTTTGCCGCGCGCCGAGCGGCGGATGGCGATGTCGGGGGCGGCCTGACTCAGGTACCGGGCCAGGATGCCGCGCACCCAGGCGCGCGACAGCGTGAGGCGGGCGCGCTGGGCTTCGCTGGCTACCAACGCCGTCTTCTCACGCTCGGTCGCCGGCAGCAACCCGGCCGCGCCCGCCAGGTTCTCCGGCGTTGCCGCCAACGTCGCGTGCCAGACGTGGATGTCGTTCTTGACGAGCGCAGGAGGGGCGGATGGAGTGGATGGCATACGTCGTCGTCGGCTAGAAACTCAGCCCAAAGCTGATCGGAAGTGAAACGTAGGAACTACCATTCGTGAGCACCTTGTGCAATCGCGCTTCGAAATACGCCGTCATTCCGGTGAGCGGAATCTTCATGCCGACGCCGCCGTTGAATCCGGGCCGCGTGCTGTTGCCGGTGACGGAGTACAGCCCCATGCCCCCGATAAGGTACGGGTGGAAGGCGGTTCCCTGAAAGTGGTAGATCGCGTTCACGATCGCGGCGCCGGCCTGGGCCGCGCTCGCGCCGGAATCCCCGGACTTGGCCGCGAAGTGCTCGTAGAACATCTCGGCGCGGACGCCAGTGGCCGCGTCCAGGCCGACGAACTCGGCCGTGGCGGCCAGGTTGAAGCCCGACGCGTGGTTGCGCGACAGGTCGCCGACGGGAAAGCTGACGCCGAACGCGGTGCCCAGATGGGCGGCCGAGAGCCCGCCCTGGGCGGCGGCAGCGGAGGCGGTGAGGGCGAGCAGCAGCGTGAGGAAGGCGAGTCGGCGCATCATCCCTCAATGTACCGTCAGAGCAGCCGGCTGATCCATTCGCCCACGAAATAGCCCGCCGCGGCCACGCCGAGACCGACCACGAACATATCGAGCCCCGAGCGAAACACGCTGCGGCCGGTGAACACCGACCGCGCCGCGCCCACCAGCCAGTGCGACAGCATCGAGATGGCGAACGAGATCACGATCGCCGTCGTGCCCGACCAGATGAGGAAGGGCGCCACAGGAATGAACGCGCCGATGGCCGTGGCCGTGCCCGTGACCCAGCCCTCGCGCAGCGGCGACATGCTCCGGTCGCCGATGCCGAGCTCCTCCTGCACCTGTTCGTCGAGCATCCGCTGCGGATCGGCCATCACCTCGGTGGCCAGCGCGTGCGCCGACCCGGCGTCCATTCCCTTGGCCTGGTAGATCAGCGCCAGTTCGTCACGCTCGACTTCCGGCATCAGCGCGATCTCGTCGCGCTCCATGGCGATCTCGTGCGCGTACACCTCCTGCTCGCTTTTCGCCGCCAGGTAGCCGCTCGAGCCCATGGAGAGCGAGTCGGCGATCAGGCCGGCCACGCCGGCGACGATCACGGCGTGCGACTGGTTGATGGCCGAGGCGCCGATGACGCCGGCCACGAGTCCGAAGTTCGCGGTGAGTCCGTCGTTGAAGCCGTACACGACGTTGCGCAGGAACCCGCCCGACTCGGCGCGGTGCCACGGCTCGCCTTCGCGGCCGGCGAGGGTGCCCAGCGTGCTCGCATGCTCGGCGGATTCGCGCGCCAGCGTTAGCGACTCGTCCTTGCCCGGCGCGCCCGCGGCGGTGCCGCGGTGCATGTTGAGATAACCCTTGACCTCGCGCCCCTCCTCGGCGAGCAGCATCGGGAGAAGGAATCCGGGGCCCAACCACCGGCCCAGGATGGCGAGCAGGCGCGTTCGCGCCGTGGGGCGGAAGGTGCCGACCGTGTGGCCGCTCTCGGCGAGCAGCGCCGCCCAGATCTTCGTGTGGCGGTCCTCGACCTCGGCCAGCTCGAGGTAGATGTGCTTCTTCTTCTCGTCCGGTTCGAATCCGGCGAGCACGCGGTATAGGTACGCCGCGTCGGCTTCGTCCTGCCAATGGTCGAGAAAGGCTTCCAGGTCCGGGGCGTCGCGCATGGGAAGTAATATGGCGAAGTCGGGAATGGGGTGCTTGGGACGCCTGACTGTCCGACTGTCTGACTGTCCGACACCAGTAAACCCTCCCCCGCCGCACCCGTGACTCAGTAAGCGAACCACCCCCTGCAAGCTGAGGAACCATGCGGACCACACTGTTCATTCCGATTGCACTGGCCGCCGGCGCGGCCGCCGTGCCCGCCGCGGCGCAGGTCGTCGTGCGCTCGGCGCCCCGCGCCTACGCGTATTCGATCAACACCGGCCAGTCGCCACGCGCCGTGATCGGCGTGACGATGTCCACCGGCGACGCGCAGGACACGCTGGGCCTGCGCATCAGCGAGGTCGCCGCCGGCAGCCCCGCCGAGAAGGCGGGCATCAAGGAGGGCGACCGGCTGCAGGCGATCAACGGCGTCAATCTCAGGATCGCCGCCATCGACATCGGCGATCAGGAGATGGCCGACGCGATGTCGCGCCGCCTGACGCGCGAGCTGGGCAAGCTCAAGCCGGGCGACGAGGTGTCGCTCCGGGTGTACCACGACGGCCAGGCGAAGACGGCGAGCGTCAAGACCGTCGACTCCGACGACCTGTACGGCAATGCCATGGGCACGATGTTCAGGCGGGACGACAACCGCGCCGTGCTCGGCGTTTCGCTCTCCGTCACGGGGACCAAGCGCGACACGCTGGGCGTGCTGATCATCGGCGTCAACGATGACGGCCCGGCGGCCAAGGCAGGGCTCGAGGAAGGCAATCGCATCGCGGCGATCAACGGCGTGGACCTCAAGGTCGACCGCGCCGACGCCGGCGACAGCTACGTCTCCAACGCCCGCTACCAGCGGCTGCAGAAGGAGATGGAGAAGGTGAAGCCGGGCGACGCCGTGACCCTGCAGGTCTACGCCGACGGCCGGTTCAAGACCGTGCAGGTGAAGACGACGAAGTCGTCGGAGCTCACCGGCAGCACCGGGACGTTCATCTTCAACGGCGGCGCGCCCGGCGACATGAACTTCAACATCGACGGGCAGCAGATTCGCGACCAGGTGCAGCGGGCCGTGGACCAGGTGCGGGAGTCGCTGCAGGAGATCCGCGTGCAGCCGCGCGTACGATGGATGGACGAGGACATGGGCCCGGTCGTGATGCCGGAGCCCCCCACGCCACCCGCTCCGGCGCTCGCGCCCATGCCTCCGGCGGCGCGAGGAATGGTGGTGCGCGCGGCGAGAGCCGTCGTGGCGCCCGACCCGCCGCCGGCCGTACTGGCGGTCCGTGGCCGGCCTTCGATTCGGGTCATTCGGTTCTGAGATCCGGTCCCAATCGCGGGTGTAGTCCGGCGCGGGGCGCCTTCTTCGGAAGGCGCCCCGCGTCGCGTTGCGAAACGGTGTTCCTCCCCGGCCGGCAGCACTCGCGGTAATATCAAACCGTGATCCGGACCCTTCGGCGCGCCGTCCCCGCCCTGGTTTTCGCTGCCGCCGCCGGCGCCGCAGTCGGCCAACAACCCGCGGCCGCGCCCGCGGTCGTGCCCGGTATCGAGGTGCTGCTGCGCGATTCGCTCTCGCTGCTCCGCGGCAAGCGCGTCGGACTCATCACCAATCAGAGCGGGCGCGACCGGCAGGGGCGCAGCGACATCGATCTGCTGTACCACGCGCCGGGGGTGAAACTGGTGGCGCTTTTCGCGCCCGAACACGGCATCCGCGGCACGGCCGAGGCGGGGGCGCGCGTCTCGTCGGACACCGATGCCGCGACGGGCCTGCCCGTCTATTCGCTGTACGGCGCCGTGCACGCGCCGACGCCGGCGATGCTGGCCGGTGTCGACGTGCTCGTGTACGACATCCAGGACGCGGGCGTTCGGTTCTACACGTACATCTCGACCATGGGACTCTCCGCCGATGCGGCGGGGCGCGCGCGCATTCCATTCGTCGTGCTCGACCGCCCCGACCCGCTGGGCGGCGATCGCGTGGAAGGCGGCGTTCTCGACACCGCGTACCGGTCGTTCGTGGGCGAGTATCCGATCGCGCTGCGCTACGGGCTCACCCCCGGCGAACTGCTGCGCTACCTGGTGGGCACGGGGCAGGTGCGCGCCGAGGTGCACGTGGTGCCGATGGACGGCTGGCAGCGGTGGATGCGCTACGATCAGACGGGGCTTCCGTGGGTAAGTCCGTCGCCGAATCTGCGGGCGGTGGACGCGCTGCTCGTCTATCCCGGCACCGTGTTCTTCGAGGGCACGAACCTGAGCGAGGGACGCGGCACGCACATGCCGTTCCTTGAGATCGGCGCGCCGTGGCTCACCGACGCCGTCGCCATCGCCCATGAGCTGAACGCCCTGAAGCTGCCCGGCGTCGGATTCACGACCACGGACAACACGATCGACGCCGGGCAGAAGTGGGGCGGGCAGACGATTCCGATGCTGCACATCTCCGTATTCAGCCGCGACAGCATCGCGCCCGTACCGCTCGGCGCGTACCTGTTGCAGGTGATCCGCCAGCGTCACCCGAACGACTTCAGATGGGTGATGCCGCACATCGATCAACTGGCCGGGAGCGACGCCTTGCGCCGGGCCGTCGAGGCCGGCACGGTGGCGCAGCTGCTCGGAGAGTGGGGCGCGCAGGCGCGGGCGTTCGAAGCCGCGACCGCGCCGTACCGCCTCTATCGCTGATCCGGCGGCGCGCCCGCCAGCACGCGCGCGAACACGTCCGAATCGACGTTGGCGCCGGTGAACACGACGCCGACGGTGCGACCGCGAATCGCGTCGCGTTCCTGCTTGGCGGCCGCGAGGCCCAGCGCGCCGGCGCCTTCCACCACGTTGTGCGTGGCGGCGAAGATGTCGCGCATCGCCTGCTCCACTTCGCCGTCCGACACCTCGACCACGCGCGCCACGCGCCCGCGCATGAGCCCCAGCGCGGTGGGCTCCGGTGTGCGGCAGGCCACGCCGTCGGCAATGCGGGTCTCGACCGGGCAGGACACCAGCTCCGTGCCGGCGAGCGACCGCTTGTAGGCCGGCGCCGCCGACGACACCACGCCCACCACCTCGACGTCGCTCTCGAGTGCTTCCCTGGCCGCCAGCATGCCGCAGATGCCGGAGCCGAGTCCGATCGGGACGTAGACGGTTTGCAGCGACGGCAGCGCGCGCAGGAATTCCATGGAGTAGGTGCCGACGCCGGCCACGAGCGCCCGGTCGAACGCCGGCATCCTGTGCCAGCCGCGCTCCCGTGCCAGATCGCCCGCGTGCTCAAGTGCCGCCTGGAAGTCGTCGCCGTATTCGATCAGCTCGGCGCCCAGCGCGCGCATGGCGTCGTTCTTCTCGCGGCTGTTGCCGTGCGGCACCACCACCAGCGTCCGGAGCCCGTGCCGCGCGGCGGCAAAGGCCACCGACTGCCCGTGGTTGCCGCGCGTGGCGGTCACCACGCCCTGGACGTTCGGTTCGGCGCGCTTGAGGCGGTCCATGTACACCAGGCCGCCGCGGATCTTGAACGCTCCAACGGGCGTGTGGTTCTCGTGCTTCACCCAGAGCTTCGTGCCGGTCTGCCGGTCGAGCAGCGGCCAGTGGTACTGCGGCGTGGGCGGCATGACCGCCTTGACCAGGCGGTCGGCGGCCTCGAGTTCTTCGAGCGAGGGGAGCGCGGTGGGGGTGCTCATTCCGACTTGTTGAACCAGGCGCGCACTTCCGAGATGGTGCACAGCGGCCGGAAGGGAATCCCCGCCGCTTCGATGGCGGCTGCGCCGCCCTGTTCGCGGTCAACGACCGATGTCGCGACCACGATCTCGGCGCCCGCCTCGCGCACGTGCTCCACCGCCTTGAGCAGCGAGCCGCCGCTGGTGGTGACGTCCTCGACGATCACGACCTTCTTGCCCTTCGGGTCCACGCCCTCGACCCATTTGCCGAGCCCGTGCTGTTTCGCCTCCTTGCGGACGATGAAGCCGGTGAGCGGGTGGCCGCTCTTGCCCGACGCGTAGACCGTGGCGAGCACGATCGCGTCGGCGCCGAGCGTGGGCCCGCCCACGGCCTCCGCTCCGAATTCCTGCGCCAGGCGCACTACCGCGTGGCCCACCAGCTCGACGCCCTCGGGGTGATAGGTCACCTGTTTGGCGTCGAGGTAGAAGGTGCTCCCGGCGCCGGAGGCGAGGGTGAAGTCGCCTTCGCGGTAGGAGAGGCGGGCGAGCAGCGCGGCGAGCTTGTCGTTGGCGGGCATCGGGGCTCCGATCGGAACATGGCGGGGCTGCGGCAAGCTAGACGGCGTGGCCGCGGTCGGGAAGCGGAGCGCCACCGAGTGTGCGGTCGATTGTGTTTCCGTCGCCGCGTCGCGATCTTGTAGCCAGATTGGCTACATGGAGGAAGCCGTGGTTCGCAAGAAGAAGACGCCGGCGAAGTCGCCGCCGCCGGCCGGCGAAAGCAAGCGCGTGACGTACCGCGAACTCCGGAATACGCCGGGGCGGGTCTGGGAGCGGCTGGCCGGCGACGAACCGCTCATGCTCGTGGCGGACGGAGAGACGAAGGCGATTGTCATTCCGGTCCACGACGGTGACGCCGATGCGGCATTGGAAGCCTATGAGCGAGGGCGCGCCCTGGTGGCGATGCGGCGCATTGCCGCGTTCGCGCACAAGGAAGGACTCGACCGCACGTCCCTCGCCGACATCAATGCGATGATTCGCGAAGTTCGCCGCGAACTGCGCGGGCATGAGGATGCGGAATAGGTCGTGCGAATAGTCCTCGACACCAACGTGCTCGTCTCCGGATTGCTGCGGCATGGAAGCGTGCCGCAGCAGGTGCTTGAACTCGCGATCGCCGGGCAGTGCGAATGGTTGGTGGACTCGCGAATCGAGGCGGAGTATCAGCGGGTGCTCCGGCGTCCGTTCCTCCACCCCGTGAGCGCACAGGTGGGGGCCGTGCTGGCGGTCGTGGGCCGCCGGGCGATCCGGATCGTGGCCGCTCCTCTCGCCCTCACGCTTCCCGACGAGAGCGACCGCCCGTTCCTTGAAGTTGCGGTTGCCGGTGGCGCCGACGCGATCGTGACCGGAAACGCGAAGCACTTTCGGCCGGGTGGCGGAACGATCTCGATTCCGGGCATCGGCCCGCGCGAGTTCCTTGAGTTGCTGGCGCAGACCGGCTAGCGAAACACCCCGTGCGCGCCGCCCAGCCAGAACACCGTGTCCGCCGCGTTCGTTGGTCCGATCGTCCCCTCAACCGCCTTCGACAGCTTCCCCGGATCGTACACGACCCCGCCCTTGATCACCAGCCGCGGGTTGCGAGCGTTGCGAATATCGGTCAGCGGATTGCCCCGCAGGATCACGCAGTCGGCCCACTTGCCGGTCTCGATGGAGCCGAGCCGGTCGCCCAGGCCCATGGCGTGGGCGGCGTTGATTGTGGCGAAGCGGAGCGCGGCGTACGCCGGAATGCCCGACAGCACGAACGAGAGCAGTTCGCGGTGCACGGAGAAGGGCGTGAAGAACTCGCCCCAGCTCGGGTGGTCGGTGCCGAGCGTGATGAGATTCGCGCCGCCGGCATCGTAGAACGTTCTGATCTCCTTCCGCTTCACCCAGTAGATCTTCTCGAACTGCTCCATCACCGGCCGCGGCGGGCGCGCGTCGACGATCTTGCGCATGTACGGCGTGAGGAAGCGCTTCTCGTTGGTGAAGTAGGTGAACACCGCCGGGTCGCGTTTGCCGTAGTAGCCGTAGGCGCTGAGCGTGGCGTCGTAGTAGACGCGGTGCTGGATGTAGAGCTGGAAGGTGCGCTGGTAGGCCGGACTGGCGAAGGTCGAGTCGGTGAAGTTCTCGAGCGACGCGTACGCTGGGCGATCGGCGGGGTAGGCATCTCCGCCCATGAAGTGCTCGATGCGGTCGATGCCCATGAGAATCGCGTCGCGGGGATTCACCGAGCCGCGGAAGCCCGAGTCGAGGTGTCCGGTGACCGTGAGCGAGTGCTGGTGCGCGCGTTCGACGAGCGCCTTCAGTTGGTACGGAGCGATCCCCTTGGCCTTGAAGCCGCCCACGCCCATCTCCGCCCAGTGGTCCACCTCGGCGTAGATAGAATCGGCGGTGATGGTGCGCGGCCATCCGGGGCGCGCGGTGCCGAAGTAGGGGCCCGAGTCGAGCAGTCGCGGCCCCGGCTCGAGTCCGCGGTCGATGCGGATGCGCAGGGCGCGCATCGAATCGGCGTTCATCTCGCCAGCGGGCCAGGTGGTGGTGACGCCGTTGGCGAGGAAGAGCGACGGATACGCTTTCGTCTCGTCCACGCGGCCGTTGCCGAACAGCTGCACGGCGTAGTGCGCGTGCAGGTCGAACAGGCCGGGGATGATCGTCTCGCCGTCGGACACGCGGACGGTGTCGGCGCCCGGCTGCACCTCCGACACGTCGCCGATGCGCTGGAACTTGCCGGCGCGGATGAGGATGCCGGGGTTGCGGACGCGCACGGTGTCGGTGGAGGTGAACAGCCACCCGCCGAGGATGACGAGGTCGTGGGTCTGGGTCTGGGCGAGGGCGCGGGCGGGCGGCGCGAGGAGCGCGGTGGCGAGGGCGGCAGTGAGGGAGAGACGGCGCATGATGGTCGCGGGAGCGGGTGGGCTGGGGCTGGAAGAAGATACGGCGCGCCACCCCCGCCCGCCGGGCGGCCCGAGTGGACCCCGTCATCGTCCTGCGGTCGGAATAGACGGCAAACGATCCCGTAGCCGCCGGTGTCCAACTGAAACGTTGGACCCCCGTTTTGCGTCGGTTTCTCCGACTTACCGGCCTACCGACCTACCGTCCAAGCCCCATGCCCCCCTTCCTCGACGCATTCTTTCAGGACCTCCGCTACGCCGCCCGCGGCCTGCGCGCCAAGCCCGGGTTCACCATCGCCGTTGTCGTCACGCTCGCCCTCGGCATCGGCGCCAACTCGGCCATGTTCTCAATCGTCGACCGCGTGCTCTTCCGCCCGCCGCCGATGATGCGCCATCCGGCGCTCTCCCACCGCATCTACCTGGCCAGCACCTACCGCGGCAAGGAATTCAACTCCGGCGGCACCCAGTACGCACGCTACGTCGATCTCACCAACTTCAGCCACGACTTCGCGCGGACGTCGGAATACACACAGCGCAAACTGGCGTTCGGCGTGGGTACCGACGCCGCCGAACTGAACGTCGGCGTCGTGAGCGCCAGCTTCTTTGGATTCTTCGACGCCCCGCCGGCACTCGGCCGCTACTTCACCACCGCCGAGGACTCGGCGCTCGCACCAACGCCCGTCGTCGTGCTCGGCTACGGCTACTGGCAGACGAAGTACGGCAGCCGAAAGGACGCCGTCGGCCAGGCGATCCACATCGGCGCCACGACGTACACCGTGATCGGCGTGGCGCCGCGGGGCTTCGTGGGCCTGTGGCCCGAGTCGCCGCCGGCCGCATTCATCCCGATCTCGGCGTATGGCCAGGAAATGGGGAAGACTATCCGGATCGCCGGCGAAACGTGGAACTCCACGTATCACTGGACCTGGGCGTCCATGATCGCCGAACGCAACCCGGGGGTGAGCGTACCGCAAGCCACCGCCGATCTCACGAACGCGCTCGTGCGGAGCTATCAGAAAGAGGCCGCCACGGACAAGGGGATGCAGGCACTGTCGCTCACCAAACCGCACGCCGTGGTCGCGTCGATTCTGAGCGACCGCGGGCCGAACGAGTCGAGTCTGGGCAAGATCGTCACCTGGATCAGCGGCGTCGCGCTGATCGTCTGGCTCATCGCCTGCGCCAACGTCGCCAACCTGCTGCTGGCGCGGGCGCTCCGTCGGCGCCGCGAGATCGCCGTGCGCCTGGCGCTCGGTGTGAGCCGGGCCCGGCTGGCATCGCAGCTCCTGACCGAGAGTCTCGCGCTCGCCCTGCTCGGCGGCGTGGCGGGCGCGGCGGTGGCCCAGTGGGGGGAGGCGCTGCTCCGGGCGCTGTTCCTTTCCAAGACCAGCACCGCGACGGTGATCGACGATCCCCGGTCGCTGATCTTCATCGGGCTCACCGCCGTGGCGGCGGGGCTGCTCACCGGACTGGCGCCGGTGTTCCAGACGGGCAGCGCCGACCTCACCCGCGACCTCAAGTCGGGCGTGCGCGAAGGCACCTACCACGGATCGCGCATCCGCACCGGCCTCCTGGTGTTCCAGGGCGCGCTCTCCGTGCTGCTGCTGGTCGGCGCCGGCCTGTTCGTGCGCAGCCTGTCGAACGTGCGCGGCACGCCGCTGGGCTACGACGCCGACAACGTCGACGTGGTGAATCTGAACATGCGGGGCGTATCGCTCGACACGACGCAGACGCACAACCTGCTGCTCAGCCTGCTGGCGTCGGCCAAGGCCATTCCCGGCGTCGAGCACGCGGCCGTGCAGGTCACGATGCCCTTCTGGAG
Source organism: uncultured Gemmatimonadaceae bacterium (assembly GCA_963775915.1). GTDB lineage: Bacteria > Gemmatimonadota > Gemmatimonadetes > Gemmatimonadales > Gemmatimonadaceae > JAGWRI01. The sequence continues at coordinate 435,277 of CAVZKH010000010.1, forward strand.
CACCTGGGACACCGACCTGCACGTGGCCGGAATCGACACGGTGGAGAAGCTCGGCCAGTTCGACCTCAACGCGGTCACGCCCGACTACTTCGCCACCATGGGCACGCGCATCCTCCGCGGCCGCGGCATCACCGAGCAGGATGTGCCCGGCGCGCCGCGCTCGATGGTGGTGAGCGAAGGGATGGCCAGGAAGCTCTGGCCCCACGCCGACGCACTCGGCCAATGCGTGAAGGTGAACGCCGACACCATGCCCTGCACGTACGTGGTCGGGATCGCCGAGAACATCAAGAACAGCAGCCTCAACGACGATCCGGGGCTCTACTACTACATGGCGTGGGATCAGTTCGCGCCGCATCAGGGTGGACTGTTCGTGCGCACGCATGGCGACGCCGCAGAGGCGCAGGAGACGATTCGCAAAGCGCTCCAGCCCTTGATGCCCGGCGTTTCGTACATCACGGTCACCCCGATGAGCGATGTCCTCGGCGGGCAAACCAAGTCGTGGGAGCTCGGGGCGACGATGTTCCTCGCCTTCGGCATTCTCGCGCTCGTGCTCGCGGCGGTGGGCCTGTACAGCGTGATCTCGTACAACGTCGCCCAGCGGTCGCACGAACTGGGCGTCCGCGTCGCCCTGGGCGCGCAGGTGCGCGACCTGATGGAGCTCGTGCTGCGCCAGGGGTTGTCGGTGTCGGCCATTGGCGTCGCCCTCGGCGCCGCCATCGCGCTCGGCGTCGGTCGATGGGTGCAGCCGCTGCTGTTCAACGAGTCGGCGCGAGATCCGGTGGTGTACGGGTTCGTGGCCATCGCGTTGCTCGCCGTGGCGGCCGTCGCGAGCTTCATCCCGGCGCGCCGGGCGGCGCGCGTGGACCCGATGCAGGCGCTGCGGGCGGAGTAGGGGGAAAGCACCACGGCCGGCCGCTTAGACGCGGCGCGTTCCGCGGCGTAGATTGGCGGAAGACCCGCCGATCTCCCCCGCCGGCGGGCGGACTCGAACGCCGAGGGCCCCGCCCATGACCGTCTCCTTCACCGTCAACGGCAAGTCCGTTACCGTCGACGCCCCAACGGACACGCCGCTCCTCTGGGTGCTTCGCGACGTGCTCGATCTCAAGGGCACCAAGTTCGGCTGCGGCATCGGGCAGTGCGCCGCGTGCACGGTGCACGTGAACGGACTGCCGACGCGCTCGTGCCGGCGCAGCCTCGGTTCCGTGAGTGGTGCCGCCGTCACGACCATCGAGGGACTCTCCGAGGCCGGCGACCACCCGTTGCAGCGCGCCTGGGAGGAACTCGACGTGCCGCAGTGCGGGTACTGCCAGGCCGGCCAGCTGATGACGGCCGCGGCGCTGCTCAAGCGCAACCCGCACCCCACGGATGACGACATCGACGCGGCGATGAACGGCAACCTCTGCCGGTGCAACACCTACCTGCGAATCCGCGCCGCAATCCATCAGGCCGCGAGCATGGAGGCCACCAGATGAGCGCGCCCTCCACGGTCACCCGCCGCGACTTCCTGCGCGTCACCGCCATTGCCGGCGGCGGCATTCTGCTCGCCACATATCTGCCGTCGCTCGCCCGCGCCGAGTCGTTCGGCGCGGCGGTGGCCGACGGCTTCGAACCCAACGCGTTCATCCGCATCACGCCCGACGGCATCGTCACGATCGCCGCCAAGAACCCGGAGATTGGCCAGGGCGTGAAGACGATGCTGCCGATGATCATTGCCGACGAACTGGACGTGGAGTGGAAGAACGTCCGTGTGGAGCAGGTCGGGCTCGACACCGGCAAGTACGAGAACCAGTGGGCGGGCGGCAGCACTGCGACGCCGATGAACTGGACGCCGATGCGCCGCGTGGGCGCCGCCGGGCGGGCGATGCTGGTGGCCGCGGCGGCCGCCACCTGGGGTGTGGACGCTGCGACGTGCGCCACGGAGGCCGGCGTCGTGTACCACCGCGCCAGCGGGCGCAAATTGGGCTACGGCGAACTGCTCGAGCGGGCGGCGACGATCCCGGCGCCCGACCTCGAGAAGGTGGCGCTCAAGGATCCCAAGGACTTCCGCATCATCGGCACCCCGGTGCGCGGCGTGGACAACCACGCGATCGTCACGGGAAAGCCGCTTTACGGCATCGACGTCACGGTGCCGGGCATGGTGTACGCGGTGTTCCAGAAGTGCCCGGTGTTCGCAGGCACGGTGAAGTCGGCCAACCTGGACGTGGTGAAGGCCGAGCTGGGGGTGAAGGATGCGTTCGTCGTCGAACCGGCGCCGGGCGGCGATCTCTCCGGCCTGCTGGGCGGCGTCGCGATCATCGCGGACACGTGGTGGGCGGCGCAGTCGGCGCGCGCCAAGCTGCGGGTGGAGTGGGACGAGGGCCCGACGGCGCAGCAGAGCAGTGTGTCGTTCGACACGCAGGCGGCGGCCCTTTCCAAGCAGGCGCCGGCCCGGTCCCTGCGCGCCGACGGCGACGCCGACGCGGCGCTCAAGGGCGCCGCCCACACGGCGAGCGGCGACTACTTCTATCCGTTCATCGCGCACGCCTCGCTCGAGCCGCAGAACTGCACGGCGCACTATCACGACGGCAAGCTGGAGATCTGGGCGCCGACGCAGATGCCGGCTCGTGGCCGCACGACGGTCGCGACGACGCTGGGCATGAAGGAAGATGACATCACCATCCACCTCACGCGCAGTGGGGGCGGCTTCGGCCGCCGACTGAACAACGACTACATGGTGGAAGCGGCGCGGATCGCGAAGCAGGCGAACGCGCCGGTCAAGATGCTCTGGTCGCGCGAAGACGACATGACGCACGACTTCTACCGGCCGGCGGGCTACCACTACCTGTCCGGCGGTGTGGACGCGTCGGGCAAGCTCGTGGCCTGGAAGGATCACTTCGTGACGCTCGGCGATCCGCCGCGCTACTCGGCCAGCGCCAGCATCGCGCCCACCGAGTTCCCGGCGCGGTTCGTGCCCAACTTCTCGCTCGGCGTCTCGTCCATGCCCTGCGGCATTCCAACGGGGGCCCTGCGCGCGCCGGGCAGCAACGCCATCGCGTTCGTCATGCAGAGCTTCATCGACGAACTGGCGCACGCCGCGGGCCGCGACCCAGTGCAGTTTCGCCGCGACCTGCTGGCCGACGTCGAGGAGGGCGCGGCGATGGACGCTCAGCGCATGCGCGGCGTGCTCGAGCTGGTAGCGGACAAGTCGGGGTGGGGGAAGCAGACCTTCCCGAAGGGCACTGCGCAGGGCGTCGCCTTCCACTTCAGCCACCGCGGCTACTTCGCCGAGGTGGTGCAGGTGACGGTGAGCAAGGGCGGCGCGCTCAAGGTCGACAAGGTGTGGGTGGCCGGCGACATCGGCAGCCAGGTCGTCAATCCGCTCAACGCCGAGAGCCAGGCACAGGGCGCGGTGCTCGACGGAATCTCCGAGGCGCTGGGTCAGGAGATTCGGATCGAGGCCGGCCGTGCCGTGCAGGCGAACTTCAACCGCTACCCGCTGCTGCGCATGCCGGAGGCGCCGCCGGTGGAGGTGCACTTCCTCACGACCAACTTCCCGCCCACCGGACTCGGCGAGCCGGCGCTGCCGCCCGCGGTGGCGGCGCTCTGCAACGCGATCTTTTCGGCCACCGGCAAGCGCGTGCGGTCGCTGCCGCTGTCGGCGCACGATCTGAGCTGGGCGTAGCTGCTTTCCCCGGCCCGCCGTCGGGCCGCGGTTCCCGTGGGTTCGAGGAGGGTGTCATGGCTCGAATGGTTCTCCGCCAGTGCGCCGCGGCGATCGCCGCCGCGTGCGCCGTTGCGATGGCGTCCGCCGCGCCTGCGGGCGCCCAGACGCCGCAGACCTTCCACCAGCTCGACCTGCGCTACGTGGGCGCGCCGGGCAATCGCATCAACGCCGTGGCCGGCGTACCGGGCGATCCCGCGGTCATCTATGCCGGCACCCCGTCGGGCGGCATCTTCAAGACCGACGACGGCGGGCTGCACTGGCGAGCGGTGTTCGACGCCCAGCACGTGATGTCTATCGGGTCGATCGCCGTGGCGCGCACCGACCCGAACACGGTGTGGGCCGGCACCGGCGATCCATTCATCCGTCCCAACGTCGAGATCGGCGACGGGGTGTACAAGTCGACCGACGCCGGAGCGACCTGGCAGCACATGGGGCTCGACGCCACGGGCCGCATAGGCCGCGTGGCCATCGATCCCACGAACGCGAACGTGGTGTTCGTGGCCGCCATGGGCCATTCGTACGGGCCGCAGCAGGAGCGCGGGGTGTTCCGCACCACCGACGGCGGCCGGACCTGGACGCGCGTGCTGTTCGTGGACGAGAACACCGGCGCCATCGACGTCGCCATCGATCCGGTGAATCCGCAGGTCGTCTTCGCTGCCACCTGGCAGCTCACCATCCATCCGTGGACGAGCAATAGCGGCGGCGCCGGCAGTGGCGTCTATATCTCGCGCGATGGCGGCACCACCTGGACGCACCTCGCGGGGCATGGACTGCCCGAGGCGCCGATCGGCAAGATCGCGCTCGCCATCGCGCCCAGCGACCACAACCGCGTCTACGCGCTCATCGAGACGGCCAACGAGGGCAACCTCTGGCGCTCCGACGACGGCGGCGCCGAATGGAAGCTGGAGAGCCGCGATCCGAACCTGAACCGCCGCGCGCGCTACTTCTCCAAGATGGGCGTGCTCTCCGACAACCCGGACGACGTCTACTTCCTCACCCAGTCGGTGTACCTGTCGCACGACGGCGGCGCCACCAACGCCGAGGTGCCCGGGCTCTTCCCGGACCACCACGACATCTGGATCGATCCGGTGGACTCCCGCCGGATCATCATCGCCAACGACCGGTATGTGAACATCTCGCGCAACCGCGGTGCGTCCTGGTTCCATGTCGACCTGCCCGATGCGCAGCTCAACCGCGTGGGCTACGACCGCCGCATGCCCTACAACCTGTACGGCTCAAGGCAGGACGGCCCGGTGTTCTACGGGCCGAGCAACAGCCTGCTGTCCAGCACCGGCGGCGGGGGCGGTGGCGCCAGCACCATCGACGGCACGGGGCAGATTCCCGAGGACATGTGGATGTGGGGCGGCGGCGCCGAGAGCGGGTGGGCGATTCCGGATCCGGCCGACCCGGACGTCATCTGGTACAGCGGCTCGAATAACGTGAGCCGGTTCGATATGAGAACGCGCATGTCGGAAAACACGAGCCCGTTCGGCGGCCGTGGCGCCGCGGCCGGTCGCGGCGCGGCGGCCGGTGCGCCAGGAGGTGCTCCGGCGGGTGGCGGCGGCTTCGGGCGCGGCGGCGCCGACACGCGGGAGTTCCGCACCAACTGGAGCGTCCCCATCGCCACGTCGCCCTTCAACCCGCACGTGCTCTACGCCGGCAGCCAGTACGTGCACATGACGTCGGACGACGGCAAGACCTGGACCAAGATCAGCCCCGACCTCACGCGCGACGACAAGGAGAAGGAGAAGGCCCCCGGCGACCTCGGCAACGACGGCCAGGACGTCCCGTGCTCTCTCTACTCCATCGCCGTGTCACCCATCGAGGACGGGGTGATCTGGGCGGGGAGCAACGACGGGCTCGTGCACGTCACGCGCGACGGCGGGAAAACCTGGACCGACGTCACCGGCGCCATCCCGAACCTCGGTACGTGGGGCAACGTCAGCAGCATCCAGGCGTCGCACACGGTGAAGGGCGGCGCGTACGTCACCGTCGACCGGCACCGCGCCGCCGACAACGACCCGCACGTCTATCGCACCGACGACTACGGCCGCGCGTGGACGGAGATCGATGCCGGCATTCCGAAGAGCGTGTTCAGCTACGCCCGCGTGATCCGCGACGATCCAGTGCGGCCGGGGCTGCTCTACCTTGGCACCGAGAACTCGCTCTACGTGTCGCTCGACGACGGCGCTTCGTGGGTCAACGTGCAGAACAACCTGCCGCACGTGCCGATGAACTGGATGGAGGTGCAGCCCGACTTCGACGATCTCGTGATCGCCACGTGGGGCCGCGGGTTCTGGATCATGGACGACGTGACCCCGCTGCAGCAGATGACGCCGGCGGTGCTGGCGTCGGACGCCTATCTCTTCCAGCCGCGGCCGGCGTACCTGTTCCATCTGCGCGACGCGACCACCGCCCGCAGCTTCGACGCCGAGTTCGATGCGCCGGCGAACATGGGGCACAACCCGCCGTACGGCGCGTCCATCAACTACTACCTGAAGGCGGCGGCGGACAGCGTGCGGCTGGTTATTCTCGATGCCAAGGGAGACAGTGTGCGGTCGTTGACCGGGCCGCGCGACGCCGGCGTGAACCGCGTCTGGTGGGACCTGCGCGGCGCAGCCCGGCCGGCCGGCGGCCGGGGAGGTCGCGGTGGGGGTGGGGGCCGCGGGGGCGCCAACCCGCAGGTTGCCCCAGGCGTTTACACAATTCGGGTTTTCTCTGACGGGAAATCTCTCGAGGCCAAGCTTACCGTGTTGAAGGACCCCAACGGGTAGCACTCCGCTCCCGGCGGTCCTCCCGCCCGCAACGCCTCAGAAAATCTCCAGTCGCATCGCTCTCCCTGGCCCAGCGCGCACGCGCTGGCAAGGCGGCGGCAGTGTCCGTGCTCGACGCGCGTGCCTGCCGTTCCGCGTCGCCGGCGGAGCCGTGCTCGTCGGACTCGCCGCCTGCAGCGGCGTCATCGACGGACCGAAGGCGGCGCGGAACACCACGCCGGGGCTGGCCTGCGCCGGCGCGCCGGTTTCCGCGCTCGCGCCGGCGCAGGCCGTGGTGCTCAACTGCACCGCGGGCGGCGGCGCGACCACCGCGTCGCTCGCGGGCAACGGGGCCAGCTATCTCATCGTGGCCCAACTCGCCACCGACAACGCGCCGGTGCAGGAGGTGCCGTACACGCTCACCGTGGGCGGGATCACCGCCTCGTCCGCGAGCGCCAGCCGCCTCCCGGCGGAGCCCGGTCCGGTGCCGCCGCCCGCGAATCCGCAGCAGGCGCTCGACGCTCGGCTGCGCGCGCGCGAGCGCGACGAAGGGGCGGCGGGGTCGGCGTGGTCCGCCACGCGGGTGACGGCGTCGGCGTCGGGCGATGTCCTGCGTTCGACCGTGCCGGCGCAGGGCACCCTGCGCACGTTCCACATGCTCGCCGGCTATTCATCCGGCGCCAACGTCTGGAAGACCGTGACGGCGCGTCTCGAGTTCGCGGGCAGCGGCGTGCTCGTCTACGTCGACACGCTCACGCCGCACGCGGGCTTCACGGCATCGGTGTTGGCGGATTTCGGCCGGCGCGTCGACCAGACGTTCTACCCCATCGACACCACGGCCTTCGGGCAACCCTCCGACGTCGACGGCAACGGCCACGTGATCATGCTGATGTCGCCGGTGGTGAACGCCGGCACGCCGGCCGCCGTGTGCTACTCGCAGGGCTACGTCGCCGGGTTCTTCAACGGCGAGGACTTCAACGGGACGTCGGACCCGAACTCCAACCACGGCGAGATCTTCTATTCGATGGTCGCCGATCCCCTGGGGGCATACGGCTGCGTGCACAATGTCGCCGATGTCTCGGCGGCCGTGCCGGGGGTGTTCCTGCACGAGCTGCAGCATCTGATCGACTACTCGCAGCACGTCGTCGTGCATGGCGGAAAGCCGATCGCCAGCTGGCTGGACGAGGGGCTCAGTCTGGTGGCGGAGGAACTGGGCGCCGCCTACTACGAGAGCCGGTGCCCGCCGCCCGCCTGCCGCAGCACCCCCGGGCAGCTGTTCCCCGATTCGGCGCTCGGCTTCGTGCGCGACTTCCTGCTCGATTCGTACAGCTTCGCCGCGCGCCCCGACACGGTCGCGGTGACGCTCTCGAACGACGCCGAACTGGGATCGGCGTGGCGCGGCGGCGCGTGGGCGTTCTCGCGCTGGCTGGGCGATCACATGCCCGCCGGGTTCTACCGCAAGCTCGAGACGGGTCCGGGCGGTGGGAGCGCCGACATCGCCGCGGCGGCCAACGGGCAGAGCTTCGCCACGCTGTACGCCGACTTCGCGCTCGCGATGTACACCGACAGCCTACCGGGGCTGCCGCGCAGCACCACGCCGCTGGCCGATCGGTTCGTCACGCGCAACCTGCGCCAGCTCTGGGCGAACATCCCGGCGGCAACCGGAACGGGGAGCGGCTTGCCGGCGTTTCCGCTGCCGGTTCGTTTCGTGTCGTCAGGGGCCACGGTGGCTCAACTGGCGGCCGGCGGCATGGCCTACTGGCGGCTCGATACCGGCGGCAACACGCCCGTCGTGACACTCAACTTCGCGGCGCCCGACGGGACTCCCCTCGACCCGGCGCTCGTTCCGCAGCTGGTCATCTTCCGGCTGCCGCCCGGGCAGTAGCGTCGTGTAGCGCCGCCAGCCGGTCGACGACCCGTTCGTGCGTGCTGCCGTCGACGATTTCACCGGCTTCGTTGAGATCGGGGTGCGTCACGATCTCGATCGGTCCGCTGGGCGCGCCCTGGCGATCGATCATTCGCCGCGCGTCGGCGAGATCCTCCATGAACCGGACCCTTGGGAAGCCGTGGGCGGCAATGCGCCGCCGTCCGATCGCCTGCTTCAACGGCAGGAGCAGACCCATCGACAGACCCGCGTGCCCTGGCATCCGCACTCGCTCGAAGCCGAAATCGCGGGCGATCGGCAGGATGACGCCGACGAGGTTCGGCTCCATGTGGAGGTGGTGGTGCGAGTCGAGAGCGAAGGGGCGCAGTCCGTGCTCGCGAAACCGCTGCATTTGCGCGCGCGTCTCGGCGGCCAGCGCCGCACGATCCCGTGGCGTCAGGGGGAGCATCCCGCGCCCGCGCTGCGGATAACGGAACTTACCGGTGTGGCAGAAGCGCGCATTGCCCGCCATGACATCCGTCAGCGGCTCGCCGAGCGTCAAGTTGAGATGCAGTCCCACCCACTCGGCGACGCCCGCCCCCTTCACCAACGTGACGGCGGCCTCGGTGGCCGGAAGGTTGACGATGAGACTGGCGTGCGTGACGTGGCCGCGGATCAGGCACTGGAGAATCGCCTGGTTCACGCTTTCGGACATACCGAGGTCATCGGCCGTGATGATGACCGGCGAAGCTGGGCGGGAGATCATGCGAATTACCCAGCAAATTACGGTGCGGCCGCTCCGCTCGCCGGAATTCCTGCTACTCGTATCGCAGCGCGTTCATCGGGTCGGTCTCGGATGCCCGGCGCGCCGGGATGTAGCCGGCCCCGAGAGCGACCAGCGCCAACACGATGGTTGCCACCAGAGTGACGGCCGGATCCCAGCCCTTGAGCTGGTACAGCAGTGACTGCGCGCCGCGGCCCAGCGCGATCGCGCCGCCCACGCCCACCACGGCTCCGACCAGCGTCATGAGGCCGACCTGCTTCAGCACCATCCCCCGGACGCGGGCGGCGTCGGCGCCGAGCGCCATCCGCACGCCGATCTCGCGGGTGCGCTGGGTGACCGAGTAGGCGAGCACCCCGTACAGTCCGATAGCTGCCAGCAGCGTGGCGAGCACGGCGAAGGCCGACGACAGCGTGCTGATCATCCGGTCGAGGAAGACGTTCTCCTTCACCTGCTGCGCGAGCGTCTTGAGGTCCTCCACGGGCAGGCTCGGATCGAGCTTCTTGATCACGCCGGGAATTGCCCGCAAGGCCTGCTCCGGAGCCGCGGCGCTTCGCACGTAGAACGTCAGCGCACCGCGGGTCGTGTCCTGTCGCCAGGGGATGAAGAACACCGGCGGCACGGCATCCTTCACGTCGCTGTACTTGGCGTCCTTCACCAGTCCCACGATCTCGATGTCGAGATCGTTGCCGCCCTGCGACATGCGCTTCCCCACGGCATCGCGGCCCAGATTGAACTTCTTCGCGAACGCCTCGTTCACCACGGCCACCTTGGGCCCGCCGGCCACGTCGGACGTCGTGAAGTCGCGTCCGGAGAGCAGCGGCATGCCGACCACGTGGAAGTAGTTGGCGCCCACTTCGTTGAACCGCGAGTTGGCGTCCACGTCGGGGCCGCTCTTGAACCCTTCCACCTTCACGTCGTTGCCCCAGTTGTTGCCGGAGAGCAGCGGCACCAACGCCTCGGTCACGCCGGTGACGCCCGGCAGCGCGCTCAGCTCCTGCTCGGCGCGGTCGAACAGCACCGCCGAGCGCGCGTTCTGGTAGCCGTTGCGATCGGGCGACACCGCGAAGGTGACGACATTCTCGACCTTGATGCCGAGGTCCACCTGGCTCACGTTGCGCAGGCTCTTGAGAAAGAGTCCGGAGGCGATGAGCAGGGCCATCGACAGCGCGATCTGCGCCGTGGCGAGCGTGGTGCGGAATCGCATCGCGCCCCGCGTGCCGGAGAGCTTGCCCGAATTGTTGCGTAGCGCGGTCACGAGATCGGGCCGCGTGCTCTGCAGGGCGGGGAAGAGGCCGAACGCGATGCCCGTGGCGATGGCCACGATGGCGGCGAACCAGACGACGCTCAGCTGCAATTGGAAGTGCAGGGTCGATGCGGCGTCGGGGGGCAGCATGGACATCATGGCCACGAGCGTCCAGTGCGCCACGAGGATGCTCACCACGCCGCCCATCAGGGCCAGCACCACCGACTCGGTGAGCAGCTGCGCCACCAACTGTGCGCGCGTGGCGCCGAGCGACAGCCGGACCGCCATCTCCATGGTGCGGTTCGCGGCGCGCGCCAGCAGGAGGTTGGCGATGTTGGCGCAGGCGATGAGCAGCACGATGGCGGTGATCGCGAACAGCATCAGCAGCGGCGTCCTCGCTTCGTGGCTCACGTCGCTCTGCCCGCGACGCCCGTCGTCGAGCAGGATCTGCTTGGCCTTGAAGCGGGCCATGGTGGCGTCGCTCATGCCCTTCTGCAGCGGCGCCTCGACGTCGGCGAGGATCGGGCGGTAGACGGCATTGAGCGAGGCCTTGGCCTGCTCCATCGTCACGCCGGGCTTGAGCCGGCCGAACAGGTAGGCCCAGTACCACGTTCGCTTCTCGAATCCATCCCATCCGTTCGACATTGCGGCGCGCATGGTGAGCGGCACGTACACGGCGGGAATCGCGCCCAGCGTCGTGCCTTCGAAGCGCTCGGGCGCCACGCCGACGATGGTCATCGGCTGGCCGTTGACCTTGAGCGTCTTGCCGATCACGCCGCGGTCGCCGCCCAGGTGCGCTTGCCAGTAGTCGTAGCCGAGCACGACGACGTAATTGGCGCCGATGGTCTGGTCGTCCGCCGGTCCGAGCAGGCGGCCCACGGCGGGCTGGAGCCCGAGCACGGGGAAGTATGACCCCGACACCTCCACGCCCTGGGCGTTCATCGTCTGGTCGCCGAAGGCGACGTTGGCGCCGAACAGCACGTGCGCCGCGAGCCCGCTGAGTCCGGTGTTGGCCTTTTCCAGGTCGCGGAACATCTGGTAGCTGAACACCGACTCGCAGCCGCCGGCCTGGCCGCACGACTGCGACCCCGGGTTGGGGCCGGGCGCGCTGAGGTTCACGAGCTGTTCGGGGTGCGACACCGGCAGCGGCCGACGCAGCATCTGTTCGAAAATCGAGTAGATGCCGGCGTTCGCCCCGATGCCGAGCGCCAGCGAGAGCACGGCGATGGTGGTGACGAAGGGCGTCTTGAACAGCGTGCGGAATGCCAGCTTCACGTTGCGCATGAGAAGTCCACGAGGATGGCGGGGCGTTGGGCGGCGCGGCTCGGGCAGTCGCCGATCGTCCACGTTGGACACGACGTGCGGCCCGAAGGTTGGTACGGGCCGCCGGGAAGCGGGTTTCAGGAACCCGCGGGATGCTTCTGCATGTAGGCCAGCAGCGCCGCGCCGAACGCCGGGTACCGGTCTTGCAGGATCTGCCGCAGATCCTGATCGAGCAGCGCCTCGGCGGGCTGACGGGCCCGCCAGTCGATCTTGGCCTGCTTGCTGCGCGCGAAGAGGCCCGTGGCGTCGTCGATCGTGGCGATGCGCGTGAGCGCGGCCGCCTGGCCTGCCGGGATCTGCGCGCGGTGCACCTCGAGCTGCTTCGCGAGACCGTCGGCCCAGCGGCAATCGGCCAGATGGTGATGGGGCGACGTCGCCGTCGCCGACGTCGTTCCGCCGCGGCTTGTGATGTAGAACTCGCCCCCCGGCGCCTCTGAATCGAGCACCACGATCTGCCGCGCCGCCGCGGCCGGGTTCAGCCCGACGATGGCGAACCAGCCGCACGCCGTGCCCGACCCGTCCACGAACCACCGCGCCGGCTGCGTGACTGTCCCGTCAGGGTACTCCTCCGCGAGGTCGCCGAGCGCGCGGCAGCCGGCCTGCTGGATCTCGCGACTCGCGGCGTCGTAGTAGCTCGCTCCCGACATCGCAGCCAGGGTCTCCGGGGCCACCGGGCGGTACCTCGTGGGACGTTCGGCAACCGCGCGCATGCGGTTGACTCCGTTGGCGAGTTTGGCCAACGCGTCCTGGCTGGGCCCCCGCCGCCGCATGAAGTACGACGTGCCGGCGAGCGCGAGGACCGCGACGATCGAGACCGTCATGTCCATGTCCATGCGGGGAAAATGGGGCGCGAGGGCGGACAGCGCCACCGGAACGTCGGGCAGCCGGAGAGCCGGGCAGTCGGGCGGCGACGAGCGAGGCGGTGAAGCGAATCCTCCGCCTCACCGCCTCGTTGTTTCCCCGAACAGCAGACCTACCGACATACCGACCTGCTGCCCATTGCCCCAGGATCCCCCGTGGTCGCCGGAATCGAGTCGGGCTTCACCGGCACCGAATCGGGCTTCACCTCCACCTCCACCTGCGCCGGCGGCGTCACGGTCTCCCTCCACATCTTGACCTTGAGCCGGAACGCCTCGGCCAGATCCTGCACGGTCACCTCATCCTTGACCGTGCTGTCGGTGACGACGCCGCGCAGCCGCTCCGCGTTCTTCACCGCCTTCGTGTAGCCGGAGTCGTCGCGCACGGCGGTCTCGTAGGCGTGCAGGGCCGCCACGGGATAGCCCGACCGCTCGAGCGCCATGCCGAAGTTGTTCTGGAACAGCGGCGACGTGGGCTTGAGCTGCACCACCCGCGCCAGCGGACCCAGCGCGCCCTCGTAGTCGCCGGTGTCGAGCATCAGCACGCCGAGGTTGTTGAGACCCCACAGGTCCTCGTCGGCGCGCACGAGCAGCGTCTGATACGTCTTGATGGCGCCGTCCATGTCGCCGCTCGCCGCCTGCGCGCGGGCCTTGAGCCGCCAGCCGTCGGACGAGGTCGAGTCGATGCCAAGCCCCTTTTCGATCTGCTCCAGCGCTTCGGGGGCGCGCTTCAGATCGAGCAGCACTCGGCCCTGGTTGAAGTAGCTCTTGGCGAACGCCGGGTTGAGGTCGATGGACTTGTCGAACGCTTCCTCGGCGCGATCGAAGTCGCCGGCCTTCCAGCTCGACAGGCCGAGCATGTAGAACCCGAACGCGTTGTTCGGATTCGACGCGACGTACTTCTCGAACATCTCGGCGGCTTCGGGATAGTGCCCGCCCTTGAACACGGCGTCGGCGTTCTCGTACGTGGCCGGCATGGTGACGTCGACGGCCGTGCGTCCGGCCGTGCCGCCGACGGTGGTGTTGGACGCCGGCTTCACGTCGCCCTTGGGCGGGCCCGGGGGCTGGATGGCATGACTGTCGATGACCGTCACCGACCTGACGGGCTTGGCGTCGGCCTTGTCGCCGCCGCATGCCGCCAGCACGAACGGCACGACGGCGAGCGCGGTCCAGGAAAGCCGGTGGATGCGGGTACTGCGAGCGGTGGTGAACATGGTGCCTCCTGGGTGGGGTCGGGTGACGTTCCCGACGCCCGTTGAGAAGGCATGCGCCGTACCAGCTTTCGCCGCTGCGTTGTGTTAGTGGTAAGCAGTTGGCTGCGTGCGGTTTATGATGCGCGCCCGGCTCGCGGTTTCACGCGGTCGTGTCCGCGTGGACACATCGGGGCCTCGGGTCGCGTGGCCAGCCGGACACGTCGTCTCATCGGTCCGACTGTCCGACTCTCCGAACGTCCGACCCCCTACTCCCTCTGAACCCCCAACCGCCGCATGATCTTCAACAGACTCGCATGATCCGCGAGCCCCAGCGACTCCGCCGTTCTCGTGATCTGCCAGTCGTGCTTCTCCAGCGCCGCCAGCACGATCTTGCGCTCCGCGTCAGTGCGCTGCGCCTGGAACGCACCGTCAGCCGCGTCCGTCGCCGCCGGCGCGGCGCCCCGAATCTCGGGCGGCAGATCCTCGGCGCGGATCGTCTCGCCATCGGCCGCTACCACGCTCCGTTCGATGACATTGCGCAGCTCGCGCACGTTGTTGCGCTTCCAGTCGTACTGCACGAGCACCTCGCGGGCCTCGGGCGACAGGCGCTTGGGGAGCACGCCGAACTGCCGACAGGTCTCCTCCACGAACCGCTCGGCGATGAGCGGCACGTCCTCGCGGCGGTCGCTGAGCGGCGGCGCACGCAGCACGTGCACGTTCAGACGGTAGAGCAGGTCTTCGCGGAAGGCGCCTTCCTTCACGAGCTGGTCGAGGTCGCGGTTCGTGGCCGCCACCACGCGCGCGTTGACGCGAAGGTCCTTGTTGCTGCCCAGACGCGTGACCGTGTGCTGCTCCAGCACGCGGAGCAGCTTGGGCTGCGTGGCCAGCGGCAGCTCGCCGATCTCGTCCAGGAAGAGCGTGCCGTTCTCCGCCGACTCGAAGGCGCCCTTTCGCGTACCCGTTGCGCCCGTGAACGCGCCGCGCTCGTGCCCGAACAGCTCGCTCTCCACGAGGTTCTCGGGGAGCGCGGCGGCGTTGATGGCCACGAACGGTCCCGTCGGGTTGGCGCCCAGCCGGTGAAGCTCGCGCGCCACGAGTTCCTTGCCGGTGCCGCTCTCGCCGACGATGAGCACGGTGCTCGGCACCGCCGCCACGCGGGCGATGGTGTTGCGCAGGTCGGCCATCGCCTTGCTCCGGCCAATCAGCGTCGATTCGCCGAGTCGCGTCTGGAGCGCGAAAACCTCGCGGCGCAGGCGGTGGCGCTCGATGGCGTGTTCCACTTCCTGCGCCACGCGCTCCATCGGCTCGGCCTTGTCGATGAACCCTGAGGCGCCCAGCCGGACGGCTTCGATGCAGCGGTCGAAGTTGCCGGTGCCGGTGTAGACGATCACGGGCGTGTCGTCGCCGTGGTGCTTGAGCGCGCGCAGCACGGCGAACCCGTCCATGCCTGGGATCTCGAGGTCGAGAATGATGCAGTCGGCGGGGTCCGACTTCAGCCCCTCGAGCGCCTCGCCGCCGCTCGTCGATATGCGCACCTCGTGGCCGCCGATACGCTTCAGATCGTAGGCGTACTGGTCGGCCAGGGCCTGGACGTCGTCGATGACGAGGATTCGGCTCATGGGTCAGGTCATCCGGCGGGAATCTCGACCGTGAATGTACTGCCCTGGCCGGGCTCGGTCTCCACCTTGATCGATCCGCCGAGGTCGGTGAGCAGCCGCCGGACCACGGACAGCCCGAGCCCGGTTCCAGACGGCTTCGTGGTATAGAAGTCGTCGAAGGCGCGGTCGAGCTGCTGGCGTGTCATGCCGCGCCCGGTGTCGGCTACGGTGAACCGCACTCGACGCTCCACCCCCTCGCCCACCACCTCGGCGCCGAGCGTGACCGTGCCCGGTTTGCCGTCGAGCGCGTCCACCGCGTTGGAAACCAGATTGTCGAGAATGCGTCGGAGCACCACGGCATCGGCGCGCACAAGCGGCAGCACGTCCGGCGCGCGGACGTCCACGTTGGCGGCGCTTACCCCGCCGGCTACCTCCGCGATGACCGCGCGCGCGTCGGACGATCGGCGATTGAGCGCGGGCGAGAGCCGCGCGTAGTTGCGCGACAGTTCGTCCAGGTAGTCGACGCTCGACTCGAGCGTGCCGCGACGTTCCAGGTAGATGCTCGTCAGCTTGTCGGGTTCGCGTTCGGCCGTCTGCGACAGGTGGCGCAGCACGTTCCGGATGGGCGCCAGTCCGTTCTTGATGTCGTGATTGATCTGCCGCGCCAGGTCGCCGGTGGCCGCCGAGCGTTCGGCGTCGCGCAGCCGCGCGGCGCCGGTGCGCATGCGCGCCGTCATCGCGTCCAGCTTGCGCGACAGTGCGCCGAACTCGTCCCCGCGGTCAGTGGCGAAGTGCTGGTTCAAGCGATCGAGGTCGAGCTTCGCCGTCTTGTCGGCCAGCTCGGCGAGGGGCGCCGAGATGCGGCCGGCGAGGAGCGTGGCCATCAGGAGGGCCGCGGCGAGCGTGCTGCCCAGCGTGACGAGCAGCCACCGGTTGACGCCCTGCTTGAGCGCGCGCACCGGCGCCAGGTCGCGCACGAGGACGACTTGCGCGGTGGACGGGGCGGCGCTGTCTGGCGTGGGCGCCGCGTCGTCGAAGTAGCGGAATGACGCGGCGCGCACGGCGTCCGGCGGCAGCGCGCTGTCGCCCACGATCAGTCGCACCGCGACCGCGCCGTCGGTGGACCCTTGAGCGACCCGCGCCGAGTCGAGCGCGCGGCCGCCCACGAGCGAGAACCGGCGTCCGGCGACCGTGAAGGTGTCGATCGTGGCCAGTCCGCGCACTGTTCCGTCGGGCGTACGGGCGGCGACGATGGCGGCGCCGTTGGGCGCGGCCGTGAGCGCGGCCGGGAACGCCGGGTCCGCGCGGTCGAAGTCGTTCCGGAACTGGCCGGAGCTGAGGATGCGACCCGTGCTGTCCTGAAGCTGCAGCATCGCGAAGCCGCCCATCTGCATCGAGACCTGTGCCCAGTCGAGCAGCCAGCGGCGTTCGCTCGAGTTCTCGTTGGCGACGGCAATGCGGAAGCGGTTGTCGCCGGCGAGTTCCGAGGCGAGCGACCGCAGTCGGTCGCGGTCGGCCGCGAGCGTCTGCGAGAGTTCGGTGTCGACGGCGGCGGCGACGGCGTCGACCCGACGCGCCGCTTCCTCGTCGAGGCCCGCGGTCATCTCGCGGCGCACGCCGTAGCCGAAGACGAGCAGGGGCGCGAGCGCCACGGTCGTGAGCGCGATGGTGAGCCGTGTGCCGAAGGTCATCGGGACGACCGCTTGGTGTACCAGAGCGATCCAGTGCGAGTGACGTAGAAAGCGGCGCCGCTGCCCAGGCGCACGAGCGCGTGCGGGCGTGAGTCGATCAGGGGGAGCACGACGCCGCCCGTCGGGACGGGTGGCGCGCCGTGACACGACGGCGGTTGAACTATCGGGTACGCGTACACCGCGGCCATCGCGCGGCCGCTGGCCAGCGCCGGCAGCAGGGAATCGGGCGTCACGGCGCTGACGCGAACCGGAGTGGGCGTGCCACCCGTGAGCGGCGACGGCAGCCAGGGTGGTGCCGAAGGCGAGGACGCCAGCGCGGCGATGCGCTCGGCCAACTGGCGGGCGATCGGGTCGCCGGCCGGGTACGCGACGACCCGCGCTGCGCGGACGTTGGCGATGGCCATCGTGCAGGTGGAGTCGCCGAGCCACCAGAAGGGAGGCGTGGCCCCCCGCGCGTCCGCGGAGACCGCGTCGCGGGCCAGGGAGTCGCGGGCGCCGACCGTCGGTGCCATCGCGGCCGAGTCGGCGCCCGCGACTGCGAGCACGTACGTGCGGTCCCAGGGCAGCGCGTAGCCGAGATAGTTGCCGGTCTGCACGCCGTACGCGAGCACCTCCGGATCGCGCGTGAGGACCACGTCGGGTCGCCGGCCGGCGCTGCCGGGGAAGCCGGCATCGAGCACATCGCGCACGTCGGTGCCCGGAGCCGGGAACGCGTAGAGGACGTTGGCGGGCGTCGGCGGGGGAGCGAGCGTCTTGTTCATTCCGCAACCCAGATCGATCGCACCGGCGACAAACGGGTGGGGGTCGACGACGATGAGTGTGTCGGCGCCGGGCGCGGTCGTGTCGGCGACGAAGCAGCCTGAACGTCTGGCGGCCGACAAGACGGATGCGGTCGACGCGCCCGGCAAGCCCACCGTAGCCCGGAGGTCCGCAGGCGTCGATGACGTGCCGGCGCTCGCGCAGGCCGCGAGCGTGGTGACCGTCGCCACGATCAGCGAACGTGCGAGCGGCGGTCGTGTGGCCACGGCGGAAGGCATCGTCTTCTCAAAGTATGTCCGGCCGGCCTGTCGGGCCAGCGCCGAACCGTCACGGAAGGGCAAGCGGCCCCGTCAGGGGTTGTGGGGGCCATTAGAGTGCGGATACCCCCGCGCACCCCGTACCCGATCGGAGGAACCGTGAAGCCACGCTTTGCCTACGTCCCAACCGCGCCCGGCGTCTATCACGCCATGCTCGGCATGGAGAAGTATCTGCACGAGTGCTCGATCGAGGAGCCGCTGGTCCACCTGATCAAGCTGCGTGCGTCGCAGATCAACGGGTGCGCCTACTGCATCGACATGCACTGGAAGGACCTGCGCGCGCTCGACGAAACCGAGCAGCGGCTCTATGCGCTGGATGCGTGGCGCGAGTGCCCCTGGTACACCGACCGCGAGCGGGCGGCCCTGATGTGGACCGAGGCCGTCACGCTCGTGGCCGGCGGCCAGGTGGACGACCTCGTCTATGATGCGGTGAAGCCCCACTTCAGCGAAAAGGAATTGGCCGACCTGACCTTCGCCGTGGCGACCATCAACGCGTGGAACCGGCTGTCGATCGCGGCGCGGACGGAGCCGGGGACCTATCAGCCGAAGAAGTCGTAGTTCTCCGCCGTCCGGCCGCCTTACCGCCCGTACCGCGCCACCAACTCCGTCTTGCCGAGCAAGTGCCCGTGGATATTGAACCCCACGTACGCCGCAGTGGCGCCCGCGGGAATGTCCATCTTGGCGGCGTCGAGCGCGTACACGGTGATGTGGTAGTGATGCGGCTTGTCGCCCACCGGCGGGCAGGGGCCGCCGTAGCCGGCGGAGCCGAAGTCGGTGTTGCCCTGCACTGCGCCCGCCGGGAGCAGGTGCTTGGCCGCGTCGCCGGCGCCGGCGGCGAGCGAGGTGGTGCTCGCGGGGATGTTGTAGACCACCCAATGCCACCAGCCGCTGCCCGTGGGGGCGTCGGGGTCGTAGATCGTGACCGCGAAGCTCTTCGTGCCGGCGGGCGCGCCCTTCCACGACAGGGCGGGCGAGACGTTGCTGCCCGTGCAGCCCATGCCGTTGAAGACGTTGGCGGCGGGAATGGTGCCGCCGGCCGTCAGGCCTGGGCTGGTGACGGTGAACGAGCCGGATTTCTGGGCGCCGGCGGTGGAGAGGGCGGCAGCGGTTGCGACTGCCGCGAGTGCGAATTGGGAACGGCGATTCATCGTTGACCTCGCGTATTGGCGTTGTTTCGTCTCGTCTTCTTCAGTTTACCGACCTACCGACCTACCGTTTCACTACCGGCAACTCGACGAACGACGCGTTCCCCGGCTCGTGGTAGATCGTCATCGTCGCCTTCTTGTAGTCGCCAGGCTTCGCCCAGAAGATGTTCGACACGAACGTCTGCGGGTTGCGGTCGTACAGGGGGAACCAGCTCGACTGGATCTGCACCATGATCCGGTGGCCGGGCAGGAAGACGTGGTTCACGGTCGGCAGGTCGAATTTGTAGAGCAGGGGCGTGTTGGGCGTGATCGGCTTGGGGTCCGAGAAGCTCTCGCGGTAGCGACCGCGGAGGATGTCCATGGACACCGCGAGTTCGTAGCCGCCCATCGACGGGTCGTTGCCCACTTCGGGCGGGTAGACGTCGATGAGCTTGACCACCCAGTCGGCGTCCGTGCCCGTCGTCGCGGCCACGAGGTTGGCGATCGGCTGGCCGCTGATCTGCAGCGGCGTAGCGAGCACGTCCGATTCGTAGGCGAGCACGTCGGTGCGCCCCGACGCTTCGCGCTGGTCGTCCACCAGCCACTGCGGCCAGGTGAGCGGCAGCACGTAGCCCGTGGGCTGCGACGGGCGCGAGCGGTAGGGCACCGGCTTGGCCGGATCCGACACGTACGAATCGGTGCCGTTGCCGCCGGCGCTCGGCGCCGTGAATCCGACCTTCATATTAGATTCCAGATAGAGCGGCGTGGGGGTCGGCGTGCAACCCGCGGCGCACCCCGACGGCCAGGTCCGGAGTCGTTCCCACCGGTTGGCGCCCGTGAGGTATGCGTTCACCGGGGCGACCGGTTCGGCGGGCGTGCTGTCCTTGAGGTACTTGGCCAGGAAGGGGCCCAGGATCTGCGACTGGAAATCGTACGACGTGTTGGTGGGGTACTTGAGCGCGCCCAGCGAGCTGCCGTCGTCGATTTCCTGTCCGTGGTGCCAGGGCCCCATGACGAGGAAGAGTTTGTCGTGCTGCGGGTCCTTGGCCTTGAGCGCGTCGTACACCGCCATGGCGCCGTAGATGTCTTCCTGGTCCCAGAGCGAGGAGACCAGCATCGTCGGGACCGTCAGCGGCCGCGCGCCGAGAATCTTGTCCATCGCCTGGAGCTGCCACCACGAGTCGTAGCTTGGGTGTTCGAGGATGCGGTTCCAGAAGCCGACCTGCTGCATGCCGCGCGAGGCGCCGAGCGCGCCGGCGGAACCGTACTTCATATAGACGTTGTAGTCGTCGAAGTCGTCCGTCCACCACTTCACGGAATTGTCGCGCGTCGCTTCCTGTTCGAGGATGTAGGGCATGTTCTGTTCGCGGAAGGCGCCGTGGTGGAACCAGTCGTCGCCCATCCAGCCGTCGACCATGGGGTTCATGGGGACGGAGACCTTGAGCGCCGGGTGCGGGTTCACGAGGCCCATGAGCGGCTCGAAGCCGTCGTATGAGATGCCGAGTTCACCGACGCGGCCGTTGGACTCGGGGACGTTCTTCACCAGCCAGTCGATCGTGTCGTAGGTGTCCGTCGACTCATCGACCTTGGTGTCGTTCAACGGGCCGACGAGCGGGCGGTTCATGACGTAGTCGCCCTCGGAGCCGTACTTGCCGCGGATGTCCTGCACGACGCGGATGTAGCCGCCGGGGATGATGACGTCCTGGGCGTTGTCATACCCATTGAGTTCCGGCGCCAGGTGAGAGCTGTGTGAGTACGTGGTCGTGGCGCTCGCATCATATGGTGTGCGAGTCAGCAGCATCGGGGCGTTGTGAGCGCCCTTGGGGATCAGGATCACCGTGTGGAGTTTGACGCCGTCGCGCATGGGGATCATGACCTCGCGGCGGATGTAGTTCCACGAGGAGTCGGCGGTGGTGAAGTGGGCGGGGGTCTCGTTGGGAAGTTTGGGCTTTTGCGCCGAAGCTGACGCGGGTGCGATCAGCGAGACGGCGAGCACAACACCGGCGAGCTCTGCGGCGGGACTGCGCATGACAGCGGGCTCCAGAAGGACGGGCTAGGAAGCGGGGGCGGAACGGCTGCAATGAACGTACGCATGAGGGGCACACGCGGTCCAGAAGTGAGGCGCCGATGGCAGCCCAATGGTCATCTGAACTCATGCGCCCGATGCACCAGCTTTCCCCCGCCCACCTCCAACTCCTTGAACCGGCGCCCCACGATATTCACCGCCCCTGAGTCCTTCTCCAGCCGCCCCTGCACGATCACGAACTGCGCCCTCTTCACGACTTCTTCGTTGGCTTCGACGAGCGTCTTGTGAACCACCACGTTCACGAATCCCCACTCGTCTTCCAATAGAAGAAAGATCGTTCCACCAGCCGTACTCGGCCGCTGCCTTACGGTCACGAGCCCGCCGATGGTGACGGTCCGCCCACTCTGGATCTGTGCCAGATCCCGGCTCGAAACAGCCCCTCCCGCTCGCAGCTTCTCGCGTACGGTCTGCATTGGATGCCCATCCAGGCTCAACCCCACCGCGTAGTAATCGAGCAACACCTGCCGGTCCCGATCCACTGGCGGCGGGCTGTGCAGTTCTCTCGAGGCGGGCGCCAACGGCAGCAGGTCCCCGACCGCCCGCAGCCCCTCCCATGCGGCATGCCGCCTATCAGGCGACCAGACGCCAAACGCCCCGGCCCGCGCGAACGCCAGCACGTCGGCCCGGCCCAGTCTCGCCCGCCGCACCACGTCCGCAATCGAGATAAACGGTCCGGTCATCCGCGCGTCCTTGAGCGCGTCGATCACTCGGCTCCCGACACTCCGCACGTGCCGCCACCCAATCCTGAGCGCCGGCCTCTCACCGGGCGCCACTTCCTCCACGGTGCACTCCCAGTCCCCATCCCTGAGACATGGCGGCAGCAGCGGCACGCCATGCCGCTTGGCATCATGGATCAGGGTCGACACGGGATAGAACCCCATCGGCCACGAGTTCAGCAATCCGTAAAAGAACTCGGTGGGGTAGTGGGCTTTCAGCCACGCGGTGGCATACGCGATGAGCGCGAAGCTCCACGCGTGACTTTCGGGAAATCCGTAGTTGGCAAAGCTCACCAGATCGGCGCAGATCCGTTCCGCGATCTCCCCCGAGATCCCGCGCGCCACCATGGCCTCGCGCAGCCGAGTGAGCGCGCCCATGAGCCGCTCCTTCTTGCGGATGTTCCCCATGGTACGCCGCAGCTCGTCGGCCTGGCTGCCGGTGTACCCGCCCAGCGCCATGGCGATGGCCATGGCCTGCTCCTGAAAGATCGGAATGCCCTGCGTGCGCTTGAGAATGGGCTCGAGCGCCGGATGCAGATAGGTCACCGGCTCGCGCCCCAGCCGCCGCTCGGTGTACGGATTCACGAACTTCGCCTGGATGGGCCCCGGCCGTATCAACGCCACCTGCACCACGATGTCGTACAACCGCTCGGGCTTGGTTTTCAAAATGGACCCGATCTGCGCCCGGCTCTCGATCTGAAAGGTGCCGATGGTCTCGCCGCTCTGAATGAGCGCGTACGTCTGGGTCGTCATCGTACGGCAGCGTGTACATGGCCGGACGCTCGCCCACCCGCCGCTCGATCACATCGAATGCGCGACGCACCGCCGACAACCCGCCCAATCCCAGAAAGTCGAACTTGGGCACGCCCACCGCGTCCAGATCGTCCTTGTCGAACTGCACGATGGTCCGGCCCATCGCGGTCTGCTCGATGGGCAGATAGCTCCCCAACGGCTGGCTCGACAGCACGAACCCACCTACATGGGTAGAACGCATTCTCGGCACCCCATCAAAGGCCGCGATCCCCCGCAACAACGCCTGACCGCGCGCATCACTCACATCCAACCCCTGCTCGGCGCCCAACCCGTCGCGAATGATCTCGGCCGCGTCGGCCGGCTCCGCATGGTGCAGCCGCTTGGAAATCGCCACCGCCAACTCGGGCTCATACCCGAACGCCCGCATCGCGTCCTGCACGGCGTTCGGCGCGCGGTAGGTCTGCACGGTGCAGGCGATGGCGGCCTGGGCTCGCGCGTAATGCTCGTACATGTAGTCGAGCACCTCCTCGCGCCGGTCGTGCTCGAAATCCACGTCGATGTCCGGCGCCTCGGCTTTCCCATCGACGCGGACCTCCGACAGAAAGCGCTCGAACAACAGCCCGTGCTCCACGGGATCCACCGCCGTGATCCGGAGCAGGAAGGCGATCACCGAATTCGCCGCGCTCCCGCGCCCCTGACAGAGAATGCCGCGCTCGCGCGCGAACCGCACGGCGTCCCACATTACGAGAAAGAATCCGGCAAACCCCAACCGCCCGATCACCGCCAGCTCGCGCTCGATCTGCGTCGCCTGCTTCGGGCGTCACGCCGCCCCACCGTTCCTGCGCTCCGACGTAGGCCTGCTCGCGCAGGAAGGTGATGTCGGTGTGGTCGGCCGGCACCGCGTACTTGGGCATCGGCGGACGCATCCACGCGAAGTCGCACGGCTCGCATTCCGCCGCGATCCGCACGCTCTCGCACAGGCCCTCGGTGCGACCGCGCCAGCGGCGTTCCATTTCGCACGGCGCCAGCAGACGCCAGTCGCCGTTGGGATGCAGCACCCCGCGCGAGGCGGCTTCATCTATCGTCAACTCGGCGCGCAGCGCGGTGAGCATGTCGTGCACCAACCGCCCGCTCTCGTCTACGTACCGCGGATCGTGGGTCACGACCCAGGGCATGCGCTCGCGCTCGGCCAGCGAGACCAACGCGCCGGCCAGCGCCGCCTCGGCGCCGCCGGTGTGATGCAACTGAACCTCCACCGCCAACCGCTCACCGAACACGTCTCGCCAGCGGCCAAGGAGGCAGCGGGCGCCCTCGTCGTCGCCAGACAGAATGCGAGAGGCCAACGGACCGGAGCCGGGACCGGTGAGGGCATGAATGCCCTCGGAGTGGCGGACGACCTGCTCCCAGGTCACGCTTGGTTTGCCGCGGCGTTTGTGCTGCGTGGATTTGTCCCAGGTGGTCCAGTTGCCGACACGAGAGGCGGTGACGAGGGCGGCAACATTGCGAAAGCCGGCGGCGTTGCGGGCGAGAAAGGCGACGGGCTTGCCGTCGACATTGATTTCCGCACCGACGATGATCTCGATGGGAGGATCGCAGTTTTGCGCGGCGAGTTGAGCGCGGACTATCGCGCCGAGGTCGGCGTGGTCGGTTATCGCAATGCGGCGGTAACCGAGGGCGTGCGCGCGGGCGATGATAGCTTCGGGGGTGGCGGAGCCGTCACCGAATGAGAAGGCGGTGTGGGCGCGGAGTTCGACGTACGGCATGGAGGGTCAATCCCACCAGCCGTGTAGGAACCAGGGAGTCGGACAGTCGGACAGTCGGACAGTCGGACAGCTAACTGCTAACTGCGATGAACTGCCAATAGAAGGCTGTGAGCTGTCAGCTGACAGCTGTGAGCTACCTGCAACTGCCGCACCGACAGATCGCGCCGCATCCCGGTATAACCACACCAACGTTCCATCTTCTCTCACACATCTGAAATATTCCCTGGCATACGGGCCGCCCTCCTCCCACTGGCCGCCCGATACTCTCTCGGGGCCGGCGGCGTCGACAATCGCATATGAAGTGCCATTGTCCCTGTACTGAATGGGGATGTGGTGGTCCCTGCGCTCGGCGGTCTTCACCACCACCGCCCTCGGCGGCGTCACGAGCTGGAGGGTGAGACGCGGCGTGGGTTTCGCTCCGCTCTG
This sequence comes from uncultured Gemmatimonadaceae bacterium, assembly GCA_963775915.1. Lineage (GTDB taxonomy): Bacteria > Gemmatimonadota > Gemmatimonadetes > Gemmatimonadales > Gemmatimonadaceae > JAGWRI01. Next base: position 460,230 of record CAVZKH010000010.1, read on the forward strand.
GGCCTTCGCCACGCCGCGCTCACCGCTCGTTGCCGCTACCGCGGGATCCTCCCGCTTCCACTCCGTACGCTGATCTAGCAGCGGATGGGCCGAATTGTTCGGCGTCAGCACCACGTCGCCCTGATCGTCCATCAACTGCGAAACGGCGCGCTCGACCTGCGGCGCGCTGGCGAAGCCCTTGTCGAACAGATCGCCCTGCACGCCGTCGTTGCCGATCACCGACTCCACGCGCAGGGTCACGCCGGTGACCGCATCGGGCAGGGTGATGCGCTCCAGCGCCGCTCTGATCAATCGCATCCACGCCTTCTGACTGGCGGTGGGACGCGCCGAGCGAATGCGGTGGGTGAATTCGGTGTGGTCGGCCATCGCGAAGACGAGAGAGAGTTCGCGCGCCCGCTGCCCGTCGCCGGCCATCCGGTTGCACACGGTCTCGACCTGCGCGTTCACCACGAACACCAACCGCTCGGCGTCCCTCAGCGCATAGTCCACCCATTCCACCGTCGTGCTCGGGAGCACGCGCGCCGGATAGGCGAACAACAGCCGCGGATCGTCGGCCCGCGAGAGCTTCCACAGCCGCACGCCCTCGGCGCCGAGCCGGACCTCGACGTGCTCGGCGTCCAGCTCGGCCAGCGCGCCGAGCGTTTCGACGCCGATGCCGTCGAGCAGATTGTCCAACAGCGTCGACGGCTCGAGCACGTCTATTGGAAACCCGGCCACGAACTCACGATCGTGGCCGGGTTTTACGATCGTGAGTGGCACGCGCCGCTGGGTGGCCGCGAGTTCGGCGGCGATGGCGGTTGTCGCCGCGCCGGCGTGCGCGTTGGAGTAGCCGTGACGGTGCGCCACGTCCACGAGCTTCACGGCCAGCGCGAGCGCGTCGAAGCCGCGCGCGTCGGCCCACACGCGGCCGCCGGCGCCGACGCTCACGCGCGGCACGTGCACGAGCAGATCGGTGATCAGTTCAGCGGGAAACGCCGCGCCGGTCGGCCAGCTCGGGCTCCAGAGACAGACGTAACTCATGATGCGTGACCGGAAGAACGAATTCGGCGTGCGCCTTCCATCCGAGCGCCACCGAGTCCACGCGCACGTGGGCGTGCGTGATCTCGGCGGGGTCGCCGAACGGGGTGCGCTTGTAGCGGTAGTCGGCGGGCGTGATGCGCGAGGTCAGCTTCAAGGCCGACATCGCGGCGTGGGTGGTGAGGGCCACGAGCGCGCTCCCGCCGTCGCGCGTGGCCCGGGTGAGGCGGACGGTTTCCTGCCCCCTGGGCTCGGCGCCGGCCAGGACGACCAGCGCGAACCCGCCCGAGCGCAGCAGCTCCTCGGCGGAGCGCAGCGCGTTGAGGCGGCTGGACGGGCGGACGAGCAGGGGACCCTCGTCCCAGAAGGCGCCGGCCACGGTGCCGACGGCGTCGATCCACGCCGAGCGTTCGCCGGCGGCGAGGACGCCCTGGCAGGCGGCGCGGAGAATGGCCGTCGCCCCGCCGCGCGGGGCCCAGACCGACAGCCGGCCCCGCGGCAGCCCGCCGCTGGGCAGGGCACGGTCCAGTTCGCCGATGCCCGTGGCCAACTGCGTGGCGGCGCGCCGAGTGATCGGCGAGGCATCGGGAAAGCGCTCGTCGAGCAGGGCACGGAGGGCCGAGATGGAGGTAAGATCCTTGGCAGCGGCGGCGCTGGTCATACCCGAATAAACACCGAAAATCGGAGGGGCGGAAGGGGGGTGGGGCCGCCTTGCCACCCCCCGGTCCGAATTGAATACTTATCGGTGTGCAAACTACGGGTCCCCGTGCCCTGCTCGCCCTGACGGCGCTCGCTGCCTTTGCCGCGCCGGCCACCGCCGCCGCGCAGACCCCGGCTCAACCGCCCGTCCCCGCCGTCGTCCACGTCAGAGTCCTGGATCCGCGGGGCGCGCCCATCGAGGGCGTCACGCTCACGATCCTCAGGTCGCGCATCCAGGCCATGTTCACCGGGCTCACCAACGCCGCCGGGCAATACACCTTCACCTTCGTGCCCGACTCGGCGCACTACGAACTCGTGGCGCGCAAGATCGGCTACGTCCAGACGGCGCGGCTGGTGCCGGCCGGCGCCGGCGACACGGTGTCGCTCGGCCTGTCGATGATCGCCGCCGCCGCGCTGCCGCGGACGCTCGACACAGTGCGCACGCGGGCCAACGCCAACGCCGTCGAGAGCTACTTCATCGACTCCACGGCCATCGCCGCCAGCCGCCGGTCGCTGCTCAGCGCCTTCGACGTGGCGCTCAAGCTGCGGCCGAACATGCTCGGGGACGTGGCCCGCGGGTGCACGCCGAGCGGGGAGCCGGAGAGTTCGTTCAAGCAGGTGCCGCTGCATCCCAACGACGGGCCGCCGCCGCGCCGCGGCCGCGGGGGACGGGGGGGCCGGGGCACGGCCATGAACCCCAATACCTCGTCGCAGCCGATGGTGACCGTGCCCAACGTCACCCTGGAGAACGTCTGGGTGAACGGGGAGCGCGTCTCGTTCAACGGCCGCGACTCGACGATTCCCGACATCCTGCCCGAGTCGCTGCTGGCCCGGATCAAGCCCGACCACATCGCGGCGATGGAATATGTCAATTGCTGGGACAATTCGATGCCGGGCCTGGGCGGGAAGAATGCAGTATTCATCGAGTTGAAGCCGGGTTACGCCTTCGACTACAAGCGCGGCAGCTATCAGGACACCTCGGCGTGGAACCGTCCTGGCGGCGGCCCGGTACAGTAACCTATATGCATCCGATAATGGAGGCGCAGGCATGACCCCCCACCCACTTCCCCATATGGCACGTCGCTCCGTCCTGCTGGCCGCGCTGGCCTTCGCCGCGCTGTCGGCCCTTCCCGCGCGAGCCCGGGCCCAGGCCGACACGGTCGGCGGGCTCGTCGTCCACGTCCGCGTGATCGGCATCTTCGACCCGGTGACGGGGCTGCCGGTGGTCGGCGCCGAGGTGAAGGACATCCTCACCGGGCTCTCGGCCGTCACCAGCCCCACCGGAACCGTGGCGCTGCCGATGGACACGTCCGGCGCGTTCCTGCGGGTGCGCAAGACGGGCTACAACATGAACACCTTCCTCATCCCCAACGGGACGGCGGACTCGCTGCCGATCACGCTGACCATCGACCGCGTGGCGCAGATGCTGCCGACGATGATCACGAACGCGAAGGGTGTGGCGCGCACGGCGGTGGACACGTCGCGCAAGCTGGAACTCACCGGGTTCTACGACCGTCGGCTGCAGGGGCAGGCGCCGGCCACGTCATACATCTCCCAGGCGCAGATCGACGCCTGGCAGCCCAAGCTGCTGGCCGATCTCGTGGCCCGCACCGGCCGCCCGTGGATGTGGGGCTGCACGATCTACATCGACGGCGCCAAGGCCGACATTCCGCCGATGAGCCCCGAGCCCGGCCGCTACAAGCGCAACCTCACGACGGGAATCGACGAACTGCTCGACCCGAGCATGGTGGCGGGCATCGAGGTCTACCGGTCGAGCGAGGTGCCGGCGCAGTACAACGCGACGCTCACCGGCGGCGGCGCGATGACGAATGGAGCGACGGACGCGGGCTGCGTGACGCTGATCTGGACGCGGTAGGGCGCGCAGCGTCCCACCGCGTCCGTAGGTCGGCAGGTCGGGAACGGCGTTTGCAGTTTCCGATCTACCGACCTACGGACCTACGGTTCTAGTGCTGATTCATCTCCGCGCCGCCGTACACGTCCCCCAGGAAGTGCGTGGCGAAGAACTCCATCATCATGTGCTGCGCGTAGGGCGCGAAGCTGCCGTAGCTGTGCGGCCGCTCCGGATAGACCATGAACGAGAAGCGCTTGTTGGCCTCGAGCAGCGCATTGGCCAGCCGGTAGGTATTCGCCGGATGGACGTTGTTGTCCATGAGCCCCGTCTCGAGCAGCAGCGCGCCCTTGAGGTTCTTGGCCAGCTCTACCGTAGTCGGCACGTGGATCTGGACGTCGGTGTTGCTGTCGCTCGGGGCCGTACGCCCGACGTCGCTCGCGTTCAGGCCGGGGGGGCCGCCGCGTCCTCCGCGCCCACCGGCCCCACCGCCCCGGCCGCCGCGGCCGCGCGCGCTGTCGGCCGACTCCATCCGCAGGCCGTGGTACTGCTCGCTCCAGTTCTCGTTGTAGATGTTGTTGTCGTGGTTGCCGGATTCGCTGACGCCCACCTTGAAGAAATCGTTATAGGGCGGCATGAGCATCGCGGCCGCGGTCTGGAAGCCGCCTCCCGAGTGACCGTAGATGCCCACCCGGTTGAGGTCGACGTACCGGTGCTCGGCGCCCAGCTCCTGGATCACGTACTTCTTGTCGGCCAGGCCGTAGTCACGGAGGTTGAGATACCCGAAGGTGTCATAGGCGCGTGAGCGCTCGGGGCTGCCGCCGCGGTTGCCGAACGTGACGACGATGAAGCCGAGGTTCGCCAGCTCCTGCTGCTGCGGCGCCGCGGTGAAGTTGAACACCACCGACTCGGTCTGCGGACCGGGGTAGGTATAGGTGATGATCGGGTACGACTTCGTGGAGTCGAAGTCGAACGGCTTCCACATCTCGCCCCAGATGTCGGTGATGCCGTCCTCGGCCTTGGTCATGAAGGGCGTCGGGGCCTTCCACCCGATCGCCTTGAGCTGGGCGACGTCCATCGTCTCCAGATCCATGATCGTCTGGCCGGTGTTGGCGTCGCGCAGCACGGCGTGCGGCTCGAGGTCGATGCGCGAGTAGTTGTCCACGTCGTACTTATAGCTCGGCGAGAGATCGGACGTATGCGTGGCATCGCCCGCATCGACGAGCGCGAAGCCGGTGCCGTCGAGATTCACGCGATACAGGTGCTGGTAGTACGGGTCCTCGTTCGACTCACGGCCGACACCCGTCATCCACGCCACGCCCTTCACCGAATCGACCTCGACGAGGTTGTCGGCACGCCACGGTCCCGTGCCCAGCGCGTTCTTGAGCTTGCCGTCGCGCGAGTAGAGGTAGTAGTGGCCCCAGCCGGTGCTGTCGCTCCACCAGATGAAGTCGCCGCCGGCCTTCACGTACCGCGGGTTCTGGGTCTGCAGGCCGCCCCAGCCGCTCTTCTCGGTGAGGATGGTCTTGATGTCGTGCGTCTGCAGATTGACGTCGATCATCTCCAGCTCGCGCTGGGTGCGGTCACGCCGCACGAGGCTCAGCACGTCGTGGCCTGCGTCGGGCCAGACGATGTTCATGATCCGCTGGTCCTTGTACTTGCTCACGTCGAGCGGCGTCACCTGCTTGTCGCCCAGCTTGTAGGTGTACAGTTCGACGATGCCGACGTTCGTCTCGCCGGGCATCGCGTACGGGTACTCCATGAGCGTGGGACGCGGCTGGGCAAGGTTGTCGATGAGGTAGAGGTCGCCGACCTTGCGCTCGTCCTGGCGCTCGACGGCGAAGGCCTTCGAGTCGCGCGACCAGGTGACGTTGGCCCGCACGCGGGGATCGAGCGGGTCGTTCTCGCCGCCGCGCCCTCCCCGGCCGCCGCCCCCGGCGCCGCCGGCGCGGCCGCGCTCGTTCAGCAGCACCATGGCCGTGTCGACCTTGCCGAAGCTGCGCTTCCGCTCGCCGTCGAAGGAGATCTGCGTGGTGTCCTTGGTGACGGTGTCGACGATGAACAGGTTGTAATCGCGCGCGAACACGAAGTGCAGGCTGTCCGGCGCGTAGTTCCGGAAGTTGCCGCCGCCGCCGAATGCGCCCCCGCCCCCGCGGCCCCCGCGCCCGCCGCCGCCCGCGCTCTCACGCGTGGCCGGGCCGGTGCGCCGGAGCGTCTCGGTGGCCAGGGTCCACTCCCAGTGCGAGCTGTCGGCGTTGAACCCGAACGTCTTGTGATCCTTGCCGAAGTCGACGCTGGTGAAGGGCAGGTTGTACGCGTCGTAGGCGTGCCCCGACTGCGCCGTGAGCTCGGCGGCCATTTTCACGTGGTCGAAGAGCGGCCGCTTGACCTTGAGCGCCGGCACCACGAGGAAGAACGTCGAGCCCGTATGGTCCTTCCAGTTGTACCACATCGAGTCGCTCTTGCCGATCCAGTGCGCGTCCACTGCGCTGCTGTACAGCACGGGGCGGAGCGCCTCGGCGCTGAACTTGTCAGCCAGCGCCCAGTTGGCCTTGTTGGTGTGGGCCTCCTGGGCGGCGGCGGTGGAGCCGCCGGCGGCGGCGAGCGTGAGAAGCGTGAGGAGCAGTCTGGCGTGTTTGATGGGCACAGGCATGGCGGGATCTCTCGGTATGCGGGCGGTTGACCGCGAACGGGCGGGAGGGTGGAACGGCATCCGCGACGACCACTGATTTGGAGCGCGGACCGCCGGAATGGAAGGGGGCCGGGAGGGTGGGGCGACAGAAGGGCGGATACGCCGGCCGCGAGGGGGTGATCGGCATGCTGCGCTCCGCCAAGAACAACGGGCCGCGAAGAGGTCGCGGCCCGTTGTTCAGTTCAACGCCTCGAGAGGGCGCGCCCGCGGCGTCAGCCCGTGATGGAGTCCACTTCGCCGGCCGCGCGGTTCAGGATCTCCGCGATCTTCCCCAGAATTTCCTTGCTTTCGGCGTGCTTCATGGCCGTCCCAAGGGTGCTCCGGGCCAGGTGGCGCATGGCGCTCCGGACTTCGGTCATCGAGGGGCTGAAGAAGGGCTCGAAGGCCTCGGAAATGCGCTCGAAGATCGATTCCACTGTGCTGCTATTCTCGGCGAGGTACTTCTTCCCCTCGGGGGTGATTTCGTAGACCTTCTTGCCCCCGTCCTCGGTGGCGCGGGCGTAGCCCATCTCTTCGAGCATGGTGAGCGTCGGATACACCGTTCCCGGGCTGGGCGAGTAGGCGCCCTTGGAGCGCTCTTCCAGTTCCTTGATGATGTCGTAGCCGTGGCGCGGCTTCTCGTCGAGCAACTGGAGAATGACGTACTTGAGGTCGCCCTGATCGAACATCCGGCCCATGCGGCCCCTGAAATGGCGTCCCCGCGGTCCGCCGCGTCCCCAGACGGAGCCGGCAAAGGCGTCCCAGTCCCAGCGCTCGCGGCGCTGGCCATGGCAGTCGTGATGCATACTCGTGGTCCTCCTCTGCGATATAGCAGAGATATATCGTGATGGATCGTACGATATATCGGACGATAGTACGTGTCAAGTGGATCCAACAAAAAGCCCCCGGCACTCGCCGGGGGCTTCTCTCTGGCTGTCCAACCGTCTCCCTACTCGTACCTCAGCGCCACGATCGGATCGAGCACGCTCGCCCGCCGGGCCGGCCAGACGCCGAACAGGACGCCGACGACGGCGGAGAATCCGAAGGCGATGCCGACGGCGGCCATCGAGACCTGGGTATTCCACCCGGCGGTCTTGCTCATGATCTGCGCGCCTGCGGCGCCGAGGGCGATGCCGACGATGCCGCCCATGCAACAGAGCACCACGGCCTCGATGAGAAACTGGAGCAGGATGTTCCACCGTGTGGCGCCGAGCGCCTTGCGGATGCCGATCTCCCGGGTGCGCTCGGTGACCGAAACGAGCATGATGTTCATGATGCCGATGCCGCCGACGAGCAGGCTGACGCCGGCGATGCCGGCGAGCAGGTACGTGAAGACCGCGGTGGTTTCCGCCGTGGTGGTGAGGAAGTCGGTCTGGCTGCGGATCTGGAAGTCGTCGGGGTCGCTGGTGCGCAGCCTGTGCTGGCGGCGCAGGGCCTTCTGAATCTCGGCCATGGCCAGCGGAATGTTGTCTTCGGTGGACGCCAGCACGTTGATGGATCGCACCCAGTTGCTGCCGAAGACGCGGTAGCGGCCGGTGGTGATCGGGATCAGGATCTGATCGTCCGGGTCGCCGAAGGTGCTGCCCTGACCCTTGGGCTCGGTGACGCCGATGACGGTGAAGAGCATGCCGCCTACGCGGATGTCCTCGCCCACGAGCGCGTCGGGGGTGGTCAGCCCGAGGTTGGTCGCGACCGTCGGTCCCACGACGGCCACGCGGCGCTGGCCGGCGTCCTCGGCTTCGGTGAACATCCGCCCCGACGCCAGCTTGTAGTTGCGCACGGTCGGGTAGTTGGCCGTGGTGCCGATGATCGACGTGTTGGTGTTCTGGTTGGTCCACGTGACCTGGGCGCTCTTCTGCATTTCCGGCTCCACGGCGATCACGTCGGGGAGGTTGTCCGGATCGTCGAGGGCCTTGGCGTCCTCGATGGTCATGCGCTTGCGCTGGCCGCCGATGGCCGCGCCGAAGCCGCGCGCCTGGCCGGGGCTGACGCTGAGCAGTGTGGTGCCGAGCGACGCAATGCGGTCCTTCACCGCCTGCTGGGCGCCGCTGCCGAGCGCAACCATGGCGATCACGGCTGCCACGCCGATCACGATGCCGAGCATCGTGAGCAGCGAGCGGAGCTTGTTGGCCCGCAGGGCGCCGAGGGCGACGCTGATGATTTCTCCGATGAGCATGTTGCCGCTCCTACGGCCCGCGGCCGCGGCCGCCGCCACCGCCGGCGCCGCCCAGCGGGCTGGCCTGGTTCTGGCGGAACCGATCCTGCTGCTGCTGCCGCGCCGCCTGGAGCGCCAGCACGTTGAGCATCACGATCTTCTCGCCTTCCTTGAGGCCGCTGAGCACTTCGGTGTAGTCGAAGTTGCTCTGGCCGAGCATGACGACGCGCGGCTTGTAGGTGCCGCTGTCGGCCACGAAGACGAGTCCGGCGCGGGGCCGCACGGCCATCGGCGATTCGCCGGCGGCGACGCTGAGCCCGGTGGCGCCGGACCGGCCGCCCTGGCCGTTCGCGCCGCCCTGGCCACCACGCCCACCGCGGCCGCCGCGGCCGCCGCCGTTGGGGCCGCCCTGGGCCATCATCTCACGACGGCGGCAGGCGCTGGCCTTGGCGCGGTCGATGCCGATGGCGGCATAGAGCGGTTCCGCCTGGGCCATCAGCGCCTGACGGTCGTTGTTGGGGTCGCGCATCTTGGCCGAGAGATCGTCGAGTTGCGCCTTCTCCTTGGGGTGCTTCTTGTAGGCGGCGTCGATGGCGGCGCAGTCCTTGTCGGTGACCTCGACCTGCTGGAAGCCACCGCGCCGTCCGCCGCCCTGGCCCTGCGCCTGGGCGTCGGAGGCCGCGGCAACCGTAGCCGTGGCCGGAGCCGCGGGTGCACCGGCGCCGTTGCCGCCACCGCCGCCATTGCCGCCGCCGCGGCGGCCACCGCCGCCACCGCCGCCACCGCCGCGCCGCCCGCCGGCCCCGCCACCCATCTGGGCGCGGATCTGGGCCTGCACGGTGTCGGCGTTGAGGCCGAGCATCGGCGCCACGCCCACGCCCTCACGGGTGGTCTTGATGGCGTCGTTGGAAACGGCGATGACGTTGCTGCGCTGATCGACGAGCGCCGAGACCTCGCCATTCATGCCGGGGCGGAGCGCGCCGTCGAAGTTCTCGAGGTTCACGAGCACCGGGAACATCGTGACGCCCTGCTGGACCACGGCCTCGGGTTCGATCTTCTCGACCTTGCCTTCGAAGCGGCGGTCGGGGAAGGCGTCGACGGTGACCGTGGCCGGTTCGCCGGCCCGGATGTTGCCGATGTCGGTCTCGTTGAAGTAGGCGCGCATGCGGACGTGCGTGAGGTCGGCCATGCGGAGCAGCGTCGTGCCGCCGTTCACGGAACTGGTGGACGACTGGATGATCTGGCCCACCTGGACGTCCTTCTCGATGATCGTGCCGGCCGTGGTGGCCTTGACCGTCGCGTCGGCCAGGGCCTGGGCGGCGATGTCGAGGTTGGCCTGCTGACGGACCAGCGTGGCCTTGGCGCTCTCGTAGGTGAGCCGGTCCTGTTCGTTTTCCTGGGGCGTGATGACCTTGGCCACCAGCATGTCGTCGCTGCGCTTCTTCTGCGCGGTGGCGACTTCGAGCTGGGCCTTGGCCGAATTCAGGTCGGCCTGGGCCTGCTCGAACTGCTTCTGGACGGTCTGGGTGTCGATCTGGGCCAGGAGGTCGCCGGGCTTAACGAAACTGCCGGTTTCCACCGGCATCTCAGTCACCATGCCCGAAGCCTTGGAGCGAATCTCGACGATCACGATCGGCTCGATGGCGCCGTTGGCGTCCGCCGACACGATGACGTCGCGTCGCTGAACCGTTTCGGTCTGCACGGGCGGGAGCTTGTTCTTGCCGGAAGTACAGGCGGCGGCAAGCGCGAGCACGATCAGGGGGGTGATCTTCTTCACGAACCTAGTCCTCGGGTCAACAGGGAGTGACGACTAGCGGTATTACGGGGGACCCGAACAAAACGCTGGCCCGAGTGCGGGGGCGCCCGGGCCAGCGTTCTGGTGGTTCTCGAGCGAACTGGCTACTCGAGATCCCTGCCGATCAACTGCTCGATCTGCGCCTTGGTGGTGCGATAGTTCAGGCGATACTGGATGAGCTGCACGCGGGCCTGGTTGAGCGCGGTCTGCGAGGTCAGCACGTCGAGCAGGGTGGAGGCGCCGGCGGCGTACCGTTGTTCCTGCACGCGGAGGTCCTCTTCGGCGGCGGCGATCGACTGCTGCTGGATGGTGATTTCCGTCTGCAGCGTCTGGAGGCTGGTGACGTACTGCACGACGCTCTGCTGGGCGGCGAGCTGGGCGTCGCGCAGGGAGGCCTGGGCGTTGCTCACGCCAACGGCGGCGTTGACCGACGAGGCCTCGCGGGTCCAGTTGTCGAAGATGCTGTAGCTGAGCGAGAGTTGGAGGCTCTTGCTGTACGCCATCTGGCCGCCGCCGACGCCGTAGTACTGGTCGAAGCCGCTGCCGTTGCGGCTGTAGGACACCGAGATGGAAGGGAAGTACGACGCCTTGCTGCCGCTGTAGGCGGCGCGGGCGGTGGCCAGCGAGGCCTGGGCGGAGCGGATCGCGGGCCCCTCGTCGGCGAGGTGGGCGAGCAGGGCGCTGTCGAGCGGCGCGATCGCCTGATCGAGGGTGTCGGAGGCCGTGGCGGTGACCAGATACGGCGTGGCGACGAGGCGGGTGAGCGCGGCGTTGGCCACCTGCCGGTTGGTCTGCGCCTGGAGCAGGGCCAGGCGGGCGTTGGCCACCTGGATGGCGGAGCGCAGCGAGTCGGACCGGGTGGCGGCGCCGGCGACCAGCTTGGCCACCGAAACCTTGAGCTGTTCCACGGCCTGGTCGAGCTGCGCCTGGGCGGCGGACTCCGATTCTTCGGCCGCCAGGATGTTGTAATACTGCGTCTTCACGTTCAGGGCGATGGCGAACTTCTGCGCCACTTCGTTGGCTTCCGCGCTCTTGACGCCGGCATTGGCGGTCCGGACGTTGGCAAACCGTTGGCCACCGTCGAAGACGGTGAGCCGGGCGGACAGCCCGTCGCTGTACGACCAGGGCTGGGCGGCGTAGGGCACGATGGTGCCCGATTGCCCGAACCGGTCGCCGCTCTGTTGGCTCTGGCCCATGGACCAGGAGAGGCTGGGGAGCAAGCTGGCGTATGCCGAGGTGACGGAGGAATTGGCGGTGCGGATCTGGCCTTCGGCGGCCACGGCGCTGGGCGCGTTCTGCTGCGCCAGCCCGATGGCTTCCTTGAGCGTGATGGTGTGCACCGAGTCGGTCACGGGCCGCTGCGCGGCGAGCGCGGCGGGCAGTGCCGCCAGTAGCAGGAACTTCTTCATCGTTTACAGGCGTCCTGTCTCGAATTGGGTTGTCTGCCGCGATGGGCGGAATCGGCCCGAGCGGCCCGGCGGATCGAGTCGGCCCGCAGGCGGGCCTCGAGTCTGGAGAGCTGGTCGGGGTTGAGCAGAGAGCGGAACTTGTGGTTGCCGTCCAGCCGGATGGAGTCCAGGATGGGCCGCATCGGAGCGTAGATCGCCGACATGGCGCAGTTGGTGGCGTCCCAGACGGAGTCGGCGCTGGCGCGTTGCGCCGCGGACAGGCCGATGTCGTCGTACATGGTGGTGCGTTCCGCCCAGTTGTGCGGATGGCGCTGCATGACGCGATCGGCGGAGAAGCCGAGCGCGCCCCCGACCAGGACCGCGCCGAGCAGCAAGAGCAGAGCCTGCTGTTTGGGCCGCTCCATTCTCAGCTCCGGTCAGTCGTGCGAGAGGACATAGCGCACCGTGCCGTCACGCTGGTCCTGCAGCATCGGGCGGGCGACGGCCTCGACCGGGCCGGGCACGGGCGCCAGCAGCGCTTCGTACGCCGTTGCCTGCTCGACCTCGTGGGCGCGGAAGAGCGCCGCGCTGCAGGCGAGCAGGAGCGCGGCCGCGGCGAGCAGCGCCGGGCGGGTCCAGTGATCGAGTTCCGACCACCAGCCCAGCTCGACGTTGGCAATGCGATGCATGATCCGCGTTTCGAGCTCACTCCAGTACGCCTCGTCCCCCGGGGCGGCATACATCTCGCGCAGACCGCGCGTGACGTTGTCATCCTCGTGTCCGTGTACCAGTCGCAGATTGCTCATAGATCGCTCCGTACGTCTCGCAAGAGCCCGCGCAGCGTTGCGCGGGCATGGTGCAGGTCCGACCGGGCCGTCCCCTCGGGGATTCCGAGCATCTGGCCGATCTCGCCGTGCGTGAACCCTTCGACATCGTGCAACACGATCACCGACCGCTGCCGCTCCGTGAGATGCGTAATCGCCTCGGACAGCCGCGTCCGCAACTCGTCCGCCTCTCCCGGGTCGCGAAACGGCATCGCGACCATCTCCGTCAACTCGTCCGCGTCCCGCACCTTCCGGCGCCGCACCAGGTCGAGCGCCGAATTCGCCATGATGCGATACAGCCACGCCCCGAACGGCTGGTCCGGGAGGAACCGGTCCAGCGCGCGATAGGCGTGCAGGAACCCCTCCTGAACCGCGTCCTCCGCGTCCTCGTGCGTGAGCACGATGGCGCGGGTCACCGCATAGGCCCGCCGCTCGTGCAGCCGCACCAGCGCCGCGAAGGCGTCCTGGTCGCCGCGTTGAGCAGCCAGCACATGTTCTCGCTCCGGCCGTCCCACGTCAGCCACGGGTTGGTTCACCCGTGGAATCATGGGAGCGATCGCTGCAGTCATTGACGCCCCTGCGGTGTCCTTCTGGATGTACGCGGGTCGCCAAAGGGGCGTTGAACATCTGTCAGGCGGGTCCCGCGGCCCCGGCGAGGCCCAGTTCCGGCGCCACGCCGCGCATGGCGTCGATCACGAACTGGATGTGATCGTCGAGCTCCACGCCGAGCTCCTGGGCCCCCATCGTGACGTCCTCTCGGCTCACGCCGCGGGCGAATGCCTTGTCCTTCATTTTTTTGCGGACGGAGCGCGCGTCGACGTCGAACACGCTCTTCGTCGGCTTGACGAGCGCCGTGGCGGTGACGAGCCCCGTGAGTTCGTCGACGGCGAAGAGCGCCTTCGCCATCGGGGTCGCGCGGGGCACGTTGCAATAGGTCGCGTGCCCGAGGATGGCCTGCAGGATATCCTCGGGCCACCCCTGGGCGCGGAGCACGCCGACGCCGTGGGCCGGGTGTTCCTCGGTGGCGGAGTGGGCGGCGTTGGGGTAGCGCTCGTAGTCGAAGTCGTGGATCAGGCCGGCCAGCCCCCACCGCTCGGGATCCTCGCCGAGCTTGACGGCGTAGGCCCGCATCGCGGCCTCGACGGCAAGCATGTGTTTACGCAGCGATTCGCTCGCTGTGTACTCGTGCATCAGAGCGAGAGCGGATTCACGGGTTGGCAGGTCGGACATGGCGGCCGGGCGTGGGTTGGGACGGGCTTCGTAATATTGACGGCTTGGGGGCCGATTCGATAGCGGCCCTCCCACGGTGGGCATCGAGAACGGAGCGTGGGGACTCGATGAATCCGGATGGGCCGGATGAGAGCGATCAAAAAATGGGGGCTTCGGCGGGAAGTTCTCACCGCCGAGGCCCCTACCTCTTCAATCCAGACCGATCCGGTTCATCTGCTCGATCGTGTCCCTTGATACCCGATCGGCGCTCGATGCCGCTCAGCCGCCCTGCTGCGCGGCGGCCGGCGCTTCGTGCGCGTAGTGCGCGTGCGTGATCTTCACGATCGAGAAGAGGATCACGAAGATGCAGACGGCGCCGATGATGAGGCCGAGGAAGCCGGCCTTCATGTCACTCTCGTGGGATTCGTGGGGTGCGCTCATGGTGGCTCCTGGAGGTCGGCGCGGTCAGGCGACGCGCACGCTGTTCATGACGTCATTCTGGCGAATGGTCTTCATCACGTCGAGTCCGCCGGTGATCTGGCCGAACACGGTGTGCACGCCGTTCAGGTGCCGGGTGTTGCTCTCGCTGAGCACCATGAAGAACTGGCTTCCGCCTGTGTCCTTGCCGGCGTGGGCCATGGAGAGGGCGCCGACCGCGTGCTTGTGCGGATTGCCGGCGGTTTCGCACTTGATCTGCCAGCCCGGGCCGCCGGTGCCGATGCGTGGATTGCCCGCCGGGAGGTCGCGGGAGAGCGGATCGCCGCCCTGCACCACGAAGTCGGGAATCACGCGGTGGAACTTCACGCCGTCGTAGAAGCCCGAGTTGGCCAGCTTCTCGAAGTTCTCCACGGTCTTGGGGGCTTCCTTGTCGAACAGCTCGGCGACAATGGTGCCGCGATTGGTTTCGAAGGTTGCGGTCTTGCTCACGGGTCTCGGAGTCGAGGGAATCGGTTGGGCGGGCGCACAGTAAGCTAGCCCGCGCCGCTCGGGCATCAAGAACGGAGGGTATGGACTCCATCAATCGGGATTTCACAGATGAGCCTGATGAAGAATCGGGGGGACGCAGCGGGCAGATCTCTCCGACTGGCCCCCTGCGTCTCATCCGCTTCATCCGCGCAATCCCGAAGCATCGAGTCCCCATCTCGTTCTTGATGCCCGGGTGCCGCCGCGATCAGAGGACGGCGCTGGGGCAGATGTCGGCGAGCACGCACTCGCCGCACTTCGGCTTGCGGGCCAGGCAGACCTGCCGGCCGTGCTCGATGAGCAGGTGGGAGAGCATGGTCCACCGCTGGCGCGGAAAGAGGGGCATCAGCGCCCGTTCGATCTTCACCGCGTCGTTCGCGGTGGCCAGCCCCAGCCGCTCGGCGAGCCGCGTGACGTGCGTGTCGACCACGATCCCTTCATTCTTCTCGAAGGCGTTGCCGAGGATCACGTTCGCCGTCTTGCGGCCCACGCCGGGGAGCGCGGTGAGCGCGTCCATGGTGTCGGGGATCTCGCCGCCGTGGCGGTCGACCACCGCGCCGGCCATGCCGACGAGGCTCTTCGCCTTGTTGCGGAAGAATCCGGTGCTGCGGATCAGATCCTCGACGTCTTCCAGCTTCGCCCTGGCCAGCGCCCTGGGCGCCGGGTACTTCTTGAACAGCGCCGGCGTGACCATGTTGACGCGCTTGTCGGTGCACTGGGCGCTGAGGATCGTCGCGACGAGCAGCTGATACGGATTCCTGAAATCCAGCGCGCAGTGGGCGCCGGGATACGCGGCGAGCAGCCGGTGGAGCACCTGGCGGGCCTGCTCCCGGAGGGCGGCCCCCTTCAGCGCGCCGCGGCGTCGCCTAGGACTCGACACCGGCGTGCTGCTTCAACCGGTCCACGCACTCGTGGAGCTGCTTCTCGGTGAGCTCGATCTCCTGGGCCGCCCCCTCTTCGTCGAGCAGGCCGGCGCGCGTCGAGATCGCCACCTGGTTGAGGTAGCGGATCTTGGTCAGGATCTCGTCGGTGGCCTTGCGCAGCTGCATGAACCGGCGCTTCTCGGCTACCGCGCGCCGGTAGCGCAGGGTGAGCTCGGCGGGGCTCAGGCGCTTGGCCAGCGTGATGACTTCGTCGTGCGACCGGCCGGGCAGCGCCGCGCGATCGGGGATGCCCGAGTCCTCCCACCCGTCGTCGGCGAACCAGAGCCGGCCGACGTACTCGATGCCGTCGTAGGCGATGCGGCAGGAGACGTGCAGCTTGTGCCCGTCGGGCTCGATCGTGGCGACGTACGGCTGGATGACGCTGTCGGTCAGTGACATGGAATCGACGCTGGTTCCGGATGCGGCGGGGCCGCGATCACGCGAGAAACTGATTGACTGCCCCGAACAATGGTACGGGCTGTTCCACGTACGGCACGTGGCCGCACGCGTCCAACACCACCAACTCGGCACCGAGCGCGCGCGCGCACGCTTCGGACGAGGCCAACGGAATCGGATCCTGCCGTCCGTGCACGATGAGGCTCGGGCAGCGAATCGACGCCAGCCGGCCATCGCGCATCAGATCGTAATCGCCCAGACTCTCCCACACGCTCTGCTGCACCCGCCCCACCACCCGAAAGGGGGTGAGGTTCCTGGCGGCGCGCGGATCGGCGAAGTAGCCGGCCACGCTCAACTCGAATGCCCGGTGACGGTAGCCCTCGGGGTCCTGCTCCCGCAGGCCGGACGCGGCCAACTCGTTGCGCAGGGCCTGCACCGCCGGCGCCGCCTGCCGCCGGGCAAATTCCGCCTCGAACTCCCGTCGAAGTTGCCGTGTGATCGGGGCCGGGTCAATGAGCGCGAGCCGCGCCGGCGCCGGGAACGCCCCCGTCCGCGCCGCCTCGGCCGCGTACAGCAGCGCCAGCAGTCCGCCCCACGAGTAGCCGACGATGACGGGGCGCTCGATGGCGAACTCGCGAATCACGCCGCCGAGGTCGGCCACGTGCGTCTGCCAGGTGATTGGCGCGCGGTCCTCGGTCACCGAGCGCCCGCCGCCGCGCTGGTCGTAGAAGAGGAGCTCCCGGCCCGCCGCCAGCTCGAGCATCTGCGGCAGCAGGTAACCGTGGTCGGCGCCGGGGCCCCCATGCAGCACGAGCGCGCGCGACCCGCCCGCAGGGCCGTACGCGGCCCAGTAGAGCGGAACCTCGGTCGTGGTCGTGAACCCCGAGTCGCGGGGGGCGGGAGGCGCGGGATGGGCCATCATGTCACCGTCGAGAATAAGCGAATTGCGCCGCAATACGCGCGGTCTGCGCGTGGAGCGAAACCGTGGTGTCCACGTCGCGGCCATAGCCGCCGGCAATCGTGATCGCCACGGGGATCCCCACCTCCCGACAGTGTTGGAGCACCAGGACGTCACGTCGCGCCAGTCCTTCGGTAGAGAGGCGGAGGCGGCCCAGCTTGTCGTCGGCGTGGACGTCGGCGCCGGCCAGGTAGACCACGAGGTCGGCGCGCGCGCGGGAGAGCACGCCGGGTAGCTCGCGTTCGAGCCGGGACAGGTATGCGTCATCGCCGGTGCCGTCGTCCAGCTCCACGTCGAGGTTGCCCGGCACCTTGTGGAAGGGATAGTTCCGGCCGCCGTGCATGCTGAAGGTGAAGACGCTCGTGTCGCCGGCGAATATGGCGTGGGTGCCGTTGCCCTGGTGCACGTCGAGATCGATGATCGCCGCTCGCGCGATGCGTCCGGAGCTCTGGAGCGCGCGGATGGCGACGGCGACGTCGTTGAAGACGCAGAACCCCTCGCCGTGGTCGGGAAATGCGTGGTGCGTGCCGCCGGCCAGGTTCATGGCCAGCCCGTGCTCGACGGCGAACGCGGCGGCCTCGCAGGTGCCCCCCGCGGCGCGCAACGACCGTTCGACGAGCTCGGTGGACCAGGGGAATCCGATGCGGCGAACGTCGGCCGCGGCCAGCGTTCCGCCGACGAATCCCTCGACGTAGTCGCTCGTGTGCACGCGCAACAGGTGCTCGAGCGGCACTCGGGCCGGGTCGTGCAGGGTGCGCTCGTGGACGATGCCCTCGTCGAGCACGCGCTGCCGCAGGCGGTCGTACTTCTCGATCGGGAAGCGGTGCCCCGGCGGCAGGGGAAAGGTGTATTGCGCGCTGGACCAGGCGTGGAGCACGGGCGGCGGCGGCGGGGGGTGCGAGCGCCGGGGCGGAGTCCGGCTACCCGCCCCGTTTGCCCAGGGTCACGCTGAGCGTCACGCGCTGGCCGTCGCGGATTACGACCACGCGCACCACATCGCCCGGTTTGTGCGCGTAGAGCGCCTGCGAATACGTCTCGAGGTCTGTCACCGGCATGCCGGCGAACTCGACGATCACGTCGCCGGCCTTGAGACCGCCCAAGTCGGCGGGACTGCCCGGGGTGATGCCGGTGAGGCGTTCGCCCTTGATGTCGCCGGCCGCCATGTCGGGGATGGATCCGAAGTAGACGTCGCCGCTTCCCGACGTCGGCGTGGACATGGTCGGCTTGGCGGGCACGCGCACGAACGTGACGCGCCGGGGCCGGTTGGCGAGGTCGCGGATGACGCGCTCGGCGATGCCCACCACCGTGGCCTCGCCGCCGGCGTTGATCTTCTCGATGTCGTCGGTGGCCTTGTGGTAGTCCTCGTGCAGGTCGGTGAAGAAGTGCAGCACGGGGACGTCCTTGGCGTAGAACGAGGACTGGTCGGAGGGGCCGAAGCCGTCGCCCTGGCCGAAGATCTTCACGCGGCCGCCGTTGGCGCTGTCGAGCAGGGCCGGGAATTCGGGGGCGGTGGCGACGCCGTACACGATCAGCCGGCCGTTCTTGAGCCGGCCGACCATGTCGAAGTTGATCATGGCGTCGATGCTGTCGAGGGCGATCGGCGCGTGCTCGACGAAGTCCTGGGAGCCGAGGAGGCCTTCTTCCTCGGCGCTGAAGTTGACGAACATCAGCGACCGGCGGGTGGGGCCGGCCTTGAAGATCCGGGCCAGTTCCATCACGGCCGCGGTGCCGGAGGCGTTGTCGTCGGCGCCGTTGCGGATGGCGGTGCCGGCTTCGGGGTCGAGCGCGCCCTCGGTGGAGCGGCCCAGGTGGTCGAAGTGGGCGCCGACGACGACCCATTCACCGCGCAGGGCGGGGTCGGTGCCGGCGAGCATGGCGACGACGTTCTGCGTGGGCAGCACTTCGGCGGCGGTGTGCGCCCCGGCCGCGGGGCGGGCGACGAAGGGCTGGAGGTACGAGTCAGGCGTCATTGACGCCAGGCCGAGCGATCGATATCGGCGGGCGATGTAAGCGGCGGCGCTGTCGTTGCCCGGCGTGCCGGCGCGGCGGCCCTCCAGCCGGTCACTGGCGAGATAGGCGATGTCGGCGCGAATCCGGAGCGAGTCGGGGGTGGCTGCCCGGGACTGGGCGGCGGAAACGGATGGGGCGGCGGCGCCGGTGGCGAGGGCGGCCGCGACCGCGAGGAGCAGCGGAGTACGGGCGTAGGAAGGCATGTCGTATTCGGGTTGGGATATGCGTAGCTTAGCCCACCGGAAGCTCCCGGGCCACTCGCGCGCGGCTGCTGGCTTTCTCCTTCGGGGCCGGTCAGATTTGCTCCGTCCTCACCCGCCCGATGCCGGGCAGGGCCCACGGCTCATGGAACACTCGGCC
The DNA here is from genome assembly GCA_963775915.1 of uncultured Gemmatimonadaceae bacterium. Lineage (GTDB taxonomy): Bacteria > Gemmatimonadota > Gemmatimonadetes > Gemmatimonadales > Gemmatimonadaceae > JAGWRI01. Next base: position 479,447 of record CAVZKH010000010.1, read on the forward strand.
ACATTTGCACGGCTCTTTGCGCGCCTCGTCTGGCTGTTGACCGAAGACGGCGAGAACGTGGAAGAGCAGAAGATGGCGCTGCGCGCGGTGGTCGCCATCGGCAAGCAGGGGGCGGTGCGGCTCCGGGTCACCGACGGGCAGCTGTTCGCCGACGGCGAAGCCGTGCCGGAGGTGTTGCCGGGCGCCGCCGAACTGGGCGCGCGGATGCAGGCCGGCGGGCTGGACGAGATCGAATTCGTGAAGCAGCCGGCTGCCGGCGAAACGCTCGGCCTGGCGCGGGCGATCGCGCTGGTGGACCCGGAGCATCCGGATCCGGGTCGGTTCCACGCGCGGCTGGCCGCGTTGGGCGCCACGACCCTGCGGTTCGACCCGGCGATGTGCGGCGCGGCGCCCGACGCGCCGCCGGTGAACGGGCTCGATCCGACGTCGGCAGTCCCGGATCAGGACTCCGAAGCGGCCCAGACTCCACCCCCTGAGCGGCCCCCGGTGCCCGAGGCGCCGGCGGCCGTGGTGCCGGAACCGGCGGCGCCGTCGAGCGGGCCGCCGGGCGACGAGCGCGTGCCCGGGCTCGTGGCGCAGAACACGGGGGAGATGTTCTTCCAGTTCTCGTCCATCGGCAACGTGAAGGACTCGCCCGAGGAATTGCTCGCGCGGCTGATGAAGGCGTCGAGCGCCGCGGAGAAGTCCCGCCTGCTCGACGACGCGGTGACGCTGGCCGAGACGATGGCGCGCGAGGGGAAGCCGCTGGCGGTGGTGGACGTGCTGCACGGCGTCATCATGCAGGAGTCCTCGGCGCCGTCTGGCGACGCGAGCCGCGCATTCGTGATGGCGGTGCGCCGGCTGTCCAAGCCACTGCTGCTGCGCGCCGTGGCGTCGCAGCTGACGGTGGTGCCGGCGCGGCGCGGTGACGTGCAGGCGGTGCTCGCCCGCATGGGGCAGGACGGCGCGGAGGCGGTGATCGAGCAGGTGACGCAGGCGCAGACCACCGCGGACCGCGGACTGCTGCTGGAAGCGCTGACGCGGCTGGAGGCGGCGGTGCCGGCGCTGGTGCACATGCTGGGCGACGCGCGCTGGTTCGTGGCGCGCAACGCCGCGGATCTGCTGGGCGAGCTCAGGGCGGCCTCGGCGGAGAGCGCGCTCGTGTCGCTGCAGCACCACGACGACGAGCGCGTGCGGCGTTCGGCCACGAACGCGCTGATGCACCTGGGCACGGAGAGCGCGCGTCAGGCGGTGCGGGACGCGGTGCGAGACGCGGCGCCCCAGGTGCGGATGCAGGCGGCGTTCGCGATCGCGGCCAATCGCGATCCGCGCACCGCGACCACGCTGATCACGGCCATCGACGCCGAGGAGGACAGCGACGTGCAGCTGGCGATGCTGCTGGCGCTGGGACGGGTGGGCACGCCGGAGGCGGTGGAGCGGCTGGTAAAGGCGGCCGAGCCGGAGCGCGGCTTCTTCCGGAAGAAGCCGACGGCGTTCCGGGTGGCGGCGGTTCAGGCGCTGGCCGAGGTGAAATCGGCGGCGGCGCAGGCGGCGCTGCGCGCGCTGGCGTCGGACAAGGAGAAGGAAGTGCGCGATACGGTGGCGCGGCTGGGCCAGAAGGGCCGCCGCGCCTGATCCGGCGCCCGCCCGTCAGCGGGCGGTGAAGTCCGTGCGGTCGTCCACGCCGCGGCAGACGTCGGCGATCAGCGCCGCCGCGTGGTGCACGTCCACCAGGCTCACCATCTCGTTGGGCGAATGCATGTAGCGGTTGGGAATGGACACGAGGGCGGTGGCCACGCCTTCGCGCGCCAAGTGGATGGCGTCGGCGTTGGTGGAGGTGGCGCGTCCCTCGGCGTGCACGGTGTAGGGAATGCTGCCGGCGCCGGCGGTTTCGCGGAGCAGTTCGAACACGACGGGCGAGATGAGGGAGCCGCGCGCGAGCACGGGGCCGCTGCCCAGCTTGTGGTCGCCGATCTCCTTCTTCTCGAGGCCGGGGTGGTCGGTGGCGAAGGTGACGTCCACGGCGATGGCCATCTGCGGTTTGACGGCGTTGGCGGCGACGAGCGCGCCGCCGCCGTGCCAGGCGATCTCTTCCTGCGTGGTGGCGGCCGCCACCACGCGAGCCTTGCCGGGGCGTTCCTTGTAGCGGCGCAGCGCCTCGAGCACGACGAAGGCGCCGATGCGGTCGTCGATCGACCGCGAGACGATGCGGTCGTTGGGGAAGTCGACGGCGTGCGAGTCGATGACGCCGGCGTCGCCGACGGTGAGGCGGGCCTCGGCTTCCGCGCGGTTGGCGGCGCCGATGTCGACCCAGAGGTCGGTCATCTTGGAGGCCTTCTCGCGGTCGGCCGCCTTCATCAGATGAATGGGCTTCTTGCCGACGACGCCGACGACGCTGCCGTCGCCGGCGAGGAAGCGGATGCGCTGGCCGACGAGCACCTCGGGGTCCCAGCCGCCGATGGGGGCGATGTACGCGTAGCCGTCATCGTCGATGTACTGAACGATGACGCCGATCTCGTCGATGTGGCCGTCGAGGAGAATGGTGGGCGACCCGTTGGGGTTCACCTCGGCGAAGCTGTTGCCGGCGACGTCGGAGCGGACGACGTCGGCGAAGGTCTGGGCTTCGGCGCGCCAGGCGCGGGCGGCGAGGGTCTCGTAGCCGGACGGGCCTGGGGAGTCGAGCAGCCGCTTGAGGAAGGCAACGGACGACTGGCTGAGCATGGCAGCGGGGGACTGGAGAAAACCGGTATAGGTCCAGTGCTATGGCTGGATGGTAGCGCGAGGGCGCGCCGGACGGAAGCACCGCGGCGGGCGGCGGGCGGCGGCGTCAGCGGCGGGGGTCGCGCCGGATGGGGAAGGCGATGAAGCTGAGTACGAAGATCGCGAGGCCGGCGATGTACCAGCGGGCGTCGCCGGTGAGGGCATAGAACACGATGCCGAACCAGGCCAGCATCTGGCCGAGCAGCCATCCGAAGAGGGTTTCGGGAATCCCGAGGGTGGCGCGGCGGCGGCGGGCGAAGCGGCTGTTCCAGAAGCGGTGGTCGAGGATCTGCACGAGCGCGTAGATCCAGGTCATGACGCCGACGGCGCGCAACTTGCCGGCCAGGGGGAGATACCGCGCTTCGAATCCCCAGCTGTACAGCACCCACACGGCCAGCGCCACGAACAGGGTGATGCCCAGCAGGAGGCCGCGCACCTGCGACAGCCGGTCGGCGGTGAGCCAGGCGAAGCGGGCGGAGGGATCCTCGGCGCGCTGCGTCTGCGTCTGGCTGTCGTGCTCCGGCCCGGCCTGCTGGCCGGACGCTGGTGAACCCATCGGGACTCCTCGTGTCGCGGGCGTCCATCCGCCGTGCCGGACGCCGATCATCCGCCTTGGTTCAATATACGCCCCCGGTCGCGCGCCCCGGGTCCCGCGAAGTAGTTTGGGGCAATTCGCGCGGCGGGCGTCGCCACCCCCGCCAGGCGCCGCGCCCCATCTCACCGGACCTTCCCACCCGACCGACCCCATGCGTTCAAGAATCGCTGCCGCCCTCATCGCCCTCGCCGCGGCCATGCCGGCCGCCGGCCAGCGCCCCGCCGCCGCGGCGTCCGCCAGAGCCGCCGCCGTCGGCACGAACATCGCCGAGAAGACCGCCGGCTACGCCAAGCGCGACGGCTTCATCCCGATCTACCTGAACGACACCACGGGGAAGATCCTGCTCGAGATTCCGCGCGATTCGTTTCCGGCGCTGATGCTGGTGACGCAGGCGACGGGGCTGGGCTCGAACCCCATCGGCATTGACCGCGGGGCGGGCGGCGAGACGCAGATCGTCCACTTCGAGCGCCACGGCGACCGCGTGTACGTGGTGTACGAGAACACGCGCTTCCGGGGCGCGGCGAACAACCCCGAGCATCAGCGCACGGTGGCCGAAGCGTTTCCGGTGAGCACGGTGGCGTCGCTGCCGCTGACGGCGGTGGAGGACGGCCGGCTGCTCGTGGACGCGACCGACTGGTTCCTTCACGACTGGACCAACGTGACCGAGGCGCTGCAGCGCTCGCGGCAGGGGAACTACGTGGTGGCCAAAGACCGGTCGTCGATCTACTGGCCGGCCACGAAGGCGTTCCCGAAGAACAGCGAGGTCGAGGTGGCGGTCACCTTCGCCACGACGGCGCGGCCGGGGCCGATCGTGAGCCGGATGGCGCCGGACGGCGAGGCGTTCACCCTGCGCGACCACATCTCGTTCGTGCAGCTGCCCGACGATCACTTCCTGCCGCGGGCATGGGATCCGCGGGTCGGATACTTCGGCGTGACGTTCAACGACTACGCGCAGCCGGTGGACCGGCCGCTGCAGCAGCGGTGGATCGACCGTCACCGGCTGGAGCGGGTGAATCCCAGCGATCCCAATTCACCGATCAAGAATCCCATCGTCTACTGCGTGGACCCCGGCATTCCCGAGCCGATCAAGACAGCGACGCTGCAGGGCGTCAAATGGTGGGAGCAGGCGTTCGACGAGGCCGGGCTCAAGGGCGGGTTCAAGGTGGACTTCTGCCCCGACAGCGTCGATCCGATGGATTCGCGCTACAACGTGCTGGTGTGGGAGAATCGCAACGAGCGGGGCTGGTCGGTGAGCGCGGCGATCGACGATCCGCGCACGGGCGAGATCGTCAAGGGCGTGTCGCGTCTCGATTCGCACCGGGCGCGCACCGACTACAACATCTACGCGGCGCTGATGGGCGCGGCCCAGTCGCCGGCCGACACGCAGTTCGTGCTGGCGCGGGTGCGCCAGGTGAGCGCGCACGAGATCGGGCACACGCTGGGGCTGTCGCACAACTACGAGGCGTCGAGCTACGGCCGGGCGTCGGTGATGGACTATCCGCCGCCGCGCGTGACGCTCGACAAGAACGGGAACATCGATCTCTCCGACGCCTACGCCACGGGGCCGGGGGCCTACGACGTGTGGGCGATCCACTGGGGGTACGGCATCTTCCCGCCGGGCAGCGAGCAGGATTCGCTCAAGGCGATCATGGCCGACGGGCTGAAGAAGGGGTACGTGTTCCTCTCCGACGCCGACGCGCGGCCCGAATACGGGTCGGACCCGCGCGTGAACCTGTGGGACGACCAATCCAGCGCGCCGCAGTTCCTCAAGAATCAGATGGACGTGCGGCGGGTGGCGCTGTCGCGGTTCGGCCTGCGCAATCTGCGTCCGGGCGAGCCGGTGGCGATGCTGCAGGAGCGGCTGGCGCCGCTGTATTTCTTCCACCGCTTCGCGCTGAACGCGGTCTCGAAGACCATCGGCGGCATGGAGTACGCCAACGCGGTGGTGGGCGACGGCGAGCAGGCCACGCGTCCGATCGCGGGGGCGCGGCAGCGCGCGGCGCTGCGCCTGATGATCGGGGCCCTGCAGCCCGCGGAGCTGGCGATCCCGGACACGGTGCTGACGCTGCTCGCGCCCAACGCCACGGACGTGAGTCCGCGCGTGGAGCTGTTCGGCGGCCGCACCGCGCCGGCGTTCGACGAACTGTCGGCGGCGCGGACGCTGGCGCAGGTGATCGTGGACATGGTGCTGCAGCCGGAGCGCGCGGCGCGGCTGGTGACGTTCGCCGACCGCGGGCCGAACATGCTGACGCTGAGTGAGACGATCGATTCACTGGTGGCAGGCACGTGGAACGCACCGGTGCCGGCGAGCGGGAAGCTGGCGGCGCTGCAGCGGGTGGCGCAGCGCGCGGTGGCCGACCGGCTGCTGCTCCTGGCCGCCGACACGTCGGCGGCGAGCGAGGTGCGCGCGATCGCCGAGCTCAAGATCAAGGATCTGCAGCCGGTGGCGGCGCGGCGGGCCGCGGCGGGCGCCATCGCGGCGCGGGCGCACTGGAACGCGATCGCCGGCGATTTCCAGCGGTGGATCGAGCGGCGGGAACTGCCGCAGCCGACGAAGGCGCTGGAGGCGCCGCCGGGGGATCCGTTCGGCGGGGGATGAAGCGGACCGCAGCTACAACGGCAACTGGAACGGAAGGCGGTGAGCGGCCAGCGAACAGCCGTCAGCTTTCAACTGGCGGCTGACAGCTCACAGCGTGTCGTTGCCGTTCCATGGTTTCGTGTCATCCATTCTCCCCTCCCACATCGAAGCTGAACCGGGTATCTCTCAACTCCGGCGCTCGTCGGCCGGCCACGGCAACTCCGGAGGGAGAGGGATGCGGATACGAAGGCTTGGCGTCGTGGGCGCCGGCACGATGGGTCACAGCATTGCCGCGCTCGCCGCGTCGGCGGGGATTCCGGTGACGCTGCTCGATATCGCGGGCCCGGCGGGCGATCCGAACGCTCCCGGCCGCCAGGGACTGGAGCGGGCACGGAAGTCGAAGCCCGCCGCGTTCATGGATCCGGAGCGTGTCGCGCTCATCCGGATCGGCAACACCACCGACGATCTCGGATCGCTGGCCGAGTGCGATCTCGTGCTGGAAGCGATCATCGAACAGCTCGAACCGAAGCGCGCTCTGTACGAGCGCCTCGAAGGCATCCTGCCGGCGCACGCGATCGTCGCTTCCAACACGTCGGGCATCCCGATGGCGCTGCTCACCGAGGGACGCACGGAGAACTTCCGGCAGCGCTTCGTCGGCATGCACTTCTTCAATCCGCCGCGCTATCTCCATCTGCTGGAGATCATCCCCACCGCGCACACGAGCGCCGAGACGATCGCCGGCGCCCGCGCCTTCAGCGAGCGCGTGCTGGGCAAGGGGATCGTCACCGCGCGCGACGTGCCGGGGTTCGTGGCCAACCGGCTGGGCGTGTTCGGCATGGTGCTGGCGCTGCGGATGATGGAGGAGTTCGATCTCACGATCGACGAGGTGGACGTACTCACCGGCCCGCTGCTCGGGCGCGCCAAGTCGGCCACCTTCCGCACCGCCGACCTCACGGGGCTGGACGTGCTGTCGCACGTGGCCGACGGGCTGGCCAAGGCCACCGGCGAGGACTTCACGCTTCCCGACTGGGTGCGCGCCATGGTGAGGAACGGCCAACTCGGCGAGAAGAGCGGCGCCGGGTTCTACAAGCGGGTGGGGAAGGAGATCCACACGCTCGACTGGAAGACGGGCGCCTACGCACTGGCTGCCAAGCCGGAATCGCCGGCCATCGGCAAGGCGATGCGGCTGCCGCTGGGCGACCGGCTCAAGGCCGCCGTGGCGCTCGACGGCGCGTACGGCGCGTTCGCGCGCGAGTACCTGACGCGGCTGTCGCGCTACATCGTGGCCACGGCGCCCAAGATCGCCTACCACCTGAGCGACGTGGACCACGCCATGGAGTGGGGCTTCGCCTGGGAGGCCGGTCCATTCCGGCAGCTCGACCTGCTCGGCGCGGCGCTTCCCGACGCTGCGGCGCTGCGGCCGGCCCCGTTCGGCGAGGGCTGGTACGCCGCCGACGGCGGGCGCGCCGCGAGCCTCGACTGGAAGGGCTACGCGCCCATCGAGGAGCCGGAGGGGCTCGTGCGCACCGACGACCTGCGCCGCTCGGGGCGCCGGCTTGCCGAGAACGCCGACGCGACCCTCTGGGCCGCCGGCGACGGCGTGGCGCTGCTCGAGTTCCACAGCAAGATGAACTCGCTGGGCGAGGGCGTGCTGTCCATGTTGATGAAGTCGCTGGAGATCGTGGAGCGCGACGGGCTAGCCGGCCTCGTGATCGGCAACGACGATCCGCGCACCTTCACCGCCGGCGCCGACCTGATGATGGTGGCGTCGCTGGCGCAGGCGGGCGAGTGGAAGAAGCTCGAGGAGGCGGTGGCGTTCTTCCAGCGCTGCTCGATGTCGATTCGCTTGGCGCCCTTCCCGGTGGTGGCGGCGCCGTTCGGTCTCACCCTGGGCGGCGGCAGCGAGTGGTCGCTGCACGCCGACGCGATCCAGGCGCACGCCGAGCTGTACATGGGGCTGGTGGAGGTGGGCGTGGGGCTGCTGCCGGGCGGCGGCGGCACCAAGGAGTTGCTCTTCCGCTTTGCCGGAGAGCTGGCGCCGTACGAGGATGCCGATCCGTTCGAGGCGCCGAAGCGCGCGTTCAAGATGATCGCCATGGCCAGCGTCAGCACGAGCGCCGCCGAGGCGCGCAAGTTGGGATTCCTGCGTGACCGCGATCGCATTTCGATGAACCGTGACTTCCTGCTGGCCGACGCGACGCGGCGGGTGCTCGACCTGGCGCCGGACTACGTGGCGCCGCCGCCGCGCACCATCGACGCGGTGGGCAAGGCGGGGGTGGGCAATCTGCACTACGCGGCGTGGGCGATGCACGAGGCGGGCCAGGCCAGCGACCACGACGTGCGCATGGCGCTGGAGATCGCCCGGGTGCTGTGCGGCGGCGACGGCCCCGCGCGCACGGTGAGCGAGGAGGACGTGCTCGATCTGGAGCGCGACGCCTTCCTTCGCCTGCTCGGCACCAAGGAGACGCAGGAGCGCATCGCGCACATGCTGAAGACCGGCAAACCGCTCCGCAACTGAGAGGACTGACCCGTGACTGACGTGGTGATCGTTTCCGCGGTGCGCAGCGCCGTGGGTCGTGGCAAGAAGGACGGCGCGCTGGCCGGCGTGCATCCGGTGGAGCTGTCGTCGCGTCTGATGCGCGCTGCCGTCGATCGCGTGGGCGTCGACCCCGCGATCGTGGACGACGTGCTGTGGGGATGCGCGATGCCCGAGGCGGGGCAGGGGCTGAACGTGGCCCGGCTGTCGCTCTTGCGCGCCGGATTCCCCGTGGAAGTGCCGGGCGCCACGATCAACCGATTCTGCTCGTCGGGGCTGCAGACGGTGGCGTTCGCCGCCCAGGAGATTCTGAGCGGCATGGCCGACGTGGTGCTGGCCGGCGGCATCGAGATGATGAGCCAGGTGCCGATGTCGGGCTACCACACGCGGCTCGATCCGGAAGCGGTGGAAAGCTACATCGGCATGGGCTTCACCGCCGAGCGGGTGGCCGAGCGGTGGAAGGTGTCGCGCGAGGATCAGGACGCGTGGGCGCTGGAGAGCCAGCGGAAGGCGGCGCGGGCGCTCGGGAGCGGCGCCTTCAAGGAGCAGATCGTGCCCGTGCCGGTGACGCAGGCGAGCTGGCGCGGCGCGAAGAAGACGGAGACCGCCGTCGACTTCGCCGTCGACGAACTGCCGCGCGCCGACACGACCATTGAAGGGCTCGCGAAGCTGCGGCCGGCGTTCAAGGCCAACGGCACGGTGACGGCGGGCAACGCGAGCCCGTACTCCGACGGCGCGGCGGCGATCCTGCTGATGAGCGCGGCGCGGGCGAAGGCGCTGAAGCTCACGCCGCTGGCGCGGTTCGTGAACTACGCCGTGGCCGGCGTGGACCCGGACGTGATGGGCGTGGGGCCGCTCAAGGCGGTGCCCAAGGCGCTCGAACGCGCCGGGCTCACGATGGCCGACATGACGCTCGTCGAATTCAACGAAGCGTTCGCGTCGCAGGTGGTGGCGGTGGTGCGCGAGCTGGGCATGGATCCGGCGCGCGTCAACGTCAACGGCGGAGCGATCGCGCTCGGGCATCCGCTGGGCGCCACGGGCGCCAAGCTCACCACGCAGTTGATCTACGAGCTGCGCGCGCGCGGCGGCGGGAAGGGGCTGGTGACGATGTGCATCGGCGGCGGGATGGGAGCGGCAGGGATCTTCGAGGTGTGAGGGGCGGCCCCCGCCCGGCCCCAACCGAAGGCTGTGCGCTGTCAGCCGACCGCTGTCAGCCGACGGCAACGGCGCAGAGAAAGATCGCTGTGGGGTTCCCATCCTGAGTAGCTTTCGGGAAGAGGAATCCCATGACACACGAAGAGCACACTACTCCCGGCCTCACGGCCGGTGATCTGACGACGAATACGCTGAAGACCGCGCGCCAGGGCCTGTTGCGCGTGCATCGCCTGCTGCTCGACGTGGAGCGGGTGGAACTCGAACGGTCGCGCGGGCGGCTCACGCCCAACGAATACCTGCAGGCGGTGCTTACCGAACCGGCGTTCGCCTGGCTGCGGCCGGCGTCGCAGTTGATCGTGCAGATCGACGAAGCGCTGGACGACGCCGAGCGCGAGGGCGGGCCGGTGGCGGGCGCCACGACGGCGTCGCTCCTGGCGCAGATGCGGTCGATGCTGACGCCGGTGCCGCCGACGACCGATTTCGCCGCGCACTACCTGGAGATGCTCCAGCGGCACCCCGACGTGGTGTTCGCTCATCGCGACCTGATGGCGGAGCTGCCGAAGGGGTTTCTGGGGCCGGCGCCGGCGATGGTGCAATAACGGTGAGGCAGTGAGGCGGTGAGACGTGAAGGCGTCACCGTCTCACCGTCTCACCGAGCAATCGCTCCATGAGAACCGCCGCCCGCTCGGTCTGCATCACCAGCGAATTGAGATCGACCTCTTCGCGCGGGGTGTGGGCGCCGCGGCCAAGGGCGCCGAGGCCGTCCATCCCGTCGATGTAGGGAGCGATGAAGGAGACGTCGCCGGCGCCGCGCGAGCCCGGGTCCTGCGCGCGCACCGGTCCGTAGCCCAGCGCCTGGCTGGCCGAGTCGTAGAGCGCGATCAGGTGCGTGCCGCCGGCTGTCATCGGCATCGCCGGATACCCGTCCTCGAAGGTGATCTCGGCGGCGGTGCCGGGGAGATGCGCGCCCACGATGTCGCGCATCCGCTCGCGGGTGCTGTCCTTCTGCGCTTCGGTGATGAAGCGCAGGTCGCCGGCGACGACGGCGGTGGGGGCGATGATGTTCGTCTTGCCGGCCACCGTGCCCGACAGGTGCGCCGTGTCGAACGCCACGGTCGCGCCGCCCATGATCAGGCCGGGATTGAAGGTGAGGTACTCGGGGCCGGCGAGCTGGCGCCGGAAGCCGTCGAGAATGCGCGCCGTTTCGTAGATGGCGCCGTAGCCGGCGCCGCGGCTGAACACGCCCGCCGAATGCGACTGCCGCGCGCTCACGGTGAGGAGCCATGAGCTGGCGCCGCGCCGCGATGCCGAGGCCATCGACTGGCTGCCGCCCTCGAAGGCGAGCGCGACGTCGCTCTGCTGGGCCGCCTCGCGCAGGGCGCGCCGCGACACCGTGAGCGGGAGGCCGGGGGATTCCTCGTCGCCGTTGAACACGACGGTGACGTTGGCGTCCTTGAGTTCGCCGGCGTCGCGCAGCGCCTTGAGGGCGTAGACGAGAATCACGTCGCCGCCCTTCATGTCGCTCGACCCGGCGCCCTTGGCGATGGTGTCCTCGCGCACGAACTGCTGGCCGGCGCCCTCGAACACGGTATCGAAGTGGCCGATGAGCAGCAGCCGGGTGCCGCCGGGCCGGCCCTTGTGCACGGCCACGAGATGGCCGGCGCGGTTCACCGAGTCGGGCAGCGTCACCCAGCGCGTCTCGAAGCCCAGTGAGTCGAGCGACCGCGCGAACAACTGGCCGACCTTGCGCACGCCCTCGAAGTTCATCGTGCCGCTGTTGATGTCCACAGCGTCGGCGAGCATCCCGATTTCGTCTTCGTGATGCTGTCGCACGAACTCGCGGATCTTCTGTTCCGACGACGAGAGCTGCGCGGAGAGGGGCAGGGTGCCGAGCAGGAGGGCGGCGGCGACGGCGAACGCCAGCGGCGATGAGGGCCGAGCGGGAACGCGGACCGGCATGGACGCGAGACTCCGTGGGGAATGGGGGCGAGGCCGGAAAACTATCGCCCGGCGCGCCCGTGCATCAACCGCCGTCTACGAATCGCCACAGGTACCAGGAGGCGACGGACGCGTACGGGCTCCACGCGGCGCCGATGCGCTGCACGTCCTTCGGCGTGGCGCGCCTGCGCAGTCCGTACGCGCGGTGCACGGCGTTCTGGATGCCGAGGTCGAGCTCGGGCAGCACGTCGGGGCGCCCGAGGCGGAACATCAGGAAGATCTGGGCCGTCCACCGCCCGATGCCCTTCACCTGCACGAGGTGCGCGATGATCGCGTCGTCGTCCATGCGGCGCAGCCGGTGGAGCGGCACGGCGCCGGTGTGCACCTTGTGGGCGAGATCGCGCAGGTAGCCGATCTTCTGGCGCGAGAGGCCGGCGGCGCGCAGCGATTCGTCGGACAGCGCCATCAGCCGCTCGGGATCGACCTGGCGGCGCGGAAAGAGCGCGCAGAAGCGCCCGTGGATGGTGCCCGCCGCCTTGCCCGAGAGCTGCTGGTAGACGATGGCGCGCGTGAGGTGGTGGAAGTGCGAGCCGCCGCGGCGCAGGCGGGCCCGGTAAGGCCCGACCTTGCGGATGACGCCGGCCATCACGGGATCGACGCGGCGCAGGTGGGCGAGGGCGGAACGGGTGGTGGCGGTGGACACGGGGAGAGCCAGGACTGCCGGTGAGCGGTGAGCGGTGTCAGGTGAGGCGGCGCAGCGCCGCGGCCATCGCGGCGACGATCTCGTCCACCTGGTCCGTGCTGACGATCAGCGGCGGCGAGAGGGCGATGGTGTCGCCGGCCACGCGCACGAGCACGCCCTGTTCGAGGCAGTCGAGGAAGACCTCGAAGGCCCGGGCGCCCGGGGCGCCCTCGCGCGGCCGCAGTTCGACGGCGCCGACGAGGCCGATGTTGCGCACGTCGATCACGTGCGGCTCGCCGTCGAGGCGGTGCACCGCGTCGGCCCAGTAGGGGGCGAGGCCGGCGGCGCGCGCGAACAGCGCCTCGCGGGCGTAGAGATCGAGTGTGGCGAGGCCGGCGGCGCAGGCGAGCGGATGCCCCGAATACGTGTAGCCGTGGAACAGCTCGATGCCCGCGGGCGCGGCGTCGACCACCGCGTCGTGAATGCGGCGATGTGCCGCCACGGCGCCCATGGGCACCGCGGCGTTGGTGATGCCCTTGGCCATGGCGATGAGGTCGGGCGTCACGCCGAAGAACTGCGCGGCGAACGCCGTGCCCAAGCGTCCGAAGCCGGTGATCACTTCGTCGAAGATGAGCAGGATGCCGTGCTGGTCGCAGATATCGCGCAGCCGCTCGAGATAGCCGCGCGGGGGGACGAGCACGCCCGTGGATCCGGCCATCGGCTCGACGATCACGGCGGCGATCGTCTGGGCGCCGCGTCTGTCGACGATCTCCTGGAGTTCGTCGGCCAGATCCGCGCCCCACGCCGGCTGGCCCCGGCTGAAGGCGTTGTGCTCCAGGTGGTGCGTGTCGGCCAGGTGGTCGACGTTGGGGAGGAGCTGGCCCTCGAACTGGCGGCGGTTGGCGGCGATGCCGCCCACCGACGTGCCGCCGAACCCGACGCCATGGTAGCCGCGGCGCCGGCCCACGAAGCGCACGCGCTCCGGTTCGCCGCGCGCCTTCCAGTAGGCGAGCGCGATCTTGAGCGCCGTGTCCACGGCCTCCGATCCGGAGTTGGTGAAGAACACGCGGTCGAGTCCGCCGGGGGTGAGCGCCGCCACCCGCCGCGCCAGCTCGAAGGCCAGCGGATGCCCCATCTGGAAGCCCGGCGCGTAGTCGAGCGTGGCCGCCTGCTCGGCGATGGCGCGGACGATCGGTTCACGGGCGTGCCCGGCGTTCACGCACCAGAGCCCCGCGGTGCCGTCGAGGATGCGGCGTCCGTCGGCGGCCACGTAGTGCATGTCCTTGGCCGAGACGAGCAGGCGCGGTGCCTGCTTGAACGCGCGGTTGGCCGTGAACGGCATCCACTGCTCCGCGAAGGACGCGGGCAGCGCTGTGGGAGGGGCGGCGGGGGCAAGGTCAGCGGCGGGACGAACGGTCATCGCGGAGGTCCGGCGGATACGGGGTTCGGTTCGTGGCGGGTTGGCGCCGCCGCGGGTTAGGTTGAACGGGCGGACTACCTGCGAGCGAATATGAGTCGGAAACCAGCGGACGGCGAGCGGACACCGGGGTCCGAGGCGACGGTTCCGGCGGCTGAAGAGCCGGCGGTGCGCGCGCGGCTGGAGAAGATCCGGCGCGAAAAGCGGGGCCGCGTGCGCTGGAATCTGTCGCGGCATACGGCCGAGCAGGCGCTCATCGCGCTCACTGACGTCGTGCCCCCTCCCGAACGCCGGCCGTCGAGCAAGGGGCGGCGGCGCAAGCGGCGCAAGCGCCTGCTCTAGCGGGGGGCGCTCACGGGCCGATCACGGTCACCGTGGCGGCGCTCGTGGCGGTGGCCGTGGCGGAGATCTGCGTGGCCCCCAGGGACACGCCGGTCACGAGGCCATTCGCGTCCACTTTGGCCACGCCGGGCGCCTCCGACTTCCAGGTGATCGTGACCCCGCTCACCGGCGCGCCGTTGGCGTCGTAGGCGGTGGCGCTCAACTGGAGCGTCTTCCCCACCGCCAGGGTGTCCGCCGACGGCGCGACGACCAGCTTCTGGATGCGCGACGAGGGCGGCCCGCTGGGGTTGCTCCGGTAGCTGCACGCGGCGGCGGCCAGGGCGAGCGCGAGAATCCACGGACGGGGCATATGGGAAATGTTCTGCATTCCCGGCCCGCTGGGAAGTGCTCCCGGTCACGCCGCCCGCGCGGCGCCCTCCGCGGCATGGTGCTCGGCCCGGCGGCGCATGCCCCAGCGGAGGCGGTAGAGGGACACGCCGAGCACGAGCAGGGCGCAGATCTCCACCAGCACCTTCTCGCCGTCCAGGTAGTCGATGGCCTTGTCCTTGAGCGTGGGGTCGCTGAACACGCCGTGCACGAAGAACAGCGCCGCGGTGAGGTAGGTGAGGTAGTGGAGCAGCCGCCACCGGCCGCGTCCGATCTCGACGCGGTAGTACGAGGTCACGACGACCACGATCAGCACGTACAGCGACGCGGCGCCGATGCTGTTGATCCACGGCTGCTTGGGGCCGATCACCGGATACAGGATGTCGATGAATCGGAAGGCCGGCGTCTTCACGGCCAACAGCAGCACGGCGTGCAGCAGCGCCACGCAGAGCGCAAGGTAGCCGTTCCAGTTGTGCAGCTTGAAGTAGTTGAAGCGGCGGTGCGGCCAGTGCTTCCACGGGTTGTAGTGCATGGAGAGCAGCAGGCCGAGCAGCAGATTGACCGTCAGCAGGCACAGGGCGACGAGAGCGGCGTCGCTCGAGAGATCGAGTGGAGTCACGGCGCGGAACGGTGGGGGCGGATTTCAGCGGGGCGGCGGCGCGCGCCCGTACATCAACGCATCAGTGCCGGGGAGCGCTGACGGTCAGCCCAGCAGCTGATTGTGGAACTTGATGCCGTAGTACAGGCCGAAGCCGCCGGCGATCGTGCTCACCACGAAGGCGGTCATGAAGCCGAACTTCGCGGCGGCATACCACCCGGCCGTGCTGGCGATGGTGGTGCCGAGGAATCCAAACAGCTTCTTCATGACGTTGGCCTCGCATGGGGTGTCCGTTCTGAACGACCGGGGAAGCGGCCCCGGGGTCACGAATTCGATGGAGCGTACAGTTCCCTAACTTGCCCCCGGAGGGTCGTGGAGTCGAGTTTCCGGGCATCCGTCCACGTCCAATGGAGTTCCGCCCGTGAGTGCTCGCTCCGCCATTCCCTCCCGTCTGCTGGCCGTGGCGCTGGCCGCCGGCGCCTGGTTCATCCCCACGGCCGTGCGCGCCCAGGCGCCGGTTCGCGGCGCGTTCGTGGTCACGCTGGGTTCCGACACCGAAACGGTGGAACAGTTCACGCGCGACGGGAACACCGTGACGGGCGACATCCTGACGCGCCAGCCGACCGCGGTGGTCACCCACTACACGCTGACGCTGGGGCCCGACGGGATGCCGGCGCGGATGCAATTCACCCGGAAGCAGGGCGATGGCAGCCCGCTCCCGGCCGGGGTTCAGAGCGGGTCCATGACCTTCGGCCCGGACACCGTCGCCTCGGAACTCAACGCGGGCATGACCGTCACCCGAAAGACGCCGGCCACGCACGCGCTGCCCTACCTGCCGCACGCGTTCTCGTTCTATCAGTACGCGATCGACGCGATGCGATCGGCGCGCGCCGACAGCATGGACATCGCGATGGTGCCGGCCGGGTCCCGGCAACCCTATCCGTTCCCGTTCGTGCGCCGCGGTGCGGACGCGTACACGGTCTACTTCTTCGACGACGCGCGGTACCCGCAGACGGTGACGCTGGACGGATCAGGCGCGATCGCGATGGTGGACGGGCGGCGGACGACGGAGAAGGTGGTGAGCCGCCGGGTGGCCGGCCTGGACTTCGACAAGCTTGCGTCGGCATTTGCCGCCGGCGACCGGGCGGGCCACGCGCTCGGCATCGAGTCGCCCCGCGACACGGTCACGGCCACCGTGGGCGGGGCGCACCTCTGGGTGGACTACAGCCGCCCCGCGGCGCGCGGGCGCACGGTGTTCGGAGCGAGCGGGGTCCTTGGCGACACGCTCTGGCGCACCGGCGCCAACGCGGCCACGCAGTTCCGAACCGACGCGGACCTCGACATCGCCGGCCACACGCTGCCGGCCGGCACGTACACGCTGTGGACCTCGGCGCACCCGGGCCACAGCGGGCTGATCTTCAACAAGCAGACCGGGCAGTGGGGCACTGACCACGATGCGGGTCAGGATCTGTTCATGGTGCCGCTCGCCGAGCGCGGTCTGCCGGCGGTCGTCGAGCGGTTCACCATCGCCATCGACGCTGCCGGCGGGAAGACGGGGACCCTGAAGTTGAGCTGGGACCGCACGGAGCTTTCGATTCCATTCCGAGTCAAGTAAGCTCCAAGAGCGCCAGGCGCTCGCGACGGGCCCCCGCACCGGCGGGGGCCCGTTTCGCTTCCGCGCCGCCCCGTTCCCATTCCCGGCACCGCCATGTCGCGCATCCTGAACTATTTCCTGAAAGGGCTGATCGTCACCGCGCCCGCCTTCGTCACGGTGTACATCTGCTACGTGATCTTCACCTCGATCGACAGTTGGCTGGGGCTGCCGATTCCGGGGGCCGGGTTCGTGGTGACGCTGGCCCTCATCACCGCCGTGGGATTCGTGGCGCAGACCTTCGCCGCCCGCACCCTGAGCACGGGGCTCGACGCGCTGTTCGCGCGGCTGCCCTTCGTGCGGCTGCTCTACTCGAGCACGCGCGACCTGCTCAACGCGTTCGTGGGCGAGCAGCGGCGGTTCGACAAGCCGGTGCTGGTGACGCTGGGCGGCGGGCTGGGCGGCCGCGTGTTCGGCTTCCTGACCCAGGAGTCGGTGGAGATGTTCGGGGTGGCCGACGCGGTGACCGTGTACGTGCCGCAGTCGTACGGCTTCGCGGGCAACCTGATCGTGGTGCCGGCGGCGAGGGTGGAGCGGCTGAACGCCGACAGCGCCCACGTGATGGCGTTCATCATCTCGGGGGGCGTGACGACGGTGCCCGAACGGGAGCCCGGCCAGTCCTGAGCCCGGCGGTCAGCCGTCGCGTCCGTCCGGGCCGCCGCCGGGCTCAGGCGCCGGCGGTGGTTCCGGCGCACGCGTGACGGCCGGCGGTTCCGGGAGCGCCATCCCGGCGGTGTTCCGGATCTCATCCAGCCCCAGCAGATCGTTGGCCCGCCAGGCCACGTACAGGAAGCCCAGCGCCGCGGCCACGGTGCCGATGCCCTCGCGCCAGTGGCGGTGGTGCAGCACGAAGAAGAACGAGATCCCCAGCGGCAGGAAGATCGTGCCGAAGAGCGCCGCGGTCGCGCGCAGCATGCAGCCGGGGTTGCTGAGGCGGGACATGGGGTGGTGGTGGGAGGGCGGGCGGGCGGCGGAGGCCGGGCCTCGAAATCTCCGGACGCGGGCCGCGCCGGGCAAGCGGCGTTGCGCCCGCGGGGCGCGAGCGGCTAGAGTGGGGATCCACAACCACCCGCTCATGATCACGCATTCCGACATCGTCACGGCGCGCGAGCGCATCGCCGGCCGCGTGCACCGCACGCCGCTGCTCTCGGCCACCCGCATCGGCGACCGGGCCGGGGTGAAGCTGTGGCTCAAGTGCGAGCTGCTGCAGAAGACCGGTTCGTTCAAGGTGCGGGGCGCGCTGAACGCCATCGGCCGGCTGTCGGAGGCCGAACGGGCGCGCGGCGTGGTGGGCGTGTCGGCGGGCAACCACGCGCAGGCCCTCGCCTGGGCGGCGCGCGCCGCCGGCACGACGTGCACCGTGGTGATGCCCGAGGGGGCGTCGCAGGCCAAGCTCGACGCCACGCGCGGCTACGGCGCCACGGTGGTCCAGGAAAAGTGGGGCTCGGTGCTGTTCGAGACCGCGCGGCGGATCGGCGAGGAGCACGGCTACGTGTTCATCCATCCGTTCGACAATCCGCACGTCGTGGCGGGCGCCGGCACCACGGGGTTGGAGATTCTCGAGGATCTCGCCGACGCGGACGCGATCGTGGTCCCGGTGGGGGGCGGCGGCCTGCTGGCGGGCATCGCCGTGGCGGCGAAGCACGTGAAGCCGTCGGTGCGCGTATTCGGCGTCGAACCGGAGGGGGCGCAGGCGCTGCGCAAGAGCCTCGACGCGGGCCGGGTGACGCCGATCGATCCGCCGAAGACGATCGCCGACGGACTCGCCGCGCCGATGACCACGGAGCTGCCGCTGGCCGTGGCCCAGCGCTACGTGGACGACGTGGTGATCGTGACCGACGCGCAGATCGCCGAGGCGATGGGCGTGATCCTGTCGTCGGCCAAGCTGCTGGCCGAGCCGGCCGGGGCGGCCGGCGTGGCGGCGGTGCTGGCGGGCAGGCTGCCGGTGGGGCCGGGCGCGCGGGTGGTGTGCGTCGTGAGCGGGGGCAACGTGGATCTTGCCCGCCTGAAGGACCTGATCTGACGCCGGGCGGCGCGCGCGCCTACTTGCTCTTCTTCTTCATCTGCTCGATGCGCCACTTGGACCAGATCACGATGGTCCCGCATCCGCCCTGTCCCGGCGTGACGAACTGGGGCGGCGTCTCGGAGCCGTGGTAGACCTCGATCGCGCCGATGTTGCCCGCCTGGAGGAATGAGTTGATGTCGCCGGGGTTCATCGAAACCCACGGGGAGCCGTCGACGATGTACGTCACGCATCCCTGGCCCTGGGTGCGGGTGTCGTAGACGTACGTGTCGTAGCCCGACTCCACCACGCTGATCCCGGGCGCGGCGCGCAGCACGTCGGTGACCCGGGTGGCGCCGAGGTGACTGATGAAGGACGGGTCCATGTAGAAGCCCATGCCGCTCTTCTTCCGCGCGTTGAAGCCAACGGCGTCGAGCCCGGTCTCCGTTGTCGCTTCGGTGGTGACCGTGGGGAGGAGCGCGACCGCCTGGTCGAACTGCAGCACGATCTGCGCCGCCCGTCCGCTGGAGAGTTCCACCGACTTCTCAACGGGGTTGTAGCCGATCCGCCGCGCAATCACCACCTGCGATCCCGACGGCAGGCTATCGAGTTCGAATGTGCCGTCGGCCCGCGTGTCGGCGCTGTGAGTGGTGCCTTCCACCTGTACGCGGGCGCCGGTGACCGGCGACCCGGTCACGCTGAGCACCTTGCCGCTCAGCTTGGCAACGGTCAGCGCGCGGCGCGGCCCGGGGGGCGTGGTGTCGCCCGCGGCGGCGACGACGGCGGGGGCCGCCGAGGCGAGGCTCAGGCTGCGCACCTCCAGCACGTCCTTGTCGAGCGTCACCGGCACGTCGCCGCTCTTCAGCCCCGCGTAGTCCACCTGTACCTTGCCGTCCAGCGTGCCGGGCAGGCCGCAGATGCGGTAGGTGCCGTCGGCAGCGGTGGTGCCAACGCGCACCTTCGGCACCTTGCTGAGGCCGCCGAACTCGGTCTCGGTCCACACGAGGGACACGTGGGCCTTGTCGATGGGCGCTCCGGTGTCGGCGTTGCGCACGCGGCCGAACAGGGCGGCTGGCCCGCGCGTGAGCCAGGCGGCGGGACAGAACTGCTTGACCAGCGCCTTGGCGGACGGCGTCACTACGTCGACCACGATCTGCTGGCCGGGCCCGACCGTGAGCTCCGGCGTCATGAGCTGGATGCCGAGCGAATCGAGAAACGGATGCGCGGCGACGAGGCGGAGCTTGCCCGACGGCACGCTGTCGAACTGGAAGTGCCCGTCGGCGCCGGCGACGGCGAGCAGCGTGGTTCCGACGACCGCGATCTGGGCGCCAGCCATGGGGCGTCCACGGATGCTGTCGAACGCGACCCCGGCGACCGACGAGATGCGGCCGGGCTGCTGCGCGGCGAGTGATGACGTCAGAGCGGCGAGCGGCAGGAGCGCCGCGGCCATCGTGCGAATGACTGCTGGATAGCGCATGTCCAATTCTACCATGGGGACGCTGGAAGGCTCCAGTCGGCGCCGGAATTCGTGGGAATCAACAGCATGGGGACGCGAGTCGGCCCCGGTCGCGGCGCATCGGGCAAGTTGCCCGACAGTGTCATGTTTCTACTGCCCGTTTCGGGCGTCTTCTGGGTTGCACGCCCCCCACGTTAGGACGACACTAAGACACACGGTCGAAGTTCTCGTATTGGCAGGCAGAAGGAGCCAAGAGTGAGTCTGGATCGGAATCCACCGACGCCGGCGGATGTACCGGACTCCGGGAAGATTCGGAGCAGGATAACGGTGCAAACCATGGCGGATCGCATCAAGCAGGCGCTCTTCGATCATTTCGAGCAGACGCTGGTGGTCGTGCTCGTGGCGTCGCTCGTGCTCATCAACTTCGTGGTGGATTACAAGCTCGCGTTCCTGAGCTTCTACTACCTCCCGATCATCGCGGCCGGCTTCCTGATGGGGCGGAACAACGCGGTGTGGTCGGCCGTGCTCACGGTGCTGCTGGTGACCTTCTTCCAGGCCGTGACCGGCCTGGGCGGCACGCCCGGCTTCTCGCAGCCCACCATCATGTACTTCGCGCCGTGGGCTGGGTTCCTCATCCTTACGGCGTACGTGGTCGGCACGCAGTCGGACCTGCGCCGGGCCCGTGAAGAGGACGTGAAGCGCACGTACTTCGCGCTGCTCGAGATGCTGACCTTCCACGTCGACGCCGCCGACCGCCACCGGCGCGGGCACAGTTACCGCGTGGCCGAGCGGGCGATGGCGATCGGGGCGAAGCTGGGCATGCGCGGCGACGAGATCGAGAACCTGCGCGTGGCCGGACTGCTGCACGAGATGGGGCCGCAGGACCCGCGGGTCCAGCGCATGTTCGCCGACTTCCCGCGGGAGATTCGCGAGGTGCCGGTGGCGGCGTCGATGCACGTCGCGCTCGACACGGTCACGGCCTACGGGCGCTACCACGAGCTGATCGGCGACGATTGGCCGATCGATGCCCTGCGCATTCCGATGGCGGTGAAGATCCTGGCCGTGGCCGACGCCTACGAAACGCTGCTCACGCCCACGGATTCGCGGCCGGCGTTCGCGCCGTGGAACGCGCTGGAAGAGATCGACCGCAGCGCCGGGCGCACCTTCGCCACCGAAGTGGTGCACGCGCTGCGCCACTCGATGGGTCCCGATCGCGCCGAGCACGAACCGGAAAAGGCGCCCCTCAAGCTCGTCGTCACGCGCCCCGCGTAAGCGCCGCGGGTTACTGCGGCGGCGGGGTCCGTTCCCCGCGGCGCCCGCGCGCCGGCGCGAAGAACGCGTCCAGCGCCGCGAGATCGGCATCCATGTCGCCGCCCGGCAGCACCGTCGGCCCGATGTCCAGCGTGCGCCGCGACCAGTCGAACGCCACGGGCACGATGGGCACCTGGGCCCCGGCGGCGATGTGGTAAAACCCGGTGCGCCAGCGCGGCACCGGCTTGCGGGTGCCCTCCGGCGAGATGCCGAGGACCAGCCGGTCGCGCGCCGCGAACTGCTCCACCGACTGGGCGACGACGTCGTGCGGGCGGGAGCGGTCCACCGGGAGGCCCCCCAGCCATCGCATGAGCCCGCCGAAGGGCGCGCGGAACAGGGTGTGCTTGCCGAGCCAGCTGGCCTGCAGCCCCAGCGCGAACTTGGCGGCGATTCCGACGATGAAGTCCCAGTTGGTGGTGTGCGGGGCGACGATCACCACTGCCTTTGACACGTCGGGCAGGTTCCCCTCGATGCGCCAGCCCAGCAGCCGCAGCACCGCGCGGCCGCAGGCGCGCGAGAATCGGCCGCCGCGCCGCGGCAGCGCGTCGCCCAGCGTCGGAACGAGGGGGGGGCCTGGCATCTGGCGCGGAAATTACGGACGCGACCGGCAGGCCGCCATCGGACATCTCGACAAACGCCGCCCGCGACGCTATCAAGAGTCGACCGATGACCGCCCGTACGATCCCCCAGGCCCTCGACCGCACCGCCGCGGCGTTCGCCGACCTTCCCGCCGTGCGCTGGAAGGAGGACGGCGCCTGGCAGTCGCTCACATGGAGCGCCTACCGGCAACAGATCCGGCTGGCGGCGCGCGGGTTCCTGGCCCTCGGCCTCGAGCCCGGCAAGGGCGTGGCGATTACCGGGTACAACTGCCCGGAATGGTTCGTCGCTGGTCTCGCCGCCGTCCACGCCGGCGGGCTCCCCAGCGGCATCTACGCCACCTTCGCGCCCGATCAGTGCCACTATATCGCGCTCCACTGCGAGGCGCAGATCGCCGTGGTGGAGAACGCCGAGCATCTCGCCAAGTTCCTGGCCATCCGCGACGGGCTGCCGGACCTGCGGGCCATCGTCCAGATGCATGGCGATCCGGCGGCGCCCGGCGTGATCGGCTGGAAGGAGCTGCTGCAGCGCGGGCACGACGTGCCCGAGGCCGGGCTCGACGAGCGCATCTCGGCCCAGGCGCCGGGCGACGTGGCGACGCTCATCTACACGTCGGGCACCACCGGCGAGCCGAAGGCGGTGATGCTGACGCACGACAACGTCACCTGGACGGCCGAAGTCGGCATCGCGGCGCTGGGGCTCCGCGCCGGAGACAACATCCTCAGCTACCTGCCGCTGAGCCACATCGCCGAGCAGCTCGTGTCGCTGTACGGCCCGATCTCGTTCGGCGGTTGCACCTGGTTCGCCGAGAGCATGGAGTTGCTCGGCGACAACCTGCGCGAGGTGCGCCCCGACTTCTTTCTCGGCGTGCCGCGGGTGTGGGAGAAGATCCAGGAGCGGATGCAGGCGGCGGGGGCCGGGAGTTCGGCGCTGCAGAAACGGATCGTCGCCTGGGCGCGCGGCGTGGGGCTCGCCGCGGGGTACGCCGACCAGCAGGGGCGCCGGCGGCCGCTGCTCCACCCGCTGGCCAACGCCCTCGTGTTCCGGAAGGTGCGCGCCCGGCTGGGACTCGACCGCGCGCGCATCCTCGTCACGTCGGCGGCGCCGATCGGACGGTCCACGCTCGAGTTCTTCCTCTCGCTCGGCCTGCCCATCTGCGAGGTGTATGGCATGAGCGAGTGCACGGGGCCGGGCACGATCAGCACGCCGCGGCGCTACCGCACGGGCAAGGCGGGGTACGCCTTTCCCGGCGCCGAGCTGCAGGTGACCGCGGAGGGCGAGGTGTGCATGCGCGGTCGCCACGTATTCGCCGGGTACTACAAGGATCCCGCGGGCACGGCGGCCGCGCTCGACGCCGACGGCTGGCTGCACTCGGGCGACGTCGGCGAGATCGACGCCGACGGATTCCTCCAGATCACCGATCGCATGAAGGACATCATCATCACCGCCGGCGGCGAGAACGTGGCGCCGCAACTGATCGAGGGATTCCTGAAAGCGATCCCGGTGGTGAGCCAGGCGGTGGTGATCGGCGACCGGCAGCGCTTCCTGGGCGCCCTGCTGACGCTGGACCCCGTGCGCCTGGTCGAGGACGCCGCGGCCGTGGGCAGTCCGGCGCGCGACGCGGCCGGCGCGGCGGCCTGCGAGACCTTCCGCGCCCACCTGCAGCGCCAGATCGACGCGGTGAACGCGCGGCTGGCCCGCGTGCAGACGGTGAAACGGTTCGAGATCGTGCCCGGGGAGTTCACCGTGGACGGGGGCGAGCTCACCCCATCGATGAAGATCCGGCGCCGCGTGATCGGCGAGAAGTACGCCCCGGAGATCGCGCGGCTGTTCGCGTAGGCCGCCGCGGGCAGGCGGCCCGCGGCCCCGCTACTTCAGCATCTGCTTGGCGATGGTCTGCAGCTGCATGTTGGACGTTCCCTCGTAGATCGCCCCGATCTTGGCATCGCGGTAGAACTTCTCGGCCGGGAAGTCCTTGGTGTAGCCGTACCCGCCGAACAGCTCCAGCGACACCGACGTCACGCGCTCGCACACCTGCGACGCGTAGAGCTTGGCCATGGCGCCTTCCATGGCGATGTCGTGGCCGGCGTCCTTGAGCCGTGCCGCGTTGTACACCATGAGACGCGCCGCCTCGACCTCGGTGCGCGCCTGCGCGAGCTGGAACTGGATGCCCTGGAATTCGGAGATCGATTTCCCGAACTGGTGGCGCTCCTTCACGTACTCGGTGGCCGCCCTGAGCGCGCCCTGCGCCACGCCGATCATCTGCGCGCCGATGCCGATGCGGCCCTCGTTGAGCGTCTCGATGGCCACCTTGTAGCCCTGGCCCACCGGCCCCAGCACGTTCCGCGCCGGCACCTCGACGCCGTCGAGGATCAGCTCCGTGGTGCTCGAGGCGCGGATGCCCATCTTGTCTTCCTTCTTGCCCACGCTGAAGCCGGGAAGGCCGCGTTCGACGACGAACGCCGTGATGCCCTTGTAGCCCGCCGCCGGATTGGCGTTGGCGAAGATCACGAAGATCTCCGCCTCGGCGCCGTTGGTGATCCACATCTTGCGGCCGCTGAGGACCCAGGCGTCGCCCTTCTGCTCGGCTTTGGTCGTCATGCCGAAGGCGTCGGAACCGGACCCCGGCTCGGACAGCGCGTAGGCGCCGATCGTGCCCCCGGTGAGGCGCGGCAGATAGGTGGACTTGATGTGGTCGCTGCCCCAGGTGCGGATCGGATAGTTGACCAGCGTGTTGAGGACGTCGACCTGGATGGCGGCCGAGGCGTCGACCTTGCTCAACTCCTCGACGGCCAGCGTGACCATCATCAGCGTGCCGCCGGCGCCGCCGTACTGCTCGTCGACCTCGATGCCCATGAGCCCCATCTCGGCGAACGCCCGGGTGAGTTCGGGATCGATCCTGCCGGCGCGCTCCATGTCCTGCACGCGCGGCCGGACCATCTCCTCGGCCAGCGCCGCGACCGCGTCGCGGAACATGATCTCGTCGTCGGAGAGGATGGTGAGGGCGGGGCGGGGGGCTTCGGTATGGACGGTCATGGCGCCGGTCGAGGATGGTGGACGGGGGAAAGCTAGGCGGGGAGCGCGCGGTCAGACAATCGGACAGTCGGACAGACCAACGGCGGACAAGCAAACAGAAGGCTGTGAGTTGTCAGCCGACAGCTCACGGCCTTCTGTTGGAGCGGTGGGGAAGGGCCAGAGTCAGAACATCGACCGCGCGCCGGCGCACAGCTTCAGCAGCTGCTCGTCGGACATCCGGCGCCAGTCGGGTGGGGCCGGCCAGACGCGGCGGCGATCGATGCGCGAGGAGAAGATCAGCCCCGGATTCTCCGTCTGCGGCAGGACGTCCCAGTCGAGGGCCATGCGATAGTCCCACTGGCTCTCGTCATAGACTTCCCACTCCACCCGCTCCTGATCCACGAGAATGCGCGCCCCGAGGTCGCCGAGACCTTCGGGGGGAGTGCTTTTCTGTGGATTGGTGGGTCGCAAGTCCATAGCCGTCCAGTCCCCAACTCGCCTCTCCGCCCACGCTGTAAGGGGGAGGCCTGCGCTGGGGGGGAAACGCAACATTAGGAAGAGTTCGCGCGACGGCTTCGCCGGGCGACCGATCTCCGGATTCCCGCATAAGTAATGACGTCCCAATGAGATTCCGGCAACCCTTGGCGTGATCGGCATCGGTTAGACCGCCCGATTTCTCGGGCTTCGACCGGCCAGATTAACCGGCAACTCGCTATCGGCGGAACACTTCCAGCGCCAGTTCGACTTTTCCGAAGGGCGCGGAGACCTGGGCGCCCTGCACGAACGGCCGGACCCGTTCCAGCATCTCCCGGGCGATCGCGATGCCCTCGGCCACCGCATGGTCGCGGGATTTGTCATTGGCCCGCCGCATGCGGGCGATCACCGCGTCGGGCACGGTGACGCCGGGCACCTCGTTGGCCAGGAACTCGGCGTTGCGCACCGAGACCAGGGGCCAGATCCCGGCGACGACCGGAATGCGAGCGTCGGGAAGCCGGCCGATGAACCGCTCGAGCTGCGCGACATCGAACACGGGCTGGGTGATGGCGAACTCGGCGCCGGCGTCGAGCTTCCAGGCGAACCGCTTGAGCTCGTGGTCGAGGTCGACGGCCGCCGGATTCACGCCGACGCCGATCACGAATCGCGTCGGCTCGCCGATCTGGTTGCCGCCCGGATCCAGCCCGCGATTGAGGTTGTGCACGAGGTTGGTGAGCCCGATCGAGTCGATGTCGAACACGGCGGTGGCGTCGGGATACGGGCCCATCTTGGGCGGATCGCCGGTGACGAGCAGCAGATTGCGCAGCCCGATGGCGGCCGCCCCGAGCAGGTCGGAGAGCATGCCGAGCAGGTTGCGATCGCGGCAGGCGTAGTGCGTCACCGTCTCGATGCCCACCTGCTGCTGGATGAGCACGCTGGTGAGCAGGGCGCCCATGCGGCTCTGGGCGCGGGGGCCGTCGGGCACGTTCACCGCGTCCACCCCCGCGTCCTTGAGGCGGCGCACGTCGGCGAGCATGCGCGAGGCGTCGACCCCGCGCGGGGGCACGATCTCCACGGACGTGACGAACTCGCCGGCGGCGAGGCGCGCGCCCCAGTGCGACCGGCCGGCCAGCGGCGCCACGGGGGGCAGCGCGGGGACGGCTTCGGCGCGCGGCGCGGCGGCGGCCTCGGGGCGGGTGCGTGCCTCGGCCAGCCGCGGCGCCAGGGGGCGCACGCCTTCGGCGATGGCGTGGATGTGCGCCGGCGTGGTGCCGCAGCACCCGCCGACGATCTTGGCGCCGGCCTGCACCAGATGGCGCGCGTAGGTGGCCATGTATTCGGGGCTGGCCATGTACATGCTTCGGCCGCCGACGTCGCGCGGCATGCCGGCGTTCGGCTGGGCGCTGAGCTTGCGCCGCGTGAGCGGGGCCATCCGTTCGATGGCCTCGAGAATCGTCTGCGGGCCCACCGAGCAGTTGAGGCCGATGACGTCGGCGCCCCAGGCGTCGAGGGCGCGGGCCATGTCCTCGGGGGTGGCGCCGTAGGGGCTGATCCCGTCGACGCCGATGGTCATCTGGGCCACGACCGGCATCGACGGGTCGACTTCGCGAGCGGCGCGGATGGCCTGCTCGATTTCGTGCAGGTCGCCGAAGGTCTCGAGGATGAACAGCTCGGCGCCGCCGTCGCGGAGTCCCGTCATCTGCTCGCGGAAGTAGCCGCGGGCCTCGTCGATGCTGGTGGGGCCGAACGGTTCGAGGCGCACGCCGAGCGGGCCCACCGCGCCCGCCACGAGCACGTCGTGGTCGCCGGCCACTTCGCGGGCGATGCGGGCCGCCGCGGCGTTGAGCTCGTGGACCTGCGATTCGAGCCCGTGCTGGGTGAGTTTCAGCCGGTTGGCGCCGAAGCTGTTGGTCTCCAGCACCTCGGCGCCGGCGCGCACGTATTCCTGGTGCACGGCGCGCACCATTTCCGGCGCGCGCACGTTGAGTTCGTCGTAGCACTGGTTGATGAACACGCCGCGCGCGTAGAGCATGGTGCCCATGGCGCCGTCGAAGACGACGATGCGCGTGGGGTCGAGCAGGCGCGGCAGCGAGTTCGGGGTGCTCATGCGGCGGCTCCGGCGGCGGTGCGCACGGCGTAGTACTTCGCCTCGGGATGGTGGACGATGATCGCGGCGGTGCTCTGCTCGGGCACGAGCTGGCGCGCCGAGGTGAGCGTCATGCCGAGGTCGCGCTCGGCCGGCAGCAGCCGGAACACCAGGTCGTGGTCCTCGAGGTCCGGGCAGGCGCCGTAGCCCCACGAGTAGCGCTTGCCGCGTCCGCCCGGAATGCCGAGCTCGCGGCGGATGTGGCGGTGCAGCCACTCGGCCGCGGCCTCCGCCGTCTCCACCGCCAGCCCGTGCACGTAGTAGGCCTCGGCGTATTCGCCGGACTGCTGGAGACGGTCGAACTCGCGCGTGGCGTGGTCGCCGACCGTCACGACCTGGAGCGCGACCACGTCCATTTCGCCCGAGGCGGCGGAGCGGAAGTAGTCGGCGAGGCAGAGGCGCTCGCGGCCGTCCTGCCGTGGGAAGGAGAAGCGGCCGATCTCCGCGGCCGTGCCGTCGAGCGCGTAGGCGGCGGGGTCGTACACCACCAGGGCGTTGCCAGTCGACTGCGCGGGGAAGAAGCCGTACACGCCCTGCGGCGCGAGCAGCGCCTCGCGGCGGACGCGTTCCTTCAGCCGTGCCAGCGTGGGCTCGAACTCCTCGCGCACCATGCGGTCGAACTCTGCGCCCGAGCCGCGCGCGCCCCATTGGAGGCGGTACAGCTCGTCGAGATCGAGCAGCTCGAACACCTCGTCCAGCGGGATGTCGCGCAGCGTGCGCGTTCCCCAGAAGGGCGCGGCGGGCACCGGATGATCGGCGCGCACGCCGCTCCGCGTGGCGTCGTCGGTGCCGGCGCGCACGTCCTTGCCGGCGCTGCCGTGCAGGAAGGAGTCGTTGCGCGCGTCGTCGAGCAGCTTGGCGATGGTGGCGGCGCGGCGGTCGGGGTCCTGCAGCGCGTCCATCGTCTCCAGCCCCTCGAACGCGTCCTTGCAGTAGAACACGCCGGACTCGTAGGCGCGGTCGCCCTCCACGAACATCGCCCGGCGGCCGAACCGCCGGTTGATGGCCGCGCCGCCGATGAGCACGGGAATCTGCAGGCCGCGCTTGTCGAGTTCCTGCACGCACAGCGGCATCTGCTTGGAGGTCGACACGAGCAGGGCCGAGAGGCCGATGGCGTCGGCGTTCACTTCCTCCGCCTTGTCGAGGATCGTGTTCACCGGCACCTGCTTGCCGAGGTCGTACACCGTGTAGCCGTTGTTGGAGAGGATCGTGTTGACGAGCGACTTGCCGATGTCGTGCACGTCGCCGTACACGGTGGCGAGCACCACGCGTGCCCTTGGTGTAGCCCTCGGCTTTCTCCAGGAATCCTCCAGGTGGCGCACCGCTTTCTTCATCACCTCGGCGGACTGCAGCACGAAGGGCAGAATGAGCTCGCCGGCGCCGAACTTGTCGCCCACCTCCTTCATGGCCGGCAGCAGCACCTCGTTGAGCACGCGCACCGGATGCTCGCGCACGCCGGCCGCGTCGAGCACCTCCTCGATGCCGTCCTTCTTGCGGTGGACGATCATCCAGTGGGCCTTCGCGTCGGCGGTCATGCCGGCGGTGGGGTCGCCGGCGGCGGACGATTCGCGGCTGGCCATGTCGCCCGCGGCGCTGAAATGATCGATGAACCGCTGCAGCGCGTCGGGATGCCGGTTGAACACGAGGTCGTCGGCCAGCGCGCGCTCGGCGTCGGAGATCTCGGCGTAGGGCACGATGTGCGCCGGGTTCACGATCGCCATGTCGAGGCCGGCCTCCACGCAGTGGTGGAGGAACACGGAGTTGAGCACGGCGCGGGCCGCCGGGGCGAGTCCGAAGCTGACGTTCGACACGCCGAGCGAGGTGAGCACGCCCGGAAGGTCGCGCTTGATGAGGCGGATGCCTTCGATGGTCTCGGCGGCGGAGTCGATCCACTCGGCGTCGCCGGTGGCGAGGGTGAAGGTGAGGGCGTCGAAGATCAGGTCTTCGGCGGCGCAGACCGTATTCGCCGACCACGAGGTCGTAGATGCGCGCGGGCCACCTCGAGCTTGCGCTCGGCGGTCTTGGCCATGCCCTGCTCGTCGATGGTGAGCGCCACGAGCGCGGCCCCGTGGCGGCGGGCGATCGGCAGCACGGCGTCGATGCGGGCGCGGCCATTCTCCATGTTGATGGAGTTGATGATCGCGCGGCCGGGCACGTGCTCCAGCGCCGCTTCGAGAACGGCCGGCTCGGTGGAGTCGATCATCAGCGGCAGCTCGACGCTCATCGAGAGCAGCTTGACCAGCTTCGCCATCTGCTCGGCCTCGTCGGCGCGCTCGGTGACGGCCACGCAGACGTCGAGCACGTGGGCGCCGGCGTCCGCCTGCTCGCGGGCGACCTCGACGATGCCGTCGTAGTCGTCGGCGAGGAGCAGGCGCTTGACCTTGCGCGAGCCCTGGGCGTTGACGCGCTCGCCGATGAGCAGCGGGGGCGGCTGCTGTTCGAGCGACGTGGCGCGCATGGCCGACGAGACGCGGGGCAGGTGGGCGGCGGGGCGCGCCTGCCAGGGGCGGGCGGCGCGCGGGCTCGGCGCGCACGCGGCGGACGATGGCTTCGAGGTGTTCGGGCGTGGTGCCGCAGCATCCGCCCACGATGCGCACTCCGTACTCGGAGACGAACTCGGCGAGCATGGCGGCCATCGGCTCCGGTTCCAGCGGATAGACGGCGTCGCCGGTGCCGGTGTTGAGCGGCAGCCCGGCGTTCGGGATGCAGCGAGACGGGGCGCGACGCGTTCTCGGTGAGATAGCGGATGGGCTCGCGCATGTGTTCGGGCCCGGTGGAGCAGTTGAGGCCGATCACGTCGACGCGCAGCGCCTCGAGCGTGGTGAGGGCGCTGGCGACGTCGGTGCCGAGCAGCATGCGGCCGCTGAGGTCGAGCGTGACCTGCGCCTGCACCGGCACGCGGCGCCCCAGCTCGCCGAACAGCCGCTCGAATCCGACCAGCGCCGCCTTGACCTCGAGGATGTCCTGCGCGGTCTCGATCAGCAGGACGTCCACTCCGCCCTCGACGAGCGCTTTCGCCTGGGCGTAGTAGGTTTCTGAGAGCTGGGCGTAGGTGATGTTGGAGAGCGCCGGGTCGCTGCTCGACGGCAGCATGCCGGTGGGGCCGATCGATCCTGCGACGAAGCGCGGGTGCGCCGCGGTGGCGAACCGGTCGCAGGCGGCGCGGGCCAGCCGCGCGGCGGCGACGTTGAGTTCGTGGGCGCGCGGTTCGATGCCCCATTCGCGCAGGCGGTGTGGGGTGGACTGGAAGGTGCAGGTCTCGACCACGTCGCAGCCGACGGCGAGGAAGGACTCGTGGATGCCGCCGATCACGTCGGGCCTGGTGAGCACGAGGTGGTCGTTGCAGCCTTCGAGGCTCTTGCCGCCGAAGTCTTCCGCCGAGAGGTGGAAGCGCTGAATATTGGTACCCATCGCGCCGTCGAACACGAGGACGCGCTGGGAGAGGGCGGTGAGGTAGTCGCTGGGAGAAACGGAACCGGGCATCAGCAGGGTTGTCGCAATGGAAAAAGGCCCGGCGCCAAGAGCGCCGAGCCAGGGCGCTTTAGCGATTGTTTAACGTGGCCGCAATTTGCCGGAAATCGCCACGATCGGAATGTACCCCGCATATTAACAGACCTGTGAGCGGCCCGGCAAGCAACGCGGCAGCGGGCCCGCGCTTCCTTCCCAAGATCTGACCATGGCTGACTGGGGCTCCCCTCCACCTTCCGGACGCAAGCCGGACACGGCCCTCGAGCCGTTCCGGGAGCTGCTCAAGCAGGCGCCGGTGGCCACCTCGGTGGTGGACATGGACGGCCGCGTGCTGCTCTGGAACGCCGAGGCGGAGCGGCTGTTCGGCTGGAAAGAGCGGGACATCGTCGGCCAGGCGCCGCCGCACGTGCCGCCCGACGCGATGCCGACGATGTTCGAGCACATCCGCAAGACGGCCGAGGGCGCTCCGGTGCGCGGAACCGAAGTCATCCGGCTCAAGCGCGACGGAACGCGGGTGAACGTGCTGATCCACACGGCGGCGCTGCGCGATCGCACCGGCGACGTCGTGGGGATCATGGGCATGTTCATCGACATGACGGAGCGCCGGCAGGTCGAGATCCGCATGCGCAATGCCCAGAAGATGGAGGCCGTGGGCCTGCTCGCCGGCGGCGTGGCCCACGACTTCAACAACCTGCTCACCGCGATCAAGGGGTTCTCGTCGCTGCTGCTCGAGGCGGTGGGCGACAACGAGTCAGCCCACGAGTGCGTGGGCGAGATCGTGAAGGCCGCCGAACGGGCCGCGGGGCTCACCGGCCAGCTGCTGGCGTTCAGCCGCCGGCAGCTGCTGCGCCCGGAGGTCGTCGATCTCAACGCGCGGCTCAAAGAGATGCAGCCGATGCTGCGCGTGCTCGCCGCCAGCACCATCGAAATCACGGTCGAGCCGGCGCCGGGCCCGGTGGTGGTGCTCGTCGATCCGGCGCAGCTCGAGCAGGTGATTCTCAACCTCGTGATGAATGCGCGCGACGCGATCCAGGAGCGGGGGAAGATCGTCGTGCGCACGTCGGTCGTGTCGCTGGAGAAGGAGTTCGCCGTGTGGGGGGTGACGCCGCGGCCCGGCCGCTACGTGCGCATGGACGTGATCGACACCGGCACGGGCATGGACCCGCTCACGATCTCGCGGGCGTTCGATCCGTTCTACACCACGAAGGAGGCGGGCACCGGGCTGGGACTGGCGACGGTGTTCGGCATCGTGAAGCAGAGCGGCGGGTACATCTGGCCCACCAGCACGTCCCCCGAGGGGACGACGTTCTCGGTCTACCTGCCCGAGGGCGACGAGGCGGCGGTGGAGGCCGCGGTGGCCCGCATGGCGGACGGCCCGCCGCTCGATGCGCCGGAAACCAGCGAGGCCATCCAGGCCGTGCGCGAGAACGCCCTCAAGAAGGCGGCGCCGGCGCGCACGAGCGGACCCGGGCGGCGCGCCGAATCCGCGGCGGCGAGCGCCCCATTCCTGAAGCTGGTGCCCGGCAACTCGGGCAAGGAGCCGCGCCCCGGTACCCGCGCGCTCGACCAGCCTCGGCCGGCGCCGGCGCTGCGGCTCACGATCATGCTCGTGGACGACGACGAGGCGGTGCGCGACATGGTGCGGCGGACGCTGGAGCGGAAGCGCCACACGGTGCTCGATGCGTCGTCGGGCGCCGAAGCGATGAAGCTCAGCCGCCTGTTCAACGAGCCCATCGACCTGCTGATCACCGACATCCGGATGCCCGGGATGACGGGGCTCGAACTGCGCGACGTGTTCCTGGCCGAGCGGCCCGGCGTGCCGGTACTGTTCATTTCGGGGCACGCCGAGGAGTTCACGCGCCGCGAGTTGAAGGACGCGCAGACTCCCTTTCTCGGCAAGCCGTTCAGCGTGGAAGACCTGGACCAGGCCATTCTGCGCGCCATGACCCCGAAGCCGCCGGCCTAGCCTTCCCCCGCCGCGCGGCGCACCGCGTCGGCGCCAATGCCGTCGATCTCCACCACCTTGGCGCGCGACGTCTGGCCGCTCACCACGCGCACGGCGCGACGCGGCACGCCGAGCGTTTCGGCGAGGAAGGCCACCAGCGCGGCGTTGGCCGCGCCGTCCACCGGCGGCGCGTTGAGCCGCACCTTGAGCGCCGATCCGTGCACGCCGGCGATTTCGGTGCGCGCGGCCCGCGGCTGCACGTGCACGCTCACGCGCACGCCACCGCCGCGCTCCCGCACGTCGAGCGGCATCAGGGAATGTGCAGGATGGCCTGGAGCAGCCACAGCAGGAAGTAGGCCACCACGGGCGTGATGTCGATCATGCCCAGCGGCGGCACGACCGACCGCAGCGGCCGCAGAATCCACTCGGTGAGCGGGTAGGTCCACTTGATCCAGCGCGAATAGGGCGGGATGGGCAGCCACGACGAGAGCACGCGCACGATGAGGGCCAGGCGCAGGATCATGAAGGCCCATGACGCCAGCAGGATCACGATGCCGAACGGCTGCTGCAGCGCCCAACTCACCTCCAGCACGACCCCGCCGAGCGCCTGCGCTCCGCTCAGCAGCAGGGCGCCGACCACGGCGACGAACACGAGGCCCCACCAGGGCGCGCTGGCCGCGTGGCCGCCGGAGCGGATGACCACGCGCTCCACCGGCATGAGCACCGGGTCGATCCAGCGCCTGGCGAAGCGGGCGCCGGCGCTGAACGGACCGATGCGCCGCGTCCGCACCGTCCAGGCGAGCAGGGCGGCGAGGGCGGCCACCGCCGCGACGGCGAGCAGCACGCCGCGCAGCACCACGATCGCCGCCGCGAGCGGACCCAGGGCATTCGTCATGCGGCAAAGCTCGGCGGCGCGCTCGCCGCCATCAAGGGCCCGGCCGGCGGAGCAGCCGCCGGGCGCGCCAGAGCGCCCCCGCCCGCGCGACCAGACCCGGCCCGTGCAGCGCCGTCACCGCGGCGTCCATCGCCGAGCGCATGCCGGGGCGATAGGGGAACCACCAGACCTGCCGGAAGCTCGGCGCCCGTTCGATGACGACCGTCTTGGTGCGGACGCACTCGAGCAGCCCGGCCACGCCGTGGGCGCGTCCCGAGCCGCTCGCCTTCACGCCGCCGTGGGGCACGTCGCTCATGCCGGCCACGATCACGGCGTCGTTGATCATCACGCTCCCCACGTCGAGGCGCGCCGCCAGCGCCCGCGCGCGGCGGCGGTTCCCGGACCAGACGCTGGCGCTCAGCCCGTACGGCGAATCGTTGGCGCGCTGGGCCGCTTCGTCGTCGTCGCGCACGCGCAGCATCGGCAGCAGGGGGCCGAAGGTCTCCTCGGTCAGCACGCGCATTTCGGGGGTGGCGCCGGCCAGCAGGACCGCCGGTGACAGCGGCGCGTCGGCGCCCGGCGCCGCGGCCACCACGCGGGCACCGCGGGCGAGCGCGTCGTCGTACTGGCCCTTGAGGCGCGCCGCCTGCGACGGGCGGATGAGCGGCCCGACCTCGCCGGCCTCGCGGTCGGTCGTGGCGTTGAGCGTGGCCACCCGGTGGGCGAGCAGCGCCGCGAAGCGGTCGTACACCGCGTCCTGCACGAACAGCCGCTTGGGCGCCACGCAGGTCTGGCCGCTGTTGGAGAAGCGGCCCCAGGCGATGCCCTGCGCGGCGTGTTCGAGGTCGGCGTCGTCGAGCACGATGGCGGCGTCGCTGCCGCCCAGCTCCAGCACGCAGGGAATGAGCCGCGCCCCGCACTCCACGGCCACCGTGCGGCCCGTGGCCTCGCTGCCGGTGAAGAAGATCTTGTCGCACCGGTGCTCGATGAGCGCCGCGCCGGCGGCGCGGGCTCCGGGGAGCACGCGAAACACGTCGCGCGGCACGCCCGCCGCATGGAGCAGCTCTTCCAGCAGCAGCGCCGTGTGCGTCGTGTACTCCGAGGGTTTGAGCAGCACGGCGTTGCCGGCCACGAGCGCCGGCAGCACGATCGCGGCCGGCAGCATGCACGGATAGTTCCAGGGCGAGATGACGCCGATGACGCCGAAGGGCTCCTCGGTGATCTCCACGCGCTTGCGCCACATGACGGGGCCGGCGCCCGTGTGGTGCGTGGGCCGGAGCACGCGCAGCACGCGGCGGCTGGCATAGTACCGCGCGAAGTCGAGCGTGACCAGCACCTCACCCAGTGCCTCGATCGGCGGCTTCCCGTTCTCGCGGCTGATCGAACCGGCCACCACGCCGCGCCGCTCGTAGAGGCCCCGCCGGAATGCCTCGAT
This sequence comes from uncultured Gemmatimonadaceae bacterium, assembly GCA_963775915.1. Lineage (GTDB taxonomy): Bacteria > Gemmatimonadota > Gemmatimonadetes > Gemmatimonadales > Gemmatimonadaceae > JAGWRI01. The sequence goes on from CAVZKH010000010.1 coordinate 514,767, forward strand.
CCGCCGCGCTCGTTCGCCGGGCCCCAGGGCGCGCCAGCCCGGCTGGGCCGCGCGAGCCGCCGCCACCGCGGCAGCGACGTCCGCGTCCGTCGTGCTCTCGAACCGCCGCCAGACCTCGCCGGTGGCCGGATCGCGCGACTCGACCGCGTGCGCCGTTGGAAGCAACGCGGGAGCGGATGTGTCGACGGAGTTCACCATGTGTAGAAACGTGGGCCGGCCGGCGGCGCCAAGGAAGTGGGGAATATCCTGCCGGGCGTCGGGCGACCGGCGTTAGATTGGCGGCATGAGCGATTCCCGCTGCTGGCTCGTGAAGAGCGAGCCCGACGTGTTCTCGTTTGCCGACCTCGTGGCCAGCGCCCGGCACACGACCTGCTGGGACGGCGTCCGCAACTACCAGGCCCGCAACTTCATGCGCGACGGCATGAAGAAGGGCGACCTGGTGCTGTTCTACCACAGCAGCGCCATTCCGACGGCCGCGGTCGGCATCGCCAAGGTCGTGCGGGAGGCCTATCCCGACGACACGGCATTCGACCGCAAGAGCCCGCACTTCGATCCGAAGTCGGCGCTCGACGAGCCGACCTGGGTGATGGTGGACCTGCAGGCGGTGGAGCGGCTCACCCACCCGGTGACGCTGGCCGAGCTGCGGACGGCCAAGGGGCTGGAGCGGATGCCGTTGCTCCAGCGCGGCAACCGCCTGTCGGTACAGCCCGTGGCGCCCTCGGAGTTCGCGATCGTGCGCCAACTCGGGAAGCCGGCGCCGGTCTGATCAGAGTAGCCCGCGGCGGTGGGCGAAGAACAGCCACACGCCGCTCGACAGGCCGACGCCGACCACCGACCAGCGCACCCACGCCTGCGGCACCCGCTGCGCGATCAGCGCGCCGCCATAGCCCCCGACGGTGGCGCCCACGGCCATGGCCAGGGCGATGGGCCAGTTCACCAGCCTGCCGAGGATGAAGATGCCGGCCGCGACGGCGTTGATGCACGCGCCGCCCCAGGCCTTGAGCCCGTTCATCCGGTGGATGTTGGCCAGTCCCATGAAGCCGAGCGCTGCGAGCATGAGGATGCCGATGCCGGCGCCGAAGTAGCCGCCGTAGACGGCGATGCCGAACTGCGCCAGGAGCACGCCGGCCGTCGGCCGTCCGGTGGTGGCCGCGGAGTCGTCGATCGCGCCGGCGCCGGTCGGGACCCGGGCCCGGATGCTCCGAAGGACAGGTCCATGGGCAACGAACAGCGCGGTGGCGCCGAGCACGAGCCAGGGAACGAGCGCGGCGAATCGGGCGGCCGGCGTGCGCAGCAGCAGCACGGCGCCCAGGGCTCCGCCGGCCAGGCTGGGCAGCGAGAACCAGAGGGCCCAGCGCCGCGCGCCCGCAAGCTCGCCGCGATACGCCCAGGTGCTGCTCACCGAGCCCGGCCAGAGGGCGACGGTGCTCGTGGCGTTGGCGATGATGGGCGACACGCCGAGGCCCACCAGGGCGGGGAAGGTGAGCAGCGTTCCGCCGCCGGCGATCGAGTTCACGCCCCCGGCGAGCGCCGACACGAGCACGACCAGAGCCAGGCGGGCCGTCGAGGGCAGGGGGAGGGGGAGCGGGAGGGGGAGAATGGGCGTCGACAGGTACGGCATCACGCGGGAACCGGCCTGAATGTCGGTGTTTGTGCGGATCGAATGTCAGGGAACGTAGCGATACAGGAACAATACTTCCCTGACACCGTCGGGAATGCCGTCCGGGCGCGCACCGCGATAGATTGGAGGGACGCGGCCGGAGCACTCGGCCAGTCTGATTTCACCTTCGGAGAACGTAGCATGGCCAAGACACAGGAGTCTGGCGCCGCAGGGGCAGCTGCCGCGACGCTCGAAAGACCCGACAATCGCGCCGGCGGCGCCGCTGCACCCGCCGCAGCGCTCGAGATCAAGGACACGCGCACGGGCACGGGGTACACGGTGCCGATCATGAGCGACGGGGTCGAGGGCGACACGACCATCCGCGCGATGGATCTGCGCAAGATCAAGGTCAAGCCCGACGAATTCGGCCTCATGACCTACGACCCGGCGTTCATGAACACGGCGTCGTGCAAGAGCGCGATCACGTTCATCGACGGCGACAAGGGCATCCTGCGCTATCGGGGCTACCCGATCGAGCAGCTGGCCGAGAACGCGACGTTCCTCGAGGTCGCCTGGCTCCTGCGCCACGGGGAGCTGCCGAACAAGGACGAGTACAAGCAGTGGGTGCACGACATCACGTTCCACACGTACGTGCACGAGAACATCAAGAGCTTCCTGCAGGGGTTCCGCTACGACGCGCACCCGATGTCGATGCTGTGCAGCACGGTGGCGGCGCTGTCGTCGTTCTACCCGGACGCCAAGAACATCGCCGATCCGGAGCAGCGGAACATCTCGATCATCCGGCTGCTGGCCAAGGTGCCGACGCTGGCGGCGTTTGCGTACCGCCACGTGAAGGGCATGCCCTTCATCTACCCCGACAACAACCTCGGCTACGTCGAGAACTTCCTGTCGATGGTGGCGCGGATGTCGGAGCCCAAGTACGAGGCCAACCCGGTGTTCGTGAAAGCGCTGGAGATCCTGTTCATCCTGCACGCCGACCACGAGCAGAACTGCTCCACCAACGCGGTGCGGGCGGTGGGGTCGTCGCACGTCGATCCGTTCTCGGCCGTGGCGGCCGGGATCGCGGCCCTGTTCGGCCCGCTGCACGGCGGCGCCAACGAGCAGGTCCTCCTGATGATCAAGGAGATTGGCCACAAGAAGAACGTGCCGGCGTTCATCGAGTCGGTGAAGGGCGGCAGCGGGCGGCTGATGGGCTTCGGCCACCGCGTGTACAAGAGCTACGACCCGCGGGCCAAGATCGTGAAGAAGCTGGCCTACGAGGTGTTCGAGCAGGTCGGCATGGACAAGGATCTGGAGATCGCGCTGGAGCTGGAGCGCATCGCCCTGTCCGACGACTATTTCGTTTCGCGCAAGCTGTATCCGAACGTGGATTTCTACACCGGGCTGATCTACCGGTCGATGGCCTTCCCCACGGATTTCTTCACCGTGCTGTTCGCGGTGGCGCGCACGGCCGGCTGGCTGTCGCAGTGGGAGGAGATGCTCAACGACAAGGAGCAGAAGATCGCGCGGCCGCGGCAGATCTACACGGGATACGGCGAGCGGCCGTATACCAGCAAGATCAAATAGTTCGAACCGGCGGATCGAAGCAGACGGCAGGCCGCATTCGGCCTGCCGTCTTGCGTTTGATGAACCGAAGGCTGTGCGCTTCCCGCTGACAGCCGTCCGCCGCCAGCAACGGCACACGGAAAGCTCGCGGCGTTGGCGAGAACCGTCGCGGTGGAGTTGCGGTCGGCTGAGAGCGGGCAACGGACCGGGCACAGCCTTCAGTCGCAGTTCTACCGCCGCTTGTCCACCACCACCACGCCGCCCTTCACCACCACCCGCACGCTGTCGATCACCACGCCGATGTCGGCCAGCGGATCGCCGGCCACAGCGACCATGTCGGCGTAGTGGCCGGGCGCCACGGCGCCGAGCTTGTCCGGCAGCCCGAGCAGATCGGCGGCGGTGGTCGTGGCCGTGGCCAGCGCCTCGGCGGGCGTCATGCCGATCTTCACGAACCAGCCGAGTTCGCGCGTGTTCTGGCCGAACATGTTGTACACGGCGTCAGAGCCCATGGCGAGCTTGACGCCGGCCGCGAAGGCGCGGCGCGCCGTCTCCATGTTGCGCGCGCGGTAGGCATCGAGCCCGGCGGCCTGCGCATCGGTGTAGTGGAATTCCTGCCGGTACTCGGCGTAGAACCGGTTGTGATCGATGGTCGGAACGTAGAAGGTGCCCTGGGCCTTCATCAGGGCGAGCGTCGTGTCGTCGAGATCGACGGCGTGCTCCAGGGTGTTGACGCCGGCGCGCACGGCGTCGCGGCCTCCCTCGGCGCCGTACGAATGGATGGCGATGCGCTTGCCGGCGGCATGCGCGGCGTCCACGGCCGCCTTCATCTCGTCGTAGGTGAAGGTCTCCGTGCCGGACGTGTCGGCGCCGGTGCCGGTGGATCCGTACATCTTGATGTAGTCCACGCCGGCCTTCACCTGCGCCTCCACCGCCTCGCGCACCTCGGCGGTGTCGCGCACGCGGCCGCGGGGCGGGCCGGGGAGCGCGTTGGGGCGCGGGGGCGCGCCGGGGCGGGGCGGACGCAGCTTCTGCAGCCCGTAGCCCGCCACGTACATGCGCGGGCCCGTCATCGCGCCGCGGTTGATCAGGTCGCGCATCGCGATGTCGTTGTAGTCGGACGAGCCCAGGTCGCGCACGGCGGTGACGCCGTCCTCGAGGGTGGCGCGGGCGTTGGCCTGCGCCAGGAACACGGTCTCCTGACTCAAGCGCCGCGTGGTCGGCGCGAACGGATTGCCGCCGTCGGTGCTGTCCCAGTAGTACGTCATGTGCGTGTGCACGTCGATGAGCCCGGGGATCCCGGTGAGCGGCCGCAGGTCGGTGACCGCGGCGCCGGCCGGCACCGCGCCGTCCCCCGACCCGACGCTCACCACCGTGTCGCCCTGCACGACCACCACCGCATTGTCCACCACGGCGCCGGTTCCGGTCACGAGCTTGCCGAAGCGGATGGCGCGCGTCTGGGCGCGCGCGGCCGACGCGGGGGCGGCCACCGCAAGCGCGGCGAGCGCGAGAACGGTTCGGGTTCGCATGCGTCAGCTCCTCTGCGCCGCGATGGCCTGGACTTCGATCAGGCATCCCGCCTTGAGTTCGCCCACCGGCACGATGGCCCGCGCCGGGCGGTGCGCGCCGAGCATGCGGGCGTACACGGCGTTCACCGGCGCCCAGAGGTCGCGGCCGGTCAGGAACACGGTGACGGAGAGCAGGCGGTCGAGTCCGCTGTTCGCGGCCAGGAGCACGGCGTTCACGTTGCGCAGCACGCGCTCCGTCTGCGCTTCGATGTCGCCGGCGCCGACGAGTTGGCCGGTGGCGGGATCGAGCGGCAGTTGGCCGGAGACGTACACCACTCCGTCGTGCACGATGCCCTGCGAATAGTGTCCGGCGGGTTGGGGGGCGTCGGGGGTCGAGACGGCGTCCATGTCAGTCTCCGCGTTGGAATATCAAGCTGCAACACGTCACGCCGCCCTCGGCCTTCGCCAATTCGCTCGCCGGCACGGTGCGCGGACTGAAGCCGCGGCGCTCCAGGCGTTCAAGAGTGAGCGGAAACTCGGCCGGGTAGATCAGCTCGTAACCCACGCCGAGCGCGTTCGCGGCGAAGGGCTCGAAGGGGTGGACGTCGGTCAGGTCGTAGGCGCGGAACGATTCGGCCTTCGTCCAGGCGCGGTTGATGAGCAGCGTCTCGGGATCGATGGCGGTCACGGCCGACTTGAGGTGCAGGCATTCGTACACGGGCACCGGCTCCACGGCGTAGCCAAAGCGGTAGAGCATGGCGCGGAGCTGCTCGATGCCATCGTCGTTGGTGCGCAGCGAGCGGCCCACGAACACGTGGCGCCCCATGGCCAGCACGTCGCCGCCGTCCATGGTGCCGGGCGCTTCGATGCGCGCGATCTCGCGGAAGGGAGCGAGCGCCGCTTCCGCCGACGCCACCTCGCCGCGCCGAGACTCGGCGCCAGGGCGCATGAGCACCGCCACCTCGTCGAGGACGACGGCGGTGTCCTCGACGAACACGGCGTCGGGGAAGTCGGGCGCATCAGGCATGCGCTCGACCGTGCAGCCCACGGCGCGCAGCGCCTCCTCGTACGCGGCGTGCTGCTCGCGCGCGCGGGCGACGTCGATCGGCTCCCGCTCGCGGTGGGTGAGTTCGCATCGGGCGATGGCGTCGCTCACGTCGCGGGTCAGGGCAATCAGGGTCGTCGTGGCCTGGGGGGTGGCGGACGTGGACATGGGAGTTGGCGCTATGGCGCTCCCGGGGCGCCGCGGGGCGCGCGCGACGAGAGCAGGAGCATGTCGTCGATGCGCCAGACCCCGCCTTCGGCGGCACTGAGCGCAACCGCGACAGTGTGGCCGCACACGGGTCCGCACCGCCAGTCGACGAAGACGATGGCCGAGTGGCGCGCGGCGTCGAAGCCGATGGGCGAGAACCAGAGGAAGCCGGATGGCGCGCCGTGGCGTTCCTTGAACGCCGTCCAGTGCGCGGTGTCCGGCTGGGCGGCCACGATGGCGGCCGAGTCGGGGGACACGGATTGGAGCAGCGGCTGCCCCTCGCTCACGTCGGCGAGCGTCATGGGACGCATGGCGTGGGCGAGCAGGTCGTCGCGCGCGGTGCGGGCGGCGGAGCTGTCGCCGGTGGCCCACCAGAGCGGGTCGAGTCCCCAGCGGGTGAGGAGCGGCCGGCAGTCGGCGCGCGCGCAGGCGGTGTCGAGCGGTGCGGTGACGATTCCCACCGAGCGGCCGGTGAGATGCACGTAGATGGATTCGGCTACCGTGCGGTAGATGGCGAGTTCGGGGCCAGCCGCGGCGTGAACCGGCGCCGGCGCGGGCGCGGCCGGTTGGCGCGCGCAGGCGGCGGCAACGACGGCGAGCGCTGCTGCGGATACGAGGGTCCGGTAGATCGCGGAGGGCCGGGGGCGGGCGGAGGGGCTCGGCCGGCCGGCGGAAGGTGGGATCATGCGCCCTACGCTACGCAATTCCCCGCGTTCCGGAAGAAGGGGACGATTAAGCGGAGATGACGATTTGCTTAACGGGGGTACCCGGTGAGCAGCGCGCCGGCGCCCCCTCACCTTCGCTTGCCGTCCGGGTGGCAGCACATGTCGATGACCACGGTGCTGGCGAGCACCAGCACGTCATCCTCGCCGTCGGCGATGTCCACGCCATAGGTGTCGGCGAAGGTGAACCACTGCTTGGACACCTCGGCAACCTGATTCGCGCCGCGGGTGAAGGCATATTCGTGGTCGGTGAAGCTGCCGGAGGCCTCGAGGTCGTCGGGGCCAGGCACGTCGACGTGGAAGCGGCAGTTGAAGAGGGTGAACAGGTCCTTCGTGACGACGGCCGCCACTTCGCCCTTGCGCCAGATCTCATATGTAGGCTTGAGATTGAGCAGCCGCTGCTTGATGAACGCGAGCTCGATGCCGTTCATGTCCTGGAACGAGAGTTTGGCGCCGATGCTGAACGCCTTGCCGTCGACGAAGAAGCGATCGGCGCCGGCTTCGTCCTTGATGGTGAAGTCGTCGCCCAGGGCGAAGAGTTTCTGCCGCATGAGGTAGCGCATCGAGGTCACCCTTCCCTTAAGGTCGCACTCCATCCCCATCCGTCCCGCCTCTCCCCCCGCGCGCGCCGCCCCCGCGTCCACCCCTTCCACGGCGGCCCTCCGTCGAGCCCTTGGGCAACACCGGCTTCACGCGCGCTTCGCTCCGGTTCACGAACGTGTCGTACTCCATCGCGTCCTGGTTCACCACGTTCTCGCCCTCGGCGAGATAGCGCAGCATCGCCGAGGTCTCGTCGAGCCCGGCGCTGGCCACGAGCTTCATCCAGGCGCCGCGCGCGGTTTCGTCGGGCGCTTCCGTGACCAGGTTGAAGTAACTGATGCGCGGGCTGTTGACGCCGCCAGCGGCCGCGCCGCCGCCCGGCGGACCCCCGCCACGGCCGCCGCGACCCCCGCCCCCGCCGGCCGCGCCGGGTCCGCCGCCAAGTCCGCGACCGCGCAGCGACTGGTACACGAGAATTCCGTTCCGGAAATACTCGCGGAAGTTCTCGACGTCCTGGCTGCCGTACTTCTGGTAGCGCGCGTAGAGGCGGTGGTTCATCGCGTTCACCGCCGAGTCGCCGGTGATGGCCGCGGCGACGGTGTCGAGGATGGCGAACTGCGCCTTGGCCCACTGCGGCTGCGCCGGGTCGTCCACGTAGTTGAAGCCGGGCACGAACCAGCCGCGCGGCAGCCACCACTGCCGCTGCTCGCCGGTGCGCCCGCGCACCCACGCCGAGTAGCCAGCGAAGAGCTGCACCCACTCGTGCGTCGGGTAGCCATGCAGGTTCATCATGATGTCGGGCAGCCACGTTTCCTGAAGCTCGGGGCGCACGTTCGACTCGGGGTACATCGGGTCTTCCGTGCCGGCGCCGGTGGTGGCGTCGACGCCCAGCGCGCCCAGATAGCTGGCGTGCACCATGTAGTCGGGGGTGGCCTGCAGCAGGTCGTGGTTGAGCTGCGCGCCGTCGGCGTTCATGATCGGGTGCAGCACGACGTTCACCCTGCGCAGCAGCTTCGAATAGTTCGTATCGGTGACGAGCTTCTCGCCCAGCCGCAGGATGTAGCTGGTGCTCGACTCCTCGTTGGCGTGCTGGCGGCCGGAGAGCACCATGGTCGGCTTGAGCGCGTCGAGCTTGGCCTGCGACACGTACCGCGATTCCATCGGCGGCAGGAAATACTCGGCGAAGATGTCCTTGCCGAGGAATGAATTGCCCACCCAGTAGGGGTGCACGCCGGGGAAGGTGGCGAGCTTGGCCATCAGCGAGTCGGCCTCGGGCGGCGCGATCGGCGTGTCCCACTGCACGATCGGCTGGCCGGTGTACTTGAAGTTCTTCGCGAATAGTACGGGGCGCGCCGTGGACATCGGGTGCGCGCTGCGCGGCAGGTCGACCACCCGGCTGTACTTCGCGGTGCTGTCGCGCAGGGTGATGTGGAACGCGAGGTCGGCCACGCGGTCGAAGCTCATCGCGCTGTCGGCAACGCCGTGCGCGTGGAGATCGGCCATGGCGGTCACCATGCCGGCGAGCAGATCGGCGGGGAGCATCTGCCGGTCGACCTGTTCCTCGCTGCCGCGGAGTTTGTAGTCGTCCCACTTGTACGACGTGTCGGTGGCGGTGACGTCGAACAGGAGCTGGGCCACCTCCGGCGCGCCCGCCTTCACGCTCACGCCGTGCAGCGCCGGCGCCGGCGTGGCGAGCGCCGAGAGTTCGTACTTGTCGCGCACCGGCTCGTGCCCCGCTTCGCGATACGCGACGATCAGGCGCGGCACCGCGTTGTCCTTGCCGGTGAAAGTGATCTTCACGTGCGGTGGCTTGCCGTCCACCGGCAGCGCGATGTGCGGAATGATGCGCCCCGGGTAGTTGACGTTGCCGATGCTCCAGCGCCCGCCGAGCAGGTCGAACAGGGTGAGCGTCTCGAAGTATATATCTTCGTGGATGGCCTCCATCGAGGAGATCTGCTCCTGGTCGAGCCCGAGCTTGTAGTTGGGTTCGCTTGCCGAGAGCGAGACGTTCAGCTCGTCGAAGTAGGGCGCGTAGGTCTGCGACGGGTGCCCGTCCTGCACGTCCATGAAGTAGTCGGCGATCTTGGGGTACGTCTGCTGCTGGTAGTAGTCCCAGAAGGTCTCTGGGTCGGTCTCCACGCGCTGGTCGAGCAGTGTCTTGCCGCGATCCGTGACGTTCACCCAGCCGGTGGTGACGCGGATGTGCTCGTACGCCGGGAACAGATCGAACATCGGACGTATGACGTACTTGGGGTCGAACGACGCTTCGAGGATCGTGCTGCCGTCGGCCGCCGTGGCCTTCACGGTGTAGATCGGGTTGGCGTTCTCGGTGGGGGTGAAGGTGATCGCGGAATCCGAGATGCCGAGCGTGCGGGCCATCATCGCGTCGATGGGATACAGCTCCTGCAGCCAGCGCGTGTCGGACTCGACGGCGCTCCACTTCACTTCCTTGGAGTCCTTGAGCGTGTGATAGGTGATGGCGATGTGCGCGACGTGCTTGCCCTCGAGCCGCGGCAGGATCTGCTCGTCGAGCCAGCTGTAGCCCTGCTTGTAGGCGCTCAGCACGCGCACGTCCATGGCGCCGGCCGGCACGCCCCTGGCCGAGATCTCGCGGCGGATCTGGTCGGCGATCTTCGCGCGCTCCTCGGGCGATTCGCTCAGGCGCACCTCGATGGTGCCCGTGCTCGACGCCGAGAGTTGGGGGAGCGCCGTGGCGCGGAACTCCTTCCAGAAGGTGTCCACCTCCCAGGGGAGCGTGGCCTCCTGCGTGAAGATGGTCTTGCCGACGCCGAAGCCGGTCTGCTGCGTGAGCACCGTGACCTTGGCGTTCGGGAACCGGGCGCGCACCATCTGCTCGGCGTAGCGGTCGAGCCCGGCGTAGCGGTCCTTCGCGGCGATCTCGACGCCGATGGAGTCGATGGGCTTGCCCTTCAGCCGGTCGAGCCACTGGCCGAGTTTGTAGACGGCGAGCGCGGTCTGGCCCGGCGCATCCTTGGCCTGGAAGAATCGGCGGACCTCGGTCTCGGCATCGTTCAACTGATAGTTGCCCTTGCCGTACTCCCAGAGGTAGGGCATGCGCTGGGCGGCGTAATCGGCGATCGCGTCGAGCCCCGCCTTGTCGCCGGCGCCGATGACGAGCCCGTTCTTGCCGCCGAAACCGCCGTTCACGAACTGCATGAAGCCGACGCCGGGCTCGGTCGTCTCGCCGAACAGTTTGCCCGCGTCGCGCAGCCGCTGCGTCTGATAGTGGGCGATGCCGAAGACGATGGGGAAGCCTGCTTTCTCCGGGTGGTCGTCCTCGCCGCTCACCTGCACGAAGGGGAGGCGCATGCCGGCCGTCTCGAGGCCCACGCGCTCGCTGAACGCGGCGAGCGCCTCGGGCGACTGCGTGCCGTGCAGCGAGACGAACGCCTCGGTGCGGTCGGGCACGAGGTCGCCGTCGGAGTCGCGGAAGAGTCCCTTGATGGTGTAGAGGTCGCCCAGCGAGAAGCTCGGATCGTCGCGCGGCGTGTACTCGGCGCTCGTCTTGGTCTGCCAGGGACGGGGCGGCAGCAGATGTACGGTGCGTGAAGCGGTGCCGCCGGCGAGCGAGATGTCCGCCCGGTCGAGGTCGGTGAAGCGGACGGTGGAGTCGGGGCGTTCGAGCGCCGCAGCGGCATGTGTAACGGCGGCGGAGTCGGTGAGTCGCGCGGCAACGTCAATACGGGCGACGCCGGGATGCGCGCCGTCGATGACGATGCGGCGGACGGTCACGGCTTCCGTGGCGGCTTCGTGCGACGTGAAGAACGCAGTGAGCCGAGCGCCCACGTCGGCGTAGGTGATGCCGCGGGTGGACCAGACGTTCGGGTAGCGGCCGGCGAAGTAGCCGGCGATCGCGATGAGCCCCGAGCCGTCGTCGCCGGCGAGCAGTACGCCGCCCTGTTTGAAGAACGCACTGGGCGCGATGAACACCGCGGCGCCCTGCCCGGGTGCCAGGCCGTCGAGCGCGTGGGCGAGCTCAGCGCCGCCCTTGGCGATCAACGCGTTCGTCGATCCGACGAGGATCACCGGCACGTCGTACGCGGACACGCGCGCCGTGTCGGTGGTGGTGAGGTCGAGGTTGGCGGCCGCCGTTTCGTAGCCGAACCGCGCCGCGACATTCGCGGCGGCGGCGACGTCGGCTTCGGTAGGCCGCGCCGGCAGGACGATCTTCGCGTTCACGAAGTCAATGACGTCGTCGTGGTTGCGGGCCTGGAGGATGTACCCGGTGGCGAGGACGCTGCGGAGGTCGCGTGTGCTGTCGGAGGCGGCGGCGCGGGGGGCCGTCTGGGCGGTCGCGGCGGTCAGCGGCGCGAGCACGAGGGCGGCGGTGAGCGCGCAGCGCGCCGGGAGGGAGCGGAGGATGGACATGCCGATGGTGGGTTACGACGGTGGGTGATCGTCCGCGCGGCGCGGAGCGCAGGTCAACTGCACGGTGAAGTCCGGCTTGGGGACGTAGGTGGAATCGGAGTCGTCCGGCCCGTCCCACGACGCGTCGCGGAGGCAGAGCGTGGAGTCCCTGAGGAACCCGCGCATCGAGCTGTCCGGCCCGTCGGCCATGTACAGGCTGTCGGCGGCTTGCCAGCCAGCGTGCTCGAGCGCCGCGTCGATGGTGCCGACGATCCCGTTGCGGGCCGCAGTGTCGGCGCCCGCCGCCTGCACGCGGCAGCCCGGTGCGGTGACGCGGGCCCACTCGTAGCTGAAGGTCACCGAGTCCGGCCCGCTCACCGCGGTCGGGTGGGTGGCGTCCGCCGGCGGGTGCGCGGCCACGACCGCTCGCAGGAGCGAGTCGGCGCCGGCGCAGTACGCGGTGATTCCGATCCCCAACGCAAGGGGAGACTCGCCGGCCGTCGAACGTGCGGCTGTGCCCGTGGCTGGCGCCTGGAGTGGCGCGCCGGTTCGATCCTGTCGAGCGCAGGCCGAAACCGCGAAGGCGGCGGCGACGACGAGGGGAGCGCGACGGGCGAGCATGGAGGCCTCCGCGGCCGGGTGGGCAATTCGCCCGAACTTACGAACCGGCGCGCCGCGCGGCCAGAACAGTCCGTCAGTCGCTCTTCTTCGGCCCGTACATCTGCGAGAGCGCCTTCCAGATCAGCGCGTACGTCGTGTACCCCACGAAAATCGAGCACACGATGACGAGCAGGACGACCTCGACCGCCACTCGGGGGTTGAGGACGAGCGCCCAATTCCCCGCTGTGTACCCGCGGGCGCCGAGAATCACCACGCTCAGCCCCAGCAGCCAGCGCGCCATGCGCAGCCCGCCCCGCACGGCGTAGCGCTTCCGCCCCATCGCCACCGCCAGCTCGTACTCCTGCTTGGTGAGCCGCGGATTCGGCGAGAGTATCGCGCGAATATCCATCACTTTCTCGGAATGAACAGCGTCTCGATCTCCCAGGGGCCCATCGGCACCGAGAGCACGTCGCCTTTCGACGCCCACGATTTTCCCGTGGGCCGCTCGATGAGATCGGTCTCTTCAGCCGTCACCGGCCCGCCGAACTTCAACACCGCGGTGGTCGGCCTGCCGCTCGTCTCCACCACGCGCACGATCCACCCGCCGCCGTCCTCCGCCTGTTTGAACGCGCCGAGGGCCACGGTGCCGCCGGTAATCGCGAACGGACTCGCCGTCGCCCGCCCCTTGCCGGCGTGCGCGCTTACGGCCACCGCGCGCAGCGGCTCGTTGAGCGACTGCGCCGCCTCGCCCACCTCCGGCGCGCGCCAGTCGCCGGGGTGCGGCACGATGCTGTAGCGGAAGGTCTGCATCCCCATGTCGGCGTGCGCGTCGGGCGACTTGGGCGAGCGCAGCAGCGTCACGAAGATCGTGTCGCCGCTGGCGCTGAAGCCGTACTTGCCGGCGTTCACGATCGCCACGCCGTAGCTGCCGTCGGACGCGGAGCCGTCCACGAACCGCAGCATCGGCGTCTCGAAGCGCGCGCTGTCCTGCCGCGTGCGCGGGCGCGTCGTCCGGCCGATTACGGCGTAGGGGATCTCGGCGTGCGTGCTGTCCACGTGGAAGGCGAGCGGGAACACCGCCTTCACAAGCTGGTGCGACTGTTGCCAGTCCACCGTGGTCTCCACGTCCAGCCGCTGGGCATCGGCGCCCAACTCGTAACGCTGCATGACGAGCGAGCTGTCCTTGCCGCGGTACACGGTGATCGACGTGCCGAAGGCGTCGCGGGCGACCGTTGGCCTCGACGCGGCGGCGCGGGCGGCAAGCCAGGTCCGCGCGCCGTTCAGGTTGTCGATGTTCCAGGCGTCGTAGTCCTTCGGGTTGTCGGCCATGAGCAGCAGGCCGTTCGCCGCCGCGCCCGGGGAGAGGACGTCGCGCTTGCGCACCTTGTCGTACATGCGGGCGATGCCGCCGGTGATCGAATCGATGGTCACGCGCAGGAAGCGGTTCTCCAGCGTCCACCCGGCCACCGCGGCCGGCGTGCGCGGCTTGGCCGGCCGCGCGAAGAACACGGCGGCGGCGAGCGCCGGCACCGGGCCCACGCGCACCCTGATCCGCCCCGAGTCGCCGGGCTCGCTGGGCAGCGCGCGTCCGCGCGCATCCACGGCGGTCCAGGCCGCGGCCGCGTCCGTGCCGTCACCTCCGGACGGAGGTGCGAACTCCACGACGTCGGTGCGCGCCTTGCCGCTCGGGTTGAACGCCACCATCGGCACGTCTCCCGCACGTGGCGGCCTGGTGTCGAGTGGCGCCGCGAGCGCGCGCAGCGAGGTGGTGAGCGCGCCGTCGGCCAGCGCGTTCGCTTCGCGATAGTCCGACGTCGCGTCCGTGTAGATGGAGTCGATGCCCGACCCGGCCATGAGGTCGTGGAATTGATTGAACAGCGTCGTCTCCCACGCCTTGGTGAGCGCGTCATGCGGGTATGGCGTGGGCGCGATGGTCGCCGCGGCCTCGGCGGCGCCGAGCAGGCCTTCCATGTGGCGGTTCCACCACTTCATTTCGGTCTGCGTGGTGAACACGCCGCGGTGGTACTCGAGATACAGCTCGTCGTTCACCACCGGGCCGTCGGCGGGGAAGGCGCGCTGCATCTTGGTCAGCGCATCCGTGGGGCTGTCGTCGCGGATCACGGGGAACGCGGGAATGCGCTTGAGGTCGTGCGACCGCTCCAGCATCTCCATCGTCGGGCCGCCGCCGTGGTCGCCCACGCCGTAGAGCGTGAGCATGCGGGGCACGGCGCTCGAGTCGATGGTTGCGCGCTCCTGCGTGGCCAGCGCGTGCGGGTCGAGATCGCTGTCGTAGCCGTATGGGATGTACGAGAAGACCTTCGAGCCGTCCGGCCCTTCCCAGTAGAACTGATTGAGCCGGGCCGGCCACTTGTCGGTGTCGTTCCAGCGCAGTTTCTGCGTGACGAAGAAGTCCATGCCGCTCTTGAGGAAGATCTGCGGCAGCGACCAGGGATACCCGAAGGTGTCGGGAATCCAGGCCACGTGCGCCGGGTGCCCGAACAGCTTGATGAACGTGCGCTGGCCGTAGAGCCCCTGCCGCGCCAGCGATTCGCCCGACGGCATGTTCACGTCGGGCTCCAGCCACCACCCGCCGACCACATTCCAGCGGCCCTCCTTGTCGAGCTCCTGGATGCGCGCCAGCACGTCGGGCCGCTGCTTCGCGAGCGACTCGTAGTACGCGGCGGCCGACGCGGCGAAGTGCATGTCGGGATACTTGGCCATCAACTTGGTGGCCGTGGCCCAGGTGGCGTCGATCACGCCCTGCGTCTCGCGCCAGCGCCAGAGCCAGGCGGCGTCGATGTGCGAGTTGCCGACGACGTCGATGGTATCGCGCTGCACCTGGAGCGACGCCGGCCGCAGCCGCTGCGCCCACTGCGCGATGCGCGTCTGGTACGGCGTGCGATTGGGCAGCAGCATCATCTGGCCGAGCTGGCGCGCCGCGGCGTCGTCGGGCACCGGGATCGTGCTGTCCCGCGTGAAGAAGCGCGCCCATTCGGCGCCGTCGTGAATCTCGTGCCAGCCGAGGTCCGCGATGCGGACCACCGGCGGGTCCCACCAGTACGCGCCGTTGGGATGCACCACCACCGTGAGCTGCGACCCGGCGATGCACGGTGAGCAGATCGTCACCCGTCCCATCGAGTCGGCGGCCACCGGATTGCCGTTCACCGTGAACGCGCCCGCCGGCAGGAATTCGCCGGCGTTCAGCTGCAGCGTGAAGGTGTGCAGCTCCTCGGGCACCTTGATGGAGAACCCGATAGCCGCGAGCCCTCGGCGCGCCGTCGAGTCGGCGCCCAGCGTGTCGAGCGGCGGCCACTCCGCGGCCGGCTTCGCCGCTTCGTCTGCGTCCGCCGCCTGCCGCCATACGCCCATCGCGATGGGCCGCGAGAGCAGATCGAGCAGGCTCGCCGGCGTCACCGGCACTTCGGCGGTGCCGACGCCGGCCACCGCGGCCGTGTCGGCGGCGTTGGCGGCATCCACCGAGAGCAGCGTACCGCGCAGCCGCGAATCGATCGACTGCCGCGCCGGCGAGAGCGCCATGCGCATCAGGTCGAACCAGCGCGCGGGCAGCATGACGGCCGGGTGCGACGCGCCGGCCGCGACCGTCGCCACCTCGCGCGTGCTCCCGAACTGGAATACGGCCGCCGAGGCGCCCGCGATCTTCCGCTCGGCGCACACCAGAAGCGGGACGGCCAGCTTGGTGCCGTTCCCGTCGTCGACTAGGCGCGCGTTCCCGGCCACGGCGATCGGGCCGACGGTGAGGTTGGTCCACGGCGTGGGGCTGGGCGCGCCGCCGGCCGGAGAATCGGACAGCACGATGGCGCCGACCGGATCGGGACTGTCGGAGAGGAATCGGGCGCCCATGCCGAAGCCGCCGCCGCGATTCACGATCTTGTACACGAGTCGGTTCACGCCCTTCTGCAGGTGCAGCGTCAGCGTGTCGGTGCCCGTGCCGACGCCGCGCGCGATGTCGTGGTGCTCCAGCAATGTTCCATTGAGCCACACGATCGCGTCGTCGTCGCTCTCCACGCCTAGCTTCACCGTGCGGTTGTCGGGGCTCGCCAGATACGTCTCGGCGTACGCCGCCATGTTGTCGAGCGACGTCTCGGAGAACGCCTTGAAGAAGTCGAACTGGCCGAGTGCGTCCATCGACACGCGCTGCCAGACGCGGCCGCCGGCGCGGTCGCCGGCGTGCGCTTCCAGCGTGGCCGGGTCGCCGATGTCCTGCTTGTCCAGCCGCAGCGCGCCGGTGTCGACGGGGAAGGGCCCGATGAGGAGCCAGGGCACGATCGGACGGTCGCAGATGCGCGCGTCGGGGTTGGACTCTTGCGCGAGAAGACGGGGCGCGGCGCCGAGGGCGGCCAGCGCGAGACAGGCCGCGGAGCGGCGGAAGGTGCGAATGGACATGCGCGGAAGATGACGCCTCCGCACGGGGCTCACCAGTCGCGGCCCACGGCGGCCGCCGCGCCGCGGGTTACCGACGCTCTCGGCGGCGCTGGCGGTGCCGGCGTTCCCAGAGGTGGCCGGCCACGAGTCCCAAGGTGGCGCCGATGACGCCGCCGGCGAGCGCGCCCACGAGCACCGAAAGCTCCAGGTCCCAGAGGCCCCGCACCGCCTGGTGCCGCCGCATGCCGGTGAACAGCAGGATCCATGACTGCACGCCCCACCAGAGCGCGCCGGAGACGCCGCCGAATATGGCGCCCCCCTGCACGAGCCCCTGGCGGCGCGGCTGGTAGAAGGTGTTCTCGGTGGTGCCGAACTCGAGCTGCATGTCGCTGCGCCCTTCGCTCGCGCCCCACCCGGAGCGCAGCACGATGACGCCGACGAGCGCGCAGATCACCGACACCCAGAGCGCCGTCGTGTGCTTGGCTACGACTACCGCGTGCTTCGTGTCCTGCAGCGCGAGCACGACTACGAGAAAGACCAGGATGCCGAGCATCGACAGCTGGCCGGCGGTGACGCGCGTGTTGCGCCGGGGCGCGCGGTGGGCAGGGGGGGCGGGGGCCGTCATGTCAGCTACTACGCGGGGTGCGACGAAGCCGCTGGATCGGTCGCGTCCGGCGGCGCGTTCGCCGGCAACCCAATCCGCTCCACCGGGCGTCGCATCTTCCGGCTCCAATTGGGATACATCCGATTCGTCGTTCCGGGCACGTTCACCGGGGTGGTCTCGAGCGCCAGGTCGTCCAGTGAATCGGCGACCATCGCCGCCGGCGTGCGGCGCAGGAACACGTGCACCGCGCGCACGACGCTCGCGGCGTCGGGCTCGCCGATGAGCCCGCCCTCGGCCTGCAGCCGCGCCACGAGCGCGCCGCGGTCGTGCTCGCGCTCGGCGCGCGCGCGGTCGAGCGATGCGGCGTCGGCGATGAGGCCCAGCGACCGGCGGATCTCGAGATCGCGCCCCTCCCAGAAGCCGGCCACGGGCACATGGTCGTGCGTGGCCGCCGACACCAGCGCGCGCGCCGGGTAGTCGCGCGCCGGCAGGAACTCGCCGGCGGCATCACGCTCGAAGTAGGTGACGGCCGAGGTCAGCACCCCCCAGCGGGCGAGCGCCGGTCCGACTTCGAGCGGCACGGTGCCGAGGTTCTCGCCCACCACCGGCGCCCGGTGGCGGTGACTCTCGAGCGCGACAATCGCGAGCATCTCCTCGGACGGATAGCGAACGTACGCGCCGTGGCGCGCCGAACCGCCCTCCGGTACCCAGTACAGCCGGAACAGCCCCATCACGTGGTCGATGCGCAGCGCGCCGCCGTGCGCGAAGCCGGCCCGCAGCAGCTGGATCCAGTAGCGGTAGCGATCGCGGCGCAGCGCCTGCGGCACGATCGGCGGGAACCCCCAGTTCTGTCCGTTCTCGGCGAAGTCGTCGGGGGGCGCGCCAACCGTCGCCCCGCGCGCGAACAGGTCCGGCCACGCCCAGGTGTCGCATCCGCTCGACGCCGATCCCACCGCCAGGTCCTGATAGACGCCGAGGGCGAGACCGCTGCCTGCGGCGGCGAGCTGCTCGTCGAGCGCGAACTGGAGGTAGCGGTGAAGGTCCACGGCCTCACGGTTTGCGCGCGCGAAATCGGCCACTGCAGACGAGCGCGGGTCGCGCAGCGGCGCCGGCCAATCGTGCCAGTCGCCGAGGGCGCCGCGGCCGCCGGGCCCCGCCATCTGCTCCGCGAGTGCGCAGAAGATGGCGAACCGATCGAGCGACTTGCCCTGCGCGGCGCGATATCGGCGGTACGCGATGCCGCGCGGCGTGTCGCGATCGCGGTGATGTTCGGCGAACGCGCGGTGCAGCGGTTCGAGCGCCCGCCGCTTGATCTGCATCACCCCCTCGTAGTCCACGAGCGGCGCGGCGCGCTGCGCGTCGAGCGCCGCCGCGAAGTCGTTGCTCGCGAGCAGCGCGCGCGCTTCCGGCGACTCGGCGAGTTCGGGGAGCGCCGGAACATCGAGGTAGATCGGGTTCCGGAACAGCCGGCTCACCGGCGAGTAGGGACTGATGTCCCATCCGCGGTTGCGGAGCGCATGCAGCGGGTTGACGCCCACGAACGAGCCGCCGGACTCCGCCACTCGCGCGGCCAGCCGCGACAGATCGCCGATGTCGCCGCACCCCCAGTTGGTCTCGCTGCGCACGGAATACAGATTGGCCAGCACGCCGGTGGCGCGCGCCGCGCCGAGCCGCGTCCCGATGCTCGTGCACTGCGCCGGCGGGACGACCAGCAACTGCGTGGCCTCGCGCACCGTCCGGCCCTCACGCACCGAAAGCCGCAGTTCGTGATAGCCGAGCGGGAGCGGCTCGGGAGCCAGCGTCGCGTTACGGGCCGCGGAGCTGTCGCCGCGCAGCGTTCGGCTCGATCCATCTTCGAGCACGAGTTCGGCGGTCCACTCGGCGCCGTCGGCCATCGGTACCGCCGGCAGCTGCCAGGCGTGCGCATGCACCACCGCCACCGGGTCGAGCAGCCGGCCGCGCTCCTCGCCGTCCAGGCGGTCGAGTTCGCGGCGCGCGGCGGACTCGTCGGCGACGTCCAGGCCCATCGCGTGCAGCATCGCCGCGCGCGTGTCGTTGGTGGTGGCGTGTTCCACGCCATGGATGTCGAAGTAGGAATCGAGCACGCCCAGCCGGCGGGCAAGCGTCTCCAGCGGCGACGGCTCGGCCACGTCAGGCGTCCGGCGCGAGAATCAGCACGCCGAGTGGCGGCAGGACGAGGCGCACGGACTGGGCGCGGCCGTGGCATGGCGTCGGCTCGGTCTCGACGGCGCCGGCAGATCCGGCGCCGCTGCCGCCGAACTCAACCGCGTCCGTGTTCAGTTCCACGCGATAGCGGCCGGCCGCCGGAACGCCGACGCGGTAGCCGTGGCGCGGCACCGGAGTGCAGTTGAGCACCACCACGCGATGGTCGTCGCCGTCCATGCGCGCGAACGCGAACACCGAGTTCTCGCGGTCGGCGGCGTCGATCCAGGCGAAGCCATCGGGGTCGGGATCGCGCCGCCAGAGCGGGGGCGTGGCGGCGTAGACCTTGCCTAGGCGCTCCATGAACCGGCCGAACGCGGCATGGCCCGGATCGCCGGCCAGGTGCCAGTCGAGGCTCCGGTCATGGTTCCACTCCCGCTGCTGCGCGAGTTCGGTGCCCATGAACAGCAGCTGTTTGCCGGGGCGGGCGCACTGATACGCCAGCAGGAGGCGGAGGTTGGCCAGCTTCTGCCACGCGTCGCCCGGCATCTTGTCGTACAGCGAGCCCTTGCCGTGCACCACTTCGTCGTGCGACAGCGGCATGACGAAACGCTCGGAGTATTCGTAGACCATCGCGAAGCTGAGTTCGTCCTGATGGTACCGGCGATGGACCGGATCCTGCTTCATGTACTCGAGCGTGTCGTGCATCCATCCCATGTTCCACTTGAAGCTGAACCCGAGTCCGCCTTCGACCGTGCCGCGGGTGACGCCGGGCCAGGCGGTGCTCTCCTCGGCGATCGTCAGGCACCCCGGGTACGCCTCGTGCACGGCGTCGTTCATCGCGCGGAGAAAGTCGATCGCGTCGAGGTTCTCCCGTCCGCCGCGCACGTTGGGCAGCCACTCACCAGGCTTGCGGCTGTAGTCCAGGTAGAGCATCGACGCCACCGCGTCCACGCGCAGCCCGTCCACGTGGAATTCATCCAGCCAGTAGAGCGCGTTGGCGACCAGGAAGTTGCGCACCTCGTGGCGCCCGTAGTTGAACACGAGCGTGCCCCAGTCGGGATGCTCGCCGCGGCGCGGATCGGCGTGCTCGTACAGCGCCGTGCCGTCGAAGCGCGCCAGCGCGAACGCGTCCCTGGGAAAATGCGCCGGCACCCAGTCCACGATCACGCCGATGCCGTGGGCGTGGCAGTAGTCGACGAAGAAGCGGAAGTCGTCGGGCGAGCCGTAGCGCGCCGTGGGCGCGTAATAGCCGCTGACCTGATAGCCCCACGACCCGGTGAACGGGTGCTCGGCCACCGGCATCAATTCCAGGTGCGTGAAGCTGTAGCGCCGGGCGTGTTCCACGAGCAGCGGCGCCAGTTCGCGGTAGGTGAGCCAGCGGTCGCCCTCCTCGGGCACCCGCCGCCAGGAGCCGAGGTGCACCTCGTAGGTGTGCATCGGCCCGTGGGCGTGTGGGGCCGTGCGGCGCGCGGCCATCCACGCCCCGTCACGCCAGGTGAACGCGGAACGGTACACGCGCGACGCCTGGGCGGGGGCAGCTCCGCGGCCTGCGCCATCGGGTCGGCCTTGACCAGCAGGTGGCCTTCCCGCGTGCGGATCTCGTACTTGTACAGTGCGCCCGCCTCGACGCCGGGCACGAAGAGTTCGTGAATGCCGGAGGAGCCGAGCGCACGCATCACATGCCGGTCGCCGTTCCAGGCGCAGAACTCGCCCACCACGCTCACGCGCTCGGCGTTGGGCGCCCACACGGCGAACGCGACCCCCTCCACGCCGTCGATGGTGCGCGGATGCGCGCCGAGGATGTCCCAGAGGCGCCGGTGGGTGCCCTCGTTGAACAGGTGCAGATCGACGTCGCCGATCGTCGAGGCGAAGGCGGCCATCGCGATCAGCCCCTCGGCATGTGGTGGCTCAGCAGGATCAGCGAATGGCGCACCAGCAGCACGCCCTCGCCCACGCGCCGGTGGCCGGGCCGGGCGGTGTTCACGAGTTCGCGCCAGATGCCGCGGCCGGGTTGGGGCAGGGTGAACCGCCGCGATTTGGCGCCACCGTTCACGAGCAGGAGCAGCGTGTCGCCCTCGATGCGGCGGCCGCGCTCGTCGACTTCATCGGTGGCTTCCCCGTGCAGCAGCATGCCGAGCACCCGCGCGGTGGGCTGGTGCCAGTCCTCGTGCCGCATCTCCTGACCGTCGGGGCGGAGCCAGGTCACGTCGGCGCGGCCGTCGTGGCGGTCGGTGCTGCCGCGGAAGAAGCTGCGGCGGCGCAACACCGGGTTGGCGTGGCGGATGGCGATCACCTCGCGCGTGAACTCCAGCAGGCCGCGCGCCGGCTCGTCGAGGTCCCAGTCGAGCCAGGCGATGTCGTTGTCCTGGCAGTAGGCGTTGTTGTTGCCGTGCTGGGAACGGCCGATCTCGTCGCCGTGCGAGATCATCGGCACGCCCTGCGAGAAGGCGATGGTGGCGAGGAGGTTCCGCATCATGCGCTCGCGCTGGCGGACGATCTCCGGCACCTGGGTGGGTCCCTCGGCGCCCCAGTTGCGGCTGCCGTTGTCGTCGGTGCCGTCGCGGTTGTGCTCGCCGTTGGCGTCGTTGTGCTTGTGGTCGTACGACACCAGATCGCGCAGCGTGAATCCGTCGTGGCAGGTGACGAAGTTGATCCCGGCGTGCGGATTGCGCCCACCGGGTCCGTACAGGTCGCTGCTCCCCGAGAGGCGGTAGGCGAGATCGGGCAGCTGCCCCGAGTCGGCGCGCCAGAACCGGCGCACGGTGTCGCGGTAGCGGCCGTTCCATTCCGTCCACCCGGTGGGGAAGTTGCCCACCTGGTAGCCGCCCTCGCCCACGTCCCACGGCTCGGCGATGAGCTTCACGCGCGAGAGCACCGGATCCTGCTGGATGATGTCGAAGAACCAGGCCAGCCGGTCCACGGCGTGCAGCGAACGGGCCAGCGCCGGCGCCAGGTCGAACCGGAAGCCGTCGACGTGCATCTCCTGCACCCAGTAGCGCAGGCTGTCCATCATCAGCTGCATGGCCCGCGCGTTCAGCGTATTGAAGCTATTGCCGCACCCCGTGAAGTCGATGTAGTAGCGCGGGCGCGCCGGGTCGAGCCGGTAGTACGACGCGTTGTCGATGCCGCGGAAGCACACCGTCGGCCCCAGTTCGTTGCCCTCCGCCGTGTGGTTGTAGACGACGTCGAGGATCACCTCGACGCCGGCCGAGTGCAGCCCCTTCACCATCGTCTTGAATTCGGTGACCTGCTGGCCCATCGCGCCGGTCGCATAGCGCGAGTCGGGCGCGAAGTAGCCGATGGTGTTGTACCCCCAGTAGTTCACCAGCCCGCGGTGGGCGACGTCGTGCTCGGTGAGCGGGTGGTGCACCGGCATCAGCTCCACGGCGGTCACGCCCAGCGACTGCAGGTGATCGAGCACCGGCTCCGATATCAGGGCGCCGTAGGTGCCGCGCTGGGCGGGCGGAATGGCCGGGTGGCGCGCCGTCATGCCCTTCACGTGGCACTCGTAGATGAGCGTGCGGCTCCACGGCGTGCGGGGTGGGCGGTCGTCGCCCCACGAGAACGCGGTCTCGACGACGATGCACTTGGGAAGGCTGCCGGCGCTGTCGCGAGAATCGGGCGTGAGGTCGGCGTCGGCGCCCCCCGGCGCGTAGCCGAACAGCGAGTCGTCCCACTGCACGGTGCCGCTGATGGCGCGCGCGTAGGGGTCGAACAGCAGCTTGGCGGGGTTGAAACGGTGGCCGTGCTCCGGATCGTACGGGCCGTGCACGCGCAGCCCGTACAACTGGCCGGGGCGAAGGTCGGGGAAGAATCCGTGCCAGATGTTGTTCGTGCGCTCGGGCAGGGCCACGCGTGCGCGCTCGGTGGCGTCGCCGGGCGCGTCGAACAGGCACAGTTCGATCTTCCGCGCATGCTCGGAGAATACGGCGACGTTCACGCCGCGCCCGTCCCACGTGGCTCCGAGGGGGTGCGGATCTCCCGGCCAGACGCGCATCAGCCGGGTTCCGGCGTGCCGCGGGCCGCGCTCACGGCGCCGCCGCGTCGCCGGCCAGCAGGCGCAGGATGCCCTCCAGCGGCACGTGGACCCAGCCCGGCCGGTTGTTCAACTCGTAGTCGAGTTCGTACACGGCCTTGTCGAGCACCAGGAAGTCGAGCAGCAGGCGCAGGTCGTGGTCGCCGCGGGGCAGGAGGTTCGCCGGCGCCACGATCGTGAGATATTCGCCGAGGAAGGCGGCCTGGACCCACAGCGCCCAGGCGTCGGCGGCGGGCCGCAGCAGCGCGACGTCTTCCGCGCGCACGCGGCCGCTGCGCAGCGCGGCCGCCGCCGCGTAGTCGAACGACCGCAGCATTCCGGCCACGTCGCGCAGCGGCGACCGCTTGAACCGCCGCTCCGTCATCGGGCGCGCGGGCTCGCCCTCGAAGTCGATGATCACGAAATCGCGCCCGGTGTACAGCACCTGGCCCAGATGGTAATCGCCGTGGCAGCGGATCCGCCGGCCGCTGAGCTTGTGATCGACGATGCGCTTGAAGCGCGCCAGCAGGCCGTCTTCGGCGCGCAGCAGCTCGCGGGCCCGCGCGCGGTCGGCCTCCTCTGGCAGGTCGCGCACGTGCTTGCGGAGCCCGGCCAGCGTCTGGCGCGCCAGCGACCGGGCGCCCTGATAGAGTTCGCGCTGGTAGTAGGTGGTGAACGGTTCGGGCGCGAAGTCGGGCACGTCGCCCCGGCTGGCCAGCGCCAGATGCATCTCGCCGGTGCGCTGGCCGAGCAGCCGCGCGCGCTGCAGGTACTGGTGCAGCAGGCCGTCGAGCGGCGCCGTGGGCGCCGCGTTGCGCAGGTCGAGCGGATGCGCGCCCGCCGCGGCCGGCAACGACGCGCGATCCGGGTGCGTGAGCACCTGTTCGAGATACTGGCCGATGGCGTCGGTGGTGTAGGTCCAGGCGTCCCCTTCGTTGGGCACGAGCTGCTGGAGGAAGCCGACCACCGTCGTGCCATGCTCCGGCCGCCGGTATTCGAACACGGCGGCCACGTCGGGCGTATGCGGAAACCTGGCCTGCTCGGTAAGGAACCGCTCCACCTCGACGTCGGGATTGATGCCCTCGGCCACCCGGCGGAACAGCTTGAGCATCAGCCGGTCTCCGAACACCACCGAGGTATTGCTCTGCTCGCGGCGCACCGGCTGCGGCGTGAGCGGGCGATCGGACGCCACGAGCTCGGCGAACTTGCGCGTGCGCGAGGCGCTCAGCGTGCCGTGGCGGCCGCGCCGCGGCCGGCGTTCGGACGCGAACTCGAGCAGCGCCGCCGCGAAGCGGTCGTCCGCCATGGCGTCGAACAGGATGCCCTCGGCGGGCGCGCCGCCGGCGGTGGCCACGTGCAGCTCGGCGATCACGGCGTGCGGCGCCGCCTCGGCGATGGCGTGGCGCCGCGCGTCGGCGGCGAACGCCAGCGGCAGCAGATAGCGGTCGGGCACGCCCTCCGTGTACGCGCACTCGACGATCGCCACCACCGCCGCCTGACCGGCGTAGGGGAAGGGGATCCGCTCGACGATCCGGGCGCCCTTCATCGTCCGCGCCTTGCTGCCGAACCAGCGGCGGGCGGCGAGGTGCTCGGGAAGGACGCGCTCGAGCGCCCCGACGGCGCCGTCCTCGAGCAGGGCCTGCCAGTTGCCCTCCACGGCGATCACCGGGTGCGAGCGCTCGGGCGCCGCCACCCGGCGCGGCGTGAGCTGGAACCAGTAGAAGCCGTGCGGCCCGAGCGTCAGGAGGTACGGCAGCTCGCCGATGGGCGGGAACGCGGGTGCGCCCGAACAGCTCGACCGGCACCAGCCCCTTGAACTGGGCGAGGTCGAGCTCGACGGCCTGGACGAAGCGCGACAGGTTGGCCACGACGAGCACGATCTCGTCCTCGTGCCGCCGCACGAAGGCCAGCACCCGGCGGTTGTCGGGCTGGAGGAACTCGATCGTGCCGCGCCCGAACGCCTTGAACTGCTTGCGCAGCGCGATGAGCCGCTTCATCCACCACAGCAGCGAGTGCGGGTTGTCCTGCTGCGCCTCGACGTTGACCGCCTCGTAGTGGTACTCCGGGTCGATGATGACCGGCAGGATAGAGCCGCTGCGGGTTGGCCGCGCGAGAAGCCGGCGTTGCGGTCGGCGCTCCACTGCATCGGCGTGCGCACGCCGTTGCGGTCGCCGAGGTAGATGTTGTCGCCCATGCCGATCTCGTCGCCGTAGTAGATGACCGGCGTGCCCGGCAGCGAGAACAGCAGGCCGTTCATCAGCTCGATCGCGCCGGCGGTCGTTGCCCAGCAGCGGCGCCAGGCGGCGGCGGATGCCGAGGTTGATGCGCATGCGCGGATCGTGCGCGTAGGCGCGGTACATGTAGTCGCGCTCCTCGTCGGTCACCATCTCCAGCGTCAGCTCGTCGTGGTTGCGCAGGAACAGCGCCCACTGGCAGCCGTCCGGCGATGCGCCGGCGTCTGCTGCAGGATGTCGACGATCGGAAAGCGGTCCTCCATGTGCAGCGCCATGAACAGCCGCGGCATCACCGGGAAGTGGAACGCCATGTGGCATTCGTCGCCGTCGCCGAAGTAGGCGACGGCGTCCTCGGGCCACTGGTTGGCCTCGGCCAGCAGCATCCGGTCCTGGAAGTGCTCGTCGACGTGGCGCGCGCAGCGTCGCGCAGGAAGGCGTGCGTCTCGGGCAGGTTCTCGCAGTTGGTGCCCTCGCGCTCGTACAGGTAGGGCACGGCGTCGAGGCGCAGGCCGTCGACCCCCATGTCGAGCCAGAAGTCGAGCACGTCGAACATGGCCTCGCCGCACCGCCGGGTTGTCGAAGTTGAGGTCGGGCTGATGCGAGTAGAAGCGGTGCCAGTAGTAGGCGCCGGCCACCGGGTCCCAGGTCCAGTTGGAGGGCTCGAAGTCCTTGAAGATGATCCGCGCTTCGGCGTAACTCGTCGGCGGTGTCGCTCCAGACGTAGAAGTCGCGCTCCGGGCTGCCGGGCCTGGCGCGCCGCGCCCGCTGGAACCACGGGTGCTGGTCCGACGTGTGGTTGAGCACCAGCTCGGTGATGACCCGCAGGCCGCGGCGGTGCGCCTCGCGCAGGAACACCTTGAAGTCGCGCGAGCGTGCCGTAGATCGGGTGGACGTCGGTGTAGTCGGCGATGTCGTAGCCGTCGTCGCGGAGCGGCGACGGGTAGAAGGGCAGCAGCCAGAGCGCCGTGACGCCCAGGTCCTGCAGGTAGTCGAGCTTCTGCGTCAGCCCGTGGAAGTCGCCGACGCCGTCGCCGTCGCTGTCGCATGAAGGCGCGCACGTGCACCTCGTAGATGATGGCGTCCTTGTACCAGAGCGGTTCGCGTTTCATCGGACAGGTGCGGAAGGTGGCAGGACGCGCAGCAGATGGCCCGGCCGTTCGGCCGGGTCGAGGCGGACGTAGTTGCGGGTGCCGCGCCACGTGTAGCGCTCCCCCGTGAGCAGATCCTCCACCTCGAACGGCTGGTCTTCGGCGAGGTCGAGGTCGGCCACCGGAACGTGCACCATGGTCTCGTGCGCGGCGTGGGGGTCGAGGTTGACCGCCACCAGCAGGTCGTCGCCCGGCGCCTGCTTGTGGTAGAAGAGCACGGCGTCGTCCTCCGACGGATGGAACCGCACGTTGGACAGCGTGCGCAGGGCGACGTGCTCCCGCCGGATGCGGTTGAGCGTCCGCAGGTCGGCGTCGAGGCTGCCCGGCGCGGTCCAGTCGCGCTGCCGGATCTCGTACTTCTCCGAGTGCAGGTACTCCTCGCTCCCCGGCTCGCGCGGCACGTTCTCGCACAGCTCGAAGCCCGAGTAGATGCCGTACGTGGGCGAGAGCGTGGCCGCCAGCAGCAGGCGCACCCGGAACGCCGGCCGGCCGCCATGCTGCAGGTACTCGTGCAGGATGTCGGGCGTGTTGGTGAAGAAGTTCGGGCGGTAATACTCCGCCATCTCGCCGTGCGCCAATTCGTCCAGGTACTCGCGCAGCTCGCCGGCCGTGTTCCGCCAGGTGAAGTAGGTGTACGACTGCGTGAATCCGAGCTTCGCCAGCCCGCGCATTCGCGCCGGCCGCGTGAACGCCTCGGCCAGGAAGATCACGTCGGTGTGGTCGCGCTGGATCTCGGCGATCAGCCACGCCCAGAACGCGAAAGGCTTGGTGTGCGGATTGTCGACGCGGAAGATCCGCACGCCGCGCGCGATCCAGAAGCGCAGGATGTCGCGGCAGGCGTGCCACAGGCCGGCGCGATCGTCGCACCAGAAGTTGGGCGGATAGATGTCCTCGTACGTCTTCGGCGGATTCTCGGCGTGCCTGATCGACCCGTCGGGCTGGATGAAGAACCAGTCGGGATGCTCGCGCAGCCAGGGATGGTCGGGCGAGCACTGGAGCGCGTAGTCGAGCGCGATCTCCATGCCCAGCGCCCGCGCGGCGCGCACGAGATGCTCGAAGTCGTCGAGCGTGCCCAGCCGCGGATCGACCGCGGTGTGCCCGCCGTGTTCGTTGCCGATGGCCCACGGGCTGCCGACGTCGTCGGGGCCGGCCGCGAGCGCGTTGTTGGGCCCCTTCCGGTTGGTGACGCCCACCGGGTGGACCGGCGGCAGGTACACGACGTCGAATCCGAGGTCGGCCAGCCGCGGCAGCTGACGTTCGGTGTCGGCGAAGGTGCCGTGCGCCCCCGGCGTGGCGCTCTGCGACCGCGGAAACAGCTCGTACCAGGCGCCGAACACCGCGCGCTCGCGATCGACGTGCACCGGAAACTCGCCGTCCGCCGTCACCAGGTCGACGGCCGGCAGATGGCGCTGCATCAGCGCGTCGAGCTCGGGACCGGTGCCCAGCGCCACGCGTTCTTCGGCCGCCCGCCCGGCGTCGCGCAGCGTGGCGGCGTGCCGCGACAGGGCCTCGGCATCCGCGCCCCTCGCGGCTTCGGCCGCCTCCTCCACCAGCAGCGCGCCGCTGGCGAGGTCGAGCGATACGGGAACCCCCGCCGCCGCCTTCGTGCGCAGGTCGGCGCGCCAGGTCTCGAACCGGTCGGTCCAGCCGTCGACGACGAACGTCCAATCACCGAGCCGGTCCACCGTGAACGCGCCGCGGCAGCGATCGAAGTCGCGCTCGTAGGTCATCGGGGCCGCGCGCCAGCGGCGTTCGCCCGCGGCACGGTAGCGGATCCGCCCCGCCACGAGGTCATGCCCGTCCTTGTAGATCGTGGCCTCGACGGCCACCGCATCGCCTACCGCCCGCTTGACTGCTGCGCGGCCGCCGTCCACCGCCGGCCGCACCTGTTCGATCACCAGTCGAGGCCACTTGGCAGGGACGCCGCGACCCCGCTTCCTTTTCGGGTCCGCTGTATCCATGACTGATGCTTAACCTCTTCGGAACGTGAACGCCAGAACGGCCGGCGCTTCGCGACCGATCGTTTGCATCTATGTTGCGATGTGCGCGGCGCTACGCGCCCGCGCCACCCGACCCTTGCACACACGGCATGACACCCCCGCGTAGCCCGCTTCCTGAACTCCCCGCGCGCATCGGCGAACTCGCCGCCATCGCCACGAATCTCTCGTGGAGCTGGAGCCGCGACGCCCGCCTGCTCTTCTGCTCCATCGACCCGGTGCTCTGGCACCAGACCCGACACAATCCGATCGCCGTGCTCGAGCAGGCGCCGGCGGAACGGCTCGTGGCCTGCGCGGCCGATCCGGTCTTTCTCCGCCGCTATGACGCCGTGCGCGAGCAGGCCCGGCGCGGCGCCGAGGCCGCCGGCAGCTGGTTCGCCAGCGCCGCCGGCGAACGCGCGCCGTCGACGATCGCCTACTTCTGCGCCGAGTTCGGACTCCACGCCTCGGTGCCGATCTACGCCGGCGGACTCGGCGTGCTCGCCGGCGACCATTGCAAGGCGGCGTCCGACCTCGGCGTGCCGCTGGTGGGCGTCGGCCTGCTCTACACCAAGGGCTATTTCGACCAGGTCGTGGGCACCGACGGATGGCAGCAGAGCACCGCCGAACCGTTCGACCCGGCCATCACGCCGCTCGCACGCGTGCTCGACGCCGGGGGCGGCCGCGATCTGGCCGCCCTCGAGATCGCCGGCCGCACGGTGAAGGTGGGCGCGTGGCGCATGGACGTGGGCCGGGTGCCGCTGTTCCTGCTCGACACCGACCTCGAGGGCAACGATCCCGCCGACCGCGAACTCACGCACGCGCTCTACGCCGGTGGCCGCGACCACCGCCTGCGCCAGGAATGGGTGCTCGGCGTGGGCGGCGTGCGCGTGCTGCGCGCCGTCGGCATCGACCCCGACGCCTGGCACGCCAACGAGGGTCACGCGGCGTTCATGATGGTCGAACGCGTGCGCGAACTCTGCCGCGACGGCACGGATTTCGACGCGGCCGTGAATCGCGTGCGCAATGACACGGTGTTCACCACGCACACCCCGGTGCCCGCCGGCCACGACGTGTTCACGAACGCCGAGGTGCGGGAGTGCGCGGGCGCGATGTGCGACGAGATCGGCGTCGATGCGGCGCGGCTGCTCGCGCTCGGCCGCCACCCGGACGGCGACCCCGACGCGTTTCACATGACGGTGGCCGCCATCCGGCTGGCGCGACGCGTGAACGGCGTGTCGCGCGTGCACGGCGAGGTGACCCGGCGCATGTGGCAGACGCTCTGGCCGGGACGTCCCGCCAAAGAGATTCCGATCGGGCACGTCACCAACGGCGTTCATCTGCCCACCTGGCTGGGCAACCACATGGTCGACCGGCTCACGGCCGACTTCGGGGAAGGGTGGATGGCCCGCCTCGACGACACGGCGTTCCTCGAACGGATCCTGGCGCTCGACGACGCCGCGCTCTGGGAGACGCACGCCCTCCACAAGCGCGACCTGATGGAATTCATTCGCGAGGAAGCGCGGCGGCAGTGGCGCGACGGCCGCCCGGCGGCGGCGCACCTGGTGGGCGCCGGCACGCTGCTCAGCGACCAGGCGCTGACCCTCGGCTTCGCGCGGCGGTTCGCCACCTACAAGCGCGCCACGCTGCTGCTCAGCGACCCCGAGCGGCTGCGCCGCCTGCTCTCCGATGCCCGGCGTCCGGTGCAGTTGATCTTCGCCGGCAAGGCCCACCCGGCCGACGAGCCCGGCAAGCTGCTCCTGCAGCGCATCTACGACGCTACGCGCGATCCCCGCTTCGAGGGGCGCATCGCCTTCCTCGAAGACTACGAACTCCACGTGGCGCACCGGCTGGTGCAGGGCGTGGACCTCTGGCTCAACCTGCCCCGCGTGCCGCTCGAAGCCTGCGGCACCAGCGGCATGAAGGCCGCGCTGAACGGCGTGCCGCAGCTCGGCACCGCCGACGGCTGGTGGGCCGAGGGCTACACGGGGCTCAACGGCTGGCAGATTCCGCCCGCCGAGGGCGACGCGGAGGCGGCCGACGCCGCCGACGCCGAGCAGCTCTTCCGGCTGCTGGAGGAGCAGGTGGTGCCGGCGTACTTCGTCCGCGACGATCGCGGCATCCCGACGGAATGGACGCGCCGCATGAAGCACGCCATGCGCGCGGCCGCCGAACGGTTCACGGCCCGGCGCATGCTGCAGAACTACGTGCTCGACTACTACCTGCCGGCCGTGGCCGCCGATCCCTCCGGCGACGATCCCCCGCTCATGCCGTAGGGCGCGGGGCCGGCGGTCACCGCTGCTTCTTCATCGATTCGCGGCGCAGCGACGCCGCCGCGAAAAGAAAAACACCCGAGATCGCGGTTATGGTCATCAGCTCGAACGGCCACAGCGGATGCTCCGATGGATCCATCACGCTGCTGGCGTACGAGAACACGAGATCGCCGCCGATGGCGATGAGCGGCAGGACGGCCGCCATGCGCCAGCCGCCCGTCCACCGCCGCGCCGAGCGGAACGCGGCGATCGCCACGCCGAATGGGAACGCCATCAGCGCCACCAGCCCGATCGTGTTCGCCATGCTCAGTGCAGCTCCCGGATGCGGATGTTGCGCAGCCATAGCGTGCCGTCCTCGTCGCCCTGCACGCCGATGTAGCCGGTGGCCGCCTTTCCGTAGTCGGGCCAGGCGCTGAACTTGCTCGCCTTCACCCGCGCCGCCCAGTCGGCGCTGCCCAGATCGTACTCGAGCAGCTTCCGGCCGTTGAGCCAGTGCTCCACGTGGCGGCCGTCGACGACGATGCGCGCCGTGTTCCATTCGCCCGCCGGCTTCTCGACGCCCGCCGGCGACGGGTACATGCCATAGTCGGCGCCGGCCGCGGTGAGACGGTTGGTGCCGTCGGGCGCGTTGGCGTCGTCGAGGATCTGGAATTCGGGCGCGCTCCAGTAGATGTGCTCGTACTCCTCGGTGCCGCGATAGAAGATGCCGGAGTTGCCGCCCTTGCTGATCTTCCAGTCCAGTTCCAGCTCGAAGTTGGCGTACGGTACGCGGGTGATGATGTCGGCCGGGTTGCCGGTCTTGGTGATCGTGCCGCTGTCCACGCGCCAGTTCGAGATGTCCCCGTTCCGGTAGCCGCGCCACTGGTCCATGGTCTTGCCGTCGAACAGCGAATGCCAGGCACCGGCCGGCGTCGGGCGCGCCGCGCCCGCCTGCGCCGCCGCCGAACCCGCGGCGAGCATGCCGGCCAGCGCTGCCCACGCGGCCGCGCTAACGAAACGCTTCATCATCCTCTCGTGAGATTCGTGAGTCAGATGGCCCAGCCGGGCCGGAAGTCCCGCTTCAGATACCGGTTCAGCTCCGGCATGTTGGTCACCTGCATGGTGTCGGCGTCGTAGTAGATCTTCTTCCCCTGGCCGGCGCGCACCGCCACCACGCCGAGCAGCATCGTCTCCGTGAGCTGCGACGCGTACGAGATCGGCGAACTCTCCGCCGCCAGTCCCTTGGCCGCGAGCACCCAGTTCCGCTCGTGGCTCACCGTGATGCGCGGCATCGTCTGCGGCACGGCGCGCGCCGCGTCCATCAGCGACTCCGGGTAGCAGTGCGGATTCTGCCCGTACGTATCGTAATGCAGCACGCCCTTCTCGCCGATGAACAGTCCGCCGCCGTCGCTCTTGAGTTCCACGTCGTCCGGCAGCACGTCGGGGCGGGGCGGGAACAGCCCGCCGTCGTACCAGAACAGCTTCACCGGCCCGCGGCCGGCCGCCGACGGGAATTGATAATGCACCGTCGTCGCCAGCGGGTACGTCACCGGCACCCGGTGCGGACGCGCCGGCTTGCCGTCGGCGCCCATCTCGCCCGGCGCCGGCGGCACCACGCTCGTGCCCCACGGCGTGGACGTCGCCTCGATGCTCGTCGGCTGCGTGAGCCCGAGCGCCCAGTAGGGATGGTCGATCAGGTGCGCGCCCATGTCGCCCAGCGCGCCGACGCCGAAATCGGTCCACCCGCGCCAGTTGAACGGGTGGTAGATCGGGTGGTAGGCGATGTCCTCGGCCACCGGCCCCAGGTACATCTGCCAGTCGAGGCCGGCGGGCATCGGATAGTCGCCCGCCATCGCGTTGGCGAGCAGGTTGTCCACCGCCCCCTGGTTCCAGCTCTTTCCGAACCGCGCCGCCTGCTCCGCCGTCGCCTTGGCCGGACGCGGAATGCCCTGCGGCCAGTAGCCCCACGGGCGGTTGGTCCACACGTGCGCCTCGCGCACGGCGCCGATCACCCCCGCCTGGATCCACTCGTTGATCAGCCGCGCGCCGTCGCCCGAGTGGCCCTGGTTGCCCATCTGCGTCTTCACGCCCGTCTTGGCCGCCGTCGCCCGCAGCGCGCGGGCCTCGTACACCGAATACGTCAGCGGCTTTTGGACGTACACGTGCTTGCCGGCCAGCATCGCCGCGTTCGCCACCACGGCGTGATTGTGATCGGGCGTCGCCACCACCACGCCCTCGATGTCCTTCTGGCGGTCGAGCATCGCGCGCCAGTCGGTGTACTTGGCCGCGGCGTCGAATTGCCGCTTCAATTCCTGCCCGTCGGGCCGATCGGCGCCGTCGCGGCCCTTGAGCTTCGACGCCACGTTGCTCGCCGAGAACGCCATGTCCACGTCGCACACGGCCACGATGCGCTCGGTCTTGGACAGCTCGAGGGCGTTCTCCGAGCCCATGCCGCCGAAGCCGACGATCGCCACCTGCAGCTGGTCGCTCGGCGCCACGTAGCCAGGCCCGCCGAGCACCGAGCGGGGCACGATGGTGGGGAATCCCTTGGGAATCACCACGGCGCCCAGCGCCAGTTTGCCGGCATCGGACACGAATTCGCGACGGGTGAATTTCTTGCGTGACATTGCGACGGGCCTCCAGTGCGGTTGTATCCGACCAAGAGTGCACCCCTGGCGGCGACCGGGTCAATCGCCGGACAGGGGGCGCGACGATCGCCATCTTGCCCCCTCCGGCACTCCGCCCGCAAGGGAACCCATTCGACGGCACCGCCTGGTGGGCCGTTTTTGGCCCTTCTGAGAGCAAAATCGGGCAGTTTGGGCCGGAATCCGCTAGATTGAGAAACAGCCAAAAAGGACCAGTCGTGATCCAGGGTTTCGAATTCGTCGACAATGACCGGACGTTTGTCTGTTCGGCCGAAAAGACCCATGCCCTCGGCAACGAGGTCTGGTGGTGGTTCACCGTCTCGACGGACGACCGCCAGCGGTACGCCCCGTTCCGCGCCGCGGCCAGCGACACGCAGAAGGCCGTGAAGGCCCGCATCGTGGCGTACTACGATGACCTGCTCGTTCGCCGCGCCACGCCGACCGTTCCCGCCTGGCGCCGGGGTCCGCAACAGCAGCAGAACGTTGCCGCGAAACCGGCCGAGCCGGTGGTGGTCGAGAAGAAGGCCGCCTCCAAGCCCGCCGCGGCGAAGAAGCCGGCCGCCAAGAAGGCGTCGGCCAAGCAGCCCGCCTCCAAGTCGGCGAAGGCTCGCAGCAAGTAACGCTGCCGCGTCCGGGATGGAGGGAGGCTCCGCCGCCTCCCCCCCGGACGCCTAGGGCTCCCCGAACAGACGGACCGTCAGGTCCGGCAACTCGCCCCCGCTCTCGATCGCGAGACGGACACGGCGCGCCTTCATCGGCTGTGTCACCCGGTGAAGGCGCGCATATCCGATGGTCGTGCCGGAGGCGACCTCGACCCAGAGTCCCGGATTCTCGCCGGCAATCGAAATCGCATGGCGCGATATCGCCTGCCCGCGTTCGATGCCTTCTTCGAACCGCACCACGGCGATCCGGGACGGCACGTCGAGTTCCATCTCGAGTTCCATCGCACTCGGCGACGCCATACGCCAGCTGGGCTTTCCCCATCCGCCGAGCGAACGGGCGAACGTCGCTTCGCGCCGCGCGCGGAAATCCGCCAGCCGGTGCACGTCCACCTCGTGCAGCACCCCGTCGCGCGTGGGCGGCACGTTGAGCAGCAGCTTGGAGTTCCGCCCCACCGACGAGAAGTAGAGGTCCATGAGCGAATCGACGCCGCGCACCCTGTCGTTTTCGGCGGGATGGTAGAACCATCCGGGCCGAATCGACACGTCGGCCTCGGCGGGGCGCCAGACGGAGCCCGCGGGGTTGCCGTGCTGGAGCGCCGGCTCGACCTCGGGTCCGCTCTGGCCGGGGTACGTCACCACGCGCGGATCGACCGTGGACCAGTTGGGGTCGCCGGCCACGCCGCGCTCGTTGCCGCACCAGCGCACGTCGGGGCCGGCGTCGGAGAACATCACGGCGTTCGGCTGCAGCCGGCGCACCAGCCCCCAGAAACGCGGCCAGTCGTACACCTGCTTCTTCCCGTTCGGGCCCTCGCCGTTGGCGCCGTCGAACCACACCTCGGCGAGTGTCCCGTAGCGCGTGAGCAGTTCGGTGAGCTGGTCGCAGTAGAGGTCGTTGTAGCGGGGCGAATCGCCGTACGCGGGGTTGTTGCGATCCCACGGCGACAGGTAGAGCCCGGGGCGCAGCCCTTCGGCGCGGCAGGCGTCGACGAACTCGCGCACCACATCGCCGCCGCCGTTCCGCCACGGACTCGACGCCACCGAATGCCTGGTGGTGGCCGTGGGCCAGAGGCAGAAGCCGTCGTGGTGCTTGGCGGTGAGGATCATGGCGCGGAACCCGGCGGCGCGCGCCGAGCGGGCCCACTGGCGCGCGTCGAGGTGCGGCGGATCGAAGATCGCCGGATTCTCCGTGCCGTCGCCCCACTCGCGGTCGGTGAACGTGTTGACCCCGAAATGGCAGAACATGGCGAGTTCGTCGCGCTGCCAGGCCAGCTGCGCCGGCGACGGGAGCGCACGCTGGGCGAAAGGATCGAGCCCCGGGCCGGACAACAGGCTCCGGCGCGCCGCGCAGCCGGCCAGCGCCGCCGCTCCGGTCAGGACGAACGCCCGGCGGTCCACGCTACTTGCCGGCGGCCACCTGCGCGGCCACGTCGGGGTCGATGCTCTCGGGCGTGTCGGCCGGGGAGTAGCGCTTCACCACCTGGCCCGTGGCACTCACCAGGAACTTCGTGAAGTTCCACTTGATGGATTCGCTGCCGAGCACGCCCGTTCGCGCCGACTTGAGCAGTTGATAGAGCGGATGCGTGTCGGGTCCGTTCACGTCGATCTTGGCGAACATCGGAAAGTCCACGCCGTAGGTGGCCGAGCAGAACTCGGCGATCTCCGCTTCCGTGCCCGGCTCCTGGTGCCCGAACTGGTCGCACGGGAAACCGAGCACCGCGAAACCGCGGTCGTGGTATTTCGCGTGGAGCGCCTGGAGCCCTTCGTACTGCGGGGTGAACCCGCACTTGCTGGCGACGTTCACGATCAGCAGCACGCGGCCGCGATACGCCGCCATCGTCTGCTTCGTCCCGTCGATCCGCGTCACTTCGATGTCGTAGAGTTGCACCGGCTGGTGCCTCCTTCAGCGGGCCGGCTTGCGCGCCAGCACCTGGACCACGGCCCCCATGCCGCGATGGTACCTGCCCTCAATCACCTCGCGTTCGGCGTCCTGCGCAAGGAGGAAGTCCAACCCGGCGAGTTCCTCTTCCAGCGCCGAGCGCGGCACCAGCAGATCGGCGACGCGCGGCCCCCCGGTGCCGAAAGCGAGCTGGCGGGGACTGTACGCTTCGATCACGAACACGCCGCCCGGCCGCAGCCCGGCCACCGCCCGGCGGTATACCGCCGCGCGCAGCGGGGCCGGCAGGTGCACCGAGATCGACACGATGCCGGCCCAGGCGTTCGGCTGGATCTCGTACTGGGCGAGATCGACCGCCGTGCATTCGATCTCGACGCCGTGGTGCGCGGCGAGTTCGCGCGCCCTGGCCAGTCCCACCGCCGACCGGTCGACGGCCGTGACCGCATGCCCCCTCCGCGCCAGATACGTCGCATTCCGCCCCTGGCCTTCGGCCAGGCATAACACCGGGCCATCGGGAATGTTGCAGGCAACGGCCGCGAGAAAGGCGTTGGGTTCCGTGCCGTACGCGTAGTCCGGTTCGGCGTACCGCTGGTCCCATTCCGTCATGCCTGCTCCGGCCTCGCGCGGCGTGGCGGCCTCGCGGGGTTCACGGCGACGACGGCTCTTCCATGCGCGCCACGATCACGTAGCGCGCGGGGCCCGCCGAACGGCCGCGCGCGCCGGGCGCCGCCGCGTCGTCCGGCACGCGGTGGATCGTGATGAACTGCGTCGGCACCTCGCGATCGTGCTCGTCGCGCAGATGCAGCGCGAACGCGTCCACGGCACGCTGCGATTCCACCACGCGGCGCACCACCGAGTCGCCGCCGAGCGCGGCGCGCAGCAGGCGCATCTGCTCCTCGGGCGACAACGACGCCAACTCGTCGGGCGACGGCAGGGGCGCATCGGCCTCGAAGGCGAGCATCGCGCGCTGCAGCGCGTCGAGCATCGGTTCGATGCGCTCGAAGGGCGGCTCGGGCTCGAATACGCCGCTCTGCTGTTCCTGATCCGCGCTCGGCGCGCCCAGCGTCGTGTAGCCGAGCAGCTCGTCGTGACTCCAGAGGGAATATTGCAGAGCGCGATCCGTGGGGAGGGAAGAAACGGTGGCGAAAATCATGACGCCGGACCCGGGGAGTGGCAAGGGGAGCAACTGCAAACGGCGCAGTCAGTCCGAGTACGGGTAGTCCGGATCCGCCAACCGTTCCGCCCGCGCCGTCGCGTCCGGCCCCGCGATCTCCTTGGCCATGTGCAGCAGCATCGGGCTCAGATGCTGGCCGTACCGCACCACGCTCGCCGCGCGCTCCTTGCGGCCGAGCAGGAACGCCAGGAACGACTGATCCTTCTTCCGCGCGTTGCACTCGGGGCAGCTGAGCACCAGGTTGTCGCGCCGGTCGTACGCGGTCTTGCCGCGTCGCGGGGTGACGTGGTCGAGCGTGATGTCGTTCGGATCGACGCGGCGCTCGCAGTACGCGCACACCGGCCCGTGCTGCGCCAGCAGCCACCGCCGGGTCTCGACGTAGGCGTTCCGCGACGTGGGAAGCGACGTGTCTTGCGAGGCCCGCCCGCCGCCGCCGCCGCCGCCGCCGCCCCGCCGCGCCCGCGCCGCGAACGGCGGCGCGACCCGGACTTCTTGGCGGTGGCGGTCTTCGCGGGCGCCGCAGACTTCGAAGCGCCGGCGCGGTGGTGGGTGGGTGTCTTCTTCTGGGTCACCGACGAATCAGGAGAGGAGAGAAAGGACTGGTCGCGAGCAAGCTGTAAGATACAGCTTCCGCCATCGCTGCCTATCCCCGTGCGCCGGCCGGGCCTATCTTCGACCGCCCACCGCCCACCGTCACTCCCGCTATCCGTCCGTGACCTGCCGCCGCCCTGTCCTCGTCCTCGCCCTCCTTGCCGCCGCCGCGGCGCCCGCCCGCGGCCAGCTGGCCGCGCCGGCGCGCCCGCTGTACCGCGATCCCCAGGCGGCGGTGGACGCGCGGGTGCGCGACCTCATGGCGCGCATGACGCTGGAGGACAAGTTCTGGCAGCTGTTCATGATTCCCGGCGACCGCGATAACCCCGCCTACGACTATTCGCACGGCGTCTTCGGACTCCAGATCTCCGAAGCCCCGCCCGGCGACACCGTGCCGCTGGCCGGGGCCGCGCGCGCCCAGGCGCGGCGCATCAACGCCATCCAGCGGTTCTTCGTCGACAGCACCCGGCTCGGCATCCCGATCGTCCCCTTCGATGAAGCGGTGCACGGGCTCGTGCGCGACGGCGCCACCGTCTTTCCGCAGGCCATCGCGCTCGCCGCTACCTGGGACACCACCCTCATGGCCGGCGTCGCCGCGGCCATCGCCCAGGAGACGCGCAGCCGCGGCGTGCGCCAGGTGCTCTCGCCGGTGCTCAACATCGCCAGCGACGTGCGCTGGGGACGCGTCGAGGAGAGCTACGGCGAGGATCCGTACCTCGCCTCGGTGATGGCCCGCAACTTCGTCGGCCCCGTCGAAGCCGCCGGCGTCATCGCCACGCCCAAGCACTTCGTGGCCAACGTCGGCGAGGGTGGGCGCGACAGCTATCCCATCGACTGGGACGCGCGCGTGCTCGGCGAGTACTTCTTCCCGCCCTTCGAGGCCGCCGTCACGCAGGCGCACGCGGGCTCCGTGATGAGCGCCTACAACTCCGTGGACGGCGTGCCGGCCACGCAGAATCGCGCGCTCCTCACCGACAAGCTCAAACGCGACTGGGGGTTCGCGGGATTCGTGATCTCGGATGCCGCCGCGACGGGCGGACCCACCGTGTTGCAGCACACCGAGGCGAACACCGCCACCGCCACCCGCGACGCGTTCGCCGCCGGGCTCGACGTCGTCTTCCAGTCGTCGTACCCGCAGTACCGCCCCTATCTCGACGCGTTCCAGCGCGGGCTCGTGCCGGGCGCCGTCATGGATTCGTCGGTGGCCCGGGTGCTGCGCGCCAAGTTCCGGCTCGGGCTGTTCGACCACCCGTTCGTCGATCCGGACAGCGCCGCCGCAGTGAACGGCAGCGCGGCGCACGTCGCGCTGGCGCGGCAGGCGGCGCGTGAATCCATCGTGCTGCTCAAGAACGCCCATGATGCGCTCCCGCTCGCCGCCGCCGTCGGCACCCTTGCCGTCATCGGCGCGGACGCCGCCGAGGCGCGGCTCGGCGGCTACAGCGGCCCGGGCCGCCGGCGCGTGTCCATGCTCGACGCGCTGCGCGACCGGCTCGGCGCCGCACGCGTGCGCTACGTGCCCGGCCCCGGACGCTCCGCGGCGACGTACGCGGTGGTGCCCGCCGAACAGCTCTCCACCACCGGTGAGGGCGGCACAGTGCCCGGCCTGCGCGGCGAATACTGGGACAACAACCGCCTGCAGGGCCCGCCGCGACTCACCCGCGTCGACCGCGACGTGAACTTCGGCTGGACGCTCAATTCGCCGGGGCGGGGCATTCCCTACGACTGGTACTCCGCGCGCTGGACCGGCCGCATCACCGTGCCCGCCACGGGCGTGCACCGCCTGGGCATCGAGGGCAACGACGGCTACCGGCTCTACCTCGACGGCACGCTGCTCATCGACGACTGGCAGAAGCGCTCGTATGGCACCCGCCTGGCCGACGTCGCGCTCGCGCCCGGCAGCACCCACGACATCCGGCTGGAGTACTTCGAGAGCACCGGCAACGCGCGCCTGAAGCTGGTGTGGGACGCCGGCGTGACCGACGACTGGCGCGCGCGGATCGACAGCGCCGTCGCCGCCGCGCGCGCCAGCGACGTCGCGATCGTCGTGGTCGGCATCGAGGAGGGCGAGTTCCGCGACCGCGCGCTGCTCGGCCTGCCCGGCCATCAGGAAGAACTGATCGACGCCGTCGCGGCCACGGGCAAGCCGACCGTGGTCGTGCTCGTCGGCGGCAGCGCCATCACCATGCCCTGGCTCGACCGCGTGGATGCGGTGCTCGACGCCTGGTATCCGGGCGAGCAGGGCGGGCCCGCGGTGGCCGACGTCCTGTTCGGCGACGCCGACCCCGCGGGGCGGCTCCCCATCACGTTCCCGTTGGCGGAAGGGCAGCTGCCGCTCGTGTACGACCATCAGCCCACGGGGCGCGGCGACGACTACGTGGACCTCACCGGGCAGCCGCTCTTTCCGTTCGGGTACGGGCTCAGCTACACGCGGTTCGAATACTCGGCGCTGTCGATCTCACCCGACACCATCGGCCCGGCGGCGTCGGCCACGGTGCGGTGCACGGTCACCAACAGCGGCGCGCGCGCCGGCGACGAAGTGGTGCAGCTCTACGTCCACGACGTGCTGGCCACCGTGGGGCGTCCGGTGATGCAGCTCGAGGGATTCCGGCGCGTGCATCTGGAGCCCGGGCAGTCGGCGGAGGTCGCGTTCGGGCTCGGGCCGGAGGAGCTGCGGATGCTCGACCGGCAGCTGCACTGGGTGGTCGAGCCCGGCGACTTCCGCGTGATGGTGGGCGCCAGCTCGCGCGACATTCGCCTGCGCGGGTTGCTCACCGTGCGCTGACGGCGGGCGCGCGGCGGCGCTACGCCCTGCCGTCCACCGTCGCGCCGAGGGATTCGGCCTGTTCGGTGGCGGCGGTCCAGCGCTCCAGCACCGCGTCCAGCTCGCGCTTGCGCGCGTCGAGGTCGGCGCCGAGGCGCTTCGCATCGGCCACACCGCCGGCGCGCGTGTAGAGGTCCGGGTTCTCCAGCGCCGCGGTGAGCGCGGCCACCTCGGCCTCCAGCCGGTCCACCTCCGATTCCGCGCTCTCGAGTTCGCGCTCCGCGGCGCGCAGCAGCTTGCGCGGATCCGGCTGCGATTTCGAATTCTGGTCGCGCCCCGCGGCCACCCGCTTGCGCTCGTGCACCCGCTGCAGCGCGGCCTCCTCCGACGCCCGCACCGAGGCCGCGTGCGCGCGCTCCGCGCTCACCGTCTCCCAGTCGGCGAACCCATCGTTGAACTCGGTGATGTGGCGTTCGTGCAGCACCCAGACCTTGGTCGTGAGCGTGCGCAGCAGCTCGCGGTCGTGGCTCACCAGGATCACCGTGCCCTCGTACCCGTCGATCGCGTCTTCGAGCGCCTCGATGGACTCGACGTCCAGATGGTTGGTCGGTTCGTCGAGCACCAGCAGGTTGGCGTGCCCCAGCACGAGCATGGCCAGCGCGACGCGGGCCCGTTCGCCGCCGGAGAGCGTGTCCACGCGCCGCTGCACCTCGTCGCCCGAGAAGCCGAACCGCCCCAGGTGCCCCTGCACCAGCCGGCGCTCCCAGGTCGGGCGCAGCTCCTCGATGGCGCCGTAGATCGTGGTGCCGAGCGGCACCTGCGACATGTCCTGCCGGTACCAGCCGGCGTCGATCGAGCTGCCGAGCTTGAGGTCGCCGGCGGCCAGCGGGTGCTCGCCGAACAGCGCCCGGATGAGCGTCGACTTTCCGGCGCCGTTGGGACCCACGAGCCCGAGCACGTCGCCGCGCATGAGCGTGCCGTTGAACCGCTCCACGAGCACGCGGTCGCCCACCTTCACGGTCACGTTGGCGGCCTGCACCACGCGGTCGCCGCCGCGCTGGTGCACGTCGAACCGCAGCGCCATCGCGTCCTCGCCGGCGATCGGTGCCCCGAGGCGCGGCAGCCGTTCGAGCCGCTTGCGGCGTCCCTTGGCCTGGCGGCTGTTCTGCCCGGCGATGTTGCGCGCGATGTAGTCCGATTCCTGGGCGATCTTGCGCTGCTGCTGGTCGAAGGCGCGCTGCTGCGTGAGCCGCCGCTCGGCGCGCTGCACCACGAACTGCCGGTAGCCGGCGGCGTAGGCCGTCGCCGAATCGCCTTCGAAGTGCAGCACGTGGTCCACCGTGCCGGCCAGGAAGGCGCGGTCGTGGCTCACCAGCAGCACGGTGCGGTCGAGATCCTTGAGGTAGTTCTCCAGCCACTCGGTGGTTTCGAGATCGAGGTGGTTGGTGGGCTCGTCGAGCAGCAGCAGGTCGGCCGTGCTCGTGAGCTGCCGGGCCAGGCCCAGCCGGCCGCGCTCGCCGCCGCTCAACACCGATACCGGCGTGGTGCGCGCCTTGGCCGGATCGAACCCGAGGCCGTGCAGAATGGCGTCGATGCGCGCGGTAACCGCGTAGCCGCCCTCGTGCTCGAACCGTTCGAGATCGCGGCCGTAGCGCTCCATCGCCTCGGGCGACGAATCGTGCGCCAGCGCCGCGGCCTGGTCGACCAGCGACTGTTCCAGGCGGAGCAGCGCGGACAGTTCGCCCGCCGCCGCCTCCCACACCGTGGTGGCGTCGCCGAAGTCGCGGTGCTGGTCGAGCAGCGACGCGCGCAGGCCCGGCTGGCGGGCGATCGCGCCACGCGTCGGTTCCAGCTCGCCGGTGAGCAGGCGGAAGAGCGTCGTCTTGCCGGTGCCGTTGCGCCCGACGATTCCCCACCGGTCGCGCGCGGCGACGGTGAAGGTGATGCCGGAGAACAGCGTCCGGGCGCCGAAATCGACGCCGACGTCGGAGAAGGAGAGGAGCGTCATCGTGAAGCGGTCGGGCCCGGGAGCCGCGTGCCTACTCCTGCTCGGCCTCGGGCTCGCCGTCCACCGGCGCCGGCAGCGAGTCTTCGCGCTTCGCGGCGGCCGCGTCGCGCCGTTGCTGGCGCTTCTCTTCCTTCTTCTGCTTGCGGGCCAGCTCCTTCATGTGCTTCTGGAATCCGTAGTTTGGTTTCTTTGCCAATGGGATCACCGGGTGAGTCGCGCGCTTCGTGACGCGACCAGGAAAATGGCGGGATGGGCAGGCCATCCGGCGGCGTACCCAAAGATAAGCCGCTTTCGTCTGCCGGTGGCGGAATTCGGGGTCAGCCGGCGGCTTTCCGCCGCTTTCCCGTCTTGCACACCGGCCGCACCGGGCAGCCCCCGCACCGCGCCACCCGGGCCGTGCAGACGAGCGCGCCCAGCTCCATCAGCGCCTGGTTGTGCACCCAGGTGGCCTTGCCGGTTCTCGGCAGCACGCGCTCGGCGATCGACCAGAGTCTGGTGAGATCGCGCGGCCGCTTGGGGTCGAGCTTCGGGGCGAAGGCGCGGGTGAGCACGCGCGCCACGTTGGTGTCCACCGCCGCGGCGCGCCGCTCGTAGGCGAAGCTCGCCACGGCGCCCGCGGTGTAGGCGCCGATGCCGGGCAGCGCCCGCAGCTCGTCGGGGTGCATGGGCAGCGTGCCGTCGCCGCCGTCCCTGGTCACCTGGCGGGCGAGGGCGTGCAGATTGCGCGCCCGCGCGTAGTAGCCGAGCCCCTCCCACGACTCGCGCACCCGCTTGGGCGCGGCGTTCGCCAGGTGGTGCACCGTCGGGAACCGTTCGAGGAACCGCGGATAGAACTCGAGCACGCGCGACACCTGCGTCTGCTGGAGCATCAGCTCCGAGACCAGCACTGCGTATGGATCGCGCGTGCGGCGCCAGGGCAGGTCCCGGTGATGCCGGCGGAACCAGGCGCGCAGGCGGCGGGAGAATTCGGCGGCGTCCGCGCGGTCGACGCGGGGCTGGGGCCGCCCGCGGGCGGGCCTGGCTACGATACCTTCCTCGTCTTGCGCTTGAGGAAGTCCATGAGGATGAACTGGCCGAGGCTCATGGTGGTCGTGAAGTAGGCCTTGCCGCGGCTGATCTCCGAGACGCGCTTCACGAATTCCACGAGGGCGCGGTCGCGGGCGAGCATGAAGGTATTGATCATGATCCCGCTCTGGCGGCAGTGCCCCACTTCCTTGAGCGTTTCCTGGATCACCGTGAGGTCGAGCCCGAACGCGTTCTTGTAGATCTGCCCGTTGGGCATGGTCAGGGCGCTCGGCTTGCCGTCGG
The DNA here is from genome assembly GCA_963775915.1 of uncultured Gemmatimonadaceae bacterium. Lineage (GTDB taxonomy): Bacteria > Gemmatimonadota > Gemmatimonadetes > Gemmatimonadales > Gemmatimonadaceae > JAGWRI01. The sequence goes on from CAVZKH010000010.1 coordinate 558,741, forward strand.
TGATCATGATGATCTGCCGCATGTCCTTCTTCTGCGCCATCAGCAGCCGGCGGGCCAGCTTCAGCCCCTCGGCGGTGTTGGTGTGGTACGGGCCCACCTGCGCCGCCGCCAGCGTGGCGATCGGGATCTCCTCGGCGGAGTCGTGGAAGAGCACGACCTTGAGCGTGTCGCCGGGGAACTGCGTGCGGATCAGGTGCGTGAGCGCCAGCGCCACCTTCTTGGCCGGCGTGAACCGGTCCTCGCCGTAGAGGATCATCGAGTGCGAGCAGTCGAGCATCAGCACCGTGGCGCACGACGAGCGGTACTCGGCCTGGCGCACCATCAGGTCGCCGTAGTCGAGATCGATGGGGACCTCGATCTTGCCGGTGCGGGCGAGCGCGTTCTTGAGCGTCTCATTGACGTCGATGTTGAGCACGTCGCCGAACTCGTACGGCTTGCTCCAGCCGTCGGCTTCGATGCCGGTGGCCAGGTGCGGCGTCTCGTGGCTGCCGGCGCTGGACTTCCCGAGCGACCCCAGGAGGCTGCGCAGCGTCTTGTAGCCGAGGAAGTCGATGCCCTTCTCGGTGAGGTTGAACTGGACGTCGCGGGCGGCGGCCTGGGCGAGGCTGCCGCGGCCTTCCACGGGCTGGTGCCCGCCCGGCATCTGCGGCGGCGCTTCGAGGTTGAGGAACCCTTCGTCGATCAACCGCTGCACCAGGTCGTCGAGCAGCTTCGCGAGCTTGGCCTGCGCCTCGTCGTCTCCCTTGCCGCGCAGGGCCTCGAGCATTTCGGGCGTGAACTGCCCGCTCTCGATGAGCGCGTTGAGGATCGCCTGGCGCAGCGCGTCCATCGACCGGTCGTGCTCCTCGTTGAAATCGAGGTTGCCGCCGAGCGGGAGGTTGCCGCCCGCGAAGCCCGACTGGAGGAGGAAGTCCGCGAGCTTGTCGAGCAGCGCCTGGAGATCCACCTGGTCGGCGGCCTCGGGGCTGAACTTGGTGTACGTGTGGAATCGCATGCGGGGCTCCTGACCCCAAGAATACCCGCGGCCCGGCCGGAGTGCCAAGACTGGCCACCCCGCGCACCTGCCGGAAAGGACTTGAGAACTGCCTGGAACGCGGACAAGACGGAAACCGCCCGAATAACCACGGCGGATACTGCCACTGCCACGGCGAAAGAAGCCATGGGAACTGCCCTGTCATCGGGACCTTGACGCGCGTCGCCAACCAAATGGCGGGGCAGTTCCCACAGCCGTGGCAGTTGTCGTATCCGCCTTGCTCTGCCTCATCCGTCTGATTGTCGTTCCGCCGGTCGCCGTATCCGGCTCTTTCCGGGCGTTTCCGAACGATCGTAGTTCCAGCTCTTCTTGATGCCAGCCCGGCGGATCGCCCCGCCCGCTGCCGCGCCGGCGGCCGATATATTCCCCGGATGCCGACGGCGAATCCGTTCCGCGCCCTGGTCCGACACCGGAACTTCCGGCTGTTCTGGTTCGGCCAGACGCTCTCGCTCATCGGCACCTGGATGCAGACGATGGCGCTGGGCTGGCTCGCCCTCCAGCTCTCCAACAGCCCCTTCCTCGTCGGGCTCGTCGCCTCCGCCACCGCCTGGCCCATCGTCGGGTTCTCCATCATTGCCGGCGTCGTCGTCGACCGCCGCGACAAGCTGCGGCTGGTGAAGGTGAGCGAGGCGCTGCTGCTGGCGCAGGCGGCGTTCCTCTGGTGGATCACCTGGTCCGGGCGCGCCACGATCTGGTGGCTCGTCGTGCTCGCCTTCGCCAACGGCCTCATCAGCACGCTGGAAATCCCGGCGCGGCAGTCGCTGATGGTCGAGCTCGTCGGCCGCGAAGACCTGCGCGAGGCGATCGCCCTCAACTCCAGCGGATTCAACCTGGCCCGCATCGTCGGGCCCGCCATCGGCGCCGTCGCCATCGCCCGGCTCGGCATCTCCTGGTGCTTCGCGCTCAACGCGCTGAGCTACCTGACCGTGCTCGGCGGCCTGTACATGATGGACCTCCCCCCCTGGCGGCCGACGGCGGTCATCACCTCGCCGCTGGCCGGCGCCGTGGAAGGCATCCGCTACCTGCGCGACACGCGCGTCATCGCGGCGATGATGAAGGTGGTCACCGTGTACTCGGTGCTCGGCGTGCCCTACCTCGTGCTCATGCCCGTCGTGGCGCGCGACCGCCTCCACCTCGGCGCCGGCGGCTACGGGCTGCTGCTCGCCTGCGTTGGCGTCGGCGGTCTCGGCGGCGCGCTCTGGCTGGCCGCCGTGGGCGGCCACCGGGAACGAGGGCGCGTCTGGGAGTCCGGCACTCGCGCCTATGCCCTGCTGCTCATCCTCTTCGGACTCGTGCCCTGGCCCTGGCTCGCGTACCCCGCGCTCCTCGCCACCGGGTTCGCGATGATCGTGAGCGGCGCGCTCGCCAACGGCATGCTCCAGTCGCTGGTGCCCGACGAGATGCGCGGACGTCTCATGGCGGCCTATTCGTTCGTGGTCGTCGGCCTCTCGCAGGCCGCCGGATCGCTCATTGCCGGCACGGTGGCCGAGCGCTACGGCGACCAGTTGGCGATTTCCGGCACCGCGGCCGTGATTCTCGCGTATTGTATGTACGCGTTCCGGAAGAGTCCGGAACTGCGGAAACTGTGATCGCCGATGTACTCCACCTGCCTCTTCTGCAATTCGAATCTCGGCACCAACGAGGTCGTCGAGCACTTCCCCATCGGGCGCCGGCTGGCGTTCGACGCCGAGAAGGGCCGGCTCTGGGTCGTCTGCCGCAAGTGCGAGCGGTGGAACCTGAGTCCCCTCGAGGAGCGGTGGGAGGCGATCGAGGAGTGCGAGCGCCTGTTCCGCGACACCAAGCTGCGCGCCTCCACCGACAACGTCGGCCTGGCGCGCGTGAGCGAGGGACTCGAACTGGTACGCATCGGCCGCCCCCAGCGGCCGGAGATGGCGGCCTGGCGCTATGGCGACCAGTTCGGCCGCCGCCGGCGCCGCTACTATACGTACGCCGGGGTCGGAGCCGCCGCCGTGGCCGGCATCTACATCGTCGGGCCGGCGCTGGGGCTCTACGCCATCGGCGGAGCCGGCGCTTTTTCCCAGATGCCGCAGCTGCTCTTCCAGGCGCACCGCCGGGCCTTCGGTCGCGTGAAGCTCGCGTTGCCGTGGATGGACGAGCCGTACGTCGTCAACGCCGAGCATGTCGCGCGGGTCAACCTCATCCCGGACGACAACGAACTCGGGTGGGCCATACGAGTGCCGATCTCGCCCAAGAAGTTCACGGTGCCCGACATGCCGCGCCGCCTGGGCGAGCCGGCCCCGCCGCGGATCGAGGAATACCGGCGGCGAAATCGCACCCACACTGCGGCCGTCTTCACGGGTGACGAGGCGATTCGCGTGGCCGGGAAGATCCTTCCCAAGATCAACGCCAGCGGCGCCGCGAAGGAGGATGTGCAGCGCGCGGTGAAATTGATCGGGGACGACGCCGACCCCCGCCGCTTCTTCGCGACGCAGACCCATCGCGCGATGGCCGGGTCGGCCAAGCCCGCCTCGCAGGGGCGCGTGATCAAGGACATTCCCAAACCGATCCGCCTCGCCCTCGAGATGTCGGCCCACGAGGACTCCGAGCGCCGCGCCCTCGAGGGCGAACTCGCCATGCTCGAGGCCGCGTGGAAGGAGGCCGACGAGATCGCCGGCATCTCCGACAACCTCCTGCTCCCCGCCGAAGTCGACACCTGGTTCGCGCGGCTCAAGCGGAAGCTGTAGCGCTCCTACTCGAACCGCTCCCGCGCCAGGTCGATCACGATCCGCGCCGCCCCCTCGATGCCCAGCGTGCCGGTGTTCACGCAGAGGTCGTAGTTCTCCTCGGCGCGCCACTCGCGGTTCCAGTGCTGGCGCACGTACTGCTCGCGCTGATGATTCATGCGCTGCACGACGCGCAGCGCCTCGTCGTGCGACACGCCGCGGTCGGTCATCACGAATGCGGCCAGCGCCGGCACCGGCGCGTAGCAGAACACGTGCAGCGCGTCCGGGCGGTTGGCCAGCACGCACTGCGCGCCGCGCCCCACCAGCACCGCGTGCCCGGTCTGCACCGCCTCCTCGATCACCGCCCGCGTCACCGCGACGATCCGCTCGTCCGTCGGCGGCAGCGTCGTGTCCACTACCGGCAGCATCTCCGGCGCGCTCAGCGTCATCGCCGCCGCCAGCCGCTCCGCGAGCGACGGCACCCGCTCCTCGTGCTCCGACACCTCGGCCACCGACACGCCCAGCCGCTCGGCCACCGCGTCCACCACGGCGTTGTCGAGCAGGTCCCAGCCCAGCGCGTCGGCCACGCGCTGCGCCACGAGCGATCCACCCGAACCGTACATCCGCGAGATCGTCACGATCGCCATGCCGTCAGGCCTCCCCGAGCTGCCGCGTCCTCACCTCTTCCACCACCCCGAAGCCCAGCGCCGCCCAGGTGGCGGCGGCCACGTGGCCGGGCACGTTGTGCAGCCGCATCTCGGTCAGGCCGTGGGCCGCGCACCACGCGTCGGCCGCGGCGAGCAGCTTGCGCACGAGCCCTCGCCGCCGGAACGCCGGCCGCACGTACACCGACGAGACGTACGCGAACCGCTCGGGCTGGAGCAGGGGCGACGCCTTGGACTCGGTGCAGCGCAGCAGGCCCACGGGCACGCCGTCCACTTCGGCGAGGAAAAACGCGTCGCGGGGCGACGCCATCTGCTCGGCGCACAGCCGTGGCGCGCGCTGCTCGGCGTCCGCGTGCAGCCGGCCGAAGACCGCGTGCCCGTCGTACTCGCGGAGGAGCGCCAGCCGCAGTTCGACCACCACGTCTACGTCGGCCGGCGTCGCCTGGCGCACGACCACCCCGGCGCCCGCATGCGGCGCGACGACCTGGCCCGCCGGCGCTCTGGTCATCGCCGTCGGTCAGCCGAGCCCGCCGCCGAAGAAGTCCTGATTCGGCCGCCGCCGCTGCTCGGTCACCGCCCGCGTGTAGCGCCCGCCGTCGCTGCGCGAGATCCGCCGCCGCGCCACCAGCGCCTCCAGCACCAGCTCGCAGCCGGCCACCGCCTGCGCCGGATCGTCCTCCGGCGCCAGCCCCGTGTTGTGCACGATCTGCACGAGATCGGGCACCACGTCGAATCCCTCGAGTACGACGTCCGCCTTCGCGTCGTCGGCCACCTGCAGCGCGCCGCCCTCGTCGAACCACATCACGATCTCGTCCACGTTCACGCCGCCGGCCCGCGCGTCGAAGGTCTCGTCGGCGGCGCGGCGGATCAGCTCGCGCGCGATCGTCGCCCCGCCCACCAGCTCGCCCTCGTACTCCAGTTCGAGCTTGCCCGTGATCGCCGGCAGCGCGGCGTAGAGATCGGACACCCGCGGCACGATCTCCTCGTCGCCGGTCGCCACCGCCCGCCGCTCGGCGTTCGACACCACGTTCTCGAGCACGCTGATCGGCATCCGCTGCGACACGCCGGAGCGCTTGTCCACGCGCCTGTCGGCCCGCGCCTCGAACGCGACGCGCTCCACCAGCTCGGCCACGAAGTCGGGAATGCGCACCGGCCGGTGGCCGCGATCGGTCCACGCTTCCTGCCGCGTGATCTCCATGCCCAGCTCGACGGACTCCGGGTAGTGCGTCATGATCTCGCTGCCGATGCGGTCCTTGAGCGGCGTGATGATCTTGCCGCGCGCCGTGTAGTCCTCGGGATTGGCGGTGAAGCAGAGCAGCACGTCCAGCGCCAGCCGCACCGGGTAGCCTTTGATCTGCACGTCGCCTTCCTGCATGACGTTGAACAGCCCCACCTGCACCTTGCCGGCCAGGTCGGGCAGCTCGTTCAGCGCGAAGATGCCGCGGTTGGCGCGCGGCAGCATGCCGTAGTGGATCGTCAGCTCGTCCGACAGCAGGTGCCCGCCGCGCGCCGCCTTGATCGGGTCCAGATCGCCGATCAGGTCGGCGATCGTCACGTCGGGCGTGGCCAGCTTCTCCACGTAGCGGCTGTCGCGCCCCACCCAGGCGATGGGCGTGTCGTCGCCCGCCTCGGTGAGGAGCGTGCGCGCGAACTTGGAGATCGGCGCGAACGGGTTGTCGTTCACCTCGCTCCCGGCCACGATCGGCATCGCGTCGTCGAGCAGCGTCGTCAGGGCGCGCAGGATCCGCGACTTGGCCTGCCCGCGCAGCCCCAGCAGGATGAAGTTGTGGCGCGACAGGATCGCGTTGACGATCTGCGGCATCACCGTGTCTTCGTAGCCGAGAACGCCCTCGAACAGCGGTCCGTCGGTGCAGAGGCGCGCCAGCAGGTTCTGCCGCATCTCGTCCTTGACCGACCGCAGCGCGCGTTCGGGCATGCCGAACGGCGACCGCTTTAACGCACCGAGGGTTTCGGGAAGTTTCGTCACGAGCTACTCCGGAGTAATAATCGGAATCAGCAAAGCGACCGGAAGCCGCGCAAGGGGCCGGTCAGTCGGCGGACGCGATCTCTACACGATTGTCGTAGAACACCGGACCGTGGCCCATGTCCGTCTCGCGCTGCGAAGTCGTCTGATTGGCGTTTGCGCCGTCCGGCGCCAGCTTCCCCCACCAGATCGACGGCGCCCAGGCCACGCCCTCGCGGATCGCGTCCTCCACCCGGGCCACCGCCGTGAACGTTCCGCGGTCGTTGTGCACCGCCACGCGCATGCCCGGCGCGATGCCGCGCCGCTCGGCGTCCCGCGGATGCAGCACGCACTCGGGCTCGCCGGCGCCGCGGCGGAGCGCGTCCACGTTGACGAACGTGGAGTTGAGGAACTGGTGCGCCGGCGAGGAGATGAGCACGAGCGGGTAGCGCGCCGCGAGCTCGGGCGCGCGCTCGGGGCTCTCGTACGGCGGCGTGTACGCCGGCAGCGGATCGAGCCCCATCTCCAGCATCCGCGCCGAGTAGAACTCGCACTTGCCGCTCGGCGTCGGAAAGCCGCCGTCGGCAAAGGGCAGGTACGGGGTCGGCACGTTGAGCCGCATCCAGCCGCGCTCGAGCAGCGCGTCGAGCGTCACGCCCTCGAGCATCGGGCTCTGCGTGTCGAGCGCCTGGCGCAGGAGCGCCGCGTCGTCGTCGCGCATCGCCGCGTGGTCCATCCCCATCCGCGCCGCGAGCAGGCGGAAGATCTCCGTGTTCGGCTTCGCTTCGCCCACCGGCGCGATCGACGGACGGTTGAGTGACACGTAGTGGTGCCCGTACGCCAGGTGGACGTCCCAGTGCTCGAGCTGCGTCGTGGCCGGGAGCACGTAGTCGGCCCAGTCGGCGGTGTCGGTCTGGAAATGCTCCAGCACCACCGTGAACAGATCCTCGCGCGCCAGTCCGCGGAGCACGGCGCTGCGGTCCGGCGCCACCGACGCCGGATTCGAGTTGTACACCACCAGCGCCTGCACCGGCGGTCCGCCCACGCCGGCATCGGGCCGGGTGAGCGCCTCGCCCAGGCGGATCATGTTGATCGTGCGCACCGGCGGCGACAGGTCGGGCCGCTCGAGCGCCCGCTTGTTGAACTGGAAGTTGGCGCTCGTGGAGAGCTGCACGCCCCCGCCGGCGCGCCGCCAGTGGCCCGTGACCGCGGGCAGGCAGGCGATGGTGCGCACGGCCATCCCGCCCCCGGCGTGGCGCTGCAGGCCGTAGTTCACGCGAATGAACGCCGCCCGGGCGCGCCCGAACGCCTCGCCGAGCCGCTCCACCGTGCCGGCGTCGAGCCCGGTGATCTCGCCGACGCGCGCCGGCCCGTACTCGGCCGCGCGCGCGCGGAGTTCCGTCTCGCCGAGCGTGTGACGCGCCAGGTAGTCGCGATCCTCGAGTCCGCGCGCGAACACCACGTGCATCATCCCCAGCGCCAGCGCCGCGTCGGTGCCCGGGCGGATGCCGATCCACTCGTCGCTCTGGTCGGCGGTGCGGGTGCGGATGGGGTCGATGGCGATGACGCGCGCGCCACGCTCGCGGGCCCGCCGCACGAACGGCCACAGGTGCGGGTTCGACGTCAGCGTGTTCGTGCCCCACAGCAGCACGAGGTCGCTCTCCGGCAGCCCCTCGGCGTCGGCGCCGACGTTGGCGCCGACGGTCATGCGCATTCCCATCGTGCCGGCCATCGAGCAGATCGTCCGGTCGAGCTTGGACGCGCCGAGCAGGTGGAAGAACCGGCGGTCCATCGACGACCCCTGCAGCATGCCCATCGTGCCGGCGTACGAATACGGCAGGATCGCCTGCGGGCCGTGCGCCGAGCGCGCGACGGCGGAGAGCCGGTCGGCGATCTCGCCGAGCGCCTCGTCCCACGACACCGGCGCGAAAGCGCCGCTGCCCTTGGGTCCCACGCGGCGCATCGGGCGCAGCACGCGCTCCCGATGGTACGTGCGCTCCACGTACCGGTTCACCTTCGCGCACAGGAATCCGTCGGTGAACGGATGCTCGGGATCGCCGGCCACGCGCACCGCCCGGCCGTCGGCGACGGTGACGAGCATGGCGCACGTGTCGGGGCAGTCGTGCGGGCAGGCGCCGCGCACGACGCCGTCGCGCGGCGGGTCGGCGAGCATGGAACCGGGTGGCGAATGTGGCATCGGATACGGGAGCGAAGCGAGACCGTCGAACCTGCGCCAGGGGGGTGAACCCCGCAACCGGCTGGGGATGAAACACCCGGGCGGCGCAGAGAGTTCTTGGCCGACTATAAACCTTTGTAAAAACGCGAGTTACCTGGGGCCTTGCCGAACGCATTGGGGCGCATACAATACCCTCCGTTCGATCACGGTTGTCGCATTGGCCCCTGAGGAGGAAGCTATTGTCCCGTCGTCACTTGGGCGGCCGCACCTAGCCTTGACACTAACATTGGGGCCGGTAAGTTAAATGCCGCAAGAGCACGAGCACCTTCCGTCGCGTGCAGCGGTGCTACGCGCCTCTCGTTCACACCCCTTGATCTTCCAGGAGATTTCAATGAAGCGCTTGGCCCTCGTTGCCGCCGTGTTCGCGGTCGCTGCCTGCTCGTCCGGTGCCAAACCGGCTGCCGATACTGGTTCTGCTATGAAAGCCGCCGCGCCCGCGGCCGATACGTCGGCGATGAAGATGGATACGACGAAGAAGGATTCCACGACGACGACGACAACGACCACGACGTCGACGACGACGACGAAGATGGACACCACCAAGAAGGACACCACGAAGAAGGCGATGGACACGAAGAAGAAGTAGTCGCGTTCTTCCGTTCCATTTCGCGGGCGGGCGCGACGGCAACGTCGCGCCCGTTCGCGTTCAGGCCCCCGCCCGCCGGGCCTTCCACCAGGCAAAGGCGTCCGCGACGCCATCGGCCGGCGTGACCCGGGGAGCCCACCCCAGTTCGTTCCGCGCCCGCGCCGACGTGAACGGATTGTCGCGCGTCAGGAAGTCCACCGCCGTGCCGCCGCCGATGCGGACCCGCCCGAACGTCGTCGCCCGCGCCGCCAGCTTCGCCGCCCGCAGGCCGCCGCGCGCCACCGCGAGCGGCACGGGCACGAAGCGGGCAGTGGCGCCGAGGCCCCGGGCGCCGTACGTGAAGAACTCGCGCACCGTCACGTCGAAGTCGTTGGCCAGGTTGTACGCCCGGCCGCCGGCGGCGTCGGAGGTCGCCGCGCGCACTGCCCCGTCGGCCACGTTGGCCGCGTGCACCACCGCCAGCGTCGTCCGGCCGCCGGCGAGCAGCGGCACGACGCCGAATCGCAGCAGCGGCGCCAGCCGCGGTACGAACTGCCGGTCGTACCGGCCATAGATCACGTCGGGGCGCACCGCCGCGGCCCAGATGCGGCCGGCGCGGTGCGCGGCCATCACCAGCTCCTCGGACTCCCGTTTGCTGCGCGCGTAGTACGACTTCTCGTACAGCGGCAGCAGCGGCAGATCCTCGCTGGTCTTCGTGCCCTGCCGCTCGCCCAGATAGCGCGTCTCGGATCCGTACACGGCCACGCTGCTCACCTGCAGCAGCCGCGCGCCCGCGGCGGCGGCGGCCGAGATGGCGTTCCGCGTGCCGTCCACGTTCACCGTGCGGTAGGCGTCCCACCCGCGCGTCATGATCTCCGCGGCGGCGTGAAACACGACCTCGCACCCCCGCGCTGCGCCGGCGAACGCCGGTTGGTCGAGCACGTCGCCGCGCGCCGGCGCCACGCCGAGGGCGATGAGTTCGCGGGCGCCGGCCGCGTCCGGATCGCGCACCAGCGCGCGCACGGTCCAGCCGTCGGCCAGCAGGCGTTCGACGATGTGGCGGCCCACCATGCCGGTGGCGCCGGTGACGAGCGCCCGCACTACTCGGCGGGAAAGGGAAGGGCGCACACCTGCATGGTCTGCTCCCCTTCGTCCCACCGTGCCGTGAGCGTCGCGCCGGGCTCGATCTCGCGCCGAATCATGCCGAGCGCTATCGGGCCCAGGCGCGGCGAGATCACCGAGCTGCGCACGTCGCCCACGACCTTGTCGTCCGCGTCCACCAGCGCCGCGCCCGGCGCCGGGGCGCCGGCGTCCGTACCGCGCAGCCCGCGCAGGTGCCGGTTCACATGGCCTTTGAAGTGCACGCGGGCCACGACCTCCTGGCCCACGTAACACCCCTTGGTATAGCTGATCGCCTGCAACTCCTCGAGATTCGCTTCCTGCGTCAGCGTCGTCTCGTCCATGTCGAGCCCCCACTCCGGACGCCCCGCCTCTACCCGCGCCACCTCCCACGCGGCCAGGCCGCACGGCACCGCGCCCGCCTTCACCGCCCGCTGCCAGAGCACGTCGAACGCCTCGGCGGGAAAGAACAGCTCGAACCCGCCCCCGGTCAGCTCGGGCGTGTGGGCGACCATGACCGCCGTGCCGTCGGCCTCGCCGGGCACGTGCGAGTAGGGCGGCAGGATCGACAGCGCCGTGCTGTTGATTCCCGCGATCGCCTCCGCCACGTGCCGCGCCGCCGGACCGAACACGCCGATGGCGCGCGTGCTCTCGGACTCGTCGGCGTACCGCGCCAGACGGGGGTTCACGTACTTCCTGATCATCGCTCGCCACCCGGCGCCGGCGCGCGCGCCGGTGTCGGTGAGCACGCTCCGGTCATCCACGAAGATCCGCACGTCGGCGACGATCTTGCCCTTGGGCGTGAGCGCCGCGGCGTACTGCCCCTGGCCGGGCTGCAGGGACTCGGTGTCGTTGGTCACCAGGCCGGCCACGACGCCCGCGGCCTTGGCGCCCATCAGCCGGATGCGCGTGCGGTGGCTGCGGTCGACGACGGCGGCCCGCTGGGTGAGCGCCTCGTACTCCGCTGCCGGATTGGAGTACACCTGCACCACGCGGCGGCCGGCCACGATGTCGGCGGCCGGCTCGGCCGGCGTGATCCGTCCGGCGATGGCGTCCTCACTCATGCGGCTTCGTGCGCCCAGCGTTCGAGCTCCGACAGCACGTCGTGCCCGGCATCGGCGAGCGACGGCACCAGCCCGTCCGCTTCCACCGCCTGGTGCGCCGGCACGTCGCCCACGGCCAGGCAGCGCACGCCGGCGGCGCGCGCCGCGAGGATGCCGGGCCCCGAGTCCTCAAGCGCGAGCACCCGCTCGCGGGCCATCGGCCGCCGGCTCTGGAGCCGCGTCAGGGCCCGCGTGTAGCTCTCCGGCGCCGGCTTGTTGTCGAGCACGTCGTCGGCGCACACGATCACCTCGAACGCATCGTGCAGACCGGAGAGGCCGAGCACCAGATCCACCGTCGCGCGCCCGGCCCGCGTCACCAGCGCCAGCCGCGATCGCGCGTGGGCGATCGTCACCAGCACGCGCGCCCCTTCGCGGAGCGTCAGCCCCTGGCTCGCCCGCTCGGTGAAATACCGGTCGGCGCGCAGCCCGATGAGTTCCACCGCCGTCGGGTCCCGCGTGACGCCGAGCATCCGCACGGCGCGCGCCGCCGCCTCGCGCGGCCCCAGCCCGAGCAGCTCCTCGGCGGCCTGGTCCGGAAGCTGGGCGACACCGTCGTCGGCGAGGGCTCGCGCCAGCGCGTCGAGACGCGCCTGGCGCGTTTCCACCACCACACCCTCCAACTCCACGATCAGGGCATCCAGCATGGCTGATATGTAATACGGGCAGGCCGCCCGTCGCCATGACGGAATCGCGGCTATCGGGCCGCGGCGGCGTTCGCGGCGCCGGCCGCGTATGCCGCGTCGAGCAGGTCCACGGGGTGAACGGCGCGGCAGGCCGCGCCCGCGCGCGCCAACCCGGCGCCGATCTGCATCAGGCAGCCGGGATTTCCGGTGGCCACCAACGACACCCCGGCCTCGAGGATGTGGTTCACCTTGGGCGCGAGCACCGCCGCCGACACGCCGGGCTGCAGCAGGCCGTAGATGCCGGCGCTGCCGCAACACTGGTCGGCGTCAACGAGCGGCACGAGTTCGAGGCCGCCGATCGCGGCGAGCACGCGGCGCGGCGCCTCGGCCACGCGCTGCGCGTGCAGCAGGTGGCAGGGGGCGTCGTACGCCGCCCGGACCGGGCGGCCGCGCCCCGGCCGCGGCCCCGCCGCGGCGAGCAGCTCGCTCACGTCGCGCACCCGCGCCGACATCGCCGCCGCGCGGGCGGCCCACGCCGGATCGTCCGCGAGCAGGTGGCCATACTGTTTGCATGCCGCGCCGCAGCCGGCCGAATTCACCGCGACGAATTCGGCGCCCGATCGTTCGAACGCCGCGATGTTGGCGCGGGCGAGCGCGCGTGCGCCAGCCAGATCGCCGGCGTGCGCGTGCAGCGCGCCGCAGCAGCGCTGGCCCGGCGCCTCCGCCATCGCATACCCGTTCACGATGAGTACCCGCGCCGTGGCCCGGTTCGTTTCCGCGTACAGGCCCTCCATCACGCATCCGTCGAGCAGCGCGACACTGCCGCGATCCCCCGTGCCGGCGGCCGCGTACGGGGTGCGGACCACCGGCACCCGCGTGGCCTCGAGCATCGCAAAGGCGAAGCCCGCGCGCCCCGGCAGCCGCGCGAACAGTCGCGCCAGCCCGGCGGCGCGGATCCCGCGGGCCGCGGCCATGCACGCGCCCAGCAGCACCGGCCGGGCGAACAGCGCCAGGATGGCGCGCGCGAGCAGCGGCAGCGGGCGCCGTTCGTTCAGCGTCGCCCGCGTCGCCTCGAGCAGATCGCCGTACGGCACGCCCGAGGGGCACGCGGTCTCGCAGGCGCGGCAGCCGAGGCAGCGGTCGATGTGCGTCTGCAGCGCGGGATCGTCCACCGCCAGCGTTCCCTCGAACGCCGCGCGCATGAGCACGATGCGCCCCCGCGGGCTGTCGTTCTCGTCCTCGAGCGCCAGATAGGTGGGGCAGCTCTGCAGGCAGAAGCCGCAGTGCACGCAGGCGTCGATGCCGGCGCCGGCGGCCGCGAGTGGAGTGCCCGGCACCGCGCAGGCCGCGGCCCGATCGCGCGGCGCCGTCACGCGGTGTCCCCCAGAATGCCCGGGTTGAGCAGGCGCCCGGGGTCGAACGCGCGCCGCACGCCGCGCGACAGCCGGTCGCCAACCGGCGAAGGCAGCGCCGGCCAGACGCCCGCCGGCAGGCGCTCGCCCACGCGCACGCCATCGAACGGCAGCGCGAGGGCGCGGAGCATCGCGTCGGGCCCGGCGGCCGGCGCGCCGCAGCGCACCGTGCCGCGCAGCGGACTGCCGTGCATCCACCCGCCGCCGGCGGCCGCGAGCGCCCGCCGGCCCGCCGTCCACGTCGCCGCGAATGCCGCCGGCTGCCGCGACAGGCGCCACACCGCGTCGTCGCGGCCTTCGGCCGATCGCAGCGTCGCCCACACGCCGTCGCTCACCGGCTGGAATGCGCCGGCGCCGAGTCGCGCGAGCGCATCGCGCTGGGCGCGCATCGATTCCGCGTTGCCGCCGATGCGCATGAGCAGCGCCGGCCGCTCGCTCAGTCCGATGGCCGCCGCGAGCGGCGCGCCGACCAGCTCCGCGGCCAGCGGCGAGCTGACGAGCGCGTGCAGTCCGGCGCGCGTGCGCTCGATGGATTCCGGTGCTTCGTCCACGCCCGCCACCAGCGTCTCGACCGCCGGAGGAAGCGCCCGGAGCCGTACGGTCACCTCGGTGATGACGCCGAGCGTGCCCCACGCGCCGGCGCTCAGCCGCACCAGGTCGAACCCGGCCACGTTCTTCACCACACGCCCGCCGGCGCGCACCACGTGGCCCGCGCCGGTCACGAACTCGATGCCCAGCAGATGGTCGCGCGGCGTGCCGAAGCCGGTGGCGTGCGGTCCGCTGGACGCGGTGGCCACCGTGGCGCCGATCGTGCCGGCGTCGTCCCCGCACGGGTCCAGCGGCAGCCACTGGCCGTGGGCCCCGGTCGCGGCGGCGATCTCGCCCAGCGTCGTGCCGGCCCGGACGGTCATCGTGAAGTCGCCCGGCACGTACTCCACCACGCCGGCGTCGTCACGCAGCGACAGGCGTTCGCCGGCCGTCACCGGACGGTTGGCGTCGAGCCACGCGCCGCGGCCGGCGATGCGCAGGGCCGTGCCGCGCTCGGCGGCTTCGCGCAGCTGCGCCGCGACGCGCTCCGTCGGCGTGGTCATCGGCGGGGCGTCCCGCCGGCGCGCGCGGCCGGCGCCATCATCCACTCGCGGCAGCTGTGCACCGGCACCACCTTGCCCGGGTTCATCCGGCGGGACGGATCGAACACGTCGCGCAGATCGCACATGGCGCGCAGCGACGCCGGCGAGAAGATGGCGTCCATGTACGGCAGCTTGTCGACGCCCACGCCGTGCTCGCCCGTGATCGTGCCGCCGGCGGCGATGCACGCCGCCATGATCTCCCGCATCGCCGCGTGCACCCGCGCCGATTCGTCGGCGTCGTGGGCGTCGTAGGCGATGTTGGGATGGACGTTGCCGTCGCCGGCGTGGAACACGTTGCATATCGTCACCCGGTGCCGCGCTCCGATGGCCTGGATCTCGCCCAGCACCTGGGGCAGCCGCGTGCGCGGCACCACCGCGTCCTGCACCACGAGATGCGGCGACAGCCGCCCCATGGCCCCGAACGCCTTCTTGCGGCCCTGCCAGAGCCGCGCCCGTTCGGCCTCGTCGCGGGCGATGCGCACCTCGCGCGCGCCCTCGGCGCGGCACATCGCGTCCACGGCGGCCACGTCCTGCTCGAGGCCGGCCAGCGCGCCGTCCAGTTCGATGAGCAGCACGGCGGCGGCGTCCACCGGATAGCCCGCCGCGTAGATGGATGCCTCGACCATCCGGATCGTCGGCCCGTCGAGCATCTCCAGCGCCGCCGGCAGGATCCCGCTGGCGATGATGGACGACACGGCGCGCGCTGCCGCGTCGAGGCTCGTGAAATCGGCGAGCAGGGTGCGCACCGCTTCGGGGTTTGGCGTGAGGCGCACGGTCACGTCGAGCGCCACGCCGAAACATCCCTCCGATCCCACGAATGCGCCGACGAGATCGTAGCCCTCCGCTTCGCCGTCGGCGCGGCCCAGCCGCACCACCTCGCCGTCGGCGAGCGCCACCGTCAGCGCCACGATGTGGTTGGTGGTGACGCCGTACTTGAGGCAGTGCGGGCCGCCGGCGTTCTCCGCCACGTTGCCGCCGATGGTGCACGCCGCCTGGCTCGACGGGTCGGGCGCATAGTGGAGACCGTAGGGCGCCGCGGCCCGGCTCAGCGCCACGTTCACCACGCCCGGTTCGACCACGGCGAGCCGGTTCTCGGCGTCGATGGAGAGGATGCGCGTGAGCCGGTTGAGGCCGAGCAGCACCAGGCCGTCGGCGAGCGCGCCGCCGGAGAGTCCGGTGCCCGCCCCCCGCGGCACGAAGGGCACGCCCGCTTCGGCGAGCAGCCGCACCACGCGTATCGCTTCGTCGCGGGTGCCCGGAAAGACGGCGCACGACGGCCGCCGCTGATACCCCGGCAGCCCGTCGGACGCGTAGGCCACGAGTTCGCCGGGGCGGAAGAGCACCCGGCGGTCGCCCACGATCTGCGCCAGGCGCGAGGCGAGGGCGGCGTCCACGGGCGCTGCCGCGCGGTCGGAAGTCGCCGTCATCGGGGCGGAGGGCCGGGGCACGGGGGCATACATAATAGAAGACGCGCGCGGCGGCCGCGGCGACAAAAAACCCCCGGCGGTATTGCCGGGGGTTCAGAGGGTCGGTCCACTCGGCCGGCTACGCGGCCCAGAAGCCGCACAGCGCGCGACCGTCGGGACTCTCGCGCAGCTTCTCGAAGGCGCGCTCGCGAATCTGCCGGATCCGTTCGCGCGTCACGCCCATCAGGGCGCCGATCTTCTCCAGCGTCATCGCCTCGCTGCCTTCCTCGAGCCCGTAGTAGAGGTAGAGGATCTTCCGCTCGCGCGGCGTGAGGTACTTCTTGAACACGCGGTCGATGAACTCGCGCATCAGCTTGTAGTCGGTGACCTCTTCGATCTCGGTGCCGTCGACGCCGGCGAACCGCTCGCCGAGCGTGGAGGCCTCGCGATCCGAGCGGTCGATCGGCGCGTCCAGCGAGACTTCGGTGGCGGACATCTGCTTGGCGGAGCGGATCGCCTCCGGGGATTCGTCGAGCAGGCGGCCGATCTCATTCTCGGTCGGGTCACGCTTGAGCACCTGGGCCAGCACCGTCTCGGCGCGGGCCAGGCGGATGAGCTGCGAATTCTGATTGAGCGGGATGCGGACCGAGCGGGTCTGCTCGGCGAGGGCCTTGAGGACGGCCTGGCGCACCCACCACACGGCGTACGAGATGAATTTGACGCCCTGGTCGGGATCGAATTTGCGGACCGCCTTGAGGAGTCCTTCGTTCCCGATCGCCACGAGTTCGCTCAGGTCGAGGCCGTGGCCCTGGTACTTCTTGACGTACGAGATGACGAATCGGAGGTTCGCGGTGACCAGCCGTTCGGCGGCTTTCTCGTCACCTTTCTGAGCCCGGCGTGCCAGCCGTCGCTCTTCCTGCGGGTCGTCGATGAGAGGGAGTTTCTGGATGTCCTGCAGGTACTGGTCGAATGCAGAGGAGGGAGACGAGCGGAAGTATCCCTTGGACCTCGATTCGGTCACTTGCTCCATACACGCCCCTATCACTGAAAGCGGGAAGGTGGGAGCGAGCCGTGTGGCTCGCGGCACGCCGGTGACTGGCAGGGACGGGCACGATAACGTCGCGATTCGGACGCGTCAACAGCGGGCATCCTGGAGCCTACCGGTGAAACCTTCGTTTGCGGTGTTAACTCCATGTGTGGCAAAATTTTGCAACACGCCAATAAAGTTGCCGCGTAAACACATGACTTTCGGTCAGCCTTTCCGATAATCGGCCGAAGGTGGCGGCTTTCACGCCCAGCGAGACGCCGGGGCGGCGTAATCTCAGACACTGGTTCGATTCTGGCGTCCAACTGCCGGAGCAGCGCCGTTCGGCGCGCGTGCTCTTCAGCGGAGCGTTTCGAGCACCAGCGCGTCGTCGACCGGCGCCGACCATCCCCGATCGCCGAACGCCATCTCACCGATGCGCGTCGGGAGCGCGTACTGCGCGCGGCCGGCGCGTCCCTTCTTGTCTCCACGCGCCAGCGCGACGATGGCCTGGGGCTCGATGCCGGCGGGGCGCGCGGTGGGAAGGCCCGCGCCCTCGCACGCCGCGCGAACGCGGTCGGCGGTGCCGGGCACGGCGACGCCGATCCGCTCGGCGAGCGCCGCTTCGAGGCACATGCCGATGGCCACGGCTTCGCCGTGCAGCACGCGATACCCGCTCAGGTGTTCGACGGCGTGGCCGATGGTATGGCCGAAGTTGAGGATCTTCCGCCGTCCCGATTCGCGCGTGTCGGACGCGACCACGGCGGACTTGATCTCCACGCTGCGGGCGACGATGGCGCTCGTGGCGCGGGGGTTCTGATGGTGGTCGCGCAGGGCCGCGCCGAAGGCGGCCACGGCGGCGAAGTGCGCCGGGTCGGCGATGACGCCGTGCTTGATCGCCTCGCTGAGTCCGGCCCGCATCTCGTCGGCCGGAAGCGTCGAGAGCACCGACGGGTCGATGATCACCGCCGACGGCTGGTGAAAGGCGCCGACGAGGTTCTTGCCCGCCGGCGTGTCGACCGCCGTCTTGCCGCCGATGGCGGCGTCGAGCATGGCTAGCAGCGTGGTCGGAACGTGCACCACGGGGATACCGCGCATGAACGTGGCGGCGACGAATCCTCCGAGGTCGCACACCACGCCGCCGCCCAGCGCGATGACCGCCGAGTCGCGGCCGAATCCGGCCTCGAGCATCTGGTCGGTGACGGCTGCCCACGTCTGGCGCGTCTTGTGTGCCTCGCCGGCCGGGATCGTGAACACCTCCGTGGCCAACCCGGTCATCGCCGCGCGCGCGCGTTCGGCGTACAGGGGGCCCACGTTGCTGTCAGTGACGATCGCGTACCGGTGCGCGCGCACGACCACGCGCGCCACGCCGCCGATGGCGTCGACGGCGCCGGGCAGGATATGCACCCGGTAGCCGCTCTCGGTCACGCTTCCGCCTCGCCTGCGGGGACGTCGCGCGCTACCACGTGACCTCGCCCGCGCCGGCGCGACGGTTGGCCACGCGGGCGAGCGTGAACAGCAGGTCGGAGAGCCGGTTCAGGTACACGATCACGACGTCGGGCACCTCGGTGCTCGCGCGGAGCGCGACCACCCGTCGCTCGGCGCGCCGGCAGACGGTGCGGGCCACGTGCAGGGCGGCGGCCTTGGGAGTCCCGCCGGGCATGATGAACGCCTTGAGCGGCTCGAGCTCGGCGTCGCCGTCGTCGATCGCGCGTTCCAGTTCGGCGATGCGGACCTCGTCGATGCGGGCCTTGTCGAGATGCTGGCGCATCTTCTCGCGGTCGGGCGTGGCGAGGAGCGCGCCGATGGCGAACAGGTCGCGCTGGATCGGCACCAGCACCTCGTCGATCCGGGGCATCATCTCGCTGGCGCGGGCGAGGCCGAGCACGGCGTTCAGTTCGTCGACGTCGCCGTAGGCTTCGACGCGCGGATCGCTCTTCGCGGTGCGGCCGCCGCCGAACAGGCCGGTGTCACCGGAGTCGCCGGTGCGGGTATAGATCTTCATTATGAACGGGAAAGTAACGATGAACTGAGAAACCACGCAGGGCCGAAACGACGCAACGGCCACGGTGTTCGTAGTCTACCGACTTACCGACCTACCTCCTACCCGAACAACCTCGCGATAATGGATCCGCGCTTCTTCCTGAACGCTTCCGGTCCCATCTGGGCGCCAGTGGGGTCGGGTTCGAAGCGGGCCTGGAAGGTGGTCGGGAACATCTCGGCCAGATGGGTCTGCAGCCGGTCCGGCGAGGCCCCGGTGCGGTCGCTCTGGTTGACGATCCACTGATCCAGCAGGTTGCCGAGCTGCGCCGCGGTGGCGCGCTCCGCGGGATTCCGCTGGAGCGAGAGCTGCAGGATCTCGTCCAGATCGGGATCGAGGTCGGTGATCCGGGAGCGCAGGTCGGGGAGCGGGCGCAGCACGACCTCCTCCACCGAGAGCGCCGTATTGTCCTCGTGGAACAGCGGGCTCAGCGCCAGCAGTTCGTAGAGCACCACGCCAAGCGAGAACACGTCGCTGCGCGCGTCGACGATGGTGCCGAGCACCTGCTCCGGGCTCATGTAGCGCTTCTTGCCCATGCGCACACGCTGCTCGGTGGCCGGATCGATGGACGTGCGGGCCTTGGCGATGCCGAAGTCGCCGAGCTTGATGTGGCCGTCCCAGGTGATCATCACGTTGCCCGGCGACACGTCGCGGTGCACGACATCGAGCCGGCGGCCGTCGGGGCCCACGGCGTTGTGCGCGAAATCGAGCGCCCGACAGAGGCGGCTGCCGATGTAGGCGACCATCGTCGGCGCGATGGGGCGGCCGAGTTCGTTGTGCCGGTCGATCACGCTGCGCAGCGTGGGCCCCTGGATGTACTCCATGGCGATGAAGTACTGCCCGTTCACTTCGCCCAGCTGATAGATCTGCACGATGTTGCCGTGCATCAGGTTGGCGGAGAGCTTGGCTTCGTCCACGAACAGCTGCAGGAATTCCGGCCGCTGCGCGAGGTGCGGGTGGATCACTTTCAGCGCGATGCGCTTGGCGAACCCCGCCGGGCCCAGTTGCTCGGCCTCGTAGACCGTGGCCATGCCGCCCTCGGCGACCTTCCGGACGATGTGGAACGAGCCTTTGTACTCGAGACTCTCTTGCATGCGGGAGCGGATGGGGAGATGGAGGGCGAACCGGACCGCGGCGGGAAGTCGGCTCCCCGATGCCGAGGCGAGGGCCCACGCTTGTATAACGAAAGAGCAGTGGCGAACGTTATCCGATGATCCACGAAATTCGCGACCTCACCATCATCGGCGGGGGGCCCACCGGCCTCTTCGCGCTCTTCTATGCTGGCATGCGCGGCGCGACGGCGCAAATCGTCGACGCCCTGGCCGAGCCGGGGGGCCAGCTCACCGCGCTCTACCCCGAAAAGGACATCTTCGACGTCGCGGGCTTTCCCCGGATTCCGGCCAAGGAGCTGGTGCGGCAGTTGCGCGTGCAGGCGGCGCAGTTCGACCAGCCGATGCACTTCGCCCAGCGGGTGACCGGCCTCGAACAGGCGGACGGGCATTTCGTGCTCGTCACCGAGACCGACCGCTTTCCCACCCGGGCCATCGTCGTCGCCGCCGGGATCGGCGCGTTCGCCCCGCGGCGCCTGCCGCAGGTGTGCGCCGAGCCCTGGTACGGCCGCGGGATTCACGACGTCGTCACCGACCCCGAACGCTTCCGCGGCCAGCGCGTCGTCATCATCGGCGGCGGCGATTCGGCGTTCGACTGGGGGGTGCAGCTGCTCGGCCGCGCGGCGCACGTGGCTGTGGTGCACCGGAGCGACCGGTTCCGCGCCCACGACGCCACCGTGGCCCAGTTCCGCGCCGCGGTGGACGCGGAGAAGGCATCGCTGTACACCTTTCACGAGCTGCAGGATCTGGTAGTGCCCGAGGGCGGCGATCGGTTCACGCACCTGGTGCTCAAGGACATCAAGGCCAGGACGACGCGCCAGCTCGAAGTCGACGTGGTGCTCCCGATGCTCGGCTTCGTGAGCGACATGGGCGCGATCAAGGACTGGGAGCTGAACATCGAGAAGGACGAGATTCTGGTGACGAGCCAGATGGAAACGGGCCGCCCCGGGATCTACGCCGCCGGCGACGTGGTCACCTATCCGGGAAAGCTCAAGCTCATCGCCACCGGCTTCGGCGACGCCGCAACCGCCGTGAACCAGGCCGTGCATTGGATCTACCCGGACAAGAAGGTCAATCCGGGGCACAGTTCGAACATGGCGATCTTCGGGCAGAAGGACGATTAGATGGTCGGACAGTCAGACAGTCGGACGGACTGACGAGGGCGAGAACTTCGTGGTCAGGTGCGCAGCCCTTCGGGGTAGCGCGCCTTCAGCTTCTCGACGTTCGCCGCGGCAACTTCGTCGAGGGTGAGCCCGGCGCTCTGGGCCGCGATGGTCAGGCACCAGAGAGCGTCACCCAACTCCTCGCGCAGGCGCTCGCCGTCCAACGGTCGTGCCTGCATGCGGTGCTTGCGGACGATGCCGAGCACTTCGCCGGCCTCCTCGGCCAATCCCGCCGCCGCGTCGAGCAGCTGGTCTGCATTGGAGAGCGATTGGTTGATCGTCCGTGCGGCGGCGGTCTGATATTCGGCGAGGGTCATCACTTGCCCGGCTCCAGCGTGAATCGTTTCGTTGCTGTTCGACAGTCCGACTGTCCGACCCTCAATACGCCACCCTCGGGTCCGCTCTCGCGTACGCCAGATCGGCCACCAGGTTCACGAGCACGAACAGCGCGCTGAGAAACAGCACCGAACCCTGGATGGCGGGAAGATCGCGGCGCGAGATCGCGTTCACCACGTAGCGGCCGAGCCCGGGCCACGAGAACACGGTCTCGGTGAGGATGCTGCCCGTGAGGTAGGAGCCGAAGTCCAGGCCGATCACGGTGATCACCGGAATCAGCGCGTTGCGCAGCGCGTGCCGCAGGGTCACGGACCACTCGCCGGCGCCCTTGGCGCGCGCGGTCCGCGTATAGTCGGCGCCGAGGGCGTCGAGCATCGACGACCGCGTCACGCGGGCCTGGAACGCGATCGACCGCATCCCGAGCGCGAGCGCCGGCAAGATCAGATACTGAATGCCGCCGGAGCCCGACGGCGGCAGCCACCGCAGCCCCACGGCGAAGACGAGAATGAGCAGCAGCCCCACCCAGTACACGGGAAAGGAAATCCCGAGATAGGCCAGTCCCAGTCCGGCCCGGTCCACCCATCCGCCGGGCTGCCGCGCGCTCAGCACGCCGAGCGTGATGCCGCAGATCGTGGCCAGGAGCATGGCCGCCAGCGCCAGCTCCAGCGTCTTCGGAAAATGCTCGGCGATGTCCTGGCTGATCGGCCGGTCGGTGATGTACGACCGTCCCAGCCGTCCGTGCGCGACCTCGTTCACGTAGTGGGCGAACTGCACGGGCAGGGGATCGTCGAGGCGCAGCTCGGCGCGCAGGCGCGCGATGGTCGCCGGGTCGGCGCGCTCGCCGATCATGGCCGTGACCGGATCGCCGGGCGCCACGTACAGCAGCAGGAACGTCACCACGAGCACGCCGAACAGCGTGGGCACGGCGAGCAGCAGGCGGCGGGCGACGAAGCGCAGCATCGGCGGCGGCTACCGCTCGGGCGGCCGGATGCGCACGTGCGTCCACCGCTGGCCGTTGAAGATCACCGGCAGCGTGAACCCCTCGATCCACGGCTGCACGGCGTACGCCTTGTCGTAGAAGTAGAGCGGGAGCATCGGCGCGTCGGCGTAGGCGAGCGAATCCGCCTGGCGGTAGAGCGCGTTCCGCTTCGCCTCGTCGGCCTCGCCGCGGGCGCGCTGCATGAGCGCGTCGAACGCGGGGTTCCGGTAGAACGACACGTTGCCGCCGACGCCGGTGTTGGCGCCGCCGAGCAGCGGGTCCAGGAAGTTCTCCGCATCGGGGTAGTCGGCGTACCAGTCCTTGAGGAAGAGGTCGGTCTGCCCGTTCCGCGCCGCTTCACGCGCCGACGCCGCGTCGCGCTGGACGATCTTGGCGCGGATGCCGACGGCGTTCAGGTATGCCTGGATGGCTTCGGCCACGCGAACCATGATCGGCGTGGCGCCGGTCCACAGCTCGACGTCGATTCCGTTCGGAAAGCCGGCGGCGGCGAGCAGGGCCTTCGCGCTGTCGGGGTTGAACGGGTAGGGCGCGCGCACCGTGTCGGCGCCGCCGAGGGAGGGCGGGATCACGCCGGCGGCCGGGCGTCCGCGTCCGTGCACGAGCTGGGCGAGGATCGTCTTCGCGTCCACGGCTTCGTTGATGGCGCGGCGCACGCGCACGTCGCGCAGCGCGCCGCGCGTGGTGTTGATGGCGAGGTAGACGAGCTGCAGCGACGGGGCATCGGCGAGCAGCCGTCGTTTGACCGAGTCGGCATCCCACGAGGAAATCTCGTCCGGGGGGATCTCGGCCACGTCGACGTTGCCCGCCTCGAACTCGGCCACGGCGGTGCTCGGCTCGGCGATGATCCGGGCCTCCAGCGAATCCGCTGCCGGGGCGCCGCCCCAGTACTGATCGTTGCGGGCGAACAGGAGGTAGTCGTCGTGTTTCCACGCGACGAGCTTCCACGGTCCGGTGCCCACCGGGTGGGCGCCGACGTCGGCGGGGGCGTCGGCCGGGAGCACCGACGCCACGGGCATGGCGAGCAGCTTGGGGAAGATGGCGAGCGGCTGGTCGAGCGTGATCGTCACCGTGCTGTCGTCGGGGGCGGAAAGGCCGGCGACGGCCGCGGCGCGACCGTCGGCAAACGCGGCGGCGCCGCGGATGGGGAGCAGCGGCTCGGCGCGGCCGCCGTGGGTGGCGGGGTCGAGGGCGCGGGTGAACGAGTGGACGACGTCGCGCGCGGTGAGCGGAGCCCCATTCTGGAACCGGACGCCGGGGCGCAGGTGGAAGGTGTAGGTGCGGCCGTCGGCGGAGAGGTCCCAGCGCGTGGCGAGGGCGGGTTCGAGGCGGGCGTCGCTGGTGAAACGGGTGAGTCCGTCGAAGACGTAGCTCACGGCGCGTCCGGTGGGCACGTCGGTGGACAGCGCGGGGTCCAGCGAGCGGGGGTCGTAGGTGTCGCGCGCGTCGATGAGCGTATGGCGCGCCGTGGCCGAGGGCGCGCCTCCGCGGCAGGCGGAGGCGGCGAGGACGGCGGCGATGAGCGGCCGCCGGAACAGGCGCGTCGAAGAATGCGGCACGGCGGTTGACACCTGGGAAAGCGGGCGAGAACTTACGGCACCCGCACTGACGCGTCAATCATTTGCGCCCGCCGGATTTACGCGCCGCGCGGGCGCGTTGTGTGTCGGGAGCACGCGCGCCACGATCCCGTCGTTCCGGAGTTCGCGCGGGTATGCGGAGTCCGGAGGTCCTGCTCCGAGGTTCGCATGTCCGACAAGCGACGTCGTTCGCGCTCCGGCGGCTGATGCGCCGACTTTCGCAGCCGGCGCTCGGGGCGCTCTGCCTCCTGCTGGCCGCTCTCGCGGTTCCCTCGCGTGCCCGCGCCCAGGACATCACCTGCGACCCCGGCGACCGCGAGGTGCGCTCCCTCGAATTTCGCGGCAACCACGCGTTCAGCGCCTCCGATCTCGACGTGCGCATCGCCACCACCGAATCGGGGTGGTTCCGGCGGCACCTGGGCTTCATCGGCGTGCGCCACTGCCTGGACCGCACCGAGCTGCCCCTCGACGTGCTGCGGCTCCAGAAGTTCTACCGCGACCGGGGGTACTTCAACACGCAGGTGGACACCCTGGTGCAGTCGATGGGCGGCGACGCGGTGCGCGTCGTGTTCACGATCGACGAGGGGAAGCCGATCATCGTCGATTCGCTGTCCATCGCGGGGCTGGATTCGGTGCCCAACCGGGCGGCGGTGCTGGCCGGGCTGCGCCTGCAGCGGGGGATGCCGTTCGATTACGGGATGCTGATCGCCGAGCTCGACACGATCACCGCGCGGCTGCGCAATTCCGGCTACCCGAACGTCGACCTGCTGAAGAGCTACGCGCTCAACTACGATTCGCTCACCGCGCGCGTCTGGATCACGGCGCTCCCCGGAGTACGGGCGCGCATCGGCGAGATCCGGGTGCACGTGGCGCCGGTGGACAGCGCCACGCCGCAGCAGATCGGCACCGACATCGTGCGCGAGCTGCTCGGCATCCGCTCCGGCGACCTGTACAGCGACGACGCCCTGGTCGCGGCGCAGCGGCGCCTGTACCAGCTCGGGGCCTACCTGCACGTGGACGTGTCGGTGGATTCGGCGCGCTCGAAGACGGATTCGCTGGTGACGCTGCTCGTCGACCTGCGCGAAGACAAGATGCAGGAGCTCGATACCAAGTACGGGTGGGCGACGCTGGACTGCTTCCGCACGAGCGCCCAGTACACGAACAAGAACTTCCTCCATCGCGCCCGGCATCTCGAGGTGGACGGGTCGGTGTCGAAGATCGGCTACGGCTATCCGCTCGCCTCGGCGGCCACGCGGGGGCTCTGCTACCAGGACATCCTGCGGCGCGATCCGTTCAGCGACACCACGAACTACAGCATCTCGGTGACCCTGCAGCAGCCGGGCCTGTTCGGCAGCGCGTGGGTGCCGTCGTACTCGCTCTATCGCGAGCGGCGCAGCCAGTATCTGGCGTACCTGCGCTCGACGCTGATCGGCGGCGAGGCGTCGGCGTCGCGGGGCGTGGGGCCGGGCGGATCGCTGCGCTTCGCCTACAGCCTCGAATACGGACGCACCCAGGCCCAGCCGGCGCTGCTCTGCGCCGTGTTCAACCGGTGCGACCAGGAATCGCAGGATCAGATCTCGAAGGTGGCGCAGCCGCTGGCCGTGGCGAGCAGCCAGTACAGCCTGTCCACCGTCGACGATCCGTTCAATCCCAGCCGCGGCATCACCTTCCGCAGCGAGGTGCGCAGTTCGCTACGCACGCTCGGGTCGTCGCCCGATCTGACGTTCAACACGGGCACCGCCGACATCAGTTGGTACCATGGCGTGGGGGGGGCGGGCGTGTTCGCCGCCCGGCTCCGGGGCGGCGTCGTGGTGGGCTCCAACCTCTCGCTGTCCAATCCCACCCGGTACATCCCGCCGGAGGAGCGGCTCTACGCCGGCGGCGCCAACAGCGTGCGCGGGTTCTACCAGAACGAGCTGGGCTCGGTGCTCTACATCGCCCAGGGGTACGACTCGGTGGTCGTGAACGACACCACGCGGTACTTCCAGTCGCCGAACGGCGTGCGGGCCTTCCGCGTCGTGCCGCTGGGCGGCAACGCGCTGGTCGTGGCCAACTTCGAGTACCGGATTCCGGACGCCTTCTTCCCCGATCTCCTCCAGTGGACGCTGTTCATGGACGGGGGCGAGGTGTGGACGCGCGGCACGGCGGGCGCGGGGCTCTCGCTCTCCCGGCTCAAGTGGACGCCCGGCATCGGCATCCGCGTCTTCACGCCGGTCGGCCCCCTCCAGGTGAATGTGGGGTACAATCCGTATCCGAGCCCGCGAGGGCCGATCTACTACGACGCCAGCGTGAACAAGGAAACCGGCATCGCCCCCCTCTACTGCGTGAGCCCCGGCAACACGATTCCGGTGCACGTGAGCACCGGCGCCGGCGGCACCACGTACGTCCAGGACCAGCAGTCCTGCCCCGCGACGTTCGCGCCGCCGCAGTCGGCGGCGTTCTTCCACCGTTTGACGCTGACCTTCTCCATCGGGCCGGAGTTCTAGCGCGATGTCGCGCCGCCGCATCGTCCTCTTCGTCGGCCTGGGACTGGTCCTCGCCATCTTCGCGGCGGTGGGGGCGGGCGTGTTCGTGCTCACCAACACCGGCTGGGGGCAGGACAAGGCGCGCAAGCTGGTGCAGGGCCAGTTCGCGGCCGCGGTGCACGGGCGGGTGTACGTGGGACGGGTGTCGGGCACCTACCTCAACGGGCTGACCTTCGATTCACTCGAGATCCGGGACGCCGAGGATTCGCTGTTCGTGGCCTCGGGCCCGATCACGGTGAGCTACGATGCCCGCGACCTGATGGACAAGCGGCTGCTGTTCAGCCGCGTGGACCTGCAGCACCCGACGGTGTACCTGCGCCAGCACGAGAACTGGGACTGGAACTTCTGGCAGATCTTCCGGCACGGGCGCACCGGTCCCAAGGCCACCGGCCCGCAGTTCGGCGACTACGTGGTGCTCGACTCGGTGACGGTGCACGACGCGACGTTCGAACTGACCCAGCCCTGGCACCCCGACGACTCGCTGCACGGGGCGCGGCGCGACAGCGCCATCAACGCGGCGCTGCACAACAAGGATCTGGAGATCCGTCGCCGGCGCGAGGGGTACGCGCGCACGCGGCGGTGGACGGCCATCAACGGCGTGCTTGGGCACGTGCGGGTGAACGATCCCGACAGCGTCGGGCGCCTGTTCGTGATCGACCACCTCGACGCCCACGAAGCCGATCCGCCATTCGTATTCCACGACGTCGCCGGCCGGGTGCGCAACCTCGGCGACTCGGTGTGGCTCGACATCTCCCACTTCGATCTGCCGGGATCGGTCGGGTCGGCCGCGGGGAAGGTGGTGTGGGGCAGCGACCTGCCGGTGCGCTACGACGTGCACGTCATCGGTGACTCGGTGTCGATGGCCGACGTGGCGTGGATCTACCCGACGCTGCCCACGACGGGCGGCGGGTCGGTGGTGCTCGACGTCAGGAACGAGCGCGACCTGAACGTGATGGACTACAAGCTCACCAAGCTCGACGTGCGGAGCACCGGATCGCGCCTCCGGGGGGCGATGACCTTCGCCGTCGGCGGGCCGGTGCTGCAGATCAAGGACGTCAACGTGCAGGCGGAGCCGCTGGACTTCGCGCTCATCCGCACCTTCAACGGCAAGCCGCTGCCGGTGGACTGGCAGGGGCAGATCCGCGGCACGGTGGTCGCCCGGGGCGGCCCGCTCACGCAGTTCGTGGTCGACAGTTCGCACCTCGTCTTCCACGACGCCCACGTGCCGGGCGCCGTGTCCGAACTCAGCGCCCGCGGCGGGCTGGACATCCTCCAGCCGGCGTTCACGGTGTTCCATCACTTGGACGTGAACGCGCAGAGCGTCGACCTGCGCACGATCCAGTTCCTCTACCCCAACTTTCCGCGGCTCCGGGGCACGATCTCGGGCACCGCGACGCTGGACTCGTCGTGGCTGGACGTGCGATTCGCCAATGCCGACCTGCGCTTCCACGACGCCGACGCGCCCGTTTCGCGCCTGCTCGGCAGCGGGCGCGTGACGTACGGCGATCCGTACATGACCTACGACGCGTCGCTGTTCGCCGACTCGCTGTCGCTCACGGCGCTGCGCCGCGCGTACCCGAAGCTGCCGGTGATCGGCGCCTACGCCGGCACGATCCGCACGCAGGGCACGCTGAACGACCTGTTCCTCGACGCCTCGCTGCACGGCCCGGGCGGCGCGTTCACCTTCAACGGGCACCTGGACGCCGATCCGCCGTCGATCGGGGCCCACGGCAGCGGGCGCGTGGTGGCCGTGGATCCGTCGCTCGTCCTCCCCGCCGACAGCGTGCCCGCCGGCTCGATCACCGGGAACTACGAGGTGGCGCTCACCGGCGACTCGCTGGGCGACCTCGACGGCTCGGCGTCGCTGTCGCTGGAGCGCTCGGAATTCGACGGCGTGCACCTGTTCGCCTCGCGCACCAAGCTGCGGTTCGGGGGCGGGCGCCTGCACGTGGATACGCTGTTCGTCGAGACGTCGGCGGCGCGGCTCGCCTCCTACGGCGGCGCGCTGGGCCTGCACGCCGGCATCGTCGACTCGCTGGCGTACGAGATCCACGTGGACTCGCTGGGCGGGCTGCGGCCCTTTCTGGCCACTCGCGCCGCCGCGCAGACGGGCAAGCCCGACTCGCTGGCCGGGATCTTCGACCTCGACTCGGGCATGGTCACGGGCAACCTCGACGTGCTCGGCGTGCGCGGCCGGGGGCGCGGCACCGGCATCTATGTGAACAAGGACCGCGGCGCCTCGGCCACGCTGCGGTTCGACTTCGCGGACGTGCTGCAGGCGCCGCGCGGGCTGGCCACGCTGACCCTCGACACGCTGGTGGTGAGCGGCGTGCGCGTGGACACGATCGGCTTCACGGCGAACCTCGAGCGCGTCACCGCGCGGCCGGGCGGCGGCCTCCAGTTCGCGGGCACGTACGGCGTGGGCGTGCTGAGCGACAACGGGCCCACCTTCGCGCTCGGGGGCACGGTGTCCCACGCCGCGGGGACCACGGCCATCGGCCTCGATTCCGGCGTCGTCGACCTCGGTGTGGACCGCTGGCGGCTGGCGCGGCGCGGGATGATCAACGTCGACCCGACGCTGATCACCGTCGACACCCTGCGCGCGGTCAACGACCGCGGGGGCGCGCTCACCCTGGCCGGCCGGATTCCAGTGTCCGATTCGGTGCAGGCGCGGTTCCGCGCCGACAGCATCCCGGTGCGCGACGTGGCCACGCTGCTGCAGATCGCCGACACGATGACCGGCTGGAGCACGCTGCACGTGGACGCGTCGGGCACCCGCGACGCGCCGCGGATCACCCTCGACGCGGGCGCGCACGACCTCCAGTACGGGAGCATGATGCTGCAGCGGGTGGCGGCGATGGCCACGTACGTCGACCGCCGCACGAATGCCCGGATCAGCGTCTATCGCGACGGCATCCCCACGCTGGAGGCGCAGGCCACCCTGCCCATGGAGCTGCAGCTGTTCGGCGCCCGGCTGCTCGACGACTCGCTCTACGGCGTCATCCACGCCGACAGCGCCGATTTCGCGATCGTCGAGGCGTTCGTGCCCGCGGTGACCAACGCCAAGGGCCGGCTGCTCGTGGCCGACACCGTGCGCGGCACCTGGGACCACCCGACCGTCGGCGGCGTGATCCAGATGCGCGGCGCGCAGCTGACGCTGCCCGACATCGGCATCACGCTGCGCGGCCTCAACGCCGACCTCCAGGCGTTCAGCGCCAACGACAGCCTGGCCATCCGGCGGCTGAGCGCGTCGAGCGGGCCCTCGGCGGCGGACCTCGTGTCCGTGCAGGGGTTCATCGCCTTCGCCGACCGCGCCAATCCGCTGTTCAATCTGCACATGAACGCGCACGAGTTCCGGGCCGTCGACAAGCGCACGCTGGCCCGGCTCGACGTCTCGACGGTGGGTGACGCCGGCATCTCGCTCATCGGGCGCAAGAGCGGATCGACGCTCACCGGCTCGGTGAACATCGTCCGCGGCACGATCTACCTTCCCGAGCACGACCTCGCCAAGAAGCAGATGGAGCAGCTGAGCGCCAAGGACCTGGCCGGCATCATCGACACCACCGATCTCAACCCGCGGATCAAGCTGCCCAGCCCGCCCTCGGCGCTGCTCAAGGACATGACCATCAGCGGCGTGCGGGTGACGCTCGGCGACGAGGTGTGGCTGCGGTCGAGCGAGGTGAATATCAAGCTGGTGGGCTCGCTCAACGTGCGCCGCTCCGGACAGCGCGCCTCCGACGCCGGCGCGCCGTTTGCCGCGAACGGCGAGGCGCCGGTGGCCGATTCGCTCATCTACCGGCTGGCGCTCGACGGCACGCTCACCGCCGAGCGCGGCACGTACACCCTGTCGCTGGGACCGATCCAGCGCGAGTTCCAGGTGCAGAGCGGCACCATCACCTTCTACGGCACGCCGGATCTGAATCCCAAGATCAACATCACGGCGCAGTACGTCGTGCGCCAGACGAGCCGCCCCGACGTCACCGTGCAGGCCACGCTGTCCGGCTACCTGTACCCGGGCCCGTCGCTCGACCTGCAGAGCGGAGAGACCTATTCGATTCCGCAGTCGGACCTGGTGAGCTATCTCTGCTGCGGCGTGCCGAGCTACGAACTCGGGGCCAACCAGAGCTACCTGCAGACGGCGGCGCAGGTGCTGCTCCCCACCGCCAGCAGCGTGCTGGCCAAGACCCTGCGCGGACAGCTCGGCTCGACCTTCGATCTGCTCCAGTTCCAGCCCGGGGCGACCGATGCCACCGCAACGACCAAGGGCCAGGCCACGGGCGGCACGCCGCGGGACTGGCTCTCCGGCGCGCGGCTGGGCGGCGACCGGCAGATCACCAACAACGTGTACTTCAGCATCAGCACCGGACTCTGCCAACTGTCATCGAGCCAGTCGGGCAGCGGCTCGGGGTCGGGCGTGAACTCGTTCGTCGAACAGCTCGAGACCAAGCTGCAGTACCGGTTCTCCCCCACCTGGTCCGCGGAGCTCGGGCTCGAACCCCCGTCCAGCGCGCTCCTCTGCGGCCGCGCCCAGCGCGGCCTGGTGCCCACGCCGCAGCAGTGGGGCCTCTCCCTGTCGAAAATTTGGCGGTGGTGATCCGCCGCGCGCTGTTGATCGTGAACCCCGCGTCCCGCCGCGGGGCGCGGGACCTGTCGCGCGTCGAGGCCGAGTTCGCCGACCGCGGCGTGGTGACCGACACCCGGTTCACGCGCGGCCCCGGCGACGCCGGCGACATTGCGCGCGAGGCCGGCGCCGAGTTCGACGCCCTGTTCACGCTGGGCGGCGACGGCACGATCATGGAGGCGCTGGGCGGACTGATCGGCACCGACACGCCCCTGGGGCCGCTGGCCGGCGGCACCGGCAACCTGCTCGTGCGCGCCATGGGCGTGCCGCTCAACCCGGTGCGCGCCGTGCGCGAGCTGTGCGCGGGCCAGGTCCGCACGATCGACCTCGCCATGCTCGGCCTCGGCGGCCACTTCGCGGTCGCCGCGGGCATCGGCATCGACGTGTCGATGATCGAGCGCACGCCCACCGAACTGAAGCGGCAGCTCGGCGTGGCCGCGTACGTGCTGGCCGGGGCCGCCGCCGCCGTGGGGGCCGCCGCCCGCGGCGACACCTTCCAGGCCCGCGTGACCGTCGACGGCGTGGACCACGACGTCGAGGCGCTGTCGATGCTCGTGGCCAACGTGGGGTCCGTGCTCAACGGCGTGATCACTCTGGCACCGGGCGGCCGTCCCGACGACGGCCTGCTCGATGTGGCCGTGTACGCGCCGCGCAATCTCTGGCAGGCGCTGCGCGTCTCCTGGCGGATGCTCCGCGGCCGGTTTCCGGACGACGGCCTGACGCGCTTCTACCGGGGACGGCACGTGCGGGTGGTCACCCAGCCGCCCCGGCGCGCCGAAGCGGATGGCGAACTGCTGTCGCCGGGCGTGCTCGACGCCCGGGTCCTTCCGGGCGCCGGCCGGCTGCTGGTTCCCCGGCCGTCCTGACCGAGGGTTGCTCCCGGGCCGGGAAGTGTCCATTCTCTGTACGCCCGCCACTGGTCAATTTCCGGCCACCGCCTCCC
This sequence comes from uncultured Gemmatimonadaceae bacterium, assembly GCA_963775915.1. Classification (GTDB taxonomy): domain Bacteria; phylum Gemmatimonadota; class Gemmatimonadetes; order Gemmatimonadales; family Gemmatimonadaceae; genus JAGWRI01. Next base: position 591,016 of record CAVZKH010000010.1, read on the forward strand.
ATCCACATGCCCACCGTCCTCATCGTCGACGACGAACGCGACATTACCTCGTTTCTCGGGTCGTTCTTCGAACGCGCCGGGCACCAGGTGTTGAAGGCGTACACGGGGGAGGAGGCGGTGGCGCTGGTCAGGCAGCGCCGGCCCGACCTGGTGCTGCTCGATCTGCGGCTTCCCGACATCACCGGCTTCGAAGTGCTGGAGCGCGTGAAGGCCGAGCATCCGGTGGTGATCATGATCACCGGTCACGGCGACGTGTCGCTGGCGGTGCGGGCCATGCAGGCGGGCGCGGAGAGCTTTCTCACCAAGCCGATCGAGTTGGCGCACCTGGGGGCGGCGGCGGAGCGGGCATTCGAGAAGGCGCACCTGCGCCAGATGAACACGTATCTCACGGCGCGCCGCGGGCAGCTCCCCGCGCGGGCGCTGCTGGGGTCGTCGGCGCCGATGCGGGAGCTCGCCGCCCAGATCGAGCTCCTGGCGGGGAGCGAGCGCACCACGGTGCTGCTGGCGGGGGAGGTGGGCACGGGCAAGGGGCGGGTGGCCGACGCCATGCACCGCCAGAGCCCGCGCGCCGCTCAGCGTTTCGTCGAGGTGAACTGCGCCGCGCTCACCGCGGCCTCGCTCGACTCCGAGCTGTTCGGCGTGGAGCAGGGCGGGGCGGTGGAGGGCGAGGTGTACCGCCCGGGGCTGCTCGAGGTGGCGAGCGGCGGCACGCTGTTCCTCGACGAGATCGGCGATCTCGACGCGCATCTGCAGCCCAAGCTGCTGCGCGTGCTGGAAGGCAAGAGCTTCCGCCGGCAGGGCGGCACGCGTGAGGTGCAGGTGGACGTGCGCCTGATCGCGGCGACGAGCCGCGACCTGGTGGCGGAGGTGACGGCGGGCCGGTTCCGCGAGGATCTCTACTACCGGTTGAGCGTGATGCCGATCAACCTGCCGCCGCTGCGCGCCCGCGCCCGCGAGGACCTGGTGGAGCTGATCGGCCACCTGCTGGACGAGCTGCGCGTGAACCTGCCCGAGGGGCCCAACGAACTCGAAGACGACGCGCTCGGACCGGCTGCTCAAGTACTCGTGGCCGGGCAACATCCGCGAGATGCGGAACGTACTCGAACGGGCGATGATTATCGGACGGGGCGTGCCCGCCATCGCGGCCGCGCACCTGGCCGCCGAGGTCCGGGATGCGTCGGGGGCCGGCGTGGAGCACCACACCCCGCGCACGCTCGCCGAAGTCGAGCGGCAGCACATCGACCGCACGCTGCGGGCGCACGACGGCAACCGCACGCGGGCGGCCAAGGAGCTGGGCATCTCGCGGGCCACGCTAATCAAGAAGATCAAGGAATACGGCGTCGAGGCGCGACAGCCGACGCCGTCGGGGGACAGACGATGACCGAGCAAGCGAGCGAACACGATTCGATGACCTGCCGCGCCTGCGGCAACGAGGAGCGCGCGTCCGAGGGCTATCCGTGCGTGGACTGCGGCACGTTCATCTGCGTGGTGTGCAACCTGCGGGGCGTGGTCCGCTGCAAGACCTGCCAGGCGAAACACGACGCCGCCCACTCCCCGGCCGCCGGTTGACGTGAGCGTCGACCTCGCGCGCGTGGGCGTGGCCGTGGGTCACGCGACCGACGCCGAGGGCGCGACCGGCTGCACTGTGGTGCGGGGCATCGACGGGCCACTGCGCGGCGGGGTGGCCGTATTCGGGCGCGCCACGGGCTCGCGCGAACTGCAGGCGCTCGGCACCGACGCGCTCGCCGATCGCGTCGACGCGGTGCTCCTCACCGGCGGATCGGCGTACGGGCTCGACGCCGCGGCCGGCGTGATGCGCTGGATGGAAGAGCGGAAGCGCGGATTCCCCATCGCCGCCGGCGTCGTGCCGATCGTGCCCGCCGCGGTAATCTTCGATCTGGGGCCGCTGGGGCGGTTCGACCGCCGCCCCACGCCCGAAATGGCGTACCGCGCGGCCGACACTGCGGCGTCGCAGGACGTGGCCGAGGGCAGCGTGGGCGCCGGCACCGGCGCCACGGTGGGCAAGGCGGCCGGCGTTGCGCACGCCATGAAGGGCGGGTTCGGTTGCGCCGAATGCGGCTCGGCCGGCGTCTGGGTGGCGGCGCTGGCCGTCGTGAACGCGTTCGGCGACGTGCGCGACGGCACCGGCCGGATCATCGCCGGCGCCCGCGGCGAAGAGGGACGGTTCCTCGATGCGGCGCGATTGCTCGCTGAAGAGCCGCACCGGCTCGCCGCGATGGCCGCCGAGCAGCGCATGCGCAACACGACGCTGGCGGTGGTGGCCACTAACGCGGCGCTCGATCGCATCCAGCTGCAGCAACTGGCGCGCGCGGCCGGCGCCGGGCTCTTCCACCGCATCACGCCGGCGGGCTCGTCGTTCGACGGCGACATCGTGTTCGCGCTCGGCGCCGTGGCGGGCACGCCGGCCGGCGCGCCGCACGTGGAGGCGCTGGCCGTGGCGGCGCTCGAGGAGGCCATCGAGCGCGGCGTGCGGCTGGCGCGCGGCGCGCCAGGGCTGCCCGGACTCGGAGACGTGGCGTGAGCACCGCGCCGGCCTGGCGCGCCGTGGTGCGCACGGCCGTCGCGCCGCTGCTCGCCGAGCCGCGCGCCGCCGCCGTGCAGGTGTCGCAGTATCTGGCGGGACACCTCGTGGAGGCGGTCGAGTCGCAGGATGAGTGGGCGCGCGTTCGCGGCGACGACGCCTACGAAGGCTGGATGCACACCGGCTACCTGACGCGCGCGCCGGGCGGCGGCGCGCGTCAGAGCAGCGGCGCGCGACGCCTCTCGCTCGGGTGCCACACGCGCATGCCCGGAGGCGGCCGCCGCGCCCTGCCGCTCGGCGCCTATCTCGGGCCCGAGGAGAGCCTCGAGTCGGGCGAGGCGGTGAGCGAGACCGAGGCGGAAGCCCGCTTTCCCCGCGCCGCCGCCGCCGTGGCGCGCTCGGCCACCGAGTACTTTGACGGCACCAGCTATCAGTGGGGCGGCGTCACCCCGTGGGGCGCCGACTGCTCAGGCTTCGTGCAGTCGGTGTTCCGGCTGCACGGGGTGCGCCTGCCGCGCGATGCCTGGCAGCAGGGCGACGCGGGCGAGCCGAGCCGGCGGCTGCTCACGGCGCTGCAGGCGGGCGAACTGGCGTTCTTCTCAGACCGCGACGACCTGAGGATCACGCACGTGGGCCTGGGCATCGGCGGCGGCCGCATGGCGCACGTAGCGATCGGCCGCGGAGGCTTCGCCGTCGAGCGGCTGTCGGACGGGCGCGATCTGTACGTGCGGGGCCTGCGCGAACGGTTCCGCTTCGTGCGGCAGGTGCTCTAGACGCCCGTCAGCTGACGAGGCCCGAGGGCGCCGCGATCGGCGCTCCCACGCGCACCTGCACCGGCACTTCGGCCCGCGGCTCGTCGTCCAGCGTGACGGTCATCGCGTAGTGGCCGGCGCCGTCGATCGGCAGATCGATCTGGGCGATGAGCGGCACGTCCATCTCGGTCACGCCGGAGGGCAGCGGCCCCACGCTCAGGTCGCCGGCGCTGCTCCACAGTTCGTCGCCCGCCGGATTCACCCAGCGCAGCGTCACCGTGTGCTGCCCGATGTCCATGGACGTGCCCTTGAGGTGCACCACGAGATGGGCGCGCGGGTGCACGGCGGGCGAATTGCCCACGTGCAGGGCATCGAACACGCCCAGGATGTTGAGCTTTCCTTCCTGCGAGACGTTGGCCGCGTCGGCGAACAGCGCGAAGGCGACATGCATGGCACGGAACATAGACTGGGCGCGCGGACTCGTCTACGTTTCGCGGATGCCGTCCCCCGACATCCCGTCCGCATCGCCAGGCCCCGAGGGTCACTTCAGCCGCGCGGCGGTGATCGCCACCGACGTGTCGCTGGTGGCGATGGCGGTGATCTGGGGCGTGAACTTCAGCGTCGTGAAGTTCGGCACCGGCGAGATGTCGGCGCTGGCGTTCAACGGCGCCCGGCTGGGCCTCGCCGCCGCGGCCCTGGCGGCGCTGGCGTTCCTGCCGCGGCCGGCGCCGATCGGCCGGCGCGACATCGTGATGCTCCTGCTGCTCGGCGTGCTCGGCAACGGCGTGTATCAGGTGCTGTTCGTGGAGGGAGTGGCGATCACGCGGGCCGGCGACGCGGCCCTGGTCGTGGCCGCCTCGCCGGCGCTCATCGCCCTCGCCGGGCGGATGTCCGGCGTGGATCGCACCTCGGCGCGGGGCGCGGCCGGCATCGCGCTCTCGATCCTCGGCATCGGGTTCGTGGTCTACAGCGGCACGCGCGTGGTGGTGCGCGGCGCGTCGGTGAAGGGGGATCTGCTGGTGCTGGCCGGGTCGGCGAGCTGGGCCGTGTACACGGTGTGGCTCACGCCCTACACGCGGCGGCTGGACGGCATCACGCTGTCGGCCTGGACGATGATCGGCGGCGCCCTGTTCCTCGAACTTATCGCCCTGCCCGAGGTACTACGCGTGCAGTGGACGGCGCTGCCCGGCGCGGCCTGGGCGGCGGTCCTGTACAGCGGCCTCGGATCCCTGGTGATCGCATATTTGTTCTGGTATCGCGGCGTGCGGGTGATCGGCCCCACGCGCGCGGCGATGTATTCCAACCTGCAGCCGCTCATCGCGCTGCTCGTGGCCTGGGCCATGCTCGGCGAGACGCCAACGCCGTGGCAGGCGGTCGGGGCGGTGTGCATCATGTCGGGCCTCCTGCTCACCCGCGCGTGAGAGTCGTTCTCTTCGACATCGACGGCACGCTGCTCAACAGCGACGGCGCCGGCCGCCGCGCCATCCAGCGCGCGCTGGTCGACACGTTCGGCACCGCCGGCCCCGAGCAGCACTGGTTCGACGGCAAGACCGATCCCCAGATCGTGTCGGAACTCATGACGCTCGGCGGCGTCGACCCGGCGATCGTCGAGGCCGGCCTCGACGCCGTGCTGGTCCGCTACGTCGCGTGCCTCGCCGAGGAGCTGGCGGCGCCCGGCCACCACGCCGTCGCGTTCCCCGGCGCGCTCGCCCTGCTCGACGCCCTCGAGCAGCGCGACGACGTCCTGCTCGGCCTCCTCACCGGCAACGTGCAGCCCGGGGCGCACGCCAAGCTCAGCGCGGTGGGAATTCCGCCCGGCCGCTTCCGCGTCGGCGCCTTCGGATCGGACCACGCGGTGCGCGCCGAACTCCCCGCCATCGCCCGGGCCCGCGCCGCCCGCCTCCTGGGACGCGACCTGCCGGGCCACGCGGTGACCGTCATCGGCGATACCCCGGCCGACCTCACCTGCGGCCGCGGCATCGGCGCGCGCGCCGTGGGCGTGGCCACCGGGCGCTACTCGCTGGACGACCTCCGCGCCTACGAACCGGCCGCCGTGCTCAGCGACCTCCGCGACACCGCCGCCACCGTCGCCGCGATCCTCGGCGATTGAATGCGCGTCCTCATTCCGGTGCCCGTCCGATGACCGGCCGCCCAGCCGGGCCGGGAACGTTCGACGCGCGTGTCGTCGGCGGCGGGGGCGAGGCCGGCCCCGCGACCGTGCGCCTGCAGGCGGGCCGGCTCGTGGTGGAGCGCGCGGGCGGCGCGGCCCTGCGCGACATCCATCTCGACGACGTCGAGGAAGTGCGGCGCGACGGCCCGCGCGTGACGCTCGCGCTCGCGCACGGCGCCATCGCTGACGCTCGAATCCGATCGCGCCGACGCGCTCGACGCCGCCGTGGCCGAGGCCTGCTGCGCGATTCCAGAATTGACCCGCGGGCTCCACTCGCTGGGCTCTTCCCGCGCGCGGTCGAACGCCGCCGGCCAGCGCGAGTTTCTCGCGCCCCTGCTCGATGCGCGGCGTCGCGCCGAGGAGGCGGTGGGGCGTTCGGCCGTCGTCGCCGCCTTCGATCTCGACCGCGTGAGCACCGGGCTCGACAAGTACGTCGCGGCGCTCACCGCGCGCACCAGCGACGCGCGCCCGGCGGCGCGCCGGGCCGTGGCGGCGGCGGCCGACGACGCGGTGGCCCCGCTCCGCGAGGCCATCGAGGCGGTTCGAGCGGCCGCGCCCGCCGCCGCCCAGCCGCCGGCCGACGCACGCGTGGCCAGCTGGCGCCGCTGGCGCGCCGCTCTGCAGGCGCTGTTCGCCGCGGCCGACCGCAGCTGGCTCGCGCTCTCCTCGGGCGCCGCCGCGCCCCCGCGGCGCCTCGACTGATCCGGTACCGAAGAGCGGCATCGTCGGCCGTCTGGTCCGGTCCGCGGAATTCAGATAGATTTGCTCGGCAATGAAAGTCATTCGTCTGCTCCCGGCCGCGCTCGGGGTGTCGATGCTCGCCGCGCGGCCGGCGCGGGGGCAGGAAGAGCCCGTCCGTCGGATGGCCAACATCGTCAGCGTGGCCGTGGAGGAGTACGCCAAGGGCGTGGACGCCCGGGGCCGCCTCACGACGGAGTCGGAATACCGCGAGGCCGTCGGCTTCCTGGGCGACGCGAAGGAGATCGCCGACCGGCTGACCGGCGATCGCGCCGCCGCCGCGCGGCCCCTGCTCGATTCGATCATCGCCGCCGCCGCGGTGCACGCGCCGCCGCAGAGGCTGGCCGCGATCGAGCGCCGGTTCGCCGCATCGCTGGGCAGCGAGGGCGCACTGGAACTTCCGGCCGGCGCCATCGACCTGGCGGCGGGCAAGCGGATCTACGATGGCACCTGCGCCCAGTGTCACGGCCCCGGCGGACGCGGCGACGGCCCGCAGGCGGCGCTGCTCAATCCCAAGCCGGCGCCGATCGGCGATCCGAAGCTGGTGGCGAGCGTGACGCCGGCGATCATGTACCGCATCGTGTCGGTGGGGGTGTCGGGCACGCCGATGGTCGCCTTCGCGGGCGCACTGACGCCCCAGCAGCGGTGGAACGTGGTGTCGTACGTGGTCTCGCTGCGCGCGGCGCCGCGGCAGGTGGCCGAGGGCGAGGGGCTGTACCTGCAGCAGTGCGCGTCGTGTCACGGCCCGGCGGGGGCCGGCGACGGCGAATACGCCCGCACGCTGTCCAAGCTCCCCCCCGACATCGGGTCGTTCACGTGGCAGGTGGGACGCACCGACGATAGCCTGTCGCGGATGATCCGCGACGGTGTGCCGGGGACGCCGATGCCGCGCTCGCGCGGACTGTCCGACGCGCAGATCGCGAGCATGGTGGCGTTCCTGCGCACGCTGCCGGCGCGCAACGGGCCGCCGAACGCGGCAGCCGCGGCCACCGACAGCGGCGCGGTGGGCGCGGCCCGCAGCGTGACTGGCCTGCTCGAGCAGGCGCTGGCTTCCGTGCAGCTGGGCCGGGCCACCGAAGCCGGCGACCGGGCCTTCGACGCGTATCTCGCCTTCGAGCCGCTGGAGGGCCCGGCGCGGGCGAAGAACCCCGGACTTGTCTCGCGCGTGGAGAAGCTGTTCGGCGACTTCAAGGCGGCGGTGCGCGTGAACGACGTGCACGGCGCCGAGCACGCGCGCGACCTGATCGAGGCGAACCTGCCGGCGGTGGTGGACCTCACGCGTCCCGCGGGAAGCGCCGTGGAGGCGTTCTGGCAGTCGTTTCTCATCATCCTGCGCGAGGGCTTCGAAGCGATCCTCGTCATCGGCGCCGTCGTCGCGTTCCTGCTCAAGACGGGGCACCGCGAGCGGCTGCGGTCCATCTGGACCGGCGTCGGGCTCGGTCTCGCCGCCAGCGCCGTGACGGCGGTGGCGCTGCGGACGATTCTCAGCGCGGTGCCGGCCAGCAGCGAGATCATCGAGGGGGTGACGCTGCTGGTGGCGGTGGCCGTGCTGTTCTCGGTGAGCTACTGGCTCATCTCGCGCGTGGAGGCGGCCAAATGGCAGCAGTTCATCCGCGAGAAGGTGACCGACGCGCTGCAGCATGGCGGGGGCCGCGCGCTGGCGTTCGTGGCCTTCCTCGCCGTGTACCGCGAGGGCGCCGAGACGGCGCTCTTCTACCAGGCGCTGTTCAGCGAGGGGTCGCACCTGGCCGTGCCGCTGTCGCTCGGCATCGTGGTCGGATTCGTCGCACTGGCGGTGATCTTCACGCTCTTCTACCGCTATGGCGTGCGCATTCCGCTGCGGCCCTTCTTCAGCGTGACCAGCGTGCTGCTCTACTACATGGCGTTCGTGTTCATGGGCAAGGGCATCCGCGAGCTGCAGGAGGGGAACGCGATCTCGATGAGCGTCATCCCCGGCTTCCCGCACGTCGAAGCGCTGGGGCTCTACCCCACGTGGGAGACGGTGCTGGCGCAGCTCCTGCTGTTGGCGCTGTTCTGCTTCGCGCTCGCGAAGACGTTCTGGCCCAGGCGCTCGGTGGCCCTGCCGACGATGCCCGAGCCGCGCGTCGCGGCGCCGGCGGTCGTCGAGGAACTCGCCGCGCTGCAGGCCGAGAACGCGGCGCTGAGGGCGCGGCTGGACGCGCTGGAAGAGGCGGTGGGACGGAAAGCGGCGGAGCGCGGCGAGGGCTGATCAACCAACAACAGGCCGTGCGCTGCCAGCTGTCAGCTGACAACGCACAGCCTACGCCGTTCCGACCGGGGATTTCGCGTAGATCCCCGGCTTCTTCGCTGTTACGTCCTTCCGCAGATACATCCACACGAATCCCATCGCCACGAACGCCAGCGCGATGCCCTGCGCGTAGGTCAGTCCGCCGAGCAGCCGGTCGTCCTTCGAGCGGAAGAACTCGATGATGAACCGCTCCAGGCCGGCCAGCACGCAGTAGAGTCCGAACAGCCAGCCCTCGGCGTGCTTGTGATCGCGCAACCGCCAGAGGATGAGGAACATGATCGTGGCCAGCGCCACCTCGTACAGTTCGGTCGGGTAGACCGACACGAGCTTGGACGGATCGGTGCCCGCCGGGAACACGGTGTGGAAGTCCGCCATCATGCTCGCCACCGTCGTCGGCGGCTGGCCGTTGGGGAACACCACCGAGCCGAGCCCGCTGAACGGCCGTCCGTAGTCGTCGCCCACCGCCCAGCAGCCGGTGCGGCCCACCGCGTACGCGGCCGCCACGGCCGGGGCGCCGACGTCGAAGATCCGCATCATCGGGATCTTCTTCCGCCGGATCACGGCCATCACCGCCAGCATGCCGCCGACGAGCCCGCCCCAGAACACGAATCCGCCCCGCGTGAACAGCGCGTCGTAGTTCTTGAGGATGACCACGTAGTAGAGCTTGGCGCCGAGCAGGCCGCCGATCACGGCGGCGAGGATCATGTCGGCGATCGGCCGGGTGTCGTACCCCCGGCGGCCGAGTTCCTGTTCGGACACGTGCTGGGCGACGGCGAAGGCCGCGACCACGGCGATGCCGAAGCCGGTGAGCGACAGCGGGCCGAGCTGGACCACGAACGGATGGTGGACGATGGGATTGGTCATTCGGAGATGAGCCCGGGAATGCCGAGCGTGGCGTATGCGTTGAGGTCGAGTCCGGCGCGGTCGCCGCGCTCGAAGTGAAAGAGCCCCGCACGAGCGATCATGGCGGCGTTGTCCGTGGCGAGCCGCGCCCCGGGAGCATACACGGATACCCCCTCGGGCGCGAGACGCTCCGTCATCGTGGCGACGAGCGTCCGGTTGCCCGCCACGCCGCCGCCGAGGACAACCCGCTGCCGGCCGAACGCGTTCACGGCGCGGGCGGTCTTCTCCACCAGCGTGTCGATCAGCGCGTCCTGGAATGCGCGCGCGATGCGGGCCCGGTCGGCGTCGGCGCGCGCGTCGCGGGCGGCATTGAGCACCGCGGTCTTGAGGCCGCTGAACGACACGTCGTAGTAGTCGGGGTCGCCGGGGCGCTGCCCGCGGTTGAGCATGGGCCGGGAGAACCGGAGGGCGCCGGCGCCGGTGGTGGCCGCCAGCCGCTCGACGTGCGGGCCGCCCGGGTAGGGCAGGCCGAGCAGCTTGGCCACCTTGTCGAACGCCTCGCCCGCGGCGTCGTCGCGCGTGCGGCCGAGCAGGCGGTAGCGCCCCCAGGCCTCGACGTCGACGAGCAGCGTGTGGCCGCCCGAGACGAGCAGCGCCGTGAACGGGGGCAGCGCGTCCGCATGCTCGAACGCCGCCGCGAACAGGTGGCCTTCCATGTGGTGCACGCCGACGAGCGGCGCGCCGAGCCCGAACGCCAGCGCCTTGCCGAAGCTCACGCCCACGAGCAGCGCGCCCACGAGCCCCGGTCCGTTGGTCACCGCCACGGCGTCCAGCTGCTCCTTGGCCGCGCCGGCGTCGTCCAGCGCCCGCGCCACCACCGGCGCGATCGCGGTGAGGTGCGCGCGCGACGCGATCTCGGGCACCACGCCGCCGAACACCCGGTGCACGTCCTGCGACAGGATCACCAGCGATTCCATCGTCACGGCGTCGCCCGTTCCGCGCACGACCGCCGCCGAGGTCTCGTCGCACGAGGTCTCGATGCCGAGCACCAGGCTCATCGGCGGCCGCCGCGGGCGACGAGGTGCACCACCACCAGGCGCGGCTGCACGTCGCGCACGAGCACGGTGACGTTGGGCGGCACCTCGACGTCGTCGGCGGTGAGCTCGAGCGTGGCGGAGTCGGCGCCGCCCGGCACGTCGCGCCGGATCACCGGCGGCGACGCGTAGAGGGCGAAGATCTCCTTGCCCTCGCCCGCCACCAGCGCGCGAATGTCGGGGAGCGGATCGCGCAGCACGTGGGCGCTGTCGATCGTGAGGGCGAGGCGCACCGGGACGATCTCCTCGGTGGGCTCCTTGGACGTGACGATGAACCAGAGCACGAGCGCGAAGGCCAGCGCCACGAGCTTGAGCCCCAGCCGCTCGGTGAACGCGCTGACGATGCGGCGGCGCCACCGCGAGCGCGCCGCGCTCATGCGCCCGTCAACGCGCGCCCGCCGGGCCGGCCGCGGCCACGGTGGCCGGCAGGCCGAGCAGCTGGCGCATCAGGGCCACGTTGCCCTGCGACGTCCAGTCGGTGGCGCCGAGCCAGATCTTCCGGACCACGCCGTCGCGGTCGATCACGTACGACGACGGGTAGCCGACCACCTGATACGCCTTCTCGATGGTGTACTGGGGGTCGTGGAGGATGTCGAAGGTGAGCCCCATGTTGCGCGCGTAGGCGCGCACCGAGTCGTCGGACGCCGTCTCATCGATGCTCACGGCCACCACCTTCAGCCCGTTCGGCCGGAAGGTCTCGTAGAGCCGCTCGAGCGTCGGCATCTCCGCCTTGCAGGGCTCGCACCAGGTGGCCCACACGTTGAGGATCACCACGCTGCCGCGGTAGTCGGCGAGCCCTTTCACCTGGGCCCGGCCGTCCACCGTGCGCGCCGCGAACGGCGGGGCGGACGCGCCGATGGCCACCGCTTCCACGCCGCCCGCGCCGGCGCGGGCGAACGCGTAGGAACCCACGCCGAGCGCGACCACGGCGCCGAACACCACGGCCCACTGCTGCCGCACGGTCATACCTTCACCCCGCAGGCGCGCCGCAGCGCGCCGATCTCCGCGCGCGCATCGGGCGCCGAAAAGATTGCATGGCCGGCCACGAACGTGTCGGCCCCGGCGCGCCACACGTCGCCGATGGTCTCCCGCGCGATCCCGCCGTCCACCTCGAGCAGGGCCGGGCACTTCGCCTCGTCCAGCATCCGCCGCGCCCGGCGCACCTTGTCCAGCGAATGGGGGATGAACTCCTGGCCGCCGAACCCGGGATTCACCGTCATCACGAGCAGCAGGTCGAGGTCGTCGAGCACCTCGCCCACCGCGGACAGCGGCGTCGACGGATTGAGCGCCACGCCGGCGCGGCATCCGAGTTCGCGGATGTGCGCCAGCTGGCGTTGCAGATGCGGCGCCACCTCGGCGTGCAGGGTCAGCCCGTTGGCGCCGGCGGCGGCGAACGCCGCGAAATGCCGCTCCGGCTCCAGCACCATGAGATGCACGTCGAGGGGCAGCGTCGTCAGCTTGCGCACCGTCTCGATGACCTTGGCGCCGAAGGTGATGTTGGGCACGAACTGCCCGTCCATGACGTCGATGTGCAGCCAGTCGGCGCCGCCCTCCACGCAGAGCGCCACCTGATCGGCCAGGCGCGAGAAGTCGGCGGCGAGCAGCGAAGGCACGATGCGAACGGTCATGGGTCGCGTCCTCCCGAGACGCTCACGGTCACGCGGGCGCCCGCCGGAACGAGGGTGCCCGCGGCGGGGTCCTGCTGCACGACGGCTGGTTGGCCCTCGCCGCCGCCGTTCAGAATCGTAACGTCGCCGAGCGCCAGCCCCAACTGCTCCAGCATCACGCGCGCCTCGACGATCGTGCGGCCGGTCAGGTCGGGCACACCGATCGTCGCCGGCCCCGCGCTCAAGACGAGCGTCACCGCCGAGGGCACCACCGCCGACACCCCGCCCGGCGGACGGGTGGCGATCACGCTCCCGAGCGGCTGGTCGCTGGCCTGCGTCACCGTATCGGGCGCCGGCGTGAACCCGGCCGCCACCAGCGCCGACTCGGCCTGCGCCGGCATCATGCCGACGACGTTCGGCACCGCGTCCGTGCGCGGGCCGGCGCTCAGGTCGAGCGTCACCGGCGAGCCGAGCGGTTCGCGGCTCCCCTGGTCGGGCGTCATCTGGATCACGCTGAGCTTGGGCGCCGCGTCCTGAAAGCGCATCTCGCCGCGCTGGGCCTTGAACCCCGCCTGCTGCAGCCGCTGGCTCGCCACGTCGAAGCTGAGCCCGATCACGTTGGGCACCTTGGCGTCGGCCGGCGGCGCGCCCGGCGGAAACACGAACGCGGCGATCAGCACCCACGCCAGGCCGGAGCCGCCGAGGGCGGCGGCCAGGTAGGGCCAGGCGCGCCGCCAGAGCCCGCGCGCCTTCACGCCCCCCTCCGCAGCCGCGCCGCGAACGCGCCGTCGGCGCCGTGCCGCTGCGGCAGCACGCGCAGGCGGCCGCCGTCGAGCACCGCCGCCGGCACCGCGCCCGCCGGCGGGGGCTCGAGCCGCCAGTCGCCGTGCGACGCCAGGAACCGGTCGATCGGCGCGTCGTTCTCCTCGGGCTCCAGCGAACACGTGCTGTACACGAGCAGCCCGCCGGGCTTGACGATGGTGGCCGCCGACGACAGCAGCATCCACTGCAGCGCCGTCATCACCGCCAGGTCCGACGGCTTGAGGCGCCAGCGCGCGTCGGGATGGCGCCGCATCGTGCCGGTGCCCGTGCACGGGGCGTCGAGCAGCACGACGTCCACCGGCCGCACCGCCGGCGCGCGCGTGTCGGCAGCGACGGCGAAGAGATTGTCGAGTCCGAGCCGCGCCACCGTCTCCCGCACGCGCTGCAGCCGGTGCGGCGACACGTCGCAGGCGACCACCGCCGCGGCCGTCCGCGAGAGTTCCACCGCCTTGCCGCCGGGGGCGGCGCACAGGTCGGCCACCGTCAGCCCGGCGGCGACGGCCGCGTAGCGCGTGACCAGCGTCGCCGCGGGATCCTGGATGTGGAACAACCCGCGCTTGAACGCGCCCATGTCGGTGAGCGACGGTACCGGCTGCGTGAGCACTACGCTGTCGTCCACCAGCGGCGCGTCGGCGGTGACGACTCCCGCCTCGGCCAGCGCCGCCTCGAGCTCGGCGCGCGCCACGCGCACGGGGCGGGCGACGATGGGGGGCTCGGTGTTGTTGGCGGCGAGCAGCCGGCGCGTCTCGTCCACGCCCCAGCGGTCCACCCAGCGGGCCACGAGCCACCGCGGATGCGAGAACTCGGCGGCCAGCGCGTCCAGCGGATCGGCGGCCGTGGGCAGCACCAGCGCGTCGCGTTCGCGGTCGAGCCGGCGCAGCACGGCGTTGGCGAGTTTGGCGGCGCCCTGGCCCGATCGCTCCTTGGCGAGTTCGACGGTCTGGGCGATGGCCGCGTACGCGGGCACGCTTCCCATTTCGAGGAGCTGGTAGGCGCCCAGGCGCAGCAGATCGAGCACCTCGGGGTCGAGGCGCCCGAGGCCGCCGCGCACGCGGTCGGCGAGCAGGGCGTCGAGGCGGCCTCGCGAGCGCAGCATGCTGTACACGAGTTCGCGCGTCCAGCGGCGGTCGCGGGCGTCGAGCACCGCCGTGCGGCGGTCGAAGGTGGCGTCGAGGAGTTCGCCGCGCCGGAGGTCGGCGCACACGCCGGCGGCCACCAGCCGCGCGTCCGTCACCGCCGTCGAGCGCGGGGGGCGGGTGTGCGTGGCGTTACCGTGTCCTGTCGGGATCCGACCTGCCATAAGGTGCGTCGCGTGAGAGTCCGACCAGGCGGCGCCGACGACGCCGCGCACGGAGAAAGATAGCCGCGCCGGCCCCCGGGCGGGATCGGCCGGCTGTCGCGTCCCGCTACGCGGACCGAACGGCGTCGAACCGCCGGCCGGCGGCGATGCCGCGGCCCCGCTGCCAGTCGGCGGGCGCCATGCGGCGCTTGCCCGCGGGCTGAACGCCCGTGAGGCGCACCGCGTCCGAGCCGCACGCCACCACCATGCCGTCGTCGTCGATCGACAGCACCTCGCCCGGCGCGCCGCGCGCTCCGGCCGCGGAACGGGCGCCGAACAGCTTCACCTCGAGTCCGTCGAGCGTGGCGACGGCGCCGGGCCGCGGATCGTAGGCGCGCACCACGCGCGAGACGGCGTCGGCGCCCAGGCGCCAGTCGACCTGCGTCATCTCGCGCACGATCTTGGGCGCGTAGGTGGCCAGCGCGCCGTCCTGGACCTCCTCGCGCGCGGCGCCGAGTTCGAGCAGCGCCAGCGCTTCGATGAGCGCGGCGGCGCCCATCTCCGACAGGCGGAGGGTGATCTCGCCGGCCGTCTCGTCGTCGAAGATCGGCGTCGCCTGCCGCAGGATCACCGGCCCGGCATCGAGGGCCGGCACCATCCGCATGATCGAAACGCCGGTCTCGGTGAGGCCGTCGCGGATGGCCGCCTGGATCGGCGCCGCGCCGCGCAGCGCCGGCAGCAGCGACGCGTGGATGTTGAGCGTGCCGAGCGGCGGCAGGTCGATGATCTCGGCGGGCAGGATGTGCCCGTAGGCCACCACCACCGACACGTCGGGCTCGAGCGCCGCGGCCGCGGCGTGAAAGGCGGCGCCGCGCGGTCGCTCGGGCTGCAGCACGGGGATGTTCTCGCGCTCGGCGATCTGCTTCACCGGCGGGGCCTCGAGCTTGGAACGGGACCGTCCCACGGGACGGTCGGGTTGCGTGACCACGCCCACCACGTCGAACCCCTCGCCGATCAGCGCCCGCAGCGCCGGCGTGGCGAATTCAGGCGTGCCCCAGAAGAGCACGCGCACTCACAGCTCCTCGTCGCGGTGGTGGTGCGCGGCGACGTCGGCCGCGGTCAGGCGGCGCACGGCGTTGGGATACTTCTCCTTCTCCTTCGTCCACTTGGCCAGCGCGCTGCGCCGCTTGAGCACGCTCAGATGGTCGATGAACAGGGTGCCGAACAGGTGGTCGATCTCGTGCTGCATGCAGCGCGCCAGCAGGTCTTCGGCCTCCACCTCGAACGGCAGGCCGTCGCGCCCGATGGCGCGGATGGTCACCCGTTCGGCGCGCTCCACGTCGGCGTAGACGTCGGGGATCGACAGGCACCCCTCCTCGGCCTTGGCCGAGCCCTCGCGGGCGACGATCTCGGGGTTGATGAGCACGTACTCGTCGCCGTCGACGTCGATCACGGTGAGCCGCTCGCGGCGGCCGATCTGCGGCGCGGCCAGCCCGATCCCCTTGGCGGCGCGCATGGTCTCGTACATGTCGCCGATGAGCCGGCGGAGCTCGTCGGTCACCTCGACGACGGGAATCGTCTCCTCGCGGAGGATCGGATCGCCGAGAACGCGGATGTCGAGGAGCGCCATCAGCCCTGGGTCACGCCCTGGGCGGACGTGATCTTGGAGATGCGGCCGCGTTCGACGATCAGGCGCGTGTCGCCCGACTTGATCGTCACCCGGTCTTCCATCGTCACCCGCGTGGCGCCGTCGTCCTGGAGCGACTCCTTGATGTGCACCACTTCGCCCACCACGCCGCCGCCGGTCACCACCTCGTCGCCCTTCTTCAGGCTGGCCAGCGCCTGCTCGTGCTGCTTCTTCTGCTTCTGCTGCGGCCGGATGAGCAGGAAGTAGAAGATGCCGATGATGAGGGCGAGCTGAAGGAAGAACACCGAGATGTTGCCCTGGCCGCCCGGTGAGGGCGCCATCAGGGCCGGCAGTATCGGGAGGGGAAGCGTCATGCCGAAGTGCTCGTGCGTGAGTGGTAGCGGTCGAGCCAGCGCTGGCTCCAGCCGTCGAACGTTCCCTCGCGGATGGCGTCGCGCGCCTCCCGCATCAGGGCGACGAGGAAATGTACATTATGCAGCGAGAGGAGGCGCAACCCGAGCATCTCGTCGGCCAGGAACAGATGGCGGAGATAGGCGCGGGTGAAGCGGCGGCAGCAGGAGCAGGCGCACGGGTCGTCCAGCGGCCGCTGGTCCAGGCGGTACTCGGCGCGCTTGATGTTGAGCCGCCCGTCGCTGGTGAACACGGCGCCGTTGCGTCCCATGCGGGTGGGCGCGACGCAGTCGAACAGGTCGACGCCGCGCCGCACGCCCTCCACCAGGTCCTCCGGAAATCCCACGCCCATCAGGTAGCGCGGGCGGTCGGCGGGCAGCTCCTCGTGCACGACGTCGAGCATCGCGTACATGTCGGACTTGGCCTCGCCCACCGAGAGGCCGCCGATGCCGAATCCCTTCCAGTCGTCCATGGCGCGGATGGCCAGCGCCGCCTCGCGCCGCAGCTCGGCGTGGATGCCGCCCTGCACGATCGGGAACAGCGCCTGCGGCCGTTCGCGCGTGAGCGCGTTGAACGCCGAGCGGCAGCGGGCCAGCCAGCGGACGCTGCGCTCGCTGGCGTCGCGCGCCGCCGCGGCGTCGCTCTGCCCGGGGATCACGTGATCGAACTGCATCACGACGTCGGCGCCGAGGTTGCGCTCGATCTCCATCACCGATTCCGGCGTGAAGCGGCGGCGCGAGCCGTCGAGGTGGCTCTGGAAGTCCACGCCGTCCTCGTCCACCGTGCGCAGCGACGCCAGCGAGAACACCTGGAATCCGCCCGAATCGGTGAGGATCGGACGGTCCCAGGCCATGAACCGGTGCAGGCCGCCCAGCTGGCGCACCACCTCGTCGCCGGGCCGCAGGTGGAGGTGGTAGGCGTTGGCGAGGATCATCTGCGCGTCCATCGCGCGCAGGTCGTCGGGGTCGAGCGCCTTGACCGTGGCCAGCGTGCCCACCGCCATGAACGCCGGCGTCTCGCACGACGCCGTGTGGCGTGGCGAACGCGCCCGCGCGCGCCGCGCCGCGCGCCGCGTCGATGGTGAACCGGAAGCTGTCGTGCATGGTCAGAGGATCGCCATCGCGTCGCCGTACGAGTAGAACCGGTACCGCTCCGCCACCGCTTCGCGATACGCCCGCATGGTCAGGTCGTACCCGGCGAACGCCGCCACGAGCATGATCAGCGTGGAGCGCGGCAGGTGGAAGTTCGTGACCAGCCGGTCCACCGCCCGGAACGCGTACGGGGGACGGATGAAGATGCGCGTTTCGGCGTCGCCCGCCACCAGCGTGCCGTCCGGGCGGGCGGCGCTCTCGAGCGTGCGCACGGCGGTGGTGCCCACCGCCCACACGCGCCCGCCGGCGCCGCGCGCCGCGTTCACGGCGGCGGCCGTCTCGGCGCTCACCGAGTACCACTCCTCGTGCATGACGTGGGCGGCGGGGTCGTCGGCCTCCACCGGCTTGAACGTGCCGGCGCCCACGTGCAGCACCACGTCGGCGCGGCCGACGCCCCGCGCCGCCAGCGCGTCGAGCAGCCGCTCGGTGAAGTGCAGCCCCGCGGTGGGCGCGGCCACCGAGCCCGGCTCGCGGGCGTACACGGTCTGGTACCGCTCCCGGTCGGCGGGCTCGTCGGCGCGCTCGATGTAGGGCGGGCAGCGGCACGTGGCCGAACCGTTCGATGGCCTGCTCGGCGGGGCCTTCGGTGATCAGCCGCACGACGCGCGTGCGCCGCTCGGTGACCGAGACGATCTCGACGTCGAATCCGGGCGCGACATGCACGATGCGCCCCGGCTTGAGCTTGCCGCCGGGCGAGACCATCGCCTCCCACTCGCTGCCGCCCACGGGCTTGAGCAGCAGCACCTCGGCGGGGGCGCCGGAGTCGCGGCGGCCGAGCAGGCGCGCCCGGAGCACGCGCGAGCGGTTGAGGACCAGAAGGTCGCCCGGCGGGATCAGGGACTCGAGGTCGGAGAACCGGCGGTGGGCGATGGACCCGGCGGCGCGGTCGATCACCATGAGGCGGGCGGAGTCGCGAGGCTCGACCGGAGCCTGGGCGATCAGATCCTGGGGGAGGGCGAAATCGTAGTCCGAGGTGAGCGAGCCGGGCATGACCACAAAGCTAAGGGGCGGGGAACAGCGCCGTTCAGTCCGCTACAGCAGTTCCCCCTGCGTCCCCCCGGGCCTCACGTATCCAAAGTGTTCGTACGCCTTGCCCGTCGCGATCCTCCCTCGACTCGTCCGCTGCAGAAACCCGTTCTGCACCAGGAACGGCTCGTACACCTCTTCGATGGTGTTGGCGTCCTCGCCCACCGCGGTGCCGATGCTCGACAGCCCCACCGGGCCGCCCTCGAACTTCTCGATGATCGTCTTGAGGATCCGCGCATCCATGTCGTCGAGGCCGAATTCGTCGACGTCGATCATGCGCAGCAGCTCGTTGGCCACGTCGCGCGTGATGTCGCCGTCGGCGCGCACCTGGGCGTAGTCGCGCACGCGCCGCAGCAGCCGGTTGGCCACGCGCGGAGTGCCGCGCGAGCGGCGGGCGATCTCGCGCGCGCCGTCGGCGTCGATCGACACCTTGAGCACGTCGGCCGACCGGAACACGATCTGCTCCAGATCCTCGGCCGGATAGTAGTTGAGCCGTTCGATGATGCCGAACCGGGCGCGCATGGGCGGCGTCAGCATGCCGAAGCGGGTGGTCGCTCCCACGAGCGTGAACCGCTCGATCGGCATCGTGATCGTCTGCGCCTTGGGCCCCTCGGAGAGCCGGATGTCGATCTTGAAGTCCTCCATGGCCGGGTAGAGGAACTCCTCGATGATCGGGCGCAGCCGGTGGATCTCGTCGATGAACAGGATGTCGCCCTGGCGCAGGTTGGTGAGCGTGCCCACCAGATCGCCGGGCTTCTCGAGCGCCGGCCCCGACGTGGTGCGCACGTTGACCCCGAGTTCGCGCGCGATCAGTTCGGCCAGCGTCGTCTTGCCGAGGCCCGGGGGCCCGAAGAAGAGCGCGTGGTCGAGCGGCTCGCGGCGGGCGAGCGCGGCGTCGATCCAGATGCGCAGGCTCTCCTTCACCTTCGACTGTCCGATGAACTCGGAGAGGCGTTGCGGGCGCAGCGACAGCTCGACGACGGATTCGTCGGGGAGCGCGTCTGGGGTGGTGATCTCGGCGCGGGACATGGGCGAAGAGTATATCGGCCGCCGACGGCGCGGCTAGCCCAGTTGCGCCAAGCGCTCGACCGCGCGCTCCAACGTCTCCAGCTTCTTGCAGAAGGCGAACCGCACCAGGGTCCGGCCCATCGCCGGGTCGTGGTAGAAGCTCGAACCGGGCACGGTGGCTACGCCGATCTCCTCGATCAGCCAGCGCGCGAACTTCACGTCGTCGTCCTTGCTGATGTCCGAGAAGTCGGCGAGCACGTAGTACGCACCCTCAGGCACCGAGAACCTGAACCCGGCCTTGCGCAGCGCCGGCAGCAGTGCGTCGCGGCGCCCCCGGTACTCGCCGGCCATGTGGTTGTAGTACTCGGCGTCGAAGCGCATCCCCACGGCACCCGCCGCCTGCAGCGGAGCGGGCGCGCCCACGGTGAGGAAGTCGTGCACCTTGCGGATCGCCGACGTCTGCTCGGCGGGCGCGATGGCGTAGCCGAGCCGCCAGCCGGTGCAGGCGAACGTCTTCGACAGCCCGCAGATCGTGATCGTGCGCTCGCGCATCCCCGGCCAGGTGGCGATCACGTGGTGCTCGCCCGCGTAGCGGATGTGCTCGTAGATCTCGTCGGTGATCGCCCACGCGTCGTGCTTGATGCACAGCTCGGCGATCAGGTCCATCTCCGCCCGCGTGAACACGTGGCCGGTCGGGTTGTGCGGCGTGTTGACGATGATCGCCTTGGTGCGGTCGCTGAACGCGGCGCGCAGGCGGTCGGGGTCGATCGTCCAGTCGGGGCGTGTGAGCGGCACGAACACCGGCTTGGCGCCGGCCAGGATGGCGTCGGGGCCGTAGTTCTCGTAGAACGGCTCGAGGACGATCACCTCGTCGCCGGGATCGACGAGCGCCATGAACACGCTGGCCATCGCCTCGGTGGCGCCGCAGGTCACGGTGATCTCGCGCTCCGTGTCCACCGGCATGTCGTACCAGCGGCGGTACTTCTCGGCGATCGCCAGCCGCAGGGCCGGGCTGCCCCAGGTGATGGCGTACTGGTTG
The DNA here is from genome assembly GCA_963775915.1 of uncultured Gemmatimonadaceae bacterium. Lineage (GTDB taxonomy): Bacteria > Gemmatimonadota > Gemmatimonadetes > Gemmatimonadales > Gemmatimonadaceae > JAGWRI01. The sequence goes on from CAVZKH010000010.1 coordinate 611,394, forward strand.
ATGTCCCCGTGGATGGCCGTGCAGGCTGCGTCCTTCATCGGCTCCGGCATCGGGAAGTCGGGGAAGCCCTGCGACAGGTTGACGGCTTCGTACTGATTGGCGACGCGCGTCATCTCGCGGATCACGGACTCGGTGAACGTCGCCGTGCGCTTGGCTGCTCGCACCAGAAACTCCGGTTGAGAGGGGGAGGGATCGGAGGAAGCTAGCGCCCGGCCACGGCGGCCAGCGCCCGTCGGATCAGATCATGGGCGGGCATGCCGCGCCCGCCGTCGGCGAGGGCGGCGCGCACCGCCTTCTCCGCCTCGACGGGCGCGTAGCCCAGCGACACGAGCGCGCGGATCGCGTCCTCGGCGCCGGCGCCCTCGGGGCGGGGCACCGTGGCGTCGATCTCGAGGCCGTCGAGCTTGTCGGCCAGGTCGAGCACCATCCGCTCGGCCTTCTTGCGGCCCACGCGGGGCACGCTCTGCAGCGTGGCGATGTCCTTCTCGTGCAGCGCCCGCACCAGCCGGTCGGCGGTGAGGTGCGACACGAGCGCCAGCGCCAGCGCCGGGCCCACGCCGTTGGCGGTGAGCAGCAGCTGGAACACCTGCCGTTCGAACGGCGTCGTGAAGCCGAACAGCAGCCAGCCGTCGTCGCGCACCACGAGATGCGTGTGCAGGTGCACCGGGTCGCCGAGCTTGGGCAGCGTTTCGAATACGCTCAGCGGAATGAGCAGTTCGTAGCCGACGCCGCCGGCGGTCATCACCGTCACCCGCTCCAGTTCCTTCGCGGCTAGCGTGCCCTTGAGTTCGGCGATCACGGACGCGCTCCGTCGGGGGCGCCGAACGCCGGCACGCGGGCGCCCATGATGCACGCCAGCGCCGCCGCCACGCCGTCGGCGGCGTCGGCCGGCTGCGGGGGATTCTTGAGGCGCAGCAGCCGCGCCACCATGAACTGCACCTGTTCCTTGGTGGCGCCGCCGCGGCCGACCACGGCCTTCTTGATCTCGGCGGGCGGGAACTCGTGGATGATCACCGTGCGCTGCTCGCCGGCCAGGAGCACCACGCCGCGGGCGTGCCCGAGCACGATCGTCGTGCGCACGTTGCGGGCGTAGAACACGTCCTCCACCGCCATCGCGTCCGGGTGGTGGCGGTCGATCAGTTCGGCGATGCCTTCGTAGATGTCGCGCAGGCGCATCGGGAGCGGATCGCGCGGCCTGGTGCGGATCACGCCGCACTCGATGAGCGTCGGGGGGCGGGTGCCGTCGCCGCGCACGACCCCGTAGCCGGTCTGCGCCGTGCCGGGGTCGACGCCGAGGACGAGCACTATCCGGCGTTCGCCATGTCGGCGACGTCGATGTCGAAGTTCGCCCACACCTTCTGCACGTCGTCCATCTCTTCCAGCGCTTCCAGCAGCTTGAGCAGCTGCTCGGCCGTGGCGCCCTCGACCTTGACCGTGTTCTTGGGGATCATCACCAGCGACTCCGCGTCGGTGGTCCCGATGCCCCTGGCCTCGATGGCATCCTTGACCGCGTGGAAAGCGGCGGGCTCGGTGGTGACCACGAACACGTCGCCGTCGCGCGCGATGTCCTCGGCGCCCGCCTCCATCGCCGCTTCGAGCGCCTTCTCCTCGCTGACCTTCGTGGCGTCGATGCTCATCTGGGCCTTCTTGTCGAACATCCAGGCCACGGAGTTCTGGCTGCCGATGTTGCCGCCTCCGCGGGACATCGTGTGCCGGATGTCGGCGATGGTGCGCGTGGCGTTGTCGGTGAGCGCGCCGATCATGATCGCCACGCCGCCCGGGCCGTAGCCCTCGTACATCAGCTCCTGGTAGTCCACGCCCTCGAGTTCGCCGGTGCCCTTCTTCACGGCCCGCTCGATGTTCTCCTTGGGCATGGAGTTCTGCCGCGCCGTCTCGATGGCGGTGCGCAGCCGGGCGTTGCCGCCGGGGTCGCCGCCCCCCTGCTTGGCGGCGATGGTGATCTCACGGATGAGCTTGGTGAACAGCGCGCCACGCTTGGCGTCGGTGGCCGCCTTGTAGTGCTTGATCTGCTTCCATTTACTGTGGCCAGCCATCGGACATCTCGCGAATCGGATTTGAACGGAAATCGGGGAACCGATTGCCAATATAGCCCGCGCCCGGGGGGCGGCCAACGCCGGGCCGCGGCCGAGCCGGCGGTCTGGCGACTCTGAAGAGGCATGAACGGATCGCTGCCGATCCGGACCTGTACCGAACTGAGTGGCCGGCCCGGCGCGCCTCAGTTTCCGCCGAGGCGAATCGCCAGCGTGGCGCGGAACCCGGTGAGGCTCGAATTGCCGCCGTCGCCCCCGATCGTTCCCACCGTGTACCCGGCGAACGGGGTGATCGCGTAGGCGCCCATGTCGAAGTTGAGCCGGAACCCCGCCGTGGTCATGTAGCTCGTGGGCGATCCGTCCTGCGTCCAGACGCGGCCCTCGAGGCTCGGTTCGACGGTTACGCCCGACGGCGTGTGGAACCCCACCGCGAGTCCGCCGTTCACGATGTTTTCGCGGCCGGTGTGGGTCTGGTCGGCGAGTTCGCCCGACGCGCGGAAGAGGTCCCAGCCGGCCAGCACGACGTCGGCGCCGTTCACCGAGTTGGCGATCGACGCCTGCGTGATGTACCGGTCGCCGGTGTTGTACACCGAGTTGTTCGCCTGATCGTTCCCGAACTTGGAGTACGTGACGCCGAACGAGAACCGTCCCGTGCCATAGGGGCGGTCGAGGCCGAGACGGGCCCGGTATTCGTCGCCCGGCTGGAAGTGCAGCGAGGTGCCGTCGGCGTACGTGAACGGGTCGTAGGCCACGGAATGCCGCACGGCGAGCCCGAGCCCGACGTTCCAGTCCCCCACGGGGCGGGCCATGGCCACGCCGCCGGTGCCGCCGGCGCCGGTGCCGAAGCCGGTCACGGGGAACACCAGGAAGTCGCTGGCGACGCGCGTGGCGGCGCCGATCTGATCGAGCGGCACCGTGGACTTGCCCGTGGGCAGGTTCAGGCCCGCCGTGAGCACGATGAAATCGGTGCCGATCGTGTAGTTGGCGCGGATCTGCGTGTCGGTGAGCCCGGAGAGCGAACTCGTCGCCGTGCCGGGGTTCGTCACGCTCACGCTCGCCCACGACGTGCCGACGTCGAACGTCAGCTGGTCGCTGATCGGAATGAGCACGTACAGCGGCACCGCGAATTCCGTGATCTTCTGGTTGATCGGCGCCTTGATGTCGTACGTCATGATCTGCGGGCCGAGGCGCGTGCTGGCATCCCAGACGCCCTGGGCGCGCAGCGTGGACGCGGTGCACAGCAGCGCGAGGGGGAGCAGCAGGCGGCGCATGCGCGGGGTTCTCACAGGTGCGGAATGTGGATGACGATCGTGACCGTCGCCGTCTTGTTGGCCACGTTGTCGCCGCCGGTGCCGGTGGCGGCCGGATTGCTCTTGCTCGGCGTCTGCGTGGTGGTGGTGCCGCCGCCGGTGCTCGACACGCTCGCCGGCGACGGGTTGAGGTCGCCCGCCGTGGCCATCGCCGTGCTCGCCAGGCCGGTGGTGGTGCTGGTCACCACCACGCCCTGCGTGGCGCCGTCGACGATCCGGCCTTCACCGGTGCCCTGGAGCCCGCTCTCGACCGTGGCCGCCGTCACCTGCTGCCCCTGCGCAGCCGCCTGCGACTGCTGCGCCCGGTTGGCCGCGGCCGAGAAGCCGGGGTCGAGCCGCAGCGCCTGGTCGTACAGCTGCGACGCGTCGTCGAACCGCCCCTCGTCCTGGAAGGTGAGGCCGCGGCTGTAGGCCAGGAACGCCGCCAGCGATTTCGTCGGCCGCAGTTCGATCGCGTCGCGCTCGGCCGTGGTCAGCGTCACGTTCAGCGAGCTGAAGATGTTGAACGCCAGGTTCTTCTCCAGCGTGAACAGCTGGTCGAGCGTGCGGGTGTCGCTCGGCGTCGCCACCACCTGGGCGTCGCTCACGTTCACGATCGGCGCGTCCACGCGGATGTCGCTGCCGGTCTGCGTGATGCCGCCGGCGATCAGGCGGCCGGCCTGCAGCATCCGGCCGGCGCGCACCCCGGTGGTCTCGTCGGTGGCGCCCGACTGCTGGAGCTGGATTTCGCTGAGCAGCGCCTGCATGCGTTCGCGCTCGACCACGGTGAGCTTGGGCGAGCGGGCGAGGTCGGTGGTGAGCAGTTCGGCCAGGCCGCGGCCCAGCGGCCGCAGCGTCGTGTCGCTGCCGGTGAACTGCAGCGGCAGCACGGCGATCGTGGTGAGCGAGCCCGGCACCGACGCAAGCTTCGCCTCGTTGGCCACGTCCTGTTTGGCCGCCAGCGCCAGCTCCTTCTGGTTCAGCGCCGCCAGCCGGTCTTCCAGCAGGTGCCGCACGCGCGCCGTGCGCCCGTACTCCACGTACGACGAGTAGGCCTTCCGCGCCGCGGCCAGGTCGTTCTGCGCCTCGGCGGTCATGCCGAGGAAGAGCTGCGTGGTGCCGTCCTTTGGATCGATGGCCACCGCCCTTCCCAGCGCCTGGCGCGCCTGCGAGAACTGGTTCGCCTTGAAGTAGGCGATGCCGAGCGCGCGGTTGGTCGACGCGCTCTGCGGATTGGCGGCCTGGTCGCGTTCGAGCCGGGCGATCCCTTCGGGGCCCAGCGTGCCGGCGGTGGCGCAGCCGCCCACGAGGGCGGCGAGCGCGAGCAACAAGAGCGGGCGGCGAGTGCGCATGGTCCTGACTCCTACCGGTCGGGGTCCAGCATGTCTTCGAACCGCATCCACTGGGCGTAGAAGTACAGATCGACGTAGCCCGTGGATCCGTTGCGGTTCTTGCGGACGAGCAGTTCGGTGGCTCCCTCGATCTCGCGCTGCGGGTCGTACATCGATTCGCGGAAGAGCGCCAGAATCACGTCGGCGTGGTGCTTGACGGCGCCAAGGGCGCCGAAATCGTCGAGGTGGGGGCGGCGGTCGTCACGGGGTACGAGCCCGGGCAGCTGCGAGGTGGTGAATATGGCGACGTTGAGGCGGAGCGCCAGCGCCTTGAGGTCCACGATGGCCTGGGCCAGCTCCTCGTTCCGGGCGCGCACGCCGGTGACGAGCGACTCCAGGGGGTCGACCACGACCAGCTCCACGTCCGGGCGCGTCTCCAGATCGCCGGCCAGCGCCGGGACGCCCCCCAGGGGGATCCGATCGATGGCGGGCAGCGCCTCGCGCAGCCGCACGGCGGCGGCCCCGACGGCCGCGCGCGACCGGTCATCCAGCGATCCCTGCCGCAGGTCGTCGACGCGCACCCGGCCCTCGATGGCCAGCGCCCGCTCCATCACGCGCTCGGCGACCATCTCGCCCGAGTAATACACGCCGCTCACGCGGCGCTGGCCCACGCGCAGCGCCACGGCCAGCGCGAGCGCCGACTTGCCGCTGCCGACGTCGCCGCCGAGCACGACCAGATCGCCCCGACGCAGGCCGCCGCCCAGCATGTGATCGATGCTGGGAAAGCCGCTCGGAATGGTGTCCAGCGCGGGCGCGCCGTCGGCAATGGCGTCGACGCGCGAGAGCAGCTGAGAGATGGGTGAAATGTCGGTGCTCCGGACCATGGCGGATAATACGGCGCCACCGCCGGCGCGGGCAAGCAAAATCGCCTTATGCGACAAGCGCTTGCGCGAGCCGGTCGAGCTCTGAACGTGACGCCGGATCGAGATACGCCGCCGTGACGTTGATCACCGAAAGCAGGGGCGCCTGGGCGGCGGCCTGATCGTTACCCACGGAGGCGTCGATCAGCTTGCCAACCGGGCCGCGCACGCCGGCCGGCACGGCGAGGGCGCCGAGCCAGGCCCTGGCCCCCCGCGCCCGGGCGGCGCGCAGCGAGGGGGGCACCGCGCCCCCCTCGCCGTCGAGCGCGTCGCGCACCAGGCGCGCGGCCACGAACGCGGCCATCACGGCTTCGCGCGCGCCGCCCAGCGCCTCGATGCTGGCGCGGGCGGCGAGGGCGGGGAAGGGAAAGGCCGGCGGGGCCACGGCGTACGGAGGCAGGGGGGCGAGCACGCGCCAATCTGGAGCGGCGGCACGTCCTTTGCCAGCGACCTGCGTCACTCCGTTGCTCGCAATTTTTAGGACGCTACATTCTGGTCACATGGCGCATCAGGCGAAATCCGTCCTCTGGGTGGACGACGAGGCGGAGCTGCTGGAACCCCACCGCATGTTCTTGCGGGACAAGGGGTTTCAGGTCGAGACGGCAAGCAACGCGGACGACGCGGCCGAGATGGTGCGGCGGCGGACGTACGACCTCGTCCTGCTCGACGAGCAGATGCCGGGCAAGCGGGGGCTCGAAGCGTTCCGCGAGCTGCGCGAGATCGACCCCAACGTGGCCATCGTCATGGTGACCAAGAGCGAAGAGGACGAAACGCTCACCGAGGCGCTGGGCGCCGACATGAGCGGCTACCTCGTGAAGCCGGTCACGCCGCGTCAGGTGTACTCGCTGGTCACACGGCTCATCGAAGGCCCGCGCATCCGGCAGCAGGCGCTGGCCCGCCGGTTCGTCGACCGCTTCCGCGAACTGCAGATGGATTCCATGCGCGCGCTCGACTGGCGGGGCTGGATCGACCGCTACCTCGAGCTCACGCAGTGGGACCTGGACCTCGCCGATGCGGGCGAAGCCGGGCTGCACGAGTCCCTGCGCGGCCTGATCCCCGACGTGCGGCGCGAGTTCGCGCAGTACGTGGTGCGGGCCTATCCCGACTGGCTGAGCAGCCTCGACGGCGACCGGCCGCCGCTCTCCATCGACGTCGTGTCGGAGTTCCTGCTGCCGGTGCTCGAGTCGGACCGCGGCGTGCTCTATGTGGTCGTCGACTGCCTGCGGCTCGACCAGTGGAAGGTGATCGAACCGATCGTCGCCCAGCTGTTCGAGGTCGAGACCACGCACTACTTCTCGATCCTCCCCACCGCCACGCCCTTTTCGCGGAACGCGCTGTTCAGCGGGCTCTTCCCGGCCGAGATCGCGGCCCGGTTTCCCGAGTGGTGGGGCGAGCGCGACGACGAGTCGCTCAACGCGCACGAGAAGGACCTCCTCGAGGCGCACCTGAAGGAGCTGAACAAGCCGGTGCCGCTGCGCTACGAGAAGATCAACACCACGCTCGACGCCAGCGACCTCGAACGGCGCCTGTCGAACGCCATTGGCCCCGAGGGGATCAGCGCGTTCGTGTTCAACTTCATCGACCTGCTGACGCACGGCCGGTCCGAGTCGGCGATCCTGTACGAGGTGGCGCGCGACGAGATCGCCCTGCGCCAACTCACGCACCAGTGGTTCCTGCGCTCGCCCCTGCTCACCGTGCTCAAGGAAGCGGCTCGGCGCGGCCTCAAGGTGCTGCTCACGAGCGACCACGGGTCGATCCACTGCAACTCGCCCGCCACCGTGTTCGCCAAGCGCGACGCGACGCCCAATCTGCGCTACAAGTTCGGCGAGGATCTGCGGGCCGAGAACCCGGGGCAGGCGCTGCTCTTCCGTCGCGAGGAGGCGCTCAAGCTGCCGCGCCGCGGGATGGGCGCGCACACGCTGCTCGCCACGGGTGACTGCTTCTTCGTCTATCCCACCAAGCTGCGCGAGTACCAGAGCCGGTACCGTGGATCGTTCCTGCACGGGGGCGTGTCGCCCGAGGAGTGCATCCTGCCCGTCTCCCTGCTCACGCCGCGGCGCTGATGGGTCTCTACCGCCGGCTCCTCGGCTTCGTGCGCCCGCACTGGTGGCGCATGGCGGGAACGATCGCCAGCAGCGTGATCGCGGCCGTGCTCGATGCGTTCTCGTTCACGCTGCTCATCCCGTTCCTGAACGCGCTGTTCAGCCAGTCCACGCTCACGCCCCCGTCCGGCTTCATCAAGTCGATGCAGGACCGGATGGTCGGCGCCTTCCTCGACGCGAACCGTCCGCTGCAGTCGCTGGAAGCGATGATCATCGCCATCGTGATCATCGTTGCCGTCAAGAACGTGTTCGTGTGGATGGGCGGCCAGCTCGGCGCCGCGCTGCAGGAGCTGGTGACCCGCGACCTCCGCGACCGGGTGTTCATGCACCTCGAGCGGCTGCCCCTCGGCTACTTCCAGCGCAACAAGACGGGCCAGGTGATCTCCAAGGTCCTCTCCGACACCGACCAGACCAAGGCGCTCGTCACCGAGATCGTCACCAAGAGCATCCAGAACGCGGCCCAGATCCTGGCCACGGTGGTGGTCCTGCTCACGATCTCGGTGAAGCTCACCATCCTGTCGCTCGTGGTGGCGCCGCTGCTCACGCTCACGTTGCAGCCCATCCTGAGGCGCCTCCGCCGCGCCTACCGGCTGCTGCGCAACGACTTCGGCGAGATCACGAGCGTGCTGCAGGAGGTGGTGAGCGGCATCCGCCTGGTGAAGTCGTTCGGCGCCGAGGCGTACGAGGACGCGCGGTTCACGGATGCCAACCACCGCTACTCGAGCGGCATGGTGCGCGTGGCGCGCATGGCCGTGCTGTCGCAGCCGCTCACCGAAGTGATCGGCACCGGCGTCGCCGTGGTGATTCTCTGGATCGGCGCTCGCGAGGTGCTGCTGCCGGCCGCCGTGCACGCGCTCGACGGCGCCACGCTCATCACCTTCATGATCCTGGTGATGCGCCTGCTGCCGCCGCTCAAGCAGCTCTCGCAGATGCCGACCACGGCCCAGCAGTCGATGGCCGCCGCCGAGCGGCTGTTCGGCGTGCTCGACCAGCCCACCGAGGCGGCCACCGACCGGGGCACCGTGTCCGTCGGCGCCTTCCGCGACCGCATCGAATTCGACCGCGTCACCTTCGCCTACGACGACGAGCCGGTGCTCGTCGACATCAGCCTCACGGCGCGCAAGGGCGAGGTCGTGGCTCTCGTCGGCGCCAGCGGGGCCGGCAAGAGCACGCTCGTCGACCTGATCCCGCGCTTCTACGAGCCGAGCAGCGGGCGCATCCTGCTCGACGGCGTCGACACGCGCGAGATCACGCTGGACTCGCTGCGCGGCCTCACCGGCATCGTCAGCCAGGACACCGTGCTGTTCAACGACACGGTGCGCCGCAACATCGCCTACGGCGGCGAGGGGCGGTATTCCCAACCCCAGATCGAAGCGGCGGCCCGCGCCGCCAACGCCCACGGCTTCATCACCGAGCTGCCCCAGGGCTACGACACCGTGCTCGGCGAACGCGGCACGCGGCTCTCCGGCGGCCAGCGGCAGCGCATCGCCATCGCCCGCGCGCTGCTCACCGATCCGCCCATCCTCATCCTCGACGAGGCCACCTCCGCGCTCGACACCGAGTCGGAGCGGCTGGTGCAGGAAGCCATCGACCGGCTGCTCGCCGGCCGCACGGTGTTCGTGATCGCGCACCGGCTCTCGACCATCAGCCACGCCAGCCAGATCCTGGTGCTCGACCGCGGGCGGGTCGTCGAGCGCGGCACCCATCAGGAACTGCTCGCCCTCCGCGGCGCGTACCACCGCCTGCACTCCATGCAGTTCCGCGACGGGCCGGCGCCGCGTCCGTCATCCGAGCCCGACGCCGCGGCCGAGCCCGCGCCCGCCGCCGGCGACGCATGAGCGACGCGGCCGCCCGTCGCGTCACGCTGTCGCATCGCGCGCAGTACGGCGCCCTGCGCGGCGCCGTCGGCGGTCTGGCCCTGCTCGGCTTTCACGGCGCCAGCGCCGTGGGCGGGTGGCTCGGCCGGCTGGGGTATGCGCCGATGGGCATCCGCCGGGCCGTGGTCGAACGCCAGCTCCGCGCCGCCTTTCCCGACTGGGACGCCGCGCGCGTGGCCGAGGTGGCGCGCCGCAGCTACGACAGCCTCGGCCGCACCTTCATCGAGACCGCGGTGCTCCCCTCGTATTCGCGCGATCGGGTGCTCGATCTGTTCGAACGCGTGGAGAACTGGGAGGCGTTCGAGCGGGCGCGGGCGCTGGGTCGCGGCGTCATCCTGCTCACGGGGCATCTGGGCAACTGGGAGCTGGGCGGGGCGTACATCGCCGCCCGCGGCGTGCCGCTCGACGCCGTGGCGCGCGGCATGGAGAATCCGCTCTTCGACGGCTACCTGACCCGCACCCGCGAGCGCATCGGCATGACGGTGGTGCACGACGCCGACGCCGTGCGCGCCGTGCCGCGCGCGTTGCGCGCCGGCGGCGCGGTGGCGTTTCTGTTCGATCAGGGCGCCGTGGGGCTGGCCTCCACGTGGGTGCCGTTCTTCGGCCGGCTGGCCAAGACGCCCCGCGGGCCCGCCGTGTTCGCGCTGCGCCTGGACGCGCCGATGCTGTTCGGCGCCGCCATCCGCCAGCCGAACGGCCGGTTCGTGCTCAGCTTCGAGCCGGTGGAAACGGTGCGCACCGGCGACCGCGACGCCGACGTCGACGCGATGGTGGCCGCGTACTCGAACGTGCTCGAGCGCTGGGTGCGACGCACGCCCGAGCAGTACTTCTGGCAGCACCGGCGGTGGAAGCACCAGCGCCCGGGCACCCCGGCCGCGCTCGGAGATCCGTCGTGAGCGGCGGTGCCGCGGCCGGGTTCCGGCGCGACGCGCGGGCCTGGTTCTCGCTCGGCGTCATCGCGATCATCGCGCTCTCCGCGATCGCGGCGCCGCTGGTGGCGCGCCACGACCCGCTGGCCATCGACCTCCGCGCGCAGCTGTTGCCGCCGAGCGGCGCCCACTGGCTGGGCACCGACGTGCAGGGCCGCGACGTGTGGGCGCGGCTCGTCTACGGCGCCCGGATCTCGCTCTTCGTGGGCGTGTTCTCGCAGGCCATCGCGCTCACCCTCGGGCTCGCGCTGGGCCTCGTGGCCGGCTACTACGGACGGTGGATGGACGAACTGGTGATGCGCCTGGCCGACGTCACGCTCGCCTTCCCCACGCTGCTCCTGCTCATCGCGCTGGTGGCGGCGCTCGAGCCGTCGCTGACGATCGTGTTTCTCACCATCGGGTTCGTGGGCTGGGCCGCCATGGCGCGGCTCGTGCGCGCTCAGGTGCTGGTGGTGCGCGAACTCGAATTCGTGCAGGCGTCGCGCGCCCTCGGGGCCCGCGACCGGCGCGTGATGGTGCGCCACGTCCTGCCCGCCGTCGTCGCGCCGGTTGTCATCGCCGCCACGCTGGGCATCGCGGCGGCGATCATGGCCGAGTCGTCGCTGTCCTTTCTCGGGCTCGGCGTGCAGCCGCCCACGCCGAGCTGGGGCGCGATGATCGCCGATGCCCGCGACCTGGCGCAGCTGCGCTCAGCGCCCTGGACGTCGGTGGCACCGGGCCTCGCCATCGGACTCACCGTGCTGGCGTTCAACCTGCTGGGCGACGCGCTGCGCGACGCCCTCGATCCCCGCGGGGCCGGCTCGCCCCGCGCCGTTCCCGAGGTTCCCCGATCATGACGTACGACGTGGGCGCGCTGCGCGCCGCCGAATACCCGTGGATGAATTCCGCCGCCGCGGTGTTCCTGAACAGCGCGTCCACCGGCCCGCTGCCGCTGCGCACCGTCGGCGCCGTGCGCGCCTTCACCGATCTGCGGCACGAGCCGCACCGGATGCCCGACGAGCTGCTGTTCGACACGCTCGCCCGGTCGCGCCAACTCGTGGCGCAGCTCATCAACGCCAGGCCCGCCGAAATCGCGCTGGCGGTGAATACGAGCTACGGCATCAACGTCGCGGCGTCGGCGCTGCCGCTCGGGCCGGGCGACGTGGTGGTGGTGCCCGACGGCGAGTTCCCGGCCAACATGTATCCCTGGCTGGCGCTGGCGCCCAAGCGCGGGGCGACCGTGCGCGTGATCCCGCTCCGCCATGGCCTGCCCGACGAGGCGGCGCTGCTCGCGGCCGTGGACGATCCCGCGGTGAAGATCGTCGCCGTGTCGTGGGTGGGGTTCGCCACCGGGTATCGGGTGAACCTCGTGGAGCTGGGCCGCCGCTGCCGGGCGCGCGGCGTGCACCTGGTGGTCGACGCCATTCAGGGACTCGGCGTGCTGCCGCTCGACGTGCGCGAGGTGCAGCCCGCCATCCTCAGCTGCGGCGCGCAGAAGTGGCTGCTGTCGCCCTGGGGCGCCGGCTTCATGTACGTGCGCGAGGATCTGATCCCCACGCTCGACCCGCCCATCGTGAGCTGGATGGCAGTCAAAGGGTCGGACGACTTCCGCAAGCTGCTCGACTACGACATGACCTGGCGCGACGACGCCCGCCGATTCGAGTTCATCACCGTGCCGTTCCAGGATTTCGCGGGGATGAACGCGAGCCTGGAGCTGTTCTTCGAACTCGGCGTGGCCGCCATCGCCGCGCACGTGCAGCGGCTGGCCGACGGCGTGGTCGCGTGGGCCCGCGGCCGCGACGACATGCGGCTGGTCACGCCGGCCGACCCGGCGCGCCGGGCCGGCATCGTCTGCGTGGCCCCGCCCGATCCGGAAGCGACCAGCCTCCGCCTCAAGGCCGCCGGCATCACGCACTCGCAGCGGGAGGGCGCCATGCGGCTCGCCATCCACGCCTTCAACACGAGCGACGACCTGTCGCGCGCGCTCGACGTGATCGCGGCGCGGTAGTCAGGCGGCCGACGGCGGCCCGCTGCGGTTCGTCGGCCCGGGGGGCACCGGCGTCGGCGTCGCGTAGGCCGCCGTCGTGATCGGGTCCTCGCGCCACGCCAGGTCCTGCAGCCGCGCCGCGTGCCCGAGCAGGTAGGGCACCGCCGTCACCACGACCTTGGGCCGGAACAGCAGCGCCGTGCGGATGTACAGCGCCGTCTTGTTGTGCAGCAGGTGCTCCCACCAGTGGTGCGGCACGATCTCCGGCACGATCACCGTGACCAGGTCGGCCTCGCCGTGCTCTTCGAGCGTCCGCACGTAATCCACGATCGGCCGGATCACCGACCGGTACGGCGACTCCAGCACCACCAGCGGCACGTCGATGTCCCACTCGGCCCACTTCGTCTTGAACGCGTCCGTGCCCGCCGGGTCCACGTTCACCGTCACCGCCCGCACGTCTTCCGAGATCGTCGTGGCGTAGACGAGCGCCCCCGCCGTGGCCTTGGTGATGCCGCTCACCGGCACCACCACGGTGTGGTGCATGAACATGAGCGGCGACTGGCCGGTGTACCGGATCTCCTCGGCGAATTGCAGATAGTGGCGGTGGATCGCCACCAGCATCCAGATGATGAGCGGGATGATCAGCACCACGATCCACGCCCCGTGCAGGAACTTGGTGGCGATCTGGACGATGAACACCAGCGCCGTGGCCAGCGCGCCCAGTCCGTTGAGCGCCGCCCGCCACCACCAGCCGGCGTCGCGCGCCTTGAACCAGTGCTTGACCATGCCCGCCTGCGACAGCGTGAAGCACAGGAACACGCCGATCGCGTACAGCGGAATGAGCGCCGACGTGTCGCCGTGGAAGATCCAGACCAGCAGCACCGCCACCGCGGCCAGCGCCACGATGCCGTTGGAGAAGGCCAGCCGGTCGCCCCGCGCCGCGAGCTGGTGCGGCATGAAGCGATCGTCGGCCAGCAGGCTCGACAGCCGGGGGAAATCGGCGAACGCCGTGTTAGCGGCCAGCACCAGCACCGCGAATGTCGAGTACTGGAGCAGGTAGTAGGCCCAGCCTCCGCCGAAGACGTGCCGCCCGAGCTGCGAGAGCACGGTCTCGTTGGCGCTCGGCATCACGCCGTAGTGCCGGGCCAGGTAGCTCGTCCCGATGAAGAAGACGCCGAGGATCGCCGCCATCCAGCCGAGCGTGGTCGCCGCGTTCTTCGACGCCGGCTTGCGGAACGCCGTCACGCCGTTCGAGATCGCCTCGGTGCCGGTCATCGCCACGCACCCTTCGGCGAACGCGCGCAGCACCAGGAAGACGAGCGCGAATCCGGCCAGCCCGCCGCCGGGCCCGGCGGCCCCATGGCTCTGGGACACGATGTCCACGCGCACCGGGCCCACGGCCGGCGCCGCCGCGTGCCCCTGCCAGAGCCGGAACAGGCCCACGCCGAGCAGCGCCAGCATCGACGCGATGAACACGTACGTGGGCACGCTGAACGCCGCCCCCGATTCGCGCACGCCGCGCAGGTTGACCATCGCCAGCAGCGCGATGGCGGCCACGCACAGCGTCACCGTCCACGGCGCCAGCGCCGGATATGCCGACGTGATGGCCGCCACGCCGCTCGAGATCGACACGGCGACCGTGAGGATGTAGTCGGTGAGCAGCGCCGCGGCGGCGACCAGCCCCGCCCCCACGCCAAGGTTGTCCTTGGCGACGGTGTACGACCCGCCGCCGTTGGGATAGGCGAAGATCGTCTGCCGGTAGGACAGCGCCACCAGCATGAGCAGCCCGACGATCACCGCCGAGATCGGCAGCACGTAGTGGAGCGCCATCGTGCCGAGGACGGCGAGCACGATCAGGATCTGCTCGGTGGCGTAGGCCACCGACGAGATCGCGTCGGAAGAAAGGACGGCGAGCGCGGTCTTCTTGTTCAAGCGCTCGTGCTCGAGCCGATCCGATGGAAGGGGACGGCCCACCAGGAGCCGCTTGATCCCCAGAATTGTGTTGGCCATGCCTCACTTGGTCGATCGTTGCGCCCCCGCAGATCGCGGCAGCGCCATCAAGCATAGTGCCACCGCGCCTCGGGAGTCTACCCGAGCACGCGCACCAGTGCGTATTCGCGCTTTCCCTTGCCCAGGATCACATGGCGGCCCCGCAGGAGCGCCGTGCCCGCATCCACGTAACGCTCGGTGCCGCCGAGCTTTCGTTTGTTGATCGACACCCCGCCCTGTTCGAGAAGGCGGCGGGCCGCGCCGTTCGACGCGGCAATGCCGGCGGCGGTCAGCAGCTTCAGGACGTCGAGCTGTCCGGGGGCGTCGCCGGCCACGTCGGCCTCCATCACCTCGACGAACGGCGCGTCGGTGCTGAGCTGTGCGAGCGCACCGGCCGACAGCGCCGACGGATCGAGCCCGCCGAAATAGAACCCCGACACCTCCGCCGCCGCGCGCAGGGCGTCGTCGCCGTGCAGCCGCGCCGTCATCTCGCGCGCCAGCGCCCGCTGGGCCTCGCGCTGCTCGGGATGCTCGGCCATCGCGCGGTCGAGCGCCTCGATCTCGCCGCGCGACCGCAGCGTGAAGTAGCGGAGGTACCGGCCCACGTCGCGGTCGTCGGCGTTGATCCAGTACTGGTAGAACCGGTACGGCGAGGTGAGCGCGGGATCGAGCCACACGGCGCCGGCCTCGCTCTTGCCGAACTTCGCGCCGCTGGCCGTGGTCACCAGCGGCAGCGTGAGCGCGTGCCCCTGCGCGTCGGTTCCTTCGGCCCGGTGGATCAGTTCGATGCCGGCGGTGATGTTGCCCCACTGGTCGCTGCCGCCCAACTGCAGCGTGACGCCGTCGCGCCGCCACAGCTCGAGGAAGTCGTAGGCCTGCAGCAGCATGTACGAGAACTCGGTGTACGAGATGCCGCCCTCCAGGCGCGCCTTCACCGACTCCTTCTGCAGCATGTAGTTGATGGTGAAGTGCTTGCCCACGTCGCGCATGAACTCGATGGCGCCCAGCCTGGTGAGCCAGTCGGCGTTGTTGCGCACGATCGCGGCCCGGGTGCCCTCGAAATCCATGAATCGCGCCAGCTGGTCGCGGATCGCCGCCGTGTTGGCGGCCACCGTGTCCGCGGACGCCAGCTGCCGCTCGCTGGTCCGGCCGCTCGGGTCGCCGATCAGCCCCGTGCCGCCGCCCACCAGCACCACCGGCCGATGTCCGGCGCGCTGCAGGTGCACGAGTCCCATCACCGGCACCAGGTTGCCGACGTGCAGGCTCGGCGCCGTCGGGTCGAACCCGGCGTAGCCCGACACGACGCCGGCGCCGAGCGCCTCCGCCAGGCCGTCGGTGTGCTGGTAGAGGAGGCCGCGCCAGCGCAGCTCGTCGAGCAGGGAGTGGGAAGGCATGCAACCAAAATAGGGGTCCACCGGGGGAAAGTCACACGCCCCGCGTTGGTGCGTCCGCCCGCCCGCGGTTAGCTTCTCCGGATCGTGCGATTGCCCTTCCGCCGCTTCCGAAAACAGCATCCCGTGTTCGTCCGCCGCGTGCTGATCGCGGGGGTGTTCGCGGCGTGCTTCGGCGCCGGGTGGCGGTGGCCAGCTGGACGCTGGTGTGCGGCGCCGGCCGCTGCCCGTCGGTGGACGTGCTCGAGGACTACACGCCGCGCCAGACGTCCAAGGTGTACGCCGCCGACGGGCGGCTCATCACCGAGCTGGGCCTCGAGCGCCGGACGCTGATCAGGCTTGCCGAGATTCCGCCCGTGGTGCGCGACGCGTTCATCGCCACCGAGGACAAGCGCTTCTACTCGCACCACGGCATCGATTTCATCCGCATCTTCGGCGCCGGCCTGCGCAACCTGCGCAGCGCCGGCTACCGCGCAGGGATTCTCGACCATCACCATGCAGCTGGCGCGGAACGTGTTTCCCGACCGGATCTCGCGCGAGAAGACGCTGATCCGGAAGCTCAAGGAGACCAAGGTCGCGCTGGCCATCGAGCGCAAGTATTCCAAGGACCGGATCCTCGAGCTGTACCTCAACCAGATCTACCTGGGCAACGGCGCGTACGGCGTGGAGACCGCGGCGCAGCGCTACTTCGGCAAGTCGGCGCGCGACCTGAATCTCGCCGAGGCGGCGACGCTGGCCGCGCTGCCCAAGGCGCCCAGCCGCTACAATCCGCGGCGCTTTCCCGACCGCGCCGTGCAGCGGCGCAACACGGTGATCGAACTGATGCGCAGCGACGGGCTCGTGAGCGACGCCGACGCCAGCCTGGCGCGCGCCTACCCGCTGGCGCTCGCCGGCCGCAGCGAGTCGGGCGACGTGGCGCCGTACTTCGTCGAATGGATCCGCCAGCAGCTCGACGCGCGGTTCGGCCAGCGGCTGTACGAGCAGGGGCTCAAGATCTACACCACGCTCGATCTCGACCTGCAGTCGGCCGCCGAGCGTGCGCTGGAAACCCAGCTGCGCGCCATCGAGGCCGGGAAGTACGGGCCCGTACCGCCACCTGACCTACGAGCAGTACCTGGCCCAGGCCAGCGAGGGCGAGGCGCAGACGAGCCCCAACTCGCCCTACCTCCAGGGCGCGTTCGTCGCGATGGATCCGCGCACCGGCGCCGTGCTCGCCATGGTGGGCGGCCGCGACTTCGACGACTCCAAGTTCAACCGCGCCACGCAGGCGCTGCGGCAGCCCGGCTCGACCTTCAAGCCGATCGTCTACTCCACGGCGATCCAGGCCGGCGTGTCGCCGTCGTACCTCGTGGACGACGCGCCGCTCGCCGTGCCCCAGGTGGACGGCGGCTTCTGGTCGCCGCAGAACTTCGACCTGAAGTTCGAAGGGCGCATGACGCTGCGCCGGGCGCTTCTACCAGTCGCGCAACGTGCCCGCCATCCGCATCGGCATGCAGCTCGGCGAGCAGAACGTGATCGACGAGGCGCGGAAGTTCGGCATCACGACGCCGATCCCGCCCTATCCGTCCATCCACATCGGCGCCGCCGACGTCTATCCGCTGGAGCTGATCTCCAGCTACTCCACCTTCGCCACGCTCGGCACGCGCGCCGCCCCCATCGGCATCACGCGCGTCGAGAGCGCCGACGGCAAGGTGCTCTGGCAGCAGGATCCGCAGCTCTCCACCATCCTCACGCCGCAGCAGGCGTGGGTGATGGTGGACATGATGAAGGACGTCCTCACCAAGGGATCGGCGGCGGGTTCGGTGGGCGAGTACTTCCACCTGCCGGCGGGCGGCAAGACCGGCACCACCAACGACGGCGCCGACGTCTGGTTCATCGGCTACACGTCCGACCTCGTGGCCGGATTGTGGATCGGTCTCGACAAGCCGGCCAAGATCAAGGCGAACGCGCAGGGCGGGGTGCTGGCCGCCCCGGCATGGACAGCCTTCATGACCGAGGTGTATCGTCGGAAGCCCGTGCCGCCCGACTGGCCGCGCCCGGAGGGGATCGTGTCCCGCGAGATCGACTTCACCACGAACATGCTGCGCACCCAATACTGCCCGGCCGCCGACGTGATGACCGAGGTGTACATCGCCGGCACCGAGCCGAAGAAGCCCTGCGACGTGCACACCGCCCGCGGCATCGTGCTCAAGGCCGACACGACGCCCGCGGTGCTCGTGCCGAAGAAGCTGCTGCCGCCGGACACGACGAACCCCTTCTACATCCCGCCGCCGAAGAAGGCCGGCCGCGGGGGCGGGGGCGGCCCTCCGTGATCCGCTACCACGCGCAGTGGGTGCTCCCGATCTCCACGCCGGCCATCCCGCACGGCACCGTGGCCGTGGCCCACGGGCGCATCGCCTACGTGGGCCCGCGCGCCGGGGCGCCGCCCGGCGAGGACGTCGAGCTCGGCGCCAGCGTGCTGATGCCCGGGCTCGTCAATGCGCACACGCACCTCGAGCTGACGGTGATGCGCGGCTTTCTCGAGGACCTCGACTTTGCCGCCTGGATCCGGCGCCTCGTCACCGCCCGCCGCGAGGTGCTCTCGCGCGACATGCTCCTCGACTCGGCGCGGCTGGGCCTCGAGGAGGGCCTCCTGGCCGGCATCACGACCTACGCCGACACCTGCGATTCGGGGGTGGTGTTCGACGCCATGCTCGAGCGCGGCGTGCGCGGCATCATGTACCAGGAGGTGTTCGGACCGGCGCCGGCCGTCTGCGACGACGCGGTCGCCGAGCTGAAGACCAAGGTGGCGGCGCTGCGCGAACGGCAGACGCCGCTGGTGCGGGTCGGCGTGTCGCCGCACGCGCCCTACACGGTGAGCGACCGGCTGTTCGCCGCCACCGCGCGCTACGCCATCCAGGCGGGGCTGCCGATGGCCGTCCACATCGCCGAGAGCGAGGCCGAGCAGCGGCTGGTGATCGAGGGACGCGGCGACTTCGCCGACACGCTGATCAAACGGGGCATCCGCGTCGAGGAGCGCGCCCGCAGTCCCATCCAGCTGCTGCGCGGCCTGCGCGTGCTCGACGCGCAGCCCCTGCTCATCCACTGCGTGCACGCCGACGCGACCGACGTGCACGCCATCGCCGCGTCGGGCTGCAGCGTCGCCCACTGCCCGGCGTCCAACGCCAAGCTCGGCCACGGCGTGGCCCCGCTCACCGACTTCCTCGAAGCCGGCATCCGCGTCGGCCTGGGATCGGACTCCGTGGCCAGCAACAACCGCATGAGCATCCTCGGCGAGGCCTGGCTGGCCGCGCTGCAGCAGCGCGCGCGCATCCGCCGCCCCGGCGCGGTCACAGCCGCGCGCGCGATCCGCCTGGCCACCATCGGCGGCGCCCGGGCGCTGGGCATCGACGCCGAAGTCGGATCGCTGGAGGTGGGCAAGGCCGCCGACCTGGCCGCCTTCGCCCTCGACGCCGATCGGGGCCCGCTGCACGACGTCGAGAGCGCCGTGCTGTTCTCGCTCCACGACCGCCCCGCGTCGCTGGTGGTCGTCGCCGGCACCGTGCTCGTCCGCGACGGGACGTTGCTCGACCGTGACCCCGGCCTGCCGAAGCGCGTGCAGCGGGCGGCCGACGCGCTCCAGCACTGGCTGGGTCTCGCGTCGTAGGGGGGAAATCGGCTAGCGGCCGGTGCGGTGCACCCCTTATGATAGAGGGTCTACCGGCTGCAAGGAGCGCCCACATGGGTCAACCGAAGACCGGCCGCACCGCGCGCATCTGGCGCGACGGTCAGCTCGTGAACTGGGAAGACGCCACGATCCACGTGATCAGCCACGTGGTGCACTACGGATCGAGCGTCTTTGAAGGCATGCGATGCTACGAAACGCCCGCCGGCGGCGCCGTCTTCCGGGCGCGCGAACACATGCGCCGCCTCGTCGACTCGTGCAAGATCTATCGCATTCCCATCAAATACACGGTGGACGAACTCGTGCAGGCGTGCCTCGACACCATCGTCGCCAACGACATCAAGGAGTGCTATTTTCGGCCCGTCGTGATCCGCACCGGCGAGCAGATGGGCGTCATGGGGAATGCCGCGACCGTCGAAACGTTCATGATCGCCTGGGAATGGGGCGCCTACCTGGGCGCCGACGGCATGGAGCATGGCGTCGACGTCCGCGTGTCGAGCTGGCGCCGCGCCGCGCCCGACACCTTTCCCACCCTGGCCAAGGCGGGCGGCAACTACCTCAACTCGCAGCTCGCCAAGATGGAGGCCAAGGCCGACGGGTACGTCGAGGGCATCATGCTCGACTCGGCCGGCTTCGTCTCCGAGGGCAGCGGCGAGAACCTGTTCGCGGTGCGCGACGGCGTGCTCTACACCGCGCCGCTCAGCGCCGGCATCCTGCCCGGCATCACGCGCGACGCGATCATCGAGATGGCGCGCGACCTGGGCATCGAGGTGCGCGAGCAGCTGATGCCGCGCGAGTTCCTCTACGTGGCCGACGAACTGTTCTTCTGCGGCACCGCGGTGGAGGTGACGCCGATCCGTAGCGTCGACCGGATGCCGGTGGGCGACGGCACCCGCGGCCCGATCACGGCCCGCCTGCAGAAGCTCTACCTCGACACCGTGCACGGGCGCGCCCCCGACCCCCATGGCTGGCTGACGATGCTCCCCGAGCCCGCCGCCGTCGGTGCGGGCCAATGAGTAGTAGTCGGCGCCAGGCCGCGGCGGCGATCGCGCACGGGAGGATCGTGTGATCGTCGGCTGCCTGGCGCTGAACGCTTCGTTCGAACCCCTCACTATGGTGCCGCTCAAGCGGGCCCTGCGGCTGGTGATCGACGGCAAGGCCGAGATCGTCGAGGCCGAGCACGACCGCGTCGTGCGCTCGGAGCGCCTGACCCTTCCGCGGCCGGTGGTGATCCGGCTGACCAAGTTCATCCACGTGCCGCGCCGCTTCCGCCGCCAGGTGACGAACACCTTCCTGTTCGCGCGCGACCACTACAAGTGCCAGTACTGCGGGCGCCACCTCACCGAGCTCAAGCCCCGCGAGTCGCTCACCCGCGACCACCTCATCCCGCTGTCGCGCGGCGGCACCAACGACTGGACCAACGTCGTCGCCGCCTGCAGTCCGTGCAACACGCGCAAGGGCAACCGCATGCCCGAGGAAATCGGCATGCACCCGCTCACCCACCCGGTGGAGCCGCACTTCGTGCACCTGAGCTGGGCCGTGCGCAAGCTGACGCCCATCCAGGCGCACTACATCCGCACCTTCTACGGCGACGCCGTGCTGCACCAGCTCGAACGGCTGGAGCACCGCGTCGCCGTGCAGGCCTGATCGCGCCTACGGCGCCGGTGCCGGCGCGACGAACGTGGGCGAGGTGGCCTCGTAGGTGCGGGAGGCGCCGCCCAAGACCCTCGACAGCAGGCGCCCCACGCCGTTCCTGAGCGCCGACAGCGGGTTCGAACGGCCGCTCACCGCCGGCTGCAGATCCCCGTGCAGCCACCGGGCGAGTTCTCCGAGGTCGGTGGCGTTCAGTGACTCGACGTCGAGCACCACGTTGTAGTAGTAGCGGTCGCCCGCGTGCGCCGGCGCCAGCCGCGGCCGGTAGGGACGCGCCAGCACGGCGTTGGCCGAATCGAGCGTCGGTACCGTGCCGAAGACCTCCGTCTCGTTGCCGTCGTGGCGCACGATCCGGTAGGCCCGGCGATAGGGGTCGGGATCGTACTGCACGTACACGTCCCACTTCGTGCTGCGCTCGAGATCGTTGAACACGCCGCCCATGCGCCACAGTTCCAGCCGAAAGTGCATCGTCACGCCGAAGCCGTTGCGCATCAACTCCTGCAGCTGCGGGTCGTCGAGCACGCGTGAAACCGACACGGCGGGCGCCACGCCGCCCGGATCCAGATCCACGCGCACGGCCGGCCCCCGCTGGGCGCCGAGCGGCGCCGCGAGCACGAACAGGGTGAGGGCCCAGCGACCCGGCGCGCGCACGGGTTAGAAGCGATGCTGGAGTCGAACGAACACGCGCGCCGGCATGCCCGCCTGCGACAGCGCCTTGGCGACGTAGATCCCCACGTGGTCGAAATCCAGCCCCACCCCGAGGTCGGTGCGGAACGTCGAGAAGGACGGCAGCGCGTCCGCCGAATACGTCACCGGCGTGGCCGGGCTCGGGCCGTCCACCAGCCACCCGCGTCCGGCGTCGAGGAACAGCACCCACGCGCCGTCGGCCGTGAAGTGCGGCCGCACCCAGCTGTCGTCGTCCCAGTCGAACAGGTGCACATGCAGGTCGCTCCGGTACTCCGCCTGCACCAGCGCCACGCGGTCGCACTGGGCGGGGGTCCCGGCCGGCACGCCGCCCACGGCGCACGTCGAGACGTCCGGATCTGCGCCGCCGGTGCCGAAGCCGAACCCGGGCAGCGCGTCATACCCGTCCGTCGACAGACGCCGCTCCATCGGCAGCGGGTCGCCGCCGAGCCAGCCGCCGGCCACCAGCCGCACGTTGAGCTGCGCGTTGCGCGACACGCGATTGTATCGCCGCACATCGAGGAATCCCCGGTCGTACCGCGCCGGCCCGCTCGCCGGGTAGCTTCGCGAAGAACTCATCGCCCCCAGCGATTCGAACTCCGCGCTGCCGCGTTCCAGGTCGGCCAGCACGTACCACCCCGCCCACGGATTCGCCACGTCGCTCCGCGTGTCGATCCGCAGCGTGGCGTTCACGCGGTGCACGTGGGCGTCGTCCAGCGTCGGATTGGGCCGCCACGCGGTGGCGGCATTGAACAGCGTCCAGGCGTTGCGTTCGGCGCGCGGGCTCCAGTGCTCGTCGGCGTAGCCGAGGGTGAACGTGGCGTCGGGACCCAGGTACATGCCGGTCTCGAGGCTGCCGCCGTGGCGCTCGTAATAGTCGCTGTAGTCGCGGCGGAAGAGCGCCGAGGCCAGCCCGGTCTCGAGCGTGCTCAACCCCCAGGCCTCCACCGGCGACACCACGTCGTAGGCGCCGGCCCCGAACAGAATGCCGCGGCCCGAACCCAGCCGCACCTCGCCGTGCAGATTGTGCCCGACGTCGTTGTCGCTGGCGCGAAAGCTGCTCGCCGTGCGCAGCACCGCGTACGCGTCGAGCTGCGTGCTCCATCCGTTGAAGTCGTGGTAGATCTGCGGGCCGAGATTGATCGGGAGCCCCTCCACGCGGTTGTACGCGCCGGCGCTCGCCACCAGGATCTTGCTGCCGGTGCGGTCGCGGCGGCGTTCGAACCGGCGCCACCAGCTGTCGTCGCTGGGCGTCGTGTCGCTGGCGCTGATCCGGTCGCCCGCGCGCGCGTAGTGCAGCGCGTCCCGGTAGATGCGAATCTCGCCGCCCACGTACGCGCGATTCTGGCCGCGCACAGCGCCGCCCACCACCAGCAGATTGCCGTCGATGCGAGCCGTCGGCGCCAGCGTTACGTTCCCGTTGATCGCCACCAGGCTGCCGGTCAGGTGGCCGGCCACGGTCACCGGTCCGCCGAGCACGGCCACGTCGCCGGCCAGCTCGCGGCCAACCGGCACGTCCAGCGCGCCGGTCACGCGCGCCGTGGCGGTGGCGTTGTACGTGCGCACCACCTCGTCCGCCACGTCGCGCGGCAGCGCGTGGCGATCGAGGGTCGAGTCCCGCCCCTGCGCGCCGGCGGCGAACGGGAGGATCAGCAGGACGAGCGCGAATCGGAGACGACGCATGGGCATACCCCTAATGTCGTGAGTCGGCGGGGAGAAACGCACCCCCCGTGCCGCGATCGCCGGCGCCCGCCAACCGCCGCCGCCCCGGACACTTAGCGCCCGCGCCCGCCGCGACCGGCGCGGCCCGCTGTCCTCTCCGGGCGGCAACGGGGTGTGTCGTTCCGCCCTCATGCCCCGTCGTTGTCGATGCCCAGGCGACGCATGCGCCGGTAGAGGTTCGGCCGGTCGGTCTGCAGGCGCCGCGCCGCTTCCGCCACGTTGCCCCCGGCCATGGAGAGCGCCCGTGCAATGAGCGCGCGCTCGTACTCGTCGAGCGTGTCGCTCAGCGGCTGCGAGAGCTTCGCCGGATCGGGGAACGAGGGCGGCACCACCGCGCCGGCCGCGGCGCCGATGGCCACGCCCGAGCGCACGTCGGCCGCCGTCACCTCGCGGCCCGGATACAGAATGGCCAATCGCTCCACCACGTTCGCCAGCTCGCGCACGTTGCCCGGCCACCGGTAGCGCGTGAGCAGCGCGATCGCCTCGTCGCTCCAGCGCGGCGCCGGATGCCCGGTGCGCGCGCGATGCAGCCGCGAGAAGTGCACCACCAGCGGCGCGATGTCGTCGGGCCGCTCGCGCAGCGGCGGCACGGCCAGCGGAATCACGTTCAGCCGGAAGAGCAGATCCTCGCGGAACGCGCCCTCCGCCACGCCCCGCGCCAGATCCTTGTTCGTGGCCGCCAGAATGCGCACGTCCACGCGGATCGGCTTGCCGCCTCCCACGCGCTCGATTTCCTTGGCTTCGATGGCGCGCAGCAGCTTGGCCTGCGCCTCCAGGCCGAGGTCCCCCACCTCGTCGAGCAGCAGCGTGCCGCCGTGGGCGAGTTCGAAGCGCCCGATGCGCCGCTCCGACGCGCCGGTGAAGGCGCCCTTCTCGTGGCCGAACATCTCGCTCTCCACGAGGTCGCGCGGAATGGCCGCGCAGTTGACCCGCACGAACGGCTTGTCGCGCCGCGGGCCGGCGTCGTGGATCGCCGCCGCCACCAGCTCCTTGCCCGTGCCCGACTCGCCGGTGATGAGCACGCGCGCATCGGTGGCGGCCACCCGCGCGATCATCTCGCGCACCTTCTCCATGGCGGCGCTCGCGCCCACCATCTCGCCGCCCAGCCCCACCTCGGCCCGCAGAGCCCGCGCTTCGTGGCGGGCCCGGCGCAGTTCGATGGCCGACGAGAGCGCCAGCAGCACGCCCTCGGGGCTCAGCGGCTTCTCGAGAAAGTTGAACGCCCCCAGCTTCGTCGCCTTCACCGCGTCGCCCAGCCCCGCTTTGCCGCTCATCATCACCACCGGCGTGTCGGGCAACGCCTCGCGCAGCCTGCCCAGCGTGGCCAGCCCGTCCAGCTCGCCCGGCATCGAGAGATCGAGCAGCACCGCGTCGGGCTCCGACTCGGCCGCCCGGACGAGCCCCGTCGCTCCGTCCGCCGCCTCGCGGACCTCGAATCCCTCGGCGGCCAGCAGCGCGCCCACCATCCGGCGGATGTTGGGCTCGTCGTCGATGATCAGGACGCTGGCCATGGGCGGGGCGGCTGCGCGCTCAGCGCGGCGGCTGCTGGCCGGCGCCGACGGACCGCGCCTCGGTCTGCAGCCTGGTGAGGAACCGCTGCGACTCGGCCACCCGCTCGATCTCCACGGCGATCGACTCGACCGTCTGCTCGATGCGGTCGAGCCGCGCGCCGAGGTCCGGCGGCAGGGCCGCCGGCTCCGATCGGCGTTCGATCCAGCGGATGACCGCGCGGACGATCGGATAGCCGAGCACCATCATCATCGTCGTGCCGAAGATGATGCCGATGATCGGAATCACGTTGTCCGGAATGTCCTGGGGGCCCTGCAGCATGGCGGGGGTCATCATGATTGCACCGTGGGCTTGCCTGAGGGGAGGGGCTGCGCCTGCGCGCGTTCGGAGAGCAGCCGCGTGGTGAAGCGCTGTCCTTCGGAGATGCGCTCGACTTCGACGGCAATGGCGTCGACCGCCTGTTCGATGCGGGCGATGCGCGCCTCGGTTTCGGGGTTCATGGCCGGTCGGGCCCGGCCGTCGATGCGGCGGGCGAACAGGTTGATGATGCTCCGGAATGCATAGGTCGCGAGGCCCATCGCCGTGATGGCGACGACCATCTCCTCTGGTCTCATGCGTGCTCCTTCTCGGTTGCCATGCCATGCCCCGCCGCAGCCCGATCCGCCGCCCCCACCGGAATGAGGAACCGGATCGTCGTGCCCTTGCCCGGCGCGCTCTCCGCCGTCACCTCGCCGTCGTGGGCCAGCGTCGCCTGCCGCGCGATCGCCAGCCCCAGCCCGGTGCCGCCGGCCTTGTACGTCACGTACGGGTCCCACATCCGCGCCAGCCGCTCCGGCGGAATGCCGGCGCCGGTGTCGCGCACCGCGATCATCACCGCGTCCTGCCCGCGGCAGATGGCCGGCTTCACGCTCACCGTGATCGTCCCGCCCGCTCCCCCCGCCTCGCGGCAGGCGTCCACCGCGTTCAGCACCACGTTGCTGAGCGCCCGCTGCAGGGCGTCGTGGTGGCCGAGCACCATCGGCAGGCCGGCGTCGATGTCGAGCGTCACCGGCGTCCCGTCGGGCACCGAGGCGCGCACCGTGTACCGCACCAGCTCCCCCACGTCCACCGGCGACCGCGGACCCTCGGGCAGCTTGCCGAACTGCGCGAAGTTCCGCGCCAGCGCTTCCAGCCGCGCCGTCTCCACCGCCAGCACCTCCACCGTCTCTTCCAGCTCGGGCGGCACGTCGCGGCGCAGCCGCGCCACGGCGAACCGGATGGGCGTGAGCGGATTCTTCAATTCGTGCGCGGCCTGCCGCGCCGCGTCCCGGAGCGCGGACGCCCGCTCGGCCTCCAGCGCCCGCGTGCGGCCCAACTCGATCTCGTCCGCCATCACCCGCATCCGCGTCCGCAGCACCTCGAACTCCGGCGCCCCGCGCGTGGTCGTCGCCACGGGCAGCGGCTCGCCGTGGCCGATCCGTTCCGTCCAGCCCATGATCTCCATCAGCGGCCGGCTCAGCTGGCGGCTCAGATGGCCCGCCACCCGCGACGCCCCCAGACCAACGACGACCGCCAGCAGCAGAATCACCACCGCGGCCACGTACACCGCCCGCTGCGCCACGAACGCCGCCCGCTTGGACAGCAGCAGATCGTCGTGCAGCTGCTGCTCGTGGGCGTCGATCGCCTGCCTCTGGGCCGGCGTCGGCGACTGCGCCCGCATCGCGTCGACTGCCCGGGCCCCGGTCGCGGCCGCGCTGTCCCAGGCCGCCGTGGCCCCCACCAGCGAGAAGGCGTAGCGGCTGGTCACGAACCAGCCGATCGCGAGCACCGCCGAAGGCACCAGCGCGAACGACAGGAGGATGACAAACAGCCGGCTGCGAAACCCGATCCGCTTCACTTGCCCTCCCTAAGTACGCGCTTCGACCCCGGCGGTTTCGATCTGCAACATACTGGGCCGCCGGACGGCCAACCACCCGCAGTCTCTTTCCCTGCATCCAGTTACGCGATACATTTAATGGCTGACGTACGGTCCTCCGCACACACCGCCGGCTTCCGGCGGCGCGGTTCGCGGACCGCACGGCAGAACGGCAGCAGCACGCCTGCCGGGAGGACGGCGCCTCCGGGCGCGCCCTCCGAACCAAGACTCTCCTTGGACGCCCGGTGGCACGTGGGCGTCCGGCGGGTCGCGTGCCGATCGACGGACGCTGTTCGGTGACGATCGTCTGCGCGGTTCATGCACGGACGATCTGCCCCAGGCGCCTGGCGGTCGAAACAACCACCGCCACGAGTCGTTCGCGACTCGACACAGGGAAGGGCATGAACCCTCGAAATCAGCGCCGCGAGCCGACTCGCTCGCAGGGCGCACTCCTCCACCGCGGCCCCCAGGCCGCGGCCGTCCAAACGCATCCGGTCGCCGGCGTGCCGATGCACGCGCCCAACGCGGCCCTCCTCATCGACTTCGACAACGTCACGATGGGGATCCGCTCCGACTTGGGCCACGAGCTCCGCAATCTGCTCGGATCCGACATCATCAAGGGCAAGGTCGCCGTCCAGCGCGCCTACGCCGACTGGCGCCGCTATCCGCAGTACATCGTGCCGCTCACCGAGGCGTCGATCGACCTGATCTTCGCCCCCGCGTACGGCTCGGCCAAGAAGAACGCCACCGACATCCGGCTCGCCATCGACGCCATCGAGCTCGTGTTCACCCGGCCGGAGATCGGCACCATCATCCTGCTCTCCGGCGACTCCGACTTCTCGAGCCTCGTCATCAAGCTCAAGGAGTACGGCAAGTACGTCATCGGCGTCGGTATCCGCGAGTCGTCCAGCGACCTGCTCGTCATGAACTGCGACGAGTACTACAGCTACAACGCGCTGGCCGGCCTGGTGAAGGCCAATGAAGAGGAGACCGCCCGCAAGTTCGATCCGTGGGAACTGGTCATCGAAGCCATCACCCGCATGAAGCGCAACGGCGACGTGATGCGCTCGGACCGGCTGAAGCAGGTGATGCAGGACATCGACAGCACCTTCGACGAGAAGAACACCGGCCACTCCAAGTTCTCGAAATTCGTGCAGGATGCGGCGAGCCGCGGGTTGCTCACGCTCACCAAGCTCGAGAATGGCCAGTTGGAAGTCGGCGCGCCCGCAGCGGGCGGCGCCGGCAAACCGGCGGCACCGCACGGCGCGCCGGCCGAAGCGCCGGCCGCTGGCGCCGCGCCGGCGGCGGAGCGGGTCGAGGGCGCGGGTGAAGAGCGCGGCGGACGCCGCGGACGCCGGGGCGGCCGCGGACGCGGTCGCGGCGGCCGGGGCGCCGAAGCGCCGCAGCTCGAACTCGAAGCAGCCGCGGCCACCGCGGGCGAGAAGGTCGCGCCCGCCGACAAGCCCCACGCCGCGCACGCGGCCCACGCGCCGGTCAAACGCGGCGACGGCATCGGGCTGGGCGGCGAGCGGCTCACCCGCAACGAGGCGTTCGATCTCATGCGCCGGGCCGTCGAGACGCTCACGCCGAACGGCGAGATCGTGCGGGCCTCCGCGGTGCGTCAGCGGGCCTTCGAACTCCTGGGACGCGACAGCGAGAGCCTGAGCGAGCGCAACTTCACGCGCATTCTGCAGGACGCGCACGACGCCGACGTGGTCGACCTGCGGCGCCGCGGCGACGACTTCGAAGTGACGCGCGCCGTGGCGGCGGCCCCCGTGGCCGACCAGCTGGCGGCCGCGACCGCGGCCAACGCGCCGGTAACCGCTCCGTCGGCTCCCGCCCAGCGCATCGGGATGGGCCCGCGGGGATCCGTGGCGCGCGGACGCGGCGGCAAGGCCGGCGCGCCGCCGCCCGAACTGCTCTCGGTGGGCGTGGTGAGAACCGCCGCGGCCGCCGCCGCCGAACCGGCCGCCGAGGCGAAGCCCGCCGAAGAGGCAAAGCCGGCGGCGAAGAAGCGCGCCGGTCGCGCGAGCGCGGCGCCGAAGGCGGCCAAGACGGCGGCCGCCGGTGAGGGCGCCGCGGTCAGGAAGCCGCGCGCGCGCCGCGCCGCCAAGAAAACCGCCAAGGCCGGCGAGCCGGAAGCCTCGGAGTCGTGAGCGCGAGCGCCGCGCGGCATGCGCGGCGCCCGCGCCGGGGCGGGACGCTCCCGCCCCGCTTCTTCGCGCGCGACACGGCGCTGGTCGCGCGCGACCTGCTCGGCTGCGTGCTGGAATGCCGCAGCGCCGCCGGCGTGGCGAGCGGCCGCATCGTGGAAACCGAGGCGTACCTCGGCGAACACGACGCCGCCTGCCACGCCGCGGCCGGTCGCACCGCGCGCACGGAGCCGCTCTACGGCGAGCCGGGCATTGCCTACGTGTACTTCGTGTACGGCATGCACTGGTGCGTGAACGCCGTCACGCGCCGCGGCGGACTACCCAGCGCCGTGCTCATTCGCGCCCTCGCGCCGCTCGCCGGCATCGAGTTGATGCGCGCGCGCCGGCCCGGCGCCCGCCGCGACGCCGACCTCACCAACGGACCGGCCAAGCTCTGCGAAGCGCTCGCCATCGATGGCCGGCACAACGGAATGCCTCTGCAGCGGCCGCCCCTGCTGATCCGCGCCGGCACGCCGGTGGCGGACCGCGACGTGATCGTCACGCCGCGCATCGGCATTCGCCACGCCGCCGACTGGCCGCTCCGGTTCGCCGTGGCCGGCGACCCGTTCGTGTCGCGCACGCCCCCCGCATTCCCGCGCCACTCGTACACGCGATGACGCCCCAAGCCGAGCAGGTGTATCGCGACGCGATCGTGATCGACATGCACAACGATCTGCCCCACCGCATGCTCGAGGACGGATACGATCCAGACGTGCGCCACGAGCCGGGCCACGGCCCGGCCCGCGGCGACAGCGATCTGCCGCGGCTCCTGGAGTCCGGACTCACCGCCGAGTTCCTGGCCGCCTTCGTCGATCCGAAGTACCAGGCCGAGCGCCCCGACCAATCGTGGGCGCGCGCCCAGGCCGCGCTGGACGCCATCCATGCGTTCGTCGGACGCCACCCCGACCGCGTCATCCTCGGCGCCACCTCGGCCGACGTCCGCCGCGCCAAGGCGGAGGGAAAGCTGGCCGTCTTCATCGGCGTCGAAGGCGGTCACGCCATCGAGAACTCCCTCGACAAGCTCCGGCAGCTGTACGCGCGCGGCGTCCGCTACCTCACGCTGACCCACAACAACGGCAACGATTGGGCCGGATCGTCCATCGGCGTCAACGGCACGCGCACCGGCGGGCTCACCGACTTCGGCCGGGACGTGGTGCGCGAGATGAACCGTCTGGGCATGCTCGTCGACGTGTCGCACGTGTCGGACGAGACCTTCCACGACGTCGTGGCCGCGTCGTCGGCCCCCGTCATCGCCTCCCACTCGGCGGCCCGGGCCCTCGGAGGACACGCCCGCGACATGACGGACGACATGCTGCGCGCCGTGGCCCGCGGGGGTGGCGTGGTGAACGTCAACTTCTTCGCCATGTTCCTCGACGCCGACTACGCCGCGCGCCTGGAGGCGCTGCGGACGGCGGCGGAGGCCGAGGCGGAGGCGGCCGTGGCGGCGCCCGGCGCCGACGAGGCCGCCGTGCGCGCCGGGTGCCAGGTGCGGCTGGCCCAACGCATGCATGCGGTGCCGCGTCCGCCGCTGTCGCTGCTGGTCGACCACATCGATCACGTGGCCCGCGTGGCCGGCGTGGATCACGTCGGGCTGGGAAGCGACTTCGACGGCGTCGACGGGCTGCTGCCCCACGGGATGCGCGACGTCACCGATCTGCCGCTCGTGGCGCAGGGCCTGTTCGACCGCGGCTACCGGGACGGCGAGGTGGCGAGGATTCTCGGGGGGAACATGCTGCGCGTCATCGAGGCCGTGCTGGACAGGGGGCCGGCGGCGTCGTAGCGCCGCGGAGTGCCGGCGGCGGTTCCTGAGAACAGCGCGGGCGCGGATCGACGATCCGCGCCCGCGCCCGCGTCAACGGCCGTGGCTCAGCGGTCTTCGTCCCGCGAGTTGCCGAAGTTGTAGCGGAGGCCGACTTCGATCGACGTGTTCATGCTATGCGACGACGACGACAGGAAGAACTGCTGGTTGACCTGCCATCCCATCGCCTGCACGAACAGGCCGGCGTTGCGAACCTGCAGCTGGGCGCCGACCATCACCATCGGCGTGAACACCGACTTGTACGCGGAGATGATCTGCTGCGCGAGGTTGTACTGGTCCTGCGAGGAGTAGGCGTTCACCGGCGTCACCGACCCGACCTGGCTGTAGATCATGCCGAGTCCGACGTACGGGTGGAACCGCTCCCAGTCGCCCGGATAGCCCATCAGGGCGACCGTGATGCGGCGCAGATCCTTGAGCCGGACCAGGCTCGGCGTGTCCGTGGAGTTCACCGAGTCGGCGAGGACGGCCGACTGCGAGAGGAAGGACTGGTCGAACGACATGTAGATGCCGCCGCGATCTCGCGTGATGAGCCAGTCGGCCCCCGCCATGCCCGAGACGACGTTGGAGCTGCTCGGCGACGACGTGAACGTGCCGCCGCCTTTCAGCCCCCACCACCATGAGTTCTGGAACGGTCGCGCGGTCTGTGCCAGCGCGGCTGCGGGCGCGAGCGAGAACAGCGCGATGGCGGCCGCCAGCGTTCGGATCGCTTTCATACGATTCCTCGAGGTAGAGTCCGGGGGCCACGGACACTGCTGCCCCGACAAAGGGACGAGGGCAGGGGGGGCGGGGTCACAAGGCTCTTCCCGGCACCCCGCCTCACCGCCTCGCTGCCTCACCGCCTCACTCCCTCAGACCAGCTTCAGCTTCTTCCCCACCCGTTTAAACGCCTGGATCGCCTGGTCGAGATCCGCCTTCGTATGGGCAGCCGAGATTTGGCACCGCACCCGGGCCTCGCCCTGCGGCACCACCGGGAACCCGAAGCCGGTCACGAACACGCCCTCGTCCAGCAGCATGTCCGACATCTGGATGGCCGCCGCGGTCTCCCCGACGATGATCGGGATGATCGGCGTCTCGCCGGCCAGGGGCTTGAATCCGGCGGCGATGATCTCGTCGCGGAAGTAGCGGGCGTTGTCGCGCAGCCGCTGCACGCGCTCGGGGTGGGCTTCGATGAACTCCACCGCGGCCAGCGCGCTCGCGGCGACGGTTGGCGGCAGGGCGTTGGAGAAGAGTTGGGGGCGCGACCGCTGGATGAGATAATCGGTGAGGGCGAGCGGGCCGGCGGTGAAACCGCCCGCGGCGCCGCCCAGCGCCTTGCCCAGCGTCGACGTGATGACGTCGATCTCGCCGAGCAGGCCGAAGTGCTCGGCGGTGCCGCGCCCGTTGGTGCCGAGCACGCCGGTGGCGTGCGAGTCGTCGACGATCAGCACGGCGTCGTGGTCGCGCGCCATCTGCACCAGCTCGGGCAGGCGGGCGATGGAGCCTTCCATGGAGAACACGCCGTCGGTCCAGATGAGCCGCCGCTTGGCCGACCTGGCGCCCTGGAGCTTGGCGCGCAGGTCGTCGAGGTCGTTGTGCTTGTACACGGCGGTGGTGCACTTGGTGATCGCCTTGGCCAGCCGGATCGAGTCGATGATCGAGGCGTGGTTGAGCGCGTCGCTCACCACGAAGTCGCCCTCCTGGACGATCGTGGCGGTGAGTCCCTCGTTGGCGTTCCAGGCGCTCACGTAGCTCATCGACGCCTCGCACCCCGCGAACCGGGCCAGCGCGGCCTCGAGATCGCGGTGCACGGTGAAGGTGCCGCAGATGAACCGCACGCTGCCGGTGCCGGCGCCGAAGGTCTTGAGACCGTCGATGCCGGCCTGGACCACCGCCGGCTCGTTGCACAGCCCGAGGTAGTTGTTGGAGGAGAGGATGATGACCTCGCCGCGGCCCTCCATGCGCACCCGCGCCGCCTGCGGCGACTCGAGGTGGTTGAGCTTCTTGTAGACGTGGTCGGCCTTCAACTGCGCGATCGTCGCGTTCAACTCGCCGACGAATTTCTGATTGATGGACATCCGCTTCTCACTCCTCGTGTTTCGCGGCGTGGGCGCCCGAATTCACGGGCCGTTTCCGTGTGCGCTGTGTGTTCTGTGGCTCAACGCCGTCGCGGGTGGCTCACGCGACTTCGAAGATGACCTTGCCCGCCGCTCCCGTCTTGATGGCGTTGATCGCCTCGTCGTACGCTTCCAGAGGGAACCGGTGCGTGATCACCGGCGTCGGGTCGAACATGCCGGACCGCAGGAAGCGCGTTACCTGGTGCCAGGTGTCGTACATGCGCCGGCCGACGACTCCGTAGATCGTGATGCCCTTGAAGATGACCTCGGTGGCCATGTTCACCTCGATCGGCTTGGAGGGAATGCCGAGCATCTGCACCCGCCCGCCGACGCGCACCAGCGCGAACGCCTGATGGATGGCCGACGGCACGCCCGACATCTCGAGCACGACGTCGACGCCGAGCCCTTCGGTCGCGGCGCGGACGGCGGCTTCGGCTTCGTTGGGATGCACCACGTCGTGCGCGCCCATGCGGCGGGCCAGCGCCAGCCGCGTCTCGTTGATGTCGGAGGCGATGATGCGCGACGCGCCGGCGGCCTTGCAGATGCCGACCGCGAACAGGCCGATCGGGCCGCACCCCGTGATCAGCACCGTGGCGCCCGGGATCTCGGCGGTGAGCGTCGTGTGGAACGCGTTGCCCATCGGGTCGTGGATGCCGCCGATGTCGAACGACACGTTGTCGTCGAGGTGCCAGACGTTCGTGGCGGGCATCGCGATGTAATCCGCGAAGCAGCCGTCGCGGTCGACGCCGATGATCCTGGTGTTCGGGCAGACGTGCGAATTGCCCGTGCGGCAGAGCAGGCAGCGGCCGCACACGACGTGGCCCTCGGCCGTCACGCGGTCTCCCTCGTGCACGTCGGTCACCAGCTGCCCCACCTGCACGACTTCGCCGGCGAACTCGTGGCCGACGGTGAACGGCGGCTTGCAGCGGCCCTGCGCCCACGCGTCCCAGTCGTAGATGTGCACGTCGGTGCCGCACACGCCGGCGGCGCGCACGCGGATGAGCACTTCGTCCTGCCGAATCGTCGGTTCAGGAACGTCCCGCAACGTGAATCCGGGAGCCGCAGTTTGCTTGACCAGCGCTCTCACGTGTGCCTCGCTTCGATGCTTCGGTTTGGTGATCCGCGCCACGGTGCGCGGCGCGTATTGAAACTCGCATTGGGAATCGGACCGCGGAAGTCCGCGGATTGCCGCGCGCGTGAAACGTAAATTCGCTATTGCGCGTGATTTGGCGCGTTCCTATATTCGCGCGGAGTAACTATTGACGCGAACTCGAGGGTAGTCGGTGGATTCATCGCAACGAGCGCTTCTCCAACTGCAGCAGTCGCTGGCCGCGACAAGCACCGTCGTCGGCGCGCTCGTCTTCCCCCGCTTCCCGTTCAACTCCTCATCGCGCACCGCGCTGCACTGCCGGCCGCGAACCCACCACCGCCTGCCGCAGTCGTCGACCTTCAGCGCCGCGCGCATCACTGCTCGTGGCGTTCTCGCTATTGGGTCGTCGTTTCGAACAGGCGGCACCACGTGGTCCACATCGATGCTCTTTACCCAGCGCAGAAGCTGACGCGCTGGTCACCAGCTTCATCCGTCTCCGCGGAGACGGATGCGGCGGCAGTCGGAGGCTTCGGCTTCCGGTTGCCGACTCGCCGATCCACCGGGGGATCGGTCGAGTAGCAAAACCTCCAAGATTGGAGATTTCACCATGGCAGCTGCAAAGAAGGGCCGTAAGGCCGCGAAGAAGGGTCGGAAGACCGCCAAGAAGGCCACGAAGCGTCGTGCGGCCAAAAAGGCGACCCGCAAGAAGAGAAAGTAGCTCGCTCTTCGTCTTACTTAAGAAAGCCGGCGCGAACGCGCCGGCTTTCTTGCGTCGGGCGGCGGCGGACGGGGGACAAGCGAAACGGCGACCGCATCCGCGGTCGCCGTCTTCTCGTTCGTGCGCGCCGCCGGCGGCCCTACGCCGCCACCGGCTTTCCCTTGCCCGCGCCTTCCTCCGGCGCCGGCCCCCACTCGTACGCGCTGAACACGCTCGGTTTGTCCTCGTGCCATCCGCTCGAGATCACGATGCCCACCGGCTCCGTCTCGCGCGTTGTCTTCTGCTCTGCCTTCATTATATGACTCACCACTGCCGCTCAATCGGGGAACACGGGGCGAAGCGACGAGAACGGATCGCCGCCCGCCCCGGTGGCGCGGCCACCGCGGCCGCGCGAACGCTACCCTCATTAGCACACCAGGTGCCAACCCCGGTCAGTAAGTAAGTCGTTGCCCCGAAACGACAAACGAGCGGCCGACCGAAGCTGCCGCCCCCGGTCTGTCGCTCGTTGACACGTCATTGCAGGCCACAACGTGTCTTTTCGAAACGGGCTAGGCGATCTCCTTCCGCGCCCAGAACGTGTTCACCCCGCCCAGCGAACTCTCGTCCACGCTCACCGACCAGCCCCGATAGCGCGCCCGCAGTTCGTCGAGCGTCGGCATCTTTCGCCGGCCGGTCGACGCGGTGGTCTGCACCATGTGCACCCCGCCCTCGGCGGTGGCCGACTGCAGCGCTTCGATCACCCGGCGCCGCGCCTTCATCGTCAGTCCGGCGAGCGCCGCCGGCGCGCAGATCACCGCGGTGAGCGGCGCGTCCGGCTCCCAGGTGGTGAGGTCGGCGGCGATGGCGCGCACGCGTTCGGCCAGCCCGGCTTCGTTGGCCGCGTGCATCACGCGCTCCAGCGTGTCGCTCTCGCGGTGCACGGCCGTCACCTGGCAGCCGTTCGCGGCGAGGAACAGCGCCGAGCCGTCCTCCGGCTCGCCCGCCACCAGCACGCGTCCCTCGGAGGTCTGCGACATCGCGCGCACGGCCGGATGGTCGGCGGTGAGTCCCCAATGCTCGGGGCGGCGCATCTCCTTGGCCAGCTGGAGGCGCTTGCGCCGCCAGGTCTCGTACTTGGGCAGCCGCAGCCGTTTGAAGATGATCCGGTTGACCTCGTCGCAGAGCAGCAGCTCGGTGAGGAGGATCTGCGCGCCGCTGGCGAGCCGCGACACCGCTTCGTCGCCGATGCTCAGCAGCGCCGAGCGCTCGATCGACTCCTTGTAGTTCTCGATTTCCTCATCGACGTAGAGTTCGTACTCGTGTCGAAGAGACCGCTGCGGTTGCGGGACCATGCGCGCTCGGGTGTGGACTCACAAATGTTGTATCGCCCCGGCCGCCGCGCAAGCGGGAGTTTGATCAATCCGGCTCGACGTGCACGACGACTTCGGCGCTTCCGGCCACGCGCTCCACCGCCGCTTCCACCGCGTCGGCGATGGCGTGGGCCGCCTGTACGGTAGACGCGCCGGCCACGACGATGGTCATCTCCACGAACAGCTGGCCCGACGCCGTGGACCGCGAACGCACCGTCCGGACGTCGAGAACGCCCGGCACCGCGGCCGCGATGCGGCGCAGGTCGGCGGCGTCCATGCCCCGGGCGTCCACCAGAATCGGCAGTGACTCCCGCAGGATCTGCCAGCCGGTCCAGGCGATGATCAGCGCCACCGCGATGCCGAGTACGGCGTCGGCGTGCGGCGCGCCGGCGCGGGTGAGCAACAGCGACGCGATGGCCAGCAGGGTCACGAACAGGTCGCTCGCCGTGTGGGCGGCATCGGCGAGCAGGAAGGTGCTCCCCAGTTCGCGTCCGCGCCGCCGCTCGAACCAGACGATCGACACGTTCACGATCATGGTGACGGCCATCACACCCAGCTCGGTCGCCGACGCCACGTGCAGCGCGCGCGGGCGCGCGAGGGAGATCATCGCCTCGCGCAGCAGCTCGAAGCACGAGATCGAAAGAAACACCACGATCCCGATGGTGCCGATGGTCTCGAACTTGGCGTGCCCGTAGGGGTGATCCTCGTCCGGTGCTCGCGCGGCGATCGCCACGACGGTCATGCCGACGACGTTGTTGAACGTATCGAGGCCCGACTCCAGCGCGGCGCCGAGGACGGCCAGGGAATGCGTGCGGAGCCCTACCAGGAGCTTCACGACGACCACCAGCGCGTTGAGCACGAGAATCGCCCGCAGCGCGCGGCGCACGTCGCGGGTGCGCGCGCCGGGGCGGCGCAGGGGGTCACCGGCCAATTGAGTTCCCGTCGTCACGCGCGCATCTTGCCCGGTCCCGGCCGCCACGTCAACCGGTCCCGCTCCCGATGCCCGAACTTCCCGAAGTCGAACACGCCGTCCAACTGCTCCGCCGCCGGGTGCGGGGGCGGTCCATCGTGTCGGTCGACGTGCGCCACCCGAGCCTTCGCCGGCAGCTCCCGGAGGACGCGGCCCGGAGCCTTCACGGGGCGCGCATCGCCGGCGTCGAACGTCGCGGCAAGCATCAACTGATCCGCCTGGACGATGGGCGGGTGCTGCACGCCCACTTCCGCATGACCGGCGACTGGCTGGTGGAGGGCGCGGGCGCGCCGCTCTCGGCGAAGGCCCGCGCCGTGTTCGCGCTCGACGACGGCCGCCGGCTGGTGCTCGAAGACTCGCGGGCGCTGGCCACGCTCTCCCTGCACGCCGCCGGCGCCCCGCCGGTGCTGGCGCTGGGCCTGGAACCGTCCGACCCGGCGCTCACCGCCGACCATCTGCGCGCCCTGCTCGCCCCTCGGCGCGGCCCCATCAAGACCGCGCTGCTCGACCAGCGCGTGATCGCCGGCCTGGGCAACATCTACGTGGCCGAGGCGCTCTGGCGCGCGAAGATCAGCCCGCGCGTCCGCGCGTCGTCGCTGTCGCGCGTGCGGCTGGCCGCGTTGATCGCCGCGGTTCGCGCCGTCATCGCGCGGGCCACGGGATCGCGGTACACGGAAATCGGCGCCGCCCGCCTCAACGTCTACGACCGTGAGGGCCGTGCCTGCCGCCGCTGCGGAACGAAGGTCCGCCGCATCGTGCAGGCGGGGCGCTCGACGTACTACTGCCCGGGTTGCCAGCATTGAGTTTGGGAGGCTGCGGCGGAACCGTCGCTGCGCCGCTCGAGCTCCTTCACCGTTCGAGCTTGAACCCCGGGTCGATGGCCGGCCGCTTGGGCGAGTTCGCGACCAGCCACCCGGTCTCGTACATCCAGTCGGTCATGCGCTTGAGCTTGGGGTAGTTGATCCGCGACGGTTCGTCGCGCGGCGTGTGGTAGTCGTCATGCAGGTTCGTGGAATACATGAGCGCCGGCACGCCGTGCCGCACGTACGGAATGTGGTCGCTGCGGAAGTACCAGCCTTCGGGGTGCGTGGGCCGGTCCCAGGTGGAATCGAGCACGAATTTGCCCGTGGCGGCGTTGGCCTCGAGCGCCACGCGCACGAGATCGGTGGAATTCCGGTGCGGCGGCTGCACGCCGAGCAGCGACGCCGTGTCGGGGTTGTTGCGGCCGATCAGGTCGCCGTTGAGCACGGCCACGATGCTGTCCAGCGGCACCACCGGATGCACCGAGTGGTAGCGCGACCCGAGCAGGCCGCGCTCCTCGGCGCCGTGCCAGACGAACAGCGCCGAGCGCTTGGCGGGCTGTTGGACGAACGCCCGGGCGATGGCGAGAATGGCCACCGTCACCGACCCGTTGTCATCGGCGCCGTTCCAGATGGAATCGCCGTCGATGGGATAGCGCACGCCGTCGTGGTCGGTGTGGCTGCTGAACATCACGTACTCGCCCTTCAGCTTGGGATCGGTGCCGCGCGCGATGCCCACCACGTTCACCGATGGGTAGTCGAAGGTCTCGGTGACCAGGTGGATCTGCGCCGACTGGCCCGGCGCCCGGAGTTCGTCGAGCAGGGTCCGCTGGGCCAGGAACACGGGGGGCGTGGCCCGCCCGCTGCCGCCGTAGCGGCCGCCGGCCGCGGCGGTGGCCGAGTCGTCCACGTCGTACACGCCGCGCGCCGCGATCACGCTCACCGCGTCGAAGGCGGTCTCGGCCTCCGAGTCGGCCACGAGGATGACGGCCAGCGCGCCGCGGCGCGTGAGCCCGCGTCCCTCGGCGGCGACGGCCGAACGCGCGTACTTCCATTCCGCCGAGTTGACGCCGATGTTCTGCCGCCCGCCCGGCGGGGGCGGCACGAGCGTGGCGATGGCCACCTTGCCGCGCACGTCGATCGTGGTGTCGCTGCCGTCGCCGGCGAACACGGCCGGGGCGTCGATGGACACGTCCTCGGTGGCCGACGCGGCCACGTCCTTCCAGAGTTCGAGGCGGTGCGTGCCGACGGCGATCGAACTCGCGCCGGGCGACAGCCGCGTGCGCTTCATCTTCCACCACTGCAAGTAGGTGCCCATGTCGCCGGCCGGCAGGAGCCCGGCCTTGCGGGCGGCCTCGGCTTCCCAGACCGCCGCGCGCAGCTCGTCGAGCGTGCCGGCCTCGCGGCCGCGGAAGGCGTCGCCGGCAATCGTGTAAAGGTCGCGCTTGAGGTCGGACTCCTTGATGGCCGACATCGCCGCGGGCGGAGTCGGCACCGCGGACTTCTGCGCGGCGAGGGGCGCGGCGCCGGCGGCGGCGAGCAGGGCGAGCGTGCCGGCGGGAACGGCGGAGAGGCGAGCGATCGTCTTCATGGCGGGCAGGCGGGTGAGGGTGGCGGGCCAAGCATGTCGCGGGCGGCGCCGGTGCGCCAGTGGCGCCGGTCAGTTTCAGTCCATCGCTTCGAGGATGGCGCCCTTGATGTAGCCGGTTTCCGGGATCGTGAGGATTTCCGGGTGGTCGAGCGGCTGTCCCACGATCTCGCGCAGCGCCAGGCGGCGTCCGGAATCGGCCGCCGCGGCCTCCAGCATCTCGAGGAACAGCGGCTTCGTCAGGTGGAAGCTGCAGCTCGCGGTGAACAGGATGCCGCCGGGCGACAGGATCCGCATGGCCCGCAGGTTGATTTCCTTGTAGCCGCGGATGCCGGCGGCGAGCGCGCTCTTCGTCTTGGCAAACGCCGGCGGATCGAGCACGATCGTGTCGAACCGCTGCCGGTCGCGATCGGCCTGCTTCAGGTAGTCGAAGGCGTTGGCTTCGACCAACTCCACGTTCGAGAGGCCGTTGCGCGCGAAGTTGAGCGCGGCGCGTTCGAGCGCCGCCGCCGAGCTGTCGAGCGCCACCACGTGGCCGGCCCGGCGGGCGAGGTGCAGCGCGAAGGACCCGTGGTAGCTGAAGCAGTCGAGGGCGCG
Source organism: uncultured Gemmatimonadaceae bacterium (assembly GCA_963775915.1). Lineage (GTDB taxonomy): Bacteria > Gemmatimonadota > Gemmatimonadetes > Gemmatimonadales > Gemmatimonadaceae > JAGWRI01. The sequence goes on from CAVZKH010000010.1 coordinate 651,581, forward strand.
GCCGCGGGCCAGGTCGCCGATGCGCCGCCGGTTCTCGCGTTGATCGAGGAAGGCGCCCGTCTTCTGACCGTCCCAGGGGGCGGCGAGGTAGCGCACGCCGTGCTCCTCCACCTCGATCTCGCGCGGCACGTCGCCGGCGAGAAGCTCAACGTTGCGGGGCAGCCCCTCCTTCTCGCGCAGCGACACGTCGTTGCGGGCGAGGATGCCGGCCGGCCGCACGATCGCCTCGAGGGACTCGACGATCGCGGCGCGCGACGGCTCCAGCCCGGCGCTCATGAACTGCACCACGAGCCAGCGATCGTAGCGGTCGCAGACCAGCGACGGCAGTCCGTCGCCCTCGCCGTGCACCAGGCGATAGGCGTTGGCCTGATCGCGAAGGGGCGCGCGGCGCGCGATCGCGGCTTCGAGTCGCGCTCGCCACCAGGCGGCGTCGATCGTCGTGCCGGGATCGCGCTCGAGCAGCCGCAGGGAGATCTCGGACTTCGGGCTCCAGAGCGCCTGCCCGAGCGGCTTGCCCCGCGCGTCGCGCACCGGCACCACGCCCGCCGGTGCGTCGGGGCGCCCGGTGACGTCGCTGCGGTAGATCCACGGGTGGCCGTGCTCCCACCGGCGGGCGCCCTTGGCCGATACCACGGCGTGGTCGGACATTGTCGGCGTCAGCGGACTGGCCGTTGGAGCTTCTTCACCGGGGGCGCATTGGCCGACGTGTCGTGCGCCGGCCTGGACTTCTTTGCCTGGTCGGCGCGCTCCTGGCGCATCTCGCGCACGGCGGCCTCGTGTCCCTTGTAGTCCACGCGGAACTCGTGGTGGCCGTCGGGCGCGGCCACGAAGTACTTGAACGGCACGTGCGCGGGGTAGAGTGCCGCCTCGATGCTCGCGCGGCCCGGCGAGGCGATGGGCCCGGGCGGAAGGCCGGGGTGCCGGTATGTGTTGTACGGCGACTTCACGCGCAGATCCTTGTAGAGCACGCGGCTCGAATGCGTGGGCAGGGCGTACTGCACCGTGGGATCGGCCTGGAGCAGCATACCGGCCCGGAGCCGGTTCATGTACACGGCGGCGATCACCGGGCGTTCCTCGGGCAACTCCGCTTCCTTCTCGACGATCGAGGCGAGCGTCATCACGTCGTTGCGCGAGAGGCCGATGCTGTCGAGCCGCGCCGTCCAGGCGGGCTTCCACTCGCGTTCGAACTGGTGCACCATGGCGGCCACCGCCTCGCGCGCCGTGGTGCCGTCGGTGAACGTGTACGTGTCGGGAAAGAGGTACCCTTCGAGCGTCGCCGTGGGCAAGTCGAGCCGCGCCAGCAGCGACGAATCGCGCACCGCCGCCTTCACCGAGTCGACCGGCACGCCCAGCTTCTCGGCCAGCATCGGCACGATCTGGCTGAGCGCGAACCCTTCGGGCACGGTCACGCTGCTCACGATGCCGCGGCCGGCGCGGAGCATGTCGACCACCGTGCCCCAGCCGGCGCCGCGCCGGAATTCGTAGGTGCCCACGCGGATCCGGCGGTCGCCGCCGCGCAGCCAGGCGTAGACGCGGAACGCGCCCGCCGACTTCACCACGCCGGCGGCGGCCAGGGAGTCGGCGGCCACGCGCAGCGACGCGCCGGCGGGCACGATCACGCGCGCCGTGGTGGCGTCGTCGGTGGCGCACCCGGCGACGGCGAGCGCCGCCGCCAGCGCGAGCGCGGCGCGGAGGGCCCGCCTACGCGTCATGGCGCAGCGCGTGCTGCAGCAGCACGGTGGCGGCCAGCGCGTCGACGTCGCCTTTGCGGTGGCGCGTCGAGCCGCCCATCTCGTGGATGGCGCGGAGCGCGGCGGCGGTGGTGAACCGCTCGTCGAGCAGGCGCACGGGCATGCCGGTGCGCTTCTCCAACTCCGCCGCCACGTGGCGCACCTCCACGGCGCGCGGCGTGTCGTCGCCGTTCCCGTCCAGCGGCAGTCCGAGCACGAAGGCCCGCGCCTCGAGCGCTTCGGCGCGCCGGATCAGCTCGGCGATCGGGGGGCGCTTGCCGGCCCGGCGCAGGATGTGGCCGGCCGGCGACGCGATGATCCCGTTGGGGTCGCTGATGGCGAGCCCGATGCGACGTTCGCCCCAGTCCACGGCGAGCCACCGGCCCCGGTCCATCGCGGGCACCGTCACCCGCCCTGCGCCATCTGCGCGAAGAACTCCTTGTTGTTCTTCGACCGCGCCATCTGCTTGAGCAGGAACTCGATGGCTTCGTAGTCCGGCATGTCGGCCAGGAAGGTGCGCAGGAGCGTCACGCGGTTGAGCTCCTCCTTGGTGAACAGCAGCTCTTCCTTGCGCGTGCCCGAGCGGTTGATGTCGATGGCCGGATAGATGCGGCGCTCGGCGATCTTGCGGTCGAGGATGAGCTCCATGTTGCCGGTGCCCTTGAACTCCTCGAAGATCACCTCGTCCATGCGCGAGCCGGTCTCGACGAGCGCCGTGCCGATGATGGTGAGCGAGCCGCCGCCGTCGACGTTGCGGGCGGCGCCGAAGAACTTCTTGGGCTTCTCCAGCGCGTTCACGTCCACGCCGCCCGACATGATCTTGCCCGAGTGGGGCATCACGGCGTTGTGGGCGCGGCCGAGGCGGGTGATCGAGTCGAGCAGGATCACCACGTCCTTCTTGCTCTCCACCAGCCGCCGCGCCTTCTCGATCACCATGTCGGCCACCTGCACGTGGCGCTGCGGCGGCTCGTCGAAGGTGGAGCTGATCACCTCGCCCCTGACCGTGAACCGCATGTCGGTCACCTCTTCCGGCCGCTCGTCGATGAGCAGCACGATGAGGACCACGTCCGGATAGTTCTCGGCGATGGCGTTGGCGATCTTCTGGAGCAGGATTGTCTTGCCGGCGCGGGGCGGGGAGACGATGAGCCCGCGCTGGCCCTTGCCGATGGGCGCGATCAGGTCCATCACGCGCATGCTGAGGTCGCCGCTGGACAGTTCCAGACGCAGCCGGCCTTCCGGGTAGCGCACGCGGAGGCTGTCGAACGGCACGCGGTCCTTGGCGAGTTCAGGGTCGTCGCCGTTCACCGACTCGACCTTGAGCAGGGCCAGGTAGCGCTCCCACTCCTTGGGCGGCCGCACCTGCCCCTGCACCGTGTCGCCCGTCTGGAGCCCGAACCGCTTCACTTGCGACGGCGACACGTAGATATCGTCGGGGCCATTCAGATAGTTGTAATCCTGGCTGCGCAGGAAGCCGTATCCTTCGGGCAGGACCTCGAGCACGCCCGTCCCGGTCAGCACGTCACCAGCGGCCAGCAGCGCCTGCTCGATCCTGAACGTCAGGTCGTGGCGCGGCAGCGCCGCGACGTCGGCGAGCCCGAGCTCCTCCGCCATGTCGTGCAGGGCGGACAGCGGCTTGCGCTTGAGCTCGGCGATGCTGATGACGGCCGGGGAGGTGGGCGGCGAAGACGACATGGCAGACGTGTGGACGTCGTGAGGCAGTGGCGGCGCGGCGCGACGGGTGGAACGGTCGGGAGGGTCGGCGTCGATGGCGAATCGACATGGAGTCCGCAGGGGGAGGGAACCTCGGTGCGGATGCGCCCGGGACCCGCCGGGCGCGGTGCTGCAACTGGAGGATATGACGCGCGCGACAGGATTCGAACCTGTGACCTTCGCCTCCGGAGGGCGACGCTCTATCCAGCTGAGCTACGCGCGCGGGTAGAGGCGTAACCTATCGGATGGCCCCGGGGGGTTCAAGCGACGGGCACCCATGCCTTTCGACCGCCGCCCGTGGCGCCTATTATGGCGGAGGCGCCCCGCCGCGTCGTGCAGCCCCCGCGAACCGCCCGTTTCCCGCGTCGCGACCTCTCGACCCTCGCCCTTGTCCCGCTACATCCTCGGAATTTCCGCGTTCTACCACGACAGCGCCGCGTGCCTCGTGCACGATGGCGTGGTGGTCGCGGCCGCCCAGGAAGAACGGTTCACCCGCCGGAAGGGCGACGAATCGTTCCCGCGCCAAGCGGCGGCGTTCTGCCTGCGCTCGGGAGGCATCGGCGCGGCCGACCTGGAGGCGGTGGCCTTCTACGACAAGCCGCTGCTCAAGCTCGATCGCATCTTCGAGACCTTCCTCTGGATTGCGCCCTCCGGCTTCGCATCCTTCCGGCATGGGGCGCCGCTGTGGGCCCGCGATCGCCTCGATATCGAACGCACCATTCGCCGCGGGCTCGAAGGGTTCACCGGGCGCGTGCTGTTCACCGAACACCACGAGTCGCACGCCGCCAGCGCCTTCTACCCGTCGCCCTTTTCCGAGGCGGCGATCCTGACCATCGACGGCGTGGGCGAGTGGGCCACCGCTTCGATCGGCGCCGGCCGCGGCGCGGACATCCGGCTGGTCCAGGAACTCCACTGGCCCGATTCCCTTGGCCTTCTGTATTCCGCATTTACGTATCACGCCGGCTTCAAGGTGAACTCGGGCGAGTACAAGCTGATGGGGCTCGCCCCGTACGGCGAACCGAAGTACGTCGACGCCATCTACCGCGAGCTGGTGCACCTCCGCGACGACGGGTCGTTCACGCTGAACCAGCGCTGCTTCAACTACCTCGGCGGCCTGACCATGACCAACGACGCCTTCTCGGCGTCGTTCGGCGGGCCGCCGCGCGCGCCGGAGTCCAAGCTCACCCAGCGCGAGATGGATCTCGCCCGGTCGGTGCAGGACGTCTGCGAGGAGATCGTGCTGCGCATGGCGCGCACCGCGCGCCGGGAGACGGGACTGCCGAATCTGTGCCTGGCCGGCGGCGTGGCACTGAACGCGGTGGCCAACGGGAAGCTGCTCCGCGCCGGCATCTTCGACCGCTTATGGGTGCAGCCCGCGGCGGGCGACGCCGGCGGCGCGCTCGGCGCCGCGCTCATGGCCTGGCACCGGTACTTCGAACAGCCGCGGTCCGCCGACGGCGCGCACGACGGCATGCGCGGCGCGCTGCTGGGACCGTCGTACGCGGCGGCCGAGATCGAAACGGCGCTCGCCGGCCTCGGCGCCAACTGGCAGCGGCTCGACCGCGACGCGGCCATCGATCGGGCCGCCGAGTTGTGCGCCCACGGGAAGGTGATCGGGTGGTTCGACGGCGCCATGGAGTTCGGGCCGCGCGCGCTCGGCGCCCGCAGCATCCTCGCCGACGCCCGCGATCAAGGCATGCAGGCGCGCATCAACCTCAAGGTCAAGTTCCGGGAAGGGTTCCGGCCCTTCGCGCCGAGCGTTCTCGCCGAGCGGGCGGGGGAGTACTTCGACATCGATGGGGAATCGCCATACATGCTGGTGGTGGCGCCGGTGCGCGAATCGCGCCGGCTCCCGGAGCCGTCCGGGAACGCGGCCTGGGGCATCGACCGGCTGAACGTCCCCCGCTCCGACATCCCCGCCGTCACGCACCTTGACTACTCGGCGCGGCTCCAGACCGTGACCGCCGACCGGAGCCCCGGCCTCCACGCCGTGCTTCAGGCGTTCGAGGCGCGCACCGGTTGCCCGCTGCTCGTCAACACGTCGTTCAACGTGCGCGGCGAGCCGATCGTCTGTTCGCCCGCCGACGCGTACGACTGTTTCATGCGCACCGACCTCGATGCGCTCGTCATGCCGCCCTTCGTGCTGATGAAGGCCGACCAACCCGTTCAGGATCCCGCCCGATGGCGCCGCCCGCTCGCGCTCGACTGACCCGCCAGGCGGGGATGAAGTTCGCGTTCACGCTCGCCGCGGCGCTGGCCGTGCTGTCGACGCTGGCGGCGTGGCGGCAGCGCGCGCTGACCGCCGAGGTGATGTTCATGTTGGCGCTCGTGCTGCTGGCGCTCGGGGTGCTGGTGCCCACGCGGCTGGGCCCCCTCGAGCGGACGTGGATGGCGCTGGGCCACGCCATCGGCCGGGTGACCGCCCCGATTGCTCTCGGCGCCATCTATTACGTAGCGTTGACACCGATCGCGTATCTGCGGCGCACCTTCGGGACGAGTCCGCTGGCGCGCGACCCCGAGGCTCACTCGTATTGGATTCCCCGCGTCGCCAAGGACGCGGAGGAACGGCGCCGCTCCCTCGAGCGGCAATTCTGACCGGGGATCGCCGATGGCCACGTTGAGCGTGTTGCGGCAGCTCTGGGAATTCATGCGGCAGCGAAAGAAGCTGTGGCTGCTGCCGATCATCCTGATTCTGATCCTCGCCAGCGCGCTGCTGTTGCTCGTGCAGGGCTCGGCGCTGGCGCCCTTCATCTATTCGATCTTCTGATGACGCGCACGCGGTACTGGATCTTCCTGGCGGTCACGGTGCTCTCGCCGTTCCTGCTGCTCGGCGGGGCCGAGTTGGCGCTGCGCGTGGTGTGGAAGGGCGGGGCGATTCCGGTGTTCGTGCGCGCGCCCGCCGCCATGGGGGACTATCTGGTGCCGAACCCGGCGCTGGCCGAACGCTACTTCGCCATTGAGCAGCATCCCCCGGCGCCGCTGTTCGAGCCGTTCGCGGCCGTCAAGCCGGCGCACGGGTTTCGCGTGTTCGTCCTCGGCGAATCGACGGCGGCGGGATTCCCGTGGCCGCCCAACGGCACCTTCTCGCGCCTGCTGCAGGACGTGCTCAGGGACGCGATGCCCGGCGACTCGGTGGAGGTGATCAACCTCGCCATCCCGGCCACCAATACGTACGCCACTCTCGACCAGGCAAACGCGGTGATCGCGCAGCATCCGGACGCGGTGCTCATCTACGTCGGGCAGAACGAGTACTATGGCGCGCTCGGCGTGGGATCGACGGAATCCATCGGCTCGTCGCCGCCGCTGGTCCGGACGTACCTGTGGCTGGAGCGATTCCGCACGTTCATGCTGCTGCGGAAGGTCGTCGTGGGAGTGCGGCGTGCGTTCGCCAAGGCGCGGCCGCCGGGCCAGCAACAGGCGGCGAGTTTCATGGAAGTGGTGGCGGGCAACCAGCAGATCACGCTTGGCGGGCCGGCCTATGATGCCGGCGTGCGCCAATTCCGCGGCAATCTCGAGCGCATCCTGGGCAGATTCCGCGCCGCGCGCGTGCCGGTGTTCATCGCGAGCCTGGTCACGAACGAGCGCGACATGCGCCCCTTCGCGTCGAGCGCCAACGCGCAGCCGGGTGGCGCCGACGCGGCGTACGACTCGGCGCGGGCGGCCGATGCGCGCGGCGACTCGCTCGACGCGCGGCGGCTCTACGTGAAGGCGCGCGACCTGGACGTGATTCGGTTCCGGGCGCCGAGTGAATTCAACACGGTGATCCGCGACGTGGCCAAGGAGGAGGGGGCGACGTACGTGCCGGTGGTCGAGGCGTTCCGGGCCGCGTCGCCCGAGGGAATCATCGGGCGCAACCTGATTCTGGAGCACCTGCATCCGAATCAAGCCGGGGTGGCGCTCATCGGACGCGAGTTCTGGAACGCGCTGGACAGCGCGAAGTTCCTCGGCCACCCGGCGGCGCGCGCAGACAGCATCAAGCCGTGGGATGCGTACGTGGCGGGCATGGACCTGACGCCATTCGACCGGCGGATGGTGCAGCATACCGTGACGACGCTTACCACGCGCTGGCCCTTCGTGCCGGCGGCGCGGGACAGCGACTATCGTGGCACGTACAAGCCGGTGGGGCCGGTGGACAGTCTGGCGTTCCTGGCGTCGGCCGGGCTGAGTTGGCGTCAGGCGAAGCTCGACGTGGGGCAGAGCTACGAGGCGCGCGGGTTTCCCGACTCGGCGCTCACCGAGTACCGGGGGCTGATCCGGGATCTGCCGCTCGCCGAGCCGCCGTATCGGTTGACGGGCCACGCGCTGCTGGAAATGAAGGACACGGCGGGCGCGGTGCAGTACCTGGAGCGAGCGTACGCCATTCAGCCGACCGGGTATTCGGCGTTCACGCTGGGCATGGTGGCGGCGAAGGCGAAGGACTACGAGCACGCCGTCTGGTATCTGCGGCAGGCGGCGCAAGTCGACCCCAACGATCCCGAAACGCTGTATCAGCTTTCACTGGCGTCGGCGTTGAATCACGACATCCAGGGGGCGCGGGCGGCGGCGGTGCAGGTGGCGCGGATCAAGCCCGATTATCCGGGGCTGGCGGGGTGGCTGAGCGCGCTGGGGTTGACGCGGTAGGGGCGGCGCCGTACTGTATCGCCAAGCCAATACAGTCCCGCGGCTGCCCGGCCGCCTGGGGGACGGATGCGGTTCCTGCCCGATCGCGCGACCTATCGTGCTTTGCTGAAGAGCCCCGGCTTCACGGTGCCCGCCGTGTTGTCGCTGGCGCTGGCGATCGGGTTGACGACCACCACCGACTCGATCGTGGACGCGGTCACCCATCCGCCGGTGATCGCGGCGCACCCCGAGAATCTGTTCCACATTCTCGGGAGAGGCTACGACCGCGACCGGCGCTACCATCTGCGCGAGATGTACGTGGCGCTGCGCGAGCACCGCGACATGTTCCAGTCCTTCGCCGTGGCGTCGTGGGAGTACACCACGGCGATCGTCGGGGGCCAGCCGTTGTGGTCCGACGTCCAGCTGGTGAGCGCGAACTACTTCGACGTCATCGGCATCAAACCGTACCTGGGCCGGACCTTCCGCAATGTGGCGCCCGACCACCGAGCGCTGGCCGGGGCGGTGATCGGCTACGGCACCTGGCGCCGGGCATTTGGTGGCGCCACGACACTCAATTCGCTTTCGGTGACCGTGGGCGACGAGACCTACCCGGTGGTCGGCGTGCTGCCACCGGAACTCGACGCCACCGGTTTCGGCGACGGCCGCACGCTCATCTGGCTTCCCATTCCGCCGGCGCTCGAAACGCAGGGCGACGGCGGGTTCTGGGTGGAATCGTATGTCCGCACCAAGGCGGCAACCAGCGACACCGCGCTCGAGCGCGCGCTCGCTCCCATCGCGCAGCCGTTCCGCGACGAATACGGGACCTACGGCGGCAATCCGTTCAAGTATTACGTGCAGTCGTTCCTTCCGAGTCCGGGACGCGTGACGGAGATTCACGAAGCGCTGGCGGCCGCCGCGTTCGTAGTATTGCTCATCGCCTGCGCCAACGTGGCCAATCTGCTGGTGGCGCGGGTGATCAGCCGCCGGCGCGACATCGCTGTGCGCATGGCGGTGGGCGCGTCGAGCCGGGACATCGCGCGGTTCGTCGTCGGCGAGGCGGCGGTGCTGGCCGTGGTCGGGGGTGCCGTCGGCGTCCTGATGTCGATGTGGGCCATGCATTACATCGAGTATCAGGTCGGCGCCAACGTGGCGGCGCTGAGCGGCCTGACGCCGCGACTCAGTTGGCGCGTGCTCCTGTTCGCGATCGGCGTGTCGGCTGGTACCGTGATGATCGTTGCCTGGGCGGCGGTCCTTCGGGCGCGGCACACCAACGTGAATGACGCGATGAAGAGCGGCGCCGGCGGCACGACCCACCGCAGCGGGCGGCTGTACCGGTGGCTGGTGGTGGCCGAGCTGGCGATGTCGCTGGTAGTGCTGATGGGCGCGGGATTGCTCTTGCGTGCCGTGTCGGCCGTGCGCGGTTACGACTTCGGGTACGATCCCAATCGCGTGGTGTTCGCGAGGGTGAACAACCCGTGGCCGGCGATCAAGGATTCCATGATGCGGGAGGCCCGGTACCACGGTGTGCTGGCGGGGGTGAAAGCGGCGCAGGGCGTGCGGGCGGCGGCGTGGATGGCCGACAAGTCTCCGGTCGGGGAGATTCTCACGTCCGACGTGGGTGGCGCGGAGCCGAAGCAGGAGTTCATGCGCTCCTTCACCGTGGCGTCGCCAGGGCTTCTGTCGCTGATGGGCGTGAGGGTCGACCGCGGGCGCGATTTCGAGCCGGGTGACGCGAACACGACGGGCGTGGCGATCGTGGACGACAGCACGGCCAATGCGCTCTGGCCGCACATGTCGCCGCTCGGGCGCGTGGTGAAGCTCGGGTCGGAGTCGAGCGCCGCGCCGTGGGTGCGGGTCATCGGCGTGGCGCGGTCGGTGAACCTGCGCTTCGAGCACGACCCCGACCTCGCCGGCCTGCCGACCATCTACGTGGCGGGAGCCGGTCTGCTCGGCGCGGACCGCCAGCTCGTGATCCGCACCGACCGGGCCGAGGGCGCCGCGATGCTTGGAGTACTGCGGTACCTACGCACGGCGATCCCCGGTCGCGACGCGATGCACTTCCAGAGTTGGACGCAGGACTTCGGCAACGAGGTCCGGGAGCGTGAGTCGGTGGCGTTCCTGTTCCAGGCCATCGGGGTGTTTGCGCTTCTGCTCTCGACCATCGGCATCTACGGAACGCTGGCGTACACCGGCGCGCAGCGCACCGGGGAATTCGCGATGCGCATCGCGCTCGGCGCGACGCCGCGCGAGGTATGGCGGCTGGTGGTGCGGGAGGCGTTGCTGCTGGTGCTTGGCGGGACGGCGGTGGGCGGGTTCGTCGCGATGCTGACCGCGACGACCATCCGGCGGCTGCTGTACAGCGTGAGTCCCGTGGACGCCACGGCGCTGGTGGCGGCCGAGGCGATTCTGGTGACGGTGTCGCTGGCGGCGGCGATGGGCCCGGCGATCCGGGCATCGCGGGCGGATCCGGTGGAATTGCTGAGGGCGACGTGATGAGCCGCGCTCCGCTCCGGGCCTCGTTCCTCGAACGCCTCTTCGCGGGACATCACGATGTGGTGGCGGCGCTGCGGTCGCTCCGGCGGAGCCCGGCGTTCGTGGCCATTGCGGTGCTGTCGCTCGGGCTTGCGATCGGGCTCAACACGACGACATTCGCGATGCTAGACGCGATCACGAATCCGTATCTGCCGTTCTCGAAGCCGGCAGAGTTGGCCACGGTCAAGATCGACTGGGCCAAAGTACGGGGCCATCCGGGGCTGGGTGGCGAGATGTACGTCGACCTGCGGGCGCGACGGGATCTCTACCAGGCGCTCGTGCCGTGGACCGCGCGCGTGGCCACCGTCGAGGCAGGCGACCACCTGGTCTCGGGGCTGGTGGCTACCGTCGGCACTGAGCTGTTCCAGGTGATGGGCGCACGAGCGCAACTGGGACGCATCTTTATTCCGGCGGGTGAACCCGAAGACGTCGCCGTCATCAGTGACGCTCTGTGGAAGGAACAGTTCGCTTCTCGAACGAACCTGGACAGCCTCGTCATCTCGATCCAGGGAAGGACGTACCACGTCGTTGGGGTCATGCCGCCGGCCATGATGTATCCGGCGCCCAACACCACGGTCTGGCTCCCCGTGTCGAAACAGGCGGAAACGACGACCGCGGCGGGCGCCAATGTCTCGGTGCTGCTCCGCATGCGAAGCGGGGACGCCCCCGGTCGGGTCGGCGCTCAACTGGCCAGCGTGGCAGCGGGAGTGGCCCATCAGGAGGGGCTGGATCACAAGTTGGTCGGGTATCGGGTTCTTCCGCTGCGCCAACCGGCCGGCCCGGTGCGCGGAATCCAGAAGGCGCTGGGCGGGGCGTCGCTGCTGGTGCTTCTCGTCGCCTGTCTCAACCTCGCCAACCTGATGCTCGCCCGCGGCATCGGACGGCGGCGCGAGGTCGCCGTGCGCATGGCCGTGGGCGCGAGCGCCGCCGCGATCATGCGCTACGTGCTCACCGAAGCGGCGGTGCTCGCTGTGGGCGGCGGCCTGTGGGGCGTGATGTTCTCCCTGTGGGGCGTCGACCTGGTGCAGAATCACATGCCGCCGAGCCTCGCGCAGTTCGGGTTCTTCGCCCCGCATGTCGGCTGGCGCGTCGTCGCGGCCGGGGTCCTGGTGACTGCCAGTACCGTGCTGCTGGCGGGCATGCTGCCGGCCCTTCACGCCCGGCGCGCCGACGTCAACGATGTCATGAAGGATGGGGGATCGGCGGCCACCGGCCGGCGCAACCGCACCTACACGCTCCTCGCCGTCGGTCAGGTCGCATTCGCGCTGATGGTCATGATGGGTTCGGGGTTGCTGCTCCGCGACGTGCACAGCTACTCGCAGCGTAAACTCTCGTTCGACGCGGCGCATGTGCTCGAGGGCTACGTGCGGCCGGCCAGCGACAGCATGTGCGCATCGCCCGCGGGCAAGAACTTCCTTTACAACCTCGCCCTGCGGGCCGGGAGCGTTCCGGGCGTGCGCTACGCGTCCGCCACGGCGCGGGTCTCACCAGCGCATGGGTTGTTCACCTCCGACGTGAAACTCATGCAGCGTTCGCTTGGCCCGGTGACGGTCACGACCCCCGATTTCTTCCGCGCGCAGGGAATCACGATCATGCAGGGACGCGACTTCGTGCCCGGCGATCTCGATTCCGACGGCGCCGTGATCCTGAGCCAGGACGCGGCCCGCTACCTGTACGGATTGGCGTGGCCGATCGGCCGGATGCTGAAGCTTGGTTCCAAAGCGTCCGACGCACCCTGGGTCCGCGTGGTCGGCCTTGCACCGGTTACCCCCGACACGATCAACGGCTACCCCGTGGACCGTTCGCCCTGGGTCACCCTCGTCCGGCGGGACGACTGCAGTGACGCGGCCATTTACGCGCGCACCGACAACCAGGATCCGAAGACGCCCGTTGCGCTCTACCATGCGCTGCGGGCGGCGGCGCCGACCGCGCTCGTCGGCCCGATTCGCTCCGCGCGAGGGGCGTTCGAAGAGTCGATGGCATCGCTGAAGATGATCGCGGCGCTGTTCACGGCGTTCGCCGTGTTCGGGTTGGCGCTCGCGGCGTTCGGGGTCTATGGCGTGCTGAGCTACGTGGTTAGCCAGCGGACGCGTGAATTCGCGATGCGGATCGCCCTTGGCGCTCAGGGCGCCGACCTGCGGCGCATCATGTGGCGCGAGGCGTTGATCATCGCGCTCGGCGGAACAGCCGTCGGCGCCTGGGGCGCGATGTGGGGCGGCACGTTCCTCGCCGACTATCTGTACAACCTTCCGTTCACCGACGTCTTCGCGCTCGCCGGCGCCGAGGCGGTGCTGATCGCGATCATCCTGCTCTCGTGCATCGCGCCGGTGCTCCGCGCCATGCGCGCCGACCCAGTCGACCTGTTGAGGGCAATGTGAGCCGAGTCGTCCACCAGAAGACGCCTCTTCTCGAACGCCTCTTCGCCGGCCACCACGACATCCTCTCGGCGCTGCGGTCATTGCGCCGGAGCCCCGGGTTCGTCGCCATCGCGGTCCTCTCGCTCGGCCTCGCCATCGGGCTCAACACCACGATGCTGGCGATGATCGATGCCATCGTGCATCCGTTCATTCCGTACCGGGAACCGGCGCGTCTGTTCTCGCTCGTGCCCTACGGCATGACGCGAGAGAAGCACTTCGTCTGGCGCGAGATGTATCTCGCCGCCCGCGCGCGCACCGATCTCTACCAGGACATGGTGCCGATGGCCTTCTCCTCCGGGGTCGCCGAGGCGAACGGGCACTTCGATCGGATCGGCGTGGTGACCGTTGGTACGCGACTGTTCGAGGTGCTGGGCGTGCAGCCCATGATCGGACGGACCTTCAGCACGACGGGAGTGAGTCCGGCCGACGCCGGCGCCGCCGTCATCGGCTACCAACTCTGGCAGCAGGACTTCGCGGCCAATCCCAAGCTGGCCGGCCTGCAGCTGACGTTCGCCGGCCGGACGTACTCGGTGATCGGCGTGATGCCGCCGTCAGTGACGTACCCGTCCGGCGCCGACGTCTGGCTCGCCATGCCGCGCGCCGAGGAGACGTCGTCAGATGGCCCGGCGTGGGTGCAGGCGTTGATGCGGCTGAAACCCGGCGATCGATATTCGCGCGTGAAGGCGATGCTCAACGCGCTCGCCAGGCAGGACGCGGCGGCATTCAACGCCGACCCCACGATGTTCGACTATCGGCTCGAGACGCTGCTGCCGAACAAGGGGCGCCCCACAGGCACCGCGCTGCTCACGGCGGTGATCTCGACACTGGTGCTGCTCGTGGCGTGCCTCAACCTCGCGAACCTTATGCTCGTGCGCGGCCTCAGCCGGCGGCGCGAGTTGGCGGTGCGCATGGCCCTGGGCGCCAACCGGGCGGCCGTGATGCGGCACGTGTTCGTCGAATGCGCCATGCTGGCCGGACTGGGCGGGCTCTGGGGGGTGCTGCTCTCGGCCTGGGGAGTGAAGCTCGCGGAGTCGAACATGCCGACGATGATCCAGCAGCTCGGGTTCGTCACGCCGCACGCGAGCTGGCGGGTGGTGGCGATCGGCATTCTCGTCACCGGGGCCACGGTGATCGTCGCCGGACTCGCCCCCGCGCTCCACGCCGCGCGCGCCAACGTGAGCGACGCCATGAAGGACGGCGGCTCCACGACCACCGGCCGCCACAGCGGGCTCTACCGGCTGGTCGTGGTGGGCGAGATCGCGGTCTCGCTGGTCGTGACCATCGTCGGCGCGTTCTGGATCCGGTCGCTGTATCAACAGGCGAGTTTCAGGTTCTCCTACGACGCGGATCACATGCTGTCGTCGTTCGTCGTCCCGCGCCGCTCGTGCGACAGCCTGGCGGCGCGGTCGCAATTCTGGACCGATATGGTGCGCCGCGTGACGGTGGTGCCGGGCGTGCAGTATGCCGTGGCCAGCGTCTATTCCTATACGAAGCGCAACCAGGTCACCTCCGATGAGCCGGGCAGCCCCATTACCATACCGCTCGGACGCGGCACGAACCTCGGTTACACCACGGCGACGTCCCAGTATTTCAAAGTGTATGGATACCCGATCATCGCCGGGCGCGACTTCCAAGACGGGGACGCCGACGGACAGGGCGCGGCGATCGTCGACCGCGAGCTGGCGGCAAAGCTGTGGCCCTTCTCTTCGCCGGTGGGGCGGCTGATCAAACTCGGGCCTGCTGAGTCCGACGCGCCGTGGGTGCGGGTGGTCGGCGTGGTCGGCCCCCGCGCCGCCCACGCCGATTCCACGTCGGACGGCACGCCGCTTCTGACCATCACGCGGCCCATACGGTGCAGCGCCGCGAGCTTCGACGTGCACACGACGGGCCCCCCGGCGCCGGCGGCCGGGCCGGTCTATCACGCGGTGCGCGCGGCCGTTCCCGCCGAGGGCTACGTCACCGTGTTCCGGTCGCCGAAGGCCGCGCACGACGCCGACCTGCGCCTCTACGAGCTCGTCACGCTCATGTTCTTCGCGTTCGGGGCATTCTCACTGCTGCTCTCAGGCGTCGGCGTGTACGGCGTGCTGAGCTATGCGGTCGGCCAGCGGATCCGTGAGTTCGCCATGCGCACGGCGCTCGGCGCCGGCGGCCGCGACATCGCGCGAATCGTCGTGCGCGATGCGCTCGAGATGGCGCTGGGGGGAACGGCGCTCGGAGGCATTCTCACGCTCGCCGTATTCTTCGGCCCTTTCCAGAACGCGCATGGCCTGGAGGGTGCGATTGCCCTGGCCGCGGCCGAGACGGTCGTGATCGCGGCAACCCTGGCCGGGTGCGTCGTACCGATCAGACGGGCGTCGAACGCCGACCCCGTCGACTTGCTGAGGTCGACATGACCCAACGCCATTCCGGTCGCGCACCATTTATCGAACGCCTGTTCTCCGGCCACCACGACATTCTGACCGCCCTGCGCTCGCTCCGCCGCAGCCCGGGTTTCGTCGCCATCGCAGTGCTGTCGCTCGGCCTCGCCATCGGGCTCAACACCACGATGCTGGCGATGGTCGATGCGATCATGCACCCGTACGTGCCGTATGCGAACCCGGACCGGCTGTTCGAGTTGACGCCGTACGGCATGACGCGCGAGAAGGCGTGGCTGCAGAAGCCGATGTTTCTGGCCGTGCGCGCCAGAAAGGACCTGTACGCCGATCTGGTGCCGTATGGCTTCAGTCAGGGGATGATTCAGGCCGGCGGACACCTGGTGCAGAGCTTCACCGAGACCGTCGGCACACGCATGTTCGACGTGCTCGGCGTCAGACCGGTGATCGGCCGGATGTTCGACACGACGCGCGACAACCCGGCCGACGCCAGCGCCGCGATCATCGGCTACCAGCTCTGGCAGGAGGACTTCGGCGGAGCCACCGAGCTCGCGGCAATGCGCCTCACGATCAGCGGACGCACGTATGCCGTGGTCGGCGTGATGCCGCCGTCGGTCCACTATCCCGGATACAGTGACGTCTGGCTGCCGATGCCCAGGGCGAGGGAGAGCGCGGAGGACGGCGGCTGGGTGCGCGCCCTGATG
The DNA here is from genome assembly GCA_963775915.1 of uncultured Gemmatimonadaceae bacterium. Lineage (GTDB taxonomy): Bacteria > Gemmatimonadota > Gemmatimonadetes > Gemmatimonadales > Gemmatimonadaceae > JAGWRI01. Next base: position 667,645 of record CAVZKH010000010.1, read on the forward strand.
GTGCTCAAGCCCGGCGACACGCAGGCGCGGGTGAAGGCCCAACTCGATGCGATGGCCACGCAGTTCGCCGGCGACTACCACTCCAACCGCGCCGATTTCGACTACCGGCTGGAGTCCGTCGTCCATCCGGGCCACCCGCCGCAGGGCCCGGCGCTGCTCGCGGCGCTGATCACGGTGCTGGTGCTGCTCGTGGCCTGCCTCAACCTCGCCAACCTGATGCTCGCGCGCGGCCTGGGAAAGCGGCGCGAACTGGCGGTGCGCATGGCCATCGGTGCGAGCCGAGGCGCGATCGTACGCCACGTGCTCGTGGAATGCGCGGTGATCGCGGTGCTCGGCGGGTTATGGGGAATTCTGCTTTCGGTATGGGGCGTACAGCTCGCCGAGTCGCACATGCCGGGGATGATCATGCAACTCGGCTTCGTGATGCCGCATCTCAGTTGGCACGTCCTCGCCTTCGGCATCGCGGTCACGGGCGGCACGGTGCTGGTCGCCGGCCTGGCGCCGTCGATGAACGCCGCGCGCGCCAACGTCAGCGACGCGATGAAGGACGGGGGCGGTTCGAGCACGGGTAGGCACAGCCGTCTCTACCGCTTCGTCGTGGTGGGCGAGGTGGCGGTGGCGCTCGGTGTCACGATCTTCAGCACCATCGGGCTCGTGCAGTACTACAAGCGGGCGACGATCCACTTCCCCTTCGACATCGATCACGTCTACACGTCGGGTGTGCAGATCGGACTGCGCTGCGATACGTCGCGCGCCGGGCGCAACCTCTGGTTCGACATGGCCGGGCGGCTCGACGCGGTGCCCGGCGTGGAGGCCGCCGCGCTGTTCACGACCAACTATCCGGAACGGAGCGCGGTAACCTCCGACCAGCCGGGAGTCCCCGAGCAGCACGTGCTCGGGCGCGGGATGACGCTCGGATACACCGTCACGACGCCTGACTACTTCCGGGTGTACAACTATCCGATCGTCGAGGGACGGGACTTTCAGCCCGGCGATGCCAGCGCCGGCGGGGTCGCCATCGTCAATCGCGAGTTGGCGAAGACGATGTGGCCGCTCATGTCGCCGATCGGGCGGCTGCTCAAGCTCGGGGCGTCGAAGAGCAATGCGCCCTGGGTGCGGGTCATCGGGGTCGTCGGGCCGCTCACGCCGGGCGCCGACTCGGCGAGCGACGATTCGCCGCTGCTCACCGTGGCGGGGCCCTTCTCGTGCTACGGTGCCAACGTCGCCGTTCGTACGGCGGGCACTCGCCGCGACGTCGGCGGCGCCGCCTATCACGTACTCCGCGCGGCCACGCCGCCGGCCGGATATGTGGCGGAATTCCAGTCGGCCAGGGAGGAGTACGATGCGTCGCTCCGGAGCGACCGGATGACGACGCTCGCGCTCGTGTCGTGCGGGTTGTTCGCCCTGCTGCTGTCGGCCGTCGGCGTGTATGGCGTGCTGAGCTACGCCGTGGGCCAGCGCACACGCGAATTCGCCATGCGCACGGCGCTCGGCGCCCGGAGCCCGCACCTCATCCGCATCGTCGTACGCGATGCGCTCGAGATGGTGCTCGGTGGAACCGCGCTCGGCGGCGCCGTGGCCGTAATCATCGCCGCGCCCAATCTCCGCGGCTCGGGAAGCCTCTCCTTCGCCGTCGCGCTGGCCGCGGCCGAGGCCGTGATCCTGATCGCGTCACTGGCGGCGTGCGTGGGCCCCGTTCGGCGAGCCCTGCGCTCCGACCCCGTCGATCTGCTGAGAGCCACATGAGCCAATCCCTCCCAGCGCGCGCGCCGCTCATCGAGCGCGCCTTCGCCGGCCACCACGACATCCTGGCCGCGCTGCGCTCGCTCCGCCGTAGTCCTGGCTTCGTTGCCGTCGCCGTGCTCTCACTCGGCCTGGCGGTCGGAATGCACACGACGACCTATGCCCTCATCGACGCCATCCGGAATCCGGTCAATCCGTACGCAGGCGTCGACCGGCTTTTCTCGATCTCCGCCAGCGCGCTGGGTCCCGACCAGCCGACGTTACAGCGCGGGCTCGTCGTCGCCGCCCGCGACCGGCGCGACCTGTTCGCGGAATTCGTGCCCTGGACGTCTGGCGCGCGGATCATCGAAGCGGGCGACCACTTGGTCTCCGGCCAGACCGTCAGCGCCGGCGCCGCGCTGTTCGACGTGCTGGGAGTGCAGCCCGTGGTTGGCCGGGCGTTCAATTCGACGGGCGAGAACCCGAGCGACGCGGCGGTGATCAGCTATCAGCTTTGGCAGGAGGACTACGGCCAGAACCGGGACCTGGCGTCGCTGCCGCTCGCCTTCGGCGGACGCACCTATCGCGTTATAGGCGTGATGGGTCCGGACATCCGGTTCCCCGCAGATGCCGACGTGTGGCTGGCCATGCCGGTCGAAGCGGCCGCGAGCGTGTCCACGACCGCGCGCTTCCAGGCGCTGGTCCGCCTCGCGCCGGGCGAGACCAGGGCACATGCCGACGCCGCGCTCCACGGCGTCGCCGCGCAGTTTGCGGCAGCGTATGCCAGCAACCATGCGCTGTTTGCGTTTCGCCTTCTGCCGCTTGAGCGGAAGCCGAGGGGGGCGGGGGACATACCCGACACGACCTACATGATCACCTTCCTCATCCTGCTCATCGCCTGCCTCAATCTCGCGAATCTGCTCATGGCCCGCGGACTCGGCCGCCGGCGCGAAATGGCCGTGCGGTTGGCGCTCGGCGCCAGCCGGTGGGCGATCGTCCGGTATGTCCTCACCGAGTGCACGATCATCGTCGTGCTGGGCGGCGCGTGGGGGCTGTTGGCGTCGCTGTGGGGCATCAGCTTCGCCCAGTCGCGCATGCCGGCCAAAGTCGCGCAACTCGGGTTCGTGGCGCCGCGGCTGAGTTGGCACGTGCTGGCTTTCGGGCTTGGCGTCATCGGCGCCACGGTGCTCGTGGCGGGCCTCATTCCCGCCATTCGCGCCTCGCGCGCCAACGTGCACGACGCGATGAAGGACGGCGGGGCGGGAAGCACGGGCCGGCAGAGCGGCCTCTACCGATGGCTGGTCATCGGCGAGATCGCAGTGGCGCTGATCATGACCGTCGGCGGGACGTCGTCCCTGCGGCTCCTCGCGCGCTACTCGAGCGTGCCCTTCCAATTCGGGAGCGACGATCACCTGACGGCGTCGGTGACGCCTTCAAACGCCACGTGCCGCGAGGCCGATTCGACGTCGCGGTTTGCCGACGACATGGCGATGCGCGTGCAGGTGCTGCCCGGCGTGCGATTCGCCGCCGTCGACGCGAAGGCGATTCCCCAACGCGATCTCGTGGCATCCGATCAGTCACCCGAACCGATCCAACTCCTCATCGGCGAGAACGGCGTGCTCGGCTATGACGTGGTGTCGCCGAACTACTACCAGGTGAACGGCGTGCCCATTATCGCCGGGCGCGCCTTCGGCGCCGGCGACGAGCGGTCGGGCGGCGTGGCGATCGTGAACCAGCGGACGGCGGCGAAGCTCTGGCCCCTGCAGTCTCCGATCGGGCGGCTGATCAGACTCGGGCCGGCCCGGTCCGATGCTCCCTGGATTCCGGTGGTCGGCGTGTCCGGGGTCCGCTATCGCTCGCCGACCGACTCCACCGTGGTCGCCGAAGGACCGGATCTCGCCGTGGTGCGGCGCATCGGATGCCGCCGCGCGGAACTCACCGTGCTCGCCCGGGGCAACGATCCGCGCACCGGAATCGCGGTCTATCACGCATTACGGGCCGCCGCGCCCGGCGCCCTTGTTACGGACGTGCGTTCGGACAAGGCGGACTTCGCGGCGCAGCTGCGGTGGCAGGGTATCGTGTCCGCGCTGTTCGTGGCCTTCGCCCTGTTCGCGATCGTGCTGTCGACGGTGGGCGTTTACGCGATTCTGAGCTACGTGGTGAGCCTGCGGCTGCGAGAGTTCGCGATGCGCCGCGCGCTTGGAGCCGACGCGCCTGAAGTCCGACGCCTGATCGGCAAGCAGGCCCTGGAGATGGTGCTCATGGCCACTGGCATCGGTGGTGTCTTCGCCATCACGCTGGGTATCCTCGTGGCCGCATTCGTCTTCCGCACCCGGGACATCGATGCGATCGCGCTGACAGGCGCCGAGGCGATCGTGTTTGCCGCCTCCCTCGCGGCCTGCATCGGCCCTGTCCGCCAGGCCATGCGCGCCGACCCCGTCGACCTCCTCCGCTCCACCTGACGCTCGACGCCGCGGCCGGCGCCCCGCCCCGTGACCGTCTTATCGTCGCCGGGGTTGGCAGGTGGAACACGCTCCCGCGCTCCCTTGTACTGTTCCATCGTGACCCGTCCCCTCACTTTCCGAGCCCTCGCCGCCTCGGCGCTCCTCGCGTTCGGCGCCACTCGCGCCGCCGCCCAGACGGTCGTGCCCGTTTCCGGCGTTCCGCACCCGATCGTCGGCCTCGTGCTGAGCGGCGGCAGCGCCAAGGGGTTCGCCCACATCGGCGTCCTCCAGGTGCTCCGGCAGCTCGGCATCCACGTCGATCTCGTCACCGGCACCAGCATGGGCGCCATCGTCGGCGGCCTGTACGCGGCCGGTTACTCTCCCGACCAGCTCGACACGCTGGTCACCCGCGAGGACTGGAGCGACCTCTTCCGCCGTCCCACCGACCGCCGCAAGCAGAGCCCCGCCGAGAAGGCCACGAGCGAGAAGTACATGCTCACCTTCCCGCTGGAGCACGCCCGCGTCACGCTCCCTGAAGCGGTGGTGCCGCGCCAGGCGATCGCCGAGCATCTCGAACGCTATTTCTGGCCGGTGCACGACGACACGAACTTCAACCAGCTCCCGACGGCGTTCGGCGCCCTCGTCACCGACCTCACCACCGGCCAGGCGATCCTGCTGCAGCACGGCTCGCTGGCGCAGGCCGTCGAGGGCAGTGCCGCGGTGCCCGGCGCATTCGCGCCGCTCACCCTGCCCGACGGGCGTCGCGTGGTCGACGGCGCCGTCGTGCGCAACATCCCCGCCCAGGACGCGCGGGCCATGGGCGCCGACCTGCTCATCTGCGTCGACGTTTCCGAACGGCCGTCCCCTCCCGACAGTCTCCACTCGCTCATCGACGTTGTGGACCAGACGGTGTCGTTCCGCGTGCAGGCGGTGAACCGCGTCCAGCGTCCGATGTGCAACGTGGTCATCGGCCCCGACATCAGCGGCGTCGCGTCGCTCGACTTCAGCCGGGCCCAGCTCTGGATCGACCGCGGGCGAAGGGCCGCGCTGGCGCAGCGCGCGGCCCTCGTCGCCATCGCCGACTCGCAGCACGCGGCCCGCGGCGCGATTCCACCGCGGCCGCCGCTCGCCGCCGACGATTCGGTCTTCCTGCTGCAGGTGAGCTGGACGCGGGTGAGCGATGGCGCGGACGCGCTCGTGCACTCGGCCATCGGACTCCGCGACAGCACGTGGATCACCGAACGCGACGTGGCGGAAGCGGTCGATCGCATCTACTCCACCGGCCGATTCGACCAGGTGAGCTTCCGGCTCCAGAAGCGGCCCGGCGGCCACGACCTGCTCCTCGATCTCAACGAGGGCGACCGCGACGTCGTCGGCGTCGGCATCCGCTACGACACGCCGCGCGGCGCGTCGCTCCTGGCCGGCGCCACGGTGAACGACTGGCTCACGCCCGGCTCGAAGGCCACGCTCACCGCCCGCCTCGGCGACGAGCAGCAGTACGACGCGCGCTTCCTGCTCGGCGCCGGGCCTGAGGCGAGCTTCCTCCAGACCTACCGCGCCACCTTCGTCCGGACGTCGCTGCCCCACGTGCGCCCGCCCGGCGTCGGCTCGGCGCCGGTGCTCGACATTCACGAACTCTCGGCGCAGATCGCGCGCGTCATCGGACACGCCGGATATGCGGGCGTCGAGCTGACCCACGGCACCTCGAACGACGGCGTCCGCGGGGGCGACAGCGTGTTCGCGCTGCGCGCCCAGACGTACACCACTGCCGGCGCCGTGCTCGCGCTCGACACGTACGATCGCGTGTTCGCGCCCACCACCGGATTCTCGGTGAACGCCGTGTCGGAACAGACCATCGGCGCCGGCAACTCGTGGGGGCACCACTTCGTCGACGCGCAGGGCGCGGTGCCCGTCCTTCCCGGCGTCTCGCTGCTCGGCCGGCTCGACGTCGGCGAGTCGTCGGGCTCCGACGTGCCCCTCCACGCGCGATTCCTGCTTGGCGGAAGCGTGGCGTCGGCCGTCTGGACCTCGGAGTTCGTGCCCTTCCTCGGGCTCGAACCCCAGTCGGCCATGGGAACGGTGGTGCACATGGCGCAGGGCGGCGTCCAGGCCGAGGTGGGGGACGGGGTGATCGTCACCCTGCGCGGCAACGTCGGCAACGTGTTCTCGAGCTGGCCGCCCGCCGCCGGCCAGGGCGCGTATCTGCGGGGCGCCGGACTCACGGTCGGCACGATGCTGGCGCCCGGGCCGCTGTCGATTAGCTTCGGCACGCGGTCGCTGCAGCAGACGCCGGTCATCGAGATCCTCTTCGGCGCCATCTTCTGACCCTCCGTTCGCCATGAAGAAGCTGCCCGTCCAGATGGTGATCGCCGTTGTCGTCGGCACGATCGCCGGGCTCCTCGTCGCCGTGGCGCACAATCCGGCGGCCGACCGCGCGGTGTCGATCATCGCGCCCCTCGGTACCGTCTGGGTGAACGCGATCCTGATGACCGTCGTGCCGCTGGTCGTGGTGAACGTCATCATGGCCGCCGCGGCGTCGGCGGAGCAGCGGAACGCCGTGCGCGGCGCCACCGGCACCTTCGGGATGTTCGTGGGCGTGGTGGCGGCCAGCGCCATCCTCTGCGCCCTGCTGAGCCCCGTGCTCCTCTCCGCGATCGTGCCGTCAGGCGCGATCCCTGTGCCGGCCTCTGCCGCGGTTCAGGCGCAGCAGCCGAGCCTGTCGGCGCTCGTCGTCAGCATCGTGCCGGCGAATCCGGTGAAAGCCGCGGCCGACGGCGCCATGCTCGGCCTCATCGTCTTCTCGCTGCTGTTCGGCTTCGCGACCACCCGCATCGAGGCGGCGCACCGGGCGTCGATCGTGGGGCTCTGCCGGGGCGTGTCCGAGGCGCTGCTCGTGATCGTCGGTTGGGTACTCAGGGTCGGCCCGATCGGCGTGTTCGCGCTCATCCTGCCGGTGGCCGAGCGCATCGGGCTCGACGTGCTGCGCTCGCTCGCGGGGTACATGCTCGTGGTGGCGCTCCTGTGCGTCGTCGTGACGGCCGGCGCCTACGTTCTCGCGGCGACGCTCGGCGGCACTCCGGTGCGCCGGTTCGCCCGCGCGCTCGCCGCTCCGCAGGCCATCGCGTTCGGGTCGCGGTCGTCGCTGGCCACGCTGCCGTCGCTGCTCCATGCCGCCGAGGACGATCTCGAACTGCCGGCGGCGACCAGCGGCCTCGTGCTGCCGCTGGCGACGGCGATGCTCAAGGTCGCGGCGCCCATCGCGTCGGTGACGGGCGCCGTCTTCATCGCCCGCGTGTACGGCATCCACCTCGGCGCGGCGCGGATGCTTCCGGTGATCGCGATCTCGGTGCTCACCAGCTTCGGCGTGCCGGGGGTGCCCAACGGGGCGTGGACGCAGCTGCCGGTGTTCCTCGCGGCGGGCATCCCCGCCGAGGGCATCGGCATCCTGCTCGCGGTGGACGCGATTCCCGACGCGCTGCGCACGGTGACCAATGTCTCGGTGGATCTGGCGGTGGCCACGGTCATCGCGCGGTGGACGCGCGACGTGCCGCGAGTTGCGTCCTGACGGCCGGGCGCCAACTTCCAGAGAGTCCTCAGCCGCGCGGTCACCCATGAAGCTGTCCTCGCTCCGCACCGCCGTTCTCGACGCCAACCGTGCCCTCGGCGCGAGCGGCCTCGCGCCCTTCACCTTCGGCAACGCCAGCGGCATCGATCGCGGCGAAGGGCTGGTGGTGATCAAGCCGAGCGGCGTCGCCTATGACGCGTTGACCGCCGGGGATCTGGTGGTCACCGATCTCGACGGTCACGTCGTGGAGGGCACGCTCAAGCCGTCGTCCGATCTTCCGACGCACCTGGTGCTCTACCGCGCCTTCCACATGATCGGCGGCGTGGTGCATACGCACTCGCACTTCGCCACCGTCTGGGCGCAGGCGCGGCGCGAGATCCCGTGCTTCGGCACCACGCACGCCGACTACTTCCGCGGCGCGATTCCCGTGACCGACGCGCTCACCGCGCACGAGATCACCGTGGACTACGAGATCAACACCGGCCAGGCGATCGTGCGCCGCTTTCGCGGCGTCGACCCGCTCGAGATGCCCGCCGTGCTGGTGGCCAGCCACGCGAGTTTCACCTGGGGCCCGACGGTGGCCGACGCGGTGCACACGGCGGCGGTGCTGGAGGAGGTCGCGGCGATGGCCTACCACACCACGGTCATCGGACCCGACGCCGGCGTCATCGACCAGGCGCTGCACGACAAGCACTTCCTGCGCAAGCACGGGCCGTCGGCGTATTACGGGCAGGGGTAGTCGCGCCGAGCCTGGACCAAGAACGGAGCTTCTGGACTCGATGCATCTGGATGATCTGATGCATCAGGATTGAAAACTTTGGTCTGCAGGGAGAGTGGGTGTCACCTGGCGAAACCAACTCTCCCCGAAGCCCCCGTCAGTCCATCCCGAATGATCTGCTCAATCAGGATTCATCGAGTCCCGACGCTCCGTTCTTGATGCCCGCTCCGCGCGCCCGGGCCGCGATCTCCCGCAGCGAAGGCAGGATCTCCCCGATCGCCACCGGCGCCGCGTCGGGCGAGCCGAGCCCGAAATACAGCGACCGGTACATCGCATAGAGCTGCTCGTACGTCCTGCGCGAACCCGGATCGGGCTTCACCTCGCGGTGCGCCGGGCAGAGCGCGCGCTGCGCGTCGGCGATCGACGGGAATACCCCCGCGGCCAGGAACGCGAACAGCGCCGAGCCGAGGCTCGTGATCGGCCGCTCGGGCACGAGCATCGGTTTGTTCATCACGTTCGCGTACACCTGGTTCAGAACCGGGCTCTTCTGCGGAATGCCCCCCGCCTGGATCACCCGCTCGATCGGCACGCCGAACTCCGCCATCCGCTCGAGCACGATGCGCGTATGGAACGCCGTCCCTTCGATGGCCGCGAACAGCTCGTCGGCCGGCGTGTGGTGCAGGTTCCAGCCCAGCGTCACGCCGCCAAGCCGCGCGTTCACCAGCACCGTGCGGTCGCCGTTGTCCCACACCAGGCGCAGGAGGCCCGTCTGGCCGGCGCGGTACTCGTCGAGCCCCGCGGCGAGGTCGCGGACGCGCTTTCCGGCCCGGGTCGCAATTGCTTCGAACACGTCGCCCACCGCCGACAGCCCCGCCTCGATGCCCACCATCGCCGGGTCCACCGACCCGCGCACCACGCCGCACAACCCCGGCACGCATCCGGTGTCCCGCCCAACGGCGATGATGCAGGTCGACGTGCCGACCACGTTCACCACGTCCCCCTCGCGCACGCCGGCGCCCAGCGCGTCCCAGTGCGCGTCGAAGGCGCCAACCGGAATCGGAATGCCGGCCTTGAGGCCGAGGCGCTCGGCCCACTCCGGCGCGAGGCGCCCGGCGATGTTGTCGGAAGTGAGATAGCGGCCGCCGAGCTTGTCGCGTACGCCGGCCAGCAGCGGGTCCACCTGCGTCAGGAACTCCTCGCTCGGCAGCCCGCCCAGCTCGGCGTTCCACAGCCACTTGTGCCCCATGGCGCAGACGCTGCGCGCCACGTTGGCCGGATCGGTGATGCCGCAGAGCGTCGCCGCGACCATGTCGCAGTGCTCCAGCGCCGTGGCGAACCGCGCGCGCTTGTCGGGGTTGTGGCGCAGCCAGTGCAGCAGCTTGGCGAACCCCCATTCGGACGAGTAGACGCCGCCGCAGTACTCGATGGCCGGGAGCCGCTCGCGGCGCGCCACCTCGGTGATCAGTGCCGCCTCGTCCTTGGCCCGGTGGTCGCACCACAGGTAGTAGTCGTCCAGCGGCTGCAGCACGTCGTCCACCGGAATCACGGTCGACCCCGTCGTGTCGAGGGCGATCGACAGCACGTCGTGCCCCGACACTCCCGCCTCCGCCAGCGCCAGCCGAGTCGCGAGTGCCAGCGCCTCCATGTGCGCGGCGTGCGACTGCGTCGCGAAGTCCGGATCGGCGCGATTGCGATTCACCGGATACTCGGCCACGCCGGCGCCGATCGGGCCGCGCGCGCTGTCCACGATCGACACGCGCACGCTCTGCGTACCGAAATCCACCCCGGCCACGACGGCCATGGCGCCTACCGGTGGTGCATCGTGTCCCACCCCAGGTAGCGGGTGGTGGCTTCGTGCAGCACGTCGGCCACGTTCGACAGGTTGGCCGCCACGTGGTGCTCGAAGCCGTTCTCGCAGATGTAGCGCAGCAGCGCTTGCAGATTCGGTATCTCCACCACGCCGGCGCCGCCGAAGGTCTTCAGGGGATCCTTGGTGAACCGCCCCTCGCCCACGTAGCCGCGCATCCGCCCCGACCGGTCGTCGGTACTGAAGCGCGCGAACGTCATCGGCCCGGCCTTCACCTTGCCGACGATCGTGCCGTACGTGTTCTCGCGCCCCACCGTGCCGGCGATGATCTCCTGGTAGTCCATGCGCTGGTCTTCGAAGAACGCCTTGGGCAGGTTGCTGCAGTGGAAGCACACCGCCTTGTTCGGGTCGTCCCCGTAATTGTTGTTCCAGTCGAGCAGCGCGCTCGGCGTCTCCGACGCCAGCGTCATCGCGTACATGCTCACCGTGCCGCAGACGTCCACCTCGCAGGCGCTCGGCATCAGGTCGTTGCTCATCATGCTCATGATGGTGCAGGGCACGACGCCGAAATACTCCTCCAGCGACGTCCAGCACTGCACGGCGCTCACCGTGACGTCGGCCTCCTTCATCCAGCCGTCCACGACCGCGCCCAACTTGGCCATCTTGAGCAGCGCGCTGTCGGGCACGCCGTCGACGGTCACGTAGGCGTGCATCTGGTCGAGCTTGCGCTTCACCGCGCGGTCGGAGTCCTTCAGGCGCTCCACGCGGCCGAGGATCTCCGACAGGTCGATCGGTTCCACGGCGATGCCCTGCGCTTCGAGGATCTTCTCGCTGTAGCGCACCGTCTTGAACGCCGCCGGCCGCGCGCCAATGGCGCCGATGCGCGCCGTGCGGAGCCCCTTCACCACGCGGCAGACGCCGGCGAAGCGCCGCAGATCCTTGCGAAAGCTTTCCGCCGTCGGCGCCACCGTGTGCACGGTGGTCAGCGAATACGGAATGCCGTACTGCGTGAGCACGTTGCACACCGACATCTTGCCGCAGAAGGCGTCGCGACGGTTGTCGATCAGCATCCGCTTCGGGTCGTCGGCCGCCGCGTGAATGAGCACCGGCACGTTCAGGCCGGCCATCCGCAGCGTTTCGGCCACCCCGCGTTCGTCGCCAAAGTTGGGCAGCGTCACGATCACGCCGGAAATCCGGTCGGCGTGCTTCCTGAACAGCGCGGCGCAGGCCTTGGCTTCGTCGCGGCTCTCCACGGCGCCGTAACGGCTGTCGTTGACGCCGAGCGCCACGACGTCGAACCCTTCTTCCTTCAGCACGGCCAGCATCTGGTCGCGTCCCTCGCGGGCCAGGTGGCCGGGGAAGAAGCCGCGATTGCCCACGAGCAGGCCCACCGTCACCCGCTTCGGTCGCGGCGCCGGCCGGTTGGCGGCCGCCCGCTTCTGCGCCGCGGCGGCGCGCGCGGTGGCCCGTTTGGCGCTCGTCTTCGTCTGGATCTGATGCAGTGGCATGGCAGGCTCGATTGAGGTTCGCGACTGGAGATTACGAGCGGTCGCTCCACCCGGGAAGGGCGCCGCCGAGTCGCGTTGACACCCCTCCGGCCGGGGCGTAACGTTGCCATCTGTTTCGCCGGACCGCCCTCACCACGACGGAAGTGCCGCCAGACCGCCACGCGAGCAGCGCCACGCCTCCCGCTTCTTCGAACAGTTCCCCGGCGCCCGGCGCTTCCCCGACGCCCGACCCCGCTCCGGCAATGCAGGGCGGATCCCCTTCGTGGGTGCGGGCCGTTCTGCGGTCGCCCCAGCTCGGGCTGGTCGGCGTCCTCGTGTTCCTTGGCGTGGTGCTCACCCTGAGCTCCGGGTCGCACGTCGATCCGCTGTCGGGGAAGACGATCAACAACTTCCTCAACAAGTACACGTTCCTGCAGATGGCCACCGACGCCAGCGGATTCGCGATAATGGGCGTGGGCGCCACCGTCGTGATCATCGCCGGCGGCATCGACCTTTCGGTGGGCGCCGTCTACGCGCTCTCCGGCGTGACGATGGCCATGGTGCTGCGCGCCGCCGGTCCCATGAATCCGGTGGCCACGGTTGCCCTCGGCCTCGGCACGTGCATCGCCGTCAGCCTGCTCTGCGGGCTCGCCAACGGGCTCATGGTCATCGGCCTCGGGGTCCACTCGTTCATCATCACGCTCGGCACCATGTGGATCCTCCGCGGGCTCGCCTTCGTGGCCAGCCAGGCGGAGAGCATCCTCGTGCCCTCGCCGCTCACCGCGGTGGCCAAGGCGCCGCTCGGAATGGGCGAGGGGCTGTACCCGGTGCCGATGCTGGCCATGCTCGTGGTCACCGCGCTCGGCGCGGTCTACCTGTCGCGCACGGTCATGGGACGCCACATCTTCGCCGTCGGAGGCAACGCCGAGGCCAGCCGCTACGCCGGGCTCAACGTCAAGCGCGTCACGCTCGGCGTGTTCGTGCTCTCGGGATTGACCGCCGGCATCGCGGCCTTCCTCGGCGCCAGCTTCTACGGCTCGGCCACCTCGTCCGACGCCAACGGGTACGAACTGTACGTGATCGCCTCCGCCGTCGTGGGCGGCGCCAGCCTGCTCGGCGGCAAGGGGAGCGCGGTGAGCGCCATGCTCGGCGCCATGCTCATCGTGCTCATCCGCCAGGCGATCCGCACGCTGCACCTCGATCAGAATTACGAATGGATAATCATCGGCGTGACGATGATCCTGGCCGTCGTCGTCGACCAGAGCGGCACCAAGCTGCTCGCCCGCCGGCTGGCGGCCAGGCAGCATCGGCGGCAATCTCCATAGACGCACCAACCACCGGAGTCTTCATGTCGTCCATCTCTCGTGTCGCCCGTGTCCTTCCCGCTGGCCTGGTCGCGCTGGCGGCTGCTTGCAGCGGCGGCGCCAAGGACGCCGGCGCCGGCGCGGCCAGCGGCAGCACGGCCGCGGCCGCCCCGAACAGCGCGAACCTGCCCAAGACGTTCAAGATCGCGCTCATCGCCAAGAGCTCCACGAATCCGGTGTTCCTCTCCGGACGGATCGGCGCCGAAGCGGCCGCCGCCGAACAGAGCAAGAAGCTCGGCATCGCGGTGAGCATCGACTGGCTCACCCCGCCGCAGGAGGACGCGCAGGTGCAGGCGCAGCGCGTGGCCCAGGCCGTGGACGCCGGCGACAACGCGATCCTGATGTCCACGAGCGACGCCAACAAGGTCACCGGGGCCATCAACTCCGCCGTCGATCGCGGCGTACCAGTGATGATGTTCGACAGCGACGCGCCCGACTCGAAGCGGTTCTCGTTCTACGGCGGCGACGACGAGCAGATCGGCCGCCAGGTGATGGACGAGCTGGCCAAGCAAATGGGCGGCAAGGGCAACATCGCCATCCTCGCCGGCAATCAGAATGCGCCCAACCTGCAGAAGCGGGTGCAGGGCGTGAAGGACGCCGCGAAGAGTTATCCCGGCATCAAGATTCTGGCCACGTTCTACCACGCCGAGACGCCCCAGGACGCCGCGGCGGAAGTCGCGCGCGCCATGGTTGCATATCCGAACATCCAGGGCTGGGCGATGATCGGCGGCTGGGCGCTGTTCACCAAGGCGCTGCTGACGACGCTCGACCCGGCGAAGGTGAAGGTCGTGTCGGTCGACGCGCTCCCGGCCGAGCTGGCGTACGTCCAGAAGGGCATCGCGCCGGTGCTGCTGGCGCAACCCACCTATGACTGGGGCTACGTGTCGGTCAACACCATCGTGGACCACGTGCTCCTGCACAAGGACGTGCCGGCGCACGTGCAGATGGACCTCATCCGCGTGACCAAGGACAACCTTGGCACGTGGGCGCGCCAGCTCAAGACGTGGGGCTTTACCGACGTCGATTCCACCTTCCTCGCGCTGCCGAAGTAGTCGGTCATGGCCGAGCCCGCCGTTCGCTTCTCCGGCGTCACCAAGCGTTTTCCCGGCGTCACGGCGCTGGACGGCGTGTCGTTCGACATCGCGGCGGGGTCGTGCCATGCCGTGTGCGGCGAGAACGGGGCGGGGAAGAGCACGCTCGGCAAGATCCTGTCCGGTCTCATGCCGCCGGACGAGGGAGCGATCTTTCTGAACGGGCTGGCGGTCCGGTTCGCCAGCCCGCGCGACGCGCTCCAGGCCGGCGTCGCCATGGTGCACCAGGAACTGGCGCTCTGCGAGAACATGTCGGTGGCCGAGAACCTCTGCTTGGGCGCGCTGCCGTCGCGCCGCGCTTTCGTGTCGCGGGGCGCGCTCCACGACCGGGCGCGCGAACTGCTCGCCGCCATCGGCGCCACCACCGACACCGCGCGCCAGGTGGCCGACCTCACGGTGGCCGAGCAGCAGCGGGTGCAGATCGCGGCCGCCGTGGGGAGCGGCGCCCGCGTGATCGTGTTCGACGAGCCCACCAGCAGCCTCGCCGAGGCCGATGCGTTGCGCCTGTACGACCTGATCGGGCGGCTGAACGCCGGCGGAGTGACGATCATCTACGTCTCCCACCGCATGCACGAGATCTTCCGGCTGTGCGACACCGTGACCGTGCTGCGCGACGGCCGGCACGTGGCCACGCAGCCGACAGCGTCGCTGGATGAGGCGGCGCTCGTGCAGCTCATGATCGGACGGAAGCTCGACCAGTACTTCCCCGATCACGTGGGCGGCACACCCGGCGCCGAACTGCTCCGCGTCGAGCATCTGACGCACCCCGGCCGCTTCGAGGACGTGTCGTTCAGCGTGCGTGCGGGTGAAGTCGTGGGCCTGGCCGGCCTCGTGGGCGCCGGGCGTTCCGAAGTGGCGCAGGCGATCTTCGGGCTCGATCGCGAAGCCAGCGGCGACGTCTTCGTCGACGGCCGCCGGGTGGACGTGGCATCGCCGCGACACGCGATGGCGCTCGGGCTGGGAATGGTGCCCGAGGATCGCAAGCGCCAGGGGTTGGTGCTGTCGCTGCTCTGCCGCGAGAACACCACGCTCCCGACGCTCGAACGCATGTCGCGATACGGCTGGGTGCAGCGGAAGCGGGAACGCGCCGTGGCGCTGGACCACTTCGAACGCCTCGACGTCCGCACGGATCTCCTTGATGCCGCGACATCGTCGCTCTCCGGCGGCAACCAGCAGAAGCTCGTGCTCGCCAAGTGGCTGGCCGCCGATTCGCGCGTTCTGCTCCTCGATGAGCCCACGCGCGGCGTGGACGTCGGCGCCAAAGCCGAGCTGCACGCCTGGATCGACCGGCTGGCATCGAGCGGCGTGGGCGTCCTGCTCATCTCGAGCGAGCTGCCCGAGCTGCTCAACCTCTCCACACGCATTCTCGTATTGCGGAACGGGCGTCTGATCGGCGAGGTGCCGCGCGAACACGCCGACCAGGACGTGCTGCTCCGCATGATGACCGGACTCGACGACGGGGAGGCGGCGGCATGAGTGAATCGATGTCCCGGCGCGATATGCTCAAGACGCTCGGCGCCGCGGGGGCGGCGGGTCTCGTGCCCGCGGCGTCCGGCGCGATGAACGCACTCGGCAACACCGGCGCCATTCACCCGCCGCCCGCGCCGGGCGCGCCGGTCGAGATCCTGCCGCTCGTGTCCACGAGCGAGGTGTTCATCCCGCCGCGCGGGCGCGGCTTCGACAAGTTCAGCTTCGACTTCCCCGAGCCGTCGGTGCCGTTCGCCGGGCTCCGCTTCGGCTTCATCGTGTTCACCCGCGAGAACGCGTACGCGCTCGATCCGGCGGCGATGCGCGCCAACGTGGACGGCGACGCGCTCACGCTCACGTGCAGCGGCTTCACCTGGGCCGGGGGGCAGGAGAAGGCGCCGGGAACCCTGACCGCGAAGCTCGCCCGCGACGGCGACGCGGTGACCGTCGACGTCACCGCCGACATGGGCCAGCCCATCAAGACGCTGACCACGATCGTGCGCGGCGTGCCCCGCGGCCACATTTCCGCCGGCGGCGGCTTCTTCGACCCGCGCAACGACGAGCTGCTGTTCGGCTACCCGTTCAGCGGCGGCGACCTGTTCGGACCCGGCGGCGCCGGCGGGCTCGGCACGCCGCTCGCCATCGTGCAGGAGGGCGAGAGCGCGTACTTCTACCTTCAGTCGCTCGACGATCAGGTGCGCACCAAGCGGTTCTACTTCCAGCCCGGCGACGCCGGCTACCGGGTGGAAGCGATTCACGAGGAGGACGGCTGGCGCGACGAGACGAAGCTGGTGGTGCCGACCTGGCGCATGGGCCGGGTGAAGGATCCGGCCCAGATCGTGAAGTCGCACTACGAGCACCTGGCGCGCGCGTACCATCTGCAGCCCTTCGATACGCGTCCCGACGTGCCGGCCTGGCTGCGCGACACCGCGCTTGTGCTCACGCTGCACGGACAACACTACACGGGCTACGTGTTCAACGACTACGCGAAGATGCTGGAGATCCTGCGCTGGGTGGCCACGCAGATCTCGCCCAACCGCGTGCTCGCCTTCATCTCGGCGTGGGACGGCCGGTATTACTGGGATTACCCGTTGTACCAGGCGTCGGACCGGATGGGGGGCGAGGCGGGGTTCCACACGCTCGTGCGCGAGGCGCAGGCGATGGGCTTCCGCATGATGCCGATGTTCGGCGCCAACGCGGCCAACCGAAAGCTGCCGATGTATCCGGAGATCTCCGGCGCCGTCACGGCGAAGATCGACGGCGACGAGGTGGACCTCAACTGGGTGGACTGGGACAACGACCGGCACCAGGAAGGGTGGCTCGGCTACATGAACCTCGGCGTCGATTCCTGGCGCCAGTGGCTCACCGGGCGCATTGCCGACTGCATCGACCGGTACGGCGTGGATGCCTACTTCCTCGACATCGCCGGCGGCTGGATCAACAACACCAAGGCCGACATGCACGCCGGCATGCGCCAGATGGTGGGGGATCTGCGGAAGCGGTACCCGCATGTCCTCGCCTGTGGCGAGATGCATTACGACGGCCTGCTCGAGTTCATCCCGCTGTACCAGTCGGGCGGCGGCGGGCTGTTCAAGGACGAGATTCAGAAGTACGCCAGGTTCTTCCTCCACCTGAGCCATCCGGCGCCAGGGCGCGGGTCGAGCGGCGTGCACGAATCAGGCTTCGGCCGTTTCAACGAACAGACCCTGTCGCTCTCTCCCGATGCGATCCCAACGCTCAACATCGTCGACGACACGTTCTCGAAGCACCGCGACGTCATGGCCGCCGTGATCGCGGAAGCCAGGCGGCGCGCCGGCATCGGCTAGGAGACCCACCCCATGCACGATCGCCCACTGCGGCGCCCGCTCTCAACTCCCGTATGGCGCGCGCACGTCGCGCTGGCTGCCGCCATCATTCTCCAGGCAGGATGCATGACCAAGCCCACTTCCGGCGCCGCGGCGAAACCCGGCGTCTCGCGCGCGCCGTTCGGCGTGCTGGCCAACGGCGATTCCGTGCACGCGTTCACGCTCACCAACGCGAACGGCATCGAAGTTCGCGCGCTCGACTACGGCGGCATCATCCAGTCCCTCCGCACGCCCGACCGCGCCGGCCGGATGGCCGACATCGTGCTCGGCTTCGATACGCTCGACAAGTACGTGAAGCTCTCGCCCTACTTCGGCGCGCTCATCGGGCGCTACGGCAATCGCATCGCCGAGGGCAAGTTCACCCTCGACGGCAAGGCGTATTCGCTCGCCGTCAACAACGGCCCCAACGCGCTGCATGGGGGCCTGGTCGGATTCGACAAAGTGGTATGGAACGCCGAGCCGTTCACGACCGACTCGAGCGCCGGCGTCGTGTGGACGCACATCAGTCCCGACGGCGACCAGGGGTACCCGGGCGCGCTCGCGGTGCGGGTGACGTACACGCTCACAAACGCCGACGAACTCCGGATCGACTACCAGGCCATCACCGACAAGCCGACCATCCTGAATCTCACCAACCACAGCTATTTCAATCTCGCCGGCGCTGGCAGTGGCAATGTGCTCAACACGCTGATGACGATCGACGCCGACTCGATCACGCCCGTGGATTCGACGCTCATCCCGACGGGCAAGCTGGCGGCCGTGGCCGGCACGCCCTTCGACTTCCGCACGCCCACTGCGATCGGCGCCCGGATCGGGGATGCCAACCAGCAGCTCAAGTTCGCGGGCGGCTACGACCACAACTTCGTGCTCAACCGCGGCGACACCGGGCTCACGCACGCGGCGCGCGCCGTCGACCCCGGGAGCGGCCGCACGCTCGACGTCTACACCGACCAGCCGGGCGTGCAGTTCTACACCGGGAACTTCCTGGACGGCACGTTCAACGGAGTCGGAGGCACGTACTCCAAGCACGACGCCTTCTGCCTCGAGACGCAGCACTATCCCGATTCGCCCAACCATCCGAACTTCCCGAGCGTTGTATTGCGGCCCGGGCAGACCTACCATTCGGAAACGGTCTTCAGATTCGGCCTGGCGAGATAGCCGGCGTCATTCCGCCGGGGTGACCCGAAGCATCACCACGCCGTGCGACGGCACCGTTGCCGTGTATCGGGAATCGACCACCCCGAGATCCTTGTGCTCCCAGAGGTCGCGCACCATGGCCTTGGACGTGTGAAGCCCGATCCGTCCCCAGCTGGCCGTCATTGCCGTCGGCACTGACGCCCGGTTGAACAACACCACGGCCTTGGACCCGTCCTTGAGCGGCTTGACCCACACCTGCAGCTCAGGCGGGTAGTCCTGCACGATCATCCCCTGCACGCCCAGCGAGTCCTGGTCCACGGCAATGACTTCCTTGTTCATCAGGATGCTGCGCGTGGTGCGCATCTCGCGGGACGTCGTGTCGTCCATGGCGCGGATGTCGTTGCCGGCCATGAGCGGCGCGGCCATCACGGCCCAGAGGCTGAAGTGGGCCCGGTATTCGTTGGCGTTCATGCCGCCGTTGCCCACCTCGAGCATGTCGGGATCGTTCCAGTGGCCCGGCCCCGCCGAGTGCCAGTACTGCGACGAGAGGTCGACATTGGCGATCATGCTTTCGTAGCTGTCCCAGATGTCGCCCGTGGTGCGCCACAGGTTGCCCGTCGTGTCGGCCCACTCCCACGGCCTGTTGCTGCCCCATTCGCAGATGCTGAACACGATCGGCCGCCCCGAACGCGCCAGCGCGTCGCGGATTGTGGCGTACTGCGCCGGCGCGTCGATGCCCTGCGCGTTGCACCAATCCACCTTCACGTAGTCCACGCCCCACGAGGCGTACGTCTTGGCGTCCTGGTCCTCGTGCCCGTACGTGCCCGGGCGGCCCTGGCAGGTCTTGCGGCCGGCGTCGGTGTAGATGCCGAACTTGAGGCCCTTGCCGTGCACGTAGTCGGCCAGCGCCTTGATCCCGTCGGGGAACCGCTGCGGGTCGGCGACGATGGTGCCGTTGGCGTCGCGCGACACCTGCCAGCAGTCGTCGATCGTGACGTACTGGTAGCCGGCATCGCGCATGCCGGTAGTCACCATCGCGTCGGCGATGCCCTTGATCAGGCTCTCGCTCACGTCGCATCCGAACTTGTTCCAGCTGTTCCACCCCATGGGTGGCGTGAGCGCGAGCCCGTTGTTCACCGGATGCGCCGGCACCGGGCCCGGCGCGGCAATGGTGGCCGCGGAGCTGGCGACGACGACGGCTGAAAGCAGCGTGACGATCGAGTTCATGGGCGGATCCTATGGTGAGCGGACGATGACGTCCGTGTATTGCGGTTCGACGTTCTCGAAGAAAAGACCCTGGAATTGCCCGGGTCGCAAGCGGGGCAGGTTGAGAGCCACCGTGTGCGGCACGCCGGCGGCGAGCAGCGACACGTCGGCGTAGAACCCGGTGAAGTCGCGCGGCACCCGCCGCACCGAGGAATACGCCTTCTGCAGCGCCACCTCCCGCCCGTCGATCGTCATTCGCGCTTGCCACCGGTCGTCCGGCTCCGCGATCTGCACGAACAGCAGCAGCCGCTGCGGCGCGAGCCACGTGGTGCGGTAGTCCTCCGCCGTCCACGGAATGGGCCACGCGCGCTGCCGCGCCGCCAACTGGTCGAACACGCGCTGCGGGATCGTGAACGTTCCGCGGAACGTCCCGCCCGCGAACGTCGAGTCGTACGTGCCCACCTGCTGCAGCTTTCCGAACTCCTCGCCGGCGAACGTCACGTCCAGCGCCACCCGGTCCGGCGCGACCGCTCGCGTCGACACCGGCACGCCGTTCACCGTCGTTAGCGGCGGCGCGGGCACCGCGCCGGCGGGCAATGTGACGATCAGGTGCGTGGTCGTCCCCGGTTCGCCCTGCACGTTCGTGAGCGTCAGTCGCGATGCCGTTGCGCTCGCCTCACCCGCGGCGCCGTAAAGCACGGTCCGCCCCATCGCGGCGTCGATCGGGGCCACCGCGAGCACCACCGCCGACGCGCCCTCCATCCGGATCGAGACGCGGTCACCCCGGCTCCACGCCCCGACATCCGGCTTCCCGATCAGCAGCCCTTCACGCGGGTACACTTCGCGGATCGCGTACCCCGGTCCGCGCCCGCCCGGCAGCCCGATCGTCGCGTCCAGCGTGAACTCGGCGTCCATCCGGCGCGCGTTGGGATTGAACAGGAACACGTATCCGCTGTCGCCCACGATTGCCGACGTGCCGTCCACGCGACCCACCGCCGGCTGTCCGATGATCGTCCGCGCGTGCCGCAGCAGTTCGCGATGCGCATCGGTCCAGTCGAGCCAGTGATGAAAGAACGCGATGTCCTCCGGCGCGAAGTCGGCGTACTCCGTCGAGTCCCGCGCCGGGATCATGTCGATCACGTTGTTCCAGCCGGCGATCGCAACCGACGAGATCAACGAATACCGCCAGCCGAGATAGTCCCAGTCGCGCGCCCGGAAGCTCGTGAGCTGCGGCCCGCTGTCCGTTGGTACGAATGGCATGTCGCCCGTGGCGTCGCTGCGCGACGTCTGGTGCGTGATGTACCCGGGCACGATCTCGCTCGGCGCGAATTCGTAGTTCTTGTAGCGGTACGCCGTGTACCGCTCGCGGTCGGCCGACACGCGGTCGAAATGCAGGTCCGGGAAGGGAACGAAGCTCTCCGGCTGCTCGTCGGTCGACGTCGGGTGCGGATACGAGCCGGCGAGCCAGCTCCATGGGCCGTAGTTCTGGTACGCCTGACGGCCGTCGATCACGATGTCGGGCCTCTCGCGCTTGATCGTCTCCATCACCCGGCGCCATCCGTACCACTGCGCGTAGCGGCTGGTGCCCGGATACGTGAGGAAGGTGTGGTCGAACGCGTAGCCGCCGATCCCCGCGCGATCGTGGAACTCGATCAGCGCCCGGATCAGCCAGTCCTGCCAGGCGCGCACGCCGAGACTCGCGTAGCGGCGGCCGCGGTTCGTCACCAACCATGACGAGTCCTGCGTGAACGGGAGCACGGGATAGACGTACGCCAGCAGCCTCAGATCCTTCGATGTCGCGTAATCGAGCATCTCCTGCACCGAAGGCGGGATCGGGCTCGACGCCGGCTGCCATTCGTTCTTGCGGATCTGCTGCCCCAGTCCGAGCCAGAGCACGTGCTCCCAACTCCAGTCGTCCACGCTGCTGTCGCGGCGTGAAAGCGCCGAGTTGGACGGCGCGTAGAGCACATACCGGGCCCCCAGCTGGGCGGCACGGTCCATCACCCGCCTGTATTCCGCGCGTCCCGCCGCCGTGCCCGCGTCGATCTGATAATCGTTCGCCGTCCACCCCACGAAGACGTCGATCGGCCTCGCCGGCGGATCGATGAGGAAGGCGCGCACCATGCCCGTGAACGCGTCGCGCTCGGCGTCGTCCGGCCCCGGCTCGGCGGGAACACTGTCCAGCGCCCACTCCGGACGCATGCGGTCGGGCAGCCGGTGGCCGGAGAGGCGATACGTGCCGAGCAGGCCGCGATCGCTCTCGTACGGGCCGTAGGCGGACTTCCAGTCCATGTCCGGCGCGTACGAGACCGTGAACGCTGCGCCCGCGTGGGTGACGTGCAGGAAGGGGTTCTGCGCGAGCGCGAGCATGCCGCTGCCGTTGGAGAATCGCAGCGCCGCGGCGTAGTCCTCCGGGCCCAGGTTCTGGTGCGACGACTTCACCACGTAGACATCGGTGGGGATCTGGCCGAGCGCGGCGTCCCAGACCGCGATGCTGTCGACGTGGAAAGCCGGCGCCGTTGACGTCACCGCGAGTCGCTTGCTTACGAAGTGCCAATCGCGGCGCAGTTCGTACGTCGCGCGGATGCTGAGCGGTCCGGTCGTCCACTCGTACGCGATGCTGTCGGCGTACTCATGCCGCGCGGGCGCGCCCAGGCTGGCGCTGGCGTATGTCCGTCCGTCGATCGTGATCCGGAAGGCGTCGCGCGTAAGGGCGTGCGCGTCCTGATGCGCCAGATCGACCAAGCGGGTGAGTCCGGCGGGGCCGAACTCGGCGTGAAGGTGCGGATTGTCAAGCGTGGGCCCGATTGTGGGCGCCCGACCAACGGTGCCATTCCCGCGCCGCCAGGCACCGGACGGGAGCGCAAGCGCGGCGAGAAGCAGGATCGCCGGCCCGGCTGCGCCCAAGCGCACGCGCTTTCGCTCGGAGTAAGTGTCGAGTGCGGTGATCAACGTTGACGACCGGGGGTATGCGTCCACAGCGCGATCACGCCGCACGAGGCGCCCGTTCCGCCCAACTCCAGTGGGGTTTCCGCCGGCGACGCGTAGATCTCGATTGCCTCCAGGTCCCTGACGTCGAACTGGCTGAGGTCGGGGGGCGGCGCGCCCGAGTCGGGAATGTAGATCACCAGCCCGTCCATCCAGATACTGGGATAGCAGAGCGGCACGGCAGGGCACGTGATCTTGTTGATGCAAGGCGAAGGGCGGGTGTTCGCGATTCCCCAACCCCCCGAATTGAAGTGCACCACCTGCATTCTCGGCGCCTTGGTGGCGATGATGGTCTGGAGCGGCCAGGTCTCGAGTTGGCGGATCGCGTCGTTGGTGATGAAGGTGCCGATTCCCGCGGCCCGTCGCCGCTGGAACGCAGCCATCAGTCCGGGACCTGCCGGTGCGGCTACCCGAACCGTGTCAAGCTCCAAAGCGACCAGGCCCATCCGAAATCGCAGGCCGATCGAATCGCCGTCGGCCAGGCGCACTGTGCCCGAGATGGGTCGGTAAGGAAAATGGCGCAGCATCATATGGTAGAAGCCGGACGGCAATCCAGGCAGGGCGAATCGGCCCGCCGTGTCGGTCGACGTCGCTCGGCCGTTCTCGAAGATCCTGACCTCGACGCCGCGCAGCGCCGAACCGAGCGAGTCGATCACCACGCCGTACACCGCGCCACCCCGTTGCGCGGGCAGGGCCCGCGGAGCGACCGCCGCCGCAACCCATGCCGCGATCGCGATCCGACGGGCGCCCGACCAGCCAGCGAACCAGGGCATCGTTCCTCCTGGACGTCTACCAACTTGGCCCCGGCTCGCCGGGAGGGCAACGCGGCACTTCACCGGGGCCGTCGCGCCAGGCGGCCGGCCGGCCGGCTTCTGGCGCCCGGTGCGGGCGCGTGTAGAGTTATTCTCCGGCGTGCGTCCCCCACCACGCGATCGGCTTCCCCTCGCCACGTTTGGCACAAGCCCCTTCCAGCCTCGGGTACTCCCCATGCCTCACGCCTTCCGTCGCTTCGTCATCGGTCTCTCTGCAGCGGGCGCAGTCGGCGCCGCCGCCTCCGCCTCGGCCCAGCAGGCAGGTCCCGCCGTCGATATCCTCGGCGATCTCCACTGGCGCTCGGTTGGGCCGACGAACAACGCCGGCCGCGTCTCGGTCGTGGCCGGCGTACCCGGCGACCCGTACACCTATTATGTGGCTGGCGCCAACGGCGGCATCATCAAGACCACCAACGGGGGCACCACCTTCACCCCCATCTGGGACAAACAGGACATCGGATCGATCGGCGCCATTGCCATCGCGCCCAGCGATCCCAACGTGATCTACGTCGGCACGGGCGAGGAGAATCCGCGCAACAACGCGTCGATCGGCGACGGCATGTACCGGTCGATCGACGCCGGCGAGCACTGGACCCACATCGGGCTCGAGAAATCCGACCGCATCGCGCGCATCGTCATCGACGCCCGGAACCCCGACGTGGTCTACGCCTGCGCCTTGGGCCGCGAGTGGGGGCCGGCCACCGAGCGCGGCGTCTACAAGACCATCGACGGCGGCCGCACCTGGCGCCGCCTGCTGTACGTCGACCCGCAGACCGGCTGCTCCGACATCTCGGCCAATCCCGACAACTCCAATATCGTGTATGCCGGCATGTACACCTACCGCCGCTGGGCTTGGCACCTCGAGTCGGGCGGCGGCAGTACCGCCGTGTACAAGTCCGTGGATGGCGGCGAGACCTGGGAGCGCCTGTCGGGCAAGGACCGCTATCTCGGCCTTCCGCGCGGCGACATGGACCGCATCGGCATCGCGGTGGCGCCCAGCAATCCCTCGGTCGTGTACGTGGTGAGCGAGACGAAGACCGAGGGCGAGCTCTGGCGAAGCGACGACGCCGGCGCGCACTGGCGTACCGTGAACCGCGATCCGAACATCAACTTCCGCCCCTTCTATTACTCGGATATCCGCGTGGATCCGTGGAATCCGAACCGCGTGTTCTCGCTCTCCGGGTCGCTCTACCTCTCGGAGGACGGCGGGACCACGTTCAACACGATCGCCCGCGACGTCCACGGCGACCACCAGGCGCTGTGGATCGATCCGCGCGACCCCCGGCGTATCATCAGCGGCTCGGATGGCGGTTGGCAGGTGAGCTACGACGGCGGCAAGAACTTCGAGGTCGTGAACACCTTCCCGTTCACGCAGTTCTACCACATCGATTTCGACATGCAGACGCCGTACATGGTCTGCGGCGGGTTGCAGGACAACGGGACGTGGTGCGGGCCCAGCCAGGCGCTCTCGCCGGCCGCCAACCAGAAGCGGGATTGGTTCACGGTGTCGGGCGGTGACGGGTTCTTTGGCGTGCCCGATCCCAACGCGCCCTGGCGCATCTACTCCGACGCCCAGGGCGGCATGATCTACATCACCGATACGCGGAGCGGCATCCAGCAGGACATCTATCCGTACCCGAATCGCGTGGGCTCGGTGGGCGACATGATGCTGAACCACAAGTACCGGTTCAACTGGAATTCACCGATCGCGCTCTCGCCCGAGAACTCGGACGTCGTCTATTTCGGCGGCAACGTCCTGTTCAAGTCCAGCGACCACGGGCATTCCTGGCACTCCATCTCGCCCGACCTCACCACCAACAATCCCGCCAAGCTCGGCAACTCCGGCGGGCCCATCGTCGTCGACAACACCGCGGCCGAGTTCCACTGCACGATCATCACCATCGCGCCGTCGCCGCTCGACTCCAACGTGATCTGGGTGGGCACCGACGACGGCAACGTTCAGGTGACGCGCGACGGCGGAAAGACGTGGACGAACGTGTTCACCAACGTCCCCGGACTCAAGCCCAATGCCTGGATCCCCACCGTCGAGGCGTCGCACTACGCAGTGGGCACCGCGTACGTCGCCGCCGACCACCACCAGGACGACGACTACTCGCCGTACGCGTTCATGACCACCGACTTCGGGAAGACCTGGAAGCCGCTGCGCGGCGACCTGCCCGATAACGCGGCCTGGGTGCACGTGGTCCGTGAGGATCCGCGCAACCCGAACCTCCTCTACGCCGGCACCGAGATGGGCATCTGGGCCTCGTGGGATAAAGGCGCGCACTGGACCTCGCTGCGGGCCAACCTCCCCGTGGTGCCGGTGCGGGACATCAAGATCCATCCCCGCGACAACGACCTCCTCCTCGCGACGCATGGGCGCGGACTCTACATCCTCGATGACGTGACGGCGCTGCAGCATCTGGCAGCGGCGCAGACCGCCGACGTCACGCTGTTCGACATCCGGCCCGCCATCCGCTGGAACATGTGGAACCGCGACGGCAACCAGGGCCAGAAGGCGTGGCACGGGGAGAATCCCCCCGAGGGCGCGATCATCACCTACTACCTGAAGACGCAGCCGCGCGGCCAGGTGGACGTCACGATCACCGACGCCGGCGGCGCGGTGGTGCGCCGGATGCGCCGCGTGTCCGACGACGCGGGCATCAACCGCATCGCGTGGGATCTGCACTACGATGCCGCGCCCGGCGCCGCGACCGGCGGCCGCGGTGGACGGGGCGGGCGTGGCGGTGGCGCGGGGGCGGCCGGCGGGCAGGGCGCCGATACCTCGCTCGCCGACTTCCGTGCGCGTCGCGCCGCGGCGCAGGCATCGGAAGAGCCGGCCGGCGGCGGTGAGTTCGGGTTCGGAACGAGCGCGCCGGCCGTGCTCGCCGGCACGTACACCGTCACGCTCACCGCGGACGGGATGTCCTATGCGAAGACCGTCGAGGTGCGTGACGATCCGCGGTCCGATCTCACGCCGCAGCAGGCAGTGGCGCAACTCGACGCCGCGCGCCAGATGGACGCGATCTCCGGGCGCGTCACCGCGGTGATCAGCGGCGTGGACGACCTGACGCGGCAGTTGGGCGCCGTTCGCGACCAGATGCGCCTCGCGCCCCGCGGCGAGGCGCCGGCGAATGCCCAGCAAGTGGTGGTGGAGATCGACACGACGCTCGGGGCGCTGAAGCAGTTCAGAGATTCGGTGCTCGCGCGTCCGCTCCCGGGCCTCGGCTACCGCCAGTATCCGCGGTTGCGCGAGGAAGCGCAGTCGGTATCGGGAATGATTTCGCGGCCAATGAAGCCGCCCACGGCGGGCGAGATGCTCCGCATGGGAGAGATCCGGGCTGAAGCCGACTCGGCGCAGCGGCGGCTCAACCTGATCGTCGAGACCCACGTGATGAAGATCAACCAGCTCCTGCAGGGCACGCCGCACGTGATCACGCCGCCGAGGCCGATCGTGCCGTAGCTGCGGCGCCCCTTCGCCGATCCCGACTCCGGATTCTCGGATACGATCCGGCCACCGGCGAGGTGGGCGGCGCCGTACAATCCCACGTGTTCTGCGTGGGCAACGGCGTCCTCTGGGCGAAAGCCGGCGTCGGCGTGGTTGCCACCCAGGCCATCGTCGACGTGGGCTATGGGGAGAAGGCGCTTGACTACCTGGCGCAGGGGCTGTCGCCGGATTCGGTGGTGAAGCGCGTCTGGAACGAAGATCCCGACCCGCGGCGGCGCCGGCGCCCGAACCGCGTAGCCGGGCGACGGCCGCTCAGTCCGGCGGCTTGAACCCCACGGCGCGCCATACGTCGGCGCTCCGGTAGAGCACGCCGTTCTTCATCACCAGCCGCACCCGCCGGATGTTGGTGATGTCGTCCAGCGGATTGCCGTCGAGCACGATCACGTCGGCGCGCAGTCCGGCGCGGATGCTGCCGGCCACCGAGTCCATACGCAGCGCGTGGGCCGACACCGACGTCGCCGCGCGCAGGGCGTCCATGTTGGACATCCCGGCCTGCACGTAGAGCTCGAGTTCGCGGTAGAGGCTCTTTCCCGGAACGCCCTCGTCCGTGCCGGGCAGCAGCGGCACGCCCGCGTCGTAGAGTTCGCGCAGGATGCCCAGCATGTTGCGGCGGCGCGCATTCCCCACCGCCGTGTCGACGTCGGCGCCCATGGTCACGATCCGCTGTTCCAGCACCGGCGGAAGATCGTGGACGCCGGGAATGTACCGGTCGACCGGTTCGTCTTTCGACCGCAGGAGGATGTCGCCCCAGGATGCGGTGGGGTCGATTGCCGTTCCGTGTGCCTTCACGAACGCCACCTGCCGTCGCACGCTGTCCGAGCCGGCCACGCCGCGCACGGCGAGGTGGGCGATCTGATCCTGGCCGGAGTCGATCGTGGCGAACAGTCCCAGCGCGCGCGGCACGTGGCCGGTCACCGTCATGCCGAGCCGGTGCGCTTCGCGCGTGATGGCGCCGACCACGGCGGGCTGCAGCAGGTCGTACATCTTGATCTGGGGAAAGCCGAGGTCGTGATACCGGCGCACGACGGCCCGCCCTTCGTCGGGCGTATCGGCGGTGACAGCGCCGAACGCGTTCGGACCGCCGCCGTCCACGAGGCCGGCCAGGTACAGCGTCGGCCCGATCGCGGCGCCCGTCTGCACGCCGCGACGCAGCGCGAGTTCGAAGGGGACCTCGTTGCCCATGTCCCGCACCGACAGCTCGCCTGCCGCGACGTACACCGGCAGCCATTCGATCTGATGCAGGTGCGTGTGCATGTTCCAGAGCCCGGGCATGATGGTCTTTCCGTGCACGTCGACACGATGGGCGTTCGCCGGCACACGCACCGCCGAGCTGGGGCCGGCCGCAACGATGATGCCGTTGGCGGTGACCACCGTGGCGTCGGGCACTGCCGGCGCGCCGGTGCCGTCGATGAGCGTCGCGCCCACGAGCGCCACCGTGCCCGACGCCGCCGGGCGGATGCTCGCGGTGATGCGGGCCAGGTCGGCCATCCGGTCGTGGATCACCACGGCCATGATCGAATCGTAGGCCGGCGCGAGCGCGTTGCGGATGGCCTCGAGTGTCAGCCCGCCGCCGCCGCCGCTCGTCAAGACGGCCAGACGGCCGGCACCGTCAACCCAGACGGATTCGATTCCCCACACCACGCCGTTCATCGAGTAGCGCGTGAAAGCCTGCGCCTTGCCATCCACGCGGAGCGTCGTGCGGCCGCGATACTCCACGGTCACCACATTGGTGGGACCGCCGGGCACGACGGCCAGACGGCGGGGCCTGCCGTGCGCGAGCCAGTACCGGAGCAGGAGCAGGTGTTGCGACGTGGGAAGATCGCCCGCGATCGCGAACGCCGCCGGGGGAAGGGCGACCTCCGTGACCGCCGCCTGTCCGGATCGAACGCGCGCGATGTGGTTGTCGATGTCGACGTGCGCCACGTTCGTCGAACTCGTGTCCGTCACGCGTTGCACGTCGAGCGTGATCGGCGCGTAATCGCCGGCCAGCGAACCCGTGCCCACGACGTGGGTGCGGCGCCCGCGGTCGACGTAGTCGAAGTCCGACGTCCAATGATACCCGGCGGCCACGGGCTCGAGGGTGTAACGCTCGTAGCCTATGGCGTGCCCGACGTAGTAGAGGCGCATCGTATCGGCGAGCATGCTCGGTCGCTGCGCGCCCGCCGGGCCTGTGAGACAGCAGCAGAACGCCACGCCGGCCGTCCAACGGCCCCAGCGGGTGGCGACGCGAGCGATGGATACCGATACCATGTGAACCTCGTGGGGCAGGCGGTCCGGCGGAGGATCCGGGGGCGAAGGGCATTACGGTATCGTATCCCCGATCGGCGCGCCACTGCCGCCGGTGTCGGCGCGGCGCCGGTCTTGCCTGCGCGACGGGCCGGCACTACAATCGAACGCCGTTCGGCACCGTGACCAGGAGTCTCTCGTGCGCGGCCTTCGTGGTTCGCTGGGACTCGCGTGTTCTCTTCCGCTGCTGGCGTCGTTCGCGTGCAAGCTGCCCGGCACGACCGCCGTCGACACCGCCGCCGCGTACACGCCGACCTGGATCTCGGCGGAGTGGAATACGCCGGCCGGCCCGCCGGATCTCCGGTACAATCGCGACGCGACGTTCCATTTCGACGCGATCTGTCCCTCGTACGCGATCGGCCTGCGCATCTCGGCCGGTCAGGACTCGCTCAGCGTGATGAGCAACTGCGATCGCGCGACGACATTCTACCTGTGCGCGTCTGGCGGCGCGCCGGGCAGCACCGTGCCCTTCTGCGCCTCCGATCCCCTCGAGACGCCCAACACGTCCCTCACCCTCGCGATCATCGCCGCCGGTGCCGCGTCGGACGTCGGATCGCCCTCCCAGGGCTTGCAACTGGAGCTGTTCTACTGCGGCGACCAGTCGACCATGATGTTCGGCCCGTTGCGCTGCACCCGATGACCTGATGACGTCGGCCCCCGGTCCCGCAACTGGGCGGCCGGAAGTGCGGTTCAAGGAATGTCTCCCACCCCTGAGGCGCTTATGCGTCGCGTACCCTCGTGGTTCACCCTGCTGCTCTGCATCGCAACCACCCAGGCTTCCGCCCAGTTGGCCCCGCCGCGCCGTTCGTTCCTGTTCAAGGACGACCGCGGCGACCTCGCGTCGGCCCGCGCCCGCGGAGACACCGCGGTCACGGTCATCATCGCCGCGATGCCGGGGGCCACCGCCCAGCTGGCGCGAACCATCACCGCCATGGGCGGCAGCATCCGGTTCCGGGATGACAACGTCGACTACGTCCGCGCCCAGGTCCCCACGGACAGCGTCGAACGCCTGGCCGGTGATCCGGCCGTGCACAGCCTGGACGTGAACATGCCGGGCACCGACCGCGGCTTCGCCACCGATCCTTCCGCCCCGACGCTGCCCGTCGATACGTCGCGCGTGGTGTGGCCGCCCGTGCAGTCCGACCATCCCCTCACCCACCGCTACGACCCGCTGGGCGACATGGGGGCGCTGCAGTTCCGGAAGGATCACCCGACGTGGGACGGGCGGGGCGTGACCCTGGCCCTGATCGACATGAACCCCGACCCGCTCGAGCCGGAACTTCAAGTGGCCCGCACGCTCGATGGAAAAACCGTGAAGAAGATCCAGTTCTACACCACGGCCATCGACCCGGCGGACGAGGACGAGGGCCGGTGGCTCAAGATGGACGATCAGGTCACCGCCCGCGGCGGCGCGTTCACCTACGGCGACAAGACCTATCGCGCCCCGCACGACGGGACCTTCCGCATCGCCCTCCTCGACGAGGCGCGCTTCGACTCGTTGTCCGCCTCCGGGCTGGACAAGGATCTCAACCGCGACGGCAATCCTCCCGGGTCGAGCCGCCTGTTCGCCGTGCTCTGGGACGAGAAGACCAACGACGTCTGGGTGGATACCAACCAGAACCTGAGCTTCACCGACGAGACGGCGCTCACGGACTACGCCAGGCGGCCGGTATTCGGTGTGTTCGGCAAGGACGATCCCAAGACCGCGGTGCGCGAGACCGTCGGGTTCGCCGTGCAGACCGATTCGGCGAAGCACATGGTGGCCATCGATGCGGGCGTGCCGTTTCACGCTTCGCTCATCGTCGGCGCGGCGTTGGGGAGCCGGGGCACGCGCGGCCGGTTCGACGGTGTGGCGCCCGGCGCGCGCCTGGCCAGCTATGCCGAAGGATGCCAGGCGTACGGACAGACGGAAGCGGTGATCCTCGCGTTCGAGAACCCGGCGGTGGACGGCGCCTGGCTCGAACAGTGCTCCAACATCACGCGGCCGTACCTGCTCCGCGACGGCCGGCTCGTGCCCACCGTCATCTACAGCCGGCTGATCGAGAAGTACCGCAAGCCGTTGATGATCCCGACGCACAATTATCCGGTGCTCGACGCGTCGGACGATTTCGTGCTCGCCGACTGCGCCATCGGCGTCGGCGGCCAGGAGAGCAAGGCGAACTTTCTGACCAATTACGGCTTCCGCACGAAGTACGACGACAACCTGCTGATCACCGGCGGATACGGCCCGATGGGCAACGGCGCATTCGGCCCCACCATCATCTCGCCGTCCAACATCATGAGCGGGTATCGCGGGTGGGAGGATCCGGCGTCGGCCTACATGGCGTCGGTCTACCGGACCCCGGTCGGCTATCTCATCGCCGGCGGCACGTCCACCGCGACACCGACGGCGTCGGGTGCCGTAGCGTTGCTCATCAGCGCCGCCAAGCAGACCGGCCTCAAGTACGACGCCTGCTCCCTCAAGCAGGCGATTGCCTCGTCCGCCCGGTACGTGCCGAACATCCCGGCCTACAAACAGGGGAATGGCGTCATCAACGTCGCAGGCGCGTGGGCGGCGCTCAAGGCGATCGACAAGGCCGGGGGCACCGTGACCATCACGAGCCGGGCGCCCGTGCGGCACGTGTACAGCGAGCTTCTCGCCACGCCGAACGAGGGGGTCGGCCTGTACGAGCGCGACGGGTGGTCGCCCGGCGACCACGGCCAGCGGACCGTCACCTTCACCCGCACGTCGGGCCCGCCAGGGGCGATGGATTTCGCCATCGGGATCACGGGCGACAGCGGCACCTTCTCGATGCCGCGGTCGGTGACGCTGCCGCTGAACGAGCCGGTGCCGGTCACCGTGGACGTCGCGCCCGCCTCGCCGGGCGTGCACAGTGCTCTCGTCACCCTGGACAACCCGGCCGTGCCGGGGCACGCGTATCGCATGCTGGCCGCCGTCGTTGCAGCGGAACCGCTCGATGCGGCCAATCACTACTCGATCACCACCAAGACGGAGGTGCCGCGCCCGGAGATGCGCAGCCACTTCTACCGCGTGCCGGCCGGGGTATCGGCGCTGGAAGTCGTCCTCGACGCGCCGAAGCGCGGGGTCCAGTTGGCGATGATCGAGCCCGACACGCGCACCGCCCCGGTCACCCACATCGTGGCCGAGCGTGGGGGGCGCGGTGCGGGCGGCGGCGGGGCGAATGCGCCGCTGCCGAAGGAGACGTTCGTAGTCAACGACCCTGTGCCGGGCGTCTGGGAGATCAGGCTCACCGACATCGAAGACACGCGCACGTTCGACTGGCGCGCATCGGAGAAGGGCGGCCCCGTGCCGCCCACGCCGGTCACGATCACGGTGTCGGCGCTCGCTGTAGGGCTCGCTGACACCGCCGCGCCGCCGGTCCTCTCGCTCGTCAGCCGCATGGCTCCCTTCACCGGTGGCGCCGCGAGCTATCCCCTCGGGGCGGCGCGCCGCGAACATCCGTCGATCGCGGCGCTCGGGAGCATGGTCTACGAGTTGGACGTGCCGCCGGGCAGTGTCGCGCTCTCGGCCAGCGTTTCGCGCGCTTCGGACCCGGACGCCGACCTGGACGTGTACGTCTACGACTGCACAGGGAAGAAATGCAAGGTGGCGGGCACCGGCGCCGGCCCCATGGCCGACGAGACCGTGACCGTGCAGCACCCGGCGCCTGGCAAATGGCGGGTGGTCGTGGACGCCCCACGGGTCCCGCGGGGCACCACGTCCCTCGACTATGCCGACGTCGTCTTCAATCAGTCGTTCGGGATGGTGGCGGTGACCGACACGCCGGCAAAGCACGACGGGCCTGCCCCATGGACCGCCACGATGAACGTCTGGCCCGCCGCGATGCCGCCGGGCCGCACGCCGTCCGCCGCGTTCCTGGTGGAAGGCGAGGCCACGCGGACGCAACCGTTCACGGTCGGGCTCGTCACCGTGCCCGCGGCTGCGAATGCGGGAGGAAAGCATTGACCGCGGCACAGTTACCGGCGTCTTTGTGAAATCTTTGTGTCTGCTAATCTACGCTCTCGCGCCCTGCCCTCCCGACGCTCGATTCGCCCGGGGGCCGCAGAAAATCCTTGTGCCGGATTTAGGTCATCGTTAGAATCGCTCCGCTTCCGGAGACTCGCCATGACGCTCGTCGGCAGGTCGATCATCGTGAAGGGACGCCGTGCGGCACTCACCGCGTGCGTCGCGACATTGGCCATTCCGGCGCCTCGAACGGCGCTCGCCCAGGCGGACTACCACCGCGCTGAGCAGGCGCTCACCTGGAACGAGCTGCGGCTCGTGTACGGCGACTACATCGCCCCCCGGTGGATGCCCGACGGCACCCGGTTCTGGTATCGCGTCACCACCCCGCGCGGCCCGGAGTTCATCCTCGTCGACCCGGCGCTGGCGCGACGCACGCCGCTCTTCGACAACGCGATGCTGGCGTCGGCCATGTCGCAGGCCTCCGACACCAGCTTCGATCCCACGCGACTGCCGTTCACGACGTTCCGGTTCGCCGACGGCGGGCGCGACGAGCATCGCATCGTCTTCTCGGCCCACGCCCGGCAGTTCACGTGCGACATCGCGCACTACTCCTGCGCCGTGGGCGACACCGTGCCCAGCCCGGTGCCGTACGTCCGATCGCCCGACGGCAAGTGGGAAGCGTTCATCCGCGCCCACAACGTCTACGTGCGCGCTGTCGGCTCCACCGACTCCACGGCGCTGACCACTGACGGCGCGGCGCTGGACGGATACGGGAACGAAGCCGAGCGTCCCACGCAGATCATCCATCCGTCTCCCGAACGGCCGACGCTGCAATGGTCGCCCGATTCGCGCCGGATCGCCGTGCCGCAGTTCGACGAGCGCAACGTGCTCGTGATGCCGCTCATCTCGATGACGTCGCAGCGGCCCAAGATGTACACGTACCCATACGCGCTCCCGGGCGACTCCATCATCCCGCGGTTCGACATCCACATCCTGGATGTCGGCGCGCGCACCAACGTGCGCGTGGACGTGGCACCGCAGAACGCGCAGGACAACGGACTCACCGGCCTGCAGGATTCCACGTGGATCAGCGTGCACTGGAGCGACAACTCGCAGCGCCTCTACTTCACGTACGCGGACCGGGGGCCGCGCCATGTGAGCCTCATGGTGGCCGACGCGGCCACGGGGCACGCGACCTCGATCGTCGCCGACTCCAGCCGGACGTACGTGGAGCTGAATCTCGAGTCGGGGGGCGCGCCGAACTGGGTACCGGTCGACGGCGGCGCGCACCTGATCTGGTTCTCGGAGCGCGACGGGTGGGGACATCTCTACCTGTTCGACGCCAACGGCGCCCTGGCCAGCCGCATCACGTCGGGGCCGTGGACCGTGGGCGATCTGGTCCACGTCGATCCCGTGGGCCGCTGGGTGTACTTCACGGCCCGCGGCCGCGAGCCGGGCGACCCGTACTACGCGCGGCTGTATCGCGCCCACCTCGACGGAACGGGCCTCGAACTGCTCACCCCCGAACGGGCGGACCACACGATCCGCATGACTCCGTCCGGCAAGTACATCGTCGACACCTACTCGACCGTGGAGACGCCACCGGTCACGGTGCTGCGCACGCCCGACGGCAAGGTCGTGCTCCCGCTCGAGAAGGCCGACGTCAGCGCGCTGCTCGCGACGGGCTGGCGGTATCCCGTCCCGTTCAGCGTCAAGGCCCGCGACGGTGTGACCGACCTCTACGGGGTCATGTTCCTGCCGGCCAACTTCGATTCCACGCGCCAGTATCCGGTCATCGACCACATCTACCCCGGCCCGCAGATCATCGCCGCGCCGAAGAGCTTCTATCCCACCTCGTCCCCCGCGCTGGAGTACTCGACCATGGGCCAGGTCGAAGCCCTGGCGCAACTCGGCTTCATCGTCGTCGAAGTCGACGCCATGGGCACGAATCTCCGGTCCAAGGCGTTTCACGACGCGTGGTACGCGGACATGCACGACAACGGGATTCCCGACCACGTCGCCGCGATCAAGCAGCTCGCGGCCCGGTACCGCTTCCTCGATCTGAATCGCGTGGGGATCTACGGCCATTCCGGCGGCGGGTTCGCGTCTACCGACGCGATGCTCAGCTACCCGGACTTCTACAAGGTGGCCGTCTCCAGCTCCGGCAACCATGACAACCGCAGCTACTACTACGGTTGGGCCGAACGGTACCAGGGCCTGTTGGTCCGCGACACCCTGCGGAAGTCCGACAACTACGCGGCCGCGGCCAACAAGACGTATGTCCAGAACCTCAAGGGCAAGCTCTTCCTGATCCACGGCGACATGGACGACAACGTGCATCCCGCCAACACGATTCAGATGGTCGACGCCCTGATCAAGGCGAACAAGTCGTTCGACCTCCTGATCTATCCCGACCGGAATCACGGCATCACCCAGGAGCCGTACCTGATCCGCCGAACGTGGGACTATTTCGTCCAGAACCTGCTCGGCATCACCCCCCCCAGGGACTACCAGATCGCGAATCCGCCGGCGCAGTAGCCCGAGGCGGCGCCGTCGTGACCGGGCGACCAAGGCCATGTGACGTCGTTCGGGCGTTGGAGAGTTGATCTATTGATTGATGCGTCACGTGTATCCACCGGACCTTCGATTCCCCGCCTGCTTTCCGCGCACCCCCACGTTTGCGCGAGTTGGATAACCGCCCGCTGATTTTCTGCCGCGCCCGATGTGCCCACACCATCCGGCTCTGCAGGAAGGCGCTTCAGATCCGCCATGCATGACGACTCGACGCCGGGTCTCCCGATCGTCCGGTCCTTCCATCCCGTTGAGCGCGTTTGCCTTTTGGTTTGCGCGGTGCATCCCACACCGCGCCTGTTCCTCAGCCCCACCACCTCACCCTCGGGGGACTTCCATGGAGAGATTGCGCCACGTAATACGGATGTGCACAGGTCCCAGGATCGTCGGTCTGATGTGTGCCGTGTTGGCATTCACGGCCGCGCCACTGACCGCGGCGCAGGCCCAGGGTGGGTCGGTCGTCGGCACGGTCACCGACCGGACGACGAAAGCGCCGCTCGAAGGGACCCTGGTCACGATTGCCGGCACCCGCCTCGGCGCGGTGACCGATGGCCGCGGGCACTTCGTCATCCGCGGCGTCACTCCCGGAACGGCGTCCGTGCTCGTGCGGCGCATCGGCTACCGGCAGGGCACGGCGTCGGTGCAGGTGGCCGCCGGCGAGACGGCGACCGCCGACTTCGTGCTCGACGTCAGCGCCGTCGAGTTGAACCAGGTGGTGACAACCGGAACCGGCGGCGCCGTCGAGAAACGGGAACTCGGTGCGCCGATCGCCATCGTTGACGTCTCGCAGATCCAGGCCAACAAGCCGTCGGACGACATGACGCAGCTGCTCGAAGGCCAGGTGGCGGGGCTCCGCTCCGTTTCCGTCGGCGGCGGCGTCGGCGGGGCCATGGACCTTCGCATCCGCGGCACGTCGAGCTTCACGCTCAACCAGCGGCCGGTGGTCTACATCGACGGCGTGAAGGTGGACACGCGCGCCACCGACTGGACCGCCAGCCTCGGCAACCAGGGCTGCTGCAACTTCAACGGCGGCGTCATGGACGACCGGCTGTCGGATCTCAATCCGGATGACATCGACCACATCGAGATCCTGAAGGGCGCCGCGGCGGCCACGCTGTACGGGTCCGAAGCCAGCAACGGCGTGATCCAGATCTTCACCAAGCGGGGCCAGGCGGAGAGCGCCCCGCAATGGTCGGTGGACTTCGGCACGGGGTTCGACCGCCAGCGGCCGAACTACCCGACGAAACTGTACCCGAATTTCAAGGGCCCAACGGGCGTGCAGGCCCTCGACATGAACAAGACACTCATCGGCAACGGCCCATACGGTTCGTACAACCTGCAGGTCCAGGGCGGCGCGCCGAACGCGACGTACTACCTCTCCGGTGGCTACA
Source organism: uncultured Gemmatimonadaceae bacterium (assembly GCA_963775915.1). Classification (GTDB taxonomy): domain Bacteria; phylum Gemmatimonadota; class Gemmatimonadetes; order Gemmatimonadales; family Gemmatimonadaceae; genus JAGWRI01. Next base: position 705,041 of record CAVZKH010000010.1, read on the forward strand.
GCGATGAGGTCGGCAGCCTGCAGCCCAACGACCAGAAGCGCGGCAACCTGCGGGCCAACATCTCGTGGAACGCCGGCAGCAAGTGGCAGTTCGACGCGCGCTCGTCGTTCGATCACAACTTCATCGATGCCCTCCAGTCCGGCAACAACTGGACGTCCATGACCGGCAACGCGTCCAACGGTGATCCCCGCCAGGCCACGCTGCTGCGCCCCTACGGCGAGGCGTGGGTCTCGGTCGCCGACATCCAGCGCATCACGACGTACACGAATACCAACCACTGGACCGGCGGTACGACGGTCAATTTTCAGGCGACCAGCAACTTCCAGAATCGCCTGACGGTGGGTGCCGACCTCGTCAACGGACAGGCCGTTCGCTTCTATCCGCCCGACGGCAATTATCAGTCGGCATACATCAGCAACGGCGAGAAGGACTTCGACAACCGCGCCAATACCACGTATACCGCCGACTATCTGGGGCAGGTGACGTTCACGATGCCCTTCGTGGGGGTCTCCAACAACCTGTCGTTCGGCGGTCAGGGGTACTACACCACGGAGCAGCTGAGCTCGTCCATCGGCAAGGTGTTCGCCGGACCGGGCGTCTCCACCGTGTCCTCGGCGTCGCAGACATTTGCCGGCGAGATCTACACGCACCAGGTGAACCTCGGCGGCCTGGCGCAGGACCGCCTGTCGTTCGGCGACCGGCTCTACACCACGATCGGGCTCCGCATCGACGGCAACAGCGCCTTCGGTCACAACTACGGCTTCCAGAAGTACCCGAAGATCGACGCCGCGTACAACCTCGATGGGTACTCGTGGCTGCCCAAGTTCATCAACAGCTTCAAGCTGCGCAGCGCCATCGGCAAGGCCGGCAAGGCGCCCGGCCCGTACGATTCCTTCCTGACCCTGGCCCCGGCCGCGGTTTTCACCAATACGCCGGCCCTCGTGCCGGCAAGCCCGGGCAACCTCAACCTCAAGCCCGAAGTCACCACGGAGATCGACGGCGGGTTCGACGCCGGGCTCTTCCACGACCGGCTCGGCCTGTCGGGCTCGATCTTCGAGTCGTACACGCACGATGCCATCCTCCCCATCCCGCTCCCTCCGAGCTCCGGGTTCAACAGCGCCCAGGAGCAGAACGTAGGCGGCGTCGCCAACCACGGATGGGATTTCAGCATCAACTGGATCGCGATTCAGTCGGGGCAGTTGGAATTCTCGAACGATCTCAAGCTCGACGGCGAGCACAACAAGATCACGAGCATCGGTACCGCCACGCCGACGACCACGCTCCGCGTGGGGTATCCGATCGGCGGCGTGTGGGCCATCGCACCCTCGACCTACAACGCCACGACGAAATCGTGGTCGGCAACAACCAAGCCGGTGTACTTCGGACCGCCGCTTCCGACCCTGAATGTCTCGTACAGCCCGACGGTTCGGTTCGGCCGCTTCCAGGCCTACGTGCTGGTCACGGCGGCGCAGGGGGCCGCGTTCAACAATTCCGACTACCCCTATCGTTTCCGCGAGCATACGGGCGATCCGTACCTCAGCCTGCTCGGCTCCGGAGGAGCCGACACGCCCGCGGCCGACTCGGCGGTGGCCTACTGGTCGAAGTTCACCGACATCGAATCGCGCGACAACGTGGAGCTGCGCGAGATCTCGCTGCAATTCCAGGTGCCGCAGGCCTGGGCGTCGAAGGTCCACCTGGGCCAGACCACGGCCACCCTGTCGGCGCACAACGTGATGTGGTGGGATCACTGCCGGTGTCAGGATCCATATACGAACTGGGATGGCGCGGATCCGTTCAGCGTGTCGTCGGCGTTCCTCACGGACCCGGCGCCGCGTCAGTTCCGCCTGACCGTTCACAGCCGCTACTAGCCAACGATCGGCGGGCCGCGACCAACGCGGCCGGCCGGGACCAACATCTCACACGTGGGGACGCACATCATGAGAGAATCTACAGGCCGCTGGATCAGGGCCGCTGGATGGGCGCTTGCCGGGGTGTCGCTGGTGGCGGCGGCAGGCTGCCACGACATTCTGCAGGTGTCCAATCCGCAGGCGTTCACGAACGCCGCCGCGAACAGCGCGGCGCTGCTTCCGGCCGTGGCAGCCGGCGCCGAGGGCGAATTCCAGCTCTCGATCGCGACCTTCGCGATCATGACCGGCATGCTGTCGGACGAGTTGCAGAACTCCAGCACGTGGATCGATTGGAAGCAGGTATCCGACGGCAGCATCACGAAGAACTGGCCGACGGCCGGAGCCTTCAGCGGTGCCCAGGACGGGCTGCTCCGGGCCCGGTTCGACGCCATCTCGGCGGCGCAGCGGTTCGAGAGCGTGATGGGAGACACGGCGCATACCAGCCCGCTGTTCATCCAGGTCGAGGTCTCGCGGGCGTGGGACGATCTCGAAATGGCCATGGGATTCTGTGAATCCCCGCCGTCGCCGGGCGCGGCCACCGTCAGCGATTCGGCGATGTTCAAGCAGGCGTCCGACAGCCTGACGGCATTGCTCGCGCTCGTTCAGAGCGCGCACTTCCCGACCGCGGCCGCGAAGCAGGCGCGGCTGGATCTGGTCAACGCCGGGCTGGCGCGCGCCAACCTGATGCTCGGCAACTACGCGGCCGCCGGGCAGTATGCCAAGGCCGTATCGCCCAACTTCGAGTACGACGCGACGTACTCGACCAACAGCGGGTCCCAGAACAACAACATGACGGTGCAGGGCACGTTCACCAACAACCGCTCCTACACCATCCGCAACATCTGGAAGCAGTACATCGACACGATCGGCGGGTTCATGCGCGATCCGTACAGCGGACTGGACGACCCGCGCATCCCCCTCGGGCACGACAACAACAACGCCAAGGGCGACTGGTACGGCGCCGACGGCGTGACCCCGTTCTACAGCATGAACAAGTACCTCAACCTCAATTCGCCGATACCGATCACGAACGCGGCCGAAATGAACCTGATCCAGGCCGAAGTGGCGTGGCACGGGGGCGACTACAACACCGCGGTCGCGGACATGAACATCAACCGCGCCGCGGTCAGCCTGCCGCCGCTCACGGTCCCGGGGACGAACGCGCAGACCGGCGTGTTCAACATGCTGCTGCAGGAGCGGTTCGCCACGATGTTCGCGCAGGGTGACCGGCTGGAGGACATCTACCGGTTCGGTTTGATGGCGAGCCGCGTCGGCACGGGGCGCCCGCTCAAGCTCCCGCTGTCGTACAACGAAGAACTCAACAACCCCAAGATCGGACAGGGCGGAGGCAAATGCCCGGCCAGCAGCTAGGCCCGTAAGCCATCGGCAGGACCTCGTGCGGACAGCCGGGTTGGGACGCTTCCCAACCCGGCTGTGCACGAGGGTACGGCTCACCCGCACGAATTCTGCAGGCTGCTCAGATGAGCGTTTGGTTCGAATCGAAGCACGGCTTGCCGCCGCGCGAGCCCACGACGCGGCGGCAGTTCCTGAAGGCCATGAGCGCCGGCGCCGCCGCCATCTCGGTCGTAGCCATTCTCGGCGATTGCGGCGGAAGCGCCGACACCGGGCCCGCCGCGACGCCCACAGGCACCGTGAGCGGATCGGTGTCCGATCTGTCGGGCAATCCGCAGGCGGTCGGCCGGATCTATCTGCTCGACGATTCCGGTCTCAACAACAATCAGTACGCCGACGTCGGGAGCGGCGGCAAGTTCGACTTCGGCCCCGTCCCCGTGGGTTCGTACCAACTCAGCTTCTGGGGGGACAATCTCGCCGATGTGCCGGAGTCGTTCCCCAACCCGGTGCGCATCGCCGTCACCGCCGGACAGGCGACGACGGTGAATTTCAAGATTACGCTGGGATCGTCCACTGGCACCGCCCGCGACATCTATATCGGCGACTACTTCTTCCAGGAAGAGCCGTACGGGCTCGCCAACGGCACGGTTGTCGTTCCCGTCGGGACCCTCGTCTGCTGGTACAACGTCGGCCGCATGCTGCACACGGTCACCGGCGGCCCCTGGGGCGATTCCGGCCCCCTCGCGCTCGACGCCAACTTCAATTGGCTGGCCAATCAGGTCGGCACCTTTCCCTATCGCTGCACCTACCACGCTCCGCAGATGCAGGCCGTGCTGCAGGTGACCGGCTAGTCCACGCCCGGTTTCCCGCGGCCCGCGCGGCGCCTGAGGGGCCCAACGAGGACGCTTCACATGCGACGCTCGAGAGCCGCCGCCCGCACCCGCCTCGTCGCGGGCGCCTTCATGATCGCCACCCTGCACCCGGCGGCGCCCCCCGCGGCGCCGTCCCAGTGGATCGTTCTCGGTCCCGTCGCCGCGCCTGCTCCCGCCTTCGGGGCCGCATCAGACTCCGCCCTGCTTGCCTCGGCGACGCTCGCCCTGCAACATGCCTGGCCCGCCGCCGGCGACTCCGAAGCATGGGTGGACGGCTCGTCCCTGAGATGGGCGGCCCGCTCCACGACGGGCGGGGGACTCGCCCTCGAGGCCGCCGAGCCGTCGGTGGCGTTCGCCGTTGCGTACCTCGACGCCGACCGCTGGACCCGGCTGCGCCTCACGATTGCCGGTGGATCCGCGCGCACGACGTATCTCGACGGCGAACGCGTGTCCGGCACGTCGGTGAGCGTCGGTCGCGGCAGGCACCTGCTGATGGTGGCCGTCGTCGTCCGCCCCGGGGCCCCGACGTCGCTCTCCGCTTCCGCCGAATCCGAGACGCCCGGAACTTCCCTCTCGTTCGGCGTCGAGCCGCGGCACCACGCATCGCTGGCCGAACTCATGGCGACGACCGACGTGAACTCCATCGCCATCGCTCCCGCAGGCGGCCGCGTGGCCTGGATCGCCCGCCGCGCCGATCCGGTGAACGATGGATTCACGACTACCCTCGAAATCCACGATGCCGCGTCCGGCAAGCTCCTGCGCCAGATCCTTGGTCCCGGAATCTCGGCGCCGCGGTGGTCTCGCGAAGGGACGGAACTCGCCGCCGAGACCGCGACCGACGTGAAGGGCGGCGAAGGCCGGGATCTCTGGATCTGGAACGCGGCCACGGGCGAGAATCGCCGCGTCCTCCGCAACGTGCGCGGCCTCGGCCCGGTCGACTGGTCGCCCGACGGGCGCTGGATCTATTACACGGCGTCCGTCCACATCGGCGCGCCCGAGAGCTACAAGCCCGGCGACCTCCAGCTCCTCACGCAGGTCTGGGACCGCTCGACGTTTCTCCCCGAGAGGGCGCAACTGTTCGCGCTCGACGTCCAACAGGGCACGCGCGTCCAACTCCTGGGCGACACGCTGATCTCGGCCGAAGGCGCCACCCTCTCGCCCGACGGTCGGCAGATCGTATTCGCGCGGGGCGTGCGCGATGATTCTTCGCCGCCCTGGCTGCGCGCCGAGCTCTGGGTGCTCGATCTGTCCGACCGCCGCGTGCGCAAGCTGCTCGATCTGCCGCGCGAGGCCTTCGGCGCCCCCACCGCGTTCGCCTGGTCGCCCGACGGCAAGGCCGTCGCCTTCTGCGCCAGCGCCGAGGAGCTGCACCCGAATCCGCCGCCGACCTTCAGCGTGTACGAGACGGAACTGTACGCCACCACGCTCGACCACCCGTCGCTCGTGCACTTGAGCGCCGGATTCATCCCCGCCGTGGCGTGCAGCAAGCCCCTGCACTGGAGCGCCGCCGACGGCCGGCTGTACGTGACCGCGGACGAGGGTGCGAAAACCGTCCCGGCCCGGACGTCGGCCCCGCTCCCCAGTTCGCTCGCCGAGCGGCCGGGCCTCGAAACCATCGCCATGCCCGGCGACAACATCACCGCGTACGATTTCGATGACCACGCGATGGTCGCCGCCATCCAGACGCCCATCTCGCCGGCCGTCGTCTACCGGATCCCGCTCGACGGCGGAGCGGCGGCCGCGCTGGCGCGCCCGTCGGACGGCGTGCTCACCGCCCGCATCGACATGCCGACGTGGCGCCCCTGGCATTTCACCGACAGCCGCGGCACCGAGATCGAGTCGTGGTTCTGGCTCCCCCCCGGGTTCGACTCGACGAAGACGTATCCCATGATCGTCACCTACTACGGCGGCACGCTGCCCATGAAGGAGACCTTCGACGACCGGCTCGTCTGGTTCGCCGAGAACGGCTATGTGGTCTGGATGTGCAATCCCGCCGGCACGCCGGGGTACGGACAGGCCTTCGCGGACCTCCACATCAACGATTGGGGCTATCCGGCCGCCACCGACATCATCGAGGGTGTGCAGCAGTTCGAGAAGACGCACCCGTTCGTCGATGCGGGCCACGTCGGCAACTTCGGCCATTCGTACGGCGGCTTCATGACCATGCACATGGCCACCCGCACGTCCATCTTCGCTACGTCCATCGAGATCTCCGGCATCAGCAACATCGCCGATTACTGGGGCGTCGGCTGGTCGGGCTACAGCTACACGCAGGGCACGTGCCCCTCGTGCTATCCGTGGAACCGCCGCGACGTCTACGTCGACCGCTCGCCGCTGTTCAGCGCCGACAAGATCCATACGCCGATGCTGCTCCTGCACGGCACGTCGGATACCAACGTGCCCGAGAACGAGAGCGAGCAGATGTTCACGGCGCTACGCATGCTCGGCCGCGAAGCCGAGTTGGTGCGCTTCTACGGCGAGAACCACGGCATCAATTCCAAGCCGTCCATCACGCGCCATCTCTATGGCGTGATGCTCGACTGGTACGATCGATTCCTTCGCGGCGAGGGCGATGCCTGGACGGCACGATGGAAGGATGGCGGAGTCGTGCACGCCGCGGCGGCCGGCGTCCAGCCGCCGGCGGAGCATTAGGCCGCCCGCCGCCCGCTTCGACGCCCCGTTCACGATTCAGCCAACATTCCGGAGGCCCGCGCTCATGCCGTTTCTTCACCGGTCCGTCTCCCGCCGGCCGCGCGCGCTGGCCGCGGCGGCGGGCTTGCTCCTCGCCGCCGCCCTGCCCGCCGCGGGAACCGCCCAGGGAACAAGCGACGACTACGCGCGCGCCGAGCAGTTTCTCGCGCCGAACGCTCAGGAACTCGTGCTCGACGATGCCATCCAGCCGCGCTGGATCACCGCCGACCGCTTCTGGTACCGCAACCGCTCGGCGGACGGCTACGCGTTCATGACGGTGGACATGACCACCGGCGTCCGGCAGCCGGCGTTCGACGCCGCGCGCCTCGCCGCGTCGCTTTCGACCGCCGCCGATACGGCCTACGATCCGCACAAGCTGCCCTTCCGCGAGATCAAATTCGTCGACGGCGCAGCGGCGGTCCGGTTCTCGGTAGGCAAGAACCGGCAGTGGACCTGCAACATCACGACGTACGCCTGCGTGGGGCCGGACACGATCCCGCTCGAACGGGTCACCGACGTCGCATCCCCCAACGGCAAATGGGTCGCGTTCACGCGAAAGGACAATCTCTGGGTCCGCGAGGCGGCCACCGGGCAGGAAACCCAGCTCACGACCGACGCCGAGCCCGATTATGGCTACGCCAAGCCTACCGGCTGCTGCGCCCAGGTCACGAACGAGGTGCAGCACCGGCCGGAGCGGCCGGTGCTCGTCTGGTCGCCCGACTCGCGGTACATCGCCACCTACAAGATGGACGAGCGGCACGTGCGCCGGATGTACCTGCTCGAGACGAAGAGTCCCGCGTTCGTGCTCCATACGTATCCGTACGCGCTGCCCGGAGACTCGGTCATCCCGACGTACGACGTGTACGTCTTCGACGTCGCGGCGCATCGTGGGGTGAAGGTGAACCGCCCGCCACAGCCGGCGGTGAACACCACCTGTTGCTGGCTCACCACGCAGGACAGCGTGCTCAAGGACGTGAAATGGGATCCGGCGAGCGAGCACCTGTTCATGACCTACGGACATCGCGGGTTCCATGAGCTCGATCTGCTCGACGTCGATCCGGCCACGGGCCAGGCGCGCACCGTCCTCACCGAAAAGAGCCCCACCTTCGTCGAGACCAACCTCGCGTCAGGCGGCGTGCCCGACTGGCGCCCGCTGTCGCACGGCCGCCAGGTGATCTGGTTTTCCGAGCGCGACGGGTGGGCCCATCTGTATCTGTACGATGCCGCCACGGGCGCCAAGGTGCATCGCATCACCGGTGGAGCGTGGACGGTCGGTGACGTGCTGCACGTGGACGAGACGGGAAGCTGGGTGTACTTCACGGCGCGCGGCCGCGAGGCGGGGCGCGATCCATACTTCCGGTTCCTGTACCGCGTGAAGCTCGACGGGACGATGATGCAGCTGCTCACGCCGGAGAACGCGGACCACGACGTGACGTTCGCTCCATCGGGGGCCGAGTTCCTGGACAACTACTCGCAGCTGAATGCCACACCGGTGTCGGTGGTGCGCCGCGCCGACGGCACCCTGGTGCACGACGTGCAGAAGGCCGACGCGAGCCGCCTCTTCGCCGGGGGATGGCGCTATCCGACGCCGTTCACGGTCAAGGCGCGCGACGGCGTGACGGATCTGTACGGGCTCCTCTACCGCCCGTCGAACTTCGACTCCACCAGGCACTACCCGATCATCGACTACATCTATCCGGGGCCGCAGGTGGGCCCGATCGGCGACCGCACGTTCGGCTCGGCGCTGCGCAGCGGCAACGCGGCGCTGGCGGAGCTTGGCTTCTTCGTCGTCGAGATCGACGCGATGGGGACGCCATTCCGGTCGAAGGCGTTCCACGACACCTACTACGGCAACATGGGCGACAACGGGATCCCCGATCACGTGGCGGCGATCAAACAGCTCGGCGCCCGCATTCCGCAGATCGATCTCGATCGCGTCGGCATCTACGGCCACTCGGGCGGCGGCTTCTCGTCCACCGACGCGATGCTCCGTTATCCGGACTTCTTCAAGGTGGCGGTGTCCCGGGCCGGCAATCACGACAACCGGAGCTACGACTTCACCTGGGGCGAGAAGTACCAGGGACTGTTGACGCGCAAGGCCGACAGCACCGACAACTTCGACAGCCAGGCCAATCAGCGGCTCGTGGCGAACCTCAAGGGCAAGCTGCTGATCATGTACGGCACGATGGACGACAACGTGAGCCCGGTGAATTCCGAACTGGTGATCGACGCGCTGATCAAGGCGAACAAGAACTTCGACCTGCTCGTGCTCCCCAACCGCAACCACGGATTCGGCAACGAGCCGTACGTCACCAGGCGCACCTGGGACTATTTCGTCCAGAACCTGCTCGGCGTCACGCCGCCGGACGGGTTCGAGATCCATCTGCCGCAGCAGGACCGGTAGCGTCGCCGTCCCCCATCTGGAGGAACGCTCGTGTCGATGATTCTCCTTCGCGGCGCCCGGCGCCTGCCCGTGCTGCCGGCAGCGCTCCTCGGCGTCATTCTCGTCGGTCTGCCGCTCGCCCTGTCGGCGCGGCGGCTCCCGGCGCAGGAGCGGGCCCAGGACCGGCGCAAGTACCTGGCTCCAGGCCAGACCACCACCGACGACCCGCGTCGCGTGCCCATCCCGGATACGCCACGCGGTCCGGAGGGCACGCTGGTGCTGCGCGGCGGACGCGTGTTCGACGGCACCGGAGCGCCGGCCCGGCCGGCGACCGTGGTCGTCGAACGCAATCATATCGCGCGCATCCTCCCGCCTGATCAGACCTCGTGGCCGGCCAACGCGACCGTTCTCGACGTCTCCGGCATGACGGTCATGCCCGGCCTGATCGACCTGCACACCCACCTCACCTACGACGAGCCGCCCGGCAACGTGTCGGCGGACGCGAGCGACCCCGACGCGACGCTCCGTGCGGTGGAGCGGCTGCGCTATTTCATCGAGAGCGGCATCACCAGCGTCCGCGACGTCGGCAGCATCGGTGACGTGACGTTCCGGCTCAAGGACTGGGTGTCGCAGAACCGCGTCATGGGTCCGCGCGTCTTTCCGGCGGGTCAGCTCATCACCGGCGTGGGCGGCCACGGCGCCGAGGGCCGCAGTCTGCTCGTGGCCGCCGCGGCGGTGCGGACCGCCAACGGCCCCGATGGCTGGCGGCTCGCGGTGCGCGACATGTTCAACCGCGGCGCCGACGTCATCAAGGTCGCGAGCCACTTCAGCCCCGACGAGATCCGTGCCGCCGTGCAGGAAGCGCACGCGCTGGGCCTCAAGGTCACCTGCGATTGCGAGACCTTCTACATCCAGTGGGCGGTGGAGGCGGGCGTCGACATGATCGAGCACCCCCTGCCGCGCACCGATGAGACCATTCAGTTGATGGCGCAGAAGCACACCGAGGCCGACCCGACGATCAATGTCTACACGATCCTCTTCGGCGTCAGCGGCGGCGGCTACTTCGGCACCACCTCGCGGCGCTTCTTCTTCAACGATTCGCTCGACATGGAAGTGCTGAAACGCATGAAGCGAGCCGGCATCAAGATGGGCGTGGGGACGGATCTCGTGGTCGGCTGGTTCCGCTTCCTGCCAACGCCGTACATCAACGAATTGAAGTACTTCACCATGGCCGGGTACACCGTGCCCGAAGCGCTGGTGACTGCCACGAAGACCAACGCCGAACTGCTGGACATGGGCGACAAGCTCGGGACGCTCGAACCAGGAAAGCTCGCCGATATCCTGGTCGTGAACGGTAGGCCGGATGAGAGCCTCGACGATCTGGCGAAGGTGAACACGGTGATCCGCGATGGCTGGGTCGTGGTCCGCGACGGCAACGTGAGCATTCCGCGCCACGTACCGCTCGCGCAGCCGCCCATGTGGAAGGGCAGGTAACAACAGGGCGCGCGCATCGGGCTCGCGCTCGATCGGCACATCACGCGGTTCCGGAAACAACAAAGCCCCTGCATCGCAGGGGCTTTGTTCAGTCGGGGCGACTGGATTCGAACCAGCGACCTCCTGCTCCCGAAGCGGCCAGACAACGAGAATCTTTCTGTAACTTCAGCCCGCGCGATGGCTTAGCAGCTGGAACTCTCGTTTCGCTATCTTCGTGGCTCCGCCAGTCAATCGCGCGCAGAGAATGGACCGAGTCGACGATCGCTCACTCGTCTCCGTCGAGCGCTCCGAGCGCTTGGCGAACGAATGCTGTCCCCGCACCGTGCTGGCGCAACTTCGCTGCGAAGTGCTGGCGGACATCTGCCGATCGTCCGAGCTTGGTTGCCGCCTTCATCGCGCCGGCGTACGCCATGCGGACGTCCGCTCCGGTGACCTCGAAGCCGAGGCCATTCGCGAATTCCTCGATGGCCAAGACCCCCGCTTCAACCGCGAACCCCGGTTCCGATGCGGCAAAATCGCGCGCCGCACGCGCGAGCGTTTTCGGGTCCACGGGACTGCGCCGGGCGAGCGCAATCGCCTCGTCGAAAAGGGCGGCATCCTTCGCCGCGGCGAACCACTTTCCTTCCGCGCCTGGCGTCGTGGCAACGAGGTCGGCGAGCACCTCACGTGCGGCGCGGTCCGGATACCGATTCGTCACGGCGCGGAAGGTCGCCGCATACGAGCCGGCGGTGTGCGCCCGCAAGCCGTACCGACGGTACGCTTCCTCGGCCAGCCCCGACGACAGGAGTATCTGTTCGCACATCGCGTCCACGGCGCGATTGCTGGTCCACGGGCTGCGGCACGACTCGGCCTGCCTGATGGCCTCCGCCTTTTGCCCCTGAGCCACAAGAGCCTTCACGCTCCATTGCTTGTGGGGCCAGAACGTCTCGGACTCGAGAAGCTGCACGAGCTCGTCGAACCGATGGCTTGCCAACAGCGCGCTCAGGCAGGCGGAGGTTCCATGGAAGAAGGTTCGTGCTGGCCGGGCCGGTACGAGTGCTCGGCGCGTGTCGTCCAACAGGCGATCGGCCCACCGCGACGCGACCTCAGGCGATGCGCAGAGGTCGCCCCAGAAGTCCCCGAGACACTCGATGTACGGGATATCGTCCGCCACGTGGGCCGCCCAGAGGCGCTCCAGCCACTGATCGCGCGTCCCGCCACCGACCGGCGCGTGCGCAATCGTGGGGACCAGCGCGGCGATCGCGCGATTGACCGCGCTGCCGATGGCGCCCGATGAACTATCGACCTGCTCGAGTGCAGGCGACACCCGTTCGAGAAATAGCACGGCGCCTTCGGCGGCAAGGGCAGGGTTCCCGCGCGCTGCCTTCGCGATTTCGCTGACGGCCTCGCGCACCCGCGTGACAGCGAGCCGAGAGCCGCGCCATCCGAACGCATGACGCCGAAACCGCGCCTTGAACGCCCACGTGTGCGGCTGGCCTTTGGGGGACCGCCCGTCGCTTCGCGTGCTCTCCATCAGCGTCAGCCCGCGTCATCCTCAAGCTCACGGACGCACGCCTGGCGCAGCGGTCCAGTTCCTTCTCGACGATTCGCTCGATCGTCGAATCATCCACGGCATCGTACTCGTGACGGAGCACATTGCCCAACCCGCGGATGCCGCGCCAGGAAACCTGTGGCTGCCGTTCCTCCATGATCGGGCCCAGCTTCTTCGCGGCTTCGCTGATCCGTTCGAGGCATCGCTCGACGGCGTCGCGCGTCTTATCATCGAGATCCGATCCAGGAGTCATGCCCTTCAGATGGGCACGAACCCGGTCGACGTTGTTGATGATGTCCCGCAACCGTTCCCGCGGGACATCAGAAGGCATACACGGCCTGCGCTTCGGCGCTCGGACGCACGTGAGCCCGCAGGCGATCGCGCCGCGCCACGTCGACGTCGCGCCCCACAATCGCCTCAAGATCGGCGGCGATTCCCGCATACGCGAAGAAATCGTCAGCGACGTCTGGGCTGAGCTCCACGAACAGATCCACGTCGCTGTCCGGGCGCTCCTCAGCACGCACAACGGAGCCGAACACCGCGACGTGCTCCACCCCCCGCCCTCGAAGGTCGGCTTCATGGGAGCGGAGGCTCGTGAGGATGTTCGAGAGAAGCGTCATACGGGGGTAAGCTACGGCGTCCACGGCGCGCATACAACGCTCCGCGTGGCGCCCTGGAAATTCGGCGGGCGAGGTCGCCCGGTCTCACCGTGCGTGCGTCGACGTCGCGAGCTTCTTTCTCGAATTCTTGGAGCCTGATACACCTTTGCGATGGCTTCCTATGGGCTTCCTTCAAACAAAACGCCCCGCACAAGTTGTGCGGGGCGCTCATTGTAAGTGACTGGTATAATGTCACTTGCTCAGTCGGGGCGACTGGATTCGAACCAGCGACCTCCTGCTCCCGAAGCAGGCGCTCTACCGGGCTAAGCTACGCCCCGCTGACGTCGTACCACCTCCACGACCTGCGTCATGCGCCCAGAGGGACTCGAACCCCCAACCTTCTGATCCGTAGTCAGATGCTCTATCCAATTGAGCTATGGGCGCAACGCAGTCGCTTGTACCGCTTGAACCTACGCCGAAATCGCGTAGTCGTTGAAAATACCGGGGGCGCGGGACGAGGGCAACCGGCGACTCCGCACACTCTCACAGTCACGAAAAACCCCATGCTCCTCTCGGAGTCACGGGGTCATGGGCGGTACAAGACTCGAACTTGTGACCTCCACGATGTCAACGTGGCGCTCTAACCAACTGAGCTAACCGCCCTCGCCGCCATCCACGGGAACTTCTCCCCCCGTTCAGCGGTTCATCCAACGTGTCGAGACTTGAGAGCGGGAAACGGGACTCGAACCCGCGACCCCAACCTTGGCAAGGTTGTGCTCTACCAACTGAGCTATTCCCGCGTGTCTCCGGGTCGTCCAGTGGAAACTTCCTTCGGCCCGGCCGTCAGCGCCGGTTGCCCGGTGCCGATGGAGGCGAGGGGAATCGAACCCCTGACCTCTTGAATGCCATTCAAGCGCTCTCCCAACTGAGCTACGCCCCCGGGGACTTCCCGCAAAGAACGCGGGTCGTCAGGAACCGCGAAGTATATCCAGGCGTATAATTGGTGTCAACGAAGGGGACTGGCGATTCCCCGTCAAAGCGGTATTTTTTGTCGCCTCCCATCGTCTTCAATAGAGAAGAGAGATGGGACGCCGTGCGCCCCCGGGGCGCACATCCGAGCAGTCAAGCTTCGCGGCGCCGCAGGCGCCGCAGCGCATAGATCATTCAACACGCAGTCCGTTCGAGGCATTTCATGACCGAAGTCAAGCGCCGCCGCCGGCGTAACGCCCCGCCGGCCGGCATCGCGCCCAGCGAGCCCGAGCGCGACATCCTCGACCAGTATCTGTACGAGGTCAGCACCTACCCGCTGCTCAAAGGCACCGAGGAGCTCGACCTCGCCCGGAAGATCCGCGCCGGCGACCAGGATGCCCTGCAGGAACTCGTCAAGCGCAACCTGCGCTTCGTGATCTCCGTGGCCAAGAAGTACCAGAACCGCGGACTCCCGCTCATCGACCTGATCGGCGAGGGCAACGTCGGCCTGCTCACGGCCGCTCGGAAATTCGATCCCGACCAGGGCGTCAAGTTCATCTCGTACGCCGTCTGGTGGATCCGCCAGGCCATCCTGTCCGCGCTCGCGCGCCAGGGGCGCACGGTCCGCGTGCCGCTCAACCGCACCGCCGACCTCTCGCGCATCATCAAGGCCTCGGAGATCCTGCGGCAGAAGCTCAACCGCGAGCCCAACCCCGAGGAGCTCTCGCACCTCACCGGACTCTCGGTCGACGTCGTGCAGTCGCTCGCCGCGCTCAACACGAGCGACGTGCGCCTCGACGCCCCCATGGATCCCGAAGGCGATCGCTCCCTCATCGAGCGCTTCGTGGCCGACGAGATGCCGGACACCGAGGAGGAGGCCATGAACCGCTTCCTCACCGACGAGATCGAGCAGGCGCTCGGCACCCTCCCCCCGCGCGACGCCAAGGTGCTGCGTCTCTACTTCGGTCTCGAAGGCGGCCGCGAGCACACGCTCGAAGAGATCGGCTCCATGCTCGGGGTCACGCGCGAACGGGTCCGGCAGTTGAGGGATCGCGCCCTCAAGCGGCTCAGAGAGGGTGATGTGGGACGGGCGCTCGGCAGCTTCGCCGCGTAGGTCGGTAGGTCAGTAGGTCGGTAGGAATTCGGAAGGGCGGGACGATCGTAACCGATCGTCCCGCCCTTTCGTTTGATCCGCGGTTTGCGGTTCGCCGGCCGATGCCTCACATTTCTGTCCCCGCCTCCGGCCTCCCGAAATGATCCGCCTCATCGACGTCCACAAATCCTTCGGCGCGAAGACCGTCCTCGACGGCTTCACCCTCGACGTCCCCGAGGGCGAGACCGTCGTCATCATCGGCTACTCGGGCAGCGGAAAATCGGTCGCCATCAAGCACATCGTCGGCCTCCTCGAACCCGACTCCGGCCAGGTCTGGGTGGACGGGCTCGAGGTGCCCAAGCTCTCGCGCCGCGAGCTCTACAAGCTCCGCGCCAGCGTCGGCTACGTCTTCCAGTTCGCCGCCCTCTTCGACTCGTTCAGCGTCGGCGACAACGTCGCCATGGGCCTCCGCAAACAGGGCGAACTCACCGAAAGCGAGATCGCCCAGCGCGTGCACGAAACGCTCGAACTCGTTGACCTGGCCGACGTGTCCGACAAGTTCCCCGCCGAACTCTCGGGCGGCATGCGCAAGCGCGTCGGCATCGCCCGCGCCATCGCCACCCGCCCCAAGTACATCCTGTACGACGAACCCACCACCGGCCTCGACCCCGTTACCAGCGCCGTCATCGACCAGCTCATGGTCCGGCTGCGCGAGCGGCTCGGCGTCACCGGCGTCGTCATCACCCACGACATGCGCAGCGCTTACACCGTGGGCACCCGCATCGCCATGCTCTACGAGGGCAAGGTGCGCCAGTGCGGCACCGTGGACGAGATCAAGCAGACCACCGATCCAGTCGTCCGCCAGTTCATCGAGGGCCGTCCCACGCTGGAGGCCGACGCCTACATGATGGCCGAGGCCGCGCGGTGAACCGGCCCCGCGCGAAGCTGGAGACCTCGGCGGGGGGCGTCGTCTATCGCATGCACGACGGCCAGCCGCTCTACCTCCTCATTCGCGACAGCTACAAGAACTGGGGCTTTCCCAAGGGGCACATCGAAAAGGGGGAGCAGCCCGCCGCCGCCGCCGTGCGCGAGGTGGGCGAGGAGACCGGGCTCGGCGACGTCGAGGTCCGCGGCGATATCGACGTCATCGACTGGTACTTCCGCTTCCGCGGCCGGCTCATTCACAAGGTCTGCCACTTCTTCCTCATGGAGACGTCGGCCACCCGCACCTGTCCGCAGCGCGCCGAGGGCATCAGCGCCTGCAAGTGGGTGCCGTTCGACGAGGCCGTCTCCCGCATCTCCTACGGCAACGCGCGCGAGATCCTGCGCCGCGCGCACGACCAGGTCACGGCGCGCCTCGCCGCCGTCTGAGCCATGACCCAGCACGTCGCGCCGGCGGGGCCCCCGCCCACCATTCTCGTCTTCGCTCCCCGCGAACGCACCCGCGCGCTGGCCCGCGATACCTTCCCCCGCCGCCGCTGGCGCCTGATCGTCCGCAAGGGCGTCGACGAGTTCGCGCGCAGCTTTCACGAGGGGCTGGTCGACGCCGCCATCGTGGACCTCGGCTCGGCGCAGGAAGACAATTGGCGCGCCGCCGCGCTCGCCCGCGAGTACCCCAGCGTCGCCTTCTTCGCCCTCACCACGCTCCGCGCCGCCGACGGGCCCGTGCTCGCCCAGTGCGCCGCGCTGGAGTTCGCCGACGTGCTGGTGGAGGACATCGACGAGGACGCCATCCGCGAACTCGTTCTGCGCCAGTCGTACACCACGCGCTTCGCGCAGGCGCTGCTGGAACCGCCGAGGGGGATTGCCCTGACCACGGGCCTGCAGACCAGCGCCTGGCAGTACGTCGTGCGCTTCGCCGGGCGCCCGGTGCGCACCGCCGGGCTGGCCGAAGCGCTGGGAGTCACGCGCGAGCACCTGAGCCGCACCTTCGCCGCCGACGGGGCGCCCAATCTCAAGCGCATCATCGACCTCGTGCGCCTCATCAGCGCCGCCGAGCTGTCCAAGAACCCGGGCTACGACGTGCGCGACGTGGCGAAGGTGCTCTCGTTCGCCTCGTCGTCGCACCTGTCGAGCACCGCCCAGCGCATCGCCGGCACCCGGCCGGCGTCGCTCGCCCGGCTCCGCACGGTGGACCTGATCGAGCGCTTCAATCGCGGACACGCACGGAGTCGCGGCTAGCGCCGGCCGGCTCGGCCAGCTGGCGCTCGAGGTAGACCAGGTAGCCGCCGAGCAGGCGGCCAACGATCTGGGCCCTGTGGGAAAGTTGGGCCAGGTGGGCGGCCGAAACGAGGTCGGCCTGGTGGGCCACCGCGAGTTGGGTCTCGAGCCGCATCAGGTCGCGCCGGGCGGCGCGGTAGAGCTGGCGCTGCTCGGGCGCCGTGTAGCGCCCGAACCCTTCGGCGATGTGGTCCGCCAGTGCGAGACCGGTGGTCATGAGGGTTTCGGCCACGACGTTGACCTCGCGGCGGTTGGTGTGGCGCACGGCGCGGATCACGTCGGCGGCCAGTCCCACCGCTTCCTGCCAGACCCTGAGCTCCTTGAGGCTTGCGGACATGTGGAGTAAAGTGGGGGCAGTCCCCCCGCGCACCATCATCAAAATCCCGCAGGGAGAAGCGAAATGCGCCGCCGGCCGGGGGCGTTCGCGAGGGGTCCGCAGCGCTTGCAGGCCCCCGGGCCTTGTGATAATTTTCACAAGCTCCCCACGACACTCCACGACGCAATCCCCGCGCACTCCGTATGGCTACCGAGACGACGCTCCGCCCCGGCGAGATCAAGGACATCCTCCTCCGTGAGATCGAGGCCGCTGATCTCCATTCGCTCGATGTCGAGGAGGTGGGTACCGTCCTCGAGGTGAAGGACGGCATCGCCCGCATCTACGGCCTGCACGAAGGCCATGGCCGGCGAGATGCTCGAGATCACCTCCTCCGAAACCGGCGAGAAGATCACCGCCCTGGCGCTGAACCTCGAAGAGGACAACATCGGCGCCGTCATCCTCGGCGACTACCTCCAGCTCCGCGAGGGCGACGAGGTCCGCCGCACCGCCCGCGTGCTCGAGGTGCCGGTCGGGCCGGCGCTCATCGGCCGCGTCGTCGACGCGCTCGGGCGGCCCCATCGACGGGCGCGGCGCGATCGCCGCGACGACGCACGCGCAAGGTCGAGATCGCAGGCGCCGGGCATCATCGTCCGCCAGCCGGTGCAGCGAGCCGCTGCAGACCGGGCTCAAGGCCATCGACTCGATGATCCCCATCGGCCGCGGCCAGCGCGAGCTGATCATCGGCGACCGCGGCACCGGCAAGACCGCCATCGCCGTCGACACGATCATCAACCAGAAGGGCACGGGCGTCATCTGCGTCTACGTCGCCATCGGCCAGAAGGCGTCCACGGTCGCCTCGGTCGTCGAGCGGCTGCAGGACGCGCGGCGCGATGGAGTACACGATCGTCGTCGCCGCCACCGCGTCGGACCCGGCGCCGATGCAGTACATCGCGCCGTACGCCGGCTGCGCGATGGCCGAGTACTTCATGTACGACGAGGGCAAGCCACACGCTGTGCGTGTACGACGACCTGTCCAAGCAGGCCGCCGCGTACCGCCAGCTGTCGCTGGTGCTGCGCCGCCCGCCGGGCCGCGAGGCGTACCCCGGCGACGTGTTCTACCTCCACTCGCGCCTGCTCGAGCGCGCGGCCAAGCTGCGCGAGGACCCGGCGTGATCGTGGACGACACGCACATCCTCAAGCCCGGCGGCTCGCTCACCGCGCTGCCGATCATCGAGACGCAGGCCGGCGACGTGTCGGCCTACATCCCGACCAACGTCATCTCGATCACCGACGGCCAGATCTTCCTCGAGACCGACCTGTTCTACGCCGGCGTCCGCCCCGCCATCAACGTCGGCATCTCGGTGTCGCGCGTCGGCGGCCGGCGCAGATCAAGGCGATGAAGCGGTCGCCGGGCGGCTGCGCCTCGACCTGGCGCAGTACCGCGAGCTCGAGGCGTTCGCCGCGTTCGCCTCCGACCTCGACGCCGGCCACCCAGCGCCAGCTCGACCGCGGCGCCCGCACGGTGGAGGTGCTCAAGCAGGCGCAGTACCAGCCGATGCCAGTCGAGCGAGCAGGTGATGATCATCTACGCCGTGACCAACGGCTACCTCGACGACGTGGAGACCACGGCACATCCGCGAGTGGGAGCGCGGCTTCCACGAGTACATGTCGGCCAGCCACCCGCAGGTTGGCGAGAAGATCCGCACGCAAGAAGGTGCTGTCCAAGGAGCTGAAGGCCGAGCTGAAAGCCGCCATCGGCGCCTACAAGCAGACCGCCGGCACCGGCACCGCGAAGTTCAGCCGCCGCCAGCCTCTAGCCAATGGCCAAGGGTCGCGAGCTCAAGGGCCGCATCACGTCGGTCGAGAACACCCGCAAGATCACCCGGACGATGGAGATGGTCGCCACGTCGAAGCTGAAGCGGGCGCAGGATCGCGTGCATCGCGGCGCGCCCCTACGCGCGGGCGCTCGCCGAGGTGATCGCCGACCTGTACTGCGCCCGACCTCGCCGGCCGCTTCCCGCTGCTGCGCCAGCCGGCGCAGGTCGAAGCGCGCCGCGCGTGCTGCTCATCACGTCCAACCGCGGGCTGGCCGGCGCCTTCAACTCCAACCTGATCAAGGAAGCCCGCGCGCTCGTCGCGCGCCTCGAGGGCGCAGGCGTGACGGTCGACCTGCACGTGGTGGGCACGAAGGGCGTCGGCTACTTCAAGTACGTGGGCCGCGCGCTCGCGTCGCACGCGCACCGACATCGGCGACAAGCCGACCACCGAGCAACGCCGCCGACCTCGTGGACGCGGCTCCGCGCCGACTTCGGCGACGGCAAGCTCGACGCCGTGCACGTGGTCTACACGCAAGTTCAATTCGGCGCTCTCCACCCGCCGCGGTGAGCGAGTGCCTGCTGCCCGTGGCGCCGGCCCGACCGCGGCGCCGCGCGAGCTCGACTATCTGCTCTACCCATCGGCCGACGAGATCCTCGGCCAGCTGCTGCCGGCGTACGTGCGCAACGCGATCTACCGCGCGCTGGTGGAGAGCGACGGCCGCGTTCCAGAGCGCGCGCAGCGCACCGCCATGAAGAACGCGACGGACAACGCGTCCGACATGATCAACATCCTCCGCCGTACCTACAACCGCGCCCGCCAGGCGCAGATCACGCAGGAGATCGCCGAGATCGTCGGCGGCGCTGCGGCTCTCCAGGGCTAGCCATGTCTGCCACTACTGCTGCTCCCGCCAACATCGGAAAGGTCGTCCAGGTCATCGGGCCGGTGCTCGACGTCGAGTTCGAGCCGGATCACCTGCCCGAGCTCTACAACGCCCTCCGCCTGCACACCACCTCCGACGGCATCGACATCAACGTCGTGGTCGAGGTGCAGCAGCACATCGGCCGCAATCAGGTGCGCGCCGTCGCCATGTCCAGCACCGACGGCCGTGGTGCGCGGCATGGACGTGATCGACACCGGCGGCCCGATCACCGTGCCGGTGGGCGAGGCCGCGCTGGGCCGCATCCTCAACGTGCTCGGCGAGCCCGTGGACAACGGCGCGCCGATCCCCGCCGACGTCGAGCGCTGGCCCATCCACCGCAAGCGCCCCGACTTCGTGAACCTCGAGCCCAAGACCGAGGTCTTCGAGACGGGCATCAAGGTGGTCGACCTCATCGCCCCGTTCGTGAAGGGCGGCAAGATCGGCCTCTTCGGCGGCGCCGGCGTGGGCAAGACGGTCGTCATCATGGAGCTCATCAACAACGTGCAGAAGGGGCACGGCGGCCGCTCGGTGTTCTGCGGCGTGGGCGAGCGCACGCGCGAGGGCAACGACCTCTATCTCGAAATGAAGGAGTCGGGCGTGCTCGGCTCCACGGCGCTGATCTACGGCCAGATGAACGAGCCGCCGGGCGCCCGTCTGCGCGTCGGCCTCTCGGGCCTCACCGTCGCCGAGTACTTCCGCGACGCGAGCACGCCGACGTGCTGCGTGTTCATCGACAACATCTTCCGGTTCACGCAGGCCGGATCCGAAGTGTCGGCCCTCCTCGGCCGCATGCCGAGCGCCGTGGGGTATCAGCCCACGCTGGCCACGGAGATGGGCGATCTGCAGGAGCGCATCACCTCGACGCGCGACGGCTCGATCACCTCGGTGCAGGCCATCTACGTGCCCGCCGACGACATCACCGATCCGGCGCCGGCCACCGCCTTCGCCCACCTCGACGCCACGGTCGTGCTCTCGCGCGCCATCACCGAGCTGGGCATCTACCCCGCCGTCGACCCGCTCGCGTCGGGCTCGCGCATTCTCGATCCGCAGTACCTCGGCGAGCGCCACTACAAGGTGGCCACCGACGTCCAGAAGATCCTGCAGCGCTACAAGGAGCTGCAGGACATCATCGCCATCCTCGGCATGGACGAACTGTCCGAAGACGACAAGAAGATCGTGGGCCGCGCCCGCCGCATTCAGCGGTTCATGTCGCAGCCGTTCGCCGTCGCCGAGCAGTTCACCGGCATCCCCGGCAAGTACGTCAAGCTCGAGGAGACCATCAGCTCGTTCGAGCGGCTGGTGGCCGGCGAGTTCGACCAGTACCCCGAGCAGGCGTTCTTCATGGCCGGCGGCATCGACGACGTGATCGCCAACGCCAAGAAGCTCGCCCAGGGCTGAGGAACCACTCCGTGCTCAACGTCTCCGTCATCTCGCCGGATAAGGTGCTGTTCGAGGGGACCACGGACACCGTGGTCGCCCCGGCGTTCGACGGGCAGGTGGGCATCCTCACCGGCCACGCGCCGATGATGGCGCTGCTGGGCCGGGGTGAGCTGCGCATCGGCGCCGGCAACGACGCCAAGCGATTCGCCGTCGAGGGCGGGTTCCTGCAGGTGGTGGAGAACCGCGTGCGCGTCGTGACCGAGCGCGCGACCGTCAGCCCCTGAGGCTGGCGCAGCCGATCACCGCCGACAGGTCGGATCCGCCGCCGGCGTAGAGGTTGAAGTGGTACGCCGCCGTCTGCACCATCGTCGAGCGGAACTGGGTGGTCACGTGCACCTGGCCCGTAGCCGGCACCTCGATGGGGAGCAGCTGCCGCGGCGGCACCAGCGGCAGGCTGGCGTTGCCGCACCCGCCCTCGACGATCGACCAGAGCAGCGTTTCGGCGCCGCGATCCGTCGTGAAATCCGCCTCGACCGTGAACTGGTCGTCCAGGCCCGGAGCGCCGATGAGCCGCACGGTGCCGTTGATGCGCGTGGCCCCGCTGGCCATCCCGCTCCCCGATGTCACGTTTATAACGGGCGAGAACTTGCCTGTGAACACCATGCTGGGCGGCGGCGCGTCCAGTTCCGCCACCGGGCCGGCGCCCGGCGCCGGCCGAGAGGCGGGGGATGACGCACAGGCTTCGGCGGCGATGCACAGCGCCGTCGCAGCGGCGAGCTTCGAGATCTTCACGCGGCCTCCGGGGGTGGCCCAACCGTCGCGCGTCGCCAATCCGGCGCACATCGTATGGGCCCTCGAATAATGGGTTCTCGCGGCGGCGGCGGGAACCCGGCAGATCAAATTCCGAGCAGCAACTCCACCAGCTGCACCGACCGCTCGGCGGCGCCAAGCCCCGTTTCGATCACGGCCCGCGCGGCGGCGCCCGCCGCACCCCGCCGCCCGGCGTCGTCGAACCAGCTCCGCAGCACCGCCAGCAGCTCGTCGCGACCTGACACGCCCACCGCGCCGCCGGCGGCGAGCAGCAGCCGCGCGTCGCGCGTGCCCGCGTGCCGCGGCCCGAACAGCACCGGGGCGCCGAACGCCGCGGGTTCGAGCACGGAGTGGAGTCCCGCGCCATGGAAGGCGCCGCCCACATAAGCGGCGTCGGCCAGCGCGTAGAGGTCGCCCAGCACGCCCACGCGGTCCACGAGCACCACCGATGCCTCGCCGGCGCCGGGCGCGCCGAGGCGCGCCAACGGCAGCCCTGCCTCGCGCGCCCATCGCTCGATCGGCGCCAGATGCTCGGGCGTCGGTTCGTGCGGTGCCACGATCATCCGCGCGTCGGAGTTCTGCTCGTGGAACGCCTGGAATGCCGGCAGCAGCTGCGCCTCGTCGGTGGGCCAGGTGGATCCGGCCACCAGCGTCGGCCGCCCGTTCGTCAGCGGCCCCAGCAGCGGCCCGGCCCGGTCGGCGCGTCCGGCGCGCTCCCATACCTGGTCGAAGCGCGTGTCGCCCGTCACCCGGACCACCTCCGGCCTGACCCCCAGCCGCAGCAGCCGCTCGGCGTCTTCGGCGTCGATCGCGCCCACGGCGTCGAGCCGGGCGTAGGCGTCGCGCAGGAGCAACGCGCTCGGGCCGCGCCCGCGCGACGATTCGCGCGAGAGCGTGGCGCTCACCAGACCCAGCTTCACCCCGCGGCCGGCTGCTTCGCGGGTGAGCACCGGCCACACGTCGAGCTTGCTGAAGACCAGCGCCCGCGGGGCCAGCGCCGACAGCGCCGAACGCGCGTCGTCGGCGGTGTCGAAGGGCAGGTAGTCGCGGAAGTCCACGTCGAGCGCGCCGGCGAACCGCTCGGCGCTCGGCGAATAGAACGTGTAGGCGAGTTGCAGCTCGGCGTGGCGCGCCCGCAGCCGCTCGAGCACCGGCCGCGCCTGGAGTCCCTCGCCCACCGACGGAGCGTGCATCCAGAGCAGGGGGCGGGCGGCGTCGCGCCCCTCGGCGCCCCAGCGGCGGTAGCGCGCGCGGATGCCGCGCCGCGCCGCGAAGGTGCGGAACAGCTTGGACCCCGACGCCGGCGCCACCGCCGCGGCGGCGCGGGCGAGGTGCGCCGCCGCGGCGTAGAACGGACGAATCGCGGCGTTCACGGCGCGTCGCGCCCGCGGGCGGCTACGGGGTGCCGGCCTTGACGAGCGCCGCGTCCAGCGCCTTGCGCATCGCGGCGGTGGGCTGGACGCCCTCCAGCTTCGAGCCCCCGATGAAGAAGGTCGGCGTGGCCTGTACGCCGCTCAACCGGAGTCGCGTCTGGTCGGCGTCGATGAGCGGGCGCACGGCGTGCGTGCTCACGCAACTCCGCCACTCCGCCATCTTCACGCCGGCCTTGGCCGCCAGCGCATCGAAGTAGGCGGTCGGATCGGCCAGCATCTCCCAGTCGTGTTGCGTGCCGAACAGCGCCTCGTGCATCGGCCAGAACTTGTCCTGCGCCGACGCGCACATCGCCGCCTCGGCGGCCTGCATCGCGTGCTGATGCATGGGCAGCGGATCGTTCAGGAAGGCCAGCCGGACCTTGCCGGTGTTCACGTAATCCTTGAGGATCGCCGCGTACGATTCGTCGTGCCACTGCTTGCAGAAGGGACACTGGAAGTCGCTGGCCTCGACCAGCCAGACCTTCGCCGACGCGGATCCCAGAATGCGGCCGGCGTCGGCCTTCGCGAGCAGCGAATCTGGCGCCGGGGCCGCCGCCGCAACGGGCGCGCGCGGGGCGCCGATGGGACGCGCGGCGAGGGCGCTGGCGGCCAGCGCCAGCACGGCGAATGGAAGGGCGAAGCGTCTGGGTGTCATGGCACGGGTGGGCGGAAGGAGGCGGGAGAAACCGGGGCGTTGGAAATTGCGTACTAACTTAATGCGGGCCAGGAAGATGCGAAGGATGGGCGGCTGACTGGCCGCGCCGTGTCGATACCGCTAAACTCGAAACCGGCCGCCCGTCTCACATACCCGACACCGAGCATTCGTGTTCATCCTTTCGCTGCTGACCGGCGTCGCCGTCCTGCTGCAGGGCGGCGGCCTCCAGGTTCCCGCGCCCGCGGGCCTCGTCAACGACTTCGCGCACGTGATGAACGCGCAGACGGTCGATGCGCTGAGCCAGCTGGCGCAGGCGGTGCGTGCGAGTTCCCCCGGCGAGATGGCGAT
The DNA here is from genome assembly GCA_963775915.1 of uncultured Gemmatimonadaceae bacterium. Classification (GTDB taxonomy): domain Bacteria; phylum Gemmatimonadota; class Gemmatimonadetes; order Gemmatimonadales; family Gemmatimonadaceae; genus JAGWRI01. Next base: position 729,811 of record CAVZKH010000010.1, read on the forward strand.
CGTCACGCTCAGCGATCTCAAGGGGCAGGCGGTAGGCGACGTCGCGCTCCAGATCGGGCGAGACTGGAAGGTCGGCAAGTTCGGCCAGCCCGGCGACCCGAACCGCAACGCCGGCGTGGTCATCCTGATCGTGCCCAAGGAAACGAATTCCAGCGGCAAGGGCGAGTGCCACATCGAGGTCGGGCGCGGCGCCGAGGGCTACATCACCGACGCCGACGCGGGCTCGATCTGTCGTGAGGCGGTCTCGCGCTTCTTCCGCAACGGCGACTACGGCGACGGTACGTCGCTGGTCGCGGTGCGCGTGGCGCAGGCGTTCGCCGCCAACTACCACTTCGCGCTCGATTCGGCACTCACGGCGGTGGGGCGCGTGCCGGAATCGGATCAGGGAGGCGGCCAATCGGGCGGCATTCCGCCCGTCGTCTTCCTGTTCATCCTGTTCGTGATCCTGAGCATTCTGGGCGGCGGCCGGCGCGGCTGCTCGCCGTGGATGCTGTTCATCCCGTGGGGGCTGGGCGGCGGCGGTCGGGGCCGGGGCGGCTGGGGTGGCGGGGGCTTCGGCGGCGGCGGATTTGGCGGCGGCGGTGGCTTCGGCGGGTTTGGCGGCGGGGGCGGGTTCAGCGGGGGCGGCGGAGGCTCTTCATGGTGACGCTATGGCAAAGATGACGCTCGACGAACTGGTGGTGCAGCTCCGCTCCGTGTTCGGCGCCGGGTTGCGCAGCGTGGTGCTTTACGGCTCGGCGGCGGCGGGCGAGCACATTCCGCGGCACTCGGACTACAATGTGCTCGTGATCGTGGACGGGCTCGAGGCCGACCGGTTGCGCGCGCTCTCGGCGACGGCCCGCGGCTGGGCCGACGCCGGCAATCCGCCGCCGATGATCTTCACCGCCGAGGAGTGGCGTGAGTCGAGCGACGTGTTCCCGATGGAGTACGCCGACATGCTCGACCGCCACAAGGTGCTGCACGGGGACTCGCCGTTCGACGGCGTCCAGGTGGCGCCGCGCGACCTGCGGCTGCAGCTCGAGCACGAGGCGCGCGGCAAGCTGCTGGCGCTCCGGCAGGGGGTCCTCGCCGCGGGCGGAGATCGCAAGGCGGAGCTGCAGCTCCTGGCGTCGACGGTGAGCACGGTCATGGTGATCTTCCGGGCCGTCGAGCGGCTGCGGGGCCGGACCCCGTCGCGCGACAATCTGGAACTCAGCCGGGCGGTGGCCTCGGCGGCCGGCGTGCCGGCGGAGGCGTTCGAGCGGGTGGTGCGCCACGTGCGCGGCGAAGCCAGACTCGCCGCGGCCGACGCCCCGGCGGTGCTGGACGGGTATCTCCGCGGCCTCGAGGCCGTGGTGCGCTACCTCGACGGATTCGGCGCATAGTGTTGGGGGGTAGCCGCGAAAACCTGGAGCGGCAACTGTTCGTAGGGATGAGCGGGCCGGACCTCGCGTTCGGATTCCGCCCGGCGGTGGTGTCGCGGTTCGGAAGCCACGCCGGTTCACCAATGGCAACGAGGGACTTTCGATGAAACGTCGCTGGCTCGTACCCGTGCTCGCTGTGCTCGCCACCGGCTGCGGCTACAACCGCATCCAGACGCTCGACGAGACGGCGACGGCCGCCCAGGGTCAGATCGAGGTTCAGCTGCAGCGGCGCGCCGACCTCATTCCGAATCTGGTCAGCACCGTGAAGGGCTATGCGCAGCATGAGGAGGAGGTGTTCAACACCGTCGCCGAGGCGCGGTCGCGCCTGCTGAACGCGGTGCAGAGCAAGGATCCCGAGCAGATGGCCAACGCCGACCAGCAGATGACCGGCGCCCTGGGCCGGCTGCTGGCGATCTCGGAGAACTACCCGAACCTCAAGGCCGATGAGAGCTTCCTGCGGCTGCAGGACGAACTCACCGGCACCGAGAACCGGATCGCGGTGTCGCGCTCCGACTACAACGACGCGGTGAAGGCGTACAACGCCTACATCCGGCAGTTTCCGGCGGTCCTGACGGCCAAGGTCATCGGATCGAAGGAGCGGAAGTACTTCCAGGCCACGGAGCAGGCGAACGCCGTGCCCAAGGTGGACTTCTCGAAGCCGGCCGACAGCGGCAAGGCGCCGCCGTCCAATCCCAAGTAGGGCGGGCGCGTAACTCTGCGCGCCCTGCGGGGTAGGGAACGCGGGAGGCTTCTCCGGAGGCCTCCCGTTTTCACGGCGTGCATCACGACCACCACCACAGGAGTCCAGATGAAGCTTTCCCGCCACGTGATGACCGCGGCCGCGCTCGTTGCGCTGACGGCCGCCGCCGCGCGCTCCGCGCGGGCGCAGCAGGCCGAGCCGTCCACGCACTTCGGCGTGAGCGCCGGCCTCAACATTCCCCTCAGCGACCTGAGCCGCAACGCCCAGACCGGGTACATCATCAGCGGCATGGCGCAGGGCACGCCGCAGGGGTGGCCGGTGGCGCTTCGCGGCGAGCTGTCGTACACGGCCTTCAGCGGAAAGGGGGGCTACGTGGCCCAGAACGTGACCAGCATCGGGATGAACGCGGTGCTGCCGATCACGACGGCGCCCGAGTCACCCTATTTCATCGGCGGCGTCACGCTCAACCACTTGAGCGAATTCCTCGGCCTCGCCAGCGAGAACGACTTCGGCTTCAACTTCGGCGGCGGAATGAAGTGGCAGCTGGCCGAGATGACCACCTTCGCCGAGCTGCGCTACGTGTACGTTGCCCACAGCGGGCCGTCGCGTCAGATGCTGCCGCTGACGTTCGGGGTGCTGTTCTAGGCCGGAGGGGCGCCCTTCGGCTTCTCCGCCTTCGGAAACAGCCCGTCGCCCTTCGTCACCTTCCACCCCGCGGCGTCGAGCGCGTCGAAGCCGGCGAAGCGCTGATCGGCCACGGCGCCGGGTCCGCCCAGCTGCCGCCAGAGCTCCTGCGCCTTGCCCGGCATGAAGGGCTGCAGCGCCATGCACTGCCGGGCGAGCTGGCGGATCAGCGTGCCGAGCGTCGTGTCGAGCGCCCCGGCCTGCGCCGGGTCCTTGGCCTGCTTCCACGGGGCCTGGCGGTCGACGTATTCGTTGCCGCGGGCCACCGTGAGCCACACCGCGCGCAGCGCGTCGTGCAGCATGTAGCCGCGCGATCCGTCCATGGCCGCGTGATAGGCGGCGTAGTCGGCCGCGTCGGCCTCGTCCACGGCGCCCCGCGCCGCCGCCGGCACCACGCCGCCGCGATAGCGCTCCACCATGGCGATGGTGCGGCTGGCCAGATTGCCCCAGGCGTTGGCCAGGTCGGCGTTGTACCGGTCCTCGAACCGCTCCCACGAGAAGCTGCCGTCGCCGTCGAAGGGCACCTCGCGGATCAGGAAGTACCGGAAGGCGTCGGGGCCGTAGCGGTCGATGGCCTCGCCGAGCTCGAGCTTGACGCCGGCTGACTTGCTGAACCGCTCGCCGCCCAGCGAGATGAAGCCGTGCGCCCACACCGACTCGGGCAGCGCCAGCACCGGCCGCCTCGAGCATCGCTGGCCAGATCACGCAGTGCAGCCGCGTGATGTCCTTGCCGATCACGTGCAGCTGCGCCGGCCACCAGTCGGTGTACGACGGATCCGGATAGCCGGTGGCGGTGAGATAGTTGGGCAGCGCGTCGAACCAGACCCAGGTGCCCTGCTGCTCGCCGTCGCTGGTCGGCAGCGGGAAGGGAATCGCCCAGGCCAGCCGCGACCGCGTGATCGAGATGTCCTCCAGCCCCTGGTCGAGCAGAGCGAGGATCTCGTTGCGCCGCGTCTCCGGCCGGAGGAACTCCGGGCGCGCCGCGAACAGCGCCTTGAGGAAGGGCGCGTACCGGGTGAGACGGAAGAACCAGTTGCGCTCCTCGGTCCACTGCAGTTCGCGCGTCGGATGCAGCACGCACTTGCCGTCCACGATCTCGTCGTCGCGCTTGAACAGCTCGCATCCCACGCAGTACCAGCCCTCGTAGGTCTGCTCGTAGAAGTCGTCGGGGTTGCGCTCGTGGATGCGCAGGATCAGCGCCCGCACGCCGGCCTTGTGCGCCGGCTGCGTGGTGCGGATGAACTGGTCGTGCGAGATGTCGAGGCGCGCCCACATCGCTTCGAACGACGCCGCGATGCGATCCACCAGCGCCTGAGGCGCGACGCCGCGCTCCGCGGCCGCCTGGGCCACCTTCTGCCCGTGCTCGTCCATCCCCATGAGAAACCGCACGTCGTCACCCCGGAGCCGCCGGTACCGGGCGATGGCGTCGGCGCCGATCTTCTCCAGCGCGTGCCCCAGGTGCGGCTCGCCGTTGGCATAGTCGATGGCGGTCGTGATGTAGAAGTGGGGCACTCAGGCTCCGGTTGGAGGCGGCGCGGGGCTCGGCGGCGAACCGCCGGCGTTGCCGTTGCCGTCATTCGAGTCCTCGGGCGTGCCGCCGCGGCGCTGGGCGCCGCGGTTGCGCCGGCCGCCGCGGCGTCCCCGCCGGCGGTGCGGACGCCGTTCGCTGGCGGCTGCCGGGCCTTCGGGGCCGGTGTTCGCGGCGGTGTGCGTCGCCCGGCGAGCGCGTGATTCGCGCGGCGGCCGCGGGGGCCGCGCCTCGCGGGAGTCGCGCGGCGCATGTGCGCGGCGCTGCTCCGGCGGTTGCCGCCGGGGCGGCCGCTCGGCCGACTCCTCCGCCATGCCCTCCATGTCGCCGTCCGGCGCCGAGTCGTCGGGCTCACCCGCATCGGCAGCGCTGCCCGCTAGCGGGGCGCCACGCAGCCACGAGGCCTCGGGGTCGCTCTTCATGACGTCGGCGCGCAGCTCGTCCAGCGGCACGATGTGCATCTCGTTGTCGGCGCCGCGCAGTGTCACGCGTTCGCGGAAGATGTCGTTGGCCACGACCTTTTCCTCGCCGCGCGCCGTCACGAGCACCCGGCCTTCCTTGGGGAAGCGCTTCCGGCTCTGCACGTAGAACTCGTGCTCGTAGCGCAGGCAGCACATCAGCCGCCCGCAGGCGCCGGAGATCTGCGTCGGGTTGAGCGACAGCCGCTGGTCCTTGGCCACGCCGAGGTTCACCGGCAGCAGCTCGGGCAGCCACGACGCCGAGCAGTACTGGCGCCCGCACCGCCCCAGGCCGTCGAGGCGCTTGGACTCGTCGCGCACGCCGATCTGCTTCAGCTCGATGCGCGTCCTGAACGTCGACGCCAGCTCGCGCACCAGCGTGCGGAAGTCGACGCGCTTCTCGGCGGTGAAGAAGAAGGTCAGCTTCTTGCGGTCCCACTGCCATTCGGCGTCGGACACCTTCATCACGAGGCCGTTGGCCTTGACCCGCTCCATCGCGCGGCGCCGGGCCTCTTCGTCCTGGGCGCGCAGCTCTTCGAGCCGGCTCACCTCGTCGCTCGTGGCCAGCCGCCGGGCGCGCCGCGCCGGCAGCCCGCTGCCGTAGCCGTGCGAGGTGCCGGCATTCCGCAGCGCCGCCTGCTCGCCCACGGCGTGCACGCGACCGATGTCCTCACCCCGGTCGGCTTCGACGACCACCGGCGCCTTCAGCGCCGGCACGTCGTCCTGCTCCCAGATGAAGAAATCCTTTCGGTTGCCCTTGAACGCGACTTCGATGAGATGCGCCACGACTACTCCAGAAACTGCCCCATGCGCAGGAACTTCTCGCGCCGGCGGCGCACCAGCTTGTCGGGTTTGAGGCGCGCCAGCTCTTCGAGGTTCCGCAGCAGCGCCTCCTTCACGGACGCCGCGGTGGTCTCGTAGTCGGCGTGCGCGCCCCCCGGCGGTTCGGGGATGATCTCGTCGATCACGCGCAGCTCGTACAGGTCCGCGGCCGTGATCTTGAGCGCCGACGCGGCTTTCTCCCGCATCTCCTGGCTCTTGCCGTCCTTCCACAGGATGGCCGCGCAGCCTTCCACCGAGATCACGGAATATACCGAGTTCTCCAGCATCATCACCCGGTCGGCCACTCCCAGCCCCAGCGCGCCGCCCGAGCCGCCCTCCCCGATCACGGTCGCCAGGATCGGCACCTCGAGGCGGCTCATCTCGAACAGGTTGCGCGCGATGGCCTCCGACTGGCCCCGCTCCTCGGCGCCGAGGCCGGCCCACGCCCCCATGGTGTCGATGAAGGTGATCACCGGCACGTGGAACTTCTCGGCCAGCTTCATCAGCCGCAGCGCCTTGCGGTAGCCCTCGGGGTGCGGCATGCCGAAGTTGCGCTTCACGATTCTCCTTGGTGTCGCGGCCGCGCTGGTGGCCGATCACCATCACCGATTCGCCGTCCAGCCGCGCCCATCCGCCGACGATGGCCGGGTCCTCGCGGAACAGGCGGTCGCCGTGCAGCTCGACGAAGTCGGTGAACGCGAGCCGGAGGTAGTCGGTGGTGAACGGGCGCTTGTTGCTGCGCGCCACCAGCACGCGCTGCCAGGGGGTCAGGTTGCGGTAGATCTCCGTGCGCAGCTCGGCCAGCTTCTGCTCCAGCGGCTCGAGCTCGCGGGCCACGTCGAGCTGGCGGTCGCCGGCCAGCCGCCGGAGTTCCTCGATCTGCCGTTCCAGTTCGGCGATCGGCTTCTCGAATTCGAGGGTCGCGGTGGTCACGGTCAGCCCCCGCGCACCAGGCGCACGCGCTCGGCGCCGAGCACCGCGCGCAGGTCGGTGAGCGCCGCCTGCGTGGCCGACAGCCGCAGCGACCGCGAGAGAAAGCGCTCGCTGGCCCCCGACCCGTCGCTCCACCGGACTTCCAGCGGCGGCGAGCCGGCGTGCGACGTGGAATGCGCCTCGACTACGGAGCGTACGTCTCGCATGATGTCGGCGCTCACGATCTCGTCCGGCGTCAGTTCGATGGCCACGGCCACCTGCCCGTTCAGGCGCAGTTCGGCGAATGGCGTCACCGACGCGACGATGAAGGTTGGATTCTCGGTTTCCTGGTCCCGCCGCGAATAACCGCCCTTGATCAGCACCGGGACGTCCGTCCGCACCCGGTCGCCGATCAGCCCCCAGGCCTCGGGGAACACCAGCACCTCCGAAGATCCCGAAAAATCCTCGACTGTCAACCGGGCGAACTCGGCCCCCGACTTCTTGCTCACCTGCCGGCGGATCGACGTGACCACGCAGCCGATCGATTCCTCCGCCTGCGTCCAGCGTCCGAGTTCGGCCACGGTGCGCGTCGCAAACAGTTCGCATTCCACGCGATAGGGCTCCAGCGGATGCCCCGAGATGTAGAAGCCGAGGGTCTCCTTCTCCTTTGCCAGGCGCTCGGATTCGGTCATCGGCGCCACGTTGGGCAGCACGCGGTTGCGGTGCGTCGCTTCCGCCGGCGCGCCGTCGTCCAGCGCCCCGAACAGCGACCCCTGCCCGGTGACCCGCTCCTGCTGCATCAGCGACGCCTCGTGCAGCGCCGTGTCGAGCGCCGCCAGATACTGCTGGCGGCCGCCGCCCAGCTCGTCCAGCGCGCCCGACGTGATCAGCGCTTCGAACACGCGGCTGTTGCACAGGCGCAGATCCACGCGCGTCGCACAGGTCGAACAGGTCGGTGAACGGATGCTCGGCGCCGCGCGGCGAGGATGGAATCGATGGCGCCCTTGCCGACGTTGCGGATGGCGCCGAGGCCGAAGCGGAGCCGCTTGTCGCCGACCACGGTGAACTTGTACCCCGACTCGTTGACGCTCGGCGGCAGCACCTCGAGGCCGAGTTCGCGCGCCTCGTTGATGTACTTCACCACGCTGTCGGTGTCGCCGATGGACGACGAGAGCAGGGCCGCCATGAACTCGGCCGGGTGGTGCGCCTTGAGCCACGCCGTCTGATACGAGATGACGGAGTAGGCCACCGAGTGGGACTTGTTGAAGCCGTAGCGGCCGAAGGTCTCGATCTGGCCGGCGAGCTCTTCGATCATCTTGCGGTCGTAGCCGCGCGCCACGCGCCTTCTCGACGAACTTGCCGAGTTCCTTCTTGATCAGCTCGGCGTCCTTCTTGCCCACCGCCTTGCGCAGCACGTCGGCTTCGGCCAGCGAGATGCCGGCCAGGAGCTGCGCGATGCGCATCACCTGCTCCTGATAGGTGATCACGCCGTACGTGGGCTCGAGCACCGCCTTCAGCTCCGGCAGCGCGTAGCGTCACCGCCTCCTCGCCGCGCTTGCGCCGGACTGATAGACGCGGTGCATGCCGGCGTCGAGCGGCCCCGGGCGCATCAGCGCGTTGGACGCCACGAGGTCGTCGAACCGGTCGCAGCGCATGCCGCGCAGCATGTCGGTGGCCAGCGCCGACTCGAACTGGAACACGCCCGCCGTGCGGCCGGCGCGCAGCATCTGGTACACGCGGGCGTCGCCGTCGTCGATGAGCGCGACAGGTCGAGGCGCTCCCCCGTGGTCGTCTCGATGGCGTCGAGCGCGTCGCTTGATCACGGTCAGCGTGGTCAGGCCGAGGAAGTCCATCTTGAGCATCCCGACCTTTTCGAGCGCCCCCATGTCGTACTGCGTGACGACCACCGCTCCTCGCTGCCGGCGCCGGCTCCCTTCGACGGCCTGCGTGCACACGGGCACGTACTCGTCCAGCGGGCCCGGCGCGATCACGACGCCGGCGGCGTGCACGCCCGATGTGCCGCGACAGCCCTTCGAGCGCCATCGCGTAGTCGAGCAGCTGGCGGTACCGCTCGTCGTTGCGGTAGAGCTTCTTGACCTCGGGCACCTGCTCCACGGCCTCCTTGACCGTGAGCGAGTAGTTGGGCTGGTTGGGCATCGAGCTTGGCCAGCGCGTCGGTCTCCGCCGGCGTGAAGCCGAGCACGCGGCCCACGTCCTTGATCGCGGCCCGCGACTTCATGGTGCCGAAGGTGACGATCTGCCCCACCGAGTCGCGGCCGTACTTCTGCCGCACGTACTCGATCACCTCGCCGCGCCGTTCGAAGCAGAAGTCCACGTCGATGTCGGGCATCGACACGCGCTCCGGATTCAGGAAGCGCTCGAACAGCAGGTCGAACTTGAGCGGGCAGACGTCGGTGATCCTGAGCGCGTAGGCCACGAGCGAGCCGGCCGCCGAGCCGCGCCCCGGGCCCACCGGGATGCCGCGGTCGCGCGCCGCTTTAATGAAGTCGACTACGATCAGGAAGTAGCCGGCGTAGCCGGTCTTCGTGATGACGCCCAGCTCGTACTCCAGGCGCTGCTTCACCTCTTCGGGCAGCGGATCGCCGTACCGCTCCCGGGCGCCCGCTTCGGCCAGCCGCACCAGCAGCTCGTTCTCCGAGCCCACGCCCTCGGGCAGCGGGAACGAGGGCACGTGGTACTTCTTGGTGAACTGGATGTCCACCTGGTCGGCGATGGCGCAGCGTGTTGGTGAGCACGTCCGGCCGGTCGGGGAACCGCTCGGCGATCTCCGGGGCGCTCTTGAAGTACAGCCCCTTGTCGTAGTGCATCCGGTCGCGGGCGTCGCGGTCCTTGCCCAGGCCGATGCAGAGCAGCACGTCGTGCGCGTCGTGGTCCGAGGCCGCCAGGAAGTGGGCGTCGTTGGTCGCGATCACGGGAAGGTTCATGTCCGCCGCCAGCGCGAACACCCGCTCGTTGAGCCGGGCCTGGCCGTCGGAGTCGTGGGCCTGGACCTCGAGGTAGTAGCGGTCCTTGAACACGTCGGCGTACCACGCCGCCGCGGCGCGGGCGCCCTCGACGTCGTTGTCGGCCAGATGCACGGCGATCTCGCCGGCCAGGCACGCCGACGAGACGATGAGCCCCTCGCTGTACTTCGCCAGCAGCTCGCGGTCCACGCGGGGCCGCGAATAGAATCCCTCGGTGTAGGCCAGCGACGAGAGCTTGCTCAGGTTCTTGTAGCCGGCGAGGTCGCGGGCCAGGAGCACCAGATGGTAGTACGCCTTGCCGTTCGGGGCCCGAGCGCGGTCCCGGCGGTCGCCGGGGGCCACGTAGGCCTCCATGCCGAGGATCGGCTTGATCCCCGCCTTCTTCGCCTTCTCGTGGAACTCCCACGCGGCGTGGAGGTTACCGTGGTCGGTGATCGCCACCGCCGGCTGCTCGAATTCCTGGGCCCGCCGGATCAGGTCGTCGATCCGGTTGGCGCCGTCGAGGAGCGAGTACTCCGAGTGGCAGTGCAGGTGTACGAAGGACATCGGGGGTAAGATACTCCCGGCGGTACGGGCCCGTCACCATCCACCGCGCTCGATTCGAAGGATCCCAATGAAGAAAGCCGGCCGCATCGTGATTCGCGTCCTCCTTGCGGTGCTCCTGATCGCGGGGGGCTACCTGACCCTCGCCCCCACCGGCCGCTATCTGGTGCGCGCCGCGTGGGAGGAGGGGAAGATTCTCGCCCACCGGCGCTCGATCGCCGCGATCATCGCCGACCCGGCCACGCCGAGCGACGTGCGCGCCAAGCTGCGGGTGGTGCTCGCCGCCCGCGCCTTCGCCCGCGACTCCCTCGGCCTCGCCGCCAGGGAGAGCTTCACCACCTATTCCAGACTCGACCACGACACGCTCGTGCTCGTGCTCTCCGGCGCCTACCGCGACCGCCTGGCGCCCGTGACCTGGTGGTTCCCGATCGTCGGCCGAGTGCCGTACAAGGGCTTCTTCGACTTCGCCGCCGCCAGGCAGGCCGCCGGCGCTCTCGACGCCGACGGCTTCGACGCCTACCTGCGTCCGTCGCCCGCGTTCAGCACGCTCGGCTTCTTCAACGATCCGCTGCTGTCCACCACGCTCGGCGACGACTCGCTGGGCCTGGCCAACACGGTGATCCACGAGCTCACGCACAACACGTTCTACGCGGGCGGCCAGGCGGTGTTCAACGAGTCGTTCGCCAACTTCGTCGGCGCCCGCGGGTCGGCGCAGTTCTTTCGCGCGCGCGGCGACTCGCTGGCCGCGCGCGAGGCCGACGCGCGCTGGGACGACGAGAAGCTGCTCGCCGAATTCTGGGGCCGCGTGTACCACTCCATCGATTCGGTGTACCGCGCCCATCCGGAGAGCGCCGCGGCGCGCATCGCCGCCCACGACTCGGTCTACGCCACCGCGCGGAAGTATCTCATCGACAGCGTGGGGCCGCGGCTCCGCACCATCGACACCCGCTACCTCGAGCGCGTGCGCCTGGACAACGCGGCCCTGCTGGCGCAGCGCATCTACTTGACCGATCTCGACCGCTTCGACGCGCTTTACGATCAGGAAGGACGCGATCTCCGCCGCACCGTCGTCAGGATCATCGCGCTCGCCAAGTCGCGTCCGGCCGATCCCTTCGCCGCGCTGCGCGCGGCCGACTCAACCGGCGCCGCCGCCGCCCGTTCCGGGCCCGCCGCTGCCGCCGCCAAAACGCCCGCGCAAGAGCGCCCGTAGGTCGATCGGCGAATCGGGCACCGGCGGCGGCGCCGTCGCGTCGGGCTTCGCGTCGTCGCCCAGCACCACGCGCTCCATCTGCTCGCGCACGCCGCGGTCGATGAACCGCGACAGCTGGTCCATGGAGTAGTCCACGCTGCGCCGCGACGAGTAGACGTTGAGCGGGTAGGTCACCGCCAGGTGGTTCCGCGCCCGCGTCATCGCCACGTACATCAGCCGACGTTCCTCTTCGAGCTCATCGTCGCTCTCGGCGGCCCGCGCCATCGGAAACCAGCCGTCCACCGCCCAGATCACGAACACCGCGTCCCACTCCTTTCCTTTCGACGAGTGCGCGGTGCTCAGGATCAGCGCGTCGTCCTCGACCTCGCTCGACCCGGTGGCCAGGTCCTGCGTGCTGCTCGGCGGATCCAGCGCCAGCGCGGCCAGGAACGCCGCCCGGCTCGCGTAGCCGGCGGCGATGGTGCGCAGCTGGTCGAGGTCGGCCAGCCGCGGCTCCGGCCGGTCGTACCGCTCGCGCAGAATGCCGTCATACAGCTGGCGAATGGCGTCGATCTCGCTGCCCAGCGCCGCCGAGTCGTCGCCGGCGCGGCGGAGCGAGCGGAGCAGAGTGGAGAGCGACTGGTGGGCGTCGCGCGCCCGCGGCGGCGCCACGAAGTGCGTGAACGCGTCGGGGTCCCACGCCCGCTCGGCCATCGTCTCGATCATCGCTCGCGCCGTGACGTCGCCGATGCCCGGCATCAGCATGAAGATGCGGTACCAGCTCACCTCGTCGCGCGGGTTGTCCACCACGCGCAGGAAGGCGAGCACGTCCTTCACGTGCGCCGCCTCGAGGAACTTGAGCCCGCCCCACTTCTCGAACGGGATCTTGCGGTTGGTGAGTTCGATTTCGAGGTCGGCGCTCATGTAGCCGGCGCGGAAGAGCACGGCCATTTCTCGCAGCGGCGTGCCCAACTCGTGCAGCTCCAGCACCCGGTCCACCACGAAGCGCGTCTGCTGCTGCTCGTCGCGCGCCGTCACCAGCCAGGGCTTCTCGCCGCCCTCGCGCGCCGTCCACAGGTTCTTGGTGAACCGCTCCTCGGCGCGCGAGATGAGCGTGTTGGTGGCGTCGAGAATCGGCTGCGTGGAGCGGTAGTTCTGCTCCAGCGCCACCATGCGCGTGCCCGGGTACTGCGCCGGGAACTCGAGGATGTTGCGGAAGTTGGCGCCGCGAAAGGAATAGATGCTCTGCGCGTCGTCGCCCACCACGGTGAGGTTCCGGTGGCCGCGGCACATGCCACGCAGGATCCGCGCCTGCAGCAGGTTCGTGTCCTGGTACTCGTCCACCAGGATGTGGTCGTACTGGCCGGCGATGCGCGCGGCCAGCGACTCCGACTGTTCGAGCAGCAGCGCCCAGAAGAGCAGCAGGTCGTCGTAGTCCACCAGGTTGCGGTCGCTCTTGCGCGCCGTGTAGTCGGCGAAGATGCGCGTGATGTCGGCCGTGTAGTCCACGAACCGCGGGAAATCCTGGTAGAGGATCTCCTCGATCTCCTGCTCGGTGTTGATGTGGCGGGAGTAGATGTAGTGGAGCGTTTCCTTCTTGGGGAACCGCTTGGACTTCTGGGCGTAGCCGAGTGCGGCGCGCGAGAGCTGCATCAGATCCTCGGCGTCGCCCTGGTCCATGATCGTGAAGTCCGACGGCAGGCCGCCGGCGGCGCCGTACTGGCGGAGCGTGCGGTGGCCCACGCTGTGAAACGTGCCGCCGTGCACCCGCGCCGTGGCCGAGCCCACCAGCCGCTCGGCGCGCGAGAGCATTTCCTGGGCGGCGCGGCGGGTGAAGCTGAGCAGGAGGATGCGTTCGGGCGGGGTGCCGGTGTCGATCAGGTGGGCGACGCGGTAGACCAGCGTGCGCGTCTTGCCCGTGCCGGCGCCGGCGATGACCAGCAGGGGCCCGTCGCCGTGCGCCGCCGCGGCGTACTGCTCCTCGTTGAGCTCGGCTCTGAGGTCGCGCGTGGAGGGCGCGACCTCGCGGGGGCGGGGGGGATAGATGCGGGTCACGGCCCGAGCGTCACCGGCGCTGCGAGCTTCATTTCTTCGATGCGTTGCGGAACTTGTTGATCATCCACTGCTGGATGTCGAAGCCGCTGTAGCGTTCTTCGGTCCACGGGTCGCCGCGCATGTGGTAGCCGTTGCGCTCCCAGAAGCCGGGTTCGTCCTCGGGCAGGAATTCGAATCCGCGCACCCATTTGGCGCTCTTCCAGAAGTAGAGGTGCGGCACGACCAGGCGCAGCGGCCAGCCGTGGTCGGGCGTGAGCGGGCGGCCGTCGTGGTAGGCGGCCAGCAGGTTTCCGGGGCGGTCGAGGTCGGACAGGGGCAGGTTGGTGGTGAACCCCTGCTCGGCGTGGATCAGCACGTAGGCGGCGTCGGATTTGACGCCCACTTCGCGGAGCAGCGTTTGCACGGGCACGCCGGTGAACCGGTTGTCGAGGCGGCTCCACCGGGTGACGCAGTGGATGTCGCAGACCGTGTCTTCCTGCGGCAGGGCCATGAGTTCTTCGAAGGTCCACGACCTGGGGTGCTCCACGAGGCCGCTGATGTCGAAGCGCCAGGAGGCGAGGTCGACAGCCGGGACGTTCCCGTAATGAAGGACCGGCCATTTGTCGGTGCGGGTCTGGCCGGGGGGAACGCGGGGCTTGTCGCGGGTGCGGAGGTCGTGGGAGGGGAGGGGCATGGGGAGCGGCGTGAGGCGGTGAGGCGGAGAAAGAGTGGATGGGTGAATGGGTGAATGGGTGAAAGTGCCACGGGATTCGGAATCTAAGGTCGGGCGCAAACCCGCCTGGAACATACGTTTGCAAGCATCGGGGAATGTTCGGGTGTCTGGAACGTAGCAGGATCACGGCCGGAGTGTGACCGGGCCCCATAGCGGGGGCTGTTGAGAAAGCGGTAGCTTCTGGGTCCCGAGTGGCGACGCCGCCGCCGGGCGAAGCCGGCCGTTCGCGGGCCGAGCTGGCGCCATGTTTTTACCTGAGGGGCGGCGGGTCGTCGTTAGGCCGGATGCCGGGAGGTGTTCGGGAGAAGTCGGAGCGGGCCCGCGGGCGGTAGTGTGACGCTCTTGCAACGGGTTCGAGAAAGGGTGGTTTTCGCCTTGACCGACCTCTGTTCTAGGCCTATCTTCAGCCGTTCGTCTATACGGGGCGAATTGTGCCCTGTTACTTCGGAGGCGTTGCCACAGTCTCCAGGTCGTCCCAAACGCGGGACGGCCGTGTGTTTGGAAGTGGCACATGGTGTCAGTTGCGACGCCGCGAATTGCAGGTCCTCGTTCACAGCATCACTTCTTTCTGGGGGTAAGATGCAAAAGGTATCTCGTTCGATTTTCGCCGGACTCCTGTTGGTTGCGGGCCTCACGGCCTGCGGCGACAAGGTGACGGTGACTGCACCCACGACGCCGACCGGTACGACGACGGCCGCGACGCCTGTGGTGCACAGCGTGACGGTCACGCCGGCCAGTGTGGCGCTTGCCATTGGCCAGACAGTGACGCTCGTGGCGTCGGTTGACGCGGATGCGGGTCTTGCCCGCACCGTGACCTGGACGTCGAATGCTTCGAACATCGCGACGGTCAGCAGCGCCGGTCTCGTGACGGCGGTTGCTTCGGGCACGGCGACGATCGTCGCCAAGTCCACGGCTGACGCGACGGTGCAGGGCGCGGCGACGGTGATCGTGGCGGCGGTGACGCCGGCGACGATCTCGATCTCGACGATCAATCAGGGCGGCGTTCCGGCGGCCCTGGGTAACGTCGCGGGCCAGCTCGACGTGACGTTGAACGTCGATCAGGGCACGCAGTCGATCACGTCGCTGGCGCTGATCGTGCACAACAACGCGACCAGCAAGGACACGACGGTCGCGACCTACAGCTACACCTCGTCGAACAAGGCCCCGGTTTCGGCCACGTCGGCGCCGGTGACGATGAGCTTCAACACGGCGGCGTTCAATGCGACGACCGGCGTGGTGTCGTTCCTCAACGGCTCGTACTCGATCAAGGCTCAGGCCACGGTCGCCGGTTCGTCCGGTCAGGCCCCGGTCTCGAGCACGATCAACTACACCGTGAACAACGCCGACTTCATCGGCGTGCTCTCCGCCGCCACGAACACCGGCAGCGACGCCAACGGGCTGGCCTGGGTCGGCGGCACGCTGTCGTACACGGTGGTTCCGGTGCTGTACTCTGGTCTGACGCTGAAGTCGGCCACCGTATCGCCCGACCCGGCGGACCTCGTTGCGGCCCCGCAGGCGGTCACGACGTTCCCGGCCACGGTGTCGTTCGCGGCCTCGTACACGGCCGGTGCGTCCGACACGATGACCTACAACCCGTTCACGCGCGGCATCGCCGCCGTGTACTCCAACGGCGCGACGTTCACCGGTGCCGCCAATGCCCTCCCGGGCAGCCTGGCGACCCCGATCCGCGTTGACTGGGAGGCCCCGGCTCAGCCGGCGACGGTCAAGCTGCGCAACTCCGCTTCTCAGTGGATCAAGGGCAGCTATGCGTTCGGCAACTCGACGGACTACGCGCTCGTCGCTGCGCCGACCGATCCTGGTGTTCCCAGCTCGCCTGGTTCTGGCGCGGTGGTGAGCAAGGCGCAGTTCTGGGCCTTCCCCAAGGCTTCGTTCACCGCGCTCGGCGCGGCGAAGTCCGGTCCGGCCTGTAAGACGACGGGTGGTACGCAGGTGACGACGGGCGCCAACCTGGCCCAGTCGGCGCCGAACGACTCGACCACGTACAACCTCCGCGTGCTCCAGTTCGACAACGTCGGCAACGTGGTTTGCGCCGACCTGGGCGTGCTGAACGGCGGCAAGACGAACTTCGGCGTGGACCTCGGTGCTCCGGTCAGCGCCAAGTTCAACAGCGGCGCCGGCACGAACGCGGGCGCGGTGAACGCGCTCCTCGCGGGCTCGAACGCTGGCTACAACAACACCGATTTCACCGCCTTCACGCCGACCGCGGTTGACTCGATCTCGGGCTTCAACCTCGCCACGGACGTCACGCAGTCGGTGAGCGTGAACGACGTGACGACCCCGGCCACCAAGTGCTCGGTCGGCACGACCGGCAACGGTTGTACCGTCCAGTCGGGCGCCGGCGTCACCTTCGCCGCCACCGGCACCGGTGGTATCAACGACGAAGGCTACTACACGATCGGCGCTTCCATCGCTGACCGCGCCGGCAACTCGGTGACTCTGCCGGGTACCGTCATCGCCATCGATCGCACGGCTCCGGTTGGTTCGGGCGGCGTCGCGATTCCGGCCGCGCTCGTCGGCGGCACGGCGATCAGCCTCACGGGCACGATCACGGACAACATGACCCTGATGGGTGGCGGCGGCTCGGTGCAGTATGTGAGCGGCCTGCTCCTCAACTACGACGCGTCCAGCAGCTTCGCCGCTGCCGGCACGTTCGGCACGCTCAACAAGTCCGGCACGGCCACGCTCGGTGTGCCGTGGCTGATCTCGGCCGCGCAGCCTGGCAACGCGCGATTGACGCGATCGCGCAGTTCAACATCCGCGGAACGGACGAAGTCGGTCTGAGCGGTGGTACGGCGGTGATCGTCCCGGGCGCGAACATCACGACCGGTGCGGGCAACGGTTCGGGCGCCGACGGCATCTGGACGGCCGCTGACTTCACCGGCTTCACCGTGACCAACGCCGCGAAGAACATCTCGATCGGCGCGGGCACGAACGCGCGGTCGGTGGCCCTGACGGCCAACGTCGCGATCCCGCCGGCTGTCGGCCTGCCCTTCAGCCAGGTTTGCTTCTTCTACCAGGATCCGAAGGCCGTCACGACCAACGCGACGCCGACGTTCCAGGCTGAGTACAAGCCCACGGGCTCTCTGCGTCGCGACGGCTGCGACGTCGGACAACACGAACTGGGTCTACACCTCCGCGTGCTTGGACGCCGCCGGCCACGCTGCCCCTTGCTGCGGTGAACGATCATCGCGATCGGGTACGGTGTGAACGGTCACGCGTCGTACACCGCGGCGAACGCGAACATCACGATCACGCCCTAACCTTCGGGATCGGCAACAGCAACGAACTGGGCCCGGTCGAAACTGACCGGGCCCTTTTCGTTGCCCTCAGGGGTATCCATGCGCGGCCACTTCGGCCGCGATTATCTTTCCTGATCAGCCAGGGCGCCAGCCGCCCGGGCCCTCAACCGCCACCAAGAGGCTTCCATGAAAGCGTATCTCGTTCGACGCTCTACCCTCGTTCTCGCGGCCGTAACGGCCGCCACCCTCCTCGCCGGCTGCCAGGACAAGCGCGTCAAGGCGCTCCAGACGGGGATCACGCGCGACTCGCTGCTCTCGATTACGGCGCAGGGCACCCAGGGCGCCGACTCGATGCCCAGCATCTACAAGCGCGACGATTACCTCATCAACGGCAAGATGCTCGAGGTGCTCTACTTCGACCCGAACAACCGCAAGGTGGGCAAGGACACCGTGCCGATGGGCAAGCTCACCCCCCTGGTGCTGTACGACAACAAGCTCGTCGCCAAGGGCTGGGCCGGCTGGGACAGCGTGGCCAAGGCCAACAAGATTCCGGTGGTGAAGCGGTAAGCCAGTCGGGTTGCTCGTCGCGCAACCGAGACGCCACCCAAGATCGTTAGCCGGGAAGGCCGGCCGGGGACTTCCCCCGGCCGGTCACCGGGCATCTCGGGGCGGTCACCGGGCACCGCCGGGCGGTTACCGGACGCCGCCGGGCGGTCACCGGGCACCGCCGGCCGGTCACCTGGGACCTCGCGCCGGCAACCCCCCTTCGCGGGCTGGTCCCCTTACATCTCCCGGCGCCCCGCTGGGACTTGAGCGTGCGCCGCGCGGGTCGCTGCACGGTCCGCGCGCATCTCCGCGCGTTCCCCGGGCTTCGCGCGCCGCCCACCTTGCCGCGCGGCAAGGTCCGCCGAGCGCTCCGGGAATGAACTGGGGTCCGCGCCCCGCACCGCGGGCTGCTCCGGCCGGGCCGCGCTATGCGCGCGCCGGGCCGCTCGCTTCTCCGCCGAAACCGGCCCCACCGCGCAGCGCACCCCCGACTTCACGCTCCTCGCCCCGGGCCCCGCTCAGCCGTCCACTCAGCTGCGCAAGCCGCTCCGCGTCCACCGCTTCAACGTCCAGGTTCAATACGCCGCCGAACGCCTCCGCCACCGCCCGCTCCACGGCCTCCATCGGAGTCTCGCGGCCCGTCTCGCGGTCGACGGACGTCATGGTCACCCCCGCGATGCCGCAGGGCACGATGAGGTCGAAATAGGCCATGTCGGTGGAGACGTTGAGCGCGAAGCCGTGCCAGGTGACCCAGTCGCGCGCGTGCACGCCGATCGACGCGATCTTGCGAGGGAAGGGCCCATCCGGCACCGGCCCGCCCACCCAGACGCCGGTCTGGCCCGGCGTGCGCCCGCCCTCGATGCCGAAGGCGCGCAATCCAACGATCAGCGCCTCCTCCACCTGCCGCAGGTACCAGTGCAGGTCCTGCTTGTGCCGCTTGAGATCGACGATGGGGTAGCCGACGAGCTGACCCGGCCCGTGGAAGGTCACGTCGCCCCCGCGCTCGACCTCGAACAGCTCCACCCCGCGCGCCGCCAGCAGCTCGGGCGACGCGAGCAGGTGCCCGTCCTTGGACGAGCGGCCCATGGTCACCACCGGGGGATGCTCCACCAGCAGCAGCAGATCTTCGGGGATCTCGCCGGCGATCCGCGAGCGGGCCGCCGAGCGCTGGGTCTCCAGCGCCTCGGCGTACGTCATGCGGCCCAGGCGGACCACCCAGAGCTGCGGATTCGCGGTCATGATCGCGGGCGCCGTTTGGCGCCCGTCAGAAGTGGATGACGCGGCCCATCGAGTCCAGCGCCGCCTCGGCCACGGCCTCGGCGAGCGTCGGGTGGGCGTGGATGGCCAGCTCCACTTCCTCGACGGTGAACTCGTTCTCGCGCGCCACGGCCAGTTCGTGAATCAGCTCGGTGGCGTGCGCGCCCACGATGTGCGCGCCGAGGATCTCGCCGTACTTGGCGTCGCGGATGATCTTCACGAAGCCCTCGGTCTCGCCCGATGTGCGCGCCCGGCCGTTGGCCGAGAAGGGGAACCTGCCCACCTTGTAGTCGAGCTTCTGCTCCTTGCACTGCTCCTCGGTGAGTCCGATGGACGCGACCTCCGGATGGCAGTAGGTGGCGTTGGGGATGTTCTTGTAGTTCATCCCCTGCGTCGAGTGACCGGCGATGATCTCGGCGAACACCATGCCCTCGCGCGAGCCCTTGTGGGCCAGCATCGGCGGGCCGGCCACGTCGCCGATGGCGAAGATGCCCTTGGCCGTGGTCTCCATGCGCTCGTTGATCTTGATGAAGCC
The DNA here is from genome assembly GCA_963775915.1 of uncultured Gemmatimonadaceae bacterium. Taxonomy (GTDB): domain Bacteria; phylum Gemmatimonadota; class Gemmatimonadetes; order Gemmatimonadales; family Gemmatimonadaceae; genus JAGWRI01. Next base: position 749,399 of record CAVZKH010000010.1, read on the forward strand.
GCGCTCGGTGAGCTGCACGCCGGCTTCCTTGAGCCCGATGTCCTCGACGTTGGGCGCGCGGCCGGCGGCCACCAGCACCTTCTCGGCCTCCAGCTCCTCCTTCTTGCCGCCCACGTCCACGGTCATCGACACCGAATTCTTGCCCACCTTCACGTTCGAGAGCTTCGCGCCCGTCATCACGTCGATGCCGCGCTTCTTGAACGCACGCGCCACCTCGGCGCTCGCCTCGGCGTCCTCCACGGGGAGGACGCGGGGCAGCACCTCGACCAGGGTGACCTTGGTGCCGAAGGCGTTGAACACGTCGGCGAACTCGCACCCCACGGCGCCGGCGCCGACGACGATCATCGACTTGGGGGCCTTCTCGAGCACCAGCACCTCGTCGGACGAGAGCACGGTGGCCTTGTTGAGCTCCAGGCCGACCTGGGGCAGACCGCGTACGCGCGAGCCGGTTGAGATGACGACCGCCTTCTTGGCATCGTGCTTCTCTTCCTTGCCGTCGGCCGTCTTGACCGTGACGGCGTTCTTGCCCGCCAGCCGGCCGGTGCCCTTGATGTAGGTGATCTTGTGCTTCTTGAACAGGAACTCGACGCCCTTGGAGTTCTGGTTGCTCACGCCGCGCGAGCGCTTCATGGCCACGCCGTAGTCCAGCTTCACCTCGCCCACAGCGACGCCGAACTCGGCGGCGTGCAGCCGCACGCGGTTGGAGATCGAGGCCGCTTCGAGCAGCGCCTTGGCGGGGATGCAGCCCCAGAGGACGCAGGTGCCGCCGAGGCCGTCGCGCTCGATCACCGCCGTGTTGAGGCCCAACTGGGCGCAGCGGATGGCGCCCACGTAGCCGGCGGGGCCGCCGCCCAGGAAGATCACGTCGAAGGAAGCCATGTTCGGATCGGGAAAGGGGGTGCGGGGTTTGTGGACAGCCAGCGCTGCTAAAGATACCGAGATGGCGCCCGGCATGCCTCCCCGCGGCCGCCTTACCAACCCCTTGCTTGCTCTCGATCGAGGGCCGGCGTAGGGTACACGCATGGAGGCACGGAAATGATCCAGGCGGATCCGGGGCACCGTCTCGCGACCACGGCGCGGCTGACGCGATGGGCGCTGGCCCTGGCGGCGATGTCCGTGCTGAGTGCCGGGTGGCGCGCGTGCGGCGCCCAGGACACGAGCCGGACCACGCGGCTGATCGGCCACGTGGTGGACAGCGCCGGCGTGCCGGTGCGCGGCGCCGAGGTGACCGTGCTGCCTGCGCAGCTGTTGCGCGCGACCACCAACGACTCGGGATTCTTCGCGATCGACAGCATCCCCGTGGGCAAGGTCGACTTGGCCGTGCGCCGGCTGGGATACGCGCCGGCCACGTTCATCGCGGAACTGAAGCCGGGGGTCATCGGGCGGGCCACGCTCCGGCTGGCCGCCGTGGCGCTCGACCTGCCGCCCGTTAGCGTGGAAGACACGCTGGAGCATCCGTGGATGCGGACGTTCGAGCGGCGGCGGATCACCGACCACGGCATCTACTTCACGCGGGACGACATCGTCCGGTCGCAGGTCCGGACGCTGAGCGACATCCTGCGCCGGATACCGGGGGTGGAGCTCCTGCGCAGCAGCCGAACGGGGTCGCAGACGGTGGTGTTCACGCGCAGCCTGTCGAGCGGACGGCCGTGCATCCCGCAGATGTTCGTCCACTCGATGAACTACTCGGGTGAGGTGGACGACTTCAGTCCCGACGACGTTCAGGGGATGGAGGTCTATCCGTCCATCTCGTCGGTGCCGGTGGAGCTGAACACGCAGCGGGCCCAGTCGTGCGGCGCGATCGTGATCTGGACCCGCGAACCGCCGCCGGTGGCGCCGAAGAAGAAGGGCGGGGGGGAGGGGTGAATGGGTGAAAGAGTGAATGGGTGAAAGAGTGCGCGCCGGCACCCTCTCACCCATTCACTCTCTCACTCTCTCACTCTCTCACCACACCAGCATCAGCGGATTCTCCAGCATCCCGCGCAGGGTCTGCAGGAACTTCGCCCCCGTGGCCCCGTCGATCACGCGGTGGTCGCAGCTCATCGTCACCCGCAGGCGCGTGCGCACCACGAGCGCGCCGTCCACGGCGACGGGCTTCTCCTCCACGGCGCCGATGGCCAGGATGCCGGCCTCCGGCGGATTGATGATCGCCGTGAACTGGTCGATGCCGAACATGCCGAGGTTGGACACGGAGAAGGTGGAGCCCGTGTACTCCGGCGGCTGGAGCTTGCGGTCGCGGGCGCGCTTGGCGAGGTCGCGCGACTCGGCGGCGATCTGGCGCAGCGACTTCCGGTCGGCGTCGAAGATGACCGGTGTGATCAGCCCGTCCTCGATGGCCACGGCCATGCCGAGGTGGACGCGGTTGAAGTAGCGAATGCGGTCGCCCATCCAGTGCGCGTTGCACTCCGGGTGCTGCGAGAGCGCCGTGGCGACGGCCTTGAGGATGATGTCGTTGAACGAGACCTTGAACGCGTCGCCCATCTGCGCCATGGCCGACCGCATCTCGGCCACCCGCTCCAGATCGTACTCGGCGGTGAGGTAGAAGGTGGGCACGGGGCCGATGGACTCGGCGAGCCGGCGGGCGATGGTCTTGCGGATCTGCGTGAGCGCGACGTCGCGGTAGTCGCCCTCGCGCGCGGCCGGCGCGGAGGCCGCAGCGGGGGCGGCGGCGCGCAGGCCTCCGCCGGCCACCGCGGCGTCGATGTCGCGTTTGATGATGCGGCCGGCGGGACCGGAGCCCTGGACGAGGTCCAGGTCGACGCCGTTCTCGCGGGCGAGGCGACGGGCCAGCGGTGACGAGCGGGGCGTCGAGCCGTCGGCCGGCGCTTGGGCCGGCGCGGCGGCGGGAGCGGTGGGGCGGGGGCGGTGACGGAGCCGGGGCCGGGGCGGCAACGGGCGTGCGGCGGGCGCCGCTGCGGCCGGCGCCGGTGCGGGCGCCGGTGCAGAAGCCGCCGCCGGGGCGCCGGCCGGCGCCGCGCTCGCGACGAGGGCGTCGATGTTCTCGTCGGCGGCGGCGATCACGCCCACCAGCGAGCCGACCGGCCGCGCGTCGCCCTCGTTCGCCAGGCGCTTGCGGAGGACGCCGTCGCCGCGGGCGACCAGTTCCATGATCGCCTTGTCGGTTTCCACCTCGGCCAGCGGATCGCCGTTCTTCACGGCGTCGCCTTCGTTCTTCAGCCATTTGACGAGGCGTCCCTCCTCCATCGTGGGAGACAGCGCCTCCATGAAAATCTTCGTTGCCATGACTACACCTGGGTACGGGACGGCGTGGGCCGTCGGTCAGTCGAGATACATGACCTTGCGGACGGCGGCGATGGTCTTGGCCGCGTCGGGCTTGGCCGCGCGTTCGAGGTTCTTCGCGTAGGGCATGGGGACGTCGGCCTGATGCACCCGCACCACGGGCGCATCGAGGTAGTCGAAACAGTCGCGCTGGATGTAGTCCACCACCTGGGCGCCGATGCCGGCCAGCTCCCAGCCTTCCTCCAGCACCACGGCCCGGTTGGTCTTCTTCACCGACGCGGCGATGGCCTCGACGTCCATTGGACGCACGGTGCGCAGGTCGACGACGTCGAGGCGGATGCCTTCCTTGGCGAGCTGGTCGGCCACCTGCATGGCCACCAGCACCATCTTGCCGTTGGTGATGATCGAGCAGTGCTCGCCCTCGCGCTTGAGGTCGGCCTTGCCGATGGGCACGACGTATTCCTCGTCGGGCACCTCGCCCTTGGTGTTGTACAGCATCTCGCCTTCGAGGAAGCACACGGGGTTCTCGTCGCGGATGGCGCTCTTGAGCAGTCCCTTGGCATCGTACGGAGTGCCCGGCGTGACGACTTTGAGGCCGGGAATGTGGGCGAGCCACGACTCCCAGGCCTGCGAGTGCTGGGCGCCGAGCTGCAGCGCCGCGCCGTTGGGCCCGCGGAAGACAATCGGGATGTTGTACTGGCCGCCGGACATGTAGAGCATCTTGGCGGCGGCGTTGACGACCTGGTCGAGAGCGAGGAGCGCGAAGTTCCAGGTCATGAACTCGACGATGGGGCGGAGGCCGACCATGGCCGAGCCCACGCCGAGCCCGGCGAAGCCGAGTTCGGTGATCGGCGTGTCGACCACGCGCATCTCGCCGAACTCCTCGAGCAATCCCTTGGAGACCTTGTAGGCACCGTTGTACTGCGCCACTTCCTCGCCGATGAGGAAGACGCGGTCGTCGCGCTGCATCTCTTCGCGGAGCGCGGCGTGCAGGGCGTCGCGGTAGGTGATCACGGGCATCGGATCAGGCCCCCGCCATGGCTTCGGCCGGGCTCTCGGCGAGCACGTGCTCGTAGAGGGCCTCGAGCGGCGGTTCGGGGCTGGCGTCGGCGAAGTCCCAGGCGTCCTGCACCTGGGCCTTGAGTTCGTCGTCGAGCGCGGCGTACTCCTCGGCGGTGAGTTCGCCGGCCTCGATGAGATGGGCGCGGAAGAGCGCGATCGGGTCGCGCTTCTCGGCCTCCTCGAGTTCGGCTTTGCTGCGGTAGGTGCCGCTGGCGGCGTCGGACATCGAGTGGCCGACGAAGCGTGAGGTGTGGATCTCGACCAGCGAGGCCACCTGCTCGCTGCGCGCCCGCTCCACGGCTTCGGACATGATCTGGCGCACGGCGAGCACGTCCTGCCCGTCGACGCTGTAGTCGGCCATGTTGTACGAATCACCGCGCTTGGAGAGGTCCTTGATCGACGACGCGCGCTCGATGGCCGTGCCCATGCCGTACTTGTTGTTCTCGATCACGTAGATCACGGGCAGTTTCCAGAGGCCGGCCATGTTCAGCGACTCGTGGAAGGCGCCGCCGTTGACGGCGGCCTCGCCCATGTAGCAGACGCAGACCTGATCGCCGCCGCGGTACTTGATGGCGAACCCGACGCCGGTGGCGATGGGGATCTGCCCGCCGACGATGCCGTGGCCGCCGAGGAAGTTCACCGAGCGGTCGAACATGTGCATGGAGCCGCCCTTGCCGTGGACGCAGCCGTCGACGCGGCCGAACAGCTCGGCCATCACGGCGCGGGGCGTCACGCCGCGGGCGATGGCCTGCCCGTGGTCGCGGTAGGTGGTGATGACGTAGTCGTCGGGGCGGAGCGCCGACTGGGTGCCGGTGCTCACGGCTTCCTGGCCGATGTACAGGTGGCAGAAGCCGCCGATCTTGCCCAGGGCGTAGGCCTCGGCGGCGCGTTCCTCGAAGCGGCGCTGGAGGAGCATGCTGCGGAGCATGTCCCGGTGGAGCGCGGTGTCGGATCTGGAGTCGGATTTCTTCTTGGCGGACATGGCTGCGTGATGGAAGATCGCGGTGTCAGACGCCCGCGGCCTGGACCTGCTCCCAGGCGTGGTAGCTGGAGCGGACGAGGGGGCCCGACTCGACGTGCCGGAAGCCCATCGCCATGCCGGCGTCGCGGAGTTCGCGGAATTCCTCGGGGGTCACGTAGCGATCGAGCGCGATGTGCCCGTCGGAGGGCCGGAGGTACTGGCCGAGCGTGAGGATGTCGACGTCGACGTCGCGCAGGTCCTTCATGACCGCGACGACTTCCTCTTTGGTCTCGCCCATGCCGAGGATGATGCCGGACTTGGTCGGGATGTCGGGCGCGAGCCGTTTGGAGGTGCGGAAGATGTTCATCACGCGCTCGTAGCGGCCGCCGGGACGGCAGCGCTTGTAGAGCCGCGGGACGGTTTCGGTGTTGTGGTTGTAGATGTCGGGGCGCGCTTCGAGCACCATGCGGATGGACTCCTCGCGGCCCTGGAAGTCGGGCACGAGCACTTCCACGGAGGTGTCGGGATTGGCCGCCTTGATCTGCCGGATGGTCTCGGCGAACACCCAGGCGCCGAAATCGGGGAGGTCGTCCCGGTCCACCGACGTGAGCACCACGTGGCGGAGGTTCATCTGCGTGGCGGCCTGGGCGACCCGCTCGGGCTCGCTGGGGTCGTACTTTGGCGGCCGGCCGTGCGCCACGGCGCAATACGCGCAGTTCCGGGTACAGACGTCGCCGAGGATCATGAAGGTGGCGGCGCCGTGCTCCCAGCACTCGCCGACGTTAGGGCAGTGGGCTTCCTCGCAGACGGTGTGGAGGTCGAGGTCGCGCATCAGATGTTTCAGGTGGAGGTAGTTGCCTCCACCCGGCGCACGGACCTTGAGCCAAGACGGTTTGCGGGCCGGGAGCGGCTCAACCCGATGCCGTCCCATGATCTGGTACAGGGATTCACCCATATGTTCTGCAAGAGTTTGAGTGCCGAGCGGAATCTAGAGGAAGGTGTGCGGCAACGGTAGGAACCGCTAACTATTAAATGCCAATTTAACAGGTTATGCAGCCATTTCGCGGCTCGCGAAACTCGCCGTGCCGGGAGCCGTAGATGAGACAGGGAAGCGACGGTGGCAGGGAGCGCGCTTCAGGTGTTATGGTTTACCGGCGCCCGATGGGCGCCGCGCCAACGGGGGTTGGGAATATGCTTCGCACCATTTTCATGATCGGGTTGTTCGCGCTGGCGGGCATGTTCGTGCTCAAGCTGGCGTTCGGGTTGTTCGGCGTCCTGTTCGCGATCCTGCTTGGCCTGTTGGGTCTGGCGGTGAAGATCGCGGTGGTGGGCGTGGTGATCTATCTGCTGATCCGGATCTTCAGTCCCGCCACGGCGCGCAAGCTGCGCGAGCGGTGGTCGGGGACGTCGGCGATGTAGGCGATACGCGCGGCGCGCCCGGAAATCGCGCAGCGTGTGTTGGGGCGGCGGATGTGGCGGCGGGATGCCATGTCCGCCGTTTGGTTTTTGGGGAGGGAGAGGGTGAAAGGGTGAAAAGGTGAAAGGGTTTCGCCCACTACAGGCCCATTCACTCATTCACCCACTCGCCCTCTCACTCATTCACCCAACTCTTCCACCACCGCCCATACGAGCAGCGGAACCATGATTTCGTGGTGCCCCGTGATCTCGTAGCCGGCGCCGCTCTGCAGCGTGGGGCGCTGGACGACGTTGACGCGCGGGCGGTAGTGGCGCTGCATGTCGAGGTCGCAGCTCACGAAGCCCTGCGGCCGGCCGTCGTGGAGGTTGCGGGCGATGGTCAGCGCCTTGAGGAACACCTCGGGCATGATCACGGCGCTCCCGAGGTTGAGCACCACGCCGCCGTCGTCGAGGCGCAGCAGCGAGGCGGCGAGCCGGCGGAAGTCTCGATGGCTGGTGTCGCCGATGGCGGCGCCGTTGGCGGCCGGGTGCTGATGGATGATCTCGGCGCCGATGGCGGCGTGCACGGTGGCCGGCACGCCGAGGCGGTGGGCGGCGAGGAGCACCGACAGTTCGGGGTGCGCGAGGTTCTTCTCCGCCTCGAGCGCTACCGCCACCGCCTCGCCCATTCCCATCTCGCGCTTCATGCCGGCCGCGAAGGCCTCGTTCATGCCGCGCCCCGTCTCCTCGGCCATGCCGAAGGTGCCGTCCTTGAGGCCAGCGGCCACGTCTTCGGACGTGCCACCGAAGCGCGCGATCTCGTAGTCGTGGATGGCGGCGGAACCGTTCATGGCGACGTGCGTGGCGATGCCGCGGCGCATGAGTTCGATGAGCAGCGGCGCCAGACCGGTCTTGACGATGTGGCCGCCGAGCATGAGCACGACGCCGCGGTCGCGGCGCTTGGCATCGGCGACGGCGCGCACGACGCGCTTGAAGTCGCGGGCGACGAGCACGTCGGGGAGCGCGTCGAGGAAGGCGCGGAACGACCGATCGTCGCCCGGCGGATGCGCGAACTCGGCGGCGTTCACCTTGTTGGGGCGCCGGGCGACGGGGATGGTGTGGATCTTGGTGAGGTCGGCTTCTTCGTAGGGCATGGGTGACACACTCACCGCTGGTATTGGCGAAGATACAGATTGAGCGAACCGAAGGAGAGCCTGGACTTGAGCTGCACGATCATGCGCGCGGAGTCGTCGGTAATCCAGATCTGGGCCTGGCCGCCTTCGGAGAAGATTCCCCTGGTCTTGATAATCGGGCGCACGACGATGGCGTCGAAGGTGCCGGCGGGCACGGTCACGCGCTCCTTGCGGAGCACGATGAGGCGAACCGGATTGCGGTCGGGCCGGAAGTAGCGGTCGAAAGAGTATTCGTGGCCCACGTCGAGGGCGACGGTGCGCACGTAGTAGAGGAACGAGGCGTCGTCGAGAGGACGGCTGACCGACGGCTCGGCTGCGCGGCCGTCCTCCGAAAAGGTGACGCGGTCTGGATAGATCTCGAACCGGTGCACCCGGTCGGTGCCGCCCTCGCTGAGCAGCTGGTGGAAGCGCAGCGAGGCCAGCGACCCGGTGTCGAACCAGCTCTCGAGCCGGTCGTTCACGTGATAGAAGAAGGTGCCGCCCTTGACGGTGAACGTCGTGTGCCAGGCGTTGTGGCCGCGCACGGTATCGAGGGCGCCGACTTCCATGCGCGCCGACCCCACCTTGAGCGGGCCGAACTTCACGTCGTAGTCCATGCGCTCGCCGACGGCGAAGGGCACCGCGACGGCGACGCCGGTCGAGTCGGGTCCGGCCGCGGTGGCGACGCTCGGCGTCGCGGCGCGGTGAATCCGGCCCGTCGCGGGCGCACCGAGCGCCAGGAGCGCGACGGTGGCGCCAGCGAGGCCGCGCATCATGACGTGACCGGACTCCGGGCGCGGAGCCCGCGGGCCGACCGGAACAGCTGCAGCGCGTCGTTGAACGGGCGGATGCGCGTCTCGCGCGGGCGCAGGTCGTAGCGCGCGTCGAGCGACACCGTCTCGATGCGGCGGGCGAACGGGGCGGCGCGGACGAGCAGTTCCGCGTTGGCGCCCCAGCCGTCGGCGGCGACCAGCGGGCGGTCGCCCGCCTCCTTGAGCATGTCGCGCAACACGGCGATGCGGTACAGCCGCAGCGACCCGAATGGATCGGAGACGCCGGGCACGGTGGGGAAGGGGCGCAGGATCCAGGGGGCGATGCGCCGCAGGCGCCGGGCGGCCGTGGGAAGCGCGGCCGGCGCGCGTTCGGCCACCACCACGTCGGCGCCGCCCTCGAACCGCTTCACGAGTTCGGGGATGTGTTCCGGCGGGTCGGTGAAGTCGGCCTGCATGGTGATCATCGCGTCGCGCCGCGGGTAGCGGGTGCGCTGCGACACCGTGCGCGCCAGCGCGTCGAGCGCCGCGGCGTATCCCACGTGCTCCCTGCCGCCGAGGACGGTGAGCGGCACCACGTCCTGGTAGGGCTTCAGCACCTCGATGGTGTCGTCCGTGCTGCCGTCGTTGAACACGAGAATCTCGTGCTCGCGCGAGTACTGCTGGAACACCTTGCGGATGCGCCAGAGCAGCAGGCCGACGGTGGGGGCTTCGTTGTACGCGGGAATGCAGACGTAGAGCACGGTCGGGAGCCGCCGGGAAGGGATCTCACGTAAGCTAGGCGGGGCCGGGCGCCCGGGAAAGCACGAACGCGGGCCCGGGGCGGCGAAAAATCTTGCGCCAGTGGCAGGTCGGCTGTACGGTGGCGGGATTGCGGCGCCACCACGGCGCGGCGGGTACCCTCGCAGCGGAGCAGACGATGGCCGGTGGGCGGATCTGGATGGCGGTGTTGGTCGCGGGCTGCGCGACGGCGCAGGGCGGCAGCGGCGGCGCGGTGGAAGGGCCCGGCCGCACAGTGACGGTGCCGATCTCGGCGGCGGCCGCGGAATCGACCACGATCTCGTCCACCGAACTGAAGCGCGACCTCTATGCCTTTGCCGACGATTCCATGCGCGGCCGCGAGGCCGGCACGCCGGACGCGGTGCGGGCGGCGACGTTCATCGCCGATCGGATGGCGCGCCTGGGGCTCGAGCCCGAGGGCGACAGCGGCTTCTACCAGCGGGTGCCGTTGGACAAGGAGGAACTGCTGCCGGCGACGCGGTTCTCGGTGTCGCGCGGCGGAACCGTGACGTCGCTGGCGCTGGGCACCGACCTGCTGCCGATCACGACGCTCGGCCCGGGGGCGCTGGCGGCCCTCGACGCCGCCGGCGACGTGGTCTTTGCCGGGTATGGCATCGACGACGCGGCGCTGGGGCGGCACGACCTCGCCGGGCTCGACGCCCAGGGCAAGGTGCTGGTGCTCGTGCACGGAGCGCCGCCGGGGGCGGACTCGGCGGCGCGGGCCAGGTACGAGTCGCAGGCATATTTCGCCACGCAGCTCCAGGCCGTGATCCCGCTGCGTCCGGCCGCCATCGTGGTGCTGATGGCGCCGGAGTCGCGAGACCTGTTCGATCAGGCCGGGCCGTCGATTCTGCGGAGCGTCGCGCTCCACACGGGGGCGCCTGAGCCGACGGCGAAGATGCGCATCTACCCCATGGTCTTGCTCGGGCTGGCCAGAGCGGGTTCGCCGCTGTTGCCCGCCGGCTGGCCGGCGGAAACGCAGCCGGCCGACCTGCACGCCACGTTCACGGGGCACGTGGAGACGCGCCGCGTGCAGGTGACGGGGTACAACGTGGTGGCCGTCTCGCCGGGCGTGGACCCGCGGCTTCGCAACACGTACGTGGCGTTCGGCGCGCACCTGGACCACATCGGCATCCAGAGCGGGATGACGCCGGACTCGATCGCCAACGGAGCCGACGACGACGGATCGGGCACGGTGTCGCTGATGGCCATCGCGCGCGCGGTGACGGCGATTCCGCACCGGCGCTCGCTGCTCTTCATATGGCACACCGGCGAGGAGAAGGGACTGCTCGGCTCGAGCTGGTTCACCGATCACCCGACGGTGCCGATCGATTCGATCGTGGCGCAGCTCAACGCCGACATGGTGGGCCGCAACGCGCCGCGCGAACTCTACGTGGTGGGCCCCAACGCGGCGCCGAACGGCCAGAGCAGGATACTGGGGGCGATTCTCGATTCGGTGAATGCCGCCGAACCGCAGCCGTTCCAGTTCAACCGCGAATTCGATCGCCTGGACGATCCCGAACGGATCTACTATCGCAGCGACCATTACAACTACGCGCGCAAGGGCATTCCGATCGTGTTCTTCACGACGGGGCTGCACGCCGACTATCACAAGGTGAGCGACTCGCCCGACAAGATCAGCTACGTGAAGATGGCGCTGGTGGACCGGCTGATGATGGACGTGGGGTTGGCGGTGGCGAATCGGCCGACCCGGCCGAAATGATGCGACGCAGGTCACCGACAGGAACCGCGCGCGGCGGTACCGGGTAGAGCATCGAAGACGGCGCGACGGAGGCGAGGCGATGATCCAGCCCAATACACGACGCAGCATGACGCGGGCCGATGCCCAGCTCGCGATCCGCCTGGTGGCGCGCCATTCGGGCGCCGCCGAGGACCGCGGCCTCGAAGAGCGTCTGGCGGACGACGGGCTGGACGCCGTGCTGGACGATCCGCGTCTCCCGGCGGCGCTGCTCCAGGAACCGCTGGGCGCGGTGGCGTCGCTGCCGCTGCTGGTCTACGTGATGGTGCGGTCGGTGCTGTGCCGGCTGGGCGAGGACGATCGGGTGATCTCCGATTACGTGGCGGCCGTCGTGCTCGCATTCGGAACGGCGGGCCGCGCGGAGCGGTGCAGCGAGGCCGACGACGAACTTTACGATACCCTCGCGGCTCTCCTTCGCGACGCCGAGAGCGGCGACGCGCGGCGCAGCTATCTGGTGCGCGCGCACCTGGGCAACTACGCGCTCTGGCTGAGCGGACTGTTCGCCGATCACATCGAGCACCGGCGGTGGCGGCGCGGCGGTCCGGAACTCGGGTACTACGAGGATATGGGCCGCCGCGGCTTCGCGATGGCCGCCGAGCATCCCGCCGCGCGGGAGCAGGGGATGGCCGAACTCTACGCCGCGGTGGCCGAGCGGTTCGTCACGCTGCGGCTGGCGCTCACGGGGTTCAGCGACACGCTGCTCTTTCCCGACGTCAACACGCCGGAGCGCCTCATGCGCCGGGTGAGGGACGAGACGCTCTGGCGCTGGCGGAACTGACGGCCTCCACGAACGCGCCGAACAGCGTCCGGTCCCACGATTCCGGCGTCCGATCGAGTTCCTCGGGGTGCCACTGGACGCCGAGCATCCACCAGCCGTCGTCCGCCCATTCCACGCCCTCGACGATCCCGTCGTCGGCGCGGGCGACGCAGCGCACGCCGTCGCCCGGCCGCCCCACCGCCTGGTGGTGCATGGAATTGGCCGTGATGCGGTCGCGCCCGACGGCGCGGGCCAGGCGCGTGCCGGCCTCGATGGTGACATCGTGCACGCGCGTCGTGCGCTCGTCGCTGCGCGTGTGGACGAGGGCGCTGGGGTGCTGGCTGGCGATGTCCTGAATCAGCGATCCGCCGAAGGCGACGTTTACCACCTGAATGCCGCGGCAGATGGCCAGGGTGGGCGTGCGCCGGTCGCGGGCGGCGCGGGCGAGGGCGATCTCCCACCGGTCGCGCGCGGCGTGGGGCGGTTCGGCCTTCGGGTGGGGCGTCTGGCCGTAGAGGCGGGCGTCGACGTCCTCGCCGCCGGTGAAGACGAGCCCGTCGACGCGGTCGATCAGGGCCTCGGCCCGGGCCGGGTCGAGCGGGGGCACGATCACCGGCATCGCGCCGGCGCGCTCGAGGGCGTCGGTGTAGACCTGGTTGACGCGGACGCGCGGCCGGCCGGCCACGACTTCCGTGGAGGCGGTGATGGCGACGAGGGGCTGCGGACGGGGCATGGATGCGGGGTGAAGCGTTCTGGTTGCGACCGCGCCTCGGGACAGCGTATGCTAACGGACCGCGCCGCGGCGGCGCCACTTTCCCTGCCGCCGGCCGCCGGCGAAACGCCGTTTCCCCGCTCTTCGTAGGTGCATGGTGTTCGAGAATCTCCGCCAATCGCTGAACGACCTCATGGCCCGCGCCACGAAGCCCGAGGAGCGGCGCGACGTGCTCGCCCGGATGCGCGACTCGCTCGTGCACGCGAAGCTGGGCGTGGAGGACGTGCGCGGCGGGGTGGCCGCCACCCGGGCGCGACGCGACGCCGAGCAGCGCGAACTCGAGACGGTGCGCCGGCGCAAGGCGCTGGCCGAGGGCATTGCCGACGCGGAAACGGCCGGGCTGGCCGCCAAGTGGGAGGCGCACCACGCCGAGCGGTTGGCGGTGCTGGAGGCGAAGCTCGACGCGCAGGAGCGCGAGCTGGCGCTCGCCGAGCGCGAACTCGAAGAGATGAACGCCGAGTTCAAACGGCACGCCATCGGCGCCGTGCCTCCGGCCTCCGCGGCCGGAGCCGGGGAGGCCCCGGACCCGCTGGCCGAGGAGTCGGGGGAGGGGGCGCGCGAGGAACTGGACGCCATGGCCCGCGAGCGGGCCCGGGCGGCGCGGGACGAGGATGCCGCTCGCCGTCTCGAGGAGCTGAAGCGCCGCATGGGCAAGTCGACCTGACATGCGGCGGACGGCGCTCCTCGCGGCCGGCGGACTGTGCCTGGGCTGGGCGGCCGCGGCGGGCCCGGCGGGCGCCCAGCGCGCCCCGGTTCCGGTGGCCTGTCGCGGCCAGCGCATCGATGCCATGCGGATCGTGTCGCAGGCCCCGAGCGTGGCCGGAGTGCGCAACGTTCCGGTGATCTCCGAAGTGGCGCGGACGGTGCACGTCACCACGCAGCCCAACGTGATCGACCGGTTCCTGCTGCTGCATCCGGGCGACCGCTGCGACGAACGCCGGCGCGCCGAGTCGGAACGCGTGCTGCGGGCGCAGCCGTTCATCGCCGACGCGACGATCCTCGTGCTGAGCGACGATCGCGGAGGCGTGGAGCTGGAGGTGCGGACGATCGACGAAGTGGCGGCGATCTTCAGCGCGACGATGAAGGCGAGCGGCCCGCTCGTTACGGGGCTGCGGCTCGGCGACGCCAACGCTGCGGGCGAGGGCATCTACGTGATGGGCAACTGGTGGCACGATTACGCGCTCCGCGACGGCTACGCATTCAACGTGACGGACTATCAGTTCCTCGGGAATCCGTTGCAGGCCACGGCCTCGGCGGCGCGCAATCCGCTGGGCGGCGAATACCATCTGGACGTGCAGCTGCCCTTTCTGACCGACCTGCAGCGCATGGCCTGGCGCGTGCAGGACGGCGAGTCCGACGATTACGTCCGGTTCGTCGACGGGACGGGCGGCGTGCATGCCGACCGGCTGGCGCACAGGTACGCCGACATCGGCGGCCTGGCGCGCATCGGTGCCCCGGGACGGCTGGCGCTGCTCGGATTCTCGGTGTCGCACTCCGAAGAGACGCCGGGGGCCATCCCGATCGGCATCAGCGACGCCGGCGCGACCGCCGAGCCGGGGTCGCTGCTCGCCGGTCGCTACCCCACGCATTCGGTGTCGCGGATCAACGCGCTGGTGGGCTACCGCAATCTCAAATACGTGCGCGCCGTTGGCTTCGACGCGCTGAGCAACGTGCAGGACGTTCCGATCGGCATTCAGGTGGGCGCGCTGGTGGGCAAGAGCGCGCCGGTGCTCGGCTCGTCGGCCCGCGACATGCTCGTGGGCGGCGATCTCTACGCCGGTCATGCGACGCCGAACACGGCACTGCGTCTGCAGATGATCGGCGAGATTCGGCGGGAACTGGCCACCGGCACGTGGGACGGCCTGCTGGGGAGCGGGCGGCTGGCGGACTACCAGCGGCTCGGCGGGTCGCAGATGCTCACCACTTCGCTCGAGTGGAGCGGCGGGTGGCGGGTGCAGGTGCCGTTCCGTGTGAGCCTGGCCGGCACCGACGGCGGGGTGCGCGGCATGGCCGAGGGGTTGGAGCAGGGCGGGCGCCGCGCGATCGCCCGCGTGGAGGACCGGTGGATAGTGCCCACGCGCCTCGGCGGAACGGCCGACATCGGATTCGCCGTGTTCGCCGACGCCGGCCGCCTCTGGGCCGGCGACGTGCCCTGGGGCACGACGTCGCCGGTGCGCTACTCGGGGGGGGTGAGCATCCTGGCCGCGGTGCCGTCACACTCGGCGCGGATGTGGCGGCTGGACATTGCCGTACCGAACGTGCCGGGGCGGGGGTTCCGTTTGGCGCTGCGGCTGTCGCACGACGACGGGGCGAACGTGTTCTGGCGCGAACCGGCGGACGTAGCGATGGCGCGGGACCGGAGCGTGCCGGCCAGTCTATTCAACTGGCCGTAGGCCGGCAAAGGGCCGGCGTGGCGGTCTAGTGCACGCCTCCCATCAGTCCGCGGACGGGCTTGATCATCAGCGCGGCGATGGCTGACGCGCCGAGGCACACGCCGGCCACCGTGCCGAAGAGATACGGCAGCGGTGCCGACGAGATGAATCCCGCCGCATACCCGGCGGCCTTGTTGCCCACCGAGTCGGCCAGGAACCAGATGCCGAGCATGAACCCGACGATCTTCACCGGCGACAGCTTGGTGAACACCGAGAGTCCCACCGGCGAGAGGCACAGCTCGCCCAATTCCTGAATGAAGTAGCAGCCGATGAGCCAGAAGGGGCTCACGCGGAGGCCGGGCGAATCCTGAAGGTGCACGGCGGGGATGAGCAGGAGCACGAACGACAATCCGATGAAGAACAGGCCGGCGGCGAACTTGGCCGGCGTCGACGGCTCGCGGTCCCTGAGCCGTATCCAGAGCCACGCGAACGCGGGCGACAGCGCGATGACGAAGATCGCCTGCACCGAGGCGAACCAGCTGGACGGGAAGCTGAAGCCGAATATTGTCGTATTGGTATAGCGGTCGCCGAACAGGTTGAGGGTCGACCCGGCCTGCTCGTAGGCGCCCCAGAACACCGCGGCGAACAGGAAGAACACGCCCATGGCGGCCAGGCGCTTCCATTCCACCTTCGTGAATCCTCCCCAGGTCGGTTCGCCCGCCGGCTGGCCCGCGGCGGCCGCCGCCGCGGCGTGCGTGGCGGCGCTGCGCGCCTCGCTGCGCTGCCGCTCCAGGCGGTCGATGGCGGGCTGGAGGTGCCGGCGTCCGCGCACGTACTGGATGAGGCCGAGCGTCATGCCCACGCCGGCGCACGCGAAGCCGATGTGCCAGTCGACCTTCTGCGCCAGTCCGCCGGCGATGATCGGTCCGATGGCGGCGCCGAGGTTGATGCCCATGTAGAAGATCGAGAACCCGGCGTCGCGGCGGGCGTCGTTGATCTCGTACAGCGATCCGACGATGCCGCTCACGTTCGGCTTGAGCAGTCCGGTGCCGACGACGATGCACGCCAGGCCGGCGTAGAAGAACGGCAGGGGATGGAACGCCAGCGTGAAATGGCCGATGGCGATGATGATGCCGCCGATGAGCACGCTCTTGTACTGGCCGAGCCATCGGTCGGCGATGATGCCGCCGAAGATGGCCGCGGCCCACACGCCCGCGGTGTACGTGCCGTACACGGAGCCGGCATGCCGGTCGTCGAACCCGAGCACGTGCACCATGTACAGGATGAGGAAGGCGCGCATGCCGTAGTAGCTGAAGCGCTCCCACATCTCGGTGAAGAAGAGGGTGGAGAGGCCCCTCGGGTGCCCGAAGAAACTGGTATCGCCGGGCGCCGCGGTGCGGCCGTCGCCGGTGTTGGCGAATGAGTCGGGAGGGGTCACGGAGCGGCGGGGTTGAAGGGTGGGACGGTGAGCGGAAGGTACCGCTCGGGCTCGCGGGTGCCACCCGCTTCGCGCTGCTGCTCCCACGTGACCGCGGTGGGCGCCTGCTTGATGCAGGCCGCGAAGTGTCCGGGTGCCTTTTCCTCGAGCGGTGGAACGATGCGCGCGCAGGCGGCATCCTTGGCAGGGTGCTGGCAGCGCGGGTGGAAGACGCAGCCGGTGGGCGGCCGGACGGGCGACGGCACGTCGCCCTGGAGGATGATGCGCTCGCGCCCCGCCGCGGGGTCGGGCACCGGAATGGCCGACAGCAGCGCCTGCGTGTAGGGCATCAGCGGCTCGCGGTAGAGGTCGGCCGCCGGCGAGAGTTCGACGATGTGGCCCAGATACATGACCGCGACGCGGTCGGCCACGTGCTCCACCACCGCCAGGTCGTGGGCGATGAACAGGTAGGCCAGACCGCGGTCGCGCTGCAGGTCGCTGAGCAGGTTGATCACCTGGGCCTGCACCGACACGTCGAGCGCCGAGACGGGCTCGTCGCAGACGATGAACGACGGCTCCACCGACAGGGCGCGGGCGATGCCGACGCGCTGCCGCTGGCCGCCGGAGAATTCGTGCGGGTACCGCGAGGCGTACTCGGGGCGCAGTCCCACTTCGTCGAGCAGGTGCCGCACCCGGCGGTCGGCCTCGGCGCCCTCGGCGATGCGATGGATGATCAGGCCTTCGCGCACGATCGCGCCGATGGTCATGCGCGGATTGAGCGACGAGAAGGGATCCTGGAAGACGATCTGCATGCGGCGGCGGAGGCGGCGGAGGTCGGCCGTCCCGAGGGCGAGCACGTCCTGCCCGTCGAAGCGCACGCTGCCGCCGGTGGGCTCGACGAGGCGGAGGATGGCGCGGCCGGTGGTGGTCTTGCCGCATCCCGACTCGCCCACGAGCCCCAGCGTCTGGCCGGGCAGGATGTCGAACGACACGCCGTCAACGGCGCGCACGGGATCTGGCGGGGCGCCGAACAGGGCGCGGCGGCGCGCGAAGTATTTCCGCAGGTCGCGGACTTCGAGCAGCGGAGCGGTGGCGGCGCCAGTGGTCATCGCGCGGCCGCCGGGACGCCGACCCGCGATGGGTCGTCGACCCGCCGCTGGGGTTCCGCGGCCAGATGGCAGCGCGAATCGTGCTCCGCGCCAACCGTCACCAACGCCGGATGCTCGGCGGCGCAGCGATCCCAGGCCGAGGCGCAGCGATCGCGGAAGCGGCAGCCGTCGGGCCACGCCGTCGGCGCGGGCACGGACCCCGGGATGGTCTGCAGCCGGTCGCGCGCGGAGCCCAGGCGCGGCATCGCGGCGAGCAGGCCGCGCGTGTACGGGTGGTGCGGCCGCGCGAACAGGTCGGCCACGGAGGCCTGTTCCACCGCCTCGCCGCCGTACATCACTGCCACGCGCGACGCCGTCTCGGCGACGACCCCGAGATCGTGCGTGATCAGCAGCACCGACATCCCGAACTGCCCCTGCAATTCGGCGAGCAGTTCGAGGATCTGCGCCTGGATGGTGACGTCGAGCGCGGTGGTCGGTTCGTCGGCGATGAGCAGCGCCGGCTGCATCACCAGCGCCATGGCGATCATCACCCGCTGACGCATGCCGCCGGAAAGCTGATGCGGGTATTCGCGGGCCCGCTCGTCGGGCGACGGGATGCCCACGCGGTCGAGCATCTCGACGGCGCGCGTCCAGGCCTCGCGGCGCGACGCGCCGGCGTGGATCCGCGCCACCTCGGCCACCTGGTCGCCCACCGAGAACACCGGATTGAGCGCGGTCATCGGCTCCTGGAAGATCATCGCGATGCGATTGCCGCGGATGGCGCGCATGGCGCGCTCGTCGAGCGCCAGCAGGTCGCGGCCCTCGAACAGGATGCGGCTGCCGGCTTCGATGCGCCCCGGCGGGGTGATGAGCCGCAGGATGGAGAGCGCGGACACGGACTTGCCGCACCCCGACTCGCCGACCAGCCCCACCGTTTCACCGGCGCCGACGGTGAGCGACAGCCCGTCCACCGCGCGGGCCACGCCGGCGCCGGTGTAGAAGTAGGTGCGCAGATTCTCGATGGCGAGCAGCGGCTCAGCCATGGGCGGGCTCCGGCGGAACGGGCGGACGCGTGTACGCGGCGGCGGGAAGAGGACCGCCGGGAAGCTGGCGCGGATCGAGCAGGTCTCGCAAGGCGTCGCCGAGCGTATTGAAGGCGAGCACCGTGGCCACGATGGCGACGCCGGGGAAGATCACCGCCCACCAGGTGAACACGAACTGCTCGGCGGCGTCCTGGAACATGGTGCCCCAGCTGGCCAGCGGCTCGTGCACGCCGATGCCGAGGAACGAGAGGCCGGCCTCGAGGATGATCACGTTGCCGACGGCGAGCGCCGCGGCCACCACCACGGGCGCGAACACGTTGGGAATGACGTGGCGCCGGACGACGCGCGTCGACCGGGCGCCGAGCGCGCGCGCGGCGACGACGAACTCGCGGTCGCGGAGCGCCAGCGTCTGGCCGCGGACGATGCGCGCCACGTCGAACCAGCCGGTGAGGCCGATCAGCAGCACCAGGCCCTGCACCGGCACCGGCGACCAGAGCGCGAGCACCGCGATGAGCATGAGCACGCGCGGGATGGAAAGGAGCGCGTCGAGCAGGCGCATCATCACGGCGTCCACGGCGCCGCCGGCGTAGCCGGAGACGGCGCCGTACAGCGTGCCGACCGTGGACGACAGCAGCACGGCGAGGGCGGCGATGGAGAGCGAAACGCGGGCGCCATAGAGGATGCGCGTGAAGACGTCGCGGCTGAACCGGTCGGTGCCGAAGGGGTGCGCCCACGACGGCGGCAGGCCCTTCAGCGCCACGATGTCGGGTTGCAGCCAGTACGGATAGCGGGTGAGCAGCGGCGCGAAGAGCGCGCCGAGCACGAACAGCGCGACCACGCCGAGGGCGACGCGGGCGCCGGGGGGCAGTGCGGTGAGGGCGGCGAGGGCCCGGCGGAAGGCGCTCGCGCGTTCAGTCGACACGGAGCCTCGGATCGGCGTAGGCGTAGGCGAGGTCGGCGAGGAGGTTGCCGAGGATCACGAGCACGCTTCCCACGAGCACGCCGGCGAGCACCAGCGGATAGTCCCGCATGCCGATGGCGTACACGGTGAGCCATCCCATGCCCTGCCACGAGAACACCTTCTCCACGAACACCGAGCCGCCGAGCAGCGCCGGCAGCGCCAGGCCGAACAGACTGATCGTCGGGATGAGCGCGTTGCGCAGGACGTGGCGGCGCAGCACGGCGCGCTCGGCCAGGCCCTTGGCGCGCGCCGTGCGCACGAAGTCGAGCGGGAGCACGTCGAGCAGTTCGGAGCGCTGGAAGCGCGCGATGGCCGCCGTGGTGAGCAACACGAGCGTGAGCGCGGGCAGCACGAGGTGCTGCAGCCGGTCGCCGAGCGCGTGCAGCGGCGTCATGTACGCGTGCATCGTCATGTCCACCGGGTATCCCGCGGGCAGCACCGGTATCCAGTAGGCGAACGCGAGCAGCATCACCAGCGCGAGCCAGAAATCGGGCACGGAATAGAAGAAAAGCGCCACGGCGCCGGCCCAGCGGGCGCGCCGCGTGCCGCGGTGCTCCACCTGAAACAGCGCCAGCAGGATGCCGAGCGCGAACGAGCAGACCACGGCCACGCCCATGAGCAGCAGCGTGCGGGGAATGGCGTTGGCGAGCGCCGTGCGCACGGGCTCGTCCAGCGAATAGGAATAGCCGAGGTTGCCGGTGGCGAGATTGCGCAGCCAGAGCACGTACTGCAGGGCCAGCGGACGGTCGTAGCCGAACGTGGCGCGCCAGTGCGCGCGCACGGCCTCGGTGAGCGTCGGCGAGTCGAAGGCGAACGGCTGGCCGGGCGCGGCGTGCACGAGCAGGAACGCCAACGTCGCCACCATCCACAGGACGACGATGGCTTGCCCGCAGCGGGCGGCGACGCGGCGACCCACGCGTCAGGGCTTCGGCGTGGAGACGCCGATCCGGTCGCGGTCGATGCGATCGGCCACGGGCACCGTCCAGTCGGCCGCGTGCTGCCACCATCCGTCGGCACGCACGGCCGTCACGCGGAAGCGTGTATTGAGGATGCCGAACGAGACGATGTCGTACAGCCACACGGCGGGCGCGTCGTCGGCCACCACCTGGTAGGCGCGCGCGGCGTACGCCCTGGCCCGCGCCGGATCGAACACCGACTGGGCGCTGTCGATCAGCGCGTCGAAGCGGGGATTGGAATACGACAGGTCGTTCAACCCGGCGGGGGGCAGCGACTTCGATCCCCAGACCTGCGCCTCCGCGCCGGCGTTCGGGTCGACGCCGTATCCGTCGAGGGCGAGGTCGAACTCCCCCTTGGGCTGCCGCTCCAGGAACACCGAGTAGGGCAGGGCGTCGATGGTCACCGTGATGCCCACCTTCCGCAGGGCTTCCTGGACGAGCACCGCGTAACTCCTGCGGAAGGCGCTGGACGCCGGATAGATGAGATCGACGACGAACGGACGCCCATTGCGGCGACGCACGCCGTCGGGGCCCGGCGTCCATCCCGCGGAGTCGAGCAGCGCCGCGGCGGCGGCGGGGTCGTAGGGCGGCAGGCGCAGCGTGGTATCGGCAGTGGCGGCCACGCGCGGGAACGGGCCGTGCCCGATCGAGCCGGTGGTGTCGAACACGTTGCGGAGCATGGCCCGCCGGTCGAGCGCCATCGAGACCGCGCGGCGCACGCGCAGGTCGGAGAAATAGGAGTTGGGCTGGGCGTGACGCCTGGCGTCGCGGAAGTTCATGCCCAACGTCACGTACTGGTACCCAGGCCAGGGGAAGGGCCGGAGGTTGGCGTGGCCCGCGGCCGCCTTGAGCTGGTCGGGGGTCGCGTTCTCCAGCAGGTCGGCCTGCCCGCTCAATAACTGGGTGAAGGCCGCGTCGTTGTCGGGCGTGATGGCCCAGATGATCCGGTCGAGCCGCGCCCGGCCGCGGTAGTTGCCGGTGTCGGCCACCAGCTCCAGCCGCGAGCCGGGCACCCAGCTCACGAACCGGAAGCGGCCGGTGCCCACCGGGTGGCGCGCCGCCTCCGACGTGCCGAGCCGTTCCGGCGGGATGGTGTCGAGCAGGTGCGCCGGCAGGACCCACACCTGATACGCGACGTTGAAGAACGATTCGGGGGTCTTGGCGTGGAACCAGACCACGGCGGTGAGCGAATCGCGCACCGACACCGAATCCACGTTGGCGAGCAGCGGGCCCTCGGGGGAGCCGACCTTCGGATTCTTGTAGAGCGCCATCGAGAACCGCAGGTCGGACGCGCGCAGGGGCGCGCCGTCGTGCCAGCGCGCGCGGGGATCGAGGTGGAAGGCCACCGACAGCGAGTCCGGCGCCCACGTCCAGCGGTCGGCCAGCCGCGGCTGGAAGCCCTCGTCGCCGATGGTGTGCATGCTGTCGCCGATCTCGGCCAGGTGGTCGAAGACCAGGTCGGACACCTCGTGGCCGAGCGCCGACACGGTGAGCGCCGGCATGAGGATGTCGGGATCGCCGGGCTCGGCGACGACGAGCGTGCCGCCGTCGGGGCCGGTGGACGGCGGCGCCGGCCGTTCGCCCCGGCCGCAGGCGGCGGCGAGCGCGAGGAGCAGGAGCGAGGCGGAGCGCAGACGAATGGGCATCGACGATCGTGCGAGAGAGTGGGCGCGACAACGATTGCGAGTCACCGGGGGCACGTCAAGCAAATCTACCGCTTCCATGTCCAGGCGTCGTCGCGGAAATGCCGCGTGGCGCGTTCGACGTCGGCGGTGAGCGCGGCGTCGCCCTCGGCGTCGAGCGGCGTGGCGCCGGCGTCGACGTTGCGGAGCGCGCGCACGAGCGCGTCGGCCACGCGTTCGAACGGGGGCGGCGCGCCGAGCACGTCGGTGAGTGTGGCCGCCGGCGGCGTGACGGTGCCGCGCGGCTCACGCAGCAGGCGGCCGATCATCCCCTGGTCGTCGGCGAGCAGAATCGAACCGTGCTGCAGCAGCGCGCCATCCTGCCGCCACTGGGCGCTGCCCACGAGCTTGCGGTTGCCGACGACGATCTCGCCCGGCGCCGGCTCGTCGAAACAGGGCGCGAGGCCGGGGGCGATCGTCCGCGCGCCGGCGCCGGCCAACTCGGCGGCCACGCCGAGCGCGTGCAGGGCGTCGAGCAGCAGGTTGTTGATCCGCGCGTAGGCGCCGCTCAAGGTGGGGTCGAAGGCGTCGGGGGCGGTGACGCTGTAGGTGACCTCGCGGTGGTGCAGGAGCGCCCGGCCGCCGGTGGGCCGCCGCACGAACGACACGCCGAGCGCGGCGGCGCGGTGGAGGTCGTAGGCGCCCCGGGCGGTCTGGTTCCGCCCCAGCGAGAGCGTCGGTCCGCGCCAGGCGTAGACGCGGAGCACGGCCTCGCCGGTGCGCCGAGCGCGGGCCATCAACGCCTGATCCCACGCCATGTTCCGGGCCCCGTCGAGGGGCTCGGACACGTGGTAACGCCAGGGCGGCGGTTTCGGGGGCGGGGCATCGGACATGATGTCCAAAGTTCGCCCGGCGCGGCCGGCGGGGGGAGGGGCGCGGGGTTGTTCCCGGGGATAGGTTTACCACACGAACCTTCCAACACCGACCATGACACCGACTACCAAATTGGCGCCTCCCACGGCAGCCGACAGCTTCATTCCCCGCCACATCGGCCCCAGCGCCGCCGCCACCGCCGAGATGCTGGCCACGGTGGGCTACGACTCCCTCGACGCGTTCATCGACGCCGTCATTCCTCCGAACATTCGCCTGCGGCGGCCGCTGGCGATCCATGGCGAGATGAGCGAGCGCGACGCGCTGGCCTCGATGCGCCGGATGGCGGACCGGAACCGCCTCTTCCGCTCGTACATCGGCATGGGGTATTCGGGCACCATCACGCCGCCGGTGATCCAGCGGAACATCCTCGAGAATCCCGGCTGGTACACGGCCTACACGCCGTACCAGGCCGAAGATGGCGCAGGGGCGTCTGGAGGCGCTGCTGAACTACCAGACGATGATCATCGATCTCACCGGGCTGGAGATCGCCAACGCGTCGCTGCTCGACGAGGGCACGGCGGCGGCGGAGGCGATGACGATGGCCAACGGCATCAAGGGCGCCGACGGCAAGCACCGCTTCTTCGTGTCGGACGCCTGCCATCCGCAGACGATCGACGTGGTGAGGACGCGGGCCGGCGTGCGCGGGGATCGAGGTAGTGGTCGGCGACGCGGCGGAGTTCGCGTTCGACGCGACGGTGTTCGGGGCGCTCATCCAGTATCCGGCCACCGACGGCGCGATCCACGACTACCGGGAGTTCTGCGACCGGGCGCACGCGGCGGACGCGCTGGTGACCGTGGCGGCCGACCTGCTGAGCCTGGCGCTGCTGACGCCGCCCGGGCGAGTGGGGCGCCGACATCGTGGTCGGCAACTCGCAGCGCTTCGGCGTGCCGATGGGCTACGGCGGGCCGCACGCGGCGTTCTTCGCCACGCGCGACGCGTTCAAGCGGCACATTCCGGGGCGGATCATCGGCGTGTCGCGCGACGCCGACGGCCAGCCGGCGCTGCGCATGGCGCTGCAGACGCGCGAGCAGCACATCCGCCGCGAGAAGGCGACGAGCAACGTGTGCACGGCGCAGGTGCTGCTGGCGGTGATGGCCGGTATGTACGCGGTGTGGCACGGGCCCCGGGGGCTGACGCAACATCGCCCGCCGCGTGCACCGCTACGCGGCGATTCTGGCGGCCGGAGCTGGAGCAACTCGGGTACCGGATCGGGCACGCCGAGCTTCTTCGATACGGTCAGGGTGGAAGTTGGCGCCGCAGAACACACAGAAACTGCTCACGGAAGCGCCGTGGCGCGAGGGATCAATCTGCGGAAGCTCGGCGACAACGCCATCGGCATCGCGTTCGACGAGACGACGACCGAGGCGGACGTGGCCGACGTGCTGGCGGTCTTCGCCGGCGGCAAGGCGGCGCCGGACGTGGCGACGCTGGCTGCGTCGGTGGACGACCGCTACGACGAGCGCTTCGCGCGCACCAGCGCGTTCCTCACGCACCCGGTGTTCAACACGCACCACAGCGAGACCGAGATGCTGCGCTACATGCGCAAGCTCGAGTCGCGGGATCTGTCGCTCACGCACTCGATGATTCCGCTCGGGTCGTGCACGATGAAGCTGAACGCCACGGCCGAGATGATCCCGATCACCTGGCCGGAGTTCGGCGGGCTGCACCCGTTCGCGCCGCGCGACCAGGCGGCGGGGTACACGGAGATGTTCGAGCGTCTCGAGCGCGGCGCTGTGCGAGATCACCGGGTTCGCCGCGATGTCGCTGCAGCCGAACGCGGGGTCGCAGGGCGAGTACGCCGGGCTGCTGGTGATCCGCGCTATCACGCGTCGCGCGGCGACGGGCACCGCGACGTCTGTCTCATTCCGCAGTCGGCGCACGGCACCAACCCGGCGAGCGCGGTGATGGCGGGCATGCAGGTGGTGGTGGTGAGGACCGACGACCACGGCAACATCGACGTGGCCGACCTCGAGGCGAAGGCGAAGGAGCACGCGCGCCCGGCTGGCGGCGCTGATGGTGACCTATCCGTCCACGCACGGCGTGTTCGAGACCGCGATCACGCGACATCTGCCGGGTCGTGCACGAGCACGGCGGGCAGGTCTACTCGATGGCGCCAACATGAACGCGATGGTCGGGCTGTGCGCGGCCGGGCGACATCGGCGGCGACGTCTGCCACCTGAACCTGCACAAGACGTTCTGCATTCCGCACGGCGGCGGCGGGCCCGGCATGGGGCCGATTGGCGTGGCGAAGCATCTCGTGCCCTTCCTCCCCGGCCACGCCGTGGTGGGCATGGGCAACCCCGACGGCGCGGTGTCGGCCGCTCCGTGGGGGAGCGCCAGCATCCTGCCGATCTCGATGATGTACATCGACATGATGGGCGCCGCCGGGCTCACCGAGGCCACCAAGATGGCCATCCTCAACGCGAACTACGTGGCCAAACGGCTCGAGCCGTACTACCCGGTGCTGTACAAGGGCGCCAACGGGTGCGTCGCGCACGAATGCATCGTCGATCCGCGCGCGCTCAAGACGTCGGCCGGCGTCGAGGCGGAGGATATCGCCAAGCGGCTGATGGACTACGGCTTCCACGCGCCGACGCTGTCCTTCCCCGTGGCCGGCACGCTGATGATCGAACCCACGGAGAGCGAACCGAAGGCCGAGCTCGACCGGTTCTGCGACGCGCTGATCGCGATCCGCGAGGAGATTCGCGAGATCGAGGACGGCACGGCCGACCGCGCCGACAATCTGCTGAAGCACGCGCCGCATCCGGCGCCGCGGCTCGTGGCCGATGCCTGGCCGCACGCCTATTCGCGCCAGCGGGCGGCGTACCCGACGGCGTGGGTGCGGGAGCACAAGTTCTGGCCGGCGGTGGGCCGGGTGGAGAGCGCCTTCGGCGACCGGAATCTGGTGTGCGCGTGCCCGCCGATGGAGGAGTACGAAGGGGCGGGGGTGTAGCGGGGGGAAGGGGCGGGAACTGCAGAACTGCAACAGCAGGCTGTGAGCTGTCCGCTTTCAGCCATCAGCAAACGGCAACGGCGCTGGGACAGATCTGTCCCGGCGCCGTTGCCGTACGCTGACGGCTGTGGGCTGACCGCTCACAGCCTTTCTGTTGTTGTTGTGCGCTTTCTCTACTCGCCCAGATGCGCCTTGTACGCCGCGGCGTTCAGCAGCGCGGCCTTGTCGGCCGCGTTGGCGACCTTGACCTTCACCATCCAGCCGTCGGTGTAGGGCGCGGTATTGATGAGCGCCGGCTCGCCTTCCAGCCGGTCGTTGATGGCCACGACCTCGCCCGCCACGGGGCTGAACAGCTCGGAGACGGCCTTCACCGCCTCGATGGTCCCGAAGACGTCATGCTTGCCGAACTTCGTGCCGGGCTTCGGCAGTTCGACGTACACGACGTCGCCCAGCTCGCCCTGCGCGTAATCGGTGATGCCGATCGCCACCACGTTCGGATCGTCGGTGGCCTTCACGTATTCGTGGTCTTCTGTATACAGCAGATCCTGCAGAATCTCGGACACGGGAACTCCCTGCGCGTGATTGATGGTGCGGGAAGTCTACCGGGCCGCGCTCGGCGTCGTCAAGGAACGCCGGCGCCCAGGCGCGCGTCCGCCGCGGCGCCGATCGAGGCCCAGGCCGATGCCACCGCGCGCGCGAGCTCCTGGCGGGTGCCGGCGTTCTGGATCACCAGATCGGCGCGGGCCCGTTTCAGCTCGGCCGGCATCTGCGCGGCGATCATCGCCATCGCTTCCTCCGGATCGAGCCCGCGCTCCTGCACCACGCGTTCCAGCCTCAGCGGGCGCGGCGCGTCCACCAGCACGACGAGGTCGAACCGGTCGACCATCTTCTTCTCGAACAGCAGCGGAATGTCGCAGACGACGACACGGTCGCCGCGCGCCCGCGCCGCCTCGACCGCCGCCAGGCGCCGGCGTTCCACGTCGGGGTGCACGATCCGGTTCAGTTCGT
This sequence comes from uncultured Gemmatimonadaceae bacterium, assembly GCA_963775915.1. GTDB lineage: Bacteria > Gemmatimonadota > Gemmatimonadetes > Gemmatimonadales > Gemmatimonadaceae > JAGWRI01. Next base: position 776,421 of record CAVZKH010000010.1, read on the forward strand.
CCAGCTGCTCGGGGTCGTTGAACACGATCGCGCGCAACGCCGCGCGGTCCAGGTGCCCGTCGGGCTGCAGGACGCCCGGGCCCCAGCGCGCCACGATGGCGGCGAGCGCCGGCGTGCCCGGCTCGACCGCCTGCCGCGCCAGCTCGTCGGCGTCGATGACGGTGGCGCCCCGCTCGGTGAGGAGGTTGGCCACGGTGGACTTGCCGCTTGCGATGTTGCCGGTGAGGCCGACGAGGAGCATCTGAGGCTGAAACCCCGGTGATGAGACGTGTCCCGGCCAAGGTAGGGTCGGCACGCTGGAGCGTCAACGGAATTGGGTCAGCAGGGTAGCGGAAGGCAGTTGCCGCGCCGACGGCGAACCGGCTATCTCATTGTGAAACAAAGCGTTACACGCCGTTCTTTCTCGCCGGCGACCGGACCCGCCGCTGGCGCGTTACGCTAGAGCTTTAGGTCCACCTGCTCCTCGTCGCGCCGCGGCACCTGGTGACAGGCGCGGCAGCGGGCTTCGTAGGTGTCGGCGCCCCCCACCATGATGGTCGGGGAACTGTAGAGCGCCGGCTTGCCGTCGATCAGCCGCTGGTTGCGGCTGGCGGGGTGGCCGCAGCGCACGCAGATGGCGTGCAGCTTGTCGACGATCTCGGCGATGGCCATCAGCTCCGGCATCGCCCCGAACGGTTCGCCGCGGAAGTCGGTGTCGGTGCCGGCCAGAATGACGCGCACACCGCGCCCCGCGAGGTCGGTGGCCAGCGCCACGATGCGCTCGTCGAGGAACTGCGCCTCGTCGATCGCCACCACCTGCGTGTCCACGTGGACGCGCTCGGCGATCTGGGCCGCGGTGTCCACGGGGATCGCCTCGGTGGTGCGGCCGTCGTGGCTCGACACCCTGAACACGCCGGAATACCGCTGATCGAGGTGCGACTTGAACACCTGCACGCGCCGCTGGGCGATCGTCGCCCGGCGCACGCGTCGCATCAGCTCCTCGCTCTTGCCACTGAACATCACCCCGGCAATGACCTCGATCCAGCCGCCGCGCGCCGTGAAGTACGTGTCCGACGTCACCGGTCCTTGCCCTCCCACTTCTTGTGCGGTCCGCGCGGCGGCCCGCTGCGCGGACCGCGGTCACCGCGATCGCTGCGCGGCCCGCGGTCGCTCCGCTCGCCCCGATCGGGGCGGGGCCCGCGGTCTCCGCGATCTCCGCGCTCGCCGCGATTGCCGCCACCGGGTCGCGCCGGGCGTTCCACATCGAGGCGGGCAATAATCTGGCGCCCCTTGATCGTGACGCCAGTCAGCTTCTCGGCCACCGCTTCGGCCACCGGCTCGGGTACCTCCACGAGCGCGTGGCGGTCGCGCAACTCCACGCGGCCCACGTCGCGGCCGGTGAGCCCGCCCACGTTGGCGATGGCGCCCACGAGGTCGCCGGCGCGAATGCCGTCCGACTCGCCGGCGTTGATGAACAGCCGGGCCATCTTGGGCGGCAGACCGGTCGGGGGCGCCGCGGCGCGGGCCCGTTCGACTTCGAGCAGCCGCACCGCCGCCGCCGCGATCTCGATGCCGTCGAATTCGGCGAGCAGCGGCTCCAGGGTCAGCAGTTCGCGCGAGTACGCGTCCTTGAGGAGGATCGCGCGAAGCGCATCGCGGAGCTTCTCCTCCTGGCTGCGCGCCCGGGCCGTCGCCTCGGGCAGGGCGAAGGGATTGAGCACGCCGGCGGCAACCTCCCGCAGCGCGGCGAGCTGGCGCGGCTGGGCGAGCGCCACAATCCGCCCGGGCGCGTGGCCGGCCGTCAGCTCGCGCAACTCCGCCGTGGTGGCCGGCAGGTCGGCGAGCACCAGCAGATCGCTGTCGGCGTCCATCACCGCGCCCGCGCGCACCGCGCCGTCGGGCCGGTAGCCGAGCGTGGCCAGGGTTGCCAGCACGCCGGCGCGCGTCTCGTCGTCGCGCGCGAAGACGAAGGCCCGGGGCGGATCGAGCGCGTCGAGCAGCCGGCGGAGGGCGCTGGCGCGCGTCTCGTCGTGCACGCTCAGGTACTCCACCGGCCACGCCTTCTGGGCTTCCTCGACGGCGGCCGGCGGCAGCACGCGGCGCGCCCGGCGGGCGTAGCGCTCGATCAATTCCTCCACCGCGGGGGAGATCTCGCGCACCACGAGGGTGCGCGCGGCGTCCTTCGGCACTTCGCCGAAGAGCGTCTCGATGGCGGGGGCGGCCTGGTCGAGCGTATCGTCGGGCCAGGCGAGCACCACCTGGCGCACGGCGCCGAGCTTGAGCGCCGAATGCTGGAGCAGCCCCACGAGCGTGGCGGCGTCGCCGGCGACCACGTGCGCGGGGCGTTCACGCAGGAGGCGCGCGGCGCGGGCCACCGAGGTGGCGGCGAGGGCCGTGAGTCCGGCCGCGCGTCCCAGCGCGCCGGCCGCCGCGGCCAGCGCCATGGCCGCCTCGGGGTCGGCGGTGACGATCAGCAGCTGGGTGGCCGCTTCGGACGCGTCCAGCCGGTCGAGCGCCGGGGCGAGGAAGGACGCGGCGCGAGTCCGGTCCGGGGGCTGCACGAATACCGCATTCAGGCCGCGGGTCACGCCCGCGGTCTCCGTCACATCCTGTTCCACAAATCCTCACCCGGTTCGGGGCGGCCGGCGGCCGCGTTGTCAAAGAAGCGTCGCCGTAAAGATACCCATATGCGGGGCCCGCCGGGGCCCGGTCCCGTATCCGCCGCCGACCGGGCGCGCTATGTTTTCACCGCCGCGCTCCATGGGCCCCGCGCAACGCAATGACACGCGCGGGGCGATTATGGTACGCGGCGCGCGGTTCCGGATGCGAGATTGACCGCATGCCACCGACGGAGAGGGGACGTGAACATCGTCGTGCAACTCGGCCCCCGCGACGGGGCCGTACCCAAGGTCGTCTACCAGTGGGACGCGGACACCGACATTCTCTCGGCGCACGTGCGGCCGGCGCCGGCCGCCAACGGGTCGAGCGGGTCGGTCGAGGTCGAGGGCGCCGACGGGTCGTGGATCATTCTCGACCTGCTGGACGAGCGCATCAGCGGCATCGAGATCGCGGTGTGGCCGGACGTGACGAAGCGCTCGGCGCTCGCGCCGCCGGCGGCGGTGAAGGACGCGTCGGTGCGGCTGCCGGCCGCCGCCGCGTCGCCGGCGGTGACGGCGCTCGAAGTGGAGACGCCGATGTTCGCCGAGACCGACCAGCAGGAGCGCAACTTCCACTTCCGGCTCGGGTCCCCCCGCGAGGCCTCGGCCGTGCGCGTGGCGCGGGACCTGTTGCTCGAAGTGGACGCCACGAACCATGTTGCGGGCCTGTGGCTCCTCAACGTTCCACCCTTTCCCAACGAGCCGTGATCACGACCATCGTACTCATTCGTGTGGAACCCGCGCAGATTCCGAATGCCGCGAAGATGCTGGCCGGGGTCGACGGGGTGTCGGAGGTCTATTCGGTGTCGGGCGACTGGGACCTGGTGGCGATCGTCCGCGTGCCGGAATACGACCAGATCGCGCGCGTGGTGACCGAAGTCTTTCCCACCGTTCCGGGGATCCAGCGCACCCAGACGCTGACCGCGTTTCGCGCCTACTCCAAGGGCGACCTGCAGCAGGCGTGGGACATCGGCGTCGAGTGACGGCGGGTCGGCCGGGCGGATAGCTTTCGGGGTGATGCCCCTGCCCGCTCCCGCTTCGAGGCCTTCCGTTCCGCTCTCCGGCGCGTTCGCTCCGCGACCCGACCAGTTGCAGCGCGCGCTCCTGCGCGCGGTGCCGTCGGCGTCGCTCACCACGGAAGGCGCGCCGCTCGAACGTTCCACGCCCACCGAACCGCCGGTGCTGGCGCGGGCCGACGTGCTCGAGGACGGCCGGCTCACCGCGCACCGGCCGCCGCCGGGCGTCGAGCCGGCGTTCACGGCGTTCCTCGACGGCACGCAGAAGAGCGAACTCGTGGCGCACGTGGCCGACGGCGTGCCGGTGGTGAGCGGCATCGTGGCCGCGGCCGTCCGCGAGTGGCGGGAGGGCCGCGCGTCGACGTGGCGGCACACGCGATCGCACCGCCTGTACGCGCCGCGCCCGGCGCTCCCGCCCGCGACCTGGGCCGCCCTCGCGTCGCTCGGCCTCGACCTCGTGGACACGGCCGACGACGCCCCCGAACTGGCCGAGGCGCATCCGGCGGCTCAGCGGGACGCCGCGCTGGCGCGCATTCGCGGCGATCGCGAGGGGCGGGAACTGGCGCTCGCCCAGGCATGGTGCGCGGCGCGCGCCGACGCGCTGTACGTGGACGGCGGACTCCGCGGGTCGGAGGCGCTGGCGCGCGCGCCGCAGGCGGTGGGCGTGGTCAAGAGCCACCAGACGCTGTACGGCGACCGCGCGGCTCGGCGGGTGATCTTCGATCTCGCCGAGGACGAACGGACCAGCGTGTTCGTGGTTGCGTCGGCGCGTCGGCTGCCGGTGGCGAGCTGGTACCTGCGGCTGCGCGCGCCGGCGGGGCACGATCCGCTCTGGGGGCTGGTGCGCGTGGAAGTGTCGCACGCGCCGGACGCGGCGCGCGCCGAGCTCGGCGCGCGGGCCGATGCCGTCTCGCGGCGCATCCTCGCCGAGCGGATGCCGACGGCGCATCCGGACGCCCGCTGGCACTCGATGGTGTACGGCATTCGCGACTGCGAAGTCTTTCTCAAGGCCACTCAATGACTGGACCACAGGTGCTCGGGCGCGTCGTCGCCACCGAGCGGAAGCCCAACACCCCGCACGAGTTCTCGTTCTGGACGGCGCTCGACTCGCCGGTGGGCATCGGCACGATCGTCCGCGTGGAGGGGCCGGATCCGGTGAACGGCGTGATTCCGCGCGTGTTCGGCGTGGTGACCGAGGGGTTCAGCTTCACCGACCTGCAGACGCCGCTGCACGACGTGCTCGGTCACAACGGCGCGCCGGGCGCCGAGTCGCTGGCGGCCACGCGGCGCATCGAGATCCGGCTCTACACGGCGGCCGTGCTGCGGCACGTGCCCGAAGAGCCGCTCCAGCCGGTGCCGATGGGCGAGGTGTTCCTGGCCGACGCCGACGACGTGGCGGTGGCGCTGCGCATGGACGGGTATCTCCGCGAAGGCGCGGACACGGGGATTCCGGTGGGCATCTACCGTGCCGGCGGCATCGAGGCGCCGGTGTACCTCGACGCCGATTTCCTGGTCGGGCCGGAGGCGGCGCACCTCAACATCACCGGCGTGTCGGGACTGGCAACGAAGACGAGCGCCATCGAGTGGCTGCTGTCGTCGGTGTTCGCGCACTTTCCGGAGCAGAAGGGGTCGGTGGCCGCCGTCTGTCTCAACGTGAAGGGCCCCGACCTCTGCTTCCTCGACCAGCCGGGCGAACTCGATGAGGCCGACCGGGCGCTGTACGGCGCGATGGGCGTGCCCGCGGCCCCCTTCGAGCACGTGCAGTACTTCGCGCCCTACACGGCCAAGGGCTACACTCTCAACACGCTGCGCTCCAACGAGGCCCTCTCGGCCAACGTGTCGCCGCTCACCTGGGGGCTGCGCGAAGTCATGCAGTACGCCGAGGTGCTGCTCAACAAGGACGACGTGGACGCCAAGGCGGACGCGTTCATCGACTTCATCGTCGAGCGCGTGGTGGGGCAGAAGTTCGTCGACGAGGGCTTCTCGCAGACGCACGAGGTGCAGTCGTTCGCCGATCTCGAAGCCTGGTTCCGCGACCTCCTGCGCACCCTGGAGGCGCAGAACCGCGGCGAGTACTGGCGCACGCACCACGTGGCCACCATCCGGAAGGTGCGCAACCGGCTGTCGAACATCTCCACGCGCTGCGCCGGCCTGGTGACCGACGAGGGCGTGGTGAGCGACCTGCCGTTCGGCGACTTCGAGGACCGCGCCGTGTACGTGGTGGACGTGGCGGGGCTCGAGGAGGACGCGCAGGATCTCGTGTTCGCCCGCGTCGTCACCAAGCTGCGCGAGCACCTGGAGCGGCGCGACCTCGGCGTGAACCACGTGGTCGTGTTCGTGGACGAACTGAACAAGTACGCGCCCGCCGACGGCCCCGACACCTACGTGCGCAAGATGCTGCTCGACATCGCCGAGCGCGGCCGCTATCTGGGGCTGGTGCTGTTCAGCGCGCAGCAGTTCCGGTCGCAGGTGCACCGGCGCGTGGTGGGCAACTCCGGCACGGCGCTCTACGGCCGCATGGACGGCGACGAGCTGGCCACGCCCGGTTACGCCGTGCTGAGCCCGGCCACGCGCACCAAGCTGGCCACGCTGGACAAGGGTCAGTTGATGGTCCGCCACCCGCACTTCACGCAGCCGATCTTCGTGCGCTTTCCCCGGCCGGCGGTGATGCGCGGGCGCGACGGCGCCGAGCGGTACCCGCCGGCGGTCGAGATGACGCTCGAGGCCGCGGTGGCGCGCGCGCTGCGCAAGCTCGATCCCGCGATCACCGTGGGCTGGGTGCAGGAGGCCGTGGGGCCGCACGACGAAGCGGCGGTGCTGCGCGCGCGCGACGCCACGCTGCGCACGCGGCCGGACGACGTGAAGGCCTTCTTCCGCGCGCAGTTCAAGCGGCTCGTGCCCGCCGAGCCTACGCCGGCGGCCGCCGTCCGCGGGCTGCGCGTGCCGCGGGGCGGGAGTCCCTACGGCGACGACGAGCCGCCGTTCTGACGCCGCACCGAGCGAAACGGCCCCGCGCGGCGCCCGTTCGCGCTATGGACAACCGGCCGGGCGGCGGTTAGCGATTAGGCATCGCCCCTCCCCGGGGCGCCCGCCGCCCCGTCTCCGGCCCGGATCCGATTTGCGCGTCGTCCACCTGTCCGATCTCCATCTTGGCTTCCGCCAGTACCAGCGGTTGACGCCGTTGGGCGCCAACCAGCGGGAGGCGGACGTGGCGCTCACGTTCAAGCGCGTGGTGGACCGCGTGATCGCGCTGCGCCCGGACCTGATCGTCGTGGCCGGCGACATCTTCCACACGGTGCGGCCCACCAATCCGGCGATCCTGCACGCGTTCGGCCAGTTCGCGCGGCTGTCGGGCGAGCTGGCGGGCGTGCCGATCGTCGTCGTGGCCGGCAACCACGACCTGCCGCGGTCGAGCGAGACCGGGTGCATTCTGCGGCTGTTCGAGCAGGCGAACGTGCACGTGGCCGACTTCGAGGCGCGCCGGCTCTCCTTTCCCGACCTGGGCGTGTCGGTGCTCGCCGTGCCCGACGTGCCGGGCGGGCGCCCGGAGCTGACGCCGGATCCGGCGGCGCGGTACAACGTGATGGTGATCCACGGCGAGGTGGCCGGCATCATCCCCAAGCGCGCGGCGATGCTCGACCGCGCGACCTACGAGATCACCGAAGAAGAGCTGGGCGCGGCCCGCTGGGACTACGTCGCGCTCGGCCACTACCACGTGCACCGCGAGGTGGCGCCGAACGCGTACTACAGCGGGTCCATCGATTACACCAGCGCCAACGCCTGGGGCGAACTGGCCGAGGAGCGCGCCGCCGGGCTCTCCGGCAAGGGATTCATCGAGTTCGACCTCGAAACGCGCGCGCACACCTTCCACCCGATTCCGCCGTCGCGCCCGCTCGTGGATCTGCCGGCGCTCAGCGCGCGCGGGATGACGGGCGGCGAGCTCGACGCCGCCATCCGCGACGCCGTGGACGGCTGCCCCGCCGGCATCGACCAGAAGATCGTGCGCCTCGTGGTGCACGACGTGGCGCGCCACATCAACAACGATCTGGACCACCAGGCGCTGCGCGAGTACAAGCGGCGGGCGTTCCACTTCCAGCTCGAAACGCTGCGGCCCAACGTGCGCCCCCTGCGCGGCGAGGCGGCGCCCGGGCATCCGCAGTCGCTGGCCGAGTTCGTGCGCGACCGGCTGCTGTCGCGCCCGGTGCCGCCCGAGGTCGACCGGGACCAGCTGATCGCGCGCGTGTTCGATTATCTGGATCAGGCGACCGCGGCCGAGCTGGCGGCGGCCGGAGAGGCCGAGGGCTGATGCGGCTCACTTCCCTCCAGCTGACCAACTTCCGCCAGCACGTCGACACGCGCATCGAGTTCGACTCGGGGCTCACCGGGATCATCGGTCCCAACGGCGCCGGCAAGTCCACGATCCTCGAGGCGATCAGCTGGGCGTTGTACGGCGCCCTGGCGCTGCGCACCGACAAGGAGGGTGTGCGCACCATCCGCGCCGCCGGCCGCGCGCCGGTGAAGGTCGCGCTCGAGTTCGAACTCGCCGGCCACCGCTACCGCGTGGAGCGCGGGCTCACGAGCGCCGAGCTGTTCCTCGACGGCGGCTCGGAACCGGTGGCGAACTCGGTCACCGGGGTCACCGACTTCCTGCGGCGGCGTCTGCGCATGACGCGGCAGGAGTTCTTCAACACGTACTTCACCGGGCAGAAGGACCTGAGCGTGATGAACGCCATGGGTCCCACCGAGCGGAAGCATTTCCTGTCGCGCGTGCTCGGCTACGACCGGCTGCGGGCGGCGCAGGAGATGGCGCGGGAGCGGCGGCGGCTCGTGACCGCGCAGCTGAACGGCCTGCGCAGCGCGATGCCCGATCCCGAGAGCGTGGGCCGGATGCTGGCGCAGGCGCAGGAGCGCCTCACCGCGGCGCGCGCGCGGGCCGGCGAGGTGGCGGCGCGCGCCGGGGCCGCGCGCGGCGTGATGCAGGAGCTCGAGCCGCGCTGGACGTCGATGCAGCGCGAGCGCGATGCCATGCAGCGCGTGACCGGCGAACTGCGCGTGCTGGAGAACGAGACCGCCAACCTGACGCGCGACCTCGAGCGCCTGGCTCGCGAGTCGGGCGAGATCGGCGCCGCGCGCGGCGAGCTGCAGAAGCTGGCCGAGGAGCTGAAGCCGCTGGCCGCCCTCGCCGAGCGGCTGCAGGCCATGGAGGAGCTGTATCGCGCCGAGGGCCGGCGGCAGACGCTGCTGGAGAATGACCGCCTGCTCGCCGAGGAGCTGGCGCGGCTCCGCGAGCGGCTGACGAAGGTCGAGGCGGCGCCGACCACGGAAGAGGAGGTCACGGTCGCGCTGGAGGGCAAGCGGAAGGAACTGCAGACCGTGGAGGGGGCGCTGGAAGCGGCGCGCACGGAATGGGTGCGCGACCGGCAGGAGGCCGAGACCAAGATCCAGGCGCTCCGGCAGCAGTACACCGAGCTCAAGCAGCAGCGTGAGACGCTGGTCAACCTCGGGGAGGACGGCACCTGTCCCACCTGCGCGCGGCCGCTCGGCGACCACTATCGCAACGTGCTCGACCTGCTCGACGCGCAGATCGAGACGGTGCAGGTGGACGGCAACTACTACCGCCAGCGCATCGGCCAGCTCGAAGAGATGCCGGAGGACGTGAAGCAGCTCGACGACCAGCGGCGCCACCTGTTCGAGGAGGTGGGAAAGCTCGAGCGCCGGCTGGCCAAGGTGCAGCTCGCCGTGCAGGAGCTCGGGCAGCTGCGCCGCGACATCGCCGAGAAGGAACAGCGGCACGCCGATCTGCAGCGCGACCTGGCCGCCGTGCCCAGCGGGTACGACGCCGCCGAGCACAAGCGTCTGCTCCACGAGCGGGCGCGGCTGCAGCCGCTCGACGCCCAGGCCGCCAAGCTGTCGGCGCTCCTGGAGCGCGAACAGCCGGTGCGCACGGCGGCCGCCGAGGCCACCGCCCGGCTCGAGGCGGCCACGGCGCGCATCGCCGCCCTCTCGGCGGAACAGCGCGACCTCCGCTTCTCCGAGGAGTCGTTCGCCGAATTGCGGGTGCGGCACGAGGCCGCGATGGCGGAACTCCGCTCGGCCGAGCTCGCGTCGGTGGCCGCCGACGGCGAGGTGGCCACGGCGGTGCTCGACGAGGAGCGGGCACGCACGGCGCAGCGCGACCTCGACGCCCAGAAGGCCAAGGCCGACACGCTCACCGCCGAACGCCGGCTGCACGACGAACTCGACGACGCCTTCGAAGACCTGCGGTTCCGGCTCAACGAGCAGCTGCGCCCCGAGATCTCGGGGCTGGCCAGCACGCTCATCACCGACCTCACCGACGGCCGGTACACCGAACTCGAACTCGACGACGACTACGCGATCTGCGTGCTCGAGGACGGGCTCCGCAAGCCGGCAATCTCGGGTGGCGAGGAGGACGTGGCCAATCTCGTGCTGCGCCTGGCGATCTCGCAGATGATCGCCGACCGCGCCGGCCAGCCGTTCTCGCTGCTCGTGCTCGACGAGATCTTCGGCTCGCTGGACGAGGGACGGCGGCAGAACGTCGTCGAACTGCTGCGGCGGCTGCACGACCGGTTCGAGCAGGTCATCGTGATCACCCACATCGAATCGGTGCGCGAAGGGCTGGACCGGGTGCTGACCGTGCGCTACGACGAGGAGGCGGGGGAGTCGCACGTGAGCGCCGAACGTCCCGGCGCGGTCGGGCCCGCCGAACTCGCCGTGGCGGCGGGAGTGGAGGCCTGATGGCCGCGTCCCGCTCGTGGAAGCCCGGGCCGTCGCTCGAGGGGCCGTTCCCGGCCACGTTCGACGACGTGCCGGGGCTCAACCAGGTGTTCAGCGACGCGTTCACCGAACGCTACCGCCGCGACGGCATGGTGGGCGTGCGCGTGCCCTTTCTCAATCCCGCCGTGTGGCGGTACGCCATCGCCGACGCCGACGGCGGCGCGCTCTGTTGGCGGGCGGGCAACGGCGAGATCGCCGCGTTCAACATGGTGCATCGCTCGGGCAGCGAAGGGTGGATGGGGCCGCTCGCCGTGCGCCAGGACTTCCAGGGCAGCGGCATCGGCAAGGAGGTCGTGCGCCGCGGCGTGGAGTGGCTCAAGGACGCCGGCAGCACGGTGATCGGGCTCGAGACCATGCCCCGCACCCTCGACAACATCGGCTTCTACTCCACGCAGGGGTTCGTGCCCGGCCGGCTGACGTTGACGACGACCCTGGAAGCCGCCGGCACGCCGAATCCCCCGCGCCTCTACGGCCGGCTGTCGTCGGCCGAGAAGGAGCGGGCGCTGGAGGAGTGCCGGCAATTGCTGGACGGCCTGTGCCCGGGGTACGATCACACGCGCGAGATCGCGCTCACCGACGAACTGGCGCTCGGCGACACGCTGCTGCTGCGCGACGGCCAGGCTCTGGTGGGGTTTGCCCTCTGCCACACGGTGCCGCTGGTGGAGGGGCGGGTGCGCGAGGAACTCCGCGTGCTCAAGCTGGCGCTGGCCGATCAGCGCTACTTCGAGGAGATGGCGCTCACGCTGCGCGACTTCGCGCGCCGGAGCGGTACCCGGCGCGTCGCGATTCGCATCCAGGGCGAGTACGCCGAGGCGTACCGCCAGCTGATTGCGCTGGGGGGACGGGTGCGGTGGAGCGATCTGCGGATGGCGCTGGCGGGGTACGAGGAGCGCGTTCCCGAGCGCGGGATGGTGCTGTCGAACTGGGAGATCTAGCGGCCGGCGGCCGGCTGGCAGGGCGCGCCATGTCCCACCGCCTCACCGCCTCACTGCTTCAAACTCTTTTCCTTCCCCCTCGACGCCACCCGCCAGATCAGCATCGAGACCCCGAGCGTGAGCAGCAGGTGGATCCATCCCGGCCCGTTGAATCCGAGGGCGACGACGGCCCAGATGGCAATGAGTGCGAGTGCCGCCAGTATCCCGAGATCCATGAATTGCCCCTTCCAGTGTCGGTCGGTAGATTCTACCCCCGGATTACCCACGGGCGAAGAGCTCCGTTTTTGAGCCAACAAGTCCTTCGAGTGGGTTCGATAATCTATACTGACGCCAGGCCCCCAGTGCGGGGGAAGACGGAAGGTATGGTGAGGACCTCATACATTCGACCGGGCTTCACAAAACCCTCTTCGTTCCGTTTCCTTCGAACCCCGCGGGCGACCGCGGGGTTCGTTGTTTGGTCCCGGTCCGGCGGCGGGGTGGCGGGAACGTTGCGCCGGGGTACGGGGTTGATGCGCCAGGCGGAGGGGAGGGGGGAATGCCTCGAGTCACGGTCACGCGGCGGCTGCACTTCAACGCGGCCCACCGTGTTCACAATCCGGCGCTGTCCGACGCCGAGAACGACGCCCTGTTCGGCAAGTGCAACAATCCGAACTGGCACGGGCACAACTACGTGCTCGACGTATCGGTGGCCGGGGAGATCTCGCCCCGCACGGGGTACGTGATGGATCTGGCGGCCCTCAAGCGGCTCGTCGAGGAACAGATCATCAATCGCGTCGATCACAAGAACTTCAACCTCGACGTGGACTTCATGCGGGGCACGATCCCGACGAGCGAGAACATCGTCGTGGCGTTCTGGCGGCTGCTCGAGCCGCTGGTCGCGCCGGCGCAGCTCTCGCGGCTCGTGCTCTGGGAGACGCCGAACAACTATGTCGAATACGAGGGGCGGTAAGCCCAAGCCGGGCGGGGCCACGGTGATGTCCATCCTCGAGGCCTCGACGCGCCCCGAGCGCCAGGTGTCGTCCGAGACGGCGCACCCGGAATTCGCGCGCCTCGTGCGCCGGCAGCTCGAGCTGCTGGGCGAGGACCCCGGCCGCGAAGGGCTGCTCAACACGCCCGACCGCGTGGCCAAGGCCATGGCCTGGCTCACCCGCGGCTACGCGGAGCGCGTCGAGGACGTGGTGGGCGATGCCCTGTTCGCCGCCGAGGGCCACCGCAACATGGTCATGGTGCGCGACATCGAACTCTACTCGCTGTGCGAGCACCACCTGCTGCCGTTCTACGGGAAGGCGCACATCGGCTACATCCCCAACGAACGCATCGTCGGCCTCTCCAAGCTGCCGCGGATCGTGGACGTGTTCGCGCGGCGGCTGCAGGTGCAGGAGCGGCTCACCGAGGAGATCGCGCTGGCCGTGGAGCGCGTGCTCGAACCGGTTGGCGTCGGCGTGGTGATCGAGGCCTACCACCTGTGCATGATGATGCGCGGCGTGGAGAAGCAGAACTCGAAGACGATCACCAGCGCGCTCCGCGGCTCGTTCCGCGACTGCGCGATGACGCGCGACGAGTTCCTGCGGCTGGCGCACACGCCGAGCTTCGCCACCTGACCATGGCGGGCGCGCTGGCGGGCCGGACGGCGGTGGTCACCGGCGCCTCGCGCGGCATCGGCCTGGCCTGCGCCGCCGCGCTCGCGGGCGCCGGCGCTCGGGTGGCGCTCGTGGCGCGCTCCGGGGCCGACCTCGAGCGCCACGCCGAGGAGCTGGGCGGCCGCGCGCTGGCGATCCGCTGCGACGTGGCCGACGCCGCCTCGGTGGCCGGCGCGCTGAGGGCCCTTCGCGACGGGTTCGGCCCCGACGCGCCGGACATCCTGGTGAACAACGCCGGCTACTTCGCCGTCGAGCCCGTCGAGACCACCTCGCCGGAAACCTTCGCCCGCACGCTCGGCGTCAACCTCGCGGCGCCCTTCCTGTTCGTGCACGCGGTCGTGCCCGGCATGAAGGCGCGCCGCCGGGGACACCTCGTGACCATCGGGTCGGTGGCCGACCACGTGGCGTTTCCGGGCAACACCGCGTATGCCGCCAGCAAGTACGGCCTGCGCGGCCTGCACGAGGTGCTGCGCGTGGAACTGCGCGGCACCGGCGTTCGCGCCACGCTCGTCTCGCCCGGCCCGGTGGACACCGATCTCTGGTCGCCCGCGAACCTCGCGGCGCGCGGCGACGTGCCGCCCCGCGAGCGCATGCTCGACGCGGCGGCGGTGGCGCAGGCCGTGGTCTACGCCGTCACGCAGCCGGGCGAGGTCAACGTCGACGAGCTGCGGCTGTCGCGCAGCTGATGTTCATCGAGCTCGTCGACGCCCTGCGCTGCCCGCATGACCACGCCGAGTCCTGGCTCGTGCTCGCCGCCGACCGCATGGACGGCCGCGACGTCGTCGAGGGCGTCCTCGGCTGCCCCGTGTGCCGGGCCGAGTTCCCGATCGCCCGCGGCGTCGCCGACCTTCGCGTTGCGCCGCCGTCGACGGCAGGCGAATCCGGGGACGCGGCCGCCGCAGCCCCGGTGGCCGACGCGGGCCTGCGCCTTGCCGCCCTGTTGAATCTCACCGACGCGCAGGGGTTCGCCGTGCTCGTGGGCGCGACCACGCGGCACGCGGCAGCGCTGGGCGCCGTGGCGGACACCCACCTGCTGCTCGTCAATCCGGTGGCCGGCGCCGGGGCGCTCGCCGCGTCGGTGCTCCTCGCCGACGGGGCGCTGCCGCTGGCCGCCGCCAGCGCGCGTGGGATCGCGCTCGACGACGCGGCCGGCCCGTCGATGCTGGCCGGCGCCGTGCGCGCCCTGCGGCCGGGAGGACGCCTCGTCGCTCCCGTGGCGCTCGCCGTTCCGGCCGGCGTCATCGAGCTGGCGCGCGACGCCGCGGTCTGGGTGGGCGAACGGGAGGCCGGCGCGAGCGGTCTCGTGTCGCTCGCGCGCGGCGGCCGCTGATCGTCAGGCGCCGGCGGCCGGCTCCGGCAGCTCGCGGTACAGTTCGTCGATCACCGGCTTGTACATCCGGTCGATCACGCGCCGTTTGACCTTGAGCGTGGGCGTGAGTTCGCCGCGTTCCACGGTGAAGTCCTCTTCGAGCAGGGCCACCTTCTTCGGTTGTTCGAAGTGCGGCCAGGTGCGCCGTCTTCGCGAAGATCTCCCGTTCCATCTTCGCGTGCACCTCCGGCATCGCCGAGCAGCTGCGCGCGATCGGTCCAGATCAGGTTCTTGTACTTTGCCCACTTCTCGAGCTGCTCCCAGTTGGGCACGACGAGCACGCTGGGGAACTTCCGCCGGTCGCCGATCATCACCACCTGCGAGACGTACTTGTTCGTCTTGATCTCGTTCTCGATCGGCTGCGGCGCGATGTTCTTGCCGCCCGCGGTCACGATGATGTCCTTCTTGCGGTCGGTGATGCGCAGGAAGCCGCCTTCGAGGGTGCCGATGTCGCCGGTGGCGAACCACCCCTCGTCGTCGATGCACTCGGCCGTGGCGTCGGGCATGCCGAAGTAGCCCTTCATCACGTGGGGGCCGCGGGTGAGGATCTCGCCGTCGGCGGCGATGCGCACCTCCGCGCCCGGCACCGCCTTGCCCACCGTGCCGATGCGGAAATTGACCGGCGAGTTCACGCAGATCACGGGCGAGGTCTCGGTGAGCCCGTACCCTTCGAGGATCACCAGCCCGGCGGCGTAGAAGAACTTGTTGATCTCGCTGGCCAGCGGGGCGCCGCCGGACACGAAGTAGCGCAGCCGTCCGCCGGTGCGCGCCTGGAGCTTGGAGAACACCAGGCGCTGGGCGATGCCGTACTGCAGCGCCAGCAGCCCGCGCGGCTCGCGCCCGGCGAGCTTGTCGTCCGCCCACCGGTCGGCCACCCGGCGCGCCCAGAAGAAGATCTGCTTCTTGGCCCCGCCGCCGGCGAGCGCGTTCTCGAGCACCCGCGCGTACATCTTCTCGTACAGCCGTGGCACCGAGAGCACGAGCGTCGGCCGCACCTCGGTGAGGTTCACCGGCACCGTGTCGATCGATTCGGCGTAGGCGATCGAGGTCCCCGTGCTCATCATCAGGTAGTGGCCCGCCATCCGCTCGAACACGTGCGACAGCGGCAGGAAGCTCAGGCATACGTCGTGGCCGGTGAACGGAATCACCGCCGCGCTCGCCTTCACGTTCGAGTACAGATTGTCGTGCGTGAGCATCACGCCCTTGGGCTTCCCGGTGGTGCCGGACGTGTAGATGATCGTCGCCAGGTCGTCCGGCGGCACGGCCAGCGCCAAGCGGCGGAATTCGTCCTCCCGCTCGGGCGTGAGCACGGCGGCGCCCCTCGCTTCGAGTTCGAGCAGCGTGTGGTCCACGCCGGCCACGCGCACGTCGCTGAACCCGATCACGTGCTTGAGCCCCGGGCACGCGCCGCGCACCTCGGCGATCTTCGCCGCCTGGGCCTGCGGTGGAAACGAACGCCGCCACGGCGCCGGAATTCTGGATGATGTACGCCGCCGCCTCCGGCGTCTCGTTGGGATAGATCGGGACGTCGGTGACGCCGCTGGCCAGGCACGCATAGTCCGCGATCGCCCACTCGGGCCGGTTCTCCGACAGGATCACCACCCGGTCCCCGTGCCGCACGCCGAGCTCGGCGAGCCCGATGGCTGCGTGCCGCACGCGCGCGAACAGCGTCGCGTGCGAGATCGGCTCGTAGCGTCCGTCCACCTTCACCTGCAGCGCGTCGGGTTTCCGGAAGCGCTCCACGGCGTCGAAGAACAGATGGTTGAGCGTGCCCGGCTGCGAGTTGCGCGGGCCTCCCGTTGCGATCATCGGGACCTCCGGGAAATCGGCGGCGCGGGGGGCGCGCCGCATCGCCAGCAAGTTACGCCCGCTCCCTGAAGGGATGGAAGGGAGTGTCCGTCGGGAAATCCCTCAGGGCGCGCGGGAGGCCGCCAGCAGCACGTTGCGGATGGGAATGACGAACACCACCGGGCTGCCGCGCAACTTCACGCCCCGGTACGAAGCGCTGGCGCTCACCACGAAGCTGTCGGGGTGCGATGCGGGCGCCGAAGGGCGCACGCGGATGCGCAGCGAGGTCTGCCCGCTGGCGTCCGTGGTGTCCTCCGCGGCCGGGTGGTTTGCGGAGTTCACGAGCAGGCCGCTCACGCCGTTCCCCACGGGCGCCGGCGCGTAGAGGATCGTGTAGCGCACGATTACCGCGGGCACGGGCGACGGCGGCGCCGTGCCGGTGGCCAGCACCGACGCCGTCAGGTTCGCCGAGAAATTGGCCGCCGACGCCGTGTCGACCCCCGTGAAGATCACCGTGTCGGTCGGCGTCGTGCTCGCGAGGGCCAGCGAATCGGGCAGCGGCGTCACGGCGACGTCCACGGCCTCGGTCTGGAGCGGGCCGATCGATCCGATCACGCGTACCGGCGTCTGGCGCACGCTGTCGCCCACCAGATAGCCGTCGGCGGTCACGTGCGCGCCCGAGTCGAGGAGGATGAACGTCGGCGTCTGATCGAACAGCGTGTCCGCCAGGCCGCCGACGCCGAAGGCGTACAGCCGAAGCGGGGCCGCGCGGCCCGTGCTGTCGCGCATCGTGTCGCCGGCCACCACGCCGGGCGACGGCAGCTGCACCGACGAGAGCGCGAGCACGCCGTCGGCCGGGGCCGGGATCGGGCGGCAGGCGAAGGCGACCAGCGCGACGGCGGCGCCGAACGCCGCGAGCCGACGGATCATTTCGCGAGCCGCTTCTGCAGCACGTCGGTGAGCGCGCCGTAGGCCACCGAGGCCGGGTCGTCGGGCGTCCGGAGCACCACCGGCTGGCCGGCCGCGAACGCCTCCACTGTGGCCGGCGTGCGCGGAATCATCGTCTCGAACACCAGGTCGGCGGGCAGCTGCTGGCGCACGTAGTCGGCGATGCGCCGGGAGAGGGCGTTCTGTTCCTCGAACATGGTGAGAATGATACCCTCGAGCCGGAGATTCGGATGCGTAGCGATCACGCCGCGGATCCCCTTGAGAATCTGCGACGTGGTCTGCAGCGCCAGCGGCTCGCACTGCAGCGGCACCACGACCCGGTCGGCCACCGCGAGCACGCGATGCACCACCGGCCCCAGGCCGGGTGGCGTGTCCACCACCACCAGATAGCCGCGGTCGCGCACGGCCGCGAGCAGTTCGCCCAGCCGCGCCGACTCGCCGACCAGCGCCTGGTAGGCGGCGTGGTCGCCGGTGTCCGCCACCGAGCCCGCGAGCATCACGCGCAGGAAGGGCAGCACGGTGGGACGCACGATGTCCTTGATCTGGCTCTCGCCCGTCAGATAGTCCCCGATGCCCGGTCCGCCGCCGGCCCCCTGCAGCCCGACGCCGAAGCGCACCGACCCCTGCGGATCCATGTCGACCAGCAGCGTCTTCACGCCCCGCCGCGCGAACGCGGCGGCGACGTTGATGGCCGTCGTCGTCTTGCCCACGCCCCCCTTCTGACTCACCACCGCCAGGATCCGCTTCACCTAGACTCCCGATTCGGTGGGCGTGTCGTCGGGGCGCGACCGCAGTTCGGCGAGCGTCTGGCGGGCGTGCTCCACCCACCGCGCGGTGTCGCCGCCGGGCGGGGCCTTCACGAGGAAGGCGTCGAGGTGCTTCATCGCGCCCGCCCGGTCCTCACGCTTCAGCAGAAGGAAGGCGAGGCCGTAATGGGCGCCGGCGAGATCGGGCGCCAGTTCGAGCGCCCGGCGATAGCACCGGATCGCGTCCTCCAGCCGCTGCGTGCGGGAGTACGCGATCGCCATGTTCTGGAGGATCTTCGGGTCGTTCGGATGGTCCCGGAGCGCCAGCCGGTACGACGTGAGCGCGGCGTCGTAGTCGCCCTGACGCTCCAGCGCCAGCGCCTCGTTCAGGTAGTCGAGGCGCTGCGGCCTGAGGTCGGATTTCGACTTGCCGCCGATCAGGCGGCTCCACCAGGTCATTCGTCGATGGAGGAGGTGGAGGGAGTAGGCGCGGCACGCGCACGCCGGCGTGCGCCGCCAGAGGGCAAACCTACCGATTGTGCGTACGCGGAGCAACGCCCGCGAGGCCCCCGTCGCGCTTCCAGCGGGCGACGCGCCAAAGTACCTTCCCAATCCGCCGCTCGTTCAACGCACAGGAGGCCCCCCATGTCGCCGCGCCGCACCACGGTCGAACCGTCCCAGGGCGTCTTCAACGTCGAATGGCCGCTGTTCGGCGAACTCTCGCGCAGTCTGGCCGTCAAGGTCGCCCGCGACTACGACCCCGACATCGTCATCGGCATCGCCACCGCCGGCGTCGTGCCGGGCGCGGTGATCGCCGCCATCCTCGACGTCGAGTTCCACTCGCTCCTGGTGAGCCGCCGCTACCGCTCCGAGCACGTCCGCGAGACGCCGGCCGTGTTCGGCCAGGTGCCGCACGAGGTGCGCAACCAGCACGTGCTTCTGGTCGACGAGACCTGCGACTCCGGCGAGACGATGCGGCTGGCGGTGGCGGCGGTGGTCAACGCCGGCGCCGCCGAGGTGCGCACGGCGGTGGCGTTCCGCACCGGCGACTACGCGCCCGACTTCCACGCCATCGCCACCCAGAGCACGGTCATTCTGCCCTGGGACCGCGAGGTGCTGGTGGACGGCGAGCTGCTGCCGAACCCGCGCTACGCCGACGCCCTCAAGCAGCTCGGCTAGACGCCGCCGGCCGCGGCGTCGTAGGCCACGCCGCGGCTCATCTCCTCGTACACGTGGTGCAGGGAGTCGGCGCTGCCGAGCAGGAACCGGCAGTGCGGGGAGCCCATCGACCGGCACTCGACTTCCATGACCGCCATCGGCGTGCCCGCCAGCCGGCCGAAGAAGTCGGCGAACATGCCCGTCGTCAGGTGGCACCCGGGGAACTCCATCGCCGCCTGCGGATCCGCCTCGCCCCAGTCGTCGGAGTCGAGCGTGGCCACGGACTCGCCCAGCGTGCCCAGCGTCAGCGAACCCCAGCCCAGGTCGCGGAAGAACTCGCTGGCCCGCTGCTGGAAGTCGGCGGCGGGAATCGATTCCGGCGGGCCGTACCCGCGGCTCTCGGCCCACGCGCCGAACGCGGCGAACAGCGCCTCCCCGCCCGCGTAGCCCGCTTCCTGCAGGTAACCCGCGGCGTCGCCGCCGAGATCGCGGAACAGCGACGCGCGCAGCGTGGCCAGCGCGTCGCGCGTGAGCGCGAGCATGCCGCTGCCTCCGAGTTTTATCGATTCGGTCATGATGGGTCTCCCGGTTGTGCCACGCGTCGCAGCAGCTCCGCTTCGTCGATGATCTCCACGCCCAGGGCGCGTGCCTTGTCCAGCTTGCTCCCCGCTTCCTCGCCGGCCACCAGCGCCGACGTCTTCTTCGACACGCTGTCGGTCACCCGGCCGCCGTTGGCCTCG
Organism: uncultured Gemmatimonadaceae bacterium; assembly: GCA_963775915.1. Classification (GTDB taxonomy): domain Bacteria; phylum Gemmatimonadota; class Gemmatimonadetes; order Gemmatimonadales; family Gemmatimonadaceae; genus JAGWRI01. The sequence continues at coordinate 796,192 of CAVZKH010000010.1, forward strand.
ATCAGCTCCCTGGCCTGCGTCCGGGCGAGCGTGGGCAACGTTCCAGTGATGACGAACGTGAGGCCGGCCAGGGCACTCCCGGCGCCCGCGGCCTTCGGTTCGGTCTCGTTGAGCTTCGCCTCGCGCAGCTTGGCCAACAAGGCCTGCGCCGCCGGATCGTGAAAGTAGGCGGCCACCGCGTCGGCGATCGTCTGCCCGATGCCGCGCACCGCCACCACCTCCTCCGGACCGCTGGCGGCCGTGGCCGCCGCGCGCAGCGCGTCCAGGGTGCCGAAGTGCCGCGCCAGCAGCTCGGCCGCGCCCGCCCCCACGTGCCGGATGCCGAGCGCGAACAGCAGGCGCGACAGCGGCTGCGCGCGCGACGCGTCGATGGCCGCCACCAGCCCCTCGGCGCTCTTCTCGGCGAACCGCTCGAGCCCCTGGAGTTGGTCGGCGCGAAGGCCGTAGAGATCCGCCGCGTCGGCCACCAGCCCGGCGTTCACGAGCTGCTCGAGGCGCGCGTACGACAGCCCGCGAATGTCCATCGCGGCGCGCGACGCGAAGTGAACCAGCGCTTCCAGCCGCCGGCCGGGACAGCCGACGTTCGGGCAGTAGATCGCCACCTCCTCCTCGTCGCGCTCCACCGGCGTGCCGCACACCGGGCAGCGGTCGGGCGGGGCGAAGGGCGCCGGCGGACGCGCCTGGTCGCGCTTCTCTGGAATCGGTCCGATCACCTGCGGAATGACGTCGCCGGCGCGCTTCACCTGCACCACGTCGCCCACGCGCAGGTCCTTGTCCCGGATGAGATCGAAGTTGTGCAGGGTGGCCATGCGCACCGTCGTGCCGCCCAGCTCCACCGCCTCCAGCTCCGCGTACGGATTGAGCGAGCCGGTGCGTCCCACGTTCACGCCGATGCGCACGAGCCGCGTCTCGGCGATGTCGGGCGCGAACTTGCGGGCGATGGCCCACCGCGGATCGCGGCCGCCGATCACCCCCAGCTCCTTCTGCAGCGCCAGCGAATCGACCTTCACCACGCCGCCGTCGATCGCGAAGTCGAGCTCGGCGCGCACCTGGTGCTCCACGTGGTGCGCCCAGGCGTGCACGTCGTCGATCGTGGCGCACCGCTGGCGCCGCGGCGCCACCGGAAAGCCCCACGCTTCGAGCAGATCGAGCAGCGCCCACTGCGTGGGCGCCGGCGGCGTGGCGTCGTCGGGCAGGGCCATCGAATAGCCGAAGAAACGCAGCGGGCGCCGGGCGGTGATGGACGGGTCGAGCTGGCGCAGCGCGCCCGCCGCCGAGTTGCGCGGATTGGCGAACACCGGCTCGCCGTCCCGAATCCGTTCCTCGTTCATGCGTTCGAACCCGCTGAACGGCATGTAGATCTCGCCGCGGATCTCGACCAGCGGCGGATGCCCCTCGCCGTGCAGCCGCAGCGGAATGTCGTGCACGGTGCGCAGGTTGGCAGTCACATCCTCGCCCACCGTGCCGTTGCCGCGCGTGGCGCCGGTCACGAGCACGCCGTCGCGGTAGGTGAGCGACACCGCGGCGCCGTCGATCTTCAGTTCGCACACGTAGCCGCCGCGCCGCGCGTCCTCGGCCACCATCCGCACGATGCGCTCCTCCCACGCCGCCAGTTCCGCTTCGGTGAAGGCGTTGCCGAGCGAGATCATCGGCACCAGGTGCGTGTGCTTGCGGAACTGGCTCTGCGGCTCGGCGCCCACGCGCTGGGTCGGCGAATCGGGAGTGCGCAGTTCGGGGTGTTCGGCCTCGAGGGCGCGCAATTCATGGAACAGCGCGTCGTACTCCCGGTCGGCCAGCGACGGCCGGTCGAGCACGTAGTATTCGTGGCTGGCGCGTTCCAGTTGTTCGCGGAGCGTCGCGGCGCGGGCCGCGGCGCCCGCCGGGGGAGCACTCACCCCTTGGCCTCCTCGTCGAGCACCTGCATCGCCACCGACACCAGCCGGTCCAACTCGTCGTCCGACGCCTGCGAGAGCCCGGTGTCGGAGAAGGCCTCGGCTTCGGCGGCCGCGTGGCGGTCGAGCAGCCGCCGCAGGAAACCGAGCAGCGCCAGCCGCCGGACCTCCGCCCGGCGCTGCGTCTGCGACGCGCTCTGCTGCGAGCGCAGCGCCGACTCGAACCGATGCGCGTTGCGCAGCGCCTTGGCCGTGAGCGACGCCACCACCTGGCAGAAGTGCACGTCGGCGTCGCTGAACGGCTGGGCGTCGCGCTCGGTGCGCAGGAAGATCGCGCCGATGACCGACGACTGCCATTGGATCGGCACGACGATGATCGAGCGCACGTTGCGCGTGTCGAGCGTGGGGCGTATGGCCCGCAGCATCGGATCGCTGGCCGCGTCGGGAATGAAGACGGTCTCCCCGGACTCGAACGCGCGCTGCAGCTCCGGGTACCGCTTGAGATCCACCACGAGGTTCCGGATGCTGGGGTCCTCGTAGCTCGCCACCAGCCGCACCTCGTCCTTGTTCCCCGACAGGAAGATCGCGCAGCGGTCGAGGCCGAAGGCCTCGCCCAGCTTGCGGGCGATGTTCTGCAGGATGTCCACGAAGTGGAGCGACGAGGAGATCTCCTGCAGGATGTCCACGACCGCCACCAGATGGTCGCGCTCGCGCTGCAGGTCCGCGATCCGGGCGCGCAGCCGCTCCAACTCGGGCGCCGCGTCTTCCCCGCCCCCGGTCAGCGCGACGCCGTCCGGGGTTTCGTTGTTGTCGTCCATATACCGTCCGCCCTACTTCAGCTTGGCCAGGGCCTGCTCGGCCTGGTGCTTGTAGTTGGTGTCGTTGTAGTCCGCCACCGGCAACGAGAGTACGAGATTGTACTGCTCGCGGGCCCTGGCCTTGTCGCCCACGTCGACGTACACCTGGGCCAGATCAAGATGGTGTACGATGCGGGTGGGCTGTAAGGCTACGGCGTGCTCCAGATCACGTTGGGCGCTTCCCCAGTTAGCCTCGCCCAGCACCTGTCCCCCCAGCAAGTTCTTGGCCAGGAAGCGCATGAAGCCGTTCAGGCGCATGATCTCCGCGTTCCACACGCCCATGACGTGCCAGGCGCCGTCGTCCAGCGAATCCAGCTTCAGCGCCGCCAGCGCCTCCTCGCGCACCTGCTTGGCGTAGTTCACCTTCTCGCGCCCGCCCTTGGCCAACGCCGCCCGACCCAGGGCCTTGGCCAGCGTGAAGTGCGTCACCGCTTCGTTGGGGTTCGCCTGGACCGCGCGCGTGGCGTATTGTTCAGCCAGTTGGTAGAGGCTGTCGCGCGGGTGTTCCCGGTTCGCGAACCCCGCCGCTTCGCCCAGATCGACGGCTTCACGCGCCGCCTTCCAGAGGGCTTCCGCATTCGTTGAATCGAGCTTGATCGCCGCCTGATAGTGCGCCAGCGCCGCCGTGGCATTCAGTGCGGCGTAGGCGCTGTCGCCGGCCGCGATGTGCTGGGCGGCGGTCTGCGCCGAAGCGGCGCCGCCGATGGCGAGCAGAGCGAAGGCTGCCGCGAGTTGGAGTTTCATGGACACCGCTCCTCAGAGGGGGCCGGCCCCGGGGCCGACAACGACCGCCCGGGCCGGATCGAGCGCGATCCTGCAACTGTCGTCAACGTTAGAAATACCCCGGGAACCGGTCAATGGACGTTCGGAGGACAATCCAGCAAAAACGAGACGGTGGCAAGCTCGCGCCCGCCGAATGGGACGCCCTCATCTGCGCCTATGCCGTCGGCCAGGTCACCGATTACCAGATGTCGGCGTTCCTCATGGCCTGTTTCATTCGCGGCCTCGACCGCGAGGAGACCGCCGCGCTCACAGAAGCCATGCTCGACAGCGGCGCCCGCCTCGATCTGGCGCACCTCGGCAAGCCGCGCATCGACAAGCACTCCACCGGCGGCGTCGGCGACAAGGTGTCCATCGTCCTCGCGCCCCTCATCTCCAGCCTCGGGGTCGCCGTGCCGATGATGTCGGGCCGCGGACTCGGCCACACCGGCGGCACCCTCGACAAGCTCGAAGCCATCCCCGGCTTCCGCACCCGGCTCACGCTCGCCGAGGCGCTCGCCGAACTCCAGGCCATCGGCTGCGCGCTCATCGGCCAGACCGAAGAGATCGCCCCCGCCGACAAGAAGATGTACGCCCTTCGCGACGCCACCGGCACCGTCGAATCGACGCCGCTCATCGCCGCCAGCATCATGAGCAAGAAACTCGCCGAGGGGCTCACCGGCCTCGTGCTCGACGTGAAGTACGGCTCGGGCGCCTTCCTTCCCGAGCTCGACGCCGGCGTCGAACTGGCCGAGACCATGGTCGCGCTCGGCGCCGACCATGACTGCCCGGTGGTCGCCCTGCTCACCGCCATGGACCGTCCCCTCGGCCGCGCCTGCGGCAACGCGCTCGAGACCGAGGAAGCCATCCAGGCGCTCAAGGGCGAGGGGCCCGCCGATCTCATGGAGGTGACCTACGCCCTGGGCGCCGAGATGCTGCTGCTGGGCGGAGTCGCCGGCGACGGACGCGACGCGCGCCGCCAGATGGCAGCCGCGATCGCCGACGGGCGCGCCGCCGCGCAATTCCAGCGCATCATCGAAGCCCAGGGCGGCAACCCCGCCGTGGTCGACGACCCGGCGCTGCTTCCCCAGGCGGCGGAGTGCGAGTTCTTCGCCGCGCCGCGGCGCGGCTTCATCGCCCGCGTCGAACCGCGCGCCGTGGGCTACGGCATCACTCGGCTCGGCGGCGGACGCACCAGGGTGAGCGATTCCGTCGATCCCACCGTGGGATTCGTGATCACCGCGCGCCCCGGCGACTGGGTCGAGGCGGGCGAGCCGCTCGCGACGGTGTTCGCCCGCGACGCCCGCGGCGTCGACGAGGGGCGCGCCTGTCTCGCCGAGGCGATCGTGATCGCCGACGGCGCCGAGCCCCCGCTGCCGCTCGTGTCGCGCCGCGTGAGCGGGGCCGGCGTGGAGCGCTACCCGTCCGTATGATCGCCGGCATTCGCGAGTGGTGGCGGCGCGAGGACGAGCCGGTGGCCCTTGCCGTCGCCGCGGTCGTCGCCGTGGGCGCCATCGCGCGCCTGTCCGCGCTGTCGCAGCCCATGCGCTATGACGAGTCGGTGACCTACCTGTACTTCATCGGCCGGTCGTGGAGCACGGCCCTCACCGGTTACCAGTTCCCCAACAACCACCTGCTGTACACGCTGGTGGCCAAGCTCACGTCGATGCTCGGCGGGGGCGCGCCGTGGGCGCTGCGGCTGCCGGCGTTCGTGGCCGGCGTGGCGATCCTGCCGCTCACCTACGCCGTGGGCACGGCGCTGTTCACCCGGACGTCGGCCCTCTTCGGCACCGCGTTCGCCGCCGCCGCCACGCCGCTCATCCTGTATTCCGCGAACGCGCGCGGCTACGCCTTCGTGATCGCCGGGTACTTGATGCTGCTGCTCATCGGCGAGCGGATTCTCCGCGACGGCCCGACGGCGCGCCGGTGGGCGGCGTACGCGCTCACCGTCGGCGCGGGGCTGGCGACCATCCCGACGATGCTCTTTCCGGCCGGCGCCGCGGCGCTCTGGCTCGCGCTCACGGTCATCGTCGCGCGCGACCCGCGCCGGCGCGCGGTGCTGCTCGGGCTCGCCGCGGCGCTCGCCGGCGGCGCGGCCATCGCCGCCGTCGCCTACCTGCCGATCGTGAGCGCCAACGGCATCGGCGCTCTCGTGGCGAACAAGTTCGTGACCGCGTCGCCGTGGCCGCAATTCTATGCGCAGCTGCTGCCCAGTCTGGAGTCCGCGGTGGCGACGTGGGCCCAGCCGTACCCGCTGGTTCTGGCCGTGCTGCTGTGCGGCGGCGTCGCTGTCGGCGTGGCCCAGTCCACGCGCGTGTCGAAGGAAGGCGTTTCGGTGCTGCTCGCGGCCTACGTCTGGTCCGCCGCCGTGCTGCTCGTCGAGCACCGCGTGCCCTTCGCGCGCACCTGGCTGTGGATGCTGCCGGTCGTGGCGCTGGCCACCGGCACGGCATGCGAACGCGTGCTGCGATGGCCGCGACTGGCGCGGTTGGGGCCGTACGTGCCGGGGCTGGCAGCGGCGATCGCCGCGGGCGGCGTGGCCTGGGGGTTCGCCTCCAATGCCCTCGGACGCTCCACCGACACGGGCGTGTTCGCCGGCGCCAGAACGATTGCCGGCACCCTGGCCACGCAGACGCAGGCCGGCGACCGCATCCTGGCGCCGATTCCATCCAATGCGCCGCTCCAGTACTACCTGCTGCGGGCCGGGGGCGACACGTCGCTGCTGTCGACGCCCGACAGCCTCACCACGCGGGAGATCGTCGTGCTGAACGCCGCCTACGGCCAGACCGTTCCCTGGGCCATCGCGGTCGGCATGGTCGACACGTCGCGCTTCGGCCCCATCGCGCCCGCCACCCACGCCGGCGACGCGAACGTCTACGTCGCCGAACGGCGGCGAGCACAGCCATGACGCCGCGTCGCGATGGGCCGCGCATCGAGGTTCCGAGGCTCGCGGTCGCCGCCGCCTTCGCGCTCATCGCGCTGGGGTTCTACCCGCTGCCGGGGCTCCTTCCCGATGGCGCCGGGCTCGCGTCGGAGAACGTGCGCTTCTGGTTCGGCGCCAGCCTGCTGACGCTGGGGCCGGTGCTGGCGCTCGCCGCGCTGCCGCTCCCCTGGGTGCGCGCGCTCCCGGAGCGCGCGGCGGCGCTGCTCCGCCGCCCGTCGCCGGTGGCCTTCGCCGCGATCGTCGGCGCGGCGTTCGTGGGGCTCAGCGCGTTCTTCGCCTGGTACGCGTTCCATTTCGCGCCCACCACCGCCGACGAGGTCGCCCAGCTCTGGCACGCGCGTATCCTGCTGCACGGGCGCGTGTCGCTGCCCACCGATCCAAACTTCGAATTCTTCGCGGTCGACAACGTGGTGGACCGCGGTGCGTGGTATTCGCAGTTCCCAATCGGCGGACCGCTCGTGCTGGCGCTCGGGTACCTGATCCGCGCGCCCTGGCTGCTCGATCCGCTGCTGGGCGGACTCACCGCGGTGGCGCTGTATCACTTCGCGCGGCGTGCGTTCGGAGAGACGCAGGGGCGCGCGATCGCCGCGCTCTTCGCGCTCACGCCCACGGCGCTGCTGATGTCCGCCAGCTACATGAACCACGTGCCGGTGCTGCTGCTCGCCGTGCTGGCGCTGGCCGGGCTCGCCGAATGGGACCGCGCCTCCACGCCGGGCCGCCGGCGCCTGCTCGCCGCGGGCATCGGACTCGCGCTCGGCTTCATGGCCACCATCCGGCCGCTCGACGCCGTGGTCGTCTCGCTGTGCATCGGCGTGTTCCAGGCCGCCCAGATCCGGCGCGCCCCCCGGCGCTGGACGGAGCTGCTCGTCCAGGGGGCCTTCGGCGCGCTCGGCGTGGCGCCTCTGCTGTACGGCAACTGGGCCACCACGGGCGGCGTATTCCATTTCGGATACGAAGTGCTGTGGGGGCCGGGGCACCGGCTCGGATTCCACGTCGACCCGCAGGGTGTGGCGCACACCCCGCTGCGCGCGCTCGTGCTCGCCACCAAGTACGTGAGCGAACTGAACAGCTACGTCGTCGGCTGGACGCTGCCGGCGCTGCTCGTGGCCATCGTCGGGCTCGGCTCGATGCGCCGCGCGACGAAATGGGATGCGCTGCTGCTCGGCCTGTTCGGATCGCAGCTCGCGGCCTACGCGCTGTACTGGCACGACGGCGAGTTTCTTGGGCCCCGGTTTCTGTACACGGCTCTGCCGGTGGTGGTCGTCCTGCTGGCGCGCACGCCCTTCCTCGTGGCCGGCCGGTGGGGCGGGTACTGGCGGCACGCGGCGCCGCTCGCCGTGCTGTCGATGATGGCCGTCTCCTGGCTCGTGCCCATGGGCCCCTTCGGCGTGATCGGCCTGGCCGGCGCCGTGCGTCACTCGCGCGACACGTTCAAGCTCGACTTGCCCGCGGCCACGCGCGCGGCCGGCGCCCACCACGCGCTCGTCTTCGTCCACGAGCCGTTCAGCAGCCGCCTCATGCATCGCCTCTGGGGCGTCGGGATCTCGCGCAGCCAGGCGGCGCAGCTCTTCGCCCACGGCGACGCCTGCTCCGTGCTCGAGGCGGTGCGGATGGCCGAGGCCGACCCATCGATGACGGCGAACGATATCGCCTCGCGCATCGCCACCTACGCGCCAGGCACCGCCCCCATCAGCGCCCTCGATCCCACCATCCAGATCTCTTCCGCGAGTTCGCTCACCCCGGCGTGCAAGGACGAGCTGGCCCTCGACGCGAAGTTCGGCGGCATGCCGTTCGGGCTCGGACTGCTGCTCGAGCCAATCGGCCCCGACGGGCGGCTCGACGGCGACGTCATCTACGCCACCGACCTCGGCGACCGCAACGAAGCGCTCCGGCCGCGATTCGGCGATCGAAAGTGGTATCGGGCATGGACCCGGCGCGCCCCCGACGGCTCGCTGCAGGTGGTCGTCAGCCCGTACTAGCCGTCCCCACTCGACGCCGCGGCGCGCCCACGGCAAATTGTGGAACACCCAACCACGGAACCGGGAGCCGTCGCCGATGCCGAAAACGATTGCCCGCCTGCTCGGACTGGGCGCCTACCTCGCCTGCGGCGGCTTCGCCGTGCTCTTCGTGCTCGTCGCCTACTCGAGCCGGACCACGCCCAAGGGCGGCATGGACGCGACCCTCACCCACGTTACCTGGCTGTCGCTGGGCGGTGTCCTCGTGGCGCTCACCGCGGTGCACTATCTGATCGGCAAGCAGCTGCTGCTGATCGGCCGGGAAGGGGACAAGCCGCAGCCGCTCGGCGCGGTCTGAGCGTCCGTCGCCGCCCCGGGAATTGACAAATCAATTTCCGTTGATGTAATATAGAGGCATGGCCACCTCGACCGCCCTCGATCTCGACCGCGCCGCCGTGCTGTTCCACGCGCTGTCCGATTCCACGCGGCTCGCCGTGATGGAGATGCTCCGCGACGGCGAGCGCTGCGTCTGCGAGCTGCAGGACGAACTCGACGCGGCGCAGTCGCGGCTGTCGTTCCACCTGCGCGTGCTCAAGGAAGCGGGGCTGGTGCGGGACCGCCGCGAAGGCCGGTGGGCGTACTACACGATCGCGCCCGAGGCGGTGGCTGAGGTCCACGCCATGTCCGTGGCGCTCGAACCGCGCCGCGGCGCGCTCCCCATCATTCGCCGCGGCCGCTGCTGCGGCTGACTTCCATCCAGCGCCACACACCTCGGGACTCGCGCTCTACATATCAACAATTTTTGTTTAACGAGAACACCATGCCGACACTTCCCATCGCTCCGCAATCCGCCGACCGGGCCGCGCCCTGCTGCGGCCCCGACTGCTGCAACGACGACCCGGCCGCATCGGCCGCGCCGGCCGCCACCGACGATCTGACCGCGGCGGTGCGCGAGAAGTACGGCGCCGCGGCCAAGCGCGTGCTCGAAAGCGCCGCCTCGGCGGCGGGCTGCTGCGGTCCGGTCAACTCGTGTTGCGGCGCCGCGGCGTTCGACGGCACGGTGGATCCGATCACCGCCGGCCTCTACGTGCTCGGAGAGACGGACCAGCTCCCCGAGGCGGCCGTGCTCGCGTCGCTCGGCTGCGGGAACCCCACGGCGCTCGCCGAACTCCGCGCGGGCGAGACCGTGCTCGACCTCGGCTCCGGGGGCGGCATCGACGTGCTCCTCTCGGCGCGGCGCGTGGGACCGACTGGGAAGGCCTACGGGCTCGACATGACCGACGAGATGCTCGACCTGGCGCGGCGCAACGCCGCCGAGGCGGGGGTGGCCAACGTGGAGTTCCTGCGCGGGCAGATCGAGCAGATCCCGCTGCCCGGCGCGTCGGTGGACGTGATCATCTCCAACTGCGTGATCAACCTGTCGGGCGACAAGGCGCGCGTGCTGCGCGAGGCGTTTCGCGTGCTCAAGCCGGGCGGGCGGTTCGCCGTGTCCGACGTCGTGGTTCAGGGCGAGCTGCCGGCCGACGTGAAGCGGAGCATGGAGCTGTGGGCGGGATGCGTGGCCGGGGCTCTGCAGGACACGGAGTTCGTTTCGCTGCTCGAAGCTGCCGGCTTCACGAACGCGACCGTGGAGATGACTCGCCATTACGACGTAGAGGACGCGCGCGCCTTCCTCGCCAACACGGGCCTCGACGTGGATCGCGTGGCCGCCGACGTGGCGGGTCGCGTGGGCGCGGCCTTCGTGCGGGCCACCAAGCCGGCTGCCGCGGGATGACAGACGCCGGTGAAGCGCCTCACGGCGCGCCGGCGCCGGCCGGCGTTCCGGAGTCGGTCGTCCGCCGGCTGTCCACGCTCGATCGCTTTCTGCCGCTCTGGATCTTCGCTGCCATGGGGCTCGGCATCGTGCTCGGACGCGTCTTCCCAGGGCTGGGCGCCGCGCTGGACCGCGTGCAGGTGGCCGGCGTGTCGGTGCCCATCGGCGTCGGCCTGCTCTGGATGATGTACCCCGTGCTCGCCAAGGTGCGCTACGAGTCCATCGGCAAGCACATCGCCGACCGGCGGCTGCTCGGCACCTCGCTGGCGTTCAACTGGGTGCTCGGGCCCATCGTGATGTTCGTGCTGGCCTGGGCGCTGCTGCCCGACCTGCCGCACTACCGCAACGGGCTGATCATGATCGGGCTGGCGCGGTGCATCGCGATGGTGCTGATCTGGAACGCGCTCGCCTGCGGCTCGGGTGAGCTGGCCGCCGTGCTGGTGGCGCTCAACTCGCTGTTCCAGATCCTGACGTACTCGCTGCTCGGCTATTTCTTCCTGGCCGTGGTGCCCGGCTGGTTCGGCGCCGATACGGCGGCGCTCAACGTCTCGATGGGCGCCATCGCGCGGAGCGTGCTGATCTTCCTCGGCATCCCGCTGCTGGCCGGCTATCTCACGCGGCGCACGCTCGTCGCCCGGCGGGGCGAGGCCTGGTACGACGGCACCTTCATCCCGCGCATCGGGCCCACGGCGCTTCTTGGATTGCTCTACACCATCGTGCTGATGTTCGCCATGCAGGGCGACCGGATCGTGCAGCTGCCGATGGACGTGCTGCGCATCGCCGTGCCGCTGCTCGTCTATTTCGCGGTGATGTTCGGGCTGGCCTTCATGCTCTCGGTCAAGCTCGGCTTTGACTACGAGAGCACCGCCGCGCTCTCGTTCACGGCGGCGGGGAACAACTTCGAACTCGCCATCGCGGTGGCGGTGGCGACATTCGGCATCGGATCGGGTGAAGCGTTGGCGGCGGTGGTCGGTCCGCTCATCGAAGTGCCGGCACTCATCGGACTGGTCTACGTATCGCTCTGGGCGCGGGGGCGGTTCTTTCCTCGGGAGGCGGCGGCATGACGGACAAACAACCCCTCGGCGTTCTCTTTCTCTGCACCGGCAATTCGGCGCGGAGCCAGATTGCCGAGGCGATCCTGACGAAGATGGGCAAGGGGCGCTTCCGGGTCGGCAGCGCCGGCACGAAGCCCGCCGCGCGAGTGAACCCCGGCGCCATCGACGTGCTGGCCGGCCACGGCATCGATTGGACCGGGACGCGGCCCAAGACCATCGACGAGATCCAGCACGAACCCTGGGACCTGGTGATCACGGTGTGCGACAACGCGAAGGAGACCTGTCCCGTGTTCCCGGGGCATCCGGCGTTCGCGCACTGGGGGATGCCCGATCCGGCCGAGGTGATCGGGGATGAGGCGCGGGCGCGGGCGTTCCGAGACACCTATCAGGTGCTGAGTCGCCGGATCGAGTTGCTGCTGGCGCTGCCGCTGGAGAAGCTGGAGCAGCGGATGATGGAACTGAGGGTGGGGGCGATTGGGACGACCAACAGTGAGGCGGTGAAGTCGTGAGGCGGTGAGGCTGGCTCGGGCAAAAAACAACGGGGCGCCATCTGGCGCCCCGTCGTTCATTCTGCTGTCCGTCTCTCAAATATCCAGATTACTCACGAACTTCGCGTTCGCCTCGATGAACAGCCGCCGCGGTTCCACCTCGTCGCCCATCAGCGTCTGGAACATCAGGTCGGCAGCTACGGCGTCTTCGATGTTCACCTTGAGCAGCGTGCGCTTCTCGGGGTCCATCGTCGTGTCGAACAGCTGGTCGGCGTTCATCTCGCCGAGGCCCTTGTAGCGCTGGACGTTCACCGAGGCGCGGCCCTCGCCGTTGCCGAGCCGCTTCATCAGTTCCTCGCGCTCCTTCTCGTCGAACGCGTAGAACTCTTCCTTGCCCTTGGCCACCCGGTAGAGCGGCGGCTGCGCGATGTAGATGAACCCGGCCTCGATCAGCTCCGGCATCTGCCGGTAGAAAAAGGTGAGCAGCAGCGTCCGGATGTGCGCGCCGTCCACGTCGGCGTCGGTCATGATGATGATCTTGTGGTAGCGCGCCGTCTCCAGCGTGAACTCTTCCTTGATGCCCGCGCCCACCGCTGTGATGATGGTCCGGATCTCTTCGTTGGAGAGCACCTTGTCGATGCGCGCCTTCTCCACGTTGATGATCTTGCCGCGCAGCGGCAGGATGGCCTGGAACTCGCGCCGCCGCCCCTGCTTGGCCGAACCGCCGGCCGAGTCGCCCTCGACGAGGTACAGTTCGCAGAGCGCCGGATCGGTGAGCGAGCAGTCGGCCAGCTTGCCGGGCAGGTTGCCCACGTCGAGCGCCGACTTGCGCCGCGTCAGGTCCCGCGCCTTTCGCGCCGCTTCCCGCGCCCGCGCCGCCGACACCGCCTTCTCGATGATGATGTTGGCCGTGCGCGGATGCTCCTCGAGGTAGTTCGACAGCCACTCGCCGACCTCGGTCTTCACCGCGCTCTCCACTTCCGAGTTGCCGAGCTTGGTCTTGGTCTGCCCCTCGAACTGCGGCTCGCGCACCTTCACCGAGAGCACCGCGGTGAGACCCTCGCGCACGTCCTCCCCGGAGAGCGTGAAGTCGGCCTTCTTGAGGAAGTTGCCCTTCTGCGCGTAGGAATTGATCACGCGCGTGAGCGCCGACTTGAAGCCGGTGAGATGCGTGCCGCCCTCGTGCGTGTTGATGTTGTTCACGAACGAGAACGTGGTGTCGTTGTAGCCGTCGTTGTACTGCAGCGCCAGCTCGATCCCGATGTCGTCCTTGGTGGTGTCGAGGTACAGCACTTCGGGATGGAGGTTCTTGCGCGACGCGTTCAGGTGATGCACGAACTCCTTGAGCCCGCCCTTGGCGTGGTAGGTGTCCTCGCGCTCCTCGCCCGGGCGTTCGTCGGTGATCTTGATGACCACGCCCTTGTTCAGGAACGACAGTTCGCGCAGCCGGTCGGCCAGCGTCTTGTACTGATAGACGAGCACCGTGAAGATCTGCGCGTCGGGCTTGAACCACACCGTGGTGCCGGTCTCGTTGTTCGGCACGTCGCGCAGCACCTTGAGCTTGGTGTTCGTGTCGCCGCGGTGGAAATCCATGTAGTACTCCTTCCCGTCGCGCTTCACCCACACCTTCAGCTCCTCGGACAGCGCGTTCACCACCGACACGCCCACGCCGTGCAGGCCGCCCGACACCTTGTAGGAACTCTTGTCGAACTTGCCGCCCGCGTGCAGCACCGTCATCGCCAGCTCGACGCCGGGGATCTTCTCGATCGGGTGGATGTCCACCGGGATGCCGCGCCCGTTGTCCGACACGGTGATCGAATTGTCGGCGTGAATGATCACCGCGATGTCGTCGGCGTATCCCGCCAGCGCCTCGTCGATCGAGTTGTCCACCACCTCGTACACCAGGTGGTGCAGGCCACGCTCCGACGTCGATCCGATGTACATCCCGGGGCGTTTGCGGACCGCTTCCAACCCCTTGAGAACCTGAATCTGTTCGGCGCCGTACTTCATGCCGTCGTGGTCCGCTGGTGTGCTCATGAGCCCCCGAATGCGCGTTGGATCGCGCCCCGAATAGATGCCGAAATTATGGCCGGAAACCAACCTCGGAAATCTAGCGGAAACTGGCCCGTTTGGCAACAGTGAATTGCGCTACTAAGTGCCTTTCAGACAATCAGTTAGCGCACGAGCCGCCAGCGGATCTGCTCCACCTTCCGAGACCCCGCCTTTTCGTTGATGGCGCGCAGCAATTCCGGCACCATCATCGACAGCTCGTTCATCCACGCATTGCTCGTCACCGCCACCGTCAACACGCCCTTCCGATCGATCGAGATCGGCTCGGTCACCTTCGCGATCTCGCGGCCCACGATCGCCGGCCAGTGCACGATCACCCCCGCCTGCTCCAGCCGCGCGCCGAGTCCGCTCTCGTCGAGCACGGTCGGCACGACGTCGCCGAGCCGCGTCGGCTTGCCCCGTTTGCGTTCGCTCATACGGCCTGCCAGGCGCGCATCGCGCCCGCCTCCACCCGCGTCCGGTCGAGTCGCGTGAACTCCAGCGGAATGTCGCTCTCCCGCGGCACGGTGAGCAGGGTCTGCCCGATCCCGGCGTCCGACAGCAGCCCGAGAATGCGCTCGGCGCGCCGCAGGTCGAGCTCCGCGAACGGATCGTCGAGAAGCAGCAGCGGCGCCGCGCCGCACGCCTCGCGCAGCGTGCCCCACTCCACCATACGCAGCGCGATCGCCGCCGAGCGCTGCTGCCCCGCCGAACCGAACGTGCGCAGGTCGCGGCCGTCGAGCGCCAGCACGAGATCGTCGCGGTGCGGGCCCGACTGCGTCATCCCCCGGCGGACGTCGAGCGCCAGCTTCGCCTCGAGCGCCGCGGCGATGGCCCCCGCCGGATCGTCGCCTGCGTCGAGCGAACTCGCGTAGCGCAGCGTCGCCGCCCCCGACTCGCCGATGGCCGAGCACAGCTCGGCGTAGCGCCCCGCCGCGCGCGCCACCCACTCGCGCCGCTGGCGCCAGAGCACGCCGCCCGACTCGGCGAGCGGCCCGTCCCATACGCTCACCCGCGAGTCGGCGCGGCCCGTGCGCGCCGCGTCGCGCAGCGCCGCGTTCCGGCGCGCCAGCGCGGCGCGGTACGTCTGCAGCGCCGCGAGGTAGCTCCGCGAGGTGAGCGCCAGCAGGATATCCAGATACCGGCGGCGCGCCACCGGACCGCCGCTCACCAGCTCGACGTCGGTGGGCGAGAACATCACCGCTGGCAGCCGGCCGATCCCGTCGCTCAGGCGCGGCATCGGCGCGCCATCCACCACGACCCGCTTGCGGCGCGACGCCCGCTCGAACCCCACGCCGATGCGTTCGCGGCCGGCGGTCGCCCCCTCGACGTGGAAGCCCCCCGCGCCGAAGCGCACCACGTCCACGTCGCGCGCGCCGCGCACGCTGCGCAGGAGCTGCAGGTAGTACACCGCCTCGAGGAGATTCGTCTTGCCCTGGCCGTTCTCGCCCACGATCACCAGGCCGTCGCCGCCGAGCGCGAGGTCGAGCCGCTCGAAGTTGCGGAAGTCGCGCAGCGCGAGCGACGAGAGCCGGACTGCGGACGAACTCACCGGCCGGTGAATCGCGCCGACCGCTTCTCGAGGAAGGCGGCGGTGCCCTCCTTCATGTCCGCCGACGCGGCCAGCAGGCCGAACGCGGCCGCCTCCAGCGACAGGGCCTGGTCGAGCGGCATCGCCGCGCCCCGCTGCACGGCATCGATGCACGCGCCGAGCGCCAGCGGGCCGTTGGCGAGCATCCGGCCGAGCATCGCGCGGACGGTCGGCAGGAGCTGGTCGGGCGGGACGACGGCGTTCACCAGGCCGATGCGCAGCGCCTCGGCCGCGTCGATCGGATCTCCCGTGAGCATGATCTGCAGGGCGCGTCCCGTGCCGACCAGGCGCGGCAGCCGCTGCGTGCCGCCGTAGCCGGGGATCGTGCCGAGCTTGACCTCCGGCTGCCCGAACCGGGCCTGCTCCGACGCGATGCGCAGGTGGCACGCCATCGCCAGCTCGCAGCCGCCGCCGAACGCGAATCCGTTCACGGCCGCGATCACGGGCTTCTCCAGCAGCTCGATGTGGCGGAAGATCTCCTGTCCGCGGCGCGACAGCGCGTGCGCCTCGGCGGGGCTCTTCCGCTGGAGCTCCACGATGTCCGCGCCCGCGACGAACGCCCGTCCGGCGCCGGTAATGATCGCGCCGCCGATCTCGCCGGCGTGCTGCACGCGCGCCATCGCGTCGGCCAGCAGCTCCATCACCTGATCGTTGATGGCGTTGAGCTTGTCGGGGCGATTGACGGTGATCGTCGCGATGCGGTCCGCGACGTCGATGGTGACCACGGAATCGGACATGGCGGGTGGGGTTGGGACCACTCGAATCTAACCCCGCCCGCGCGCGTCCGCCGCCGCGCCGCGCGGGACAACGGCGCTCGCGACGCGTAGCTTTGGCTCGTGTCCGAACCTCACCCTCAGCAAGACGGAACGCGCGCCGCCGGCGCCCCCGGCCGCCCGGCGCGGTGGATGGGCGCGGCGGTCGTCGCCGTCGCCGCGGCCGCGTTCCTGCCGACCCTGCTGCACGGCTTCGTCCTCGACGACACCACGGCGATTCGCGCCAACGCCCTCGTGCAGTCGTGGCGCGGCCTCGTCTCGGCGTGGACGCACCCGTACTGGGCCGAGCAGGGCGGAGCGTCGCGCTCGGGCCTCTACCGCCCGCTGCTCACCGCGATCTTCACGGTGATCTGGAACGCCGGCCACCGCTTCGCCCTCTGGTTCCACCTGTTCGCCCTGGCCGCGCACGCGCTCGCCGCCTGGCTGGTGTGGCGGCTGCTCCGGCGGGCGGTGACGCCCTGGCTCGCCTTCGCCGGCGCGGCCTGGTTCGCCGTCCATCCGGTGCACGTCGAAGCGGTAGCCAGCGTCGCCAACGTGTCCGAGGTGCTGGTGGCCATTGCCGCGGCGGCGCTGGCGCTGCTCGTGCGGCGGGAGGCCGACCGCATGGCCGGCGACGGCGCAGCGGTCGGCTGGCCGGCGGCTCTCGCGATGGCGCTCCTCTTCACCGGCGCGGCGCTCACCAAGGAGTCGGCATTCGTGATTCCCGCGCTGGCCGTGCTGTGGGTCTGGGGGTGGCGCCGGCCCCCCGCGCCGGCTTCGGCGGCCGTCGACCGGCCGGCGCTCCTCCGGCGATGGGCCCGGCCGCTTCTGCTCGGTGCCATTAGTATACTAGTATTGTTCACGGCGCGCCGGCTCGTCCTGGGCGATGCCGTGGGCAGCGCCGCGATGGCGGCGCCGGGTCTCGAGGGGCTCTCGGCCTGGCAGCGCGGCTGGGTGATGCTCGCGCTCGGCCCGCGGGTGCTCGAACTCCTCTTCTGGCCGGTGCGGCTGCTGCCGCACTACGGGCCGGAGGTCATCGCCGCCACGGGACCGTCGGCCGCCGGATGGGCCACGCTCGTCCTCCTCGGCGGCGCGGCGGCGGTCACCTGGACGCTGGCGCGGCGCGGCGACCGCCGCCCGCTCGTCGCCGTCGGATGGATGACGATCGCCTTCCTGCCGGCGTCGAACCTGCTGGTCGCCACGGGCCAGATCCTCGCCGAGCGCACGCTGTACGGCGCGTCCATCGGCGCGGCGATGGCCCTGGCCTGGCTGGCCGACCGCGCCGTCGACACCAGCCGGGCCTTCGAGCGCACCCCGCGGCTCGCCGTGCGCGCCGGCGTGGCGTGCGCGCTGGCGCTCGCCGCCCTGCGCTCGGCGGCGATGACGCTGGAGTACGACGGCGCGTGGCGCACGAACGGCGCGCTCTTCCAGTACCTCGTGGCGGCCGATCCCGCCGGCTACCGCGGCCACTGGCTGCTGGCGCTGCAGGCCGAGCAGGGCGCGCGGCCCGACAGCGCATTGCGCGAACTCGGCCGCGCCTACGCCCGCTTCTCCGGCGACCGCCAGCTCACCATCGACTACACCAACGCGCTGCTCGCCGCGCGCCGGCCCGGGGACGCCGCGCGGGTGGCGTCGAATCTGATGCGCTTCGCCGACATGCGCGCCGACTCGAACGCCGTCGGGCTCTATCTGAGCGCGGTGGCGCAGGCGTACGGGGCCGACTCGGCGCGCGCCCTGGCGCGCGCGCTTGCACCGTCGGTGCGGCGCGGGCCGTGACGGTCGCCGCGCGCGCCCGGTACATTCCCCGCATGGAGACGCCGCAGGCCGTGCGCTGGGGCCCCCACCGCCGCAGCGTGCGCATCATCGATCAGCGCGAGCTGCCCGGGCGCTACGTGGAGCGCGACCTGCGCACGCTGGACGACGCGTGCGAGGCGATCCGCACCCTGGCCGTGCGCGGCGCGCCCGCCATCGGCATCGCCGCGGCCATGGCGTTCGCCGTCGTGCTCGGCGCCGAAGGGGGCGCGCCGGCCGAGTCGCGGGGCGCGCGCGCCGCCGCGATTGCCGATGCGCTGCGCGGCACGCGTCCCACGGCGGTGAACCTGGCCTGGGCGCTCGACCGCATGCTCGGAGTTGCCGCGGCAGCGGGTGACGGCGACGCGCTGCGCGCGGCGCTGGAACGCGAAGCCAGCGCCATCCTCGACGAGGACCGCGCCATGTGCCGGCGGATCGGCGAACACGCGCTGTCGCTCTTTCCGGCGAACGCGCGGGTGGCCACGCACTGCAACGCCGGCGCGCTCGCCACCGGCGGCATCGGCACCGCGCTGGCCGGCGTGTATCTGGCCGCCGAACGCGGCGACCGGGTGCGCGTGTTCGTGGACGAGACGCGCCCCCTGCTGCAGGGCAGCCGGCTCACCGCGTGGGAACTGCAGCGGGCGGGCATCGACGTCGTGCTCATCGCCGACGCGATGGCGCCCTCGGTCATGCGCCGCGGCGAGGTGGACCTCTGCATCGTCGGCGCCGACCGCATTGCCGCCAACGGCGACGTGGCCAACAAGATCGGCACCTACGCCCTCGCCCTGGCGGCCCGCCACCACGGCGTGCCCTTCTACGTCGCCGCGCCGTCGTCCACCTTCGACGCCGCGACGGCCACCGGCGACGACATCGTCATCGAACAGCGCGACCCCGACGAGGTGCGGCGCGGCTTCGGCGCGGCCACGGCACCCGACGGCGTCGCGGTGTACAATCCGGCGTTCGACGTCACGCCGGCGGCGCTGATCACAGCCATCGTCAGCGACCGCGGCGTGCACCGCCCACCCTTCGACTTCGGCGTCCGATGAAGCACGTCCTGGCCATCGACGAGGGCACCACCGGTGTCACCTGCCTGATGATCGCCGCCGACGGCACGGTGGCCGGCCGCGGGTACCGCGAGATCGCGCAGCACTTCCCGCGACCCGGTTGGGTGGAGCACGACGCCGACGAGATCTTCGAGCGCACCCTCGAGGCGGGGCGTCAAGCCATCGCCGCCGCCGGACGCCCGCCCGACGCCATCGGCATCACCAATCAGCGGGAAACGGTCGTTGCCTGGGATCGGAGCACCGGCCGGCCCGTGCACCGGGCCCTGGTCTGGCAGGACCGCCGCACCGCCGCGCGCTGCGCCGAGCTCGCCCCGCGGGCCGAGTGGATCCGCACGCGCACGGGTCTCGTGGTCGACCCGTACTTCTCGGCCACGAAGATGGAATGGCTGCTGCGCGAGCAACGCCTGCTGGAGCGTGTGGGCGCCGACCGCCTGGCCATGGGCACCGTGGACGCGTGGCTCGTGTGGAAGCTGACCGGCGGCGCCGTGTTCGCCACCGATCACACGAACGCGTCGCGGACGATGCTCTACGACATCGACGCGCGGGCATGGAGCGACGAGCTCTGCGCGCTGTTCGGCGTGCCGCGCGGCGTGATGCCCGAGGTGCGGCGGTCGAGCGGCGCGTTCGGCGTTGCGGCCGCCGAGCACTTCGGCGCCGCCGTGCCGATTCTCGGCGTGGCCGGCGACCAGCAGGCGGCGCTGTTCGGGCAGGGGTGCTGGACGCCTGGTCTGGGCAAGAACACGTATGGCACCGGCGCTTTCGTGCTCCTGCACGCCGGCGACGAGCGGCCGGTGGCGCCGGAGGGGATCCTGACGACGATCGCCTGCGACGCGGCGGGCGCTCCCGCGTACGCGCTGGAGGCGGCGATCTTCATCGCCGGCGCCGCCGTGCAGTGGCTGCGCGACGGGCTCGGCGTCGTGGCGCAGGCCTCGGAGACGGAGGCGCTCGCCGCGTCGCTCGAGTCAAACGACGGCGTCTATTTCGTGCCGGCGCTGGTCGGGCTCGGGGCGCCGGCCTGGGAGCCGCACGCGCGCGGCACGATCGTCGGCCTCACGCGCGGCAGCGGGCGCGCGCATCTCGCGCGCGCGGCGCTCGAGGCGATGGCGTACGGCACCGCCGACGTGGTGGAGAGCATGGTGTCGGTGTCGGGCACGGCGTTCGAGCGGCTGCGCGTGGACGGCGGCGCCACGCAGAACGACTGGCTCATGCGGTTCCAGGCTGACGTGCTCGGCGTGCCCGTCGAGCGGCCGCGCAACGTCGAGACCACGGCGTTCGGCGCCGCCGGGCTGGCCGGGATCGCGGCCGGCGTCTGGCGCGACGCCGCCGATTTCTACGCGAAGCAGGACGTGGCGGTGTTCGAGCCGTCCCGGTCGCGCGCGGAGGTCGCCGAATGGCGGCGCGGCTGGGCCCGCGCCATGCGGGCCGCCGTCGGCTGGGCCCGTGATACGGAGCGCGGATAGTGCGCGGATTCCTGCTCGTATTCACCCTCTGGGTAGGGCCCGGCGACCACCCGTCCGGCGACCGCTGGTTCGCCCCCGACAAGGCGAAGCACTTCTTCGCGTCGGCCATCATCGAGGCCACCGGGTACGCGATGATGCGCGGCGCCCGCGCCACGCGGCAGCAGAGCCTCGCCGCGGCGAGCGTGGCGACGGCCGCCGCGGGCATCACCAAGGAATGGATGGACCAGCACGGCGGCGGCGAGTTCTCGCTCAAGGACCTCACCTGGGACGCAGCGGGCGGCACCGCCGTCGGCATCGCCTTTCGGCATGGTCCATGACACGCTGACGCTGGTCGGCGAGCTCTCGGTCTGGATCGCGCTGCTCATGTCGGCGTGGGCCGCCGTGGTTTCGTTCGGCAGCGTCGCCTCCGGGCGCGGCGACTTCGCGGCGAGCGGGCGCCGCGCGGTGTACGTGGCGTCGGCCGCCCTGCTGCTCGCCCTGGCCGGGCTGGCCGACGCCCTGCGGTCGCACGACTTCGCGTACGCGTACGTCGCCGCCCACTCCACCGCCGACCTGCCGGCGGCGCTCGCCCTTTCGGCGCTGTGGGCCGGCCGCGCCGGGTCGCTGCTGGTCTGCGCGTGGATCTTCTCGGTGTTCGGCGCGTGGCGGGCTGCCTCGGGGGGCGCGGCGCGTCGAGAGGAACGGGCGCGGCTCGCGGGCGTGGTGGCCACCGTGCTCCTGGCGGCGACGCTCGTGCTCGCGGTCGTGCTGAATCCGTACGCGCGCACCGGGTGGGTGGCGCCCGACGGCGCCGGTCTCGACCCGCTGCTGCGGCATCCGCTGATGGCGCTGGCGCGGCCGTTGCTGCTGGGCGGATACGCCGCGGCGGCGGCGGGCCTGGCGATCGGCATCGCCGGGATCATGGGGGACGTGCCGCGAACGTCCTGGTCCGGCGGCGCGCGGACATGCGCGCTCGCCGCCTGGACGCTGCTCTCCGCCGGACTCGCGGCGACGCTGCGCGGCGCCTACCTCCACGCCGGCGCCGCCGGTCTCTGGTGGGCGGCGCCGGCCACCACGGGGGCCGCCGCGGCTTGGCTCGCCACGGCGGGCGCGCTGCACGCCATGCGCCGCCGCGGGGCGGCGCGCGCCGCGGGCGTGGGGGAACACGTCGCCCACGTTGGCACGGCGCTGGCCGCGGCCGCTCTCCTCGCGGGCGCGTTCGTCTCGCCGCATGCGCTCGACCTGCGCACGGGGCAGGAAGCGCGCGTTGCCGACGGCCTCGGCCACCAGTGGCGGTTCGTCAGTCAGGGCGTGTCGCGGTACGGCGCGTCGGACCACGACGTCACGGCCGCGACCGTTGAGAGCTGGCGCGACGGCGCGACGGCGGGACTGCTCGTGGCCCGCCGCCTCACGTATGGCGGCGCGACCGATGCGAGCGCGCGGACGGACGAGGTCGAGCCCGCGGTCCGCCCGTCGCCGGTGGCGGATCTGCGCGTCGTGCTCGATTCGGCCGCGGACGACCGGGCGTGGCTCCGCGTCGCATTCGCACCGCTCGCCTGGCTGTTCTGGATGGGGGCGATCCTGGCGGTCGCCGGCGGCGTGGCGGCACTGGGCTTCGGCCCGCCCACGGACGGCGCGCCGGCGGAGGAGCGGTGAGCCTGCCCACGCTCATCGCGGCGTGCGCGGCCTTCGCGGCGCTGGCCTACGTGCTGTATCCGCTGCTCGCACCGGGCGAGGCGGCGTGCCGTGGCGAGCCGGCCGCCGTGTGCCCCGCCTGCGGGCCGCGTCCCGAGGCGGACGCCCGCTTCTGTTCGAACTGCGGGCGCCGGCTGCGCGGAGGGCACGCCGACGGATGAAGAAAGCCCCCGGTCGCGGATGCGACCGGGGGCTCGACTGCTGCGGGACGCGGTTCAGCCACCCTTCTTGGTGGTCGCCGTGTCCTTCTTCGCCTTGGTCGACTTGCGCGTGGACTTCGTCATCTTGGTCGAGCTCTTGGCGACGGTCTTCGTCGACGACTTCGCGGCCGTGTCGGAGCCCTTCACCGCGGTCTTCGGAGCGGCCTTCTGCTCCATCTTCGCGGCCGGGGCCTTGTGGACGGCAGGCTTGGTCATGGTCGACTTCGCCTTGCTGCTGTCCTTCTGCTGGGTGGCCTGGGCACGGGCCGTGGTCGCGGTGCAAACCACAAAGGCCAGCGCCAGCCAACGCATGCGAACCATTACAACCTCCTCGGGGTGGGTAATCCTTGCTCGACGCTCGTCCGGATCGGTCGAATCGTCGACGACATCGGCGTAGCGCACAGGCGGCCACGCATTTTCGTGATGGGATTGACCCACCCCCCGGTGCGCGCGTCACCGGCAGTCTCAATAATTCTTTTGTGCTAAAGAATGATTGAGGTCCCTAGCGTTCGACGGCGGCAAGCCGCCGGAGCGCCACGCGTATTGGGACCAATGTGCAGGCGCTGCACACCAGGGCGGCGGCACCGAACCCCAGCCACATTTCCATGGGCTCCGGTGTGGTGTGGTACATGCGCGCCGACAGGTAGGAATACACCGGGCGGGCCTCCAGCACCACGACCGAGCCGATCATCGCGATCGAAGCCATCATGAACAGCAGGCCGCCGAACGAGGTGGGGATCTGCGCCGCGTTCTCGGTCTCGAACTGCGGAAAGAGCGTGCCGAACCCGAGCGCCAGCCCGGCCACGGCGAAGGTCATCATCGCGATCGTGAGCACCGAGACCGCGAACATGAACTCACTGACGTCGAGCAGATAATCGGTCACGGACACGATGGCCAGCGCGAGCACCAGCAGCGGCAGCGTGCCCACCCAAAACTTCGCCCACAGCAGGTCGCGCACTTCCATGGGACTGGATCGCAGCAGCCACAGCGTGCGCCCCTCCAGGCTGACCGCCGGGAAGATGAACCGGGCCGCGATCGACGCCAGCACGAACCCGGCCAGCACCAGGTTCAGGAACGGCACGATGTTGATCAGGAAGAACGTCATGCCGTCGCCGCGCAGCGGCAGGTACTTGATGTTGAACACGTACACCACCACGAGCACGGCCAGCAGGATCAGCTGCGACCACTGCGTGGTGTCGCGGAAGAAGAGGCGCAGCTCCTTGAGCACCAGTTCGCGCCGCAGCACCGACAGCGGCGCGAACACGAACGCGCCGATGCGCCGCCACACCGTGCCCCGGGCCCAGTGGGCGCCGCTCTCCTGCGCCTTGCTGAATCCCTTGAGGTAGAGCGACCGGTGCAGCAGGGCGCCGAACACGATCGCCGCCGCCGCCGTCGTCCAGAGCAGGTAGAAGGGCAGGTAGTCCAGCCGGTACTGCAGCCAGCTCATCACGCCCCGGGCCGCCCATTCGCTGGGCATCATCGGCGAGGTCGGCGTACGCAGCACGGTCACGAAGTCCACCAGCGAACGGAACCCCTCGGGCCGCGCCAGCCGCTCCGGGCGCACCAGGCGGAACAGCAGCACGATGCCGCCCGCCGCCAGCACCGCGATCACGCTCAGGATGTCCCGCGTGCGCCGCGCCGGGAAGATGTTCACCAGCAGCAGCGTCACCGCCGAGCCGATCACCGCCGGCACGATCAGGAACGGCAGGAACGCGGCCAGGCTCACCAGCGGGAACCACCAGCCCGCCCTCGTACACCCGCCCGTACGCCGCGAACATCGGAATCGCCAGCAGCGTCACCATCCAGCTCGAGTTCACCGTGGTCTCGAGCAGCTTGGCGAGGTAGAGCTTCAGCCAGTCCACCGGACCCGACACCAGCAGGTCGAGATCGCGGGCCAGGAAGAAGCTCGACAGCGCCGTGATGACGTTCGACAGTAGCGAGAATTGAAAAGAAGCCGAGCAGGATCAGCCCCAGCAGCTTGCCGGCGAGCAGCGGCCCGATCTCCTCGACGCCGCGGAAGTAGTGCAGCAGCCGGTAGAGCACGAGGAAGACGAACGACCCAGAACAGGGCGCCGAACACCGCCAGCAGCGCGAACCGCGCGCCGCGCCCCCGCTCGCCGGCGAGCAGCCGCGCCCGCGCCGTGAGCCACTTCGGCTCCAGCAGATGGAACAGCGACGGATCGGCCGCCGCCCGCGGCGCCGGCGCCGCCGCCTCAGGCATTGAGCACCTCGATCAGCTCCCGCGCCGCGTTCTCCCCCGTCAGCTTGAGGAAGATCTCCTCCAGCCCCTCGGCGCCCCCCTCGGCGCTCTCCCGCAGCTCCGCCATCGTGCCGCTGGCCCGGATCTTCCCCGCCTGGATGATCGCGATCCGGTCGCACAGCGCCTCCGCCACTTCGAGCGTGTGCGTCGACATCATGATCGTGTTGCCGCGGTTCACGTATTCGCGGAACAGATCCTTGAGGATGCGCGCCGACTTGGGGTCGAGGCCCACCATCGGCTCGTCCACCACGATCACCTCGGCCTTGTGCACGAACGCGCTCGAGATGATCAGCTTCTGCCGCATCCCGTGGCTGTAGCTCTCCACCAGCTCGTCCTGCCACTCGTCGAGATCGAACAGCGCCAGCAGTTCGCGCGCCCGATGCTCCACCTCCGGCCCCTCCTGGTCGTAGAGCCCGGCCACGAATCGCAGGAACTCGGCGCCCGTCAGCTTCTCGTAGATGAACGGCCGGTCGGGAATGAAGCCGAGCTTCATCTTCGCCCCGATCGGATCGACGGCGATGTCGATGCCGCCGATGTGCACCGTGCCGCCCGTCGGCCGCAGGATCCCCGCGATCATCCGCAGCGTCGTCGTCTTGCCGGCGCCGTTGGGCCCGAGAAATCCGAACAGCTGGCCGCGCGGCACCTCCAGGTCGATCGCGTCGACCGCGGTGAAGCTGCCGTAGCGCTTGGTGAGGTTCTGGAGTCGAATCATGGGTGGGAGCGGAGTGGAAGGGGCGGAACGGTGCGCGCGGCGCTCACCGCGGGCCGGCCAGCGTCTGGGAAGACACGACGTCGATGCGCAGGGCGCCGATCAGCGAGGTGAGTTCGGCCTGGCGCAGCAGCCCGCCGACCACGAATCGCAGGTGCGACGCGTCCGCGGGGAATTCGCCGAAGGTCGGATCCACCGCCACCCACCGCCCCACGTACACCTCCGGCCACGCGTGGTAGTAGAACTTGCCGTTCACGTAGGCCAGTCCGGCGGCGGCGCGGGCCGGAATGCCCACCGCCCGCGCCAGCGCCAGATACAGTTGCGTATGCTCGTTGCAGTCGCCGCTGCGCGTCTGCAGCACGCGCACCGCGTCGGGGATGCCGAAGGTGATCTGCTTGCGGAGCGAATCGTGCACCCACGTGTTGATGCGCTCGGCCACCACTCGCGGGTCGTGCGAACCGGCGGCCAGCCGCACGGCCAGGGCCCGGATGTCGCGGTCGCGCGATTCTACCAGCGGCTCCGGCTCCAGCGCCGCCTGGGCATCCGCCGGGCGCGGCGCGCCGGTGAAGAACCGCGACGCCAGGCTGTCCCGGGACTCGCGCACGATCGTCAGCGTGTCGCCGCGCAGCGTCTGCCGGCCCCCGTCGAGATCGAAATGCCGCAGGTTCGCGTTCAGCAGGCGCACCCGCAGACGCTGGAGCTGCCGGGTCACGTGAAGGTCGGCCGCCACGGCCGTGGTCTCCAGAATGTCGTCGTCCGGCCGCATCGCCGCCGCGCCGCTGTCGGCGGCCTCGTCCAGCTTCCAGTTCTCGTACGCCACTTCGTACGGGCGCCGCACGAGGCGGAATCCCATCTGCGTGGTCGCCACCACGCGCCCCTGGTCGTCCACCCAGCCCGCGCTCCCCGTCGTGCCTTCGGTCGTGAAGCGCCAGGCCTTCAGCGTATCCGGCTGCACGCCGCGCCAGCGGTTCGTGCCCGAGTCGAGCACCGAGCTGTCGTTCACCACGAACGTCGTCTCCGCCGCGATCGTGATCCGCGCGTCCTTGGGCGCCATCGTCGCCGGGTCGAACACCGGCAGCACGTACGAGTGCCCGACCTCGGGATCTTCGCCCAGCGCCACCGCCAGCGGCACGAGATTGGGCAGGAGCACCGGCCCGCCGATCCGGACGCGCTGCGAATCGGGTGCCGCCTCGCTGCCCGCCGACATCGCGTACACGACGACCGAATCGCCGTCGACGCGTCCCCCGGCGTGAAACGGCGCGGAATCGGACTCGACATCGACCTCGAACTTCCGCACGCGCAGCGCGCGCGACACCTCGATCGTCGTCCGCGCCTCCAGCCGGTGGATCCTGCCCGCCGCCGCCAGGTCGGCCACCAGGTAGTCCGTGGCGGTGATCCCGCCCGCGACCGTGTCGATCGTGGACGACGCGAACCCCACCTGGCGCGCGCCCTGCATCACGGCGTAGAACACCGCGCCCGGCGTCACCCGCGTGGCCGCTTCGGCCAGCCGCTCGACGTTGGGCTGGAAATACTCGCGGCGCACGAGCGCCACCGCGCCGCCGGCCCACAGCGCGACCACCACGACGGCCACCGCTCCGCGGCGGTTCACGCGCCCGTCCGCGACAGCGCCGCGTTCCACACCGACAGCTCGACGTCGTTCTCCACTACGACCACGATCGAGCGGGGGTGCGGGCTTCGGCCCAGGTGCTGCCGCATCACGCCGAGCATGATGTCGGCGCTCTCCTCCACGTCCAGGTTGCCGGCGCCGACGCCGAACGGCGCCACGGCCAGCGCTCCGATCTGAAAATCCGCCGCCCGCTGGAGCGCGCTCACCAACGCGCGCCGCACCGACTCCCGCGACACGCGCTCCTCCGGACTCATGACCACGGCGTGGATCAGCAGGTCCACGCCCAGGTCGCCGGCCGCCGTCACCACCGCCGCTCCGACCGGCAGCGGCTGCGTGAGCGGGGGCCGGTTGGCCACCGCCGCGCCCGCCGCGCGTTCCAGACGCCGCAACAGCGGGGTGGTCGCGCCGAGCGTCGCGTCCACCGGCCACGCGATCGCCTCGCCCTCCAGGAACGCCAGATCGTCGATGCGGACCTCGATCACGGTCAGGCCAGCGCCAGCGTGGTCTCGCCGCTGATCCACTCCAGGTATTTCGGCAGGCCGGCCGACACCGGCAGCGCCAGCAGCTCGGGCACCTTGTACGGGTGCAGCTCGCCGAACGCCGAGAGCAGCGTCTCCAGCTGCGCCGAGCGCGTCTTGAGGATGATCACCACCTCGCGCTCGTCGGCGATCTTGCCCTGCCAGCGGTAGAGCGACCGGGCCCCCGGCACCAGCGTGCCGCAGGCGATGAGGCGGCGCTCGAGGAGCGCGCGGACCAGTCGGACACCCTCTTCGTCAGAGGCGACCGTGGTCAGGACGACGATGGCATCGGTATGGGGCATGGCGGGGCGGGCGAGGAGTTCCCCAAAGATAACGCCCCGACCCCCCGGCTTGTCTCCCCCCGCCGGACCGGCCAGCTTTCCCAGGCTATGGCTGAAGACGCTCTGATCATCCGCGGCGCGCGGGAACACAACCTCCAGAACCTCGACGTCACCATCCCCCGCGACCGGCTGACCGTCATCACCGGTCTCTCGGGCTCGGGCAAGTCGTCGCTGGCCTTCGACACCATCTACGCCGAGGGCCAGCGCCGGTACGTCGAATCGCTCTCCGCCTACGCCCGCCAGTTCCTCGGGCTCATGGAGAAGCCCGACGTCGACTCGATCGAGGGCCTCTCCCCCGCCATCTCGATCGAACAGAAGAGCGCCGGCCACAATCCCCGCTCCACCGTCGGCACCGTCACCGAGATCTACGACTACCTGCGCCTGCTCTACGCCCGCGCCGGCACGCCGCATTGTCCCACCTGCGGCCGCCCGGTGCAGCGCCAGAGCGCCGCCCAGATCAGCGAGACGGTGCTCACCTGGCCCGCCGACTCGCGCATCGAGGTCCGCGCGCCCCTCGTGCAGGGGCGCAAGGGCGAATTCCGCGAACTGTTCGAGTCGGTGCGCAAGCAGGGCTTCATCCGCGCGTACGTGGACGGCGAACTCATCGAGGTCGCCGCGCCCCCAAAGCTCAACCGGCGGCAGAACCACACCGTCAGCGTGGTCGTCGACCGCACCACGGTGCGCGCCGAGGACCATGCGCGCCTCACCGACTCCATCGAGACGGCGCTCAAGCTCGCCGACGGGCTGGTCGAGATCCACGACGCCGCGCGCGGCCGCACCGAGATCTTCTCCGAGCGCTACGGCTGCCCCACCTGCGGCCTCTCGCTGCCCGACCTCGAGCCGCGGCAGTTCTCGTTCAACTCGCCCTTCGGCGCCTGTCCCGAATGCGGCGGCCTGGGCACGCGGCGCCGCGTGGCCGAGGCGCTCGTGCTCGGCGACCCGAGCATCTCGATCCTCGAAGGCGTGATCCTGCCCTGGGGCGAGCCGTCGGGACAGCTGCGCCGCGTGATCCTCCCCGCCCTCGCGCGCCAGTACGGGTTCGACCTCAATACGCCCTGGGGCGACCTCGCCGCCGACGTCCGCCAGGTGCTCCTCCACGGCGAGACCGGCGGCCGCGGCCACCGCAAGTCGGGGGCGGCCTGGGAGGGCGTCATCGCCAACGTCGAGCGGCGCTACGAGGACACGAGCTCCGACGGCGTGCGGCTGGAACTCCAGGCCTACATGATCGAGGTGCCCTGCGACGCCTGCCACGGCCTCCGCCTCAAGCCCGAGTCGCTCGCCGTCACCGTCGACGGCCGCAACATCGGCGAGGTGGCGGCGATGCCGATCGCTGCGGCGCAGACCTTCTTCGACGGGCTCAGGCTCCGCGGCAACGGCCAACCCGGCCTCGACCCCGAAATCGCCGGCCCCATTCTCAAGGAAGTGCGCGAGCGTCTGCGCTTCCTGGTCGACGTCGGCCTCGACTACCTCACGCTCAGCCGGTCGGCCGAATCGCTCTCCGGCGGCGAGGCGCAGCGCATCCGCCTGGCCACGCAGATCGGGTCGCGGCTCGTCGGCGTGCTCTACATCCTCGACGAGCCCAGCATCGGCCTCCACCAGCGCGACAACGCCCGCCTGCTCGCCACCCTCGAACAGCTCCGCGACCTCGGCAACACCGTCATCGTCGTCGAGCACGACGAGGAGACGATGCGCGCCGCCGACCACGTGATCGACCTCGGGCCCGGCGCCGGCAAGCACGGCGGCCACGTGATCGCCCAGGGCACGGTGGACGACATCATCGCCACCCCCGGCTCGCTCACCGGCCGCTACCTCTCCGGGGAGAAGAAGATCGCCATCCGCGCCGAGCGGCGGCCCTTCGATGCTGACCGCGTGATCCGCATCGAGGACGCCGCCGAGCACAATCTCCGCGGCGTCACCGTGGAACTGCCGCTGGGCCTGTTCGTCGCCATCACCGGGGTCTCGGGCTCGGGCAAGTCCACCCTCGTCGAGGACATCCTCCACCGGGCGCTGGCGCGCCATTTCTACCGCGCCCGCACCATTCCGGGCCGCCACGGCCGCATCACCGGGCTGGAGCACATCGACAAGGTCATCGACATCGACCAGAGCCCCATCGGCCGCACGCCGCGCTCCAACCCCGCCACCTACACGGGGCTCTTCACGCCGATCCGCGATCTGTTCGCCGAGATGCCGGAAGCGAAGATCCGCGGCTACGGCCCCGGCCGCTTCTCGTTCAACGTCAAGGGCGGTCGCTGCGAGGCCTGTCAGGGCGACGGGCTGGTGAAGATCGAGATGCACTTCCTGCCCGACGTCTACGTGCCGTGCGAGGTGTGCAAGGGCAAGCGCTACAACCGCGAGACGCTCGAAGTCCGCTTCCGCGGCAAGAGCATCGCCGACGTGCTCGAACTCACGGTGGAGGACGCGCTCGAGTTCTTCGAGAACCAG
The DNA here is from genome assembly GCA_963775915.1 of uncultured Gemmatimonadaceae bacterium. Lineage (GTDB taxonomy): Bacteria > Gemmatimonadota > Gemmatimonadetes > Gemmatimonadales > Gemmatimonadaceae > JAGWRI01. Next base: position 826,433 of record CAVZKH010000010.1, read on the forward strand.
CCGCGCATCCACCAGAAGCTCCAGACGCTGAACGACGTCGGCCTCGGCTACGTGCACCTGGGGCAGAGCGCGACCACGCTGTCCGGGGGCGAGGCCCAGCGGGTGAAGCTCTCCACGGAGCTGTCCAAGCGCGACACCGGCCGCACGCTGTACATCCTCGACGAACCGACCACCGGGCTCCACTTCGAGGACGTGCGCCTGCTCCTCGACGTGCTCCATCGCCTGGTCGACCGCGGCAACACGGTGCTCGTCATCGAGCACAACCTCGACGTCATCAAGACCGCCGACTGGATCGTCGACCTCGGCCCCGAAGGCGGCACCCGCGGCGGCGCGATAGTCGCCGCCGGCACGCCCGAGCAGGTGGCCGCCACGCCGGGCTCCTACACCGGCGACTTCCTGCGCGCGCTCTTCGCCCCCGCCGGCCGCGCTCCGCGGAAGAAGAAGGCCGGATAACCTGCGCCCGACTGTCCGACTGCCGACCGTCCGACTCTCTCACTCTCTCTCCCGCTCACCCTCCGTGGTTTCCCTCCTCGACATCATCGGCCCCGTCATGGTCGGCCCGTCGTCCTCCCACACGGCGGGGGCCTGCAAGCTCGGGCTCATCGCCCGCTGCCTCGTGGGCGGCACCCCCGACCGCGCCCGCGTCGAGCTGCACGGCTCGTTCGCCCGCACGGGCGAGGGGCACGGCACCGACAAGGCCATCGCCGGCGGCCTTCTGGGCTTCCGGCCCGACGACGAGCGGCTCCGCGACGCGCTCGAGATCGCCGAGCGCGAAGGCGTCGAGTACCGGTTCGAGAAGACCACGCTCGCCGCCGACGCCCACCCCAACTCGGTGCGCATCACCGTGGAGCGCGGCGACCGCAAGCACGTCATGATCGGCGCCTCGCTGGGCGCCGGCCGCATCCACGTCAGCGAGATCGACGGCTACCCCGTCGAGGTATTTGGAAATCATTATACCATCGTGCTGGTGGCCGAGGACGTGAAGGGGTCGGTGTCGCGCATCACCGGGCGCCTGGCCGAGGACGGGCTCAACATCGCCACCCTGCGGCTGAGCCGGAAACACAGGGGCGGCGACGCCCTGATGGTGATCGAGGTGGACGAGCCGCCCGACGTCGCCGTGGGCGAACACCTGCGGGCCTTTCCCTGGGTGCGCTGGGCCCACCGTCTCGAGAAAGTGAGCGGCTGACGTGTATCGTTCGCTCGCCGACGCCATTCGCGACGCCGAGGCACGGGGCAGTTCGCTCGCCCGGCTGGCCCTCGACACCGAGGCGCTCGACCAGGGGCGCCCCGTGGCCGAGATCCGCGACGCGCTGCGGCGCGCCCTCGACGTCATGCGCGCCGCCGCCGAGCGCGGACTGGCGGGCGATCTCAAGTCCGTGTCCGGCCTCGTCGGCGGCGACGCCGCCAAGCTGCACCACGGCCCTCCCGGCCCGCTCGCCGGCACGCCCTTCCGCGACGTGCTCGCCCGCGCGCTGGCCGTGCAGGAAGTGAACGCGGCCATGGGGGTGATCGTCGCCGCGCCCACCGCCGGCGGCGCCGGCGTGCTCCCGGCCGTGCTCACCGGGCTCGCCGCCGCGCGCGGCATCGACGACGAGGCGCTGATCGATGCCCTCGCCACCGCGGGGCTCATCGGCGCGGTGGTGGCCGAGCGGGCCTCCCTGTCGGGCGCCGAGGGCGGCTGCCAGGCGGAGACCGGCGCGGCGGCGGGCATGGCCGCCGGCGCGGCCACCGAGATGCTCGGCGGCACGCCGGCGCAGGTCGGACACGCCGTCGCCCTGGCCCAGCAGGCCACGCTCGGCCTGATCTGCGATCCGCTGGGCGGCCTCGTCGAACTTCCATGCGTGTTCCGGAATGCCACGGGCGCCGCCATCGCGCTGGCGGCCGTCGAGATGGCGCTGGCCGGCATCGAGTTCGCGGTGCCCGCCGACGAGGTCATCGACGTCATGGGCGAGATCGGCCGTGAGATGGATGTGCGGTACCGGGAAACGGCGGGCGGCGGGCTCGCCGCCACGCCGACCGGACGGCGGCTGGCCCGCGAACGGCTGGTGCAGATCAAACGAAGCGGCGGGTGAAACGGCGCAACAGCAACTGCAGGCTGCGAGCGGTCGGCTGACAGCCTTCTGTTGGGGCGGGGATGGGGCCGCTTCTTCTATAGTTGGTGACATGTTGCCCGACCCCGCCGCTCGCGGTAGCTTGCCCCGCAGGCCGTTGAAACGCCGCGCCCCGTCGTCCGTAGGGTCCACCAATCGCAACACCGGGACGATTCCCATGGTCACCAAGGAAGAGATCGAAAACTTTCTCGACCGCCTCAGCGCCGACGGCGCGAACTACTCCGAGGTGGAACCGGGACTCTGGGTGGTCAAGCCCGGGGGAGCCCAGGACTTCGACGTGGTGGTGCACTACTCCCCGCCGGTGGTGCTGCTCCGCGTGAAGGTGATGACCCTGCCCAAGCAGGACGGCATGCTGGCCACGCTCAGCCGGCGGCTCCTGGAAATGAACGCCAGCGACCTGTTGCACGGCTCCTACGGCATTCAGGGCGACTCCGTCGTGCTCACGGAGGCGCTGGAACTCGAGCACCTGGATTACGACGAATTCCTGGCGAGTTATGAGAGCATGACCTTGGCGCTGGCATCGCACATGCGCGAGCTGGGCTCGTTCCGCGAGGCACACTGACCCATGGGGATCTTCGACCGACTGTCGCAGATGCTGCGTTCGAACATCAACGATCTGATTTCCCGGGCCGAAGACCCGGAAAAGATGCTCACGCAGATCCTCGCCGACATGCGCTCGCAGCTGGCCAAGGCCAAGCAGCAGGTGGCCAGCGCCATCGCCGACGAGAAGCGCCTGCGCGATCAGGCGGACACGGAATTCAAGCAGGCCGAGGACTGGGAACGCCGGGCCATGCTCGCCGTGCAGGAAGGGCGTGACGATCTCGCCAAGCAGGCGCTCGTCCGCCAGGCCGAGCACGCGAACAACGGCCAGCAGCTCCAGCAGACCTGGGAAGCGCACCGGATGGAGACGGAGAAGCTCAAGAATTCGCTGCGCGATCTCAACGACAAGATCGAGGAGGCGAAGCGCAAGAAGAACCTGCTCGTGGCGCGCCAGCGCCGGGCGCAGGCCCAGAAGCGCATCTCCGAGACGATGTCGTCGCTGTCCGAGAAATCGGCCTTCGAGGCGTTCAGCCGCATGGAAGAGCGCATCGAGACCAACGAGCGCCAGATCAAGGCGGCCAGCGAGATCGATGAGGAGTTCTCCGGCGACACGCTCCAGCGCGAGTTCAAGCAGCTTGAACGCGGCGCCGCCACCGGTTCGGTGGACCAGCAGCTGCTGGCCCTCAAGCAGAAGATGGGCATGCTTCCCTCCGGCTCGTCCGCGTCCGCCAGGCAGTTGAACGCCGGGCAGGCCGACGAGACGGTGTCGGCCGAAATCGAGGATGCGCCCGACGACAAGAAGACGAATTGAGTTCTGAAGCGGTGCGGCGTTTCACGTACGGCCGCATCCTCGCGGCGACGGTCCTGACGATCCTCGTCCTCTGGCTCGTCGGGACCGTCGCCGACGTGTTGATGCTGCTGTTCGTCGGCATTCTCCTCGCCATTTACCTGCACGCGCTGGCCGCCGCCCTCCACCACCGTCTGCGCGTGCCCCAGCGCCTCGCGTTCCTCGCCGCGCTGCTCGTCAGCCTCGCCGCCGTGGCCCTGCTGTTCACCATCCTGGTGCCGCCGCTCGTGGCGCAGACCCAGCAACTGGTCAAGCTGCTGCCGCAGTACGTCGACCAGTGGCAGCAGAATCTCGATCGCATGCTCGCTCGCATCCCGGCACTCACCGGCGTCATCGCGCCCGGACAGCAGAGCATTGTGCTCGCCATCTATGACCAGGCCGCGGGCACGCTTCAGAACGTCGTGCCGAAGCTGTTCGCCGGCGTCCACGCCCTGATCAGCATCTTCTCGGTGGGCGTCATGGCGATCTACCTTGCCCTCGCCCCCACGACGTATACCGATATTCTGGAATCGCTGTTTCCGCCTGTGCGGCGCCCGTTCGTGCACCATATCCTCGGCGAGCTGGGCGACACGCTCAGGGCGTACATCGTGGCCCAGCTGTTCACGATGACGGTGCTCGGCATTCTCACCGCCATCGGGCTGTATCTGCTCGGTGTGCCCTACGCGCTCACCTTCGGCGTGTTCACCGGGCTTGCCGCGATCGTCCCCTTCTTCGGCACCTTGCTGTCCACGACCCTGCCGGCGCTGTTCGTACTCAACACGCCGGGCGGCGGAACCCGGGCCCTGTTGGTACTCGGATTGGGGGTCGTCATCCACCTGATCGAAGGCAACGTCGTGGGCCCGCTGGTCATGTCGGAGAAGGTGAACCTCCCCCCCGTGCTGACCATCACCGGCGTGCTCGTGCTGGGCCAACTCCTCGGCGCTCTCGGTCTGCTCATCGCCATGCCGACGCTCGCCATCGTGATGGTCCTGGTGCGCCGCATCCTCGTGCACGGAGTCTACGAGGGCGGCATACTCGTCGATCCCCACGCGGCCAGGGACGCCGCGCCCGGCCCGGCCGCCGCTTCCGAACCACCGCTCGCTGCTCCCTGACCCCGCCGCCCCTCCCATGACTCGCGACATCCGGTTCCTCGTGCTCGCCGAGGGATCGTTCAATCCCCTCCGCTCCAAGACCGCCAACGCCGCCATCCGCTACACGCCCGCCCGCGTGGCCGCGGTACTCGACTCCACGCAACGCGGAAAGACCGCCCAGCAGGTGCTCGGCTTCGGGGGCGCGATTCCCGTGGTCGGCTCGGTGGACGAAGGCCTCGCCCACCGGCCCACGGCGCTGCTCATCGGCATCGCGCCGCAGGGCGGCCAGCTCCCCGCCGATTGGCGCGGCATCATCGCCCGCGTGCTCGACGACGGCCTCGACGTCTGGAGCGGCCTGCATACGCTGCTCGGCGACGATCCGGAGTTTGCCGCGCGGGCCGCCAGGTCGGGGGCCGTGATCCACGACCTGCGCCGGCCGCCGCGCGACCTCGACGTGGCGCGCGGCCGCGTCCGCGACGTCGCGTCCACCGTCATTCTCACCGTCGGCACCGACTGCAACATCGGCAAGATGACGGCGGCGCTGCAGCTGCTCGACGGCCTCCGCGCCAAGGGCCATCGCGTCACGTTCGCCGGCACCGGGCAGACCGGCATCCTGATCGACGGCAAGGGCATTTCCGTCGACGCCGTGGTCGCCGACTTCATCGCCGGCGCCGCCGAACGGCTGGTGCTCGAGGCCGCGCGCGACGCCGACATCGTGCTCGTCGAGGGGCAGGGATCGATCATCCACCCCAGCTACTCCGGCGTCACCTATGGCCTGCTGCACGGCTCAATGCCCCACGCCCAGGTGATGTGCGCGCAGCCGTCGCGCACGGCCATCCGTCACAACGAGTGGATGGCCATTCCCCCACTGCCGGAGTTCATCGCGCTGCACGAACGCGTGCCGCTGCGGCCGGCGCCCGTGATCGCCGTGGCGCTCAACACCCTCGACATGACCGACGCCGCCGCGGCCGCCGTCGTGGAGCGCATCGGGCGCGAGACGGGGCTCCCGACCACCGACCCCGTGCGCTTCGACCCGGCGCCCGTGGTCGACGCGATCGACGCCTTCCACCGCCGCCGCGCGCGCTGACGGCCGGCGGCGGGCCCCCGGCCGGCGCGCCGCGGGCGCGTTTGGTGGCACGTGCGGCGTTTTGATGACGGTCGCCCGCGCCGCCGGCGCGATCGTGCCGGAGCCACCAACCACCGGACTCCGTCGCCATGCTCTTCTCGGCCCGCCGCATCAGCAAACGCTACGCCGCCGGCGCCCCCGGCTGCTCCGCCGTCGCCCGCGTCCTCGTGGGCATCGACCTCGATCTCGACCAGGGCGCCATCGTCGGCGTGGTGGGGGCCCGCGGCAGCGGCAAGACCACCCTCCTGCGGTGCGTGGCCGGGCTCGCGCGCCCCGACTTCGGCGCGCTCCACTGGGCGCCGGCGGCGCACCGGCCGCGCGTCACCGCTCTGGCCCCCGCGGCCCTGCCCTTTGAAACCGTGCGCGACGTGCTCCACCGCGCCTCGGCGGACGGCCTCGTGGCGCCCGACGGGTTCCGGGACGCGATGGACCACCTGGGCCTCGCCGGCCTGCTCGCCCGCACGCAGGCCGCGCTGACCACCGACGAGCGGGCCCGGCTCGCGCTGGCGGTCGCCGTCGCCGCGCGGCATCCGCTCCTGCTGCTGGATGGCACCGCCGACGCCCTCGCCACCGCCGCCCGGCCCGCCGTCCGCGCCTGCCTGGAACGGCACGCCGCCGCCGGCGGCGCGGTGCTCGTCACCGGCCGCGATCCGGCCGCGGTCGTCGCCCTCGCGCGCACCGTCTACCAGCTCGCCGACGGACGCCTGCGGCCGCTCGCCGCGCCCGATGCCGCCCGGACGCCGGCGCGCGTCGCCGAGGGGCCGCCGACGCGCGCCGTCCGTTGACCGTCGCGGCAGGCGCCGCCTAGCTTCTGCGGGTGACCTTCATCGCCCTTCCGACGCTGCTGGCGCTGCCGCACGTCCCCGGCTCGCTGGACGAACTCATGACGTCCGCCAAGGAACTGGCGGTCGTGGTCCTCGCGTCCGCGGTTGCCTGGATCGCTGTCCGGGTCGTGGCCTCGCGCATCGAGCGGGTGGCCCGCTCGGCCCGCGGCGAGGAGTGGGGGCCGGCCCGCGAACAGCGCGCCCGCACGCTCGCGCAGCTGCTCCGCAACTCCGGCCACACGGTGGTGGTCATCGTCGGCGGCATCATGGCCCTGCGGGCGCTCGGCGTCGATACGAATCCACTGCTGGCCGTGTCGGGCGTGGTCGGACTCGCCATCTCCTTCGGCTCGCAGAGCCTCGTGCGCGACTACGTCACCGGATTCTTCCTGCAGTTCGAGCACCAGTTCGGCCTCGGCGACACGGTCCGCATCGGCACCGTCGAGGGCACCGTCGAGGATCTCACGCTGCGCCTCGTGTACGTCCGCGCCGCCAACGGCTCGCTGCACATCATTCCCAACGGCCAGATCGCGCAGGTCAGCAACTTGTCGCGCGGCTGGCGCCGCGCCGCGGTCAGCGTCGAGGTCCCCTGGCACGCGGCGGAGGCGGCGGCCAAATCGCTGGCGGGCGCGACGGCGGCGTTCGCCGCCGCCGAAGGATGGAAGACGCGCTTCCTCGACCCGCCGGCCGTCACCGGGATCGAGAAGTTCGGCCCCGGCGCCGTGACGCTGGGCATCACCGCCCGTACCAAGCCCGGCGACCTCGATGCGATCAACGGCGAGCTCCGGCGCCGCGTGCAGCTGGCGTTCGAACACGATGGCGTCCCGACGGTCCCGATCCCCGTGCTGCCCGCCGCTACATTGTAGAGACGCCCATGTCCACGCCCGAATTCCGGCTGTACAACACGCTCACCCGCCAGGTGGAGCCGTTCGCGCCCGTCGACGGCGAGACGGTGCGGTTCTACAGCTGCGGCCCGACGGTCTACAATCCCGCGCACCTCGGGAACTTCCGCACCTTCCTGTTCAACGACCTGCTGCGGCGCGCGCTGCGCCTGCGCGGCTGGAAGGTGCGGCAGGTCATGAACCTCACCGACGTCGACGACAAGATCATCAAGCGGGCCGCCGAGCAGGGGAAGCGGATCGGCGAGATCACGGGGCCGGTGTCGGAGATCTTCGACGCCGACCGGCGCTATCTGCGCATCGAGGCGGCGGAGGCGTATCCGAAGGCGACGCAGTACATCCCGCAGATGATCGCGCTCGTGGAGCGGCTGGTGAAGGCCGGCGTCGCCTACCAGGCGGAGGACGGATCGGTGTACTTCGCGATCGCGCGCTTCCCGCAGTACGGCCGTCTGTCGCGGCTCGATCTGCGCGAGGTGAAGTCAGGGGCGCGCGTGGCGCAGGACGATTACGCCAAGGAGAACGCGCAGGACTTCGCGCTCTGGAAGGCGGCGAAGCCCGAGGACGAGCAGGTGGGGGCGGCCTGGGATTCGCCCTGGGGTCGCGGGCGGCCCGGCTGGCATCTCGAGTGCTCGGCCATGGCGATGGATCTGCTGGGCGCCACGCTCGACCTCCACACCGGCGGCATCGACCTCGTCTTTCCGCACCACGAGGACGAGATCGCGCAGTCGGAGGCGGCCACGGGCGTGCCCTTCGCGCGCTTCTGGTGCCACGGCGCCTTTCTCCTCACCGACGGCACGAAGATGGCCAAGCGCGTCGGCAACGTGAGCACGGTGCAGGGGCTGCGCGAGGCGCACGTGTCAGCGGCGGCCATCCGCCATTTCATCTTCAGCGCGCACTACCGCAAGGAACTGAACCTGTCCGAGGAGGCGCTGGAGGCGAGCGGGGAGGCGGTGCGCCGGGTGGGCGACTTCGCCGAGCGGCTCGAGCGGGCCGCGGCGGGCACGTCGGCGCTGGCCGCGGCGGCGGCGGAGGCGGTCTCGGCATTCGAGGCGGCGCTGTTCGACGATCTCAACGCGCCGCGGGCGGTGGCGGCGCTGTTCACGTTCGTCAATGCGGCCAACGCGGAACTCGACCGGGGCGGGGCGGACGCGGGGGCGCTGGCCGAGGCGCGGTCGGCGTTCGAGCTGATGAACGGGGTGCTGGACCTGATCCCGGATCGCACGGTGGAGGATCCGGAGCTCTCGGGGTGGGTGGAATCGCGGCTGTCGGCTCGGCGGGAAGCGCGCTCGCGGCGGGACTTTGCGGAGGCGGACCGGATTCGCGCGGAGCTGACGGCGCGGGGGATCGCGATCGAGGACACGCCGGAGGGGACGAAGTGGAAGACGGTGGGTTAAAACATCCGTTTTTCCGCTCACGGAGAACAGCCGGTGGCCGGTCGCCCGGCCGGGAGCGCGATCGCGATCGGGGCATCGTAAGTCGTCGCACGAACATCGCTTGACACTTGCATCCCGGTCTGGTATTCTACGAGTCTCGCGCAAAACTGCTCGGTTGCTGACGTAGCTCAATTGGCAGAGCACCTGATTTGTAATCAGGCGGTTGCGAGTTCGATTCTCGCCGTCAGCTCTGAATCGAACTGGTCGCGCGAGGTCTGGCGCGCGCGGGCGAGTGTGGGCGCGTGCGACGGTGGGGTACCCAAGCGGCCAACGGGAGCAGACTGTAAATCTGCCGGCTTATGCCTTCGAAGGTTCGAATCCTTCCCCCACCATCGGTGTGTGTGTGAGGCGCATGCGGATGCGGGAGAGGAACAACGCGGGAGTAGCTCAGCTGGTAGAGCGCAAGCCTTCCAAGCTTGATGTCGCGGGTTCGAGCCCCGTCTCCCGCTCTGGGTGTGGCCGGCTGGCCGGGGACAACGGAAGGCGCAGCAGATCGGCTCGGCGGGCCGCCGCAGCAGTCGTGGCGGCTCGATGCTTCGGTAGGATCCGCGCGGTGGCGGACGCACGGCAATCGCTCGCGTAGCTCAGTCGGTAGAGCACACCCTTGGTAAGGGTGAGGTCATCGGTTCAATCCCGATCGCGAGCTCTGGACGCACGACAGTCGATGGAAGGCGGGACCCGCGCCGGGGCCGGCGCGATCAACACGAGAAAATGCGATGCCTCGCGAAAAAATCATTCTCGCGTGCAGCGAGTGCAAGAACCGGAACTACTTCACCATGAAGAACCGCCGCCTCCATCCGGAGCGCGTCGAATGGAAGAAGTACTGTCCGCGTTGCAACAAGCACCAGGTGCACAAGGAAACCAAGTAATCATGGCCGAGCTGACACCCACGGGCGGTGAGCCGAAGGTCGGGCCCATCCGTGGCAGCATCGCGTACTACCACGCGGTGATGGGGGAGATGCGCAAGGTCACGTGGCCGGATTTTCCGCAGGTGCGGTCGGCCACGGTCGCGATCGTGATCTTCGTCCTGCTCATCGGACTGATGATCACGATCATGGATTTCGTCCTGAACGGAGTGCTGGTGCGGTGGCTGCCGTCCCTCTTCCTGGGCCAGTAGCCATGGAGCATCGCTGGTACGCCATTCAGACCACGTCCGGCCACGAGAACAAGGTCCGGTCGCTGATCCAACGGAAGATCGATCAGGACTCGCGTCCGTCGGTGGAGCGCGCCATTCGCCAGGCGCTCGTGCCGACGCAGGAAGTGGTGGAGATCAAGAACGGCAAGAAGGTCACGGTGGAGCGCAAGCTGTTCCCGGGGTACGTGCTGGTCGAGATGGACATGAATCAGGAGACCCTGCATGTCATCAACTCGATCCAGGGCGTGATCAAGTTCGTGGGACAGGAGCGCCTGCCGCAGCCGCTGCGGCCGGAGGAAGTCAACCGGCTGCTCGGCATCGCCGAGGAAGTGGAAGAGACGGAGCCGGTGGAGGAGATCCCGTTCCTCGTCGGGCAGGCGGTGGCGATCACCGAAGGCCCGTTCACCGACTTCAACGGCACGGTGGAAGAAGTGATACCCGACAAGGGCAAGGTGCGGGTGTCGGTGTCGCTGTTCGGACGGCCGACCTCGGTGGAACTCGACTATCTGCAGTTGAAGGCGTACTGACTGTCCGACTGTCCGACGGTCTGACGGGGAAGTGCGGAAGGGCAGGGAATTCCGTCGGCCACCACTCCGACGCGTGAAACAACTGTGGGAGTTTGCCGCGCGCTGGGTCGCGGTCAACGCAACAGGAGTCCTATGGCCAAGAAAGTCACCGGGTTCGTCAAGTTGCAGATCCCGGCCGGGCGCGCCAACCCCGCGCCTCCGGTCGGTACGGCACTGGGCCCGCAGGGCATCAACATCATGGCGTTCTGCAAGGAGTTCAACTCCCGCACGCAGACCCAGGATGGGATCATCCTGCCGGTCGAGGTCACGATCTATGCCGACAAGTCCTTCACGTTCATTCTGAAGACGCCGCCGGCCGCGATCCTGCTCAAGAAGGAACTGGGCCTCGAGAAGGGATCGGGACAGCCGAACCGCAACAAGGTGGGAAGCGTCACCAAGGCGCAGCTGCGCAAGATCGCCGAGATCAAGATGCCCGATCTCAACTGTGACAGCATCGAGTCCGCGATGGCGATGGTGGCCGGCGCGGCGCGCTCGATGGGTGTCGAGGTGGCGGACTGATGCGCGCCCACGGCAAGCAGTACAACGCCGCCGCGACGCGGCGCGACCTCAAGACGGCCTACCAGGCCCGCAAGGCGCTAGAGCTGGTCAAGACCGGCGCCTTCGCCAAGTTCGACGAGACGGTCGAGGTGGCGGTGCGCCTCGGCGTCGATCCGCGCCACGCCGATCAGGTGGTGCGCGGCACGGTCGTCCTCCCCGCGGGCACGGGCAAGTCGGTGCGGGTGCTCGTCATCGCGGTGGGCGACAAGCTGAAGGAAGCGCAGGACGCGGGCGCCGACTTCGTCGGCATCGAGTACATCCAGAAGATCAAGGACGGCTGGCTCGACTTCGACGTCCTCATCGCCACCCCCGATCAGATGGGGCAGCTCGGCGCGCTTGGCCGGATCCTCGGTCCCCGCGGGCTGATGCCGAACCCCAAGGCCGGCACTGTGACGTTCGACGTCGCCGCGCGCGGTGAGGGAGACCAAGGCGGGCAAGATCGAGTTCCGGGTGGACAAGGCGGGCAATCTGCACGCGGCGATCGGCAAGGTCTCGTTCGGCGCTCGACGCGCTGGAACAGAACTTCGCGGCCTTCATGGACACATCGTGCGCTCGAAGCCGAGCGCGACCAAGGGCGTGTACGTCCGCAACGTCGCCGTGTCGAGCACGATGGGGCCCGGCGTCACGCGTCGACACCACCCCCTACCGGTAACGAGCCATGAAACGAGCCGACAAGGAACAGCTCGTCGCCGAGCTGAAGGACAAGATGGCGGGGGCGAGCACGCTGTACTACACCGACTTCACTGGCCTCAACGTGAAGGGCATGACGGAGCTCCGGCGCCGCCTGCGCAAGGCCAAGGTGGAGTACGTGGTGATCAAGAACACGCTGGCGCTGCGCGCCGTGCAGGAGGCCGGGCTGCTGACCCAGCCGCTGCGCGGGCCCACGGGGCTGGTGCTGTCGAAGGACGCGTTGGCGGCGGCCAAGGTGCTGACCGACTTCGCCAAGGAGAACGACCAGAAGCCGGTGGTCAAGGGCGGCCTGATGGACGGGCGCGCGCTGACGCCGGAGCAGGTGAAGCAGTTGGCCGCGATGCCGTCGCGCGAGGAGATGCTCTCGCAGCTGGGCGCGGGCCTGCAGTCGCCGCTGGCCGCCTTCGCGGGCGCGCTGAACGGCCTGATGTACATGTTTGCGGGTGCGCTCGACGCGCTGAAGACGCAGCGCGAGGGTGCCTGAGAATTCCCAGGCGTACCGCCTGACCAACGCCCCAGGGGACCCTGGGAACCACGAGGAGAGAACGACAATGGCAAACGCGACCATGAGCAAGGACGAGATTCTCGACGCGATCGGCAACATGACGGTGTTCGAGCTGTCCGACCTGATCGAGGCGTTCAAGGACAAGTTCAACGTCACGATCGCGGCGGCGCCGGTGGGCGGCGCGCCCGCGGGCGGCGGCGCGGCGGCGGCTCCGGCGGCCGAGGAGCAGACGGAGTTCGACGTCGTGCTCAAGGAAGCCGGCGCGAAGAAGATCCAGGTCATCAAGGTGGTCCGCGAGACTCACCGGCCTCGGCCTCAAGGAAGCCAAGGACCTGGTCGACGGCGCGCCGCAGACGGTGAAGACCGGCGTCAGCAAGGACGAGGCCGCCGACCATCAAGGCCAAGCTGGAAGAGCAGGGCGCAGCCGTCGAAGTGAAGTGAGGCGATGGCGGTGGGGCCGCGGCCAGGCCGCGGCCCCGACCCCGTCTCCCTTTCCCTTCGCCGGTCTGCCATTAGTGACATCGCATCCCAGCAACACAACAGTCGGTTTCGAGGTTTACGGCCTGCCCCTCGCGCGATTTTCGCGCGACGCGGGGCAGCGGTCGTTTTTTCGCGTGCGCACGGGTGAGCCATGCCTGAATTGATCAAGCAGATTTCGTTCGGAAAGCTCGAGCCAGGGGATGGACATGCCCCATCTCCTCGACATCCAGACGCGGGCGTTCGACGCCGCTGCTGCAGCTGGACGCGGCCTCGCACGATCGCGAGGACGTCGGCCTGGAACGGGTGTTCAAGGACCTGTTCCCGATCGCCGACGTCCACGAGAACTTCTCGCTCGACTTCGTCCGGTACACGCTCGGCGAGCCGAAGTACTCCGTCGAGGAGTGCATCGAGCGCGACATGACGTACTCGGCGCCGCTCAAGGCGACGCTGCAGCCTCGTCATCAACGAGGACGCTGCGCCGACAGCACCAAGCGGCCCAAGCAACATCATCGAGAAGGAAGTCTATCTCGGCGAGCTGCCGCTGCTCACGCCGCTGGGCACCTTCGTCATCAACGGCGCCGAGCGCGTGATCGTCAGCCAGCTGCACCGCTCGCCGGGCGTGGTGTTCGAGGAGGCCACGCACCCCAACGGCCAGCGCCTGATCTCGGCGCGCATCATCCCGTTCCGCGGCTCGTGGGTCGAGTTCACCGTCGACATCCACGACGTGATCTACGTCCACATCGACAAGAAGAAGAAGTTCCCGGCCACCGCGCTGCTGCGGGCGTTCGGCTACGGCTCGAACTCCGACATCCTGCGGCTCTTCTTCGCCGTCCGCGACCTCGACCTCACCAAGAAGCGTGAGAGCCGCACCGACGTGCGCGAGGTCATCGGCGCCATCATCGCCGAGGACATCGAGCTGCCGGGCGAGGCGACCGCCGACGACGCGCCCAAGGCGCGCACCAAGAAGGCCCGCGCCGAGCGCGAGCGCGCCGAGAACGTCCTGCTGGTCCGGGAAGGCGACGAGCTCACCGACGAGGTATACAACCGCCTCCGCCGGCAGAACGTCAAGCGGGTCAAGGTGTTCGCGTGCTACATGCGCGGTCGACCTGCGCGACGAACTCGAGGCCTCCGAGCGCGGCGAGCGCGAGCGTGCGCCGCGTGCTGGCCGTCGACGTCGTCGAGCCGACCGGCGAGGTGATCGCCGAGGCCGGCCAGGAGCTCAGCGACACGCTGCGTCAAGAAGCTCCGCAAGGCGGGCGTCAACAAGGCGTACGTGTTCGTGCCCGCGGGCCGCGCCGAGTCGACCGCTGATCAAGAACACGCTGGCGCAAGGATCCGACGCACAGCGAGGAGGAAGCGCTGTCGCAGATCTACTCGCTGCTCCGCCCCGGGCGACGCGCCCAACGAGGAGACGGCGCAAGCAGGCGCTCGAGCGGCTGTTCTTCTCGCCCAAGCGCTACGACCTGGGCCGCGTGGGCCGCTACAAGATCAACCAGCGGCTCGGCGCTCAACACGCCCGCCAACCACACGGTGCTGACCAAGGAGGACTTCGTCGCCATCGTGCGCTACCTCGTCGAACTGCACGAAGGGCGCGGCCACGTCGACGACATCGACCACCTGGGCAACCGCCGCATCCGCTCGGTCGGCGAGCTGATCGCCAACCAGTTCTCCGTCGGCCTGTCGCGCATGGCGCGCCTGGTCAAGGAGCGGATGTCGATCAACACCGATCCCGAGAAGATCTCGCTCGACGACCTCGTCAACGCCCGCACGGTCTCGGCGGTGATCCAGGCGTTCTTCGGCTCGTCGCAGCTGTCGCAGTTCATGGACCAGACCAATCCGCTGGCCGAGCTGACGCACAAGCGCCGGCTCTCGGCGCTCGGACCGGGCGGTCTGACGCGCGAGCGCGCCGGATTCGAGGTGCGCGACGTGCACTACTCGCAGTACGGCCGGATGTGCCCCATCGAGACGCCGGAAGGCCCGAACATCGGCCTGATCACGTCGCTCGCCTGCTACGCGCGGGTGAACGACCTCGGCTTCGTCGAGACGCCGTACCGGGTGGTCAAGAACGGCAAGGTGACGGGCGAGATCGCCTGGCTCGACGCCAACAAGGAAGAGGACGCGATCATCGCGCAGGCGAACGCGCGCCTCAATCCCGACGGCACCTTCGTCGACCCGCTGGTGCTCTGCCGCATGCAGGGCGACGTGCCGCTGCACGCCGCCCGACCGCATCGACTACATGGACGTGGCGCCGGAACAGCTCGTGTCCATCGCCGCCGCCCTGATTCCGTTCCTCGAGCACGACGACGCCAACCGCGCGCTGATGGGCTCGAACATGCAGCGCCAGGCGGTGCCGCTGCTCAATCCCCGCAGGCGCCGCTGGTCGGCACCGGGCTCGAGGAGAAGGTGGCCGTCGATTCCGGCGCCGTGGTGATCGCCAAGCGCGCCGGCACGGTCACGCGGGTGACGGCCGACGAGATCATCGTCGACGCCGGCTCCGGCGAGCGGAAGAAGGCCGAGGACGAGGGCCGCCCGCTGGCCCGCCTCACGCAGCACGACCGCTACCGGATCAAGAAGTACTGGCGCACCAACCAGGACACCGCCATCAACCAGCGGCCGCTCGTCAAGCAGGGCCAGAAGGTGAAGGCGGGCGACGTCCTGGCCGACGGCGCCGGCACCGAGAAGGGCCAGCTGGCCCTCGGCTCCAACGTCATCGTGGCGTTCATGCCGTGGTACGGGCACAACTTCGAGGACGCCATCGTGCTCTCCGAGCGCGTGGTGAAGGACGACGTCTACTCGTCGATCCACATCCGGAGCTCGAACTGCACGTCCGCGACACCAAGCGCGGGCAGGAAGAGATCACGCGGGAAATCCCGAACGTCGCCGAGGAGTCGCTCATCGATCTCGACGAGCGCGGCATCGTCCGCATCGGCGCCCACGTGAAGCCGGGCGACATCCTGGTCGGCAAGATCACGCCCAAGGGCGAGACCGAGCTCAGCCGCCGGAAGAGAAGCTGCTGACGGCGATCTTCGGCGAGAAGGCGAAGGACGTGAAGGACTCCTCGCTCAAGGTGCCGCCGGGCATGGAAGGCGTGGTCATCGACGTGAAGATCTTCTCGCGCATCGAGGACCAGGTGGTGGAGAAGGACCGCGGCGAGCGGATCGGCGAGGTGCGCCGGCTCGAGGCCGAGGAGAAGCTGCGCGTGAACGAGGTGCGCGACGGCGAGCTCGTCGAGCTGCTCGACGGCCAGACGGTGGCGCTGGCCCTGAGCGCCGGCACGGTGGAGGAGGCGATTCCCGCCGGCACGACGCTCACGGCCGACCGGCTGCGCGAGATCAAGATCTCGTCGCTGGACCTCAAGACGTTCCGCGTCGAGAACAAGAAGGTCAACGAGCGCGTCCGCGCCGTGATCGATCTGTCCAGCGACGAGAAGGCGAAGATCGAGGAGCAGGCCGAGGAGCGCATCGACCGCATTCTGCAGCCGGATGAACTGCCGCCGGGCGTCATCCAGCTGGTGAAGGTCTATCTCGCCGAGAAGCGCAAGATCTCGGTGGGCGACAAGATGGCGGGCCGCCACGGGAACAAGGGCATCGTCGCCCGCATCGTGCCCGAGGAGGACATGCCGTTCCTCCCCAACGGCCGGCCGGTGGACATCGTCCTGAATCCGCTCGGCGTGCCGAGCCGCATGAACGTGGGGCAGATCCTGGAGACGCATCTCGGCTGGGCGGCCCGCATCCTGGGCTTCTACGCCAAGACGCCGGTGTTCCAGGGCGCCAACGAACGCGAGATCGGCCTGCTGCTCAAGCTGGCCGGCGTCACATGGGCGCGCAGCGCGCTGTCGCTGCACGGTCCGGCGCTCGACATCTCGGACGCCGAGGTGAAGACGCTGCTCGCCGACATCAAGCCCGACCGCACGCAGGCGGAGGAGCACTTCAACCTGCTGCAGGAAGCGACGGTGAACGACCTCGGCAGCCGCACGATGTCGCAGGGGACGCGCGACGTGTTCCACCGGGTGCGGGACTCGCTCGCCGCCGCGGCGGCCGAACTGGCCGCGCGCGAGACGACCGAGATCGAGCATCAGCTCACCTTCCATCAGACGGAAGACGAGGAGCTGACGCCCGCCCGCAAGTCGGCGTTCAAGGCGGCGGCCAAGGAGCTGGAGAAGCGGAAGCAGCTGGACGCGGCGGCGCTGCTCATGGAGCAGGAGCTGCCGGCGCTGGCCGCCATGTTGGGCAAGAAGTCCGACGGCGACGTCGACGCGGCGGCCGCGGAGCTGATGCGGCTGGCCGGGCTGACGCCGTTCGGCAAGGTGCGGCTCCGCGACGGCCGCAGCGGCGAGACCTTCGCCTCGCCGGTGACGGTCGGCGAGATCTACATGCTGAAGCTGTCGCACCTGGTGGACGACAAGATCCACGCGCGCAGCATCGGCCCGTACTCGCTGGTCACGCAGCAGCCGCTCGCCGGCAAGGCGCAGTTCGGCGGCCAGCGGTTCGGCGAAATGGAAGTGTGGGCGCTGGAGGCGTACGGCGCCGCGCACGTGCTGCAGGAGATTCTGACGGTCAAGTCCGACGACGTGAACGGGCGCAGCCGCGTGTACGAGGCGATCGTGAAGGGGCAGAACCTGCCCGAGCCCGGCATGCCCGAATCGTTCAACGTGCTCGTGAAGGAACTGCAGGCCCTCGGCATCAAGGTGACGATGGGACAGAGTGTGGACGCCTTCGCCGAGCACGGCGGCGGGTCCAACGACGGCGGGGAGGAGTAAGCGATGATCGATTTCCGGAGCGTGCGCGAGACCCGCGCATCGGCGTTCGATTTCATCCATGTCCGGATCGCCTCGCCCGAGGAGATCCGCGGCCCCAAGGATCCCAAGGAGCGCGAGCGCCTGGAGATGCAGGGACTGCGGACGTGGTGGTCGTGGGGCGAGGTCACCAAGCCCGAGACCATCAACTACCGGTCGTTCAAGCCGGAGAAGGACGGCCTGTTCTGCGAGCGCATCTTCGGTCCGGTCAAGGACTGGGAGTGCCATTGCGGCAAGTACAAGCGCATCCGCTACCGCGGCGTGATCTGCGACCGCTGCGGCGTGGAGGTCACGCTCAGCAAGGTGCGGCGCGAGCGCATGGGCCACATCGAGCTGGCCGTGCCGGTGGCGCACATCTGGTTCTTCAAGACGCTGCCCAGCCCGATGGGGAACCTGCTCGACGTCACGCTCGCGCGATCTCGAGAAGGTCATCTACTACTCCAACTACGTCGTGATCGAGCCGGGCGAGCAGGAAGTCGAGGTCAACCAGCTGCTCGACGAGGAGGAGTACCTGGCGCTGCGGCAGAAGGCCAAGGAGGAGAGGCGACACGACCTTCCTGGCCGACATCGGCGCGCCGGCGGTGCGCGAACTGCTGCGAGCGGCTCGACGTCGACAAGCTCGCCGAGACGCTGCGCGCGCAGGTGGCATCGAGAGTCGTCGCAGCACCGCAAGAAGCAGCTGCTCAAGCGGCTCAAGATCGTCGACGCGTTCCGCAACTCGGGCGACGCCGGCGACGTCCGCAACAACCCGGAGTGGATGATCCTCGACGTCGTGCCGGTGATCCCGCCCGACCTGCGGCCGCTCGTGCCGCTCGACGGCGGGCGGTTCGCCACGTCCGACCTCAACGATCTCTACCGCCGGGTCATCAACCGCAACAACCGCCTCCAGAAGCTGATCAGCACCGCGCGCCGGAGGTCATCCTCCGCAACGAGAAGCGCATGCTGCAGGAGGCGGTGGACGCGCTGTTCGACAACGGCCGCCGCGCCAAGGCGATCCGCGGCCGCGGCAAGCGGCCGCTCAAGTCGCTGTCCGACATGCTCAAGGGCAAGCAGGGCCGGTTCCGCCAGAACCTGCTCGGCAAGCGCGTGGACTACTCGGGCCGGTCGGTCATCGTGGTCGGCCCGGAGCTCAAGCTGCACCAGTGCGGCCTGCCCAAGACGATGGCGCTCGAGCTGTTCAAGCCGTTCATCATCCACAAGCTCGTCGAGAAGGGCATCGCCGAGACGGTCAAGCGCGCCAAGAAGATCGTGGAGCGCGAGAGCCCCGAGGTGTACGAGATCCTCGAGGAGATCATCCGCGACCACCCGGTGCTGCTCAACCGCGCGCCGACGCTCCACCGCCTGGGCATCCAGGCCTTCGAGCCGGTGCTGGTCGAGGGCAAGGCCATCCGCATCCACCCGCTGGTCTGCGCGGCGTTCAACGCCGACTTCGACGGCGACCAGATGGCGGTGCACGTGCCGCTGTCGTTCGAGGCGCAGCTGGAGGCGCGCCTGCTGATGCTGTCGAGCAACAACATCCTCAAGCCGTCGGACGGCCGCCCGGTGGCCGAGCCCAGCCAGGACATCGTGCTCGGCTGTTACTTCGCCACCAAGGCGCCGGTGGGCTTCGACAAGGCGGAGAACATCCGCCACGTCACGTCGGTGGCCGAGGTCGAGACCGAGATCGCGGTCCACCGGATGGACATGCACAGCCCCGTGCTGCTACTGGGTGTCCGATGCCGCCGGCAACCGGTGGGAGAAGACGACGGCCGGGCGCGTGCTGTTCAACGCCATCGTGCCGCCGGAGCTGCGGCTTCCAGAACCGCGACATGAAGAAGAAGGACCTCTCCGAGCTCGTGTTCCAGAGCTACCGGAAGGCGGGGCTCGCGGCCACGGTCGCGTTCCTCGACCGCCTCAAGGAGTTCGGCTTCTTCTTCGCCACGCGCGGCGGCGTCTCCATCGGCATCGAGGATCTCGCAGATCCCCGCGGCCAAGAAGGAGCTGCTGCGGCGAGGCCGAGGAGCGCGTCGAGCGCTTCCAGCGCGCGTACCAGACCGGCAACATCACCAACGGCGAGCGCTACAACAAGGTCATCGACACCTGGACCCACGCCAACTCCGACATGGCCGAGGCGATGGTGCGCGCCATGCGCGAATCGAAGGACGGGTTCAACCCGGTGTTCATGATGTTCGACTCCGGCTCCCGCGGTTCGCGCGACCAGATCCGCCAGCTGGCGGGCATGCGCGGCCTCATGGCCAAGCCGCAGAAGAAGCTCACCGGCGGCATCGGCGAGATCATCGAGAGCCCCATCAAGTCGAACTTCCGCGAAGGGCTGTCGGTGCTGGAGTACTTCATCTCCACCCACGGCGCCCGCAAGGGTCTGGCCGACACGGCGCTCAAGACGGCCGACGCCGGCTACCTCACGCGGCGCCTGGTGGACGTCGCGCAGGACGTGACGATCGCCGAGGAGGACTGCGGCACGATCCAGGGCCTCGACGATCGCGGCGCTCAAGGAGGGCGAGGACATCATCGAGCCGCTGTCCGAGCGCATCGTCGGCAACGTGGCCGCCGACGACGTCGAGGATCCGCACGAGATCGACGAGCACCGGCGCCGCACGCTGCTCGTGGAAGCCGGGCACGCTGATCGACGAGGAGACGGCGCAGAGCATCGAGGAGGCGGGCATCGAGAACGGTGCGCATCCGCTCGGTGCTCACCTGCGAGGCCAAGCGCGGGCTCTGCCGCATGTGCTACGGCCGCAACCTGGCCACCATGGAGATGGTGGACCTCGGCGAGGCCGTCGGCATCATCGCCGCGCAGTCCATCGGCGAGCCGGGCACGCAGCTCACGCTGCGCACCTTCCACATCGGCGGCACGGCGTCGCGCATCGCCGAGCAGACGGCCCGCAAGTCCAAGGTGGCCGGCGTGGTGGAGTACGGCGATCGGTTGACCGTCCGTCACCAGCCCCGAGGGCCAGCGAGATCGTCACGTCGTACGAGGGCGAGATCATCATCCGGCCCGCCGACGACAAGGGCACCGGCATCGCGCCCGCGCTTCCAGGTGCCGCTCGGCGCCATCCTGATGGTCAAGGACGGCGACGAGGTGAAGCGCGACGCAGGTGATCTTCACCTGGGATCCGTACACCAACCCGATCATCACCGACGTGCGAGGGCACGATGCAAGTTCGTCGACATCGTCGACGACGAGATCGGTGCGCGAGGAACTCGACGAGCTCACCGGCCTGCGCCAGCGCGTGATCGTCGAGGATCGCGAGAAGAAGCTCCACCCGCACATCGAGATCGTGCAGGAGAAGGGCGGCAAGGAGAAGCGCATCCGCGACTACGTCATCCCGGTGGGCGCCCAGCTCACGGTGGAGGACGGGCAGGAGATCTTCGGCGGCACCATTCTGGCCAAGGTCGGCCGCGAGGCGTACAAGACGCGCGACATCACGGGCGGCCTGCCGCGCGTGGCCGAGCTGTTCGAGGCCCGGCGGCCGAAGGATCCGGCCACCATCTCCGAGGTCGACGGCATCGTCCGGTTCGGCGAGATCAAGCGCGGCAAGCGCGAGATCTTCGTGCAGCCGGTGCGCGCCGACGGCAGCGGCTGGGCGGTGGACGAGACGCAGGAAGCGCACCTGTACGAAGTCCCGGCGGGCAAGCACCTCCGGGTGCACGAGGGCGACCGCGTGCGGGCCGGCGACCGGCTGTCCGAGGGCCCGGTGAATCCGCACGACATCCTGCGGATCAAGGGACCGCGGGCCGTGCAGGAGTACCTCCTCAACGAAGTGCAGGAGGTCTACCGCCTGCAGGGCGTGAAGATCAACGACAAGCATATCGGCGTGATCGTGCGCCAGATGCTGCAGAAGGTGCGCATCCTCGGACCGGGCGACACCCAGTTCCTGGAAGGCGAGCACGTGGACAAGCAGGTCTTCCGCATCGAGAACGACCGGATGAAGAAGAAGAAGGACGAGCCGTCGGTGGCCGAGCCGCTGCTGCTGGGCATCACCAAGGCCAGCCTCACCACGCAGTCGTTCATCTCGGCGGCGAGCTTCCAGGAAACGACCCGGGTGCTCACCGACGCGGCGATCCGCGGGGCCAAGGACGACCTCCTCGGTCTCAAGGAGAACATCATCATCGGCCACCTCATCCCGGCCGGCACCGGCATGTACCGGTACCAGCAGGTCGAGATGGACGTGGAGCAGCCGGAAGGGTTCGGCGTGCTCCCGACCATGGCCGAGACGCTGCCCGGAGTCTTCGCCCCGCTGGCGTTGGTGGACGACGAGCTTCCGATGTCACGCCCCGGCGTGGCCGACGAGCTCTGACCGATCGCGGGAAGCTAAAGAACACGGCCCGTCCGGGACTCTCCGGGCGGGCCGTTCTCCTTTTGCCGGAGGTTGACCCCCTCCGGCGCGCGGGCTACCTTTCCCAGTCTGTTCCGTGCCGCCTATTCGAGGCGATCCACGTAGAAGCAGATCCACGAACAGTCCCATTTCATGCCGACCATCAATCAGCTCGTCCGGCGCTCGCGCCGCGACGTGGCCAAGAAAGAGAAGTCCCCGGCGCTGAAGTCGAATCCGTTCCGCCGCGGCGTGTGCACGCGCGTGTACACCACGACGCCCAAGAAGCCGAACTCGGCGCTGCGCAAGGTGGCGAAGGTGCGCCTGACCAACGGCTTCGAGATCATTGCCTACATCCCCGGCGAAGGCCACAACCTGCAGGAGCACTCGATCGTGCTCGTGCGCGGCGGCCGCGTGAAGGATCTGCCGGGCGTGCGCTACCACATCGTTCGCGGCTCGCTCGACGCCTCCGGCGTCAACGGGCGTAACCAGAGCCGTTCCAAGTACGGCACCAAGAAGCCCAAGGCGGGGAAATAAGCCATGAGCCGACGCAAGAGTGCCGTGAAGCGCACGGTCCTGCCGGACGCGCGCTACGACAGCCAGACCGTTTCCAAGTTCATCAACGTGCTGATGCTCGCCGGCAAGAAGTCCACGGCGGAGCGCATCTTCTACGGCGCGATGGACATCGTGGAGGCGAAGACCGCGCAGCCCGGCGCCAACGTGTTCAAGCAGGCGCTGACCAATCTGAAGCCCGTGGTCGAGGTGAAGAGCCGGCGCGTGGGCGGCGCCACCTACCAGGTGCCGGTGGAAGTGCGCCCCGAGCGCCGCACGGCGCTGGCGATGCGCTGGCTCATCCAGTATTCGCGCGAGCGCGGCGAGAAGTCGATGGCCGAGAAGCTGGCGGCCGAAGTCATCTCGGCGTCCAAGGGCGAGGGCAACGCGGTGAAGAAGAAGGAAGACACGCACCGCATGGCCGACGCGAACAAGGCGTTCGCGCACTATCGCTGGTAAGCGGGTTCCGCACATTCGAACGCCCCGCCCGGCCAAGCCGGGCGGGGCGTTTTCACGTCCGGGCGGCCGTTCCCGCTAGAACCCGAACCCGAAGTCCAGCGTCCAGAGCCAGGCGCGGTCGCCGGTGGGGGCGCTCACCCGGCGCAGCAGCCCGAGGCGCGGGCCGATGGCGATGATCGGCAGGACGGCGATGTCGGCGCCGACGTAGGTGGCGTTGGCGGGGGCGTTCCAGGGGTGGGTGACGGTGCGGAGCGCGGTGGCCCCGCCGGCGATGCCGCCGCCGAAGCGGCCGGTGGAGTAGACGAAGGTCAGCGAGGCGCGCTCGGCGCCGAGTCCCGGGGCGACCGCGGCGAGGATCTCGCGGGAGGGGCGGCCGGGGTCGGCGGCCGGGTCGAGGTTGAGGCCGATGCCGGCGGTGACCGAGAGGCGCTGCGGGGCGCCGGCCCGGACGCCGAGGAAGGGGAAGACGCGGTCGCCCGGGGCCGGAGCGGCGCCGGCGCCAGCGTCAACGGCGGACTGGGCGCGGACGGCGGCGGGGGCCGGTGCGAGAGCGAGGAGGGCGGCGGCAACGGCAGAAATCGCCGGGAGAAGGCTGGGGAATCGGCGCATCGGGCGCGGCCTCGCGTGGTCGGTAGGAATGGTCGGAATGTAGGGGTCGCGGCGGGTGAAAATGTCGTGGGCGGTCCCGTTGACAAGCGGCGGAATGTCAATAAATTCAAGGGGCTACGGGAATTCGCAGTCGGAAAACCCGTGGTGATTCGTCGGCGAACTGCGCGCCGACCCTTATGGGCTCGCCGATTAGAGCGAGGGGACTACAGACCGGCCGGAGCGCCCGTGGCGCCGAGGTTCCCGAAAAGCAACGCAGGACAATCTGACGTCGAGCGCGGTCGGCTCGACGCGCCTTGGGTCCCGGCTCGCGCTGCAGAGGCGAGCACACCCGGCGGCAGCGGATGGATACCGGCCCCTTCGGGGCGTCACGGTCCACCCGCGTTTTTGCTGGTGGAAGGCTCTCGATCACGATCGGCATCACTTCGAAATGAATCGCGGCGCGCTCCGGCGCGCGGCATGCGGGAAGAGACTCGAAAGACTATGGCACGCGTCACTCCACTCGATCACTATCGCAACATCGGCATCATGGCGCACATCGATGCCGGGAAGACGACGACGACCGAGCGCATCCTCTACTACACCGGCAAGGCGTACAAGATCGGCGAGGTGCATGAAGGCACCGCGACGATGGACTGGATGGAGCAGGAGCAGGAGCGCGGCATCACGATCACGTCGGCGGCGACGACGGCGTTCTGGAGCCGCAACGACATCCTGTACCGCATCAACATCATCGACACGCCGGGCCACGTGGATTTCACGGTGGAAGTGGAGCGGTCGCTGCGCGTGCTGGACGGCGCGGTGACGCTGCTCGACTCGGTGGCCGGGGTGGAGCCGCAGACGGAGACGGTGTGGCGTCAGGCCGACCGGTACAACGTTCCGCGGATCGTGTTCGCGAACAAGATGGACCGCGTGGGGGCTGATTTCGACCGCTGTTTGACAATGGTGCGCGATCGGCTGTCGCGGAATGCGCATCCGCTGCAGCTGCCGGTGGGGTCGGGCGAGCTGTTCACCGGCCACATCGACGTGATCGAGCGCAAGCAGTACATCTTCGACGAGGAGTCGCTCGGCAAGACGTTTGCCGTGGTCGACGTGCCCGAGGAGTTCAAGGAGCGGGTCGAGGAGGCGCGCCACGAGCTGATCGAGGCCGCGGTGGCCCACGACGACGAGCTGCTCGAGAAGTATCTCGCCGGCGACGAGCTGACGATCCCCGAGATCCGCCGGGCGATCCGCAAGGCGACGGTGGCGCTGCAGTTCGTGCCCGTGCTGTGCGGGGCGTCGTTCAAGAACAAGGGCGTGCAGGCGCTACTCGACGCGGTGATCGACTATCTGCCGTCGCCGGAGGACGTGCCGCCCATCCAGGGCCACGTGCCCCATCACGACGAGCACTTCGAGACGCGGCTGACCAACGACCAGGCGCCGTTCGCGGCGCTGGCGTTCAAGATCGCGACCGATCCGTTCGTCGGAAAGCTGACGTTCTTCCGGGTCTATTCGGGCGTGCTCAAGTCGGGGTCGTACGTGTACAACTCGACCAAGGACAAGCGCGAGCGCGTGGGGCGGCTGTTGCAGATGCACGCCAACAAGCGCGAGGAGATCGAGGAAGTGCTGGCCGGCGACATCGCGGCGGCGATCGGGCTCCGGGACACGCGCACCGGCGACACGCTGTGCGACGATGACCATCCGATCATCCTCGAGGCGATGAAGTTCCCGAATCCGGTGATCGACGTCGCCATCGAGCCGAAAACGAAGGCCGACCAGGACAAGCTGGCGATCGCGCTGCAGAAGCTGGCCGAGGAGGATCCGACGTTCCGCGTGCACACCGATTCGGAGACGTCGCAGACGATCATCTCCGGCATGGGCGAGCTGCACCTCGAGATCATCGTCGACCGCATGATGCGCGAGTTCAAGGTGGACGCGAACATCGGCCGGCCGCAGGTGGCGTATCGCGAGACGATTCGCCGGCGGGTGGAGAAGGTCGAGGGCAAGTTCATCCGCCAGTCGGGCGGCAAGGGCCAGTACGGTCACGTGGTGATCAACATGGAGCCGTCGGAAGCCGGCGCGGGCTTCGTGTTCGAGGACAAGATCGTCGGCGGCGTGATTCCGCGCGAATACATCGGGCCGGTGGAGCAGGGCATCAAGGAAGCGCTGGAGAACGGCGTGCTGGCCGGCTATCCGATGGTCGACGTGAAGGTGGAGCTGGTGTACGGCTCGTACCACGACGTCGATTCGAGCGAAATGGCGTTCAAGATCGCCGGGTCGATGGCGTTCAAGGAGGCGGCGAAGAAGGCGCATCCCGTGCTCCTCGAACCGATGATGAACGTGGAGGTCGTCAGCCCCGAGGCGTACATGGGCGACGTGCTCGGCGATCTGTCATCGCGGCGCGGCAAGATCGGAGGGATGACACAGCGGGGCGAAGCCCAGGTGATCGCCTCGACGGTGCCGCTTTCCGAAATGTTCGGGTATTCCACGAAGCTGCGGTCGATGTCCCAAGGACGGGCCGTGTACTCCATGGAATTCGCCCACTACGAGGAAGTACCGAAGTCGAAGGCGGAAGAGATTGTCAGCAAGGTGAAGGGGTAACTCGGAGAGCGGGAGAGGGCGGCCGCCGGCCGCGCCTCCTTCCATCGTCAAGGACGCAGTAGATCAAACTCATCGGGAACAGTACCATGGCTAAGGCAAAGTTCGAGCGTACCAAGCCGCACGTGAACGTCGGCACCATCGGCCACGTGGACCACGGCAAGACCACCCTCACCGCGGCGCTCACCAAGATCTCCGCGGACAAGGGCTACGGCACGAAGTACGTGGCGTACGACGAAGTCGCGAAGGCCTCGGAGTCGCAGGGCCGCCGCGACGCCACGAAGATTCTCACGATCGCGACCTCGCACGTCGAATACGAGACCGCGAACCGGCACTACGCGCACGTGGACTGCCCGGGACACGCCGACTACGTGAAGAACATGATCACGGGCGCGGCGCAGATGGACGGCGCGATCCTCGTCGTGAGCGCGGTCGACGGCCCGATGCCGCAGACCCGCGAGCACATCCTGCTGGCCCGCCAGGTGAACGTGCCGTCGGTGGTCGTGTTCCTCAACAAGTGCGACCTCGTGGACGACCCCGAACTGCTCGACCTCGTCGAGCTCGAGGTCCGCGAGCTGCTCAGCAAGTACGACTACCCGGGCGACGACGCGCCGGTCATCCGCGGCTCCGCGATCAAGGCGATCGAGGGCGACGCGGCCTGGATCGCGAAGATCGAGGAACTCTACACGGCCCTCGACACCTTCATTCCCGAGCCGGTGCGTGAGATCGACAAGCCGTTCCTGATGCCGGTCGAGGACGTGTTCTCGATCACCGGCCGCGGCACGGTGGCCACGGGCCGTATCGAGCGCGGCAAGATCAAGGTCGGCGAGGAAGTCGAGATGGTCGGCTTCGGCACCGACAAGAAGACGGTCGTCACCGGCGTCGAGATGTTCCGCAAGCTGCTCGACGACGGCCAGGCCGGCGACAACGTCGGGCTTCTGCTGCGCGGCGTCGACAAGAAGGAGATCGAGCGCGGCATGGTGCTGGCGAAGATCGGGTCGATCACGCCGCACACGAAGTTCGAGGCCGAGGTGTACGTCCTCACCAAGGAAGAGGGCGGCCGCCACACCCCGTTCTTCAAGGGCTACCGCCCGCAGTTCTACTTCCGCACGACCGACGTGACGGGCTCGATCGAGTTGCCGGCCGGCACCGAGATGGTGATGCCGGGCGACAACATCCAGATGACGATCGAACTCATCACCCCGGTGGCCATGGAAGAGCAGGTGCGCTTCGCGATCCGCGAGGGCGGCCGCACGGTGGGCGCCGGCGTGGTGACGAAGATCCTGAAGTAAGCAAGGCGCGCGGACTGTCCGACTGTCAGACAGTCGGACAGTCCGACGGTCAGACAGTCCCCACTTAGGAAGCACACAATGACAGGTCGCATCAGAATCCGTCTCAAGGCGTTCGACCACGCGGTGATCGATCAGGCCGCGGCGGACATCGTGCGCACCGCCGAGAAGACGGGAGCGCAGGTGTCGGGTCCGATTCCGCTGCCCACGAAGACGCAGCGGTGGACCGTGCTGCGTTCGCCGCACGTCGACAAGAAGTCGCGGGAGCAGTTCGCGCTGAAGACGCACAAGCGGGTGATCGACATCCTCGATTCCCGTGCCCAGACGGTGGACGCGCTGACGAAGCTCGACCTGCCGGCCGGCGTGGACGTCGAAATCAAGGTGGAGTAGCCGCAGGAACGCCGGCGGTCCGTCGACCGCCGCCGCTCCACAGTCCGCCTGGCGACACCGCCAGTGACTACGCAGAGGATTTCATGATCGGAATTATCGGAAAGAAGCTGGGCATGACCCAGATCTTCAATGCAGAGGGGCAGGAGATCCCGGTGACGGTGATCGAGGCCGAGCCGAACCCGGTGGTCGCGGTGACCGACGCGAGCAAGGCGGGCTTCGCGGCCGTGCAGCTCGGGCTGGGGCAGCAGCGCCTGGCGCGCGCCTCGGCCAAGGGCGAGCGCACGCCCCACGGGCGTCGCGCCCACGCGGCGGCGATCGGCCATGCCAAGAAGGCGGGGCTCGAGGCGCCGCCGGCCGTGCTGCGCAGCTTCCGGCTCGACGACGCCCGCACCAAGGGCGCCGAGGTGCCGGCGTACGCGATCGGCGACGTCGTGAAGGTCGACATCTTCCAGCCCGGCGAGACGGTGAAGGTGACGGGCACGAGCAAGGGTCGCGGGTTCCAGGGCGTGGTCAAGCGCCACGGCTTCGACGGCGGTCCGAACACGCACGGCAACACGAAGCACCGGCGTCCGGGCTCGATCGGACCCGGCACCGATCCGTCGCGCGTCATCAAGGGCAAGAAGATGCCCGGCCACTACGGCGCCGCGCGGCACACGCAAACGCATCTCCGCGTGGAAAAGATCGACGCGGAACGCAATCTGATCTACATCCGTGGCTCGGTGGCCGGTCCCGAGAACGGGATCGTGCTCGTGCGGAAGCAGGGGTAAGTCATGGCTGACCAGACGACGTATCAGGCCGCCGCGTACACCGCGCAGGGGACGGCGCGCGACAAGATCGCGCTTCCCGCGGCGCTGTTCGACGGCACCGTGAACATGCCGGTGATGCACCAGGCGGTGAAGGCGTATCTCGCCAACCAGCGCCAGGGCAACGCGGCGACGAAGATCCGCAAGTACGTGATCGGCGGCAACCAGAAGCCGTGGAAGCAGAAGGGCACCGGTCGCGCCCGCCAGGGCTCGACGCGCGCTCCGAACTGGGTGGGCGGCGGCACGGTGTTCGGTCCGATCCCGCGCAACTACGCGCAGTACGTGCCGCGCCAGGTCCGCGCGCTGGCCCGCAAGAGCGCGTTCAACGCCCGGGCGCGCGAGGAGGCCATTCTCGTCATCGACCGGTTCGACTACGAGGCGCCGAAGACGAGCCGCCTCCAGGCGCTGATCGACCGGCTGGACCTGACGGATCGCAAGGTGCTGATCCTCACCGACGGCGTGAAGCCGCACGTGTTCCTGAGCGGGCGCAACCTGCCGACGGTGCACGTGATGCCGTACGCCGACGTCTCGACGTATCACATCCTCTGGTCGGACGTGGTGCTGGTGGAGGCGGGGGCGCTGGGGCAGACGCTCTCGCCGGTGGCCGAGACGGCCGCCGAGCCGAAGGCGAAGAAGGCGAAGCCGGCGGCGAAGGACGAGGCGCTGGTGAAGGCCGAGGCCAAGCGGGCCCGCAAGCAGCCGGCGGCGAAGAAGGCGGCGGCCAAGAAGACGACGGCGAAGGCCAAGCCGGCGGGCAAGAAGCCGGCCGCCAAGAAGGCGGCGGCGAAGAAGCCCTCGGCCACCAAGAAGAAGGGGAAGTAACCGATGCCGACCACGCATCAGATCATCGTGCGCCCCGTGATCACGGAGCAGACCTCGACGGCCTTTCAGGACCGCGGGGAGTACACCTTCGAGGTGCATCCGAAGGCGAGCAAGTTCCAGATCCGGCAGGCGGTGGAACAGTTGTTCGGAGTGAAGGTGACCGGCGTGTGGACGTCGAACCAGCGCGGGAAGATCCGCCGCGTGGGGCAGACGGCCGGACGCCGCCCGAACTGGAAAAAGGCGATCGTGAAGCTCCGCGAAGGGGACACGATCGAGATCTTCGAGGGCTGACCCGATGGGCATTCGTCAGTTCAAGCCGGTGACGAAGGGCACCCGGTTCCGCAGCGTCTCGGATTTCAGCGAGATCACGCGGACGACGCCGGAGAAGGCGCTGCTCGAGCCGCTGAAGAAGTCGGGCGGGCGCGACAACCACGGCCACATCGCCATGCGGCGGCGCGGCGGCGGTCACAAGCGCATGTACCGCATCATCGACTTCAAGCGCAACAAGACGGGCGTGCCCGGCGTGGTGCGCGAGATCGAGTACGATCCGAACCGCTCGGCGCGCATCGCGCTGGTGGAGTACCCGGACGGCGAGAAGCGCTACGTGCTGCACCCCAAGGGGCTGTCGGTCGGCGACACGATCGTGGCCGGGCCGGGCTCGGACATCCGGGTCGGCAACGCGATGCCGCTGTCGGAAGTGCCGCTGGGCACGGCGGTGCACAACATCGAACTGAAGATCGGCAAGGGCGGGCAGATCTGCCGCTCGGCCGGCACCTCGGCGCAGGTCGTGGCCAAGGAAGGCGAGTACGTGACGGTGCGCCTGCAGTCGTCGGAGATGCGGCTGGTGCACGCGCGCTGCACGGCGACGATCGGCGAAGTGGGCAATGCCGAGCACGAGCTGATCTCGTGGGGCAAGGCCGGCAAGACGCGCTGGAAGGGCCGTCGCCCGAAGGTGCGTGGCGAAGTGATGAACCCGGTGGACCACCCGCACGGCGGCCGCACGCGCGGCGGCCGGAACGTGGTGAGTCCGTGGGGCAAGAAGGAAGGCGTGAAGACCCGCAATACGAAGAAGGCGTCGCAGCGACTGATCGTTCGCGGACGCAAGCGCGGCAAGGCGACGCAGTAACCCGGGGCCGAGACAATGGGACGAAGCGTAAAGAAGGGACCGTTCGTTCAGGAGGCGCTGGCCAAGAAGGTCAGCCTGCTGAACGCCAGCAACGAGAAGCGCGTGATCAAGACCTGGTCGCGGGCGAGTACGGTGCTGCCGGAGTTCGTGGGGCACACGTTCGCGGTGCACAACGGCAACAAGTTCGTGCCGGTGTACGTGACCGAGAACATGGTGGGCCACCGGTTGGGCGAGTTCTCGCCGACGCGGTTGTTCCGCGGCCATACGGGCGCCAAGGCGGCCGACAAGAAGACGTCGGCGCCGAGCAGCGCGGCACCGGCGCCGGCGCCGGCGGCGGCGCCGGCCAAGGGAGGCAAGTAACATGGCCACCGAGGCGCGGGCGATCCAGCGCACGGCGCGGCAGTCGCCCTACAAGATGCGGCTGGTCATCGACCAGATCCGCGGCAAGAGCGTGAACGAAGCGCTGGCGCTGCTGGCCTTCTCGAAGAAGCACGCCGCGCACCAGATCCAGAAGGTGGTCCGGTCGGCGGTGGCCAATGCGGAGCAGGCGGCCCGGCAGGCCGGTACGTCGCTCGATGTGGACACGCTGGTGATCACGCGGGCGGTGATCAACGAAGGGCCGAAGCTCAAGCGATTCACGCCGGCCGCCATGGGGCGGGCGACGCCAATTCAGAAGCGCACCAGCCACGTGGAAATCGTGGTGGGCGAGAGGGAAGGTCGCTAATGGGACAGAAAACACATCCGATCGGCTTCCGCCTCGGCGTGTCCCGCCAGTGGCGTTCGCGCTACTACGCGGGCCGCGAGCTGCCGGCGTTGCTGCGTGAGGACGAACTGCTGCGCAAGTACCTGAAGGCGCGCCTCGGCCACGCGGCGATCGCCGACATCGTGATCGAGCGCAAGCCGGGCAAGGTGGTGGTCACGTTGCACACCGGGCGTCCGGGCGTCGTCATCGGCAAGAAGGGCGCCGAAGTCGACAAGCTGCGCGACGAATTGGCGCACCTGACCGGCAAGGAAGTCGGGATCAACGTCGAGGAGATCAAGCGGCCGGAGCTGGAGGCGCAGCTCGTGGCCGACAACATCGCCAGCCAGCTGGCGCAGCGCATCTCGTTCCGGCGGGCCATGAAGCGCGCCGTGCAGAGTTCGATGCGCATGGGGGCGCTGGGCATCAAGATCAAGTGCGGCGGCCGCCTGGGCGGCGCGGAAATCGCGCGCGTCGAGGGCTACCACGAGGGGCGCGTGCCCCTGCACACGCTGCGGGCGGACATTGACTACGCGACGTCGACGGCGAAGACCACCTTCGGGACCATCGGGGTCAAGGTGTGGATCTTCAAGGGCGAGATCGTGGAAGACCGTCGTGGCACCACTTACTCCTCCGGCATGTAAGGGAGGCGACGACCAATGCTGAGTCCGAAGCGCGTCAAGTTCCGCAAGATGTTCAAGGGCCGCACCAGGGGGCTGGCCCACCGTGGCAGCACGGTGGCGTTCGGCACCTATGGGCTGCAGGCGCTGGAGCCGGGGTGGATCACCAACCGCCAGATCGAAGCGGCGCGTGTGGCGCTGACGCGCCACATCAAGCGCGGCGGCAAGGTGTGGATCCGCATCTTCCCCGACAAGCCGATCACGAAGAAGCCGGCCGAAACCCGAATGGGCAAGGGCAAGGGATCGCCGGAGTCGTGGGTGGCGGTAGTGAAGCCGGGCCGGGTGATGTTCGAGCTGGAAGGGATCACCAAGGACATCGCGCAGAAGGCGATGGCGCTGGCCGCGGCCAAGATGCCCATTCGCACGAAGTTCGTGGTTCGAGAGGAGGCGCACACCGATGCAAGCTGACGAGATTCGCGAATTGACGCCGGACGACATCCGGGCGCGCATTGCGGCGCTGGTGGAGGAGCAGTTCCGGCTCAAGTTCCGGCGGGCCTCGGAGCCGCTGGAGGAACCCCTCCGGCTCCGCGCGATCCGGCGCGACATCGCGCGCCTGAAGACCATCCTGCGTGAACGGCTGCAGCCGACGGCTGCGCGCTAGCGGGGAGCGACCAACGACATGGCAGACATGACGAATTCCAATACCGCCGCCGACCGGGCCCGCCACACACGCAAGACGCGGGTGGGCCTCGTGGTGAGCGACAAGATGCAGAAGACGGTCGTGGTCGCGCTCGAACGGCGCGTGGCCCACCCCATTTACGGCAAGATGATGGTGCGCACGACGAACGTGAAGGCCCACGACGAGGAGAACTCGGCGAAGATGGGCGACACGGTGCGCATCACCGAGACCCGGCCGCTGTCGAAGGACAAGCGGTGGCGAGTGGTCGAGATCATCGAACGCGCACGCTAAGAGGAACGGTCGATGATTCAACAGGAATCGGTAGTCCGGGTCGCGGACAATTCGGGGGCCAAGAAGGCGCTCGTGATCCGCGTGCTCGGGGGAACGCGCCGCCGGTACGCCGGCCTCGGGGACGTGGTGATCGTCGCCGTCAAGGACGCGCTGCCCAACGGAACGGTGAAGAAGTCGGAAGTGGCGCGGGCCGTGGTCGTGCGCACCGCCAAGGAAACGCGGCGCAAGGACGGCAGCTACATCCGCTTCGACGAGAACGCGGTGGTCATCATCAACGATCAGGGCGAGCCGCGGGCGACGCGCATCTTCGGACCGGTGGCGCGCGAACTGCGCGAGAAGCGGTACATGAAGATCGTCTCGCTGGCGCCGGAGGTGCTGTAGCATGCGCAAGAACGAATACCGCAAGACGGACCGGCCCCGCGCCGTCAACCGGAGGCGCCACGCGGCCAACGCCGAGCGGCTGCCGATTCACGTCGTCAAGGGCGACACGGTGCGCGTCGTGCGCGGTGACGACAAGGGCAAGGAGGGGAAGGTGCTCCGCGTGTATCCCAAGACCGGCCGGGTGATGGTCGAGGGGATCAACATGGTGAAGCGCCACCGCCGCGCCCAGAACGCCGACGAGCAGAGCGGGATCATGGAATTCGCGGCCCCGGTCCACTCGTCGAACCTGATGCTCATCGATCCGAAGTCGGGCGCCCCCACCCGGGTGCGCGTGCGGCTGGACGAAGACGGGACCAAGGAGCGCATCAGCGTCAAGAGCGGCGAGTCGATCGCCGCTCCCAAGCGCTGAGCGGGGACGATAGACCATGGCAACCAAGGAAAAGGAAAAGAAGGCGAAGGGCGGCAAGGGCGCGAAGGGCGACGCCAAGACGCGCGGCGCCCACGCCGGCGCCGGCCTGCCGGTGCCGCCGCCGCGCCTGCGCGCGTACTACCACGACACCGTGCGCCCCAAGCTGATGGCGCAGTTCGGCTTCACCAACCCGCACCAGGTCCCGACGCTCGAGAAGATCGTGATCAACGTGGGCATGGGCGAGGCGATCAAGCAGCCCAAGGTGCTCGATACGGTGGTCGAGGAGCTGGCGACGATCACCGGCCAGCTGCCGGTGCGGAAGCGCGCCAAAAAGTCGATCGCCAACTTCGGCCTGCGGCAGGGGCAGGAAGTCGGCGCGGCGGTGACGCTGCGCGGCGCCCGCATGTGGGAGTTCCTCGACCGGTTCATCTCGGTTTCGGTGCCGCGCGTGCGCGACTTCCGGGGGCTGCCGACGCGGTCGTTCGACGGCCGCGGCAACTATTCGCTGGGCGTGAAGGAGCAGATGATCTTCCCGGAGATCAACTATGACGCGGTGGAACAGATCCACGGCATGGACATCACGTTCGTCACCACGGCGACGCGCGACGATCACGCCCTGGGCCTGCTGAAGGAACTGGGCATGCCCTTCAAGGGCGAAGACAAGAAGGGCGGGCGCCTGCTCTAGGCGCCGTTCACACCTGGAGAGACTGCTATGGCTCGAAAGGCCATGATCGAGAAGAGTCATCGGAAGCCGAAGTTCGCCGTGCGGCAGCACAACCGCTGTGGCCGGTGCGGGCGTTCGCGCGCCTTCCTGCGGCGGTTCGGCCTCTGCCGCATCTGTTTCCGCGAACTGGCGCTGAACGGGATGATCCCGGGCGTGCGCAAGGCGAGTTGGTAAGGCAGTAGGACTGTCTGACTGTCTGACCGTCGGACAGCAGTAGCGATTTTCACTTTTCGATTTCCGCACGTCCGGCAACGGATACGACGGAAAGGGAACCACACCATGAGCATGACCGACCCGATTGCCGACATGCTGACGCGGATCCGCAACGCTTGCGGATCGAAGCACCGCCGCGTCGACATGCCGCTCTCCAAGATGAAGACCGAGATCGCGCGCATCCTGAAGGAGGAGAACTTCATTCAGGACTATCAGACGATCGAAACCGAGGACGGCCGGCGCCTGCTGCGCGTGCGGCTCAAGTACGCCGGCGGCGTGCCCGTCATTCGCAACCTGCAGCGCGTCTCGACTCCGGGACTGCGCCGCTACGTGGGCGTCACCGAGATTCCGCGCGTGCGCAACGGCCTGGGCGTGGCCATCCTCTCCACCTCGCAAGGGCTGATGTCCGATCGGAAGGCGCGCCAGAAGCGCACCGGCGGCGAGCTCCTCGCCTTCGTCTGGTAAGGGAGAACGACATGTCGCGAATCGGAAGACTGCCGATCAAGGTGCCGAAGGGCGTCACCGTCGTGGTGAACGGCCAGACGGTCCAGGTGAAGGGCCCCAAGGGCGAACTGTCGCGCACGCTGCACCGGGACATCGGCGTGGCGATCGACGGCGACGTCGTGACGGTCACCCGTCCCTCGGACGAGCAGCAGCACAAGGCGCTGCACGGCCTGTCGCGCACCCTCGTCTACAACATGGTCGAGGGCGTGACCAAGGGCTATCAGAAGCAGCTCGAGATCACGGGCGTGGGCTACAAGGCCGAACCCCGGGCCTACGGACTGCAGCTGGCGCTCGGGTACTCGCATCAGATCGAGTACAAGGCGCCCAAGGGCATCAAGCTCACGGCGCCGCAGCCGACGCAGATCCTGATCGACGGCGCAGACAAGGAGCTGGTGGGGCAGGTCGCCGCGGAGATCCGCGGGCTGCGCCCGCCGGAGCCGTACAAGGGCAAGGGCATCAAGTACGCGGGCGAGCAGATCCGGCGGAAAGCCGGCAAGGCAGGAGGCAAGTAATGGCGATCATTCCAAAGACGCGCGAACAGAAGCGCGTCCGCCGGCATATGCGGGTCCGCCGTCGCCTCGCGGGCACGGCCGAGCGGCCGCGTCTCGTGGTGTTCCGGTCCCTGAAGCACATCTACGCCCAGCTCGTGGACGACACCGCCGGCCGCACGCTGATGACGGTGTCGAGCCAGGCGCTGGCCGAGGGCAAGAAGTCGGAGCGCTCGGTGCAGGTGGGCAAGGCGATCGCCGAGAGGGCGAAGGCCGCGGGCATCACCTGCGTGGTGTTCGACCGCGCAGGGTACCAGTATCACGGCCGCGTGAAAGCGGTGGCCGACGGCGCCCGCGAGGGCGGCCTGGAGTTCTAACATGGAAGAGACTCAGAAGCAGGAGACGACGACGAGCCCCGAGACGACCCGGCCGGCTCCGCGCCGGGGTGGTGGCGGCGGCGGCGGCGGCGGTGGCGGGGGTCGTGGACGCGGCGGTCCTGGCGGCGGTGGCGGTGGCGGTGGCGGCCGTGGTCGCGGCGGTCCGGGCGGCGGTGGTGGTGGGCGCGGCCCCGGTGGCGGCGCGCGCGGCCCCGGCGGCGGGCGTGGACCCGGCGGCGGCAACCGTGAGGGTGGGCGCGATGGGCGCGGCGGCCGTGGCGGCGACGCCCGGGGCGAGCGCGGCGAGGGCAGCGATCTCATCGAGAACGTGATCGCCATCAACCGCGTGGCCAAGGTCGTGAAGGGCGGCCGGCGGTTCTCGTTCAACGCCCTCGTGGCGGTGGGCGACGGCCAGGGCAAGGTCGGCTTCGCGTCGGGCAAGGCCAACGAGGTGTCGGAAGCCGTGCGCAAGGCCGTGGAAGCGGCGCGCCGGCACATGGTGCAGGTGCCGCTCACCGGAGCGACGATCCCGCACGA
The DNA here is from genome assembly GCA_963775915.1 of uncultured Gemmatimonadaceae bacterium. GTDB lineage: Bacteria > Gemmatimonadota > Gemmatimonadetes > Gemmatimonadales > Gemmatimonadaceae > JAGWRI01. Next base: position 862,908 of record CAVZKH010000010.1, read on the forward strand.
GATCACCGGCCACTTCGGCGCCGGCCGCGTGCTGATGAAGCCGGCGGCTCCTGGCGCCGGCGTGATCGCCGGCGGCGCGGTGCGCGCCGTCATGGAGTGCGCGGGCATCTCCGACATCCTGACCAAGAGCCTCGGTTCGACCAACCCGCACAACATGGTGCGGGCCACGATGGACGGACTGCAGTCGCTGACCACGGTGGAACAGATCGCGCGCGAGCGCGGTGTCGAACAGGCGTCGCTGGGCTATCGCTCGCGCGCCAAGGTGCAGGAGGCCGTCTAATGGCACGGACTTTCGTCTGGCACCCCGGCAAGGGGCCCAAGCAAACGGGCAGGAACGAGCTGACGAGCGGCAAGGTCCAGATCCGCCAGGTGCGGAGCGGGATCGGGCACTCGTGGCGCATGCGTCTGACGCTCGAGGCGCTCGGCCTCAAGCACCACCAGGACATGGTGGTCCACCAGGACTCGCCGTCGCTGCGCGGTCAAATCAAGAAGGTGCGTCATCTGGTTGAAGTGACGCCCGTGAAGGAGTGAGCACGTGAGCAACACGGAAAAGATCGGCCTGCACAATCTGTCGGCGGCGCCGGCCTCGCATCGGGATCGGAAGCGGCTCGGCCGCGGCCCCGGATCGGGCACGGGCAAGACGTCAGGCAAGGGCCACAAGGGCATCAAGGCGCGTTCGGGCCACCATGGACCGGGCGGCGGCAAGCCGGGCTTCGAGGGCGGTCAGATGCCGCTCACCCGCCGGCTGCCGAAGCGCGGGTTCACCAATCCGTTCCGCGTCGAGTCGCAGATCGTGCGCCTCGACGACCTGGCCGCGCTGCCGGCGGGCACGGAGGTGACCACCGAGTCGCTGGTCGAGGCCGGCCTCATCCGGCCCAACAAGGGACCGGCCAAGGTGCTGGCCAATGGGGAGCTCACGCAGGCGATCACGATTCGCGGCCTGAAGGTGAGCGCCGGCGCCCGCGTAAAGATTCTCGCGGCCGGGGGCCGCGTCGAGGAGTAACATGGCCCAATCAAACCCGATGGCGGCGGTTCAGGGGCTGTTCAAGACCCCCGAGCTGAAAGAGAAGATCCTCTTCACGCTGCTCTGCCTGCTGATCTACCGGGTGGGCGCGCACGTCACGGCGCCGGGCGTAAACCCCGTGGGGCTGACCGACTACTTCAAATCGCAGTCGGGCGGTCTGCTCGGTCTCTACGACCTGTTCACCGGCGGCGGCCTGTCCAAGGCCACGGTGTTCGCGCTGGGGATCATGCCGTACATCTCGTCGAGCATCTTCTTCCAGATCGCGGCGGCGGTGGTGCCGCAGGTCGAGAAGATGCAGAAGGAAGAGGAAGGCCGGAAAAAGGTCGAGCAGTGGACGCGCTACGCCACGGTGGCGCTGGCCGCGGTGCAGGGATGGGGCTTCGCGCTGTTCGCCGAGGGCCTACCCAACGTGGTGGCCACGCCCGGCATGGCGTTCCGTCTCGAGTTCACCTTCTTCCTGACCACGGGCGCGATCTTCGTGATGTGGCTGGGCGAGCAGATCACCGAGAACGGGATCGGCAACGGCGCCAGCCTCATGATCTTCTTCTCCATCGTCCAGCGGATCTGGCCGAGCATCGGCCAGGCGTTCAACTACGTGAGCACGGGCGCGCTGGGCGCGTTCTCGCTGGTCGTGGTGATCGCCATCCTGGTCGCGGTGGTGGCGGCCACGGTGTACATCACGGTGGGCGCCCGCAAGGTGCTGATCCAGATCCCGCAGCGAACGATGGCGCGAGGGCGAATGCGGGAGGCCTCGCGCAGCTACATCCCGCTGCGCATCAACGCGGCCGGCGTGATGCCCATCGTGTTCGCGCAGTCGGTGATCGTACTGCCGGCGGCGATGGCCCAGTTCATGGGCAGCCCGGCGCTCAAGAACTTGGCCGACATGTTCAACCCGGGCACGGGGTGGTACTACATCACCTTTGCCGTGACCAACATCTTCTTCACCTACTTCTACACGTCGATCATCTTCAACCCGGTGGACCTGGCCGAGAACCTGAAGAAGCAGGGCGGGTTCATTCCCGGCGTGAAGCCGGGCGCCAAGACGGCCGAGTACATCGACAACGTGGTCTCGCGGATCACCTTCCCGGGGGCGCTGTTCCTCACCGCCATCGCGCTGTTCCCGATCTGGCTGACGCGACTGGTGAACGTGCCCTTCGTGTTCGGCGGCACCTCGCTGCTGATCGTGGTGGGCGTGGCGCTGGACACGCTGCAGCAGATGCAGCAGCACCTGCTGCTGCGCAAGTACGACGGGTTCATGAAGAAGGGGCGCATCAAGTTCCGCGGCGGGGCATCGAATCTGGGCGGCGGATTCTGACGCCGCCCGCACCGCCGACGATCGAGTTCAGGACCGCCCCGGTGCGACAGACGTCGCACCGGGGTTTTCCTTTCCATTCCCTTGACGGGGATTCTGTGTCATCCTTGAAGCCATGATCATCGTTCTCTTCGGCAAACCGGGCGCCGGGAAGGGCACCCAGGCCCCGCGGCTGGCCGAGGCGTTGGGCGTGCCGACGCTGGCCACGGGCGACGTGCTCCGGGCCGCGGTGCAGGCGGGCACCCCGCTGGGGCTCCAGGCGAAGGGCTACATGGACCGGGGCGCGCTCGTGCCGGACGACGTGATCCTGGGCATCGTAGGGGACACGCTCGCCGGCCCCAAGTATGCGGGCGGGGTGATCCTCGACGGCGTGGTGCGCACGGTGCCGCAGGCCGAGGGGACGCGCCAGATGCTGGCCACGCTGGGGCGCCGGGTGGACGCGGTGCTCGACTTCGACGTGCCGAACGACGAGATCGTGCGCCGGCTGAGCAGCCGCCTCGTGTGCACCGACTGCCAGACCCCCTACATGTCGGGGGCCGTGGGCGACGCCTGCGCCAAGTGCGGGGGCAGGCTCGTGCGCCGGAAGGACGACGAGCCGGAGGCGATCCGCCACCGCCTCGAAGTGTTCGAGCGCCAGACGGCGCCCGTGTTCGAGTGGTACCGGACCCACGGCACGCACGTGGCCACGGTCGACGCCGCGGGGCCGGTGGACGCGGTGACGGCGCGCGCGCTGGCCGCGCTGGGGCGCGGACCGTGATCAAGCTCAAGTCGGAGCGCGAACTGGAGCTGATGCGGTACGGCGGGAAGATCCTGGCCGCGACGCTCGCCATGCTGCGCGACGCCGTGGCGCCCGGCGTCTCCACGCTCGAGCTCGACCGGATGGCGGAGACGTTCATCCGCGACCACGAGGGGGCGACGCCGGCGTTCAAGGGGCTTTACGGATTCCCCGGCAGCATCTGCTCCTCGATCAACGAGGAGATCGTCCATGGCATCCCCTCCAGGAAGCGGGTGCTGCGCGAGGGCGATATCGTCTCCCTCGACGTGGGCGTGGGCTATCAGGGGCTGTTCACCGACTCGGCGATCACGGTGCCGGTGGGCGAGATCGACGCCGAGACGCAGCGGCTGCTGGACGTGACGCAGGAGTCGCTGAAGGCGGGGATCGCGGCGGCGGTGGCCGGCAACCAGGTGGGCGACATCGGCGCCGCGGTGCAGGGCGTGGTGGAGGCGGCCGGGTTCAGCGTCGTGCGCGAGCTCGTCGGCCACGGCGTGGGCGCGGCCATGCACGAGGAGCCGCAGGTGCCGAACTACGGCAAGCGCCACCGTGGGGCGAAGCTGATGCCCGGCCTCACGATCGCCATCGAGCCGATGGTCAACGCCGGCGGCCACGCCGTGAAGACGCTCACCGACGGCTGGACGATTGTCACCGCGGACGGCGCGCGGTCGGCGCACTTCGAGCACACGGTGGCGATCACCGAGCAGGGCCCGCTGGTGCTGACCCGCGGCGCGCGCCCCGCGCCAGCGGTCGGCGCGCTCAGCCCGTAGGTTTTACGGAAGTCCCTTCCCGGCCGCGGCCGCCTCTCCCGGGGCGGCGCGGCCCTGGTTCCATTTCCGGAGGTCCGTTCATGCGGTCGCGCCTTTCCCGCCTCTGCTGCGCGCTGGTGCTCCCCCTGCTGCTCGTCGGCGGCGCCGCGCAGGCCCAGAGCCACGTCACCAGCCCCAAGGAACAGTTCGGGCACAACATCGGCGACGACTACTGGCTGCCCAACTACGACCAGTACGTCACGTACCTGACCAAGATCGCGCACGAGTCCAACCGCGCGAAGCTCATCGACATCGGCAAGACCGCCGAGGGGCGCACGCAGTACACGCTCATCGTGTCGGCGCCGGAGAACATGAAGAACCTCGAGCACTACCGGCAGATCTCGGAGCGTCTGGCGCGGGCCAGGGACCTGACCGATGCCCAGGCGCGCCAGCTGGCCAACGAGGGCAAGGCCGTGGTCTGGATCGACGGCGGGCTGCACGCCACCGAGGTGCTGGGCGCCAGCCAGCTCATCGAGACGGAATACGACTTCCTCTCGCGCACCGATCCGGAAACGACGCGCATCCTGCACGACGTGATCATCCTGTTCACCAACATCAATCCGGACGGGATGCAGCTGGTCGCCAACTGGTACATGCAGGAGCCGGATTCGCTGAAGCGCAACATGAACATCCCGCGGCTCTACGAGAAGTACGCGGGGCACGACGACAACCGCGACTTCTTCATGGCGAACCTGCCGGAGACGCAGAACGACGAGCGGGTGATGTTCTGGGAGTGGTACCCGCAGATCCTGTACAACCACCATCAGACCGGCCCCGCGGGCACGGTGATGTTCTCGCCCCCGTTCCGCGATCCGTTCGACTACAACCTCGACCCGATGATCGTGACCGGGATGGACATGCTGGGCGCGGCCATCCACGCGCGGCTCACCATGGAGCACAAGCCCGGGTTCACGATGCGATCGGGCTCGAGCTATTCCACCTGGTGGAACGGCGGCATGCGCACCGAGCCGTACTTCCACAACATGTTCGGCCTGCTCACCGAGACGATCGGCAACCCGACGCCGGAGCGCATTCCCTTCGTGCCGGCCAACTCGCTGCCGCACAACGACGTCCCGTATCCGATCACGCCGCAGGAGTGGCACTTCCGCCAGTCGGTGGACTACTCGGTGAGCGCCAACTACGCCGTGCTCGATCTGGCGTCGCGCCACCGCGACCAGTTCCTCTACGGCATCTATGAGATGGGACGCAATTCGATCGACGCGGGGAGCAAGGACAGTTGGACGGTGGTGCCGCCGATGATCGCCGCGGTGGATTCGGCGGTGGCGGCCGAGCGCGGCGCCGGCGGGCGCGGGGCCGGGGGAGTCGGCGGCGGCCGCGGTGGCCGCGGCGGCGGAGCCACCGACGCGATGTTCGAGAAGTACCTCCGCAACCCGGTGGACCGCGATCCGCGCGGCTACATCGTGACGGCCGACCAGCCGGACTTCCCGACGGCCACCAAGTTCATCAATACGCTGCGCTACAACGGCATCGACGTGCTGCAGGCGACGGCCGACTTCACGGTGAACGGCAAGCGCTATCCGAAGGGCTCGTACGTCGTGAAGACGGCGCAGGCGTTCCGGCCGCACATCCTCGACATGTTCGAGCCGCAGCACCACCCGAACGATTTCGCCTATCCGGGCGGCCCGCCGATCCGGCCCTACGACAACGCGGGGTGGACGCTCGCCTATACCATGGGCGTGCAGTTCGACCGCGAACTCGAGGATTTCACCGGTCCGTTCACCGAGGTCACGGGAATCGCCAAGCCGGTGGCCGGCGCGGTGGCCAACGCCGCCGGTGCGGCCGGGTTCGTGTTCAGCCACGCCGAGAACGACGCGTTCACGGTGATCAACCGGCTGCTGATGGCGAAGGCCGACGTGTACTGGCTGCGGAGCCCGCTCACCGCGGGCGGCACGACGTATTCGGCGGGCACGTTCTACGTCACCGCGTCGAGCACGGCGCTGCCGATCATCCAGACGGCGGCGGCCAACCTCGGCGTCGACTTCACGGGCGTGTCGGCGGCGCCCGGCGCCGGCGCCACGAAGCTCCACCCGCAGCGCATCGCGCTGTACGACCAGTACGGGGGCTCGATGCCCTCGGGCTGGACGCGATTCGAACTCGAGCAGTTCGGGTTCCCGTATTCGCTCATCTATCCCAAGGAGCTCGACGCCGGGAACCTCAACGCCAAGTACGACGTCATCATCTTCGTCGACGCCGCCATTCAGGGCGGCGCCGGCGGCGGCCGGGGCGGCCGCGGCGGTGGCGGCCGCGGCGGGGCCGCGGTGCCCGAGCAATACCAGTTCATGCTCGGCAGCCTCACGGCGCAGCAGACGGTGCCCCAGCTGCGGCAGTTCCTGGACCACGGCGGCTCGGTGATCGCCGTTGGCAGCTCGACGGGGATGGCGTACGATCTCGGCCTGCCGCTGGAGAACCAGCTCGCCGAGCGCACGCCCACCGGAGAGGTGCATCCGCTGGCGGGCGAGCAGTTCTACGTGCCGGGGTCGGTGCTGCGCGCCGCGGTAGACACCACGACGGCGTTGGGCACGGGCATGGCCGGGCACGTGGACGTGTTCTTCGACAACTCGCCCACGTTCCGGCTGCATCCCGACGCCGCGCTGCGCGGAGTGAAGCCGGTGGCCTGGTTCGATACCGAAACGCCGCTGCGCAGCGGGTGGGCGTGGGGGCAGGGGTATCTGCTGGGCGGCGTGGCCGCCGCCGAGGCGAAGATCGGCAGCGGAACGCTCTACCTGCTCGGACCGGAGATCCTCTTCCGCGGCCAGCCGCACGGAACGTTCAAGTTCCTGTTCAACGGCATCTACGGAGGCGAGCAGTAACGATCCCGCCCGGACTCACAGAGGGAAGACGATCGGCGGCCCTTCAGCCGCCGATCGCTTTTTCCACCAGCGCCGTCGCCTGCGCCGCGAACGCGGCCGCCTGCCGCACCAGGTCCGCCGCCTCGGCGGCCCGCGACGCGCCGAGCGACCGGTCGTCGAGCGCGGCGACGTTGATGCGAACGTTGTAGGCCGCGCCGCGGCAGGCGGCCTCGGCGAGCAGCGCGGCGACGCCGGCGTCGGACACGGCGTTGGCGTTTCCCTTCTCGGCCACCACCGCGGCGAGCCGGCACACCTCGACGCAGGCGTGGGCCGTTTCCAGCGGCACGTCGGCTGCGCCGAGCAGGGCGGCGGTGATGGCGGCCGCGCGCCCGGCGTCGTCCTTGGGGAGCTTGTACGCTTCGCTCACGGCGGCGTACGACGCGGCGTCGCGATCGACGAGTGTGGAGAGCTGGCTGGTGAGCGCCGCCGAGCGGAGGGCCACGTCGCGCATCTCGGCGTCGACGGCGAGGTACTTCTTCCGGCCTACGGTGAGCCCGGCCACCATCTGCGCGAGGGCCGCGCCCAGGGCGCCGACGTGCGCGGCCACGCTGCCGCCGCCGGGCACCGGGGCCGACGACGCCACCGACCCGACGAATCCGGAGAGCGAAATACCACCCGCCACGGCATCGCGCACGCGGCGTTCGAGCACCATGTCGTGGGTGAAGCCGCGGAGGCGCAGGTGGTGCGCGGCGGCGTCGAACAGCGCGCGTTCGGGCACGAGGCCGACGATCTCGCTCCAGGTGGGCGAGACGCCCTGCGCCTCCGCCTCCATCCGCACCATGTCGAAGGCGCGGTGCACCGGGGTCTTCTCGGTGTCCACGAGGTTCATGGAGACCTGGGCCTGCCCATCCACTTCCAGGCCGAGCCCCTTCACGTAGCGCAGGCCGCCGGAGGACCCGCGCACCGCTTTGGCGACCTGCTTGGCCACCGGCAGGTTCTCCGCGGGGCCGAGGTAGACGTTGTATGCGACGAGGAAGGGGCGGGCGCCGACCGCGGTGGCGCCGGCGGTGGGGTGCACGTGCTCGGGGCCGTAGTCGGGGGCGCGCGAGGCGAGCTTACCGATCTCGTCGCGGATGCCTTCGAACTGCCCGCGCCGGACGTCGGCCAGGTTCTCGCGCTCGGGGCGCGTGGCGGCGCGCTCGTAGAGATAGATGGGGATGTCGAGCTCGGCGGCGGCGCGTTCTCCGAGGGCCCGGGCGAGGGCGATGCAGTCTTCCATCGTGGCGCCCTCGAGCGGAATGAAAGGCACGACGTCGGTGGCGCCCATGCGCGGATGCTCGCCGGTATGCTTCGTCAGATCGATGCGGTCGCGGGCCACGCGCATGCCGGCGAGCGCGGCCTCGACGGCGCGATCGAGGCGCGCCACGAAGGTGACGACGCTGCGGTTATGGGACTCGTCCGACGAGACGTCGAGGATCGTGGCGCCGTCGACGGCGGCGATCGCGTCACGAATGGCGGCGATCACCTCGGGGCGGCGGCCTTCGGAGAAGTTCGGGACACATTCGACGAGGTGCATGGCGGATTTGGAGATCGGGGCGAGTTCAGTTGGCCACAGAGCACACAGATCACACAGAAACGGCAACTGCCGGGGCTACATTCAAAACGGAAGAAGCAGATGCAGCAGATTGAACTACAACTGCAGCCACAACCACAACTGCAAAAGCTAGGGGAACTGCTCCGCCATTGCGATCTCGGTGGCCCGCCGCGATTGCGATGGCGGGGCAGTTCCCATGGCGGTTGCCGTTATCCGCTCGGTCCGCCTCGTCCGCGTTCATTGTCGTTCAGGCCGTTGCCGTTTGTGTGTGTTCCGTGTGCTCTGTGTGCTCTGTGGTTGATAATCCCGGTTCATCGCTGCCCGAGCTTGCCGAGCAGCCAGGCGTGCATGGTTGGATTGCCGGCCACGATGGGTCCGTAGGCGACGGGCGCCGGGCGGCCGTCGAGATCGGTGGCGATCCCGCCGGCTTCGCGCACCAGCAACAGGCCGGCGGCCACGTCCCAGGGGGCGAGGCTCAGCTCCCAGAAGGCGTCGAAGCGGCCGCAGGCGACGTCGGCCAGGTCCAGCGCCGCGGCGCCGGCGCGGCGGACGCCCGCCGTGCCCTTCATGATGTCGCCGAAGGAGCCCAGGTAGGGAGCCACGAGGTCGCGATGCTTGAATGGGAACCCGGTGCCGACAAGGGAGCGCAGGGGCTCGGTCTCGGACGAGACCCGGATCGGATCGCCGGCCCGGCGGGCGCCTCCCCCCTTGGTGGCGGTGAACAGCTCGCCGTTCGGCACGTTCAGAACGGCGCCGGCCACCGGTTCGCCGTCGATCACGGCCCCCACGGACACGGCGTACCAGGGGTAGCCGTGCAGGAAGTTGGTGGTGCCGTCGAGCGGATCGGCCACGAAGGAGAGGCCCGAGAGATCGGCGGCCGCTTCGGGGGTGGCCTCCTCGCCGACGATGCGGGCGTCGGGATGACGGTCGCGCAGGATCGCCGTGAGCGCGCGTTCGGAGTCGCGGTCGACGTCGCTGACGAAGTCGGCGGGGCTCTTCACGTCCCAGGTGAGACGCCCGAGATCGGCGGCGCCGGCGCGCACGATCTCCGCCCCGCGCACGGCCGCGGCCACGCAGCTGGCGAGCAGCCCGCGGTAGTGTCGTTCAGTGGTGGGCGTTGCTTGCGAGGGGTCTGGTGCGCTCATAGCTTCACGAAATGTCACGAATTTTCAGTGGAATCCAGCCGACGGGCGAGCTCCATCTCGGCAATTATTTGGGCGCGGTCAAGAACTGGGTGCAGCTCCAGCACCAGCATCCCTCGATCATCTGCATCGTCGACTATCACGCGATCACGCTGCCCTACGATCCGGCCGAACTGCGGGCACGCCGGCGCGAACTGGCCGTCACCCTGCTGGCGGCGGGCATCGATCCCGACGTGGCGACGCTCTTCGTGCAGTCGGCCGTGCGTGAACACGCCGAGCTGCAATGGATCTTCAGTACGATCACGCCCCTGGGCGAACTGGAGCGCCAGACGCAGTTCAAAGATAAGGCGAGCCGGCAGGAAAGCGTGAACGCCGGGATCCTCATGTATCCCGTGCTGCAGGCGGCGGACATCCTGCTGTATCGCGCCGATCTGGTGCCGGTGGGCGAGGACCAGGTGCAGCACCTCGAGCTGTCGCGGGTGGTCGCGCGCCGCTGGAACGCCGCCTTTGGCGGCGGCGAGGACTATTTCCCGGAACCGCAGCCCCTGCTCACGCCGACGCGCCGGGTGATGGGACTCGACGGCAAGGCCAAGATGTCCAAGTCCATGGGCAACACGATCGGCCTGCTCGAATCGAGCGACGAGATCTGGGCGAAGCTGCGCCCCGCCGTCACCGACCCAGCGCGCGTGAAGCGCACCGACCCGGGCCACCCCGAGGTCTGCAACATCTACAGCTTGCATCAGGCGTTCACCCCGCCGGACACCGTGAAGCAGGTGTACGCCCAGTGCACCACGGCGGGGTGGGGCTGCATCGACTGCAAGAAGGTGCTGCTCGAGGGGATGGATCGGGAACTGACGCCGATCCGGGTGCGCGCCGAGGAACTGCGCGAGCACCCGAAGCGTCTGGACGAGATCCTGGACGCCGGCGCTACGGCGTGCCGCGCGATCGCGCAATCCACGATGCGGGACGTGCGGGAGCGGATGGGCCTGGACTGATGCACGAGATCCTCGCGTCGTTCCGCATCGCGCTGTTCGCGAAGCTGGCGATGGCCGTGCTGCTCGGCGGCGGCATCGGACTCGAGCGCGAGATCTCGGGCAAGCCGGCCGGGCTGCGCACGAACATCCTCATCTGCGTGGGCGCGGCGCTGTTCATGCACCTGTCCATCGCGGTCGGCGACATCGGGTTCTCCCCCGACGGCCACCCCTACGGCGACGTGACGCGCATTGCGGCGCAGATCGTGACCGGGGTCGGGTTCCTCGGGGCCGGCACGATCATGCAGGCCCGCGGCACGATCATCGGACTCACCTCGGCGGCGACCATCTGGGTGGTGGCCGCCATCGGATCGGCGCTGGGCGCGGGCTACTACGTCGAGGCGCTCGGCGCCACCGCGATGGTCATGGTCGTGCTGAGCGGCATGGGGTGGACCGAGCACAAGCTGCGGCGGGTGCGGCGCACCGTGAACGGGACCATCCGGGCGCGCCCCGGCACGCCGGCCGATCTCATCACCGGCACGTTACAGACGGCGGGCATTCGCGTGGTGTCGTGCACTGTCTACGATCACCCGGACGACCGCACGCTCGAGGTGAAGCTCACCGGGCCGTCGCGGCAGTTCGACGAGGCGCGTGACCGGCTGACGCAACGCGATGACGTCCAGTACTTCGAAATCGGGTAGCGGCGCTCGCCTGCTGGTGGTCGACCTGGCGTCGACCTCGCGGAATTGGGCGCTCAAGCCGGACGGCGAGGCGGCCATCCGCGCCGCCGCGCCGCCGGGGTGGCGCGTGTACTTCGTGCAGGCGGCGACGATCTCCGACGGCGACGGCTCGCCGACGCCGAGCCCCGAAGCGCTGGGAGCGATCGCCGACGCCGAGGCCTATTTCGGGTTCGGCATCTCGCGGCCCCTGTTCGTCGCCGGGCGGCGCCTGCGCTGGGTGCACTCGGCCACGGCCGGCATGGGCAGCCTGCTCTTTCCCGAGATGGTCGCCGGCGACGTCCTGCTCACGAATTCGGCGGGGGTCCACGGCCCGCCGATCGCCGAGACCGTGCTGGCCGGCGTGATGCACTTCCTGCGCGGGCTGGACGTCGCGGTGGAGCAGCAGCGCGCCGGCGTGTGGAGCAAATCGTTCTTCGTGTCGGGCGAATCGCCGCTGCGCGAGGTGGCGGACTGCCGCGTGCTGGTGATCGGCGCCGGCGGGATCGGGTCCGAGGTGGCGACCCGGTTCCGGGCGCTGGGCGCGTCGTGCGTGGGGATTCGCCGGCGGCCGGACCTCGGCGCCCCGCCGGGGTTCGATCGCGTGGTGGGTCCGGCGCAGCTGGATGCCGAGCTGCCGGACGCCGACGTCGTGGTGGTGGCGGCGCCGCTCACGGGGGCGACGGGGCGATTGTTGACGGCCGAGCGGCTGGACCTGCTGCCGGCGCGGGCGATCGTGGTCAACGTGGCGCGCGGGGCGCTGGTGGACGAGGGCGCGCTGGCGGCGCGGCTGGCAAACGGGCGGTTGCGCGGCGCCGTGCTCGACGTGTTCGCCGACGAACCCCTGGCGCCGTCGAGCCCGCTGTGGCAGCTTCGATCGGCGCTGCTGACCCCTCACGTCTCGGCCGTCTCCCCGCTGCGGTTCTGGCCCCGCCAACTCGCGCTGTTCGCGGACAATTGGCGCCGATACGTCGGGGGCGAGCCATTGCGGAATCTCGTCGACAAACAGGCCGGGTATTGAGCATGGAAAAGATCATCAAGGCGGCGGTGGAGCGCGGGGCGTCCGACCTGCACATCAAGGCGGGCGACGTGTTCCGGGCGCGCATCGACGGCAAGCTGGTCGGGCTGACCAAGCAGGCGCTGACGGCGGAGCAGACGCGGGCCATCGCGTTGCAGCTCATCAGCAAGGAAGAGGACCGCGGCCGCCTCGACCAGATCACGGACTACGACTGCTCGTGGGAGGTGCCCGACGTCGGCCGCTTCCGCGTGAACATCATGAAGCAGCGCGGCACGTTCATGATCGTCATGCGGACGATTCCGCTGGAGGTGCCGACCTTCGACAAGCTGCGGCTGCCCCCGGTGCTGGCCAAGGTCGCGCAGGCGGAGCGCGGGATGGTGCTGGTGACCGGCGTCACCGGGTCGGGCAAATCGAGCACGATGGCGGCGCTGATCAACTACATCAACCAGCACGAGAACCGCCACATCCTCACGCTCGAGAACCCCATCGAATTCCTGCACAAGGACATCAATTCGGCGGTCACGCAGCGCGAGATCGGCTCCGACACGTCGGATTTCAAGATGGGCCTGCGGGCGGCACTGCGTCAGGATCCCGACGTGATCATGATCGGCGAGTTGCGCGACGCGGAGACCATCGACACGGCGATGAAGGCCGCCGAGACGGGCCACCTGTTGATCTCGACGCTGCACACGCCGGACGCGCAGAGCACGATTCTCCGCATCATGGCGATGTTCCCGCCCGAGGAGCAGGAAGTGGTGCGCATCCGCCTGGCCGAATCGCTGCACGCCGTGGTGTCGCAGCGGCTGCTCAAGCGGCGCGACGGGCAGGGCCGGGCGGTGGCCGCCGAGGTGCTCGTCGTGACGCCGGCGGTGCGCGACATGATCGCCGACGGCAAACGCATCGGCGAGATCCGCGACTACATCGAAGCGGGCCGCGAGCAGTACGGCATGCAGACGTTCGATCAGCACCTGGCCGACCTGGTGCACTCGCACGAGGTCACCTTCGACACGGCCATGGCGGCGTCGAGCAATCCCTCGGACTTCGAGCTGAAGCTGCGCATGTTCGGGCGGCTCTCCCAGTCGATCCAGGCGTCGGACCTGCCGCCGGAGGAGATCCACGAGGAGCCCACCGAAGGGCCGACCCTCGAGGGCATTCGCCCCGGCGGCCTCGACTTCCTCGGCCAATGACGGTGGACCTGCGCGGCGTGCTGGCGCCGGTGGTGTCGACGTTCGACCCCGCCACCGGCGATCTCGACGTGGCGGCGTTCACGGCGAACGTCCGGGCGCATCTGGCGGCGGGGCTGCACGGCATCGTCGTGGCCGGGTCCACCGGTGAAGCCGCGCTGCTCGACGAAGGCGAGCGCGATCGGCTGGTGGAGGCGGCGCGGGCCGCGACGCCGCGCGACCGGGTGCTGATCGTCGGGGCGGGAGCCGAGGCGACGCGCACCGCGGTTGCCAGGGCCCGCCGGGCCGCGGCGGGCGGGGCAGACGCCGTGCTGGTGGTGTCGCCGCACTACTACACGGCGGCGATGACGGCCGACGCGCTGCTCGCGCATTTCCGCCGCGTGGCCGACGAGAGTCCGGTGCCGGTGGTCCTGTACAACATTCCCAAGTACGTCGGCTTCACGCTGGCGCCGGCCATCGTGATCGAACTCGCGGCGCATCCCAACATCATCGGCATCAAGGACAGCTCGGGCAATCGCGACCTGATCAGCGTCTACGTGAACGCCCAGGGCAAGGGATTCACGGTGGTGAACGGCAGCGGGTCGCTGGTGCACACGGCGTTGGCGGCCGGCGCCCGGGGCGCGATACTTGCCGTGGCGCTGTTCGCGCCCGAACTGTCGCTCCGCGTGTACGACGCGATGGCGCAGCACGACGATGCGGCCGGGGCGGCGGCGCAGGAACGGCTCACGCCGCTTGCCGCCACGATCGTCGGGTCCCTCGGCGTGGCCGGTGTGAAGGCGGCGCTCGACGTCGTCGGGCTGCGCGGCGGCCCCGTGCGCGGCCCGCTGCTGCCGCTGGGCAAGCAGGATCTGGCCCAGGTGCGCTCGCTCCTCAAGCAAGAGGCGCTCCAGGCGACCGCCTGATCGTGGCCGGCGCCGCGGACGTCGGGCTCCTGCGCGCGCTCGCGGCGCGCGGCCGCTTCACCGGCACCGCCGCGCTGAACGACGCCCGCGCGCGGTGCGCCGCGCGGCTCGGCGAACTCGGCTTCACGGTTCGCGAACGGCCGTTTCGGTATTCGACACTGCCGGCGCGATTCGGCATGCCGCTCGTAGGCGCGACATCGGCGGCGCTGCTCGCCACCGTCGCCTGGCTCCAAGCGCGCCACGCAGTCGCCGCGGCCGCGGTCGTCGCGGCGGCGGGCGTCTCGGTCGTGGCCCTGCTCGCGCGGTGGCTCACGTCGGCCGCGGCGATCGGACTGCCGTGGGGGCGGGCCGACGGGGTGAACCTGGAGGCCGCGCGCGACCGGGCGCCGCGGGTCTGGCTGGTGGCGCACCTGGATTCCAAGTCCCAGCGCTATCCGCTGGCGCTGCGTGCCGCCGGGGCGACGATCACGGCAGCCGCCTGGGTCGTCGCGCTGGCGTCCAGCGGCGCGCTGCTGGCGACGGCGCCGTGGTGGCAGCCCTGGGTCGTCTGGCTGCCCGGCGCAGTGGGCGGCGCGCTGCTGATGTTCGCCTCGGTGGGCAACGCATCGCCGGGGGCCGTGGACAACGCCTCGGGCGTGGTGACGGTGCTGGGCGCGGCGGCGCTGCTGCCGCGCGACGCCGCGGTGGGCGTGCTCATCACGGACGCCGAGGAGATGGGACTGGCGGGCGCGCACGCGTGGGCCGCGGACGGGGCGGCGGGAATTGCGATCAACTGCGACACCATCGACGACGAGGGCGCGCTGATGCTGCTGACGTCGGGGCCGCGCCCGGCGGCGTTGATCGATGCGATGCGGGCGGCGGCCCGCGCGACCGGTGTGTCGTGCCGCGCGCGCCGGCTGCCCGGGGGCGTGCTCACCGACGGCGTGGCGCTGACGCGCGCCGGGTGGGTGTGCGCCACGCTCAGCCGCGCGTCGCTCGGCACGCTCTTGCGAATCCATACGCCGCGCGACGACGTAGAGCATCTGCAGGGGTCGGCCATCGCGCCCGCGGCGACGCTGCTCGCCGCCCTCGTCGGGGAGTTGCTGTGATACCTCTCGTGATCCTGTTGCTGGTGCTGCTGGGCGCGCTGGCGCTCATTCCCCTGGGCCTGCCGGGCACCTGGGTGATGGTGGCGGCGGCGCTCGTGTACCATCTGACCGAGCGCGGCACCGTGGGCGTGGCGACGGTGCTCGGCACGGCGGTGCTGGCGCTCATCGCCGAGGTGCTGGAGTTCTCGCTCGCGGCGCGCTACGCCAAGCAGTACGGCGGCTCGCGCCGCGCGGCGTGGGGCGCGATCATCGGCGGCTTCGCGGGGGCGTTCGTCGGCGTGCCCGTGCCCGTGATGGGTCCGGTGGTCGGCGCGTTTGCCGGCGCGTTTTTGGGCGCGCTGGTTGCCGAGCTCACCGTGCGCGGCGACCACCGCGCGGCGACGCGTGCCGCCACGGGCGCGCTCGTGGGGCGTGTGGTGGCGGCGGCGATGAAAGTGACGCTGGGCGTGGTGATCGCGGTGTGGATCGTCACTGCGGCCGTGATCGCATAGCCATTCCGCCCGAGCGCCGCCCACGACTGTCCGACTGTTGTTGACACCCCGCATGTGAGCCGTAGATTCACTCAACGCCCCGGGCACCCCGGGGCGTTTTTTCTTGCGTCGGGGTCTTTCCTCCAGGGGCCGCATGTTCGCAGACAACCGCCGGACCATCGTCGTCGTGGGCGCGCAGTGGGGCGACGAAGGCAAGGGCAAGCTCGTGGATGTGCTCGCCGAGCGCGCCCAGTGGGTGGTGCGCTATCAGGGCGGAGCGAACGCCGGGCACACGGTGGACCTGGGCGACTCGCACTTCGTGCTGCACCAGATTCCGAGCGGCATCCTGCATCCCGGCGTCCGCTGCGCCATCGGCAACGGCGTGGTGCTCGATCCCGACACGCTGTTCACCGAGATCGACGGGCTGGTGCGCGACGGCATCGACGTCGAGGGCCGGCTGTACGTGAGCGATCGCGCGCACCTGGTGCTTCCGTACCACAAACTCGTCGACGGCGAGAGTCACGCAAGCCAGGCCATCGGCACCACGGGACGCGGCATCGGGCCGGCGTACGAGGACAAGATCGCCCGCCGCGGCGTGCGCGTGGTGGATCTGCGGCACCGCGACCGGCTGCAGGTGCTCGTGGAGCAGGGCGTGAGCCACGCCAACGCGCAGCTGCAGCGCTTCGGCAGCGACAGGCGCGTGACCTGCGACGAGACGATGGCGCTGCTCGACCGGCTGGCGGTGCGGCTGCTGCCGCTGGCCGAGGATGTGGGGCTCATGATCCATCGGGCGCGCGCCACCGGCGCCGCCGTGCTGCTCGAAGGAGCGCAGGGCTCGCTGCTCGACGTGGATCACGGCACCTATCCGTACGTGACATCGAGCAACACGACCTCCGGGGGCGCCGCGGTGGGCGCGGGCATCTCGCCGATGGCCATCGACGCCGTGATCGGCGTGGTGAAGGCGTACACGACGCGGGTCGGGAACGGCCCGTTGCCCACGGAGCTCGCGGAGGCCGAGGCGGAGCACATGCGCCGGCTCGGCAATGAATTCGGCGCCACGACGGGCCGGCCGCGGCGCTGCGGCTGGTTCGACGCCGTGGTGGTGCGCTATGCGGCCCGCATCAACGGGCTCACCGACATCGCCGTCACCAAGCTCGATGTGTTGGACACGTTCGAACGGGTGGCGATCTGCACCGGGTACGAGTTCGACGGCGAGGTGCACACCGAGTTTCCGGCCGATCTGGCGGCGTTGGAGGGGATCACGCCGTGCTACGAGTGGCTGGACGGCTGGAAGACCTCCACGGCCGACGCCCGCAAACTCGAGGATCTGCCGGCGGCGGCGCGGCGCTACCTCGACAGGCTGCAGGAGTCGGTGGGCACGCCGGTGACGTTCGTGAGCGTGGGCACGCGCCGCGATCAGATCATCGGGCTGGAATGACCGGCTCCGCCGCGGCCGCGCCGGGCGCCGCACTGGACGCCGACCTCCTCGTGATCGGCGCCGGGCCCTGCGGACTGGCGGCGGCGATTTCGGCGCAGCGCGCCGGGCTGCGGGCGCTGGTGGTGGACGCCGGTGTGGTGGCGGGCACCATCGCGCAGTATCCCACCTACGTGCGCTTCTTCTCGACCGCGGAGAAGCTCTCGCTGGGTGGGCTGCCGTTCGTGGTGGCTACCGAGAAGCCGAGCCGGCGCGACGCGCTGGCGTACTACCGCGCGGTGGTCCAGCACTTCGGCCTCACCGTGCGCCAGTACGAGAAGGTGCGCGCCATCGAGGGAACGTCCGGCGCCTTCCGGGTGCGCACCCGCACGCGCGCGGGCGAGGACCGCGCGATCCACGCCGGCGCGGTGGTGGTGGCCACCGGGTACTTCGGCTCGCCCAACAAGCTGGGCGTTCCGGGCGAGGAGCTGCCGCACGTGTCGCACCTGTTCCGCGAAGGACACGAAGCATTCCAGCAGAATGTGGTGGTGATCGGGGGCGGCAACTCGGCGGCCGAGGCGACGCTCGACCTGTGGCGCTCCGGCGCCCGCGTCACGCTGGTGCACTTCGGGCCGACGTTCGACAAGCGGATCAAGCCCTGGGTGCAGCCGGACTTCGAGAACCGGGTGAAGGAGGGGAGCATCGCCGCGCGCTGGAACGCGCGGGTGGCGGCCATCGAGCCGGGCGCGGTCCGGGTCGTGCCCTCGGGCGGGCCACCGTCCACCGCCGACAGCCAACCGTCCGCCGACGATGCCGAGTCGATTCCGGCCACGCTGGTCTACGTGATGACCGGGTTCGCGCCCAACCTGACGCTGCTGCGCGACGTCGGCGTGCCCATCGACGCCGCGACGGGAATCCCGGCGCACGATCCGGGAACGCTGGAAACGAGCGTGCCGGGGGTGTTCATCGCCGGGGTCGTGGTGGCCGGATTCGACGCCAACAGGGTGTTCATCGAGAACGGGCGCTATCACGGCGACCGGATCGTGGCCCGGCTCACCGGGCGGCCGGCGCCCGAGGCTCCGCGGCTGAGCGCGGAGCTGGATTCGTGACGAATCGCGGGTTTCGGGTTTAGCTTCCATAACTGCGGTTTGCGGTGCGCGGTGGGCGGTGACGACGTCACGGCGCACCGCGCACGATGCACACTTTCCATGACCCCGATCCAAGCGTCACGACCCATGCCTCCCAGCGCCTATCCCGACGTGATGGAAAACCTCGTGTCGCTGTGCAAGCGGCGCGGCTTCATCTTCCAGTCCTCCGAGATCTACGGCGGCACCGGCTCGGTGTGGGACTACGGGCCGCTGGGCGTCGAGCTGAAGCGGAACATCAAGGACCGCTGGTGGAACGCGATGGTGCGGTCGCGCGACGACATCGAGGGGCTCGACGCGGCGATCCTGATGCACCCGCGCGTCTGGGAGGCGAGCGGCCACGTGGCCGGCTTCACCGATCCGCTCGTGGACTGCCGCAACTGCAAGAAGCGCTTCCGCGCCGACGACCCGAAGATCAAGGGTACGCCCGGCACGCCCGACAGCCAGTGCCCGGCCTGCGGCATGAAGGGCACGCTGTCGGAGGCGCGGATGTTCAACCTCATGTTCAAGACGTTCATGGGGCCGGTGGAGGACAGCGCGGCGGTGGTGTACCTGCGGCCGGAGACGGCGCAGGGCATCTATGTGAACTTCCTCAACGTCCAGCAGTCCACGCGGCAGAAGGTGCCGTTCGGCATCGCCCAGATCGGCAAGGCGTTCCGCAACGAGATCACCCCCGGGAACTTCATCTTCCGCACGCGCGAATTCGAGCAGATGGAGATGCAGTTCTTCGTGGACCCCGCCGGCGACCACATGCAGTGGTTCGAATACTGGAAGCTGCGGCGCATGGACTGGCACCGCGCGCTCGGCCTGGACGAGACGCGGCTGCTGTTCCACCAGCACACGGACACCGAACTGGCGCACTACGCGCGGGCAGCGTTCGACATCCAGTTCGATTTCGGCGGAACGCTGGGCTTCCAGGAGATCGAGGGCGTGCATCACCGCGGCGACTTCGACCTCGGCCGCCACCAGGAATATTCGGGAAAGAAGCTGGAATACTTCGATCAGCCCAACAACCGCCGCTTCGTGCCGTTCGTCATCGAGACGTCGGTGGGCGCGGACCGCACGGCCCTCGCCGTGCTGGTGAACGCCTACCGCGAGGAAACGGTGGAAGGGGAGTCGGAGGGGCGCACGGTGCTCGGCCTTCACCCGTCGCTGGCGCCGATCAAGGCGGGGGTGTTTCCGCTGGTCAAGAAGGACGGGATGCCGGAGTTCGCCGAGAAACTCTCGGCGGAACTGCGGAAGTCGTTCCCCGTGTTCTACGACGAATCGGGCGCCATCGGGCGGCGCTACCGGCGGCAGGACGAAGTCGGCACGCCGTTCTGCATCACGGTGGACGGCCAGACGATGGCCGACGGCACGGTGACGCTGCGCGACCGCGACTCGCTGGCCCAGGAGCGCGTGGCCGCCGATCGCGTGGCGGCCCTGATCGCGGAGCGCATCCGCGCGTGAGCGCGCTCACGCTCGAGCGCCTGCGCCGCGACGGGCAGGTCTTCATGGAGGCGATCTCGCGCGAGATCTACCTCGCGCACTCCGGTCAGAAGGCCACCGCCGAGCTGCAGCCGCTGTACGACCGCTACGCCGAGGTGCTGAGCGGGGAGTCGCTGGGCCTGGTGCGCGACGCCTTTCGCGCGGCGGCGCCGGACAGCGAAGAGTACCGCGGGCTGCGCCAGCTCCTCGATTGGCAGGTGGAGGCGCAGTCGTCGCGGCAGCTGGCGGCGCTGGACGAGCGCGAGATCGCCTGGGAGGGCGAGGCCGTGATCACGCTGGCCGACGGCACGCACGTGCCCTTCCAGCGGGCCTCGATCGACCTGGCCAACAGCGACGACCGCGCGAGCCGGTTGGCCCTGGACGCCGCGCGCGCGGAGCTCGTGCGCCGCGAACTCGCGCCGCTCCGGCTGGAGCACTTCCAGCGGGAGCGGGAGATCACGGAGCAGCTGCACCTGGCGCCAAGCTACAACGCCACGTTCGATCTGCTGGCCGGCTTTTCCCTGTTCGACCTGCGCGCCGAGTGCGAACGGTTCCTGCGCGACACGCGCGATATCTGGGAGGAGGTCTACCCGGAATTCGTGAAGCGCGAGCTGGGCATCGCGCCGGCCGACGCCACCCGGGCCGACGCCCTGGCGCTGATGCGCGCCCGCAGCTTCGACGACGCGTTCCCCTGGCAGACCATGCAGGAGCGCATCCTCGGCCAGGTGGCGGAGATGGGCGTGGCGAGCGACGCCGGCGGGCGCATCGCCTTCGACACCGGCGAGCGCCCCGGGAAGCGCTCGCGCGCCTTCTGCTCCCCCGTGCGCGTGCCCGACGAGGTGTATCTGGTGCTCCGGCCGCACGGCGGCCAGAACGACTGGAATACTTTCCTGCACGAACTCGGCCACGCGCTGCACTTCGCGTACATGCGCGCCGACCTGGCATTCGAATACCGGTGGCTGGGCGACAACTCCATCACCGAAGGGTACGCGATGCTGTTCGACCACCGGCTGCAGGACGCCCGGTGGCTGGCGCGCTACACCTCGCTGTCGCAGCGCGAGGTTCCGCGCTTCCTGCGCAGCGCCGGATTCGAGGAGCTGCAGTTCCTGCGGCGCTACTGCGCCAAGCTCATCTACGAGACCCACCTCTACGGCGGCGACGTGTCGTGGACCGCGCTTCCCGACCTGTACGTGCAGCTGCTCACCGACGCGACGACTTTCCGCTACGATCCCTCCGACGCCTTCGTCGACGTGGACGCGCGCTACTACGCGGCCCGCTACCTGCGGGCCTGGCAGCTGCAGGCGCTGCTGGGCGAGACGCTCGTGGAGCGGTTCGACGACGACTGGTGGCGCAACCCGCGCGCCGGCCCGTGGATGGTGGGGGAACTGTTCGGCCACGGGCAGCGGGAACTGGCGCACGAGCAGGCGGCGCGCGTCTCCGGCAAGACGCTCGGCTTCGCCCCGCTCGTGCGATCGATCGAACGGCTGCTCGGCTGAACCGGCCGCCCGGCCGTCACGGAGGTCCACCGCATGACCCGACCCACCGCCGTCGTCACCGGCGCCTCGCGCGGCATCGGCCGCGCCATCGCGCTCCGGCTTGCCGCCGACTACGACATTGTCGCCGCGGCGCGGTCGACCGCCGAACTCGACACGCTCAGGCTCGAAATCGACGGGGCGGGTGGCCGCTGCCGCCCGGTGACGGTGGACCTCGCCGACGGCGCCGCGGTGGGCCGCGCGCTCTCGGGCATCGACGCCGACGTGCTCGTGAACAACGCCGGCGTCGGGATCATGAAGCCGTTGCTCGAGATGACGCCCGAGGAGTGGCACCGGCAGGTGGACGTGAACTTCAACGCGCTCTTCCACGTGACGCGCGCCCTGCTGCCGGCCATGGTGTCGCGCGGCGGCGGGCACGTGGTGATCGTCGGGTCGATCGCCGGGCGCAGTGCCTTTGCCGGCGGCACAGCGTACACGGGCACCAAGCACGCCGTGATGGCCTTTGCCGAGTCCCTCCTGCTCGAAGTCCGGGACCGCGGGGTCAAGGTGAGCGTGGTGAGCCCGGGCGGAGTGGACACGGAGTTCGGAGGGGGGACGCAGCCCGGCGGCGCAGGTTGGAAGCTGAAGCCGGAGGACGTGGCGGAGGCGGTGGCCGGGGTGCTCGATACGCCGCCCAACGTGCTGGTGCATCGGGTGGAGATCAGGGCGCTGTCGAAGAAGCCGCTCGGCTGACCTCAGTCCACAGGCTGTAAACACCCGTATAAACATCCGTCTGGACCGTTCCGGGCTCCGCTCGTACATTGCCCTTCGTGACCCGGGCCCCCGCGATTTCCGGCGAAACCCGCGTGCGTACGCCTCCCGAAGGCGTCGATTTCGGACTGCGCGAACTGATGGCGGTCCGCGAGATCGTCCACGCCTTTCTCACGGCCGACCGCCCCGAAGAGGTCTTCCAGTTCGCGCTCGACCGGGTGAGCCCCGTGGTGGGGGCCACCTTCGCCTGCGTCTACCTGGTGGACGGCGCCTCGGAACTCATGCGGCTGGCGGCGGCCCACAACTGGCCGGAGCGGTTCACGCCGTTCCTTGGCGAGATGCGTGTCCGGCTGGGGTTCGGCCCCAGCGGCGAGGCGGCGAGCGAGCGGCGGGCCATCGAAGTCCCGGACATCTTCGCCGACCCGTCGCTGGAGGACTGGCAGGAGGTGGCCACCGAACTGGGCTTCCGGTCGCTGGCCGCGCTCCCCCTGCAAACGGGAAGCGGCGTGCTTGGGACGGTCACCTTCTACTTCGCCACCGCCGGCGGCCTCAGCGCCGAAACGCGCAGCCTGCTGCGCATGGTGGCCGACCAGATGGCGGCCACGGCGCAGAAGGCGCGGCTGATCGACGACCTGCGCCGGGCCAACTCGGCGCTCACCGACACGAACACCGAACTCGAACGGCAGTACTCGGAGCTGCTCGAGGCGCGGCGGCTTCAGGACGAATTTCTGGCCAATCTGTCCACCGAGCTGCGCGCGCCCCTGGCCGAGTTGGTGGGTTACATTTCGAGCATTCAGGCCGGGGCGGCGGGGCCGCTTACCGGGGGCGAGAGCGACGCGCTGCGCGCCGTGCAGGCATCGGGCGAGGCGCTGCTGGCGCGGATGGCCGACCTGCTCGAGATCTCGGAGTTGAAGCGGGGCGGAGTGGAGCCGGCGGTGAGCGCGTTCGACCCGCGGGAGCCGATGCGCGAGGCGCTGACGCTGACCGGGGGCCGGCGCGACGGGGTGGCCCTCCAGAGCACCGAGCCCGACACGGTGCCGACGATGGCCAGCGATCGCCGGCGGGTGATGCGCCTGCTGTCGGGGCTGATCGCCAACGCGTACGCGTTCACGGAGTCGGGAACGGTGCGCACGGCGGTGGAGGTGCACGACGATCGCGTGGTGTACCGCGTGGAGGATACGGGGATCGGCATTCCCGTGGAGGCGCAGCGCTACGTGTTCGACGAGTTCCGGCGCGCCGACGCCGACGCGCCGGCGGGGGGCCGGGCGAGGGCCGGGTTGGGACTGGCGCTGGCGCGGCGCACGGCGCGGCTGCTGGGGGGCGACATCGTCCTCGTGAGCGCGCTGGGGGAGGGCACGACGCTCCGCGTCGAGCTGCCGTTGGTGTATGAGGGGCCCGCCGAGCGGGCGCGAACAACGGGGACGGGGGCGCGATCCACGCCTCCGGGAACGAGACTGCAACCGGAATGACCGCCATGAAGCCGTCACACGAGACGATGCAGGAATACGCCACGACGCTCTCGCCCGCCGACGTGATCGCGCGGGCCAAGCAGTTCTTCGCCACGCGGAGCCCGCTCTACGCCGCGTTCATCGACCGCGAAGGGCCGAACTGGGCCAGCTTCCGCGGGCAGGGAGGCGAGGAGGTCGTGGTCGCGGCCGCCGCCACCGACGGCGGAAGCCGCGTGACCGGCTCGTCGTACATGTTCACGATGCAGCTGGCGCGGTTCTTCACCACGCTGCCGGCGCTCGAAGCGCCCGTGGGGGCCGCATGAGCGCCGCCGCCCCGTTCGTCACCCAGCTGCGCACGGGTCCGGATACCATCCGGATGGGCGCCGAGGGTGATCCGACGATCACCATTCGCGTCGAGATGCCGGCCGTGTGGGACGCGGTGCGCATCGCGGCGCCCGCCGGCGAAACGGTGGAGGCGCTCAAGAAGCGCGCGCTCGCCGCGCTCTTCCCGCAGGCGCAGTACCACGAGGACTTCGTGGCCAAGCTGCACGGGTGGGAGATCCTGAACGAGCACGAGTCGCTCGCCGCGGCGGGCGTGACGGACGGATCGATCGTCATGCTCATGCACCGCCGGCGCCGCCCGCTCCGCTGACCGGCGCCCCGCCGGCGACGGCGGGACGCCCGCTCACGAGGGCCCCGATGCCGGTTGCCTACATCTCGCACTCCGACTGCGGCCGCCACGACACCGGGTGGGGACATCCGGAACACGTCGGGCGGCTGCGCACCATCCCGCGCGCGCTGCGCGAGGATCCCGGCCTCTTCCACGCGCTTCAGCACGTCGAGGGGCGCCACGCCACGGAGGCGGAACTGGCGCTGGCGCACGACCCCGTCTACGTGGCCCGGGTGCGGGAGCTGGCGGCTGCGGGGGGCGGGCGCCTCGATGCGGACACGGTGGTGAGCGAGGGCTCGTGGGACGCGGCCCGGGCCGCGGCCGGGTGCGTGCTGGACGGCGTGGACATGGCCTTCGACGGGCGGGCGGAGCGCAGCTTCGCCGCCGTGCGGCCGCCCGGGCACCACGCGCTCGCCGACCGGGGGATGGGGTTCTGCCTGTTCGGCAACGTCGCCGTCGCCGCCCACTACGCTCGGCGGACGCGCGGGGCCGGTCGCGTGCTGATCGTGGACTGGGACGTGCACCACGGCAACGGCACCCAGGCGCTGGTGGAGGAGACGCCGGAGATCCGGTTCGTCTCGATGCACCAGTGGCCCTGGTATCCGGGCACGGGGGCCGCCGAAGACCGCGGGCCGCGCAAATCGGTGTGGAACGTGCCGATGCCGCCGGGCCTGCCGCCGGCGCGCTACGTGGACGCGTTCCTGGGCGCGGTGGACGATGCGGCGCGCGGCTTCACGCCGGACCTCGTGCTCGTCTCGGCGGGGTTCGATTCGCTGGCCGGCGACCCGCTGGGCGGATTCACGCTCGAACTGGAGCACGTGGCCATGTTGACGCGGGCCATGGTGGACCGCGCGGCGGCGTGGTGCGGGGGTCGGCTGGTGAGCGCGCTCGAGGGCGGCTACGCGCCCGATCGCCTGGGCGCGGCGTGCGTGGCCCACCTGGGAGCGCTGGTCTGATGCAGGGGACGCGGCGGAGTGCTAAGTTGAATTTTCGTTCCCCGCCCGCGGAATCGGGCGACCGATGAACTGGAGCGCGTAGCATGTTCTGCCCCGAGTGCGGCACCTGGAATCGCACGTCCGCCGATGCCTGCGCGCGCTGCAACGCGGCGCTGCCGGAGTTGGAGCGCGCGCCCAGCGAGAAGCCCAACGAGACGATCTCGGCGCTGCGCCAGGCGACCGGCAGCCGCTACCGCGTGATCCAGCGGCTGGGCGGCGGCGGCATGGCCGACGTGTTCCTGGCCGACCACGCGCAGCTCGAGCGTCCGGTGGTGATCAAGGTGCTGCACGGGCATCTGGCCAAGGACGCCGAGATGACGGAGCGCTTCCGCCGCGAGGCGCAGGCCGCGGCGCGGCTGGTGCACCCGCACATCTGCCCGGTCATGGACGCCGGCCAGCAGGGCACGACGGTATACACCGTGATGCCCTACCTCTCCGGCGGCTCGCTGTCGGACCGCATCGCCAAGCGGAAGGTGGTCGATCCGGTGGTGGCGGCGACGGCCATCGCCCAGGTGGCGACGGCGCTGGACTACGCCCACCGGCGCGGCATCGTGCACCGCGACATCAAGCCCGACAACGTGCTGTTCGACGAGGACGGCAACGCGATCCTCACCGACTTCGGCATCGCCGAGGCGCGGCACCAGGGGCGCCTCACGGCGTCGGGGCGGGCCATGGGCACGCCGCACTACATGTCGCCCGAGCAGGCGATGGGCAAGCTCGTGGACGGCCGCAGCGACGTGTACGCGCTCGGCATCGTGCTCTACGAGACGGCGGTGGGGTTCCCGCCGTTCGACGGGCCCGATGCGTTCTCGGTGGGCTACAAGCAGGTGCACGAACAGCCGGTGCCGCCCGATCAGATCGATTCCCGCGTGCCCGCGGCCTACTCGGCGATCATCATGCAGTGCCTGGCCAAGGCGCCGTCGGCGCGATATGCGCGCGCCAACGATCTGGCCGACGCCCTGATCGCCTTCATCGAGTCGGTGCCCGGCCGGCACGAGGCGCGGCGGGCGGCGTGGGCGGCGCGGCACACCGCGGAATCGCCGCCGGCGCGATGAAGCTCAGCTACGAACGCATCGTCGTCCACACCGCCAACCCGTTCGTGATCGCGCGGGGCGGGCACAGCGAATACACGCGCGTGCGGGTGCGCCTGGCGGACGCCGACGGCGTGGACGGGATCGGGGAAGCGGCGCCGAGTCTGTTCTACGGCGAGACGGCGGACACCGTCGTCGCGGCGCTGGAACAGCTGCGGCCGGTGGTGGAAGGCGCCGACGCCTGGGCGCTGGAGGATCTCGAGCAATCGCTGGCGCGCGCGCTGCGCGGCAATGCGGCGGCACGGATGGCGGTGAGCGCGGCGGCGCACGACATCGTCGGCAAGCGGCTGGGCGTGCCCCTGTACCGCCTGTGGGGGCTGACGCCGGCCGACGCGCCGCCGTCGAGCTTCACCATTGCCATCACGCCGAACGAGGAGGAACTGGTGCGCCGCGTCGAGCAGGCGGCGGCGTATCCGGTGCTCAAGGTGAAGCTCGGCACCGACCGCGACGACGACATCGTGCGCGCGGTGCGCGGGGCGGCGCCCGGCAAGACGCTGCGCGTCGACGCCAACGCGGCGTGGACCCCGAAGCAGGCGCTGGCGATGATCGAACGGCTGGCGCGCTACGGCGTGGAGTTCGTGGAACAGCCGCTGCCGGCCGAGGACGTAGACGGCCTGCGCTTCGTGCGCGAGCGCTCGGCGCTGCCGATCATCGCCGACGAATCGTGCGTCACGTCGGCCGACATCCCGCGGCTCGCGGGGGCGGTGGACGGCATCAACATCAAGCTCGCCAAGTGCGGCGGGCTCCGCGAAGCGCAGCGGATGATCGCCGCGGCGCGGGCCCACGGGATGCGGGTGATGATGGGCTGCATGATCGAGACCAGCCTCGGCATCACGGCGGCGGCGCACCTGGCGCCCCTGCTCGACTACGCGGATCTGGACGGCGCGGCGCTGCTGGCCGACGATCCGCACGCCGGCGCGACCATCGAGGCCGGCCGCATCTTCATCCCCGATGCGCCGGGGCTCGGGGTGCGGATCCGCACGCCGTGACCGGCCCCGCGGCGGCCGACCGGATGCTGGTCTGGGTCGCGCTGCCCCTGCCGCTGTTCCGCGAATTCACGTACGCGGTGCCCGATTCAATGGCCGCGCGCGCCGGCGTCGGGTCGCGGGTGGTCGTGCCGGTGCGCGGGCGGCGCACGATCGGGCTCGTCGTCGCCGTGGCCGAGCCGAACGCCGACGTGGTGCCCAAGGAAATCCTGGCGGCGCCCGACGCCGCGCCGGTGGTGAGCGCCCACCTGCTGCAGCTCGCGCGCTGGATGTCGGACTACTACGTGGCGCCGCTGGGCATGGTGCTGCGCACGATGCTGCCGGCGGCGCTGTCGGCGGTGAAGGCGCCGGCGCCGGTGCAGCGCGAACGCCGGGTGGCGCGCCTCGCGCGCGCCCTTCCGTCGCTGCTCGAGCGCGACGCGGCGTTCAAGCGCGCGCCCAGGCAGCGCGCGGCGTACGAGCTGCTGGAATCGCTCGGCGGGCGCGCGCCGGTGGAGCACCTGGTGGCGCAGCTCGGGGCGTCGCCGTCGGCGCTCGCGGCGCTCGGCAAGCGCGGCCTGGTGGCGTTCGAGCGCGAGGTCGTGGTGCGCGATCCCTTCCTGTCGCGGCCGGCGCCGCCGCCGTCGGCGTTCGAGCCGACGCCGGCGCAGCAGGCGGCGGTGCAGGCGCTGGTCCGGGCGGGCGGCGGGGAATCGTTCGTGCTGCACGGCATCACCGGCAGCGGCAAGACGCTGGTGTATCTGGAATTCCTGCGCCAGGTCGTGGACGAGTGGGGCAAGACGGCGATCGTGCTCGTGCCCGAGATCGCGCTCACCCCGCAGACGGTGGACCGGTTCCGGGCCGTGTTCGGCGACCGCATCGCCGTGCTGCACAGCGGGCTCAGCGACGGCGAGCGGTACGACGCCTGGCTGGCGCTGGCGCGCGGCGAGAAGCGGATCGCCGTGGGCGCGCGCTCGGCGGTGTTCGCGCCGCTGGAGAATCTGGGCGCGATCATCCTGGACGAGGAGCACGAGTCGACCTACAAGCAGGGCGAGACGCCGCGGTATCACGCGCGCGAGGTGGCGCTGGTGCGGGCGCGCCAGGAGGACGCGGTGGTGGTGCTGGGAAGCGCCACGCCGAGCCTGGAGAGCTGGCACAACGCGGAGCTGGGGCGGCACCATCTGCTGCGCCTGCCCGACCGGGTGGGGGGCGGCGTGCTCCCCGAGGTCGAGGTGGTGGACATGCGGCGCCCCGATCCGAAGACGCATCCCAAGCGGCTGTCGCCGGACGAGTATGCCCTGCGCTACGTGCTCAGCGAGCCGCTCGACCGGAAGCTGGCCGAGCGGCTGGCGCGCGGCGAGCAGAGCATCCTCCTGCTCAACCGGCGCGGCTACGCTTCGTTCGTCCAGTGCGACGCGTGCGGCGACGTGGCGGCGTGTCCCAACTGCAACGTGAGCCTCACCTACCATCGCGTGACGGAGCGGCTGGTGTGCCACTACTGCCAGTACGCGGAGCCCATGCGCACGGCATGCGACAAGTGCGGCGGGCCGGTGCTCCGCGGCCGCGGGCTCGGCACGCAGCAGGTGGAACGGGTGCTCGGCGAACGCTACCCGGCGGCGCGCATCGCGCGCATGGACATGGACACGACCAGCGGCAAGTGGGCGCACGCGAACATCCTCGACCGGGTGGGGCGCGGCGAGGTGGACATCCTGCTCGGCACGCAGATGATCGCCAAGGGGCTCGACTTCCCGAACGTCACGCTGGTCGGCGTGGTGGACGCCGACGTCGGCATCAACGTGCCCGACTTCCGGGCGTCGGAGCGGTGCTTCCAGCTGGTGAGCCAGGTGTCGGGGCGCGCCGGGCGCGGGGTCAAACGGGGCGAGGTGGTGGTGCAGACGCGGGTGCCGGACCACCACGCGGTGCGCTGCGCGGCGGCCCACGACTACGCCGGCTTCGTGCGACAGGAGCTCGAGGGGCGGCGGAGTCCCGCCTATCCGCCGTTCGCGCGGCTGGCCAACGTGATCGTCAGCGGGCTCTCCGAGAACGCGACGATGGAGCTGGCGCAGTCGGCGGGGGCCTGGCTGCACGCGCTGGTGGCGCGGCGGGAGCCGGGCGCGCTGTCGATCATTGGCCCCGCGCCCTGCCCGGTGGACCGGGTCAAGCAGCGGTGGCGCTGGCACCTGCTCCTGAAAGCGGCGGAGGCCAGCCCCCTGACCCGGGTATGCCGGTACTTCGCGTCTCGGTTCCCGGTGCCGAATGCCTACGGGCTGAGAGTCACGGTGGACCGGGATCCGGTTTCGCTCCTGTGATCGGCTTGTTCCGCCATCGCGCCCCGACCATGTTTAATAGGTGATCATCATTCCGCCTCCGAACCTCGACGCGCCGGCGCTGTCCCACGCGCCCGACGCGCGGTTCGTGCCGGCGCCCGCCGACGGCGTGGTGCCCGAGGGGTTCTTCTCGACCACGAATCTTCCCACGTACGTGCGCGTGCGCGGCGCCTGGCGGGCCCCGCGCGAGCCCCGGATGGACGCGGCCCTGGTGCTCGACGCCGCCGGTGAGCTCTGGGCCCGCGAGATGCGCCGGGTGCGCAAGGGCGAACTGGTGGCGGTGGGCCGGGCCGAGGACGGCAGCGAGGGGGTGTACGTCTACGAGCGGGCGCTGGTGGCGG
Source organism: uncultured Gemmatimonadaceae bacterium (assembly GCA_963775915.1). GTDB lineage: Bacteria > Gemmatimonadota > Gemmatimonadetes > Gemmatimonadales > Gemmatimonadaceae > JAGWRI01. The sequence continues at coordinate 892,826 of CAVZKH010000010.1, forward strand.
GCGGCGAGGACGATTTCCAGTTCATGGCCAGCGAGGTGTCTCGCGAGAAGCCGATCGACTACGCGCTGATGGCGCGGCTGCTGCTCGACGAGCGCGACCGCGGCGGATATCCCGTCTGGGTGGCGGGGCCCGCGCTGGTCCATGCGCGCGCCCGGGCCGATCTCGTCTGGTTCATCGAGCACGGCTTCGTGAAGGCGCTGCTGGCGGGCAACGCCGTGGCGGCGCACGACATCGAGGCGTCGATGTTCGGCACGACGCTCGGCATGACGGGGAGCGGGATCCCGACGCAGGGCGGGCACGGCAAGCACATGCGGGCCATCAACCGGGTGCGCGCCGCCGGGTCGATCGAGGCGGCGGTGGAGCAGGGGCTCATCCCCGACGGCATCATGCGGGCGTGCGTGCTGCACGGCGTGCCGTTCGTGCTCGCGGCGTCGATCCGCGATGACGGCCCCCTGCCGGAAGTGATCACCGACATGCTGCAGGCCCAGGACGCGATGCGGCGCCACACGATCAAGGCCACGATGGCCATCATGATCGCCTCGGCGCTGCACGGCATCGCCACCGGCAACATGCTCCCGGCGTTCGTCACCGACGCCGACGGGACGATGCGCGAGCTGATCACCATCTGCGTGGACTCGTCGGAGTTCGTGGTGAGCAAGCTGAAGGACCGCGGCACCCATCAGGCGTTCGGCGTCGTCACCAATGCCCAGGACTTCATGCACATCATGCGGTTGTACGTGGAGCGTGAACTGGACGCGCGCCGCGCCGCTCCCGTTCCGGCCGCCGCGGTGGCGCCGTGATTCCGAGCGAGACGCGGGAGCGGTTCATCGTCGACCTGAACGACCAGCTTGCGGGGGTCGAGATCATGGAGGCGCATTTCTTCGCGCCGCGGCGCGTGTCCGGCGTGGAGAGTGGCATCGCGGTGGTCGCGGCGGCCATTCCGGCGCCCCCGGAGGAATCGCCCCTGCTGACGGAATCCGGCGAGCCGGCGGACGTCGCCCCCGCGGACGAATCGCCGTACGCGGAGGAGCGGGAAGCTCCGCTTCGCTACACGGTGTTCACCGCCGCCTACCGGCAGACGCTCAAGGGTCCCGACCGCGGCAAGTGGGAGGTCACGGTGAAGGCGGAGGCCGAGGCGCCGCTGGTGACGGTGGACCAGGTGGTGCGCGGGGTGCAGCGGCGGGCGGAGGAGACGGACGAGGTCGAACGCATGACCGGTGACGAGATTCGCGCCGTGATCGACGCCCACCAGCCGGCGGTCGGGTAGCGCCGTGGCCCGCGCGGCCCGCGTATGACGCCCGGGAACGAGATCGGAATTCTCGTCGCCTTCGTGGCCGGCCTGGTGAGCTTCGTATCGCCGTGCGTGCTGCCGCTGGTGCCGAGCTACCTCACGTTCATCACCGGCATCTCGCTGGAAGACGTGCAGTCGTCGCGGCGGTTCGCGCTGCTCCACGCCTTCCTGTTCGTGATCGGGTTCTCGATCGTGTTCGTGACCATGGGCGTGGCGGCGAGCGCGATCGGCCGCGTGCTGCTGGTGCATCGGGTGTGGGTGGCGCGCGTGGGCGGCGCGATCATCATCCTGTTCGGCCTCTACCTCACCGGCGCGTTCAACGTGGGGATCCTGGGCCGCGACACGCGCGTACACCTGCGCAACAAGCCGCTGGGATTCCTGGGCACGGTGGTCGTGGGCATGGCGTTCGGAGCCGGCTGGTCGCCCTGCCTGGGGCCGATCCTCGGCGCGATCCTGACCTTCGCGGCGACGGCGGGCGACGCCGCGCGCGGGGCGGTGCTGCTCAGCGCCTACTCGGCCGGGCTGGCGGTGCCCTTCCTCATCTCCGCGGTGGCGCTGGAGGAGCTGATCGGCTTCGCGCAGCGGAACCGGGCGCGTCTGGCCTGGCTGACGAAGGCGTCGGGCGTGCTACTGATCCTCGTCGGCCTGCTGCTGGTGAGCGGGTACCTCACGGTGCTCACGGGCACGCTGCAGCAGATGACGCCGGCCTGGATCCTGAACCGGATGTAGGCCCCGGCGGCCTCGCCTCGTCCCGCCCGGCGGGCATCAGGAACACAGGGTGTGGACTCGATGGATCAGGATGAACCAGATGCGGCGGATCAGGCCAAGAACTGGGGGGCTTCGGCGGAGAGATTTCTCCGCCAAGCCCCCTTCATCCAATCCGATTGATCTGCCCGATCCCGACGCATCGTTTCCAAGCCTCCGTTCCTGATGGCGGCCTGGCGTGCGGCGCGGGGCGGGCATCGACCCCTCGCCGATGCCGGTGGGGCGCCTACGCCGGCTCCACCGACTCCTCGATGGACTCTTCGAGCTGCTGCCGGTTGAGCAGCGACCAGTAGCGGCCACCGGCGGCGATGAGGGTGTCGTGCGGCCCCTGTTCCACGATGCGGCCGCCGTCGAGCACGATGGCGAAGGTGGCGTCGCGGATGGCCGAGACGCGGTGCGAGGCGATGAGCGCCGTGCGGCCGGCGAGCGCGGTGCGCAGCGCCCGCAGGATTTCCGCTTCGGTATGCGTGTCCACCGCGCTCAGCGCGTCGTCGAGCAGCACCACCGTGGGCCGGCGGGCGAGGGCGCGGGCGATCGCGGCGCGCTGCTTCTGCCCGCCCGACAGGTTGATGCCGCGTTCGCCCAGCATCGTGTCGTAGCGCTCGGGTAGCGCGTCGATCGTGCTCGTCAGCTGGGCCACGCCGGCCGCCCAGTCGCGCGACGACGCGTCGCTGGCGCCGTAGTCGAGATTGGCCCCGACGCTCTCGCTGAACAGGAAGCTCTCCTGCGGCACGTAGCCGATCTCGCGCCGCCACGCCGCGAGGTCGAGCTCGCGCAGCGGCACGCCGTCGATCAGGATCTCGCCCTCCTGCGGGTCGAAGACGCGCGGCACGAGGTCGAGCAGGGCGCTCTTGCCGCTCCCCGTTGCCCCGACCACGCCGACGGTGGCGCCGGCGGGAATGGTGACGTTGACGTGCCGGAGCACCCACCGCGGCGCGGCGCCGTCGCCGGCCGGATAGTGGAAGCCGACGTTCCGGAATTCGATGCGGCGCCCGACCGCCCCCGCCGGCAGCGGGCGCGGCGCCTCGGGCGTCGTGATGGCGGGTTGCGCGTCCAGGATGTCGAGCAGGCGGCCCATAGACGCCGCGCCGCGCTGGAACAGGTTGATCACGAAACCGAGCGCGATCAGCGGCCAGGTGAGCATGCCGAGGTAGAGCCCGAACGCCACGAACGATCCCACCGTGATGACGCCGCGCACGGCCAGGGCGCCGCCGAGACCGAGCACCACCACGCTGCCCAGGCCCGCCAGCATGCCGAACGAGGGGTGCATCATGCCGTAGAGCGTGGCCAGGCGCATCTGCTTCGTCAGGTACTGCTGCCCCAGCTCGGCGAACCGCTCGGCTTCCGGTCCCTCCTGGCGGTAGGCGCGCACCACGCGCACGCCGGAGATGTTCTCCTGCGCCATCGTCGTCATGTGCCCGAAGTGTTCCTGCACCGCCTCGAACCGGGCGTGGATGGCCCGGCCCAGCCAGATCATCGAGATCGGCAGCAGCGCCATCGGGAGCACCGCGATGAGGGTGAGCCGCACGTCGATGCGCAGCATGAACAGCAGCGCGAAGGTGCCGCCGGCGATCGTGTTGGTCAGGTACATCACCGCCGGGCCGGCGGCCATGCGCACCGCCGACAGGTCGTTGGTCAGCCGTGCCATGAGATCGCCGGTGCGCATCCGCGCGAAGTACTCGGCGTCGAGCGTTTCCAGCTTGGCGAACAAATCGTTGCGCAGGTCGTACTCGATCCACCGGCTGACGCTGTTCAGCAGCTGCCGCATGAGGTAGCGGTAGAACCCGCCGGCGACCGCGACGCCGACGATCGCCCCGGCCAGCAGCCAGATGCGCGACATCGGCGCCTTGCTGATGAACGCGTCCACGGCCGCGCGCAGGAACCAGGGGCCGGTGGTGGAGAAGGCGTACGACACCACGGTGAGCGACAGCCCGAGGGCCATCTTGCCCCGATATGGGCGGTAGTACGGCAGGAGCCGGCGGATGGGGCGGCGGTCGTTCATCAGGCGTCGGGCGTCAGGCGGGGCGCGGCCGGCGGCACGCGGCGGGACAACGCGCGGGGGATCGCATATAATCCAGTGCGTCCGACCGACTCACACCCGGGGTGATCACGTGCAGAAATATACCGCGCCGCTGTTGCAGGCGGCGCCGCGCGGCGTCACGCCGTGACCCGCTGACCCCGTGGCTGCCGACGCGCGTCCTCCGCGCATCACCGAGCAGCGCAATCCGCGCACGGTCGACATCGACCTCGCCACGCCGCTGGAGATCGTCGATCTGCTGGCCGCCGAAGACCGCCTGGTGCCGGCCGCGGTGCACGCCGAGCGCGAGCGAATCGCCGAGGCGATCGCCGAAGCGGAGCGCGCCTTCCGGAGCGGCGGCCGTCTGTTCTACGTCGGCGCCGGCACGTCGGGCCGGCTCGGCGTGCTGGACGCGTCGGAGTGTCCGCCCACGTTCGGCACCGACCCCGAACTCGTGCAGGGCATCATCGCCGGCGGGCCGGCCGCGCTCACGCGTTCGCAGGAGGGCGCCGAGGACCGCGTCGAGGACGCGGTGCGCGATCTCGACGCCGCGGGAGTTCGCGCCGGCGACTTCGTGGTCGGCATCGCCGCCTCGGGCACCACGCCGTACGTCGGGCGGGCCCTCGAGCACGCCCGCGCCGTCGGCGCGCGCACCGCGCTCGTCGCCTGCTCGCCGCCGCCCGCCGCCATGGCCGCCGCGGCCGACGTCGTGATCCTGCCGATCACGGGCCCGGAAGCGGTGACGGGCTCGACGCGGCTCAAGGCGGGTACCGCCACCAAGCTCGTGCTCAACGCCATCACCACGGGCGCGATGGTCCGGTTGGGCAAGACCTACGGCAACCTGATGGTGGACCTGCAGGCCACCAACGCCAAGCTCGCCGACCGCAGCCGCCGGATCGTGATGGAGGTCTGCGAGTGCGACGTCGAGGCGGCGGGCGATCTGCTCGCACGCGCCGGCGGATCGGTGAAGACGGCGATCGCGATGCACGAGCTGGACGCCGACCGCGCCGCCGCCGAGGCGGCGCTCGCGCGCGAGGGCGGCGTCATCCGCCGCGTGATCGGGCGCACGCCGCCCCCCGTGCGATGACCGCCCCGGCGCCGGCGGCGCGTCCCCCCGTGTACGTGGGGCTGATGTCGGGCACCTCGCTCGACGGCATCTCGGCGGTGGCGGTGCGCTTCCACGAGCGCGGCGCGGGATTCGAGGCCGAGATGCTGGCGTTCCTGGTGCGCGAGTACACGCCGGCGCAGCGCGACGCGTTGGAGCGCGCCATGTCCGCGGGGACGGCGCGCGAGTACTGCCGCCTGCAGGCCGACCTGGGCGGCTGGTTGGCCGACGTCGCGCTGGCGGTGCTCGCCGAAGCGGGCGTGCCGCGCGACGAGGTGCGGGCGGTCGCGTCGCACGGACAGACGATCTGGCACGAGCCGCCGCACTCCACCTGGCAGATCGGCGAACCGGCCGTGATTGCCGAGCGCACCGGCATCGACGTGGTGAGCAATTTCCGCTCGCGGGACGTAGCGGCGCTCGGGCAGGGCGCGCCGCTGGTCCCCGTGGCCGACGCCCTGCTGTTCGCCGGCGACGGGTGGCGCGCCATGCAGAATCTGGGCGGCATCGGCAACGTGACGGTGCTGCCGCCGGGGGGCGCGCCGGACGGCGTGCGCGCGTTCGATACTGGCCCCGGCGTGTGCGTCATCGACGGCGTGGTGCGCGCGCTCACGCCGGGGGCGCGCTACGACGCGGGCGGCGCGCTGGCCGCCGCGGGGACGCCGATCGAGGCCGCGCTCGCGGCGCTGCTCGACGACGCGTACTTCGCCGCCGAACCGCCCAAGTCCACGGGACGCGAGCTGTTCGGCGCGGCGTACGTGGCGCGGGTGATCGATCTGTGCCGGGCCGCGCATCCGCGGGCATCGACCGCCGACCTCGTGGCCACGGCCACGGCGCTCACGGCGCGCAGCATCGCCGATGCGTACCGGCGGTTCATGCCGGAGCCGGTGGGCGAGGTGCTCGTCTCGGGCGGTGGCGCGAACAATCCGGCACTGGTGGCGACGATCGGCGGGGCGCTCTCGCCAATGGTCGTGCGGCGGTTCAGCGACGCCTACTTCGACGACGAGGCCAAGGAGGCGGTGGCGTTCGCGCTGCTGGCGCAGCGGTTCGTCGAGCGCCGGGCCGGCAACGTGCCGCGCGCGACCGGCGCGGCGGGCCCGCGCGTGCTTGGCACGCTCACCCCCGGTGGGCCGCCGGCTACCTGATGATCGCGGCGGCTTCCGGGGGCAGGAACGCCGCCAGCTTGTCGGCCGGCACCGCGTAGACGATGCGGCCGCCGCCGCCGGGCGGCCCGCCGTAGACCACGCCCACCACGTTGCCCATGGCGTTGAACACCGGGCTGCCGCTGGATCCGTGGGCGGCGTACGAGTCCACCTGGAGCACCGTGCTGACGCGCTTGCTCACGGTGCCCGGATCGAGCGTGGTCTTGGCCACCATGTTGGCGCCGGTGCCTTCCATCACCAGGTCGGGGCCGAGCGGGAAGCCAATGGTCACCACGGGCGCGCCTTCGGGAGCGTCGGCGGGAGCCGGGCTGATGCCGGCGACGGTGGGGAAGGGGCCCGGGCGGTCGAGCTGGACCAGGGCGAGGTCCACCGCCGGGTCGTCGCTCACCTTCACGATGTGCGCCGGCAGCACGTCCTTGGTGTCGCGGAACGTGACGGCGAGCCGCGTGGCGCGCGTGCCGTCGGCGTTCTGCACGTTGTGGCGGTTGGTGGCGAGCAGGCCGTCCCTGGTGACGGCGAACGCCGTGCCCGCGTACGGCTGATTGTCGATCTCGGAATAGAGGATCGCCACCGCCGGCGCGTTGCGGGCGTTGATGGACGGCACGTTGAGGTTCAGCAGCGCGTTCTGACTGCGCAGCGCGGCGCGGAGCGAATCGATGGTGCCGGCGGACGCGGACGGGCTGCTCTCCACGCGGCGGCGGAGTGAATCGCTCTGCCGCTCGAGCGCCCGCACGTAGCCGGTGTCGGACCCGGCCATCGCCTGGAGCTTCTGGTTGAGGGCGGTGGACGCCGACTCGTTCTGCGCCAGCATCTGCTGGAGCTGCTGCACCTGCGCTTCCGACGTGCGGTGCCCGAGCCAGAAGGCGATGCCGATGCCGGCGCCGAGCACGACCACGGCGGCGACGAGCAGCTTGGTGAGCCGCGAGGTGTGCTCCTGCACGGCAATGGCGATGCGCTCGGTGGTGGAGCGGCGCGGTGTCTCCCTGATCGGTGCGGCGCTCGGCGCGGGCGACGCGGCGTGCATGCGCGTGGCGGCCGGCGCGGCGACGGGGGCCGAGGCCACGATGCGCACCTCCACCTGCGGGCCGTGCTCGCCGAAGGCGATGCGGTCGCCGTCGTGCAGTTCGCGCTCGGGGAGCACGCGTTGGCCGTTGACGAAAGTGCCGTTGGTGCTGGTGTTGTCGTGGATCGTGTAGCGGCCGCCGACCCCGCGGATCTCGGCGTGTTTCGTCGAGACGTCGAGGTCCTTTTCTGGATCGAAGCGCAGGTCGCTCAGCGGGTGGCGCCCGACGGCGATCACCGACTTCTCGAACACCTCGCGCTGGCCGGCGCGGGCGCCGCCCAGAATGCGCAGTTCGAGGGCCACGTCATCCCCCGGACTGCGCGGCGGGCGCCGCGGCGCCGGCAACGCCGGCCCCGCGGGCCGATCGCAGGAACCACCACGCGGCGGCCAGCACGGCCACGACGAGCGCGGCCACCAGCCAGCGCTGGGCGGCGCGTCCGCGGGCCCGCCGTTGCTCGCTCACGACCGGGCCGGCCTCGTCCGCCTGCTCCGGCAGCATGTCGCGCGTGACGGTGTGCACCGGCATCGTCACCCGCTGGCTCTCGGCGTCGTCGAGCAGCCGGTCGATGCCCATGGCGGGGGTGTGGCCGGAATCGGCGAGTGGGAAGACGCGGTGCCCCACCTCGTCGCCGTCGGCGGCGGCCTGGAGCCCTGCGCCGTCGAAGCGCGCGGCGATCACGGTGATGTTGTCGGGGCCGCCGGCGGCGTTGGCCATGTCGATCAGCCGCTTGCACGCCGCCATGAGGTCGGGCTCCTCGGTGATCACCTGGCCGATCTCGTCGCGGCTCGACCTGGCCCGAGAGGCCGTCGCTGCACAGCACGAGCGTGTCGCCGCGGCGCAGCTTCTGGTGCGTGAGGTCCACCTTGACCGTGGCTTCGGGGCCCAGGGCCTGGAGGATGATGTTGCGCCGTTCGCTGTGTTCGGCCTCCTCCTCGGTGATCTCGCCGGCTTCGACCAGCTTCTGCATCAGCGACTGGTCCTTGGTGATCTGGCGGGCCGCGCCGTCGCGCACCAGGTAGGCGCGGCTGTCGCCGACCTGGCACAGGTAGAGCGTGTCGCCGAGCATGCCGGTGATGGTGGCGGTGGTGCCCATGCCGCGGTACTCGGGGTGGTTGGCGGCGTAGGCGTTGATCTCGGCGTTGGCCACGGCGGCGGCGTGCTTGAGCGCGGTGGCGAAGGCGTCGGGGGTGATTTTGGCGCTGCCGAGCCAGTCGCGGCGCAGCTCGCGGAGCACGATGGCGGTGGCCATCTCGCTGGCAATCTCGCCGGCGGCGGCGCCGCCCATGCCGTCGGCGACCATGAACAGCGAGCCGCGCGGGCCCGCGGCGTGCGTGCGCACCGAGGGCTGCAGCGACGCGTCGTCGGCCGTGAGGTCGGCGACGACGAAGGCGTCCTCGTTGTGCTCGCGCGTGCGACCGACGTCCGTGCGTCCGAAGACGTGGACGACGATGGGTCGGTGGGCGGCGTCGCCGTGAGAGGCCATGGAGGAGGTCAGTGGGTGGTCAGTTGCAGGTGCCCAACATCGTGTTGACGGTGTTCGCGTACGAGGTCGTCAACGCCTTGTCCTTCACCTGTGCGAGAATCTGACATCCGATGTCGTGATGCCCGAGCACTTCTTCGGCAGACGCACGGATGATCGCCGCATGAACCTGTTGGGCAGTCGATGTCAACTTGTCGGATAGGTTGTCCATAGACCTGATCACGCGTGAGGCACCTGTCTTGTCGAAATTCGCGGCGGCAACGGTGTCGTCAAGCTGCTTCAAGATGGTTTCGACGTTGACCGCGGCCGTTTGCGTCGCCGCCGAATTACCCGCCGGCGCCTTGGGTGGCGTCGCCGTTCCCTTGCCCGGCGCCGTCGCCGGATTCGACGGTTCTGCTTTCCGCGATTGCTCGGTGGTGCCCCCGGTCTTGGTATCGACCGGTTGCTGCATCCCTCCACCATTGCCCGTCTTCTGACTGTCCGCCGTGGCGCCAGTCACACCCTGCGCCGCACTCGGCGGCGACGCGCCCTTCTGCCCCTTCATCATCATCATCGTCGCCGTTCCGCCGCCCAGCACCACCACCGTCGCGATCGCGGCGATGAGCGGCGCCTTGCTCTTGCCGGCCGGCGTCGGCGCCGGCCCCGGCTTGGCCGGCACGGGCTCGGCGGCGCTGGCCACCCGCGTGGCGGGAATGGCCGCGGTCTTCGCCGCCGCGGCCGCCACCGACGCCGTGTCGATCACCTGCGTACCCGCCTCGGCGGCCACGCTCTGCGGCATCGCGCCCACCGCCTTGAACAGCTCGCGCCCGAACTGCGCCGCGCTCTGGTAGCGAAGGTTGGCGTCGCGCTCCAGCGCCTTGTCCATCACCGCCTGCACCTCGGGCGTCCACGCCACGTCGGGCTTCATCTCCGAGAGCGGCTTCGGCTTGTCGGTGAGGCGCATGATCATCGCCTCCTGCGCCGACTCGCTGGGAAAGGGCAGCTTGCCCGTGAGCATGTTGAACGCGACCAGCCCCAGCGAATAGATGTCGCTGCGTCCGTCGAGCTTGTCGCCCGCCAGCTGCTCGGGACTCATGTACTCGGGCGTGCCGACCACGAGCCCCGTCTTGGTCACCTTCTGCGCCTCGTTGTCGGCGGCCTTGGCGATGCCGAAGTCCACGACCTTCACGAGGTCCGACCCGTCGCGGTTCTTCGCGATCATGATGTTGTCGGGCTTCAGGTCGCGGTGCACGATGCCCATGTCGTGGGCCACCGCCAGCGCGTCGGCGGCCTGGCGCGCGATCTCGGCGGCGCGGAGCGGCGGCAGCGCGCCCTGCTGCTCGATGAGCTTGGTGAGCGGCGGACCCTCGACGAACTCCATCGCCAGGTAGATCAGCCCCTCGCCCGTCTCGCCGAAGTCGTACACGGCCGCCACGTTCGGGTGGTTGATGCGGCTGGCGTTGGAGGCCTCGCGGTTGAAGCGGCTGATCGCGTCGGCGTCGTGCACCATGCCGGGGTTCATCACCTTGACCGCGCTCTTGCGCCCCATCTTCACGTGCTCGGCCAGGTACACCTGGCCCATGCCGCCCTCGCCGAGCTTGCGCAGCACGTGGTAGCGGTCGGCGATGATCGACCCGACGAGGTCGTTCTCGCTCCCCTGCATGCGCAGCGTCGTGCCGTCCTTGGGACAGAAACGCTGATCGAGCTCGTACTCGGTGCCGCACTGGGGGCAGATCTTCAACTGGCTCACACGCTCTCCACGCGCAGGATCTGGTCGCCCAGCAGCAGCCGCTGCCCCTTCCGCAGCGCCTGCTCGCCGCGCACGGCCATGGCGACGCCGTTCCGGCTGCCCACGTCGTGCACGAAGAAATCGGAATCCTCCGCTCGCAGCTCGGCGTGCCGCCCGCTCATCGTCTGGTCGTACGGAAAGGTCCAGTCGCCCGTTTCGCGCCCCAGGAGCACGCTCCGGCCCGGCGACAGGTGGAAGGTGTCGCGCACGCTGCCGTCGGCGCGCAGCTGCTCCAGCACGGCCACGTCCACCGACGGGGTGAGCGACCCCATGCGCCGCGTGGCGTCGGCTTCGGGCGCGTGCGGTCCCGGATAGCCCAGCCGCCGGAAGCGCAGCACCTGCGAGCCCACCAGCACCCGGTCGCCGTCGAGCAGCTTCACCGCCCCGTCGAGGAACGCCCAGCTGCCGTTGCGCGACCCCAGGTCCCGCACCCACAGCACGCCCTCGCGAAGATCGAAGCGCGCGTGCAGGGGCGACATGTAAACGTCGTCGGCGAATCGGATGTCGGCCTCGCCTCGGCCCACCACGGCCTCGCCGCGGTCGAGCGCGTAGGTCTTGGCCACGTCGCCGGCGTCGTTGAGCAGCGACAGCTTCGGCCCCACCTCGCGGCGGCTCGCGCCGAGCACCTGCGTGCCGGGCGCCGCCGCCTGGTCGACCACCGAGACCCGCTCGCCGATCCGCGCTCCGCAGCGGGTGCAGAACAGGTCAACGCCCTTCTGGAAGGGCGCCCCGCAGCCCTTGCACGCGCCCTCGGGCGCCGCCGCCAGAACCCGGTGGCCGCAGTGCGCGCAGAACGGCAGCGACGCGTCCACGGATTTGCCGCAGCGGGTGCAGATCACGGTCGAGGAGGGCGGAGGAGGAGACACGCGTGTCTTTGGAACGCCGGCGGGGTTGGCGGACTTGGCCGGCGATGCGCCGGCCACGGGATGGGGCCGTGGCTTGCCCTCGGGATCGGGGACGAAGGCGGGAGCCACGCGAGCATCGGACGGATTCACGGGCTTTCCGCAGTCGATGCAAAAACGCGAACCCGCGTCGTTCTCTCGACCGCAGAACGCGCACGTCGTCACGTCGTCGTCTCCACCCGCGGAAGCACCATGACGCGCGAATATAGGACGCGTGGAAAGGAGGGTCAATGAAGCGGCGGGGACGGCGCAAGTGCCCGATCCGCCGTCGCTTCCCTCCATCCGGCGCTGTTCGTAGGTTGAGGCGATGCCCCGCCTCGCCGCCCGCCTCGCGCTGGCCGCCGCCACCATGCTCGCCGGGTGTGCGCGCCCAGGAACGCCCGGTCCGTCCCCCACGCCCCAGCCAGCCCCGCCGGGGCTCGATTCGGCGGCGGCCCGGGCCAACCCCGGAAAGGGCCGCGGCCCCGGCCCGGGGCTCGCCGCCCCGCCGGGTCTGCCGCCGATTCCGTTCGTGGCGGGGTCCCTCGCCATCCACGTCGTCTATCCGGCGGCGCGCGAGCTCATCACGTCGAGCGACTCCACCTTCGTGCTCGGGTCGGTGGGCAACGGCAACGCGACGCTGACCATCGACGGCCAGCCGGCGCGCGTCTATCCCAACGGCGCGTTCATGGCGTTCGTGGCCAATCCGCCCGCCTCCGCCGCCCACTACGACCTCGTGGCGGCGCTGGCCGGCGACACCGCGCGGGCCAGCCACCCGGTGCGCGTGCGCACGCCCAACGGCAACCACGCGACGCCCGCTCCACCCGACACCGCGGGCGCCTGGGTGCGCCTCGCCGATCCCACCGAGACGCTGAACGACACCGACGCGACGATCGTCGCCCGCCCCACGCCCGGCGAGACGTACCGCTGGTTCTTCCTGCCCGGCACGGTGGCGTGGCGCGACCGCCGCGCCGGCGGCTACACGCGCGTGCGCCTCGACGGCGAACTCAGCGTGTGGGTGCCCGACTCGCTGGCCCACGATCTGCCGGCCGAAACGCGCCCGCCACGCCGCGTGGCCGGCGACGGCGCCGTCGTGCCGGCGCCCGGATGGGAGGACTTCGTACTGCCCGTGGGCAGCCGGCCGGCCTACTTCGTGGAGGAGCGCGACCACGCCATCGACCTCACGCTGTACGACACGCGCGGCAACACCGACATCGTGCGCTACCCCACCGGCGACTCGCTCATCCGCCGGGTGGAGTGGGCCCAGGTGGCGGACGACCGGGTGCGCTACACGCTGCACCTGAGCCGCAATCCATTCGGCTACCTGGTGCTCTGGGACAGCGGACGGTTCGTGCTGCGCGTGCGGCGTCCGCCGGCGGTGGATCCGGCGCATCCGCTGCGCGGGATGGTGATCGCCGTCGATCCGGGGCACCCGCCGGCCGGGGCCACCGGCCCCACCGGACTCTACGAAGGCGATGCCGTGCTGGCGGTCGCGCGTCGGTTGAAGACGATGCTCGAAGGCGACGGCGCCGCGGTGGTGATGACGCGCACCACGCGCGATCCGGTGGGCCTCGACGACCGGCCGGTGATGGCGCGCCGCGCCGGCGCCGACGTCTTCGTGTCCATCCACCTCAACGCCTTTCCCGACGGCGTCAATCCGTTCACCGCCGTCGAAGGAAGCGCCAGCTACTTCTATCGCGGGCAGTCGGAGCCGCTGGCGCGCGCCGTCCAGCGGGGCATGGTGGCCGCCATGGGACTGCCCGATCAGGGCGTGGTGTTCCGCAGCCTTGCCGTGGTGCGCGAAACCTGGATGCCCTCGGTGCTCTGCGAGGGCGCGTTCGTGATCGTCCCGCGGCAGGAGGCGGCGCTGCGCACGCCCGACTTCCAGGACGCGTACGCGCGCGGCCTGGCCGCCGGGCTCCGCGACTACTTCCGCGCCCTGGGAGCCGAGCGGTGAGCCGCCGCCTCCTGGCCGCGATCGCCCTGGCCTCCGGCGTGGCGGGCACCGCGCGGGCGCAGCTCGCGCCCAACGACGACTGGCGCACGATGCGCACGGCGCACTTCTACGTGCATTTCACGCCGGCGCTGGCCTCGGCGGCGCGGCGCGCCGCCGCCGACGCCGAGACGGCGTACGCACAGCTCTCCAGGGAACTCACCCCGCCGCGCGGACCGATCGACCTCGTGATCAGCGACGCCGCGGACTACACCAACGGCTACGCGACCTACTTCCCCACCAATCGCATCGTCATCTACGCCAACCCGCCGGTGAACGATCCGGCGCTGCGGTTCACCGACGACCCCGATGCGATGGTGGTGACGCATGAGCTCACGCACATCTTCCATCTCGACCGCAGCCGGAGCATCTGGGCCCTGGGCCAGCGCATCTTCGGCCGCGCGCCATATTTATTTCCTAATGGATACGCGCCGGCCTGGCTCACCGAGGGCCTGGCGGTCTACTACGAGTCGAAGCTCACCGGCGCCGGGCGCGTGCTGGGCTCCGACCACCGGATGATCGCCCGCGCGTTCGGCGCCGAGCACCGCTTCCCGACCATCGACCGGATGAGCCGCGCCGACGTCTTCTTTCCCTACGGCCAGTCGCCCTACGTGTTCGGGTCGCTGTTCATGGACTACCTGGCGGCGACCCGCGGCGACCACATGCGGGCGCTGGTGGAATCGGAGGCGTCGCAGTGGATTCCGCTCTGGCTCGACCGCCCCGCGAAGCAGGCGTTCGGGGAGTCGTTCTCGCGGGCGTGGCAACTCTGGAGCGACTCGGTGACGCGCACCGCCGGCGACCCCGGGCTTCCGATGCCCGGCTGGCGCTACCTCACCGTGGGCGGCGGCATCGCCAGCTACCCGCGGTGGGCCGACGACACCGCGATCACCTTCACCGGCACCTCGGGCCGGCAGAGCATGGGCGTGTTCAGCGTGACGCTGGACGGGAGCATCGACGGGCTCGGCCGGCGCAACAGCGAGTCGCCCACCGTGCTCGGCGACGACGACGAGCGGCTGTTCGCGCAGCTCGAGTACACCGACGCCTACCACATCCGGTCGGACCTGTTCGCCGAACGCGGCCGCCGCACCGTTCGCCTCACCACGGGCGCGCGGCTCACCGTGCCCGACCGTCGCGCCGACGGACGGATCGTGGCCGTGCAGACGCTGCCGGCGGCGACGCGGCTCGTGACGCTGCGCTCCGACGGCACCGGCCTGCGAGCGCTCACCGCCGGGAGCGAGGACGAACAGTGGACCGAGCCGCGCTGGTCGCCCGACGGCGCCCACGTCGCCGCCACCCTCTGGCGGCGCGGCGGCACGTCGGAGATCGTCGTCATCGACACCACGGGGCGCATCGTGCAGCGCATCTCGCCCGCGCACGCCATCCAGTCGGCGCCCAGCTGGTCGCCGGACGGCCGCACGATCTACTTCACCTCCGACCGCACCGGCGTGACCAACGTGTACTCGGCGCGCTTCGAGCCGGGGCCGGACGACCGCCTGATGCTGCTGAGCGCGGCCACGACCGGCGTGTTCTTCCCCGTCGTCTCTCCCGACGGCCGGTGGATGGCCGCGTCGGCGGTACTCGGCGACGGCTACCACCTTGGCGTGACCCCGATGGACCGGCTGACCCCGGTACCGGCGGACACCCTGCGCGATGCCGCCAAGCCGGAACCGGCGGCGGCCCCCGACAGCGCGACGACGCCGGCCACGCGCTATTCGCCCTGGCGCACGCTGTGGCCGCGCTACTGGATGCCCGTGGAGGAGCCGTCACTGGCCGGCGGGGCCCGCCTCGGGGCCTATACCAGCGGCAGCGACGTGGTGGGGCGCCACGCCTACGACGCCCAGGTGCTGGTGCCCACCGACGCCACCGGCGTCACCGGGTACTTCGACTACGCGTACGCCGGCCTCGGCATGCCGGTGCTGGTGGCGAACGCGGCCCAGGACTGGCAGAACACCGCGGCCATCCGCGACGACCATCGCAACGTGATCGGCGTGCTGCGCGAGCGCACGCGCACGCTGAGCGCCGGGGCCACGTGGGTCCGGCCGCGCTTCCGCACCTATTCGTCGTTCACGCTGGCGGCGGGGCTCGAGGCCGACGACTACGCGGCCGATCCGGCGCCCGCGCGCGCGCGGATCGATTCCGCGTACGCCCGCACGTACTTCTATCCGTCGCTCATCGCCGGCGGCGTCTGGAGCAACGCCCAGGGACCCACCACGTCCATCTCGCCCGAGGACGGCGTGACCGGCTCGTTCGCCGCGCAGGAACGCTTCCTGAGCGGCGACGCGGCGCGCACGACGTTCAGCGTCGTCGGCGCGGGCACCGCGTACAAGTCCCTCGATCTGCCGGGTTTCGCGCACCACGTGATCGCGCTCACCGGCGCCGCCGGCTACCGCGACGACCAGGCGACGGACTACTTCGAGGTCGGCGGCGCCAGCGGCACGTCGATCCAGCTGGCGCCGGGGATCGTGCTGGGCCAGGGGCGGCGCACCTTTCCGGTGCGCGGTTTCCAGCCCGCGTCGCTCATCGGCACCCAGGCGTACGCGGCATCGGCCGAGTACCGGCTGCCGCTGGCGTTGACCGACGGCGGCTGGGGGCTGGTTCCCTATTTTCTCGATCGCAGTTCGGTGTCGGTGTTCTATGACGTCGGCGGCGCGTGGTGTCCGGCGGTGCTCCCCGCCGGCTCGGTGTGCCGCGATCCGGCGCTCACGCGCCGCTACGCGCTCTCGTCGGTGGGCGCCGAGTTGAACGTGACGGCCGCCGTGCTGCAGTGGGACACGCCGTACCGCTTCCGGTTCGGCGTGGCGCTCCCGTCGCAGGGGCGGGCCCTGGTCGGCGCCAGCGCCGTGACCACCTATTTCTCCCTCGGACTCGCGTTCTGATGCCCCCAACCGCTCCCACCATCGATGCCACGGCGTTCGTGCATCCGCGCGCGTTCGTCTGCGGCGATGTGACCATCGGCCCCCGCGTCTCGGTGTGGCCCTTCGCCGCCATTCGAGGCGACAGCGCGGCCGTCACCATCGGCGCCGACAGCAACGTGCAGGACGGCACCGTGATCCACGTGGACCACGGAGTGCCCTGCCACATCGGGAGCCGCGTCGGCATCGGCCACCGGGCCATCGTGCACGGCGCCACGGTGGCCGACGACTGCCTGATCGCGATGGGCGCGGTGCTGCTGAACGGCGTCACCGTGGGCACGGGTTCGATCGTGGGCGCCGGCGCGGTGTGTCCGGAGGGGATGCAGATCCCGCCGAATTCCCTGGTGCTCGGGGTGCCCGGTCGAGTGATACGGCAGACCACCGTCGAGGAACGCGAGCGCATTCGCGCCACGGTGGAGAGCTATCTGGCGTTGCAGGAGGAACACCGCCGCGGCGGCTTCCCAGAGATGTGACGGGCATCACCACATTTCTGCCCGTGAATGTTACCCTGACACTACTGTCAGGTTTTTGGATACTGTACGGTTCCTGAGCAGTACGTAGGTTTTAAGAGGACAGCACGCCGAACAAAATCCTCGACGCTGGGGAATACGATGCGCCTCTCGAAACTCGCAGCGGGGATCCTGATTCTCGCGAGCACTTTTGCGTGCCAGGTGGGCGAACAGTCGCTCGCCGGCCCCACATCGCGCGGCGTGCAACGCGTGCAGCGCGTGGGCCATTCGAAACCGCTGGCGCTGCGGCAGGGACCCGCAGGCGTGTCGCTAGCGCTCGCCGCGCCCGTGGGCGGAATCGCCGTCCAGGACATGACGCAGGGCGTCACGCCGCTGCAGCTGGCGCAGGCGCTGGCGGGCCCGGGAGTCGCGATCTCGAACGTGACATACACGGGCGCCAACGGAGCCGGCGCGCTGTTCTCGGCGGACTCGGCCGTGCTCGGCGTCAAGAACGGCATCATCCTCAGCACGGGCTCCGCCGCCGGCGTGCTGGGGCCGAACCTGCTCGACGACATGAGCACCGACTGGGGGCTGCCCGGCGACGCGCAGTTGACGACGCTCGTCGGCGGCAACCAGACGTTCGACGCGTCGGTGCTTCAGTTCGACTTGGTGCCCGATTCATCCACGATC
The DNA here is from genome assembly GCA_963775915.1 of uncultured Gemmatimonadaceae bacterium. GTDB lineage: Bacteria > Gemmatimonadota > Gemmatimonadetes > Gemmatimonadales > Gemmatimonadaceae > JAGWRI01. The sequence continues at coordinate 910,401 of CAVZKH010000010.1, forward strand.
TATATCGGGGCGTACGTGTTCGGCTCGGAAGAGTACGACGTGTTCGTCGGCTCGGACTTCAACGACGCGATGGCGTTCTACGTCAACGGGACGAACTGCGCGCTGGTCGGCGGCCAGCCGGTGTCGATCAACGCCATCAACAACGGCTATCCGTACGGCACGCCGCCGGCGTCGAACCCAAGTCTGTACCGCGACAACACGTCGGCCTCCGGCAAGACGATCAACACCGAGCTGAACGGCGTGACGCGCGTGCTCCAGTGCGCGGCGGCGGTGAACAAGGGCGTGACCAACCACATCAAGCTCGCCATCGCCGACACCTACGACGGGCTGTACGACTCCGACGTGTTCATCGGTGGCGGTGCGTTGACGACGATTCCGTCGAAGCCGATCCCGGTGCCGCACGCCGTGGCGACGGTGGCCGTCGTTCCGGACTGTGTGAACGGCGGCGGGACGGTCACTGTCAATGGGTCCGGATCGTACGACGCGATCGGAAGCGCCGTGTTGCCGCAGAACATCGTGTCATACCAGTGGTACTACGGCGCCTCCGCCGCCACCGGCCAACTCTACGGCACCGGCCCGGTCTGGAGCCGTCACTTCGATCCGACCGTCGGGTTTCCGATGGTCCTGAGCGTCACGGACTCCTCCGGGAATTCCGCGGAGACCCCGTTCACGGTCACCGTCAACGCGATCGTGCCGCCCGTGGATTCGTTCAAGGTGAGCCCGCTGCTCTTCCCGTCGGCCAACGGCCAGTACGTGAAGATGTCGATCGCGGCCAAGAGCGTCGGGACCTGTCCACACACGCTGGCCGTCACGGCGTCGAGCAGCCAGGCGGACCTTGGCAGCGCCCCCGGCGACCTGCCCGGCGACATCCGGGTGGCGCACAACGACGGCTCGTCCACGCTCAGCTCGAACGCGCAGCCGACGGTGGCGTTCAACCCGGCCACCGATACGCTGTACCTCCGCGCCGAGACGCTGGACAGCGTCACCAACCGCGTGTACACGCTGGTGATGAGCGCCAACGGCACGGCCGAGAGCACGGCCACCGTGACGGTGCCGCACCCGCTTCCGAGCAAGGTGTTGGCCTGGGCGATCTTCGCCAACGGCACGATCACGATGAACGGAAACGCCGGCACCGACGGCTATAACTCGGCGCTCGGCCCCTACCGCGCGAACGCGCACGACAGCACGGGGAACGTGGCGTCGATCGGCCCGATGAAGTTCAACGGAAACGTCCTCATCCAGGGCGATGCGACCTCGGCCAGCACCATCTCGTTGGGCCGCTACGTCACGGGTGCGGTCACGCAGCACTCGGCGGCGCTCCACGCCATGGGCACGCTGGCGTGCGCGGCCGGCGGATACACGCCGGCGTCGGCGGTCGGGGGATCGAAGTACAGCTACAACGCCAAGACCGGCGCGCTCTCGGCGAGCGGGCAGGGGAGCATCGTGCTCAACGGCAGCGGGCCGTACCATTTCTCGTCGATCTCGCTGTCGGGCCAGGCCACGCTCCAGGTCAACGGCCCGGGCGGCCAGCACGTGGACGTCTACGTCGACGATCAACTGACTTCGAGCGGCGGCGGGATCACCAACGGCAAGCAGAGCCCGACGGCGCTGGCGATCATCGCCTGCGGCACACCCTCGAAACCGTCAGGCTGGCAGCTCACCGGCAACGCGTCGTCGTACTTCACCATCTACGCGCCGAACCACGACGTGACGCTCTCGGGGAACGGCGCGCTCTATGGCTGCATCGTGGCGGACGACTTCACGGCAAGCGGCAACGCGGCGGTGCACGCCGACGAAGCGCTGGCGGGGGCGTGCGGCACGAGCGGCGCCGGCGGCTCGGGCGGCAACACCGACACCACCGTGGGCGGCGGCAATGGCCGTGGCAACGGCGCCGGAGGGGATGACGGCAAGAACGGAAACGGGCATGGCGATGACGGCCGCGGGAACGGGGGCGACGACGGCTCCGGCTCCCACGGTGGCCATGGCGATCGCTAGCCACTGATGCAGTGGAGGGTCGGCGCGACGGGGCGTCGGCGTCTGGTGCACGGGGTGGCCGCGCGAGCGGCTCACCCCGTCCTCGTTTCCCGTGTGGGAGCGAGCAAGACGTGGCATCATTTTTGTGAGATGGCGCGCGCGGTTGCTGCGCGTGACCGGGATCGTACCAGGAAATCGCCCAGTTAGGTAACTACATTTATTACTTGGAGTTATCCATTGGTATGCGGTAGGGCAAAGGGGCCTATTCTGCTGCCTGTTTTGTTCTCATTCTGTCACGATTTCTTTTCAACTTCGGTGGCCAGGCGCGCGCACGTTCGTGATGTTGATATTATAAGACGTTGTTGGTACACGACTTACGACTGGACTGGCGTGGTTTCACGAACCCGGGTACGTTGCGCGTCCACCCCACAAATCGGGGCTTGAGCAGTCCCCGCCGGGGTCCCGCCTCACGTCCTTGACTTGGCATCTGTAAACAGGGAGTCCTTTCAAAATGCCCGTGTCGAAGAATCCGCCCGCCGGCCTGGCCACGCTGACCGCCAATGCGCGGACGGTGCTCGCCAAGCGCTACCTCATCAAGAACGATCAGGGCCAGCCCGTGGAGCAGCCCGAGGATCTGTTCTGGCGTGTGGCCACGGTGGTGGCCGAGGCGGATCGTCGATACGGCGCGACCGACGAGCAGGTGGAGGCGCAGGCGCGGGAGTTCTACGCGCTGATGACGCAGCGCCGCTTCGAACCCAACTCGCCGACGCTCATGAACGCGGGGCGTCCGCTGGGCCAGCTCTCGGCGTGCTTCGTGCTGCCGGTGGAGGATGCCCTGTCCAACCACAAGGACGGCATCTACGACACGCTGGCGAGCATGGCGCTCATCCACCAGTCGGGCGGCGGCACCGGCTTCTCCTTCTCGCGCCTGCGTCCCAAGGGCTCGATGGTGCGGAGCACGACCGGCGTGGCGTCGGGGCCCGTGTCATTCATGAAGCTGTATGACGCCAGCACCGACGCGGTGAAGCAGGGCGGCACGCGGCGCGGCGCCAACATGGGCATTCTCCGCGTCGACCACCCCGACATCCTCGAGTTCATCACCTGCAAGGAAGACCTCACGCAGGTGACGAACTTCAACATCTCCGTGGGCGTGACCGGCACGTTCATGGAGGCGGTGAAGAACAGGACGAACTACGACCTGATCGATCCGTCCAACGGCAAGGTGGTGGGCCAGCTCGACGCGAACATGGTCTGGGACAAGATGATCCTGGGCGCGTGGCGCACCGGCGAGCCCGGCTGCTTCTTCATCGACGAGGCGAACAAGTACAACCCGGTGCCGCACCTCGGCGCCTACGAAGCCACGAACCCGTGCGGCGAGCAGCCGCTGCTGGCCTACGACGTCTGCAACCTGGGCTCGATCAACGTCGGCTACTACGTGACGGACGGCGTGATGGACTGGGAGGAGCTGCGCGCCGACATCCATCTCAGCACGCACTTCCTCGACAACATCATCGACGTCAACAAGTACCCGCTGCCCGAGATCGACGCGCTCTCCAAGCGGATCCGGCGCATCGGCCTTGGCCTCATGGGCTTCGCCGACATGCTGGTGCGGATGGGCATCGCCTACGACAGCCCCGAAGGGGTGGAGATGGGGCGCACGGTGATGGAGTTCCTGGACGTCGAGGGGAAGCGCGAGAGCCAGCGGCTGGCCGAGCAGCGCGGGCCGTTCGCCGAGTGGGCGCGGTCGATCTGGGGTCCGGACGAGACCTGCGCGCGCGACGCGGCGGGCCAGCGCATCCGCCCCATGCAGCTGCTCCGCAATTGCAACGTCACCACGGTGGCCCCGACCGGTACGATCTCGATCATCGCGGGGTGCTCGTCGGGGCTGGAGCCGCTCTTTGCCGTTGCGTTCATGCGGAATCAGGCCGGCGTGATGATGCCCGACGTGAACGAGGACTTCGTGGCGATCGCCAAGGCCGAGGGGTGGTACAGCGAGGAGCTGATGGCCCGCATCGCCAAGGAAGGGCACATCGCGTTCCCCGAGGTGCCGGCCAAGTGGCAGCGGGTGTTCGTGACCGCCAACCAGATCCTGCCCGACATGCACATCCGCATGCAGGCGGCGTTCCAGGAGCACTGCGACTCGGCGATCTCGAAGACCACCAACTTCGCCCACACGGCGACGGTGGAGGACGTGCGCGCGATCTACGAGCAGGCGTACGCGATGCACTGCAAGGGCGTGACCGTGTACCGCGACGGCTCGCGCGACAACCAGGTGCTTTCCACCGGCGCCACCGAGAAGGCGGCGGCGCAGCGCGACGGCCAGGCCGCCGCGGCGCCCACGCGCGAGGAGCAGGCCGACCTGCACGGCACGATCGCCGAGCTCGAGGCGGAGAACGAGGCGCTCAAGAAGCGCGTGTTCGACGTCGAGGCGGAGAACCTGCAGCGCCGGGCCAAGCGGTCGCGTCCGGAGAAGCTCCGCGGCACGACGATCCGCAAGGAGACGCCGCTCGGCGTGATGTTCGTGAGCATCAACGAGGACGAGAAGGGGCAGCCCTTCGAAGTGTTCATCAACCTCGGCAAGGCCGGCGGCAGCGCCATGGCCGACGCCGAGGCGATGGGACGGCTGATCAGCCTCGCGCTGCGGTCGGGCATTCCGCTCACCGAGATCCACCGGCAGATGCGCGGCATCTCGTCCGACCGCGTGGTGGGGCTGGGCCCGAACAAGGTGATGAGCGTGCCCGACGCGATCGGCCTGGCGCTCGAGGAGTGGATGCGCGACAAGCAGGGCGTGCAGCAGGAGCTGATGGCCGGCGGGTCGCAAGCGTATCCGGGAATGGACCAGCAGGTGGTGCGGACGGTGGGCAAGGCGACGCCGACGGCGTCGGCGGGCGCCCAGCCGGCGTTCGAGATGGAATCGTTCAACGGCGGCGAGGGCTTCATGGGGACGTGCCCCGACTGCGGGTCACAGCTCGAGTATGCCGAAGGGTGCGTGAAGTGCCACGTGTGCGGGTTCAGTGAATGCGGGTGAGGCGGTGAGGCCGTGAGGCCGCGGCCGCACATGGAACACGACGAAAGACGAACGGCGCCCCGAAAGGGGCGCCGTTCTGTTGCATGGCCGTCACCAGGTCGGTCCGGTCGACGCCCGCTACCGCGCCTCCGGCATGTGGACGTACATCGACTGGATGCCCACGCGTCCGGGCCCCGTGAAGCGGTTCCAGAAGATCTGCCCGCCGCCGCCGAGGAGCCCGGCGGTGAGCTTCTGGAACTGGGTCTCCATCTTCACCGTGCGGTCCTTGTAGATCCAGCCGCCGCTCTCGATGTCGATGGCCTCGCCGGGCTTCAGCGTGACCTCGAAGACGTTGCCGTAGCCGTGCAGCCATACGATGCCGTCGCCGTTCGGCGCGCCGAAGGTGTCGATGAAGAAGCCGGTGCCTCCCAGCAGGATGTTGGCCGCGCCCTTCACGCGCTCGAAGGTGAACTCCACGTTGCCCGTGGCGGCCAGGAACTGGTGCTCGCGCACGTCCACCGACTGCCCGTGCTGCAGGTGCAGCGCGAGAATCTGTCCGGCGCCGTCGCGGCTGAAGGCGATGTGGCCGGCGCCCGAGGCCTGCGTCATGAACACCGGCATGCCGGAGATCATGCGCTTGAACGCCCCCTTCATCGGCTGCAGCGAGATCGACACGCCGGGGTGCTTCCAGAGGAGCACGTGGTGCTCGAAGTACACGTGCATCGCGCTCAGCTCGACGTGCAGCACGGGAACCAACTCGCCTTCGAGATGATACGTGACGCCGGCGAACGACTCGTTGACGACACTGGTCTTGCAGAGGGACGGGGTGGCCATGGGGACGCTCGGGACGGGGTGAACGGGGCAACGGCCTCCGGCTGGACGATGCGGCGCCCAACCATTCCGGGCAAGCCCCGTCCGCTTGTGCGGCCCGCGCGCGGCGCGCACATTCGGCGCAGCAGGCATTCCACCGGCCCTCCGTATGCATCCCACACCGCGCGTCGCCCTAGTACTGCTCTTCCTCGTCGGCGTCGCCGCGACAGCGGGCGGCCAGAGCCCGGATCCGGCGCTCATGGCGCGGATCAATCGCATCCGCGCCATCGACAACCACTCGCATCCGCCCAAGATGGTGGCGCCCGGGGAGAAGGACGACGAGTTCGACGCGCTCCCGTGCGATCCGCTGGAGCCCACCGCCCCGGGGCTGATGACGGGCCCCGACAATCCCGAATACCTGTCGGCCTGGAAGGATCTGTGGGGTTACGCCTTCGACGACCGCGACTCGGCGCACGTCGCGTCGCTCGTCCGCGCCAAGGAGAAGCTGCGCGCCGAGAAGGGCGGCGCATATCCGAGCTGGGTGCTGGACAAGCTGGGAATCCAGATCGAACTGTCGAATCGCGTGGCCATGGGCCCGGGACTGGAAGATGCGCATCACCGGTGGGTGCCGTTCGACGACGCACTGATCTTCCCGCTCGACAACTCACCGTTGGCGGCGCAGACGCCCGACCGGAAGTTCTTCTTCTCGCGCGAGGACATGCTGCGGCGGCGGTACCGCACGGACGCGGGCGTCAACGCCCTGCCGCCGTCGCTCGCCGATTACGTCGCGCGCGTCGTGACGCCGGAGTTGGAGCGGCAGAAGGCAGCGGGCGCGGTGGCGGTGAAGTTCGAGGCGGCCTATCTGCGCTCGCTCGACTTTGGCCCCGCGGACGAGCAGGCAGCGGCGGCGACGTACGCGCAATACGCCGGCGGCGGGGCGCCGGACACGGTGGCCTACCGGCATCTGCAGGACTACCTGTTCCGGTACGTGGCGCGCGAGGCGGGGCGGCTGGGGCTGCCGGTGCACATCCACACCGGCGCCGGGTGCGGCAGCTACTTCTCGCTGACCGGGGCGAATCCGCTGCTGCTCGAGCCGGTGCTCAACGACCCCACGCTGCGCGGCACGAAGTTCGTGCTCCTGCACGGCGGCGCGGTGGGGTACACGCGCGACGTGGCCTACCTGCTCATGAAGCCGAACGTGTACACCGACATGTCGCAGCAGACGTGGATGGAGTCACCGCGCCAGCTGGCATCGGTGCTGCGGTACTGGCTGGAGTGGTATCCGGACAAGGTGCTGTTCGGCACCGATCTCTACCCCACCGGCGCCACGGCCGTGGACTGGGAGGAGATCGGCTGGCAGACGACGCACGCGGCGCGTGAAGCGCTGGGCATCGCGCTCACGGGCATGATGCACGACCACGAGATCACGCGCGCGCAGGCCGAACGCATCGCGCGGAACGTGCTCCGGGAGAACGCGATTCATCTCTACGGCTGGGCGGACACGCCCTAGCCGGCCACAATCGAGGATCCATGGAATACGCACGACTGGGAGACACAGGGCTCGTCGTCTCCCGCATCTGCCTGGGATGCATGAGCTACGGCGACCCCGCCGCCGGGCTGCCGAACGAGACCGGGCGCTGGGCGTGGGTGCTGCCCGAAGGGGACTCGCGTCCCTTCTTCCGGCGCGCGCTCGATCTGGGCATCAACTTCTTCGATACGGCCAACGTCTACTCGCTGGGCGCCAGCGAAGAGGTGACGGGGCGCGCGCTGCGCGACTTCGCGCGGCGCGACGAGATGGTGCTGGCGACGAAGGTCTGGGGACGCATGCGGCCGGGCCCGAACGGGCAGGGGCTGTCGCGCAAGGCGATCCTGCACGAGATCGACGCCAGTCTCAAGCGGCTGGGCACGGACTACGTGGACCTCTACCAGATCCACCGCTGGGACGCCGACACGCCGATCGAGGAGACGATGGAGGCGCTGCACGACGTCGTCCGCTCCGGCAAGGCGCGCTACATCGGTGCGTCGTCGATGTACGCCTGGCAGTTCGCGAAGGCGCAGCGGGTGGCCGAGCGGAACGGGTGGACGCGGTTCGTGTCGATGCAGAACCACTACAACCTCCTCTACCGCGAGGAGGAGCGGGAGATGGCGCCGCTCTGCCGCGATCAGGGGGTGGGGATGATCCCCTGGAGCCCGCTGGCCCGCGGGCGGCTGGCGCGCGCGCCCGAAGCCGGGGCGACGAGGCGGTCGGAAGCCGATCGTTTCGGCAAGACGCTGTACTCGGCAATGGAGGACGCCGACGGCCGCGTGCTGGCGGCGCTTGACGCGCTCTCCAAGAAGCGGAAGACGCCGCACGCGCAGCTCGGTCTGGCCTGGCTGCTGCAGAAGCCGGGCGTCGCCGCGCCGATCATCGGCGCCACGAAGATGGAGCACCTCGAGTCAGCGGTGGCGGCGCTCGAGGTGAAGCTCGCGGCCGACGAGGTGGCGGCGCTGGAAGCGCACTACGTGCCGCATCCGATCGCGGGGCACTAAGCGAGGGGGAGGGCCCGAATGATAGCCGACGCCCGCGCGGCATCCGCGCGGGCGTCGTTACGTCTCCGGATGGCGGGCCTGGACTACCGGTGCGCCCCCGCCACGTGCTCGGCCAGGAACCACACCTGCATCTCGTTGGTGCGGATCACGTCGCTCACGATGAGGTCGTTGGTGCCGTCGTCGCCGAACTTGGCGGCGTCGCGGGCCATGGCCCGCGCCTCCTCGAGCACCATCTCGTGGGCGTCGAGCAGTCGCTCGATCTGCGCCTCGGCCGTCTCGCGTCCCCGGGGCGGCCGCGGAATGATCGAGACCTCGGCCACATCCTGAGCCATCGCGATGCTCACGCCGCCCAGCATCATCACGCGTTCGGCGACCGAGTCCACCAGCTCCGCCTGTTCGCCGAAGTGCTTGTCGAACAGGAGATGCAGCGAGTAGAACGCCGGACCGGTCACCTGCCAGTGGTGCTTCTTGTACATGTCGCGCAGCGCCATCGTGTCGGCGAGCAGTTGATTCAGATTGTCGACCGACTTCTTGCACGCCTCCTCGGAGAGGGCGATGGGAAGTTTGCGTTCGTGCCCGAAGGCCTGAATCACGTGATGTTCGGTGCGGGCGGGCGCTTTGGCGCGGACGGGCGTGGGTCTGGTCGTGGTAGTCATGGCACACTCCTCCTTTCTTGCACATGAACGGGTTCGGGGGCTGATTTCAAGGTCCGCGAGCCCCATGTTACCATACAGATTCCCTGACGCGGTCGAACAGCGGCCGGCGTGCCGAGCCTCAGGGGCCCGGCGCGGCCAGTGCGCCCTACCAACCCATTCGTGCCCCTGCCCGGAAGAATCCGCACCCTCGGCGTCTTCTGCGCGTCGAGCGACGGCGCCAAACCGCTCTACGCAGCCGCGGCGCGCGCCTTCGGCACGCTGGTGGCCGCCTCCGGCCGCCGCATCGTGTACGGCGGCGGCAACACGGGCCTCATGGGCGCGCTGGCCGACGCGGCGATGGCGGCCGGCGGCGAGGTGATCGGCCTCATGCCCAGGCATCTGGTGGACCGCGAGGTGGCCCACCGCGGCATCACCCGGCTCGAAGTCGTGGGTTCGATGCATGAGCGCAAGGCGCGGCTGTCCGATCTCGCCGATGCCTTCGTGGCGCTGCCGGGCGGCCTCGGCACGCTGGAGGAGTTCACCGAGATCTGGACGTGGGGCCAGCTGGGACTTCACGCCAAGCCGTACGGGCTGCTCAACGTGGCCGGGTACTACGATCCGCTGCTGGCGTTCCTCGATCACGCGGTGTCGGAGCGCTTCGTGCGCCCCGAACACCGCGCGATGGTGCGGGTGGCCGACGATCCGGCGGCGCTGCTCGACGCCATGGAGTCGGCGCCGCCGCCTGCGCAGCCGAAATACCTGAACCGGTCGGCGACGTAGCGCGCTACTGGCGCTCCCAGAAGTGCGGTGGCTCGATGCCGAGGGCGCGGAGGTAGACGTAGCCCTGCGCGCGGTGGTGGATCTCGTTGTCGATCACGTACATCACGAGCCCACGGGTGGTGTCCTCGTACTGGCCGAACGCCTTGATCGTCTCCTGGAACCGCGGCGCGGCGATCCGCGGCCAGAGTTCGTTCATCTCGGCGGTGGCGGCGTCCCAGTGGCGCAACACGTCGGCCTTGGGCATGGTGCCACTGTCGAAGGCGTGGACCCACTCGTTGGTGAGCGCGCCGCGAACCATGGGGGCGGCCATCTGGAGCATCTCCACCGCCATGGCGCCGAAGGGGCGCATGCCGCCGATGGCGAAGGTGTTGAACTGCTCGTCGGGGAACTTCTCGATGACGCGGCGGGTGAGCCGGCGGTGGCCCTGCCAGTGGTCGAGCAGTGCGGGCGGGGAGAGAAAGACGTCGGTTGCGGTGGCGGGCATGGGGTGGTTCCTCTTGTGCACGTGGTGCGGGAAATTGGTGGCCGGCTCCCGGAAGCTTCGGCATTTGTTCGGGCTCAAGAAGCTACGATTCGATGCTGGCGACGGCAAGGGGGAACCGGGAAGCTCGGTGCCGGCGCCGGCTTGTCGATGTAGGTTGGCACCATGGGCCGTACTTCCGCTGACCGATCCAAACAGTCTCGATGGACGCCGCTCGTTCGTGCACGCGGGTTGGCCGACGCCGTCGCGATCGTCGCCTTGGTCGCGGCCTGCGACAAGGCCGCGTGCGTGACCCCGCCCTGTCCCGAGTTTCCGGCGGTGCTGGTGACGGTGCGGTCTCCCGACAGCACGATCATCAGTGGGCTGCACGTCGCGTATTCCGGTGCTGCCAGCGGAGCCGGCGACTGCCAGCAGAGTTCTCCCGGCATTTGCGAGGTCATCGGTCCGCGCGGCGACTACGACGTGACGGTGAGCGCTCCGGGTTACGCGTCGGCAGAGAAGACGTTCAGCGTGTCCGGCAACGCGCCCCAGGAATGCGGCTGCACGATCGTCACGACGCAGAACTGGGACGTGACGCTGGTGAAGCAGAGCTGATCGGGGGCCGCGGCCGCCGTTCAGACCGGCGTCGGCTCCCGGACTTCGGCTGCCGCGTCCACGCGCCGCGCGATGTCCCGTGCCCGGTCGATGTCGATGGTGAGCTCGTCCATCGACGCGCGTCCGGCGTGCAGGCGGAGAAGGTCGAGGCGCAGATTCTCGAGCGCGGTGACGGCTGTCTCGAGACGGGCGATGCGGGACGGGTCCGCGTCGTCGACGGCGCGGAGCGCCGCGGCGTCGGCCTGGAGGCGCGCCAGCACCGCTGGGACGTCGGCGAGCTGACGCCGCTGCTCGGCGGGGAGCGCGTGGTAGAGATCCTCGGTGGCGCGGGCGAGGATCACTGCGGTGGGTTCGGACGACGGCGCGGCGTCGTCCACCCGCACGGTGCGGCGCGCAACGCCGAAGAGCCGGCGGCCGAAGCCGCCTTCGAGCAGCCGGTTCCAGAACGTGCCGCGCTTGCCGGCGCGCAGGTCGCGCCACAGCCGCTGCACGGTGACGGCGGGCGCCATGACGCCAAGCAGCCACCCGATGACCTGCGCGCCGTACCGGTTGCTGTCGCCGGCCAGGAGGTAGAAGCCGACCGCTGAGACGGCGGCGCCCGCGGCGGCGCGGAGCCACATGGCGGCGCGGCTCTGGGCCGGGCGCCCCTCGGCGAGCGCGAGGTCGTGGTCGCGATCGGCGGCCACGACGCCGAGGCGCACCGCGTCGTGCCGGTATCCGGCGCGGATGAGCCGCCGCGTTTCGGCGAACAGTTGGCCGGCCCTGACGCCGGCGATGGCGACGAGGGTCGTGGTGGCGATGCCTTCGATGACCGTGGTGATCCCGAGGAAGTCGCCCTTGGCGAGCTTGATCAACTCGAGTCCGATCACGAGCGCGCCGGAGACGGTGAGCATGGTGCCGATCTCGCCGGCGGCCTGTTGCGATACCTCGAGGTACCGCCGTACGGGCGCGGGCACGATGCCGTGGGCGCCGCGCGCCTCTCCGATCGACGCGGCCAGCGCATCGGCCGACTCGAATCGTTCGTCGGGCGTCTTGGCGAGCAGTCGGTCGACGGCGGCGGCGAACGCACGCGGCAGTTGCGGCGCGGCGTCGCGGACCGGCGGCGCAGGCTCTTCGGCGTGCTTGAGCATCAGCGCGTGGGCGTTCGCGGCCTCGAATGGAAGGCGGCCGGTGGCGGCGAAGTACGCGGTGACGCCGAGCGAATAGAGATCGCTGCGCCCGTCGACGTCCTCGCCGCGCGCCTGCTCCGGGCTCATGTACTGCGGGGTGCCGGCGGGAGCCGCGCCGCCGGGATCGAGCGACTGGACGACACGGGCGATGCCGAAGTCCGTGACCAGGGCGCGGCCGGTGCCGCGTTCGAGCAGGATGTTGTCGGGCTTCACGTCGCGGTGGACAACGCCGTGCGCGTGCGCGTGGGCCAGGGCCCAGCCGACCTCCTGCGTGATGCGCATCGCCTCGCCGCCGGCCACGGGGCCGGTGCGACGCACGCGGGCGCCGAGCGTTTCGCCGTCCACGAACGTCATGACGAAGAACACGAGGTCGCCGTGCTCCTCGACGGCGTGGATCGGCACGATGTGCGGATGCGCGAGCCGGGCGGCGGTGCGGGCTTCCCGAAGGAACGCGGCGCGGAGGTCGTCGCGCGCCGCGAGATCCGGCGGGAGGAGCTTGATGGCGACGGGGCGGTCGAGGGCGACGTCGCGGGCGAGGAACACGACGCCCATGCCACCGCGGCCGAGTTCCCGGTCGAGCGAATAGCGCCCCTTCACGGCCTGCTGGAGGGCAACGAATTCGGGAGTGCCGCCGGTGGGAGACGAGGGCATGATGTGTAGCATAACCTACGCCCGTTGCGCGAAGGAAGATTCGCCCGCATTCATATGGACCCCCAAACCGGAAGGACCCATGCGCAACTATCTGCAATCGAGGCTGGTGCGGATCGGACTGGTGGGCCTGGTGCTCGGGACCGGTCCGCTGGTGACGGTCGTCCTGCTGGCGGAACATGGCCATGGGCTCTTCGGCATCCGTCCCGATCCGAATCCCAATCCGGTGGGTTTCGGCATTCTGGCCGGGCTCACCTTCTGGCCGAGCGTGATCGCGATCGCCGTCGGGGTGTGGAAGACACGGCGGACGGAGAAGCGGAACGCCGAAGAATACGGAGGCGACTGAATGGCGGAGCAGAAGACACAGCCCACGGCGGCGAGCGTCGAGAAGTTTCTGGCGTCCATCAAGGACGAGACACGCCGCGAGGATTGCCGCTGGCTGGTGGCGATGATGAAGCGGATCACGCGTGCCGAGCCCAGGATGTGGGGCAAGAGCATGGTCGGGTTCGGCGAGTACTCGTACACGTACGCCAGCGGACACAGCGGGCACTGGTTCCTCACCGGGTTCGCGCCGCGCAAGACCGACATCACGCTGTACGTGATGGCGGGGCTCGACCGGTACCAGCCGCTGCTGACGAAGCTCGGCAAGCACTCGCACCGGAAGTCGTGCCTGTACGTGAAGCGCCTGGCGGACGTCGACCGCGCGGTGCTCGCGCGGTTGATCACCGCTGCGTTGAAGGATCTGAAGGCGACGGTGGCGGCGCGGAAGCGCGAGGCGGGGGCCGCACGGACGGCGCGCGGGGGCGCCAGCCGGCGGAACGCATCGTGATGCGTGCGGCGATCCGGACGCTCGTGGCGCTGGCGGCTGCGGCGCCCGTGGCGGGGCACGCGCAGGGCGCGGCCACCGGCGCATCGTGCGACGCATCGATTCCGGCGATTACCGCCGGCTATGGCGCCAACGGATCGTACGCCAAGGAGGTGCAGTCGATGGCCAACCCGGTGTTCCCGCGGCAGCCGGTGGACGTGTTCCTCCCCCGCGGCGCCGCCGGCAAGCGGCCGGTGGTGTTCTTCTCGCACGGGTTCGGGCCGGGCGTGTGGCGGGCGTACGAGGATCTGATCACGCACATGGTGAGCCGCGGGTACATCGTGGTGTATTCGAGCTACCCGGTGCGGGGCGCGAGCATCGACCAGCGGTACGACGACCTGTGGGGCGGATTCCGGGCGGCGGCGGCGCGGTACGCCGGCCGGATGGACCTGACCCGGGTGGCGTTCGTGGGCCACTCCTTCGGCGGCGGCGCGACGCCGGCCATGGCGCGGCACGGCATCGTGGAGCAGGGGTGGGGATCGCGCGGGGCGTTGGTGCTGGAGCTGGCGCCGTGGTACGCCTACCAGGCGACCGATGCCCAGCTCGCCGCGCTGCCGGCATCGGTGGTGCAGGCGCAGGAGGTGTACGAGCAGGACGACAAGAATGACTGGCGGATGGCCATCGATCTCTACGAGCACGCGCATGCCGGCGACCGCTATTTCTTCGTCGTGCAGTCGGCGACCGTGCACGGATGCGCGCTCACGTCGGATCACTCGACGCCGGGGCGCAACGCGTCGCTGCGGCAGAAGCAGTACGGGGTGTTCGGGCCGTTCGACGCGCTGGCCGACTACTCGCTTGGGGGAAGCGCGGCGGCGCGCGATTCGCTGATGGCGATGGCGCGCGGGAAGCCGGGCGCGGCATACGATCCGTTGCGGCTCGAAGCCCACCCGGCGCCCAATCCCAGCGGCAAATACGAGTTTCCGTGGAGCAGCCGCCAGAATCCGCGCGCGAACTGAGCCGCGCGCGGATGGACGGCGCTGCTGCGGCGTGCTAGAACGCCGCAGCCGCCCGTGTCATTGCGCTCTGCCACAGGTCACGGTTGGCCATCCAGCGTTCCTTCTCGGGGCCGCGCGTGATCGCCGCGACGTTGGTCTTCATCCTGTCGAACACCGGCGCCAGGGTCGACGCGTCGGTTCGAGTGAGGACGCCGCCCGACGCGATCAGCACGCGCCACATCTCGATGTTGGCCGTCCAGCGTTCCTTCTCCGGCGTGCTGCTGACGCGCGACACGTTGACGCGAATCGTCTCGAGCAGACTCGACATCTTGGCGCGGTCGGCGACCGCGACGGGACCTGGTGCGGCGAGCGCGATCTGCCACAGATCGACGTTGGCCGTCCAGCGTTCCTTCTCGGCGGCGTTCCTGCACTGGGCCACATTGGCCTTCATGACTTCGAACGGGGTCTTGGCGGCCGGCGCCTGCTGGCCGGAGGCGAGCGCGGGCGCGAGGAGCAGCGCGAGCGCGGACCAGAGGGTCTTGGTTCTCATAGGGTCTCCTTGACGGAACTTTCCGGCGCCGACGTATGCGGAGCCGATCAGAAGGAAAGCTCGCCGGAGATGTCGCGATGGACTGTCCGGCGATGCCCGCGAGAGCCGTAGGCGGAAGGCCGGGCGGTCGTGCGCCGCTGGGCGGTGGAGGGGCAGGCGAAATGCCTACGACAGGCGGCGAATTCCCGATGCACCCGGTCCGCTGGCGGGGAGATGATTGGAAGTAACCCCTGCACGGAGGCCCGATCATCATGCCCACCGATCAGTTCGCCGGCCCCATCTGCCAGAGCTGCGGTATGCCGCTGGCGGCGCGTGACGACTTCGGCACGGCGCGCGACGGCAGCCGTGCCGCCGACTTCTGCCATTACTGTTACACGAACGGGCAGTTCACGAATCCGGACATGACGCTGCCGGAGATGACGGATTTCTGCGCCGACGTGCTGGTCAAACGCGGGATGCCGAACGAGAAGGCACGAGCGCTGATGAACGAAACGCTGCCGATGCTGAAGCGGTGGCGGACGGCGGTCGAAGTCGTGTAACGACGACCCACACCCCACTCCCCAAGCAACTGAAGGCTGATAGCTCACAGCCTTCAGTTGGGGCGGTGCGGGGCCGCCGTTACGGCACGATTCCGCACACCGTCCCGGGCGCGCACTTCGGATTGATCGGCGGCAGGCCGAGCTTCTTGGCCTGGGCGTTGAACGCCGCGAGATCGGTGGCCCACACCTTGGAGAGCGCGTCGGTCTGCACCTTCAGCTTGCCGGTCAGGTAGTCGAAGATCGGCTCGGCGTTCGCGATCGGCCGCCCGTCGCCCTGATTCACGCTGCTGAGCAGCGTGCCGATGCGGTTGTTGATCTTGATCGGGAAGTTGAGCGGATCCTGCCCGCTCTGGTTCTGCACCTGGTAGATGTTCCGCTCCACGCCGCCGGCGTCGGTGGTGAGCTTGTCGCCGAGCTGCTTGAGCGTGGAGTCGTCGGACTTCTTGAGCCGGTCGTCGACCTGCGACTTGACGTTGCGCACGTCGATCACGGCCTGGTTGGCCTCCGACAGCTTGTCGCGGACCCTGATGGCGAGCGCGAACTGCGCCTGCAGATCGGCGTCGCTGACGTCGGTGAACAGCGGATTGCGTTTGACCGTGACCGGCTGGTTCTGCGTCCGCCCGTCGGCGACGAGCCGCACCGTGTACCGGCCCGGGCGCGCGGCGGGGCCTTGCGTGCTGGCGCCCCAGAGGATCATGCCGTCGAAGCTCTTGGCCGGCTCGTAGCGCAGGTCCCAGGTGAAGTGGTTGACGCCTTCGGCCTTGGACGGCGCGCCGCCGCCGAAGCCGCCGCGTCCGCCGCCCCGTCCTCCGCGTCCGCCGCGTCCGCCGTTGGTGGTGTCGGGTTTGTACTCGCGGATGACATGGCCCGCGGCGTCGAGGATGTCGATGCTCACCTGCTTGGCAGGATGCTTGAGCCAGTAGGTGATGGTGGCGCCGTCGGTGGACCGGATGGCCGGCGGCGGCGCGAACAGATACGCGTCGGGGGCGGCTTCCACGGCCGGCGAGTACTGCTCCAGCGGCGCGATGTGGTCGAGGATGTAGAAGCCGCGGCCGTGCGTGCTGATGGCGAGGTCGTTGCGCCAGACGATGAGATCCGACACCGGGATGTCGGGAAGGTTGAGCGAGAGCGACGACCAGTGGTCGCCGTCGTCGTACGACAGGTACACGCCGTGCTGCGTGGCGGCGTAGAGCATCCCCTTGCGTTCGGGATCCTCTCGCACCGCGTGCACGTAGTCGTCGGCGCGGATGCCGTCGACGATCTTCGTCCACGTCTTGCCGTAGTCGTGGGTGCGGAAGATGTAGGGCGACTGGTCGTCGAGCAGCGGGCGCTTCACGGCCACGTACGCCGCGCCGCCGTCGAAGGCCGAGGCGTCGATCTGGCTCACGCGGCCGAAGTCGGGCATGTCCTTCGGGCGTGACGTTGGCCCACGTCTTGCCGCCGTCGCGCGTGACGTAGACGAGGCCGTCGTCGGAGCCCGTCCAGATGACGTTGACGTCCCGCTTCGACGGCCCGATGGCGTAGATCGTGGCGTAGACCTCGGGCGCGTTCATGTCGTGCGTGATCGGGCCGCCCGAGGGACCCATGGTGCTCGGGTCGTGCCGGGTGAGGTCGGGGCTGATCTTCGTCCAGCTCTGGCCGCCGTTGGTGGTCTTCCACAAGTGCTGCGAACTCGTGTAGAGCAGGCGCGGGTTCACCGGCGAGAAGACGATCGGGTAGGTCCACTGCCAGCGCTCGACGAGGGCGCTCGACGGCTCGCCGGAGAACATGAGCGGATATGGATTGACCTCGCGATTCTCGCCGGTGCGGCGGTTGAGCCGCTCCAGGAACCCGCCGTTGTTCGAGCCCGAGAAGAACACGTCGGGGTCGAGCGGATCGGGCGCGATGTAGCCCGGTTCGGCGCCGCCGGCGTCGTAGGAAGCCGGCGCGGCGCCGCCACGCCCCCCGCGACCGCCGCCGCGGCCGCCGCGCCCGCCGGCGTTGAGGCCGACGGTGCTCGACACGCAGATCGTGCCGTCGTCCTGCTGGGCGCCGCAGAGATCGTACGGATAGCCGGCCGTGGCCGCCACGTGATACAGCTGCGCCGTCGAGTAGTCCTCGGCCGTCCAGTTCTCGCCGCCGTCGGTGGTCACGGCGCCGCCGCCGTCGTTGCCGACCACCATGTGCTGGCCGTTGTCGGGGTCGATCCACAGGTCGTGGAAGTCGCCGTGCGAGCCGCGGAGCGTGGTGAGCGTCTTCCCGCCGTCCGTCGATTTGAAGAGGCTCGTGTTCTGCATGTAGATCAGGTTCTCGTCCTTCGGATCGGCGTACACGTGCGTGTAGTAGAACGCGCGCTGCTTGATGTCGTGGCTCTCGTTGACCAGCGCCCACGTTCCGCCCGCGTCGTCGGAGCGGTAGAGGCCGCCCCTGTCGTTCTCGACCAGCGCGTAGACGCGGTTGGAGTTGGCCGGCGAGACGGCGATGCCGATCTTGCCGTCGATGCCCGGGGGCAGGCCGGGGTTGTGCGTGATCTCGGTCCAGGTCTCGCCGCCGTCGGTGGACTTGAAGAGGCCCGAGCCCGGGCCGCCCGACGACGCCGTGTACTCCTTGCGGAAGGCTTCCCAGAGCGCCGCGTAGACGACCTTGGGGTTGTTGCGGTCGATCTCGACGTCCACCGCGCCGGTCTTGGCGTCGCGGTAGAGCACCTTGCGCCAGGTGACGCCGCCGTCGGTGCTCTTGAACACGCCGCGCTCCTCGCTGGGCACGGCGTACTTGCCGAATACGGCCGCGAACACGATGTCGGCGTTGGTGGGATCGATACGCAGCTTGGAGATGGCGTCGACCGTGCGGAACGCGCCGTGCGTCCACGTCTTGCCGGCATCGATGGAACGGTAGATGCCGTCGCCGGGCATGATGTTGCCGCGAATCTCGGATTCGCCGGTGCCGATGATCACTTCGTTCGGGTTGGTCTCGGAGACGGCCACGGCACCCACCGAGGCGCTGGTCATCTGGCCGTCGGTGACGGGCTCCCAGTTCTCGCCGGTGTCGGTGGACTTCCAGAGGCCGCCGCCGGTGGCGCCGAAATAGGCGACGGCGGGCTGGCCCTTCACGCCGGACACCGCGATGGACCGGCCGCCGCGTTCGGGACCGACGTTGCGCCACTTGAAGGTCTTGAGCAGGGCGCTGTCGATGGGCGACTGGGCGGGCCGGGCCGTGCGTACGGCGGGGGGAAGCTCGCGGGTCCAGCCGGTGGCGGCGACGAGGAGGGCCGCCGGGAGGACGGCGAGGCCGAGGAGACGGGAAAGGCGTGGCATGTCGAAGATCCTGGCGGGTTTGCAGGGGAGAGCGGGGCCGCCGGAAGGGGGCCGTGGTTCCAATTACGCGCCCGGGGCGCGGGGTTGTAAAGAGCACCCGCCGCGGCGCTCGGCGCGGGATGTTTTGTGCTGGGGGGCCCGAGGCACCATCTTCCAACGTCTATGACCCTTCCCTTCGATGGACCCGGCCGCCGGGTGACTCCTTCCATGCGACGCGATGTGCGACGCCTGATCATCGCCATCGCCGCCCTGACGATCCTCGCGCTGTTCGTGGTACCGTGGCTCGGCGGCTTCGCCACCGACTGGCTGTGGTTCCGCGAGGTGGGGTTCACCACGGTGTTCATGACGTCGCTGTTCTGGCGCGTGGCCCTGTTCGTGATCGGCGGGGTGGTGGCGTACGCCATTCTCGGCGGCAACGTCCGCCTCGCGACGCCGCACCGGGCCTCGGTGCCGGCGCTCTACATCCACCGCGTGAACCAGCCGCCGATCGACGTGTCGCGGATCGTGCCGCGGATTCTGCGCCTGGGCGCGCTGTTCGTGTCGTTCCTGGTGGCCGTGTCGATGAGCGCGCTGTGGATGACCTACGTGCAGGCGCTGCACGGGGCGGCGGTGGGCGCGAGCGATCCGCTGTTC
Source organism: uncultured Gemmatimonadaceae bacterium (assembly GCA_963775915.1). Taxonomy (GTDB): domain Bacteria; phylum Gemmatimonadota; class Gemmatimonadetes; order Gemmatimonadales; family Gemmatimonadaceae; genus JAGWRI01. The sequence goes on from CAVZKH010000010.1 coordinate 929,843, forward strand.
CACCGCGACATCGGCTACTACATGTTCCGCCTGCCGGCGATCTCGGCCACGCTCGGCGTGCTGATCGCGCTGACCGTGCTGTCGCTGGCCGCGGTGACGCTGGTCTACGCGCTGCGCGGCCAGCTGCCGGTGGGGCCCGGGCGCCCGGCGGCCGACCCGGTGGCCGAGCGGCACGTGGGAGCGCTGCTCGCCGGGCTGTTCGTGCTCACCGCGGTGCGGCTCTGGATCGTGCGGTCCGCGGAACTCCTGTATTCCACCACCGGCCCGCTGGTGGGCGCCAGCTACACCGACGTGCACGTGATGCTGCCCGGCATCCGCGCGTCGGCCGTGGTGGCGCTGCTCGCCGCGGGGCTGGTGGTGTACGGCATGTTGCGCGGCCGCCTGCTTCGCCACGCGCTGATCGCGGTGACGGCGTACGCGGCCGTGAGCCTTGCCACGCGGCTGGTGCTGCCGCTCGCGGTGCAGAAGCTCAGCGTGCTGCCCAACGAGCTGGTCAAGGAAGCGCCGTACCTCAAGGATCACATCGCGGCGACACGCGCGGCGTGGGGCATCAGCAACGTGCAGACGGCGGCGCTGAGCGGCGAGGCGACGCTGACGATGGCCGACATCAAGGCCAATTCGGCCACGATCAACAACGTGCGGCTCTGGGAGCGGGACCTGCTGCAGCAGACGTTCAAGCAGCTGCAGGAGATCCGGACGTACTACGATTTCGTCTCGGTGAACGACGACCGCTACACGATCCAGGGGCAGTACCGCCAGGTGCACCTGTCGGCGCGGGAGTTGAACACGACGTCGCTGCCGACGCAGACGTTCATCAACGACCGGCTCACGTTCACGCACGGGATGGGCGTCACGATGGCGCCGGTGAATCAGGTGACCGACGAGGGGCTGCCGGTGCTGTTCGTGAAGGATCTGCCGCCGGCGTCGCCGGTGGGGATCTCGCTCAAGCGGCCGGAGATCTACTACGGCCAGTTGACGAGCGGACTACGTGTTCGTGGACACGAAGCAGAAGGAGTTCGACTATCCGGCGGGCGACAGCGACGCCTACACGTCGTACGCCGGGGCCGGCGGCGTGCCGGTGGGGTCGTTCTTCCGGCGGGCGCTCTATGCCTGGGAGTTCGGGTCGGCCAAGATCCTGTTCTCGAACGACATCACCGGCTCGGCGCGCATCATGTACCACCGGGAGATCATGGATCGCGCGACGACGGCGCTGCCGTTCCTGAGCTTCGACGCCGACCCGTATCCCGTGATCACGGACTCGGGCGGGCTGGAGTGGGTGCTCGACGGCTACACGACGAGCAGCGCCTATCCGTACTCGGAGCCGGTGGGCGACGCGAACTACATGCGCAACAGCGTGAAGGTGACGATCAACGCGTACAACGGGGCGATCACGGCGTACGTGATGACGCCGGACGATCCGGTGATCCGGACGTACGAGGGCATCTTCCCCGGCATCTTCAAGCCGCTGGCGGACATGCCGGCGGACATCCGCCGCGCATCTGCGCTATCCGGGCGAGTTGTTCCGCATCCAGGCGACGCTGCAGGCGACGTACCACATGGACAGCCCGGACGCGTTCTACCACCGCGAGGACCAGTGGCAGATTCCGACGCCGAGCGACCAGGGCGGCAACGCGGTGCCGTTCATGCGGCACATCATCATGCGGCTGCCCGGGGAGGCGAAGGAGGAGTTCATCTACATGACGCCGTTCACACCCCGCGGCAAGGACAATCTCGCGGCGTGGATGGTGGCGCGGATGGACGGCGACCGACTACGGCCAGCTCATGGTGTACCAGTTCCCCAAGCAGAGCCTGGTGTACGGGCCCAAGCAGATCGTGAACCGGATCAACCAGGACACCGACATCTCCCGGCAGATCACGCTGTGGGATCAACGGGGCTCGGAGGTCATTCGCGGCGAACTGCTGGTGATCCCGATCGAGGAGTCGCTGATCTACGTGCAGCCGCTCTTCCTGCGCGCGTCGGGGGGATCGATTCCCGAGATGAAGCGCGTCATCGTGTCGAGCGGCGACCGCGTGGTGATGGGCGAGACGCTCGACCAGGCGCTGGACGCGATGTTCGGCAACGGCGCGCCGGCGCCGGTTACGCAGGCGCCGGCGGACACGTCGGGGCAGGGACAGCTGTCGGCGACGGGCCGTGGCCCGGCGCCGTCGGGCAACGTGGCCGCGCTGCTGCAGCAGGCGCAGACGCACTACGACCGCGCCATCTCGGCGCAGCGCGCCGGCGATTGGGCGACGTACGGAAAGGAGATCGACGCCCTGGGCGCGGTGCTCCAGCAACTGCGCGCGCGTCAGCGCTAGCGCACCAACACCCCGCTCGGGGGTAAGGATGACGATGGGAAAGCATCTGCTGGTTCTGGCGCTCGGGGCCGCGCTGGCGGCGCCGGCTGCGTCCGTGGCCGCGCAGCAGGCGCCGGCGGCACCGCCGCTCACTGCCGCGCTGCCGGTCGATTCGGCGGTCACGATCGGCCGCCTGCCCAACGGGCTCCGGTACTACATCCGCGTCAACCACAAGCCGGAGAAGCGCGCCGAGCTGCGGCTCGTGGTGAACGCCGGCTCGATCCTCGAGACCGACCGGCAGCTCGGACTCGCCCACGTGATCGAGCACATGGAGTTCGAGAGCACCGAGCACTTTCCCCACAACGACCTGGTCAGCTACCTGCAGTCGGTGGGCATGCAGTTCGGCGCCGATCTCAACGCGTCCACCGGATTCGACGAGACGGTCTACCAGCTCACGGTGCCCACCGACACGGCCCGGATCGTGGACAAGGCGTTCCAGATTCTCGGCGACTGGGCGCACGCGCAGCTGTTCGATTCGGCGCGCGTGATGACCGAGCGCGACGTGGTGCTGGAGGAGTGGCGCGGCAACCGCGGCGCCGAGGACCGGATGATGCGCCAGTGGCTTCCGATCGCGTTCAGGGGCTCGCGCTACGCCGTGCGTCTGCCCATCGGCACCGAGCAGAGCATCGAGACGGCCACGCCGGCGCGGCTGCGGCCCTTCTACGACGCCTGGTACCGCCCCGACCTGATGGCGGTGGTGGCGGTGGGCGACTTCGACAAAGCGGCGATCGAGCGGCTCATCAAGCGGGAGTTCTCGGGGCTGCGCAATCCGAAGCCCGAGGCGCCGCGGCCGGTGGCGGGGATTCCGGACAACACGGCCCCGCTCGTGGCGATCACCACCGACAAGGAAGCCACCGGGTCGAACGTCGAGTTGACCTTCAAGTCGAAGCGCCGGGCGACCACGACCGTGGCCGACTACCGCCGCGACCTCATGGCCAATCTGTACCTGTCGATGCTCAACGACCGGTTCAGCGAGATGGCGCAGAAGCCGGACGCGCCATTCCTCGACGCCGGCGCGTCGAAAGGCGACTTCTTCGCGCGCACGGTTGAGGCGTTCTCGCTCGCCGCCGACGTGAAGGACGGGGGCATCGAGCGCGGCACGGCGGCGCTCATCGAGGAAGCCCGGCGCGTGAACCGGTTCGGCTTCCTGCCCGACGAACTAGAGCGCGCCAAGGCGAATCTCGAGCGGGCGTATGAGCGCAGCTACGAGGAGCGCGACAAGACCAACTCCGGTTCGTTCGTCGGCGAGTACGTGGACAACTTCCTGGAGCGCGAGCCGATTCCCGGCATCGCCTGGGAGTACCACACCGTGCAGGCGCTGCTCCCGACGATCACGCTGGCCGAGGTGAACCAGCTCGCCGCCCGCTGGATCACCGACGGCAACCGCGTGGTGATCGTCGAGGCGCCGGACAAGCCGGGCGTCGAGGTGCCGACGAAGGCCCGTCTGGTCGCCGTGATGGACAGCGCGGCCAAGGCGCCGCTCACGCCCTACGTCGAAACGGTGGCGGCCGGCGATCTCCTGCCGCCGATCGCGGCGCGGGGACGCGTGGTGGCGGAGACGACGATTCCCGCGATCGGCGTGACCGAGTGGACGCTCTCCAACGGCGCCCGCGTGGTGGTGAAGCCCACCGACTTCAAGGCCGACGAAGTGGTGATGAGCGGGTACGCCGACGGCGGCACGTCGCTGGCGAACGACTCCACATACATGTCGGCGGCGCTGTCGTCGCAGATCGTGGCGCTGAGCGGCCTCGGGCAGTTCAGCCGGGTGGATCTGGGCAAGAAGCTGGCCGGCAAGGTGGCGAGCGTGTCGGCGGGCATCGGCGACGACGCCGAGGCGCTGAGCGGGCATGCCTCGCCGAAGGATCTGGAGACCTTCTTCCAGCTGCTGCACCTGGAGTTCACCGGGGCGCGGCTCGATACGGCGGCGTACGAGGCGTTCAAGGCGCAGGCGGCCAGCTATCTGGCCAACCGCGGCGCGTCGCCCGACGAGGTGTTCGGCGACACGGTGCAGGTGACGATGGCGCAGCACGACTTCCGCTCCCGTCCGCTCACCGCGCAGACCTTCGCCGAGGTCGATCCGCGCACGGCGCTGGACTTCTTCAAGGCGCGGTTCGCCGGCGCCGGCGCGTACACCTTCGTGTTCGTGGGCAACGTGAACCTCGACACGCTCAAGGCGCTGAGTGAGAAGTACCTGGCCACCTTGCCCGCCGGACATCCGGAGGCGTGGCGCGACGTGGAGAAGGGGCCGCCCACCGGCGTCGTGGACCGCGCGGTGCGCAAGGGCGTGGAGCCGAAGGCGGAGACGGTGATCATGTTCACCGGGGCGGCGCCGTACACGCCGCAGAACCGGTTCGACATGCGCGCGCTCTCCGACCTGTTCCAGATCCAGCTCGACCGCACGCTGCGCGAACAGCTGGGCGGCACGTACAGCCCGCAGGTGGGCGGATCGATGGACAAGGTGCCGCGTGAGCAATACACCGTCACCGTCGAATTCGGGTCGTCGCCGGCGAACGTGGATACGCTGGCCAGGAGCGTGTTCGCGATGATCGACACGCTGCAGGCACGCGGCCCCGACTCGGCCGACGTGGAGAAGGTGCGCGAGCAGCTCCGCCGGGAGCACGAGGTGGAGGTGAAGCAGAACGCCTTCTGGGCCGGCAACCTCGCGGCGCGCATCCATTTCGGCGAGGACCCGGCCGGACTCGGCGCGCCCTACACGGCGATGATCGACGCGCTCTCGGCGTCGCAGTTGCAGGCGGCGGCCAAGCGGTACTTCAACACGGGGAACCACGCGAAGTTCGTGTTGCTGCCCGAGGCGAGGAACCCGGCGCCCTGAGGGCGCGTCTCTCACTCTTTCACTCTTTCACCCATTCACCGTGAGAGAGTGAAAGAGTGAAAGAGTGAAAGGACCGCTACCGCAACTTCAGGTGGTACAACGCCACCGCGTTGTCCCTCAGCACCATCGACGCCAGCGTGTCGGCGCGGCCGCGGGTGATCTCGCCGTCGCGCATCATGCCGGTGAGGGCGACGCCGAGGGCGCGGCGCGCCGAGTGCGAGGCGAGCCAGGCGCCCTGGTCCCAGCCCTGGATGGTGCCGCCGTCGAAGGCGTCGGTGCCGAACAGCACCTTCTCGGGCCACTGGCTCAGCCAGTCGCGCAGCACGGCCGCGAGCTGCGAGGGCTCGATGAACTGCGTCATCATCGAGATGTCGGCGTACATGTTCGGCTTGCCGAGCAGCGAGAGCGTTTCGTTCGTGAGCGGCCACCCGCCGTGCAGCATCACGAAATTCGTGCCGCGCAGCGTCGAGTCGTCGGCCACGGATTCGAGCTGGTGCGGCGCGGCGCCGTTGGCGTCGTAGAAGCCGCCGAACTCGTACAGCACGTGGATGTGCACGGCCATGCCCAGCCGCCCGGCGCGCCGGGCGATCACGTGGAACAGGTAGTCCTCGAGCGCCTTGTAGTCCTCGTGCGACGGCACGCCGCCGTGCACGTAGCGCGCGTACACGGCGCGGGCGCGGTCGGAGTCGGGGCGCGCGAAGTCGAGCGAACGCAGATAGGCGGCCTCGAACTTGATGGCCGGCGCGCCCGCGTCGTGCTGCCGTTCGAGCGTGGGGCCCACCACCGCCTGCACGTAGCCCTCGAGGTTGTTCGGCAGGGCCTTGATGCCGAGCGCCGTGAGGTATCGCGTCAGCAGCCGGGCCTCGCGCGGATAGAGCGGCCGCGTGTCGGGCGTGCGCGCGGCCTCGGCGCGCGTGTCGAGCGGAAAGAGGAGCGGATCGTCGAACGGCACCCAGCGGAAGCGCGGCGGCGCCAGGCCGGCGGCGACGCTGATGCGGTTGGCGAACATCACGGCGATGCCGGCCTGGTCGAGCACCCACGCGGGGAAGCTGTCGCCGCGCGCGGCGCGCACGCGCTCGCGGGCGGCGCCCAGGGCGTCGAGGTACGCCTTGCCCGTGTCGCGCGCCGGCACGCGATAGAGCGCGCGGGCGGCGGCGGCCCACTCCGGATTCTCCGGGCGCAGTCGCCAGGGCAGGGAGAAGGGCGGGATCCCGTCCAGCGGAAGCGCGTCGTAGTCGGTGTCGGGGGGCACGTTCGCCGGCAGCGGCAGCATCGGGTGGGCGTGGTTGTCCACGGCCTTGATGCCGGCGATGTACGCGGCGAGCGCCGGATCCACCGGCTGCCGGCCCGAGCCGTTCAGGCCGCACGCGGCGAGCCAGGCGCACGCGGCGATGGCGAGCTTCTTCATGGATGACGACCGGGGTGAGCGGTGGCATACCATATCGCGGCGCGTCCCGGGCATCAAGAACAGATGGGAACGACGATGATTCTGGAAACTGGCTGTCGTTCCTGGTGCCCGCCTGGCGGGCCTTGATCCGGCCCCCGGGTTGGGCCACGTTCAGGCATCCGCCCCCCGCGCGACCCTTCACCAGGACCGACCCATGCGCAAACTCGTGCTCCCCGTCGTCGCCGCCATGCTCGGCGCTTCCACCGTGGCCACCGCCCAGTCCAATCCGGTCAGCGACGCGCTGCGCGCGATGGTGCCCGGCGCCGCACGCAACCTCGTCGGGTCGGCGGAAGAGATGCCGGCCGACAAGTACGGCTACCACCCCACCGAAGCGCAGATGACCTTCGGCCAGCTCGTGCTGCACGTGGCGACGTCCAACGAGTTCCTCTGTTCGAAGATCGGCGGCGTGGCCCCGCCCACCGAGGCCAAGCTCACCGCGACTTCGCCCAAGGCCGACCTCGCGGCGCGGATCAAGCGATCGTTCGACTTCTGCCAGAGCGCCCTGGCCAACCTCACCGATGCGTCGCTCACCGACAGCATTCCGTTCTTCGGGGGACGCAAAGTGACCAAGGCGGCGGCCGTGCTCGACATCGCCGACGACTGGGGCGACCACTACAGCGCCGCGGCCGGCTACCTCCGGCTCAACGGCATGCTGCCGCCCTCGGCGCAGAAGAAGGGCGGGATGTAGGTCGTCCGCCCCGCACGCCCAACGGGCGGGGAACGGCCTCGCGGGCGACGCATCGCCCATCTCACACGGAGCAGCGTATGACACCCGGCAATACCGAAGAGCACAAGGTCAGCGGCGAGGGGCTGGTCGCCCGCGTCAAGGAACTGATCCATCAGGGCAACATCCGCCGCATCATCGTCAAGAACGACAAGGGCCAGACGATCTTCGAGATCCCGCTTACCTTCGGCCTGGTCGGCGCCGCGCTGATGCCGGTGCTGGTGGCGCTGGGCTCGATCGCGGCGCTGGCCGCGGAATACACGCTCGTCGTGGAGAAGCGCGATCCGGATGACGCGTAGCGTCGCCGGCCGATGGACGGGCGTGAGGCGCCGCGGCGGCGCGCTCGCCGTCGCCGCCGGCCTGGTGCTCGCGGCGACGCCGGCGCTCGGCGCGCAGTCGCCGCCGCTCGAGCACCTGACGGTTTCCGTCGAGGGCCATTCGATGGCGGTGTGGGCCCGGCGTCCGGCGAACCCGAAGGGCGCCATCCTGCTCGTGCATGGGCGCACCTGGAGCGCGCGTCCGGACTTCGACCTCCAGGTGCCCGGCGAGCCGCGGTCGGCGCTGGCCGCGCTGGCGGCCAAGGGGTACGCCGCCTACGCCGTCGACCTGCGGGGCTACGGCGGCACGCCGGTGGACGAGAGCGGCTGGGACACCCCCGATCGCGCGGCAGCCGACGTGGCCGCGGTGCTCGACTGGGTGCGACGCCAGGCGCCCGCGCTCGGTGCGCCGGTTCTGTTCGGCTGGTCCAACGGCGCGACCGTCTCGCAGCTGGTGGCGCAGCGCTGGCCCGCGCGGATGTCCGTGCTGGCGCTCATCGGGTACTGGTGGAACCCCGACAGCACGCTGGCCCGCGACACGCTGCACGGCCCGGCGCCGGTGGTGAAGAACACCGCCGAGGCGGCCGCCAGCGACTTCATCACGCCGACGGCGATCGACGACCGTGTAAAGAACGCATATGTGGCGGCGGCGCTGGCCGCCGATCCGGTGTACGCGCAGTGGCGTCAGCGCGACCAGTACAACGCCCTCGATCCGGCGCGCGTGCATGTACCGACGCTGCTCATTCAGGGCGAACACGATCCGTCGCTGCCCAGCGAGGCGCTGGGGAAATTCTTCACGCGGCTGGGGACGGTCGACCGGGAGTGGATCATCATCCCCGGCAGCGACCACGCGGCGATTCTCGAGAATACGCAGCCGCTGGTGATCGATGCCCTGCTGGCCTTTCTGCGCCGCCGGGCTCCATAGGCGCGCCTTGGCGGCGTCGTGCCGCCAGTCGACGAACGTCTGCCCGGGGGCCGCGGCAGTGGGCCGACTGCCCGTGCCGCCCCGATTCACTTACCTTGTCAGACACGCCCACGCAAAATGACCGCGCTCGGCGCGCATGATAATCCCCATCCCGACCGCCCCGATCCATGACCGAACGCGATCTCCACGCGCTGCTCACCGAACTGCATCACAGCCTGCAGGATGCGCAGTCGGTGACACCCGACACGAAGGCGCTGCTGGAGCAGCTCGCCGCCGACATTCGCCCGATTGTCGAAACCGGGCCGGCGGGCCCCATTGCCGGCGGCAAGGCGTCGGGCCTGCGCGAACGGCTCAACGCCGCGATGGCGGCGGTCGAGACCTCGCACCCGCAGCTGGCGCAAACGCTTGAGCGGGTGGCGGATACCCTGGCGTTCTACAACCTCTGAACGCGGCGGGGTGCGAAACCCGCTATACTTAGGGGAGAGGTTTACCACGCCGCGGACCCCAAGGCCGCGACTCGTCCACCGAGGAGCGACCATGTCGGCAGTACCCACGGCGCTTTCCACCGCGCGTCAGGAATTCATCACCGCCATAAAGCGCGACACGGCGCCCACCGAGTGCCCGCGCTTCGTGGCCGTGCTCGACGCGATGATCGAGTGGAGCCTGGCCCGCCCGACGCTCGTCAAGTTCAATCCCGACGCGTCGCATGGTGGGATGATCACGTTTTCCCGCGTGGGCGCCAAGGCGAAGAAGGTGGACATGTGGTCGGCCTCGCCCCGCAAGCGCGACATGCCGCGCCTCGAAGTGCTGCCGCGGGCCGCGCGCTTCCTCACCGAGGACGACCGCGCCTCCGTGGTGCAGACGTTCAACGCGCACGCGCGCGACGAATTGAGCATGGAAGAGCCGCTCCGCATCAACTTCGGCGCGCTCAAGAACAAGACGGCGCGTGCCGCCGTGCTCGATTGCATGGACCGTCTGCTGGCGGTCACCTGACCCACCGCCGTGCGCCTGGCCGCACGGGTTACCCTCTGAGGACCCTGCGTGCCGTTTAGCGAATTCAAGCTCCACCCCGGTCTGCTGCGAGGCCTGAAGGATCTGGGCTATGCGCGGCCGACGCCCATCCAGATCGAAGCCATCCCGCCCGCGCATGGCGGGCCGCGACCTGCTGGCCTGCGCAATGACCGGAAGCGGCAAGACCGCCGCCTTCCTCCTGCCGATCCTGCACCATCTCGTTTCGCGTCCCGGTCCGCGCGGCGCCACGCGCGCGCTCGTCGTCACGCCCACGCGCGAACTGGCCGCGCAGATCCTCGAGGACCTGAACGACCTGGCCGTCCACACGCCGCTCACCGGCGCCGCCATCTTCGGCGGCGTCGGCATGGGCCCGCAGGAACACGCGCTTCCGCAGCGGCGTGGACGTCATCATCGCCACGCCGGGCCGGCTGCTCGACCACTTCAAGCAGCCGTACGCCAAGCTCGCGTCGCTCGAGTATCTGGTGCTCGACGAGGCCGACCGCATGCTCGACATGGGGTTCCTTCCCGACATCCGGAAGATCCTCCGCCACCTGCCGCCCAAGCGGCAGACGCTGTTCTTCAGCGCCACCATGCCGCCGCCGATCGCCCAGCTCACGCGCGAGATGCTGCACGACCCGGTGACGATCAACGTCGAACGGCAGGCCGCGCCGGCGGTGGGCATCACGCAGGCGGTCTACCCGGTGCCGCAGGATCTGAAGTCGGCGCTCCTCCTCGCCCTGCTCGAGCGCGGCGACATGAAGCAGGCGCTGGTGTTCACCCGCACCAAGCACCGCGCCAACCGCCTGGCCGAATTCCTCGTCAAGCACGGCATCAAGGCCGAACGCATCCACGGCAACCGCTCGCAGGCCCAGCGCACCGCGGCGCTGGCCGGCTTCAAGCGCGGCCGGCACCGCGTGCTCGTCGCCACCGACATCGCCGCCCGCGGCATCGACATCGAAGCGCTCGGCCACGTCGTCAACTTCGACGTGCCCAACGTGCCCGACGACTACATCCACCGCGTCGGCCGCACGGCGCGCGCCGAGGCCACCGGCGACGCCTTCACCATGGCGTCGCCCGAGGAAGAGGGCGAGCTGCGCGCCATCGAGCGGGCCATCAGCAAGCGCCTGCCGCGCGTGATCGTGCCCGACTTCGACTACGCCGCGCGCACCACGGCCAAACTCGAAGTGCCGCTCGCCGAGCGCATCGCCGGAATCCGCGCCCGAAAGGCGGACGAGCGCAAGCGGGCCCGCGAGAAGGAAGCGCGCCGCCGCAAATAGTGTAGATTCGCGTTTCATGAGCGACGCGGCCTTCACGATCACCGTCGACGAACAGCCGTCGCCGGACGACCAGCGGGTGGTGCAGGAGGGGCTGCGCGCGTTCAACGTCGCCGTGGTCGGCGACGGGGGCGAGCGGCCGATCGCCTGCTTCGTGCGCGATGCCGCGGGCCGCACCGTGGGCGGCGCCGTGGGGCATGTGCGCTGGCGCTGGCTCTACGTGGCCAGGCTGTGGCTGCCCGAATCGACGCGCGGCCTGGGCGTCGGCCGCCGCGTCATGGCGGCGATCGAGGCGTACGCCTGGTCGCACGACTGCCTCGGCGTCTACCTCGACACGTTCGAGTACCAGGCGCGCCCCTTCTACGAGAAGTTGGGCTACGAACTGTACGGCACCCTCGACGGCTACCCCCCGGGCTACCGGCAGTTCTACTTGCGAAAGCTCCGGCCGGCGGACAGCATATCCGGATGACCGCCTCCATTCCGCTCCACTCAGCAGCGCGCCGCGTGAACATCCCGCGGCGCGCCGTCGTTTCGTGCCTCGCCGCGGCGCTCGCCGCCGGCGCTCCCCTCGCCGCCCGCGCCCAGCAGGGGCCGGACATGGCGAAGCTCCAGGACGAGGCGGTGTCGCGCATCGAGCAGTATATCAGGCTCAACACCACCAACCCGCCGGGCAACGAAGACCAGACGATGAAGTTCTTCGCCCGGATCTTCACCGCCGAGGGCATTCCGTTCGACACGGCGTCGTCGGCGCCCGGGCGCGGCAACGTCTGGGCGCGGCTCAAGGGCGGCGACAAGCCGGCCCTCGTGCTGCTCAGCCACATGGACGTGGTGCCCGCCGATCCCAAGTACTGGAGCGTCGATCCCTTCGCCGCCACGGTGAAGGACGGCTACCTCTGGGGCCGCGGCACGCTCGACACCAAGACGCTCGGCATCGTCGAGCTGGAAGCCTTCCTCACCCTCCACCGGCTCAAGGTGCCGCTCGACCGCGACGTGATCTTCATGGCCACGGCCGACGAGGAGGCGGGCGCCGCCTTCGGCGCCGGCTGGGTGATGGACCACCACCCCGAGGCGTTCATGGGCGCCGGCTTCGTGCTCAACGAGGGCGGGGGCGGCGACGTCGACGCCGGCCGTGAACGGTTCGGCATCGAGGTCACGCAGAAGGTGCCCTTCTGGTTCAAGCTCACCGTCACGGGCACGCCGCGGCACGGCTCCGAGCCGCCGGTGGCGTCGTCGGTCAACCACCTGGTTCGCGCGCTCTACCGGCTCCAGAGCTACGAGTTCGCGCCCCGCATCATTCCCGCGGTCGACGCCTACTTCAAAGGGCTCGCGCCCACCGCCGCCCCGGAGTGGAAGGACGCGTTCGCCGACATGGCGGCGATGATCAAGGACCCGGACAAACTGCTCCGCCTGCAGACCGAAATGCCCGAGCTGGCCGCGCTCACCCGCAACACCTGCTCGATCACCATGCTCCAGGGCAGCGCCAAGATCAACGTCATTCCGCCCGAGGCGTCGGCGCAGCTCGACTGCCGGCTGCTCCCCGACCAGAACGTGCCGGCCTTCAAGCTGGAACTGCGCGACGCGCTCAACGATCCGGCCATCACGATCGACCAGATCCTGGGGTTCACGCCGGCCGTGTCGTCCACCGACAACGACCTGTACCGGACGATCGTCGAGGTGACCAGGGCGCACTATCCGAATGCGGCCATCGTGCCGGCGGTTTCCACCGGATTCACCGACAGCCACTTCTTCCGCGACCGCGGGATCGCGTCGTACGGCTACGCGCCGTTCCTGGTTCCGGAGGCCGACGAGGCCGGCGTGCACGGCAACAACGAGAAGCTGTCCATCGCCAACATCCGGACGGGAACGCAGATGATGTACGAGATCGTCACCAAGATGGTCGCGCGGTAGGAGCCCGCCATGAAACGTCGATCGTTCGTCGCCGCCGGCGCGTACGGGCTCGGCGCGGTGCTCGTGGACCCGCTGGCCCGGTGGCGCGAGCTGGCCGGCCGCGGCCTCTGGGCCACGAGCGTCTTCCCGGCCGCGGGCGCCGCCGCCGCCGGCGCCGCGGACGACGCGCGCATGGCGTGGTGGCGCGAGGCGCGGTTCGGCCTCTTCCTGCACTGGGGGCTCTATTCGATCCTGGCCGGCGAGTGGGAGGGCCGCACCGACTACGCCGAGTGGATCCGCAACAATGCGCACATCCCGATCGACGTGTACGACAAGCTCGTCGGGCGCTTCAACCCGGTGAGGTTCGACGCCGACGCCTGGGTGGGCATGGCCAAGAACGCCGGGATGAAGTACGTGACGCTCACCACCAAGCATCACGACGGCTTCTGCCTGTTCGACAACACGCTCACGGACTTCTGCATCCGCTCCACGCCCTTCAAGCGCGACGTCTGCGCCGAACTGGCGGCGGCGAGCGCGCGGGCCGGCATCCAGCAGTGCTGGTACCACTCGATCATGGACTGGCACCACCCCGACTATCTGCCGCGCCGCGACTGGGAGGCGGAGACGCGCTCCGCGGCCGGCGCCAAGTACTCGCGGTACGTCGAGTACCTGCACGGCTCGGTGGCGCAGCTCCTCAAGCGCTACGGCGACGTCGGCGTGATGTGGTACGACGGCAACTGGGAGAGCACCTGGACGCACGAGATGGGGCGGGCGCTCTACGACTACTGCCGCCAGCTCCAGCCCAACGTGATCTGCAACAACCGCCTGGAGGGATGGTCGCAGGCGCCGATCACCGACCACCTCGGCGACTTCAGCACGCCCGAACAGACCGTGCCCGCCACCGGACTGCCCCGGCGTCGACTGGGAATCGTGCATCACGATGAATCAGAACTGGGGCTACAACTCCCACGACCACGACTTCAAGTCCACGGCGCAGCTGATCGCGCTGCTCGTCGAGACGGCGTCCAAGGGCGGCAACCTGCTGCTCAACGTCGGGCCGAAGGCGGACGGCACCTTCCCCGCGGAGAGCGTGGAGCGCCTCGCCGGCATCGGGCGATGGATGAAGGTGAACGGCGACGCGATTCACGGAACGACGGCGTCGAAGTTCGCCGGGGGCGCGTTCCGGTCGACCACCAAGGGGAACCGCATCTTCCTGTTCGTGACCGAGTGGCCGCACGGAGAACTCGAACTGCCCGGATTGAAGACGCCGCCCCACGCCGTCTCGACGCTCGCGAAGCCGGGGCAGCACCCGGGCGTGAAGCGCAACGCCCGTGACGGCTGGAGTCTCACCGCCCTCGGCGCCGCGCCCGATCCGATCTGTTCGGTGATCGTCCTCGACTTCGACAGGCCGCCGGAGGTTGGAGCGTAGCGGCGGCATGCCAACCACGATCACGAGGGTCGAGGCGCTGGACATCCGCCTTCCGACGTCCGCCGGAAAGCACGGGTCCGACGCGATGCATACCGACCCGGATTATTCCGCGGCATACGTGATCCTTCATACCGACCGCGCCGACGGCGCGGCGGGCCACGGGCTCACGTTCACGCTTGGGCGGGGCAACGAGCTGTGCGTGGCCGGCATCGAAGCGCTGGCGCCCCTGGTGGCCGGACGCACGCTGGACGAGATCCGCGCCGACATGGCGGGCTTCTGGCGCCGGCTCACGAGCGACTCGCAGCTCCGCTGGGTGGGCCCCGAGAAGGGCGTGATCCACCTGGCGACGGCGGCGGTGGTCAACGCCGTGTGGGACCTCTGGGCGAAGATCGAAGGCAAGCCGCTCTGGAGGCTGCTCGCCGACATGACCCCCGAGCAGCTCGTGTCGTGCATCGACTTCCGCTACATCGAGGACGCGATCACCCCCGCCGAGGCGATCGCGCTGCTCCGGGGCCGTGCCGACGGCCGGGCGTCGCGCGAAGCCGAGATGCGGCGCGACGGGTATCCGGCGTACACCACGTCGGCGGGATGGCTCGGGTATCCGGACGGCGAGATCCGGCGGCTGTGCCGCGAAGGCGTCGTCGCCGGGTGGAACCACTTCAAGATCAAGGTGGGCGCCGACCTCGCCGACGACGTCCGCCGCGCCGCGCTGGTGCGCCGGGAGATCGGCCCCGGCCGGAAGCTGATGCTCGACGCCAATCAACGCTGGGGGGTGGACGAAGCCATCGCTTGGACCCGGGAACTTGCCCGCTTCGATCCCTGGTGGATCGAGGAACCGACGAGCCCCGACGACGTGCTGGGCCACGCGGCCATCGCCCGCGGCGTCGCGCCCATCGGCGTGGCCACGGGCGAGCAGTGCCAGAATCGCGTGATCTTCAAGCAGCTCATGCAGGCGGGGGCGATCGCCTTCTGTCAGATCGACGCCTGCCGCCTGGGCGGCGTGAACGAAGTGCTGGCCGTGCTCCTGATGGCGGCCAAGTTCGGCATACCCGTGTGCCCGCACGCCGGCGGCGTCGGGCTCTGCGAGTACGTGCAGCACCTGGCGATCTTCGACTACATCGCCGTCAGCGCCTCGCTGGAGAACCGGATCGTCGAGTACGTCGATCACCTGCACGAGCACTTCGTGGATCCGGTGGCGATCCGCGATGGCCGTTACCTGGCGCCTTCGGCGCCGGGCTACAGCATCACCATGAAACCCGAGTCGCTCCGCACGTACGCGTATCCCGACGGAGCGGTGTGGAGGGAGAGGCACGCATGAGCGCTCAGCCGTTCGATCTCACGGGCAAAACCGCCGCGATCACCGGCGCCGGCAGCGGCATTGGCCGCGCGATCGCCGAGCGGTTCGCGGCGCGCGGCGCCAAGGTCCACGTGCTCGACGTCAACCTCGAGGCCGCCACGGAAGTCGCGCGGGGCATCGTCGCGAGCGGCGGCTCGGCGTCGGCGGTTGCGTGCGACGTGTCGGATCAGGCCGACGTCGATCGCTGCTTCGGCGCACTGCTCGCCGCGGGCCCGCTCGACATCCTCGTCAACAACGCCGGCGTGTCGCACATCGGAACCGTCGAATCGACCACCGAAGCCGACCTCGACCGCCTGTATCGCGTGAACGTGAAGGGCGTCTACAACTGCACGCACGCGGTGATCTCGGCGATGAAGGGGCGCGGGCGCGGCGTGATTCTCAACATGGCGTCCATCGCCGGCAGCGCCGGGCTCGCCGACCGTTTCGCCTATTCGATGACCAAGGGCGCGGTGCTGGCCATGACCTACTCCGTGGCCCGGGACTACGCGCCGCACGGCGTGCGCTGCGTGTCGATCTCGCCGGCGCGCGTCCACACGCCGTTCGTGGACGGTTACCTCAAGCGCGCGTACCCCGGCCGCGAGGACGAGATGTTCGCCAAGCTCTCGGCAACCCAGCCCATCGGGCGCATGGGGGAGCCGCACGAGGTGGCCGACCTGGCGCTCTTCCTCTGCTCCGACGAGGCGGGGTTCGCCACCGGCACCGACTATCCGCTCGACGGCGGATTTCTCCGGCTCCACGGGTGAGGGCCTTCATATGAAGCTGATCCGGTTCGGCGAAGCGGGACGCGAGCGCCCCGGCGTACTCATGGAAGACGGACGCCGGCTCGACGTGAGCCGGTTCTTCGAAGACTGGGACCGGGCGTTCTTCGGGTCCGACGGGCCGGCGCGGCTGGCCGAGCGGCTGCGCGCCGAGGCGAACGATTGTCCCGTCGTGGCCGGCGACGTGCGGCTTGGCGCGTGCGTCGCCATGCCGTCCAAGCTCGTCTGCATCGGGCTCAACTACTCGGATCATGCCCGCGAAACCGGCGCCACGCCGCCCACCGAGCCCGTGATCTTCTTCAAGTCCACGACGGCCATCTGCGGCCCCTTCGACGACGTGGTGATCCCGCCCGGTTCGACGAAGACCGACTGGGAGGTGGAACTGGCCGTCGTCATCGGACAACGCGCCACGCGCGTGTCCGAGGCGAACGCGCTGCGGCACGTGGCCGGCTACGCGCTGCACAACGACCTCAGCGAGCGCCACTGGCAGATGGAGCGCGGCGGGCAGTGGGTGAAGGGAAAGAGCTTCGACACCTTCGCGCCGCTGGGACCGTTCATGGCCACGCCGGACGAGATTCCCGATCCGCAGAAGCTCAACCTCTGGCTCACGGTGAACGGCGAGCGGATGCAGAATGGCACCACCGCGAACATGATCTTCGGCGTGGCCGCGCTGGTGTCGTACGTGAGTCAGTGCATGACGCTGCTTCCGGGCGACGTGATCTCCACGGGCACGCCGGCCGGCGTCGGGCTCGGCATGAAGCCGCCGCGCTATCTCGCGGCCGGCGACGTGATGGAGCTCGGCGTGGAAGGGCTGGGCACCTCGCGGCAGCGCGCGGTGGCCTCGGCGTGATCCGCCTCGATGCGCACCAGCACTTCTGGCGGTTCAACCCGGTGCGCGACGACTGGATCACCTCCGACATGGCGGCCATCCGGCGTGACTTCCTGCCCGCCGATCTGGCGCCGGTGCTGGAGGCGAACGGCATCGACGGCTGCGTGGCCGTGCAGGCCGATCAGTCCGAAGCGGAGACGTGCTTCCTGCTCGAGCTGGCCGACGCGCACGACTTCGTTCGCGGCGTCGTAGGCTGGGTGGATCTCCTGGCCATGGACCTGGACCGCACGCTGGAGCGCCACGCCGCGCACCCGCGCTTCCGCGGCGTGCGTCACCTCGCCCAGGCCGAACCGGACGACTTTCTCGCGCGCGATGACGTCGGGCGTGGCATCGGCCGGCTCGCGCGCCTCGGCCTCACCTACGACATCCTCGTCTACCAGCGCCAGCTCCCGGCCGTCGTCGCGCTCGTCGACCGGCTGCCGAATCAGCCGTTCGTGCTCGACCACATGGCCAAGCCGCGCATCCGCGATCGCGCGCTCGAACCGTGGGCGACGCGCCTCAAGGAGCTGGCCCGCCGCCCCAACGTCTGGTGCAAACTTTCGGGCATGGTCACCGAGGCCGACTGGGCGCACTGGCGCGAGGCCGATCTCAGGCCGTATCTGGATGTGGCGCTCGAGGCGTTCGGCCCCGGACGCCTGATGTTCGGTTCGGACTGGCCGGTGTGTCTGGTGGCGGGGAGCTACGCGCGAGTGGTCGCCGCCGTCGACGACTACGCCGCCCGGCTCAGCATGCACGAGCGCGAAGCGCTGTTCGGCGGAAACGCGGCGCGCTTCTACGGAATCGAAGACGCGGGAGGAGCAGCGTGAATCTCGAGCTTGGCGGCAAGGTCGTGATCGTCACCGGCGGCGCGAAAGGCATCGGCGAAGCGATCGTCCGCGCGGTAGCGGCCGAGGGCGCGCATCCGGTGATCGTCGACCGGGACCGCGCGGCGGGGGAGCGGCTGCGCGGCGAGCTGTCGAACGGCGGGGCGCGCTGCGAC
Organism: uncultured Gemmatimonadaceae bacterium; assembly: GCA_963775915.1. Taxonomy (GTDB): domain Bacteria; phylum Gemmatimonadota; class Gemmatimonadetes; order Gemmatimonadales; family Gemmatimonadaceae; genus JAGWRI01. The sequence continues at coordinate 948,028 of CAVZKH010000010.1, forward strand.
TTCGTCGCCGCCGACCTGATCGAACCGGAGTCCTGCCGTCGCGCGGTGGACGCGGCGCACGCCCTGGCCGGCCGCATCGACGCCCTCGTGAACAACGCGGGCGTCAACGACCGCGTGTCGCTCGCCGGTGGCACGCGCGACGAATTCGAAGCGTCGCTGCGGCGCAATCTCGTCCACTGCTTCGAGATGGCGCATCACGCGCTGCCGGCGCTCAAGCACTCGCGCGGCGCGATCGTCAACGTGGCGTCCAAAGTGGCGGTCACCGGCCAGGGCGGAACGTCCGGCTACGCGGCGTCCAAGGGCGCCATCCTCGCGCTCACGCGGGAGTGGGCCGTGGACCTGCTCGCCGACGGCATCCGCGTGAACGCCGTCGTGCCCGCCGAGGTGATGACGCCGCTCTACCGGCAGTGGCTGGACAGCTTCCCCGACCCGGCGGCCAAGCTCGACGGCATCGTGCAGCGCATTCCGCTCGGCCGCCGCATGACGGCGCCGGAAGAGGTCGCGGCGATGGTGGCGTTCCTGCTGTCGCCGCGCGCCGGGCACATCACGGGCCAGCACCTGTTCGTGGACGGCGGTTACGTCCACCTCGATCGGGCCATCACCTGAGAGGCGGCATGAGCAATCGACCGGCGTTCACCGAGCGGCGCTACGTGGTTCCCCTGGTGCTCGTCACCAGTCTCTTCCTGCTGTGGGCGCTGGGGGTGAACCTCAACGACATTCTCATCCCGCACCTGAAGAAGGCGTTCGGCCTCACCGATTTCCAATCGTCGCTCATCCAGACGGCGTTCTTCGGCGGCTACTTCCTGGCCGCGCTTCCCGCCGGGTGGTGGATGCGCCGCGTGGGATACCGGAAGGGCATTCTCACCGGGCTCCTCGTCTGCGCCGTGGGCGCGTTCCTCTTCATCCCGGCGTCGTACACGCGGCTCTATCCGTTCTTTCTGCTGGCGCTGTTCGTGATGGCGTGCGGGCAGTGCTTCCTGGAGGTAGGCGCCAACCCGTACGTCACCACGCTGGGTCCGCCCGAGACGGCGCCCTGGCGGCTCAACGCCGCGCAGTCCGCAAATTCGGTGGGCGCCGTGATCACGCCGATCATCGGCGCCACGTTCATCCTGTCGGGCGCGGACACGGCCGCCACGAACACCGCCGCCATGAGTCCGCAGCAACTCGATGCGTTCCGCGCCGTGGAGGCCGGACTGGTGCGCGGGCCGTACCTGGTCATCGCCGGGATCTTCCTCTTCGTCGCCTTCCTGTTCTGGCGGGCGCACCTTCCGGAGGTGGCCGAAGCGCCGGCGGACCAGCCGGCGGCGCGGCTCCGCAACTCCGGCATTCTATCGCATCCCAACCTCGTGCGCGGCGTGATCGCGCAGTTCCTGTACGTGGGGGCGCAGGTGGGCGCGGCCAGCTTCGTCATCCGATTCGTCGAGCACAGCGTGCCAGGCACGACCGACAAGGCGGCGGCTCGCTTCCTCATGTATCACCTCATCGGCTTCATGCTCGGGCGGTTCTTCTCCGCGGGCGCCATGAAGTACATCAAGGCGCCGCGGCTGCTGGCCGTGTTCGCGGTGGGCGGCGTGGCGGCGGCCGCCGGGGCCGTGGGAACATCGGGCATGCTCGCCGTGTGGATGGTGGTGCTCCTCGGATTCTTCAACTCGATGATGTTCCCCACCATCTTCGCGTTGAGCCTCGAGGGGCTCGGGGCCCATCGCAAGTTCGGCGCGTCGCTGCTCGTGATGTCCATCGTCGGGGGCGCGGTGCTACCGGCGCTGATGGGTCTGGTGTCGGACCGCAGCACCATCCAGACGGCGTTCCTCATTCCAATTGTCTGCTACGCCTACGTGTTCTACTTCGCCGTCGCCGGCCACAGGCAGGCGCCAGCCGCCGCGGTACCCGCGACGGCCGCGGCCTGAACCCAACGAGCCGAGTATTCCCATGACCCGACGCCACTGCTTCGCCCTCGACCTGAAAGACGATCCCGCCCTCATCGCGGAGTATGAGCGGCATCACGAGCGCGTATGGCCTGAGATCACGGAGAGCATCCGCGCCGCGGGGGTCGTGGACATGGAGATCTACCGCACCGGGACGCGTCTGTTCATGGTCATGGAGGTGGCCGACGGCTTTTCCTTCGATGCCAAGGCCGCCGCCGACGCCGCCGACCCGAAAGTGGCCGAGTGGGAGGCGCTCATGGCCACGTTCCAGCGGGCCCTGCCGTGGGCCGAGCCGGGCGAGAAGTGGGTCCGCATGCAGCGGATCTTCAAGCTGGAGCAGGCCTGAGAGGAAGCAATGCCGCCCCGTCCGCCGGGCATCGACGGGCGCTAGTTTTCCCGAACCCATCACCCGTCCGGATCCGCCATGAAGCTCTCGAGACTCTGCGCCGCCGCCCTGTTCGCGCTCGCCGCCTGCTCCACGCCCACCATCGTCACGCAGGCGCCGACCCCCGTGCCCGCGCCGGTCGCGCCCGCTGCTGCCGCCGCCGCCCCCACCGCCGCCGAGCCGACCGTGGTGCCCAAGGCCGCCGTCGACACGCCGCCCAGCAACTGGCAGCTGCTCGACGAGGCCAACGACCACCTGCCCGGCATCAGCGTGCTGCGCGCCGAGCGAGACCTGCTCGCCGGCAAGACGCCCAGGCAGACCGTGCTGGTGGCGGTGATCGACGGCGGCGTGGACACGGCGCAGGTGGACCTGCTTCCGCATCTGTGGCACAACCCCAAGGAGATCCCGGGCAACGGGAAGGACGACGACCACAACGGCTACGTGGACGACACCTGGGGCTGGAACTTCATCGGCGGCGCGGCGGGCGACATCGACCACGAGACACTGGAGCTGACGCGCCTCTACTCGCGGTGCAGGCACATCGCGCCGCTGAGCGTGGCCGGCGCCGATCCGACGCCCGCCGAATGCACCGAGATCGCGGCGCGCTTCGAGCGCGAGCGGACGAAGGACACGCAGACGCTCGACAACATCAACTCGGCGGGCAGCGTGCTCGACCGGGCCATCGCGATCCTCAAGCCGGTGGTGGGCGACTCGCTCACCGAGGCGAAGGTGAGCGCCTACACGCCCACCGGTCAGCTGCAGCAGCAGGCGAAGGCGATCTTCCTGCAGCTGGCGCGCGAACAGGTGACGCCGGCGGTGATCGCCGACGCGCGTAAGGATTACGAATCGCGGGTGAAATTCGGTTACGACACCACGTATAATCCGCGGTCCGTCGTCGGCGACAACCTCATGAATCTGTCGCAGCGCGACTACGGCAACCGCGACGTCATGGGGCCCGATGCGCTGCACGGCACGCACGTGTCGGGCATCATCGGCGCCGTGGCCGACCCCAAGCGCGGCATCGAGGGCATCGCGCAGTCGGTGCGGATCATGATGGTGCGCACCATCCCCGACGGCGACGAGCGCGACAAGGACGTGGCCAACGCCATTCGCTACGCGGTGGACAATGGCGCGCAGGTGATCAACATGAGCTTCGGCAAGCCGTACTCGCCGCAGAAGTCGGCGGTGGACGACGCGGTGAAATACGCCGACGCCCACGGCGTGCTGATGGTCCATGCGGCCGGCAACGACGGCCACGACAACGACACGGGCGGCAACTTCCCCACCGCCTACTATCTGGACGGCGGTCACGCGAAGAACTGGATCGAGGTGGGCGCGTCGAGCTGGAAGGGCGGCGACACCCTGGCCACGACGTTCAGCAACTTCGGCCAGCAGCGCGTGGATGTGTTCGCGCCCGGTCAGGCGGTCCTGTCCACGGTGCCGGGCAACAAGGTGCAGCGGGAGGACGGCACGAGCATGGCGTCCCCAGTGGTCACGGGGCTGGCGGCGCTGATCATGTCGTACTACCCCAACCTCACCGCGGCCGACGTCAAGCGGATCATCGTGGCCTCGGCCACGAGCTACGCGTCGCAGCGGGTGGCCAAGCCGGGCACCGACGCCGGGGCGCCGCTGGTGCCCTTCGGGACGCTCTCGGTGAGCGGCGGGATCGTGAACGCCTACGCGGCGCTCCAGATGGCGGCCCGGGAGTCGGCGGCCAAGCCGTAGCGCGCCTGGCGGGCATCAAGAACGAGAGGCTGGACTCGATGCATCGGGATTGGGCGGATGAAGGGGATCAGATTTTGGGGGGCTCGGCGGAAAGATCTCTCTGCCCGAGCCCCCCATCTTTTGGCTTTATCGGTCTCATCCGTTTCATCCCGACTCATCGAGTCCATACCCTCCGTTCTTGATGCTGGCCTGGGCGGCTGAGCCCTGACGCCGCAACGACTTGCCCCACGGGGGTCCATTGGCCAAAGTTCGTGGAGGGCGGTGGGGGGTGCCCGACCTACTGACCTACCGACCTACCTGTCTCTCCAGGAGGATCAACAACCGCCATGCCAGTTGCACCCACGACCACGAACACCCGCGCCTACGAACGTCTGACGCAGCCCCTCGTCCGCAAGGACGGGGAACTCCGCCCCGCCACCTGGGACGAAGCGCTCGATGCGGCTGCCGAAGGGTTCCGTCGGAACATCGAACGGAACGGGCCCGACGCGCTGGGCATCTTCTCGTGCTCCAAGAGCACGAACGAGATGAACTACCTCGCGCAGAAACTCGCCCGCGTCGCCTTCGGCACCAACAACATCGATAGCTGCAACCGAACGTGACACGCACCTAGCGTCGTCGGTCTGGCGACGGTCTTTGGTGCGGGCGGGGGCACGAGCTCCTACGAAGAGGCGGAAGACACCGACGTCGTCCTCCTCTGGGGCTCGAACGCGCGTGCCGCCCACCCCATCTGGTTCCACCATCTATTGAAGGGGATCCGGAACGGGGCACGGCTGTACGTCATCGACCCGCGGCGGACCGAGTCCGCCCAGTGGGCCGACGTCTGGATGGGGCTGAACGTGGGCACCGACATCGCGCTCTCCAATGGCATGGCGCGCGAGATCATCCACGCCGGACTGGCGGACCAGAAGTTCATCGCGAATGCGACGGAGGGGTACGACGCATACAGGCAGTCGGTCGAGCCGTTCACGCTCGAGTACACCGCGCAGATCACGGGCGTGCCCGCGGACGTCATCCGCGAGGCGGCGCACACCTACGCCCGTGCCGGCAAGGCGATGGTCTGCTGGACGCTCGGCATCACCGAGCACCACAACGCCACCGACAACGTGCTCTCGCTCATCAACCTCTCGCTGCTCACCGGGCACGTGGGCCGCTGGGGCTGCGGATGCAACCCGCTGCGCGGCCAGAACAACGTGCAGGGCGGCGGCGACATGGGCGCCATTCCCAACAAGCTCCCGGGCTTCCAGGACATCCTGGACGACGAGGCGCGCACGCGCATCGAGAAGCGGATGGGCGCCACCATCCAGTGCAAGTACGGGTGGAACCTCACCGAGATGCTCCACGCCATGGACCGCGGCGACATGACGTCGCTGTTCGTCATTGGCGAGAACCCGGCGCAGTCCGACGCCGACGGCCATCATGTCGAGAAGCTGCTCAACGGTCTCGACCATTTGGTGGTGCAGGAGATCTTCCTCACCCGCACGGCGCAGCTGGCCGACGTCGTCCTGCCGGCCAGCGCGAGCTGGTGCGAGGGCGAGGGCACGGTGACCAACAGCGAGCGCCGCATCCAGCGCGTGAAGAAGGCGGTGGAGCCGCCCGACGGCGCGCGCGACGAGCTGTGGATTCTCTCCGAACTGGCCGGGCGCCTCGGCCACGACTGGGGCCACCCGACGGCCGAGCAGGTGTGGAACGAGGTGCGCGAGGTGGCGCCCACCTTCTGCGGCGGCATGACCTACGCGCGCATGGAGCAACTCGGCGGCATCCAGTGGCCCTGTCCCGACGAATCCCATCCGGGCACCAGGTTCCTGCACGCCCGTCTGTGGGACACGCCGCGCGGCGGACGCGCGGCGCCGTTCAGCGTGGTCAGGCACGAAGGCCCGGTCGAGATGCCGGACGCCGAGTACCCGCTGCTCCTCACCACCGGTCGGCGATTAGAGTCTTATAATACCGGCGTGCAGACCGGCGGCTACGATTCGCCCCTGCACACCGGCGAGTCGCTCGATCTGTCGCCGGAGGACGCGGTGCGGCTGGGCGTGGCCACCGGCGACGCGGTGCGCATCACCTCGCGGCGCGGGCACGTCGTGGCGCCGGCGCGCGTGGACCGCTCGCTGCGTCCGGGCGTGGTGTTCATGACGCTGCATTTCCCCGACGAGGTGGCGACCAACCTCCTGACCATCGACGAGTCAGACCGGAAGTCGGGCACCGCCGAGTTCAAGGCGTGCGCGGTGCGCGTGGAGCCCGCGGAAGCGGTGGTGGAGACCGGGGACTGATGGACATCAGGCTGATCGACGCGGCGCCGACGGCGGAGGAGCGCGAAGCGGTGGACGGCTGTCTCGGGTCGCCGCGCTCGGCGTGGGACGGCGGGGCGCGCGGCAGCACGCGCGACCAGCACGTGGGCTACGGCGGCCAGTCGATGCGCGACAGGCGGCATCTGTTGCTGCCGGCGTTGCGCGCGCTGCAGGAGCGCGTGGGGTGGGTGAGCGAGGGCGGGCTGGGCTACGTGTGCGAGCGGCTCGACGTGCCGCCCGCCGACGCCTGGGGCGTGGCGACGTTCTACGCGCTGCTCTCCACGACGCCGCGGGCCAAGCGCGTGCTGCACGTCTGCGACGACATCGCCTGCAAGAACCGCGGCGCCGACAAGCTGTGCGCCGAGCTCGAAGCGCAGGTGGGGCCGGCGCACGCGCACGGGCCGGACGGCGACCACGTGGAGATCGTGGACGGCGACGCGGTGTGGGTGCGCTCGCCCTGCCTCGGCATGTGCGATCACGCGCCGGCGGCGCTGCTGCAGGTGTCTGGGGTGGAGCCGCGCGAGGTGCAGCTGGCGCGGGTGACCGTCGTACGACGCGGTCGACATCCTTGCACCTGGTGGCGATGCCACAGAACACGCAGAGCACGCAGATAACGGGGACGACGAACGCGTACGGGGAGTTCCCGGGCACCGACGGATGTCACGAGCGGTGAAGGGCGAGGCGCGACTCCTGAAGCGCGTCGGCAAGGTCGATCCGGCGAGCATCGACGCCTACACCAAGTCTGGCGGCTTCGAAGCGCTGGAGAAGGCGCTCGGCATGGAGCCCAGGGCGGTGGTCGCCGAGGTGGTGGCGTCGATGCTGATGGGACGGGGCGGCGCCGCGTTCCCGATGGGCCGCAAGTGGGAGGCCGTGGCGTCGCAGGCGAACACGACGCGGTATCTGATCTGCAACGCCGACGAGAGCGAGCCGGGCACCTTCAAGGACCGAGCGCTCATGGAGGGCGACCCGTTCGCGATCGTCGAGGCGATGACCATCGCGGCGCACGCCACGGGATGCGCGCGGGGGTTCATCTACATTCGCGGCGAATATCCGCTGGCCGCGCGGCGGCTGCAGCACGCCATTGACCAGGCGCGGCACCACGGATTCCTCGGCGCCGACATCCTGGGCCGCGGCCTCAGCTTCGACATCGAGATCCGCCGTGGTGGCGGCGCCTACATCTGCGGTGAAGAGACGGCGATCTTCAATTCTATAGAAGGGTATCGCGGCGAGCCGCGGAACAAGCCACCCTTCCCGGTGCAGGCCGGGTTGTTCGGCTGCCCGACGGTGGTGAACAACGTCGAGACGCTGGCCAACGTACCGGGCATCATCCTCGACGGCGGCGCGGAATTCGCGAAGATCGGCACGGAGCACTCGACCGGCACCAAGCTCTTCTGCGTGAGCGGCGCCGTGGGCCGGCCGGGCGTGGTCGAGGTGCCCTTCGGGGCGACGCTGCGCCAGGTGATCGAACTCGCGGGCGGCGTGCTCTCGGGGAGCACGCTCCAGGCGATCCTGCTGGGCGGCGCGGCGGGCGTGTTCGTGAAGCCCGACGAGCTCGACATCGAACTCACCTTCGAGGGCGCGCGGGCCGCGAACGCCACGCTCGGCTCCGGCGTCGTCATCGTCTTCGACGAGCGCGCCGACATGGCGGACGTGCTCCTCCGCATCGCCGCCTTCTTCCGCGATGAGAGTTGCGGCCAGTGCGTTCCCTGCCGCGTGGGCACCGTGCGGCAGGAGGAGGCTCTCTATCGCATCAAAGCCGGCAAGACGCTGGGCGGCGTCAAGCAGGAGCTGGCGCTGCTCGAAGACGTCGGCCTTTCAATGAAGGACGCCTCGATTTGCGGGCTGGGGCAGACGGCGTACTCGGCGGTTGAGAGTGCTATCAAGAGGCTTGGTGTGTTCGGGGCTCCGCAGTCGTCTTGAGTGTCGGACAGTCGGACAGTCAGACAGTCGTTCGCAGTTTGCAGTTGCAGTTCACCAAGAGCCTTTCGCAATTTGCCGTTGCAGTATCCGATTCATCGGTGCTGTGTCCGTTCTGATTGTAGGTCCAATTCTGTTTGACCCTTCACTATCGAGTCCTGCGCTCCGCCGCACAGATCTTCCTCTAGAAACCACATGACCGGTATCGCCCCAGTCCCTCTCGCGCAGCTCAAACGCCGCCGCACCGCCGATGCGAAGCGGGTGTCGCTCACGATCGACGGCGCCAAGGTTGAGGTGCCCGAGGGCACCACGATCCTCGCCGCCTGCGCGAGCGTGGGCATCGAGATCCCGACGCTGTGCTTCCTGGAGACCCTGCGGCCGGTGAACGTGTGCCGCATCTGCGTCGTGGAAGTGAAGGGGGCCCGGGTGCTGGTGCCGAGCTGTTCGCGAGCCGTCGAGCCGAACATGGAAGTGCTCACCAACTCCAAGCGGGTGCGGCACAGCCGGAAGCTCATTCTCGAGATGCTGGCGTCGTCGGTCGATCTGTCGCAGACGCCGAAGGTCGCCGAGTGGATGCGCGAATACGGCGCCAAGCCCGAGCGCTACGGCCCCAGGGCGCCGGCGTTTGCCGCCGGGGCGCGCGACGATCTGGTGCCCGGGCATCACGCGCCGCCCGACGTCGCGTACGCGGCCACGGTGGCGCAGCCGGTCAAGGTGGACAACGATCTCTACATTCGCGACTACGGCAAGTGCATTCTCTGCTACAAGTGCGTCGAGGCATGCGGCCCCGAGCACCAGAACACCTTCGCCATCGCGGTGGCGGGCCGCGGCTTCGACGCCCGCATCAGCACCGAGTTCGCCAACCCGCTGCCCGACTCGGCGTGTGTGTATTGCGGCAACTGCATCGCCGTGTGTCCCACCGGGGCGCTGATGGCGAAGACCGAGTTCGACATGCGCGCCGACGGCTCGTGGAATGAAGCGAAGCAGACGGCCACCGACACCATCTGTCCCTACTGTGGCGTGGGGTGCACGCTCACGCTGCACGTGCAGGACGGCGACATCGTGAAAGCCACGACGCCGCTGGACAACGACATCACCGTCGGCAATCTGTGCATCAAGGGGCGCTTCGGCTGGCGGTTCGTGAAGGGCGCCGTGAAGGGAACCGGCGTGGTGGCCGGGAACGGGAGCGGCAAGGCTGATGGCCGAGCCTGATCCGAACTCCCCGCTCGGGCCGGCGCCGGGACTCGGCTACGGCCATCCGCTGCAGGACCGCGGCTTCGTCCGGCTCTCGGGTGACGATGCGAGCGAGGACAGCGCGCCGGTGGCCGAGGAGGTCCCCGTCGCGTTCGTGTATTCGGGGCGGGCGCATGCGGTGATGATGGCCACCCCCACGGATCTCGAGGATCTTGCGGTCGGCTTCACGCTGAGCGAGTTGATCGTCGGGAATCGGCGCGACGTGAAGCGGGTGAGCGTCTCGCCCCACAGCCGCGGTGTGGAGCTGGCCATCGAGATCCCGGTGGAAGCCGTGGAGCGGCTCGCCGAGCGTTCGCGGGCGATCGCGGGGCGCACCGGGTGCGGGCTGTGCGGCGTGGAGGCAATCGAGGACGCCGTGCGGACGCCGCGGATGGTGACCTCGCCGCTGGCCCTCGACCCCGAGGCGTTGTGGCGGGCGGGCGCGGCGCTGGATGCGCGCCAGCCGTACAATCAGGCCACGCACGCCGTGCATGCGGCGGCCTGGGCCTCGGCCGACGGCGAGTTGCGCATGGTGCGCGAGGACGTCGGCCGTCACAACGCGCTGGACAAGGTATTGGGCGCGCTGGCGCGCGAGGAGGTGGACGCCTCCACCGGGTTCCTCGTGGTGACCAGCCGTGCGAGTTTCGAGCTGGTGCAGAAGGCGGCCGTCTTTGGAGTGCCGCTGCTGGCTGCCGTGTCGCGTCCCACCGGTCTGGCCGTGCGCCTCGCCGAGCGTTGCGGGATGACGCTCGCCGGGCTGCTGCGCGGGCGTACCGCCAACGTGTATTCCCATCCGGAGCGCGTGCGCGTTCCGATTACTCAGGAGTAGCTGTGCTGAACATGCCCACCGATATCGAGATCGCGCAGAGCGTGACGCCGCGTCCCATCGTCGACGTGGCGAAGGACATCGGCCTCTCGGCGGACGATCTCGATCTATATGGAAAGACCAAAGCCAAGCTGCCCCTGGAGATCGCCGAGCGTCCCGTGCGGGGCCGGCTGGTGCTGGTGACGGCGATCAGCCCGACGCCGGCGGGCGAGGGGAAGAGCACGGTGAGCGTTGGGCTGGCGCAGGCGCTCCGGCGCATCAACGTCAACGCGATCCTCTGCATGCGCGAGCCCAGTCTGGGGCCCGTGTTTGGCGTGAAGGGCGGCGCGGCGGGGGGCGGGCATTCGCAGGTGATTCCCATGGACGATATCAACCTGCACTTCACGGGCGACTTTCACGCGATCTCGAGCGCGCACGCGCTGCTCTCGGCGATGCTCGACAATTCGCTGCAGCAGGGGAATCCGCACAACATCGACCCGCGGCGCATCAGCTGGCCGCGGACCATCGACATGAACGACCGCGCGCTCAGGAGCGCCGTGATCGGGCTGGGCGGCATGGCCAACGGCGTGGTGCGCGAGGAGCACTGGGTGATCATTCCGGCCAGCGAGATCATGGCCATTGTTGCGTTGTCCACGAGCCGGGCGGATCTCGAGGACCGGCTGGGGCGGATCATGGTGGCGGCCACGGCGGGCTCGGCGCGGAACCCTGTGCGGGCTCGCGATCTCAAGGCGGCGGGCGCGATGTCGATGCTGCTCAAGGACGCGATTCGTCCCAACCTGGTGCAGACGCTGGAGGGTGGGCCGGCGCTGGTGCATGCGGGTCCGTTCGGGAACATCGCGCACGGGTGCAACAGCATTCTGGCCACGCGGTCGGGGCTGGCGCTGGGCGACGTGGTGGTCACCGAGGCCGGCTTTGGGTCCGATCTCGGTGCGGAGAAATTCTTCGATATCAAGTGCCGGGCGGGCGGGTTGAATCCCGAGGCTGCCGTGCTGGTGGCCACCGTGCGGTCGCTCAAGATGCAGGGCGGCGCCGACAAGCGTGAACTCGGCAAGGAGGACTTGGGCGCGCTGGAGAAGGGGCTGCCGCATCTGGCGCATCACCTCAAGAACGTGCGGCAGTTCGGCGTGCCCGTGGTGGTGGCAATCAATCGCTTCGTGGCCGACACCGAAGCCGAGCTGAAGATGGTGAACGACTACGCGGCCAAGCTCGGCGTGCGGGTGGTGTTGTGCGAGGTGTGGGAGAAGGGTGGGGCGGGCGGCGAGACCCTGGCGCACGAGGTGATGGATCTGCTCAAGGGAGGCACGGCCAACTTCAAGCCGCTGTACGAGGTCACGCGTCCGATCAAGGAGAAGATCGAGACGGTGGCGAAGAAGGTGTACGGCGCGGACGGCGTGGATTACGCGCCCGCCGCCGATCGGGCCATCGAGTATCTGGCGGGCGCGGGACTGGAGCACACGCCGGTGTGCATCGCGAAGACGCAATATTCGCTCACCGATGACGCGACGCGGCTGGGCACGCCCAAGGGGTTCCGGATCACCATCAACGAGGTGTACGGGAGCGCGGGCGCGGGGTTCGTGGTGGCGAAGGCCGGGGACATCATGACCATGCCGGGCTTGCCGAAGGTGCCGGCCGCGGAGGGGATGGCGGTGAAGCCGAACGGGGAAATTGTGGGATTGTCGTAGTTCCGCCCCACCGCGCAGTGATTTGATGATGCCGGTCCCACGCGGGGCCGGCATCTTCGCGTCATGCCCCTGCCGCCAATCCCCGAATCGCATCTGAGCGGACCGCCGGAGCCGGAGCGTCGATTCCGGTTCATGGAAGTCGTGCGCCGACTGCTTCGGGAGCACCGGTATAGTCGGCGGACCGAGGAGGCGTACGTGCACTGGATTCGCCGGTACATCGTGTTCAACGGGAGGCGCCACCCGGCGGAGCTGGGGCCTGATGCCGTGCAGCGGTTCCTCTCGGACCTTGCCGTGCGGCAGCAGGTGGCGGCCAGTACGCAGAACCAGGCGTTGGCCGCGCTGCTCTTCTTGTACGAGCGAGTGCTGAAAAGTCCGTTGCCGCGAATCGAGGGGATCGCGCCGGCGCGGCGGTCGCGTCACGTGCCCGTTGTGCTGTCGCCGGGCGAAGTCTTGTCGCTGCTGAGGGCGCTGCCCGAGACTGTGCGCCTGTGTGCGCGGTTGATGTATGGGAGCGGGTTGCGGGTGGTGGAGTGTGTGAGCCTGCGGGTGAAGGACGTCGACCTCGAACGTCGCGAGATCGTCGTGCGCGGGGGTAAGGGTGGCAAGGATCGGCGGACGCCGTTGGCCGATTCGTGCGTGCCGGGGTTGGAGCAGCGGTTTCGCGACGGATTGGCCGCGTTCCGCGAGGATCGGCGGGCGGCCGTGCGGACCACCGGACTGACCCCGGCGCTGGCACGGAAGTACCCGGACGCCGAGACGAGCTGGCCGTGGTGGTACGTGTTTCCGGCTGCGCGACCGTTCACCGACGGGGCGCGTGTGGTGCGGCGGCACCACCTGCACCAGAGCGTCGTGCAACGGGCCGTGAAGCAAGCTGTGCACGAGCTGGGCCTGGCCAAGCGAGTGACCTGTCACTCCCTGCGCCACTCGTTTGCGACGCATCTGTTGGAGGCCGGCGCGGACATCCGGACCGTCCAGACGCTGCTCGGTCATTCCGACGTCCGAACCACGATGATTTACACGCACGTGTTGAACAAGGGCGGGTTGGGCGTGCGCAGCCCGGCGGACCGGCTGTAGCCCTTTGGGCGACGCTCGGCTCCTCGGGCGCCGACCTCGCACGTTATGCAGCGCGGCGGCGGAGCATAACGTTCGGGCAGGGGTGACTTCTAATCGCTCTAATCCTGGGCGTAGCAAGGACTTGTCTTGCCCAGCCGCCGAAGTCCGTGCAGAATATGAAGCGGCTCCGAGTCGCATTTCACGCGATTTCGCAACATAACATAGACGCATAATTTGCAGTTAGGGTGCAACGAGTACCTCTTCTGTGAAAGCACTGTTTGCCCGGGCTATCGTATCGCTGGTGAGCGCCGGACTGATCGTAGGATGCATACGCACGGGGATACGGGCTCAATCCTCATGTTCGCGTGACGCATCAACGATCGCGCGCCTGCGGACGGAGGCGTTGTTTGATCTGGCGAGCCGCGAAGGGGCGGACGCAGACCAGCTGCGCCGCTTAGCAGGCGGCGGTCGCGACACAAGTCGCCTGGACCGTCGAATTGAGGTGATACAGGATGCGGCTGTCTGCGCAAAGGCGGCTGCCGCATTCGGGGCAGTCCACGCAGGCGAAGACTTCGCAGTGGTGCGGATCGGGAGGGCGTATTGGGCAAGTTCAAGTTCGAGCGCGGCGACTGGGATCCTCGCGTTGGATGATCGCTTCGCGGTCGTAATGTCAATTGTGTATCTCTGGTGAGCACCCTAACGAGGCGCTGCTGCCGCCGGCGGGGGCTGCGGAGGCAGCTTGCTCGCTGCGCTCGCCTGCTGCAATCATTGTGAACCGCCGCAGCAGAGCGCCGCGGCGTTAGGTTGACCACGAGGTTTCGCTCCGAGGCGATGATGCAGACATTCCCTGGGCTGAAACGCACTTCGGGTTGGCGTCTCGTACGCGGCACCTTCCTGGGTGTTCGTTGGGTTAGACGCCGATCAGCGTTCAATTCGGGTGGTCTTGCGTATTGTCCTGGCGCCGGAGCAATTGGAGCATGGTATCGGGCTGGCGTGGTTCGATATCGGCGAGGCGATGCCAAGCCAACATCGGTTGAGCGGCAGCTCTAACGAGGCGCTGCTGCCGGCGGCGTGGACTTTGGAGGCGGCCGGCTCGCTGCGCTCGCGGGCCGCAATTATGATGGAACGCCGCAGCAGAGCGCCGCGGCGTTAGAGAGCCGAGGCCAAGCCTTTTGGGGTTGGATGCTGCAAGTGCATCGCGCGTGGCAAGTACGGTGATCGATCTGGCTTCGTCTTCGTGGCGGCCCATTCTCGGTCGGGGGCTTCCCGGTGGCCGGGCTCGCGCGCCGGACCGGCGAAGTGTTCGATCAAGTCGTTGGGTATTGCGCCATAGGGTGCGTCGGGCCATATGTGGGAACGATCAAGGAGTGAGGCGATTCCGCCTGGCTCGGATCATGGACCAGCGCTGGTCACCGCTCTCTAACGAGGCGCTGCTGCCGTCGGCGTGGGCTGTGGAAGCGGCCGGCTCGCTGCGCTCGCGGGCCGCAATTATGATAGGACGCCGCAGCAGAGCGCCGCGGCGTTAGCTGGCAACGGAGGCACGGCCCAATGGCTGAAGATCGTTCGAGAAGGCCTCTCATGGCGATCACCGCTGTTGTCGTAGGCATCATCGCTGCGGGCGCATGCCATCAGGCCGGAGTGGGGCGCCCGGCGCCGGTCGCCGTGCAAGACGAGTACTGCTGGTGGGCCGTTCAGCGTTCTCCGCTTCCTACAGATTCCGTGATAGGCCGATTCGCCGGGGCCTTTCGTGCTGCAGGTCTGGAGACAACGTCGAAGGGTTCCATGGGGGATACCTCGTGGATTGTGAGTAGGCCCGGCCATCCAGGGAGTCAGGATAGCATCGCACGCGTGCGCGCGGTCGCGTTCTGGAACGGCGATAGCACCCTCTATCGCCTCTATCGTCGTCGCCGCGACCGGACCTGCGATCGCCTTCTGCCAACGCATTGCGAACGTCGCGGCGATTCCAGGGGTGACTCCCCGCAATCTTACGGGCGAGGAGTCGCTCGCGGTTTGGAAGATCGGCCGTTGAAATCGAGACATCCCTGCAGGCTAACGAGGCGCTGCTGCCGGCGGCGTGGGCTTTGGTAGCGGCCGGCGCCCTGCGGGCGCCTGGCCGCAATTATTATGGAACGCCGCAGCAGAGCGCCGCGGCGTTAGCGAGGCGATGAAGACCTACGACATTCTGAACGCCGACGGGCGCCTGGTCGGATTCGAGGTGAGCAACCTCGTTCTCGGGCGCCACCGCACGTGTCGGATCGTGGGGAGCATCCCTGGAGTGCGCATCATACACGGCCCGCGTAGGTGGGCCTGGGCGGATGACCAGTTCTGCGAGTTTGAATTGAACGGAATGCAGTTCGTGATCAGGGAACCGTTCGGCGACAATAGCCGATACTGGATCGGGCCGAAGGCGGGTCAGGGTGCTAATGAAGTGGTCGATGTTCGCGACGCATTTAGGCGAGCATGGGGATGGCCCCGTGCGGGCGCTCGCTAACGAGGCGCTGCTGCTGGCGGCGTGGGGTAGGGAAGCGGCCGGCTCGCTGCGCTCGCAGGCCGCAATTATTATGAACCGCCGCAGCAGAGCGCCGCGGCGTTAGGCGGGCGACGCAGTATTTGAATGGCGCGCCGGAGGGGTCAGGGTGGTGTCGTCCGCTGTGGCTCCAGTTCCGGGGCGCAGATGCGGAATCGCGCGGGAGTCTGAATGACAAGAGCGCTCGCCATGATGGCCGTCCTGTCGTGCGGCTTTGGGGTCGGGGTCCTCGCCCAAGCGCCTCGCGAATGGAACAGAAATGTACGCGGCCGATGCTTCGCCGTGGTGTTCACCGACGGCGCGCGAGATAGCACGCGGCTGGCGGCGTCGCGCGGACCGATCGAGCCGTATTTGCCGTCAGCGGTCAGCTTCGGCCAGGACACTGCATCGCGCGTTCGCTGGCTACCGATTG
The DNA here is from genome assembly GCA_963775915.1 of uncultured Gemmatimonadaceae bacterium. Taxonomy (GTDB): domain Bacteria; phylum Gemmatimonadota; class Gemmatimonadetes; order Gemmatimonadales; family Gemmatimonadaceae; genus JAGWRI01. The sequence goes on from CAVZKH010000010.1 coordinate 963,998, forward strand.
CGACCCGGGATGCAAGAGCCTTGTGGAAGATTGGGCAGGGCGATGCCCAGGTGTGGCGACACAACGGTGATACCACCCGGATATTGTCGACCATCTCCCTTCCCCAGGGATGGGATATCAACCTCGTCGCCCGCGGCCCGCGCGACCTGTGGCTCGGTACTGAGTGGGTGGGATCTGATTACGTGGAGCCAATCCACTACCGTGTTTCAGCGAATCCGATGTCGTGTGAGACGTTCGACAGCACCTTTGCTCGTCTGCGTCGGGGAGCTCCAGGTAGATCTCGCGGCCCTGGCAGTGACAGGTGAGCGGGTACAATCCGCCGCCTAACGAGCCGCTGCTGCCGTCGGCGTGGGCTAGTGAAGCGGCTAGCGCCCTGCGGGCGCCTGCCGCCATTATTAGGAAACGCCGCAGCAGAGCGCCGCGGCGTTAGGCCGAGTTCCACACTTTCTTGTTTCCCAGACATCGGAGATCCTGCTCAATGACGGAATCGATCGCCTACGCTGACTTGGTCGCCCAGGCAGAGCGCGCCGTAGCGTCCGTCAATGATCCTGAGCTGAAGCGTGCCGCGTTCGAGAAGATCTTAGACGACCTGCTTGCCTCGCGTAAGTCCGGCTCGGCCCCGAAGGAAGAAAACAAGCCGTCAAAGAAGGCCGCGCCATCGCCCAAGAAGGCCGCCTCAAAGAAGGTGCAGTCCGGGCCGATGGCCTACGTCGAAGAGCTTCAAACAGACGGCTTCTTCAAGAAGCCCAAGACAATCACCCAGGTGAAGGTCGAGCTTGAGAATCGCGGACACCACATCCCGTTGACGAGTCTCAGCGGTCCGCTGCAGAAGCTCTGTCAGCGGCGCACACTGCGTCGGCATCGCGCTACGACGTCCGGGAATAAGGTCGCCTTCAACTACTCGAACTGGTAGCATGCCGAACGCCAATGCCAACTGGCACGTGATGACGCCGGCGGGAACACTGGAAGCCCTCGCCACCCAAGCTCTGGCGCTCACGAAGAAGGCCCGCAAGCATCGCAAGTCCCTGCGGGGCGACAACTTCTACGGGAACAAGCTCGCAGGTCTTCGCGCAGATGCGACAAATGCCTATCGCCAGCTAACGTCTCAGTCCGCCGGAGACTCTTCTGCGCTCGCGGAGCTGGTCGAGACATGTTTTGCTCCGGCGACTGAACAGCCGGCACGGCTAGCGGCCTCCCGGGAGCTCGCATTTGCTCTGCGTACTACCTCGCTTGTTCCCGTTGCGCCACAGGCTGCTCCGGTGGTCGCCTCGGATCTCTTCCCACTTGCCATTCTATCGGAGGCTGGTCGTGGCTACCTCGTAACCGTTGGACGCCAGATGAACGGTTGCTTTGACCGAGGTTGGTACGACGCAGCTGCGGTTATGATGCGTCGACTTCTTGAGATCGCTGTCATCGAAGCCTTCGAAGCAAAAGGGGTGGCAGCAAACATCACCGCCGCAGGCGGCAACTATCTTCAGCTGACCGAGCTCGTCTCAAAGGCACTGGCGGAGCCGAGCTGGACCCTTTCGCGCAACACCAAGAAGTACCTCCCGAGGTTGAAGGACCTCGGACATCAATCTGCTCACGGCCGGTACTATCACGCGAAGCTCGAGGATATCGAGCAGGTACGCCCGCAGTGTCGCACCGTCATCGAAGAGTTTCTCCATCACGCGGGACTGTTGTAGATATCGTGCACGAGCGGCCTAACGACGGCTAGGCCGTCATAACGCGATGGTGAAGAACGGGTACGCAGCTTCCGCAGCGCTGTGCCCGTCTCGCGCTTCGATGAATGCTCGCTTGACCCAGCGCTCTGCGGCCTCCCGACTCGGCCCATGTCCGTGCCTGAGATCGACCGCACGAGCTGAAGGGGTGTTTCCCCGAGCAAAACACGTGAACGAACCGTCATCGTGCTCGACAAACTCCAATGCATAGTCGTCGAGGCGCGGGAAAGACGGGTCTTTCGGACAGGGCCGTAACTTCCAACCTTGGGTGGCCCCGCACTCGAACTCGTCGAACTCCTCGTCTCCGTGCTCATGCGGGACAGAGACTCTCTGAGCCAAGTGTGCTCCGCAAAAGGAGCAGGCGAAGGTTGCGACGAGGGCGTCGACGTCGTCGCTGGCGAGGCCCGTGAGCAGCCGATCAGCGTCCGTGTTGAGAGCAGCAGCGAGCCTCGCGAGCGTGTCTTGCTTCGGAATCGTATGTCCGTTCTCAGTACGGCTTATCGTTCGAGCCGCCACGCCAGATGCGCTTGCCAGGTCCTCAATTGTCCATGCCCGCGCCTTGCGTAGCGCTTGGAGATTACGTCCAGCAGGCGTCTTCATCCTTCCTTCCCGCGTTGGGGTTGTAAGAAGTCTGACCTTGCGCGCCGTTCGGCACCACGACAGTTGCAGGACATGACGGGCGACGCGCAAGGCGAGTCGGCACTCTGCTTCCCCGGAAGTGGCCACGGGCGGCGGCTATCTCGCACCATCGCGACTTGCGGGGCCCCCGTGCGACAGCGTCTATTAGGAACGACACCGCAGGACGAACCCGCTCGCAGCGACGACTACAACAACCTTGGTGATCCAATGACACAAGAAGCGCGTTTCGACAAACTCCTACTAAGCCTCCCCGATGTCGCGAAGGCTGTCAACGCGTTCTCGTCTGAATCCGCCCAACTGAGGGTGCTCGAAGCCCTCCTCAGCGCAGCAGGCGGCACGCCCGAAGGTGAGACCACGCCAGCAAGGCCAAGACCGGCAACGCCGGAGCCAGCGCGCGGCCCGCAGGCCAAGACGAAGCTAGCGTCGGGCAAGAAGGATCCAGATCCCAAGCTGATCCCGACGCTGAATCTGCGACCTTCGGGAAAGACCGCCCTACGCGCGTTTGTCGAGAGCAAGGCCCCGGCCACAAATGAGGAATTGTACGCAGTTATTATCTACTACCTTGAGCAGGAGCTACAGATCGAGACTATCACTATTGATCACGTGTTCACGTCGCTAAAGGAGCTCAAGCGCAAGATCTCCACGCGGCTCCGCACGGTTCTTTCGAATAGCGCCAGGAGTAAGGGTTGGATTGACACTTCACAGAACTCGCTGCGGACCACGATCAACGGACAGAATCTCGTCGAGCACGACCTTCCAGCCAAGACGAACAAGTGAACGCTCCTGCTCCAGCGTCAGATCAGCTACTTGCCGGTCTGCCAGCCAGTCTGAGGACTGAGCTGTTGGCGTGTTACAACGAGGTCGTGTCCAATTACCGCATCGGAAAGTGGGAGCCTTCAGAACTGAACGCCGGCAAGCTATGCGAGGTTGTGTACTGCATTCTCCGCGGATACGTCGATGGGAGGTACCCGGCGAACGCTGTCCGCGATCCGTTCGCATTCAGATCCCGCGAGTGCTGGTCGCCCTATACGAGGTGCGCAACAACCGTGGAGTCGGGCATGTTGGCGGTGACGTCGATCCCAATCACATGGACGCGACCTTGTGTTAGGTGGTGCGATGGATACTTGAAACCGGGAAGGCGAGGTCGTGCATCTGTCGCCGCGTCGAGATGGAAGCGGCCGCGGGCGGCCAGCCTGGGCACAAATCCGGCTGGTGCGCGCGCCCGCGGCCGCTTGACAGCACAACGCTGGCGTTAGACCGGTCATCGTGTCCGGGAAGGCCACTGGCTCCGAATGGTGGTTGATCGCGACGTGCACGTACTCCCAGGCGTATTGCCGCGGGGACGCGGTGGTTGACGATCGCCACTGGAATGAAAACAGCCTAACCGCTGCGCTTGGTCTATCCAACGCCGATATGCCGGAGATCGCCGGCCTTGTTCTCGCCCATACGCGCGAGCGAATTTACGCAATCGACGGCCGATGCGCGGATCGTCAGAGCATCGATAACATGCGGTACCTCACAGAGCGTTGCCGCCTTGTCTCGCTGGGTACGTTTCTGGGAAAGTGGGTAGCACGATGCTCCCGGGGCGACACCGGCGAATATGTAGTTAGCAGCGTCGAGCAGCCCAAAGGGTTCCTTCGGCATCGTATAACAATGACAGTAGCAACTGATCAAGCGCCGCTTCTTGTCTCAGGAAGCGACGTCCTTCGACCTCGGGATTTCACCCGGCCCGTTCAGGTCCAGTCGAGGCGCGTCTAGTGCCGTCGGCCTAACTTGGCGCTGCTGCCGTCGGCGGGAATGGAGGCGGCTTGCTCGCTGCGCTCGCATGCCGCATTTGTTATAGGCCGCCGCGGCAGAGCGCCGCGGCGTTAGGCGCACGCTACGAGGTAAACAGTGAAGCCAATCGGTCCTACGACCCGCAGCGGGGGCTTCGAGGCAAAGCGCGGCTACGTCGCGCGGGCGGGACGGGCGCTTGAGCTGGCGGATGAGCAGGCCAAGCGTATCACGCGCCTTCAAGGGGCCGCCGGGGCAGCAAACAGAGGCGATGTCGTGCCCCGTGGCGAATACGGCGACCTCCATCTGTTCGCCGAGGCCGCGACGGTGTTTGCAGCGATGGCGGTCGAGTCCTTTCTCAACCTTTACGGCGTGATTCGCTTAGGGGAAGAGTCCTTTCAGAAGCACTATGAACGACTGGGGCTGAGCGCTAAGACTGCCGCAGTTGTCGCGTCGTGTTGTTCAATCGTCTTGGAGGTCGATGACGAAATCGTGTCGGTGGTGAGTCGGCTCTCGTCGACTAGGAATGCGCTTGTTCACCCGAAGGCGAAGGAGTTACGCCCAGGCCAAGCCCGGAGTGGGCAAACGACACCTCACGAACGAGCCACTGGAGCCCTCGAAGACGCGATGCGGTTCTTTGCACTATTCGTGGCCCTCGACCCAGAGGCCGCGGACCTGGCCGCCGGCGCCTAACGAGGCGCTGCTGCCGTCGGCGGGAAAGGAAGCGGCTTGCTCGCTACGCTCGCATGCCGCAATTGTTCTAGGCCGCCGCAGCATAGCGCCGCGGCGTTATGCAGACCGTCACCTAACATGAATGCGAATCTCGGGCGCCTCATCGCACCTCGGCTGACAGGCCGCGAACCCTTCCATGATCGCGGGCGTTCGTTGGGGTTCTCTTTGCTGGATTTCTGGCAGTGGAGCGTCTCCGATTTGGTCAGCAATGCGACCCGCGGCCGGTTGGCCGAATTCCTGGTCGCGCAGGCCCTTGGCGGTACTCCGACTTCCGTGCGAGACGAGTGGGCTGCGATCGACTTGGAAATGCCAAACGGAATCCGCATCGAGGTGAAGTCGGCGGCCTATCTCCAGGCTTGGAACCAACGAGAACTGTCGCGGATCGTATTCGCGACCCCGGCGACCCGCAAATGGGATCCCGAGACGAATAGGCAAAGTGAGGTTCGTGTCCGCCAAGCGGACCTTTATGTCTTCGCCCTGCTGGCGCACCACGAGAAGGCGACCCTCGATCCGCTAAATGTCGAGCAATGGCAGTTCTACGTGGTCCTAACAACCGTGCTCAACGCGCGGACCCGAAGCCAACATTCCATCACGTTGAAGAGCCTTGAGGCACTCGGCAGCGCCGTCCGATTCTCGGAGCTCGCGGCGGCCGTGCGGAAGGCGAGTGACGGTGCCCCGGCTGCATAACGAGGCGCTGCTGCCGGCGGCGTGGGCTTTGGAAGCGGCCGACTCGTTGCGCTCGCGGGCCGCGATTATGATAGGACGCCGCAGCAGAGCGCCGCGGCGTTAGACTGCCACGAGGATCCATGCCCGCACCCTGCCCAACCTTTGGATTCAGCGTCGACCTGGAATTCCGCCGCGAGGTGGGTGCCGACGCGCGTGACGCGTTCTGGGCGGCGTGGCGATCCTTCCTCGAGGAACATGGCCTGACCACCGCGAGGGACGACGGGAACGGCGGGGAGTCGTGCATCGTCGTGGCCGATGGAACCCAGGCTACGGACAGCGATCGCGTGGCAGCGAAGGGTTGGCTCGCCAAGCGGCCCGAGTTGGCGGAGTGGAGGGTGAGTGATCTGGCTGATGTCAAACGGACAGCGACTAACAAGTGCCACGGGCTGACGCGGCGATGAATCAAGGAACAGAGACTTCTTCTTCTGCGCCGCGCAGCTCAGGTGCAATCCGTTAGGCAGCAATCAAACGAGGAGCCCGTTCATGGAGTCCCCGCCGCATCCGCTCAATCCGTGGCAGGCCGTGTACCGCGGGATTGGAATCTGCCTAGAGTTCGTCGCCATCTACTGGCTAACGGAACCACTGTTCGTTCGGCTGGGCTTCGGCGGGATCGGGGCGTCACGACCACACCTCGTATTCGTTGGAGCGTGCGTTGCCATTGGGCTGACGTCCCTGCCGCGCTGGCGGAGCGGACGTGGTTCGCGACCTGCGGCTTAACGAGGCGCGACTGCCGTCGGCGTGGAATACGGAAGCGGCCGACTCGCTGCGCTCGCGGGCCGCAACTATTATGAAACGCCGCCGCAGCGCGCTGCGGCGTTAGGATGCCAGCCAACCGTTATTGTCCATTCGACGATGCACGTCTGCGCCGATTGCGGTGCCACGTATGGCGATGAGAGCGCCGATTGCGCGAAGCGGTTCGCCACGTTGCTCGCGCTCGATCATTCGCGGCGCGAACCCTGGGGCAGCCGGCACGGGCTCGCGTTCAGTGCGTACGCCCTTCAGCACCCCAAGAGTTACGACCGCTCCGTGTTGGAGCGAGCCTGGCTGATGCTCTACTCCGTCCTCGTGACCGGCCGAGATCCTGGCGACGTCGCACGCGCCCTTCGAAGCAGTGGAAAGGTGACGCCGCACTGGGGAATGCCGCCGTTGCCCGCCGGAGGACCAGGCGCGGCATTCACGGTCACGATCGCCGACCTCGGTGCGTTCCAGGAAGCCAGTTATCCGACGTTGCTCGACCAGTGGTGTCGTGCCGCACTGGCGGGCTGGACCGTGCCCCCCGCGTCCTGACGGGGCGCTGCGGCCGGCGGAGCGGGGTAGGGAAGCGGCCGGCTCGCGGCGCTCGCCGGCCGCAATTATGATAGAACGCCGCAGCAGAGCGCCGCGGCGGTAGGCGGCCACGACTCACGCTCCTTGGTTCACGGCGTCCTGGAATCTCGACCCTAGAAGAGGGACATCGCGGTGGCAGACACGGTTGAGATCGTTCAGTTAGTCGCAATCGTCTTGACGTCGCTCAGCATGGGCGTCCACGTTGGCACTTGGCTCACCGAAGCGCCCCTGCGGGAGACGCGATCGGGCGCACTGTTCACTGAAGTCCAGCGGCGATCACCTTCCGATCGGGGGCACCGTGCGAGCCAAGTCGTCCGATCGAACGCTGCGCATCTCGTTAGACCGACATCCAAACCCGTGACAGGAGCTGCATGAGCAAAGTGTTCGTAAACATCGGACTGAGCCTCGACGGCTACATGGCACCGGAAGGCATGACCATGGAGCATTGGAATACGCCCGAGTACAAGGACTGGGGCGCGAAGTGGGGCACGATGATGAGCTGGATCCTGAAACTGCAATACTTCCGCGAGAACCTGACATTCGGATCAGGCGGAGAGACCGGTCCGGTGAATGACATGCTTCGTCATACGATGGAGCGTAGTGGCTCCAACATCATGGGCAAGCGGATGTTCGAGCAGGGCGAGGCCTCATGGCCCGACGCGGCGCCGTTCCACACGCCGGTATACGTTCTTTCCCACGAGAAACGCGAACCGTGGGTCCGGCCGGGCGGGACGACGTTCTACTTCGTCAACGACGGCCCGGAGAGCGCGCTTGAGCAGGCGAGAGCGACGGCGGGCGGTCGCGATATTCGCATTTCGGGCGGGGCGAATGTAATCCAGCAATATCTCAACCTGGGTGTGGTTGATGAGATGGAGATCGCGCTGGCGCCGGTGGTGTTCGGCGGTGGGAGACGCCTGTTCGAGAATCTACGCGAGCCGGTGCAGAACTTTCGAATCGACAGGGTGGTTGATAGTCCAGCCGCTACACACGTGCGCTATGTGCGTGGGTGAGGGCGAGGGAGCGAGACGTGGCGCCACACGATGGTGGAGGGTCGTGCCCGCATGAAGATGGCATATCGAAAGCGCTGGGTTTCGGAGATCGCGGCGATGCGGCGGGTGCTCGCCGGACTCGGCATGACGGAGGAGTGTAAGTGGGGCAAACCCACCTACACGGTGGACGGAAAGAACATCGTCATCATGCAGGGCTTCAAGGAGTACTTCGCCCTTGGCTTCTTCCAGGGCGCCCTGCTGAAGGATCCCAAGAAAGTGCTGGTGCAACTCGGCCAGGTGCACGCCGGGCGTGTGATGAAGTTCACCAGCGCGAAGGACATCACAGCGAAGGCGGCGACCATCAAGACGTACGTGCGCGAGGCCATCGCCGTCGAGAAGGCCGGGCTGCGGATGAAGCCGAAGCGGACGTCCGATTATCCAGTTCCCGACGAGCTGCGCGAGCGGCTCCGAAGCGACCCGCGCTTCAAGCGCGCCTTCGAGGCCCTGACGCCGGGGCGGCAGCGGAGTTACCTGTACCACTTCGCTGCCGCCAAGCACTCGGCCACCCGAACCGCGCGAATCGACAAGGCGCTGCCGGCGATATTCGAAGGCAGAGGGTTCTTGGAGCGACGCTGAACAGCGTGAACGTTGATCGCGAGCGCCGTCGAGGTCAGCTCGGGTCCGCCGGCATCGGGAAGAGTTCCTGGAGCCACGCTTCCCAAAGCGGCGTCACGCGGGCCACGGTGTCGTCCGCTCGATCGCCGTACATATAGAAGCCCATCGCCGCCATGGTCTGGTCACCGCCGGGAAAGGTGTACACGCCAAGCGCGGCTACGCCCGGGCCCGGCTTGTCGAGCCGCAGCAGGGCGTCGTACGGACTCTGGGTGAGGTACTCCACCACGCCGCCGAGCGGCGGAACACCCGCGGGCGCCGTCCAACGCTGAGCGACGCTCGCGCCTTTCAGTCCCAATGCCGCGGTCAGCGCTTCCCAGGCTTCCGCTTCGGTTCCCGCGACGGGAACGACCAACTGCATGTTCGCGGAGCGTTGCCCGCGGAAGTGCGTGAGATAGAGCTGAAGGGTGCGGAAGAACCCAGCGAATGCGGAGCTGGCGCCCTCCAGCTGGTTGTCCCATTCGTCCGTGCTGGCAAACAGGCTCTGTACAATGCGGATGCGGCACCCGCCACCGGCGCGCGCTTCAACGTTCCACTCGGTGGCGAGGGGTGGCGCGCCACCCCAGCTCTCGCCCTCTGCGGCGAACATCCGCGGCGCATCCCACGCCGTCACGGCAGAACGCGCCTCCATGCCCGGGCCGAACTTCAATGTCATCGCCACGGGCTTGCCGTCACGCTCCTCGATCTCAGCCGGCACGAACCAGGCCGAGATCCCCGGCCCGGTGGCGATGGCCCGCCAGACTTCCTCCGGCGTGCCGGGAACGTCGAATTCGACCGTGAGGGAACGGCGACCGTTGGCTTCTTTCTTCACGCTCATGAGCGCTCCTTGGGATTGGATTTCTTCGGCAGGGGGCGACGCCGCCGACGCTGCTTGGCCGATGTCGAACGAATGACCACCGACCCGCGACCGGCGCGCGCGAACGGCACGCGATTGCGAGCGATGGCCTCGTCGATCAGGCGCGCGACCTCCGGACGAGCGAGTGTGGACGCGCCCTCCACGTCAATCGAGCGCGTCTGGTTGCCGGACCCCTGCAACAATTTCGCAGGATCCGGCAATTCCTTACCACGATTGAAGTACAGCTGAACGCCGTTCGCGCTCCCGCGGATTGCAAGAACGCCCTCGTACCCGCGCTCGTTCGGTGAATAGCTGATGACGAAGCAGTCGCGATATTCATACACCACCTCATGGGCGGTGGGCAGGCGCTTCCGCAGCCACCGTCGCATTGCGCCAATGAGCCGTAGATGCGCCGGCGCGAACTTGGCGATAAGCGTACGCAACTCGGCTTCTGCCGATCGTCGCGCCACCGCAGACTGGGTGCTGCCGGGGACCTCGACTTCAACCTGGACGGAACGGCGTCCGGAGCGTTCTTTCTTCACGCTCATGATGGCTCCTTGGGATCGGATTTCTGCGGCAGAGGGTGCGCCACGACCACCAGGCGATGCGCGCGGCCGCCGGGGGCGGATTCATCGTGATACTTCGAAACGAGTTTCGTGATGGCCTCGGTGAGTTCGTTGCTGAAAGCCGCCCGGTCCGTCGCCGACCGGAAGCGAACCTCGGTATCCACCGCCAGGGTCGCCAGGCGTTTGCCCGCCTCTTTCGCACGACGAACGAGGTCGCCCACCTCGCGGACGACCCGTGCGCCCAGGGCGATGAGATAGCTCGCGGACAGCCGATCGACTTCCCGATTCGGATCAACGGCGACCGGGCCCATGGCGCTCGGCGAAACGACGTAGGAAGCGGCCGTCGCCACGAGCAGCCGTTCCGTCAGCCCGCCCCACTTGCGTTCCTGGGCCAGCCGCACCAGCCCGTGCGCCTCCAGCGCGTGCAGATGGTAGTTGACCTTCTGCCGAGCCAGGCCGACCCGCGTGGCCAACGTCGCCGCCGAGGCGGGCGCGGCCAGCTCGGAGAGGAGTCGACTCCGCATGGGCTCCAAGGCCACCGTCGCCGCCGCCGGATCATCGATGACTTGGATGTCGAGCATGAGGAGATGGTAGCATTGACAACTTTTGTTGTCAAGCGCGGCCCATGCGTTCCGCGCAGCCAGCGATCCGCCGGTCGCCCCCCGGGCTCCGCCAACCGGTCCGGTCACTTCTACGGTCGCCCACCGGGCTCCGCCATCCCGTCCGCTCGTTTCTCCGGTCGGCCACCGGCCTCCGCCACCCGGTCCGCTCGCTTCTCCGGTCGCCCACCGGGCTCCGCCGTCCAGTCCGCTCGCTTCTCCGGCCGGCCACCGGGCTGCGCCGCCCGGACCGCTTACATCTCGGGTCGCCCCCCGGGCTCCGCCGCCCGGACCGCTCGCTTCTCAGGTCGGCCACCGGCCTCCGCCACCCGGTCCGCTCGCATCTTCGGCTGGCCACCGGGCTCCGCCGTCCGGCCCGCTCGCTTCTCCGGTCGCCCACCGGGCTCCGCCATCCGGTCCGCTCGGTTCGCAGGTCGGCCATCGGCCTTCGCCATCCGGTCAGCTCGCATCTCCGGGCGGTCCGGGCGCTTCGCGCCCTTTTCCGCACGCCGCTTCGCTCGGCGCTGCTGCGCGGCCACATGGCGCCGGCCCTCGCCCGACCCCGCGGCACGCATTGACACTGGGCGCACTCGTCAGGATGATCATCGGACCCCGCGCGCCGCGGAACCTCGCGAGTCCCACGATCCGGCCGCGGGCTATCACAAGTGGAACGCGGGCGCGTCGGGCGGCGTGCCGTTGTTGCCGATGACCTTCAGGAGAGCGGTGGAATGCCGATCGTCACAATGCCCGGCGCCCGACCGAGGAAGTCGATCAGTCAATGCCAACGTCCCACCGGCTGGGTCGGCCGGCTCGTCCTCTGGTCGATGAACCGGCGGCACTCGGCGCTGACCGATTGGGGTCTCCGCCATCTGTCGATACGAGCAGATGACACGATCCTCGACATCGGCTGCGGCGGAGGCAGAACGGTGACCAAGCTGGCCGCGGCGGCGAGCCAGGGCCTCGTCCACGGCGTCGACCACGCTCCGGCGAGTGTCGCCGCGGCGCGCCGCGCCAATCAGCGTCTCATCGAACTCGGGCGGGTGAGAATTGAAGATGCGTCGGTTTCGGACCTGCCGTTTGCCGGCGATACGTTCGACCTCGTCACCGCGGTGGAAACGCACTTCTGGTGGCAGGATTTGAACGGCGGGATGCGCGAGGCCTGGCGGGTGTTGAAGCCGGGCGGCCGCATGGCCGTCGTCGCCGAGTTCTACAACGGGGGCCGACATGCGAAGCATGCCGATCGTCTCGCGCGGTGGACGACGATGGCGGTGCTCGACATCGGACAACACCGGAAGATGTTCGAAGATGCCGGATTTACCGACGTACAGATCGACGAGGAACCCCATCGAGGATGGCTCTGCGTGCTCGGCGCGAAGCCGTCTTCCCACGCGCCCGTGTGACGGCGTGCCGCCGCCGGCCGTCGAACTCGAAGTCGGGACGAATCGATGACAACTCCTGAATCTCGCGTGACGATTCACATGGCGGCGAGCCTCGACGGCTTCATCGCCCGCAAGGATGGACGCGTCGACTGGCTCGAGACCTCGGATGAGTTCGCCGGCGGCGACACCATGGACCCGGGACTCGTCGAGGCGTTCCTCGCGACGATCGACTGCTACGTCATGGGATCGCGAACCTACGAGACCGCGCTTCGCTTTGAAGCCCAGGGATTGGGGTGGGCGTACGGCGACAAGCCCACGTTCGTCCTCACGAGTCGCGAGCTGCCGCGGACCCGGGAGAACGTCGAGTTCCACTCGGGGGATCTCGCGAAGTTCGTGAATGAGCGCCTGCGGCCGCGGTTTCGCAGCATCTGGTTCGCCGGCGGCGGCGCGGTCGCCGCGGAATGCCTTCGGCTCGGTCTGGCCGACGAGGTGCGCTATTCGATCGTCCCGATCCTGATCGGCGATGGCATCCGATTCTTCGAGCGGCTCGACCGGGACGTCCCCCTCCATCTGGCGGAGGTCAACGCGTACAGGAACGGCATGGTGGAGCTTCGGTACGAGGTGCGACGGCATCGCGGCGGGTCACGGTGAGCATCCGCGAGCCGTTGGGAAAGGCGGTAGTTTGAGGTGAAGGACAGGTATGACTGAAATCTACGAACGCCAGGACCCCGAGCTGTTGCGCCGCCTGCTGCGCGCCAAGGACCGGATGGACGCCGCCTCGCACGAGGACTGGCCCGTCCGGCGGCTGGCACGCGTGAGCGGCGTGTCCGCGGCCCACTTCGCGCGATCGTTCAAGCAGGCCTTCGGCGTGCCTCCGCACCGGTACCTGCTCACCCGGCGCATCGAACGGGCGACGGCGATGCTCCGCGACACCGAGCTGTCCATCACCGAGATCGCCTTCGAGACGGGCTGGCAGAGCCTGGGCACGTTCGGGCGGACCTTCCGCGACGTCACCGGCGAGAACCCGGGCGCGGTCCGGGAACAGGCAAGGGCCGCCGAGCAGGCCCTCGACCGCGTGCCCGCCTGCCACGTCAGCGCCGCGAACCGGCCCGACCTCAGGATCGCAGTTTCGGAGAAGCGACGGCGGGTGGCGGGCGGTAACATCCGGTCTCACCAAAAGGAGGCCTGATGAGCCAGAGTGTCGATGTGGTCGGGCTGTACGTGCGCGATCAGGACGAGGCGCTCGCGTTCTACGTGGAGAAGCTGGGGTTCCGCGTCCACACGGACGTGAAGAACGGAAATTATCGCTGGCTCACGGTGCAGCACCCGGACCAGCCGTCGTTCCAACTTGGCCTCTTCGTGCCGGGGCCGCCGGTGCACGACGCGGCGACCGCGGAGACACTGAAGGCAGTGGTGGCAAAGGGGGCGATGCCGCCTCTGGTGCTGGTGGTGGACGACTGCCAGGCTTCCTACGATCAGATGAGCGAGCGGGGCGTGGAGTTCACGCAAGAACCCGTGAATCGCTACGGCAGCGTGGACGCCGGTTTTCGCGATCCGTCGGGGAACGGCTGGAAGATGATCCAGGCCCGCCGCTGACGGGCCGCCGTGGCATTGAACCAGTCCAAACGCGTCCGTCGAAGCTGACCAAACCACGGCGAATCCACGCCGGCATCCCCCAGAGGACATATGCGACCCAGCACGACCGTCGCCCTCAGCGGCCTGTTCGACCTGGCGGTCGGCATCGCCCTTATCGCGATTCCGGGCATGCCCGCGCGCCTTCACATGGACGCAAGCGTGGTGAAAGTCATTCACTTTGCGTTCGTGGCGGGCGGCATCATCTCCCTTGGCGTCGCGTGGGTGCTGGCCCGGAAGGGCCGCTAGCCCCGTGAGCCTCGTCGGAGAGGACGCCCGCATCGGCCTCGGCACCAACCGGCTGCGCGACACGCCGGCCAACATCGCGTTCATCCGCGCCGCCGTGGACGCGGGCGTCCGGATGTTCGACACGGCGCGCCTCTACACGAACGGCGAGAGCGAGGCGACGCTCGGCGCCGCCCTGTCGCCCGTGCCGGCGGGGTGCATCGTTGCCACCAAGGGCGGATTCGGCGGCGCCGGCCGCGGGCGGCCGGACGCGCTGCGCGAGGAGATCGAGGAGAGCCTCCGGCGGCTGCGCACCGAGCGCATCGGGCTCTACTACCTGCACCGCGTGGATCCCGAAACGCCGCTCGAGGAGAGCCTCGGGGCGATCAGGGAATACGTGGACCGGGGCGCGATCGAGCGCGTCGGAATCTCCGAAGTGACCGTGGACCAGATCGAGCGCGCCCGGCGCGTCGTGCCGATTGCGGCGGTGCAGAACAACTACAGTCTCGCCGAGCACAAGCACGAGGCAGTGGTGGACCACTGCACCGCGCAGGGCATCACGTTCGTTCCCTTCTTTCCGCTGCGCGGGCAGGACGGCGCCGGGGTGCGGACGATCGCCGAGCGGCATGGGGCGACGCCGACGCAGATCGCGCTCGCCTGGCTGCTGCGCCGGTCTCCGACGATGCTTCCCATTCCGGGCACGCTCTCCGGCGCGCATCTTCGGGAGAACCTGGCGGCGCTTCGCATCGAACTGTCCGACGCGGAGTTCGCCTCGCTTCGCTAGCCCACCCCGTGGTCTCTGGCCACGCAACCTCCCCCGGCCATATCCATGCGCCCAATTCCGACGTGCCTGCTTTTCAGCGGCATCTTCCTCTCCGCCGCGTGCGGCCGCGCTCCACAGCAGGAAGAGCCGCCGTCGGCGAGCGCCGCCCAGGCGATCCGGGACACCGTCATCGCGCTCGATCGCGCGATGAACCACGCGGTGGACAGTCTCGACTGCGCGAAGGGGATGAGCTACATCGCCGATCAGCCGCCGGTGTTCTTCTCCAACGGGCACGCGGTGATGACGCGCTCCGAGCTGCTCGATCTGTGCCAGAAGATGGATGCGCCGCGCTCGGGCGCCGAGTTCGACCCGGACACCGTCGTGGCTTACGTGCTTGGGCCGGATGCCGCGTACGTCGTGCACCGCGGGCAGTACACGGTGCATCTCAAGAATGGCGCGACGCGCGACGAGCGGCTCCTGATGACGACCATCTGGCAGCGCTCGGACAGTCGATGGCGCATGGTGCATCTGCACGAGTCGGGGATTCCGGACACGACGGGCGTGGCGCGCAAGCCGGCGGTAACGAAGCGGTAGGAGGGGCGTCCCGGGCGTTGCCAGCGCCGCGCCACCCGTCGATATTGCGAATGCGTCGCCCGTGGCACGCACTCGAGGTCGGAGGGTCTTGTGGATCCTACGTTCTGGCACCGGTTTCAATTCGCCTTCACGGCGACGTTCCACTATCTGTACCCTCAGTTGACGATGGGGCTGGCGCTGCTCATCCTCGTGATGAAGACGCTTGGCCTGCGCCCGGGCGGTGAGCGCTGGAATACGGCGGCGCGGTTCTGGATCCGCATCTTCGGGATCAACTTCGCGGTGGGCGTCGTCACCGGCATTCCCATGGAGTTCCAGTTCGGCACGAACTGGGCCGGCTTCTCCGCCTTCGCGGGAAGCGTCATCGGGAACACGCTCGGCATGGAAGGACTGTTCGCGTTCTTCCTCGAATCGAGCTTCCTGGCCCTGCTCATCTGGGGCGAGGACCGGGTGGGGCGCATCGGCCACTGGGTGGCGTCGCTGGCGCTCTTCACCGGAAGCTGGCTCTCGGGCTACTTCATCGTGGCCACCAATGCCTTCATGCAGCATCCGGTGGGCGCCCAGTTGGGCGCCAACGGCACGCTGCAGCTCGACGGCTTCTGGCGCTTCCTGTTCAATCCGTGGGCGGTGTTCCAGTACCTGCACACGATGGACGCCAGCGTCGTCACCGCGTCGTTCGTGGTGGCGGCCGTGGGCGCGTACTACGCGCTTCGCGGGCGTCACGCCGAGTCGGCGCGGTCGTTCCTCACGATCGGCGTGATCGCCGGGCTCGTGGCGAGCCTGATCGCCGCGTTCCCCACCGGCGACCGTCAGGCGAAGGCCGTGGCCGAATGGCAGCCGGTGTCGCTGGCGGCAATGGAGGGGCGGTTCGAGAGCGGCCCCTACGCGGCGATCACCCTCATCGGGCAGCCCGACGTGCAGGAGCGGCGGCTGGACAATGCCATTCAGGTTCGCGGCATTCTGAGCGTGCTGGCCTTCGGCGCCTGGCACAGCGACGTGCCGGGGCTCTCCTCGTTTTCCCCCGATCAGTGGCCGACCAACATCGAACTGCTGTACTACGCTTTTCATATAATGGTGGGGCTGGGCACGCTGTTCATCCTGCTGATGGCCGCGTCGGCGCTGCGGCTGGCGCGCGGGAAGCTCGCCGAGACGCGGTGGCTGCTGTGGATGCTGATGCTGGCCTTTCCCTTTCCCTACATCGCGAACACGGCCGGGTGGCTCACCGCCGAGCTGGGGCGTCAGCCGTGGCTCGTATACGGGATCATGCGCACCAGCAGCGGCGCCAGCCCGATGGTGCACGCGGGCACGGTGCTGTTCACCACGATTGGCTTCGCGGGCCTGTACCTCGTGCTCGGACTGCTCTTCCTGTTCCTGATCGCGCGCGAGATCGCTCACGGGCCGCAGCCGGCGGCGGAGGTGTCTCATGTTTGAGGTCTGGTTCGGCATCGTCGCGGTGATGTTCACCGCGTACGTGGTGCTCGACGGCTACGACCTCGGCGCCGGTGCGCTGCACCTGTTCGTGGCGCGCACGGGTGACGAGCGGCGGCAGGTGCTCGCGGCGGTGGGGCCGTTCTGGGATGCCAACGAGGTGTGGCTGCTGGCCGCGGGCGGGGCGCTGTTCGTGGGGTTCCCGCGGGTGCTCGCGGTGGGGCTGTCGGGGTTCTATCTCGCCATCTTCCTCGTGATCTGGACGCTGGTGCTGCGCGCGGTGGCCATCGAGTTCCGGAGCCACGTGAACGACGCGCTCTGGCGCGCCTTCTGGGACGCGATGTTCACGATCGCGAGCGCGGTGCTGGCAATTCTCTGGGGCGCCGCCATCGGCAACGTGATCCGCGGGCTGCCGCTGGGCGCCAACGGGTGGTTCGCGCTCACGCTGTTCACCGATTTCAGCGCCCGGCCGCCGGTGGGAATTCTCGATTGGTACACCGTGCTCACCGGCGTCTTCGCGCTCGTGGCGCTCGTCGGCCACGGCAGCCTGTTCCTGGCCTGGCGCACCGACGGCCCGGTGCACGACCGCTCGCGGGTGCTGGCGCGGTGGGTGTTCATCGCGCTCGCGGTGCTGTGGCCGCTCGTCACGCTGGCCACGAACGTGGTGAATCCGACGCTGCTGGCGGCGCTGCCGGGGCGGCCCTTCGCGTGGCTCGGACTGCTGATGGCGATCGGCGGGCTCGTGGCCGCGTTCGTGGGACTCGCGCGCGGCCGGCCGCTGGCGGCGTTTCTCGGGTCGTCGGCCTGGATCGTGGGCATGCTCGTGGCCACCGCGGCCTGTCTCTTCCCGGTGATGCTCCGCGCGGTGCCCGATGCTGCGTATTCGATCACGGCGAGCGATTCCGGGAACACGGCGGCCGGGCTCCGCACGGCGCTGGGCTGGTGGGCGGTGGGGTTCCCCATCGCCATCGCGTATTTCGTGATCCTGTTCCGGGTGCACCGCGGCAAGGTGGTGGCGGCGGCGGAGGGGAAGGGGTACTGAGTTGGGCAGCGCCATTCGGACTTTCTGCGTCGGCTGCGGGGCCGCCTTCGACGAGTTGGACGGGCCCGTGCACAGGTACATGACGTCCTCGCCTGCGTGCTGGGCGCGCTACGGCGAATTGCTCGGCTTGCTCGCCACGCGACCCGACCTGCAGGCCGTGCGGCAGATGTGCGTCGACGCGTACGCGGTCCAGCACCCGGGAACGCCGAATCCGCAAGCCATCCAGTCCGTCGCGTTGCACTTGCTCAGCATGCGCCGGTATCTGGTGGAAGGACTGCCGATCGTCCCGCTGCGCGTGGTGGGAACGAAAGGCGCGTTCGTCTGGCTCACGCCGCCGGCCACGCTCGGCGAGCGCACGGTTGCTGACATGCCTCTCGAAGGGACGGTGGACGTCCTGCGCGGCGCGGCGCGTCGCTGGGTCGAATCCGCGTGGGCGGCCTGGTCTCCATTTCACCGGCAGGTCGCCGCCTGGGCCACGTCTCTTGCGGAATAGGTCTTTATGATGTAAAGTGCTCTGCACAATCACCGGCGAGCGTCCATGATCCCCCCGAATTCAGCACCGGCAGCAGTCTCCGGGCCGGCAGTTGCCTCCACCGCGGCGCCCGCGCTCCCATCGACCCGCGCGCTCGTTGCGCGACGCGCGCTGCTTGGCGCGCTCCTGCTTGGCGCGCTCGCCGACCCGCTGCTCCGAAACGGCCCGTGGGGACTCGGGCTTCTGGTCTGGATGGCCGTGTTCGCCGCCGCCGTCGTCTTCATCGTGGGGCGGAGCGGGCGATCGCTCTCACGGGAGAGCGGCATCTGGCTGGCGGTCGCGGTGCTCTTTGCCGCCGGACTGTCATGGCGTGACGCGGACATGCTGTACTTCTTCGACGTGCTGGCCATGCTCAGCGCGCTGGTGCTGCTCGCCATGAGCCTCGACGCCGTCCCGGTGGGCGGCCTCGCGCTCGCCCGCGTCCGCGACCTGATCGTTGCCGCGTGGGGAACCGGCCTCGACGTCGCCACCGGCGCCGTGCCGCTGCTGGCGCGCGACGCCGAGTTGAACGCCGCGATCCGGCCGTCCGCGCAGAGCAAGAGCGGGCGGGTCGGCAAGGCGCTGGCGATCACCATCCCCATCCTCCTCGTCTTCACGCTGCTGCTCGCCAACGCGGACCCGCTGTTCGGATCGTTCTTCAGGCTCCCGGCCATCCAATTCGACGTGCTGTTCTCCCACGTCGCGATTGCCGGCTTCTTCGCCTGGGTCGTGGCCGGCTGGCTGCGGCGCTCGCTTCTGGCGCGCGCCGCCGCCGCCGCGCCGGCCGCGGCGTTCCCGCTCACGCTCGGCGTCACCGACGTGACGCTCGCGCTCGGCGCCCTCAATCTGCTGTTCGCCGCCTTCGTCGCGGCGCAGATCGGGTGGCTGTTCGGCGGACAGTCGCTCGTGCTCCGAACGACCGGTCTCACGTACGCCGAGTACGCGCGGCGCGGCTTCTTCGAGCTGATGTGGGTGGCCGGTCTGATGCTCCCGGTGCTCCTCGGCGCGCAGGCGCTCATCCCGGCTTCGGATGCCCGCGCGCTCCGGTTCTATCGCCGGCTCGCGGGCGTGCTGCTGGTGCTGCTCGGCGCGATCATGGTCTCGGCGGGCGCCCGCATGCAGCTGTACGTCCACTACTACGGCATCTCGACGGACCGGCTGTATGCGTCGGCGTTCATGATCTGGCTGGCGATCGTGTTCGTGTGGTTGGCGGTCACTGTGCTGCGTTCCCGGCCGCGGGCGTTCGCGACGGGACTCGTCGCCAGCGGGTACGCCGTGCTGTTCGCGCTCAACGCCATGAATCCCGATGGCTTCGTGGCCCGGGCGAATCTCGCGCGGGGCGACCTGGCACAGTCCAGCGTGGCGGGTCCGGATCTGCCGTACGTGGCCCGGCTGGGCGGAGACGCGATCCCGCTGGTGGTGTCGGCTTTGACGGCGGGGCGGGCGCCCGCCGACAGCGCGGCCGCGGCCGGCCGCTGCGCGGCGGCGAAGATCGTGCTCGACCGATGGACGGGAGAGAAACGCGATCGGATGGGGGGCAGCTGGACTCAGTGGAACGTCGCGCGGAGCGCGGCTGCGGCGGCAGCGCGAGCGCATGAGGACGAATTGCGCCGGATCGCCTGCCCCATTGTCAAGGCGAGCTAGACCAGGCGGCGATGCTCGGGGCGAATGCGCCGCCGTGACACCGCCGACACGCGGTCAGGCAATCACCCCGGTGGAAGGGGCATGGAGACCGGTTAGGATTCAGCATAGTCTGCGAGCCTCTCCAATCCTGAGACCGGAAGCCCCATGTCTACAGAAGCCAAATGCCCCGTGCCCCACGTCGCCGGCAGCGGCACGTCGAACCGCGACTGGTGGCCCAATCAGCTGAAGCTCGAACTGCTGCGGCAGCATTCGTCCAAGTCCGATCCGATGGGCGAGGAGTTCGATTACGCGAAGGAGTTCAAGCGGCTGGACTTCAAGGCGGTGAAGAAGGACCTCGCCAAGCTGATGACCGACTCGCAGGACTGGTGGCCGGCGGATTTCGGCCACTACGGCCCGCTGTTCATCCGCATGGCGTGGCACAGCGCCGGCACCTACCGCACCGGTGACGGCCGGGGCGGTGGCGGCCGGGGGCAGCAGCGCTTCGCGCCCGTCAACAGCTGGCCGGACAACGTGAGCCTGGACAAGGCGCGGCGGCTGCTCTGGCCGATCAAGCAGAAGTACGGCCGCAAGATCTCGTGGGCCGACCTGATGATCCTGGCCGGCAACGTCGCGCTGGAGACGATGGGGTTGGAGACGTTTGGGTTCGGCGGCGGCCGCGAAGACGTCTGGGAGCCGGATCAGGACGTGTACTGGGGCGCCGAGAAGACCTGGCTGGGCGACAAGCGCTACTCGGGCGACCGCGACCTGGAGAATCCGCTGGCGGCCGTGCAGATGGGCCTCATCTATGTGAACCCTGAAGGTCCGAACGGCAACCCCGATCCGGTGGCGGCGGCGAAGGACATTCGCGAGACCTTCGCGCGCATGGCGATGAACGACTACGAGACCGTGGCGCTGATCGCCGGCGGCCACACCTTCGGCAAGACGCACGGCGCGGGCCCGGTGTCGAACGTGGGACCGGAGCCCGAGGCGGCCCCGCTCGAGCAGCAGGGGCTGGGCTGGAAGAGCAGCTACCGCACCGGCACGGGCGGGGACGCGATCACCAGCGGCCTCGAGGTCACCTGGACCACGACGCCGACGAAGTGGAGCAACGAATTCTTCGAGCACCTGTTCGGCTACGAATGGGAGCTGGAGAAGAGCCCGGCGGGCGCGCATCAGTGGGTGGCGAAGAATGCGCAGCCGACGGTGCCGGATGCGTTCAACAGGGGGAAGAAACACCGGCCGACGATGCTGACCACGGACCTCTCGTTGCGGTTCGACCCGGCGTACGAGAAGATCTCGCGGCACTTCATGGAGCATCCGGACGAGTTCGCCGACGCGTTCGCGCGGGCCTGGTTCAAGCTCACGCACCGCGACATGGGGCCGCGGGAGCGCTACCTCGGCCCCGAGGTGCCGGCCGAGGAGCTGATCTGGCAGGATCCCATCCCGAAGGTGAATCACAAGCTGATCGGCCCGAAGGACGTCGCCGCGATCAAGGAGAAGATCCTCAAGTCCGGCCTGTCCGTCTCGGAGCTGGTGTCCACGGCGTGGGCGTCGGCGTCGACCTTCCGCGGCTCGGACAAGCGCGGCGGCGCGAACGGCGCGCGCATTCGCCTGGCGCCGCAGAAGGATTGGCAGGTGAACCAGCCGGCGCAGCTGGCCAAGGTGCTCAAGAAGCTCGAGGGAATTCAGCAGGCGTTCAACAAGGCGCAGCCGGCCGGCAAGAGCGGCAAGAGGGTCTCACTGGCCGATCTGATCGTGCTCGGCGGGTGCGTGGGCGTCGAACAGGCGGCGAAGAAGGCCGGGCACGCGGTGAAGGTGCCGTTCATGCCGGGGCGCATGGATGCGTCGCTGGAGCAGACCGATGTGGACTCGTTCGCCGTGCTGGAGCCGGTCGCCGACGGATTCCGCAACTACCTGAAGGCGAAGTACACCGTGCCGGCGGAGGCGCTGCTGGTGGACAGGGCGCAGCTGCTGACCCTGACCGCGCCCGAAATGACCGTGCTCGTGGGCGGCATGCGCGTGCTCAAGACCAACCACGCCGGCGCGTCGCATGGAGTGTTCACCAGGCGGCCGGGGGCGCTGACCAACGACTTCTTCGTGAACCTCCTCGACATGAGCACCGAGTGGAGGCCGGCGTCGAAGGACGAAGACGTGTTCGAAGGCCGCGACCGGAAGACGGGGTCGGTCAAATGGACCGGCACGCGGGTCGATCTCGTGTTCGGCTCGAACTCCCAGCTGCGCGCGCTGGCGGAAGTGTACGGATGCAAGGACGCGCAGGAGAAGTTCGTGCATGACTTCGTGGCGGCCTGGAACAAGGTGATGAACCTGGATCGGTTCGATCTCGGGTGAGCGGGTCGTGATCGGGTTCTGGGGCGCCTGAAAGGAAGGCTGGGGCGCCCCTCCGGCCGGTTGCGGATCCGGCTCGCCGCGCCGCCCGGCCGGAGGTATGATGGAGTGCCGCGCACGCCCCGCGCGGCATGGAGGGTCACATGGCGGATCCCGCAACTCCCCTCGGACGCTCGATCGGGCTCACAGGCGTGATCCGATGGATCATCGCGGTCTTCGCGACGCTCGCTGTCGGCGCCGCACTCGCCGACGGGCACTACGGTCTCGGCACAGCCGGCGTCGTGGTCCTGGTGCTGGCGCTGGTGCTCGGTTATCGGGCCTGGCGCGCCGGTCAACGCGGCGAGGACGCGAGGCGCGAACGGGAAGCGGGTGGCCCGGACCGCTGAGGCGCCGGACACTCGGCTCGCCGCGTGGGGCACGAACGCCCGCGTCACGGAGTACCTCGTCGAGCATCTGCCTCCGGCGCTCTGGCGGGCGACGGTGCCCGACATTCCCACGCGCACCGTCCGGAGCATTGCGGCGCACCTGCACAACGCGCGGTGCAGCTGGGTGAAGACGCTCGGGGCGGAGCACGGGGTCGCGGTGCCGGTGCGAGTCGACCACCGAACGGTCTCGCCCCGGCAGCTGGTGTCTGCGCTCAAGCGGAGCGGCCGCGGCATCGCCGACCTGTTGCGACTCGGCGCAGCCAACGGCGGCCAACTGCCGCCATCGCGCGCCTACGTCTGGCGGAACCTGCCGCTGGACATCGACCATGTGCTGACGTACTTCGTGGCCCACGAGGCGCACCATCGGGGGCAGATCGTGATGGCGGCGCGGCAGCTCGGCCACCGGCTGCCGCTGAGCGTGGTGGGCGGACTCTGGCAGTGGCGGACCCGAAGCCGGGAAGCCGGGGGACGCCAGGGCGCGATTCGACGCGCCCCCCGGCGGAGACTATGATTGGGGCCTCCACTGCCGCGATGTGCGTTCCACCACCCACCAGCAGGAGCGCCCCCACATGCCGGAATCCGTACGCCAGGAACTGATCGCGAACATCAAGGACGAGCGGGCCCGCACCAAGCGGGTGCTCGATGCCTTCCCCGCATCGGCGTGCGAGATGCGCCCACACCCCACGTCGCAATCGGCGCGCGAACTCGCGCACACGCTGTGCATCGAAGCCGGGATCGGCCTGATGACCGTCAACGGCACCCTTGACCTGTCGAAGATGGGCGGATTTCCGCCGCCGCCGGCCACGTGGGACGGCGTGCTGAAGGCATTCGACGCCGGCTACGACGCGCTGCTCCAGGCGCTCGCCGCGACCACGGATGCCGACCTGTCGACCGACGTGACGTTCATGACCGGTCCCAAGCAGATGGGTCCGATGCGGAAGAGCGACGTCGTGCGGTTCATGCTCAACGACCACATCCATCACCGTGGCCAGCTGTCGGTGTACCTGCGGATGAGCGGGGCCAAGGTGCCGTCCATCTACGGGCCGTCGAAGGACGAGCCCTGGATGTAGAGCGGGCCGCCACTCCGAATCGCCGAGCAGCCGATGACGACTACCTGGCAGCCATATCGGGAGCCTCTCCGCACGACGCTCGTGCGCACGATCACGATCGCACTCGTGGCGGGCGCCGTGCTCTCGCGGTGGATGGGCGGGTGGCCGCACTGGCCGATGCTCACCCTGCTGCTGCTCTGGCCCTCATTCGGCGGCCACTGGATCGAGCTGTGGTTTCTCAACTGGCTGCGCCCGCGCCTTTCCGCCGCTCGCGGCGCGCAGGTCGTCGCGCGCGTGGCGGTCTGGTTCGTTGGCGGCACCGTGCTCGCACTCGGCATGGGTCTCACCGCGCTGGCGCTCGGAGCGTTCCCGGCGTCGCGATGGCCCGCCTGGTGGATTGCCGGGCTCGGCTTCATCGGCGTCGAACTCGTCGCGCAGCTCGCGCTGCAGCTGCGCGGCATGCCCAGCTTCTACAATGGCCGCGGGTAGTTCGCGGCGCGCCACCCTTGATCGTCACCGCCGGCACCAGGAGCCAATGATGTTTCGTCACGCAGCCGCGATCGCCGCATTCGGCGCTCTGCTCCTCACCGCCCCCGCCCCCACCCGCGCGCAGATCGTGCGCACCGATCAGCAGAGCGGCACGAACGCCCTGCTCATCGCCGTGAGCCCCGTGAACGACCAGGTCGTCTGGGTGGCCGGCGCCCGCGACACCTGGCTCCGCACCACCGACGGCGGCGCCACCTGGCAGGTTGGGCACGTACCGGGCGCCGATTCGCTGCAATTCCGCGACGTGTACGCCACGAGCGCCGACGAGGCCTGGCTGCTCAGCATCGGCAACGGACCCCAGTCGCGCATCTATCACACCACCGACGCCGGCGCGCACTGGACGCGGCAGTTCATGGCCGAGGATCCCAAGGATTTCCTCGACTGCTTCGGCTTCTGGGACGGACGTCGCGCCATCGCGCTTGGCGACGCGGTGGACGGCCGCATCTCGATGCTGCGCACGGACGACGGCGGCGCCAGCTGGACGCGCGTGCCAGCGGCGTCGCTGCCGCCGGCGGGGCAGGGCGAGGGCAGCTTTGCGGCGAGCGGATTGTGCGTTGGCACGGAGACGGGCGGACTCGGCTGGGCGGCCATGAGCCGCGCCGGAACGGCGCGGCTGCTGCGCACGACGGATTACGGGCTCACATGGGCGGCGGACACGCTGCCGGTGGTGGCGCGTGCCGACGCCGGGCCGACGTCGGTGAGCTTCCTCGATACGCGGCACGGCATGGTGTTCGCGGAATACGTGGGCGCGGCCGCCAAGGCCGAAGCGAGCGACGTGCTCGTGGCGGTGACCACCGACGGCGGCGTGCACTGGAGCCCCACCGGAAAGCCGGCATTCAAGCCGGGCATCTCGGGCGGGGTGTACGTGCCCGGCGCGAGGGTGCCCACGGCGGTCGCGGTGGGCTACGCGGGCGCGGCGTACACGACGGACGACGGCGCCACGTGGACCACGATCGACGGCGACAACTACTGGTCGGTGGGATTCGCCTCGCCGCGGGCGGGGTGGGCGGTGGGCGTGAACGGCCGCATCACGAAGCTGTCGGGGTTCTGATGGTCAAACGAATGCTGGTCGCCGCGCTGGCTGCAGTGCTTGCGGCGACCGCGCAGGCGCAGACGCACCGCGCCGTCGACCTCGAAGCGGCGCGCGCGCTCGTCGCGCGCGTGGTGCCCGCTGCCGCCGCCGGGTTCGACGTCGCCGCCATTCCCGACAGCGCCGGGCTCGACGTCTTCGAAGTCGCGAGCCGCGGCGGCAAGGTCGTGCTCCGCGGCTCGTCCGGCGTGGCCATTGCGTCGGCGCTCGATTGGTATCTCGAGCACGTGGCGGGCGTCAACGCCTCGCTGCCGCTCAGGCCGATCGCGCTCCGCGCTCCGCTGCCGCCGGTGCCGGCGCCGGTCCGCGTGACGACGCCCTATCGCGTGCGCTACTTCTTCAACTATTGCACGTTCTCGTATTCGATGGCGTGGTGGACCTGGACCGACTGGCAGGCGATGATCGACTGGATGGCGCTCAAGGGGATCAACACGCCGCTCGCCGTCACCGGACAGGAGGGCGTCTGGCGGCTGGTGCTGCGGGACTTCGGCTTCAGCAAGCAGCAGATCGCCGCCTTTCTCGTGGGACCGGCCTACCTGCCGTGGGGCTGGATGTCCAACATCGACGGCCTTGGCGGTCCGCTTCCCGACAGCTGGATCGACGGCCACATCGCGCTGGAGCGAAGGATCCTCGCACGCGAGCGCGCGCTGGGCATGACGCCGGTGCTGCAGGGATTCACCGGGCACGTGCCGAGGTCGATCGCCGAAGTCATTCCTGGCGCGCAGATCCACCAGACGGGCGACTGGTCGGCGGGGTTTCCCGGCACCTGGTTCCTCGATCCGCACGACTCGCTCTTCCAGCGCATGGGCCGGCGCTTCATCGAGCGCCAGACCGAGCTCTTCGGCACCGATCACCTGTACGCCGCCGATCCGTTCAACGAGATCGACCCGCCGTCCAACGACTCGACCTTCCTCGCCGGCATGGGGCAGGCCATCTACGGCGCCATGCACGCCGCCGATGCCAGCGCCACGTGGGTGCTGCAGGGGTGGTTCCTCGTGAACTCGGCGAAGTTCTGGCGCGACCCGCAGGCCGAGGCGCTGCTGGGCGCCGTGCCCGACGACCGGATGCTGGTGCTCGACCTGTGGGGCGACCGCGTGCCGGCGTGGAAGGTGCGCCGCGCGTTCTATGGCAAGCCCTGGATCTGGAACGTGCTGTACAACTTCGGCGGCAAGGTGAGCGTGAACGGGGACCTGCCCAAGATCGCCGCCAATCTCGATACCGCCATCCGGAGCCCCGAGCGGGGCCGGCTCGTGGGACTCGGCATGATGATGGAGGGACTGGGCACCAACCCGATCGTTCCCGATTTCGTGATGGACCAGGTGTGGCGCGACGGCGTGCCCGACGTCGACGCGTGGACGCGCGCCTACGTGGCCCGGCGCTACGGCCGTTTCGATGCGTCGGCCTGGAGCGCGTGGCAGCTTCTGCTGGCCACGGCGTTCCGGTCGGCCGCGCAGACGGGCGATTTCCTGGCCGAGCGGCCGCAGTTCTACATGAAGGGCCGGGCGTATCGTACCGAGCCCATCGCGCCCTACGACGACGCGACGCTGGCGCGCGCGCTCGATTCCCTGCTGGCGGCGGCGCCGGTGCTGGGCGGCAGCGACGCCTACCGCTACGACGTGGTCAATCTGACCCGGCAGGTTATCGGCCAGCGAGGCCTTCCGCTGGTGAACCAGGTGCAGGACGCCTACGAGCGGAAGGACCGCCCGGGCCTGCTGGCGGCGGAACAGCGGGTCGACGCGCTGCTGCGCGACCTGGACCGGCTGGTGGCCACGCGCCCGGAGTTCCTGCTCGGGCGGTGGATCGCCGACGCGAAGCGTTGGGGCACCACCGACGCCGAGCGGCGTCTGTACGAATGGAACGCCCGCAACATCATCACGCTCTGGGGCACCAAGTGCACGGAGGGGGAGAACGACGACCTCAACCTCTACGCGTTCAAGGAGTGGCAGGGGATGTTCACGTCGTACTTCCTGCCGCGGTGGGACGCGTTCTTCGCGCGGCTCAATGCGTCGCTCGACGCCGGCACGGCGTTCGACCGGGCGCCATTCGCCGCGGCGTCGTGCGCGTGGGAGCAGAAATGGTCGCGCGACACGACGTCGTTCCGGACCACACCCACCGGCGATCCGATCGCGACGGCGCGGCGCCTTGCCGACAAGTGGCGGTAGCGCCGGCGCCAAACGGAACGCCGCGCCGGAATGGCGCGGCGTTCCTTCACCGGTTCGTGAAACTCAGCGGTTCTTCTGCAGGGCCGTCACCCGATCGGGTGGAAAGCCGAGTGCCTTGAAATCGATGATGCCGTTGGGCGCGTGGCAGGCGTTGCAGGCAGTGCCCGTCGCCTTGATGCCGTGGTTGACGGAGATGTAGGACGTGCCGGGCACCTGCATCGGCATCCAGCTGCCGCTCCACTTCACGCCCATGGCCGCCATGCCGGCATCCACGGCCGCCTTCACGTCGCCGGTCTTGTTGTAGACCTCGCGGTTGGGCGCCAGCATCATCGGGAACGCGGCCATCTGCAGATCGGCCTTGAGGAAGTCCATGCCGGGGGCCTGCCACATCTTCATCTCCGTGTCGAACAGCATGACCTGCGTCAGGGCGCGGACCGGGAAGATCTTGGCGCCCGGCGTGTTGATGTTCGACGTGGCGAGGGCCATCCAGTTCTGGGCGTTCTTCTGATCGGCGCTGTTCGGCGCCCGCCAGATGAAGCTGGGCGGTCCCTTCACGATGCTGTCGGTGGGCACGTACAGACCGGGAATCGAGGGAATGGCGTCGTACTTGGAGAGTTCGCTGATCGGGCCGTTGGCGTCGTCCTTCACCGGCAGGCCCCAGTTCTCGTAGACGATGCCGCTGGTCTCCGGAATGTGGCAGCTCTGGCAGGCGAGCTTGGCGACGTGGGCGTTGAGCCGCTCGGCGTTCGCGCCTTTGTGGGGCGTCTCGCCGTGGCAGTTGGAACAGGCCACCGTCACGTCGGGCAGGTCGTTGGCGATCATGTCCGATTCGTTCATCCCCTTGGGGATCCTGTGTCCCTGCGGGACGTGGCACTGCAGGCAGGTGACGCCGGCCTTGGCGTGCACGTCGGTGGCGGGCGTGAAGGGCGTGCCGCGCTTGTAGTCCTGCGAGTAGGCGTGCTCGTGGCAGCGCAGGCAGGCTTCGGTGGCGGGCTTCTTGGTGATGCTGAGCGCCGCCGTCAGCGTGGTGTCCTGGCCCCAGTGCGTGCCCGCGGCATCGTGGACGAGCGTGGCGCGCTGCTTCCAGTCGTAGTTCTTGGCGTGGCAGATGAGGCAATCCACCGTGTTCGCCTCGGCCTCGGTGGCCGGGCGGTCGGGCGCGGGCGGCGTGGCGAGCGAGCCGATGTGACAGAGGCCGCAGCCGGCCGCCTGCACGCTGGCGCGGCCGTTCGTCGCGGCCACCCAGTTGGCGGGGCTCGTGGACCCGGCGAGTGCGCACTCGCGGTCCAGCATGCCCCATGCCGAGCCGTCGGGGAGTCCCTGCACGTTGCGCACGGGCGACGCGAGGTTCCAGTGCGTGGTGTGGAGGATCTCGTCCTGCGCGGCGGGGTGGCACATCGCGCAACTCTGCGCGCCCTGATAGCCGCTCGCCTTCAACACCTTGTTGCCGGGGTGGACCCACGCCGTGTCCTGCTGCGCGCGGGCAGCGCCACCGAACGCGAAGGTCAATGCAAAGACCGCAATGCAGCGTCTCATCGTCAAGCACTCCTCCGGAGGATGCTGGAGTCTCGCCCCGGCCTCGACGGCGTTGCGTCAGGCAACCGCCAATACGGATGTGAGGAGAATGCGGGCGCCTCGCGGCGGCTCTCCGGCGCGGCTATGATAGGGGCGCCGGGCCGAGTGGCGGCGCGGGGTCGCAGCCGGATGCTTAACCAGCGAGGAATATGCTCATGAGTACAATCACACCCATGTCTGACGGCGGTCCCGAACGCGCCAAGCCCGAGTCGTTCCGCGCGCGCGCCCTTTCGATCTCGTTGACGGTCAAGGATATCGCGAAGAGCCTGGCCTGGTATGCCGATGTCGTCGGCTTCACCGTCGACCAGAAGCACGAGCACGGCGGGAAGCTCGTGTCCGTGTCGCTGATGGCCGGCGACGTGAACGTGCGGCTCAATCAGGACGACGGCGCGAAGGGCTGGGATCGCGTGAAAGGGGAGGGAATGTCTCTGTATTTCTCGACGGTGCAGAGCGTGGACGAGATTGCGCGATTGATCAAGCAGCGCGGCGGGGCGCTCGAATCCGAGCCAGCCGACATGCCGTGGGGCGCGCGCACCTTTCGTCTGCGGGATCCGGACGGATTCCGGCTGACGATATCGTCAATCAAGAATGGTTGACGCTTCGATCCGATGCGTCGGTCATTCCCTCCTTGTTATATCGGGCGGCATGTGCTAAGACGATAGCACCCTTGACGAGGCTCGCCCGTGCGCAATCCACCGCAGCTAGAGCGTCAGCTCCTGCAGCACGTCCTTGGCGCGTCCGGCGAGGCGGCGGTGGGCGATCTGTTGCTGGATCCGGTCACGCAGCTGCCGGGCCTTGGCGTTCTCGCCCGCGAAGTGGCGCGGGTGTTCGAGACGCGCGACCGCGTGGGCATCCTCGTGGTGAGCATCGCGCAGTTCTCTCACCTCGAAGACGTCTATGGGTGGGAGGTGTTCGACGACATCGTCCGCGGCATCGCCCAGCGGCTGCGGGGCATCAAGGACGACTCGTTGCGCCGCGAAGACGCCCTGGCCGAGCTGTCGATCAACGGCAACGTGTTCATTCTGATGGTGTCGCCGCCGCGGGCGCGGCGGGCGCTGCGGACCGCGGATCTCGCGCGCATCCGGACCCGGGTCTCGCAGAAGCTCGATGCGTATCTGGCCGAGGTGCTGCTGCCGGAGTTCCGGCCCCGGGTCAACTACTTCATCGGCAGCGGCATCGTGAAGCGCGACCCGGCGGTGCGGCCGCAGCGCGCGCTCTTCCGTTGCATCGACGAGGCGCTCGTCGCCGTGACCAGCGATCAGGATCGCCTGGCCCGCCGCCGGTCGCGCGGCCTGCGCGAAATTCTCTCGGAGCGGCGCATCACCACGGTCTATCAGCCGATCGTGGATCTGCGCGCGCGGCGCGTCATTGGCTACGAGGCGCTGAGCCGCGGTCCGGACGGAGAGTTCGTGACGCCCGACGTCCTCTTCCGCGTCGCGTACGAGGCTGAACTCGTGGCGAAGCTCGACGCCGTGTGCCGCGAGCAGGCGGTGCTCGAACTGGGGCACCTGGGTGACGACCAGTTGCTGTTCATCAACATGGAGCCGCAGTCGATCTTCGATCCGCGTCTGGCGTCGGCGATCCCGCCGAAACACGTCGGTCAGGTGGTGTTCGAGATCACCGAGCACGCGGCGATCGCCGACTTCGCCACCTTCCGGCAGGCCGTGCACCTGCTGCGCCAGTCGGGATTCCATTTCGCCATGGACGACGTGGGCTCGGCCTATTCGGGGCTCCGGATCGTCGCCGGCATCGTGCCCGACTTCATCAAGCTCGACATGGAGCTGACCCGCGGGGCGCAGGACCAGCGCGTGAAGATGGAGCTGGTGCGGGCGATCGCGAACTTCTGTACCGAGACGGGCGTGCCGCTCGTGGCCGAGGGTATCGAAACGCCCGAAGAGCTGAACGGGGTGCTCGACGTGGGCGTGCACCTGGTGCAGGGGTATCTGCTCGGCAAGCCGGCCTCGGCGCTCGGGAAGGAAGAAGTGCACTGGCCGGCCGCTGGCATTCCCGTGGGGGCCCGGGCGGGATATCGTTGAAGCGCCCCGGCGTCATCCCGGGATCGAACGCCGCGTAGCTCCTTCCGCCGGCGTTCCTGCCACCGCCACAGGAGACCGCTCCATGGTTCGCGCCTTCCGGCCCGTCAACGGCGCCGCTTCCCGCCTCGCGGCGGTCGCCGCGTTGTTCCTGCTCACGGCCGCCCGTGCCGGCGCGCAGGCTACCAGCACGCTCTCGCCCGACCTCTCGGCCAAGGTGCGCGCCGCCGTGGCCGACGTGATGACCAAGACCGGGGTGCCGAGCGCCGAGGTGGGCATCGTGCAGAACGGCCGCATCACGTACGTGGCCGCGTTCGGCAAGGCGCGGCTGTCGCCGCCGCTCGCCGCCTCGCCCGCCATGCATTATGCCATCGGGTCGATCAGCAAGCAGTTCACCGTGGCCGCGGTGATGCTCCTGCAGCAGGAGGGGAAGCTCTCCATCGACGATCCGGTGTCGAAGTGGTTCCCCGAACTGACGCGCGCCAACGAAGTCACGATCCGGAATCTCATGTCGCACACCTCGGGCTACGAGGACTACGCGCCGCAGGACTACACCATCCCGGCGTGGACGAAGCCCAGCTCCGCCGAGGCGATCGTGCACGAGTGGGCCACCAAGCCGCTCGACTTCGATCCCGGCACGCAATACCAGTACAGCAATACCAACTTCAACATCGTCGGGCTGATCGTGCAGAAGGTGAGCGGCCAGCCGTTCTGGACCTTCCTCAAGGCGCGAGTGCTCGATCCGGTGGGGTTGGCGCACGCCATCGACCTCGACACGCAGCACGGCCAGTTGGAGCCGACCGGGTACTTCCGCCACGCGCTGGGCCCGCTGCGTCCGGCGCTCATGGAGGCGCCGGGCTGGTACTTCGCCGACGGCGAGATGGCGATGCCGGTGGGCGACCTGCTCACCTGGGACATCTCGATCATGAACCAGACGCTGCTGTCGCCGTCGTCGTACGCCGCGATGGAGACGCCGACCAAGCTCAAGAACGGGCAGGACATCGCCTACGGGCTCGGCCTCACCACCGGCGTGCGGGACGGGCACCGCCTGGTGACGCACGGCGGCGAGGTGGGCGGATTCGTGGCGTCGAACACGGTGTATCCCGACGACAAGATCGCCGTGGCGGTGCTGACCAATCAGGAAGCGAGCCCGGCCGCGAGCGGCATCGGGCGGGCCGTGTCGGCCCTGCTGCTCGCGCCGGCGCCGTCGGCGGCGTCGTCGCCCGAGGAGACGGCGAAAGCCGACGCGCTGGCGAAGCGGGTGCTGGCGGCCTTCCAGAAGGGGGCCATCGACCGCGCGCTGTTCACCGCCAACGCCAACTTCTACTTCGACAAGACGGCGATCGACGACTACGCGTCGAGTCTCGGCCCCCTCGGCGCGATCAGGAGCTTCCACCAGACGTCGACCGGCCTGCGCGGGGGGATGCGCTATCGCGCGTTCGCCGTCCAGTTCGCCAACGGGACCAGCGTGGCGATCTCGACGTACGAGACGAGCGACGGGAAATACGAGCAGTATCTGGTGGCGCCGGCGTCCTGAGCCGTCGCGTCCGAGCGCCTCGTCGCGGCTTGCGGGCCCGGTGTCAGAACGCCCACCACCAGCGTACGGCGGCGAGATTCGCCCGGGGCGCGTTCGCGGTGCGCTGCCGGTCCATGAGCAGCGAGCCGACCATGCCCACATTGCGCGCGAACCGGAAGCCGAGCGACGCTTCGGCGCGCGCAACGTCGTAGTCCCAATCATCGGTCCAGTGCCCGCCGTTCACGTCGTTCCACGGCCGGAAATCGAGATACGACCAGCGCAGCGCGGCGAACACGCCCGCCGAGAGATCCGACTGCACCGATGCGACGTAACCCCGCTCCACGAGGTCGCTGCCCACGTTCGGCACCTCCCAGCGATCGTGAAGATATTCGGCGGAGGCGATCATCGGACCGCGCGCATAGGTGACGTCGGCGGACCAGATATACCGGCTGTAATCCCAGTAGCGGCGACCGGCCGGCAAGGTGCCGAATTCGATAGGGCTCATGTACGGACCGGCGTCGTAGGACCCCTCGACGGCGAGCGCGGGTGACAAGGCCACCCGCAGGGCGCCGATGTACGATGGATGCCGGAAGCGTGCGGCATCTGGGTGCCACGCCCTTGGCTCACTGGAGGGCGCGCTGTTGACGACGGCGGCGCGGTACGAGAGCTGATGCACGGTGCCCATGGCCATGAGTCCCCAAGGGTACGGGACCTGCCACACCGGCGGTGCACCGATCGCGCGGAAGACGGCGGGATCGTCACGCCAGGTCTGGAACGCGGCTGGATTGCGGGCGACGACCGCCGGGGAGATCACCGTACGGTAGTCGTATGGCAGTGACGGCCGCACGAACAGATCAAGCTCGGTGAGCCGCGTGCCGGCGTACGAACCGAACGGGTTGGCGAACAGCCCCGCCTGCAGGGCGAAGGTGCCGCCGGAGTCGGTGAACCGCATGTACGCCTGCTCCACGCGCCCTTCGAGGAGTCCGCGCGTAGGCGCCTCGCCGCCGTCGGCGCTCAATTCGAGGAGCCCGTACAGGTGCTGGCCGGCGAACAGGTCGGAGAACAGGCGCGCGCGCGGCGCGAGGAAGGTGCCGCCCCCGCGCACCAATCCGATCTGCTCCTGGGTCATCGAGAGGAGTTCGAGATCGAGTTGGCCGGACCACGAGATCTGGTAAAACCCCGAAGGCGATTGGTAGGCAACGCCCAGTTGCTGGAGCGTCGGCAGTCCGCCGGTCTGCGCCCGCGCGCCGCGCGGCAGGGCCAGAATGGCGGCGGCGAGCAGCGCGTTCGCGATCGCCTGCATGCCGCGTCCGGAGGAGCGCCTGGGCGGCAGAGGCACGGTCGCGTCCTCCAAGGCGAACACCTCGATATCGCGGGCGAAGCCCCTGAACGTTCGGGCGCCGGTCGGCGCGGCGCGCACGCACGCCGCTGACAGGGCGTGCGTGCGCGCCGTGAGGAGGATCTCGCCGGGCGCGGCGGCGGCGCAAAGTCGGGCGGCGAGATTCACCGTTTCGCCCAGCACCGTGTAGTTGAGCCGGGCGCGCGATCCCATGTTGCCGGCCACCACTGGACCGCTGTTGATACCCACGCCGAGTCCAAGCGCCGATTCGCCGCGCGCCGCGCGCACGGCGTTCAGCTCCTCGATGGCGCGGCGCATGCGGACGGCGGAGAGCGCGCCGCGTGTCGCGTGGTCCTCCTGCGCCACCGGGGCCCCGAACACGGCCATGATCTCGTCACCGACGTACTTGTCCACCACGCCGCCTTCCTGTTCCACCGCCGCGCTCAGCCGCTCCATGCATTCGTTGAGCAGGCCGATAACGCGCTGCGGTTCCATGCCGGTGGTGAGCGACGTGAAGCCCCGGATGTCGGCGAACAGTACCGTGACGTCGCGGTTCTCACCGCCGAGCTCCACGTCGCCGCTCATCAACTCCTCCGCCACCTCACGCGACACGACCTTGTGGAGCACCGAGCGATAGCGCTCCTTGAGCAGGAGACCGCGGGTCATGTCGTTGAACGCGCGCGCGAGCGTGCCCATCTCGTCCCGCGACGTCTCGGCCACGTGCGCCTCGTAATCGCCCTCGGCCACGCGGCCGGTGGCGTACACGAGGTCGCGGACGGGACGTGTGAGGCCGCGGCTGAGGACGATGCCGAGCAGGAGGGAGATTGCCAGCGCGGCGCCGCCCCCGACCAGGAGGGCATTGGAGATGCGCGTGAAGGGGGCCAGCACTCCGTCGAGCGGGACGGCGATCACGCGGTATCCCTCCGCCGCATCACCCGCCATCAGCGGTTCGGCGCGGATCGACCAGGTATTGCCGTCCGCCCGCACCTCCATCGGACCGGCATGCCCGGCCACCTGCGCCAGCGCGGCGCCGAGTTGGGCGCGGGCGCGGCGCGAGCCAGCCGCGCACGTGCCGGCGACGACGTAGCACACCTGCGCGCCGACGAGGTCGCTGACGCCTTGAGCGTCATCGTTGCGCAGCGGCAGGCCGAATGAGATCGTGCCGATAGCCCGTCCCGCCAGTTGGATGAGCTGCGTGCTGACCGTGTAGAGCTGGCCGCCGACGACACGATACGCCAGCGCCTCGGGCGACGCACCGGCCAGCACTTCCGCGGCCAGCGGCGTCACGGTCACGGGGTCGACGCCGGACATCGGCCGGTGCCCGTGGACGGTGAGCACCGCGCGTGGCGTGGGGTCGGTGAACACCACCAGCACGTCGGAGTCCGGGAGGTCGGCCACGGCGAGCTGTTGCGAGACGACGTCTGCGACGACCCCGATGTCGGCGCCGGACAGCGCGTCGTCGAGCGCGGCGAGCGTTCGGCGGCTCTGCGTGACCTGTTGGCCGAGGCGCGCCACCTGCCGGTGCTGCATCGACTCGAGATCCGAGAGCTGGCGTTCGGCGCGCCCGACCGCAGTGGACACGGCGGCGTCGACCACGTGACCGGCCTCGACCGTCACCACAACGTAAGTGGTGAGCGAGAGCGCGCCAACCATTCCGACGAGGGCGGTGAGCAGCTTGGCGGCGAAGCTTTCGCGTACGCGGCGCATCCGGCGCTAGCCGAGCGTCGCTTTCACGTGCACCGCGCCGTCGGCGGGAACGACCACCGACTGCTCCACCTCCCCAAGGTCGGCGTGCCAGATCACGAGCGTGTAGGTTCCCGGCGGCACGCCGTCGATGCGAAAGGATCCATCCTCGGCGACGACGCTCGAGAATGGATTCTCGGTGACGACGATGACGGCGCGCATGAAGTTGTGGACCTCGCAGTACACCTTCACAATGCCCGGTTCGTCGAACGTGACTTCCTTCGCCGTGCCCTTGGGGTAGCGACCGAGGTCGAACCGCTTCGTTCGTGAATACGAGAAGACGTTGTGAAAGAACGGGTCGTCGTTGGGGAACGACACGGTGGTCCCGACGGGAATGGCGAGGGTGGAGGGCACGAACGCGGTATCGTGCTGCATCATCACTGGATCGCGGTCCGGCGGCAGGGGCGGGGCGCCGGCGATGCGGCCCTTGAGGTAGGCCACGGCGAGAAGCGACTCTACGGCATGCGGGGTGGGGGGGGCGCCAGGATAGCGGCCGGTGATTCGCTGGGGCGGGCGGAGGCGGAGCGTAACCACGCCGTCGATGGTGCCGGCGGGCCGCGGGACCGGTCGCCTGGCCGGGCCAGCGAGGAACGCCGCCGCAAGGAGCAACGCAGGAGCGGTCGCGCGAGGACTCATCGCACGAAGACTACGGCCTGTGCGGCGAACGCACCAGATCGCCGCCGAGTCGCGATCTGAGGCGGAGGCGGCGGCGAGTGCCGCCAGGGGTGGAACGGCGGACCGCCCGATGCGGACCGGCGCGGGGCTGGCCCCGGCGACGATCGGAGCACTACCATTGCGTGAGCCCACGCGGCCGCCGAACGCGGTCAGCCCCGATCCCGGAAGTCTCCTCGTGCTTCGCCTCCTCCGTTCCGTCGCACCGTTCGTTTGCCTCGCCGCCGTGGGCGCGCCCGCCGCCGTCCATGCCCAGGGGACGCAGTTGGCGCTGATCGGCTTCCAGACCGTGGCGCCGCCAAACTGGGTGCCGCAGCACCCGTCGTCCTCGTCGCGGCTCGCGCAGTTCGTGGCCCCGGGGCCCGATTCCACGAGCGACGCCGACGTGGTGGTCTACTTCTTCGGGGCCGGCCAGGGCGGCGACGTGGACGCCAATCTCGCGCGATGGCGCGACCAGTTCACGACGCCGGCGGGCGGGCCCGCCTACGAGTCGGTGGTGCGTGATTCCACCGGCGCGTTTCCGATCACGATCGCGGAGTACCGGGGCACCTACCGGCGCGGGATCGGCATGGGGTCGCCGGATTCCGTGCGGACGGGGGAGGCGCTGGTGGCCGCGATCGCCGAGACGCCTCACGGCACGCTGTTCCTGCAGCTGTTCGGACCCGAGGCGGGCGTGGCGCGCGAGCGCGACCGATTCGTGGGGTTCGTGAAGGGGCTGCGCTGAGCGGCGTCCGCGCCGGCGTCCGCACGCCGGCGCGCCCGCCGGCCGCGAAATCGTTACACAGGGGCGCTGGCCGGGCGCGTCGGCGGCCGTAGTATGGGTGATTGTCTGGCTATATAATCAGGTGGTTGAGTAATGATGTCGACGACTCGTCTCCGGGAGATGCTCCGATGAAAACGCGCACTCTGATGTTGGCGGTGGTTGGCGCGGCGGCCTTCGCCTCGACCGCGTCGGCCCAGCAGCCGGCCGGATTCTGGATCACGCCGGCGATCCCGGGGATCGGTCCCGTGCACGTGTGGCCGCAGGCGGTGTTGCGGCCCGATGCGGCGGCGAGCTACAAGGCTCTCTTCGACGTGACCAAGGGCGCCGCCACGGACGACAAGGTGAACGGCGCCATCGACCACATCGCCCGCACGGTCAATGCGTTCGCGGCGGTGGGCGTGCCGCTGAGCCACCTCAAGTTCGTGGTCGTGATCCACGGGCCGGCCACCCCGATTGCCCTCGATGCCAAGACGTTCCAGGCGAAGTACGGGCACGCCAACCCGAATCTCGAGGCCATAGACGCCCTGACCAAGGCCGGCGTCGAGATCACGGTCTGCGGCAACGCCCTCGGCGAGAACCAGCTCACGCCCGACCAGATCAATCCCAATCTCAAGATCGCGCTCTCGGCGCTGTCGACGATCGTCATACTGCAGAACCAGGGCTACGCGTTGGTCAGCATGTAACGGCCCCGCGCGGACGGCCGCTCGCCGTCGGCGCGCCCGAGGAGAGAATCATGAGTCGCTTCAACGCCCATCGGGCGGCGGCGCTGTGCTGCGCGCTCGTCGCCGCCGCCGGCTGCAAGGCCAACGCGCCCGCGGCGGGAACGTCGGCGTCGCCGCCCGCCGCGCCGCCGGCCCCGGCGGCCGTGGTCTATCCGCCCTGGTCGCACGGCGACAACGCGCCGGCCACGGCCAAGGGGCTCGAATTCACCGTGCCCGAGGTCGACAACCTGCCGGACTTCCACGGCAGCCTCGACGATCCGCAGCTCGTGATCTTCGTGGGCGGGAACTACTTCTTCGCCATGGCGCCTCTGGTGCACGCGTTCGAAGCCGAGCACCCGGCGCTGCGCGGCCGCATCTATTACATCACCATCCCGCCGGGGCTGCTGGTGAAGATGATGGAAGCCGGCAACACGATCACGGTGGGGAACATGACCTGGACCGTCGCCCCCGACGTCTACGCGGCGGGGCTGAAGAAGGTCCAGGAGCAGATCGACTCGGGCCGGCTGGTGGGCCCGGCCGTGTCGTACGCGACCAACGACCTCACGATCATGGTGCCCAAGGGGAACCCCGCGGGCATCAAGTCGGTGACCGACCTGGGAAAGCCGGGCGTGCGCCTCGTGATGCCCAACCCCGCGTGGGAGGGGGTGGCGCGCCAGATCGAGAGCACGCTGACCAAGGCGGGCGGCTCGGCGCTGGAGCAGACGGTCTACGACACCAAGGTGAAGGACGGCACCACCGTGCTCACGCAGATCCACCACCGGCAGTCGCCGATGTTCCTGATGCAGGGGCGCGCCGACGCCGGCATCACGTGGAAGTCGGAGGCGATCTTTCAGGAGCAGCAGGGGCATCCGATCGAGCACGTGGACATCCCGCCCGACGTGAACACCACGGCGATCTACGCGGCGGCGGTGGTGAAGGGAGCGAAGCATGCGGAGGCCGCCCGGGCGTGGATCGCCTTTTTGCGTTCGCCGGCCGCCCAGCAGATCTTTGCGCGGTATGAATTCAGACCGGCGCCGGCCGATGCCAAGTAGGAACCGCCCCGTGGCGCGATGGGCACTGCGCGCGCTCGCCGTCGCGGCATTGGCGGTGCCAGCGCCCGCGATGTTCGCGCAGGCCGTCACTCCCGAAGGCGCCGCCGCGATCGTGCACCAGGGCAACGGCCGCGGCGCCGCGGCGTGCGTGAGCTGCCACGGGCCGCAGCTCATGGGGCTCACCGCCATGGCCTCCCCGCGACTCGCCGGCCAGGACTCCGCGTACGTGGCCACGCAGCTCGCCGCATTCGCCGCCGGCGAGCGCAAGAACGCGATCATGCTGCCGGTGGCGTCGTCGTTGTCGGCCGCCGAGCGCTCGGCGCTGGCGGCGTACGTGAGCCGGCTGCCGGCCGCCGGAGCGGTGAGCGCGGACGCGGCGGGCAGCCCGCCGCCGGCGGCCGAGGTGCTGCGGCGGGGCGAAGCGCTGGCCGCGCGCGGCGACTGGTCGCACGGCGTGCCGGCGTGCGATCGGTGCCACGGGCCCGGCGGCGTGGGGGTGGGATCGGTGATGCCGCCGCTGGCGGCCCAATCGGCGGTGTACCTGAACAACCAGCTGCACGCCTGGAAGCAGGAGATGCGTCCCCCGGGCCCGCTGTCGCTGATGGGGGCGATCGCCGGGCGGATGTCGGACGCCGACGCCGCGGCGGTGTCGGCGTACTACGCGACGCTTCCGGCCGCGCCGGCGACGGCGCGGGGGAACCGGCCATGAGAGCGGCGACGATGATGGGCCTTGCGGCAGTCGTGATGGTGGGCGCCGGCTGCGGGCGCTCGCCGTCCATTTCAACCGGCGCCGCCGCGCCTCCGGCCGGAGGCCAGGCGGCGGCGACGAGCGCCGCGAGCGCGGGCGCCTTCGTGCCGCCGCCGGATTCGGCGATGCCCACCGACGACTTCGGGCGCGAGGTGCGGCTCGGGCAGCAGATCTTCACCGAGACCGGCACATATGCAAAGAAGTATACCGGCAACGTGCTGGCCTGCGCCAACTGCCACATCGACGCCGGCCGCCTGGCCAACTCGGCGCCCCTGTGGGCGGCGTACGTGAGCTACCCGGCGTACCGGAGCAAGAACAAGCACGTGAACACGTTCCAGGAGCGGATGCAGGGCTGCTTCCGCTACAGCATGAACGGCCAGGCGCCGCCGCTCGGCGACACGGTGCTGGTAGCGCTGGAGAGCTATGCCTACTGGCTGGCGACGGGGGCGCAGGTGAACCGGCCGATCGACGGGCGCGGCTATCCCAAGCTGGCCAAGCCGGCGCAGGCGCCGGACTACGCGCGTGGGGCGCAGGTGTTCGCCGACCACTGCGCGCTCTGCCACGGGGCCGACGGTCAGGGGCAGCGTGCCGCGGGCGCGCAGGTGTTCCCGCCCCTCTGGGGCCCCGAGTCGTACAACTGGGGCGCCGGCATGGCGGACGTGAACAACGCCGCGGGGTTCATCAAGGCGAACATGCCCTTCGGGCTCGGCGGCACGCTCAGCGACCAGCAGGCATGGGACGTGGCGGCGTACGTGGACGGGCACGAGCGTCCGCAGGACCCGCGGTTCGCCGGCTCGGTGGCCGAGACGCGGAAGAAGTACCACGACTCACCCATGTCGCCGTATGGAACAACGGTGAACGGCGTGCTGCTGGGGTCGAAATCCGTGGCGCCTGGGGGCAGTACGCGGGGGAAGGGAACGGCGCCGCGGCCCTGACGCCGGAGGGATGCGCGCGGGCGCTCGGCGCGCCATCTTTCGTTACGGGCCCGGTATATCCGATCGGGCGCCGCCCGCCCCGGGCGGGTTGATCATTCTCCACATCCCATCAGCGATGCAATTCATGAGTGTCCCCGACTTGAGGAACGCATGAGAACGCGCGCCTCGTTCCCATGGATGGTGTTCGCGCTGGTTGGCGTCGCGGCTCTGGCCGGCTGCAATGCGAAGACGGGCGCCCTGGGATCTCCGGGCAAGCCGATCGTGGTGGCCTTCGAGCCCGCGGGCACGTCCCAGCAGATCACCGCCAGCGGGCAGGACCTGCTCGACCTGCTGTCCAAGGAGACCGGGCTGACGTTCAAGGGCGTGGTGCCCACCTCCTACGCCGCGCTCACCGAGGCGATGGGCTCGGGCAACGCCCAGGTGGGATGGATGGCCACGTTCAATTACATCCTGGCCCACCAGAAGGGCTACGCCGACGTCGCGCTGATCAGCAAGCGGTTCGGCACCGAGAGTTACGGGGCGCAGTTCGTGGCGCAGGCGTCGGCCGGATTCAAGCCCGCCGCGCACACGCCGGCCACGGACTCGGAGCTGCCGACGCTGCGCCAGTTCAAGGGCAAGCGGGTGTGCTTCTCCGACGAGCAGAGCACGTCGGGGCACGTGATCCCGCTGATCTTCCTCAAGAAGGCGGGGCTCACCGAGGCCGACATCCCGACGCCGGTGTACACCGGGGGCCACACGCAGGTGGTGGAGGCGCTGTACGACGGCGGAATCTGCGATTACGGCACGACGTTCGTGGACGCGCGGTCGAACATCGCGCAGGAACACCCCGACGTGGACAGCAAGCTCGCCGTGATCTTCCAGACGCCGGCGATCATTCCCAACGACAACATGTCGTATGCCCCCGACATGCCGGCGGCGCTGCGCGACCGGATCACGGCGGCGATGCTCAAGATCGCCGACACCGAGGCCGGCAAGAAGGCGCTCAACGAGCTGTACCAGATCGGCGGGCTGGTGAAGGCGAACGACACGATGTACGACCCGTTCCGGTCGTATCTCCAGGCGTCGGGTATCGATCTCAGCCAGTACGTGAAGTAGCGGCCCGTGCTGCGCGTCGAGCATCTCACCAAGGTCTACGACAACGGCACGACGGCCCTCCGCGACGTCAGCTTCACGGTGGAGGACGGCGAGTTCCTGGTCATCATCGGGCTCTCCGGCTCCGGCAAGTCGACGCTGCTGCGGTGCATCAACCGGCTGATCGACCCCAGCGAGGGGCGCGTGCTGTGGAACGACACCGACATCACCGCGGCGTCGGGCCGTGACCTGCGCCATGTCCGCCGGCACATCGGCATGGTGTTCCAGCACTTCAATCTCGTGAAGCGCAGCAGCGTGATGACCAACGTCCTCACGGGGCGGCTGGGCTACGTGAGCCCGGCGCGGAGCCTGCTCGGCCTCTGGTCCAAGGCCGACCGGGAGCGCGCGCTCAAGGCGCTGGCGCGCATGGGGCTCGAGAACAAGGCCGGTCGCCGCGCCGACTCGCTCTCCGGCGGCCAGCAGCAGCGCGTGGGCATCGCCCGCACGCTGATGCAGGAGCCGCAGCTGATCCTGGCCGACGAGCCGGTGGCGTCGCTCGATCCGGTGCTCTCGCACTCGATCCTGCGGCACCTGGAGGCGCTCAACAAGGAAGGCATCACAGTGCTGTGCAGCCTGCACTTCCTGGACCTCGTGCACCGCTACGCCACCCGCGTGATCGCGCTCAAGGACGGGGTGAAGGTGTTCGAGGGAAGCCCCAAGGAAATCGACCGCGCCAAGTTCAAGGAGATCTACGGCGAGGAGGCGCAGGAGGTGCGCGCGTCCACGGTCGAAGCGAGCACGGGATGAGGCGGTCACCGCAGCTCGAGTTGCCGCTGAACCGCCGGGGATCAGCGGTGGTCGCGGGCCTGCTGTCGCTGGTGGTGCCGGGCGCCGGCCAGGCGTACGCGCGCGAGCGCTACCGTGCCGGGGTGGTGTTCCTCGGCGTCGCGATCGCGGCCGCGTCCGCGTACTGGTATCACGTGCCCGGCTGGTACGCCGCGCCGGCCGTCATGTGGCTGTGGAACGTGGCCGACGCAGCCGCTCTGGCCCACGGCCGACGGCGCTCGGCGCTGCTTCCCGTGGCCGCGATGCTGGTGATGGGCTACGGCATCGGCTGGCAGGTGACGAAGATCGACCTCGGCAGCCTGACCCGGAACTCCGACCGCGCGGCGTCGATCGTCAAGCCGATGCTGCGGCCCGACCTGCTCGCGCGCCGGCAAACGACGCGCGTGGCCTGGGCGCCGGTCGAGGTGCCGTGCGGGCCACATCCGCCGCCGGCGACGAACAGCATGGGCGGCGTGCAGGTCACGGTGTCGCCGGACTGCGGCGGCCTCAGCGACTCGCTCGCCGTGCGGGCCACCGGCCTCTGGCCCGGCACCCCGGCCGAGATCCAGTGGGCGACGCCGATCGGCAACCGGCTGGCGCTGGGGCCGGGGTTCAGCACGACGCTGCGCGTCGACGCGGGCCCCGACGGCGCGCTCGCGGCGACGATCCAGGTGCCGCCGGACGCGCTGTCGGCGGCGCCCGATCCCACGCTGCCGCTCGAGCACCGCGTGTATCTCACGCAAACGCACGCGCAGCCGGGCTTCAAGCTGTCGGAGAACGGCGGCTACGTGCTGCAGGGCATCATCCAGACGCTCTTCCTGGCGCTGATGTCCACCACGCTGGGCGCGCTGGGCGCGATTCCGATCAGCTTCCTGGCGGCGCGGAACCTGATGCGCGCCAACCCGGTCACGCGCGCCCTCTACGTGCTCACGCGCACCGTGCTCAACCTCATCCGGTCCACCGAGCCGATGATCATCGCCATCGTGTTCGTGGTGATCGTGGGGCTGGGGCCGTTCGCCGGCGTCATCGCCATCACGCTGCACACCATCGCGGCGCTGGGCAAGCTGTACTCGGAGGTCATCGAGGGGATCGACACCGGGCCGCTGGAGGCCGTGCGGGCGGTGGGCGGCACCTGGATGCAGATGGTGCGCTATGCCGTGGTGCCGCAGATCGTGCCCGCGTTCGCTTCGTTCACGCTCTTCCGATGGGACATCAACGTGCGCACGTCCACGATCATCGGATTCGTGGGCGGCGGCGGCATCGGGTTCTTCCTCTATCAGTGGATCATCAAGGGCGATTTCCGCGCCGTGAGTTCGTCGTTCATCGCCATCGCGGCCATCGTCATCGTGCTCGACTTCGTGAGCGCGCGCATCCGCACGCGGCTGGTCTGACGTGGATCACCGCGCGCCGCGCCTCCGCCGCTGGTCGGTCACGGGCCTGATGGTCGTGCTCGCCGGCGCGGCCTACGTGGCCGGGTGGCGCGAGACGGAGATCGACCCCGGCAAGCTGTTCAGTTCGCTGCCCAAAGCGCACCGCATCCTGAGCGATCTGGTCCATCCGGATCTCGTGACGCGGGCCACACGGGACGCCACGATCGACGTCGCCTTCCCGGTGCCGTGCGGCTCGGCGCCGGCGGCGCCGGCGGCCGCGAGCCTGCCGCGGATCACGCCGGGCGTGGCGTGCGCGAATCCCGGCGACACGATCTCGCTCACCGGCGCGGGCATGGCCGCGAACACCGACGTCCGCATCCAGTGGGTGATGCCGGACGGGGGCGCGTTGTTCTCGACCCTCGCCACCACAGACGACGCCGGCCGGTTCACGGCGCGCGTGGAGGTGCGGCCGACGACGGCCGCGCAGCACGGCGTGGCGAGCCGCCTGGAGGCGATGACGGCGCTGCCGGTGGGCGGGATGGTGCCCAGCCAGGCGCTCCGGGACGTGATCAACAACATCATGGTCACGATCTTCATGGCGTTGTTGGCCACGACGGCGGGCACGCTGATCGCGGCGCCGGTGAGCTTCCTGGCGGCGCGCAACGTCATGGGGCGCCGGTGGCCGGGGCGGGTGGTCTACGGCGCGGTGCGCGCCGTGCTCAACGTC
This sequence comes from uncultured Gemmatimonadaceae bacterium, assembly GCA_963775915.1. Classification (GTDB taxonomy): domain Bacteria; phylum Gemmatimonadota; class Gemmatimonadetes; order Gemmatimonadales; family Gemmatimonadaceae; genus JAGWRI01. The sequence goes on from CAVZKH010000010.1 coordinate 1,008,458, forward strand.
ACGCGGTCGTACGATTCGCTCGTGCTGGCTACGGTGTTCGCGCTCTGGGTGGGGTTCGGCGCCTTCGCCGGCGTGCTGGCGCTCACCGTGGTCACGGTGGCGTCGCTGGGGAAGCTGTTCTCCGAGGCCGTGGAGACCATCGATCCCGGGCCGCCGGAGGCGGTGGCGGCCACCGGCGCGACCCCCGTGGAGGTGGTCCGCTACGCCGTGGTGCCGCAGGTGGTGCCGGACTTCGTGTCGTACATCATCTACCACTGGGACATCAACGTCCGCATCAGCACGATCCTCGGATTCGTCGGCGGGGGCGGCATCGGCTATTATCTGAGCCAGCGGCTCAACGTCCTCGAGTACCGCAAGGTCGGCACGGCGATCTGGGCGATCGTCGTGGTCGTGTGGGCAATGGACTTCCTGAGCGCCGAGATCCGGAAGCGGTTTACCTGACCAACCATTCGCGGTGGCCGCTGGCGGCGTTCCGCACGAGCGAACCATGAAATCACTCCCGCAACTCTTCGAGAAGAATCGCGCCTGGGCCGCCGAGATGACGCGGCAGGATCCGGAGTTCTTCACGCGCCTGTCCAGCCAGCAGGCGCCGCCCTACCTCTGGATCGGCTGCTCCGACAGCCGCGTGCCGGCCAACCAGATCGTCGGGCTCCTGCCGGGCGAGATGTTCGTGCACCGCAACGTGGCCAACGTGGTGGTGCACGCCGATCTCAACTGCCTGTCGGTGATCCAGTTCGCGGTGGACGTGCTCAGGGTGGGGCACGTCATCGTGTGCGGGCACTACGGCTGCGGCGGCGTCCTCTCGGCGCTGCGCGACGACAAGCTCGGCCTCGTGGACAACTGGCTGCGGCACGTGCAGGACGTGCGCCGCAAGCACCAGGCCGAGCTCGACGCGCTGCCCGGCGAAGCCGCGCGCCACCGCCGGCTGTGCGAGCTGAACGTGACCGAGCAGGTGGTGAACGTGAGCCAGACCACGGTGGTGCGCGACGCCTGGGCGCGCGGGCAGGCGCTCGCGGTGCACGGGTGGGTGTACGATCTGGCCGACGGGCTGCTGCGGCATCTCGATCAGCGCGACGGTCCGGGCGACTAGTTCGCATGCCGTGCGGGCACGAACACCGTCCGGCGATCGGCCGCGCGCCGTGACCACGCACATCGCGCTGCTTCGCGCCGTCAACGTCGGCGGCACCAAGAAGATCGCGATGGCCGACCTGCGTGCAGTTTCTCGCCTCGCTCGATCTGCGCGACCCGCAGACGCTGATCCAGAGCGGCAACGCGGTGTTCGGGTCGGCGTCCACTCCGGCCAAGCTGGAGGCGCTGCTCGAACGTGAGGCGGCGCGGCGCCTCCACCTCGAGACGGAGTTCTTCGTGCGCACGGCGAAGGAATGGGAACAGATGATCGCCGACAATCCGTTTCCAGACGCGGCGCGGGAAGACCCCGGCCACCTCGTCGCGATGTGTCTAAAGACAGCGCCGGAGCGCGACCGCGTCCGGGCGCTCCAGAAGGCGATAACGGGACGCGAAGTGGTGGGCGCGGTGGGCCGGCAGGCCTATCTCGTCTACCCGGACGGCATCGGCGCGTCGCGACTCACCATGACGGTCATCGAGCGCGCGCTCGGCACCTCGGGCACCGGCCGCAACTGGAACACGGTGCTCAAGTTGGGAGCCCTCGCCGGCGCGCGCTGACGCCGCGAAACGGAGGTCGGCCGGGAAATCGATTAGATTACGAAGTCGCGCCCCCGCCGCCGCCCGCCGCGAAGCGAGCCGGGCGACCGGTGGGCACCTCCCAAGAGCGAGTTGACAGTGGCCAATCCCAAGATCGAACAGCGCCGTCTCCGCTACAACGACCGCGACTTCCACTTCGTTTCGTACGAAGGGCAGCCGGCCGACGAGCGGCGCAACCGTCCCGCCGTGCCGCCCATGTGGTACCTCATGAACGGGGGCAAGCGCTGGCCGGTGATCCCGCACGTGCGCGGCGAGGACGTCGAGAAGGTGGACGTCGCGCTGCTCCGCTGGGTGGATCGGCAGATCTTCCACGACGGGAACGGCCAGAAGTAGCGACGCTCCACCAAGGGAACTCCGATGATCACCGTGGACGCCGCGCGCAGTCAGCTGGCCGCGTATCTGGCGTCGGACGCCGCCGCGCACGATGCCGGGCGCTTCGACGAGATCGGCCGGCGGTTCGACTCCTTCGAACGGCATTTTCCCTCGGGCGACGACCCCGCGGTGACCGAGCTGCGCATCGCGCTCACGTTCTGGGACGCGTGGATCAACGCCCGCAATCACGAGTGGCAGACGACGGCCGGCATCCAGCCCGCCGACTGGCCGGCGCTGGCGCGGGCCGTGGCCGCCGACCTCGCCGCCGCCGGCCGGATCAAGGACCCCAACGTGCGCGCGCGCTTCGACGCCGTCGGCAACAGCGGGCTCAACGAACGCGTCCAACTACTGGCGTCCCGGCTCCGCGAACGCGAAAATCCCTGAGGTTCAACACCTCACCGGGATTGCCATGAACACCCGCCGCCAGTTCCTCATCCAGGCGCCCGTCGGGCTGCTTGGCGTGCTTGCCGCGTGCCGCGACCAGGTCCAGGAGCGTCGACGCCGCGCAGGCCACGCCCGGCGCACCGGGCGCCTTCAACACCGCGCTCGCCGTGCGGGCCGCGAGGTGACGACCGCCACCTTCGCCGAAGCGGAGAAGCTGGCGCAGGTGACGATGACCGACGCCCAGCGGAAGATGGCCGCCGACAACTGGCGCACGTCGATGGCGGCGCTGCTCGAGCGGCGCACCGGGCCGCGCAAGGTCGAACTCGAAGACGACGTCGCCCCGGCCACCGTGTGGAACCCGATGCTGCCGGGCCTTCCGGCGCCGCCGTCGCGCGACCGGTTCGCGCGCACGGTGGCCGACCCCGGTCCGCTGCCGGCCGCCGACGAGGATATCGCCTACGCGCCGGTGACGCGCCTGTCGCGCTGGATCCAGACGCGCAAGCTGTCGTCCGAACGCCTCACGCGCATCTATCTCGACCGCATCAAGCGGCTCAATCCGAAGATCAACTGCATCATCACGCTCACCGAAACGCAGGCGATCGCGCGGGCCCGACAGGCCGACGCCGAGATCGCCGCCGGACACTACCGCGGCCCCCTGCACGGCATTCCGTACGGCGTGAAGGACCTGCATGGACACGGCGGGGATTCCCACGACGTACGGCGCCGAGCCGTTCCGGAACCGCGTGCCGAAGGAGGATTCAGCGGTCGTGCGGCGGCTCGATGCCGCCGGCGCGGTGCTCGTGGCCAAGCTCAGCATGGGCGCGCTGGCGCTCAACGACATCTGGTTCGGCGGGCAGACCATGAATCCGTGGCTGCTCGAAGAGGGCGCGTCGGGCTCGAGCGCGGGGCCGGGCGCGGCCACGGCGGCGGCGTTCGTCGGCTTCTCGGTGGGGAGCGAGACGGGCGGAAGCATCATCAGCCCGAGCATGCGCTGCGGGGTCACCGGTCTGCGCCCGACCTACGGGCGCGTCCCGCGCACGGGCGCGATGACGCTCTGCTGGACGCTCGACAAGCTCGGCCCGATGACGCGTTCGGTGGAGGACGCGATGCTGGTGCTGCAGGCGATCACCGGCCCGGACGCCGGCGACGTGGCGAGCGTGCCGAGCCATCTGGACTTCGACGCGAACGCCGGCGTGAAGGGGCTCAAGGTGGGCTACTTCCCGGCCTGGATGAAGGACGCCGGCGCCACCGACGTGGACCGCGCCGCGCTCGACATGGTGGGCAAGCTCGGCATGGTGCCGACCGAGGTGGCGCTTCCCGACTGGCCGTACGATTCGCTCAACGCGATGCTGTTCGCCGAGGCGGCGGCGTCGTTCGAGAAGATCACGCTCGACGGCGAGGTGGACACGATGAAGGCGCAGGTGCCCGACGCCTGGCCCAACCTGTTCCGCGAGTCGCGGTTCCTTTCGGCGGTGGATTTCGTGCAGGCCGACCGGCTGCGGCGCAAGGTGGCCCGGGAGATGGCGCGGGTGATGGCGCAGGTGGACCTGCTGCTCGTGCCGTCGCTGCGCGACGAGATGCTGGTGATCAGCAACAACACGGGCCATCCGTCGCTGACGCTGCGCACCGGGTTCGTGGAGGTGTCGGTGGCGCGCAGCGACTGGGCGCCCGATCCGGCGCATCCGCTGCCGAAGTTCAATCCGCCGCGCCGCGTGCCGTACGGCGTGACGCTGATCGGGCGGCTGTTCGACGAGGGCACGATCGCGCGCGTCGGGCTGGCGATGGAGCGGCAGGCGAACGTGATGGGGCCGAGGCCGGCGGGGTTCTGAGCGCGGCGGGCGGACCGAGTCCGGCGGCGACCCGTGCGCCGGCTCCGTGTTGCGCCCGCGCCGCGCCGGGCGCATGTTCTACCCCCCAACGCGACGCCGCGGAGCCCGCCCAGTTGTCCAGGTCATCCCACCCCCCGCCGGAATCCGGCAACACCCTTGCCCGGCGCCAAGCCGCGCTGCTCCGGTTGAGCACGGGGATCGCCGAGGCGAGTGACGAGGAGCAGATCTGCACGCGGGTCGTGCAGGGGCTGCGCGACGACTCACTGGGCTACCACTTCGTCGGGATCTTCCTCGTGGACGAGGCAACCGGCGGCCGGCGGATGCGGGCCAGTGTCGGCTGGTCCGACATCCCGTCCGACCTGGTGATCCCGGCGGGGCAGGGTCTGAGCCACCGGCCCATCGCCACCGGGCGCCTCCATTACACGCCCGACGTGACGCAGGAGCCCGAGTACGTTCCGGGGTTGAGCACCGGGTCCGAGGTGGATGTGCCGCTGGCGATCGACGGGACGCCGGTGGGCGTGCTGGTCGTCGAATCGGAGACGCCCTTCGCCTTCAGCCCCGAAGATCTGGAGATCCTGAGCGCCGCCGCCAACCAGGCCAGCATCGCGATCGCGCGCGCGCGCCTGGTGCAGGAGCAGCACCGGCTGCTCGAGATCGAGCGCCGGCGGGGCGAGGAACAGCGCGCGCTGCTGGAGACGATGGCCGACCTCTCCTCCCAGCTCGAACTGTCGCGGCTGCTGCAAGCCGTGCTCGAGCGGGCGGTGGAACTCCTGGGCGCGACCGCCGGCGAGCTGGCGGTGTTCCGGGAATCCACCGGCGCGCTCGAGGTGGCCGCGAACGTGCACGTGTCGCCCCCCACGGTGGGCATGCAGATTCACGTGGGCGAGGGCGCGATGGGGCGTTCCGCGGAGAGCGGGGAGCCGCTCATCATCGCCGATTACGCGGCATGGGCGGGGCGCTCGGCGCAGTACGCCCAGATCGAGGCCCACGCGGCCATCGCCGCGCCGCTGCGCATGGGCGGCCGGCTGGTGGGCGCGTTCAACGTCTGGACCACCGAGCGCACCCGGATCTTCGGGCCCGACGATCTGCGGCTGCTCAACATGTTCGCGCCGCAGGCCGCGGTGGCCATCGAGAACGCCCGCCTGTTCACCGAGTCGCGCCAACAGCGGCAGTACTTCAAGGAACTAGTATCGAACAGCCCGGTGGCCATCGTGACGCTGGATGTCGACCACGACATCGTGTCGTGCAATCCGGCGTTCGAGCACCTATATGGGTACGCGGAAGCCGAGGTGATCGGCCGCAATCTCGACAGCCTGATCACCGACGAGGCCGCGCGGTCGGAGGCCGTGGCCTACACCAAGCGCGCGCTCGGCAGCGATGCGGTGAAGGGATTCGGCCGCCGCCGGCGAAAGGACGGGACGCTGGTGGACGTCGAGGTCCTGGCCGTGCCGGTGGTGGTGGACGGACAGCGCGTGGGCGCGATGGCGCTGTATCACGACATCTCCGATCTCCTCGCCGCGCGAAAGGCCTCGGAGTCGGCCAACGCCGCCAAGAGCCAGTTTCTGGCGTCGATGAGCCACGAACTGCGCACGCCGCTGAACGCGATCCTTGGCTACAGCGAGATGCTGCAGGAGGACGCCGCGGCCGCCGGCGAGGCGGGGTTCATTCCGGACCTCCAGAAGATTCACGCCGCCGGCAAGCACCTGCTCACGTTGATCAACGACGTGCTCGACCTGTCGAAGATCGAGGCCGGCAAGATGGAGCTGAATCCGGAGACGTTCGAGGTGCGCCCGCTCGTGGAGGGCGTGGCATCGACCGTCGCGCCGCTGGTCGCGAGGAACGAGAACCGGCTGGTGGTCGACATCGGCGCCGACGTGGGCGAGGTGCACGCCGACGCGACCCGGGTGCGGCAGATCCTGCTCAACCTCCTGTCCAACGCCTCGAAGTTCACGGACCACGGCACGATCACGCTGGCGACCGGCCGCTCGCCGGAGGACCTCTGGTTCACGGTGCGCGACACCGGCATCGGGATGACGCCCGAGCAGATCGGCCGGCTGTTCGAAGCCTTCTCGCAGGCTGAGGTGACGACGTCGGCCAAGTATGGCGGCACGGGGCTCGGGCTGGCCATCAGCAAGCGGTTCTGCGAGATGATGGGCGGTTCGGTGACCGTGGAGAGCGCGCCGGGCGTCGGCACCGCGTTCACCGTGCGGCTGCCGCAGCCGGACCGCCCGCTCGAGGGACGCGTCCGCGCGGCCGGGGGCGCCGGGTGACCCCCGCCCGCGTGCCGCGCCGGAAGCCGCGTGCCGCTCCGGCGCGCCGGAACCATGCCGCCCGCCGGCAGGCGGCGCTTCTGCGGCTGACTACCGGCATCGCGGCCTCCCACGACGAAGCGGCGGTGTACCAATCCGTGGTGGACGGCCTGCACGACGAGGCGCTGGGATTCAACTTCCTTGGGGTGTTCCTGCTCGACGAGCGCACCGGGGACCGCGTGCTGCGCGCCAGCCGCGGCTGGAAGGACGTGCCGAAGGACTGGCGGGTGGCGCAAGGCACCGGGCTCTCCCAGCGCGCCGTGGACGACGGCCGGCTGCACTACACGCCCGACGTGACGCACGCCGTGCAGTACCTGCCCAGCCTCAACACGGGCTCCGAGGTCGACGTCCCGCTGCGGGTGGACGACGCGACGATCGGCGTGCTGGTCGTGGAGAGCAGCGAACCCGACGCGTTCACGGCCGAGGATTTCGAGGTGCTCCAGGCGGCCGCCGACCAGGCGAGCATTGCCATCGCGCGGGCGCGGCTGCTGGCGGCGGAGCGCCGCCGCGGCGACGAGCACAAGGCGCTGCTCGACACGATCGGTGATCTGTCGGCCGAACTCGAGCTGTCCCGCGTGCTGCAGGCCGTGCTGGCGCGCGCCGTGCCGCTGCTCGGCGTGAGCGGCGGCGAGGTCGCGATCTACGACGCCGATGCCGAAGAGCTGGAGGTGGTGGCCAGCGAGCGCATCGGCAAGGATTCGATCGGCACGCGGCTCAAGCTGGGCGAGGGCGCCATGGGCACCGTCGCCATGACGCACGAGCCGCTGATCATCGGATCGTACGCCGAATGGAGCGGACATTCGGTGAAGTACGACGACGTGGTGGTGAACTCGGTGATGGCGGCGCCGCTGCTCATCGGGCGCCGCCTGGTGGGAGCCATCGCGTTCATCCACGCCGACCCGAACCGCGTGTTCAACGACGAGGACCTGCGGCTGCTCAACCTGTTCGCGCCGCAGGCGGCGATCGCGATCGAGAACGCGCGGCTCTACACCGCCGCCCAGCGCCAGCGGCAGTACTTCGAGACGCTGGTGCTCAACAACCCGGTGGCGACGGTGGCGCTCGACGCCGACCATGCCATCGTGTCGTGCAACCCGGCGTTCGAGGGCCTGTTTGGCTACCGGCAGTCGGAGGCGGTGGGCCGCCAGCTCGACGATCTCATCTCCACGGCCGACACGCACACCGAGGCGGTCAAGTACACCCAGGAGGCGCTCGGCCGCCCGGTGCACGGCATCGGGCGCCGGCGGCGGAGCGACGGCACCCTGGTGGACGTGGAGATCCTCGGCGTGCCGGTGCTCGTGGCGGGTGAGCGAGTGGGGCTCATGGGGCTGTACCACGACATCACCGAGCTGCTACGGGCACGGCACGACGCCGAGCAGGCCAACGCCGCCAAGAGCCAGTTCCTCGCGTCGCATGAGCCACGAGCTTCGGACGCCGCTCAACGCCATCATCGGCTACAGCGAGATGCTGGAGGAGGAGATGACCGAGACGGGGCAGACGCAGGCGGTGACCGACCTCGAGAAGATCCGCGCCGCCGGCCGCCACCTGCTGGCCCTGATCAACGACATCCTCGATCTGTCGAAGATCGAGGCCGGGCGGATGGAGGTGCACCTCGAGGAATTCCCCATCGACGCGGTGATCGACGAGGTGCTGGCCACGGCGCAGCCGCTGGTGGCCAGAACGCGGGAACCGCCTGGACGTGCGGCGGAACGACACGGCCGGCAGCATGCGCTCCGATCGGACCAAGGTGCGCCAGATCCTGCTCAACCTCGCTGTCCAACGCCACGAAGTTCACCGACCGTGGGACGATCACCTTCGGCGTCCAACGCACCGACGGGCGGCTCGTCTTCTCGATTGCCGACACCGGCATCGGCATGACGCCGGAGCAACTCGGGCGGCTGTTCGAGGCGTTCGCGCAGGCGGACAGTTCGATCGCCAGCCGCTACGGCGGCACCGGGCTCGGACTCGCCATCTCACGCCGGTTCGCCCGCATGCTCGGCGGGGACATCCGCGTAGCCAGCACCATGGGGCAGGGATCCACGTTCACCGTGGAGTTGCCGCGCGACGCCGGCGTCGCCGGGCACGCTTCCCCCGGAACCTGAGGAGAGAGAACCGGATGGCGCACATTCTGCTGGTCGAGGACAACGAGATGAACCGCGACATGCTGTCGCGCCGCCTGCAGCGCAAGGGATTCGACCGTGGACCTGGCGGTCGACGGGCCGGAGGGCATCCTGAAGGCGGCCGGCGGCGGGTACGATCTCGTGCTCATGGACATGAGTCTGCCCGAGATCGACGGCTGGGAGGCCACGCGGCGCATCCGGGCGACGGAGGGCGGGAAGACCGTGCCCATCATCGCCCTCACCGCGCACGCCATGCAGGGCGACCGCGAGAAGGCCATCGAAGCCGGGTGCAACGACTACGACACCAAGCCGGTGGAACTCGACCGGCTGCTCGGCAAGATGCAGGCGCTGCTCGGGACGGCGTCGTGACCGAGGCCCATCCGACCGGCGAGGTGGCGGCGCTGCGGCACAACCTGCGGACGCCCGTGAACCACATCGTGGGCTACGCCGAGATGCTGCTCGAGGACGCCGAGGCGGCCGACGACGCCACGCGGCGCGCGGCGCTGGAGGGCACGCTCCAGGCGGCCCGGCGCGTGCTGCAGTTGATCAACGAAGCGCTCTCGTCGGGGCACACGACGGTGGCGCCGGCTGATCTGAAGGCGCTGTACGACGCGCTGCGCGGCCCGCAGCGCGAGATCGTCGAGGCGATGACGCCGCTGCTCGAGTCGGGCTCCAGCGACGAACAGTTCACCGCCGATGTGCGGCGCATCCTGATGGCCGCCGAGCGGCTGGTGGGCACCGCGCCCGGCGCGGCAACGGCTGAACACCGGGTGCCGGCGGCGGCCACCGGCGTCGCACCGGCACGCATTCTCGTGGTGGACGACAACGAGGACAACCGCGAAGTGCTGCGCCGGCGTCTCGAGCGCCAGGGGTACGCCGTTGAACAGGCCGCCGACGGCCAGGCGGCGCTGGCCAAGGTATCGGCGGCGCCATTCGATCTGGTGCTGCTCGACGTGCTGATGCCGGGGCTGGATGGCTTCGAGGTGCTCAAGCACCTCAAGAGCGACGCGAAGACCGCGCACCTGCCGGTGATCATGATCTCCGCGCTGGACGACATCGCCAGCATCGTGCGGTGCGTCGAGGCGGGCGCCGAGGACTACCTGCCGAAGCCCTTCGACCCGGTGCTGCTGCGGGCGCGCATTGGCGCGTCACTGGAGAAGAAGCGGCTGCGGGATGCCGAGCGCGACTACCTGGCGAAGGTGCAGGAGGTGATCGGCGCGGCGAGCGCCGTGGAGACGGGCACGTACCGCCCGGGCACGCTGGCCGACATCGCGCAGCGCGATGACGCGCTGGGCCGGCTGGCGCGGGTGTTCGACGGCATGGCCGTGGAGGTGCGGGCCCGCGAGGAGCGGTTGCGCAAGCAGCTCACCGCGCTCCAGGCCGAGATCGCCGTAGCGCGTCGCGAATCGCACGAAGACATGGCGACCGAGAAACACAACCTCACCACCGGCGAGCACTTCGCGAACCGGTTCGAGGTGCTGTCCGTGGTGGGTCGCGGCGGCATGGGCACCGTGTACCGCGTGCGCGACATGGAGCTGGACGAGGAGATGGCGCTGAAGACGGTGCGGCCGGAGTTCGTCAGTGATCCGATTCTGGTGGAGCGGTTCAAGGACGAGATCCGGCTGGCGCGCCGCATCACCCACCGGAACGTCGTTCGCATCCACGACTTCGGCGAATCGGCGGGCACCTACTATCTGACCATGGAGTACGTCGAGGGAATCACGCTCCGCGAGCTGCTCGACACGCGCGGCCGGCTCGAAGTGGCGCCGGCGCTCGCCATCGCGTCGCAGCTCGCCGACTCGCTGGCGGTGGCGCACCGGCAGGGGATCATCCATCGCGACATCAAGCCGCAGAATCTGCTGCTCGACGGCGACGGCGTGCTGAAGGTGATGGACTTCGGCGTCGCGCGCCTGGCACGCGGGGCGCCGGGGCGCACCGAGGCGGGCATCGTGGTCGGGACGCCGGCCTACATGGCGCCGGAGCAGCTGATGGCCGAGGCGGTGGACGCGCGGAGCGATCTGTACGCGGCAGGCGTGGTGCTCTACGAGTGCCTCACCGGCCGGCTGCCGCACGCGCCGGGCTCGCTGATGTCGCTCATCGCCAAGATGCTGCACGAGGAGCCGGAGCCGCCGATATCGCTCAATCCGGCCATTCCGCCGGCGCTCTCGGCGCTCATCCTGCGGCTGCTGGCCAAGGAGCCGCAGGACCGGATCCAGAGCGGCGAGGATCTCTCGCGGCAACTGGCGGCGATCGGATAGGCCGGCGCGCCGGCGGGCGCGCGTGCGCCGCGGCTAGTGCTCGATCACCTCGTCGATGCCGACATCGGCGTACTGTCCACCCTTGGTCTGGTGCACGTGTACCGCGAGGACGTTCCGGCCGGCGCGCAGGGCGGCCCTGGCCGCCGAGTCGAAGGGGATGCGCACGTAGCCCGAGCTGTAGCCGGCGAGCCGCGCGACGAGCGTCCCGTTGAGGTACACGTCCGCGTCCTCGTCGTGGTTGACGTTCCAGTATGGATGGGCGAGCGACGCCGACGCCAGATCGAAGGTACGCCGCATCCAGATGTCGGACGTGTTCCAGGTGGTGCGGACCACGGCGCCGGGCGTGTCCTTGGTGCCGAAGCCGGCCTCGCCCGCGGGCCATGCGGCGTCATCGAACTTCGGCAGCATCCAGGCGGCGGCCGGTTGAGCCGTGGTGTAGCGCCAGAGGTGCGGCGCCTCCTCCGACGTCGGCACCACGGGGTGCACCGTCGGCATCGGCCCGAACAGCCGGGCGGCCTCGGCGCTTGCCTGCTCGGGATCCTGCTTCACGATCGCGCGGTCGTAGGTCATCAACCCGTTCACTTCGACCTCGACGTCGGTGGTCTGCGTGTAGACGGCGGCGGCGAGGCCCTGCGACTCGAGGAGCACCAACTGGTCCAGCAGTTGGCCGTAGGCGGCACGCAGCGCGATCGTGTCGGGGAAGGTGCGGTAGCCCCAGTTGTTCTTGGGCAGCCAGGTGTGGCCCTCCAGAGGCAGCCCGAGTCCGCCGAACTCACCGAGCACCGCGGCCCGGAACTTCTCAGGCTTGGGGCTCGCGGGGCCGGGGTACGAATGGATGTCCACCACGTCGCCGACCCCGAAGTCGGTCCAGCCGGTGGCGCTGTTCACCAGCCGGCTCGGGTCGTACTGCGTGACCCAGGCGGCGATGCGCCGGGTGTCGTACTGCCCCCAGCCCTCGTTGAACGGCACCCACATGACGATGGACGGGTGGTCGCGCAGGGCGTCGATCATCCGGCGCAGCTCGGCCTCGAACTCCGAGCGCGCCGCCGGCGTCCTGTTCTCGGCGCTCGGCATGTCCTGCCATACGAGTACGCCAATACTGTCGGCCAGGTGGTACCAGCGGTCCGGCTCCACCTTCACGTGCTTCCGGATCATGTTGAAGCCGAGCCGCTTGGTCGTGACGATGTCGTTGGCCATCGCGGCTTCGGTGGGCGGCGTGTAGAGGCCGTCGGGCCACCAGCCCTGGTCGAGGGGGCCGAACTCGAACAGCGGCGCGTTGTTGAGGAAGAGGCGGCGGTAGCCGGCGGAGTCGGTGCCGACGGAAATCTTCCGCATGCCGAAGTAGCTCGTGACCGTGTCGCCGCCGGCGAGCGTGAGGCGCAGATCATACAAGTGCGGATCGCTCGGCGACCAGAGATGCGGCCGGAGCAGACGGATCACGAGCGGGCGCCCGGCGGTGCCGTCGCCCTGCGCCACCTCGGCGCCGGCGTCGAGCACCGTCGCGTGGAAGGGCGCGTTCGCCGGTCCGGCCGCGTTCACCTCGAGGGTGACCGTGCTGTCGTCGATGTCGGGCGTGGCGAGCACGCGCTCGATGTGGCGGGCGGGCACCGGTTCCAGCCAGGCCGTCTGCCAGATGCCCGTGACGGCGGAGTACCAGATGGACCGCGGCTTCAGCACCTGCTTGCCGCGCGGCTGCTCGCCGCGGTCGGTCGGATCCCAGACGCTCACGACGAGCTGCTGCGGGCCGTTGCCGGCGAGCGCCGCGGTGACGTCGAAGGTGAAGGGATCGTAGCCGCCGCGGTGTTCGCCGACCTTATGGCCGTTCACCCAGACCGTGGCGTCCCAATCCACCGCGCCGAAATGCAGGAGCAGCCGGCCTCCGCGTGGGATTGCGGGCGCGGTGAAGGCGCGGTGGTACCAGAGGCGCTGAGAATCCGTGACCGCGCGTTCGACGCCGGAGAGCTGCGACTGGACGGGGAAGGGGACGAGGATCTTCCCGTTCCACTTTGTCGGGCGCGGGGCGCCGCTGTCGGTGATGGTGTAGTCCCACTCGCCGTTGAGATTGATCCACGCCGAGCGGACCATCTGCGGGCGTGGGTAGTCGGGCCAGGCATTGGCGGGCGTGACGTCGGCGGCCCAGCGGGTGCGGATGTGGGTGGGCGCGGATTGGGCGGCGGTGGGGGCGGGCAAGGCGGCCGTCGCGGCGGCGAGGCACAGCGCGGTCGCCGCCGCAGACCGGAGGGGTGTCGAAGGCTTGGGCATCCTTCAAATTGCGGTGCCCGGTTGACCGGGGGAAGAACGGGTCCCGGGCCCTATCCCCCCGCGATCGCCCCGATCACCAGATACGGCTCCTTCCCCTCCGCCACCTCTCGGGGCAGCGGATCGTCGGGCGAGCCGTACGACAGATCCTCCTCGCACGCGTAGAATCGGATGAACGGCCGCCGCTTCTGGGTGTCGTGATCGCGGATCGCGCCGCGCAACATCGGATACCGCGCCTCGACGGCGTCGAGCACGGTGCGCTGCGTGACCGGCGCCGGGACGTCGAACGTCAGTTCCCCGGCGCCGTCGATCTTCGCGTGCCGGTACAGCGCGGCCGGCAGCACGACCCGGATCATGAGAGCGTCTGCACCTCGACCGACAGCACCGCCGGCAGATCGTGCACGATCGCTTTCCAGCTGTCGCCGCCATCGGGGGACACGTACACCTGCCCGCCGGTGGTGCCGAAGTAAACGCCGCAGTCGTCGAGCGAGTCCACCGCCATCGCGTCGCGCAGCACGTTCACGTAGCAGTTCCGCTGCGGCAGCCCCTTGGTGAGCGGCTCCCACTCGTTCCCTCCCGTGCGGCTCCGATACACGCGCAGCTTGCCGTTCGGCACGTAGTGCTCGGAGTCGCTCTTGATCGGCAGCACGTACACGGTCTCCGGCTCGTGCGCGTGCACGTCGATCACGAACCCGAAGTCGGTGGGCAGGTTGCCGCTCACCTCGGTCCACTGGTCGCCGGCGTTGTCGCTGCGCATCACGTCCCAGTGCTTCTGCATGAACAGCGTGCTCGGCTTCGACTTGTGGAACGCGATCCGATGGACGCAGTGCCCCACTTCGGCCGTCGGATCGGGCATGAAGTTCGACACCAGCCCTTTGGTGATCGGCTTCCACGACTTGCCGCGGTCGTCGGTGCGGAACGCGCCGGCCGCGGAGATGGCGATGTACATCCGGTCTTCGTTCGTAGGATCGATGAGGATCGTGTGCAGGCACATGCCGCCGGCGCCGGGCGACCAGTGCGGTCCCGTGCCGTGGCCGCGGAGGCCCGACAGTTCGCGCCAGCTCTTGCCGCCGTCCTTCGACTCGAACATCGCCGCGTCCTCGACGCCGGCGTAGACGGTGTCGGCGTCGCTCAGCGACGGCTCGAGGTGCCACACGCGCTTGAATTCCCACGGGTGCGGCGTGCCGTCGTACCACTGGTGTGTGCCGGGCACGCCGTCGTACGCGAACTTGTTCTCCACCGCCTGCCACGTCTTGCCGCCGTCGTCGGATCGCTGGACCTGCTGGCCGAACCAGCCGCTCGACTGCGACGCGTAGATCCGGTCGGGGTTCACCGGCGAGCCCTTGAGATGATACATCTCCCAGCCCGCGAAATGCGGCCCGTCGACCTTCCACTTCTTGCGCGTGCCGTCGGCCGTCAGGACGAACGCTCCCTTCTTGGTGCCGACCAGCACTCGGACGCCGCTCATGGACTCCCCCCCGTTGGTGATGGACCGGGGGACAGAATATCAATCCGCGGGCCGCGTGTCGATAGTCGGTCTGACAACGGGGCGTTAACGTGACAAGGGCGGCCGCCGACGTGATCGGCGACCGCCCCCGTAGGTCAGGATGTCCGCGGGCGCGCCCTACTTCTTCGGCCCGTCCCGGAACACCATCGACTGCCCCTCGTACCCGAACTTCAGCCCGCCGCTCTTCTCCATCGCGTTGATCGCCGCCACGGACGAATTGAGCGGCGCCGTGATCGTGATCGGCCGTGTCTGCAGCGCGCTGTCCGGCGCGTAGACCTTGGTGCCGTACCACTGCTGGAGCTCCGCGAGCGCCGCCTTGAGCGGCCGGTTCACGATGGCAATCGAGTCGGTCAGCCAGGTGCCGGCCTCGGCCACCTCGGCGGGCGTCGCGTCGCGCACCTGCCCGTCGTGCGACACATGGACCGCCGCGCCGGCCGCCAGCGACCGGCGGTCGTCCTTGCCGATGCGCAGCGAGTCGGCGGCATCCTTTACGATCAGAGTGACGCTCGAATCGTCGCTGAAGGTCCGCACCACCACGCCGCCGGAGGGCGCGTCCAGCACCGCGTTGAACACGCGGACTTCGAGCGGCACCGGGTGCCCGGGCGACACGGTGACGGACGCGACGCCGCTCACCTGGATCACCCGCATGGCGTCGCCGAAATTGTCGGCCACCACGAGCTTCGTCTGCGGGCCGATGCGGACGGTGCTGCCGTCGTTGAGATCGACGTTGGCGAACTGGGCATCGCGCGTCTGGTGCGCCTTCGAATCGGCCGTCTTGAGCGCCGCCACGATCCCGCCCTCGCGGCCCAGGCGGTTCAGGTACATGGCGATGACGAGCGAAAGCCCGATCGCCGCCACGATGATGACGATGGGAACCACGTAGTTGCGCTTCCTCCCCAGTTGCTTGACGTGCGCCGCCGCGTCGTGCTTGCTGAATTGCTTGATGGCGTCGGCCGCGGCCTCGCGATCGGGATGCAGCGCGTGTTGCATCCGCTCCCACGACTTGTTGACGTCGGCCGCCGGTTCGGCGTGCGCGGCGGCCTGCTTGCCGCGCCCGGCGCCGAAATGATGGGCGCTGGCCCGGCGCGCCAACTCCCGCGCCGCGGCGTGCGCGACCTCGTCCTTCAGAAATGCATCCAACTCCCCGACGGTTTTGAACTGATCACGCTCGTCCCAGGCCCGCAGGAACAGGGCTTCGACGATGCGGGGGGCCGCGGATTGGGCGTCCTTGAGATGCGCCTTGGCTTGCTCAGCGAGCGAGGCGTAGCGGGCGCGGAACAGGCGTTCCAGCGCTGCCTCGTTTGGAAGGGGCGGCCCGGCGGGCGTGTCAGGTCCAACCGGTGGTGAGGTTGACGGCATGAAACCTCCTGACCTGATTGTTTGCTCAACAATGGTGTCCGGACCGTTCATACGGAAGAGGCGGAGCGCACGATGACGATCAGATTCCCGGCGGCGGACCGCTCCGTCGCCCGCACGCGTGGGCCGAAAAGATTCCTGAGCGATCGCGTCGGGTTTGTCGCGATGGCGCTCGCCGCCTGCCTCGCCGGTCCGACCGCCGCGGCCCAGACGCGACCGGCGCCGATCGTCAACGGCGTGGCGACGGCCGAGGGGCCGCGTCCGATTCCCGGACCCGTCTACGAGTCCGAGGCGTTCAGCCGCGCCGTGGCGCGCGGCACGCGCACGCGCGACGGCCTGCCCGGCGCCGCGTACTGGGTGCAGCACCCGCGCTACTCGATCGACGCCGCGCTCGACGTGACGCGCAATCGGATCACGGGACGCGAGACGGTGTGGTACGTGAATCATTCGCCGGATTCGCTGCGGACGATTGCCGTCTATCTGCGGCAGAACGTGTTCGCGCCCGGCGTGCCGCGCCGGCAGCCGGCGCCGATCACGGGCGGCGTCACCCTGGGGCGCGTGGCGGTGAACGGGAAGGCGGTGATCGAGGAGCGCGGGCGCAACCCGGCGATGCCGATCACGGCGCCGCCGCCCAAGCCGCCGGCGCCCGGGGAGTACGCGGTGGACGGCACGGTGATGTGGATCGCGCTCGGCGCGCCGCTGGTGCATGGCGACAGCGTGGCGCTCTCCTTCGCCTGGTCGTTCACGCCGCCCCCGGCGCCGGCCGATGGGCGCGAGGGACACGACGGCCACGTCTACTTCATGGGCTACTGGTATCCGCAGATCGCGGTGTACGACGACGTCGACGGGTGGGTGACCGACCCCTACCTGCTCGAGGCGGAGTTCTACATGGATCCCGCCGACTACGACGTGCGGCTCACGGTGCCGCGCGGCTGGGTGGTGGACGCCACGGGCACGCTTGTGAACGCCGACGCGGTGCTCAGTCGCTCGGCGCGCGACAGCCTGGCCGAGGCGCACCGCACGGGACGTGTGGTGCGCGTGCTGACGCCCGGACCGCGGGCGGCCGACGTCTTCGCGCGGAGCGGGCCGACCACGACCTGGCACTTCGTGGCCAACGACGTGCGCGACGTCGCGTGGGGCACGAGCGACCAGTACGCCTGGGACGCGGCGCGGGCGCTGGTGAACGGCGGGCGCGACACGGTGGCCATCAACAGCTTCTTCCGCTTGACCGACGCGGCGGCGGCATGGCGCGTGGGCGGAGCGCGCTACACGCGCGACGCGATCGCGCAGCTCTCGAACTACCTGTGGCCCTATCCATGGCCGAAGATGACGTCCATGGAAGGCGTGCTCGACGGCGGCGGCATGGAATATCCCATGATGACGCTCATGCAGCCGTGGGCCGACACGCTGTCGCTGGCCGGCGACCTGATGCACGAGACGGGCCACATGTGGTTCCCGATGCAGGTGGGCTCGAACGAGACGCGCAATCCGTGGATGGACGAGGGGTTCACGCAGTTCGACGTGGCGCAGGCGATGCGCGCGCTCTACGGCGAGCCGCGCACGGGCGGGCGGCCCAACGACTCGGAAGCCGGCCAGCGCGCGCTCTACCTGGCCAGCGCGCGCCGCGGCGCCGAGGCGCCGCTCATGCTGCCCGGCGACGAGTATCCGCAGGATCTGTATCTCGTGATGTACTACGACAAGACGGCGCAGGCGCTGGTCGCGCTGCGCTCGATCGTCGGCGCCGATGCGTTTCACGCAGCCTTCGTGGACTACGGCAAGCACTGGATCGGCCGCCACCCGCAGCCGTACGACTTCTTCAACGCGATGGCCCGGTCCACGCATCGCGATCTGTCCTGGTTCTGGCAGACCTGGTTCTACCACACCTGGCCGCTGGATCAGGAGGTCGCGTCGGTGACCACGGCGATGGACAGCACCACCGTCACCGTGCGCGACCGAGGCCTGGCCCCGATGCCGGTGCGGCTGGCGGTGACCCGGGCCGACGGCAGCGTGCAGCGGGTGGAGATCCCGGTGGATGCGTGGCTCGCCGGCGCTCGCACGGCGACCGTGCGCGTCGCGGCGGCGCCCGCCGTGGTCAAGGTCGAGATCGATCCGGCGCAGGCGTTCCCGTATGTCGACCGGACCGGCCTGACCTGGACCGCGGCCGGGGGCGGGGGCGGGGGCGGCGGGGGACGCTAACCGGCGGGCGCCGGCTGTGCCGGCGCCTCGGCCACGCAGTTGCGTCCCAGCTCCTTGGCGCGGTAGAGCGCGCCATCGGCGCGGCCGAGCACGTCGTCGAGCGTCTCGTCGGCGCACCACTCGGCGATGCCGATGCTCACGGTGAGCGTGACCGGACCGCTGTCAGTTTCCAGCTCGACGCTGGCGATGGCGTCGCGCACCGATTCGGCTACACGCCGGGCGCCGGCCAGGGGCGTGCCCGGCAGTACGAGCACGAATTCCTCACCGCCGTAGCGGCCCACGTGATCGTGTACGCGCACGCGGCTGCGGATCGCGGCGGCGGCCATCTGCAGCGCCATGTCACCAATGCTGTGGCCGAAGCTGTCGTTGATCGCCTTGAAATGGTCGAGGTCGAGCATCGCGATGCACAGCGGCTGCTTGAACCGCCGGGCCCGCGCGACCTCCTGCACCGCGATTTCCTTGAGGCGGCGCCGATTGAAGGTCTCGGTGAGGATATCGGTGGTCGCCAGCCGGTCGAGTTCACGCGTGCGCTCGCGCACCAGCGCTTCGAGGCGCGAGCGGTCCTCGTCGGCGCGCTGCTCGACGGCCTCGATGCGGGCGCGAAGCTCGGCCACCGTGTTGTTCACCAGATAGGCCAGCACGTCGGCGGCGTCGCCACCGAAGTCGCGCTCCACCTGCGCCGTGAAGTCGCCGCCGGCGACGCGGATCAGCGTCTCCGACACGCGGTCGACGAACTCGGCGAGCCGCTGCTCTTCGTCGGGCACCAGGTCCTCGGGGAGCGTCACGGTGCAATCTCCTGCCGGACGGTGGCCACCCACGCGACGGCCGAGTCGTAGGAGTCGTGCACGCGCGTCGGGAAGCGGGGCCTGGTGAGGCCGAGGAAGAAGCTGGCGATGGCCCGCGAGATCGGATTGGCCGCGACCAGCGCGGCGGCGAAGAAGTCCCGCGGATCCATCCGCTCGGCGTAGGCCCGGCGGGCGGCGGCGTCCTGCGAGAGCAGGCTGGTCATCCGCACCACGACGGCGACGGGGCGGCCGAGGTCGTGCGCGAACCGCGTCTGGAAGTCGGCGTTCATCACCGCCGACGGCCCGTCGTCCTGGAGGCCCTCGTCGGGCACCACGAACAGGATGTCGGGCGGGGCGTGAAAGTACCGCGTATTGGCCGTGCGCCCCACTGCGGTCCAGCCCGCGGCGGGAATCGTCGGTTCGTTCATGCCGTCTCCAGGGGGCGCGGGGGTGGCGGCGTCGCCGCCCCATCGCGGTGGATTGCTGCGCCCAACATAACGTGCCGGGGAGGCGCGCGAAATGCGGTTCGTCACAGCGCGCGGCGCCGACTGGCCTCCCGGCGGTCCGGGGCCCAAGTTTTCGGAGAATCCGACCCTTACCGAGCCCGCGTCATGTCCAGAACCGCCAGCCTTCTCGCCGCCGCCGTCCTGGGCGCGGTGGCCACCGTCCGCCCGCTGCCCGGCCAGACCCCGCAAGAGGTCGCCCGCTGGAAGCGCGAGGCGCAGAACGTCACGATCACCCGCGACGACTGGGGGATCGCCCACGTGAAGGGCCACACCGACGCCGAGGCCGTGTTCGGCATGGAGTACACCCAGGCCGAGGACGATTTCAACCGGGTGGAGACCAACTACCTCGACGCCCTCGGCTGGCACGCCCAGGCCGATGGGGAGTCCCGGATCTGGAGCGACCTGCGGCAGCGCCTGTTCGTGAACACCGACTCGCTGAAGGCGGAGTACACGGCCAGTCCGGCGTGGCTGCAGCAGCTCATGGACGGCTTCGCCGACGGGCTCAACTACTACCTGTACACGCATCCCGCGGTGAGGCCCAGGGTGATCACGCACTTCGAGCCGTGGATGGCGCTGAGCTTCACCGAAGGGAGCATCGGCGGCGACATCGAGCGGGTGAACCTGGGGTCGCTGGCCGAGTTCTACGGCGCCGCGCCGGCGCGCGGCCGCGGGCGGGGGCGGGGCGGGGTGGACGACCCGGAACCGGCGGTGTGGACAGAGCCCACGGGCTCGAACGGCGTGGCGATCGCGCCCGGGCACACGCTCGACGGGCACGCGCTGCTGTACATCAATCCTCACACGTCGTTCTACTTCCGCTCCGAGCTCCAGATGACGAGCGACGAGGGGCTCGACGCCTACGGGGCGGTGACCTGGGGGCAGTTCTTCATCTATCAGGGGTTCAACGCCACCGCCGGCTGGATGCACACGTCGAGCGGCGTGGACAACATCGACGAGTTCCTGGAGACGATCACGAAGAAGGGCGACCGGTACTTCTACAAGCACGGCAACGACGAGCTGCCGGTGCGCACCGAGCAGATCACGATTCCCTACAAGACCGCCGGCGGGATGGAGAAGAAGACGTTCACGGCCTACTACACGATGCACGGGCCGGTGGAGCGGAAGGTGGGCGACCAGTGGGTGAGCATGAGCCTGATGAAGGACCACATCCACGCGCTGATCCAGTCGTACGCGCGCACCAAGGCCACCGATTACGCGTCGTTCGCCAAGTTCATGGACCTGCACACGAACTCGTCGAACAACACGATCTTCGCCGATTCCAAGGGTGACATCGCCTACTTCCACTCGAACTACATCCCGCGCCGCGACACCAGCTTCGACTGGACGAAGCCGGTGGACGGGAGCAATCCGGCCACCGACTACCACGGCGTGCTGTCGCTGGCGGAGACGCCGGGGGTGCTCAATCCGGCGAGCGGCTTCATCTACAACTCCAACAACTGGCCCTGGTCGGTGTCGGGGCCGAGCAGCCCCAAGCGCGGCGACTTTCCGCGCTACGTGGAGACGGGCACCGAGGAGTCGCCGCGCGGCTATCACGCATTGCGCGTGCTTCCCGGACCGACCGACTTCACCATGATCTCCCTCACGGCGGCGATGTTCGACAGCTACCTGCCGAGCTTCGCGCACATGATGCCGGCGCTGATCAGGGCGTACGACGCGACGCCGGACGGCGACGCGACGAAGGCGAAGGTGGCCAGGCAGATCACGGTGCTCCGCGGCTGGGACTACCGGTTCGGCGTGAACTCCATCGCCACGTCGCTGGCCAACTACTGGGGCGAGGACGTGCAGCGCGCGGTGGCGCGGGACGCGCGCGCGGCGGGGATGTCGGCGGAGGACTTCGTGGCCGACAAGGCGTCGCCGGCGCAGCTGCTCGGCTCGCTCGCCTCGGCATCGGACCAGCTCACCGCCGACTTCGGCAACTGGCAGACGCCGTGGGGCGACATCAACCGCTTCCAGCGGTTCAACGACGACATCGACTCGCGGTTCGACGATGCGAAGCCGAGCATACCGGTGCCGTTCACGTCGTCGCGGTGGGGCTCGCTGGCATCGTTCGGCGCCCGCGCCTATCCGAACACCAAGAAGTGGTACGGCACGAGCGGCAACAGCTTCGTGGCGGTGATCGAGTTCGGCGACAGCGTGCGCGCCCGCGCGGTGACGGCGGGCGGCGAGAGCGGCGACCCCGCCAGTCCGCACTTCAACGACGAGGCCGAGCGGTACGCGACGGGGAATCTGCGCACCGTGTACTACTACCCGTCGCAGCTCAAGGGGCACACCGAGCGGGTGTACCACCCCGGGAACTGAGCGCCCGGGAAGGTGCTCGGCCGGTGCGGCATCTGAAGGCTGAACTGCAACTGAACTGCCGGAACGACGATTCACACGGATTCCACGGACTAGGCGGATAGCGGCAACGGCTATGGGAACGGCTCCGCCATGGGGATCGTGGTAAACCACCGCGATTCAGATGGCGGGGCAGTTCGCCTCTGGTTGTCGTGGTAGTTGTTTCTTGCGGTCGATCCGTGGAATTCGACTGATCCGCTCTGATTGTTGTCCTGGCTGTTCGATCTCGGATGTACTCCGAAGCCGACGCGGCGGAACTCGGCCGGGCGCCGCGGCCACCGGGGCGTGTCATCCCCCCAACAGGTACATCCGTCTAACGTTCTTCGCTTCGCAGGACATCACGCTTCCACCCCCGAGGATCGCATGATCAGCATTTCCCGCATCGCCGCGGCCGCGTGCGTCGCCGCCGCGCTGTGCGTGCCCGCCGCCGGCCGGGCCCAGACGTTCAAGGTTCAGAAGTGGAACATCGGCGGCGAGGGCGGCACCGACTACCTGACCGCCGAGGCCGGCACCGGCCGCGTGTTCGTCTCGCGCGGCACGCACGTGATGGTCGTGGACGGCCGCACCGGCAAGGTGCTCGGCGACATTCCCAACACGCCGCGCATGCACGGCATCGCGCTCGCCGAGAAGGAAGGACACGGCTTCATCAGCAACGGCGGCGACTCGACGGTCACGATGTTCGACCTCAAGACGCTGGCCGAACTGAAGCGGATCAGGATCCCGCAGGGCGGCCAGGACGGGATCATGTACGACGATTACTCGAACCGCGTGATCCTCACCAACCACAGCCGGCCCGTCGGCACGGTGGTGGCGCTGGACGCGAAGACGGGTGACATCGTCGGCACCGTGGATCTGCACGACAGCGGCCCCGAAGGCGCGGCGAGCGACGGCAAGGGCAAGCTGTTCGTGAACCTCGAGGGGACGAGCGAACTGCAGGTGATCGACGAGAAGACGATGAAGTCGGTGGCCGTGTGGCCGCTGGCGCCGTGCGAAGGCCCGACCGGGATCGCCTACGACCGCGCGAACGACCGCGTCATTTCGGGTTGCGGCAACACCTCCGTGGTGACGGACCCGAGCACCGGCAAGGTCGTGGCGACGATCGCCAACGGCGACGGCGTGGACGCGCTGGGCTGGGACCAGTCCGAGAAGCTGATCTACGTTCCGAACGGCCGCGAAGGAACGGTGACCGTGGCGCGCCAGGACGGACCGGACAAGTACACCGTGATCGCGACCGTGACGACCGTGGCGCGGGCGAAGACGATCGCGGTGGATCCGGTGAGCCATACGGCGTACCTGTTCCAGCCCGAATACGGGCCGCCGCCGGCCGGAGCGGCCGCACCGCCGGCGGGCGGACGGAGAGGGCGGGGGCCGATGGGGCCGATGGTGGCGGCATGGTTCGTGGCCATTACGCATTGACGGCAAGAGGCAAACTGCGATTTGCGGTTGCTACGGCGAACCGATACTGCGGTTGAGACTACGGACGCCGGGCCATTGGCCCGGCGTTCGTCGTTTCAATCCATCCGCTGTTTGCCGGCCGAAGGCCGGACTCCGATTCCAGCGGCGTGGTTTCTCGGTTTCGTACGTTCGGCCCTGCGCCGTCCAGCGGTTGCTCTGAACGTTTGCGCTGCCGCACCATCGGCCGCAGTCTTCAGTTGTAAGCGCTCCCCCAGCCGCTACCGATCGAGGAGGTCGCCCCATGCTCGTACCGCGTTTCACCCCGTCGCGCGTCTTCACCGCCCTCGCGCTCATGACGTTCGCTTCCGTCCGGCCCCTTGCCGCCCAGCGTGGCGGTCGTGGCGGTCCCGCCGGCCCCGCCCGCGAAGCGTCCCAGCTCGACGTCGATGGCAAGACCGCGCAGGCCCGCGTCATCTGGCAGGCGCTGATCGACTCGGCCGCCGATCCGGCGGCCAAAGCCAACACCCAGCGGTCGATGGCCATGTCGTACGCGTTCGATGGCGACTGCGCCCATACGCTCAGGTACGAGCAGATGGTCATCGACTACTGGAAGACGCGCGAGCAGGCCGAGCCGCAAAACGCGTTCTATCAGGAGGGCGAGATGGCCGATGAGGGCGCGCGCGTGTGCGTCGATGCTGGCGATCTCGACGCCGGCGAAAAGTGGTACCGGATAGGCTACGACCTCGGCACGAAGGAGCCGGCGCCGCAGACGCACGCGAAGAGCCTCTGGGACTACCGCCTGGCGCACGCGCTGGGCCGCATCGCCGCCCGCCGCGGCAACGGGGCCGAAGCCGAACGGCAGGTCGCCGCCGCCCGCAAGGCCTTGGACGGCGATTCGGCCATGGCGTCGCAGCAGGAGCGGTTCTTCCCCTATCTCGTGGGCTACGTGGCGCTGTACACGGGCGATCTCAAGACGGCCAAAGCGCGATTCACCGAGATGCTCGCGATGCGCGGCAACCAGAACGATCCGTTCATGACCTGCCTGCTGGCGATCACGTACGAGAAGACGGGCGACAAGGCCAAGGCCGACGCGCTATACAAGAAGGCCTACGACCTGGCGACGGCCCACAACCCGCCGGCGGCGTACGTGCGGCCCCTCGTGCGGAAGAAGCTGGGGATTGCCGCCGGGGGGTGAGCGTCGTTCTCGCGGTGCGCGGGAGCGCAGGCCCTTCCCCGCCTACTCTCCCCCGCGCCCGCCCCGCGCCGGACGCGGCAGCGCCGTGGGCGGCAGGATGCCGTTCAGACGCATGTAGTTCGCCAGCTGGCTGTAGTGGTCCGCCAGGTCGAGCGCGTGGCCGAGCACCATCGCCGCGCGCCCCACGGCGCGCGACCGGCCGCCCATGGTCAGCGTGGCCTGTTCGGCGAGGCTGGCGTCGGTGACCTGATCCAACGCCTTGTCGCAGAAGTCGAACGACGCCTGGAGTTGCGTCATCAGGGTCGCCTTCGGCCAGGTGGCCTTGACCGAGTCGGGCGTGCTCGACTCGTCCGCCGGGATGGTCGCCTTGAGATCGCCGAAGGCATTGCAGAAGATGTAATTGTCCTCGGCCACGTGCTGGGCGATGTATCCGATCGTGAGCTGTGCCGCCGTGGGGCTGTAGCCGAACTTGGATTCGGGGATCGAGTCGAACGCCTGGGCGATGTTGTGCTGGAGCCCGGTGATCCGCCCCCTGAACGCGGCGGTGATCGGGTTTGCCGGAGGGGCCGGCTGCTGGGCGCCGAGGCCCGCCGAGATGGCTAGCGCGAGAACGACGACGGTCGGGGTCTTCATTGCGGTCTCCGGGGAGCGGTGGCGGAGCAATCTGGCATCGTCTGCCGGCGGGCGCGACCCCCTGGCGCCGCGCCGCACCGCCGCCGATGTTCGGAAAGTGTGAGCATTGGCCAGTCCCGCGTCCCAACCCCGGCGTCAGCCATAACCATCCCGTCCCCATGAGCCACCCTCCCGTCGCCTTCGTCCGCCCGCTCGTCGCGCTGCTCTCCCTGACGCTGGTCGCCTCCGGCTGCGGCTCGCAGCGCAGCGCGACGCCGGCCGACCTGGTCCTGCGCAACGGCAAGGTCGTCACGATGGACTCCACGCACGCCGAGGCGCAGGCCATCGCGATGTCGGCCGACACCATCGTCGCCGTCGGCACCAACGACGAGATCCAGCGCTACGTCGGTCCCAACACCAAGGTCATCGACCTGCAGGGGCGCCTGGCCATCCCGGGCTTCGACGAATCGCACGGCCACTTCACCGGACTTGGTGAGGGGCTGGCCGAGCTGAACCTGATGGGCGTCCCCACGTGGCAGGACATCGCCGCGATGGTGGCCGACGCCGCCAAGACGGCGAAGCCGGGCGCGTGGATCCAGGGACGCGGCTGGCACCAGGAAAAGTGGAGCAAGTCGCCGGGGCGCGTGGTCGAGGGGTTCCAGACGAACGACCTGATCAACAAGGCGGCGCCGAACAATCCGGTGATCCTCGGCCACGCCAGCGGACACGCGCTCATCGCCAACGCGGCGGCGCTCAAGCTGGCCGGCATCGGTCCCAACACGCCGAACCCGCCGGGCGGGCGGATCATCAAGGACGCGAGCGGGCGTCCCACCGGCGTGCTGGTGGACGGCGCGCAGGGGCTGATGCGGCGGGCGCTGGCCGCGGACCTGGCCAAGCGCACGCCGGAGGAGGCCGACTCCGACTTCCGGCACCAGATCCACCTGGCCACGCAGAACGCGCTGGCCAACGGCGTGACGATGTTCCAGGACATGGGCGAATCGTTCGCGACCATCGACGCGATCAAGAAGATGGTGGACGCGGGCGACATGCCGCTGCGCCTGTACATCCTGGTGAGCACCAACGAAGCGCGTCCCGATGACGTGGATTCGCTCAAGGCGCACCGGATGATCGACTACGGCAACGGCCACCTGACGGTGCGGGCGATCGGTGAGATCTCGTCGGACGGCGCGCTGGGCTCGCGCAGCGCCTGGATGCTCAAGCCGTACGACGACGATCCTACGAACACGGGGCTCAACGTCGTGCCGGTGCCGCGGATCAAGGAGATCGCCGAGATCGGCATCGCCAACGCGTTCCAGATCTCGGTGCACGCCATCGGCGACCGCGCCAACCGCGAAACGCTCGACACCTACGAGGCGGTGTTCAAGGAGCACAACGTGAAGAGCGACACGCTGCGCTGGCGCATCGAGCACGCGCAGCATCTGAACCCGTCGGACATCCCGCGCTTCGCGCAGATGGGCGTGGTGGCGTCGATGCAGGGAATCCACGCCTGCTCCGACGCACCGTACGTGCTGCCGCGGCTCGGAATGCAGCGGGCGAAGGAGGGCGCCTACGTGTGGCAGACGCTCTGGAAGACCGGCGCCGTGGTCACGAACGGCACCGACGTGCCCGTGGAGGCGATCAGCCCGATCGCGTCATTCCACTGCAGCGTGACGCGCGATATGGTGGGCACCGACTCGGCGTTCTTCCCGGATCAGAAGCTCACGCGCGAGCAGGCGCTCCAGACGTACACCACGAACGGCGCCTACGTGGCCTTCGAGGAGCACCACATGGGCTCGCTCACGCCCGGCAAGTACGCCGACGTCGTGGTGCTCTCGCGCGATATCATGACCGTGCCGCCCGATTCGATTCTCGGCGCGAAGGTGCTGTATACCATCGTGGGCGGAAAGGTGGTGTACACGGGGAAGTGAGGGTGGCTGGCGTTCGGCGCGAGCGATTTGCCGCTCGCGCCGTTCATCATCCTCGCGTTGATACCGGCCCGATAGAGATCCACCGGCTGGCGCGCTGGAGGGCGCCCCTGTGACGCGCCCTATCTGGGGATACGGAACTCACGGAGCCAACGGACACAAACGGACGAAGGCAAGGGGAACTGCGCCGTGATCGGCGGTTCGACTGTCCGACTGTCCGACTGTCCGACTGTCCGACCTACCGACACACCGGGTAGTTGGGATCATTGCCCGCAATCGCGGGCCGGTTCTTGCGGGTGGCGATGGCCATCGCGATCTGGTGGATGAACCCGCCGATCCTCGCCATGTGGTCGTAGTCGGCGTACTGGGGCTCGTCGGTCGCCTGGTGGTAGTCCTCGGCGTAACCCGTGGAGAAGTACGCCACCGGCACGTCGTGGTGCACGTAGTTCACCTGGTCGCTGCGGCAGAAGCGGTTGAGCGGGTTGGCCGGCACGTCCCACGAGCGGTCGATCGCCATCACCACGGGGCGCACGGCGTTCACCGAATCGATGATGTCCCCGAACTCGCGCGACAGCCGGCGTGCGCCAAGAATCTGAATGGAGGTCGGCCCGCCGAACGGCACCTGGTCGACGCGCCCCTTCGCTTCCATGTCCATGTTGAGCGCGGCGGCGATGGAGTCGAGCGGGATCGTCGGGTGGTCGGTGAACCACTTGGAGCCGAGCAGCCCCGCTTCCTCGCCCTCGTGCGACACGAAGATGATCGACCGCGCCGGATGCTCGTGCGCGAACTTCTCCGCCACCTCGAGCATGATCACGGTGCCCGATCCGTCGTCATCGGCGCCGTTCATGATCGAGTCCTTCCGCGGCGGCCGGATGCTCCGCGCCCGCGCGATCAGGGAGTCGATCTCGTGCTGCTGCGCCGGCGAGGGGCGGCAGGCCGGGTCGTTCGCCCCCTGGCGGCGTGTGACGATGTTCACGGCGCGCAGCGAGTCATGGTCGAACACGGTGCTGTTGATGCCGACGTGGTCGTTGTGCGCGCTGATCAGCACGTACTCGCCGGCCTTCGCCGGATCCGAACCGGGCATGATCGCGATGACGTTCCGCGCCGGCCAGCTGGACATGTGCCACGCGTACGCCCAGTGGCCCGACACCGGCCGCCCCGCGGTGCCCACGCGGACCTGTTCCACCGGACGGCCGAACAGCCGCTCGGCGGCGGCCCGGCTGATCGAGGCGCCGGCCGGAGAGCCCGGGGGCGCCGGGTCTGGGCGCATCTCGCTGCGCGCGGCAAAGGCGTTTGCCGCCGCGCCGCGCTCGTCGTCGAGAGTCACGAACAGCACCGCCACGGCGCCCGCCGCCTGGGCGCGATTGTCCCGCGCGCCGCCGCCGAATCCCCCGCGCCCCCGGCCGCGTCCGCGAGCGGCGTTCGCCGAGTCGGCGATCACCGCTTCGGCGCCGAAGTGGTTCGGCAGCGAGTCGCAGCGCGGCAGCGTCGCGGCGCCGCGTCCGGCGCCGCCCCCGCGTCCCGCCGCCGGCCCGCCCAGGAACACCACGACCTTGCCGCGAAACGCCGCCGGATCGAGCGCCGTCGATTCACCGTACGTGCCCGCGAACACCGTGGGAACGCCCGACAGGTCGGCGCCGTCGCCCAGGCCGTTGTTCGCCGCCGGCGCCAGCGGAATCCAGTCGCGGCCGGCGATCACCGGCGCGCCCGCGATGTCGAGCCGCGACGCCGCGCTGTCGAAGCCGATCGGGCCGTACGGCATGTCCTGGAAGTAGGTCCCGTTCTCTCCGGCGGGCTTGAGGCCGAGCCGCTTGAACTCGCCGGCAATGTACGCCGTGCCCTTGTAGTTGCCGAGTTCGCCGATCTTCCGCCCCTGCATCGAGTCGTCGGCGAAGCCGTACAGCCGCGTCCGCAGATCGTTGGCCGTGATGTCGGGGCTCGTCGGCCGCGGCGTCCAGACCATCGGGCCCTCGTCCGGCCACACCGGCTTTTGGTTGGCGCGGGCCCGGGTGCCGCCCTGGGCGGCGGCGGACACCGCGACCCACATCGAGAGGGCGGCGGCGAGGGAAGCACGAGCGGCGGACGCGGCGGCGGGGCGGTGAAGCACGGCGGACCTCCAGAGGGAGCGACGGCAAACCTCCGGCAAATCTGTTCCGCGGTCCGCCTGTCGGCAACGCGGTGGCTGGCCCCGCTCCGCACCCCCCGGTCGGCCTGACCATATTGTCCCCGGGATCCCGCGTATGATCTTCCGCCTCCTCGCCGATGCCATCGTCACGCTCCACTTCGCCTTCGTGGCGTTCGTGGTGCTCGGCGGCCTGTTGGCGCTGCGCTGGCCGCGCGCCGCGTGGGTGCACTTTCCGGCCGCGGCGTGGGGCGTGTTCGTGGAGTACAGCGGCATGGTCTGCCCGCTCACCCCGCTCGAGATCGCGCTGCGGGCGCGCGGACGGGAAGCGGGGTACGCGGGAGGATTCATCGAGCACTACCTGATTCCCACGATCTATCCGGCGGGACTCACCCGGCACGCGCAGATCGTGCTCGGATCGCTGGCGTTGGCGCTGAACGTTGCGGTCTACGTCGCGGTCGTGCGGCGCGCGAGAGCGCCGCGAAGGGCCGGATGAGGCGCGGCGATCTTCCCGGCCTCCTCAGCGCTCCGGGAGTTGCTGGACCGCGAGCCCGAGCGCCGGTCCTTCGAGGCCCGGCGGGTCTTTGTAAGATTTCAACGCCCACCGGTGCCGCCCCCCTGTCTGGCCCCGCGCACCGTGGGTAAGCTTTTCCCGATCCGTATCCTGCAAGGGAGCCAACCGAACATGTCGAACCGTTTGCTGTCGAACCGCCGGTGGGCGAGCGTCGGGCTCGCCGCCGCTGCCCTGTTGACCATCGGCGCGCGCCCGCCGGTGAAGCCGGAGATGCTCTCCGGACTCGTCTGGCGCAACATCGGACCGCTGCGCGCCGGGCGCGTGGCCGCGGTCTCGGGCGCCATCGGCGAGCCGGGCGTGTTCTACTTCGGCTCGCCGTCGGCCGGGGTGTGGAAGACCACCAACGCCGGTATCACCTGGACTCCGATCTTCGATTCCGTGAAGGACGTGTCGTCGGTGGGCGCCGTGGAAGTGGCGCCGTCGGACACGAACATCATCTACGTCGGCACCGGCGACATCATCACCGGCGGCTCGATCAACGAGGGGAACGGCGTCTACAAGTCCACCGACGCCGGGCGCACCTGGCAGCACATGGGGCTCGACGCCACCAAGCAGATCCCGTCGATCATCGTCGACCCGGCGAACCCGGACATCGTGATGGTGGCGGCGCAGGGCAACGTCCACGCCAAGAGCGACCAGCGGGGCGTGTTCCGCAGCACCGACGGCGGCAGGACGTGGACCAAGGTGCTCTACGTGAACGATGAGATCGGCGCGGTGAAGCTGGCCTACGCGCACGACAAGCCGAACGTGATCCTGGCCACCACCGACGAGCACTACGTGGCGCCGGGTTCGGCGGCGCGCGGCGCCTTCGGGGGGCCGAGCGGCACGCACCTGTTCAAGTCGACGGACGAGGGCGTGACGTGGACGGAGATCAGCGGTCACGGGCTTCCGGAACTGAACGGCCGCACCTCGGTGGCGGTGGCCAACCACACCGACGCGCATGCGGATGTTCATCATCATGAACACCGGGCTCTACCGCTCCGACGACGGCGGCGCGAGCTGGCGCCAGATGGACGCCGCGGACGCGCGCGTCCGCAACGGGCAGGGCGGCTACAACTGCGGCGTCTACGTGAGCCCGGAGAACCCGGACGTCGTGTACACGATCAACACGTCGAGCTACGTGTCGCGCGACGGCGGCAACACCTTCACCGGCTTCAAGGGCGCGCCCGGCGGCGACGATCCGCAGCAACTCTGGATCGATCCCACCAACGGCCAGCGCATGCTGCTGGGCATGGACCAGGGCGGCACGGTGACGCTGGACGGCGGGCGGACGTGGAGCACCTGGTACAACCAGTCCACGGAGCAGGTCTACCACCTGTCGGTGGACAACTCCTATCCCTACTGGGTGTACGCGCCGCAGCAGGACGCGGGCGCGATCCGCGTGCGCAGCCGCGGCAACTTCGGCGAAATCACGCCGCTCGACTGGAATCCGGTGGGCGGGTGGGAGTGGGGCACGATCATGCCCGACCCGCTCAATCCGAACATCGTGTATGCCACGGGCTCGGGGATGCTGAAGATCACGTATCCCAGCGAGCAGACGGTGAACGTCAGCCCGAACGTGGATCCCAACCTCCACTTGCGGCAGACGTCCACGAACCCGATCATCTTCGCGCCCTGGGACCAGCACGAGCTGCTGGCCGGCTTCCAGTTCCTGATGGCGAGCAACGACGGCGGGGCGCGCTGGCGCAAGCTGAGCCCCGACCTCGGCTATCCCAAGGGCGTGACGCCGCCGCTGGAGGATCAGGCGGGCGGGCGGGGCGGACGGGGCGGGCGCGGGGCTGGCGGCCCGCCGCCGGGCGGACTCATCGAGGCCATTTCGGCGTCGACGGTGTCGCGCGGCCTGATCTGGGTGTCCACCAACAACGGCCTCGTCAAGCTCACGCGCGACGAGGGCAAGACGTGGGAGGACGCGAGCATTCCCGACCTGCCGGACCGCGAGCATGCCGACCTCGACGCAATCGAAGCGTCGCACCAGGCGGCGGGCGAGGCGTACGTGGCGGTGGACTACCACAACGTCGGCAACTACGCGCCCTTCTTCTACCGCACGAAGGACTACGGCAAGACGTGGACGAAGATCGTCGACGGCCTGCCCACCGACGAGGTGAACGGCAGCTTCGCGCGCGTCATCCGCGCGGATACCAGGAAGGCGGGGCTCGTCTTCGCCGGTACCGAGAGCAGCATGTACGTGTCGTTCGACGACGGCGACCACTGGCAGTCGCTGCGGCTGAATCTGCCGATCACGTCGTACCGCGACGCGGTGATCAAGGACAACGACCTCGTGGTGGGCACGTACGGCCGCGGCTTCTGGATTCTCGACGACATCTCGCCCCTGCGGCAGATGACGCCTGGTATGGCCGACGAACCTGCGCACCTGTTCAAGCCCGGCGAGGCGGTGCGCGTGCGCCGGAACGTGAACCAGGACACGCCCTTCCCGCCCGAGGTGCCGCATTCGCTGAATCCGCCCGAGGGCGCGCTCATCTATTACTCGCTGGGCGGCCGCCCGTCGGGCGACATCACGCTCGACGTGCTCGACGCCGCCGGTCACGAGGTGCGCCACATGTCCAGCGCGCCGATCGCGCCGGTGGAGGAAGCGGCGCATCCGCCGAACCCCGACTTCTGGCTGGCCACACCGCAACCGATACCCACGGAGCTGGGGTTGAACCGCGTGAATTGGAACCTGCGGTACGACGATCCGCCGGCGTTCTCGCATTCGTGGGAAATCAACGCCAATCCGGGCCTCACGCCGGCGTCGCCCGAGGGACCGCTGGCGCCTCCGGGCACCTACACGGTGCGGCTCACGGTGAACGGAAAGGCGTACACGCAGACCGTGTCGGTGCGCAACGATCCGCGCTCGCCGGCCACGGCCGCGGCACTCTCGGCGCAGCACGCGCTCGAGATGAAGGCCTACGCCGGCGCCAAGTCGGCGTGGGACGGCTACCAGCAGGCCACGGCGCTGCATGAGGCCGCCGAGAAGGCTGGGGCGGGCGGCGGGGCGGTGGCTGACGCGGCCAAGCTGTTCGTGGCGCAGCTCGACAGCGTGAGCGGCGGCACGGGCGGCGGGCGCGGCCGCGGGTTCGGCCGCGGGGGCGGGGGCGGCGCGCCGCCCAGCTTCCGGGCGGTGAACGGCGCGATGATCCGCGAGCTCGGCGTGCTCGACCCCGGCGACATGGCGCCCACGCCGGCCATGGTGAGCGCGTTCGCGCAGAGCTGCGGCGAACTGACGACGGCGGTCGGTCACTGGCGGACCGTCGTGGCCAAGGACCTGCCGGCGTTCAACGCGGTGCTCACGAAGAACGGGCAGCCGGCGCTCGCCGCGCCGGCACCGCTCGCGACGCCGGGCTGCTGACGGCCGAACGAGCGGACGAGCCGCCGCGCGCCGGGAGTCTGGCGCGCGGCGGCTCGTTTGCGTTCGGGGTATTCCGCACGGCGGGGCCTCGCCGTAGCGTTGGGGCGTGAAGATCAAGTCGCAGGCGGAAGAAGCGGCTGCGGCCGGCGCCGTCCAGGCCCACAGCGCCGTCCTGAAGCGCGAGTTGGGGCTGGCGGACCTCGTGCTCACGCAGGTGATGTTCATCGTCGGCGCCCAGTGGGTGGGCACCGCGGCGATGCTCGGCCACTCGCAGGTGGTGTACTGGCTGCTGGCCATGGCGGCGTTCTACCTGCCGCAGGCGGCCGTGGTGATCTTCCTCAACCGCATGATGCCGCTGGAGGGCGGGCTCTACCAGTGGGCGAAGATCGGGTTCAACGACGGCGTGGGCTTCATGGTCGCGTGGAACCTGTGGGTGTTCGCGCTCATCCTGCTGTCGTCGTACGGCATCGTGATCGCCGACACCTTCAGCTACGCGCTGGGGCCGGGCGCGGCGTGGATGACCGGCACCAAGTGGTACAATGGCGCGGTGACCGGGTTCGTGGTGGCGATGATCATACTGGTGTCGATATACGGCCTCCGAATCGGCAAGTGGGTGCACGACGCGGGGGGCATGGCGCACCTGATCACCTTCGGCGCGCTGGTGCTGATGCCGATCATCGCCTTCTCCCACGGCGCCGTGGCCGATCCCCATCCGTTCGCGCCCGCCATGCCCAAGGCGAACCTCCTCTCGCTCAACATCTTCAGCAAGATGGCGCTGGGCGCGCTCACCGGATTCGAGTACGTGGCCATTCTCGCCGGCGAGACGCGCGATCCCGGCAAGGCCATCGGCCGCTCGGTGATGATCGCCACGCCGGTCATCGCGCTCATGTTCATCCTCGGCACCGGGGCGGTGCTCTCGGCCACGCCGGCCGGCAAGATCGACCTCATCGCGCCCATCCCGCAGGCGCTCACCTACGGGCTGCGCGGGTTCGGCTTCGCGGCCTACATCGTGCCCGTGCTCACGATCCTGCTGCTGATGCGGCACATCGCCAACGTGAACCTCATCTTCGCCGCCAATACGCGGCTGCCGATGGTGGCGGGGTGGGACGGGCTGCTGCCGGCCTGGTTCACGCAACTCCACCCGAAATTCCGGACGCCGCTGAATTCCATCCTGTTCCTGGGCGTGGTGACGCTGGCGTTCGGGATGCTGAGCCTGGTGGGCGTCGGCTTGCAGGAAGCGTTCCAGCTGCTCGACAACGCCGCCGGCATCCTGTACGCGTTCTGCTACCTGGCGATGTTCGCGCTGCCGATGATCGGCCTGCGCGGCGTGGTGCGCTCGCCGCTCTGGCTGCGCCTGGCAGCGGCGTCGGGGTTCGCGGTCACGCTGCTGTACATCGTGATGTCGGTGTTCCCGATCATCGACGTCAAGAGCGGGTGGAGCTTCGCCCTCAAGATCATCGTCGTGGTGGTCGCCGCCAACGTCATCGGCGCGGCGATCTACCGCGCCGGAAAGCGTCGGCGCGCGCAGCGCCAAGCAGCCGAGAGCGGGCTCCTCACTTCCTAGGAGGACATATGTCAGGACTGACGCTTCCCCTGCCCGGATGGGCGATTACCGGCCTCCCGTACTTCATTGCCGGGGCCCTTGGTGTGGCGATCTCGCTCACCGTCGTCGACAAGTATCCGGAGCACGCCAAGAAGGTCGCGGCCGTTTCCTGGGTCGTCGCCGGCGCGGCGATCGGCACGATCATCGAGCCGGGACTGGGCACGGTCATCGGCGCCGGCATCGGCGGTCTCATCGCCTGGTGGCAGAGCTAGGCTGATCGCGCCGCCGCCCGCCCCCGCTCCCGAATCGCCCGCCTCCCGTCCAGATTGCGATGGTACTCATGCACGGGAGCAAGACATGATTGCGTGGCTTGGGACCGGTCTCTTGGGGTCGGGGTTCGTGCGGGCGATGCTCGGACGCGGCGAGAAGGTGCAGGTCTGGAACCGGTCGATGCACAAGGCGAAGGCGCTGGAATCGGAGGGCGCGGCGGCGTTCGCCGATCCGGTCGAGGCAGTGCGTGGCGCCGAGCGGGTGCACGTGTGTCTGTCCGACGACGCGGCGGTGGACGGCGCGCTCGAAGCGGCGCGCGCCGGCTTCGCCGGGAACGTGGTGCTCGTGGACCACACGACCACGTCGCCGGCGGGAACGGCCGAGCGCGTGAAGCGCTGGACCGGGCGCGGCGTGCCCTTCCAGCACGCGCCGGTGTTCATGGGGCCTCCCAACGCGCTCGAAGGAACCGGGTTCATGCTCGCCTCGGG
Organism: uncultured Gemmatimonadaceae bacterium; assembly: GCA_963775915.1. GTDB lineage: Bacteria > Gemmatimonadota > Gemmatimonadetes > Gemmatimonadales > Gemmatimonadaceae > JAGWRI01. Next base: position 1,043,880 of record CAVZKH010000010.1, read on the forward strand.
CGACCGGGCGCTGTACGACCGGCTCGAGCCCGAACTGGCGAAGATGACCGGCAAGATGCTCTACTTCGGCCCGGTGCCGGAGCGCGCCGCCGGCATGAAACTGCTGGGCAACCTCTTCCTCGTGGCGATGACGGCGGGATTCACCGACGTGTTGGCGCTCGCCAAGTCGCTGGGCATTCCGCCGGCGGAGGCCGCCGGACTGTTCGACTCGTTCAACCCGGGCGTGCAGCTGCCGGCGCGGCTCCGGCGCGTGCTCCAGGCCGACTTCGGCAACCCGTCGTGGAACCTGGCCATGGCGCGCAAGGACACGCGGCTGATGATCGACGCTGCCGAGGCGGGCGGGACGCCACTCAAATTCATTCCGGCGGCGGCGGCCGAGATGGACCGGCGGCTGGCCCAAGGGCACGCGGCGGACGACTGGACGGTCATCGCCGCCGACGTGGTCTCGTGAGACACGCCGTCACCGGCGCCGCCGGGTTCTCGGGCGGCCGCGCGGGGGCACCGTGACCAGGACCACGCGCTGGACCGAGGTCGATCGCTATCTCGATGCGTTGTTCGTGGGCGACGACCCGGCGCTCACCGCGGCGCTCGCGGCGAGCGCCGCGGCGGGCCTTCCCGACATCCAGGTGAGTCCGGCGCAGGGCAAGCTGCTTCACCTGCTCGCCCGGGCGGTGGGCGCGGCGCGCATTCTCGAGATCGGCGCGCTCGGCGGCTACAGCACCATCTGGCTGGCGCGCTCGCTGGCGCCGGGGGGACGCGTCGTGACTCTGGAGGTGGAGCCCGCGCACGCCCGCGTGGCGCGGGAGAACGTGGAGCGCGCCGGGCTCTCGACCGCGGTGGACGTGCGGCTGGGGCCGGCGCTCGACACGCTGCCCCAGCTCCAGGGCGCCGGAGTCTTCGATTTCGTCTTCATCGACGCCGACAAGCCCAACATCCCGGCCTACTTCGACTGGGCGATCCGCCTGTCGCGCCCGGGGGCGCTGATCGTCGTGGACAACGTGGTGCGCGATGGCGCGGTGGTTGACGCGGCCAGCCGCGACGCCGCGGTGCAGGGCGTGCGCCGGTTCAACGAAGCGGCGGCGGCCGACCGCCGCGTGAGCGTGACCACGGTGCAGACCGTCGGCGCGAAGGGGTACGACGGGTTCGCGCTGGCGCTGGTGACCGGGTAGGCCCGCCAGCGCCCGGGGGCGCGGCATTCTGCTATCGTTCACGCATGTCTCAGAAAGCCTTGACGCCTGGCGCGGAGATCTCCGGCGCGGCGCGCCGCGCCGTGGCGATCGCAGTCCTGGCCGCCGCGCTGGCCTCGGCCGGTTGTGCGGTGGCGACCCGATCGGCGCCCGCCGCGGCCGGCACAGCATCGTCCCCCGCGGCGCCCCGGCCGTCCGCCGCGCGGCTTCCCGGCGCGCTCCAGTGGATGCTGACGTCGGCGGAGTATCGCGCGTCCACGCGGCAGGTCTATCGCGTCGCCGCCGAGCGGCTGGACGAACTGGCGCCGGCGCTGCCGAGCGGCGAGTGGGGCGTGATTCTCGACGCCGACGAGACGGTGCTCGACAACAGCGAGTACGCGGTGCGCCGCTCGCGGGTGGACAGCGCGTACGACGAGCCGAGCTGGACGGCGTGGGTGAAGGAGGAGGCGGCCGGCGCGGTGCCGGGCGCGGTGGCGTTCACGCGGCGGGTGCACGCGCTGGGCGGACGGGTGGCGATCGTCACCAACCGGGACGACGCGGTGTGCCCGGAGACGCGGGCCAATCTGCGGAAGGTCGGCGTGGACGCCGACGTCGTGCTGTGCATGCCGCCGGGTCAGGAGGACAAGAATCCGCGCTTCGCGCGGCTGGAGAACGGCACGGCGTGGCCGGGGATTCCGCCGCTGACGGTGCTGGAATGGCTGGGCGACAACATCCAGGATTTTCCGGGAATGACGCAGGCGGCGGCCCGCGACACGGCGGCCTTCGCGCTGTTCGGGCGCCGCTACTTCGTGCTGCCGAACCCCACGTACGGGAGCTGGCAGGCCGAATCCGGGCGGTGACCGGTCGACGCCGTATACCCATTGCGCATATATCCACAGTGGATATATTGGGGCATGCCCGCATCTTCCGACGACATCGCGGCGTTCCTTCCGCTGCCGACCGCCACCTTCCACATCCTGATGGCGTTGGCCGACGGCGACCGTCACGGCTACGCCATCATTCAGGACGTATCCCACCGCACCGGCGGCGCGTTGCGGCTGAGTGCGGGAACGCTCTACCGGACGATCCAGCGTCTGCTCGACCAGGGGCTGATCACGGAGCCGCGGACGCGGCCGGCCCCCGAGTTGGATGACGAGCGCCGGCGCTACTACCGGATCACGCCCCTGGGCCTGCGGGTGGCGCGGGGCGAAGCGGCGCGGCTGACCGACCTGGTGCGCATGGCGCGGGCCAGCGGCCTCGTGCCGCGCGAAGCCTGATGCGGTTCTATCGGCTGCTGCTGCACCTGTACCCGGCGTCGTTCCGGCGCGAGTTCGGCGCCGAGTTGCGGCAGGCGTTCGCCGAGCGGACGCGGGAGGCCGGCGGGTGGCCGGGGCGGATGGCGCTCTGGCTCGAGACGGTGCGGGAGGTTGCCGGCAACGCGGCGGCGGCGCACTGGGACATTCTCGTGCAGGATCTCCATTTCGCGCGGCGTTCGCTGGCGCGTTCCCGCGGCTTCGCCTTCACCGCCGTGCTGGTGACGGCGCTCGGGGTCGGGGCCACGGCGGCGGCGTTCTCGGTGAGCGACTTCGTCCTCGTGCGCCCGCTGCCGTTCGCGCAGCCGGACCGGCTGGTCAAGGTGTGGGCGCAGCTTCCCGGATACAGCCGGCTCGAGATGTCGCCGGCGAACTTCGACGACGTGAAGCAGGCCAACCGCTCGTTCAGCGCGATGGCCGCGTACACCGGCTTCGCGGCGAACCTGGTCACGCCGCAAACGCCCGAGCGCGTGCAGGGGACGTGGATCACGTACGACCTGTTCTCGACGCTGGGCGTGGCGCCGGCGTTGGGGCGCGATTTCACGGCCGCCGACGACCGCGCCGGCGCGCCGCTGACGCTGATGCTCAGCTACGCGTTCTGGCAATCGGAGTTTGGAGGCGACCGGGGCATCGTGGGGCGGTCGCTGCGCCTCGACGGGCAGCCGTACGAGGTAATCGGCGTGATGCCGCCGAACTTCCAGTTTCCGAGCCGCGACGTGCAGGTCTGGGCGCCGTTCCGGTTCGACAGGGCAAGCGACGACTACAAGGACCGCACCAACTACTGGCTGAGTTCGGTGGCGCGTCTGCGGCCGGGTGTCACGGTCGACGAGGCCGGGGCCGACGTGAACCTCATCGCGGCGCGACTGCAACGGGCGTATCCCGTGGCCGACAAGCAGCTCACGGGGACCGTGCTTCGCCTGCGCGACGATCTGTCGCGGCAGTCGCGGCTGCTGCTCGAGACGCTGTCGGCGGCGGCGTTCTGCATTCTGCTGATCGCGTGCGCCAACCTCGGCAACCTGCTGCTGGTGCGCGGCGTGGCGCGGCGTCGCGAACTGGCGGTGCGCACCGCGCTGGGCGCCGGCCGCGAACGGCTCGTACGGCAGATGCTCACCGAGACCCTGCTGCTCGTCGGGCTGGGGTGCGCCGCCGGGTTCGGCGTGGGCGTGGCGGCCGTGCCGCTGCTGGCGCGGCTCGTGCCCAGCGATCTGCCGGTGGCCGGCGTGCCGTCGGTCGACCTGCGCGTGCTCGTGTTCGCCGGCGCGCTGACGCTGGCGACCAGCCTGGCGTTCGCCGTGCTTCCCGCGTGGCGCACGGCGCGGCGCGCCGGGCTGGCCGCGCTGCACGAAGGCCGCGGCGCCGGCGGGGGCCGCAGCGAACGCGTGCGGGCGGCGCTGGTGACGTTCGAGGTGGCGGCATCGGTGGTCCTGCTCATCTCGGCCGGACTGCTGCTCCGCACCGTGGCCCGCATCGACGAGGTGGATCCGGGATTTCGCGCCGACGGACTGCTCACGCTGCGGACCGCGCTGCCGGTGCCGAAGTACGAGACGGTCGATGCGCGCGAGCGTTACTACCGCGAGGTGCTGGACGGCGTGCGGGCGATTCCCGGGGTGACGAACGCCGCGTTCGTGTCGTGGCTGCCGCTGGCGTGGAACGGCGGGATCTGGCCGGTCCAGATGCCCGGGCAGCCGGTGGACCGCGGCGCGTCGGGTTCGGCGATCATCCGCTACGTCACGCCCGGCTACTTCGCGACGATGGACATTCCGGTGCGGCAGGGGCGCGCCGTTGACGACCACGACACGCAACGGTCGCCCTACGTGGCGGTGGTGAGCGAGTCGTTCGCGCGGAAGTACTGGCCCGACGGGGCGCCCCTGGGCAAGGAGTTCACGATCGCGTTCAGCAAGCGCGTGGTGGCCGGCGTCGTGGCGGACGTGAAGCTGCGCGGGCTCGACCGGACGGCGGAACCGCAGGTGTACTTCCCCTCCACGCAGATCGCGGACGGCTGGCTCGTCTTCTACTCGCCCAAGGACCTCGCCATCCGCACGGCGCTGCCCGCGGCGGCGGTGATGTCCGCGGTGCGCCGCATCGTGCGGGCGGCGGACCCCGAGCAGCCGATCTCCGACGTGCAGAGCATGGCGGACCTGGTCGCCGCGCAGACGGCGTCGCGCACGGCCCAGCTCCGCGTGCTCGGCATGCTCGCGGTGCTGGCCTTCCTGCTGGCGGGCGTCGGCATTCACGGCCTGCTGGCGTTCGCCGTGTCGCAGCGGTCGCAGGAGATCGGGGTGCGCATGGCGCTGGGCGCCGGGGCCGGCCACGTGGTGCGGATGGTGCTCGCGCGCGGCCTGTTGCTCGCCGCCGCCGGCGTGCTGCCGGGGGTCGCGCTGGCGTACCTGGCCGGCCGGGCCATGCAGTCCATCCTGTTCGGCGTCGCGCCGCTCGACCCGGTCACCTTCGGCGCCGCCGCAGCGCTGGTGGTGCTGATGACGCTCGCCGGCTCGTTCGTGCCGGCAAGGCGGGCGGCGCGCATCGATCCCATGCGCGTCCTGCGCAGCGACTAGCGCCGCCGCCCGCGCGCGGCGGCTTCCCGTTATGATTCGGGTATGACGCATCGCGTGCAGACGCCCGGCGAGGAGATCGCCAACTCGGTGAGCCACGGCGCCGGCCTGCTGGTGAGCGTCGCCGCGCTGCCGCTTCTCGTGATTGCCGGCGCGAGGCGGCACGACCCGTGGCAGATCGTGGCCGGCGCGATCTACGCCAGCACGCTCATCCTGCTCTACGGCGCCTCGACGTTCTATCACGCCGTGCCGGCGCGCTCGAACGCCAAGCAGGTGCTGCGAGTGGTGGACCACGCGGCGATCTACCTGCTCATCGCCGGCACCTACACCCCATTCGCGCTCGGCGCGCTGCGCGGCCCCTGGGGCTGGACGCTGCTGGCCACGATCTGGACGCTGGCCGCCGCCGGCATCGCGCTCAAGGCGGGCGTGGGCTTCAGGTATCCGCGGCTTTCCACGGCCGTGTATCTGCTCATGGGGTGGCTGGTGGTCGTGGCCATCCACCCGCTGGCGGTGCGCGTGGGCCCGGCCGGGCTGGCCTGGCTCTTCGCCGGGGGGCTGAGCTACACGCTGGGCGTGCTGTTCTACACGCGACCCCGCATGCGCTACGCCCACCTGGTGTGGCACCTGTTCGTGCTCGGCGGCAGCGCCTGCCATCTCGTGGCCGTGGCAATGTACGCGAACGGCATTCCGCGCTGAACCGCGCCGCGCGCCGCGGCCGGGAACTGGCGGACGGTGCGGCCGGATTCGAAGTTGCATGAATCGCGCGAAGTTCTGAACCACCAGCACTCAAGGGAGAACCAGTCATGGATCGCAAGGCCGAAGCTCGCTGGAACGGCGGACTCAAGACCGGCAACGGCACCGTGAAGGTGCAGTCGGGCACGCTGAACGCCCCGTATTCGTTCGTCAGCCGGTTCGAGAGCGGCGCCGGCACCAATCCCGAGGAGCTGCTCGGAGCGGCGCACGCCGGCTGCTACTCCATGGCCCTCTCGGCGGCGCTGGAGAAGTCCGGACACCCGGCCACGAGCGTGACCACCACCGCCGTGGTGCACCTGACGCCGGCCGCCGGCGGGTCCTCGATCACGGGCATCGATCTCATCACGCGCGGCGTGGTGCCGGGCGTGTCGCAGGCCGAGTTCCAGAAGTTCGCCGAAGATGCGAAGACCGGATGCATCGTGTCTCGCGCGCTGTCGGCCGTGCCGATGACGCTGGACGCCAAGCTCGAGACCGCCTGACCGCGGCATCCGCCGGGACGTGAGATGACGGACAAGGTGGTGGTGATCACGGGGGCCAGCGGCGGCATTGGCGCCGCGCTGGCCGAGTTGCTGGCTTGGCAGGGCTCCTCGGTGGCCCTCGTGGCCCGGCGCAAGCCGGAACTCGACGCGGCGGCGGCCCACTGCGGCCCGCGTGCGCTCGCCATCCCCGCCGACGTGACGTCGCGCGAGCAGGTGCGCGGCGTGGTGGCGCAGGCGCTGGCGCGCTTTGGGCGCATCGACGTCTGGGTGAACAACGCCGGCCAGGGCATCTCGCGGCCGCCGACGCAGCTCACCGATGCCGACATCGACGCGATGATCCAGGCCAACGTGAAGTCGGCGCTGTACGGCATGCAGGAGGTGCTGCCGCACTTCATCGAGCGGGGCGAGGGCCAGATCGTCAACGTCTCGTCGATGCTCGGCCGCATGCCCTTCGCCACGATTCGCTCGGCGTACTGCGGCGCGAAGCACTTCCTCAACGCCCTCACGGCCACGTTTCGCGCCGAAGTGCAGGCGGAGCATCCGGGCATCCAGGTGTCGCTCGTGTCGCCGGGGGTGGTGCGCACCGATTTCGGGCTGAACGCCATGCACGGCGGCTCCGACTCGCGCAGCTTCCCGGCGTCGCAGAGCGCCGAAGAGGTGGCCGCCGTGATCGCCGGCGTCATCGCGTCGCGATTGCCCGACGTGTACACGCGGCCCGGCAGCCACGACCAGGTGGTGGCGTTCTACGACAAGGTCGGCGTCGACGCGTGAGCGCCCGCGCGGGCGGGAACGCCACGAGCGCCGAACTTCCGGTGCTGCTGTTCAGGACCACCGCCCAGTGGGAGCGGTGGCTGGAACGACATCCGGAGTCGCCCGGCATCTGGATGCGGATCGCCAAGAAGGCGGCGGCGCTGAAGTCGATTACCTACGGCGAGGCGCTCGACGTGGCGCTCTGCCACGGCTGGATCGACAGTCTCAAGAAGACGTACGACGGCGAGTCGTTCATTCAGAAATTCACGCCGCGCGGCGCGCGGAGCATCTGGTCGAAGATCAACCGCGAGAAGGTCGCCGCGCTCACGGCCGACGGCCGCATGAAGGCCGGCGGGCATCGCGCGGTGGCGCGCGCCAAGGAAAACGGGCGCTGGCACCAGGCCTACGATCCGCACAGCCGGGCCGAGGTGCCGGCCGACTTCGCGGCCGCGCTCGCCGCCAACCGGAAGGCCAATGCGTTCTTCGCCACGCTCACCGGCTCCAGCCGGTACGCCTTCCTGTTCCGCATCCACACGGCCGTGAAGCCGGAAACCCGCGCCCGGCGGATCGCCGAATACGTCGCCATCCTGGCGCGCGGCGAGACGCTGCATTCGCTGGAAGCCGCACGCCAGGCGGCGCGCAAGGGGCGGTGATAGCTTTCGACAATGGATCGCAAGGAAGCCACCCGCCGCTACAAGGAGAGCCGCCGCCCGATGGGCGTATTCCAGGTGCGGAATACGCGGACCGGCGCCGTCTACATCGGCAGCAGCACCGACCTCCCGTCGATTCTCAACCGGCATCGCGCTCAATTGCGTTTGGGGGGGCATCCGCACCGCGCCCTCCAGGCCGACTGGATCTCCCTTGGCGACGCGGCGTTCGAGTTCGACGTGTTGGACACCATCGACCCGCCGGACGAGGCCGGATACGATCCCCAGGACGACCTCCGGACGCTGGAGGATCTCTGGCGCGCCAAGGTCGAGGCGAGTGGGTCGCCAATCTACAACCCCCGCCGCCGGACCTGACCGTCCGGGCATCGCTCAAGCCGTTGCCGTCCTTGGACAAAGCGGCTCGCCCGCAGCATGTAAAGAGGCGGAGAAATTTCTAACGATTGCGGCCCCTGGGCCGTATGAGTGGGAGAGGACGACCAGGCCGTGCCGTGCCCCGCCACCCCGGGGTCGGATGCGCAGCGTCGCGCCCTCGCCGACCCCTTACTCCCGGCACTGAATTCGATGCATTCATCGCTGCACTTCCCGCGCGCCCGGCGCGCCATTCCGGCGCTGTCCGCCGCCCTGATGCTCGCTGCGGCCTGCTCCAAGCCGGCGCCCCGCCCCCAGCGTCCCCCGATTACCGTGGCGGTGGTCGTGGCCAAACGGGCCGACGTTCCGTACGTGATCCAGGCCAACGGCGTCGTGACGCCCATTCAATCGGCGTCCGTGGCAGCACAGGTGAACGGCATCGTCACCCGGGTGGCGTTCAAGGAAGGCCAGGAAGTGAGGAAGGGGCAGCTGCTCTTCCAGATCGACCCCCGGCCGTACCAGAACGCCTACCTCCAGGCGCGGGCCAACTATGAGCGGGACTCGGCGTCGGCGGCCAACGCGGCGGCCGAACGGGACCGCTACCAGAAGCTGGTGGCCAGCGGCGTGATCACCGAGGAAGAGGCGCAGAGTTACGAGACGACGGCCGCCACGGCCCAGGCCACGGTGCGCGCCGATTCCGCGCTCATGGCCACGGCCAAGCTCAACCTGGACAACACGAGCGTGCGCGCTCCGATCGCGGGCAAGACGGGCGCGGTGCTGGTGCGCGAGGGGAATCTCGTCGCGAGCGCAGGCGGGCAGCCGCTGGTGGTGATCAACCAGGTGCGCCCGATCACGGTGCGCTTCTCGGTGCCGTCGTCGGAACTGCCGCGGCTGCAGCGCTACGCCGTGGGCGGCGGACTGCCGGTGGCGGCCGTGCCCGGCGGCGGGACGAGCGACGCCAGCTCGCCCGTCGACAGCTCACAGGGGCCGCCGATGGCCGAATCGTCGCCGGTGGGGGACGCCCTCGCCGCGCAGGGAGGCGCGACGCCGGCGGAGCAGGGGGTGCTCAGCTTCATCGACAACAGCGTGGACACCACCACGGGCACGCTTCAACTCAAGGCGACGTTCGACAACAAGGACGGGAACCTGTGGGTCGGGCAGTACGCATCGACGAGCATGCAGCTGTTCATCGAAAAGGGGGCGCTGGTGGTGCCGGCGCACGCGCTGGTGACGGGCCAGAAGGGCACCTACGTCTACACGCTGGACGCCGACAACAAGGCCCGCCAGCACCCGGTGGCCGTGGAGCGGACGACGAACGGATTGGCGATCATCGCCGCCGGCGTGGCCGAAGGCGATCGGGTGGTGACCGAAGGTCAGTCGCGGCTGACGCCAGGCGCCGTGGCGAGCCTGCGTACGGCGGGTGATCCGCCCGCGGATGGAGCACCGGCGACGGGCCGGCGCGGGCGCGGCGGGCGGGGCGGGCGGCGGCCGCGGTGGCCGCGGGGCGCCGGCGGACAGCGGAGGCGGCGCGACGCCGGTCGGCCCGGCGCGATGAACGATCGCGGCGGGCCGGTCAGCCTCACGGCGCTGTTCATCCGGCGTCCGGTCATGACCACGCTGCTCATGGTGGGCATCGTGGTGTTCGGCGTGTTCGCGTACCGGACGCTGCCGGTGAGCGACCTGCCGATCACCGATTCGCCGAGCATCGGCGTCGGCGCCAGCCTGCCCGGGGCCAGTCCGGAAACGATGGCGGCCACGGTGGCGACGCCGCTCGAAAAGGCGTTCTCGGCCATCGCCGGCATCGACGAGATCACGTCGAACAGTTCGCTGGGCTCGACCAACGTCAGCCTGACGTTCTCGCCCGACCGCGACATCGACGCGGCGGCGCAGGACGTGAACGCGGCCATCTCGCAGGCGCTGCCGGCGCTGCCGGCCAACATCCAGCCGCCGTCGATGCACAAGCAGAACCAGGCGGCCGCGCCGATCATGTTCCTGGCGCTGACGTCGAACGTGCTGCCGATGCAGGACGTGGACGAGATCGCCGAGACGACGATCGCGCAGCGGCTGTCGATGGTGGAGGGGGTGGCGCAGGTCGGCGTGTGGGGGGCGCACAAGTACGCGGTGCGGGTGGAGCTGGACCCCGTGCGGCTCGCCTCGCGCAACATCAGCGTGGCGCAGGTGGCGGCGACGATCCGCAACAACAACGTGATGCTGCCCACCGGGGTGCTCTACGGGCGTGACAAGACGCTCACCGTGATGGCCACCGGGCAGCTCACCGAACGCGGCGCAGTTCCGCCAGCTGATCATCACCTACCGGAACGGCGGCGCGGTGCGGCTGGGCGACGTGGCCGACGTGCTCGACGACATCCAGAACAACAAGGGCGCGAGCTGGATCAACTTCGAGCCCGGCGATCGGGCTGGCGGTGAACCGCCAGCCGGGCATGAACACCGTGGAGGTGGCCAGACGCCGTCAAGGCGACGCTCGCCGAGATCGAGAAGGGGCTGCCGAGATCGGTGCAGGTGCACGTCCAGTACGACCGGTCGGTATCGATCCAGCAGTCGGTGCACGACGTGAAGTTCTCGCTCGTCGTCGCGCTCTGCCTCGTGGTGATGGTGATCTTCCTGTTCCTGCGCAGCGCGGTGGCGACCCTGATCCCGAGCCTCACGCTGCCGATGTCGATCATCGGCACGTTCTCGGTCATGTACGCTGCTGAATTTCAGCATCGACAACCTGTCGCTGATGGCGCTCACGCTGGCCGTCGGCTTCGTGGTGGACGACGCGATCGTGATGCTGGAGAACATCGTGCGCCACCTCGAGATGGGGAAACCGCCCATGCAGGCGGCGCTCGAGGGGTCGCGCGAAGTCGGATTCACGATCCTGTCGATGACGCTGTCGCTGTCGGCGGTGTTCATCCCGCTGATGTTCATGGGCGGGCATCATCGGCCGGCTGTTCAAGGAATTCGCGGTCACGATCTCCGTGGCGATCCTCGTGTCCGGCTTCGTGTCGCTGACGCTGACGCCGATGCTCTGCAGCCGGCTGCTCAAGGCGAAGCACGAGCAGAAGCACGGCCGCTGGTACGCCGCCAGCGAGCGGGCGTTCGAGCGCGCGCTGCACGCCTACGAGACGCAGTCTCGAGTGGGTGATGCGCCACCGCCCGTGACGCGCTCGGCTTCTCGGCGCTCATCCTGGCCAGCACGGTGGCGCTGTTCATGGTCGATGCCCAAGGGGCTGTTCCCGCCCGACGACACGGGCCAGATCAACGGCACCACCGAAGCGGCGCAGGGGACGTCGTACGCCGAGATGCTGCGGTTGCAGCAGATCGCCATGCATCGCCTGGCCGGCGACACGAACATCGAGTCGTTCACCTCGTCCATCGGCGGCGGGGGCGGCGGATCGAACAACGGCAACCTCAACGTGACGCTCAAGCCGGCGGGGCACCGCCCATCGGCCGACGCGATGGTGAACGAGCTGACGCGGCGCATGGCCGGCATCCCCGGGCTCGCGGTCTACTTCCAGAACCCGCCGGCCATCCGCATCGGCGGCCGCTCGGCCAAGAGCCAGTACCAGTTCACGCTCCGCGGCAACGACATCGACACGCTGTACGCCGAGGCCGGCAAGCTCATGGCGCGCCTGCAGCAGGTGCCGATGCTCACGAGCGTGACCTCCGACCTCGAGAACCGGGCGCCGATCCTCCGCGTCCACATCGACCGGAAACGCGCCCTGTCGCTGGGCGTCACGCCGGCGGCGATCGAGAACGCCCTGGCCAACGCGTACAACGAGCAGCAGGTCTCGACGATCTACACCCCCACCAACGAGTACTGGGTGGTGATGGAGACCGTGCCGGCGGCGCAGACCGACGCCAACGCCCTGGAGCGGTTCTACGTGCCCGGCGCGGGCGGCAAGGCCATCCCGCTCTCCGACGTGGCGACCTTCGAGCACACGGTCGGCCCGCTCAGCGTCGCCCATTCCGGGCAGATGGCGTCGGTGACGATCTCGTTCAACCTCGCGCCCAACGTGTCGCTCGGCGACGCGGTGGACCAGGTGAACCGGATCGCCCGCGCCACGCTGCCGGCGACGGTCACGGCCCGCTTCTCCGGCACGGCGCAGGCCTTCGAGGCCTCGCAACAGGGCATGGGGCTGCTGTTCCTGATCACGGTGTTCATCATCTACATCATCCTCGGCATCCTGTACGAGAGCTTCATCCACCCGATCACCATCCTGACCGGGCTGCCCTTCGCGGCCTTCGGCGCCCTGCTCGCGCTCTGGCTCACGCGCGTGGAGCTGGGCGTGTACGGCTACGTGGGGATCATCATGCTCATCGGCATCGTGAAGAAGAACGCGATCATGATGATCGACTTCGCGATCGCCGCCGAGCACGAGGAGCATTGCACCCCCGCCGAGGCGATCGTGCGGGCGGCCAGCGTGCGCTTCCGGCCGATCATGATGACCACCGTGTCGGCCATCGCCAGCACGCTGCCCATCGCCATCGGCGTCGGCGCCAGCGCGGCGTCGCGCCGGCCGCTGGGCATCGTCGTCGTCGGCGGGCTGGCCTTCTCGCAGATCGTGACGCTGTACGTGACGCCGGTCTTCTACACTTACCTCGACGAACTGCAGGCGTGGTCGGGCCGGACCTTCGCGCGGTTCACCGGCGCGGAGCCCGAGCCCGTGGCCGCTACCGGCGATTGACGCCCCAGATCCGGAACGCATGAACTTCACCACGCTCTTCATCAAACGCCCCGTCATGACCACGCTCGTCATGGTGGGCATCCTCGTGTTCGGCATCGTCGCCTACCAGCAGCTGGCGGTGAGCGACCTGCCCAACGTGGACTTCCCGACGATCACCGTCACGGCCACGCTGCCGGGCACGAGCCCGGAGACGATGGCGGCCACGGTGGCGACGCCGCTCGAGAAGCAGTTCTCGACCATCGCCGGCATCGACAACATGACGTCGACGTCGAGCCTCGGGCAGACGCAGATCGTGATCCAGTTCTCGCTCGACCGGAACATCGACGCGGCGGCGCAGGACGTGCAGGCGGCCATCGCCCAGACCGTGCGCCAGCTGCCCCAGGGCATCATCCCGCCGTCGTACCAGAAGTCGAACCCCGCCGACGCGCCGATCCTCACGCTGGCGCTCACCTCCACCGAAGTGCCGCTGTCCACGCTCGACGAGATCGGCGAGACGACGCTCGCCCAGCGGCTGTCGATGGTGGGCGGCGTGGCCCAGGTGCTGGTGTACGGCGCCCAGAAATACGCCGTGCGCGTGCAGCTCGACCCCGGCCAGCTCGCCACCCGCGGCATCGCGCTCGAGGACGTGGCCACGGCCATCGGCAACCAGAACGTGAACATGCCGACCGGCGTGCTGTGGGGGCCGAAGACCGCCCTCACCGTGCAGGCCACGGGCCAGCTCGCCGACGCCGACGAGTTCCGCGACATCATCGTCGCCTACCGCAACGGCGCCCCGGTGCACCTGAGCGACGTCGGGCAGATCACCAACGACGTCCAGAACAACAAGACCGCCAGCTGGTACGACGGCGAGCGCTCGATCGTGCTCGCCATCCAGCGCCAGCCGGGCACGAACACCGTGGACGTCGCCAACCGCGTGAAGGCGGCCTCGCCAAGCTCCAGGCCGAGATCCCGCCCTCGGTCAAGGTCTCCACGCTCTACGACCGCTCGGCGACGATCCACGCCTCGGTGCACGACGTGACGTTCACGCTCGAGCTGACGCTGGCGCTCGTCGTGCTGGTGATCTTCCTGTTCCTGCGCAACGTCGTCGGCCACGATCATCCCGAGCCTGGCGCTGCCGATGTCGATCATCGGCACTTTCTCGGTGATGTACCTGCTGAACTACAGCCTCGACAACCTGATCGCTGATGGCGCTCACCCTCGCCGTCGGGTTCGTGGTGGACGACGCGATCGTGATGCTCGAGAACATCGTGCGCCATCTGGAGATGGGAAAGACCAAGCGGCAGGCGGCGCATCGACGGCGCGTCCGAGGTCGGATTCACGATCCTCTCGATGACGTTCTCGCTGGCCGCGGTGTTCATCCCGTTCCTGTTCATGGGCGGGATCATCGGCAAGCTGTTCCACGAGTTCGCGGTCACGATCGGCGTGGCCATCCTCGTGTCGGGCTTCGTGTCGCTGACGCTCACGCCGATGCTGTCGAGCCGGTTCCTGCGCAGCGACCACGGGCGCGCCCACGGCCGGTTCTATCACGTCACCGAGCGGTTCTTCAATCGGTGGCTCTCGATCTACGAGCGGACGCTGGCCTGGGTGATGCAGCGCCGCCGCGCCGCGCTCGCTTTCTCCTTCGTCACGCTCGTGGTCACCGGGTGGCTGTTCTGGGCCATCCCCAAGGGGCTCTTCCCCACCGACGACACCGGGCAGCTGCTGGCCACCACCGAGGCCTCCGAAGGCATCTCGTACGACGCGCTCTCCGCCCGCCAGCAGCAGGTGGCGGCGGTGGTGCGGGAAGACCCCGACGTGCGCTCGGTCACGTCGTCGGTGGGCACCACGGCGGCCGCCAATCAGGGCCAGCTCACGATCGACCTCAAGCCGATCGGCGACCGGCACCGCAGCGCCCAGGACATCGCCCGCGACCTCACGCAGCGCCTCGGGTCGGTGCCCGACATCTCCGTGTTCGTGCAGAACCCGCCGGCGATCTCCATCGGCGGCCTGGCGTCGAAGAGCCTGTACCAGTACACGCTGCAGAGCGCCAACATGTCGGTGCTCGACAGCAGCGCCCGCGCGCTGGAAGGCCGGCTGCGCCAGATCCCGACGCTCACGGACGTGACCAGCGACCTGCTGATCAACAACCCGCAGGTCACGGTCGACATCGACCGCGAGCAGGCCGGCCAGCTCGGCGTGTCGGCGGCCGAGATCGAGAACACGCTGTACGACGCGTTCGGCCAGCGGCAGGTGTCCACGATCTACACGTCGACCAACGAGTACTGGGTGGTGATGGAGTTGATGCCCCAGTACCAGGCGGACGTGGGCGCGCTCGGCCGGCTGTGGGTGCGATCGTCGCGCGGGCCGCTGGTGCCCCTCAGCACCGTCGCCCGGTTCTCGAACAGCGTCGGCCCGGTAACCGTCAACCACTCCGGCCAGCTCCCGTCGGCGACGATCTCGTTCAACCTCGCGCCCGGCGTGTCGCTCGGCTCGGCGCTGGCCGACGTTCGCACGGCCGCCGCTCAGGTGCTGCCCAGTACGGTGGCATCCTCCTTCACCGGCATCGCGCAGGCGTTCGTCGACACGCAGCAGGGGCTGCTGGTGCTGCTCATCCTCGCCGTGTTCGTGATCTACGTGATCCTCGGCGTGCTGTACGAGAGCTTCATCCACCCGATCACGATCCTGACGGGGCTGCCGTTCGCGGCATTCGGCGCCCTGAGCACCCTCTGGCTGGCGCGGCTCGACCTCGACATCTACGGGTTCGTGGGCGTGATCATGCTCATTGGCATCGTGGAGAAGAACGCGATCATGATGATCGACTTCGCCATCGAGGCGCAGCGCGAGATGGGGCTGTCGCCGCACGACGCCATCCTCGAGGCGGCGAGCGTGCGCTTCCGTCCGATCATGATGACGACGATGGCGGCGCTCATGGGCGCCATCCCGATCGCCGTGGGGTGGGGCGCCGGCGCGGCCACGCGGCGTCCGCTGGGCGTGGCGGTGGTGGGCGGCCTCGCCTTCTCGCAGCTCGTCACCCTGTACGTGACGCCGGTGTTCTACACCTATCTCGACGAACTGCAGAGCTGGTTCGCGCGGCGGAAGGAGACGGCCGACGGCGCCGCCGGAATCGTCGAGGCGGCGCCGGGCGACTGAGGCGTTGCTTCTTCTGCTGCGGAAAGGGGCGCTCGGGTTCCGGCGAGACGCCGGACGGTGTATGTCTGGGATGCCACCCTCTGCCCCGATCGACATGAATCGCCGCCTCACCGTTCTCGCGACCCTTCTCGCCGCGTGCGTCGCGCCCGCCGCGGCCCAGGCCCCGGACCACCCGCACTGGGTGGTGACCTGGGCGTCGAGCCAGTCCTCGGCCGGCGACCGGCCGAGCGCCGGAGCGCGCGATCCCGTGCCGACCTACGCCGGCCGCACGCTGCGCGAGATCGTGCACACGACGCTCGACGGCGACAGTGTGCGGATCCACCTTTCGAACGAGTACGGCGACCAGCCGCTCGTCATCGGCGCGGCGACCGTCGCGCGCGCCGCGTCGGGGGCGGACATCGCCCCGGGGAGCGCGCGCGCGATCACGTTCGGCGGGCGGCCCGCGGTGACCGTCGGCGCCGGCGGGTCGGTGGTGAGCGACCCGGTGGCGTTCGACGTCCCGGCGCTCGCCAACCTCGCGGTGAGCCTCTACCTGGCCGACTCCATCCGCACCACGACGCGGCACCTGCTCGGCCTGCAGCGGAACTATGTCTCGGCTCCCGGCAATTTCGCCGGCAGCGCCGGCTTCACGCCTGCGGACTCCGCGGACTCGTGGATCTTCCTGAGCGGCGTGGACGTGACCAATCCGCGCGCGACCGGCACGCTGGTGACGCTCGGCAACTCGATCACCGACGGCTATCACTCGACGCCGGACGCGAACCGCCGGTGGCCGGACGTTCTGGCGCGGCGGCTCCGGTCGACGCCGGGCGCGCCCGTGATCGGCGTCGCCAACGAGGGCATCTCGGGCAACCGCGTGCTGAATCCCGGCGCCGGGCCGAGCGCGCTGGCGCGGTTCGACCGCGACGTGCTGGCGATCCCCGGGGTGCGCTACGTGATCCTCCTGGAGGGCATCAACGACATCGGCCACGCCAACTATTCGAAGGACCGGGTCGATTCGGTGAGCGCGGCCGACGTGATCTTCGGGCTGCGCCAGCTGGTGACGCGCGCCCACGACCATGGCATCGTGGTGTATGGGGCGACGCTCACGCCGTTCGAGGCGCCGACGCCCTACGCGTACTACTCGGCGGCGTCGGAGGCGAGGCGCGATTCGGTGAACGCGTGGATCAGGACGAGCGGCACGTTCGACGGGGTCATAGATTTCGACGCGGTGACGCGCGACCCGGATCATCCGACCAGGTTCCTGCCGGCGTACGACGGGGATCATCTGCACCCGAACGACGCCGGCTACCAGGCGATGGCGGCGTCGATCGACCTGGGACTCTTCCGCGCGCCGCCGGTCCATCACTAACGAGCGGCCAACGCATGAAGTACCGCAACAAGACGGTGAACGTCGTGATCGATGTCCGGTCGCGGCTGGAGTTCCTGTTCGGCCACGTGCCGGGCGCCATCTGCATCCCGGTGCAGAAGGTGAACCACGACGCGCTGGAGCGGCGCGGCATCGCGCGCGACGCCGGCATCCTCCTTTACTGCGCGAGCGGCTCCCGCTCGGCGGGCGCCTACCAGGTGCTGCGCAGCGCCGGCTACACCCGCGTCGTCGACGGCGGCGGGTTGGCGGACGTGAAGCGGAATCTCAGGACCGACGGGTGACGGTGAGCCGTTTGCGGCTCATGCGCGGCGATCCTTGAGGCGGTTCTCGTAGATCACGCGATAGAACTTTGGGTCCCGGCCGAAGTGGAGGAGCAGCCCGACTTCGAAGTCGGTCGCGGCCAGGTAGCTGAAGATCTGCGCGGTGGCGTTCGTCGGGAGCAGCTCGGTGGCCTTGATTTCGACCACCAGCTTCCCGCCGACGATCATGTCGACTTTCTGTCGTGCAAGAGGTTCTCCGCCGTAGTAAACCAGCACAGGGACTTCCCGATCCACGCGGTGTCCGGCGGCGACGAGCTCCCGCTCGAGGGCGAGCGCGTAGATGTGCTCCCGGTATCCGTGGCGCAATCCCCGGTGCACTCGATAGAAGCACCCGATCACCGAGCGCGACAGCTCGGCTTCGATGAGCGGAGCAGTTCCCCCTGCTGTCATCCGTCAATGTTCGTCGGCTCCGTAGACTCCGTATCACCATTCAAGGGCGCGGTGCATCGAAGCGTTGCCGCGCGCCAGCCGGTGGAGCTCTACCGGGCTGGCATCAACGATGGGGTACGGACTCTACGGACAAAGACGGACAACAGAACGGAAAGGAAACTGGGGTAAACAGTGCGAACTGCAAACCGCGAACTGCCAACGAGCGTGGGCCTACTGCTTGATCGTCGCCCCCGTGAGTTCGGCCAGCGCGCTCAGCGTGGTCTGGGCGGCGTTGAGGCCGAGCATGAAGTCCTTGTCGTTGTAGGTGGTGAACACGTCCGTGGGCTGGTGCCAGTTCGGGTCCCAGCCGGCGCCGATCTGCGCGCCGCGCTCGTTCTCGCGCAGGCTGATCGCCGGGCAGATGTCCTTGAACGGATCCGAATCGGTATTCGTCATGTGCCGGCCCACCTGCGCCGGATAGTCGGTGGCGTACTTCTCGTTCGCGGCCTCGACGATCCACGCCAGCTGCTGCGACGCCGCCGCCATCTTCGAGTTCGACTGGAACTCGATGTTCACGTCGGCCTCGGGGCGCTGCTCCTTGCTCACCGTGCCGTCGGCGCGCGGCATGCCGTGGTCGAACATCATCATGTCGTGCTGGATCATGCCCAGCCACTTGGGCTCCGGATACTTGCCCGAGCCCGGCGGGTTCTCCTTGCCCTGGAGCGCTTCGCGCTGCTCCACGTAGGCGCGGCTGCCGTTGAGCCCCGTCTCCTCGTTGTTCCAGAGCACGAAGCGAATCGTGCGATCCGTCTTCACGTCGGGATTGCTGAACACGCGGGCCAGCTCCATCACCAGCGCGGCGCCCGAGCCGTCGTCGTTGGCGGCCTGCCCCCAGCCGATGCCGTCCATGTGGCCGCCCACGATGTAGCATCTCCTCGGGATGCGTGGTGCCGACCTTCGTGCAGTAGACCTCCTGCCGCTCGCCCGCCGTATCGGGCGTCTGCTCGGTGTCCATCGCGCGGATTGCCGGATCGGGCTGGAGGAGCGAGTCGTTGTTCACGCCGGTGCGAGCCCGGAGGCCGCGGTACCGGCCGCCGCCCGAAGCGATCTCGCTCGGACCGCGTCCACGGCCGGCGCCACGTCCACGCCCGCCCGGCCCGCGCCCGCGGGCCGCGGGCGGCGTGTAGATGTACGTCAGCCGCTGGACGTCGGTGCACCCATAGCTCTTGAGCTGGGCCTCGATCCAGTCCACAGCGTCGCGGTTGCGCTTGGTGCCCTGGCGGCGGTCGCCGAAGTTCGTGAGCCCCTTGATCGTCGCCTTGTAGCGGTCGAGGCTGAGGCGGCCCACGAGGGCCGTGATCGCTGAGTCCGGCCGGTCGGCCTGTGGCAGGCCCTGCGCGGCGGCGGGCGCCGCGGCAGAGGAAGCGAGCAGAAGGGAGAGGCCGGTGGCGAGGTACGAAGTGGCGCGCATGATGATCCTCTGAGGCGTCGGTGTGACGGGGGTCGGAGGATGATACGAGCGGGTACGGGGGGTCGCCAGCCTCGCGGCCGACGACCGGCACGACCCGCGTCGCCGGCGCCGGCGCCGCGGCCCGCGTTCGCGCCCGTGCGGGTCCGGCCGTAACTTCGCCCCTCATGCCAGCCGTCGAGTCGATGGTGCCCGAGGAGTCGTTCCCGCCGCCGGACGCGCACGCCGCCTCGGGATCGGCGCCCGTCGCCCGCCATCCGTGGGTGTGGGCGGTGCTCTACTTCCCCTTCGGGCTGTCGTTCGGATTTCCGTCCATCGCCCTCGGCTACCTGGCGGTGAAGGCCGGGGTTTCGGTGTCGGCCATCGCCGGCGTCGTGGGCATGACGCTGCTCGCCTCGGGGTGGAAGTTCGTCTGGGCGCCGATCGGCGACTACACGCTGTCGCGAAAGCGATGGTACCTCATCGCCATCGGCACCGTCGCGGTCGGGTTCGTCGCCATCACCGTGGTGCCGCTGTCGCGCTCGACGATGCCGCTGCTTTCGGTGCTCGTGCTCATGTCCAGCGTGGCGGCCACGTTCGTGGCCTTCGCCACCGAAGGGCTGATGGTGCACAACACGCCCGTGGCCGCCCGCGGACGCGCCGCCGGGTGGTTCCAGTCGGGGAACCACTTCGGGCAGACGGCGGGCGGCGGGCTGGCGCTCTGGCTCATGCGGCATGTGGCGCAGCCGTGGATGGCGGGCGCCTGGCTGGCCGTCGTGCTGTTCCTCTGCGCGCTTCCATTGCTGCTGCTCGACGAGCCGGCGCGGGCGCTGCACGGCGCGTCTGTAGGCGCGCGGGTGAACGACGCGTGGCGCGAACTCGTGGGCATCGTGCGCTCGCGCGCCGGACGCATCGGGCTCATCCTGGCCATCCTGCCCATCGGGACCGGCGCCGCCAAGGACCTGTTCGGCTCGCTCGGCCCCGAATGGAACGTGCCCGCCGACACCGTTTCGCTCGTGCTCGGCGTGGGGGGCGGGATCGCCATCGTGCTCGGCTGTTTCGCCGGCGGGTGGCTGGCCGACCGGATCAACAAGCCGTGGTCGTACGCCATCGCCTGCGTGCTGGGCCTCGCGGCGTGCGTGGTGATGGCCTGGTCGCCGCGGACGATCACGGGATACGCCACATCTACGATCTTTTATACGTTCACGCTGGGCATGGTGGCGGGATCGTTCACCGGGCTCGTGCTGGCGATCGTGGGCCACAGCGCGGCGGCCACCAAGATCAATCTCTTCTTCGCGCTCAACACGCTGTTCACGCTCGGGATGCTGCGCGTGGACGGGTGGACGCACGACGCCTTGTCGGTGAACGGGATGCTGTACACCGAGGCGTTGGTGGGCGCGGCGGCGGTGGCGCTGTTCGCCTGGCTGGTGGGACGGATTCGGGGGACGGAGCTGGCGCGGGAGTAATTCGGGCACGCCGCCGGGAACGCCGCAGATCGAGAGTTTACGCCCAGGGAGGAATTCCCTCTTGTCTTTCCCGGGCAACCGCCATACGTATGAACCTATCAGAGGTTCATCAACACCCTACCAGGAGAGCGGCACGAAACTGATTCGTTCGATTGTGGTGGTGGTGGGTGCAGGCGTTGTCGGAACCGGATGTCACGCAGCCAGGGCCACTCGGCCCGAAGTGATCTGCGCGGAAGTGACGGGAAACGTCACGATCAGTCCGCCCGGCCCGGTGCTGGCGGTCGGTGACTCGGTGCAATTCTCGGCGACGCTCGAGATCGGCGACCCGTGCGGGCCGACCCCGACGATCCAGTGGCATTGGGCGTCGATGCGCCCGAGCGTGTTGGCGATCGACTCGATCTCGGGGCTCGCCTTTGCGCGGGACACGGGTCAGGCCATGGTCACGGCCGTGCCGAGCTACGATCCCACGGTCACCGGCGCCACCACCGCCACCGTTCATCCGTAATTCCATTTCCGCACGCACCCGCGCCGCGACGACTGTCGCGGAAACCGGCGCGCGCCGGTGACCCAGGGGCGATGGCCGGGAGCTTCGATGACTCGTTTGGGGATGCATATGCGACTGTTACGTTCGATGCTGCTGCTGGCGTTGGGAAGTGCCACCGCGTGCGATGCGAACCGTGCGGTGATCGTGGATAACTATCAGCCGCCCGCGAACTGCACGAGCAACACGATGCCGACGCCGGCGGTGTCGCCGGTGCAGGCGACCGTGAGCGTCGGCGACACGATTCGGTTCCTGGCGACGCTGACGCCTGCCTGTGACTCGCGGAACACCCCGTCAGGGTTCCGCTGGACGACAAGCAATGCCGATCGGATGACCGTCGAATCGGCGACTGGTCTGGCGACCGCACACGACACTGGCACCGTCGCGATCTCGGCCGTGGTGGCGTGGGATGCGACGGTCACCGGCGCGGCCACTGTCATCATTCATCCCTAGGAGCGATTCCATGCGACCCATGGGGGCGGCGCCCCACGCGGGGCGATTGGTGATACGGTGGGCCCTGGCGATGGCTGGTGTCGTGCTCGCCGCCGCTCCGGCGCGTGCGCAGTCGCGGTGGTCGGGGGACCTCGCGTTCGAGGGCGGGTGGGTGCACGGCGGGGAGTTCCGGCGCGATATGGGCAAGTCGATGCTGCTCGGGAGGCTCGACATGCGCATTGCACGCCTCGCGGGAACCGACGTCCGCGTCGGACTGGTCGCCGAGGAGCCATTTGGCCAAGGGGGCGTCACGACGGTCTGCATCATAGGTTCGCATGGGCAGTGCCTCGACCCGCCGCCCGACGTTCGCACCCTCACCGCCACGGTCGGATTGCGGCGGTCGGTGGGCGGGTGGCTCGCAGTCGGTGCCACCGGTGGCGTCGGCGAAATCGCCGATGACCGGTGGGGAAACCCTCGGGCGGCGTACACCGGCCAATTCGACGTCGCGCTTCGCGTGTTCGGTCCCGTCTGGCTGACCGGCGGCGGGCGCGTCGTCTCGTGGCACGACAACGGCGTAAGTCTGCACAGCTACACGCAGGCCTACGGTATCCGGATCAACTGAGAGGGACATTGCAGCGTGAGTACTCCGAACGCCGTCGTCGCCTCGTGGAGCGGCGGCAAGGACTCCACCCTGATGCTCGAAGCGCTTGCCGCCGACCCAGCGGTGCGCGTGGTCTCGCTGCTCACCACGGTGACCGCCGCCTACGACCGCATCAGCATCCACGGCGTGCGCCGGTCGATCCTCGATCGGCAGGCCGAACTGCTCGGGATCCCGCTCGAGGTCGCCGAGATCCCGATGCAGGCGTCGAACGAGTCGTACGAAGCGTCGTTCGGCGCCGCGCTGGCGCGGCTCCGGGTGCGGTATCCGGGGCTCGACACGGTGGCGTTCGGCGACCTCTTTCTCACCGAGGTGCGCGCCTACCGCGAGACGCTGCTCGCGAAGCTCGGGTGGCGCGGGCTCTACCCGCTCTGGGGGCTCGACACGGCGGCGCTGGCGCACGACTTCATCGCCCGCGGCCACCGGGCCATCCTCACCTGCGTCGACACGACGCAGATCGACGCCTCCTTTGCCGGCCGCGACTACGACGAATCGCTGCTCCGGGAGCTCCCGGCCACCGCCGATCCGTGCGGCGAGAAGGGAGAGTTTCACAGTTGTCTCGTGGGCGGCCCGCTGCTGGGCGCCGCGATTCCGGTCGCCCTCGGCGAACGCGTGCTGCGCGAGGAGCGGTTCCAGTATTGCGATCTCGTCCTGCAGTGACCGGTGATTCCGTGGCACCACGATCCATCATTCAAGGAGGTTGGCATGAAACGTGCTTCGTTCGCATTGCTGGTTGCCGGACTCTCGCTCGTGTCGCACGCCGCCCGGGCCAGGGGGCAATCGCCGTGGTCGGCGGGCCTCGCCGTGGGAAGAGCGGACGTGACCGGGGGCAAGTATAGCAACGACCGCCATCGCACCGTCTACGACGGGCAGTTGGGCTTTCGCGTGATGAGGCTGTTCGGCGCCGACATCATCGCCGGTGCGTCGGCGGCGGGGTTCGTGGGCCACTCGACGGTGGCGATTGCCTATCCGTGCCCCTCCACCGGCTGCGACTTCGCCTCGCAGCCGCCGGGCGTTCCGAACTTCGACTACGAAGCGGCGACGCTCGCCGCGCACCTTCCGCTCGGGCGGGTGACGCTCGCGCTGGACGGCGGGGTCGGCAGCGTCGGCGTGCGTGGCGCCGGCCGCCGGCTCGGCGTCTCGCGGGGCGTGGGTCTCGTCTTTGGTCTCGGCGCCGGGCTCTCGGCCACGATGCACGCGGGCGTGCTGTCGTGGACCGAACAGGGCAACACGCTCTACGCGTATCCGGTGCTCGTGGGCGTGAGGATCAACTGACGTGGCCGGCCATCGGGTGAGTGGCGCCGCCACGGCGCTGTTCGTGGCGGCTCTGGCCGGGTCGATCGCGTCGCCTGCCGGCGCGCAGTCGCGCTGGTCGGTCGAGGCCGGGCTCGGCGGCGGTGGCGCGTCGGGAGGCGGATATGAGTCGGGGCTGGAGGGCCTGGGAAGCGGCCGGCTCGAATTCGCCATCTCTCGGCGAGGCGCCACCGACGTCCTCATCGGGGCTTCCACGAACTACTACTTCGGTCCCGGCGCGGTCGTCGCGCTGGCGGACGCGTGCATCTGCCAGCCCCCGACCGCTATCTGCGGATGCCGCACGAGCCGGCCCGGTGTCCCCGACTTCCATTTCGCGTCGATCGACGTCGGCGTCAGACGGCGTATCGGCAGTCGATTCTCCTTCGGTGGAAGCCTCGCCATCGGGCGAGCGCGAGTCCGGCGTGTCGGCGATCGGTTTGGAGAGGCGGTCGGCGTCGACGTGGCCGTTCGAATCGCGGGACCCGTGCACTTCGTGTGCGCGGGTCAGGTGCTCTCCTGGGGGACCGGGTCGGGCGCGGTGCGCGTGTACCCGGTGACACTTGGCTTTCGACTGAACTGATGCGCGGCCTCCACGTCGCGTGCATGCAGGAGGGCACGATGAAGGGCCACATTGCCGCTTGGCTGGTCGCGCGTGGCTTACCGGTATTGGTTGCATCCGGAACTGCACGGGCGCAGTCCCCGCTGTCGGCGGAAGTCAACTGGAGCGCGGCGCACGTGAGCGGCGGCGACTACGGCGATCGCACGCGCACCGGTGTCGGCGCGCGGGTGGACCTGCGCCTGCTTTCCGTGGGCGCCACGCAGCTGTTGGCTGGAATCTCGACCGACCGATTCACGGGCTTCGAGCCGGTGGTCATCGCGCCGATCGCCTGTTCCCCACCGGGGAACGACTGCGGCTACACCCCCGCCAAGGCGGGCGCGCCCAACTTCACCTACAACGCGCTGCATCTCGGTCTCCGCCGCGCGTTCGGGCCCCTGGTGGATCTGGGGTTTGGCGCCGGCATCGGCCGCGTCCGCGTCAGCCGCAACGGCTCGGGATCGCGCTCCGCCGCGTCGGCCGGCGCCGACGCGGGGCTGCAACTCGCCGGGGCCATCCGGCTCCTGGTGCGCGTCGAGATCATCTCCTGGACCGAAGCGGGGAACACCCTTGACGCGTACCCGGTCTCGTTCGGCCTTCGGATCCAATGACGCAGCTCTCCGCGGCTACTCCGAATCCGGGAACGGAACTACACTTCACCGACGGGGCGGCGCGGTCGTGCTTCGCCCGCGCTGAGAACCCCCCGGAGGATCGATGAGAGTTGGGTTGCCCCGCCTCGCGCCATTCGCCACGGTGACCGCGCTCGCTGCCGCTGCCGGCGGCTGCGCGCTCAACGGACCGACCACCGTCACCGACACCAACTCGCAGAGCCACACCATCACCGCCACGCGCGGTTCGGAAGTCGACATCACGCTTCAGGTGATCGGCGCCGGCATCTTCGACAGCATCCCGGCTGTCTCCTCCCCCGTCGTCGCATTCCTCGACGAGTCCCAGGTCCTCCCAGCCGTGTCCGTCGGCCCAACCCAGCTCTTCCGCTTCACCGCCGTTTCCCCGGGCACGGCCATCGTCGACTTCCTGAACAAGCCCCAGGCCATCACGATCGAAGACACGATCGTCGTGAACTGACCCGGCCGCACGCACGACGGCCCGGCAGCGCTCCATGCGCCGCCGGGCCGTTCTGCCATCCGCCGGTGGTCGTCCGCCGTTGCTGTTCGGCCGCCTCACCGCCTTACCGCCTCACTCTCTCACCCTCTCACTTGTGCTTAATGAACGTCCCCCGCTGCAACTCCTCGTAGGCCGTCCGCAGTTCAGCCTGCGTGTTCATCACGATCGGCCCGTACCACGCCACCGGCTCCGAAATCGGCTTCCCCGACACGAGCAGGAACCGGATCCCCTCGTCGCCCGCCTGCACGGTCACCTCGTCGCCGGCGTCGAACAGCACCAGCGAGCGATTTCCCGCCATGTCGCGCACGGTCTCCTCGGCCACCGTCGCGCCGTTGTCGCCCACACGCTCGGTGAGCGCACCGAACGGCTCCGACGCGCCGCGGAAGCTGCCGCTCCCCTCGAACACGTAGGCGAACGCGTGCCGGTAGGTGTCCACCGGCAGCGTCTTCCGCACGCCCGCCGGCACCGATACGTCCAGGTAGCCCGGATTGGCGGCAATGCCGTCCACCGGGCCCTTCTTGCCCCAGAATTCGCCGGTCACCACGCGGACCACGGTGCCGTCGTCGTCTGTCACCTCGGGGATGTCCACGGCTTTGATGTCCTGATAGCGCGGGTCCACCATCTTCTGGTGCGCCGGCAGGTTCGCCCACAGCTGGAAGCCGTGCATGCGCCCCTCGGCGTCGCCCTTCGGCATCTCCTGGTGCATGATGCCGCTGCCCGCGGTCATCCACTGCACGTCGCCGGCGCCGAGCGCGCCCTTGTTGCCCAGGCTGTCGCCGTGGTTCACCGTGCCCTTGAGCACGTAGGTGATGGTCTCGATGCCGCGGTGCGGGTGCCAGGGGAATCCCTTGAGGAAGTCCTCAGGCCGCTCGTTGCGGAAGTCGTCGAACAGGAGGAAGGGGTCGAACTCGTCGGTGGCCCCGAATCCGAACGCGCGGCGGAGCTTCACGCCGGCGCCCTCCATGGTGGGGGTGGCTTCGACGATTCGCTTGACGGGTCTGATGGACATGCTTCCTCCTGATGAGCGCGGTCCTCCGTGGACCGCAACCGGCAATCTAGGAAGTCTGGCAAGGGGGGCCGGGTTCCGGGCCCGGCGCCCGCCTCGCCACCGCCGGACCCGTGCACTATGATTCGGCTCGACGCCCCTTCCATGCACGCCCGGACAGGACCCGCTGCATGCCTCGATCTTTCGCGCCCATCGGCACCGCCGCGGTGGCCTTCGCGCTCGCCGCGTTCGCCGCCACCGATCAGTACACCGCCCGCTTCCCGCGGGCGGCGGTCACGCGATTCCGCTCGACGATACAGGACGTCGCCATCCATCCGTCGGCCCGTCACGACCGTTCGCACATGCTAGTGGCCGCGGCGACGCCCTCGCTGGTGGCCGACGACGACGGCGGCGCGTTCGAGCTGGCGATGGCGCCCGAGGGCGCGCTGGCGCCGCCGCCCCAGACCGGGGGCCGCGCCGATCCGTTGCCACCGGTGATCACCACGCCCGCCGGATCGGGCGCGGTGGAGCAGCGCGCCGAGGGTGCGCGCCCGCCCGCCGCGACTGTGGCCAGCTTCGACGGACTTGGTGTGGACTTTCAGGGGCCGCAGGGCTCGGCGCGGCTGCGCAACCCGTCCGACAACTCGTTGGCCGTGGGGCCCAACCACATCGTGCAGATCGTGAACACGCGCATGGCGATCTTCACGAAGAAGGGCGCGATGTACGACACCACGGGCAAGGTGCTCTACGGTCCCGTGGAGACGAACAACGTGTTCAAGGGGTTCGGCGGCGCCTGCGAGAGCCGCAACAACGGCGACGCCGTGGTGCGCTACGATCAGCTCGCCGACCGGTGGCTGATCGTGATGCCGATCTTCAGCAAGATCCCGCCGGTGGCCGACGAACCCGCGCCGCCGGCGGCCGGTCAGCCCGCGGCCGTGAGCCGCCCAGGCGAGGGCGGCCCGCCGGGCAGCGCGGCCAAGCTCTACGAACCGCCGCCCCCGCCGCCGGCCGTGCCCGGCGCCGATTCGCTCGCGGCGCGCGGCCGTGGGCGCGGCCGCGGGGTGGGTGGACCGCCGGTCGCCGAGCAGCCGGGCCATTACGCGATGTGCTACGCGGTGAGCCAGGGGCCCAGCCCCTTCGGTCCCTACTATAGGTACGAGTTCCTGCGGCCGCTCTTCCCCGACTATCCCCGTCCCGCCGTCTGGCCCGACGGCTACTACGTGCCCACGAGCACCGGCGACAACGTGATCCAGAAGCACGCCTGCGTGGCCGACCGCGCGCGCATGCTCAAGGGTGAGGACGCCACGGAACAGTGCGTGATCGTCGACGGCGTGAACTTCCTGAACATCGCCGACCTCGACGGCACGCAAACGCCGCCCCCGGGCACGCCCGAGCATCGTGATGGCCGCCGGCGGCACGCAGCTGAAGGGCGTGATCGAGGACAGCACGCTTTCCGTATGGCGACTTCACGTCGACTGGGCCGACCCGGCGATGACGCAGCTCTCGGGTCCGGAGAAGATCCCGGTGGCGCCCTATCACTACCTGTGCGACGGGCAGCTCTCGAGCTGCGTGCCGCAGCCAGGCACCGAGCGGCGGCTCGACGCGCAGGGCGACAAGCTGATGGCGCGGCTCGTCTACCGCCGCATCGGCGGCCAGCAGTCGGTGGTCGCCGTGCATTCGGTGAACACCACCGAGGGCGGGGGCGGCGTGCGCTGGTACGAGTTCCGCCTCGGCGACGGCGGCGCCGTGTCGCTCTTCCAGCAGGGCACCTTCGCGCCGGACAGTGGATACCGGTGGATGGCGAGCGCGGCGATGGACGCCAGGGGCGACATCGGCATCGGCTACTCGTTCGGCGGCACGCCCAACTACGCGGGGCAACGCTTCGCGGGCCGCCTGGCCGGGGACCCCAAGGGCGAGTTGACGCTGCACGAATCGGTGCTCGCCGAGGGCGAGGGGGCGCAGACCACCACGCTGCGGTGGGAGGACTACACCCAGACCGCGGTGGACCCGAGCGACGACTGCACGATCTGGTACGTGGGCGACTACTTCCGGAAGGATGCGCCGAGCTACTCGACGCGCATCGGCGCGTATCGCATGCCGGGATGCGGAACGTAGTTCGACAGTCGGACAGTCAAAAGGCGACTTGAGATAGGTACCGATAATTCGCCGCCGCGCTCGCGAGTTCATCCACCGGGCTCTCCTGCTCCACGTAGCAGGGCTTGGAGTCGATGTCCGTGATCGCGGCGAGCAGGGCCTTCAGATCCAGCACGCCGGCGCCGAGCTCGGTGTCGTGGGAGCGGTCGGGCACGACGTCCTTCACGTGGAAGGTGGCGAAGCGGTCGCGGTACTTGGTCAGATACGCCATCGGGTCGCCGCCGCCCACGGCCATGTTGCCGAAGTCGAGCTGGAGCCGCACTGCGGCCGGGTCGGTGCGGGCGATGAACAGGTCGTAGGGCACCACGCCGTCGATCGGATGCACGTGCTCGGGCTCGTTATGGAACGCGAGCGAGAGGCCGGCCTTCCGGGCCGCGGCGCCGGCCGTGTTGAACCGGTCGGCCCACAGGCGCCAGGCGTCGAGCGACGTCTTGGTCTCGTCGGGGAGGCTGGGCACGATCAGGAAGCGGTGGCCCAGGTAGCGCGCGGTGGCCAGGCTCTTCTCCCAGTCCCCGAGCAGCAGTTCCGGGGCGATGTGGGCGGATGGCGCGTCGAGGCCAAGCGCAGTGAGGGTGGAGCGGACCTGCTGCGGGGTGCGGCCGAAGTTGTCGAAGCTCCAGAGCAGCTCCACCTGCTCGTAGCCCATCTTCCGCACGGCGGCGAGCGTGCCTTCGGGATCGCGCTTCATGGCGTTGCGCACCGAGTACAGCTCGAGCCCTACGCGCTTGAGCCGGCGCCCGGCGCCGGCAAAGCGAAGGCGCGCGCCTCGGGCAAAGACGGCCCCGACGCCGTAGGCCCCGATCGACAGGAGGAATCCGCGTCTGCGCATGGGCGGAAACCTGTCACGAAAGCGGTCCGGCCGCCATGAGCTGCATGGCGTCCCATGGGAGCGGCCGCGGTAAACCCATGGCGGAACCGCCGGGTCTAAATCGGCGTGTCCATAACGAAACCCGAACGGCCGGTGACCGTTGTACTTTCTGTTGGTCAGCCGGCCGTTCGTTCATTCACCGGGCGCCGCGCTCCCACCCCACCCCCTGGGACTCCGTTCGTGAACCCTCGCCGTCTGTTCGTCTTCCTGGCCATCGGGTTTGCCGCGCTCGGCGCGGCCCGGCCTGCGCGCGCCCAGGGCGCCGACGTCATCCGCGGGCAGGTGGTGGGGCCCGATTCCACGCCCGTCGCCAACGTGGAGGTGTCGGCCACGTCCATTTCCGGCAACGTCACGCGGTCGGCGCGCACGGGCAAGGACGGGCGGTTCACGATCACCTTCCCCAACGGCGACGGTGACTACCTGGTGTCGTACAACGCGCCCGGGTTCGCGCTCAAGCGGTTCGAGGTGAAGCGCACCGCCGACCAGGATATCCTGGTGGCCGACGCCAAGCTGTCGCGGACGATGGCCACGCTGGACACGGTCAAGGTGCAGGCCGGCCGCACGCGCGTGAACCGGAACGACCGGCCGCCCGACATCGGCGGCACGGAAGTGCGCGTGAACAACAACGCGCTCACCGCCGACCAGCAGGGCGATCTGGCGTCCATGGCGGCGTCGCTGCCGGGCGTGCTCTATCTGCCGGGCGCCAACGGCGACCCGTCGGGGTTCTCGGTGCTCGGGCTGGACGGCAGTCAGAACACGAACACGATGAACGGGATGGATTTCGGCGGGTCGAACATCCCCCGCGACGCGCAGGTGAGCAGCTCGCTGGTCACGGCGCCCTACGACGTCTCGCGCGGCGGATTCAGCGGCGGCCAGTTCAACATCAACACGTCGTCTGGCACCAACTTCGTGAACCGCTCGGCGAGCCTGGTGTTCGACAACCCGACGCTCCAGTGGACCGACCCCGCGGCGCGCGCCCTCGGCCAGCAGTATCACAACGCCAATCTCAGCGGCTCGTTCTCCGGCCCCATCCAGTTCGACAAGTCGTTTTACAATTTCTCATATCAGCTCGGCCAGCATTCCAACGGACTGCAGACGCTGCTGAACACCGACCCGCTCGGCCTGCAGACGGTCGGGATCTCCACCGATTCGGTGCAGCGTCTGCTCGGCATCCTGCAGGCGGACGGCGTGCCGGCCACGATGCGGGGCATCCCCGGCCAGCAGCTCAGCGACCAGGGACTCCTGCTGGGGAGCTTCGACTTCGCGCCGCCAAGCTCCACGTCGGGGCAGGCGCTGGACGTCACCGTCAACGGCGGGTGGTTCAAGTTCGACCCGCTGAGCATGGGCACCACGCAGCTGCCGGCGGCCACCGGGTCGCTCACCAACTGGCAGGCCGGCGTGCAGGCCCGCCACAGCGCCTTCTTCGGCTTCGGCATCCTCACCGAGACCGGCCTGTCGGTGAGCGGGTCGCACCGCTACGGCACGCCCTACCTCGACCTGCCGAGCGGCAGCGTGCGCGTGGGGTCGGACTTCCTCGACGGGACGTCCGGCGTGCAGAACGTGAGCTTCGGCGGCAGCTCGTTCCTCAACACCAGCGCCACCAACCGCAGCATCGACCTCACCAACCAGCTGTCCTGGTTCAGTCTCGACAACAAGCACCGCATCAAGCTCACGAGCGAGCTCAGGCGCGACTCGTACGGCATGGACCAGACCACGAACCAGCTGGGCACGTTCACGTTCAATTCGCTGGCCGATCTGCAGGCGGGCACGCCGGCGAGCTTCACGCGCACGCTCTCACCGGTCTCGAGCAGCGGCAGCGAGTGGATCGGCGCGCTGTCGCTGGGTGATTCGTATCGGTACAGCGACAATCTGCAGATCCAGTACGGCGTGCGGCTCGACGGCGACCGCTTCGGCATGACCCCCAACGCCAATCCGCTCGTCGAGCAGACGTTCGGCGTGCGCAACGACGCCGTGCCCAGCCGCGTGTACGCGAGCCCGCGCGTGGGCTTCTCGTGGGCCTACGGCATCGCGCCGCAGATCGGCGGGTTCCTGGGCGCGGTGCGCGGCCCGCGCGCCGTCGTGCGCGGCGGCATCGGCCTCTTCCAGAACCTGGACCGCGTGACCGCCCTCACCCAGGCGATGAACAACACCGGGCTGGCGAGCGGCCTGCAGCAGCTCACCTGCGTCGGGGCGGCCGCGCCCACGCCCGAGTGGGGCCAGTACCTGGGCGATCCGTCGGCGATTCCCACGCAGTGCGCCGACGGGAGCACGGGCACGGTGTTCGCGAACTCGGCGCCCAACGTTTCGCTGTTCGCGCCCAATTACGTGGCCCCCCGCAGCCTGCGCTCCAACCTGCAGTGGAGCGGGGCGGTGCTCGACAACCGGTTCAACGCGACCTTCGGCGTGACCTACTCGCTGAACATGGACCAGACGTCGTCGCTGGACCTGAACTTCGATCCGAACGTCGACTTCCGCCTGGCGGGCGAGGATGGCCGCCCCGTGTTCGTCCCCCAGGCGAGCATCGTGGCCTCCACCGGCGCCATCGCCTCCAATGCCTCGCGACGCTCGGCGGCGTTCAACCAGGTGATGGAGACGCGGTCCGACATGCAGTCGCGGAGCGGCCAGTTCTCGGTGAGCATCTCCCCGACCGGCTTCAACACCAACTACAGCTGGAGCCTGGCCTACACCTACCAGAACGTGAGCGACCGGCAGCGCGGCTTCAGCGGCGGCAGCACGGCGGGCAATCCGCTCGACGTCTCGTGGGGCCGCTCCAACTTCGACTCGCGCCACCAGATCCAGTACAACCTCGGCTACAACTTCTTCGACTGGGTGCGGGTGAACTGGTCGGGCAGCTTCAGGTCGGGCACGCCGTTCACGCCGATGGTGGCGGGCGACATCAACGGCGACGGCTACGCCAACGACCGCGCCTTCGTGTTCAATCCGGCCGCCACGGCCGACCCGTCGCTCGCCGCGGCCATGCAGTCGCTGCTCTCGTCGTCGGCCCCCCGCGTGCGCAACTGCCTGCAGAGCCAGCTCGGGCAGGTGGCGGGGCGCAACAGCTGCGAGGGCCCGTGGACGACGTCAGCGAACATGACGATCTCGTTCAATCCGATCAAAGTGCACATGCCGCAGCGGGCCACGCTGTCGTTCCAGCTCTCGAATCCGCTGGGCGGCGCCGATCTGCTGCTGCACGGCGCCAACCACACGCGCGGGTGGGGCCAGACGGCGACGCCCGACCCGTCGCTGCTGTACGTGCACGGCTTCAACACGCAGACGCAGAGCTACGTCTATCAGGTGAACCCGCGGTTCGGCGCGACCAACCCGCAGCTCACGGCGTACCGCACGCCGGTCACGCTCACGGCCATGGTGCGCGTGGACATCGGGCCCACGCGCGAACGGCAGCTGCTGCTGCAGGAGCTCGATCGCGGCCGCACGCACGACGGCATCCGCCTCACCGAGCCCATCCTGCGCGCGCTCTACGGCAGCGGCGGCCTCACCAACCCGCTGTCGGTGATCCTGCGCCAGAGCGACACGCTCCAGCTGACGCCGCCGCAAGCCGACAGCGTGGCGACGATGAACCGCTGGTACATCGTGCACCTCGATTCCATCTGGACGCCGATCGCCAAGTATCTGGCCGGCCTGCCCGACACCTACGACGAGGCCGACGCCTACGACCGGTACCGTCGCGGCCGCGAGGCGTCGGTGGACCTGCTGCTCAAGCTCGCCCCCGCCATCAAGGGGCTGCTCACCGCCGACCAGCGGCGCAAGCTGCCCGACATCGTCGCCAGCTATCTCGATCCGCGGTATCTCTCGGCCATCCGCTCGGGCACGGCGGGACTCGCCAACTCCGGCTTCGGGCCGGGCGCGGGGGGGCCGTTCACCATCGTGGGCGGCGGCGGGATGCGGGTCGTCGTCTCGAAGTAGCTTTCACCGGCGGCGCCCGCCGGCGCCGCGCCGCCTTCACGGGAGTGAAGTCATGACTCGTCGTCTTTCGATCGTTCTCGGATTCGCCGTCGCGGCCGCGCCCCTGGCCGGGGCCCAGCAGGCCCTGCCGCCGGCCCGGCCGCTCGGGCCCATCGAGCACGTCACCACCGTGCCCATGAAGGCCGTCTCGGCGGTGCGCGAGTTGAGCGGGCGCCGCGTGCTGGTGAACGACATCATCGAGCACCGGGTGCTGCTGTTCGATTCGACGCTGGCCAACGCGACGCCGGTGGCCGACTCGACGGCCACCACGGCGAACGCCTACGGGAGCCAGCCGGGCGGACTTATCGCCTACCGCGGCGACTCCACGCTGTTCATCGATCCCGCGTCGCTGTCGATGCTGGTGCTCGACGACGCGGGCAAGATCGCCCGCGTGATGTCGGTGCCGCGGCCGAACGAGGCGATGTTCCTCATCGGCGGCCCGTTCGGCCAGAGCGGGTTCGATCCCGCCGGCCGGCTGGTCTACCGTGGCGCGTTCAACTTCATGATGGCGCGGAAGCCGGACGCGGGCGGCGACCCCAAGAACATGCTGCCCGACATCCCCGACTCGGCGGCCATCGTGCGGGTGACGCTGGCCACGCGCGCCGAGGACACCGTGGCGTTCTACAAGATTCCGCCCACGAAGTTGAATCTGGTGCACACCGACAACGGGTTCACGGCGACGTCGATCGTCAACCCGATGCCGGTGGTCGACGACTGGGCGCTGCTCCCCGACGGCACGGTGGCCATCGTGCGCGGCAAGGACTTCCACATCGACTGGGTGCATCCCGATGGATCGCGCACGTCGTCGGCGAAGATCCCGTTCGACTGGGAGCGGCTCACCGACGACCAGAAGGCGGCGGTGATCGACTCGGCGAAGACGATCATGGAGAAGCGGCGCGCCGACCAGCTGGCGGCCATCACCGCGACGCGGTCGGCGGGCGGCGCCGGCGCGCAGCGGCAGGCGGTGACCGGCGGCGACGGCGGCGGGGGCGCGGGCCAGATGGTCATGGTGATGCGCGTGGAAGGCAGCCCCGGCGGCGGCGGGGGTGCCACGCCGCCGACGCGCGGCAGCTCGAACCAGACCGTCACCCTGCCGCCGCTCCAGTTCGTTCAGCCGTTCGAGCTGCCCGACTATCGCCCGGCGTTCACCACCGGCGCCACGCGGTGCGACACCCAGGGTAATCTCTGGATCCGAACCACGCAGGTGAAGGACGACCGGCCGCTGTACGACGTGGTGAACGAGCAGGGCGCCCTGGTCGACCGCGTGCTGCTCCCGCCGCATCGCACGCTGATCGGCTTCGGGCCGGGCGTCGCGTACATGGGCGTCACCGACAGCACGGGCGTCATCCATCTCGAGCGGGCGCGCATCAAGTAACGCTGGCGCCGGCGCCACGGGGCGATAGCTTGATCGGCGGCCGCGCACGCGCGCGGCCGCCGATCGTGTTTCTCCCTCCGCGTCCGCGCCCTTCGTGCGCTCTCTCCACAGGAGTCGTCCCGTGATCGCTCGCCGCCCGTCGTCGATGGCCGCCGTCTGCGCCCTGCTCCTGCTCGGCGCCCGTCCCGCGCTGGCGCAGAAGGCGGACAAACCCGCCGCCGCCGACAGCGGGGCCGCCGTGCCACCGGAACGCGCGTCCGTTACGGCGCACACGGTGACGGTCAACGGCGAGGTGCTGCACTACACGGCCACCGCGGGCACGATGCTCGTCCGCAACGACTCGGGGGCGCCGATCGGCAACTTCTTCTACGTGGCGTACACCAAGGACGGCGCCGACCCGGTCAAGCGGCCGGTGACCTTCCTTTACAACGGCGGGCCGGGGTCGAGCACGATCTGGCTGCACATGGGCTCGGTGGGCCCGGTGCGCGTCGTCACCGACGACGCGGCGTCCACGCCGCCCGCCCCCTACGATTTCGGGGACAACCCGTACACGCTGCTCGACCGGAGCGATCTGGTGTTCATCGACGCCATGGGCACCGGGTTCAGCCAGATCGTGGGCAAGGGCACGGGCAAGGACTTCTTCGGCGTCGACGCCGACATCCGTGAGTTCGCCGACGTCATCACCCGCTACGTGACGGTCAACAACCGCTGGAACTCCCCCAAGTTCCTGATGGGCGAGTCCTACGGCACCACCCGGTCGGCTGGCCTTGCCGACGCGCTGCAGGAGCGCGGCATGCCCCTCAACGGCGTCGTGCTCGTGTCGTCCTATCTCAACACCTTCGTCGATTTCAGCGGACCGCCGCTGGCGCTCGACCTGCCCTACGAACTCTACCTGCCGACGATGGCGGCCACCGCGTGGTATCACGACAAGGTGTCGCCGAAGCCCGCCGATCTGGCCGCGTTCCTCGCGCAGGTGCGCGCCTTCGCGCTGGGCGACTACCAGCGGGCGCTCGACAAGGGCTCGCGCCTGGGCGCCGCCGAGCGCGATTCCGTGGCGGCCCGGCTCCACGCGTACACCGGAATCTCCGAGCAGTACTGGCGCGAGGCGAACCTGCGTGTGACGCCGGACCGGTTCCAGAAGGAACTGCTGCGCGGCGAGGCCCGGACCGTGGGCCGGCTGGACGCCCGCTACGAGGGCATCGATCACGACGCCGCCGGCGAAAGCCCCGAGTACGACGCCGCCGATGCCGCCATCAACGGCCCGTTCACCTCGGCGTTCAACGCCTACCTGAAGAACGGCCTGCACTACGACAGCGACCGCCGCTACCTGACCACCAACTACCCGGTGGTGGGGCACGACTGGGACGACCACCACCACGGCGCGGACATGCTCGACGTGGCCGAGGACCTGCGCGACGCGATGTCCAAGAATCCGCAGCTCAAGGTCTTCTCGGCCAACGGATACTTCGATTTCGCCACGCCGTTCTTCGAGACGGAATACACGCTCGACCACATGGGGCTGGATCCGTCGCTCGCGCGCAACATCACCTACGGCTACTACCAGTCCGGCCACATGATCTACGTGCACACCGAGGCGCTGGCGCAGCTCAAGCGCGACCTCGCGGCGTTCTACGACGCCACACTCCACCGCTAGGGAATTCCCGGACACACCGGGCCTGCCGTCGTGGCTATCGTTCTTGCGAACGGTAACCATGATGGGAGATAGACAAATGCGGAAATCCCTGTACTCGACCAAGTGCGTAGCGGGGGCAGCGGCGATCGCGTTCACGCTCGTCGCGTGCGGCGGCGGCGAGAAGGCCGCCACCGACACGTCCGCCGCCAAGGCGATGGCGCCCGCCGGGTCCACGGCGGTCGCGGCCGTCGTGACGCCTGCGCCGGGGGGCCCGCCGGCTGGAGCCACCGCGGCGATGGTGGCCGAGGGCGACAGTATTTTTCATGGCAAGCTGGCGGGCGGCCTGTGCTTCACCTGCCACGGTGTCGACGCGAACGGCGGGCCGCTGGCGCCGTCGCTCACCGATACGGTCTGGATCACCGGGGACGGCAGCTATGCGTTCATCCAGAAGCGGGTGACGACGGGCATGCCGACGCCGACCAAGCCGTACATCACGCCGATGTTGCCGATGGGCGGCGCGCAGCTCACGCCAGACCAGATCAAGGCGGTGGCGTCGTACGTCTACTCGATCAGCCACCACGGAGGCTGAGTTCGCGCCGGGGATCCCGGTAGGGTGCGTCACGTAATGGTTCCTGCCAGCGGTGAAACGCTGGCGGGAAGCCGCCGTGCGTTGCATCGTACGTGATGGTCCAGTCCCGAACACGCGGCGCGCCGACGATGGCGTCCGGCCGCGGTCAATTCGAGAAGCGTGATAGCGGTGCCGCCCGCCTCGTGTTGCATTCGTTACGCAGCCGCGTGACGCTGGCGCTGCTGGTGACGGGGCTCGTGTCGGCGGCCGTGGTCGGGCTGGTGGCCCGGACCGTGGTGCTGCAGCGATTCGACCGGCTGATGCTGGACGCGTCGTTCGACCGCTTCCAGGCGGACGTGGTGGCGTACGTGGCGCAGTACGGCTCGTGGGATGCCGCCGTGGCCATCGAGCCCTTCGGCGACTTCTCGCGGCGCCGGAATGCGCCGCCGATCAATGGAGCGGCACCGGCCCGCCCGTTGCCGGGAGCGGCGCCCGTGGTGAACGCCGGCGCCGACGCCACGCCCTTCCGTTTCCTGTTGCTCGACGCCGCCGGCCAGCGGGTGCTGCTGGGTCCGGACGAATACGCGCGGGGCAAGCCGGTCGAGCCGGCGCTCCGCCGCGAGGCGCGTCCGATCGAGGTGAACGGGCGGGTTGCCGCGCTCGCCATCCCCCTGCGGCAGCCGGACTTTTCCGCGTATGACGACAGCTACCTCGACGCGATGCAGCACGCCATGCTCTACGGGGTCGGGACGGCGGCGCTGCTGGCGCTCGGGCTGGGGTTCTTCTTCGGCGAGCGGTTGAGCCGCAACGTGCGGGCGCTGACGGAGGCGATGGGCGCGATCGGGAAGGGGGAACTGCGTCAGCGCGTGGACGTGCGGACGCGCGACGAGGTGGGACTCATGGCGTCGGTATTCAATCGCATGAGTGAGGATCTCGCCGAATCGCACGCGCAGATCCGGGCCCAGGCGGCGCTGCTCAAGGAGTTGAGCATCCACGACGACCTCACCGGCCTGCACAACCGCCGCCATTTCGACGAGCAGGCGGCCAACGCCTATTCGCGCGCCCGCCGCTACGGGCAGCCGCTCACGGTGATGATCTGCGACGTCGACCACTTCAAGCGCGTCAACGACCAGTGCTCGCACGGCGTGGGCGACGCGGTGCTGGCTCAGCTCGGCCGGCTGCTGCGGGCGACCATGCGCGACAGCGACATCGTGGCCCGCTACGGCGGCGACGAGTTCGTGGTGGTCTTTCCGCAGACCGGGCTGGCCCAGGCGACGGCCCTCTGCGAACGCATCCGCGAGCAGATCGCGGAGTTCGACTGGGGCGCCGTCCATCCGCACGTGACGGTGACCTTGAGCATCGGCCTCGACGGCGACCTCGGGCGCGGCGGGATCGACGCGATGCTGGTGGCCGCCGACGCGCGGCTTTACGAGGCCAAGGCCAAGGGGCGGAACCGCGTTGTCGGCGACCGGGCCTCGAGCGGCAGCGTCCTGAGCGCCTGATCGAGGTGCCGTAGCGGCGTCACCCCTTGCACGCCGGGCCGCCGCCCCGTCCTCCCCCACCTCCGAAGCCGCGACCACCGGCCGGCGCCGCCGGCGCCGGCTGCCGCGGCCACGTGTTGTCCTCCACGTCCTTGTCCGGGAAGCGGCAGTGCGGATCGAGCACGATGCGCTCGATCTTGCGCGGCCCGAAGTCGAAGGTCGCCTTGAAGGTGCGGCTGCCGCCGAACCAGACGTCCACCGGCCATGCGAGCGTGGCCGTCGAGTCGTCCACCACGGTCGCGTTGGCGACGTGCCGGAGCGCCGGTCCCTTCGGAGCGAAGTGCACGTTGAGCACCACGGGCGACGGCATCTGGCCGGCCTGGTGCACGGTCACCGTCGTCCGGCCGCTCATCGCGCTCACGTTCGCGATCGATCCGTCCACCGCGTCGGTGGTGAACAGCCAGGAGTACCAGAACCAGCCGAGGTCGCGGTGCAGCGCGTTGCTCATGAAGAACGCGTAGTCCCACGGCGACGGATGCTTGAACCGCCAGGCGTGGGCGTACTCGCTCATCGCCCGCCATACCGCCGTGTCGCCCACCACGCCGCCGAGCATCGACAGCATCATCGGGGCCTTGCTGTACGCCTGGAAGGAGTACATCGGGCCGCCGTAGTTCGCGTCCCACATCAGCGGCGCCTCGCGCTCGTTGCCGCTGGTCCGGCCGTAGCGCTGGCCCTGGCCGTCGAGATCGGCCGGCGTGCCCTGCCGGTCGTCGCGCGACAGGATGTTCATGTACTGGTTGAATCCCTCGTCCATGAAGCCGTACCAGGTCTCGTTGGTGCCGAGCGTCATCGGCCACCACTCGTGGCCGGTCTCGTGGTCGGACGCGCCGGTGCTCGACATGATGAACATCGGGTACTCCATGCCGTTCTCCGGACCGTCCACCATCGTCATCGTCGGGAAGGCGTACGGCATCCACAGCTTCGAGTAGAACTGCGAGCGCGTGGCGCACCGTGGGCCCGGCGTCGGCGTACTGCGCCGTGTGGCCGGGCAGGTACATGACGTTGATCGGCACGACCTTGCCCGTTCCCGGGATCACCGCGTGCGTCGCCGTCCCACACGAACTGGTTGGACGTGGCCCAGGCGACGTCGCCCGCCGTGTCGGCCACGAAGTGCCACACCAGCCGGTCGCCGGCGGCCGTCGCCTTGCCGGAGCCGAAGTTCGTCGGGGCCGATGATCCGCACCGTGGAGTCCGCGTCGAGCACGTGCGAGAGCCGCTCGCGCTCCGCCGCCGTGAGCACCTCGTCCGGGTTCTGGAGCACGCCGGTGGCGCCCACGAGCCAACCCGCCGGCACGTCGAGCTTCACGTCGAAGTGGCCGAAGTTGTTGTAGAACTCGGAAGGCCCGAGGTACGGGATCGGTGTCCCAGCCGCCGTCGCGCAGGTCGTCGAACACGGTGACGCGCGGATACCACTGCGCCCACCTGGTAGAGCGAGTCGCCCCAGGCGCCCATCCGGATGCCGCGCGTCGGCGCCACCGACCTTGCGGCACCGTGAAGTGCCAGTCCGCGTCGAGCGTGAAACTGCCGTGCGGCCGGCACCGGGCGGGCAGCGTGATCGTGCGCCGACGGTCTGCGACAGGTTGAACGCCGGCCAGCTCGGGGGCCGGCGCGGCGGCGCCGCGACCGCCGCGGCCGCCGCGGCCCCGCGCCGGCGCGCGCGGATTGAGCGTCCACCGGCTGTCCGTTCACGCTCAGGCCGTCATCTGCATGCCGTCGGTGATGTCGGTGACCTCCTCGGCCTTCGGCACGTTTGCCGCGAACAGGTTCTGGTCGAGGCGCAGGGTGATCGTGCGCATCTCGTTCGGCCCGTTGTTGTGCACCACGACGTGCTCGTGGCCGGCGACCAGTCCCGTGGCGGGGTCGAAGCGCGCGTTGATCGTGTAGTCGGTCCAGAGCTGCCAGTAGTTGCGCCCCGGCCGGCCGGTGCTAGTCGCGGGTGCCGGCGGCGAAGGCGCGCTGGATCATGTCGGTCATCGGGATGTCGCGCCGCACGGCGCGCTCCGGAGACTTCGCGGTGGCCTGGGCGGCCGCGCGGGCGGGCAGGGTGGCGAGCGCGGCGACCGCGGTCAACGCCACGAGGGAACGAATACGCATCGAAGCTCCTGAACTCGGGTACTGCGCCCGCGCGCCGATCGCGCCGCGGACGCTCCCCAGAATTACCACCGGGACCGGGCCCGGTCGAGGGCTCGGCGCCGCGCCTCCGTTCTTGACGCCCCAGCGGCGGCGGGCGATGATCCTCACCGCCTCACCGCCTCACCGCCTCACCGCCTCACGGCCTCACCCCCTCGCCCATGGCCCAGCTCGACCGGCTCCTCGCCGCAATGGTCAGCAATCTCGCCGACGCGCTCGTGCTCGACGTCGATTCTCCCGCCCAGCTCGAAGTCCGAGGCGAACTCCGCCCGATCACGAAGAGCACGCTCACCGCCGCGCAGATCACGGCGGTGCTCAAGGAGGCGGCGCCCGCCGATTCCCATGCGCGACTCGACTCCGGCACCCCGGTGACTTTCGGCCGCATGACCGGCGAGGGCGCCTTCACC
Source organism: uncultured Gemmatimonadaceae bacterium (assembly GCA_963775915.1). Classification (GTDB taxonomy): domain Bacteria; phylum Gemmatimonadota; class Gemmatimonadetes; order Gemmatimonadales; family Gemmatimonadaceae; genus JAGWRI01. The sequence continues at coordinate 1,084,962 of CAVZKH010000010.1, forward strand.
GTGCGCGCCATGGTGCGCGAGGGGCGCTGGCACGTGGAGGCGAAGATCGACGCCGACGCCGAGTTCAAGCGGATGACCGGACAGTTCAAGGCCATGGACCTGCCGCCGGAGGAACCGGAGAAACCCGGCGCGCGGTTGACGCCGGCGTCGGTGCCCGTCGTGCCCGGGGGTGCCCCGGCGGCGCGGCCCGCGGCACCGCCGCCCCCCGCCGCCGTGCGGGTGAGCGCCGCCGCCGGCAAGACCGCGGCGCTGGACGAGATCGGCGCCTTCGAGGGCAGCGACGAAGCCCGCGCGGCGCTCGATTCGTTGCTCCGCACGATGGTCGAGAAGGGCGCGTCCGATCTGCACCTGCGCGTCGGCGAGCCGCCGATCCTCCGCCACCACGGCGAGATGCAGCGCATGGACGGGATGGCTCCCTTCACCAACGACCAGCTGTCGCGGATGATCCGGTCGATCATGCCCGAACGCAACCGCGTCGAGTACGACGAGTCGAACGACTCCGACTACGCGTACGAGATCCAGGGCGTCGCGCGCTTCCGCGCCAACGCGGCCCGCGACCGCATGGGCGCCGTCGCCGTGTTCCGGCAGATCCCGGCCACCGTCGTGACCGTGGAACAGATGAACATCTCGCCCGAAGTTCAGCGGCTCTGCTACCTCACCAAGGGGCTGGTGCTGGTCACCGGCCCCACGGGCTCGGGCAAGTCCACCACGCTGTGCGCGCTCGTCGACCTCGTGAACCGCTCGCGCAGCGACCACGTGATCACGATCGAGGATCCGATCGAATTCGTGCACCCCAACAAGGCCTGCATCATCACGCAGCGCCAGGTGGGCGTGCACACCAAGTCGTTCAAGTCGGCGCTGCGCGCGGCCCTGCGCGAGGACCCCGACATCATCCTCGTGGGCGAGATGCGCGACCTGGAAACGGTGTCCATCGCCATCGAGACGGCCGAGACCGGGCACCTGGTGTTCGGCACGCTGCACACCACCACCGCCGCCGGCACCATCGACCGCATCATCGACCAGTTCCCGGCCGACCGCCAGGAGCAGATCCGCGTGATGCTCGCCGAATCGCTCAAGGGCGTGATCTCGCAGACCTTGTGCAAGAAGATCGGCGGCGGCCGCGTGGCGGCGCGCGAGGTGCTGCTCACCATGCCCTCGATCACCAACCTGATCCGCGAGGCCAAGACCTTCCAGATCAATTCCGTGATCCAGACGTCGAAGAAGCTCGGCATGGTGACGCTCAACGATGCGCTCATCGCCTACGTGGACGCGGGGCAGGTGGAGCCCAAGGAGGCGTTCATGAAGTCGGTGGAGAAGACCGGCTTCGTGGCGATGCTCAAGGCGCGCGGACTCGACGTCAGCTTTGCCGAGTCGGACGCGGCCAAACCGGAGCCGCCTGCGCCCGCCGGTGGAAAGCCCGGGGGCGTGGGGCGCCGGTGAACGGAAGCGCCGATCCGTGACGCGGGCGCCGATTCACCGCGAACAGCACCGCACCGGGCGCATCGGCTGGCTGCGCGCCGCCGTGCTCGGCGCCAACGACGGCATCGTATCGACGGCAAGCCTCGTTGCCGGGGTCGCGGCGTCGAACGCGACCCACGGGCAGATCCTGATCGCCGGCACCGCCGGGCTCGTGGCCGGCGCCATGTCGATGGCCGCCGGGGAGTACGTGTCGGTGAAGTCGCAGGCCGAGACGGAGGAGGCGGACCTGGCGCGCGAGCGCCAGGAGTTGAAGGGCGATCCCGAGGCCGAGCACGTGGAGCTGGCGAAGATCTACGAGCGGCGCGGAGTGGATCCGGTCCTGGCGCGCCAGGTGGCCGATCAGCTCATGGCACGTGACGCGCTCGGGGCCCACGCCCGCGACGAACTGGGAATCTCCGAGGTGGTATCGGCCCGGCCCATCCAGGCGGCGCTGGCCTCGGCGGCGAGCTTCGCGGTCGGCGCCGCCATGCCGCTCACGGCGAGCATCGTCGCACCGGCGGCGGGCGTGATCCCCTGGGTCGTTGGCGGCTCACTCGTATTCCTCGCGCTGCTCGGGGCCGTGGCGGCGCGCACCGGGGGCGCGCCGATGCTGGCAGGCACGATCCGCGTCACCTTCTGGGGAGCGCTCGCGATGGCGATCACGGCGGGCGCGGGGCGGCTGTTCGGCGCCGTCGTCTAGCGAGGCGCACCGGCTGGCGTGGCGAATGACAGCGCCAGCGTCCCTCCGTCGTCCAGCGATGCCCACCGCTGGTGCAGGGCCTCGACGGATGAGCGCAGGGCGGCGAGCTGAGCGGCCGTGACGGCCGGCGCGTGCGTCAGCCGCCCGTGCGCCACCAGCCGCGCCAACTCGGCGTTCAGCTCGCCGGCGTCGAGCGGGGCGCGGCCGATGCCCGCCCGTTCGAGCAGTCCCACGAGATTCTCGATATAGAGGGCGCCCGGCGGCAGCGCGCCGCGCGCGCCCTTGCCGGTGGTCTCCGAGATGTCCCACCCCCGGGCGATCAGGCCGAAGAAACCGTCGGCCGCGCCGAGCGTGGATTCCACGGCGAAATGCGTGAGATCGTGGAGGGGGAAGAACCGGGCCTGTTGGCCCCGCTGATGCTGCCAGGTCACCGAGCCGTCGGCGCGCGTGCAGCGCAGCACAGCCGAGCCGTCGGCGTGCTTGAGAAGCTCGACCTGCAACGCCGCCCGCCGGGCCTTCGGATCGGTGACGCCGCTGAGCACGATCACCGGTATCTCCGCGGTCCTCGACGACGACTTGAGCTTGTCGAGCGCGCCCATGCCCGTTCCGCCCGGCATGTTGAGATCGAGCATGATCACTTCGGGCTTCGGATCGCGCATCGCGGCCATCAGCGCCTGCACCGCGTCGAACGCCGGGATAGGCATGTGGCCCAGGCCGCGCAAGATGGCGCAATGCGCCTTCGAGGTGACCTGATCGTCTTCGGCGACGAGGATCCGCACTGCGACCGCCTCACCTGGGAGCTCCGTGGCGGGCCCTTCGTCGGTCCCGCGCTCCTCAAAGGTGGTTCGCGTGCGCATCCCGCGCCAGCGCCGGCCAGAGCGCCGGATCTTCGGTGCCCAGCACCCACACGGAGTATCCGCGCAGCCGGTACTTCGACACCAGCGCCAGCTTGTCGGTGAACGCCCGCGCATTCTCGATCCACAGGTAGCGGAACACGCCGTTCTCGCTCCATTCGGCGCGCGGCGAATGCTGCGTGGTGTCCCACCGTGCGCTCACATGGTTGGCCGCGAGCAGGCTCTCGGCACGGGCGTACGGCAGGTCGCGGCCGGTCATCCGCGAGCCCTGTTTCTCCGTGTACGACGGGAACCACCAGTCGGAGTACGAGGGGATCCCGAGCGAGATCTTCGACGGCGGCACGCCGAGCGAGAGGACGTAGCGCAGGCAGTCTTCCATCCATGGGAAGCCCGCCACCGGCCCCGCCGGCGAGCCGCCGGTGTGCTCGGCGTAGGTCATGTACGAGATGAAGTCGAGCGTGTCGGCGAGCGCCTTGTAGTCGTACACGCCGCGCCAGTTCTCGTAGATCCACTTGTCGTAGCTGTTGGTGCCCGGGTCGTCGCTCGAGCGCGGCACCACGGCCGCCGACAGCGTGCAGCCGGCGCGGTGCACCGAATCGGTGGCCTCGCGCACGAAGGCCGTCAGCCGGGCCTTGTCGGCCACGTTCACGTTCTCGAGGTCGAACTGGATGCCGTCCAGATGCTGGTCGCGGCAGAGCGCGGCCAGGCTGCGCATGGCGGCGCGCCAGGCGGCGCGGTTGGTGAGCACCCGGTGGAACGCCGGCTGGCTGAACCCGGGGTTCATGACCAGCGGCACCAGCTTCACGTGGTGTTCGCGCGCCGCGGCGACGACGCGCGGATCGATGCGCCCGGTGATACGGCCGGCCGCCGAGAGCTGGAACACCTGCGGGGAGACGATGTCGATCTGCGACGCGTGGTCGACGAAGTGGACCGTGCTCGAATCGCCCCCGGTGGAGTACCAGAGGGCTTCCGGATGCTGCGCGTGGGCGCCCGTGGAGAGCAGGGCGAGGCCGAGGAAGGTGGCGGCGGCGGAGAGTCGCATGGGACTGAATGTAGGTCGGTAGGTCGGTAGGTCGGTAGGTCGGGGGACGGTCGGACAGTCGGACTGTCGGAGGTGCCACCGGCAGCCCATAATGAAGCACTCAATCAGACCCGCCATGCCGCCCGATGCCGCCGCTCCGCTGCCCGATGAGGTGTTCCGCTCGCGAGTCGATCTCTGGCTCGTGGTGCTGATCGTCGCCATCACCATCGTGCCCCTCGTGATCCTGATGACCGTGCAACCCTCGCGCGCCGATCTGGGCACACGTCCGGCGATGATCATCGCCGTCGCGTCGATGGCGCTGGTGCTGCTCTTCTTCGGATGGACCTACCGCACCACGAGCTACACGCTGACCGACGACGCGTTGTTCGTTCGTTGCGGGCCGCTCAACTGGCACGTCGCCTACCGCGACATCGCCAGCGTCGAGCGAACGTTCAACCCGATGTCGTCCGCGGCGCTCTCGCTGCGGCGCCTGGAGATCCGGTACGGCAAGCGGGGCTTCGTGCTGATCTCGCCGCCGGACCGCGAGGCGTTCATCGAGGCGCTCAGGCGCCGGGTGCCGAATCTCGAAGTGAAGGCGTAGCTCGTCGTGCGCCCGTGCGCCCGCGTCAGTGCGACCGGTCGTCGGGGCGAAGATCGTCGAGGATCGGGTGGTCGAGCCCCTGCAGCGTGGGACGTTCCGGCGCCAGCAGGTCGAACACCACCACCTCGTTGCGGCCCACGTGCAGCCACGGTCCCGGCACGTAGAGCGTCTGCTCCGGCCCGATGCCCCAGAACCTACCGAGCTGGTGGCCGTTCACCCAGACGGTGCCCTTGCCCCAACCGCGCAGGTCGAGAAAGGTGTCGCCGGTGAAGTCGAGCGTGAAGCCGCCATGGTAGTAGCCCGGGTTGGCGATCGTCCGGAACGGCTTGCCCGGCGTCCAATCGCCTACCCTGGTCCAGCACCGGATGACCTCATCTACGTCGCCGGTCCGGGTGGCCGCCCGGCAGCGTGGGCTGGGGCTCGCGGACATTGGCCACATGTAGACGTCCCAGCCGAGCAGTTCGCGTCCAGCGAGCGTGACGGAATGCGTGATTCCCTTTTCTTCGGTGCGCAGCGGTTTGGCGAAGTTCACGCGTCCCGAGTTCTCGACCAGGATGTCGAGCCGTGCGCCTGCGGGACCGGTGAGCGGCAGGCTGTCCTCACCGAGCCGCCGGTCGAGGGTGCCCTGTAGCACGCCGTTGACATATACCTGCGCGTAGTCGCGCACGTCGCGGATCACCAACTCGCCGCTGACCGAGTCTGCCAGTGTCGTACGGTACAGGATATATCCGTACGACTGTCCGAAGCTCTCCATGTTGCGTGGCCGCTCGACGTGCACCGGGCGTTCAAGGTCACTCCACAGCGAGGCTTGTTCATCCATCGTGAACGCCGGCACGGCAATCGCCCTCGGCGTCTCGGGCACCGGCGGCGGGGTCACGCCGGTCGCCTTGGCGATGGCATCGCGGAACATGAAGTACTTGGGCGTCGGGCGCCCCGACTCGTCGAGCGCCGCGTCGTAGTCGTAGCTCGAGGTCTGCGGGTGGTAGTGGCCGCGATCGATGTTGGCGCCGTTCATGAACCCCGGCGTCGTTCCACCGTGGAACATGTAGATGTTCACCGAATAACCGCGGCCGAGCATCCAGCTCAGTTCGCGCGTCTGCGCGGCCGCGTCGGTCGTGTTGTGCCGCTGTCCCCACTGGTCGAACCAGCCGGCCCAGTATTCGCCGCTCATCAGCGGCTCGCCGGGCTTGAACCGCGCCAGCCGCGCGAACGAACTGTCGGCGTCGCCGGGGCCGAAGTTCACCACCGCCGGCAGCTCGGGGAGCGTGCCATCGGGGAGCTGGACGTCGCCGTCGGCGGTGTACAGGTACACGTCGTTGAACCCGGCGTGCCGCAGGGCGGCGAGCTGCCAGCGCATGTAATTCCTGTCCTTGTCGAACGAGCCGTACTCGTTCTCCACCTGCACGGCGATGATCGGCCCGCCGCGGCTGGCCAGGAATGGCGTCACCACCCGGCCCAGCGTATCGAGCCACGCTTCGGCGGGCCTGGTGAACTTCGGGTCCGTGCTGCGCAGCACGATGCCGGTGTCGGCTAACAGCCAGCCCGGATAGCCGCCCAGCTCCCATTCGGCGCACACGTACGGCCCGGGACGCAGGATCACGTGCAGCCCCACCTGCTGCGCGACGCGCAGGTACTCGGCGATATCCTTCTGGCCGGCGAAGTCGTAGCGGCCCCGGGTCGGCTCGTGAAAGTTCCAGAACACGTAGGTCGTGATGGTGTTGAGCCCCATCGCTTTCGCCTTCTCCATGCGGTCGCGCCAGTATTCCCGCGGCACGCGCGCGTAGTGCATGGAACCGGAGATGATCTGGAGGGGTTTGCCGTCGAGCAGGAAGCGGCCGGAATCGGCAACGAGCGGCCCGGTCTGAGCACGGGCGGTGCCACCGGCGAGAAGCAGGCAGATCAGGAGGAAGCGGCGCATGGCACCAAACTACCGCGCGCGGTAAACTGGGACCACTCCCGCACGACCCATCCCGACGGCTAGACGACCCTCACAGTGAGCGCAAACATGGACCCGCGAGTCATCGCCCCCGCCGAAACTCTCCGCATCAACACGAAGCTGTTCCGCAACTGCCTGCATGGCATGACGCAGACGCAGGCCGAGGCGCGCCCGGCCGATGGAGGCAACAGCGCGCTCTGGGTGGCGGCGCACATGGTCAAGGCGCGATACGGCCTGCTGAAGCGACTGGGTGTCGAGCGCGCCAATCCGCTGCCGGCGGAACTGATCAACGCCAAGGGCATCGACGACGTGACGGTGTGGCCGGCGGTGGCCGACGTGCTCGCCGCGTGGACTGACGTGTCGCACGTGTTGCGCGACCGGCTCCCGCAGCTCACGGCAGCAGAACTGGATGCCAAGGTCGAGGTCCGATTCCCCGTATTCGAGCAGACGCAGTTCGCCGTGCTGGTGTTCATGGTCCAGCACGACAGCTACCACCTGGGGCAGCTCTCGATGCTGCGCAAGGTGCTGGGCATGTCCGGCATGAGCTACACCGACCCGGCCTGACCCCCATGTCTTCCATCTCCCGCCGCGAATTCCTCGCCACCTCCGGCTCCTGTGCCGCGCACCTCGCGCTGGCCGCCGCCGTGATGCCGCGCGCCTGGCGCGATCTCTGGGCCACCGGACCGCTGGGACCCGTGGTAGCTACCGAGCGCTTCGCCCGGCTTGAGCGCGTGTCCGACGGCATATGGGCGCTCGTGTCCACGCCCCTCAGCGGCGACTACACGACGGTGTGCAACGGCGGCATCATCGCCGGCACGCACGCCGTGCTCGCCATCGAGGGGTTCCAGACGCCAAGGGGCGCGGCCTGGCTGGCCGATCAGGCGCATGCCGTCACCGGCCGGTGGCCCACGCACGTGCTGCTGACGCACTATCACTTGGACCACGCCAACGGCGTGGCGGGGTACGTGGCCGGCGGCCGGCATCCGGAAATCCGCGCCACTCGGATCACGCGCGACGAGGTGCTGGCCCGCAACAAGCCGGCTGATGCCGACCGCGCGGCCGCGCTCAACGACGCCGTGCTCATGTCGGCCACCGACGCCGGCACCTTCGACGTCGGCGGGCGGAGCATCCGCGTGCTGCCCCAGCTCGGCCACACCGACAGCGACGTGGCGCTGGAGCTGGACGATCCGAACATCGTGTTCTGCGGCGACCTGTTCTGGAACGCGATGTTCCCCAACTACGTCGACGCCATGCCGAGCAAGCTCGCGGCGTCGGTGCGTGTGCTGCGGGCGCGGAAGGCGAAGACGTACATCCCCGGCCACGGCGCCATCGGCACGCCGGCCGACTTCGCCCGATACGCGGCGATGATCGACAGCGTGGGCGAGGCGGCGACACGGGCCCACGCGGCGGGCACGACCGCGAGCCGCGCCGCCGCGGCCTATCACTTCCCCGCGGCGGTCGGCGACTGGGTGATGTTCGGCAACATGTTCGTCGAGCGCGCCTTCACCGCGTGGTACCGCGAACTGGACGGCGGCCCCGCGCGGTGACGGCGCCCGACGGGCGCCTACCGGCCGTGCTCCAGCGTGGAAGCGGCGCCGTTCACCAGCCCCGCCTCCGCCACGAGCGCGTTGGCGATCCGCGCGATCTGCGCATCGACGTTGCCCCACTCGCCCTGTTCGATCGCTTCCCGGGCCCCGGGCATCGTCTTCACGCCGTAGCCGGTGTAGTAGCCCGGGGCGTAGAGCAGGTGCTCGTACCAGGGGCGGCGCGGCAGGCCGTCGGGTGAGGTGAGGTCGCGCTCCGTCTTGAGCAGGCGCTCGTTGACGCCGCGCAGCACCGCTTGGGCCGTGTCGCCCGAACGGTCCCACTGCCCGTATGCCTTCTCGAAGCGGGCCGCCGCGGCGTTGAGCGTGTCCACGGCGTTGAGCAGGGGCGCGAAGTTGAACTGCGGCGGCGGCACCTGCGCGGCCGGCGCGCCGGTGGGATCCTGCGGATCGCTCGCCATGGCGTAGGCGCCGGCCTCGATGGCGCGGTTGGTGGCCGCGATCTCGCGCGACCGCTGGTCGCGCAGCTGCTGCAGTTCGGTGGTGTAGCCCGCCACCGTGCGCGCCTGGTTGGTGAACACGAAGGGCAGCACGTCGGCGTCGGCCAGCCGCATCATCATGCGCCCGGCGGTCTGCGCCAGCGCCCGCCCGTACACGAACGACGTGTCGCTGAAGTGCGTGTACCAGTAGAAGTCGTCGTAGATGGAGTGGTACACGCCGCCCTCGTCCTCGCCGCCGTAGCCGAGGTTGAGCGACGCGATGCCCAGGTGCTGGAGAAAGGGCGTGTAGTCGGACCCCGATCCGAGCGCGCCGATGCGGACGTCGGCGTTCGCGTTCTCACTGCCGCCGGCCGCCCCCCCGCCCGCGCCGCGCCCGCCGCCGCCGGCCGCCCGCACCGCCTCCTCGGCCTTGAGCCGCTTCCACACGCTCACGTGCGCCTCGGGATCCATCACATCCTTGGCCGCCTCGTTCACGAACGACTCCAGCGAGTGCGAGCCCGAGGCGCGCAGGAAGCCGCGGCCGTTGCCGTCGGTGTTGATGTACGCCACCGCGTGCTGCGAGAGTTCGTCGGCGTGCTCCTCGGCCCACTCGGTGGACCCGAGCAGTCCGGGCTCCTCGCCGTCCCAGGCCGCGTAGATGATCGTGCGCTTCGGACGCCAGCCCTGCTTGTACAGCGCGCCGAGCGCCCGGGCCTCTTCGAGTTCCGCCACCTGGCCGGCCAGCGGATCGGCGGCGCCGTTCACCCAGCCGTCGTGGTGGTTGCCGCGGATCACCCACTGATCGGCTTCGCTCGTGCCGGGCAGCTTCGCGATCACGTCGTGCAGCGTCTTGAGATCCCAGTTGGACTTGACCACCAGGTGCACGCGCGCCGGGCCGGAGCCCAGCCGGTAGGTGATCGGCAGTCCGCCGCGCCAGGAGCTCGGCGCCACGGGGCCGCCCATCGCGCTCAGCAGGGGCAGGGCGTCGCCGTAGGAGATGGGCAGCACCGGGATCTTCGTGATCACCGGCGATTCGGCCACGGTCAGCCGCTTGGCGTCCTTCGTGGCGCCGATGCCGGGCGTGAGCGGGTCGCCGGGATACGTGGGCATGTCCTCGACGCTGCCGCGCTGCACGCCCTGCGAGGGGCGCATGGGACCGTTGGGGAACACCGCGCCGCCGGCATAGCCGTCGTCGGCGGGATCGGAATAGATGAGACAGCCGATGGCGCCGTGCTCGGCGGCCACCTTGGGCTTGATGCCGCGCCACGAGCCGCCGTACTTGGCGATGACGATCGCGCCTTTCACCGAGATGCCGTGGCGCGCCAGTTCGTCGTAGTCGGAGGGGATGCCGTAGTTCACGAACACCAGCGGACCGGTCACGTCGCCGTCCGCCGAGTAGGCGTTGTAGGTGGGGAGCTGCTCGGCCGTCTGGCTGGACGTCGGGTCTTCGGGCAGCGCCGGTTCCTGCAGCTTCGCCTTGTAGTGCGTCGGCGCGATCATCTCCACCAGCCGCTCCTTGGGCGACGGGAAGAGCACGTCGAAAGTCTCGATGTGCGCGTCCCAGCCCCACGACTTGTACTGCGCCAGGATCCACTCGGCGTTGACGGAGTCATAGGGCGAGCCCACGTGATGCGGGCGCGCCGAGAGCAGCTTCAGGTGCTCGCGCAGCACGGCCGGATCGGGAATGGCGTCGAACTTGGCCTCCCAATCGCGTTCGACGCGCGACGACGCGGCGGTGAAGCCGCGGAGCGGCGCCGGGTCGGCGGCGGGGCGGGCGGGGAGGAGGGCGAGGCCGCCCAGTGCGGCGAGCGATGAGATCGTGAATCGATGCATCATGGCGGGAAGGGAGCTGAAGGTGGCGGCCGGGGCGGCGCGAGGCGAAATTGACACCCGGCGACGGCCGGCGCCAGACGCCCGGCCCGGCCCGCCGCGCGCGACGCCCGTTCGACACCCAGTCCCGAAGTACGGAGGCGGCCATGCCCTGCCTGTTTGCGATCATCGCCCTCGCGACGCCCCGGTTGGTGATCGCGCTGCTCGCGCTCTTCTCCAACTGGTTCTCGGGGCTGTTCCCGAGCCTTCTCTGGCCGGTGCTCGGATTCGTCTTCCTGCCCACCAGCTTCCTCTGGTACACGGCGGTGCTGCACTGGTGGGGCGGGCAGTGGTCGCTCTGGCCGGTGGTCGGGCTGGTGGTGGCGCTGATGATCGACGTGTCGCCAGCGGGCGGGCGGCGGCGCGCGAAGAACGGCTGACACCGCGGAGCCGCGCGGCGCCCGCCGCCGGATGCCACCCTCCTTCTCAGAGCGAACATGCACTCCCTCACACGGTCCGTCGTCCTGGCGCTCGCCGCCCTCGCCCTCGCCCTCGCCCCCGCGGCCGCGGCGGCGCAGCAGCGTCCCGATCCCGCCCACGTCGACACGTTCACGATCGCCAACTTCAGGACGGAGAGCGGCGTCGTGCTGCCGGAGGCGCGCGTCGTCTTCGGCACGTACGGCCACCTGAACGCGGCGCGGGACAACGCGGTGCTGCTGCCGTCGCACTACATGGCCAACCACCGCGGCTACGAGTGGCTGATCGGGCCCGGCCGGGCGCTCGACACGACGCGCCTCTTTCTCGTGGCCACCGAACTGTTCGGCAACGGCCACTCGTCGTCGCCCAGCAACACGCCCGAGCCGTATCCACGGGCCGCGCTTTCCCGTGACGACCATCCGGGACAATGTCGATGCCGTCCACCGGCTGCTCACGCAGAAGCTGGGCATCACGCACCTGCGCGCGGTCATCGGGTTCTCGATGGGAGCGCAGCAGGCGTTCCAGTGGGCGGTGAGCTATCCGGACTTCGCCGACCGCATCGTCGCCACGTCGGGCACGGCCAAGACGTACGGGCACGGCATGGTGCGCCTGGAAGGCCAGATCGCGGCGATCACCGCCGACGAGGCGTTCGACAACGGCGACTACACCACCGAGCCGGTGAAGGGGATGCAGGCGTTCGGCATGGTGTGGGCCGCCTGGCTCTATTCGCAGGAGTGGTGGCGGCGCGAACTCTGGCGCACCAATTCGCCGCCGGGCACCACCTTCGAGCAGGTGGTGAACAACTTCCGAACCAACTTCCTCAGCGGCGCCGACGCCAACGACGTCATCCTGCAGGCGCGCACGTGGGAGCAGCACGACGTGGGCAAGACGCCGGGCTTCGACGGCGACGTGGAGCGCGCGCTCGCCTCCATCCGCGTTCCCTTCCTGTACATGCCGTCGGCCACCGACCTCTACTTCCCCATCGGCGACGCGCGCTACGAAGCGGGGTTCATGAAGACCGTGTCGTTCGTGCCCATCCCGTCGCTCTGGGGGCACCCGGCCGGCGCCGGCGCCAGCCCCGCGGACCTGGCGTTTCTGAACGACAAGATCGGCCGTTTCCTGGCCGGGGAACACGTGACCGCGGGACCCGACCGGTAGCGTGACTGGCCTCGACCGCGGCCCGAGCGGACCCACGGGCCCGTTCGGACGCTCGGCCGCCGGCTCAATGCCCCGCGGCGCCCGGCTGGGGCTCCTCGCCGTGCTCGCCGTCTACGGGCTCGCGTGCTACCTGTCGCCCGAGGGCGGCCACCTCGTCGACGGCATCGACCTCGCGATCCACGAGACCGGACACCTGGTGTTCTCGCCATTCGGCGAGGTGATCCAGTTCGCCGGCGGCACGCTGTTCCAGCTGATCGTGCCGGCCACCTTCCTGGCGTACTTCCTGAAGCTCGCGCCCGAGCGCGACGAGTTCGCGGCGTCGGTGATGCTCTGGTGGATCGCCGTCAACCTGTGGAACATCGGCATCTACATGGCCGACGCGCGGGCGCAGGAGCTGCCCCTCGTGGGCGGCGGCGAGCACGACTGGGCGTACCTGTTCGGCCGCGCCGGCCTCATGCAGCACGACACGGCCATCGGGGCCAGCACGCGCCATCTGGGCGTGGCGGTCTTCCTCGTCGCGATCGTCTGGGGGTTCCGCGCCGCCAGCCGGCCCACGCCGGCGGCCGCGGTGGACGGGGGCGCGAACGCGCTGTAAGCTCTCCCGATGATCAAATTCCGCCCACGCTCCGCCCTTGCCGCCGCCTCGGCGGCGCTCCTGTTCGCGGCTTCGACGGTGCCAGTTCGCGTCGACGCCCAGCGTCCCACGCTCTCCCGCGCCGTCATGCCGTTCGTGGCCGTCGACACCACCGTCGTCGCGCTCACGCACGTGCGCGTCATCGACGGCACCGGCGCCCCGGCCCGGGAAGACCAGACGCTGATCATCCGCGACGGGAACATCGCCGCGCTCGGCGCCACGGGGTCGGTGCCGATTCCCGCCGGCGCGCAGGTCATCGATCTCACCGGCAAGTCGGTGATCCCCGGACTCGTGATGATGCACGAGCATCTGTTCTATCCCACGGGGCCCGGCGTCTACGGCAACGACTACGTGAGCTTCGCGCGGCTGTACCTGGCCGGCGGCGTCACGTCGATGCGCACCACTGGCAACGTGGGCGGCTACGGCGACCTGCGCATGGCCGCCGCCATCAAGGCCGGCGAGCAGCCCGGTCCGTGGATCGACGCCACCGCGCCCTACGTGCAGGGCCCAAGCGGATTCGATCAGATGTACGCGCTCAAGGACTCCGCCGACGCGCGCCGCTACGTCAACTTCTGGGCCGACGCCGGCGCCACGTCGTTCAAGGCGTACATGAACATCACGCGCGCCGAGCTCTCGGCCACGGTGGACGCCGCGCACCGGCGCGGACTCAAGGTCACGGGCCACCTCTGCTCGGTGACCTACCGCGAGGCGGCCGACCTCGGCATCGACAACCTCGAGCACGGCTTCTTCGTCGCCACCGATTTCGTGAAGGACAAGCAGCCCGATCTCTGCCCGGGCCAGGCGCAGGGGATGGCAGGCGCTGGCCACCGTGGACACCGGCAGCGCCGCGTTCAAGTCGCTGGTGCAGCACCTGGTGCAGAAGCACGTGGCCATCACGTCCACGCTCACCGTGTTCGAGACCTTCACGCCCGGCCAGCCCGTGCCGCCGGGCATCGACGTGCTCGATCCGATTCTCAAGGAACAGTTCCTGCGCGGCTACACGCGCACGCAGACCAACGCCAACTCGCCCTACAGGAAGCTGTTCGCCGAGGACCGCGCGATGGAGGTGGCCTTCGTGCGCGCCGGCGGGCTGCTGCTCGCGGGCACCGACCCCACGGGCGGCGGCGGCGTGATTCCCGGCTACTCCGACCAGCGGCAGGCGGAACTGCTCGTGGGCAGCGGCTTCACGCCGCTCGAGGCGATCAGGATCTGCACGCTGAACGGCGCGACCTATCTCGGCCGCGCCGATCGCGTCGGCTCCATCGCCGCCGGCAAGCAGGCCGACCTCGTGGTGATCGACGGCAACCCGGCGGCGAACATCGACGACATCGCGAAAGTGTCGCTGGTGTTCAGGCAGGGCGTGGGCTACGACCCGCAGAAGCTCATCGATTCGGTGAAGGGCAACGTGGGGCTGTACTGAGCCGCAGCCGTTCTTCCACCACGCTCCGCGCGTGCGCTCCGGCGCTCAACCCACAGCGATGAACCTCGACTGGCCCACCCCGGATGATGAGATTGGCGCCGTGTACGAGCGGTACGCGCCGATCTACGACGCGCTGTTCGAAGACTCGCTGTCCGATGCGGACTTCTACGTGCGCGCGGCCGCGGCGAACCTGTCCCCCGGCGATTCGCTCCTCGAACTCGGCGTCGGCACCGGCCGCCTCACCGACCGGCTCCTGGCCGCGGGCTACCGCGTGGTGGGCCTCGACTCCAGCACCGCGATGCTCGATCGCGCGCGATCCCGTCTCGCGCCGGCCGGCGATCGGTGCCGGCTCGTTCACGGGGACATGCGCGACATGCAGCTTGGCGAGCGATTTCAACTCATCGTGGCGCCCTTCGGCACGGTCGCCCACCTCCTCACCGACGCCGACCGATTGCGGACCTTCAGGGCCATTCACGACCATCTCGCGCCCGGCGGCGTATTCATCTTCGACGATCTCCCGGGCTGGATGGCCGGCCCCGCCCATGGCACGACGCTCGACCTGCGCTGCATCGCCGACGATCCGGTTACCGGCAAGCGCGTACGGCTGCAGACCAATCTGATCGACGCCGCCGAGGCCCCGGTGAGCGTTCGCTACGATTTCATTGACTGGCTGGAGTCCGACGATCGCGTGGCCCGGCGCGTCGTGGTGCGGGTGGTCTTCCGCAACATCGGCCTCGAAGAGGAGTCGGCCCTGCTCGCCGATGCTGGCTTCGAGCGCGTGGAGTTCCACGGCGACTTCAGCGGAACGGCGCTGGACCGGCTCCGCGTGTCGGCCAACGCCCGGCTCGTGGCATACTGCCACCGCGCCGGTGAGTGAGCGCCTGACGCAGGCGGTGCGCGGGGTGTTCGTGCACCCGCCGCGGCGGGTTGCGGCGCTCCTCGGCGCGCATCGTGGCGCGCTGGCGCTCATCGTTCCGCTGGCGTTTCTCGAAGCGGCGCTCGATGGCGCGCTGACGCTGAGTTATCGCTTCCTCATCGATCGGGCCATCGTGCCGGCCGATCGCCGCGCGCTGATCGCGATTCTCGGCGCGCTGGCGCTCGTCGTTGCGGCGGCCGCCGTGCTCGCACTGTGGCGCGACCGGGTGTACGTGCGGTGGGTGGTCCGGGCCGTCACCGCGGTGCGCGGGGCCATCTTCGACCACGCCCTCAGCCTGCCGGTCGCCTATCACGTCGCCCACGGCCCCAGCGAGGTCATGGGACGCCTGTCGTCCGACGTCGCGTGGCTCGAAGCCTGGCTCATCGGCGCCGTCAATACGCTGCTGCTCCCGGCATTGAGCGTCGCGGTCGGCATGACGCTCCTGGTCTACCTGCTGCCGTGGCAAATGGCGTTGGCCGGCGTGCTCGTGTGGCCCCTGGCCCTGATCGGTCCGCGGATCATCGCGCCCCGGGCGGCCGCCGCGGCGTACGATCAGAAGGCGCGCGAGACGGCGCTCCTCGCGACCGCGGAGGAAACGCTGGCGGCAGGCCGCGTCGTGAAGGCGTACGGGCTTCGCGCAGCGGCGCGGGATCGCTTCGAGGGGTCCCTCGCCAACCTCTCGCGGGCGTTGACACGTGCCGGGACGCTCTCGACGCTCGTCGAACGCACCACGGTGATCGCCATCTATACGGTTCAGGTGGCGGCAATCGCGGTTGCCGGGTTCATGGCGTACGACCGCCAACTGAGCCTCGGGTCCTTCATCGCCTTCATCACGGTGTTCTGGAGCCTCGGCTGGTCCGTGGTCGTACTGGCGCGGTCGGCGCCGAGCCTCGTCGCGGCGGCGGCGTCGATGCGGCGCATCGACGAGCTGCTGTCGGAGCCGGACGATGCGGCAGACGCCGCGACGGGCCCGGCCGCGCCGCCGCTGGCGCACGCGATCGCGCTTGCCGGCGTGACGTTCGCGTACGACGGTCGGGCCCCGGTGCTGCACGACGTCTCGCTCTCCGTCGCCCGCGGCGAGTTCGTGGCCATCGTTGGCGCCAGCGGATCGGGCAAGAGCTCCATCCTCAATCTGCTGGCGCGCTTTTACGAACCCCGGACGGGCGAGGTCCGGCTCGACGGCGCCGACGTCCGCCGGTTCACGGCATCCAGCCTGCGCGCGCAGATGGGCTTCGTGTTCCAGGACAGCGTGCTGTTCCGCTCGACGGTGCGCGAGAACATCCGGCTGGGGCGGCCGGACGCCACTGACGCCGACGTCGAGGCGGCGGCAGCCGCCGCGGAGATTCACGACTTCATCATGGCGCTGCCCGATGGCTACGAGACGGAGGTGAGCGGCAGTACCCTCTCCGGCGGTCAGCGCCAGCGCATCGCGATCGCGAGAGCGCTCGTGCGCGATCCGCGGATTCTCGTGCTCGACGAAGCCACGGCCGCGTTGGACCCGGTGGCCGAGGCGGCAATCAACGCGACGCTGCTGCGCGCGGGACGCGGCCGAACGACCATCGCGGTCACGCATCGCCTCGGGGCGGTCACCCATGCGGACCGGATTCTCGTGCTCCGCGACGGCCGCGTCGTGGAGACGGGGACGCACGAGGCGCTTCTCGGCCGCGGCGGGACGTACGCGGAGATGTGGAACCGCCAGCAGGGCATCACGGTGAGCAGCGATGGCGCCAGCGCCGAGGTGCGGCCTCAACGTCTGGAAGTGAATCCAGTGCTTCGGCCGCTCGCCGGCCAGCTCGGAACCCTGGCGACGAAGTTCGTCGCTCAGCGCGCGGCGGCCGGCCAGGTGGTAGTGCGGCAGGGGGACGCGGGCGACCGGTTCTACCTGATCGTGCGCGGCACGGCGACGGTGACCCGCGTCGAGCCCGACGGCGCGACCGTGGAGTTGGGGAGGCTCTCGGAGGGCGACGAGTTCGGCGAGCTGGCGCTGCTGCGCGACGCGCCGAGGAACGCCACCGTCACCGCCCGCACCGATTGCCTCTTTCTCACCCTGTCGCGGGCCGATTTCCTCGCCCTGCTCGATCGCGTCCCCGAGGCCAGGGCGCACGTCGAAGCCGTCGCCCGCGCTAGGTCGCCTTGAACCGGCGCTCCACCGGCCGCGAAACCCCGCGGTCCAGCGCCCAGGCCGCGATCAGGCAGGCGGCGACGTTCACGATGCTGCGGTCGCCGTGGATCGTGAACGGAAGGCGCAGCAGCGCGCTAAGCACGATGTTGTGGCAGATGTAGATGGGGTACGAGAGTTCCCCGAGTTCGCGGTCGAGGCGGCTGGTCTTGAACCGTTCGAAGATCGACGGCAGCGAGACCGCGAGCGCTCCCACGTACGCGTACACGCGCAGCGCTTCCGGCAATGGCGTGAATTCGTAGAACAGCGTGAACACCACCATCACCGCCAACGCCGGCGCTCCCCAGCGCGCCAGGTCGATTCGCGGCTTCAGCCAGATGCGCGCGTCGTGCACCAGCATGCCCGTGCAGAACAACCCCAGCTCGGACGGAAAGAACCGATAGTTCCACGGATCGACGGCGCCGAATACCCGGTACGTGATGAGCCGGACGGCGAACGCCCCAGCGACGAGCCCGGCCAGCAGCCGCGTCCGGCGGACGAGGAAGGGCGCGAGGAGATAGAACGTCAACTCCAGCGGCAGCGTCCACGCCTGCGGGATGTAGTGGTAGCGGAACAGCTGTGACGACGCCGGCTGACCCCAGAGCGCCGGCGCGAAGGCGAGCCCGTGCCCGGTCACCGACAGGAACATCATCGCGCCGGATCCGAACAGCAGCGCGTTGGCCGAAAGCATGAGCACGATGGCCGGCCAGCCGGGCTTGAGCGCCAGCAGCATTCCGAAACGATCGGCCGACGCCACGAAGGCGCCCGCCAGCACCGCGACCGCCATCGCCGCCCAGTACGTCGGATAGATGCGCAGGAACCGGTTGCGATAGAACACGCGCTTGCGTCCCTCGTACTTCCCCTCGAGCACGAGCGCCATGTAGAAGCCCGAGATGAGGAAGAACGCCTCGACGGCCGTGAGGCCGCCCACGAACCGGGTGCCCGTGAGCACGAACGGAACCGAGTGATCGAAGACGACCGACAGCGCGAGCAGGACGCGGATCAGGCCCATGTCAGAGGACGACGCCCCGAAGGGGACGGCAACCTCCGTCGCGCCCGCCTGGCGGCATTCGGGCACGCGCCCGCTCGCGCTGCTGGCCAACCACCGGTCCCGGCCGTAGAGTGGTGGCGGTCTCCCCACCGCTCCAAACGCCCCCTACCGATCCGGATCCATGCTCCCCTCCCGCCGATTCCGCTTCGCGTTGGCGAGTGTGCTGGCGGTCGCCGCTTCCGCCCCGGCCGCCCTCCGCGCCCAGACGCACCCCACGGTCGCTCAGTTCCTGAACCCCGCCTCGCCGCTCGACCTCGCCTCGGCGGCTCACGCCGACCGCATCGCGTGGATGGCCTACGACCAGGGCAAGCGGAACGTCTACACGGCCGCCCCGCCCGACTTCAAGCCGGTGCGGCTCACCAACTTCACGCAGGACGACGGCGTTGACCTCGCCGACGTGACGATCTCCGGGAACGGCGCGATGATCGTGTTCGTGCGCGGATCGGCCCCCAACCGCGAGGGCTGGGTAGCCAATCCGGATCACGATCCCGACGGCCAGCAGCGCACCATCTGGGCCGTGCGCTCGGCGGGCGGCGCGGCGTGGCGGGTGGCCGAGGGGGCCAACCCGGTGCTCTCGCCCGACGGGAAGACCGTGCTCTACCTGAAGGACGACCAGATCTATCGCGCCCGGCTCACGCCCGGCGTGAAGCCCGACTCGATGGACCTGGGGCTCAAGCCGTTCGTGAACGAATGGGGGCGGCAGACGCAGCCCGTCTGGTCGCCCGACGGCCGCATGTTCGCCTGGTCCACGGAGCGCGAGAACCACTCGCTGATCATGGTCTACCACATGGCCACGCGCGCGGTGCAGTACCTGGCCCCGAGCGTGGACTGCGACGCCGATCCCGTCTGGTCGGCGGACGGCAGACAGGTGGCCTTCCTGCGGCGCCCCGGGACGCCGTTCGGCCAGCAGGCGCAGCAGGGCGGTGGCGGCATCGGCAATCCGTCGGGCGTGGCCTACAACCCCGCCGCGTCGGCGCCGGCGAACGCCTTCGGGCGCGGCCGCGGCGGGCCATTCGGCGGGTGCCTGGGCGGCGGTGGCCGCGGGGGATTCGGCCGCGGCGCGTTCGCGCCCCCCGACACCGGGCGCGGCGGCCGGGGCGGACGCGGGGGACGCGGCGGCCAGGCCGAGGTGTCGAACGCGTCCGCCGAGAAGGGGCTCGTCAACGCCACCTTCGCCGGCGGCTATAATTTTTCGCTAATGATCGCCGACGTCGCCACCGGCCAGGCGCGCGAGGCCTGGCACAACGCGCCCGGCGACCGCGAATTCGCCGGCATGAACGGCATCCGCTGGGAGGGCGGCCGCATCGTCTTCCCGCTGGTGCCGCCGCGCGACGAGTACGAGCGCTACTTCTCGCTGGTGCCCGACGGCGCGAACGCCGACCCCGTGATGCTCACCATCACCGACGGCCTGATCGAGGACGGGACGTCGGTGAATTTCTCGCCCGACGGCAAAGCGCTCTACTACTGCACCAACGCGCAGGACATCGAGCGCCGCCACATCTGGGCGGTGCCCACGGCCGGCGGCACGCCGGTGCGCGTCTCGACCGGTGACGGCGTGGAGACGTATCCGCAGCCCGTGGCCTCGGGCAAGCGCCTGGCCGTGCTCTACTTCAACGCCAAACAGCCGGCCTCGGTGGCGCTCGTGCCCGCCGCCGGCGGCGTCCCGAAGATCATCTTCCCCACGCTGCCCAGGGACTTCCCGCAGGCCGAGCACGTGGTGCCGCAGATCGTGATCACCAAGGCGGCCGACGGCACGGAGATCCACAACCAGCTCTTCCTCCCCGCCGATCTCAAGCCGGGCGAGAAGCGGCCGGCGATCATTTTCGTGCACGGCGGCCCGGTGCGGCAGATGCTCCCGGCGTACCACTACATGCAGTTCTACCACTGGGCGTACGCGTTCAATCAGTGGCTGGCCAGCCAGGGCTACGTGGTGATGTCCATCAACTACCGCGGCGGCATCGGCTACGGCCGCGGCTTCCGGCAGGCGCCCAACACCAACGCCCGCGGCAACGCCGAGTATCAGGACGTGCTGGCCGGCGCCTCCTACCTGCAGCAGCGCACCGACGTGGATTCCACGCGCCTCGGTATCTGGGGCCTGTCGTACGGCGGGCTGCTCACGTCGGAGGCGCTGGCGCGCAACTCGAACATCTTCCGCGCCGGCGCCGACCTGGCCGGCGTGCACCTGTACAACAACTCGATCGACACCAACGCGGTGAGCTTCCAGTCCTCGGCCGCGGCGCACGTGGATGGCTGGACGTCGCCGGTGTTCCTGGAGCAGGGCGACGACGACCGCAACGTCGATTTCTCGCAGATGATCGGCCTCGTGCAGCTCCTCCGCGCCCACCACGTGTACTACGAGCTCGAAGTGAACCCCGACGAGGTGCACGAGCTGCTGGTGCACTCCAAGTGGGTCAAGACCTTCGGCGACATGGGGGTGTTTCTCAATCGGTTCGTTCGAGACAAGGCCGCCCCGCCGGCTGGGAACTGAGGACGGGGGCGTCGGACCGACCTACTGACATACGTGTAGTCAATACGACGGCCTATCCAACCCCGCCTGCTGCATGATCGTCGCCGACAGCTCCTCGATCGACTTCGTCGACGAGTCGAGCCAGGGGATCCCCTCGCGTGTCATCATGTGCTTGGCCGCCTCGATCTCGTAGCGGCAGTTCTCGAGTGAGGCGTAGGTGCTGTTCGGGCGGCGGGCGTGGCGGATGTGGGCCAGCCGGTCGGGGCTGATCGAGAGGCCGAACAGCTTGCCCCGATGCTGGATGAGGTCGTCGGGCAGCTTATTCCGCTCGAAATCCTCGGGAATGAGCGGGAAATTCGCGGCCATCACGCCGAATTGGAGCGCCAGATACAGGCTCGTCGGCGTCTTGCCGCTCCGGGAGACCCCGACCAGGATGATGTCCGCCTTCTCCAGGTCGAGGCTCGACACCCCGTCGTCGTGCGCCAGCGTGAAGTTCACCGCCTCGATGCGGTCGGCGTAGGCGCTGCTGGTCGCCACCTTCCGGGATTTCCCGATGGCATGGGAGCTGCGCGCGTGGAATTCTGCCTCCAGCGGCGCGATGAACGTCTCGAAGAAGTTGAGGATCAGCGCGTCGGCTTCGCGCAGGCGGTTGGAGATGTCCTGGTTCACCAGCGTCGAGATCACCACCGGCCGCGCGCCGTCCAGCACGCGGGCGGCGCGGATCTGCGCCACG
This sequence comes from uncultured Gemmatimonadaceae bacterium, assembly GCA_963775915.1. Lineage (GTDB taxonomy): Bacteria > Gemmatimonadota > Gemmatimonadetes > Gemmatimonadales > Gemmatimonadaceae > JAGWRI01. The sequence goes on from CAVZKH010000010.1 coordinate 1,106,378, forward strand.
CACTCGAGCGCCTTCTCCGGGCTGTCCACGAACGGGATGCGCACCTGGCGGAACGCGATCCCCTCGAACTGGGAAAGCAGACTGTGCCCCAGCGACTCGGCGGTGATGCCGGTGCCGTCGGAGATGAAGAAGACGGTTCGTTTGGCGGCCATTTTTCCCGGTCCGGCGGGCGAATTGGTTAAACTAATCGTATCGGCGCGGTATCCACATCGGTTTCTCACGACGACAGGCCGTTCGCAATGACGACGAAAACCAGTCCCTTTGTGATTCCGTTCGACCAGCTGCGCATGGGCGACGTCGACCGGGTGGGCGGCAAGAACGCCTCTCTCGGCGAGATGATCGGCCATCTGACCCAGTCGGGGGTGCGGGTGCCCGGCGGCTTCGCCACCACGGCGGCCGCGTTCCGCGAGTTCCTGGCCCAGGACGGCCTGGCCGGCCGCGTCGAGAAGACCCTGGCCACCCTCGACACCGACGACACTGTCGCCCTGGCCGCCGCCGGCGCCAGGATTCGCGAGTGGATCCTCGCCACCAGCCTGCCCAAGCAACTGAACGAGGAGATCAGGTCCCACTACGAGAAGCTCGTGGCCGAGAGCGGCGCCAACGTCACCTTCGCCGTCCGGTCGTCGGCCACTGCCGAGGACCTGCCCGATGCCTCGTTCGCGGGGCAGCAGGAGACCTATCTCAACATCCATGGCTGCGAGAACGTCCTGGCGGCGGTGCGGGAGACCTTCGCCTCGCTCTACACCGACCGGGCGATTTCCTACCGCGTGCACAAGGGGTTCGCCCACGCCGACGTGGCGCTGTCGGTGGGCATCCAGCGCATGGTGCGCTCCGACCGCGGCGCGTCGGGGGTCATGTTCACCATCGACACCGAGTCGGGGTTCGACCAGGTGGTGTTCATCACCGCCGCGTACGGTCTGGGCGAGACGGTGGTGCAGGGGGCGGTGAACCCCGACGAGTTCTACGTGCACAAGCCGACGCTGGCCCGGGGCAAGCGGTCCGTCGTGCGGCGCAGCCTGGGCTCGAAGCTCATCAAGATGGTGTTCACCGACTCGGTGGAGGCCGGCAAGAGCACCGAGACCGTGGACGTGCCGGAGCCGGACCGCAACCGGTTCGCCATCACCGACGACGAGGTGCTGGAGCTGGCGCGCTACGCGGTGATCATCGAGAAGCACTACGGGCGTCCGATGGACATCGAGTGGGGGCGCGACGGCGAGGACGGCAAGCTGTACGTGCTCCAGGCGCGTCCCGAGACCGTGAAGTCGCACCATGCGGCGACCACCGAGAAGTACCGGCTCAAGCAGCACGGCAAGGTGCTGGTGAAGGGACGCGCCATCGGGCAGAAGATCGGCGCCGGGCCGGCGCGCGTGGTCAAGAGCGCAAAGGAGATGGATCGCGTGCAGCCGGGCGACGTGCTGATCACCGACATGACCGACCCCAACTGGGAGCCGGTGATGAAGCGGGCGGCGGCGATCGTCACCAATCGCGGCGGGCGCACCTGCCACGCGGCAATCATCGCCCGCGAGCTCGGCATCCCGGCCATCGTCGGCACCGGCAACGGCACCACGACCATCGCCGAGGACGAGCCGGTGACCGTGAGCTGCTCCGAGGGGGACACGGGATACGTCTACCGCGGCGCGCTCGCCTACGAAGTGATCACGGCCGACGCAGGGAAGCTGCCCACGCTTCCCGCCAAGATCATGATGAACGTCGGGAACCCGGAGTTGGCGTTCGAGTTCGCGCAGATTCCCAACGCGGGTGTCGGACTCGCGCGCCTCGAGTTCGTGATCAACAACGTGATCGGCGTGCACCCCAAGGCGATCCTCGAGGTCGTGCACGAGCGCGAGAGCCTGCGCGAGGAGATCACGCGGCGGGCGCGCGGTTACGCGAGCCCCGAGGACTTCTTCGTCGACAAGCTGGTGGAAGGCGTGGCCACCATCGGCGCCGCGTTCTATCCCAAGCCGGTGATCGTGCGCCTGTCGGACTTCAAGTCCAACGAATACCGGAAGCTCCTGGGCGGCGAACTCTACGAGCCCGAGGAGGAGAACCCGATGCTCGGCTTCCGCGGCGCGTCGCGCTACGTGGCCGAGAGCTTCCGCGACTGCTTCGAACTCGAGTGCCGGGCGATGAAGCGGGTGCGCGAGGAGATCGGGCTCACCAACGTCGAACTCATGATCCCGTTCGTGCGCACCGTGAGCGAGGCGAAGCGCGTGGTCGAGTTGCTGGCCGAGCACGGGCTCGTGCGCGGTGAGAACGGGTTGCGGCTCATCATGATGTGCGAGATTCCGTCCAACGCGCTGCTGGCCGAGGAGTTCCTGGAGTATTTCGACGGCTTCTCCATCGGGTCCAACGACCTGACGCAGCTCACCCTTGGCCTCGATCGCGACTCGGGGCTCGTGGCGCAGGGGTTCGACGAGCGCGACGCCGCGGTGAAGAAGCTGCTGTCGATGTCGATCCAGGCGTGCAACCGGCTGGGCAAGTACATCGGCATCTGCGGGCAGGGGCCGAGCGACCACGCCGATTTCGCCAAGTGGCTGATGGACGAGGGGATCCAGACGATTTCGCTGAATCCGGATACCGTCGTCGAGACGTGGATGAGGCTGGGCACGAGCACGTAGGGGCGCAGGTGCGTCGGTGAGCCGGTGGGCAGCCTGCACTCGTGGTGTCCGTCGTCTCGAAGGCCCGATTGTCCGACCTGGTCACCTCCTGTTTCACTGGCGGGCAACGGTTGGACCACGCAGCTTGTCTCATTGGCGTCCCAACCCCGACCCCGGCCCCGCCCATGCTTCGCGACTTCGCGTACGGCGCCCGCTCGCTCCGCAAGAATCCCGGCTTCACGATCACGGCGCTCGTGACGCTCGCCCTCGGCATCGGGGCGAGCACGGCGATCTTCAGCGTCGTGAACGCCGTGCTGCTCAGGCCGCTGCCATATCAGGATCCCGGAAGCCTGGTGATCGTCACCTCGGACCTTGCGGCCCGTAACGTGAACGATTTTCCGCTTCCGGCCGCGGACATCAAGGACATGCGGGACGAGGGAAATCTGTTCGCCGGACTGGCGGCCCTCCAGACCGGCACGCAGCCGGTGACCGACGATGACGGGCACGTCGAGGAGATTCGTGCCGCGCTGGTCACGCCGAACCTGTTCACGCTCCTCGGGGCGCGCATGGCGGCCGGGCGCGCGTTCACGGAGGCGGACGGGACCCCCGAGGCCCCGCCGCCGGGCGGCGCGGCGCCGGCGGTCGCCGGCGTCACGCCGGCGGGCGCGCAGGTGCCGGAGATGGTGATACTGAGCTACGGCTACTGGCAGCGCCGCTTCGGCGGCGACCGCGGGGCCATCGGCAAGATCATTCCGCTCGGCAACGTGCGCGCCCAGATCGTCGGTGTGCTGGCCCCCGGATTCGAACTCCTCCTGCCGCCGCGGTTCAACATCGAACGCACGCCCGATCTCTATGGCGCGGCGCGCATCGACTTCGGCACGGCCTCGCGCATCAACGTCCAGTACCGGCTGATCGGGCGCCTCAAGCCCGGCGTTTCCCTCGCCGCTGCGCAGGCGCAGATGGACAACGTCGCCAACGATCTCGAGCAACGGTTCCCGATCAAGAAGACCGCCGGACTCCGGTTCCGCGTCGTGCCCATGCACGAGGAACTCGTGGCCGACGTGCGCCCGGCCATTCTCGCGCTCATGGGCGGCGTCACCTTCGTGCTCCTGATCGCCTGCGCCAACGTGGCCAACCTGCTGCTGGTGCGGACCTCGCGCCGGGAGCGGGAACTCGCCGTGCGCGCCGCGCTGGGCGGCAGCCGCACGCGGCTCGTCCGGCAGATGCTTTCCGAATCCCTGCTGCTGGCGGTGGCGGGATCGGCGCTGGGCGTCGGGCTCGCCGCGCTCGGCGTGCGGCTGCTCGTTGCCATCGGGCCGGCCAGCCTTCCGGCGGTCGGCCCCGTGGCCCTTGATCCGCTGGTGCTCGGGTTCACAATGCTCGCGGGACTGCTCGCGGCCGCCGCGTTCGGGATCATCCCGGCGCTGCGGGCGTCGCGCCCCGACGTCGTACAGATGTTGCGCTCCAGCGGGCGCACCGCGGAGCTGGGGGCCGGGCGCATGCTGCGCAATGGCGTCGTGACGGCCGAAGTGGCCCTGGCGTTCGTGCTGCTGGCGGGCAGCGGGCTCATGATGCGGAGCTTCATCACGCTTTCCCGGTCGGATCCCGGCTTCGATCCCGATGGCGTGCTCGCGTTTCAAACGCAGAACCTGCGATTGCGCACCCCGGAGGAGCGGTTGGCCTTCATTCAGCTGTTCCAGCAGCGCGTGTCCGGCCTGCCCGGGGTCACCGGCGTGACGGCCGGCCTGCCGGTGCCCTTCGGCGGGCAGGAGGCGAATGCGCGGTGGGGCACCGACGTCGCGGTGAACGATCCCAGCGCGTTCCAGCAGGCGGACCTCAGCGTCGTCCTCCCGGGTTACCTGCGCGTGATGCGCACCAAGCTCATCGCCGGGCGTGCGTTCACGGAAGCCGACAACGTGCCGACCTCGAGCAACGTCATCATCGATCGCGTGCTGGCCGCCAAGGCGTTTCCGGGGCAGTCGGCGGTCGGCAAGCGGCTGTATGTGCGATACCGGAGCAACGATCCCGAGTGGGTGGACGTGGTGGGCGTGGTGGATCAGGAACGCCGCTACACGCCGGCGGCGGACGGGCGCGAGCAGATCTTCGTCACCAACGGACAGCTCGGCCACACGCTGGCCGTCACCTGGATGGTGCGGACGGCGGGCGATCCGGCGCGCCTGGAATCGAGCGTGCGGTCGTTGGTCGCCGGCATGGACAATTCGGTGTTCATCGGCGAGATGAAGCCGCTCTCCGACTACGTCGATGCCGCCCGGGCGCCGACGCGATTTGCGCTCGTGCTCATCGGCACCTTCGCGGCGATCGCGCTGGTGCTGGCGGCCGTCGGCCTCTACGGCGTGCTGTCCACGATCGTCCGCCAGCGCACGGCCGAGATCGGCGTGCGCATGGCGTTCGGGGCGCCGAAGGCGCGCATCTTCCGCCAGGTGATCGGTGAGGGCATGCGGCTGAGCGCGGTCGGGGTCGGGGTCGGCATCGCGGCGGCACTGGCGCTCACACGCGCCCTGAAGAGCATGCTCGTCGGCGTTGCGCCCACCGATCCGGCGACGTTCGTGTCCATCGCGCTGCTGTTCCTCGCCATCGCCGCCCTGTCCTGCTGGCTGCCGGCACGTCGCGCGGCGGCGCTGGATCCGGCGGATGCGCTGCGGCAGGAGTAGGGGAGTTGGGGATCGGTGAGGCAGTGAGGCGGTCTCTGCCTCACCGCCTCACGGTATCACTTCCTCACCTTCCATCATTCCCCGACACTCGATATACCTCCTCCCATGTCCCGCGCATTCGTCAACGAAGACGCCAACGAGCCCGAGCCGCGCTACGTCCTGCCGCCGCGCGACGATCCGGGCTACGACGAGGCCGCGGCGTCGGCGTTGCTCCAAGGCGCGGATGTGGGCAATTCGTACAGCGCCGAGCAGGCCACGGGATACAAGTGGGGCGAGCCGAAGCTCAAACCGTACGTTAGGACGCTGCTCGAGCGCGCGGAGGCAGCCGGGGATGAGCGGATGGTGACGTTGGCAGGGAGGTTCTTGGGTGAAAGGGTGAATGGGTGAAGGTGCAGACGGGTCCCGTTCCCCAATCATGGACGGGCAGCGGGAGGCCTGCGCACCGGGTTCATGCGATTGATCAGGCGAAGCAGCATCGCCCGGGTGACCCCCAGTGCGGCTTCGAGCTCGGCGAGTTGCTCGGCACGGCCCATCTCGAGGGTTCTGGCGAGGTCGACCTGAAATTGCAGCTCACTCGCCGAGCCAAGGGCATAGTGAAGGAATGGGCGAAGCGAGGCATTGCTTTCGCGGCCACAACCCTTGGCGATATTGGAGCCGACTGACACGGCAGCGCGTCGCATCTGGGAAGCGAGGCCGAAACGCTCCCGCGGTGGGAAGGAGTCGGTCGCGCCGTAGGTCAGTCGCGCCAGCGTCATCGCGTGCGCCATCACTCTCAGGTTCTTGGGGCTTTGCATGTTGTACGATCGGCGTTGGATGCCGTCTGCGCGTCATCGCACCATCGCCAGGATCACCGAATGACTGCGGCCCGGCAGCAACCCATTCACCCATTCACCCATTCACCCATTCACCCTCTCACCCATTCACCCATTCACCCTCTCACCCACCCCCCAACGCCCGGAACAGGTAGCTCCCCTTCACGAAGAACGCGTCGCTCGTCCGCCGCAGCTGCTGGAACCGCAGCGCGCCCGGCTCCGTGGTCGTGTTGCCGTAGCCCAGGAAGAACACCGTGCCCGGCGTCGGCCGGTAGGAGAACAGCCAGTCGGCGCGCAGCGAGTTGCTCACGCTCGCCACCGAAGGCGAATACGTCCCGCCGGTGTCGGCCATGAGCAGCACCTGGCCCGTGCGCCAGTCCTGCAGCGGCTCGCGATCGCCCGCGGTGTACTGCGCCACCACGCGGAAGAAGATCGACCGCGTGAGCTGGTACTCCACCTTGACCCAGGGGATCTGCGTGGAGACCGACTGCGCGCCGCCGCTCCGTCGCGTGAACGTGCTGCTCTGATAGGTGGCGCTCACCCGCAGCTGCTGCGTGGGGCGCAGGTTGAGGCTGGCGTTGTAGTCCAGCCGCCGCACGCGCGCCGTCTCCACGAAGTCCACGTCGTTGCCGGTGGTGACCCCGAGCGACGCGTCGTACGCCTGGAAATGGGGCGTCGAGACCTTGAGTGCCGTCGTGAACGTCGCAATCCGCGGCGCCGGGACGAACGGCGCCGGCGCCTGCGGCGTGCCCGTGTAGTCGCCGGCGTACGCCGCCGGGTCGAAGGCGTAGCTCGACAGCGTGGGCGTGACGCTCAAGGACCACCCGCCGCGGAAGGTGAACGACGTATTCGGCGCCGCATGATCTTCGAGCAGGCTCTTCCCGGCGAAGAAGTCGCTGTACCGGAACACGGCCGACGTCGTCATCATTACGTTGAACCGCTCGATGAATGCGCCCGGCGCGCCGTAGAGCGTCAGCCGGTTGGTCGCGTTGGGCTGGACGATCCCCGTGCGCTGCACGAATCCGTTGTCGTCGGCGAAGCCGTTGCCCACGCCGAGCACGTTGTAGTGGAAGCCGAAGCTGCGGCCGGTGCCGTCCAGCACCGCTTCCCACATCGGCGCGTTCCGCGTCGCGGCATTGGCCGTCGTCGAGCTCATGACCGCCTGGAACTGCGCGTACGTCCGCGGATCGAACACCCAGTGGACGTCGGCGTCGGCCACCTGGTTCGACCGGCCGCCGCCCACGCGCTCGCTGTACATCATGCCGAAGGTGCTCTGGCTGCCGAACCCCTGCCGCAGGCGCAGCACGTTCACCAGCGGGTGGTCGCCGGTGGCGGTGGTGCTGGACGCGTCGAGCGCCGACAGCGCCGCGAGGTCCATGCGGCCGATCTTGCCGGTGAGCTTCATCGCGCCCGTGGGCTGCACGATCGTGCGCGTGTAGAACAGCGTGTTGGGCACGTTGAACTGGTCGGACCCCTCGATGAAGAAGGGGCGCTTCTCGGGATAGTAGAGCGCGAACCGCTCGTCGGCGGCGATCTGCGTCGCGTCGGCCTCCACCTGCGAGAAGTCGGGCTTCACCGTGCCGTTGAGCACGAAGTTGCTCCCCATGGCCCAGCGGACGTTGCCGCCCAGCCGCGGTTTCGAGTCGTACTGCCAGCCGGCGTTCGCCGGGGCGCAGCAGGGGGAGCCGGTCACCGTGTTGGTGAGTTCCGGGTTGAGCCCCACCACCTGCCCGTGGTGCATGCCCGTCATCCCGACGATCAGGCCTTCCTGATCGATGAAGCTGGCCGACGCCTTGTGCACCTCGGTCCAGGTTTCCTGGTAGCCGCTGTGCTGCACGTTGCGCTGGATCTGGAGGCCCCAGTTCTGCACGGTCGCGCTCGGGTAGCGCAGGCTGCTGAACGGGATCCGGATCTCGACCTCGTAGCCCCAGGGCATCACGTGACCCTTGGACTGCCAGGTGAAGTCGGCGCTGAGATCGTTCTGTCCGGGCATGACGTTGGAGCCGGGGGTGAAGCCGCCCTGTTCGTTCTTGAGTCCGTCCGCCTGCACGCCCAGCGGATTGACGGCGAACACGAACGCGCGGTTGCGCTCGTTGTAGGTGTCGAGGTGGATCTCGACGTTGTCGTCGGAGCTGATGTTGTCGCGGTCGGCGAGGGTGGCCCGCACCGGGCCGTGCGGCTCGTAGGCCCGGATGCCGAAGTAGATCGCGTCGCGCGAGTACCAGACGAAGACCTCCGTGGAGTCGGGCGATGGGCGCTGGTCCACGGGCGAGTATTCCGAGAATCCGGTGAGCAGCGCGGCGCGGCTCCACACCGGCTCGTCGAGCACGCCGTCGATCGTGGCCGTCGCGTCGATGAACGGGGCGTGCACGGACGTCCGGCCTTCACGCGCGTTGTAGACCGCCGGCGGCGGCACGGGCCGCGCGGCGGCGAGCTGGAACGCGCCGAGAATCGTGAAAATCATGGTGGGGGAATATATCGCCGCGGGCCGCGGCTGGAGTGGCCGGTCCGGCGCCAAGAACCTGGCTGGGGACTCGATTGGTCGGGATCGAACAGATGAGTCGGGATGAAAATCTTGGGGTCGCGGAATTCGGGTGATGGGCGCACGGCCGTGAACGGCGATATCACGAGATGCGCGGAAATCTCGTCGAGGCAGAGCTGACCCACGATATCATCGGAGCGTTCTACGCCGTGTACAACACCCTGGGGTTTGGGTTTCTGGAGGCCCTGTACATGGCCGCCCTCGAGCGAGAGCTGCTCACGCGGGGTCACCGCGTGGGACGGGAGGTCTACGTCCCGGTGTCATACCGCGGCGTTGAGATCGGCCGGCAAAGGCTCGATATGGTGGTGAATGACCGCGTAGTCGTAGAAGCCAAGTCCACCGAAGTCCTCCATCGTGGCGCCACGCGCCAGATCCACAGCTACCTCCGCGCCACTCGGCTCGAAGTTGGCCTGCTGCTGCACATTGGCCCGACGCCCAAGGCCTACCGCTTCTACTGCAGCAACGAGTCCGGCCAGGCGCGCCCCCAAAGTCCTGATCCAGAGGCATCAGGATCGTCCTGATCGATCGAGTCCATACTCTCCGTTCTTGATGCCTGACTGGCGGCCCCCGTGCCCCGGGTCCAGTTTTGCCCAGAGCAATTCCACCCCTCCCGAGGTCCGTCATGCGGCGTCTCCCTTCCCGCCTCTTCGCGCCGGCGTTTGCGCTGGCAGCATTGTCCCTGTCCGTCCAGCCGGCGCGTGCGCAGGGCCAGCTGCACGGCCCCAAGCCGGGGCGTGACCCGTCCCAGCCCATCGACTCCGCGTACACGGCGAAGATCCGCGAGTACACCACCGAGCCCTTCTTCAGCTCGCCCCTGGTGGACTACCTGCCCGCGTCGAAGACGGTGCCGACGCCGATGGCCACGCTGGGCGACATCGCCGGCGCCAAGAACAACCTCCCGTACGCCGAGCAGGTCTACGCCTACATGCGATTGCTCGCCGACAAGAGCCCGCGCGTCCGCGTCTGGACCATCGGCCACACCGAGGAAGGGCGCGAGATGATCGCCGTCGGCGTGGCGTCCGAGGAGATCTGGAAGAACCTCGACCGCAACAAGGCCAACCTCGCCAAGCTCGCCGACCCGCGCACGCCCGGCATGAACGACGCCGAGGCGGAGAAGCTGATCCCCCAGACGGTGCCCGTGTACTACATCACCGGCACCATCCACTCCTCGGAGTCGGGCGCGCCCACGGCGCTCATGGAACTCGCCTACCGCCTGGCGGTGGACAACAGCGACTACATCAAGAACATCCGCGATCACGAGATCACGCTCATCACCCCGGTGGTCGAGGTGGACGGGCGCGACCGCGAGGTGGACGTCGTCCGCTGGCACATGGCGCACCCCGACGACACGCCGCTCCCCCTCATCTACTGGGGGCACTACGTGGCGCACGACAACAACCGCGACGCCATGGGCGCGGCGCTGGACCTCACGCAGAACGTGCTCAACACCTACGTCGGCTGGAACGCCCAGGTGCTGCACGACCTGCACGAGTCGGTGCCGTTCATGTACGACAACACCATCGGCGACGGCCCCTACAACGCCTGGATCGACCCGCTGCTCGCCAACGAGTGGCAGATGCTCGGCTGGAACAACGTGCAGGAGATGACGCGCTTCGGCATGCCCGGCGTGTTCGCCCACGGCGACTTCGACACCTGGTCGCCCGGCTACCTGATGTTCATCGCCGCCATGCACAACGGCATCAGCCGCCTCTACGAGACCTTCGGCAACGGCGGCACCGCCGAGACGCTCGACCGCACGCTGTCGCCGAGCGAGACGGAGAAGACCTGGTACCGCCAGGATCCGCCGCTGCCGCACGTGAAGTGGTCGCTGCGCGACAACAACAATTACGAAGAGACGGGGCTTCTCGTCTCGCTCGAGTACTTCGCCAACAACCGGCAGCTCTTCCTCGAGAACTTCTACACCAAAGCCAAGCGCTCCATCGCCAAGGCCACCACCGAGGGGCCGGCCGCCTACGTGCTGCCGGCCGACGACCCTCGGCTCGGCTCGCAGGCCGACCTGCTCGGGGTGATGCGCCGCCAGCACGTGGAGATCTCGCGCGCCACGGCGCCATTCACGGTGCAGGTGCCGGTGAAGCGCCCCGCCGCCAACGGCAACGGCCGCGGCGGCCGCGGCGGACGAGGCGCCGGCGCGGGCGCGGGCGGCGAGAACGCCGCCGACACCGCGACCACGCCCAAGCCGCCGGCCACCGAGGCGCGCACCTTCCCCGCCGGCAGCTACATCATCCGCATGGACCAGCCCTATTCGCGCATCGCGGACGCGCTGCTCGACTACCAGTACTGGGCGCCGAACGACCCGCAGAAGCATCCGTACGACGACACGGGCTGGACCTTCCCCGAGGGCTTCGGCGTCGAGTGCGTGCGCGTGGTCGACACGACCGTGCTCAAGGCGCCGATGCAGCTCGTCACCGGCCCCATCGTCGCCCCGGGCGGCGTGCAGGGCGCGGGCGCCACGTACGCCATCAACAACAACGGCGACAACGCGCTGATCACGCTGCGCTATAAGTTGAAGAGCGCCGACTTCCAGGCCGCCGAGGATTCGTTCTCGGTGGACGGCCACCACTTCAATCGCGGGTCGTTCCTGGTGAGCGGCGTGTCGCCGGCCGATCTCGACAATGCCGCGAAGGCACTCGGCGTATCGGTCACCGCCATCTCGGCGGCGCCCGGCGTGAAGACGCATCCGGCGCGGGCGCCGCGCGTGGCGATCCTCCACACCTGGCAGGGTACGCAGACCGAGGGCTGGTGGCGACTCGGCTTCGACGCGCTGCACGTGCCGTACGAGTACATCAGCACGCAGCAGCTCTCGAAGATCGCGGATCTCAACGGGAAGTTCGACGTGATCGTGTTTCCGCCGGCCGGCGGCAGCCCGATGTCGATCGTCGAAGGGATGCCGGTGTGGCGCAATCCGCTCCCATGGAAGAAGACGGCGCTGACGCCCAACATCGGCGTCATCGACAGCACGGACGACATCCGCCCCGGCATGGGGTGGGACGGCCTCGAGCACCTGAAGGCGTTCGTTGACCATGGAGGGCTGCTGATCACCGCCGCCAACACCACCGATTTCGCGTCGCAGTTCGGCATGGCGGCCGGGGTGAGCATCAGCCGCCCGCGCGGACAGGAGGTGGTGGGCAGTCTGCTGCGTACCCGGATCGTGGACGGGGCGAGCCCGATCGCCTATGGCGTGAAGGACAGCCTGGCCGTCTACAGCGACGACGGGGAGAGCTTCGGCGTGAGCAACACGAACGGCGGCCGCGGGGGCGGCGGACGCGGCGGCGCCGGCGGCGCGACGCGCGAGACGGGACGCGGCACGGTGGACGATCAGGAAACGGTGCAGGGACGGCCGGCGCTGACGCCGGAGTTCGAAGCGCCCGTGCGGCCGCGCGTGCAGCCCTGGCAGCGCGCAGCCGATCACCGACGAGCAGCTCCGCAACGCGCTCAACATCATCCCGCCGGATCAGCGGCCGCGGGTGGTGATGCGCTATGCCGACCAGCGCGACCTGCTGGTATCGGGCCTGCTCGACGGCGGCAGCGACATCGCGCAGCGGCCGATGGTCATCGACGCCCCGCAGGGGAAGGGGCACGTGGTGCTGTTCGCCAACAACCCGGTGTACCGGGCGGAGACGATCGGGAGCTACGCGCTGGTGTTCAACGCGCTCATGAACTGGGACAACTTGAATGCGGGGCGGGTGCTGGATAAGCGGTAAGTCGGACAGTCAGACAGTCAGACAGTTGGACAGTCGAACGGCGAGGCGGCGTCGGCGATCGATGCCGCCTCGCTGTTCGCTACGCCTTCACCACCTTCACCATCGGCGTCGCGGATGGCGCGCATCGCCTCGGCCCGGCGCCGTGCCCCCGAGTCCCACAGCATTGTCCTTGCCCCTCCGGGGTTCGCGTCTCATGTTAGGCCCGGTTCGCGCGGCTCCCCAGCCCATCTGGAGGGCCGACCCGAAACAGCCCGAGTGCCCGCCTCCCGATCGGACGCGCCCGCCGCGTCCGATTTCCGTATTCCATGAACCCGTCGACCCCATGAGCTGCACGCCTTGAGCGACGCCGCGACAGGCCTTGGCCGCGCGCTGTCCGACCGCGACCGCCTCGACCGCGCCATCGGCCCCTGGGCGCTCGGCGCGAACGCGGTGAACCTCACCGTGGGCGCGGGGATCTTCGCGCTGCCAGCGGCCGTCGCGGCGATTCTCGGGCCGGCGGCGATACTTGCCTATCTGTTGTGTGCCGCGCTCATCGTATGCGTATTGGCATGTTTCGCCGAAGTGGGGAGCCGCACCACGCGCTCCGGCGGCGCCGTGGCGTACATCGAGGACGCGTTCGGGCCGCTGGCCGGATTCCTGGCCTGGGTGGTCCTCATCATCCTGTACGAGCCGGCGGCCGACGCGGCGATCGCGGTGGTGGTGATTGATTCATTGATCGGGCTCGTGCCGGGGCTCGGCGGCCCGACTGTGCGAGTGGTACTGATGGCGTTGATGTTCGGCGGATTGGTGGCGGTGAATGTGCGCGGGGTTCGGCAGGGGCTCGGACTGTCCGTGGCGACGACCGTGGCCAAGCTGGTGCCGCTGGTCTTGCTCGCCGTGGTCGGCGCGTTCTCCATTCGCGGGGCCAATCTCGCCTGGCACGGCATGCCCGCCGTTGGCAGCTTTGGCACGGCCGCGCTCACGCTCTTCTTCGCCTTCGGCGGCATTGAAACTGCGCTCACGCCTAGCGGCGAGGTGCGCGATCCGGCACGCACCGTGCCGCGCGGCGTGTTCGGCGCCGTGGTCGCGGTCGTGGTGCTGTATCTGGCGCTGCAAGTGGTGTCGCAGGGCGTGTTGGGTGACGCGCTGGCCACGCAGACCGGGGCACCGCTCGCGGCGACCGCCGGAATCGTGTTGGGGGGCGTTGGACGGTCCATGGTGCTCGCCGGGGCGACGATTGCCGGATTCGGGGCGATCGCGGCGGACTACGTCTGCTCGCCGCGCGCGTTCATCCCGGTCGCCGAACGCGGGCTGCTGCCGAGCGCGCTGGCTTCCATCCATCCGCGCTTTCACACGCCCTGGGTGGCGATCATCGTGTTTGGGGTGATCGGCTTTGCGCTCGCGGTGAGCGGCGGATTCGCGGCCCTCGCGGTGCTGGCCGGCATGGCATTGCTGCTCATCTACCTCGGCGTTTGTCTGGCGGCGCTGCGGATGCGTTACACGCGACCGGCCGTGCGGGGCACCTTTCGGGCGCCGGGCGGCCCGGCGGCGGCGGTGCTCGGCTCGGTCACGGTGGTCTGGCTGCTGGCGCACTCGGGGGTGCGCGAGGCGGTTGAGACCGGAGGCGTGATTGCGGCCGCGATGATCTACTACGCCCTCAACGCGCGCCTGGGCCGGTTGCACCCGGCGCCCTTTGGCGTGGACTCGGAGATGGCATGACGGACACCGTGAACCCCCGTCTGGCCGCGGCGCTGGCCGACCGCTACCGCATCGAGCGCGAGCTCGGCGCAGGGCGGCATGGCCACGGTCTACCTCGCCCACGACCTCAAGCACGACCGCAAGGTCGCGATCAAGGTGCTGCGAGCCCGAACTCGCCGCCGTCATCGGCGCCGAGCGCTTCCTGGCCGAGATCAAGACCACCGCCAACCTGCAGCACCCGCACATCCTGCCGCTCTACGATTCGGGCGAGGCGGACGGCACCGTCTTCTACGTGATGCCGTTCGTGGAGGGCGAGTCGCTGCGCGACCGGCTGAATCGCGAGAACGCAGCTTCCCGTCGACGACGCGGTGCGCATCGCCAGCGAGGTGGCCGGCGCGCTCGACTACGCGCACCGCCACGGCGTGATCCACCGCGACATCAAGCCCGAGAACATCCTGCTGCACGACGGGCAGCGCGCTGGTGGCCGACTTCGGCATCGCGCTCGCGGTGAGCCGCGCCGACGGCGGCACGCGCATGACCGAGACCGGCATGTCGCTCGGCACGCCGCACTACATGAGCCCCGAGCAGGCGATGGGCGAGCGCGAGATCGACGCGCGCACCGACGTCTACGCGCTGGGCTGCGTGCTGTACGAGATGCTGCTCGGCGAGCCGCCGTTCACGGGGCCCACGGCGCAGGCGATCATCGCCCGGGTGCTGACCGAGGAGCCGCGCGCGTCTCACGGCGCAGCGCAAGACGATCCCGCCCGCACGTCGAGGCGGCGGTGCAGACCGCGCTCGAGAAGCTCCCGGCCGACCGATTCGCGACGGCGGCGGATTTTGCCGACGCGCTGCGCGATCCAGACTTCTCGACGGCGGCGGGCGCCCGAGCGGTCGCTGCCACCGACACGCGATGGAAATCGCTGGCCGAGAGCGCCGGCGTTCTCGTCGTCGTCCTGCTGGTCGCGGCACTCTGGGGATGGCTGCGGCCGCGTCCTGCGGCGGCGGTGCCGCCCGAGCTTCAGCTGTACGTGCAGGGCGATTCCAGCTTCGCCGTCACCAACAACTGCTGCGGGCCGTCGCTCGCCATCTCGGCTGACGGCCAACGCATCGTGTTCATGGCGCAGACGGGCGACACCACGATGTTCTACCGCCGGGACCTGGGCGACGCCAACGCCCGTCCGATTCCCGGCACGGGAAACAGTGTGACCCCGTTCCTGTCCCCCGACGGGCGCTGGCTGGGGTTCCTGCGTCAGGGGATGCTCATGAAGGTGGACGTCACCAACGGCGGGGCGCCAATGACGATCGGCCCCGCCGGCGCGGCAAAGGTGCGCGGCGCGTCGTGGGGCGACGATGGGTACGTGTACTTCACGCCCGACCTCGACGGTCCGCAGTCCATCTACCGGGTGAGCGCCGAGGGCGGCGATCCGAAGGTCTACTCGCGGCCCGATACCGCGACCGAGCACGGGCGCGCCGTGCCCCACGTGCTGCCGGGCAGCCACGTGCTGCTCTACGCCACCGCCCCCAAGGGCGGCGGCGACGCCGACGCCTGGGTGGTGGCGCTCGACATGGACCGCCAGGTCATGCATCGCCTGACGCCGGGATTCCAGCCGTACTACTCCAGCAACGGCTATCTCACGTACGCCCTGGCCGACGGCTCGCTCATGGCCCGCCGATTCGACCCGAAGACGTTCGCGGTCGGCGGATCCCCGATCCGCCTCAGCGATCACACGCTCACCCACAATTACTCCGAAGCGGAATACGCCGTCGCGAACGACGGCACCATGGCGATCCGGGCCCTCGGCGCGCAGCAGAGCCAGCTTCGGCTGTATTCCATGCAGGGGCAGCTCCTCCGCACGATTCCCGGCGATGCGGCGCGGCACTCGCCGCGCTTCTCTCCCGATGGCCACCGCATCGCGTACACCCAGGGGGACTACAACGTCGCGGGCACCGACGAGGAAGTGTGGGTGTACGACGTCGAGTCGGGGGTGGACACGCGGATCTCGGACACCGGAGACGCGCTCGACCCGATCTGGTCCGCCGACGGCCGCAGCGTGCGCTGGCTGGACGACCGGAACGGCGTCCGCCGGATGATGAGCCGCCCCGTGGACCAGAGTGCGCCCGCGGCCCCATTCGGCGACACGACGTTCGCCGGGGTCCAGCGCCATAATGTGGGCCAGGGCGTCCGCCTCGGTTTTCCGTCCAACGGCGGCGGCACCATCCCGCTTTCCGTGGAAAGCGGGGACGGCAAGTCCACCGACTTGTGGGTGATGAACGCCGACGGCACGCACGCCCGTCCATTCCTGCAAACGGCGGCTCACGCCGAATTCCCGGCCGTATCGCCGTCCGGGAAGTGGCTGGCGTACGAGTCTGACGAGACAGGACGGACCGAGATCTACGTAGAGCCCTTCCCCAGCGGCGGACCCCGCTATCGCATCACGGCCGCCGGCGGAAATTATCCGGTGTGGGCGACGGACACGGCGCTCGTGTACGAGAACGGCGATTACGAAGCCGTGATCTCCAGCGTGCGGTTCGTCAACGGCGACGTGCGCGTCGGGCCGCCGAGGGCGATCATCGGCTCGGTGTACGACCAGATCGTCGCGTCGCGGTCCGCCGATGTGAGCCCCGACGGCAAGACACTGGCCGTCATCGCCATGCCCATGGTATCGCGGCTGCTCGTGGAGACGAATCGTCTGCAGCACCTCGGAGGCGCCGACCGCCAGCCATAGGCATTCCCGGTCCATCCTTCGTCCCTCCTATTGCAACATCTTCCTGCTGCCCATGCCGATTCCGGAACAGCTCGCTTCCGCCCTGTCCGACCGCTATCGCATCGAACGCCAGATCGGCGAGGGCGGCATGGCCACCGTCTATCTCGCCCAGGACCTGAAGCACGACCGCAAGGTCGCGATCAAGGTGCTGCACCCCGATCTCGCCGCTGCCCTCGGCGCCCAGCGCTTTCTCTCCGAGATCAAGACCACCGCCGCGCTGCAGCACCCGCACATCCTCCCGCTGCACGACTCCGGCGAAGCGGACGGGTTGCTGTTTTACGTGATGCCGTTCGTGGAGGGCGAATCGCTCCGCGATCGGCTCAATCGCGAGAAGCCGCTCCCCATCGAAGACGCCGTCGGGATCGCGCTCGAAGTGGCCGACGCGCTCGACTACGCGCACCGGCACGGCGTCATTCACCGCGACATCAAGCCCGAGAACATTCTGCTGCACGACCGGCGCGCGCTCGTCGCCGACTTTGGCATCGCGCTGGCGGTGCAGAGCGCCAGCGGCGATCGGATGACGCAGACGGGGCTATCGCTCGGCACGCCGCATTACATGAGTCCCGAACAGGCCATGGGCGAGAAGCAGATCGACGCCCGCAGCGACGTGTACGCGCTGGGCGCGATGCTGTATGAAATGCTCACCGGCGATCCGCCGTTCACCGGCTCCACCGTGCAGGCCATCGTCGCCAAGGTGATGAGCGCCGAGCCTGAGCCGGTGACGATGCTGCGCAAGAGCACGCCCGAGCCGGTGGCGTATGCCGTCCACAAGGCGCTGGAGAAGCTGCCGGCCGACCGGTTCGCCACGGCGGCGGAGTTCGCGGCGGCGCTGAGCGGTCCGGCGCGGCACGGGGAAATCGGGGCAGGACGCGCAGGAGCGGCGCGAACGTCGGGCGGTTGGCGCGCGACGCTTCGCCAACCGGCCACCCTCGCCCTCGGAGCCATTGCCGTGGCGGCGGTGGCGTTCGCGCTGTATGAGCGCGGCGCGGCCGCACGGACCGGCGACGGCGACGCGGTGCAGCGGTTCGTCGTCGAGCCGCCGGCGGGCGTCGATCCGGCCGTGTACCGGCAGTCGCAGTTGAACGTGGCCCTCTCGCCCGACGGCTCGGCGCTGGTGTTCGTCGCTCTCGACGCCGACGGCACGGAGCGCCTCTACGTGCGGCGCATGGACGCCCTCAACGCCCAGCCGCTGCCCGGCACCGAAGGCGGCGAGCAACCGTTCTTCTCTCCCGACGGGCAGTCGGTGGCCTTCTGGGTGGCTGGCCGGTTGCTCCGGGTCGGCCTCAACGGCGGCACGCCGCAACGCATCGCCGATCTGCCCAACATGAGCGGCGCCACGTGGACGAAGAACGGGATCATTGTCGCGAGCGTGGACAATCATCTGGTCTGGTTCCCGGCCAGCGACGCGACCAGGCGACGGACGGCGTCGCTCGACGCCGCGAGCAACGAGGATCTTCAGTATTATCCTATGGCTATGCCCGACGGCGATCATATCGTGTACGCCAGTTGGGCGGGCGGCGGCCTCGAAACCGTGCATCTGGGCGTTCTGTCGCTTTCCTCCGGTAAAGCGCGCCGGACGGCCACGCCGGGGTTGAGCGCGCTCGGCATGCTCAGCGGCATGCTGATATACGGCACGGGCAGCGCCGAGCTGATCGCCGCACCGTTCGACCCTGACGCCGCGGCGATCGCCGAGTCGGGCCGGCCGCTGCTGAACGACATCGCGCAGGGCAACCGGGGGGTCGCGCTGGCGGCGCTCTCGCGTACGGGCACCCTGGTCTATGCCACGGGCACCGGGCGGTCCGCGGTGGTGCTCGCCGACTCCACCGGCGAGACGCCGCTCGTGCCGGGGGGGCGCGAGTATTCGTTCCCGCGCTACTCCCCGGACGGCAAGCGGCTGGCGGTGGCCATCTCCACGGGCGCCACACGCGATGTGTGGCTGTACGACTTCGCCACCAAGGGGCTGCGCCGGCTCACCAGTGGCGGCACGATCAACGAGAGGCCGGAGTGGACCCCCGACGGCACGCGGGTGCTCTTCCGCTCGGACCGCGGGCCGCGCTCCGCGATCTGGTGGCAGCCGATCGACGAGAGCGCGCCGCCCAGCCCGCTGGAGGCCGATTCAAGGGCGGCGTACTTCGAAGGCAGCATCAGCCCCGACGGCCGGAGCCTCATGTACCAGGTCGACACCGCCACCGCGGACCTCTACACTCGCGCGCTCGTCGGCGACACCGCCGCACACCCGGTGGCCACCGGGCCCGCGCAGGAGTTCGAGGGGCGCCTCTCCCCCGATGGCCATTGGCTGGCGTACCAGACCGATCAGTCGGGCACGATGCAGATCGTGGTGCAGCCGTTCCCCGGGCCCGGCCCGCGCATTCCCATCTCCACCGGGGGCGGCACCGAGGCCGTTTGGTCGCGCGACGGGCATCGGTTGTTCTACCGTGGCAGCGGTCACTTCGTGGTCGTGACGGTTTCCACCACGCCGTCGTTCCACGTCGTGTCGCGGGCGAACTTCATGACCGACCGGTACGTCAACGCCCCGGCGCCTCATGCCAACTACGACGTGGCGCCCGATGGCAAGCGTCTCCTGGTGCTGAAGGGCGACGCGCAGCACCTGGTGGTGGTGCACAACTGGTGGTCGGAGGCGCGCGGGCGCATGGCGGGAGATTCGACGCGATGAGTAGCGCCACTCCTCATGTTGCGGCCGGCCTTTCCAACCGCCGGCGCCTTCCGTATATCGCCGGTGGACCGCCGGCATTTCACGAATCGAGGATACGATCATGACGACCGACGCACAGGCGCAGGCGCGAACGAAGGGCTTCACGACCCTCTTCCTCGTCGAGCTGTGGGAGCGGTTCGGCTACTACGGCATGACGGCCATCGTCGTGCTGTACATGGTGCAGCAGCTCGGCTACACCGACGACCGCGCCAACCTCACCTACGGCGCCTTCGCGGCCATGGCCTACACCGTGCCCGCAATCGGCGGGTGGATCGGCGACAAGCTCCTGGGCAGCCGCCGCACCACGTTGCTCGGCGCGCTGGTGCTCGCCCTCGGATACATCGGACTCTCGATCCCCGGCCACCCGGAGCTGCTCTTCCCGGCGCTGGCCGTCGTGGCCGTGGGCGGGGGCGTGTTCAAGGCGAATCCGGCCAACCTCATCTCCAAACTGTATGAGGGCGACTCCGCCAGGATCGACAGCGCGTTCACGATGTACTACATGGCGGTGAACATCGGATCGGCCATTTCGCAGATCGCGACGCCCCTGATCGCGGTCAAGGTCGGATGGCACGCCGCCTTCGCCGTGTGCGCCGCCGGCCTCATCGCCGGCATCATCAACTACCTCCTGATGAGCCGCCATCTCCGGCACGTGGGCTCCCCGCCGGACTTCGAGCCGCTCAACGTCACGCGCCTCGTGCTGGTGCTCGCCGGCATGGCCGTCGGCATCGTCCTCGTCTCGTTCATCATCCAGAACCGCACCGTCGCCCGCGGTACCGTCTTCCTCGGATTCCTCACCATGCTGGCGATCTTCGCCGTGATGGGCAGCAAGGGTACCGAACGCGAGCGGAAGGGCCTGATTTCCGTGCTCATCCTCACCGGGCTCGGCATGCTGTTCTTCATCTTCTACCAGCAGATGTCCACGTCGCTCACGCTGTTCTCGTTCCGCAACGTCGAACTCAACCTGTTCGGATACCAGGTGCCCGCGGGGCAGGTCCAGGCGCTGAACCCACTCTGGATCTTCATCCTCAGCCCCGGGCTGGCCTGGCTGTACAACAGCCTCGGCCGCGGCGAGGGGGGCGACTTCCACATCTCCACCAAATTCGCGATGGGGTTCGCCGTGCTGGCGCTCGGCTTCTTCATCTACGGCTTCAGTGGGCACTTTGCCGTGGCCGGCAAGGTCTCGTTCTGGTTCATGATCGTCGGCTACGCCTTCCAGTCGCTGGGTGAGCTGCTCATCAGCGGACTCGGCCTGGCCATGGTCGCGCGCTACGTGGGGCCGTCGCTCCGCGGGTTCATCATGGGCGTCTGGTTCCTGGCCACCGGCATCTCGCAGTATCTGGGCAGCTACGTCGCCACATACGCCAGCGTGCCGCAGAACGTCACCAATCCGGTCGACACGCTGCCGCTCTACACCGACCTGTTCATGAAGCTGGGCATGGTGGCCGTGGCCGGCACCCTGATCGCCGCCGCCTTGATCCCGCTGATGAAGAGGTTGTCGGCGGTCACCGAAGGGCCGTGGGAGGAGACGGCGTAGAACGGCCGGATCATGATCGCGCAGACGGATGGCCGCCGTGGTCGTGCTCAACTGGTTCACCGACCTGCGCGCGAAGATGAAGCAATGAGCACTGCCCCCGATCGGCGCGGCGCGAATCGTCCCGTCCCGCGCACTTTCGGTGATGGCCCCGCCGAGCGTATGATGTAGGGTACGGTCGACTCCACCAGGGAGACGGCCATGCCCACGACTCCACGACTGCCCCTCAAGCTTCACGAGAAGCTGGGCGACGAAGCGATGACCGAACTGGTGACCCTGTTTGGCGATCTCGGAGCGGACAACCGCGCGGCCTTTCTCGAGGTACGCGGGTCATTCTCACGCCTCGAGGGCCGCATGGACGACCTCGACGAGCGATTGAGTGAGATCCACACGGAACTGAAGGCGGAAATCGCGGGTGTCCGAACGGAATTGAAGGCCGAAATCGCGGGTGTCCGAACGGAACTGAAGGCCGAAATCGCGGATGTCCGAACGGCGCTGAAAGCCGAAATTGCCGGTGTCATCACCGAACTCAAACCGCAGATCTCCGCGGTTCAGGCCGAGCTGATCAAGTGGACATTCCTGTTCTGGATCGGCACCATCGGCCTGGTGCTGCTGCTCCTTAGATTCCCCGGCTGAGCGGAGCAGGGCGCCCGGCCCGCGCTACGGCACCCAGGTCGTGACTTCGGCCGCCGCGCGTCGCGCCTTCGGCTCCGGCACCGCCGCCGGCTCCCCGAGCTGGACCAGCGCCACCATCCGCTGGCCCTCGGGAACCCCCACCGCAGCGCGCGCCCGCGGGTCGTCCATCACCGCGCCCGTCTTGATGTGCGTTGCGAGTCCCATCGCCGTGGCCGCCAGCATCAGATTCTGCGCCGCCATCATCGTCGCCGCGTAGTCCTCCTCGCGGATCTCCGGATTCTCGTCGAGCGTCATGGCCACCGCGATCTCGGCCGGCATCGCGGCCTCGGCGGCCGCCACCTTCTCGATCACGGCGCGGGCCGCCTCCGGGTCCTCGACCTTCTTCGCCTTGCGCGCGCCGAGCACCTCTCCGTAGGCGCGCCGCGCCTCGGGGCCGAGCACGTAGAAGCGCCATGGCTGGGTCATGCGGTGGTTCGGCGCCAGCGCGGCGGCTTGGAGCAGACGCTCGATTTCCGGGCGCGCGATCGGGCGGGCGGTGAATTGCTTTATGGAGCGGCGGGCGTTGATCGCTTCGAAGAGGTCCATGGGAGCGCCTGATGCGGGGAGGCGTAAGATAGTTCCGGACTCTCGAACGCGCCTCTATCTGGCGCCACGCGCCCGTTTGCCGCAGTATATCCGGTGCCCGATACTCCTCATCTGACCACCGCCCTGAGCGACCGCTACGTCATCGAGCGGGAAATCGGCTCTGGCGGCATGGCCGTGGTGTACCTCGCCCACGACAAGAAGCTCGAGCGCGACGTCGCGCTCAAGGTCCTCCGCCCGGAACTGGGCGCCGTGCTCGGTGCCGAGCGCTTCCTTACCGAGATCAAGATCTCGGCGCGCCTCGACCACCCCCACATCCTCACGCTCATCGACTCCGGCGACGCCGACGGCATGCTGTACTACGTGCTGCCGTACGTGCGCGGCGAGACGCTGCGCGAGAAGCTGAAGCGCGAGCAGCAGCTCAGCATTCCCGAGGCCCTCGCCATCACCAGGCAGGTGGCCAGCGCGCTCGACTACGCGCACCGCCAGGGGCTCGTGCACCGCGACATCAAGCCCGAGAACATCCTGATCCAGGAGGGCGAGGCGATGCTGACCGATTTCGGCATCGCCCTCGCGGTCAAGGAAGCGGGGGGCAACCGCCTCACCCAGACCGGCCTTTCGCTCGGCACGCCGCAGTACATGAGCCCCGAGCAGGCCACCGGCGACCGCGGCATTGATGCCCGCAGCGACGTCTACTCGCTCGCCGCGGTGCTGTACGAGATGCTCGCCGGCGAGCCCCCGGTTACCGGCGCCAGCGCTCAGGCGATGATCGCCAAGCTGATGACGGAGAAGCCCACGCACGTGCGCATCCTCCGCGACACGGTGCCCGAAGGCGTGGACGCGGCCATCACCAAGGCGCTCGCCAAGACCCCCGCCGACCGGTTCAACACCGCCGAGGAGTTCGCGCGGGCGCTCGATGCGGGCGTCACCCAGGCCAACAAGGCGGCTACTGCGCCGCCGGCCACGAAGAGCCTCATGCCCATGTTCGGCGGCGTGGTCGCGCTCGTGGCGATCGCGGTGGCGGTGGCCGTGTGGGGCATGCGCGGACACCCGGCGGCACCGGCGCAGCAGGCATCGCTGGGCGCCAAGACGCAGCTCACCGTATCGGGCGGCGTCTACTTTCCCGCCATCTCCCCCGACGGCAAGCAGCTCGCGTTCGCGGCGCGTCACTGCAAGGGCGCCGAGTGCACGTACTCGGTGATGGAGCAGGACGTGGGCGGCACGACCACGCGGTCCATCCTCGACGGCGCCACGTCTGTCTACGACCTGCGCTGGAGCCCGGACCGGCGCAACCTGCTCTTCAACGGAACGATCGGCGGCCGGCTGGCCAGCTACCTCGTGTCGGCCCTCGGCGGACCGCCCCGCTACCTCACCGCGGGCGTCGCCGCCTTCTACGCCGACGGCGACTCGCTGCTCATCGGGTCTTCGAACTCGCAGGACTCGCTGTACTGGGTGGGCATCGCGGGGCTCGACGGCGTGGTGCACGACAGCATCCCGGTGCGCGGCAAGGGGCAGTACCTGGCGGGGCTCTCCGCCATTCCCGGCACGCGGTGGATTCTCAGCCTCATCATCCAGGCGCCGCACGGGCTCTGGCAGGTGATCGGCCGCGACGGCAAGGTGGCCGACCACGTGGTGAACCAGTGCACCTGCGGCGGCATCGGCACCGTGGACGCGGTGTGGCTCGACCGCGCCGGCGACGCGGTGGGCGAATCGCTCGTGCGCATCGCCATCGATCCCGCCAACGGGCACCTCTCGGCAAAGCAGGACACGATGGTCACGGGCATCTTCACCAACGTCTCGGTCACGTCGGACGGCATGAAGATGGTCATGGACCAGGGCACGCTCGACTACGGCGTCTGGACCACCACGGTGCCGGAGCTCGTGCAGGGGCGGCTTGCCGACGACCATCGCATCGCCCACGCGTCGAACAGCGTGCTCGCCTGGCTCTCGCCGGACGGCGGACGGCTGCTCATGCGGCGCATCGTGCCGACCACCGGCGATCACACCGAAGCCCGCTTCAGCGTGCGATCCTTCGACCAGCCGACCGAAACGCCGGTGGCCGCGGCGGGGACGATCCACCGCGCGGTGTGGGTGGACTCCACGTCCGTCGCCACGATCTCGTCCAGACAGGACGGCGGCACGCATCTCGCCGTGGTGAACGTCCAGACCGGCGCCGAGCGCAACGGCTACGACCTTCCCGATTCCGTCGTCGCCGACGCCGCGCCGCTGGCCGACGGGTGGGTGTGGATTCCCGTGACCCGCAACAAGCTGATCATCGAAGAGCAGGGCAAGCGCCGGGACGTGGCGCTTCCGGCCTGGTATGCCGGCATCAACCAGGTCGTATCCGATCCGGCGCGCCGGCGCCTGTTCATCGCCGGCTTCAATCGCACCACGCTCGATACGCTGGGCGTCTCGGCGGTGAATCTCGCCGACGGCACGAGCACGCTCTGGGGCTCCCGGTTCGCCGAGGACGGGGCGATCTCGCTGCTCGACGGGGGGGCGGTGTTCCTTGGGATGCACCACACCGAAGACGCGTACGAGCTCTACAAACTCACCGGCCCCGGCGCGATGCAGCCGCTCGGCGCGCCGGCGCTGCCGCTCTATGCGATCAGCGTCTCGGCCGATCTCAAGCGCGCCGTCGCCGTGCAGCGGGCCTACAATGCCGACGCCTGGATGTACAACGTCGTGAAGCGCTGATCCCGGTTTTCCAATCCACTCGTTGGAGTTCAGCAATGTCCAATCCCTTTCGTCTGCTCGCGTTCACCGTCGTCGCCGGGCTCGCGCCCGCGGCTCTCGCCGCCCAGTCCACCCGGCTTCTGCATCAGCCGGACGTCAGCGCCACGGCCGTGACCTTCGCCTACGCCGGCGACATCTGGCTCGTGGCCAAGGACGGCGGCGAGGCGCGGCGGCTCACCTCGTCGCCCACCGTCGAGGCCGATCCGCACTTCTCCCCCGACGGCAGGTGGATCGCGTTCACGGGTCAGTACGGCGGCAACCCCGACGTGTACGTGGTGAGCGCCGACGGCGGCACGCCAAAGCGGCTCACCTGGCACCCCGGCGCCGATCTCGTGCGCGGCTGGACGCCCGACGGCAAGAGCGTCGTGTTCGAGTCGCAGCGCACCGGCATGCCCGACGGCGAGCCGCAGCTCTGGACCGTGCCCGTCACCGGCGGACTGCCCGACCGGCTGCCCGTGCCGCGCGCGCTCTACGGCGCGATCTCGCCCGACGGCCAGGACATCGCCTACCAGCTCGACCGCCCGTGGGAATCGGAGATGAAGAACTACCGCGGCGGGCAGAACCAGCCGATCCGCGTGCTCAACGTGTCCACGCACGCGATGAGCAAGCTGCCCTGGACCGACAGCCGCGATCAGCAGCCGGTCTGGCTCGGCAATACCATCTACTTCATCTCCGACCGCGACTGGAACAACAACCTCTGGTCGTACGACACGAAGACCAGAGCGCTCAAGCAGATCACGCACTATACCGATTTCGAGGTGGAGAGCGTGAACACCGGCGCCGGCGTTGTGGCCTACGAGCAGGCGGGCGACGTTCACCTCTACGACCCCGCCACCGGCCGCGACCGCAAGCTCGACATCCGCGTCTCCGGCGACTTTCCCTCGGCCATGCCGCACGCGGCCGACATTTCAAGGGCGCTCACCGCGCCCCAGCTCTCGCCCACCGGCGTGCGCGCGCTGTTCGAGGCCCGCGGCGACGTGATCACGGTGCCCACCGACAAGGGCACTTGGCGCGACCTCACGCCCTCGTCCGCCGTCGCCAGCCGGACGCCGATCTGGTCGCCCGACGGAAAGCAGATCGCCTGGTTCAGCGACAGCACGGGTGAATATCAGCTCATGGTCGGCAGCCAGGACGGCGTCACGCCGGCCCGGGCCTATCCGCTCGAACACCCCACGTACTACTACGACCCCGCCTGGTCGCCCGACGGCAAGAAGATCCTGTTCAGCGACGCCGAGTTGAACGTCTGGGTGCTCGACCTGGCCACCGGAAAGCAGACGCACGTGGATCAGGGCAACTACACCTGGCCCGACCGCGACATGGCGCCTTCCTGGTCGCCCGATTCGCGCTGGGTGGCGTACACCAAGCGGCTCATGGGCTCGCAGTTCCACGCGGTGTTCGTGTACAACGTGGCCGACAACGCCGCGCACCAGCTCACCGACGGCCTCTCCGACGTCATCGATCCGACGTGGGACAAGAGCGGCAAGTATCTGCTCTTCCTCGCCTCCACCGACTTCGCGCTGCACACGGGCTGGCTGGACATGAGTTCGTACAACCAGCCGGTGAACCGCGGCGTCTACCTGGCCGTGCTCTCCAAGGCCGACCAGTCGCCGCTGCTGCCCGAGACGGGCGACGAACCGGCGGCCGACACGAGCAAGAAGGCCAGGCCCGACAGCGGCGCCAAAAAGGCTCCCGCCGACTCGGCCACGGTGCACATCGACTTCGACGGGCTCATGCAGCGCATCGTCGCGCTCGACGTGCCCAGCCGCGACTACGCCGGTCTCGCCGCGGGCCGCGCCGGCCAGTTCTTCTACGTGGAGCACGTGCCCAACCACGCCGACATCCTGCACCGCTACGACCTCAAGGAGCGGAAGGCGATCGACTTCGTGGGCGCGGCCGCCGAGCAGTTCGCGCTCAGCTTCGACGGCAAGAAGCTGCTGTACCAGGGCGCCATGCCCACCGGGCGCCCCAACGGCCACTGGGCCGTGGTCGACGCCACGGCCGCCGCGCCCACGCCCGACAAGGGCGCGCTCAACACCGGCGGTCTCAAGATCGACGTCGACCCCACCGCCGAATGGCGGCAGATCTTCGACGAGGCCTGGCGCATCGAGCGCGACTATCTGTACGTCGCCAACCTCAATGGCGCCGACTGGCCGGCCATCAAACGGAAGTACGCGCAGTTCCTGCCCTACGTGAAGGACCGCAACGATCTCAACACGCTGCTCTCGCAGATGCAGGGCGAACTCACCATCGGCCACAGCTTCGTGGGCGGCGGCGACATGCCGTCCAGCGACGCCCTTCCGGCCGGCCTGCTCGGCGCCGACCTCGTGGTGGCCAACGGCCGCTACCGCATCGCGAAGATCTACGACGGCGAGAACTGGAACCCCGACCTCCGCGCGCCCCTCTCGTCACCGGGCGTGGACGTCCACGCCGGCGATTACATCCTCGCCGTCGACGGGCGCAATCTGGCGCCGAGCGAGAACCCGTACTCGGCGTTCATCGGCACCGTGGGCAAGCAGGTGCAACTGCTGGTGAACGACCGCCCGGTGGCCGACGGCGCGCACCTCATCACCGTCGTGCCCACGGGCAGCGAGATGGCGCTTCGCGAGCGCGATTGGATCGAGACCAATCGCCGCACGGTCGACTCGCTCTCCGGCGGCCAGCTCGCCTACGTCTACATTCCCGACACTGGCGAGGGCGGCTACACCAGCTTCAACCGCTATTACTTCGCCCAGCAGAACAAGAAGGGCGCGGTGATCGACGAGCGGTTCAATCACGGCGGCAGCATCGCCGACTACATGGTGGACGTGATGACGCGCCAGCTGCACGGCTACTTCAGCCAGCGCATGGGCGACCGGTATACCGCGGTCACCGCGCCGGCGGCGGCCATCTGGGGGCCGAAGGTGCTCATCATCAATGAAATGAGCGGCTCCGGCGGCGACATGTTCCCGTACATGTTCCACCAGATGAAGATCGGGCCCCTCGTCGGCACAAAGACCTGGGGCGGACTCGTGGGGTGGGGCGGGGAGCCGCCGTTCGTGGACGGCGGGTTCATCAGCGCGCCGAGCACCGGCTTCTACGACACCGACGGCCACTGGGCGGTGGAGAACGAGGGTGTGGCGCCGACGATCCCGGTGGAGCAGGACCCGGCGCAGCAACTGGCCGGGCACGATCCGCAGCTCGAGCGCGCCGTGACCGAGGCGCTGACGCTGCTCCGGGAGCACCCGGTGAATCTGAAGCCGGTGCCGCCGGGTCCGGACCGCACGCATCCAAAGGGGGGCGGGGGCGGCAACTAGCCGCAGCCTGCTCGCGACATTCGAACGCCGCCGGTGCTGTGTGCGCCGGCGGCGTTTCGTTCGGTCACCCGATCGCGTCGGCCAGCGGGCAGGTGAAGCCGGGCAGCACGTCCTCGCCGTCGAGCGCGTCGGTGGCGCCAACAATGGTCAGCGTTCCGTCGGGCCGGTACACCCGGGCCTCGCGCCGTTCGGGATCGATGACCCACACGAGGCGCGCGCCGGCATCCAGCCAGGCCGCGACTTTGCCCAGGAGTTCGCCGGTCCGGTCGTTGGGCGAGCGCACCTCGACCGCCAGATCCGGCGCCAGGGCGGCGTAACCGCGCGCCGGGATGTCCGCAGCCCGCTCCCGCACCAGGAACGCAACGTCTGGAGCGCGTACGGTGTCCGGCTTTGATTCGATCTTGAATCCGGTGTCCTGGGCAAAAATCTCTCCCAGAGCCTGGGGATACACGAAAGCCCCGAGGTAGTAGGCGAGACGCGCCGACACCCGCCCGTGCAACGTGCTCGGCGGTTCGCGCACCACCAGCCGCCCGCGAATCAACTCCGTCACCTTCCCGGGGATGGAGACGCGCTCGAGTTCTTCGGCCGTCATGAGTCCGGCCGGTGTGTCCGTCGCGGGCATGCCCATACCATTACCCTACTCGGCGCCGAGTGCAAGTCTGTCCACAAGGTACCCGATGGCGCCGCCGCTGCCGTCATCGTTTCATTCCCGCTCCGCCTCACCGCCTCACCGCCTCACCGCCTCACCCTCCCATTTGACTTTCCCCCCGACCCCACCTATATGTAGAACGTCTAACTGTGGACGGTCTGACTATGGCAAGCGGTAACCCGAAGCGCGCGGATGTCCTCCAGGGCACCCTCGACCTGCTGGTGCTGAAGACGCTCTCGCTCGGAGCGCAGCACGGATACGCCGTCGCCCAGCACATCGCCCGCCTCTCCGACGGCGTGCTGCAGGTGGAGCAGGGCTCGCTCTACCCGGCGCTCGAGCGGCTGCTGAACAAGGGCTTCGCGACCGCGAAATGGCAGCTCAGCCCCACCAAGCGGCGCGCGCGCTACTACACCATCACCGCGTCCGGACGCAAGCAGCTTGGCGAGGCCATCTCCGGGTACGACCGCGTGTCGCTCGCCATCGCGCAGGTCCTGGGCCGGGCCTGAACGCATGTCGCGCCTCGACGGGTGGGGGCACCGGATGCGCGTGCTCTTCGGCCGAGCGCGGTACGACCGCGAACGCGACGAGGAGATGCGCTTTCATCTCGATCTCGAAGCCGGACAGGCGGGCGCCGGTGGACCCATGGCCGCCGCGGCGGCGGCCGCGGCGCGGCGCCGCTTCGGCAACGTCACCTACCACGCGGAAGAGGTACGGTACATGACGGGACTCACGGTGCTCGACGCGCTGGCGCACGACCTCAGGCTTTCGGTTCGCCGGTTGCGGCGCGCCCCCGCCTTTACCTTCGCCGTCGTGGCTACGCTGGCCATCGGCATCGGCGCCAACGCGGCGATCTTCAGCTTCGTGCGGGGGGTGCTGCTGCGCCCGCTGCCCTTTGCGAACGACGGTCAGCTGGCGGCGCTGTGGACGAACATTCCCAAGTTCGGGCACGAGGGCGCGTCGGTGCCCGACTACCTCGACTGGAAGGCCAGGACGTCGACCTTCTCCGCCATGGGGTCGTTCGCCAACACGCGATTCAACCTCGCCGTGCCCAACGCCGAGCCGGAGCGCATTGCGGGCGCCATGGCCGACGCCGATCTGTTCCCGGTACTCGGCGTCGCCGTCGCGCGCGGCCGGGGCTTCACCGCCGCCGACCAGGTGTGGGGGGCCAATCACGTCGCCGTACTCTCCGACGCTCTCTGGCGGCGCGCGTTCGGCGCCGATCCCGGCATCGTCAACCGCACAATCCAGCTCAATGACGCGCCCTACACGGTGATCGGCGTGGCGCCGCCGGCCCTGCATGCGCTGACGCAGGCCGAGGTCTGGGTGCCGGAGTCGTTCGACCCGGCATCGCCGCCAGGCCGGCGCGGGGACTTTCTGCAAGTCGTCGGCCGGATGAACCCCGGAGTCAGCGTCGACCGCGCACAGGTGGACGCCACGCGACTGGCCATGCAGCTGGAGAAGGCGTACCCCAACACGAACGACGGCATCGGGATCCTCGTGCAAGGGCTGCGGGACGTGATCATCGGGCGCGTGCGGGCGCCGCTGGTCACGTTTGCGGCCGCGGTGGCGCTGTTGCTGCTCATCGCCTGCGCCAACGTCGCCAACCTGATGCTCGCCCGGGCCGCGAGTCGCCAGCGGGAGCTGGCGGTGCGGGTCGCCCTCGGCGCCGGCCGCGGCCGCCTGGTGCGGCAGCTGCTCACCGAGAGCCTCGTGCTCGCCCTCGTCGGCGGCGTCTGCGGCGTGCTCGTGGCGTACTGGGGGGTGCACGCGCTCAAGGCGGCCGTGCCCGTCGACATGCCGCGGCTCGACGCCGTGACCGTCGATCCGATGGTGTTCGCCTTTGCCGCGCTCGTGGCCGTGGTGTGCGGCTTGGGATTCGGCATCGTGCCGGCCCTCCGCGGATCGCGCCAGGCCATACAGGCCCATCTCTCGCATGGCGCGCGGGGCAACGCTGCGGGCGGACGCGACCGCCTGCGTGGCGGCCTCGTAGTGGCCCAGACGGCGCTGGCGCTGGTGCTCGCGGTGGGCGCCGGGCTGCTCGCGCGCTCCTTCCAACGGCTGCAGGCCGTGGAGCTCGGGTTCGATCAGCACCATGTGCTGACGGCGCAGATGCTCATCCCGACCACCAGGTACGCCACCCCGGAGCAGCGGCTGCAATTCTTCGCGGCGGTGCGCGACAGGCTCCACGCGGCGCCAGGCGTGCGCGAAGCCTCGCTGAGCAGCGATCTGCCGCTCGTGCCCAACTATTCGTATCTGTCGTTCGCCGTCCTCGGCCGGCCGGCGCCCGCCAAGGGCGAGCGCGTCCCGGACGCCGTGGTCACGATGGCGGACTCGGCGTTCTTCAGCACGATGCGCATTCCGCTGCTCGCCGGCCGAGGCTTCACCGGCGCCGACCGGATGGGCGCGCCCCGCGTGGCGCTGATGAACGACGACGCGCGGCGCACCTACTTCGGGGGAAACAGCCCCATCGGCGCGCGGATCAACTTCGGCAATCCGTCGGACAGCGCCGCGTGGCTGACGGTTGTGGGGGTGGTGGGCGCGACGCGGCTGGAGGGCGTCGGCCAGGACTCCTATCCCCAAGTGTTCATCCCGCTGGCGCAGTCGCCGCAACGATCGATGTACGTGGTGGTGCGGACGGCGGGCGATCCCGCCGCGCTCATCCCGGCGGTGCGCCGCGCGGTGAAGGAGATCGACCCGGCGCAGCCCGTGGCCGACGT
Source organism: uncultured Gemmatimonadaceae bacterium (assembly GCA_963775915.1). Lineage (GTDB taxonomy): Bacteria > Gemmatimonadota > Gemmatimonadetes > Gemmatimonadales > Gemmatimonadaceae > JAGWRI01. The sequence goes on from CAVZKH010000010.1 coordinate 1,138,022, forward strand.
GGCCACGATGGAACAGCGGGTGGCCAGTGCCGTGGCGCCCGCGCGTCTCAACTCGATCCTCGTCGCGGTATTTTCGGCGGTTGCGCTGGTGCTCGCCGGCGTGGGCATCTATGGCGTCGTGTCGTACACCGTCGCGCAGCGCACCCGTGAGATCGGAATCCGCATGGCGCTCGGCGCCAAAAGCGGAGACGTGTTGCGGTTGGTCATCCGCCGCGGGATGGCGCCGGCCCTCGCCGGCGTGCTGGTCGGGCTGGTCGGCGCGGTGTACCTCGCGCATCTCGCGCGCGGCCTGCTCTACGGTGTGGGGGCGACCGATCCGGTGAGTCTCATTGGGGCCGCGCTGGTGCTCACGGTCATCGCCGCGGCGGCCTGTCTGGTGCCGGGGCTCCGCGCCGCGCGCGTGGCCCCGGTGGTGGCGCTGGCCGAGGAGTAGCGTGTCCTGTGGGCGGCGTCAGGGCGGTGTCTGCACGCCGACGACGCGATTCCGTCCCTGTTCCTTGGCCTCGTACAGCGCGCGGTCCGCCGCCCGCAGCAGGGCATCGGCGTTGGCGGTCGAGTCGGCCGCGCGTGACGCGAAGCCGATGCTCACCGTTACGTGGTCCGCGGTGGGCGATGCGCGGTGGGGAATCGCCAGCGCCTCGACGCCGGCGCGCACCGCTTCGGCCACGGAGGCCAGGTGCTCGGGCCCGGTGGCCGTGAGCACGACGGAGAACTCCTCGCCGCCGTAGCGGGCGGCCAGGTCGGTGCCGCGGCGCACGACGCCCGCGATCGCCGCGGCCACCCGGCGCAGGCACTCGTCCCCCGTCTGGTGGCCGTACGTGTCGTTGTACGCCTTGAAGTGGTCGACGTCGAGCACCAGCACCGATAGCGGCGAGCCGGCGCGCAGCGACCGTCGCCACTCGTGGTCCAGAAACTCGTCCAGCCGCCGCCGGTTGGCCAGCCCGGTGAGCGGGTCCTCCGTCGCCATCTGCTGCAGCCGGTCGTTGGCGGTGCGCAGCTCCGCCGTGCGCTCGGTGACGAGCGCGGTGAGGCGCCGCTCCTGGGCCTTGAGGCCGCGCACCCGCAGCGAATACGCCGTGGCCGCCCCGCCCACGAGCGCGAACGCCACCAGCGCCAGGAACCACGACGTCTGATAGAACTTCGGGTCGACAATGACGTCGATGCCGGCGGCGTTCGCGCCCCAGGTGCCGTCGCTGTTGGCCGCCAGCACCTCGAACCGATAGTGCGCGGGGCGCAGATGCGAGTAGTGCACGCGCCGCCGAGTGCCGGCGGCCACCCAGCGCTCGCTCTCGCCGAGCAGGCGATACCGGAACTGGATGTTCTCGGCGTGGAACGACGACGGGGCGGTATAGTCGAACTCCAATTCCGTCTGGTCCGACGACAGCTCGACCGTGGGGCCGATCGGCACCGGGCGGCCGTCCACGATCACGTCGCTGAACGTCACCAGCGGCGGCCTGGCGTCGTGCCATTCCGCCGCCGGATCGACCACCACCACGCCGTCCTGCGTGGGGAACCAGAGCCGCCCGTCGCGCGCCAGGATGCCCGCGGGCTGGCGCCCGCCGTTCGCCTCGGTGGAGCGCATGCCGTCGGGAATGCCGTACGACACCGAGCTCACGGCGGCGATGCGGCCGTCGAGATACGCGTTCAGCTGGCGGCGCCCCACGCGGTAGATGCCGCGGTCGCTGCTCATCCAGTAGTTGTCGTTGGCGTCGAGCAGCATCACGAACGCCGAGTTGGCGAACAGCCCGCCGGCGCTGGTGATGCTCGCGAACCGCCCGTCGCGATAGCGGCTGATGCCGTTGTCGAACGTTCCCACCCAGAGCGCGCCGTCGGGGTCCTCGACGATGCTCCGCACGTTGTCGCCGGCCAGGCCGTCGCGCTCCGTGAACGTCTCGAAGCGCCGGCCGTCCCAGCGCGCGAGACCGCGCCGCGTGCCCACCCAGATCGTCCCCTGCCGGTCCTGATAGATCACCTGCGTGGGAAAGGGAGGCAGCCCGTCGGCCTGGCCGTACACGCGAACGCTGTCGCCGTGCAGGCGCAGCACGGCGCGCGGACTGCCAAGCCAGAACGAGCCGTCGCGCGCTTCGAGAATCGCGTCGTTGTAGCCGTGGCCGGTATGGATCACCTGAACGATGCGCCCGTCGCGCAGCGCGATCAGCGCGTCGGAGGTGCCGAGCCAGAGCCGCCCTTCGCGATCCTCCAGCATCGACCGCACGGGCAGCTCCGAGTTCACCGTCGCCGGAGAGGGGTGCGCCTCGCTCACCAGGCGGAACCCGCCGCCGGGCGCGGGCACGATGGCGTCGGAGGTGAATCGCCCGTGGTCCCACCGCGACAGTCCCTTGCCGGCGCCGATCCAGATCGCGCCGGCGTGATCCTGCAGCACCACGTACACGCTCGCGTCGTACAGGCCGTCCGCCGGCGCGTACGTCGTGATCAACTGCTGCGTGATGCGGTACAGCCCGTTGGCGTTCGTGCCCACCCACAGCGTGCCGTCGCGATCGACCAGCGCCGCGCGCACCTGGCGCGGGTAGGGGAGCGCCGTCGAGTCGAGCGACACCCATCGGTTGCCCTGGAGCCGCACCACGTCGACGCCGCTCCACGCCCAGGAGGTTCCGCTTCCCGTCTCGCCCGCCATGCGCAGCCCGTTGGCCGGCAGCCCGTCGCGCGTGGTGTAGAGGCGCGCGCTGTCCGCCGTCAGCACGTACAGGCGCCCGGGGCCGTCGGGCAGCCACAGCCGCCCCTCGCGATCTTCGAATGCCGCCCGAGCGAAGGTGTCCGCGGGCATCGGCAGGTAGTACGCGGCGTGCCTGCCCGGTCCGAGGTGCCGTGCGCTGTCGGCGTGGAATTCCCAATGCCGCAGCGCCGCCGGCGGCACGAACGCCGGCTGCACCCGCGGGTCGCCCGGGTGTTTGCGCCCGGCTTCGCCGTCCCGCGGCCCCACCCAGTCGAAGGTGGACGCGTGGTAGCGCAGCAGCCCCGTGCTCGTGCCGGCCCACAGCGTTCCCGCGCCGTCCACGGTGAGCGAAAGGAACTGCGTCTGCGCCATGGCCGGCGTCGTGCCGCGGTCCAGAATCGCGAACGCCACGCCGTCGTAGCGCGCGAGCCCGTCGTACGTGCCGAACCACAGATAGCCGTCCGGTGTCTGGGCGATGCCCGACACGGTGTTCTGCGGCAGCCCGTTCGCGCTCGTGAAGTGCTCGGCGCGGTACTGGGCGGCGAGCGCTCGCGTGTCACCGAAGGACGCCGCCACGGTGGCGGCGCACACCAACGCCCATGCGCGCAACGGATTCCCCCGTCGGAAGGTGGCGCTGCCGCCCCGCTACTTCTTTTCCTGATTCCCCCAGAACACGTGCCGCCCCAGGATCAGCTTCGCGATCAGATGCTCGGTGGACGGCGTCGTGCCCCAGCCGAGGCCGAAGTTGATCTCCCAGATCGGCGAGACGTTCAGGTCCACGGCCCCGAAGAACTGGTGCTGCTGCTCGCTCGGCGGGTCGAACCCGTTGAGCGAGCCGAAACCGCCGTAGTACTCCACGCCGCCGGCCACCTTCGGGTTGATGTTGTAGCTCACCTTGACGTTCGGGGAGAACTCGACGCCGTTCACCGTGCCCGGCCCGACCAGCGTGCGCTCTAGGGCGGGGTTGATGGCCCAGTACCAGGCGCCGATGGTCTGGTCGATGATCGGGCGGATCTCCCAATTCCATGTGTCCTCGGAGAACTCGCTGCGCTGGTAGCCGACCTCGGTGGAGAGGCTCACCCCCACCGGCCACCCCCACGACTCGGGCACGCGGACACGCGGACGGATGTGGTCGCCCACCCACTGCACGCCCTGGCCGCTCCGTTCGCTGGTGAAGACGTAGAAACCCACCTCCGACCAGTCGTTCAGCCCCTGCGTGATCTCGAGCGTCTCGTGCTCGGCGTGGTTCGTCGGATACATGCCGTCGAGGAAGTTCCGCCGCCCGTTGATCGTGAAGTTGCTGTGCAGCTCGAACATCGTGCTGTGCGGCTCCATGGTCGGCGCGCCGTACACCTGGATCTCGTAGTTGTCCTGGGCGGCGGCGGTGGCGGCGACGGCTGCTGTCAACGCGAGCGACATGGCGAAGCGACGGCGGAACGGATGCACCAGACGGTCTCCCGGATTCGGAGGTGAGGGGTGGCGGCGGGGCAATCGCCCAAACTAATGGTCGGCACGCAAGGCGGCGACCCGGGCCCGCCAGGCGTCCAGGCTCCACGGCCCGCCCCCCGCCGCGGCCAGGTACAGCCAGAGGAAGCAGAACAGCACCGCCGGCTCGCCGTGATTCAGGATCGGCCAGAACCCGGCCTTCGCATGTTGGATGAAATAGGCGCACGCCATCTCGCCCGAGAGCAGGAACGCCACCGGGCGGGTGAACAGCCCCAGGAGCAGCAGCGTCCCGCCGAAGGTCTCGAGGATGCCGGCAATTCCGAACAGCGTGAACAGGTGAAAGGCCGGGGGCTGACCGCTGCCCGGCACGCCGAACAGCTTCTGGGTGCCATGCGCCATGAACAGGAACGCGGCGACGATGCGCAGAACGCTCTGCAGGCGAGGCGACCAACGGGCGGTGAACGAGTCGGACATGGCGCCGGATCCGTGAAGGAAATGGGCGGTGCGCGGGGCGGGGACCATGGGCTAACCCTGCCGGCCGGGGCCGGGTTCCGCAACGAGGGGGCGGGGCGGACCGGACGGCGGCGATGCGGGTAGATTGCGGCATGGGGACTATCGCATGAACTCCTTTGCCCGCTCGATTGCCTTCACGATTGGCGTGACCGCCCTGGCCGGCGCCTGCGCCGGTTCCAGCGCGTCGTCGGCGCCAAAGGCCTGCACCCTGATCGGCTGCGACAACACCGTGCAACTGCTGATCACCGGCGCCGGCGCGTCCAGCGTGACGCGCATCTCCGTGAGCGCCCCGGGCGACACCGCGATCAGCCGGACGTGCTCGGCGAGCGCGCCGTGCACCGGCCCCAACGGCGTCGTCTTCAGCTACGCGCCCGACACGCTGATCGTCACCCTGACCACCAACGCCGGCACGAGCACGTTCACCGAGGTCCCGGCGTACACGCTGTTCAGCCCCAACGGCCCCGACTGTCCGCCCACCTGCAAGACGGCGACCGTGGCAATCACCGTGCCGGCATGACCGCACTGGACGCCGTGGCCCTGCAGGAGGTTCTGCCGCACCGGCATCCCTTCCTTCTCGTCGACCGGATCGAGATCATCGAGGCCGGCCGGCGCGTGCGGGGCTTCAAGCGGATCACGGCGAACGAGTGGTGGATGGAGGGGATGGCCGACGCGCCGGCTGGAACCGCCGTGCCCCCGATGCCCCATTCGCTGGTGCTGGAAGCGCTGGCGCAGACCAGCGGCGCGCTCGTGCGCGATCTCCTCGACGGCACGGACCGCGCCCTGGCCTACTTCATGGGCGCCAACCGCGTGCGCTACCGGCGCGCGGCGCGCGTCGGCGATGAGTTGACTCTGGATGTGGCCCTGTTGAACTGGCGGCGTGGTATCTGCCGAACCCGCTGCACGGCATCGGCGGGCGGCGAGACGGTCGTGTCGGGAGACCTCACCACGGTGGTGCGCGCCAGCTGACGCGCCCTCGCGCTCACTCGTGCAGCCGCGACTCGATCCGCTGGTCGGGCACGATCCAGATGAGCGCCACGGCCACGAACAGCGCGTCCGAGATCCACGGGCTCACGAACGCCAGCGGAATCGCCGCCACGTAGAAGACCTCCGACACGCGCTCCTTGGCACTGCGCTTCGTCGCCTGCGCCAGCAGCGAGTCGGGTCCCTGCAGTGCGACGAGCGCGTTGCGCAGCAGGTGGTAGCTCACCGCCGCCATCAGCAGCACGCCGCCGTACACAGCGGTCGGCCAACTGGCGCGGTGGTTCTCGCCTGCCCACCACGTGACGAAGGGAACGAGCGAGAGCCAGAAGAGCAGCAGCAGGTTCGCCCACAGCACCTTGCCGTTCACCCGGTGCACCGCGCGCAGCATGTGATGGTGGTTCACCCAGTAGATGCCGAGGTAGGCGAAGCTGACCACGTAGGCCAGGAAGAGCGGCAGCAGCGGCCGCAGCGCATCGGGCGTCGTGCCCTGGGGCGCCTTGAGCTCCAGCACCATGATCGTGATCAGGATCGCGATCACGCCGTCGGTGAACGCTTCCAGCCGTTCCTTGGTCATCGTTGCTCCATCGAGGCTTGACGCCGCGCCCGGTTGCCCCAATCGTAGAGGCGCTTTGTCCCCACCCGGTCAGTCCCCCAGAGGAGGTCCCCATGGTAGGCATCCGAGGGCTGTGGATTCCGATCGTGCTGTCGGCGGTGATCGTGTTCGTCGTGAGCTCCATCATTCACATGGTGCTTCCCTGGCACAAGGGCGACTACCCGAAGGTTCCGGATCAGGACAAGATTCTCGACGCCCTGCGTCCGTTCAACCTTCCGCCCGGCGACTACATGCTGCCGCGCCCCGACAGCATGGCCGACATGAAGACGCCCGAGTTCCAGGCGAAGCTCGACCGCGGCCCCAAGGTCGTGATGACCGTGATGCCCAATGGATCGGGCGGAATGGGTGCGAGTCTCGGTCTCTGGTTTCTCTACATCCTGGCGGTGAGCTTCTTCTCCGCGTACGTCACCGGTCGCGCACTCGGCGGGGGCGCGGACTACCTGATGGTGTTCCGCTTCGTCGGCGCCACGGCGTTCCTGTCGTATTCGATGGCGCTCTGGCAGATGTCCATCTGGTACCGTCGCGGATGGGGCCTCACCATCAAGTCGAACATCGACGGGCTCATCTACGCCTGCCTCACGGCCGGCACGTTCGGGTGGCTCTGGCCGAGGTAGCGCGACGGGTGAAGACGACGCGGGGCGGACACCGAGTGTCCGCCCCGCGTTTGTATTCCGGCGCTGCGCTCAGTTCTTCTTCGCCGGGGCCTTGGTGGTGATGATGATGACGCCATGCGCTGCGTCGGGGCCGTACTCGGCGGTGGCCGCGTTCCCTTTGAGCACCTCGATGCTTGCAATCGAGTCGGGCGAGATCTTCGCCAGGATGCGGCTGACCGCGCGGTTGCCTCCGCCCGCTGCAACGCTCGGCTCACCGCCATTCTCGCTCGCCGTTCGCTCGGGCCTCACGCCGTCGTTCGACACGCGCACGCTGTCCACGGCGATCCTCGGGACGTTCCGGCCTACCGAAATCCGGTCGCCCGCGTCCTGCGCGGCGTTGCCGTACACGGTCACATCCCCCTGCAGTGCGCGAATCACCAGCGTGTCGCCGCGCTGGCGCACGCCGTCGATGATGACCAGGGGATCCGTCGTCATGACGGCCGCCGCCACGTTTCGCGACGCGTCGGGCCCCGGCGGCCCCGCGATCCGCTGCGGAGCCGGCGTCTCGCACGCCGCGATCACGAGCACGGCCGCCGCCGCTATTCCAAGCGCTGTCTTCATCCCACGCCTCCGCGGCTCGGGCCGCATCAGATGTTGAACTCTCGACCCCAATCCCGACGCACGCGTGAGCGCGGCCGTGGGGAGCCAGCTTCCGCGAGTGAGACCCCACGCGCCCAGGAGCACCTGCGCGTAGCCCGCCCGGTCCACCCCCCGCGCGAGCACCCGCTCGTCGCAGTCGAATTCGATGGCCAACCGCAGCCCGCGCCAGGCGAGCCACACGCCCGCGTTCCACGGCATCAGCACCACCGCCACGAGCCCCGCCACGAGCAGCGCCGGATCGCGCGTACGCTGATGCTCCTGCTCGTGGGCCACGATCGCCCGCTGCGCCGCATCGTCCAGCGCCAGCACCCACCGTGGAATCACCACGCGGGGCCGCACGATTCCCACCGCCGCTGGCCCCAGCGCATTCGACACGCCCACCTGCGCGCCCCCCACCACACCGTCGGCCCAATTTCGCCGTTCGCGCGAGAGCCGCACGAGAGCGAACAGCAGCAGCAGCCCCAGCGCCGTCGACGCCGCGGCCCACGCAACCATCAGCCCGCGCTCTACGCCGGCCGGAAGAGCGGGCAGACGATACGAGGTAGCGCTCGCCGCGGCCACGGGCGGAATGGCCGGCGTTGCGACAGTGGCCCCGGTGGGCGCCGCCGAGCGTGCGCTCGGCGCGAACCACACCGCCGACGTCGCGAACGTGCCGGCCAGCGCCGCCGCCCAGAACCAGCGCACCGGTGCCCCACGGAAGAGCGAGGAAACCCGTTGCGCCACCGCGGCGCCGGCGGCGAAGAGCAGGGCCACGATCGTGGCCTCCACCATCCATGCGGCGATCATCGCTGCGCGTCCTTCAACCGGTCGTTCACCAGCTTCTTGAGCCGGCGCAGCTCGGCCTCGTCAATTGATTCGTCGGACAACAGGCCCGCGATGAGCAGCTCCCGCGATCCGTGGTACACCTTGTCGAGCAGCCGGCTGACCGCGCTCGTGCCCGCGTCGTCCTGTTCGAGCACCGCGTAGTAGCGGAAGCCCTTGCCCTCCTGCTCGTGGCGGACGTGGCCCTTTGCCTCCAGAGTGCGCAGGATCGTGAGCACGGTGGGGTAGGCCAGATCGTCGGCAATGCCGTCACGGGCCTCGGCAACGGTGGCCGAGCCGCGCTTCCAGAGCACGGACATGACGTCGAGTTCGCGGCGGGTGAGTGGGGCGGCCAAGCGGTCTCCTATTAGCTTTGTAATAGATAATTGCACGGACGGCGCATTTCGTCAAGAGCCAATTCTGGCCCGCCTCGCCGCCGTGGTAGCTTGGAGACATGTCTGACGCTTCCCCTTCCTATAGAGCGGTGGTCATCGGCGCCACCGGCGCCGTGGGCTCCTCGCTCGTGCGCGAACTCATGGCCTCCCCCCGCTGCGCCGGCGTGACGGCGCTCGTTCGCCGAGCGGTCACCGGCTTCGACGGTGCCCCGGGCCGCGACAAGCTCCGCCTCGAGATCGTGGACTTCGCCGATCTCCAGCGCGCCGCCGCCGAGCTGGCCGCCGGATGCTCGGCGGCCTTCTGCACCATGGGCGTCGGCCAGCCGCGAAAGGTGCCGCGCGAGGAGTTTCGCCGAGTGGACGTGGAGTACGTCGGCGCCTTCGCCCGCGGCGCCGCGGCGGCCGGCGCCACGCGCATCGCGCTCCTCTCGTCGGTGGGCGCCAACGCCGCCTCGCGCAACCCGTATCTGCGCGTGAAGGGCGAGGCAGAAGCCGCTGTGGCCGCGTCGGGCATCGCGCATGTCCGGCTCTTCCGCCCGAGCCTGCTGGTCACGAGGCAGATCCGCTACGGGCTGCAGGATCGGCTGTCGCAGCTACTGGTGCCCGTATTCGCGCCGCTGGCGCCGGCGCGCTATCACCAGATTCGCGTGGAGAATCTGGCACGCGCCATGCGCATCGACGCCGAACGCGAGGTACCGCCGGGAACCGAAGTGCTCATGTATCCCGACTTCGTGCGCTTGCTCCGCGCCGAACGCGCGTGAACGACGCCCCGCTGCTGCTCTACGACGGCGGCTGTGCGCTGTGCAACCGCACGGTGCTCTTCGTATTGCGGCACGAGCGCCGCCACTCGCTCCGCTTCGCGCCGCTGGGAGGCCGATCGGCGCGCGGCGTGGCCGAACGGCATCCGGAGATCGCCGGGCTCGACGCGGTGGTGTGGGTGGAGAATCCGGGCGAGCCGGACGAGCGAGCGCTCACGGCCTCCGATGCGGTGCTGGCGCTCGCCCGCTACATGGGCGGCCCGTGGCGAGCCCTGGCCGTGGCGCGTATCGTACCAACATCATGGCGAGATGTACTGTACGACTTCGTAGCGCGGCGCCGGCACCGTTTGGGTGGCGTGCGCACCCGCGACCTCCCAGATGCAGTCGGGTCGGAGCGGTTCCTCGACTGACCGCGGCTCTTCTCCTCGCCGTTTCCGCCTGCGTTCGTGCGCGGCCGGCGACGGTTGGCACGATTCCCGCGTACGTCTTCCGTTGTTCCGACGGCTACGTCGTGCGGGCGCGCTTCGTCCACGACAGCGTCGTGCTGACGCTTCCCGACACGACCATTGTCATGGCGCATCTCGTGTCGGCCGACGGCGGCCGTTACGGCGCGGGCGGCCTCGTGTTCTGGGAGCGGGGAACGAGCGCGTTCGTCCAGCGCGGCGACTCCGTGATCCATCGGGACTGCGTGAGGACCGACAGTGACTGAGTGCATCGACGGGAGGACTCCATGACCTATCGAACGAGGATCCCGGTCGCGCTCCTGGCGCTCGCCCTGGCCGCGCCGCCGGCGAGCGGACAAGACCGGCGTCGTCCGCTCCGAGTTCATCTACGAATCGGCGCCGTTCGCCAGCGCCCACGCCTCGACGATGGCCGAGTCGGGCGGCACGCTCGTCGCCGCCTGGTTCGGCGGCACGCATGAAGGCGCGAGCGACGTCGGCATCTGGCTCTCACGCAACGTGCTCGGTGCTTGGACCCCGCCCGTCGAAATCGAGGCCGGCGTGCAGCCGGACGGCACGCGGTATCCGTGCTGGAATCCGGTGCTCTTTCAGGCACGCGGCGCCGGCCGGCCGCTGCTGCTGTTCTACAAGGTGGGGCCCGCGCCCACCGCCTGGTGGGGCATGGTCGCCGAGTCGCGCGACGGTGGCGTCACGTGGGGCGCCGCGCGCCGCCTCGCGGCGGGAATCCTCGGTCCGATCAAGGACAAGCCGGTCGAGCTGGCCGACGGCACGATCGTCGCCGGCAGCAGCATCGAGGCCCCCGACGCGCGCAACCGCTGGCTCGCGCACTTCGAGCGCTCCACCGACGGCGGCGCCACCTGGACCGCCACGCCCCCGGTGGCGTCGCTTGCGGGCGACACGATCGACGCCATCCAGCCGAGCATCCTCGTCCACCCGGACGGCGCGCTGCAGGCGCTGGTGCGCACCAAGTCGGGGCGCATCGGCCAGACCTGGTCGCGCGACGAGGGCGTCACCTGGACGCCGCTCGAGTTGACGGCGCTTCCGAACCCCAACTCCGGCATCGATGCGGTCACCCTTCGCGACGGCCGCTTCCTGCTCGTCTACAACGACACCCCGCGCGGGCGGTCGCCGCTCGACGTGGCGATCTCCGACGACGGCGAGCACTGGCGGGACGCGATCGTGCTGGAGCACGATCCGGGCGAGTACTCGTATCCGGCCGTGATCCAGACGGCCGACGGCATGGTGCACGTCACCTACACCTGGCAGCGCACCCACATCAGGCACGTGGTGATCGATCCGAGCCGGCTTCGGGAGCTTCCATAACCGGACCGCGAGCACCTTTCGCCGCACGTGGACCTCAACAGCCCGAGCGTCAAACAGTCCGATACGGAACCTACCGACGAGCACGGAACTGAACGGAAAACCACCAAAGCTCTTGTTGTTTTCCGTTCACAGTCTGTTGCCCTCCGTAAATTCCGTATCCAACTCCTTGCCCCTTACCGGCTGAGATTCAGGTGTTGCGGCCTGATCCGCCCTTGCACTCCACCCTGGCCCCGCGCGGAAATTGGCGGCAGAATCTCTGCATGAAAAGGTCTCTCGTACTCGCCGCGCTCGCGGCCTGTCTTGCCGGCGTCACGTCTCCCGCCAGCGTCCGGGCGCAGACGGCCACCGACTCCGTTCCCGCCGAGCGGCTCGCCGCCCGCGAATGGTACCGCGAAGCGCGGTTCGGGATGTTCGTCCACTGGGGCGTGTACAGTCAGCTCGGCCGCGCCGAGTGGGTGATGGAGAACCAGAAGATCCCCGTGGACACGTACGAGTGGCTCGCATCCAACTTCGATCCCGTGAAGTTCGACGCCCATGCCTGGGTGTCGGCGGCCAAGGCCGCCGGGGTCAAGTACATCACCATCACGTCGCGCCACCACGACGGCTTCTCGATGTTCGCCACCAAGGCGACGCGCTACAACATCGTCGACTGGACGCGCTTCGGCCGCGATCCCATGAAGGAGCTGGCCGACGAGTGCCACAAGCAGGGCATCAAGCTCTTCTTCTACTACTCGCAGCTCGACTGGCACAATCCCGACTACTTCCCGCGCGGGCAGACGGGGCACAACACCGGGCGCCCCGAGCAGGGCGACTGGAACCGCTACCTGGCGTTCATGGACCAGCAGCTCACCGAGCTGCTCACCAACTACGGGCCCATCGGCGGCATCTGGTTCGACGGCATGTGGGACAAGCCCGACGCCGACTGGCAGCTGCCCAAGACGTACGCGCTCATTCACAAACTGCAGCCGGCGGCGCTCATCGTTCCCAACCACCACCAGGCGCCGAAGCCCGGCGAGGACGTGCAGACCTTCGAGCAGGATCTGCCCGGCGCCAACACGGCGGGGTTCAACACCACGACCATCGGCGGCCTTCCGCTCGAGACGTCGATGACGATGAACGACTCGTGGGGGTTCAACATCACCGACCACCACTTCAAGTCGGCCGGCGAGTTGATCCAGAAGCTGGCCGGCGCCGCCGGCCGCGACGCCAACCTGCTGCTCAACATCGGCCCGCGCCCCGACGGCACCATCCAGCCCGAGGCGCTCGACCGGCTGCGCGCCATCGGCGAGTGGATGAAGGTCTACGGCGCGTCGATCTACGACACGCGTGGCGGACCGATCTCGCCGCGCGAGTGGGGCGTGACGACTTACCGCGGCGACACGGTGTTCGTGCACGTGCTCAACTGGACCGACCGGGCGCTCGCCATTCCCGACTTCGGGCGGCGCGTGGTGAAGGCGTCGATGCTCGACGGCGGCGCGGCGGTGGGCGTGGCGCAGACGGGCGCGTCGATCACACTCACGATGCCGGATCTGCCGCCCGGGCAGCCGGATCGCGTGATCGTGTTGACGGTTGCGCCAGGGAGGTAGGGCGTGCCTACTGGCGGTGTCGCGCCAGCAGGTTGATCTCTATCGGGCGGGCGTCCCCGCCTTCGATACGGAACTTACCGACGAGCACGGAGCTGAACGGAAAACCACCAAAGCTGTTGCTGTTTTCCGTTCTGGCTCCGTTGCCCTCCGTAAATTCCGTATCAAGGTCAGGGCGCGCCGGGCCGAACGGCCGGAGCGGAAACGCGGCGCCTACTCCTCGCGCAACGCGTCCATCGGATCGACGTGCGATGCGCGCCAGGCGGGCAGAAGCGCCGCCCCCATGGCCACGGCGCCAAGGAGCGCCACCGACAGCCCGAGCAGCACGGGATCGGTGGGCGTGAGATCGAACAGGAAGCTCGACACGTAGCGCGTGGTGGCGAGCGACAGGAGCACGCCGCACACGAGGCCGATGGCCACCAGCCGTCCGGCCTCGCCCACGACCATGCGCAGCACCCGCGGCCCCGCCGCGCCCAGCGCCATGCGAATGCCGATCTCGTTGCGCCGCTGCGTGACCGTGTACGACATCGTGCCGTAGAGGCCGATGACGGCGAGCAAGAGCGCCAGCAGCCCGAAGAACCCGGAGAGCAGGGCGAGGAGCCGCGGGCGCGCCACCGACGCCGAGAGCTGTTCGTCGAGCGTGACGAACTGGAGCGCGATGCTCGGACTCATCCGCGCCGCCGCCGCCTTCACCGCCGGAATCAACGCCGCCGGCGATCCGCCGCCGCGAATCACGTAGCTCATCTCGGAGCCGGCTCCGTCGCCCTGGCCGATCGGAAGGTAGATCACCGGACGCGGCTTCTCGCCGAGCGATCCGTACTTGGCCGTTGCCACCTCACCCACGATCTGGATGGGCGGCCCCGCCGAATCGCCTTCGATGACGGCGAACGTCCGCCCCACCGGACTCTCATTCCCGAAGAACTGATGGGCCGCGGCGTCGTTGATGACGGCCACCATGGCCGAGCCGGTCATGTCGGCGTCGGTGAACACGCGTCCCGTTATCACGGTCGAGCGCATCGCCGCGAAGTATCCGTCGCTCACCTGATTGAAGTACGACATCGCCGCGCCCTTCTTTCCCGACGGGGGCGTGTACCCGGGAATGGACAGCAGTTCGTTCCAGCCGATGCCGCTGGCGGCCGTGATCATCACGCCGGCCGCGCTCGTCACGCCCGGCGCGGCACGCAGGTTCCCCACCATCTGGCGCTGCAGGGGCGCGTAGCGATCGGCGGGGTTGTGGCCGAGCTGGGCCTGCGGCGCACCAATCATCTTGGAGAAGTCCATGGTCGCCACCAGCACGCCGTGGCTGTCGAAGCCCGGATTCTGCGTGACCAGCTTGCGGAAGCTGCCCACGAGCAGCGCCGCCACGCTCACCAGCGCCAGCGACAGCGCCACCTGTCCCACCACCAGCGCTCGCCCGGTGCGGTGGCGCGCGTCGCTTCCCGCCACGCCGCGTCCGCCGGCCTTCATGGCCGACTGCGGATCGACGCGGGTGGCGCGCCACGCCGGCAGCAGTCCGAACAGCAGCGCCGTTCCCACCGCGACCGCGATGGTGAAGCCGAGCACTCGGCCGTCGATGGCGAGGTCGAGTGACACGGACTGGCGGCCCAGCGAGATGAACCCCGCCAGCAACCGCGCCGCCCACTGCGCGAACACCGTACCAAGCGTTGCGCCGAGCAGCGCCACCACCAGGCTCTCGGTGAACAGCTGCCGCATCACCCGGCCCCGCCCGGCGCCGATGGCCAGACGAATGGCGATCTCGCGCTGGCGCGCCACGCCCCGGGCCAGGAGCAGGTTGGCGATGTTGGCGCAGGCGATGAGCAGCACCACGCTCACCGCCGCCAGCAGGAAGTACAGCGCCGCGCGGTACTTGTCCCGCACGCCGGAGATTCCACTCGGCGCGCTGGCGGCGCCGAGTGACGTCTTGAGGTAGTTGCTCACGTCGGACGCGCCCCAGCCCGTGGGCTCGGTGGCCTTGAAGATCGACGGCGCCGCCGCGGCCAGGCCGGCGTTCACCTGTGCGATCGAGAGGCCGGGCTTGGGGCGGGCGACGACCAGCAGATACCAGCGGCTCCGCTGGTCGAGCACCTTGGGACCGAAGAACAGTACTTCGGTGCAGAGCGGCACGTACACGTCGGCGTTGCGCCCCACTTCGATGCCGCCGAACCCCGCATCCACCACGCCGGTGATCGTGAACGGATTCCCGCCGAGCGAGACGGTTTTCCCTGGGGCGTTGGCGGCGCCGCCGAATTCACGCTGCGCGAAGCCGTCGCTCACCGCGGCCACCGCCGGACATCCGCGGAAATCGTCGGCCAGTTGCAGCAGCCGTCCGGTCTCGGGGCGTACGCCGAGCGACCGGAAGAAGTCGCCGCTCACCCAGGCACCGTTCACGTTCCGGACCTCGCCGGTGGGGGCGAGGTTGAAGTCGGCGTCGCCGTAGGCGAAGCTGCTCGCGAACACGGTGGAGTCGCCGCGGATCTGCTCCCACAGCGGGTTGGTGAAGCCGTTGTTCCCCACCGGCTCCTTGTCGCCCGGCGCCTTCATGTACACGTCGAGCAGTTCTTCCGGGTGCTGCACCGGAAGCGCCTTGAGGACCACGGCGTTGGTGAGGCTGAAGATGGCGGTGTTGGCGCCGATGCCGAGCGCGAGCGAGAGGATGGCGACGAGCGCGAACCCGGGACTCGCGATCAGCGCCCGCAGCGCGTAGCGCACGTCGGCCGCGATCGACTCGATCCAGGTGAACACGTCGGCGTCGTGCGCCCGCTCCTTCTGCGCGGTGCGGTTGCCGAAGCGCCGGCGCGCCTCGTGCTCCGCTTGGTCGTCGGGCGTTCCCTGCGCGCGCAGCTCGTCGGCGCGCTCGCGCAGGTGGAACTCCATCTCGCGGTCGAGGTCGCGGGAGTGGCGATTGCCGCGCGCCATGTTGAGCAGACGACTGTACCAGGCCATGGAAGCCCTCGCCGGTTGACTTCGAGTGCAAGCAATTCGATACGGACACTACGGACGACGACCGACCGCAAACGGACCGGACTTGGGGAACTGCCTGAGCGGGCGGCTACGCGAAGCGGAGCACCCGGGCGACCCCTTCGGTGAGGCGGGTCCAGCTCGCCTGTTCCTCCGCCAGCTGCTTCCGGCCGGCCGAGGTGATCGAGTAGAAGCGGGCCTGGCGATTGTTGTCGGTGGTGCCCCACTTGCCCTTCACCCACCCGTCCTGCTCCATGCGGTGCAGGGCGGGGTAGAGCGACCCCTCCTCAACCCGCAGGAGGTCGGCCGAGCCCTGCTGAATGGTCTGCGTGATGGCGTAGCCGTGCAGCGGCCCGCGCGCTTCGAGCGTGCGCAGCACCAGCATGGCCAGCGTTCCCTGCAGGATGTCGTTCTTCTGTCGTGGCATCAGGTCCCCGTCCTAGCTAGGCATAGCTTGCTAGGTGAAGGTGCGGGTGGCCGCCGCAATTGTCAATGAGACAGCGCCGGCCGGAAAAGGGTTCGCGCCCGGCGTCGGGGTCCGGAGGACACACACCCGGGAAATGGAGGATGGGCGGAGCCCCATCGACGCGCGAACCTTGAAGCATGCGCGACCTGACGCTCGACCTGACGACGGCGCCGTCGACCGTGAACGGCCTGCGGCGCACCGCCCACCGCACGCTGCGCAGCCCTCATCGGCTGATGCGTGGCGCGGCGGTGGTCGTCGCCTTCGCCGCGCTCGCGGCCACCTTCTCTTTCGTTCTCCGCCCCTGGCTGCTCCACTGGGGCGCCACCGCCGCCGAACTCTCGATGCCGCTTCCCGGCGACGAGGTCGTGCCCAATGCCGTCTCGCAGGAGACGCGCGCCATCACGATCCACGCGCCCGTCGAAAAGGTCTGGCCCTGGCTCGCCCAACTGGGCCAGGACCGCGGCGGCTTCTACAGCTACGATCTGCTCGAGAACCTGGTCGGCTGCCGGATGCCCACCGACGACTACCTCCGCCCCGACAAACAGCAGTGGGCGCTGGGCGACAAGCTCTGGATGTACCCGGCCACGAAGGGGGGCGGGGTCGGGTATGCCACGCTCCGCGTCGTGCTCCCAGGTCGCGCACTCGCCTTCGGCACCCACGTCGGCGACGGCACTACCGGCCGCGACAACGGAAGCTGGGCCCTGGTCCTCCAGCCCGTCGGCGACTCGGCAACCCGCCTCATCACGCGCGGCCGCTCGGCGGCATCGCCGTCGGGATTCGGCCCCTTCGTCGACCTGTCCATGTTCGAGCCCATGCACTTCGTGATGGAAAAGCGAATGATGATCGGCATCGACCAGCTTGCCACCGGCCACAGCCGGGGCCGCGCGTGGAACCACGTCCAGGTCGTTCTCTGGGTGGTCACATTTGTGATGTTCTGGGTCGGCCTGATCTGGATCTTCTTCGGACCCGTCTGGCACCGCAAGTTCGCCGGCACCCTGGCCGCCGCGATCGTCTTCCAGATCCTCACGCTGGGCCAGCCGCCGGTGGACGTCGGCATCGTCCTCGTGCTCGTCGTCGCGGCGATCCTCTGGTGGCCGGTGGAGCCCGGCAGCCCACTCTCGCACGTGCCCCCTGCATCGGCGGAGTGAGTCGCGCCAACCGGCGGAGCTCGATCGGGCCGGCATCCTCGCCTTCGATACGGACCTTACTGACGAGCAGGAACTCGAACGAAAGACCACCAAAGCTCGTTGTTGTTTTCCGTTCCGGGTCCGTCGCCGTCCGTAAGTTCCGTATCAAAGCTCAGGGCGCGCCGAGCCGACTCGCCCGCTCCGCGTCGCGAACCCGGCTCTCGCATCCTGCGGCGGAAACGCTAACATAGGAGTGGCCCTACACCCGCCACTCCCGTGTCGAATTCCGATCGTCTCGCCATCGTCACCGGCACCAGCACCGGCATCGGCCAGGCCGCGGCCACGCTCCTGCTCGCCCACGGCTGGGACGTGATCGGCGTCGCCCGACGCGACGCGCAGTTCGACGGCGGCCATTACCGCCACCTCAAGCTCGACCTCGCCGACCTCGACGCCGTGACCGCCGCATTCGAACGCGACGTCGCGCCGCTCCTGGCCGGCCGCAAACGCATCGGCCTCGTCAACAACGCCGCGCTCATCGGCCACCTGGCCACCGTCGACGCCACCGACGCGCACGAGATGCTCCGCACGTACGCCGTGAACGTGGTCGTGCCCGTCTGGCTCATGGGGTGGGCGGCCCGTCATACGCCGCGCGATGCCGCCCTGCGCATCCTCAACGTCTCCTCCGGCGCCGCGCAGCGCGTCACCCCGGGACTCGGCGAATACGTCGGCACCAAGGCCGCCCTGCGCATGGCCACGCTCAACGCCGCCGCCGACTTCGAGTCCGCGGCGCTGCGCGCCCGCATGACCGGCGACGCCGCGGTGCTCAGCTACTCGCCCGGCACCGTCGATACGCCGATGCAGGTGGAGGCGCGCTCGAAGTCCGCCGACGTCTTTCCCGCGGCCACGATGTTCAAGGGCTTCCACGATTCTGGCGCGCTCGTGGCCCCCGATCGGCCCGCCGCCGACATGGTCGCGTTTCTCGAGTCCGAGCATCCGCCCCGCGCGGCGGAGCGCCGGCTGGGCGAGGCCTGACCGATGCGCTCCGCCGCAAGCGCGCTCGTCGCCCTCCTCGTGGTCGCGCCCGCCTGCGGCATGTTCGGACGCCTCACCACCGGCCCCACCGGCCGTCCCTGCAATCCCGCCAAGGTGCCGGCGGAGGCACTCGGCCAGATCGCTGCTTCCCGTGTACCGCGACTGCGACGTCGAGCAGCCGGCGTACATGTATCCGCCCGAACAGGGGGTCACCTTCCAGCCCACGATGGCCGGCTGCTTCTCGGCCACCGTGGAGTTCGTGGTGGACGAGAAGGGACAGCCGCTGCCGGGGTGGATCAGGATCGTGCGCTCGAACGACCCGGATTTCGCCCGCGCGGTGACGCGGGCCGTGCAGCACTGGACGTACGCGGCGGCCGTGAGGAACGGCCGGGCGGTGCCGCAGGTCGTGATCGTCGCCGTTCAGACCGGGAACCAGCCGGGGCCGAGCCGTCGCGGCGGATCCGGGGTATCATCCCGAGGAAGCCCCAACTGCTGAGCTCGTGCGCATGACAATATCCAACTCCTTCGCCGTGATCGGCGTCGCCGCGGTTCTCGCCGCCGCCTGTGCGTCGTCGGGCGCGGCACCGAGCGCCGCCGCCGCGCCCGCTCCCACGGGCGAGTCGGGGGCGGCGTGCTCGCCGGCCACAGTCGACTCTGCGTTCTCGAAACTCGGCACGGTGTATCGCAACTGCGACGTCGACCGGCCCGCCAAGGCGCTCGACTCACCCGTGCGTCCGCGTCTCACCGGCATCACGCTCCGCCGGTGCATGTCCGCCGATATCGAGTTCGTGGTCGACTCCAACGGCCACCCGATTCCCGATCCGGTGAAGGTCGTGCGCACCACCTCGCCCGACTTCGCCGCCCTCGTGCGGTCCACCGTCGCGCAGCAGCGCTACCTGCCGGCCGTGAAAGACGGCAAGCACGTGCAGCAGCTCGTGCTCATGAAGGAGCAGGTGATCACCTCCGACGAGGCCAGCGCCATCGGCGGACTCTCCGGCGCTTCCGTGCAGGAGCCGCTTCTCCCCCAACCAGGCTGCTGACCTGATGCCGAAAACCGATCCCCGCGTCGATGCCTACATCGCGAAATCCGCCGACTTCGCGCGGCCCGATCCTGACGCACATCCGCAAGGTCGTGCACTCGGCGTGCCCCGACGTGGTCGAGACCATCAAGTGGGGCTTCCCGCACTTCGACTACCACGGCAACATGTGCGCCATGGCGTCGTTCAAGGCGCACGCGAGCTTCGGCTTCTGGAAGAACTCGCTCGTCGTGCCGGCGTCCAAGCGGCCGGCCGACAGCAACGCCATGGGGAGCTTCGGCCGCCTCGCGTCCGTCCGCGACCTCCCCTCCGACGGCGCGCTCGCCGGCTATATCAAAAAGGCAATGAAGCTCAACGCCGACGGCGTGAAGGCCCCGCAGTTCGCCAACCGCAAGGCGAAGCCCGCGCCCAAGGCGCCGCCCTACTTCATGGCCGCGGTGCGCAAGAACGCCAAGGCGCTCGCGAACTGGAACGCCTTTCCGCCCAGCCACAAGCGCGAGTACATCGCGTGGGTCACCGGCGCCAAGACCGAGCCAACGCGCGAACGCCGGCTGGCCACCACGGTGAAGCAGCTCGCCCAAGGCAAGTCGCAGAACTGGAAGTACGAGCGCAAGATCGTAGCGGATGCGCGAGGGCACTCCCAGCCGCACGGCCATGCGCGTGGCGCTGCGCCGCGCCGCGCACCAACTGCTCGACTCGCCCCGCGTGCTCGACGACCCGGTCGCGCTGCGCATTGTCGGCGCCGAGCGCGAGGCGGAGATGCGCCGCGACCCGCACGATCAGGATCGCTCTCGGCTCGACCCCTACTTCCGCGCCTTCATGGCCGTGCGCAGTCGCTACGCCGAGGACGCGCTCGCCGCCGCCGTGGCCGCGACGCCGGGCGTGCGGCAGTATGTGTTGCTCGGCGCCGGGCTCGACACCTTCGCCTATCGCAACCCGCACCGCGGGCTGCGCGTGTTCGAGGTGGACCACCCCGATACGCAGCAGTGGAAGCGCTGGCGGCTTGCCGAGGGCAACATCGAGATCGCCCGCGTCGCTCACCTTCGTGCCCGTGAACTTCGAGACGCAGACGCTGGAGCACGAACTCGCCGCCGCCGGCTTCGACCGCTCGGCGCCGGCGATGTTCGCGATGCTCGGCGTGGTGCCCTACCTGACGCCGGACGCGCTCGACGTCACCTGGGGATTCGTTGCCGCCCTTCCCGCCGGCAGCGGCATCGTGTTCGACTACACGATACCGCGATCGATGATGGGCCCCATCCAGCGCCGAGTTTTCGATGCGATGGCCGAGCGTGTGGCGGCGGCGGGCGAACCCTTCAAGACCGCCTTTCCCCCCGCGCAGTTAGAAGCGCACCTGCGCTCCCTCGGTTTCACGCGGTTCGAGGACCTCGATGGCGACGCCATCAACGCCCGCTACTTCGCCGATCGCGCCGACGGCTTGAAGGTAGGCGGCGCCGGCCGCCTCATGCACGCGGTCGTTTGAACGTAGTTTCGCTCACCCATTCACGCATTCACCCACTCACCCACTCACTCTCTCGGCACCCCCGCCCCCGCCGGCACCGGCATCACATCCGCCCGCAGCAGAGCCCGCAGGTGCGCCACCTGATCCGGCGTCGGCTTCTCCACCACCTCGAGCTGCCAGCGCCCGATCTTCCCGCCGTTGTCGACGAACTTGAGCCCGTACCAGTCGAGCATCTCCTGGTAGTCCAGCTCCTGCGTGGTGTCGAGCGCCTTGTGGAACCACTCCGAGAGGTCGGTGCCGGCCACGCTGTCGGCCACCGCCTGGAATTGCTCGGGCGTGTAGCCGGTGGAGTCGGCGTACTTGCCGTACGCGGCGCGCATCACGTCGTCCAGATTCCGCGCGTCGCCGGTGGCGGCGCGGATGTGCGCGTCGAGCACGAGCCCCACCACCGTGCCCTTGGTGTAGTAGCTCACCGTCTTCGCCTTATCCATGTCGACGCCGGAACTCTCGCTGTGCCACACGTCGAGCGAACTCGCCGAGAGCGTCTGCACGCGGCGGCCCGGCGTGTTCTGCAGCTCGGCGACGAGCGCCGACATCCAGTCAAGCCAGTCCTGCTGCCGGCCCAGCCCGGCGCGTGCCACGAGCAGATCGGCGTAGTACGTCGTGAGTCCCTCGGCGATCCACAGGCTCGGCGTCTTCGGCGCGCCCTCGTAGTCGAAGGGGCCAAGTTCCACCGGGCGCAGCCGCTTGACGTTGTAGAGGTGGAAGTACTCGTGGGCCACGAAGGTGAGCCACCGGTTGAACCCCTCGGGCGTCTGGGTGCTCTTGGCGTTGGCGGTGAGCAGGGTCGAGTTCTTGTGCTCGAGCCCGCCGCCGCCCGGGCGGAAGACGTTGAGGAAGACGTAGCGGTTGTAGGGCAGGAACCCCCAGAACCGGTACGCCTCGCCCACGTAGCGCAAGAGGGCCCGGCCCGCCTGCTCGGCGTTGAAGTCGTCCACGGCGCCGGCGTCCACGAGCACGTGCGTCTTGCCCGCCACGTCGAACTGCACCGTCTGCAGCTGCCCGGCGACGATCGGCGAATCCACCAGCTCGTCGTAGTTGGCGGCCCGGTAGTGGTCGTTCACGCGGTCGGCGGCGGTGTCGAGCGAGGTCATCGACGTCCATCCGGCGGGGAGGGTGAGATCGACGACAACCGGGCGCGACTGTCCGTCCACCAGCGTCATGAACGTCGGCGCGCCGCAGAGCACGATGAGACTGTCGCCCACCCAGTCGGCGGTGACGAACTTGCGGTCCGACTTCACGCGATAGCTGATCGTCACCGACGGGCGCGCCGCCGGTCTGGACAGTCCAGCGGTTCTTGCGCGTGCGCTGCACGGCCAGCGGCTTGCCGTCGCTCGAGAGCGCGGCCACGCTGTCGACGTTGTTGGCGTAGTCCTCTACCTTGTAGTAGCCTGGGGACCAGACGGCCATCATCATCTCGACCGTGGGCCGCCCGCCGGTGGGCACGTGTGCCTGGACGCGCGTCACGTGGGCGGCGAGGTTTGGGAAGGTGACGTCGTAGGTGATCGGCGCTCCGAGCTGGGCGCCGGCGCCGCGGGCGGTGAAGAGGGCGGCGAGGACGATGGCGGTGATGACGCGGCGTGGCATCGTGGTGCGAAGTGAAAGGGTGAAAGCGTGAATGAGTGAAAGGGTGAAAGGGTGATAAGCAACAATGATAACGAGAAGTGGCGGGCGCCAGAGTGCGGCATTCCGGAGTGACCCTCCAGTGCTTTCAAGGAGTTTGTGGGGCATGAATAGACCGATGCGATTCCATCGCCTGCTCGCGCTTGCCGGCGCGGTGGCCGTCGTGGCCGCCTGCCAGAGCAGCTCAGTCGCCGGGCTCGTCGGCACGCCGGCGCATCTGGGTGTACATCACGCCGGGCACGCCGCAGCACGGGCCCAACGGCGACACCGTGTATCTCGACATCCAGAACCAGGGCGCCGGCACGGCCTACCTGCAGCCCTGCGGCGACGGGCCGCAGCTTGACCTGCAGGTGAACCAGAACGGCAACTGGCAGACGTACGGCCCGGCCATCACCTGCCCGGTGCAGACCGTGCCGGGCCGATTCCGCTCAACGTCGCCGCCCAGCTCGTCGTGAGCCGCGTGTTTCCAAGCGGCACCTACCGGGCCGGCGTCTACGTCGGCACCAGCGTCACCATGAGCGACGCGGCGGAAGCCTACACCGTCTCGTTCAAGATTCCCTGAGCGGGGCCGAGCCTTCGCGTGCGCTACCCCGGTGTGTCGCCGAGCGTGCTCGACGTGGTGGGGCAGACCCCGCTCGTGGCGCTCGACCGGCTCTCCGCGGGGCTGCCCTCGCGCATCCTCGCCAAGCTGGAGAGCGCCAACCCGGGCCTCAGCGTCAAGGACCGGCCGGCATTACAGATTGTTGAAGACGCCGAACGCGCGGGGCTGATCCGGCCCGGCGACACCATCATCGAGCGCACGAGCGGGAACATGGGCACCGGGCTCGCCATCGCGGCGGCGCTCAAGGGCTACAAGCTCGTGGTGGTGATGTCGGCGGGGAACACGCTGGAGCGGCAGCGGGCCATCCGCGCCCTCGGCGCCAGGGTGGTGCTCGTGCCGCAGGTGACCGGCACGCCGGGCCAGGTGACCGGCGACGATCTCAAGCGGGTGGAGGTCGTGACCAATGAGCTTACGAAAAAGCTAAAGGCGTTCCGCGCCGACCAGTTCAAGAACCCGAGCAGCGTGCGGGCGCACTACGCCGGCACCGGCCCCGAGATCTGGCAGCAGACCGGGGGCACCGTCGACGTGTTCGTGAGCATGGTGGGGTCGTCGGGCACCTTCACCGGCGTGTCGCGCTATCTCAAGGAGCGGAATCCGAAGGTCCGCTGCGTGGTGGTGGAGCCCGTGGCGGCGTCGATTCTCTCCGGCAAGCGGAAGAAGCCCGGCCGGCACAAGCTCCAGGGCGTGGGTTATATGGAAATTCCGCAGCTCTACGAGCCGGCGCTCGTCGATGAGTTCATCAGCATCGGCGACGCGGAGGCGATGCGCACGGCGCGGAAGCTGGCGAAGACCGAGGGGATCCTGGCCGGGTTCACCTCCGGCGCCAATGTGGCGGCCGCCGTTCGGATCGCCAAGCGATCCAAGAAAGCGCTCACCATCGTTACCGTGATCACGGATTCGGGGCTCAAGTACTTTCAGCACGGATCTGTTCGAGTAGACGGCGGCGGCAAGGCTGTGGCTGTCTGCTGACAGCTATCGGCGCCCGCAAGGCGCGGGGAAGGGCCATGCGCGTGACCGCGACCCGCGTCATGCGGGCGGTCGAACACGTAGCCGGCCGCGGACGCCGCGTCCTTGCGCACCACCTCGCGCTTCACCATGCGCGTTGACGCTGGACGTACTGTATTGCATACGGGCCGGCCCGAGAGGTCGGCGATGTCTGGGGGTGGCGAATGCCGCGTCTTCCTCGGCCATCGTTCGCTGCAGCGGCTCGCGCTCGGGCGTCGGCATCGCTCCCACGCGGGGCAGGTCCCCGTCCGGATCGCCTCGATGTGCCGGGAATGCCTCGTCCACCGCGGCGGCGTTCGCCTTGCCGGCGCCGACGCTCGCGTTCCCAGACGGTCCTGCCGAGCAGCATGACGCCGAGCGTGCATGGGCCGGCCAGTGCGACGCAGCGGGCGCCGGTCAACGGCGTCCGGCGGCCACGCGAACGCCAGTGCGCCGGCCAACGGCACGCTGATCCAGCGCGGCGCGGATACCCGAGGTCGACGGGCCCACGTCGAGCGGCGGATCGAGCGCTGACTAGGACGTCCCGTTCGGGCCGATCAGTGGGTGGGATCAGGTGGCGCTCGTCTTAGCGGCGTCGCTCGCAGCTCAGGGCGCGCGGCGCTGGATGACGCCGCGCAGACGCCACGCCGTCTCCGGCTTCCGCGCTCCGCTTCGATCTCCTGGAACTCGTCGAGTACGACGCGATCGGCGCTCCGGCCGGTGGCCGCGGGATTGATGGCGTCGAGCACGTCGCACCAGCGCCCTCGCCTCCAAGGCGGGCTGGTGACCTCGTCTACAGCCCGCCGGCGAGAGCGACAGCACCGGATGTCCGTGATCGTCGTAGGCTTCATCTGCCCACGGCCTGGGCCAGCGCGCTTGGCGATGTCGACGAGCGTGGCACTGCCATCGCCGGCCGAGCGCGTCGTTGGCCGCCAGCATCAGGCGGTTGGCGACTTCGGCCAGCGTCTGCGCCGTGGACAGGTCGGCGAACAGCGACGGGCAGCCCGCTGGCGGCGCGCCGCGGGCGGCGGCGACGTCGAGGATGGACGTCTTGCCCATCCGGCGGCGGCCGCGCACGAGCATCTTCGCGCCCTGGGGTCCGCAGCACCGAGAGCACGCGGCGCACTTCGTCCGCGCGGTCCGCGAACTGCGTCCCGGTCACCCGGCCGTGGATGGCGAAGGGCGGCGCGAGCGGCTGCTTGGGCATCGGAATCTCCCCCGGCAACTGGCTACTAGCAGAAATGCTACTAGCAAAGAACCTAGTAGCAAGACTGCTCGCGGGCAATCCGCGCCGTCCGGCGGTAAGCCGCCTCACTGCACCATCATCTCCCTCGCCCGGAACCCCCCGCGGTGTCCCGACCCCTCGAGGAACGGCAACGCCGGCGTCTTCGTGCGGAACGTCGAGATCGCGCCGTGCAGCGATTCCGCCTGCGACGAGAGCTGCTCGGCGGTGGCCGCCAGCTCCTCCGACGCGGCCGCGTTGCGCTGCGTGGCGTCGTCCACCTGCTCCATGCTCTTGTCGATCTCGCTGATGCTGTGCGACTGCTCGGTGGACGCCGCCAGCACGCCCTGCGCCAGCAGGGCGGTGTGCTCGATGGACTTCACGAGGTCCTCGAGCAGCGCGCTCGACTGCTGGGCGGCGCTGCGGCTGCGCTCCGTGAGTTCGTCCACTTCCTTGGCGGTGGCGCTGCTGCGCTGCGCCAGCCGGCGCACCTCGTCGGCCACCACGCCGAACCCGCGGCCGTGGTCGCCCGCCCGCGCCGCCTCGATGGCCGCGTTGAGCGACAGCAGGTTGGTCTCCGTGGCGATCTCGTCGATGAATCCCATGCGCTGCGTGATCTGGCGCATGACGTCCATGGCCCGGTGCACGGCCTCGGCGCTCTCCCGCGCCGACGCCACGCCCCGCGCCGCCACCGTCTTCCAGCTCGCGGCTGTGCTCCACGTTGGCGGCGATGCTCTGGCTCACCGTGCCCAGCGCGGCCGTGGACTCGGTGACGTTGGCCGCCGTCTCGGTGGCGCCCGACGACAGCTCCTCGGTGGACGCCGCCACCTGCGACGACGCGTGCGCCAGCGCCGAGGCGTCGGCGCGCACCTGCTCGATGGTCTGGGACAGGTGCTCCGCCATCCGCACGAACGCCTGGCCGAAGCTGTCGTTGGCCGACCGGGGCACGACGGTCACCGTGAGGTCGCCGTCGGCGATCTGCGAGGCGACGCTCGCCATGTCGGCCAGGTAGCCGCGCATCTCGGCGAAGGCGGTGCCGAAGGCGTCGGCCGCGGAGCGGGGCTGGACCGTGACCGACACGTCGCCGCCCGAGATGGCCTTGGCGGCGCCGGCCATGGAGGACAGGTATGACACCATGTCGCGCATCGCGTCGGCCAGCCGACCCAGTTCGTCGTCGCTGTGGCGGGTGAGAATCACGGCGATCTCGCCGTGCGAGATGCGGCTGGCCGCGCACCACGGCCTCGTCCAGCGGCTTGGTGACCGCGTTCACCGTGCGCTTGGTGATGAACCCCATGAACGTGAGCGACACGACGGCCAGCGCCACCATGAGGATCCAGTTCCAGCGCGTGAAGCGCGTGGCCGAGGTGAAGGCGCTGGCCACGGAGGCCTGGGTGACGGCGGCGTGCTGCACGAGCAGGGAATCGAGTCCCCTGAGTTCGGCGGCGGCCGTGAGCTGCCAGCCCATGGTGCTGTCGGCGCCGCGGGTCGTTCCCGGGCGGGACGCGGCCGCGTCGCGCGCCGGCGCGTAGTAGGCCGCGAAGGTGCGGCCGATGTCCGTGAGCCGGGTGCTGTCGGCGTCGGTGAGCGCCAGGGCGCGCTTGAGTTGGCCGTTGAACTCCGTGCGGAGCGAGTCGGCCGCCCGCAGGTGATCGAGGTCGTCGGCCTCGTGCGCCGAGTGCAGCTCTCGGCCGATGCCCACCAGCGTGTTGCGCATGGCCCGGCTCGCGTCGAGCGCGGGGTAGTTCCGGGTCTGGATGACCGACAGCCAGTGCTCGGTGATCAGCCCCTGGGCGGCGACGCTCCCGACCACGAAAATGGCGGCAAGGGCCGCCAGCGTGGGGAGCAGCATCAACTTCTGTCGGAATCGGAGGTTGTCGAACCGCGCCATCAGCCTGGTGAACATTGCAGTCCTCGCCGGCGTCTTCGCCGAGTAGGAGGGAACCGGACCTGTCCGGTGGGTGCGACAAGAGAACGCCCGGGACACCCTGTTAGCTGTCGGGAAAGCCCCCGCGTGGCGTGGGGGAAGACCCCGGCGATGGGACAAAAAGTCCGGGACGCAGCCGTCCCAGCCGGCCGCGCTCGGCCAGGGCCGCCGTCAGGCGCTACGGTGCTTTGACCGCGCCTTGATCACCTCACGCAGCGCCTTGTTGACGGTAGCGGCGGTGGGGAATTCGGCGGCGACGTCTGGCGCGAGCAATACGAGATTCGTGCCTTCGGAGAATCGCGTGGCGTACTTGCCGCGCACTCCGGCGCCGAAATCGTATTCCGCCCGCATCTCCTCCACGAGATGTTGCCGGGCGGAGCGGCCGATCAAGATATACCGATCGTCATGCGTCGAATGGTCACAATCGGCCACCGTGTTTGAGCGCGGATCTCCAAGACCGACGCCGCAGCGCAGCAGGCGATCGGGCCCGACCCCATGGGCGCTCTCTCCGGAAGAGCCGGTCAGACATCTTGGTCTTGCGTCCGTATGGCGGTACATTAAACAAATGGACGCCATGTCATTGACGCGTGAACGGGTAATTGCCCGCCTGATGGCAGCCGAAGCAGACATTCGCGCGCTTGGCGTCGCGCGGTTGGCGCTCTTTGGGTCCGTGTTGCGTAATGAAGCGAGTCCCGACAGCGACGTCGACCTTCTCGTGCAGTTCTCGCCCGGCCGCAAGTCGTACGAGCACTTCTCCGCGCTGTTCGACCTTCTTGAAGACCGGCTTGGCCATCGGGTCGAGCTGGTCACGGCGGAGGGCCTCTCACCCATTATTGGCCCGCGCATTCTGGCCGAAGCGCAGGATGTCCTTCGAGCCGCGTGACATTGTGCAGCGGAAGATCCCGGACCTTCGCAGGCAACTGGCCTCCGATCACAATGTGTAGCGGGCGAATGCCCCTCCTTTGGGATGGCGGGCGCGTGAGGCCGTGAAGCGATGAGGAAGTGAAGACGGGGGAGCAGCGCCTCGGCGCCGCTCCCCCATCCGCTGTTTACTCACTTCCGAATCCCGACTGTCCGACTGTCCGACTATCTCCCTCCTCCCCGACCTCCCCTTCCACCCCGTCCCCTCCCCCGCGCGGGGGCCGGTGGCGTCAGATCCACCCCACCCGCCTTGAGGTCTCGTTCCAGATTTGGAATGAGCGTCGTGCGCAGTGTCGCCAACGCGGCCTCCTGCTTCTTCAGGTCCGCCGGCAGGCCGGCCAGGTCCTTCCGCTGCTCGGCCGTGGGCGCGAAGGTGACGCTCAGCAGGTAGCTCATGCCCTGCACCTTCTGCTGGATGGTGCGCACGAGCGGCACGTCGGGGGCGGCGTCCTCGCCGAAGTTGCCCTGACCCGGGCAGCGGATGGTGGGCCCGCCGGGGCCGCCGCGGCCTCTGCCGCCGCCCCCGCCGCCAAAGCCGCCGCGGCCGCCACCGCCGGCGGCGCTTCCCACGTCGCAGTAGACGTGGGTGAACGCCGAGTCGACGTCGGCCGCCTGCTGCTTGAGGGCGGGGGTGAGCTTGTCGCCCGCGCCTTCAGCCGCCGTCTTGAGCGGCATGTAGGCCGTCTGCGCCGAATCCACGCGCTGCTGGGCCTGCCGCAGCGACTCCTGGAAGTCGGCCAGCCCCTTCCGGAACTGGTCCAGGCTCTTGAGGTCGGCCTCGGCAAGCGTCTGCGCGTAATCCTTGGTGAGGTTGAAGCTCTGCGTGAGCACCGCGGCGGCGCCGGACTCCGGCGTTACCGTGAGCCGCGCCGAGTAGCGGCCGGGCAGCGCCGGGTAGGTGACCTCGGCGTTTCCGCGACCGCGGCCGAAGCCGCCGCCACCACCAGCGCCGCCGCCGCCCCGTCCACCGCGGGCCGCCGCCTCGGCGCGGGCCGCGAGTTCGGAGTCGCTCGGCACCGGCCCCGTGAGGGGCGGACCGGCGCGCATGTCCCACTCCACCCGGTACATGCCCGGCTTCTTCTGGTCGGCGGTGAGGGGCAGCGTCCTCACAACCGGCCGTTCGCCGTCAACGATGTCCAGCTTTCACCCCTTCACCCTGAACCCTTTCACCGCCCGCCAGGAGGTAGGTGATCATGGCGCCGTAGGGCGGGTTGGCGCCCTCGAAGCCGCCACTGCCCATGCCGCTCTCGTGCGTGCCGTCGGGCTGGTAGAGCAGCTCGTCGCGCACCGGGAACAGGTACGCCGGCTTGGCCCGGTCGGCTTGGGCCAGCTGCTCCAGCGGCGTGATGTCGTCCATGATCCAGATGCCGCGGCCGTGCGTGCCCAGCACGAGGTCGTTCTCGCGGGCCTGGATCTTCATGTCCCACACCGGCACGGCGGGGAAGCCGCCGGTGAGCTGGCTCCAGCGGCCGCCGCGGTCGGTGGAGAAGAACGCGCCGAACTCCGTGCCGGCGAACAGCAGGTTGGGCTGGCGCGGATCCTCGCGCACCACTTCCACGCCCGACATGGCGGGCAGGTTGCTCGAGATGTTGTTCCAGCTCTTGCCGTAGTCCTCGCTCACCAGCACGTACGGCTTGAAGTCATTGCTGCGGTGGCCGTCGAACGTGGCATAGAGCCGGCCTTCGTGCGCCGCCGACCAGGTCACGCGGCTCACGTACGTCGTGTCGGGCACGCCGGGAAAGGCGTCGAACCTGGTCCAGGTCTTGCCGTCGTTCTGCGACACCTGGATCAGGCCGTCGTCCGTGCCCACGGCCAGGAGCCCCGTCTTGAGGGGCGACTCGTCGATGGTGGTGATGTTGCTGAACTCGGCCGTGCCCTCGTTCAAGCCCAGC
The DNA here is from genome assembly GCA_963775915.1 of uncultured Gemmatimonadaceae bacterium. Classification (GTDB taxonomy): domain Bacteria; phylum Gemmatimonadota; class Gemmatimonadetes; order Gemmatimonadales; family Gemmatimonadaceae; genus JAGWRI01. Next base: position 1,168,129 of record CAVZKH010000010.1, read on the forward strand.
GTGCCCGAGTCGGGCACCGCGCCGCGCAGGGGGAGCTTCTTGCGGTCGATGTTCCGGGTGAGGTCGGGGCTGATCATGGTCCAGCTGTCGCCGCGGTTGGTGGACTTGAACAGGTACTGGGCGGCGATGTAGACCACGTCCTTGGTGTGGGCGCTGGGCAGGATGGGCGTGCTCCAGTTGAAGCGCAGGTGCTCGCCGTGGGGGCCGGTGGGGCGGATGGTCTTGGCCTCGCCGGTGCGTTCGTCGTAGCGCTGCACGCCGGCCTGCTGCGACTCGGCGTAGATCAGGTGGTAGTCGTTGGGGTCGGGCACGGCGTAGAAGCCGTCGCCGCCCGACATGCGGAACCACATGGCGTTGGTGGGGCCGTAGCGGTAGCGGGTGCGGCTGGGGCCGGCGTAGGTCTGGTTGTCCTGGAGGCCGCCGTAGACGTTGTAGAAGGGGCGGGCGTCGTCCACGGCCACCGTATAGAACTGGCTCACCACGAAGTTCTCGATGTGCTGCCAGGAGCTGCCGCGGTCGAACGTCTGGTACAGGCCGCCGTCGCCGCCCAGGATGATCTGCTGCGGGTTCTCGGGGTTGATCCAGAGGGCGTGGTGGTCGGTGTGGGTGCCGTTGGCGAACGGCTCCCAGGTCTTGCCGCCGTCCCAGCTCTGGCGGTCGCCCGCGTTCAACTCGATCACGTGCAGCGGGTCCGTGGGGTCGCAGACGATGCCGCTGTAGTACCAGGCCGTGCCGTCCACGTTGTTGACGTGCGTCCAGTGGGCGCCGGAGTCGTCTGACCTATAGGTGCCGTTGTCATCGCCCTTGGCGCTGATGAGGGCGTAGACCGTGGCCGGGTGGGACTTGCAGGTGGCGAGCCCGATGCGGCCCAGGTCGCCGGTGGGGAGGCCGCCGGCGAGCTTGGTCCAGGTTTTGGCGCCGTCGGTGGTCTTGTAGATGGCCGCTTCGGGGCCGGCCGGGAGGAAGCCGTACTCGCGGCGTTCGCGCTCCTCGCTGGCCGCGTAGAGCACGTCCGGGTTGGACGGGTCCATGGCGATTTCCGTGAAGCCCGTGTACTTGGAGATCTCCTTGGTGTTGGTCCACGTCTTGCCGCCGTCGGTGGTCTTGTAGAGCCCCCGTTCGCCGCCCGGCGCCCAGAGCGGCCCCACCGCGGCCACGTAGACCACGTTCGGGTCGCGCGGGTCGATGACGATGCGGCCGATGTGCTGGCTGGTGGGGAGCATGGCTCTGGACCAGGTCTTGCCCCCGTCGGTGGTGTTGTAGACCCCCGTGCCCCAGCTGCTGGAGCGCATGTTGTTGGCCTCGCCCGTGCCCACCCAGATGACGTCCGGGTCGGACGGGGCCACCGCCACGGCGCCCACGCCCCCGGTGCGGACCGAGTCGTCGAAGATCTGGGTCCAGGAGACGCCGGCGTTGGTGGACCGCCAGACGCCGCCGGTGGCGGCGCCAACGACGAACACCGTGCCGAGTTGGCCGGTGGCGTTGGGGACGGCGGAGATCGAGGTGATCCGGCCACCCATGAGGGCGGGGCCGATGGAGCGGAACTGGAGGGCGGTGGCGAGGGCCGAATCCGAGGGGGATTGGGCGAGGGCCGGGGCCGGAGCGAGCACGGAGACGAGGCTGGCCGCAACGGCAACCGCCGCGCACGCGCGAGGGAAGTAGCGGGTCATCGGAATAGGGAAAGGGTGGGCGGCGGTAGCGGCGGAGTGGCGCATCGTACTGATCCGGGACCGACGGTCCTCAACGACTGTACCAATCTTACGACCGAGACCGACGGAGCGCTGGCCGCGCGAGCGGCGCTCGTTGGCGAGTTTCCGTCGGTACGTGTACACGGTTCGGCCGTTTCTTAGCGGGATCGCTGGTAATATGCATAGCAAAGTGCCATTTTCTATACATATTGTCGGCCACGAGGATAGACCGTGAACAAATTGCCCCCCCTTCACACCCTGAAATCGAAGCGCTTCGAGACGGCGCCGATCCTGAAGCGCCTCGCGGCCGCCAGCCGGCAACTCGCCGAGCTGAAAGGCGTCGCCGCGTCCATTCCCCATCAGGGAATCCTGATCAACACGCTGGGCATGCAAGAAGCCAAGGACAGTTCGGCGATCGAGAACATCGTCACCACGCACGACGAACTGTTCCGAGACGATCTGTTTCCCGAGGACGGCGGTACCCCGAGCGCCAAGGAAGTGCTGCGCTACCGGCAAGCCCTGTGGGTCGGCTTCGAACGCGTGAACGCCTCGGGGCTGATCAAGGTGAACGACATCATTCACATCCAGGGGGAGTTGGAGCGCAACAGCGCGGGCTTTCGCAAATTGCCCGGTACGGCGCTCAAGGACTCGGCCGGCCGCACCGTATACACGCCGCCCCAAGACCACAACGAGATCGTGGCGCTGATGCGCGACCTGGAGCGGTTCATCAACGACGACGACCTGTTCGACGCCGACCCCCTGATCAAGATGGCGCTGATCCATCACCAGTTCGAGAGCATCCACCCGTTCTACGACGGTAACGGCCGCACCGGCCGCATCATCAATGTGCTATATCTGGTGCGCGAGCGGCTGCTCGACATTCCCGTGCTGTACCTGAGCCGCCATATCGTGCGCACCAAGCCGGATTACTACCGGCTGTTGCAGGCCGTGCGAGAGCGGGATGCGTGGGAGGAGTGGGTACTCTACATGCTCGGCGCGGTGGAGCGGATTGCCGCAGAGTCGATCGCGGTGATCGGGGCGATCCGGACGGCGTTGTACGAAGCGAAGAATACGATTCGGCGCGACTACAAGTTCTACAGTCAGGATCTGATCAACAATCTCTTCTCGCATCCGTACACGAAGATCCAGTTCATCGAGCGCGACCTGAAGGTGTCGCGGCTCACGGCGCGCAAGTATCTGGAGGCGCTCACGGACGGGAAGATTCTGCGCAAACGGAAAATCGGCCGGTCCAACTACTACATAAATATCGCGCTGAACGCGATCCTCACCGGCGATGCCATGCGGGGCGGCGCCGGCGGAGGAGATTGACGCCACGCTATCTCGCAGGAACGTCGTGGAGGCCGGGATCGCGAGGCGCCGGACCGCGGCAGTCTACCTGATAGCCAAGACTTCGCCGCATTTCCGCGGCGGCGTTGCCCGCCGCTCGACGCTCCAATGGGAGAGCGGGTCCAGCGCAGGCGCTCGGAGCGCTTCGCCGGGGTCACGCCGTCATGTCCGGCGGGGCCTCGCCGAGTGCCGTCGCCAGATCGATCTGGTGGTCCTGCTCTTCCATGAGGATCGCGCGCAGGTGCTCCGCCATCGCGAACTCACCCAGCGCCTCGCACTGGCGCACGCGGTCGCGATAGGCCCGGATCGTGTCGGTCTCGTTCTGCAGGTCGAAGCGCAGCATCGCGTCGGCCTTGTCCGACGTCTTGACCTTGTTGGCGACCACGGTGGGAGCACCGCCCAGGTAGTCGATCTGCTTGGCGATGGTGATCGCGTGCTGGAGTTCCTGGCCGGCATGCGTCTCGAGGTCTTTCGCGATGGCCATGTACTGCGCGCCCTTGATGACCTGGGAGTAGACCACGTAGGCGATGATGGCCTGGTACTCTCTGGCCAGGTCTTCGTTGAGCAATTCGATCAGCCGCGCGCGGCTGACGCGGTTTTCGCGACCGGCCGGATTTCCGGCGGCCGGCGTTGCATTCTTCGACACGGCGTCTCCTTTTTCGTGACGTGGGCCCCCAGCTACGCAGGGTAGCTCCGACGACGAGGCGCGGCAATCGCACGTTCGGATGAGCGAAGCACTGCCTCGATAATTTCATGGCCGCACGCTCGGCCCGGATTGGCACGTATCGCCCGTTTGAGGGATGTCGCGCCAGGCAGCGAGCGCGTATGCTGCCATCGTCCGCCTCGATCGATAACCCGGAGGCATGCCATGAGCACGATCACGACCAGGGACGGCACGCAGATCTACTACAAGGACTGGGGCGCGGGACCGCCGGTGGTGTTCAGCCACGGCTGGCCCCTCAGCGCGGACAGCTGGGAGGCGCAGATGATGTTCCTGGCCTCCAACGGGTATCGCTGCATTGCGCACGACCGCCGCGGCCATGGCCGGTCGAGCCAGCCATGGAGCGGCAATGACATGGACACCTACGCCGATGACCTGGCGCTGCTCATCGAACATCTCGACCTGAAGCACGCCGCCCTGATCGGCTTCTCGGCGGGCGGCGGCGACGTGGCCCGCTACATCGGCCGGCATGGAACGCGTCGCGTGGCCAGGGCCGTGCTGGTGGGCGCCGTGACACCGCTGATGCTGAAGACGGCGGCCAATCCCGGCGGCCTGCCGATGGAGGTGTTCGACAAGATCCGTGCCGACGCCATCGCCGACCGAGCGCAGCTGTTCAAGGACATCGCCGCCGGTCCGTTCTTCGGCGCCAACCGACCCGGTGCCAAGGTGTCGCAGGGCGTCATCGACTCGTTCTGGCTGCAGGGCATGCAGGCCGGTCACAAGAACACCTTCGACTGCATCAAGGCGTTTTCCGAGACCGACTTCACCGAAGACCTCAAGAAGTTCGACGTGCCGACGATGATCATTCACGGCGACGACGACCAGATGGTGCCGATCGCCGCCGCCGCGCTCCGTTCGGCCAAGCTGGTCAGGAACGCAACCCTGAAGATCTACGCGGGTGCGCCCCATGGCCTTGCGGACACGCACAAGGACCAGCTCAACGGCGACCTGCTGGCATTCCTCGGGGCGGCCGGTACTCAGGTGCAAGCGTGACGCGTCCCTGCTTCGTATGAGTTCTCGCGTGTCCGCGTTCACCCTCGGGCTCACGCTCAGTCGCTGCGGCCTCGCCGCTCGCCGCGCAAACGGAATGGAGCGTCGGGCCCCTCGTGGGCGCGTACCGCGCCATGGGCAGTTTCGAGCAGGCTTCGATCTACGACACCGACCTCCCGTATACGCCGCAGGATTTGAACGGGTACGCGTGGGGCGCCCAAGCGCGGGCCTGGTTCGGCGGCCGGTGGGGCGCCCAATTGCAGGTGTCATCGTCGACGAGCACCATCGGGCCGACGATCAGTCCGGGAGGGCCAACACGTACCCGAACCGCCAACGTCCAACTGGCCACGGCCCAGGCGCTCTACAACCTGGTGCCCGCGCAATCGCCGACGCGGCTCTGGCTCGGCGCCGGGCTGGGCGCCGTCCGGCACGCGGGAAACGCGTATGCCAACTACGACAGTCCGGTGGATTTGGCCGGCGTCGTCGGGGTTGGCGTGTCGCTGCCCATCATGCAACACCTCAGCGGGACGGCCGGCGCGACGGGCGCGTTCTACTTCTATAACCTCGCCATGCCGCCGATGTTCGCCTTGAACCCCGGGAGTATGGAACGCGGCCGACAGGCCGACGTGCTCTTTCACGTCGGGTTGGCGTGGCGGTGGCGGTAGCGGTGGCGGGCCGCGTTGCGCTCGTATTGATCGCCGCCGACCAATCGTCTACCTGCCGCCCACCCCGATCGCCGTCCGAAACCGCGTCTTGAGCTTCTCCCCATCGCGCTCCGGCAGCACGCGCGGCAGCTCCTCGGGCGCGATGGCCACCCGCGCGAACATCAGGTCCGTCTGCGCGGCCAGCGCCCGCACCAGCCCGTCCAGGTCCGCGTCGGTCTCGATGTCGTACGTGGCGGCGATGCCGCACGCCGGACGCCACCGCCGCGAGCCTGGTGGGGCCCGCCGTGTGGCTGGGCTGCATGCCCGTCTCGCCGTAGCGGCCGTTGTCGAGCGCGACGATGGCCAGGTTGGGCGGGCGCTGCAGGGCGACCGTGGCCAGCGAGCCCAGGCCCATGAGCAGCTCGCCGTCGCCGGTGATGACCAGCACCCGCCGGAGCGGCTGGGCGAGCGCCAGGCCCAGCCCCACCATGGCGGCGCCGCCCATGGCGCCCCAGAGGTAGAAGTTGCGGTCGTCGTCGCCGGCGGCGGCCGCCGCCACGTCCCAGGCGCTGGCGCCCAGGCCGGCCACCACCAGCGTGTTGCCGCGCTCGGCGAGCAGTTGGCGCACCACGTCGCGCCGGTGGAGCGTCACTTGACCCACTCCTTGCGGCCGATCAGCCGCTGCGAGAGGAGCACCGCCACCGCGGCGTCGTGGCCGAACGCCTGCTCGGCGGCCCACTCGACCGCCGGCTCCACGCCGGCCGCGTCGTCCACCCGGCGCACCTCGAGCCCCGCGAGCTGCAGCACCGATTGGGCGGAGGTGCCCATGGGCACCTGCCAGGGGTTGAACTCCTCGAACTCGCCGCGCATGGTGACCAGCATGAGCAGCGGGAAGCGGCAGGCGCGGGTCATGGCCAGCATGTTGACGCAGTTGCCGACGCCGCTGGACTGCATGAGGAGCGCGGAGCGATCGCCGCCCAGCCAGGCGCCGGCGGCGAGGGCCACGCCTTCTTCCTCGGTGGTGAGGGGGATGGGGCGGATGGCCGCGTCATCGTGACAGAGCGTGATGAGGCG